>CAZHLJ010000001.1:0-1158443 GCA_964533215.1 uncultured Muribaculaceae bacterium
CTGCCCGGAATCAAGGCCATCCGTGAGTAGGTAACTTCACTAAAAAACAAAGGCGACGACCAAAAGTGTGCTAGTTATAATAGACGCAGGTCGTCGCTTCTTGTTTTTTATACGCGCCGCTCACTTAGCGGGTACCCAAATCTTCTTTGCAAGCAGCACCTAGCAACACTCCCAGCTCACTTATAGAGCACAATTTGCCCCAAGAATAGTACAAATCTGGCGGAAAGAGGGAATATAAACATTTAAAAAAACTTAGCTACAGTATATTTACTAAATTTGCCGCATGTTTTACAGACGTAAAATTCTGTTAGCTTTAATGGAAGCTTTTGGTGACAGGCTAGATAAGATAAGCTTGCAGAAGTTATTAATGCTTGTCAGCAAACAGCAACTTAAACCAGATTTTCATTTCGTCCCCTATAAGTATGGATGTTACTCTTTTCAAGCCGGTGCAGACTTACAAGCTATGTTTAAATACAATATGGTTGCACGGGAAGGAGATGACTGGATTAAAACTGATCCGGAATCTTATCTGACAAATATTAAAGATAGAGATCGTCAGGTCATACGCTATGCAGAGCAGATTTATGGTGGCAAGACTGTTGATGAGCTTATTCATATTTCATATGTCAAATATCCCTATTTTGCCATTAACAGTATTGTGGCCAAAGATATCCTCACTAAGGGAGAGTATGATAGAGTAATCGAAGCCAGACCTCATTGCGACAGAACAATGCTTTTTACAATAGGATATGAAGGCATCAGTCTTGAAGAGTATATTAACAAGCTAATTTTAAATGGCGTACAAGTTTTGTGTGATGTCCGCAAAAATTCATACAGCATGAAATTTGGCTTCAGCAAATCACAATTGCAGACAGCATGTAATGGGGTTGGGATTGAATTCCTTCACATTCCAGAATTGGGCATAGATTCTGACAAAAGACAGTCCCTCGACACACAGTCCGATTACGATAAATTGTTTTTGCAATACTGTCGTTCCACCCTGCCACAAGTCCAGGGTTATCTGAATAAAATTATTGATTTGTTAATCCAACATAAAAGTGTTGCCCTAACTTGTTTCGAGTCCAATATAAATCAATGCCATAGAAAGCATTTAGCTGATGCTTTGGTTATGCACCCACTGTTTGCCTACGAATTGAAACATATATAAAAATGACTAAGACAAAAGTCCTGATTGCGGTCAAGACTTATCCGACCCTTGCATCTAAGTATGACGAACTGGTTTGTACCGCAGGGTTTCGTGAAGACGGAACATGGGTTCGTATTTACCCTATCCCATTCCGCAAGTTAGATTATGATAAGCAATACAATAAATATGACTGGATTGAGATCGACTTGGTTCGTAACGAATCTGATTTCCGCCCTGAAAGCTATCGTCCATATTCAATTGACAAACCTTTTGATATAATAGGTCACATTGATACTACTGGAAATTGGGCTCTCCGTAAAGAGATTGCTTTAAAGAACGTCTATACAGATATGACCAAATTGATTGAAGACGCAAAAAACCAAAGTAAGTACACATCTCTTGCAGTTTTTAAGCCAACCCAGATTCATAATTTTATCTGCGAACAAACAGAAAGAGAATGGGACAAAACAAAACTTGCCAGACTTAAAGCAAAAGCACTACAATTAAACCTATTTGTTAATTCCGACAATCCTTTTGAAGTTGTTGCAAAATTACCTTATAAATTTTCTTTTGAATTCTCTGACAATAAAGGTAATAGAAGTACGCTAATGATAGAAGACTGGGAAATAGGCCAGCTTTACTGGAATTGCCTAAAGAGGCATAAATATAATGAGCAAAAAGCTTGCGAAGATGTCAAAAAGAAGTATTTCTATAATTTTGCCAAGACTAAAGACTTGTACTTCTACTTAGGAACAACCCGGCAATTTCATTTAGTTGCACCAAATCCTTTTATAATAATCGGTACACTTTATCCACCAAAAGAAGATCAGCCAAGTTTGTTTTAAAATCATGTAATGTGACCAAGTCATTCGTGGCATTAGTTTAATTGCCACGAATGACTTGGTCATAAGGATTCGTATTTGTATCTTGTCTAATAATTTGAAAATATTACCGACTATGAAAAAAGCAATTATTATCTTGACAATTCTAATGACGGTTTTATCAAGTAAATCCTTTGCTCAGGATCAAAAAGAGCAAACAAAGCCCCAAGCCCAGGCACAAATCAAACCAGCACTTCTTATCATTGATATTCAAAATGTTTTCCTCGGCATGGTTCCCGAGAGAGAAAAAGCTGTTGCGCTACAGAATATAAATTACTACATCTACCTGTTTCGCAGCAAAGGTTATCCTATTATACGTATTTACCACGAAGATCCCAAGTATGGACCGAAACCCGATACAGAACCGTTTGAATTCCCTAAAACTGTAAATATCAGACCAGAGGATCCTAAAATAATCAAACACTATCCGGATGGTTTCAACAAAACAGACTTGGACAAGGTGATAAGAGAGACTGGTAGCAATACTCTGTTTGTATGCGGGTTAAGTGCCGTAGGGTGTGCTCTGGCAACCTATCTTAGCGCTAAAAGCCATGACTACAATGCTTTTCTTATAAAGGATGCTTTGATGAGCCATAACTCAGACTACACCAATAATATCGAAGATATGTTCAACGCTGTCGACTATAGTGTTGTGCAGTTTATTCTTGACTCAAGCCTGCAAAAACAATAAAATCATATATGGACTTACAAAATTGCACGCCGGTATTGTTCGTAAAGGACGCTCTTAAGGCAAAGGATTTTTACACAAACCTGTTAGGGATGACAGTCGTCATGAACAATGGCGATATGAATTTCATGTTCAAGGAGGGATTCGCAATCTGGCAAATCATGGATCAGAATGTGATCCCACAAAAACTAGGCATGGATAAGATATCCGACTCTAGTTTACCAAGTCGTTTCGAGATGTGCTTCGAAACCGGAGATCTGGACAATGTCTACGAGACTTTGAAAAAAAACGGAGTAAGGTTTTTACATGAAATCAACACCGAACTGTGGGGACAAAGGACAATCCGTTTCTATGACCCTGATGGACATTTGATCGAAGCCGGAGAGGCAATGCCTATCTTCCTGCGACGGATTTACGAAGAAGAGGGACACAACCTTGAGGCGACATCCAAGCGTACTTTTACAGCCCCTGAAATTTTGCAACAACTTCTCGGTTTGTAGAATATGGTGGAATTTTGCGTAACTTAACCGAAAATTATTGAGATGTCATTATTATCAGCCTTTAAATATTTCCGAAAGCCCGCATCATGCCTTTTGGCAATGCTTGCATTTGGAACATCTTTTGCTCAAAACGAAGAATCCATATCAAAATATCTTACAGACAGCCTTGAAGTAATAGCCGGCAGAGTAGAGAAACAGATCATACCATCACGATACATGGAACAGACGTTCGTATGCAAGACTGACACGCTGAAAGGTTGGGAGGGTATTGATGTTTCTTTGTACAACTATAAAGTGCACGGTGCAGATATAATAGCAAAAGTATATCTTGCAGATGCAGACTCCAGAAAAATCGCATCCTGGATAATAACCACCTGTATTACGCTGACAAATGAGCTAAGCAAGACGGATACAGACAGATTGATTCATGACATAAAGTTTGCATCTGGCGGTCAATTCCCTGTTTTAGGAATGGTCTACGAAGATATGTACGGAACAGGTCCAAAGTGCTATTACTTCAAGGACGGAGTGACAGTCTATCTGACCAATCCAAACCCAGACAATGTGTGGGCAATTAACGACCAGAACATTGAGAGGACCGGTAAGTTCGCAAGAATAATAAGTACTACAAGGGAAGAGTATATAAATATGTTCGGCGATGCAAATCTGGAAGGCAAGGAGTGGCTTAAGGTTGTGAAAGATGAATACAAAAAAGCTCTTTCCTCCGACAGGAACAACCTAATGATTGCCTGGGCTAATGGAAAACTGAACAAGCTTAATAAATAATGAATATAAAAAACTGTTCGACAGCGATATTTGTCAAAGACATAAAGAGATCGAAGGAATTCTATCATAAAATACTGGAGATTCCCATAACCATGAATCTTGGAGGGAACGTGATACTTGAAAACGGGGTTACACTATGGGAGATTTCTAAACATCATATTATCCCGGCATCTCTTGGAATGGATAAGGTTGCAGGCATCTCCACCAATCGGTTTGAACTATACTTCGAGACTGACGATATATACAGAGTCTATGATAAATTAGTTTCAAAAAAAGTGCGTTTTATGCACGAAGTGCGTGAAGAACATTGGGGTCAACAGACCATAAGATTTTTTGACCCTGACAATCACTTGATAGAAGTTGGAGAATCTATGAACCAATTCGTCACAAGGTTCTACAATCAAGGACTGACAGTCGAACAAGTGGCCCGACGCACCTCAGTTCCAATAGAAGAGGTTAAAAAGCTGTTAGGAATTCAACCGGAGCAATAACCTCCTTCTTGTCAATTCTGATTTTTTACATAACTTCGTTTCCCGAAAAACAAAAACATAGATGAGGAATTTATCTCAGCACGAGATTGGCTCACTGATAGCTAATCTTTGTGTGGCAGAAGACTGGACTAAAGTCTTTGTGTCGGAGGAGTTCTCAACAGAGCACATACACAATGTCCTTTTCTCGGGCAGAGTCGTATTGGGTCATTTTGAGAAAGTGTTCTCCCTCCCGGGCGGTATTTGCCGCCATTCGGGTATCAGAAATGCAACCCTTCACAATTGTGAAGTTGGAAACGATGTTTTCATAGAGAACATCTCCAACCATATCTCCAACTACAAAATCAATGATGGATGTTATATCCAGAATGTGAACATTATTGTAGTTGAGGGGCGCAGCATGTTCGGCTGCAACACCCCTGTATCGGTCTTGAACGAAACCGGAGGACGAGAGGTACCAATCTATCCGCAGCTCTCCTCTTCACTTGCCTATATGATTGCCCTCTATCGTCACAAAAAGAAGACAATAGAAAATATCGGGGAACTTATAGAGAGATATGCAAAAGAGCATGAGTCTGACATGGGAATAATCGGCAATGGTGTAGAAATCATCAATACAGGCACAATCAGGAATGTGATGATTGGTGATTATGCCAAAGTAGTAAATGTCCTTCGGTTGGAAAATGGGACAATATCAAGCAACCGGTTTGCTCCTGTGCATGTTTCCGATGGAGTTATTGCAAATGATTTTATATTCTCATCCGGCTCATCCATATCTGAGGCATCAAAAATTACAAGATGTTTTGTGGGGCAGTCTTGCCACATTTCGCATAGCTTTTCGGCACATGACTCTTTATTGTTCTCTAACTGCAACTTCGAAAACGGAGAAGCCTGTGCGGTTTTTGCTGGGCCGTTTACCGTATCGGTGCACAAGTCGAGCCTTCTGATTGCAGGAATGTTCTCTTTCCTCAATGCCGGCAGCGGGTCCAATCAGAGCAACCATATGTACAAGCTTGGGCCGATACACCAAGGTATTGTCGAAAGAGGGTCCAAAACCACCAGTGACTCATACATCCTATGGCCTGCCAAAATAGGAGCATTCTCGCTTGTAATGGGAAGACATTACCGACATCCGGATACTACAGACCTTCCATTCTCATATCTGATTGAGAAATCAGATGAGACCTTCCTCATCCCGGGAGTTAATCTCAGAAGCGTTGGTACAATAAGGGATGCCCAGAAGTGGCCGAAGAGGGACAAGCGTACAGATCCTGATTTTCTTGATCTTATAAACTATAATCTTCTTAGTCCATACACCATTCAGAAAATGATAAAGGGAAGAAAAATTCTCAGCGAACTCAGAATGGTTTCCGGTGAGAGTTGTGAAATATACACCTATAGGAGCTCAAAGATTAAGAATAGTTCTCTTCGGAACGGTATCAGCCTATACGAGAAAGCTATCAACAAATTCTTTGGGAACTCACTTTTAAAGAGACTCGAATCAACTGACTTTAAAGATATTGAACAGATTCGACAACAACTTGAGCCGATTCATCCTTTTGGCAAGGGTGAATGGGTAGACCTCTCTGGCTTGATAGTCCCTAAATCAGAAGTAGACAAGCTTATAGAAGAAATCGACAATAAAAGTACTACTCTCTCTCAGATTGAAGAACGTTTCAGGCAGCTACATGCCGATTATTACAATATGGAGTGGACTTGGGCCTATGAGACAATGGAGAGTTATTACAGTATAAAATTATCTGAAATCACCGTTGAGCAGATAAGGTCGTTGGTCAATCTATGGAAGGAGTCAGTAATATCTTTGGATGAGATGCTTTACAAGGATGCCATGAAGGAGTTTTCAATAACATCAATGACAAGCTTTGGCGTAGATGGGTCAGAAGAAGAAAAACTCGGTGATTTTGAAATGGTAAGAGGCGAGTTGAGCAGTAATCCTTTTGTCTCTGCTGTAACCCGGCATATTGAGGTAAAATCCGAACTTGCGGAAGAACTTCTTGGACGTATATCCCACATTTCTAAACAAGCATAGTCATGTGTGGGATAGTAGGTTATATTGGATGCCGGGAGGCATTTCCAATAATGATTAACGGACTCAGACGTCTGGAGTACCGAGGTTATGATAGTGCAGGAGTGGCAGTCGTAAATGATTCGGGAAATCTGAATCTATATAAAACAAAGGGCAAAGTTGCAGATTTAGAGGCATTTGTTCAAGGAAAGCCAAAAGATGGCAGGATTGGTATAGCTCATACCCGTTGGGCGACTCACGGAGAGCCAAACCAGGTAAATGCACACCCTCACTACTCAGCTTCAAAAAAGATAGCATTGGTTCATAATGGCATAATTGAAAATTATGCCACACTCAAAACCATGCTTGTGCAAAATGGGTGTAAATTCAGGAGCAGTACTGACACAGAGGTGCTTGTTCAGCTAATTGAATACATATGGGAAAAAGAACATACAGATTTGCTGTCGGCAGTTCAGATTGCTTTAAGACATATAGTTGGTGCTTACGCAATTGCAATAGTAGAGCGAGATAATCCTGATTGCATCATTGCCGCTCGCAAAAGCAGTCCACTGGTTATCGGCATTGGTGAGAACGAATTTTTCATAGCTTCTGATGCAACTCCGATAATTGAATACACTTCATCTGTTGTATATCTTGACAATGGTGAGATTGCCATAATAGACAGAAAAAATGGACTGAAAATTGTCACTATAGAAAACGAACTATTATCGCCAGTTGTGGTAAAACTGGATATGACCCTCTCTCAACTGGAAAAGGGTGGTTACGATCATTTCATGCTAAAGGAGATTTTTGAGCAGCCAAATACAATAGTCGATTGTATCCGCGGGAGAGTCAATTTTAAGGAAAAGAGTGTTGCCCTTTCTGGTGTTACAGACAATTTAGAAAGGTTTGTGAATGCTCGCAGGATTATTATTGTTGCGTGCGGAACCTCATGGCATGCAGGGCTTATAGGGGAATATCTGATTGAGACACTTAGCAGGATTCCTGTTGATGTCGAATACGCTTCCGAATTCAGATATCGTAATCCTGTGGTAGACGAGGGAGATGTCGTGATTGCTGTCTCTCAATCGGGCGAGACGGCAGACACGCTGGCTGCAATAGATCTGGCAAAACAGAGAGGAGCATTTATTTACGGCATATGTAACTCTGTGGGATCATCTATTGCCCGTAAAACTGATTCAGGGTCATATATCCATGTAGGCCCGGAAATCGGTGTTGCATCCACAAAGGCTTTTACCGGGCAGGTCTCCGTATTTACAATGATGGCTCTGATTCTTGGCAAAGCAAGAGGAACTATTGATGAGAGCCTTTACCGTGATGTTGTGAACGAAATGGAAACCATCCCGGGTAAAATCGGGGAAATACTGACCTTGAATGAAAAGATAAAGCAGATGTCTATCCCTTTTACCTATGCAGACAACTTCATTTATCTTGGAAGGGGTATAAGCTATCCTGTCGCTTTGGAGGGGGCTCTCAAGCTAAAAGAGATTTCATATATTCACGCTGAGGGTTACCCTGCCGCAGAGATGAAACATGGTCCAATCGCACTTATAGATGCAGGGATGCCTGTAGTTGTAATATCTACCAAAAACTCTGTGTATGATAAAATAATTGGGAATATTCAGGAGATAAAGGCTCGTAAAGGTAGAGTGATTGCGATTGTAACCAAAGGAGAGAAAGAAATTTCCAAGATGGCCGATTCTGTAATAGAGATCCCCGTTACGCTTGAATGTCTTGAACCACTCCTATCTTCAATACCTTTGCAATTACTGGCATATCATATTGCAGTTAACAAAGGAAGGGATGTAGATCAGCCCAGGAATCTGGCAAAATCCGTTACGGTAGAGTAGACTGATATAAAATATCACTTGTGTCAGTTTTTAACAACTGTTGATAGCTGCTAAAACTGACACAATGTGATTTACGAATTAAATCTTAGGTAAGGCATTGAAATAGTTTATCAATGCATCACCACTTGATGGTCTGATCATCTTTGGATCAACAACTTTTCCATCAGGGCCTATCAGGATAAAACGAGGAATAGTTGGAATAACAAAAGCATTTGAGATAGTTCTGTCACCTCCATTGTGTAGCTGTATTCCTGACATCTCTTTTTCGGCAACTGTTTTCTTCCATGCCTCAATATCCTTATCTACCGATACACTTACAAAAACAATGTTTTTACCATGCATTTTCTTTTCAGCTTCTTTCAGAAAAGGAATTTCACCTTTACAAGGACCACACCATGAAGCCCATACATCCAGGTATACATATTTACCTGCGAAGTCAGAAAGAGAAACCTCTTTTCCGTTAATGTCTTTGTGCTTAAAATTAGGAGCCTGGTCACCAGCTTTCAGTCCCTCTTTCACCTCTTCAGCTACCTTTGGTGCTGTAGTTGTTTGCTGAGAATACGCATTACAAGAAAAAAATGCGATAACGGCGAACGTTGTCAGTTGTTTAATTAGATTCATTTTGTTTTAATTTGTTTTATTAAAACAAATATAAGACAATATTAATAGCATTTCCATCAATTTATTAGTGTTAGAGTGATAATTATCTTATAAAATCGTATTTTTGATTTAAATGTCGTTTTATCGTTGAAATAATATTTACAATTATGACTAAGAGAAAATGTACACAAACCATAAGAGGGCAAAACGCTACTGACGGAGCGGGAGTTCACTTGCGGAGAGTTCTCGGATTAATGACAGTAAAAGACTTTGATCCGTTTTTGATGCTGGATGGTTTTGACTCTTCAAATCCTCAGGATTATATCAAGGGGTTTCCATGGCATCCCCATCGCGGAATTGAAACAGTAACCTATCTATTGAAAGGAGAGATTGAGCATGGCGATAGCCTGGGCAACGCCGGTACTATAGGCAATCTTCAATGTCAGTGGATGACAGCCGGATCAGGCATTATCCATCAAGAGATGCCTAGGGCTTCTGAACTAATGTTGGGATGCCAGCTATGGGTGAACCTTCCGAAGGAACACAAGATGACATATCCCACCTATCGTGATATCAAACAGGAAGATGTCTCTACGGTTATAGAAGAGAATGCGACTGTCAGAGTCCTCTCTGGATATTACAGCAAACACAAAGGGCCAGTTAAGGGTGAGTATATAAAGGTACAGTATTTGGATATAGACCTGGAGCCAAATTCTATCTGGCGATACAAGGAGACTCCCAACGACCAGACTCTTTTCCTGTACTTGATAGACGGTACCCTGGCGGCAGATGATGATCTTACCCGCTTCGAAGATAAAGCCTGTGCAATACTCATGACTGCCTCCTCCGAAATGGCTTCTGATTATGATGAAGTGCGTGTGAAGTCAGGAGATAAAGGAGCCAGGTTTTTTCTGATTGCTGCCAAGCCTCTTAAGGAACCGATTGCGTGGGGTGGTCCTATTGTGATGAACACAAATGAAGAACTGGAAAAAGCTTTCCTGGAACTGGACAACAAGACATTTATCAAACACAATAAATAAGTTAACAATGAATGAATTTAAAACAATAATCTCATTTACATATCCACATGAGGCTCACCTCGCTAAGGGATACTTGGAATCTAATGGTATTGAGACTTTTATAGAAAATGAGTTCACCGTACAGGCCAATAACTTCTATTCCAATGCTATAGGTGGTGTCAAATTATTGGTAAAGGATTCAGATTACGATGAAGGACTGAAGCTACTTAAAGATGTAGGCTATATAAAGGAGCCTGAGTCGGAAAAAAATCTAAAAAGGAATCTCCTGAACAAAACAGAGATAGTCCAGATTGACAGTAAGATTAATGAAAAAACATGCCCTTTTTGCAAATCTGAAAATATTGGCAAGAGCAAAAATTTCAGCATTTTTATGATTCCATTGTTCTATATTTTAGGAGGTCTTTTCCCAATCTACCGCTCTGCATATATTTGTTTCGATTGCGGGAAGGAGTGGCGATGGAAAATCGTACCTTTGTCTCGAATTAAATGATATGAGAAAATTATTTGAGAGCGTTGGTGACTGGATAAGGAAAATAATAGACCTGTTTTATCCTCTTTTCCGCAAATACATGTCACTACGTTTCTTCCGCTACGGAGTCACAGGCGTTGCCAACCTGATGTTCGACTGGGTCCTATATTTCGTAATCTACAATTTTGTACTGCAGCACAGAATGCTGAACCTCTATTTCGTAACACTTAGCTCTCACATCGCATCCCTTGCAATCAAGATTCCAATTGTTCTTTTTACCGGCTTTTTATTGCAGAAGTATGTAACCTTTTCCAGTTCAGATCTTCGAGGGCATGTTCAGCTCTTCCGATACTTGGTTGTTTTTGGCATTAATCTTTTAATCAATTACATAGGTCTGAAAATATTAGTAGAGGGCTTGAGTTTCTATCCTTCTGTAGCTAATATGACTGTATCAGTCTTTACCGTTTTTGTAAGCTACTTCATGCAAAAGAAATACACATTCCGGTAAATGAAAAATGAGCATATAGAACTACATCCGCTGGAGCCTTTTTTACCTCCACACGCCAAAGTTCTGCTTTTAGGGAGTTTCCCGCCTCCTCAGAACCGATGGTCTATGAATTTCTTCTATCCCAACTTTCAAAACGACATGTGGCGGATAATGGGGCATATATTTTATGACGAACCTTTGCATTTTGTTTCAGGGAAGAGGTTTAATGAGGCTTTGGTGCGTCAGTTCTGCGAAGAGAAGGGGATTGCGCTGTTCGATACGGCACAATCTGTCATCCGCAAGAACAAGAATGCCTCTGATAACTTTCTGGAAGTTGTCACACATATCGATTTAATCTCCATACTGTCCAAAATTCCCGAATGCACCACAATAGCCACTACGGGACAGAAAGCCACAGAGACCCTGCTCACGGTTCTTGCAGAAATTGACCCCCAAACTCAATTGTCCCTGCCATCTCCTGGGACATATATCACATTTCATTTCCACCAAAGACCCATACGCCTTTACAGAATGCCATCCTCCTCCCGAGCATATCCAAAGCCATTAAAGGAAAAAGCAGAATCTTACAGAAAACTATTTGCGTAATTTGCATTTATTCAGAATAAGTGTTACTTTGCACATTATTAGATAGATGCATATAAATTATGAAAAACAAAGTGCTACTGGTGCTTGGTGTATTGTTATTATCTCAGATATCAACCGCCCAAACCTATTACAAACCCGGTTATGTAATTACAAATTCTGCCGACACATTATCTGGCAATATTGATTACCGAGGTGACATATTAATGGGAAGCATATGCAAATTCAAGACGGATTCCGGTATAGTTAAGCTGTATTCGCCAAAAGACATCGTTTCATACAGGTTCATAAATAGTAAATATTATGTTTCCCGCGAGATAAATGACAAGGCATTCTTTTTAGAATACCTTATTAAAGGAAAGGTTAATATTTACTATCTTAGAGATGATGCCGGCGATCACTATTACATAGATAAGGAGGGTCTCCGGCTTTCCGAGATTATATATAAAGAGGGAATCAAATCTGTAAATAATTCTGATTGCTTCTACCACACTACGTTGCACATAGGTGTTTTAAAGTATTACATGCAGGATGCTCCGGAATTATTTCCAATAATTGAAAATTTAAAGCAGATTAATAAGTATACTTTGACAAAACTGGCTGAAATTTATAATACAAAAAAGAGAGAAGGAAACCCTATTGCATATAAAAAGAGACAGCCATTAGTTCAAATAGATTTAGAGGCAACCGGTGGCATTATAAAATTTGAAGATCCTGGTGAGATAAATGATAAATATAACTTTTGTGGAGGAGTGCTTGCGCATATATGGATGCCAAATGTAAATGAGAAGTTATTCTTCAGGACAGGAATACTTTACTCAAGTTTTGATTTTAGAATTCCCTTACAAATTGAATACATATATCCTAAAAATATAATACGGCCTAAGGTAGCGATAGGCATTAATATGTATCGGTCCTTGGAACATTCGATTGCATTTATGGGTGGTGTTAACATCAAAATTTCCGAGTCAATTTTTGGATCGGTCAATTGTGACATCGATTTCACGCCGATTGATGCTGTTACAATATTTGCCAGTAGAAAATTATCCCATAGCTTTTCGGCAGGAATTCTTGTAAAACTATAAATTCATGAAAAAAACAATCATTCTAATATCCGCAATCTGTCTTTTTTCCGAATTGTCAGCTCAAAATCTGACAGTTGCTTCATACAATATCCGATACGAGAATCAGGATGACGTCTCTAAAGGAAATGGATGGAAGCAGCGCTGCCCTATTGTCACAAAGCTTATCCGTTTTCACGATTTTGATATTTTCGGCGCACAGGAGGTGCTAAACGGACAGTTGATAGACATGCTTGATCAATTACCCGGATATGACTATACTGGCGTAGGAAGGATAAATGGACTTAAGGATGGAGAATTCTCTCCAATATTCTACAACACTATGAGGCTTGAACTTTTAAAGTCGGGCAATTTCTGGCTGTCGGAAACCGATGACAAACCAAGCGTTGGATGGGATGCCGCCTTACCAAGGATATGCTCGTGGGGTAAGTTTAAAGAGAAGAGTAGTGGCAAGTGTTTCTGGTTTTTCAACCTTCATATGGACCATGTCGGTGTTAAGGCAAGGTTGGAAAGTTCAAGGCTTGTCATTCAAAAGATAAAGACTCTAACAGCCGGAGAACCTTTCATACTCACCGGAGATTTTAACATGGACCAGACAAGCGAAGGCTACAAGCTCTTTGCAACATCACAGATAATGCAGGATTCGTATGACATCGCTGATCTCCGCTATGCGCTTAATGGCACATTCAACGATTTCAATCCAACACTTAAAACTGATAGCCGTATAGACCATATTTTTGTCCGTAGAGGCGCTCATGTGCTCCGCTACGGAGTCCTGACAGATTCTTATCGCATAGAAGCCAAAACTCCCACAGAAAATATCCAATCCGGCAACTTCCCAAAAGAGGTCTCTCTGAAAAAATTTGAGAACAGGCTTCCTTCAGACCATTTCCCTGTGAAGATAGAGGTAAATTTGACAGATCCTATACTTTAGCCTTGTCAAGAATCATGTTGTTTGTAACCAGACCAAGCACTGGTTCCGAAGCACTTCCTGTCTGAGTGATAAATACATCCAGGCACTCAGCAATGGAATCCATAACCTTTTTTGCATCATAAAGGCTTGCATCTATAGCAACCAATCCAAAACCACGGGTCAATGAGTTCTTTATCTTATAATCCGTAGACTCCAGAATATCTTTCAATGTCAATGCATCAACCTTATCTGCTGTTTTATACTCATTGTATTTAAGGACAATAAACTCATGGAACGTACTTCTGTGAATTATGCATTTTAAGATATCACCCTTACTGAAAACAGCAAAACGGTTATATTGTTTAAAATTTTCATATTCCAGGATTTTAGAAATCAGGTTGTCTTTCTCTGTGTCAAAATCCAGTCTCTCAAGTTTTTTTACAGGAATCATGACATCCTTTACCTTCAATTTTGCAATCTTCTCCTCTGTTGTTAGAGAATTGATGACTTTTTGATAAGATTGTGAAGCCGCTTCAAAATTGCTTTTTCCAAAATAAAAGGCAAGGACTGTTCCAATCCATGTGCCCCAAAGCGGCAACAGCGATTGACCGATAAACTCCAGATTAACTTCACCCGTAGTTTTTGGATTGCAAAGAATAACAATGGCAATGGCAATCGTCATTGCTATTACAGCAGAGGTAATAATGATAGCAATTATGTTCCGCAACCACCAACTATCTTCAATTGGCAAGTTCTTTTCGTCTTCTTTCATAATTTATGATTTTTTTCGTTCGAAATCTTTACTATTAAATCTCTCTTGTGGTATAAATTTAATCCCAGATGTATCTGCCAAAGAGAAAAAGTTCAGACAGATTTAATGCACGTTGTGTATTTCTACCAGTGCTGCTGAAAGAGGAATCCGCACTGTGGATCCGCTCAACAACTCTTTTATGACATACAGGCCTTTCCCGTAATGTAAAAGAGTCTCGAAAAATTTGTAAAAAGTTATATAAAGATGTGATATTTAAATGAATTATGCAATAAGCCAACTTTAATGAGTTATTAAAACACAAAGATTTTGGAGAATTCTTAAACAAGAGTATATTTACATCAGCCTAATGGTGTAGTTTTGTCTAGGTCAATGTTTATAGTTTTATTTAATGAGTACGGCACAACAATTAGATGATATTTTTTACGAAGAACTCTATAAAAAATATTATTCTCCAATAACATGCTTTGTCCACACGTATCTTTATGATATAAGCAAGGCTGAGGATATTGCTCAAAAGACCTTTATGCTTTTATGGGAGAAACGCGAAGAGATAGACCTGAATAAGTCCGTAAAGTCCTATTTATTCACAACTGCCAAAAATCTGGCGATAGATCATCTTAAACATAAAAAAATACAGCAGAAATTCTTTGATGAGCAAATTACCGAAATCTCTCATATAGAGCATGATTTAAACATTGAGGCATTGACTATTCTTAACGAAGAGGAGATTGAAAGGCACTTAAAGATAAAACGAATAATCCTGGACCTTCCTCTTAGCGATCGAAAAATATTTATTCTCAGCAAGTTTGATAACCTTACTTATAGTGAAATTGCTGAAATATTAGGTATTTCTCCCAAAACTGTCGAGAAAAGAATTTCGCTGTCTATAAAATTTTTAAGAAAAAAAATCACACTTTATATAATCACACTATAGGGTATATCATAAACCAATCGTATTAGTATACAAAGAGAAATTGTAAACTAATATGAGGCGAACTATTTTTAACTATTTTGAAGGAAAACTCTCCAAAGAAGAATCCGAAAAGCTATTTGAAGAGATACAAAGATCTCCAAAGGCAAAAAGAGAGTATCTTGAGATAAAGAACTTCCAGGCTTTCCGTAATGCCGCAACCAAGCGCATAAATGGATTCCCCTACAAACAAAAGGAAAGAAGGTTTCGTATATTATATACTGTAGCCGGCGTGTGCTCCTGTCTTATAATTTTACTGATATTCAACAATCTACACATTAGCAACAGAGAAAAATCGGCATTGACTCAAATGGCGGCCATTTCCGATTCAATAAACAATGCAGCAAAGAGAGCGGGCTCAGCTGTGTTGCAGCTTGCAAGCGGTGAGGAGTTGCAGATTGAGAATAACAGTGCTGAAATCAAAAACATAGATGAATTTGTCAGGCAAAACAGCCTCGAGGCCGTTACTGACGGCAAAAAAGCAAACCCTCAGATTGCAGCAAAGAAGTTAAATACAATAAAGGTTACATCAAAGAATGATTATCTTCTTACACTATATGACGGAACAAAAGTCTGGTTAAAAAAAGATGCCCGGATTTCATTTCCTGATAAATTCGACAGTGACAGAAGATATGTCGAGCTTGATGGAGAAGCCTACTTCAGTGTTGCAAAAAATCCCCTATCACCATTCGTAATAAAGACAAATAGTGCACAGGTTACCGTGTTGGGAACAGAGTTCAATCTAGATACAAAATCCAAGGAATTTGTTTTAAGCATCGTTAGCGGAAAGGTTGCCGTGGCCACTGAGGGCAGGGAAGATATGACTCTGACAAAAAATCAGCAACTTACCATAGACAAATCTGGCCAATATTCTGTTGAAGAGTTTGATTGCTTCATATACAAAGCATGGACTCAAGGATATTTCCTCTTTATAAATCGGACACTTCCCTCTATACTTAAGCAGTTAGGAGAATGGTATGAGGTAGACATCGAATTGCAGTCTTCTAAATACGACAAGGAGTTATTCAACGGCAAATACAATATCACAAAAGGTTTTGATGAACTGATCAAAACATTGCAGATGTCATACAACTTCACTTTCTACATGAAGGATGGCAAGCTCTATATAGAATAAAAACAATAATATTTCTCATTTAACCAAATTTTATTAACACCAAAACAATAACTTAACTAACTCTATGAAAAGTTACATCATTAAAATGATGGTGATTTCGCTCTTTTTTTGCACATGTGTATATGCAGAAGCGCAAGAAGAGATCAAGATTAGCATTACGGTCTCAGACAGCAAGTTAGAGACGGCTCTTATGGAGATAAATAAAGTCTCCCATTACGAAGTACAGTACTTTAAAAAAGATGTGGAAAACTTAGTGATTGGAGATAAAAAGTATGAAAACTTATCGATCAATGACTTACTCCAAAAATTGCTTAAAGGCACAAATCTGGAGTACACTATTAAAGGAAGCACTATTGTTGTAAAATCAAAAGCAGTGCAGAAAATCGTTAAAATCGATGTAAAAGGAGTTGTCAAGGATCAGACCGGCAACCCAGTAATAGGAGCATCTGTTGTCCTGAAAGGGACAACAAAGGTTTCGGTTACCGATATTGACGGTAATTTCGTTTTAAACAATGTGCCAACCGACGGACAGCTACAGGTAACATCAATAGGCTATAAGCCTACAGACTACAACATCAACAACAAAGGATCTTTAGTACTGGTTTTAAATGAAAATCCTCAGTTGCTGGACGAAGTGGTGATTACCGGGTTTCAGAACATCAGCAAGACAAACTTCACAGGTTCTTCTGTGAAGGTGAAGTCCGACGATTTGCAGATCAAAGGTAGTGCTGACCTGTCAAGAATGTTGGAGGGATCTGTAGCCGGTGTTTCAATCCAGAACGTATCCGGTACATTTGGTTCCGCTCCAAAGGTAAGGGTAAGGGGTGCGACATCCATAAATGGAGAGAATAAGCCATTGTGGGTTATTGACGGTGTCGTACAAGAGGATGTCCTGAATATTTCCAATGACGAACTTACAAGCGGTGACCCCGCAACTTTGCTGGGTTCAGCTGTAGCAGGGTTGAATGCTAACGATATCGAGAGTATCAATGTACTCAAGGATGCTTCTGCAACAGCATTGTATGGTGCAAGAGCTATGAACGGTGTTATAGTTGTGACAACTAAAAAAGGTAAAGAGGGACGTCCGATATTAAGCTATTCAGGCAACTATACTATTCAGTTTAAACCTACTTATGGCAATTATGACATCATGAACTCTCTGGACCAGATGTCGGTATATGCAGAACTGGAAAGGAAGGGATATCTTACGACAAATATTGTAAACTGGTCCAATTCCGGAGTTTACGGAAAAATGTACAATAAGATCAATACATATGACGACAAGACAGGAAAGTTTTTACTGGAGAACACACCTGATGCCAGAAGGGCATTTTTAAGCAGATATGCAATGGCCAATACAAATTGGTTCGACATACTTTTCAGGAACTCTCTCATGCAGGAGCACTCTGTCAGCATAGCTGGAGGTAGTGAAAAGACAAAGAGTTACGCTTCGTTAAGTTATATGGGTGACGAGGGTTGGTCACTAGGCGACAAGATTCACAGATACACAGCAAATATAAGGAATGATTATCAGCTTTATGATGCTCTTAAGGTAGGAGTGCAGGTAGTTGGTTCAATCCGCCAGCAAAAGGCTCCAGGCTCTTTGTCACGCAAATCTAATGTTGTGGAGGGTTCATATGACAGAGATTTCGATATCAACCCTTTCAGCTTTGCCCTCAATAGCAGCCGTGCCTTAACTGCATATGACGAAGATGGTAATCTGGAGTATTTTACTAGAAACTATGCACCTTTTAATATAATCAATGAATTGAGAAACAACTCTATTGAACTTAATGTCATAGATTTAAAAGGTCAGTTGGAAAGTCAGTGGACACTGAATAAAAATCTAAGATGGGAATTCACCGGGGCTTTACGTTATGTCAAGTCTGACAGAGAGCACCAGATAAAAGAGAACTCAAATATGTCACAGGCATACCGGGCTGCAGGAAATTCTACAATTAAAGAGAACAACAAATTTTTGTATCAGGATCCCGACAACCCTAATGCAGAACCTGTTGTAGTCCTCCCATACGGCGGTTTTTACAACAGGAACGAAGATAAAATGATAAGCTATGATTTCAGGAACAGTTTGCTATTCAATAAAGAGATCGGCAAGCACAGCATAAATGCTCTTGTAGGTCAACAGGTAAAGTATGCAGACAGGCAGAAGTTTGACATGACAGGATTCGGCTATCAATATAATCAGGGAGGAATTCCATTTGTAGATTACAAAATCATGAAGCAGATGATTGAAAGCAATTTCGATTACTATGGAATGGGAAAAACATTCGATCGCTTTGTTGCATTTTACGCAAACGCTGACTATTCCTATGATAAGAAATATGTCTTTTCTGCAACAATAAGATGCGATGGATCCAACAATCTGGGAAACAGCAAGTCGGCTAGATGGTTGCCTACCTGGAATATCAGTGCAAAATGGAATGCAGCCGAAGAGAAATTCATAAAAGACATATCTTGGATTGACTATCTCTCTCTTAGAACAAGTTATGGCCTTACTGCCAGTATGCCTACGGCTTCAAACGCCAAGGCAGTATTTTACAATTCAAGCACAAACCGTCCTTACACAGATGAAATTGAGTCAGTCATCAATTTAGTGAATCTTGAGAACAGTGAGCTTACTTGGGAAAAAGGCTATCTTATGAATTTCGGAGTGGATTTTTCTATTTTCAGAAGAAGGCTTGACATAGCATTGGATTACTGGAGACGTAACAGTTTCGACTTGATAAGCTCATTCAAGACTTCGGGGATTGGAGGTGAGACATACAAGTTGGCTAACTATGCCGATATGAAATCAAACGGAATGGAGATTGGTTTAGGTATTTACCCTGTCAAAATGAGGGACTTCCAATGGAAAGTAAATTTCACTTATAGCAATACAAACAACAAGATAACAAACGCAAAGAATCAGCCAAGAATTTTTGACATGGTTGTCCCTACAGGAGGAAATCTTGAAGGCAGCCCAGTAAGGAGCCTCTACTCAATCCAATTCAAGGGATTGAATCCAGAGACAGGATTACCTACTTATATCGATGAAAACGGAAAGGAAAGCACAACTGTTTATCTTCAAAGCTCAAACCTATCTTATTTAAAGTATGAAGGTCCGGTGGAACCAAAATATAATGGAGGTTTCGGTAATAATTTCTCTTACAAGAACTTTTCCGCTAATATCTTCTTTACATTCCAGGGCGGTAACAGAATCCGGCTGAACAGTGTGTTCAAAAGCTCCTATTCCGATCTGGATGCCATGCCTAACAGCTTTTACAACAGATGGCTGATACCCGGAGATGAGAAGATAACCAATGTCCCTTCAATTGTAGACGCATATGTTCAATCTACCGAGCTTACAGGAAAATATCCATATAACATTTACAACTACTCCGATCAAATGGTTGCCGATGGCAGCTTTGTAAGATTGAAAAACATCTCCCTGACTTACAACCTCCCAAAACAGATTTTAGAGCGGATCAAAGTTCTTAACAGACTATCATTAACCGTTGCCGCAAGCAATTTATGTTTGATATACTCCGACAAGAAACTAAACGGACAGGATCCAGAGTTCTTTAATTCCGGAGGAGTTGCACAACCTTTACAGAAACAGATCACTGTTGCATTAAATGTCGGATTCTAAAAATGTGGAAATTATGAATAGTTTAATAAAAAATATAAAAAGAGGAGCAAAACTGGCATTTGTTGTTGCAGTTGCCACCACCGCTTTATCGTGCAATAAATTTCTGGACGAAGCTCCTGACAATAGGACAGAAATAGATAACACTGAGAAATTGGACCAACTAATTGCAGCCTCATATCCAAAAGCCTCTTATGCTGCAATGCTCAACTCCAGAGTTGACTACGTAACTGATAAGGGTACTGGATATGAACACGATAACAACACCTTTTCATTCTTTTGGAGAGATGTCAGCAATACATCACAGGACACTCCGGATTATTTTTGGAGTAAGTGCTATTTTTCAATTGCCCAGGTAAACCACGCGATTGAAGCATATGAGAAGATGGGTAAACCAGCTAATGCTGAGCCATATATAGGAGAAGCATTGTTGATTCGCTCATTTTCTCACTTCATGCTGGTATCGTTGTATTCAAAGATGTATGAAAAAGTAGGGGCAAACGACAGTCCTGGAGTTCCCTATGTTACAGAACCGGAAAAAGTTGTAATCGCAAAATATAACCGAGGAACAGTTTTGGATGCGTGGAATAAGACAGAGCAGGATTTGACCGAAGGTCTGAAAAAAATTGGAGGAGAGGATCTTTTTAAAGCTCCACGTTATCATTTTACAAAAAAAGCTGCAAACGCATATGCTACCCGTTTTTACCTCTATAAAGGTGAATGGAACAAAGTAATTGAATTTGCAAATGCAATTATTCCTGTAGCAGTCCTTAACGATAAAGGCAACGTAGATGAGAATTCAAATGCCAATGTTTATGCAAAGGCCAATTTCCAGCCATGGTTAACTTATTATTCTACCGTTCAGAGCAGTGATGACATCAAGCTTATGTATACAAAGGGGGATAATCCATCTAATCTCCTGCTTACCGAAATGTCTTCCAGATTGTCAAGATATGCAAATACGTGGAAATACGGTTGCTCTAGCTCTGATGTGAACGAAACAGTAAAGGCAAAGAATGCTACCGGCGGAAGTTGGGGATATCGATCATATTCCAGTTCCAGCACTCACTATTATTTGCCTAAGTTTAGAGAACATTTTGTAAGGACAAGCATAAATGCCACAACAGGGACAATTTATACAATTTTCCCATATTTCAGGAACGAAGAGGTCTTGCTGAACAGAGCTGAGGCATACATCATGACCGACAATTTCAACTCAGCACTAGCCGACCTTAATATATTTTGCAGACAAAGGGTTAAGTCATATAATGAGACAACAAATGTTCTAACAATTGACAAACTAGTGAATTTCTATAAGGCAGAACTAGCCAATCCCGATCACTATCTTGCAAAATACAATGCTTTTGGCTCTGCATCATGGCAGATTGAGAAAAAAGCTCTGATTCTTTTTGTTCTTGAGTGCCGCAGAAATGAGTTTATGTGGGAAGGTCTTAGATATTGGGATATGGTAAGATACAAAATTCCTGTTACACATAAGACTTATACGGGGGAAACCAATACCTTGTATCCAGGGGATGACAGATGGGTGCTTCAGATTCCTGAAACGGCAAAATTATCGGGAATAGAGCTAAACCCAAGAACTAATTTATTAAGCAAAGAATGGTAAAAGAATTTATTATGAAAGCTATATACAGATATTTCTTTATTTCGGCAATATCGCTGAGTGCTTTACTGTCGATGTCGTCCTGCGAAAAAGATGAAATTACCGGGACTACAGACAATATAGTAGGGTTAGGAGGAGATAAATATCCAGAGACTGCAATCGACAAATGGTTGAAGGATAATTATGTAAAAAACTACAATATGGAGGTTAAATATCGGTTCAACCGATTTGAACTGGACCTCAATAAAATGCTGGTTCCTGTAAAAGAGGAAGTTGTTATACCAGTAATGCAAATTATCAAGGATGTATGGATCACACCTTATGAGACAATTGTTGGATCTAAGTTTATCAAGACTCTCTCTCCAAAGAGCTTTGTTCTTGTAGGCAGTCCCCAGTTTAACAACGGAACAATAACACTCGGTGAGGCCGAGGGTGGCAGAAAGATTGTGATATTCCGCCTCAACTGGTTTAATAACAATCCACTAACCACGGCAGAGAAGAGTGCCAACAAAGATCTTATCCAATCGATGATGAAGACCGTACATCACGAATTTGTCCACACCATGAACCAGATAACACTATACCCAATGGAGTTCAGCAATATCACTCCAGCCGGCTATACATCGTCTTGGCAAAATGTAGATGATAATGAGGCAATGGCCTTAGGATACATAAGCGGATATGCGACAGCAAACCCAAATGAGGATTTTGCCGAAATGGTATCCAGAATATTGGTTTACGGCAAAAAGGCTTTTGACGAGAGGGTTGCCAAGGCAAGCGAACTGTACAATAATCCGGCTACCAACAAAGGTATGACTTACGATCCCGGTGTAGCTTTAAGGGCAAAGGAGGCCGTAGTCGTAAAATACCTCAAAGAGGTATGGAATATAGATATGTATGACCCTGCTCCAGGCGTTAAAGGATTGGAAACTCTTGTTCAGGAGTCAATTAACAAAGCTGTAAATAACAATTGATTACTATTATGAAAAACAAATTATTATATATACTGTCATTATCTGTTTTGCTTTTTTCCTGCGAAAAAAACAGTAATGAATATTTTGACAAGGATGCTGATGAGAGGTTGAATATAAAAATGGAGGAGTATAACAGCAGTCTTATGTCAAATAAAAATGGGTGGCTGTTGACAGTCAATTCCAACGAGGCAGGTGGTATAAATCACTGGGTTAAGTTTGGCGATAACAACAGAGTGGTAATGCTCTCGGATGTAGAGACATACCTACCTCAATATTCCGGCAGTGCCATTACTCAAAAGGAGAGCAGTTATGGGATAAAGGCCCTGCAGAACATAACCTTGCTTTTTGATACATATAATTATCTGCATATTTTATCCGATCCGGAAGGAAGCGTAAATGGAGGGAAGAATGGAGACGGACTCAAAAGTGATTTCGAATTCTCTATTTTGAATCAATCCAACACTTCTATAAAATCAAATGGATGCTATTACCTTAAAGGACGCTATTATAAAAACGAGGCTATACTGAGACCTTGTACAAAAGAGGTTGCGGATGCTATTATAGCGGGAGGGTTAAAGAGCAACTCGGCCTCCTTCGAGAGTTATATAAAAACCATGAAAGTCCCAGCAATTGAATACAACGGGAAAAAGGCACAATTAGCAATTACACCTAGAAAAGTATCCATTTCCTATATAAATGATGATGGGAAAATTTACGAACAAAGTGTAGGTGCAATCCTTGGAATGGAGTCTCTTACAGGTAAACAACCGGTAAGTAATCTTAACCTCTTTGATGAGCTTAATTTTAACGAAAGCAAAATCGACTCTCTGTTTTTTAAAGATGGGAAGTTACAGGTCGGGATTGGAGGAAAGGCTGTACCGGTATTCGACAATAAAAAGCCTATTATTCCATTAAGGCTTGGTTACCAAAAAGATTTTGCAAAGTTGGATGTAGACCCTTCTAAATTAGCAAACACACTTGTCAATCCTTTCCTATCCGATATCTTTATGTACTCAAGGGATTATTTTGCCAAAGGCTATGCTGGATTTGTCTTGGAAAGAGAGTATCTGGCATTTATATTAATCGATGGCAGACCTTGCATGCAGATGTCTCTGATATATCGCTACAAAGGAAGCCTTTACTCAATATTGTGGTACTATGATTATACCATGAACAATGATGGTACAATCACATTTACAAACAGATATCAAAAGAATGCCGGGGCGACACTTTTCGAGCCTCTGCTAAGAAGATTGCCTGACTACTTCTGTAAAGTCACATACAAGGTTTATAATGCCTCTGATGCGACAAAAATAGTCATCGACAAGGTTGAACCAAGGACTTTCAGGATTGACTGGGCAGAAAATAACACTGAGGGATTAAAAGACAAAGTCGGAGGATTTTATCCGATAGACGATCCGGGTTGTTTCTGCGTAGGACTACTTATTATCTAAATAAATCAAGGCAGCTGTAAAAAGCTGCCTTTTTTGGAATCTATACTGTTTACTCAAAATAAGAAAAGGCAGCCTTTACAAGCTGCCTTTTGTAGCGCATAGCAGAATCGAACTGCTATTTCAGGAATGAGAATCCCGCTTCCTAACCGTTAGAAGAATGCGCCAGATTTCGGGTGCAAATTTATCTCTTTTCTTTGAATAAAAAAATCAAAGAAGAAAATTTGTCTCAATTAGAGTGACGATACTGCCACTTTAACTCTTTCAATGGTCTCTTTTTTGCCAAGAATGGCGCAAACTTCTGCAACTCCTGGTCCGTTGGATATTCCAAGAAGACAAAGTCTGAGGGCATTCATAACCTTACCCATACCGTACTCATTTTCATTGATAAATAACTCTATCTCCTTCTCAATTTCCTGAGCTTCAAAATTGCCTATCTTTTCAAAAACCCCTATCACGCCATTCATTATCACAGCAGAATCCTCTTTCCAGAATTTCTTTACTGATGCCTCGTCATAAGATGATGGCCGTTCAAATAGGAATGATGATTTATCCCAGATTTCGTGTACGAAGTTAACCCTGACTTTCATTAGTTCAACAATTTTCTCAGCTGTGGCAATATCGGCCTTGACTCCTTTCGACTCAAGTATCGGCATATATAGCTTTGCAAGTTCTTGATTGCTTTTCTGAACAAGGTATTGATGGTTGAACCACTTTGCCTTCTCAGGGTCGAAACGTGCTCCGGACTTATTCACCCTTTCAAATGAAAATTGCTTTATTAGCTCATCCATGCTGAATATTTCCTGTTCTGTACCTGGGTTCCATCCCAGAAATGCGAGCAGATTTACGAATGCTTCAGGGAAATAACCATCCTCACGGTAACCGCGGGAGGTCTCTCCTTCGGGTGATGTCCAGAATAGAGGGAACACAGGAAAACCCATCTTGTCTCCGTCACGTTTGCTCAGCTTTCCATTACCGGTAGGCTTAAGCAGAAGTGGAAGATGTGCGAATTCCGGCATGTTTTCAGTCCATCCAAAAGCCTTGTAAAGCAAGACATGCAAAGGAAGTGACGGCAACCACTCTTCCCCGCGTATCACATGTGATATCTCCATCAGATAGTCATCGGTGACATTTGCCAGATGATAGGTTGGAAGCATGTCGACACTTTTGAACAATACCTTGTCGTCCAAAGTAGAGGTGTTGACAACTACATCTCCGCGTATAAGGTCATGCATCTGCACCTCTTCATTTTCCGGCATCTTGAACCGGATAACCCACTGGTCTCCACGTGATATTCTAGTCTGAACCTCCTCTGGCGACAAAGCCAATGAAGTCTGCAATTGGTTGCGTACTTTATAGTTATATGTAAACACATCCTTTTTTGCCTCTGCACTTTTTCTCAGTTCATCCAAAGATTCTGCTGAATCAAATGCATAATATGCGTCTCCTGAAGCAACCAACTGATCAGCATATTGTTTGTATATTGCTCGACGTTCACTCTGTCTGTAAGGAGCGTGCTTACCTCCCTCTACAACACCCTCATCAATCTTTATCCCGCACCAACGCAAGGATTCATTTATATATTCTTCAGCTCCGGGAACAAATCGCTGCGAATCTGTATCTTCAATTCTAAGGAGAAAATCTCCTCCATTCTGTTTGGCAAAAAAATAGTTGAACAGGGCAGTGCGGACACCTCCTATATGCAATGGTCCCGTTGGGCTTGGGGCAAATCTAACTCGTACTCTGCGATTACTCATGATTAAATATTTCTTCAGGCTGCAAAGGTAAAAAATATTATAATTAAAAAGTGAGTGCCACTCCAGTTACCAAAACGATAATAATCAGCTACTTATGACAAGTGTTCATAAATAGCTGATTTTCAATAATAAGCTAACTGGAGTGGCACTCACTTTTATAATCCAAATATCTTATGTAAAATAATATAAGCTTTACAAATATATATAAAAATAAAAGTAGGTGCCACTTCAATTGATATATTGCTGATATTAAGCTGTTTGTGGTTCAATGTCATAAATAACTGACTACCATCATCTTGTTAATTGAAGTGGCACCTGTTTTTTTATCAAAAATTATATAACTTTATAGTCATGTATATCAAATAAAATTTTATCTGTTATGAAGAATCTATCAATTTTATTATGTATCTATCTGATAGTAACAGGATACACAATCGATACCAAATCGGAAAGCAGAGTAGGGCAAAACACGAGTTCCGATGTCAAATTGGTGTATACCCTCTCTTCACCCAAAACAGTTGGGACAATGACTGTGGAAGAAGCGTTGGCGAACAGGCGTTCACGCCGGGCCTTCACTAATGAAGCTCTTTCAGAAGAAGAGTTGTCACAAATTGTGTGGGCTGCATATGGAGTCACTAAGCCTGTTCCACAAAACCCTAGGCTGGGTGGAGGTTTGAGAACGACACCATCAGCCGGTGCGCTTTACCCTATGGACCTGTATGTAATTGTAGGAAATGTCACCAACATCGAGTCAGGCGTCTATAAGTACAGTCCAAAAGATCACTCTATTACAAGGATTATCAACAAAGACATTCGGGAAGATCTTGCAAAGGCAGCTTATGGTCAGACCATGATAAAGGACGCCCCCGCCTCTTTGTTATATAGCGCAATCTTCAGCAGGACAACTCAGAAATATGGAGATCGTGGACGCTTGCGATACGTGTGCATGGATATAGGACATTCCGGCGAGAATGTTTATTTGCAGGCAGAAGCTCTGAAATTAGGAACATGTGCTATAGGTGCATTCAACGATCCGGCCGTTAGTGAACTTATGCAGTTATCAAAAGAAGAGGAGCCAATGTATATAATGCCTTTCGGCAGGTGCAAGTAAAAGCAGGTGACAGATCAAATGTCAAAACTTGATCTCGGCAATTTTAATTCCGATGTTCCCTTTCAGATTTGCCTGAATCCGGACAGCTCCAGGAACCATAGCAACATTTGTAACACTTAACTGGTCCAGTTTACCCCGAACAGTAATACCTTCATAAAGAGGATAATTAGCCAACATTTTATTAGCTTCCGCCTTGGCGTTTTCCAAAGCATCGGTCAGAGGATATGACAGGTAAGGAGTCATCTTTTTGAGTATCATCCCATGAAGCAGCCAGTTTGCCGATTTGACAAGAGCATTACGGGTCTTGACATCAAACTCAGGTTCAGATACCTCCAAAGCATTCTTGTCCGCGTTATAAACCAACTTGCCAGAGAAGAATACCCTACCCTTGAGCGACCCGGTCACATCAGCCACAAATATTGCCTTTCCGGCACTGCTATATAGAGAAAGATTGTTAATCTTTATAGTTTTGTTACCCTCCGAGAAACTTTTATTCACAAGTTGTTCCTTCGCCAACTCCGCAATCTTATCAAATGTAACATCGGCTGCAATGTTCAGATTGAACTGCTGAGGTTGTCTTAAAACATTCTTGAAGGCAGGCAAAGCTATAGTGGCAGACATTGGCGGTTGTGCACCGATAAAGGATTCCAGTTGAGTATATATTGCAATTGATAGGTTTAGTTTATTTCCTTTGGTGGTGAAAGGAGATACAAGAATATCCTTAGGCATTATCTTAAGCCATAGATGGTTTGTATCACTTATCAACATAGGTTTCTGAACCTCCTGCCAAGCCTGGAACACATATTTTTTCAGACTGACAGCATCAGACAGCGTCTTGTCTATCTGACTGTTTATCATCTTATCGAATCGAGTGAGAGCAATATTTGCAATAGGAGTTACAGGAATACTGGCTCCTATAACATTAAGCTTAGGAGTTTCAATCCACTCATAACCGGATGAGGTTGTTTTTGATACCAGATTCCACTCCTTGTCTATACCGATAGATGTTTTGTAAACAAGCGCAATAGTACCTGTAGCCTCATATTGATCAGAAAGGGTAATCCCAAGTTTCTGCACTTTCCACGCAAACCTCGACCAGACTTTAAGAGGAAGGCGATAGGTTATCTCATTGTTGTTTATAAAAAATGAGAAGTTCTGAGCCTTCCATATTTTGACCGATAAATCTTTGTCAGAAAGATTACTCCCCTCGTAGAGCAATCCGTTCATTTTACTGTTAACGGCTGTTTCCAGCTTTTTAACGTCCAATTCAAATTCCAAAGGAATCTCAGACATAGCCGGGGCTAGATCCGAAGGGAGATAAGATTCAGCAGGCCCTTCAATTTTTGATGTCCCACAGGAAAAGAGGAACAAAGTGAGACAAACCGGAAGAATAAAACCTTTCACTATACAGTCATTATCTCTTTCTCTTTTGCAGCAAGAGCATCGTCAACCTTTTTGTTGTAGTTGTCTGTATCTTTCTGCAGAGTAGTCTCTCCATCTTTCACTACATCTTCAGGAAGCCCATCCTTTTGATACTTCTTCAAAAGATCGACTCCATCCCTGCGCGCATTACGGATACTGATTTTAGCAACCTCTCCCGATGCTTTCACTTTCTTTACCAAATCCTTACGCCTATCCTCTGTGAGAGGCGGAACATTGATTCTAATCTGCTCTCCGTTATTTTGTGGAGTAAATCCAATATTGGCAACCATGATAGCTTTCTCAATTGCAGGGATCAATTTCTTGTCCCAAGGCTGAATAAGCATCGTTTTTGGATCCGGTGCAGTAACGCTAGCAACCTGTGGAACGGGGGTTGGGTTGCCATAGTAGTCTACCATAACATTATTGAAGACTGCTGTGTTTGCCTTGCCAGCCCTAAAAGTCTTAAGTTCTTCTTCAAGATGGAGAATTGCTTTGTGCATCTTTTCCTTAGCAGAGGCAATAACCTCTTGTTGTTTACTTATGTCCATTATCTTAAAATTAAGTATATTGATAAATTATCCGGCAGATACGACAGTACCCACCTGTTCGCCCTTGACTAGACGTAAAAGATTTCCGGTAACATTCATGTCAAAGACAATAATCGGAATATTGTTCTCCTTACACATTGCAAAGGCAGTAAGATCCATTATCTTAAGATTTTCTGAAAGGGCCTTGTCATAACTCAAAGCTGAATACTTGACCGCCTTGGGATCTTTTTCGGGATCGGCTGTGTAAACACCATCCACTCTAGTGCCTTTTAGAAGTGCATCCGC
Organism: uncultured Muribaculaceae bacterium; assembly: GCA_964533215.1. Classification (GTDB taxonomy): domain Bacteria; phylum Bacteroidota; class Bacteroidia; order Bacteroidales; family UBA932; genus Bact-08. The sequence goes on from CAZHLJ010000001.1 coordinate 29,277, forward strand.
ACCTATCTCAGCAGCCCTGAGAGCTGATGCAGAATCTGTTGTAAAGAAAGGATTGCCTGTTCCGCCTGCAATTATTGCCACACCGCCATTTTTCATAAAACTGCGCGCTTTGTCAAGAACAAAATATCTGGCAAAAGGTTCCATAGGAGTAGATGTGTACACCTCTGCATTTACCCCGGCAGATTTAATTGCCATAGACAGACCAATGCTGTTTATGACCGTTGCCAGCATACCCATCTGGTCACCCTTCACTCTCTCGAAACCTTTCCCGACTCCCGAAAGCCCTCTGAATATGTTACCTCCGCCTATCACTATGGCAACCTCAACGCCCGCAGAAACTATTTCGCAAATATCTTTTGAGTACTGAGACAGCATTTTTTCGTCTATTCCCTTTCCCTCGTTACCACCTATACTTTCGCCGCTCAACTTAAGGAGCACTCTTTTGTATTTCATTGTTTATTATGTATTTATTGATAAATACTGCCGTTTACAATAAAACAAAATTAGCTAAATATTATGAAAATACCAAGCAACAGACTATCTTTGCCGCCACTATTCAAGATAATAACAAATCAAAATATCATGGGAAATATTTTCACCTCTTCCATCGGCAAAAAGCTCATTATGAGTATTACAGGGTTGTTCCTGATTCTGTTTTTATTAATACATCTAATTGCGAACTCTGCATACCTCCTTGGTCCTGAGTCTTTTGACACAATTATTGCAATAATGGGTTCTCCAGTGGTCGTTGCAATGGTACCGGTTTTAGCTGCAGGTTTTGTAATTCATATTATATACGCAGCTTATCTGACTCTTACTAACCTTAAAGCCCGTGGTTCAGAAAGATACGCTATACCTCATAAAGGAAAGGCCGATTCGTTCGCATCAAAGAATATGTTTGTCCTGGGACTTATTGTTCTCGGCTTTCTAGCCTTCCACCTTACCCACTTCTGGGCAAAGATGCAGCTTCCTGAATTTACAGGCGGAGAAGCAGAAAACGTAAACGACCTTATGACTGCGACTTTTGGAAATATTTGGGTAGTTGTTGCATACGCAATCTGGTTCGGCGCATTGTGGTATCATCTTACACATGGCTTCTGGAGTGCCTTCCAGACTGTTGGACTTAACAACTCCAAGTGGTTAAAAAGATGGCAAGTGATTGCATATATATATGCATCATTCATCTTTGTAGGATTCCTTTCAATTGCAGTGACAGCATATCTGAGAGCAAACGGAATTTGCTGATTTCAGCAATCTATATAAAAAGATCTCTTATTATCCCATCGGAAAGAAATAGTTTCTCCGATGGGATTCTTATTTTAGAACCAGTCAGGCCAACAGATCCTGCCGGTAAAGCTGTCATTTGTTTGTAAAACTGATCGTACAACGACTTCTCAAAACGTTGTCTGAGCGAACCCAGGTCAAGACCGTCAGCTCTTCTTAGCGAGAGCATTACCTCTTCATTGAATTTATCACGATCCGACAGCCTCTCCTTTCTTGAACAACTTTTTCCGCCGGACGTCTTTATGTAATTATTAAGATTTGAGGAGTTCCACCACCGGCAGTCACCATCGAATGAATGTGCAGCTGGCCCCAATCCCAGATAAGGAGTCCTGTTCCAGTATGCACTGTTGTGGATAGCCTCCTTGCCTGGGAGAGCAAAGTTGGAAATCTCGTATTGAATGTATCCAGCTTCGCCAAGCATTTGTTGCAAAATAGAATATTCTTTGTACGACAGCTCTTGAGAAGTGGCATTATAACAACCTCTTTCATAAAGCCTCCCCAACCTGGATTTCGGCTCTATACTCATTTGATATGAAGATATATGTTCCGGCCGTAGCTCGATCATCTTCTCAAGGTTATTTCTCCACCCCTCCAGAGTCAAAAGTTCAAAACCGAAGATCAGATCCAGACTTATATTGTCAAATCCTTCTGCCCTGGCCCATCTGAAAGCATCAACTGCCTGAGAGGCACTATGCCTACGGTTCATCCATCTTAAATCTGTATCTGAAAAAGACTGTACTCCCATGCTAAGCCTGTTGACACCAAGTCTTCTTATCCTGGCAAGGTAGTCTGGGGTTACATCATCCGGATTGACTTCAATAGTAAATTCCTTCACAGACTCCTGCGAAAAACCGAAACTTTCAGAGAGAGAATCCACAATTGCTGATAGTTGATCAGGTCTTAGAAGAGAAGGCGTGCCACCTCCAAAATAAATTGTATTCAAAGGGATACCCAGATCCTTGAAGAAATCTTTCCTTAACGAGATTTCACAGACAAGCGCATCCACAAAACTATCAATCCTGGCGGTTTGCCTTGTAGAGTAAAAGTCACAGTAAATACAATACTGTGAGCAGAATGGAATATGAATGTATAATCCTGCCAAAAGGTCGTTATCTCAACGTAACACTGGTAGAGCCAAGTTTTCCCTCTTCTGTATAAATGTCTACCGTATATACTCCTTTCTCAAAAGGCTGGTTGTTTGCGAAATAAATACTCATGGTTATCTCCACTCCTTGATAATCCACCTCTTTAACCGCAGAGTATATCAGTTGCTCACCGTCCACAGAGAAAATCTGCTGCTGCGAACCCGTCATAAGAATACCATCAGGACTCTTGACTCTTATATATACTTTCCGATAGCCTTTAGATGCTATTGTGTTGTCCATAAGGCTAAGGCTGGCTTTGAATTTGGCTGCCCTACTGCTTCTGTCTGTTGCTTTGCCTGAGGCCGTTATTGCCTCAAACCCAAAATCACGGCCCTTGACAACAGCCCCAATCTGAACCTGTTTGGCATATTCGTCAGTTGTTGTCTGGAGGTTACGGTATTTTTGCTGAGTCTCCCTGGCTTCACCTCTAACCTCCTCAACCTCTTTTCTAAGAGCCATGTTAAGCCTGTTGAGGGAGTCTATCTGTATGATATAGCCTCTTGCAATTTCCCTCAACTCCTCAAGCTCCTTCTCATATTGACGTATAAGCTTCCTGTTCTTTGCATCTGTATTTTTTATCTTCTGAAGAAGCTCGTTTACCTTTTCACGTTCTTTTGAAAGCTGACTGTTAAGACTGTCAACCTTGTTTGAAAAACCTTTCCCATTCATTTTTCCGAATTCCGCACCTGAGCCCATTCTGACTGCCAGACCGTCGTAATCTGTCTTAAGCTGCTCCATCTGCTCCGTCAGTTGCTCCTTCTCTTCAGTAAGACCTCCCAACATTTTATCCCTGTCCATCCACAGCCACGCAAGGACAATCACCAATAATGCCGCAACTGAACAAAGGCCAATAATAAGGACTCTTAATCTTTTCTCTTTTTCCATAACTTAGAATTTATTAATAAAAGCTATATCTTGCAAAAATAGACATTTTAAACCTTTTTCAATAAAGAAATTTTATAGCTTTGTGGGACAAACAACGTGTTTTAATTATAAACAAAAGATACCTCTATGAAAAATTTAGTTGCTGGTATAGATATTGGCGGAACCAACACCGTTTATGCACTTGTTGATGAAGCAGGAGCTATCCAAGGAACAGGAACTTTTCCTACAGACTCATATAAAAACTTTGATGATTATATAATTGCCATTAGGGATGGAATTCTTGATCTCTCAATAAAGTTAGGTTACGAGCACAAAATAAAGGGCATAGGCATCGGAGCTCCCAATGGGAATTACTATACAGGCTGTATAGAGGCAGCAGCCAACCTTATCTGGAAGGGAAATCTCCCTATTGCAGAAAAGCTCAAGGTACTGTTTGGAGGCATTCCCGTAATTCTGACAAATGATGCAAATGCAGCTGCTATTGGTGAGATGATCTACGGTGGTGCCAAAGGAATGAAAAATTTTGTTGTAATAACTCTTGGAACTGGACTGGGCAGCGGGTTCGTGGTTGATGGTGAGGTTATGTACGGCCACGATGGTTTTGCCGGAGAGTATGGTCACATTACCTATATCAGAGAGGGAAGAAAGTGTGGATGCGGGAGAATAGGATGTCTGGAAACATATGTCTCTGCAACTGGAATCAAGAGGACAGCTTTTGAACTGCTGGCGACAGAGACAGCTCCTAGCCCACTTAGGGATGTAAGCTTTAACAAATTGACTGCCAAAGATATCTCTTTTGCCGCCAACGATGGCGATCCTATTTCCAAAATGGCTTTTGAGAAGACCGGCATGGCTCTTGGAGAGGCTCTTGCAGATCTTGTTGCAATTACAACACCTGAGGCAATCTTTCTTTTCGGAGGGTTGGCAAAGTCAGGAAACCTTATTCTTGAACCAACAAAGAGATATATGGAGGAGAACCTTTTAAGTATATGGAAAGGCAAGGTAAAGCTGCTAATATCCGGATTGGATGAGAATAATGCGGCTATACTTGGCGCTTCAGCACTTGCATGGAAAGAATTAAATAAATAAAAACAAATATTATGAAAGGATTTGACTACAAAAGATACATTATACGGGTCATCAAGTATATGATCTATATCGCAATTATATTTACACTAGTCCTTGCCATATTTGCACTGACCTCAGGACAAGGCTTGCATTATGAAAACTTTTTCCGTCCCGGCACAGAGACTCAACTGATAGTGTTCTTCATAGCTATCTCTTTTGTATACCCATTGCTCGGCTTTGTCAAGAAACCGGTCTACCTCAACAAAAGCTATGAGGAGGACAAGGAGATCATAAGGAATGTACTTGAAAATGCCAGATATATTGTTGTTGCCGAAAGTTCAACCACAATCTCTTTCAGACATGTATCCCCATTCATCAGGGCTATGCGTATGTTTGAAGATACAATTGTCATAGATTATTCTGACAATCCAATCATGATAAGCGGCCAAAGAAGGGACATCGTGAGAATGATAAGGGCAATAGAGTATGCAACAAAAAAAGAGGAGCAGTAGCATCTACTATTTATAGCTCTCTTTTTCCGGCTCAATAAGTTTTTTATCTTTATCCAACTTGAATACCAGGTAGGTAATTGCCATTCCCTGTGCAAGAAAGCTCTCTTCATAATGGGTTTTGATAGAAAGTTTCTCGTCTGCACGTCCGCTTCCATAGATATCCCTGTTAGCTTCAACTATCTCCAGACCATTGGTTTTGGCCATAGCCTCAGTGTATTTGTGAAGAAACAGACTGTCGGTTTTTAGGTGAATAAGACCATTGGGTACAAGAAAAGATCTGTATCTTTCCAGGAATCTCGTACAAGTTAGCCTTTTGTTATCTCTGTTTATCTGCGGATCTGCAAAGGTTACCCATATTTCAGATATCTCTTCCGGTCCAAAAAGCCACTCTATGAATTCAATACGGCATCTTACAAAAGCGACATTTGCAAGAGACTCTTCAACAGCACTCTTTGCACCCCTCCATAGCCTTGCACCTTTGATGTCTATTCCCATAAAATTAATGTCCGGATATTTCCTGGCCATTTCAACAGTATATTCACCCCGTCCGCACCCCAGCTCAAGAACGATTGGATTTTCGTTCTTAAACACCTCGCTATGCCATTTACCTTTGAGCTTATAATCTTTTCTGAAAATCTCTTCAAATTCCGGCTGAAAGAGACACCCGAAGGTTTCATTCTCTGCAAATCTCTTTATTTTATCCTTTCCCATTAGACCTGTTTAATTTCTCTTAAGAGTTAGTTCAAAATTATTGATATTGTCTAAATTATTCCTTACCGACAAATGTGAAACAGAGAACACCCATAGGCCTCTCCTTGGAAAAGCCACATTCTTACGACAAATCCACATATAGTCCCTCCACACGCCGCTTTTAGCTTTTGCCACAGGCCTGTAATTATCATTTGAAGCGATTGAAAAAGACAATGTATCCCGGAATCTGTTACCGTCAGGAGACAATATGGTAAGTACAAAGGGCAATTCCTCTCCTTTAAAGCCTGGCAATAACCTTGCATATAAAAGCACATCGTACCTTGCAAGAGAATCGTCTACCCTGAAACGGAACTTCTGGTGTATCTCACACTTGTTGTTACAGGAAACCAGAGCAAAAAAGAAAATCAGCAGAAATAAACTATTTTTTATTTTCATTACCCCTTCTTGGAGATTTATTTGGCCTGTTCTTCCGTTGTTTTGGTCTTGACATCTCATCAAATCTGGATATGCTTCCCTCTCCTACTGCGCTCTTGAATTCAGGAGACTTTTCATTTGTAGGGTTCAGGTTAGAAACCTTGACCCCTCTCTTGTTAAGTTTTATTATCTCCTTAACCCTTTCCACATCTAATGGGAACATATTAGCCATGCTGTTCTGTTCGTAAGAAAACCACATTACCCCTTTTAGTGTGTCAGTCTTAACCAAATAGGCAAAACCATCCTCCGTCTCCAGTGGAGCCTTTACATATGGTATACCTGAGTGGGCATCTATGTATACAGCTGCCTCGTAATTTATACAGCACTTCAATTTGCTGCACTGGCCTGCAAGTTTCTGAGGATTTAGCGAGAGATCCTGACTTCTGGCAGCCTGCGTTGTTATTGATTGAAATTCAGACATATATCTTGCACAACACAACTCCTGTCCACAAACGCCTATTCCACCTATCAACCCTGCCTCTTGTCTTGCTCCAATCTGACGCATCTCAATGCGGATTCTGAACTCATCTGCAAAAAGTCTTATCAATTGCCTGAAATCCACCCTTTCGTCAGCTATATAATAAAATATAGCCTTTGTGCCATCTCCCTGGAACTCGACGTCTCCAATTTTCATATTTAGATTGAGAGAAGCTGCAATCTGCCTTGAGCGGATCATGGTCTTATGCTCCTTTGCTATTGCCTCCTGCCACCTCTCTATATCCAAGGTTTTAGCCTTACGGTATATTTTTTTAAACTCAGTATTTCTTGGATCTACATTGTTTCTTCTAAGTTGTGCAAGAATAACTGGCCCCGAGAGTGTAATGATTCCCACATCATGACCATTTGTAGCCTCAACAGTTACAATATCACCGACTTCAAGAAGTTGCCCGGATGTGTTTTTATAGAATGCCTTACGCGTATTTTTAAACCGCACTTCAAAGAGATCCTTTGTCAGCTCCTCAGGCAGCCCTTCAAGCCAGTCGAAAACACCTAGTTTACAACACCCCGGCCTGTAGCCGATCTTTAGTTCTCCTTCGTTTGTCCTTTGCGCCGAACAACCACGGGAACAGTCAAATATAGTATTATCTTTATCCATAATTTTTACAAAGATAGAAAAAAGCGATTACTAAGATCAGCGAATATGTATTTTGAATTTACATTCCTGTCAATATCTGCAAGCGCTCTGTTAATTGCATCATAACCCTTGGGATAGAAGGAGGGCTTAATCCTTTTTGCCCAGTACATTACAATTGTCTTTTGGGACGTGGGCGTGTTGGAGATCCCATCAGCTCCGAGGCTTATCATATAGACTCGCCTTATAAATTCGAGGGCATACTGACAAAATTGTTTCTGTCTCTCTCTTCCTGACGAGGAAATTTCCTCCCATGTTGAGATTACGCTGACCATATCCTTTCCTGCACAACCTTCCAGCAGCTTCAAAAGAAGTCCCTGATGAACACTGATATCTATAGAATCCTTTATCAAATCCCTAGCCTTGCTTATACTGCCTCCGGATATCTTTGCCCAGAAGCAACCATCTTCTTCAGGGATAGAAAATTCAGCAGCAAGTTTCTGTCCAAGCTCTTCTGTCTCCAAAGGATTTACCCTGATTATCTGACATCTAGATAGTATTGTCGTGATTATCTTTTCGGGAGCCTGACTTATCATAAATATATAGGTTCCGGCAGGCGGCTCCTCTATCAGCTTAAGCAACTTATTGGCTGCCTCCTGATTCATCCGCTCAGGAAGCCATACTATCATATATTTCTCACCTCCCTCAAAAGACCTGAGACTAAGTTTTTTCAAGACTAGATTCGCCTCATTAACTCCTATAAGGCCAAGTTTGTTTTCCACCCCAATTTTGTCATACCACTCCTGCTCAGTCATATCAGGATTTTCAACGACAGAATTCCTCCAAGTATCAATAAAGTGGTCACTGACCGGCTTCTTATCTGATGTTATCTTCTTGGTGTTGTTTACAGGAAGTGCAAAATGGAGATCAGGATGTATCAGTTTCTGAAACTTGTTGCATGTAGGACATGTCCCACAAGAGTCATTTTCATTCTTATTAGGACATGAGTTGTATTGAGCAAATGCAAGCGCAAGTGAAAGAGCACCATATCCCTGATCTTCGCAAAAAAGCATGGCATGACTTACCCTCCCCTCATTGGAAAGGTTTATGAGTTGAGCTTTAAGCTTTTGATGACCGACAATTGAGGAAAATTTCATGCCTGACTATTTTAGCCAAAGATAACCATTTCACAGTTTTTACAATCAAAGCTTAAGCGATATCTCTTCCCGTTGTTCTCAAGAAACAGAGGTTCATCTATTTTTCTTGCCGTTTTTTCTTTAAGGCAAAAACCTAATTCGAATCTTATACAGTATTTGCATCTCATAAGCTCTGCCTCTGCCGGAGCAGAGATTTCATAAGCATCTTCTGTGCCGGCAACACCAAGAGACCTGTACAACTCTCTTGAAAGAGCGTTGGATATATTTGCTCTATAATCAAGATAAATTCCACTATATAGCTTACTATCCAGCAACTTGCCCCGTAGATCCGACTCAATCAGGCTCTTTTGTTCTTGCCTTTTCCTCTCCCTGCCAATGTTCAATTCAGCGGCAAGAGTCCTTCTACTTTCATTAAGAGTTGCTGCAGGATAGAACATAAGTTTGTCTGCTTCCAGCCTTCTTAGATTAAATTTGTAGATGTCAGATGTCTTGCCAAGTTGACTGGCGATGCTTTGCCTTGCCAGTTCTTCGTTTCTGGCAATATCCGCACTTTCACCCGGTTCGGTCTGGGCACAAATCCCATCCTCGCTTTCACACTTTATTATAGTCTTGCCATTTATGCTGAAGAATTCAACCCCAACCTCAATCAATCGTTTTGGCATATTCTGTTCCAGCTCCTTTTCAAAAGCAAGGTTGTAGTTCCTGTATATTTGAGATCCTAAAGGAATTGTCAAAGGTTCATTTGTTGTCACCGTATTTTGTGTCGTGATACTAGCCCTTGCACCCAGCACTTTGCCTTTTGGGGTTATAAAACATAGCCCGTCGCCATTCCCTATCTTGATATCTGATTTGTAACCGAACATAAGATTTCCTGCTTTCTGCTCAATCACATTTTCCACTTTACCTATATATTCACCTATTGATTTGGCACTTTCACGGCTCTGCCACTTTCCCCTCTCCCCTGTAATAAACAAATTTGTATACCCTCTATTGAATGTCAGCTCGGGTCTTGGAGTGAAGCCTCCCCACAATTTTCCACTAGAGGAGGCCTTATATTCCTCCCTTCCGGAGATGAAACTATCAATGACCCCTCTGTAGTACCTTACAATATTCTTTATGTAAGATATATTCTTAAGCCTTCCCTCGATCTTGAATGACGATATACCTGCATCCACCAAATTCGGAATGTATCCGCTCAGGTTAAGATCCTTCAGCGAAAGCAAGGCCTTTTCCCTAAACAGCACGTCGCCATTTCCATCAATCAGGTTATAGGTGGAACGGCACGCTTGAGCACAAACTCCCCTGTTGGCGCTTCTTCCTGTTGCCTTGGCACTGAGGTAGCATTGACCGCTGTAAGAGACACAGAGGGCTCCATGTATGAAAGACTCAAGCTCAACGCCTACTGATTCCCTTATCTCCTTTATCTGCTGTAACGAAAGCTCCCTTGCAAGAATCAACCTGCTGAATCCAAGGGATTCCAGTAATTTTGCCTGAGCCACATCTCTAATGTTTGTCTGAGTGGAAGCGAAGAGTGGGATTGGGGGTAAATCCATGTTTAGCAGGCCCATATCCTGAATAATAAGAGCGTCACAGCCTGCCCTCCAAGCTTGATGAGCCAGTTCAACAGCCTCTTCCATCTCATTTTGAAAGAGTATAGTGTTGAGAGTCATATATACCTTGGCACGATATCTGTGTGCGTATGAAGCCAATGATTCAATATCTTCAATCGGATTTCCGGCAGCCTCTCTTGCTCCAAAGGATGGCCCGGCAATATAGAGAGCATCGGCGCCACAATTTATGGCAGCTATGCCTATATCTCTGTTTTTGGCCGGTGCCAGCAGTTCAAGTTCCTTTTTCATAATCTTAGCAAATTTACCACAAAAACAAAAATTTAGCAAAACATAACTATATTTGCTTACAATATTAAAAAATCAATCAATCAAAATGAAAAAACTATTATTATTAGCAGCATTTTTTGCTCTAACAATAGCTTCAACCGCTCAGGCTCCACAAACCTTGCCTTTGGATCCAAAAGTCAGGACAGGTAAGTTGGATAATGGCCTAACTTACTTTGTTGCAAAAAACACAGAGCCCAAAGGACAGGCTGAATTTTACATTGCACAAAAGGTTGGATCTATCCTCGAAGAGGAAAACCAAAGAGGACTTGCTCACTTTCTTGAACACATGTGCTTCAACGGCACCAAGAATTTCCCCGGCAACGGCATTATCTCTTATCTTGAAAAAATAGGGGTAAAATTCGGAGCAGACCTTAATGCATACACAGCAATAGACCAGACTGTCTACAATATTTCCAATGTGCCTGTAAAAAGACAGGGCATAATAGACTCTTGTCTGCTTATTCTCTATGACTGGTCTTGCGCAGTAAATCTTTATGACAAAGACATTGAAGACGAAAGAGGCGTTATCAGAGAAGAGCTTCGTACAAGGAGCAGTGCTCAGATGAGAATGTTGGAAACCATGCTGCCGGAAATAATGCCTGACAGCAAATATGCTTACAGACTTCCAGGCGGCCTTGTAAAGGTCATCGACTCTTTCACCCCTGCTGAACTTAAATCATATTACAAGAAATGGTACAGGCCAGATCTACAAGGTATTATTGTTGTAGGCGACATTGACCCAATAGCAGTTGAAAACCAGATCAAGTCTCTTTTCAACTCTATTCCATTACAAAAAGACGCAGCTCAAAGAACAGAGTTCCAGGTTCCTGATACTAAAGAGGCTCTTGTCTCTGTTACTAATGACCCTGAAGCTACATCAACCGGCGTATCACTCATGTTCAAACAGGATGTACTGCCAAAAGAGTTCAGGCCAACCGCTGCCTCTTTGGTGGTAGATTATATGAATAACATGGTTGTAAGTATGTTGAACTCACGCTTGCAGGATATAGCTATGAAGGCCGATGCTCCTTTCACAGGTGCTTCTGCATCATATGGCGACTTTATCGTTTCAAATACAAAAAAAGTATTTAACATAGATGCCGATGCTCGTGACGGAGAATATGCAAGAGCTCTTAAGGCTATTGTGAACGAATCTGAAAAGGTAAGACAATTCGGGTTCACACAAACTGAGTATGACAGAGCAAAAGCTAATTTCAACAGCTCAATGGATGAGCTTTACAACGAGAGAGAGAAACAGAAGAACGGATTCTACGTAAAGCAGATACTAAACTACTTCCTTACAGGCAACGCAATGCCTGGAATTGAGATGGAGTATAAGATTATGCAACAGATTACTCCTAATATACCGCTAGACAAGATAAATGAGTACGCCAAGTCTCTTCCAAAGAATGAGAATCTGGCAATTGCAGTCATGATGCCTAAAAAAGATGGATTGGCAATACCAACCAAGGAAGAGGTTAAGGAAACATATGATAATGCACTTAAAGACGTAGTAGAGCCTTACAAAGAGACTCTATCAAACGAACCTCTGGTTCCTGTTGCTCCTACTGCCGGCAAAGTTGTGAAAGAGCTTAAAGAGCCTATCACCGGTGCTACTATCTGGAATCTATCTAATGGTGCAACCGTAATTGTCAAAAAAACCGATTTCAAGCAAGATGAGATACTGTTCTCAGCTCAAAGTCGTGGTGGTTTCTCTCTCTTTGACAAGTCCGATATAATAAGCACAAAAATCGTAGGTGATGTCATCTCCTTGGGAGGTTTAGGAAAATTCAGTGCAACAGACCTGCAAAAAGTGATGGCAGGCAAAAATGCCGGCGTATCCCGTTCAATAGGCGCTTCAACAGAGGGTTTATCCGGCTCGTCTACACCAAAGGATATCGAATCTCTAATGCAGCTTGTATACCTTAGCTTTACTGCTATCAGACAAGATGACGACGCATATAAATCGTATGTCAGCCGCTTGAAGACACAACTTCAAAATGCCGAAGCCGATCCGAGCACCGCTTTTTCCGACACTTTGCAAAAAATCATGTTTAACAACAACCCTTATAGCAAGAGGCTTACTATGGATATGCTTGAGAAGGCAGACTACGCAAAGACATTGGAACTTGCAAGAGCAAGGTTTGCAAATGCAGCTGACTTCACTTTCACATTTGTAGGCAATGTTGATATTGCAACCCTTAAACCACTGGTAGAGACATATATCGGATCTCTTCCTGCCAACAAGGCGAAGAAAGAGGATTGGAAAAATATTGGTACAGTTCCGGTAAAAGGTAATATTGTAAACCATTTCAACAAAGAGATGAAGACTCCTAAGGCTACTGTTTATACAGTCATGACCGGTAAGGTTCCTTATACTGTTGAAAACATAATTATGGCAAATATCATGAAACAGGTGTTTGACATTGTATTTACAAAGACAATCCGTGAAGAGGAAGGTGGCACATATGGTGTTGGTGTGAAGATGGGAATTAACTACTATCCAGAGGACTATTTCACATTCCTTTATGGTTTTGACACAGACGTGAAGCTGTCGGAAAAGCTGCTCAACAGAGCGCACCTTGAGATAAAAAATGTAATCGAAAAGGGTATCAGTGAGAACGACTTCGCAAAGATCATCGAATATATGCAGAAGAATTATACTCAAAACCAGAGAGAGAACGGATACTGGCTTTCTGTAATTGGCACAAGATACCTGTTAGGAAAAGACTTTTACACAACATATGAATCTACTTTGAAATCCATGACTCCTGCCAAGGTGCAGAATTTTATAAAAGAGACATTAAGTCAAGGTAATCAGATAGAGGTAATAATGAATGGCGTAGCTGCCGAAAACAAATAGTAAATTCAATTAAGAATGGCTGAAACATCTATAATAGAAATTGGTAATATCCTGGTATCCTCCGCAATAATTACAGAAAAATTTGCATGTGACTATCCTAAGTGTCATGGAGTATGCTGTATCATTGGGGACAGCGGAGCACCAATATCTGAAAATGAATCAAGCCTTCTTAAAGATGAATTTAACAATATTTCAAGGCATATGAGACCGGAAGGGATCCGCTCCGTTGAGGAGCAGGGTCCCTCTGTCATTGATATTGATGGCGATTTAGTAACACCGCTGATAGGTGGAGAAGAGTGCGCATATACACTTTTCGACAAAGAAGACAACTGTTTCTGCGCCATCGAGGTGGCACACAAAGCCGGCGAATGCAAATTCAAGAAGCCGATATCATGCTGGCTTTATCCAATAAGAGTTTCTACATTGTCGAACGGAATGACAGCTCTGAACCTTCATGAATGGCATATCTGTCTCGATGCTTTTGCAAAAGGCAAAAAAGATGGGGTCCCCGTATACAAGTTTTTACGGGAACCCCTTATCTTTGCTTTTGGCGAAGAGTTCTATAATCAATTAGAATTTTTTCATACCAATCTGTTTCCAACGTATTGAGCCAGATCAAGCAGATCTCTTTTATAGAGAGAATCTTTAAGCACTGATAGAGAATCTGCAGCTTTAATACAATATTCTGTAAGTATGCTTTGTGCCTGTTCAAGACCAGAATATCTGTCTATTATCGTGGCAGCCTCTATAACAAGCCTGTCATCATCCTTATCTGATTCTCTCAAAATCTTCAGAAAATAATTCTTTTCACTCTCGGTAGCTGACTTTAGTGCACAAATAAGTGGAAGTGTGATTTTCTTCTCTTTGATATCTCCTCCTGTAGGTTTTCCCGTATTAAGATCCGGCATATAGTCAAAAATATCGTCTCTTATCTGGAATGCTATACCTAAGTTTTTAGCATAGCTCTCCATACAGTCAATCGTTTTCTTATCTTTTACCACTGTGTACACAGCACTCTTTATGGCAGCCACAAAAAGACTTGCTGTTTTACTATAGATTATATAATAATAATCCTCTTCTGTAGTATCCAAACTTTCAGCCTTTTGCATCTGAAAAAGTTCACCTTCTGAGAGGTCCGTTACTGTTTTTGTAAAGAACTGCAAAATTTCAGGACTATGCTCCTTAACCAGAAGGTACAGCGCCTTTGCAAGCCAATAGTCTCCTGTAAGAATAGAGGCTGCCGGACTGTATGTAGTCTGAACGGTAGGAGCACCTCTCCTATGAGAAGCATCGTCAGCGACATCGTCGTGAAGTAAAGTTGCTGTGTGAAACATCTCCGAAATCACAGCACATGATATGGAGTGATCATTGATATTGCCGCACGCCTTTGCAGATAGTATACTTAACAGAGGTCTTATCTGCTTCCCTTTATTGTCCAGCAGATAGGAGTTTATCGTGTTAAGCAGGGTGACATTGCTGTCAAGAGTCTCCTTCATTAGTTTCTGGAAACTCAGCCATTCTTGCTCAATATCGCTTTTAATATCTTTAATATTCATAATAATTTCTAAAAAGATGGTGCATAATGTTTTGGTTCGAGTAATTTAGGTTTTGCCGATTCAATTGACAAAATCAAGTCGTCAATATTATCAACGACCTTTATTCCATCTTTCCAGTTACTGTTTAAGACTCTCTCCTTTTCAAAATGTTCAAAAAGGCTGAGAAGAGGATCGTAAAATCCTTCCTGATTGAACAGGATCACATCTCCGGAATATATACCTAGTCTCTTTAAAGTGAATGTTTCAATTAGCTCTTCCAATGTCCCCAGCCCCCCAGGAAAGGCTACCACGGCATCTGTGTTTTCCCTGAGCAGCTCTTTCCGTTCACTCATGGAAGATACTATCTCAAAATTTTTGAGGTCGGGGTGGTTGAATTCCAACTCCTTCATAAATTCCGGCATAACACCCTCAACATTAGCCCCCACTTCCAGCATGGTACCTATTATCACACCCATCAGACCTTTGCTGCTTCCGCCACATACGATGGTATAATTATGAATTGAGGCCGCCTTTGCGAAGCAATGGGCGACCTCTTTATACTTGTCTTCTAGGACATTACTGGACGAACAATAGATACAGATACGTTTACCCATTAATTGATTTAAAATTAAAACAAAAATGCCACAGATAACTGAAATCCCTGGAGCTTTGCGTTTTTATAGGTATCTGCGTTATCCCAGTTTGCCTTTGCAGATTGAAGCTTGCCCAAACCCCAGTTATATTTACCCATAATCTGTAATTTCCATATGTCAATTCCGGCACCTAATCCAAGCCCATAGTCGAATCTGTTGATATCATCCCATGGCTGGTCCTCTAACCTTGCTCCTTTTTGGATTGCATAGGAGATATATGGACTTGCCACAATGAACGGCCTGAATACCAACATATCCACACCTAATTCAAAGTTAATGGGAAGTGTGACATAGTCCAACTTCAGAGATTTATCCGCATCCGAACTTTCTCTGGTTTCCACCGTAGAATAAAGCAATTCGGGTTGAATCGCCAATCCTATTAGAGGGACCTTGAACTGTAGTGCTACACCAAGCTGATAACCTGTCTGGTTTTTCCAAGTTTCATTAACATTGGAAGAAATATTGGACATTGTGGTAAAATTCAGACCACCTTTAACTCCGAACCTAGTCTGCGAAAAAACAGAGGTACTGATCAACAGTAACCCTGCAAAAAGAGCAAGAAATTTTTTCATACCGTAAGGTTTTAAATTACATGAGTGCGTTAATCTTGGCGACTATCGCGGTTTTTGTTGTTGATCCGACTATTTTGTCTTTAAGTTCACCGTTTTTGAAGAACAGAATGGTCGGAATATTTCTTATACCATATTTTACAGGTACTTCAGAACTAGAATCAACGTCACATTTAGCAATTACAGCTTTACCTTCATATTCTCCTGCCAACTCATCTACAATCGGAGAGATCATACGACAAGGTCCACACCAAGGTGCCCAGAAATCTACAAGTACAGGTTTGTCTGATTTGATAACTATTTCGTTAAAGTTTGAATCGTTTACTGCTAATGCCATAATTAATAATTTTTATAAGTTTCGACTGCTAAGGTAAAATGATTTTTTTAAAAAACCTATAATTTACACATCAAACCCGCCAGTCCTCCCTCAGCAGTCTCCTTGTAAATATAAGGCAAATCATGTCCTGTACGCTTCATTGCTTCAACTACAGTATCGAATGAAACCAAGTGCTTTCCGTCAGAAAGAAGGGCATAAATATTGGCATCCACAGCTCTGGTTGCACCAAAAGCATTCCTCTCAATGCAAGGTATCTGGACAAGACCGCAGACAGGATCACAAGTCAGTCCCAGAAAGTGCTCAATTCCTATTGAAGCTGCATATTCCACCTGCGCAGGAGTTCCTCCGAAAAGTTGGACCGCGGCACCGGCTGCCATTGCACAAGCGGTTCCCACCTCTCCCTGGCAACCTACCTCTGCACCTGAAATGGATGCATTTGTCTTGACAATATTACCAATAAGTCCGGCGGTAGCAATTGCCCTCAGGATGCGCTTATCGGTAAAGCCGTAGAACTCCCTGTTTAGATATAAAACCCCGGGCAAGACTCCAGATGAGCCACAAGTAGGAGCTGTGACAACAATTCCTCCGGAAGCATTCTCCTCTGCAACAGCAAGGGCAAACGAAAAGGTCATTGATCTCCTTTGCATTGATCCCTGGTAGCTTTTTGCCTTAATATGAAATGCTGCTGCTTTTCTAGCCAATTTAAGCCCACCGGGTAATACACCCTCTGTCTCCAACCCTCTCTCAACAGAACCCTTCATGGCATTCCAAACCTCCTCAAGATAATCCCAAGTATCCTTATCTTCATGAATATCCACATACTCCCAGAAAGATCTTCCGTTTGCCTGACACCACTCAAGGATATCCTTCATTTTAGTGTGCGGATATATATCTTTTGTAGTCTTTCTCTTGCCATCATCGCTCAAGTCTCCTCCTCCTATGCTGAATGTTGTCCATTCACCCAACTTGTTTTCTGATGAGTCGAATGATTCAAGACACATGCCGTTGGGATGCTGAGGGAGGAAGATCTCCGGTTTCCAGATAATCTTTGTCCTCCCTTCTCCCAATATGTCTGTGAAAGCAATATCCGTCATATGCCCCGCCCCGGTCGCAGCAAGGCTTCCATAGAGTGTAACAATGAAAGATGAGGCATCGGGATACCTTTGCAGAAATTGCCTGGCCGCCAAAGATGGAGCCATAGTATGACTACTGGATGGGCCTCTGCCAATTTTAAAGATTTCTTTTATACTTTCCATATTCTACAAAGGTACACCTAAATTTTGTATCCTACTTAAACTGCAGACTCTGCATCCCATACAAAAGCCCTTAATCCCTGCTTTTCAGCGGATGAGTTCAAGGCTTTAAGTTCCTTAATCAAGGATGGAACTTTTACCTCCTCAACTATTGCCATGGTAGCCACATTTGTCGATGGCCACGCATGAGATGAGTAGTGAGGCTCCCCTTTTTCAGATCCTCTTCCATGAACATTTTCCCATTTAGTGTATCCTCTTATGCTGCATTTGTCCAGAATCTCAAGCACGTTTACACTGTGCGCCTGATTGTATATTATCATCACTGCTTTCATAAGGTTCTATTTATTAGTGTGTTTTGCATATAATTTAGCATGAGTCTTTCTCTTTTTCTTTATATCTCCTATATGGAAAGAGGTGTAGATTGTAGGTATGACAATCAATGTCAGGATAGTAGAAATTGTAAGACCACCAATGATTGATATACCCATTGGCTGCCATATTTCTGAACCTTCACCAATACCCATTGCCATAGGTACCATACCAAGTATTGTTGCCACAGTTGTCATCAATACTGGCCTCAGACGTGACTTGCCACCACTGATAACAGCCTTTCTGACACTTGCGCCCCTCTGTTTGTTAAGGTTAATGTAGTCAATAAGTACAATACCATTCTTAACCACGATACCTACAAGCATTACAGCTCCTATCAGGGCTATAAGGCTAAGGGAGGTCCCTGTAAGCCAAAGTGCAAGAAATACTCCGGTAAAGGCAAATGGAAGAGAGAACATTATTATGAACGGATCCCTGAAAGATTCAAACTGGGCTGCCATTACAATGTATACCAACATTACCACAAGCAGCAGCAAAGTGAACATACTTTGGAAGGAATCCTTTTGTTCTTCAACTGAGCCGGACATTTCTACAGTGATAAGCGGTGGAAGGGAGATCTTGGCTATCCCGGCATTTACGTCATCCGCTATATCTCCCAAAGCTCTTTTATATACCAAGCCTGTGACTTTTATCACCCTCTCTCTGTCGAGATGCTCAATTGAAGGTGGAGCAAAATTCTCCACAACATCTCCAACCTCAGATAACCTCACACCTTTTCCTTGACTATTGAAAATTACTATCTCATTGATATCGTCAATTTCTGTTCTGTTTGCCAGTGAGTTTTTAACCACAATATCATACTCCTCTCCATCTTCCCTGAACTCAGTATTGATGAGACCGTTTATTCTGTTCCTGACAACAGTAGCAGCGCCTGCCATTGTAAGACCATTCATTGCCAGCTTTTCTCTGTCAAAAACAACTTGCAACTGAGGTGTATAGTCATCCCTGCTAAGCTTTACATCTCTAAGTCCCTCTGTTTTCTTCATTATTTCTGACACTTGCCTTGCAACAGAATCGGCATTGTTCATATCATATCCCAGAACATCCACTTCAAGTGTTGTTCCACCTGACCCCATGCTCATGCCCGATCCGCCAGGTATTACCTCATAACGGTATAACTCTGGAATTGCAGCAAGGTCCTTTCTTATCTCATCGGAGATTTCAAAGATATCCCTTTTCCTGTCTGTAGAATTTGACAGTCGTAAAGTGTAGCTGATAAGGTGTGTTCCGGAACTTCTCATAGACATGAAAATATTGGAACCATCCGACTGCCCCATTGACGACTGGATAATCTCAGCTTCCGGGTATTTCTTCTTCCACAAATTATAAAGTTGAGTATTTAGCTCCCTTGACTCTTCAACCCTTGTTCCGACAGGAAGTTCTACAGTAACAGCAATCTGAGCATTATCCGAAGATGGGAAGAAGTCAGTACCAACCATTTTAAGCAGCAGGAGACTGCTCACAAAAAGGGCAAATGCACCGACCAGTACCATTATCCTATTACGGAGGGCCCAAGTAAGGAAAGAGGCATATCCCCTGTCTAGTCCATCAAGAGCCCTCTCTATAGGACCATAAACAAGTTTGAAGGCTTTTGATTTTTCCGTCTCCTTGGTAAGCATCTTTGAAGCAAGCATAGGTGTAAGACTAAGCGCAACAAAGGCCGAGACAGATATGATAATCGTAACCATCCATCCTAGCTGCTTGAACATTATACCAGCAAGACCGGTAACCATTGTAAGAGGGAAGAATACTGCGATGATTGTCAAGGTAGAAGCGATGATTGCAACTGCAACCTCATTAGTGGCATAGATAGCTGCATCTCTTGGCTTGCTCCCTCTCTCTATGTGCGTAGTTATATTCTCGAGTACCACAATGGCATCGTCCACCACCATACCGATAGCAATTGACAGCGAACTCAATGATATAATATTAAGAGTATTACCTGTCACCATCAAATATATGAACGCAGCAATAAGCGAAATAGGGATGGTAAGGATAATTATAAATGTAGCCCTGAACCTACCAAGGAAAAGCAAAACCACAAACATTACAAAGATACCTGCAAGGATAACTGTCTCGCTCAAAGAACCGATACTGTCGTTGATAAATGTAGATGTATCCAGAACAACTTCGAGTTTCACTCCCGGAGGAAGGTCGGCCTTGATTTCAGGAAGAGCTTCGTTTATCCTTTTGGCAATATCAACGACATTTGATCCGGACTGCTTCTGTACAATTACACTGGCTCCCCTGACTCCGTTTGTATAAACCTCTGTCGATCTCTCTTTAAGTGTATCTTTTACTGTCGCTACATCCTTTATATAGATATTTCTCCCTTGGTGGCTGCCAATTATCATATTGTTGATCTGGTCACTCTCCTTTATCTCGCCATCTATTCTCACAGAATAGGTATTAGATCCGACATCTATGCTACCAGCCGGCACATTGCTGTTTCCACTCGCCAGCAAGGCAGAAATCTGCTCGCCTGTGATTCCGTAAGCCTCCATCTTCTTCGGATCTGTAAGAATCTGTATTTCTCTCTCAGGCGCACCGGAGATAGAAGTTGAGGCAACACCGTCTATTCTGTTGATTGGGTTTGCAACCTTCTCGTCAAGAATCTTATAAAGCCCCTGTGCATCATTTGAAGAGGTGGCCGAGAGAAACATCACAGGCATCATGTCTGTGCTGAATTTGAATACGGTAGGATTCTCTACATCTTCGGGCAGATAACTCTTTTGCATATCGATGACCGAACGGATGTCATTTACAGCTTCATCCATATTGGTCCCATACTCAAACTCTATTGTTATCAGAGAGACATTATCCTTAGAGACCGAAGATATCTTCTTCAGGTCGGACACTGTACTCAACGCCCTCTCAAGCTTTTTAGTCACATTTGTCTCAATATCTGCTGCACTTGCTCCTGCATATGTCGTCATCACAGTTGCCTGGTTCAACTCAATTTCAGGGTAAAGGTCAACCGACAGTTTTGAGAATGAAAATAGACCCAGCACTACAATAGCCACAAATATCAGGGCTGTTGTAACCGGTTTATTTACTGCACTTTCGTATAATTTCATAAAATATATCTTTTATTTTGACTCCTCTGCACCAGAATCAGCAATTTTTACTTTTGTCTGGTCGCTAAGCCTTGACAAACCTGCAACTACTACTTTTTGTCCTGGTTCCAGTCCACTTATAATTTCATATATGGAGCCTGCTTTCTTACCCACCTCTACTTTGGTATAGGTTACAACATCTCCGTTAAGAACATACACATATCTCTCGTTTGTTCCTGTCTGCTTTATAACAGCCTTGTCGGGCACGACAACCCTCTCTTTTGTTCCGAAATCAACAGTTGCTCTTGCGAACATCCCCGGACGGAGTTCGGAATTTCCATTGGAGATACTGACCTGAGCCTGGAATGTACGTGTAGAAGGATCTATAGTCGGGTAAATAAGGCTAACCTTCCCAGGATATTTTTTATCTCCGTAAACATCAACCATTATCTGTACAGGAGTACCAACTTTAACCTTAGGGAAAAACTCTTCAGAAATATTGATCAGAATCTTTACCGGCTGAATCTGCATTACAACCAGGATAGGCATCCCGGTGGCAAGGTCTCCGTTGTCAAAATTACGAGCTGTCACTACACCATTGATAGGAGATAAAAGTTTTGTGTTGTTGGCAAGGTTGGCGATGTTTGTCTCTGCAACCTGAACCTGAGTCTTCATCTGATCATACTGCTGTTGGGCAACACCTCCGGCTTTATAAAGAGCTTCAATACGTGAGAGATCCAACTTAAGATTATCCAGTTGTGTCTTTGCCTGAGAATAGTTTACCCCCTCCATTTGGACAAGAAGCTGACCTTTGTGGACCCTGCTTCCCACCTCTACATATATTTTCTCCACTCTCTGAGCGGCAGCACTTGATATATTATTTTTTACAAACGGTTCGATATTACCTGAAAATTCTGCTCTTTGAGGTACCATTTGTTTGGTCGCCTCTGCAACTTTTACTGAAACAGCCTCTGTAGCTGATTGTGCCGATTCCTTTTTTTTGTCCGAAGAGCAAGCTCCTAAAAGCATAATACTCAAAGTCAATAGAATTGTGATTTTTTTCATATTGTCTAACTTTATTGTTTACTAATGTTTTCTACACCCAACACCATCTCAAATTCATTTTTGGCTTTGAGAAAATTATATAGTGTCTGGTTTAAATTTAATCGTGAGGTAGTAAGTGCCACTTCAGTATCATTCAGTTCTAAAACTGTCCCGACTCCTGTATTATATCTCACCTTTGCTATCTCATATCCTTTGGTTGCCTGTTTGACAGCCTCTTTATCTGATTCAAGCTGAATTTTAGCTCTTTCCATTTCGTTTACAGAGTTTTGAGCAGAAAGGCTCAGACTCTCCTTCAAAAGGTCTCTCTGGTACTCCAGTTTCTTTATCCCCACTTTTGTCTGTTTTTCTTTAAGTGAAATGGAGAACTTGTTGAAAATCGGAACCTGCAGTTGGAACCCCACAGAAAGCGAATTTGCCCATATATTGTTTAATGTAAACTCGTTACTTTGCATCTGCATGGAATGTGAGGCAAAACCGGCAAGAGAAGGCAACCTCTGTGACCTGATGATTTCAAAGCTCTTATTCATCTTTTCCAACTGGATGTTCATGGTTTTGAGGCTACTGTTCATATCAAAGTCGAAGGCACTTTCATTTTTGTAATTATTGATCTCCTGTTCAAATTCTGCAAAGTCGCCTACTACCTCCACCGGAGTATCCATACTCAGAGAGAGCAGGATTTTCAGTTGCATCTTCGCCAGCTCCATACCGTTTTTAACCTGGGTCAATGTTGGCATTATATTTCTTGCCGCAACCTCTGAACGGATCTTGTCATATTCACTGGCCAGCCCTTTCTCATACTTGTTTTTAATGTTACCCGCACTTTCCATCGCATTTTTGTAACTCTGTTCCAAAACAGAAAGGGACTCTTCGGTCATTACAATTCCATAAAAGCTGTTCTTTACCTGCTTTATAAGATCCAGCTTTGTGCTTCTGGCAGATTCAAGTGCCGATTTTATCTCCAGCTCCGACAATTGAATGTTTTTATACAATGCAAAAGAGAATAATGGAACTGAGAGAGATCCTGCAACTGTATAGGCATGTGTGGAACCAACTTCCATTTTCCCTCCGGGGAAAAAGTCAGAGAAGAATACCGGTTTCTTTATATTGTTTACATACTGCACATTCCAGTTCAACGACGGTAATAAGGCATTCCAGTTCTCTTGTTTAAGATAATCAACTCTCTCCAGCTCAGCATCAGCAATTTTCACATTCAGATTGTCGCTCAATGCAATTTCCAATGCCTGTTCTATAGTCAGACGCAGAGTATCCTTGGGCTGACTCATTGCCTGTGCTCCGAGAAAGTTGGCAAAAAGAAGCATGGCAGCCATAGAGGCTGCTGCTTTTTGTTTAATTAATTTTCTCCTGATCATTTTAGTTTATTTTTAAATATTCATCCATCATTTTAATTCCTTTTTCTGTGGAAATCCCTCTGAAAAAGTATAGCAACGTCTCCTTGAAGAGCTGCTTTCTTGAGATATTCTCAAGAGAGAAAATCTCTTTATCTCCAATTATATTGGAAATCTCCATTATCATTCTTGATGTAATAGTCTTATCTATATTATTAAGTATTATACCTTCATCCTGTCCTCTTTGTAGAAATCTTATAATATTATCCTTGTGAAAATCGGAAAAGCGTATAATAAGCTTTTGGTAAATTTCGGGATAGAACTTTTTTAGTTCTGCAAAAAAATTGATTCTCAAATTAATACTCAGCTCTGCCTGGTTTTCATGAACCTTGATTATCACGTCAAAAATATCCCCTGTCTCTTTAAGCACGGAATCAATATTGCACTTCATTTTGGCACTTGTATACAGGATACACTCTTCCAACAGTGTAGACTTGTCACTGAAAAGTTCATATAGTGTCCTTTTTGAAATCCCATTCTCAACTGCAATTTCGTCCATTGTGACAGACTTACATCCACGATTGAGGAACATCTCCATGGAATTTTCAATAATTCGCTCTTTAATATTCATCATCACCATAATTTATGGGTTCAAAAGTAAACAAGAAAACTTAAAAAACAAAAATAGTTTTTATATTTTTCATACTCTTTTGCCATATACTTGCTAACTTTGCAATACAACATATATGCTAACTAATAAATATTGATATGTATAAAGAGTTTCAAAATTTCCTTACAAGTGAGCTTGAGAACATCGAGTCTGCAGGCTTATACAAGAGAGAAAGAGTCATTACCACTGCACAACAGGCTGCAATAAAGGTTAATACAGGACAAGAAGTATTGAACTTCTGTGCAAACAACTATCTTGGCCTTTCCAACAGCCCTGTTTTGATTAACGCTGCCAAAGATGCTTTGGACAAAAGAGGATTTGGAATGTCAAGTGTACGCTTTATTTGCGGAACACAGGACCTTCATATCGAACTTGAAAAGAAAATCGCAGAATTTTTCGGTACAGAGGATACAATCCTATACGCATCATGCTTTGATGCCAACGGTGGTGTGTTCGAGCCACTGCTAAATGAAGAAGACGCAATAATCTCAGATGCCCTTAACCATGCCTCCATTATAGACGGAGTAAGGCTTTGTAAGGCTCAACGCTACCGCTATGCAAATGCAAACATGGATGAGTTGGAAAAATGTCTTAAGCTTGCTCAGGCACAACGTCACAGACTTATAGTTACAGACGGAGTGTTTTCTATGGATGGTAACGTAGCTCCTCTAGACAAGATATACGAGCTTGCCAATAAATATAATGCAATGGTAATGGTAGACGAGTCTCACTCAGCTGGAGTTGTAGGTAAGACAGGAAGGGGCACAACAGAAGAGTATAACCTGAGAGGCAAGATTGAAATCCTGACAGGAACTCTCGGCAAGGCCTTTGGCGGTGCTATCGGAGGTTTCACAACCGGCAAGAAAGAGATCATTGCTATGTTGCGTCAGCGTTCAAGGCCATATCTCTTCTCTAACTCAATTCCACCAATGGTTGCAGCTGCAGGTATTGCAATGTTTGATATGATGTCAAAGACCAACGAGCTTCAAGACAAGCTTCATAAAAATACTGAGTACTTTGCCAAAAAGATGATTGCTGCAGGGTTTGACATCAAACCAACACAATCTGCAATTTGTGCACTTATGCTCTACGATGCCAAACTATCGCAGGAATTTGCAGCAAAGATGCTTGGAGAAGGAATATATGTAACTGGATTCTACTTCCCTGTTGTACCAAAAGGGCAGGATCGCATCCGGATTCAAATTTCTGCCGGACACGAAACCTGCCATTTGGATAAGTGTATTGCTGCTTTCACTAAAGTGGGCAAGGAGCTTGGAGTGATCAAATAACGCTAATTCCACTCATCATGCCAGTACCATCCGTGGTAGTGTCGGTGACCCCATCTCCAGCTTTCCCGATGCTCGAAATCACTGTCAAAATCGTGTCTGACTGGCTTTTCAAGTATCACCTTGACCCTTTCAGGTATACATATTGAGATCTCCTTACAGGTACCACTCCACTTATTCGCTTTGTTATAAGTATCAGCATGAATTATTAATAATGAATCCTTCAGCTCAACAGTTGGAGGATTTTTTTCTGCCTTTATAAGCGCCTCTGCATAGGTGCAAGCCAAGGAATGTGACTCTATGTAGATCATGGAGCTATCACTCTCACTTTGTCTTACAATCTTTACCTGAGGAAACGCAACTATGTTATGGTTATTTCTATCACCATCCACCCAGAAAAGCTCCATCCCAGATTTATCTAGATCAAAGAAAACCTTTGAATCCGGCATTCTTTCTGGAGACTCACATCTAAGATAAAGCGTGTCAATATCTGATCTCAAAGAGATGGAATTGCTGTCACGTGCTCCATTCCAGTATGGCCTTGAGGCCTTTACGGAAAAGAAGGCCAAAGAGACTCCGGATACAATCCAAAATAGAAATATGATGAGACCTGGTCTGAACCTTGGCGACTTGAAACCGAATAGCAACTGAATGCCGCTATACAGCATTCCCATCAATGGGAGAAACATAAATAGTAGGAAGAATATCTTCAACCAGACTGGGTTGTTGATACCTAAATGTATATAGTCAATCACATCTACCGGAAGCACACCTTCTACAATCTCTGCACCTAAAAGCAGGAATGTAAGGAAAAGAATGCCTGAAACTGAAAAGATTAACAAGAATGCACCAACAACTTTCTTTATAATATCTCCAATTACGGCTCCACTTTGCGCACCTGCTCTCTTGATAGTCCCTCCCACCTGGTTCAGACCATCCTCAACTCTCCTCTGGATATGCGAAAGATCGGCAGATTCCCCGTGCATTGCGCACCTTTGTTCTACCGTCTTTGCCTCTGGTATTACCAGCCAAAGAACTATATATGTAACTATCATAAATGATCCGCCACCAAAGTGAAATCCCAGCAGCGAGAATCCTAAAAAGAATACCACGAAGAGAATTCTTACAAGCACTGTATCAATGTTGAAATAGGTAGCCAGACCAGAACATACACCTCCGAAAACCTTATTGTCCGGATTCCTGAATACTCGTTTCTGAGTAGTTCTGGGACCTCTGTCCTGACTCGGCTCATAGCTGGAATTACCGGTCTCTTCATCAATGATTTCAGGCCTTCCTAAAATATTGACAACCTCTTTTACTACATCCATTGAAACAACAGCCTCCTTTCCCGATTTCTCAATGAAGAGCTCTGCCATCCTCTCCTCTATTCCTTCAATTATCTCATCCCCGTTTTGTTTAGACTTGTAATGGGCGTTAAGTTCTCCCAAATAGGCCTTTAATAGCTCATAGCCATCTTCATCGATGGTAAAGGCTAGGTTTCCTATGCTTACTTTAACAACCTTTTTCATCTTATTTATTTTTTATTGTTTCTGATTAAAGCAATTGTTTCCACCAGCTCCTGCCATACGCCGTCCATTTCTGCAAGAAGTTCCTTCCCTTTGGAAGTTATAGAGTAGTATTTCCTAGGTGGTCCCTGTGGTGACTCTTCCCATCTGTAACTTAACAAACCTTGGTTTTTCTGTCTGGTCAGCAGAGGATAGAGAGTCCCCTCCACAACTATCATACTGGCATCTTTTAACTCTGATATCAGAGAAGATGCATATGCGTCGTTATTATTCAGAATACTAAGTATGCAGTATTCCAGAACACCTTTACGCATTTGTGATTTAATATTATCTGTATTAATGTCGTTCATAACCGGTTCTATTTATATATTGAATACTTTCTAAGATTCTCTGCTGTTACAGGAATCCCGCGCATTTCGCATTTTTGGGCAGCGGTAGTTGCCAGCGGAGCAACTATCCAGAAAATGATGTATGCCCAAAATCCAACACCCCCCATGAATAGAGAGATGATGAAGAGTACCCTCACAAGTACAATGTCAACATTTGTATAGAGAGCCAAGCCCCCGCAAACTCCTCCAATAGTCCTGGTGTCCGGATCCCTGTAGAGTTTTTTCACTACATGTACATAATCACTCTCTTTTTTTGAGTTTGTGGTTGAAGAAAAGTCATCGTCAGCCACCTCTCCGTCGGGCATGCCCAACTGTGCGATGATTTTGTTTACAAGGGCAATATTGACAACCTCTTGTCCAACTCTCAGAGATTCTGAGAAAAGCTCTGCAATTCTCTGTTCCAGATCTTCCATGACATCTCCGGTTTGCACACCCATCTTAGTTCTTTCACGGAACTTTTCAAGGTATTTGTCCAATTTCTGATAGGCGTCCTCGTCAATGACAAAACTACTGCCGCCTATACCAACATTTACAACTTTTTTCATTTCATACAGTATTATATAATTTCATAGAATTAGGTAGTGCAAATATATATACAAATATCAATACCTTGTATCACATAGTACTAAAATTTAAATAAAAAAAAGTCCACTACTACTGTAACGGACTGATATACTGTTAGAAAATTTTTATCTATTTCTGAGGAGCAGCAGGTTTTTCTGCGGGTTTTTCTGTTGAAGGGGCTGTTGGAGCAGGGTTGGTAGGAAATTCCGGTTGACCTTGAACAGGAGCCGAATTTTCTATCCTTTGCTGAACAGCATCAGATTTTCCAACGTCACCTGTTGAAACAAAAGCTGTTGCTAAAACGCATAGAACAATAACTGTTATGGCGAGTGTCCAGGTAGCTTTCTCCAAAAAGTCCGCTGTCTGACGGACACCGAAAGTTTGATTACCTGATGCAAAGTTAGCAGCCAATCCGCCGCCTTTTGAGTTTTGCACTAAAACTATAATGGTCAGCAAGATACTGGCTATTACAATTAGGATGGAAATTGCTGTATACATAATATTACTGATTGTGTTTACTCTTTAAATCTTGTACAAGGGTCGCAAAGTAAGTACTTTTTTCCGGATATAGCAAAATAAGTTTTGCATACACATCCAGAGCTCTCTTATAAAAACCTTGTTGAGTATAAATTTTCGCCAAGGTCTCCGTATAAAATCCCGAGTCTTCAAAACTTTCGTCCTCACCGGTTTCAATTGTAAAGTCCGTCTCATTAGTCCCGACAGAAGGGTTGGACCTTAAAAGAGATGGTTTCTCTATAATGAACTTGTCCAAAGGCTGTGTCGTATCCAGCTGAAGAGCTTCAAAGTCGGTTCTGTTGAAATAATCACCACCTGCCAGGACTATTTTTGGAGATCCTTCTGTGTAGAGCGGATCAGTTTCAATTTCAAATGAAATCTCTTCAGAAGACTCTTGCTCATCAACAATCTGTTCTGTAGAACATTCCTTTGTCTCCTTTACAACAGATACCATAGGAGCTGCATAATCAACAGAAATTTCCTGACTCGCGGCAACTTCAGGGAGAGCTTTTTCCGGTTCTACAACAACCGGTTGAAAATCAACCTGCTTTGTCGTATTGGATATTTCAAAAAGTTTTGCTCTCGAATAAACATAGGCAGCGGCTCTCTTAAGACACTCGACTTTTTGGTCTTCACCAAGAGCACAACCTTTTTTAAAAAGCTCAAGACGGGCTAGAGAAAACCACGGGTATCTTTCTATTGCCTGTTCAAGAGTTGATATATCCAAGTTTTCCATAACTACCAATTTGCAACTGTGGCGTTAAAAACCTCATCAACCAACTTCTCAACAATAGCCTCCGTCAGGCTTGCCTCAACCATATCCAGGTTACTAGTTGAGGGATAATCCTCAAACTGGGCAAATGTCTTTTCGAAATTTTCCTTTGGATACTTATTATTAGTGAATTTTATCTTTATTGTTACTGTGAGCCTGTTCTTTGAAGCCACCTCTTGAGCTGTAACCGCCAGAGCTGTTGTCTCATAAGAAACAATAGATCCTTCAACGAAAAGGTCTCCGTCAGAAGGGTCTAGCTTTAGCTTAGTGAATCTTCTGTACTTATCCTTAAGTGCCTCAGTAAGAGTATTGCTTAAGGCTGGATTAACCCTCATAGCCTTGTTTTCTATATAGTTCACAGTTATAGAGTTGACATCCGGCTTTATTGCAGAACTTGTAAAGCTGTATATTCCACAAGAAGATACAACCAAAAGGGTGAAAAATATTATCGCTAGTTTTTTCATAAATCCAAATTTAACTCTTTTATCTTGCGATACAATGTCCTCTCCGATATTCCAAGCTCGGCAGCCGCCGATTTTCTTTTACCCCCATGTTTTTCCAAAGCCTTTTTGATAAGGTCTGCATTCATGTCCTGGATAGAGAAGCTTTCATGTTCTTGACCTGCATATATTTCAGGATCCTCGTCATAATCAACGACAGAGTTTTCTGCAATTCCGACAGCAGAAACATCACTTTGACAATTAATCTTGGCTTTCAGCTCCTCCACTTCCTGCCGGAGCTGATAAAGTATCTTATAGATAATATCTCTGTCTGTGAGATAGTCAGGATTATATCCCTCTGTTCTTACGGGCAGATGGTTAGGATTGTCCTGTGGAAGATATTTCTTCAATACTTCTGCCCCTATCAACCTATTGGTTTCAATAACCGATATCTGTTCCGCAATACTCTTGAGTTGTCTTATATTGCCGGGCCATCTGTAAGAGTCAAGTATGTGTACAGCCTCAGCAGTAAGCTTAATAGCCGGCATTTTGTACTTGTCAGCGAAATCAAGGGAAAATTTCTTAAACAGCAGATGAATATCCTCTCTTCTCTCCCTTAATGGTGGAATAATGATTGGTACTGTATTCAATCTGTAGTAGAGATCTTCCCGGAACTTGCCATTCTCAATCGCTCTCAGAATATTTACATTGGTTGCGGCTATCACTCTTACATCAGTCTTCTGTACCTTTGAGGAGCCTACTTTTATGAATTCCCCTGATTGAAGGACCCTCAGAAGTCTCACCTGAGTGGAAAGAGGAAGCTCCGCAACTTCATCCAGAAAAAGAGTTCCGCCATCCGCAACTTCGAAATACCCTTTTCTGGTCTCAAATGCTCCAGTAAACGAACCCTTCTCGTGGCCAAACAATTCTGAATCAATAGTACCTTCTGGAATAGCTCCACAGTTAACAGCTATATATTGATTGTGTTTCCTCGCGCTATTCAAGTGAATGATCTGTGGAAAAACCTCCTTCCCAACGCCACTTTCACCTGTAATCAGTACAGAAAGGTCAGTTGCGGCAACCTGCACAGCTATGTCAATAGCTCTGTTGAGTACCGGGTTGTCACCAATAATATCAAATCTTAGTTTAATCGCACGTAAATCCATGATCCGCAAAAATAGATAAAATTTGTACCTTTGAGAAATTTAAACCCCATTTGTCATGAAAATTCTTGCTCTTATTCCCTCCCGATATGGTTCAACCCGCTTCCCTGGCAAACCTCTTGTCGAGATTGAGGGTAAAACGATGATACAAAGAGTATACGAGCGTAGTTCCTCCGTTTTTGAGCATGTCTGTGTTGCCACTGATGACAACCGCATTTTTGAAGAAGTGACCCGCTTCGGTGGCGACGTTGTAATGACTTCTTCCACCCATAAAAGTGGGACAGACAGATGCTTTGAGGCGATGAAAATTGTTGAGGAAAGGGAAAACACTCAATATGATGTTATTGTCAATATTCAGGGAGATGAGCCCTTTATTGCGACAGAACAACTCCGGGAGCTTGTAGGTTGCTTCAAGGATAAGAGCGCAACAATTGCAACTTTGGTCAAGAAATTCTCTGCTGATGAGGATATCTTCAATCCAAACAGTCCAAAAGTTGTGATTTCAAATGATAATTTCGCCCTTTATTTCAGCAGGAGCACTATACCTTATCAGCGTGGTATTGACAGCACTAAATGGATCGATGGCTTCCCTTACTACAAGCATATCGGTCTATATGCCTTTACAAGAGACGCATTGACCTCTGTTTCAGGGATGGAGCCTTCTCTACTGGAAAAGGCAGAGCAACTTGAACAACTACGGTGGCTAGAGAACGGATTAAGGATAAAAGTAGCTATCACTCAACACACTTCTTATTCAATAGACACACCTGAGGACATCAACGTATTGATATCAAAAAATGTTATTAGACCAAATAAATAAAAATTCATACCTTTGTAAGATAAGTAGCCAACTTTTTTAAATTAAATAATCAAATAATGAAAAAGAATCTTTTTAAAATTCTATCGCTAGCCTTTATTGGATTGACTGTCCTATCGTGCAGTAATCCATCCAAAATGGCTAAAGAGGCTCAGCTAGTGAGCGTTCAGAATGATCCTAAAGTACTTGAAGTAGTTGCAGATCAAATTACTGCAACATATACCATGAACTTCCCTGAAGGATATTTTCACCCAAAAGCAATTCTTGAGGTTGTTCCTGTACTAGTATATGAAGGTGGTGAACAGGCTGCTCCGGCATTCAAACTCCAAGGTGAAAAAATTACCGAGAATTATACAGCTATTCCGGTCAAGGGTGGTTCTGCAAAGAATACCGTTAAGTTTGCGTACAAACCTGGGATGGAAAAATCTCATCTGGAACTTAGGGTTGCTGTATGGAACAAAGACAAGAAGATTGATTTCCCTGCTGCCTACAAACTTGCTGACGGTGCCAACATCACTTACAAATTGGTTCACACTTCAGGAAATGTTGCTCTTGCTCCTCACGATTACCAAAAGGTGATTGCAGAGAAAAAAGAGACTCAGATCAAATATCAGATCAACAGCTCAGTTGTTCGTCCAAAAGAGCTTTCAAAAGAAGAAATAAAAGAGTTTGAAAAATTCCTTGCCGACATAGAAAAAGATCAACGCAGAGAGATTAAGAACACCAACATCGTTGCTTACGCTTCTCCTGACGGATCTGAAAAATTCAACACTAAATTGTCTGACAAACGTGGGGAAACAGCTAAGAAAGCTTTTGACAAGATCACCAAAAAGACTCCTGTAGGTGCTCCTGTAAATGTATCTACCATTGCAGAAGACTGGGAAGGTTTCCAGGAACTTGTTGCTGAGTCTTCTATGCAAGACAGAGATCTTATCATCCGCGTACTTTCTATGTACAGCGACCCGGCAGTACGTGAAAGAGAGATCAGGAATATGTCTAAAGTATTCAAGACTCTTTCTGACAAAGTCCTTCCGGAACTACGTAGAGCAAGATTTATTGCTAATGTAGATTATACTAACTATTCAGACCAAGAATTGGTTGAATTGACAAAGACAAACATCGAGATAATGGATGTTGAGGCTCTTCTTTATGCTGCTACATTAGTTAAGGACTACGATTCAAAAGCAAAGATCTACAACAAGGCTGGAGAGAAGTTCAAATGCGACCGCGCATATCTGAACCTTGCTGCAGTTTCCATCGAGAACAACAAAACTGCTGAGGCCAAGAGTGCTCTTGCAAAAGTAAGCACCAAAAACTCAAAATATTATTACAACAATGCCGGTATGGTTGCTCTTAAAGAGAATAACCTTAAAGAGGCTATGGACATGTTCAAGAAGTCAGAACTTCCAATTGCTAAACAGAACATCGCCATCATAGACATTCTGGAAGGCAGGTACAACGATGCTGTCAGCAAACTTGCCGGTACAGGTGACGATAACGAAGGTATTGCTTACATCCTTACCAATCAGCTTGACAAAGCATTTAAGGTTATTACACACCCGTGTCCTCACGCTGCTTATATGCGCGCAGTTATCGCTGCCCGTCAGGGTAACATGACTGAGGTTGCCAAACAACTTGACATCGTTTACCAGAAGAGTGAAGCTCTCAAACTTCGTTCACAGAAAGATATTGAGTTCGCAAAATTCCGCGAATAAACCTCACTTGGGGACACACATTGTGTGAATCCAATGCTTAAAAGGCGTCTGAAAAATCAGACGCCTTTTTGCATTATATATATAAACATGTTTACAGGGCCATATCTCTCAATTTGCAATAAGCTCTATGCATCTGTACTTTTACTGTATTTACAGATAGGTTCATCTCCTTTGCTACAGTAGCATAGTCCTTTTCTTCCATATAAATCTTCATAAAAATCTGTGAACACTTTTTGGGCAATCTTTTTATTGCGTCATTAAGCGATTTCACCCTCTCAAAGAACTTAATATCTACCTCGATATCATATTCCTCATCTTCGAGCAATTTCTTAATCCTCGAGTCAGCATATTCAACGCTCCTGTCCATGTCAACCATAGACTGTTGTTTTGAATATGTATTTCTATAATAATCCATTATTGAATTTCTTACTGATTTATATAAAAATAATTTTATGCGATATTCATCTTGCGGCAAATCAATCTCTTTCTCCCATAATTTAATAAAAAAAGTCTGTACTATATCTTCGGCAATGTCAAATCTACCAACACGACTCACTGCAAAACAAACAAGTACTTGATAATGTTTTTTAAAAATATTTTCAAAGACTCTTCTCTGCATTTTATGGTTTTTTATTTACCACCATGGATTTGCATCGGCAGCTAGTATTGATATTGGTTTATGCATCACATTTTCATATATCGTCATCTTTTTGGAAACGATATTGATAATAACAAGAGAGCCTTTGTAACTATTTGTGCTGCCAGCATTATAAGTGGACACTACAAGTTCTGTTGCCTTTGCCGAGAGCTTCATGTCTGTAATAGCTCCAAGACTTGATGGTATGGCTGCAAATTCAGTCAATGCAGGAAGGAGATCAGGTGAAGAATATATCTTGCTCCCTATTGAAAAATACCATGAAGATGGAGAATATCCGTTCGGAGCGGGTAACACTCTTGTGTTTTCGTCTGCTCCGGCTATCTGTAACACGCATTCAGGAGTACGGGTCTGTATCTTGTCTGTGCCAATGCTGAATCTGTCAAAATGTATCCCTTGGGACGATGAAGATACTATCCTGAATGAAGGGGACTTTATTGTGGAAGATGGTTCTACAATGTATCCAATTTTTCTGCTCTGAAAATCTGCGGAGTTATCAAATTCAGTAACCTGGTCCATAGAATATTTGTCACCAAAGATACCTTGTGAAATATTGTCCTCTATCGGCTCAAGTTTGCATAATTTCTTTCCGATTTTGTCAAAAGCTATGGCGTATGTATTCATCGCATTAGGGGTTACATTTGTAAAAAAGTAATCCTTCAGGTATTTTGCCGGTTTGTAAAGTACTCCACTTGTAAGAAATATGGTTTTCCCGCCACTTACAAATACAGTAGCACCGGAGCGGGATATGTAGAATTCATCCGGGTTCAGAGAATATCCTTTATCCTTATCCATGAAGTTATTTGAAGAGACCAGATAATTTGCCATAAAGGTAGCGTTCTCCGTCTGAATAAATGGATATTCACAATCTTTAGTAGTTACATAGATAGTCCAGAAATAATCACTCAACGATGAAATATAGCCAAACTTACCTTCCAGTTTAACCGGCTTACCTAACTTGTAACCGCTTATGGCATCTGTGTATATAAATTTTGCATCTGGCCTGGTTGTAGACAAATGGGCTATCTCCGAATTTTTATCAGGCTTTTCGGTTAATACATACCAGCCAAAGCTGAATGGATTGGTGATATTTATCGAGAACGTCTTAAAATACTTCATCCCATTGCTCTTATCTGTAACAATGTATAGACATGAAATTTTTCCAAAAGGCAATCTGCCTGAAACTTTATAATTCAGATCCTTTTCCCTACTCACCGTATCCTGCCCTATTTTCCATGCATACGCAAGTTTGGATGGTTCATTTGAAAGCTTCTGAGTCACCTGAGGTTTTATCTCAAGAATGTCATTATGCTCAGTTATATAAACACCCTCATTTTCATTTATGGGTTTAAAACCCGAAATCTCGACATCGTTCAAAGTCTTATACTCATAGTTCCCTTCGTCTTTTATGCAAGATAGAGTAATTAAAGCGACGGAGAATATCAAAATAAACTTAAAAATTTTCATAACATTAAATAAGATTAAGGTAATTAGGGTAATAAAATTCTTGGTTTGGTCTTGTCTCCATCGGGGTATACTTCATTATCAATAAAGTATTGCTTAAGTTTCCGGATGAATATGTATGTTGATGGATACCAGCTTTCACTGGCATAATATGGCATGTTACCCCACCAAAGCCTTTGTCCCTTGCCAGGTCCTCCAATTGTCTCAATATTTGGATCTGCTCCATAATAATAGATCTCTTTCCATTTTACATAAACCTCTCTATAAAATGTCAGGCCAAAAACCTTTTTCCAAGTCTTATACCATGATGGAGGCTGAAGTATGTCAGAAAAAGACAACTTGATCGTAGTCAGAGGAATCTCTCCAAGTTTGAAGTCATTGTTCGGAAGTATCCTTAGAGTTATGCTCTTTGAAGATGTCTTTAATGATGGAGATCTTTTCAATTTAATATACAATGTATCAGACATACGTCCTTGCCTGAATATTGGCTTTTCTATCGTTGTCACATCCCAGTCTTCAGGTGCAGCCGTTGTCTTATCCTTAACAACCTCTACTTTATACGCTTTGTCCTGGTCGCTGGGGAAACCGGCAATATTCACAGGAATTTTATATGTATAGCTAGTTAGGGATGGATCCTCAAGAGAAAATGAGTATATAAGGCTGTCTACCCTTGTTGTCATAATTCTACCATAGTTATCAACTTGGAAAGGGATATCAAAATATATATATCTATCATCAGAATTAAAGCTAAGAGGTAAGTCTTCCTTACATGAGAATAAGGTTATCACAATTATAAGTGATATGTAATATTTAAGTCTTTTCATAATTATTTATGGTTTAGGATTATTTGAGAACTCATACTCATCATCAGGTATAGGAAATACGAAGTTCGATATTTGTGGGGCAATTGTCACAGCGTTTTTCTCTTCAATAGGCAGAAATAGCCTTTTATAGTAATGGAACATTTGTCCTTCACCAAAGAATTCCTTTCTCATTTCACGAGTAAGATACATTTGCATTTGTTCCGTAGATGCTCCTTTTTCCAAATCAGGCAAACCTCTGGTAGATCTTACAGCATTAAGATATTCCATAGATTTGTCGTTATCTGTCCCAATAAGACTCTCGCAGGCTATATAATAGATCTCGGACAATTTAATCAAAGGTATTTCCGGATAATATGGTGGGTTCATATTTCCGCCTGCAACTGGTTTTTTCAACTTGTCAAAGTCAAAATATGAAGATGAGTTGGGGTTCACTATAAACCAATATTTCAGACGGAAGTCCGTTCCTGCTCCATCCGGTTTTCTACCATAGACAAAGTTTACAATATTTGCATATTGTGTCTGGTTAATCCTGATTGACGAAGCTGCCGTATTTGCAGTATATCCTACAAAATTGAACACGGGTCCGGTCATGTCATATAGGTCATTAACGTAGAGAGAGAACAACATTTCAGATGAATTTATGATATCTCTGAATGCAGATTGATTATTGTCATAAATATCTCTAGGAGTAAGTTCAAAAACCGGCGATGTACCTATCAATGTTGTCTTGCACTCTTCAATAATGCTCTTTGCCAAAGTGTAAGCTTTATCTTTCTTACCCTCCAGAAGTTCAAGCCTGCAAAGAATTGCACGGACAGCAAAGTAATTCATCCTGGAACCTCTTCTGTCAATTACATTATTGTAATCCAATAAAGATCCATTCGCATTTCCTGTCCTCCCCAATGTTTTGATTGGGTCATTCTTGAATAACTCTAATGCTATATTGAGATCCTTTCTTATACTCTCAAAAGTCTCTTTAACAGAGCTGAACTTTACCTGTTCAACATTAAACTTAGTTCTATATGGAATTGCGGGCTTGTCTAAATCTGCCGAAGACTGAATTACCGGACCGAATAATTTCAGAAGTTCAAAATGCATAAATCCTCTTAATGCATAAGCCTCTCCTTTAATCAGGTTTGAATTATTGATGCTGTCCTTGCTGTTGTTGAGCGACTCAATGATTTTGTTTGCTTTTGCGATACATTGGTAATATTTGCCCCAAATATTATTGACAGTAGAACGGACGGATAAATCACTATAGTTGTAATTTGCATACTTATAATATGAATAAGAGTTGTCCAGTCTGAAATCCCAATACTGAGCCATTACATCAAGAGTACCATAAGTCAGTTCTTTCCCATACATATCCGGTTGGGTAAGAGTGTTATAAATTCCCGCTAAAGCAGAATTATAACCTCTGACATTACTTAGTAACTGTTTATCTTCAACTTGACCCTTTGGTGTTATGTCAAGCCATTTATTACAGGCAGAGGTGGAGAGCAATATTAGAAGAAGAGATAATATATTAATTTTTTTCATGTCTTTAAATTCTTAAAATGAAACATTTACTCCAAATAAATAGCTACGTTGGAATGGATAGTCAAGACCTCTCTCTTGTTTTATAGTAGAGATGTACATCAAATCATTCGCGGAAAATGACAGTCTTAAGGTTTTCAGTCTTAGCAATTTTAATTTTTCCTTTGCGAATTCGTATGATAAAGACAAATTATTCATCTGAACCATATTCTCTCTCTGCACAAATCTTGTAGAGATAAAGGTTTGCTGGTAATCTTTAATATTTCTGTACAATGCATTCTGGCCTGGTTTCTTCCATCTGTCATTGAGAACTCTTCTGTCTGCATTATATCTTGGATCTGCCCCCTCTACCCTTGAAGCTAGAGTTTGGTTGTAATAATCAGAACCTACTCTGTATCTGAATGTTGCATTAAGATTCCACCCCTTATAAAAGACGTTGGTTCCAAAAATTCCGAAAAATGTTGGTTCGGTATCTCCCGCTACTATTTTATCATTCGCATTCCATGTGTATGTAACGGTTCCATCTTTCTTTAAAAACAGCTCCTTACCATTATACGGATCTATTCCTAAAGAAGGCACTGCTTTAATTGCAGACATTGACTCACCCTCTTCATATACATTTCCGGGAATAATCTTATTAGTATTATTGGAGTTATTAATGTTTTTCAGTTCATTGGAAATCTTAAGTATCTTGTTTTTGTTAGTAGCTCCCTGGAAGTTGACTGCCCATTCAAAATCTCTTTGGCTGTCTCTTATTATTACTGCATTTACATTCATTTCAAAACCTTCATTCCTTATCAAACCTAGGTTTGCAGTATAAGAATTTGATGGAATACCAACTGAAGGGGCAACAGTAATTGAGGCAAGCATACCTTCAGTTCTTTTTACGTAATAGTTAAAAGAAGCTCTGTATCTGTTTTTCCCCAATCCAATATCGAATCCAATATTTGATTGTTTCTGATTTTGCCATTTTAGATTAGGATTTCCATAACCCATAATGTTTGCTGCTATTATAGTGTAATATAGCCTGTTGATGTCAAATGAATAAGAGGTCTTTGCCTGATAAGCGCTAAACTCCTGATTTCCGGTAATTCCATAAGAGTAGCGTAATTTTAACATATCAACTATTTTAAGATCCTTTATGAATTTTTCATTATGGATATTCCATCCTCCACCTAAACTCCAGAATGGTGCAAACCTTGTTTCTGAACCAAATTGAGATGATCCATCATATCTGAATGAAAAATCGACAAATAATCTGTCATTGTATATGTAGTTAGCGTTACCAAAGAACCCGATAGACCGTACTGTGCTTTCACTGCTTGCAGCACGTGTGTTTTCTTTATATCTTATCGCAAAAGCGGGGTCTGAATATCTGTCGTCCGGAAATCCTGTGACAACATAACCATTTGAATTACTGTTGTTGGAGCGTATTTCCGAGCCCAATCCGGCGTAAATCAAATGAACTTTATTGATATACTTGTTATAGTTAACAGTCATGTTCCCTTCCAGATTAAGATAGTTTGCATTATTCATGCTTAGCTCTCCTCTTTTGTCGATAGGAAGAAACTCTCTTAATGAAGAGACTCCGTTGTCTTTCAAGGGTAAAACATACTCAGACGAAAAAGGAGATTTGTATCTCTCGCCATTTGAATTTGATTTTTGAATACCAACCTGTCCTTTTAACCTAAGGCCTTGAATGATGTTCCAGTCGACAGAGAATTGTTCATTGAACTCCTGAAGTTTTGTCAAATCTCTGTTGGGCAGGCTCGCATTATACAAAGGATTGGCAGAACCATCAGATAGCTGCGGAATATAATCGCCATTATCATCCTTTGGAATCTCATACGGATTTAACCGCCCGTATGTGGAAAAAGAGCCATATGGGGAATTAAAGGAATTTACGTACGCGTATGAAATGTAATTTCTTAAAGTTATTTTATTCTTTATCCTGTAAATAAGAGAAAAACCCAAAGAGATCCTGTCTCGTCCTGAGCCTTTCATTACACCCTGACTTCCATTGTAGGCAGCATCCAATCCATATCTTACCTGATTTTCCACACCACCCTCGACAAACATCGAGTGAGCCTGCGAAAAAGCAGTCCTTACAGGCTGCGATAGCCAATATGTGTCAACACCTCTTAGAATATTCGAATATTTTTTATAGTACTGATCTTCCAGACTACGTTGTGTATAAGGATCGTTTGAAATGTATAATCCTGCCGCTTTTTCATACTCCAGCTTTTCCGATGCATTCATAATATCATATGCCGATAGATCCACAAAAGCTATTGTAGGTTTGAAATCATATGTAACCTTCAACTCTCCTGCGCTTGGAGCGATTGTCTCAATTACAATTACGCCATTGGAAGCACGTGAACCATATAGGATGGTAGCAGAAGCATCTTTCAGCAATGTTACTGATTCAATCCTGTTTATATCCATATCGAATATCTTCTGCGCCGATACTTCAAATCCATCCAGAATAAATATCGGGGAGGTAGATCCATTCTGAAAACTACCTTTTCCACGTATTGTGAACTCCGGAATTTTATTTGGGTCTGTACCCATATTATTGTCCTCGGTAATCTTGAAGCCCGCATCCAATGATGATATCGTTGTAAAAATATTTCCTGTAGTGACTTTTCTCAGATCTTCCTTTGTTATGACTGTCGAAGTACCGGCAAATCCACTTTTTTTACGACTGAAGAATCCAGTGACAACCATATCTTTCGCAACAAATGCATCATTCTGAATCTCAACAACAAGTTTATCTGATGCAGCTGCTATTGTTTTGACCACCGTTTTCATTCCGACATATGAAAATTGCAGTTTTTCACCAGGAAAAAGTGAAATGACAAATTCTCCATTGTCGTCTGTCGTGACACCTTTGTTTGTACCTAAGACAGATACTGATGCACCAAAGATGGAAGATTTATCATCCATATCAATGACTTTTCCTCTTACGGTTATTTTATTCCGTTCTGTCTGTTGGATTTTTGCATCTTCCGTAATAATAATGTTTGTCCCCTCTACCTTATATTTTAGGTTCGTCCCTGATAGTATCTTTGTAAGAGCTGTGTTAAGATCAATGTTTTTGATGCTAAGGCTTACTCTTTTTGACAGGTCTTTAAGATTGTCAACATAAAAAATTCTAACTCCGCTATCTTTGGAAAGCTTGTTAATTGCTTCCGAGATCGTTAGATTTTTAAAATCCACACTCACTTTCTTTTCCAGCATTTGTTGTCCAAACAGATTTATCTGCATACACAACAATAACATAGATAAAAAAGCAATCCTTGGCAGGTTTGTTTTCCTGAATGTTTGTTTACTCATAAGTTTTGTTTTGGTTTGAAAATTATTCATATATAAGAACCTCCCCATTATTGGAAGTGTTCCTCCAATTCAGCTTGGCAGTCTTACATATTATTTCGATTATTACTTTAGGATCGTCACTTTTGCAAATCTCTCCCGATATTCTGATATCCTTCAAGGCATCTTCCTTAAACAAGACATTAACCCCATACCATCTATCCAAAGTCTTAGCAATATTGGATAGCGATGTTGACCTCAAGTATACCACATCATTGATCCAGGATGTTTGTTCATTAGGATCAACCTCTGAAATATTGATTGCCCCTGATCTCTTTTCCAGGCTGAACTTATCATTGGGCTCTAGTATACGCAACTGATTATTTGCTTTTACCTCAACTGACCCGGATACAAGTGTAACATCTGCCTTTTCTGAATTTCCCCAGTTGGAGATATTGAATTTCGTCCCCAAAACCTTTATCATCAACTCTGAATTCCTTACAATAAATGGCTTCGACTTATCCTTGGTTACTATAAA
Source organism: uncultured Muribaculaceae bacterium (assembly GCA_964533215.1). Lineage (GTDB taxonomy): Bacteria > Bacteroidota > Bacteroidia > Bacteroidales > UBA932 > Bact-08. The sequence goes on from CAZHLJ010000001.1 coordinate 70,737, forward strand.
ATAGCCTTCTCCATAAAGCTCCACCTCCCTGTGGTCGCCCAAAAAATTGACAGGATAGATCATTTTACTGTCAGCATTCAGCCAGACAACGGTTCCATCACCCAGTTTTATGCGAGCCTTTTTCCCTTTAGGAACAACAATAGTATTCCAACGCATCTCCTCTTTTGTTTTAACAGTCGAAGAGTCTTGCGCAGCGTTGACATATTCAGAAACATTGACTTCAGCAATTTGCTTATTGCCCTTATTCCCTTTAATGTCGATAATTGAATTATTGTGATCAATGATATGGACATCGCCATAATCTATTCTTTCTATTGATGCTTGATTATCAATAGCTTTTTCCGGGACAAATAGTGTAAGGAAGTAGAAAATCAAGAGTGTGGCTGCGATTGCAGCTATACTATAGGAGACAGTCCTTCTACTTATTATATTTGATTTCAGCTTAGTAGTCTCACTGCAGACTCTCTCCCACGCTTTTTCCGAATCAACCTTGTTAAAGTCCATTAACGATTTCTTAAAGACTGGGTCCTCAATTTCTTTAATAAAATCATTGATATCCTTCCTGTGCTTGTTTTTAATTTTATCCATTAAATCCTATTTGCATATAAGACGTAAAAAATAAAATTTAGTATTACAAAGTTAAGTCTCTATTTCAATCATCAGATGGAGGCTAGGAACTGATGGACCAAATTTTACCCTGGTATTTATTTTACGCTTGTTCGATGGTTTCATCGAAAAGTGGTTGATCAGCAGCCGAACAGAATCAAAGATGAATATCCTCTGGGTAAGATAAGGATGTAAATGGAAAAATTGAAAACGCTGCAAATTATTCAAACGGAATCGTAAGTACAACAACCACTGTAATTATTACCCCTTGTGATAGAAATTAATATTAACTTTATTCTAAAATAAGCAATATGAATAATTTAAGAACAGCATTTATATGTATAGCATTTATGCTAATAAACATATTTCCTGCAACCAATTTGTTTGCACAAAAGTGCCCCATGCCTGATGTTGCAGGTTTAGTCTGCGGTAATGTATATAAATACGCCGATGTTACCGCTAAATTGGGGCAGCCATCAAGTTATAGAAGTATTGAGGGAGAGGAAGGATTAGATGAAGAGTATTATTATAGAACAAATCTTTTACGATTTCAAGGAAATGGCGTGTTTACTGATTTTGTTTTAGAGAATACTCAATTTGCAATTTACACCGCCTATCTTAATGGAGGAATAAAAGTAGGAAACCCGGTAACAAAATTTCAACAACTGGGATTCGGTTCATTAAAATTAAAACAGGACGGAGAATACATGTTTATTCTCCAGGATTCGTGGATTGAAATAAGACATAATAAAGGAATAATAACAAAGTTGTTTTTTTCAATTCCTGACTAATTTTAAGTTGACTATAGCATTTACTAATCAAGCTTAAGTACTGCCATGAAGGCACTCTGCGGCACCTCTACATTTCCGACCTGACGCATTCTCTTCTTTCCTTTCTTCTGTTTTTCCAGCAGCTTACGTTTCCTGGAAATATCACCTCCGTAGCACTTTGCAGTAACATCCTTTCTTACAGCCTTGACAGTCTCGCGGGCTATTATCTTTGCACCAATGGCGGCTTGAATCGCGATATCGAACTGCTGGCGAGGAATAAGCTCCTTCAGTTTTTCGCACATCCTCCTTCCAAAGTCATACGCATGATCTTTGTGTATAAGGCTGGAAAGCGCGTCTACAGGCTCTGCATTCAGCAGGATATCCAGCTTGACAAGCTCTGCCTCCTTGTAACCTACAACATGATAGTCGAAAGATGCATAACCCTTTGAAACCGATTTCAGCTTATCGTAAAAATCGAAGACAATCTCTGCAAGCGGCATCTCAAAATTAAGCTCAACCCTCTCACTGGTGAGGAAATGCTGGCTCACCAACACACCTCTCTTGTCCAGACAGAGTTTCATGATGACCCCGAAATATTCCGACTTGGAAATCACCTGGGCACGGATGTATGGCTCTTCTATATAATCTATGAGAGTAGGAGCAGGAAGTCCGGACGGATTGTGGACATCTATAACCTCCCCCTGAGTAGTATAAACTTTGTAGGATACGTTTGGGACTGTAGTGATGACATCCATGTCAAACTCTCTGTAGAGTCTCTCTTGAATTATCTCAAGATGTAAAAGCCCCAGGAAACCACCTCTGTAGCCAAATCCCAACGCAAGCGATGATTCCGGTTCAAAAACCAAAGAAGCATCATTTAATTGAAGTTTCTCCAGAGAGGCCCTCAAATCTTCGTACTGATCTGCCTCAACAGGATATATTCCCGCAAAGACCATCGGCTTGACCTCTTCAAAACCGGCTATTGCACTGGCACAAGGCCTCAGCTGATGAGTTATTGTATCTCCCACCTTAACCTCACTGGCAGTCTTTACTCCCGAGATTATGTACCCGACATCTCCTGTGCGGACTTCATCTGTAGGAATCATTTTAAGCCGGAGCTTTCCAACTTCGTCTGCCTCATACTCTTTACCTGTATTGAAGAACTTTACCTTGTCACCTTTTTTGATCACACCGTTCTGAACTTTAAAATAGGCAATGATACCTCTGAAGGAGTTAAACACCGAGTCAAAAATCAATGCCTGCAGAGGTGCCTCCTCGTCTCCCTTTGGAGATGGAACTTTTTTTACTATTGCCTCAAGTATTTCCGGAATGCCGACACCTGTCTTCGCACTTGCAAGAAGGATATCTTCTTCATCACAACCGATTAGATCTATGATCTGGTCTTTCACGGTATCCACCATGGCAGCATCCATATCTATCTTGTTGAGTACCGGAATAATTTCAAGATCGTGTGCCAAGGCCAGATAAAGGTTGGATATTGTCTGAGCTTGGATACCTTGGGTGGCATCCACAACAAGCAATGCTCCCTCGCAGGAGGCTATTGCTCTGGATACCTCGTAGGAAAAGTCTACGTGACCGGGAGTATCAATCAGGTTCAAAATGTACTTCTCTCCTCCGGATATATAGTCCATCTGAATTGCATGGCTCTTTATTGTAATACCCTTCTCCTTCTCCAGATCCATAGAGTCTAGGACCTGGTTCTCCATCTCTCTTGAGTTAAGTGTATGTGTACACTCAAGTAGTCTGTCGGCCAAAGTGCTTTTCCCGTGGTCTATATGTGCAATAATACAGAAATTCCTAATTTGCTTCATCTTAATATTTAGAGCTTAATATAGATGCAAAGATAAAAATAATTACCAAAATCCCTTGTTTGATGCTATCTTTGCATGATTAGTAATTAATCATTAACATAATGACAGATATCGCAAATTTACAAGAGATAGCATCTCAAGTTAGGAGAGATATTGTCCGAATGGTCAATATGGCCGGCTCCGGCCACCCGGGTGGTTCTTTAAGCAGTACCGATTTTTTGACTGCGCTTTATTTCAAAGAACTCAACCACGATCCTAAAAACTGGACTAGAAATGGAAAAGGAAAAGATATGTTTATCCTTTCGGCAGGACACCTTGCACCAGTCCTTTATAGTCTTTTGGCAAGAACCGGATACTTTCCGGTAAAAGAGCTTGCCGATTTAAGAAAACTGGGCTCAAGGCTTCAGGGCCATCCTTCTGTTGAAAGGGGGTTACCTGGAATACACATGGCATCCGGCTCATTAGGTCAGGGTCTTTCTGTGGCCAACGGTGCGGCAATATCCAAAAGGATAAGTGGAGAGAAGAATTTTGTATATGTTCTGGTTGGCGATGGAGAGTGCGAAGAGGGTCAGATCTGGGAAGCAGCTTTGTTTGCAGCACAGCAGAAATTAAGTAACCTTATTGCCATGACTGACTGGAACGGTCAGCAAATAGACGGACCGGTGAACACTGTCCTCAGTCTTGGAAACTTACAGGACAAATGGATCTCTTTCGGATGGGATTGCAGGATTGTAGATGGACATAACATGGAGTCTATACTTGATGCATTCAAGTGGGCAAAGGATAACGGTGGGAATGGAAAGCCAAAGATGCTTCTCATGAAGACAGAGATGGGTAAAGGTGTGGATTTCATGCAGGGCACGCATCACTGGCATGGAAAGGCGCCAAGCAATGAGCAGACAGAAAAGGCTCTGAGTCAGCTTAAAGAGACTCTTGGCGATTTTTAAAACTTAAAACCAATGTTATGCAAGAGATATTTACAAATACAGGAAATAAAGATACAAGATCTGGTTTTGGGGCTGGCCTTTTAGAAGCCGGCAGAAAAAATCCGGATATAGTTGCCCTCTGTGCAGACCTTACCGGTTCTTTGAAGATGGATGCCTTTGCGGCTGAATTCCCTGAGAGATTCGTTCAGTGCGGTATTGCAGAGGCGAATATGATAGGTACGGCTGCCGGGCTTGCAGTTACAGGCAAAATACCTTATGCAGGCTCATTCGCAAATTTTGTAACCGGAAGAGTTTACGATCAGGTGAGACAAGCTGTGGCATATTCAGATACAAATGTTAAAATATGTGCTTCTCACGCTGGAATTACCCTTGGAGAGGATGGCGCAACCCATCAGATCATGGAAGATCTGGGCCTTATGAGAATGTTGCCAAATCTTACAGTGATAAATCCTTGCGACTACAATCAGACAAAAGCTGCTACAATCGCTATTGGAGAGTTTGAAGGTCCTGTCTATTTAAGATTCGGCCGCCCTTCTGTTCCTAATTTTACACCGGCTGACCAAAAGTTTGAAATTGGCAAAGCCTTAAAACTTATTGATGGTAAGGATGTTACCATTTTTGCCACAGGCCACTTGGTTTGGGAGTCCATAATTGCGGCACAAGATTTGGAAAAGGAAGGTATATCAGTTGAGTTGATAAACATTCATACGATTAAACCTTTGGATAAAAAAGCAGTCATAGAGTCTGCAAAGAAAACCGGAACTGTAGTTTGTGCAGAAGAGCACCTTATTGCAGGAGGACTTGGAGAACTTGTTTCTGGGCTTCTTGCTAGAGAAATGCCTACTCCTGTAGAATTTGTAGCTGTTGACGATATGTTTGGTCAAAGTGGTTCTCCGAGCGAATTGCTTAAGGAGTACAAACTGGATTCAAAGAGCATCATGGCAGCAGTTAAAAAGGCGATATCAAGAAAATAAATATGTAAAAGATGGACGATAAGGATCTCTTGGCACTCTTTAAAGAGGAGGGAAAAGGGCAATATGCTTTCAACCTTATCGTAAGTAAATATAGTGAGAGGCTATATTGGCACATCCGCAAGATGGTTGCCTCCCATGATGACACCAACGATCTTTTACAAAACACTTTTATCAAAGCCTGGAAAGCTTTACCTGAATTCAGGGAAGAGTCCAGGCTTTTCACTTGGTTATACAGAATCGCCACCAATGAGGTTCTCACTTTTCTCAAGAGAAAACAGCTCAGATCCTTTCTTTCTCTTACAGATTACTCCAAGAAGCTGGAAAACGTACTGGAATCAGATGTATACTTTAACGGAGATGCTACTCAGAAAGCTCTGCATAAAGCGATATTGAAACTTCCGGAAAAACAAAGAATAGTGTTTAACCTACGATATTTTGATGAAATGAAGTATGAGGAGATATCTGAGATTCTGGGTACTTCTGTTGGGGCTTTGAAGGCATCCTATCATCACGCATCACAAAAAATTCAGGACTCTTTACAGGAGTTACTTTAATCCTTTTGAGTTTTATATAGTCAAAGAAGTATGAAAGAAAAATTTAACATAGACCAGCCACATTTAAAAGAGAACCCTTACTCAGTTCCTGAAGGGTACTTTTCCTCTTTTCAGAGTTCCATTTCAGACAAAATCTCACAAAGAGATTCCAAAGTGGGCACGTGGTCAGTGATTAAACCCCAACTGGCCCTCGTCTCTACTTTTGCTATAATATTCCTTATGGGATATGGTGCATTTCAATTATTCTCGCCCTCTGCCCCTGAGAGTGCTACTCAGTCTACAATTGTAAATTCAAAGCCTTTGGAAGCCAACTATCTTGAAAGTAGCTTCATCGACTTTTTTGATGAAGAGACAGACACTCTTACTCAGACAAAGGAGATTGATCCTGAGCAGATAATCGAATATCTGAATACCGATGCAGGTATCGTATATTTAGCATGCCTTGAATAAAATAGAGCAATTATGAAACTAAGTATGAAAAAGACAATCCTATCACTTGTGATCTTGTGTTTTTTAACTGGAGCTAAAGCACAAGGGCCGGAACAAAACAATCAGGCAAAATGGAATCAACGATATGAGCAGATTCAGAGTGCAAAAGTTGCTTTTTACACTTCAGCCATGGAACTCACTCCACAGGAAGCTGAGGCTTTCTGGCCTATATACAACAGCTACTGGAAAGAGAGGGAGGTTGCCCATAAAAGACTTCAAGGAAGTCTGAAAGCCCTAGCGAGAATGACTACCGGTGAGAGACCTTCTTCAGAAAGTGAGATAAGAAGGGTAATGGATTTATATGTTAACACTTTTGCATTAGAAGGTGCTATACAGAGAAAATATTACGAACAGTTTTTAAAAGTACTCTCGGTAGAAAAGGTTGCAAAGCTTTACAAAGCTGAGGATGATTTCAGAATAAGAATGATTCACCAACTCAGAGGTAATTGAAGCGGGACCCCAAATAAAAATCCTTAGTGAGATCTTTGTATTGTTCTGTATATTCAAGTCCACCTGTTTCTTGCATTACAAGCTCTTCTTCCTTAATTTCCGTCTTAACTGAAGAGTAGACAAACTCCAGAAGATATCTCTTCTCCTTTTTCCCTGCAAGAGTCTTCACTTTGCAACGTCTTATCAATTGCAAAGGTTTTAAGGCAGTCATCTCAATAAATTTATTGCCCTCTTCTCTGGGCAGGACAATTGCAAGTCTACCTTGATTTTCCAGTAAGGCAACCGCTGCCTCTATAATTACTTCATATGGAAGATCATCATTGTGCCTGGCAGATGTCCTTCTTTTACATGTAGCTTTTAGTGAATCTATGAAGTAGGGAGGATTTGAGACTATCAACTGATATTTTTTCTCAGGAGGATCCTTAATCAAGTTTTGAAGAGGATTCTCTGTGGAAACAAGCTTACCGGCCCATGGAGATTGCGAAAAGTTATAGTGCGCTTCATCGACAGATGGCTTGTCAATATCAATGGCATTTATGATGAACGAGGAAGAGATCTCTGACATTCTTTGAGCAATGATAAGTGATATCACGCCCGTACCAGTACCAACATCAAGAATTCTTGTTACAGGAATAGTCTCCGAAACCATTGGCAGAGAAATCCATGCCCCAAGCAATACACCATCAGTGTTCACCTTCATGGCAGACTGACCCTGCCGCACCTTAAATTTCTTAAAGCAAAAACTCTCCATCTCTCATCTCCAGAGTCCTGTCGCTCATAGTTGCAAGATCCCTGTCATGGGTTACAATTACAATTGTCTGCTGATATTTATCCCTGAGATCGAAGAAAAGCTTATGGATCTCTTTTTTCGTATTTGTATCAAGATTGCCCGAAGGTTCATCTGCAAAAATAACCGAAGGCCTGTTTATAAGGGCACGGGCAATTGCCACTCTCTGCTGTTCTCCCCCGCTCATTTCACTTGGTTTGTGATCCAATCTTCCGCCAAGTCCTAAAAATGTGAGTAGGTCTTTTGCCCTTGATTTTGCCGAGGACATTCCTTCCTTAGCAATCAAGGCAGGTATTACAACATTTTCAAGAGCAGTGAATTCCGGTAAAAGATGGTGGAACTGAAAAACGAACCCTATCCTTTTATTTCTGAAATCGGCGAGAGCATTTGAATTAAGAGAAAAGACATCTACCTTGTCAATGTAAACCTTCCCTGAGTCCGGATAGGATAGTGTACCAAGTATTTGGAGCAAGCTAGACTTTCCAGCCCCGCTTGCTCCAACTATACTTAACACTTCAGCCTCTTTTGCTTCAAAATCAATTCCTTTCAACACAAGAAGGGAGCCGAATGATTTTTTAATATTTTGTGCTTGGATCATTAATTTGTTACTCGTCCTTTTCGTTAGCTTCGTACTCTTTGAGCAGCTTATCCTGAACCTCTGCAGGTACCTGTTGGAAATCTGCATATTTCATTGTAAACGTTGCTCTTCCTGAAGTGAGGGAGCTTAGAGTAGTAGAGTATTTATACAACTCTGCCAAAGGAACTCTGGCCTTTAACACTTCAAAACCTTTCTCACTGCTCATTCCCTCAATCATAGACCTACGGTTCTGAAGGTCGCTCATAACATCACCCATACAGTCGCTTGGAACAAGAACCTCTACATTGTAAATAGGCTCCATGATCTTCGGACCTGCCTTTTTGAACGCCTCCTTAAAGGCATTCCTACCGGCTAGCTTGAACGATATTTCGTTTGAGTCAACAGGATGCATCTTCCCATCATATACAAATACTCTGATATCACGGGCATATGAACCTGTAAGAGGCCCCTCCTCCATCTTTTCCATTATACCTTTAAGGATTGCCGGCATGAAGCGAGCATCAATTGCACCACCAACAATGCAATTATAGTATTCAAGCTTTCCTCCCCATTCCATTTTATACTCCTCCTTACCTTTTACGTTAAGGATAAGCTCTTTCCCATCTACCTTAAACTTATTGTTCGCAGGAATGCCCTCTACAATAGGTTCTATCAGAAGATGTACTTCACCGAACTGGCCTGCACCACCAGATTGTTTCTTGTGCCTGTAGTCAGCAGCAGCAACCTTTGTTATGGTTTCTCTATAAGAAATCCTTGGTGCAAAAAGGTCTACCTCAATTTTGTGGGTATTGTTCAAATGCCATTTTACAATATTTATATGATGCTCTCCCTGCCCGCTGAGAATTGTCTGCTTGAGCTCCTTTGAATACTCAACTACAATTGTAGGATCTTCTGAGTGCATTTTGTTAAGGACCTCTCCAAGTTTTTCTTCGTCCTTCTCAACTTTTGCCTTAATAGCAGTACGGTATTTTGACTGAGGAAAGACTATCTCTTCGAAAGCCCACTCTTTGTTTCCTCCATTTAGAGTCTGATTGGTCTTAACCGATTTTAATTTAACTGTACATCCTATATCTCCGGCGACGATCTCTGAAAGTTTCTCTTTCTTCTTGCCTGCCACAGCATATATGGTGGAAATTCTCTCTTTGGAACCTGTCTCTGGATTGGTCAAATCTGCACCTTCAGCCAATTTCCCGGACATCACCCGGAAATAGGTAACCTCACCAAGATGCTGTTCCATTGATGTTTTATATATAAATATGGAAGTCTGGCCTTTTTCGTCACATGGGATTAAAGTGCCATCCTTGAGTTTCTGAATTGTTGATTCAGGTGTTGGTGTAGCATTGATGATGAACTCCATCAACCTTTTGGTTCCAATATCCTTTTTTGCTGAAAGACAGAAAACCGGCATTATCTCACAATTGGCAAGTCCAATTTTGAGACCTTTACGAATCTCCTCCTCTGAGAGAACTCCCTTATCAAAGAATGTCTCCATCAAAGACTCATCGTTTTCCGCAGCCATCTCAGCAATAGCCTGGTGCAACTCCTCTGCCTGCTCTTTTAGGTTAGCCGGAATCTCATGCTCCTCACGTGTTCCGTTCTCATCAGGGAAGTAGTACATTTTCATTTTAAGCACATCCACAAAAGAGTTGAATCCTAATCCTGTTTCAACAGGGAACTGGACCAAAACAACTTTTTTGCCAAAAGTTTTACGTAACATCTCAATGGAATTTTCCCAGTTGGCCTTTTCGTGATCAAGCTGGTTAACACCAATTATAAGCGGTTTATTATGCCTATCTGCATAACGGGCAAATATTTCAGTCCCAACTTCCACACCTTGCTGTGCGTTAATTATCATAACACCAGTATCCGCCACTTTGAAAGCCGAAATAACACCTCCCACAAAATCATCTGAACCCGGAGTGTCAATTATATTCAGCTTATTATCCATAAACTCCGTATAAAGGAGTGACGGATAAATCGAGCGTTGATAAATCTGTTCAATTTCGGTATTGTCGCTAACAGTTGTTTTAGCCTCGATAGTACCTCTACGATCGATTACTTTACCTTCATACATCATTGTTTCTACTAAGGTCGTTTTACCAGACTTGGCGCTTCCTAGCAAAACAACATTGCGAATGTTCTGAGTGGGATAGACTTTCATATTAACTAGTTGATTATGTAATTGTTACTAAAAATTCAAAGATAGGAGTATAAAATTAGTAATAATTTTCTAAACGACAACATTATGAAATGCCCTATTCATACTATAATAGGAGCTGAAGCCAGAAAGACGCCATAACTTTTTGTATTTCACGCCCATCGAAAGAAGCTCCCTGGCATGTTGAATTCTGTACATAGAAATTATCTGACACATATTCATTCCAAGACAGTCAAAAAGCTGATTGTTTAATTTACTTTCTCCGATATTGAGCAATCTGGCAATGTCACATGAGGATATTCCTTTAATAAGATAAAGTCTCTTTTGCTCCATCAAAAATCTGATTTGTTCCAAACAACGTCCATCTGAATTATTCTCCATAGCTGTTTTTCTTTCAAAATTACTGTCAACATATGTGATTACAAATGGTAATAACTACTTTTTGTCTGATTCTAAAAAATATTTATCCATTAATATCATTTATTATTTAATAAACACATGTTTTAGTTGTGTTTTTAGCATATAATACCTGTTGCCAATCTCACCAGACAATAATTTATATTTGTTTTAAATGGAAACAAGGCTTATTAAATTAAATATCCAGAAGAAGAGACGGGCATTGGGATACTCTCAGGAGCTCATGGCAAATAAACTTGGCATGTCTCCCAACTCGTATCGCCAGATTGAAACAGGCAAAACCAAACTTGTAAGCCCCAGGATATATGATATTGCCCGGGTTCTTGAAACTACTCCTGAAGAACTTCTAATCGGTGATGGGCAGATAGAAAATATCGACCTGCGGATTGAAGCTCTGGAAAAGCATTATCAGGACAAAATAGACAGAATGGATGCCGAGAACAGAATTTCAATAGTAGAATATAAAGGAGAGATTCAGAGGCTGAAGGCAGATCTGGAGACAAAAGAGAGCATAATTGGCGTCCTCAAGGAGAATCTTATCAGGTATAGCAAATAGAACGAAAATCGCTACCTTGCGGCAAATTTCACACTAATGAAAAAAGAGATTTATCTCTCTCCCTATCTTAACGCTGACTTGATTGAAGCTGGCTGCGATGAAGCCGGAAGAGGATGTCTGGCCGGGCCTGTTTTCGCTGCTGCCGTCATACTGCCAAAGGATTTCTACAGTCCGCTCCTAAACGATTCCAAACAAATAAGCGTGAAAGATAGAAACCTGCTCAGGCCGATTATTGAGAAAGAGGCGATTGCCTGGGCTGTTGCATCGGTAGACAACAATGAGATAGATATAATAAATATTCTTAAGGCCTCCATAAAGGCTATGCATCTTGCTTTGGACAAACTTGATGTCAAGCCGGAGTATATTCTAGTAGATGGAAACAGGTTTTACAAATACAAAGAGATACCCCACGAGTGCATTATCAAGGGCGATGGGAAGCTTGCCTCAATTGCCGCAGCCTCCATCCTTGCTAAGACTCACAGGGACGAGTATATGCTTGCAATTTCCAAGGAATTTCCCCAGTACGGCTGGGAACGGAATATGGCATATCCCACAAAGGAACACCGGGAAGCCATAGAGAGGCACGGTGCCAGCAAGTATCACAGAATTTCATTCCGGTTGCTATGATATCTATTACTGCTCCTTGATTGCAAATCGCCCGAGAGCAAAGAGAGAACACACCATAAAGATTACAGATATTACGACTTCAGGCTTGATAGATCTGAAATCGGCAAAGAGAGATCCCATAGAGCTTAATCCGCTTATAAGAGAACTATATCCTCCAAGCAGGACAAACAACGCCAAACCAATTGCAGCAAAAATTGAAATTATAAGTTTGGATCTGTCTACCCTTGGAGTCGGGGCAGGAATACAGTCCAGTCGGGAAAAGAGCCTCTCGTTGAACCCTTCGTTCTCTACCGACTGCTTATGTCCCTTAAAAAACTTTTCTATATTATCCTCTTTCATAACCAATTGTATTTAAATGTTCCGAAATATGTGTTTTGGCCCTCGAAAGGTGTGATTTAACTGTGTTTACGGGAATATCGGTAATTTTCGATATCTCCTTGATGCTTTTATCCTCCATGTAAAAAAGCAGAACAACAGATCTCTCCTTTTCGTTCAACTTTCCGAGAGCCATATACAACTCTTGATTTCTATATTTATGGTCTGTTGTCTCATGCGAAGTTAATACTTTATCATCAATCCCAACCAAGTTGTAACGTTGGCTTACCCTTCTGTTGTCGCAGTAACAGTTGTATGCAATACGGAAAAGCCATGTGGAGAATTTTGCCAGACCGTTAAAAGAGTTGATATTCACATACGCCTTTATAAAAGCCTCTTGTGCAATATCGTCACTCAACGCAGAATCTCCGCTGCAAAGGTTTAGCAGGAACCGCCGGAGCGGCTCCTGATTGCTTATAACCTGCTGCTCGAATTCTTTTCTATTCACCGGTTGTGTTATCAGTCACCTTTTTATTCCTGCTGACAAAATATGCCACCAACTGCCCTATCCCGACAAAAAAAGGAATACATCCGAAAGCTGCAAACTTAAATCCTCCAAAGAAGAAATAGAGAGCGATGAAAAGTCCGATACCAACACCTATTGATACAAGAGCACTTGTCAAAGGATCTGATTTTTTATCAACCTTGCTCTCTTTTGAGAAAAGGTCCGGAGACAACTCTTTCCCATGTTCTATAGCTTTGGCAATAAGTTCGTTTCTAGTCTTCTCCTTATACGCCTTATACAGGAATACTATAAGAAGAATAAGAACTGCTGTTGTAAAGGGGACAATGATTCCCAAAATTGATTCCATAATCGTGTTTGTTTAATCTGTTTGGCTGTTTGACTGGATTTTGCTCAAAAAAGTTGCAGATTTGTAAGAAATTGTTTCCAGATATTTTTTTGCATCCCTCATAGATAGAGACCTATCCTTCTCTATATCAGCAATCGAGAATAACTTTTGAACCCCAATCTTTTTTAAATGATGCTTTTTCAAACTGTTTATTCCACAGTATACCCACAAAGGCTTCGAATACTTAGAAGCTATTCCGGCAACCCCGTCAATAAGCTTCCCTGAAATACTCTGACGGTCAACAGACCCTTCACCTGTTATAACCAAGTCTGCCCTCTTGACTCTACTCTCCAGATCCGTCACTTCAGACAAGACTCTCCACCCGGGAAGCATTTCTGCATTAAGAAAACCCATCAGGGCAAACCCTGTTCCTCCTGCCGCCCCAGCTCCAGGAGAATCAGAATAGACTTTACCAAGGTAACGTTCACATATACCTGCGTAATTTTTCATCCCCCCCTCCAAATCTTCAACCATTTTACTATCAGCTCCTTTTTGCGGGCCATACACAAAAGTCGCCCCATTTTTTCCCAAAAGAGGGTTGTTTACATCGGAGGCCACTTGAAACTTAATCCCCTGAAGGTTTTTATTCACACCACGCCCATCAATTCCAGCAACCTGTGCAAGAGATGTCACATCCCTTCCGTCTCTTCCTGTAAAACGGTAACCAATAGCCCTCAACATTCCCATCCCACCATCGTTTGTAGCACTCCCGCCTATGCCTATTATTATCTCCCCGGAACTTTTACCTGTTGCCGCAAAATATCCTGCTGCCGCGTTTATCATCTGACCAAGCCCGTAAGTGGATGTTTTGGATGGATTGAACTCCTGCAGCCTCAACAGTTGAAGTCCGGAGCACATTGCCATCTCAATAAAAACCCGTTTATCCTTTATAAGATAGTTGGAAACTATCTCCCGGCCAAGTGGGTCAAAAACCTTAACGCTTCTGAGTTCACCGCCGGTCGAGCTTCTTAGTACATCAAGAGTCCCGTCACCACCATCGGCCATAGGCAGCAGTTCTATCTCAAGGTCCGGGAAGCTCATTAAAAGCCCACGTTTAATGGATTCTGCAGCCTCAAGTGCAGTCAGACTCCCTTTAAACTTGTCGGTGACAATAAGTATTCTAAGTTTGTCCGCCATTTTTATCTATTTTTGCTCAAATTTTAATAGAACATCTAAATATATGAAAAAAATCTGTCTACTTGTTTTATCTGCTTTAGTATTTTCCTTTAGCCCTTTAAGAGCTGACGAAGGGATGTGGCTTCTTCCACTTTTAGAAAAGCTGAACGGCAAAAAAATGTCTGAACTTGGCTGCAAGCTTAAAGCAAAAGAGATTTACAACATAAACAACTCCAGTCTGAAAGATGCTGTCGTTCACTTTGGCGCCGGATGTACAGGAGAGATTATTTCTGAAGAGGGTCTTGTGCTAACAAACCACCATTGCGGATACAGCGCCATTCAAAAGTTAAGTTCTGTTGAACATGATTATCTTCAGGATGGTTATTGGGCAATGAACCGCGAGCAAGAGATGCCAGCTCCAGGTCTGACAGTCACTTTTCTGGAAAGCTTTACCGATATCACATCAGAAGTAATTGCTGCTACTGCAAATGCAGCTACCCCCCGGGAAAAAAGAGCCGCCCTTGAGTCACTGGCAGAAACTCTAAAGAAAAAAATGTATGGCGATTCCAAATACATAGATGCACAAATCTCATCCATGTATGCCGGAAATTCTTACTATCTGATAATTACAAAAACATTCAGTGACATCCGCTTTGTGGGAGCCCCGCCATCATCAATCGGCAAATTCGGAGCAGACACAGACAACTGGATGTGGCCCCGTCACACAGGAGACTTCTCCATGTTCAGGGTATATGCAGATAAGGACAATAACCCGGCAGCTTACTCTCCGGACAATCAGCCCTACAGACCAAAGAAGCACCTTACAATATCCCTTAAAGGCGTTGAACAGAATGATTTTTCAATGATAATGGGTTACCCTGGTCGCACAAACAGGTTTATGACCTCTGCGGAAGTGAATGAGACCAGTAATATTTCCAACGCAATCATGATATATGTAAGAGGTATCCGTCAGGATGTTCTTATGAAGGACATGCTCTCAGACCCTAAGATAAGACTTCAGTACGCCAGCAAATATTCATATTCTTCAAACTTCTGGAAAAAGGCTATCGGAATGAATGAGACCTTCAAAAAGCTGAATGTTGAACAACGCAGGGCAGAAGAGGAGAAGGTGTTTACAGAGTGGGTGAATGCAGATCCTATGCGTAAGGAGAAATATGGGAATGCTCTTAATGACATCAACTCGTCAATTGCAAAAAGGGCTGATGCCTTGTATCTCTATTCTTACATAAACGAAGCCCTCAATAATATTGAGATTTTCTCCCTTGCAAAGGATTTCACGGATAATAAAGATATCGATGCAAAAAAGATCAAGGCCTCCTCTTTCTATAAGGACTATTCTATGTCTACGGATAAAAAGGTTACCAAGGCTCTTATCAAGACTTTCCGTGAAAAAGTAAAAGCAAAAGACCTTCCCGGTTTTTACAAAACCATCGATACCCAATTCTCAGGTAATATAGATGCGTATGTAGATTACATTTTCGACAAATCTATATTCTCTTCTGAGGAGAAATTTATGACCGGAATTAAAAACTTAGATTCCCTAGCCTCAGATCCTGTTATAATTGCTGCAAAATCCATCCGTGAGGCCTCGGATAAAGCAAATATGGACCTTGCAATGATATCCCAGACTCTTAAAAAAGGACAAATGGCATACATTGCCGGACAACTGGAGATGTATAAAGGAAAGGCTATGTATCCAGATGCAAATTCAACAATGCGTCTTAGTTATGGCAAGGTTCTGAACTACTCTCCAAAAGACGGAGTTCTATTCGAACATATCACAACCCTAAAAGGCGTAATGGAAAAAGAGGATCCTGACAACTGGGAGTTTGTGGTTCCTGCCAGACTTAAAGAGTTATACAAAAACAAGGATTATGGTCAGTATGCAATGAAGAACGGGGAGTTGCCTGTAGCTTTTCTAAGTAATAATGACATTACCGGCGGCAACTCAGGAAGCCCTGTAATGAATGCAAAAGGTGAACTTATCGGAGTCGCTTTCGATGGCAACTGGGAGGCAATGAGCGGAGACATAATCTTCGAACCATCACTGCAAAGAACTATAAATGTTGATATACGTTATGTACTATTCATTATGGACAAATTCGGTGGTGCAGGTTACCTGTTAAATGAAATGACCATAGCCAGATAATTCTCATGTACGGCATAAACATTATTAAAAATGGATAAGAACAGAGTAGAAGAGGCATTAAAGAGTGTGGTTCACCCGGCCAAAGAGAAAGATATTGTTTCCCTGGGAATGATTGAGGATATAAAGGTTGAAGAGGGGAAAGTCAAGTTCAAGCTGGTGTTCCCCTCTCCTGATGCACTGGCAACTTCAATCAAAAAGAGTTGCGAGAATGCTTTAAGGGAGGCTTTCCCCGGGGAAGATTTCAAGATAAGCATTATGGAACTTGTGCGTGCGCGCAAAATCGAAAAGAGACTGAATCTGGAGATCGGACAAGAGGCTTTGGCAGATGTAGGACACATTGTTGCAATAGCCTCCGGGAAAGGGGGCGTAGGTAAATCAACAGTAGCCGTCAATCTGGCAATAGCCCTTTCCCAAGCCGGGTACAGAGTCGGTCTGGCAGATGCTGATGTATATGGGCCTTCGGTTCCAAAGATGACGGATACAGAAGATGCTGCTCCCCTTGTGGACGACTCTTCCGGAAAAGATCTTATAGTTCCTATAGAAAAATATGGCGTCAAATGGATGTCCATAGGATATTTCGCAAAACCGGACCAACCTCTCATCTGGAGAGGGCCTATGGCAAGCAATGCTTTAAAGCAGATGGTGCTTCAGGTTCTTTGGGGAGAGTTGGACTTCCTTCTTATAGACCTTCCTCCCGGAACAGGAGATATTCACCTCTCAATGGTACACGACATTCCGCTTTCAGGCGCTATTGTGGTGAGTACTCCTCAGGCAGTTGCCCTTGCAGATGTCGAGAAGGGTGTGAACATGTTCCGGAATAAGGATATAAACATACCTGTCCTTGGCTTGGTGGAAAACATGGCTTGGTTCACTCCGGCAGAACTGCCAAACAACAAATACTATATTTTCGGAAAGGATGGTTGCAGAAAGATGGCCGAGAAATATGAGATTCCGCTGCTTGGGCAGATTCCTCTTATCCAAAGCATACGTGAGAGTGGTGACAACGGCCAACCTGTTGCTTTAGGAGAGATGGAAGACAGCACAGCATTCCGTGAACTAGCCAGAACTCTGGTAGGATTATTGTAATCAGCTCAAGTGTTTGTACTTATTCATGCGTTCGTTCCAGCGGTCGCGGGCAAATTGCTGAAGATCTGCCACGACATCCCTGTCGTCCATGATCTCGATACCCATAATGGTCTCGATTATATCTTCCAGAGTAACAACACCCTCGAAGCCACCATACTCATCCACGATAAGGGCAATATGAGACTTCTGAGAAACCAGCTTCTCCCATAAAATTGTAAGCGGCTGAATATTGGGAGCAACGAATATAGGTTTCTTTATTTCTTTAAGAGTAATCGCAAAATTGTCATTTGCAAGGTTTTCAAGAACCTCCTGCCGATAGACAAAGCCTGTTATATTCTCTTTCTCTCCGGAATAAACCGGTATTCTGGAGAAGTGAAGGAACACCTTGTTTTTATAAAACTCTGAAATAGTCATCTCCTCAGAGGCTGTCGCTACAACTACTCTTGGCGTCATGACATCACTTGCCCTGACGTTGCGCAGCTTTATAAGGTTCTGTATGATTTTCTTCTCCGTGTCTTCAAAGGTACCCTCCTCTGTGCCAATATCCACCATTGCAGAAACATCCTCCCTGCTAACCGTTGCCTCATCCTTAGCTCCCTTTGATATAAGCTTGGTCATAAACTCAGATATAACAACCAGAGGATACGCAATATACACCATCACATTGATGACTCTCCCACAACCCATTGCAATGGACCTCCAGTAATAAGCTCCTATTGTCTTAGGCAAAATCTCTGCAAATACAAGAATAGTCATTGTAAGTATTGCGGAAATAAGGCCAAAGTAAGCATCCCCGAAGACAACAGTAGCCTGTGCTCCTACCCCTGCTGCACCCACGGTATTGGCAATTGTGTTGAGAGAAAGTATTGCACTTAAAGGCCTGTCTACATTCTGCTTCAATTTTTTAAAGATTGGCGCCGCCTTTACCCCCTCACTTTCCTTTACATTAATAAATGAAACCGGAGTTGTAAGCAGCACCGTCTCCATCATTGAGCAAACAAAGGAGACACAAAGGGCTAAAAGCAGATAAATAAGCAAAAGGCCCATATATATTATGTTTTATTCTGAATTTCTATCAGACGGTACTCTTAAGGAAAAGCTCCTTCATCTGTACATCGTCAATGTTAGAAGGTGCATCCAGCATGACATCGCGGCCCATATTATTCTTAGGGAAAGCAATATAGTCGCGGATTGTCTCCTGTCCACCGAACAGCGCACAGAAACGGTCAAATCCAAAAGCAATTCCTCCATGAGGTGGAGCGCCGTATTTAAATGCATTGATCATAAATCCAAATCTGTAATCAGCATCCTCGGCAGAAAATCCCAACACCTCAAACATACGTTGCTGAACCTTAGAATCGTGTATTCTTATAGAGCCGCCTCCTATCTCTGTACCGTTAAGCACAAAGTCGTATGCGTTTGCACAAACCTGTTCCAGATCCTCTTTCTTTGAACTATAGAACTTATCCATATCCTCCGGCTTAGGGGATGTGAACGGATGATGCATGGCATAGAAACGTTGAGTCTCCTCGTCCCACTCCAGAAGTGGAAAATCATAAACCCAAAGTGGTGCATATACATCACCTTTTCTAAACCCAAGCCTGTTCCCCATCTCAATACGAAGAGTACCCAATGCAACCTGTGTTTTTTTGCGTAATCCCGAAAGGATAAGAATAAGATCACCTGGTTTTGCATCAAATGCTCCGGCAATTTTAGCAAGATCTTCAGGAGAATAGAACTTGTCTACTGAAGACTTGACACCCTCTTCCGATACTCTTGCGTATACCATGCCCGTAGCTCCTACCTGTGGACGTTTGACCCACTCGGTGAGCTCATCAAGTTGCTTGCGGGTATAGGAAGCTCCTCCCTCTACACAAATTCCGCCTACATACTCTGCCGAATCAAAAACAGCGAAATCCTTACCTTTAACCAATGATGTTATCTCAGCGATTTTCATACCAAAACGGATATCCGGTTTGTCAGAACCATAGTAATTCATGGCATCAGCATACGAGATTCTTGGGAATGACTCGCTAAACTCACGATTAAGAATATTTTTAAAGAGAGCTTTGATCAAACCCTCAAAAGTAACTAGTATATCTTCTCTTTCAATAAAGGACATCTCGCAGTCTATCTGTGTAAACTCAGGTTGACGGTCGGCACGCAGGTCTTCGTCACGGAAACATCTTACTATCTGGAAATATCTGTCATACCCGGCAACCATCAAAAGTTGTTTAAGCTGTTGGGGACTCTGAGGAAGGGCATAAAATTCCCCCGGATTCATTCTTGAAGGAACCACAAAGTCGCGGGCACCTTCTGGTGTTGACTTTATAAGGAAAGGAGTTTCAATTTCCATGAAACCTATACCATCCAGGTACTTACGAACCTCCTGTCCCATCTTGTGCCTCAACGCCAAAGCCTTTTGAAGTGGATTGCGGCGTAAGTCCAGATAACGGTACTTAGCCCTTATCTCTTCACCTCCGTCAGATTCGTCCTCAATAGTGAAAGGAGGGGTGATTGCAGCATTGAGCACGTTTATATCAGTAAGTTTGATTTCAATATCTCCGGTTGGAAGTTTGGCATTTTTGCTTGATCTCTCTGCAACAACTCCCTTTGCCTGAATCACATATTCCCTGCCAAGTTTCTCTGCAGCAGCATTCAACTCTTTAGAAGCACTCTCGTCAATTGTAAGTTGCGTAATTCCATATCTATCTCTGAGATCGAGAAAACTCATCCCCCCCATCTTACGAATTCTCTGTACCCAACCGGCAAGCGTAACCTGCTCACCTACATTGTTAATGCGTAATTCTCCGCACGAGTGTGTCCTATACATAATATTTTATTAATTCTTTTCGAAATGCAAATGTAATACAATTATTTTTTTGGGGCATATTTAGCCGCCTCAGGCAATATGGCTTTCAGATTTTTTATCCTATTCTCATCAGAAGGGTGAGTGCTGAAAAATTCCATCTGTTTGGAGCCTTGCGCACTCATGGTTTCCCAGAATTTAGGAGCAGCATTGATGTCATAACCGGCCATCGACATGATTATGAGACCTATCTTATCCGCCTCATACTCATGTTTACGGGAATATGGAAGCAGAACACCAAGTTGAGTTCCAAGACCGAATGCCATTCCGAATATTGCCTGGGTCTTTTCACTCTGAGTCCCGGTGAATGCCTGAAGAGCCTGCCCTGCAACACCTACCAAAGCCTCCTGGCTCATACGCTCGTTACCATGTTTTGCAAGAGCATGCGCTATCTCATGTCCCATGACAACAGCAACATAATCGGGGTTATTTGTAATTTTCATGATGCCCTCATAGAAAACAATGTTACCATTTGGCAGACAGAAAGCATTAACAACGGTATCCTTTACTACATCAAACTTCCAGTTTATACCCTCCAGCTCTTTCTCTGCGTTGATTTGCTTCAAGTAGCCGGCAACAGCTGTCGTAATTCTTACCCCCACATCGTTAACCATTTTCTTGTACTTCGCATTTTCTGAAAGTTTGGAAGTCTTCATCAATTCATTGTATGACAAATTGCTGAGAGAGGTTATTTCGCCTTGGCTATATAGCAGGATCTGATTTCTTCCTGTAATCATAACCTTCCCACAGGAAACCAATATCATTGCCAGTATTACTAATACGGCTAATTTCGACAATCTAGTTTTCATTATTTTCAGATTAAAAATTCTGTGTAAAGTTAGTTGATTTATCGATAAAATATATTGATGCTTTCCTCTAACCCTTTTTATCTATATTTGTATACATAGAATTTACTGAAATGAAAGCATATCTCTCTCTGCTCAAACATATAAAGGAGAACGGAACTTTAAAGAGCGACCGCACAGGAACAGGCACAAAAAGTGTATTTGGCTATCAGATGAGGTTTGACCTCAGTGAAGGCTTCCCTCTGCTTACCACCAAAAAGGTACATCTCAAATCCATAATCTACGAGCTGCTTTGGTTCATAAACGGCGATACAAATATCAAATACCTGAAAGACCACGGTGTAACAATCTGGGATGAGTGGGCCGATGAGAACGGAGAACTTGGACCGGTTTACGGACATCAGTGGAGATCTTGGCCTACTCCGGATGGAAAGCATATCGACCAGCTAAGTGAAGTCATAGGGAGTTTGAAAAAGAACCCAGACTCACGTCGCCATATAGTATCGGCATGGAATCCTGCAGAGATAGACAAAATGGCTCTCCCACCATGCCACGCCCTTTTCCAGTTTTATGTTGCCGATGGCAAATTGAGTTGCCAGCTATACCAGCGCAGTGCAGATGTTTTCCTTGGTGTCCCTTTCAACATCGCCTCATATGCACTTCTTACCCTGATGGTTGCTCAGGTATGCAACCTCAAGCCAGGCGAGTTCGTGCACACATTGGGCGATGCTCATGTTTATACAAACCATTTTGAACAGGTTGCACTTCAACTCTCAAGAGAGCCGCGCCCTCTTCCTACAATGTCATTGAATCCTGATGTAAAGGATATTTTCAGTTTCAAATACGAGGACTTCACTCTCTCCGGATATGACCCATATCCAGGGATAAAGGCCCCAATAGCAGTATAAAATCCAATCACAAATATGGTATCTATAATCGTGGCAATAGCCGACAATGGGGCAATAGGAAAAGACAATCAGCTGCTTTGGCACATAACTGAAGATCTTAGATACTTCAAACGGATCACAGGTGGCCATACTGTAATAATGGGTCGGAAGACCTGGGAATCCATCGGGCGGCCTCTACCAAACAGGAGGAATATCGTTATCAGCCGTTCGCTTACTGCAACTGAGGGTGTAGAAATTTTCCCGTCAATTGAGACCGCCATCAAGGCTGCTTCTGACCAAGGAACACATTCGGGAGAGACATCTTCTGAAGAGGTTTTTATTATCGGAGGAGGCGAAATATACCGTCAGGCAATACCATTTGCCGACAGAATCTATCTTACTCTTGTACACACTACCATAACGGATGCTGATACCTTTTTCCCATCTATAGACTACACACTGTGGCACGAAATATCCCGCGAAACGTACCCGAGGGGCGAAAAGTTTGAGAAGCCATTTGAATTCATTTTGTTGGAACGATAGAACATTTTCTCTGCTCAGGTGTTATACTATCTAAACGATACATCATGTTTAGATATATAGCAATTGGAGTTATCTGCGGCACTATTTATTCTTCTGCCTCAGCACAACCCGCAACCAATATTACTGAAAAACTATTAAATACAAATATTATGAATACGATAAATAAAACACAGATCGACAAAATTGAGTTTCCTCAACTTCCTTATGCATACGATGGTTTAGAGCCATTCATAGACAAAATGACTGTAGAGATCCATTACAGCAAGCACCAGAAAGCCTATTTCGATAATTTTATGAATGCTGTCAAAGGTACACCAGCAGAGTTCAAGACTATAGAAGAGGTCTTCAAGAATATCAGCAAGTATCCGGTTGCTGTTAAAAATAATGGTGGTGGCTTTTACAACCATGTACTTTACTGGGAAAATATCAAGGTTGACGGTGGCAAGCCATCGGCAAAGCTTCTGGCAGCAATCAACGAGACCTTCGGGTCTATGGACGAGCTCAAAAAGCAATTTACGGATGCCGGGAAAACCCGTTTCGGAAGCGGTTGGGCTTGGCTATGCTATGACGAGGAGGAAAAAGATTTGTTTGTAACATCAACTCCTAATCAAGAGAATCCTACCATGGATGTAGTTGAAAGAAAAGGAATTCCTCTTCTGACCATGGATGTATGGGAACATGCTTATTATCTCAAATATCAAAACAAACGTCCAGATTATATTGAGGCTTTCTGGAATATAATCAACTGGGAAGAGGTATCTGCCAGATACGAAGCTGCTGCAAAATAGTTTCTCGGAAGGCATTCCGAAAATATTCCATCTTTAGAAGAGAAGGTCGTGGAAGATATCTGCGACTTTCTCTTCTTTTTTGACCATTGATGCGGCTTGGCCTATCTCCAGTTCGCCTTCGGTAAGGTCCCCTTCAAGTATCCCCTTTTTAGCCCTCCCTTTGCCCAGAAGTGCCGTAAGCTCTTCTGCTGAGGCTCCACGACTTTCGGCCTCGGCAACTGCGCGGGAGAATTCATTGTCGGCCAGGCGTGCCGGTGCAAGTTTCTTTAGAAGCAATTTTGTACCTCCCTCAGCAAGACCCCTGCAATGCTCCTTGAATGCCGGGTGAGCAGAACTCTCTGTGCAAAGTGCAAAACGAGTTCCTATCTGAACACCCTCTGCCCCTAGTGCAAATGCCGCATTGTAACTTGCACGAGATGCAACACCTCCTGCTGCAATCAAAGGAATAGAGACAGCCTCCCTCACAGATGGGATCAGGCAAAATGTAGTGGTCTCTTCCCTTCCGTTATGTCCGCCAGCTTCAAAACCCTCAGCAACCACAGCATCCACTCCTGCCTCCTGGCATTTGACTGCAAATACAGAGCTGGAAACAACGTGTACCACAATTATCCCATTCTCTTTAAGAAGAGGAGTCCACTTTTTGGGGCTACCGGCAGATGTGAATACTATTGGTACCTTTTCCTCAATAATTATCTTAAACACATCCTCAATCTGCGGATACATCAGTGGTACATTTACCCCAAATGGCTTGTCGGTCGCTGACTTGCAACTTCTGATGTGATGCCGGAGATTATCCGGATGCATAGACCCTGCACCAATCAGCCCAAGACCGCCGGAATTGCTGACTGCCGAAGCAAGACGCCATCCACTGCACCAGACCATACCACCCTGAATGATTGGATATTGTATATTAAAGAGTTTGCAAATCCTGTTTTCCATAATGCAGTAATTTTTATAACTATTGTTGCAAATATAGCCAAAACCAAAGAGTAATAGATTAATAATTAGATATATCCTATAAAATATTTTTTGATTGATAGATTTTAATTATTAGATTTGGTCTGATTTACAATATTTTAGTCATGAGAAAATTAATATATTACAAAATTGCTTCTCTTATAATTGCATCTACCATTATCTTTTCTTGCAAATGCAAGGAGGACAATGATTACTCGTCCCCTAAATTTAAGGAGATCAGAAATGTGTCTTATAACAAAATTGACCTAGATATATCGTTAAATAATTCAGGAGTGTTTGTTTCTGACTCTTTATTTATATTCTCAGGTGAAATCGTTGAAAATGATTGCATGTTTCATCTCGTAAACAAACAAAATGGAAAATATATACGTAGTTTTGGGACTTACGGCAATGGACCGGGAGAATTGATGAGACCAACCACATCGTATGGATTGGACATAAACAAAAGGCAATTGTGGGCATTCAATCAAAATCTCCCTAAAATGGTGTATTTTTCATTTGGGTTTAAAGGGGATAGCTTATATATCAATCCCATAACAGACACTCCGGTATTCACGGAATCCAGAACTTGCGTAGAATCAAGAAAAATCAAGGACGATTTGTACATATCCTCTTTCGTCAATATTGATGGTAATAAACATCGCTTTGCAATTGGCAACTGCTTTGATACACTTTCTACCTATGATGAATATCCACGGCTTGAAGAAGATGATGGTCATTTGAATATAGAAAAGTCATTCTTTTTGTACCGTTCCTATTTTGCGTTAAAACCAGACGGGCAGAAAATGGTTTCCGCAACTACGTTTGGGGGAATCATGGAAATATTTGATATTAAGAATAATAAAATCAAAAGGACCGTTTTAAAAAGATTTTACAAGCCTGTTTACTATGTAAAAAACAGAGATAGTAAAATTCCTTATATCCATCCTACTGAAAAAACAATTATTGGTTTTTCAGATCTGAACTGTACCGATGATGCTATATATGTAATATTAAACCCTGAAACTAAAGGATCTGCACTGAATTACATCTGCAAGTTTGATTGGGAAGGCAATCCTGTTTGTCAATACAAACTGGATAAACGTGTGTGCTCTTTTGATATCGACGCAAAACAAAATAGAGTTTATGCTTTAGTCAGAAATAGAAATACATTGGAAGAGGATTTGGTCTGGTTTGATTTGTAGTAGGCATAATAATAGACATCTATGAAAAGAATACTTCTTTACATACTAGCTACTATCCTGATATTTTCTTGCAAATGCAAGAAGGAGATCAGCTATTCTGAGCCAATTTTTAAGGATATACGAAATGTATCATACAATCGTATTAATACCGATATGATTTTAAGTAGTCATGAGATTTATGTCTTTGATTCTCTATTATTACTTGTAGGAGAGTCGGTTGAAAACGATCTGGCTTTCCATTTTATCAACAAACAAACTGGAAAATACCTACTAAGTTTCGGAAACTATGGAAATGGACCAGGGGAGCTCGCCAGGCCAACTCCTTCATTTGGAGTTGATATTGACAAGAAACAAGTCTGGGCTTTTAACAGCAACTTCCCAAAAGTTGTCGAGTTTATCTTTGGATATGACAGTCTGAATCATTATAAAGTTCAAGATATTCCAATATTTCAAAGTTCGCAAAATGCCTTTTATTATTGGAAGCTGAAAGAAAATAGATATGTAGTTTCTTATATTAAGACTGAAGGTAAGAATTTCCGGTTTACGATAGGAAATAATATTGATACGATATCTACCTACAACGAATACCCCAGACTGGAAAAAATAGAAAATAATAATGCCGAAAAATCATATTTCAGGCACTACTCATCTTTTATAGTAAAGCCGGATGGGCAAAAGCTCGTTTCAGCTTCCAGATATGGAGGTATTATTGAAATTTTTGACATTAAAGATAACAAGCTCAATTTGAAGGTTTTGCATAGATATTACAAGCCAATGTACACAGTGAAAAACCAAGACTCCAAATATCCATTTGTCATCCCTTCAAAAGATGCAATACAGGGTTTTAGAAAACTAAGATGTACAAATGACGCTATTTATATTGGATTAAATTCAACAGCTAATAGCTACTCTACGTTTTCCATCTGCAAGTTTGATTGGGAAGGCAACCCTATTTGCCAATACAAATTGGATAAGTCTGTGAACTCTTTTGATATCGATACAAAACATAATCGAGTTTATGCTATAATCACAGATTGCAATACATTAGAATACGAATTGGTCTGGTTTGGATTGTAATATTCAACAACACGGTTATTATAACTAATTGAAAACATGAGAAAAATATTATATTATCTGTTAATCCTCGTAATATCTTTCTCCTGCAAAAGGAGAGAAGACAAAAACTATTTTCCACCAAAATTCAAGGAGATAAAAGAGGTTTCATATAACAAAATCAACATAGATATATCGTTAAGCAATTCAGGAATTTTTGTTTCTGACTCTTTATTTATATTTTCAGACGACATCGTTGAAAATGATTGCATGTTTCATCTCGTAAACAAACAAAATGGAAAATATATACGTAGTTTTGGGACTTACGGCAATGGACCGGGAGAATTGATGAGACCAACCACATCGTATGGATTGGACATAAACAAAAGGCAATTGTGGGCATTCAATCAAAATCTCCCTAAAATGGTGTATTTTTCATTTGGGTTTAAAGGGGATAGCTTATATATCAATCCCATAACAGACACTCCGGTATTCACGGAATCCAGAACTTGCGTAGAATCAAGAAAAATCAAGGACGATTTGTACATATCCTCTTTCGTCAATATTGATGGTAATAAACATCGCTTTGCAATTGGCAACTGCTTTGATACACTTTCTACCTATGATGAATATCCACGGCTTGAAGAAGATGATGGTCATTTGAATATAGAAAAGTCATTCTTTTTGTACCGTTCCTATTTTGCGTTAAAACCAGACGGGCAGAAAATGGTTTCCGCAACTACGTTTGGGGGAATCATGGAAATATTTGATATTAAGAATAATAAAATCAAAAGGACCGTTTTAAAAAGATTTTACAAGCCTGTTTACTATGTAAAAAACAGAGATAGTAAAATTCCTTATATCCATCCTACTGAAAAAACAATTATTGGTTTTTCAGATCTGAACTGTACCGATGATGCTATATATGTAATATTAAACCCTGAAACTAAAGGATCTGCACTGAATTACATCTGCAAGTTTGATTGGGAAGGCAATCCTGTTTGTCAATACAAACTGGATAAACATGTATGCTCTTTTGATATCGACACAAAACAAAATCGAGTTTATGCTTTAATCGAAAATAGCAGTACATTGGAAGAGGATTTGGTCTGGTTTGATTTGTAGGTGCTAAAACTTAATTCGGAGAAAATATGTACCATCTCATTATTTAACGGAACTATGAAAAATTTATTATTTCCTATCTGTATATTAATCACTTTATATAGCTGCACAAATCCCATAAGCTCTAATATTCATACAAAAAATGTAAATTTTGGTGATGTCAGGAAAGTTAAGACATCGGACTTGATTTCAGAAATAGACTTTATTAAGTTAGAAACAAATTCAAATAGCCGTTTTGGAAAGATTGACCAGATAATTATTTATAATAACAAGGTTTATATATTAGACTCTTATCAATCATCCTCTTTGTTGGTTTTTTCTATCGAAGGAAAGTTTATTAATAAGATTATGAAAGTTGGCAGAGGGCCGGGAGAGTATCTGACTGCCAGCTGTTTCGGAATAGATGAAAAGAATGAGCTAATCTTACTATTTGATAGACAACAGAATAAGATTTTAAGATATCGAATAGACAACCTTTCTTATGTAGACGATATCAGAATTCCAGTTCAGACCCCAGCAACATTCATGTTTAATGCTAAAGAAAATTTATATTACTATTATTATGCTTTTAAAGGTAATAACAAACATATTGCTATTACGACAGGAAATGGGAAAGTCGTAAATAATCTTATTGATGCCGAACCTGCTGGAAGGATACTTCACGGATGCCAGTGCAATTTTTATCATTTCAACGATGATATATGCATATTTCCATATTTTTCTAATAAAATTTTTACAGTCAATAGAGATACTGCATATGTAAAGTATGAACTAACATTTGGCAAAAATAAAATGCCCGATAAAGAGCTGTTTATCAATAGTGACAACTCTGGAGTCATTATGAAAGAATTGATGAGTGGAGATGATGGTAGAATAAGAATGCTCATTCCATATGAGTCAGAAGACAGGCTGCTCGTTAAATACTACATCAAGCAGGATGTTTTTATAGGTATCTGGCAAAAAGAAATGAATCAAGTTGTTAATTTTAAATATTCTGAGGTGAGTGATAATATGGGTATTGGAGGTAAATTTCCATTTCCGATAGGAGTTTTTAAAGATAAATTTATTGGTGAAATCAACACCTACGATATTGATTCTTCTAATGTGAAAAATGGCCAGTTAAAACGGCAGTTAGAAAATACATCAACGAGTGACAACCCTATACTGATCTTATTTAAATAACTGAATTAAAGTGTTCATTATTTAAACTTAGTAGACATATGAAAAATTTAATTACAGCTATATTTATTGCACTTTCAATACTTGCAGTAGATTCATGCAAGAATAATAGCTCTCTCGTTGAATATTCAATCGGGAGTATGATTTCTAATGCAAAGGAGATAACAAATAGTGGAATAAGTGCAGAGGTTGAACATATCCAACTTGAGACATCGGAAGAATCACTGATTGCAGATATTATGGATATTGTGATAACAGAAGATTACATATTTGTTTTATCGTCAACACCAAAAGTCTTTCAGTTTGAAAGAGACGGTAAATTCATACGTCAGATATCCATGCAAGGCAACGGCCCGGGTGAGCATCAGAAGGTATTCAGTATTTTCGTCAATGAACAAAAGGGTAGAATCTATCTGGTTGAATTGTTCAGAAGGGTTCTTGAATTTGATTTTAATGGCGTATTCAAAGGGATGCATAAGAAGGGGGACGCAATGAGCAAGTTTATTTTTACCGATGACAATACTCTGCTGGAAAGCATTCAGGTGATTTTTGGAAACGAACCGGTCAAGCTTTATGTAACAAAGATGGACGGCGATACGTTGGCACGGTTTGAGAACTATGTAAAATATGAATTTTCTCAAAGTTCGGTAGCCTCATCCTATGCCGACTATAAATCCATGTTCCGGCTAAGGGACCAGATAGTTTATCATCAGCTTTCCACAGATACTGTCTTTACATATGATCAACAATCCCGAAAGCTTAAGCCCAGATACTGTTTCCACAATCCTAATGGTCCTCTCCCCAATGATTTTACAAACTTTATGGAGAAGATGAAGGAACTTACTCTTGTGTACGACATTGCCGAGGATGATAATTTCATTTACGCCACTATAGTGACGACCGGCTGGAAGAAAAATCTTTACATGATTGATAAAGCCCGTGGCAAATACTATTTGCTAAATTTGACCATATCGGATAATCCTGAGAAAATATTCTTTCCAAAATGGCAGCATGGCCAGCAACTGATTGACTTTGTGAATAAATCGGATGCAAATCCGGAACTTGTGATAGTAAAAGTAAAAGGGTTGAATCCCTCTATGAGTAGTTAAAGAGATTACCTAGAACTTTCAATTCATCTGAAGCCAACTATTTTTGGTCATGGGATTAATTTTTAGTAGTTTTGGGTTGATATTCAAACCATTAATCTTAACCAAAGGTATACGGCGCAATTATGAAGCATCTTTTGATTGTCTTTTCTGTTCTGGCCTCGTTAATTTCCTGTAGTCCAACAAATAACCAGGAATCCAAAATAAAGAGAAAGTTAGAGCGGATAGACAAACAGATGTACGATAACAGTAATGCTGCTCTCGACTCACTTATCAAAATAGATGTCTCGAATTCGTCTCAAAATAATAAAACCTATTATAACCTTTTATGTGCCATAGCAGAAAATGAGACCTTCAAATCCTTCAAGCATTACTCTTTAATAACTGAGTGTCTGAAATGGTATAAAGATGAAGATGACCATTATAACTACTGCCGCTCTGCCCTTTACAAAGGTATTTCTTTATACAATCTCAAAAATGCAGATACAACAGCATATTCACATCTGAAGAAATCCGAAGAGCTTTTCAACGAATACGACTTCTCCGACAAAATTCTAAAAAGCAGGATATATCTATATCTGGGAAAGATAAACCGCGAAAAGAGAATGTATCTTGAAGCAGAAAGTTATCTTCTTCGTACACTCGAGATATGCACCTCTCTTAAAAGGGCCGAAGACGAACAATACACCCGGATAGAGCTTTTCTGGACATATCTGGCTCAAAACCGCTACAAGGATGCCCTTGAGAACATCATTCAATTTGAAGGAATAGAAACAGTATCTCCGGAAATTCAATATAGTCTTTACAACGCTCTGGCCGGATATTACTCTGCAAAAAGGGAGTATGGCTTATCGGTCGAATATGTCAAGAAAGTACTTGGATTAAATGATGAGGAGTCACTTAAGTCCGACAGACCGAAACTGTACTTCACAGTCTCTTCCTACTATGATAAGAGCGGATTAGTGGACAGTGCGCTACATTACGGCAAACTGGCAGTATCATCCATACGCGACTCATCATCTTCAATCAATCCGTTTTACTATAAATATCTTGCTGATTTGTATACCAATAAAGGAGACTTCTATAACGCCTTCCTAAATTATAAAAGCGCTTATATGTTTTCTCAAAAACATATAAGCAAAATAAGACAAGATAATGTCCTGGAGATTGAAAAGAAATATGAGACCTCCCATTTAAAGACACAACTATCTTCAAGTAAGCATTACACAACATTCTTCCTTACCTGTACCCTGCTCCTTCTATTTATTTCAATGGGCATAACGGCCTTTCTTTCAATAAGACTCCGGCAATGTAAAGCAAGAGTGAAGGATGCAGAAGAGATTAAAAAAGAGCTCGACAAATGTAAGCTTATAAATGAATTGCTTCTAATTCCTGCCGAATTGCTGACCGAGTTTACAGAAGATGTATACAATCAAGCTTGCATAAGCAGGAAATTGTCCGGAGAGGTGTTTGACAACCTGAACAAATCGATAGATTCTGTAAGGTCCAAATCTAAAAACAAGTTGTCTGTAATTGCGAACAGTGAGGTGATACTTAAAGAGTATAGTGAACTTAGCACTTTATCTGACTTATCAGATCTTGAGAAGATAATCTTTGTCCTGATCAATTACGGCTACTCATCACAAGACATTGCAAAAATCCTAAGTACCTCCGCACCTCGTATAAGAGCTATAAAAGCTAAGCTGAAAGAGAAAATCCGATGAATTCCCCATTGCAGGGGAACGTAACTTTTGCGTACTGGAAATTTAATATATTATTGATGATTTGATACTTAGACGTGTCACGTCCGTAACTTTACCGTAGCCATAGTTTTAGGAGCCCCTCGTTTTTTAATATTCGTTAATTTCATAACAAAAAGCGATATGAAAAAAAGTAATCTCTCTCTCTTAAAAGTTATTGCAGCTCTTCTGATATGCTTAAACATTGCATCCTGCTCAGAAGACAAAAAAGAAAAGGACTTAAGATACATTGATGTCGCCGGCAGCGTAGGCAGTGGCAGGACAGTTAATCTAAGCGAGGTCGCCAGTGAAATTCATTTTATACCATTGGAAACAACTGAAAAATCTTTGATAGGTAGTTCCAGAAAAGGTGTCTATTACGTAAATGGCGTAATCTATTGGTTAGAAGGAAAAAGAGGCACAGCAGTTCTCAAGATTTTCGATAAAGATGGCAAATTTATAAGAGAATTTGACCGTGGGGGACGTGGTCCTGAGGAGTATAGGGGTATTTACTCGTTGCAGATTGACAACAAGACCGGCAACCTCTGCTTCATATCAAATAATACAATATACGAGTACGCATCAGACGGTCAGTTTATAAAAAAAGTAGCCCGACCTACTGAAAAAAAACTAGACGGATATTTTTTTGACACTGCCGTCAAGTTAGACAAAAATCTATATTTCATGGGCGTTTTCAAATTGGAACCAGATTATTCATTGGTTGCTATCGACTCCACATCTGCAGTAAAGCTGCTAGTCAAATTCCCGGAAGCTGACAAAGAGATCGGCAAGAAGCTACAATTTTCCAATGGATCTAGAGCGCCATATTCCTATAAATATAAAGACACTGTGCGCCTAATCAACGCCAATGACGATTATGTTCTTGGGATAGATAGAAACCTTAATATAGACACCTCTTTTATAATTAATTATGGCAAGTATAAACTTACTGCTAACGACCTAAGTGGTTCGAAAAACAATAATAGCCCATTTCTCAGCAGACACGCCAATGTCTTTGAAAGCGACGGCTATCTATTTTTCAAGTTCAAAATGGGCTCTTTAGCACACAAGCCGATGGAGATGTTATCGATAATGGGGAAAAAATATACCATGAACATATCCTGCGCCCTTTTCAATAAAAAAACCGGAGATTTCTTCTTTGTAGACCAGCCGGCATTCAATCAGACCGGCCTTGTAGATGACATCGGAGGTGGACCGGCATTCTGGCCGGAGTATATCTCCGAAGATGGCTATATGGTATCGTTTATCACTGCGGATGAGTTCATAGGCTATTCACAAAATCCGGGATGTTCGGAAAAGTTCCGGAAAATTGCGTCAGGTCTGAAAGATTCGGATAATCCGGTGTTAGTACTTGCAAAACTTAAATAACAGAATATATGAGAGGTATAATCACACTCCTTTTGGCATTTTGCATTATTTCCTGCTCAGGAAGCAAAACAGAAAAGGATTTAACAAAAATCGACATTGTGGGCAACCTGGGAAACAGCAGGGTTATACCCCTCAGCGAAATTGCAACGGATATAAGCTACATACCACTTGAGACTACCGACAGCTCCCTGATTGGTAATATCAGGCTAGTCTTGTATGAAAATGGTTGTATATATATAGTCCATTCCGGAATAATAAGCCTATTTGATGAAAATGGCAAGTTTATCCGTAACATTGACAGAAGAGGCAGGGGCCCGGAGGAGTATACAAATATGTCGGTGATGCAAATGCTGAAGATTGACCCGGATAATGGGAACTTGATTATTAATTCGGCAGATGGAAAGTTTTACGAATACAAACAAAACGGAGACTTTGTAAAGTGTGTCAAGTGCCCTGAAATTGAAGGGTATTCAACATTCTTCTTATCGGGTACAAAGATTGACGACAACTGTTACATATATCCAATATCAGCAAATAATCCCCAAGTAACTCAGATGCCCTATTGTGCAGTTGTCTACGACTCACTATCAAACGTAAAGCTTATGGTTCCTAGCCCGGAAAAAGAACAGACAAAGTCGCCTAATGTTAATTCGGGATTCATGATGATTAAAGATATCGCACTTATTTCATATTTTGAAGAAAAGGCTAGAATTATATATGCAAATCCTGAAATCGTACGCTCAATAGGGAGCGATCTGAAAATAGATACTCTCTTTACTATTGACTATGGAGACTATAAAGTGACTCCTGAAAACAAAAATCAATTGGGAGATTTTTCAGCAAATATCATAAGTTGGCTTGGCCCTCTTAAAGAGTCCCGCGATTACTTGTATATCTGGTTGAATTTAAGAGGTCTTGCCCGTAATCCTGTAGAAGTGCCCGATGTGGATGAGAAAGGGAATCCAACGACTCGGTTTCTGTACAACAGCTATGCTCTTTTCAATAAGAAAACCGGAGATTTTACTCTGATGGACCAGCCAATCAAAGGCAGCCAAGGCTTTGAAGAAGACCTGGGAAATGGTCCTGTATTCTGGCCTGTGTCTATTTCTTCAAAGGAACAATTGATAGCTGCCCACACAGCTTTGGATTTCAAAACATTTGCAGAGAATAACAAGTGTTCCGGAAGAGTGAAGGAGATTGCCGCCAACTTGAAAGATACCGACAATCCAGTGATTGCCATAGCTAAATTAAAATAATAGAGACGATTATGTTATCTAAATCACTTACCGTTGTATTTTCACTCTCCACTATCATGCTATTTGCCCAAGAGAAGAGTCAGGAACAAATAAAGCATAAACTCACAATGTCACTCGAAGACGTTGTGGAGACTGCCCGGGATCAATCTCCTTCTGCATTGGTTGCTAAGTATAACTTTCTTGCAGATTACTGGCAGTTCCGCACCTATAAGGCTCAGTTTCTGCCATCACTGAACCTGTCTGCATCGCTTGGTCAATACAACCGCTCGCTCCTTCCTCTTCAAAACAGCACTACAGGCGAGATAGATTACATCGTCAACAACAATCTAAAGAATAGCCTCTCGCTATCCATAGATCAGAATATTGCCCTTACCGGAGGAACCGTCTCCATCAATACAAGCATGAACAGGTTGGATCAGTTTTCTCCTTCGGACAACACTCTGTTTAATTCACAACCCATCAGCCTTTACTACTCGCAGCCCATAAAGGCATATAACACACTTAAATGGGAAAAGAAGATCGAACCGAAAAAATACGAAAGTGCGAGAAGGACATATCTGGAAAGTATGGAGGCAATAAACATCTCTGTGACATCTCTCTTTTTTGAAGTACTTTCTGCCCAGATAGCACTTGATATGGCTCAGAAGAACTACAACTCCACATCCTTGTCGGTAAAGATTGCTCAGGAGCGATATGAGATAGGAGCAATCTCCAAAAGTGACCTGCTTCAGCTTAAGCTAAGGTTGCTGAACGATGAGCTGGCAATAAGCGATAACCGTCTAAAAATGGATGTGAGCATGCTCGGTTTAAAGACCTACCTTGGCTTCAACGAAAGTGTTGAGATAGAGCTTATAATGCCTCAGATGACACAAGATATAAAACTCAATTTCGATGATGTCTACGCCAAAGCTGTAGACAACTCCTCTTTCGCTCTGGAGAATGAGCTCCTTACCCTTAATGCAGAAAAGAATGTTGCACAGGCGAAATCCAATTCCGGGCTAAAGGCAAATTTCTTTGCACGATTTGGCCTCACCCAGAAGGGCGACAATTTTTCATCCTCATACAAAAACCCTATAGATCAGGAGGTGATAGGATTAGGGTTGGAATTGCCCATATTAGACTGGGGATTGGGAAAGGGCAAGGTGAAGCTAGCCAAATCACTACAGGAGGTTGTAAAATCACAGGTTGATCAGGCTTACACCAAACACAGGCAGGATATACTCATCAAAGTCCTTCAGTTCAACAAGCAGAGCATGCAATGTTCCATCTCTTCGCAGGCAGACTCGGTTGCAAAGCTTCGCTACGATATTTCCCGGGAAAGGTTCCAGAATGGCACTATCGGGGTTTTAGACCTCAACACGGCGCAATCCGAAAAAGACCAAGCTGTGCAGAGATATATATCAGACCTTAACAACTATTGGCAGTACTATTATACCATAAGAAAACTAAGCCTTTACGACTATGTTAAGGGTTGCAGTCTATCGACAGATTTCGATAAAATAATTGACAAATAAAATAATATCTATAAAAATGAGAAAATTCCTCATACTTCCATTATCGGCTATACTGATACTTTCCTGTGCAGGAAAAGGTGGCAGCACAAAAGAGAATGGCGAGGCAGCCAAAGCAGATTTTGTATCTGAGAAAAATGTTGTAGATGTAGTCACTCTTAAAAAGAGCGACTTCAACAGGCAGGTTATAAGCAATGGCAAGCTTAGAGCCATAAAGAAGAGCGAATTGAATTTTCTCTCACCCGGGGTCATAGCCGAAATATATGTAAGGAATGGCGAGACGGTCAGGAAGGGGGAGAAGATTGCAAGTCTGGATGCAAGGCAGGCTACTCACAGGCTTGATCAGGCAAAACAGTCTATGGAGAAGGCCGAGCTGGATTTTTCCGATGCTCTCATCGGTTATGGATATGGCAAAGACAGCTCCAAGGTTCCGGCAGATCTTTTGAAAATTATAAAGATCCGCTCCGGATACAGTACCGCAGCAAGCAACCTTAAGCTGGCAGAGGAAGATCTCAGAAATACCACTCTTGTTGCTCCGTTCAGCGGCAAGATTGCCAATCTTACAGCAAAGCCCTACGAACAGTCTTCGGGTATCTTTTGCACTCTCATTGACGACTCACAGTTCGAAGTTGATTTCAGCCTTCTGGAATCGGAGGTGGCATTTGTAAAAGAGGGAAGTGTTGTCAAGATAGTATCCTATACGGAACCGGACAGGTTCTATTCAGGCTCGGTCACTCAAATAAATCCTTTGGTAGACGACAACGGACAGGTAAAGGTGTTGGCTAAGGTGGCCAACAACACCGGCAAGCTTATAGAGGGCATGAATGTAAAGGCGCTGGTCGAAAACCTTGTAAAAGGAAAACTGGTCGTTCCCAAAAGTGCAGTTGTAATGAGAGACAACTTTGATGTATTGTTCCGTTATGACAAATCAACAGGAAAGGCTATGTGGACCTATGTAACCGTTGAGATGTCCAACAGCAGTTCTCACGTGGTTACGGCAAATATGGAAAAGAATGCAGAGCTCAATGCAGGGGATATTGTAATCACTTCCGGCAATCTAAATCTGGCAGATGGTTCCAAGGTAGAGGTAAAAAACAGGTAATATTATGATAGGCAAACTCATAGAAAGGCCCATTGCGGTCACTATGTCAATCATAGCGATTATTGTTCTCGGGGCTGTTGCTGCTGCCTTGCTGCCTGTCTCTCTAATGCCCGATGTCGATATCCCACAGATAACAGTGCAGGTAAATGTTCCCGGCTACTCCGCAAGGGAGGTTGAATCCTCTGTAATCAACCCACTCAAAAATCAGCTGATGCAGATCTCCTCCTTGAAGGAGCTCAAGTGCGAGTCAAACAACAATGCCGGAAATATCTTTCTGGAATTTGACCACGGCTCCGATATCGACTTTCTCTTTATTGAGGTGAATGAAAGAATTGACAGGGCTATCTCCTCGATGCCACGCGAGGTGGAGAGGCCAAAGGTTGTCAAGGCAAGTGCAACCGATATCCCGGCCTTCTTCATCAACATAACTGCCAAGGAGAACCGCACCGACAAATTTGTAGAACTGAGCCGTTTTGTCTCTGACGTTATATCCAAAAGAATTGAACAGATTCCTGAGGTTGCGTTGGTAGATGTAAGCGGCCTTTCCCTTCCGGAACTTCTTGTAACGCCTTGCTCCGAGAAACTTAGGTCCCTGGGAATTTCTGAAAAAGATCTGGAAAGTGCCATATCCAACAATAATTTCAAACTGGGAAATCTCTCTATAAAAGATGGCCACTACCGATGGGATATTCGTTTTATTTCTGAGATAAAGACAAAAGAGGATATTGAGAATATAAACCTCAACATAAACGGAAGAATATTCAAATTCAGAGAATTGGCATCTATCGTAGAACAACCTCGGAGAAACAAGGGTGTTGTGCTATCAGACGATAAGCAGACAGTCTCACTGGCTGTGATCAAGCAATCCGATGCAAAGATGGCAGACTTAAAGGAGTCTGTAAAAGTTCTGATTGAGAATTTTGCCAAAGAGTATCCAGATATAGAGTTCATGGTTACCCGCGACCAGACACAGCTTCTGGACTACTCCATTTCCAACCTCAAGAGTAATCTGATTGTCGGTGCCATACTGGCATGCCTTGTATTGTTCCTGTTTATGAACGACTTCCGCTCCCCACTGTTGATAACGATCACTATTCCTCTCTCTCTTATTGTCTCACTGCTCTTCTTCTTCATTGTCGGAATATCTATAAATATTATATCGCTCTCAGGACTCATACTGGGAATAGGAATGATGGTAGACAACTCGATAATTGTAATAGACAATATTACACAGTTGAGAGAGCGAGGCTTCAAACTCAAGGAGGCGGTTGTCAAAGGTGTAGTCGAGGTATTCGCCTCTATGCTGAGTTCTGTCCTTACCAACTGTGCCGTATTCGTTCCGCTTATTTTCCTAAGTGGCATTGCAGGGGCTCTGTTTTATGATCAGGCAATGGGTGTCTCGATCGGCCTTTTTGCATCGCTTTTTGTTGCCGTTCTCGTCATTCCTGTCTACTACTATCTTTTATACAGGAAAAGGGGAGAGCCTTCTCCCAACAAAATCCTGGGACGGCTTCAGCCTGTGGATATTGTATCACTCTATGAAAAGGGGCTCAAATGGACCTTCCGCCACCAAAGGCTTGCGTGGATATTGTTTCTATCAACAATTCCTACAACTTTTCTTATCTACAAAGCAATCGACAAGTCAAAGCTTCCACCGGTTACACATGACGACATTGTTCTCAATATAGACTGGAACAGTCCTGTCACCACAGAGGAGAACCAGCGCAGGACGGTTGAGGTCACATCTGCCGCAAAGGAGCTGATAGCTCACAGCAGCTCCTTTATAGGCATACAGCAGTATCTGCTTTCTCACACTCCCGATCTTACGCAGTCAGAAGCCATGGTCTACATGCAGGCCAAGCGACCATCCGACCTTCCGCAGGTTGAAAAGAAAATCTCCGATAAACTGATTGCAATGTATCCCGGTGCAACTTTCAATTTTGGAGTTGCCAACAATATTTTCAATGCCATTTTTTCTGATTCCGAATATAACCTTGTCGCCAAGATAATGAGCGAAGAGGGTAATGCGGCAGACCCGGATAAACTGAACCATTTTCTGGATAAGATTTCGAAAAGGTTGCCCAATCTATATATGGAGCCTGTTCTTTGGCAAGAGCAGATACTGTTTGTAGTAAATCCCGAGATGATGGCTCTGTACAAGCTAAGCTATAACTCTGTCTATACAGTCCTGCGGAGTGCCACCAAGGAGAACCAGTTATTTTCAATAAACCATGGAACCTACTCTGTGCCGGTGATAGTGGGTGACGAAGAGGGAGTGTGCAACAGCCTGCTCAATCTGACAGTCAAAAATTCTGATGGCATAGAGATCCCTATATCATCTGTTCTCAAGGAGAGCCGGGTGAGAGACCTCAAGAGCATCATTACCGGTACCGAAGGTGATTATTACCCGCTCAACCTCACCGTCAGCGACAAGCAGGCAAAGGGCGTAATGTCAGCAATTGAGGATATTGCACGAGAGGACAAGGATTTTGATGTAAGTTTCAACGGAAGCTTCTTCTCAAACAGGGAGATGATTATGGAGTTGGTGATAATCCTGGCAGTTGCACTTCTCTTGCTTTTCTTTATCCTTGCTGCACAGTTTGAATCACTAATACAACCTATAATAATTCTTTCAGAAATAGTTGTGGACATTTTCGGTGCCTTGCTCTTCTTATGGGTGTTCGGGTCGGGACTGAACCTTATGTCCATGATTGGTATGGTTGTAATGAGCGGTATCGTCATAAACGACTCCATTCTTAAGATAGATACAATCAACAGGTTGAGGAAAGAGGGCTATTCACTGCTCAGGGCGATTATGACCGGAGGTGGGCGAAGGCTTAAGCCAATAATAATGACAAGCCTCACCACGATTCTGGCCATACTTCCTTTCCTTGTTAGAGGAAACATGGGTTCTGACCTACAATACCCTCTCTCCCTTGCAATTATCGGAGGTATGGTGTTCGGAACTGTTGTAAGTATCTTTTTCATACCTGTATTCTATTACAACATTTATAAAAAGCGAAACAAATGAAGCTCCCTCCTTTCTCTGTCATACTTGTCTTTGTTGTACTGTTTGTAATCGGCGCAGGCATAACCCCTCTTCTCAACATACAGTATACTCCCACCATCAAGGAGAAAACCATGTCTGTCACCTTCTCATGGAGTGGAGCATCTGCGAGGGTAATAGAGTCAGAGGTCACATCCAAGCTGGAAGGTGTGATCTCTACAGTCTCTGGTGTTGGTGACGTATCCTCCGTTTCCAGAAAAGATAGAGGATCAATAACCATCACTCTGAAACCCAAGACCAATATAGATGCAGTAAGATTTGAAATTGCCACTCTAATCCGCAGGATATATCCCAAGCTTCCTGTCGGTGTGAGCTTCCCTACTATTTCGGTTTCCTCTTCAGGGGAGAGCATCTCCTCAATTTTAACCTACACTATAAATGCTGCCCTGCCTACCAATCAGATTGAGAAGTATACCAACAGCAAGATTATCAAGGAGCTTTCTCTTATAGACGGGGTAAACAGCGTCTCTCTGTCTGGTGCGACTCCTTACAGCATAGAGGTATCGTTCGATCCTGAAACTATCGCTACAATGGGGATATCGCCTTCCGATATAGACAATGCAATAGGTGCCTTTGCCGGCAAAAATGACATTGTGGGAAACATAGATGGGCAGACCATACTGCTTACAACAGGCACGGAAAACTTTGTACTCGGAAGTATACCTGTCAAGAACAGCAACGGTAGAATTATCCGTCTGGATGATATTGCAAAGATCTCATACAAAGAGCGTGTTCCCTCTTCTTATTACAGGATAAATGGACTCAACACAATCAACATCACCATCTGGCCGGAAAAAAGTGTAAACACTCTTGACCTTTGCAAAGAGGTAAAGGCGAAGATGGAGGCACTGAGCAAGAGCTTCCCCGATAAATTCGCTGCTACAATCTCTTACGACTCCTCCGTTGAACTTAAAGCTGAAATTAATAAGATTCTCCGTCGTACGATTCTTTCTATCGTTATATTACTGATTTTTGTATTTGTTGCCAGCAGAAGTTTCAGATATCTGGCAATAATTGCGGCCACTCTTACTGCCAACGTTTTCATTGCTTTTATTTTCTACTATCTTTTCGATCTGGAGATTCATATTTATTCTCTGGCCGGCATAACGGTCTCGCTAGGAATAATCATAGACACATCCATCATAATGATTTCGCACTATGGATATTACAGAGACCGTAAAGCCTTCATTGCCATTCTTGCTGCTCTTTTCACCACTATTGGTGCACTCTCTGTTGTATTTTTCCTTCCTGAGGATATTAAAAAGAATCTCACCGACTTTTCCGGGGTTATAATCATCAACCTTGCAGTCTCACTCGCTATTGCCTTGCTCTTTGTCCCTGCCCTTATAGATACCTATCCCATAAAGGGGGTAAATTCCGGTCAGAGCATAAAACAGAGGAGAAGAGTAATCCGGTTCAACCATCTCTACAAAAAGTACATTCTCTTTGCCCGCAGCCATAAATGGCTATTCATTGTCATTATTGTACTTGGTTTCGGTCTGCCGGTCCATCTTCTTCCCAACAAGATGGAAAAGGGAAACCCATCTCTTATAAATCTTTACAACAAGACCTTAGGCGGCAATTTTTATCAGAACAATCTAAAAGGAGTTGTGGAAAAGAGTCTTGGTGGCTCCTTGAGACTTTTCATGCAGAATATAAAAAAATTCAACTTTGACAGGGGACCTGTACGTCCGACTCTTAGTATAAAAGCCTCTATGCCGGATGGCTGCTCTGTGCAGCAACTTAATGATATAGTGGTATATATGGAAAACTACCTCACTCAGTTTCCTCAGATAGAGAGTTTTTACACACAGGTAAGCTCCTATAAAAATGGACGGATTGTGGTAAAGTTCAAGAAGGAGTTTGAAAACAGCGGGTTTCCTGTTATGCTCAAAAGCGAGGTTATTACCAAAGCCTGTGATTTCGGTGGTGCCAACTGGTCGGTAAGTGGTGTAGATGATAACTATTTCGACAACAATGTGGGCAGCTCTGCATATAAAGCGAACAACATTATTCTTACTGGGTATAACTATGATCTCCTTTACAAATATTGTCAGGAGTCGGTCAAGTATCTTTCTCAGAACGAGCGGGTAAAGGAACCGGCTATCTATGGTAAGGTTGGATGGGAAGAGCCAATGTCATTAAATGAGTATTTCATCGATTTTGACATGGAACGGATTGCTCAGATGAAAATCAATCCTGCCGGAGCTTATAACGAGCTGAGGACTATGCTTTACTCTTCCGGAGGCACAAACTATTTCGATGGCAAAGAGATGGTCTCAGTAGATATAGTGTCATCGCGGAAAGATGATTTTGATGTATGGTATTTGAAAAACTCTCACCTCAACATTGGCGGTAAGCCTGTTTTGTTTTCAGACATAGGCCAGATTGATATGCGGAGAACCGGTAACGATATCTATAAAAAGAATCAGGAGTACATTCTAACAATTGCCTACGATTTCATCGGTTCATATGAGCTATCCAAGAGGGTATTGGACACCGAGGTAAAACGTCTTAACAACGAGGTGCTTCCTATCGGATTCAAGGCAAGCCGGGATAACTATGGCTGGAACATGGATAACGCCACCTATTTCTGGTTACTTATCATTATTGCAGCAATAATTTACTTTATCTGTGCCATTCTTTTCGAATCTCTGGTTCAGCCTTTGGCAATCATCCTGCTTATACCAATCTCTTTCATTGGGCTCTTCCTCACATTTTACTTCACGGGCTTCACTTTTGACCAAGGGGGATTTGCTGCCCTGATAATGTTGAGCGGCATATCTGTTAATGCGGGGATATACATCCTCAATCAGTATAACCTATTGGAGAGGTACGGACACGGCAGAGGCAACTCTGTCTCAGACTATATCAAGTCTTACAACCACAAGATAATTCCGGTGCTGCTCACCATTCTCTCAACCGTCCTGGGTCTTGTGCCATTCCTGTTCGACGGCAAGAATGAGGACTTCTGGTTCGCCTTTGCAGTGGGAACAATGGGAGGACTAGTCTTTTCAATAATAGGAATTGTACTGGTACTGCCGTCTTGGCGGCTTTCTAACTCACACCACCAAGTCATTAGTGGCAAATAGGTCAATGGCCTGAACATTACACTTTTTGTGAAAAAGAATAGAAATATTTTACACTCTATCGAAAATATATATAACTTTATGTACGTCAAAAAATTAACAGACAAGATAATACCGTCAGTAAATACCAACTTGGACAAATGAAAAAATTCTTAGAACTTACTTGCACGCAGATACTGACTGTCGGAATTTGCTGCCTCTTTTTTTTCTCTCTCTCCCTTTCTTGTGCTTATGCACAGTCTGACAATTATAAATTGCCCGACCCCCAGATCAAAGCCGGAATTGCAAAGGTTTCCGGTAAAATTCTTGGCCAAAACCAAGTGGTAAAATCGTTAACCCTTAATTTTCACAATCCGGTGACTGCAGAAGAGGGTGTGATTGAAACAAGCATAAAGGATGATGGAAGCTTTTGTTTCGAAGTTCCTATTGAGATCTCTGTCCTTTCTGGTTACTTAGGGACAATTGGGTATTCCGGTAGCTTTATACCTTTGTATGCAGATCATGAGACTAAACTTAATCTACATATTGACAATTCAAACCGGTCAATATATTTATCTGTCACAGGAATGAATTTTTTGGACAAGATAGATATCGATAAATATAACAATCTTTTAGACAAATATTTAGTCTGCCCCGGTTCCAAAGAGACACTTTATGAAATGTCGCCTCATGAGTTCGCACAACATGAAATGAAGATGATAGAGAAACGGACCGAATATGCATTAAATGGAATAGAACTTTCAAATACAGGAAGGACTTATATTACAAATGATTTTAAACTACTTCATCTAACAGAGAGTATTTTTCAGTATAAAGAAGCTATGAAGCGCTCGTTTCAAAATAATGGAAAAGAAAAAACAGCCACATTCTCTCCTCAGGAGCCTGACAGGACATATTACACTTTCCTCAGGTCATTCAACCTCAACGACCCACAATATATTTACAGCTTTTTCTATCCCAAGGTGATGCAATGCATCCTTTCTGCCGAAGCATTGAACATCACTCCGATTGCAGACACGCCTATAGATGAGTGGCTTAGCGACGTTAAGGCCACCCTGGCAGATCTGGTCGGTTTCGAATCAGGTCAGTTCTATGACATACTAGCGGCAAATGCTTATGCAAAGCAGTTTAACGAAAAACAGATACCGTTGTCTGACAAGCAGAAGGAGAATATCAGGAAATACTACGGAAATGATGGCGAAATAGCAAAGATCCTTTTGCGGAGGAACGATAAGATTATAGAAATAGCTGCCGAGAAGATGGCTCCGGTTATCAAAGAGACGCCGGAAGTGCCTAAAGAGAAAATCATGGACACAATTGTTTCCAAATACAAAGGCAAGGTGGTAGTTGTAGACCTGTGGGCTACCTGGTGCGGACCTTGTATGCAGGCTATCAAGCAAATCTGGGATGTAAAGCACGAGCTCAAAGGCAAGGATGTGGTTTATGTTTACATAACCAACGGGTCGTCACCGAAAAAACTATGGGGTGAAGTAATAGCAACCATCAACGGGGAGCACTACTATATCACTGGAGAAAAATGGAAATAT
This sequence comes from uncultured Muribaculaceae bacterium, assembly GCA_964533215.1. Lineage (GTDB taxonomy): Bacteria > Bacteroidota > Bacteroidia > Bacteroidales > UBA932 > Bact-08. The sequence goes on from CAZHLJ010000001.1 coordinate 115,315, forward strand.
ATTATGGAAAGTTTCGGATTTGAATACATCCCTTCATATCTGATTTATGACACAAAAGGAGAGCTTAAGCATAAGTTCACCGGCTATCCAAGCAACGCTGAAATGAAAAAGATAATAGAGGAACTGCTGCCCTAGAAAATAATCAACAAAAAAGGCACATCCTACATAATACAACTGGATGTGCCTTGCATATAATACAAATAATATTATTTAGCGCCTTTCCTGCATTTATCCAGATAATCCATAAGCTGTTTTGCTTGCGGACCTGTGTAGGTTATGAATTCAGTCGCCTGCTGGTAGGCATGAGGCACAAAAATGAAAAACTGAACTGCTATAAACTCTTTGTCCAGCGATTCCAGAACATCAATCCTGCCGCTGCCGGAAGTCTGAATTTTAATTATTGAAGTCTCTTCATTTATGTCACCTCTTACAACCTTCTCAAACTGAGCAGTATAATCTTTGTCAAAATAGCATGAATATCTTTTAATACTACTGCCTGTAGATGCATATACCTCTTTCTTAGGCTTTACAAAAAAGAGAATGACACCTATGATAAGCAGCACTGAACCCATTGCTGCAAATGACAATACAATAGCTGCAATAGCAATTAATGTCAATACCCCTGCGATAGCGAGGCTTACAATATTTGGTTTGATAATTATTTCCGGAAGTGATTTATTTGTTTTCATAATAATTTTTCTAATAAATTGATTTTAATATAACATAGCACACCCACTTCGATCAGACATATGACCGATGGATTTAAAAAAAGTGATTATGAAATTTAAATGATAATCTCCCTCAGGGCATATATATAGTAACAGCCCGGAGAACCCAGATAATTAATTATATATTGAGGAAATGGCTTGACAGAGATGTTTGAGAGAAACTTCTCCCTACATGAAGAGTATGAAAGAATTTTCTCATGGAGGCCGGTAATGAAATTGTTTCCGGATGTAAGACGCATTTGGGCAGCATTACTGTTGCCTCCGTTATTTAATGTAAAACATCCCTCCCCAAGAGGAGATCTTAAACTTGAGAAACTGTGTTTAGAAGAAACAGATGTACTGGAAATATTGTCAAAACAGCCACCATCCTGCTTAATCCCATTAAGAAATGGGCTCAGCCACAGAAAACCTGTGACCAAGACCAGAGAAACCGTCAGCAATATATTTCTTAGTATCCGCATTACTTTTTACACCACTTCGCTTTTGCAAATTCTGCACCAATCCCTGCAAGCAATAAAAGTAGAAGCAATCCCGAACTTATCCTTGAATAAAGGGCGCCTTTGGTAAAGGACTCCGGCTGGAAATAGAATTCTATCTCGTGATTACCCGATGGCAGTTTCATTGCCCTCAGTATGTAGTTTGCCCTGAATATCTCAGCAGGCTGCCCATCAATTGTTGCCTTCCATCCGGCAGGATAGTAAACTTCGCTGAATACAGCAATCCTCTCTTTATCAGTCGAATATTTATAGTTTAGCTTGTTAGGCGCATATGCAGTGAGTGCGATTGTCCCAATCTTTGCAGAATCCAGCGTTGCAACAGAATCCATCGCCACACCCTCCACCATCTTGGCGAAATCTTCAGACACAACTGCAGTGTTTCTCACATCAACAGAACCAAGAAGGCTTATTTCATCATTTGCATTCTTAGCCATCTTGACATCTTTCACGAACCAGGCATTACCCATAGCCCTTGGGTTGATCAAAGGCGGATTTTCACCCCCGAGAATAATATATTTTGTATTGAGCATGTTGATGACAGGATAATCCCCAAATTTAGCCTGGACATCGGCAAGAGTCTGACAACCTTTGATATCGCCCGCAATCTTCTGCATTTCAGGCATAATATGATAATCTATCATATCCTGATACCTCTGCATTTTAACCGGACTGTAACCCCCAATCGTCTTGTGATGATAACTCACATGAGAGTCGTTGAATGTGTTCACACTCAAATCCAGCACACGATAGTCAGGATCTGTATCCTTGAGTATCATTTCGTCTACCGGTCTCTTTGCATACTGATTTGTAAACTCACGGTTATTTACAAAATGAGAGTCATTTAGGTACCTTTTATCTACGCTCCAAAAGTCGATCAAGACCAAGACGCCCAGAATAACATAGAGCAGAGATGGCTTAAGTTTTCTGGCAATTGCAAACCAAAGAGCTGCTGCAGCAAGCAAAATGAAAGCAATGGAACGGAAGGCATCTGTCTTCAGAAGCGACATCCTGTCCAGAACAAGAGAACTTCTGAGCTGTTCTGGTAACTGGCCATCCCCTGCACCACTGAAAGAACCAGCCAGAGAAGGCATTATTGCCACAATAAGCGCAAAACCTACAGTAATTGCTAAAGAGATGATAAAGCCCTGTTTAACCCTCTTCATATCAAACTCTCCCTTAAGCAGTCTGTCGGTACAGATAAAGGCCAATAACGGAATGGTAATCTGCAGTATAACCAATATCATCGAAACTGTCCTGAACTTATTGTACATAGGTGCATACTTAAAGAAAAGCTCGGTGAAGAAAAGCATATTAGACCCCCAGGAGAGAAAGACGGCAATGATGCTCACGACTGCAACCCACCACTTGACCGGCCCCTTGAGCAAAACCAATCCAAGTATGAAAAGGAAGAGCGATATGGCACCCATATACATCGGCCCGGCAGTGAATGGCTGAGGACCCCAGTAAAGCGGCATCTGTTTTATTACCTGCTCTGCCCCTTGGTATCCGGCATCCTTAAGGACTTTGTATGTGTTTGAACTTGTAGATAGTTTCCCTGCAGATGATCCACCATTATAATTCGGGATCATCAGATTAGGCATCTCCTGCGGACTGTAAGACCAGTTGGTAGCATATGCTATATCCAGTCCCGCTTGCTTTTTATCACCTGACATATTCTCACCACCCTTAAGTTCCGAACCACCTCTCATTGTGTACTTCGAATATTCATAAGTTGGCCATAGATGGTTGATGTTGGTAGATATTCCCAATAACCCGGCCAATAAGAGATATACCGATGTTTTAAGAAACGCAGGAAAACATTTCTCCTTGATGGAGGTGTACAACTGAGCCAGACAATATCCTAAAACGATAATTGCAAGATAGTAGGTTATCTGAGGGTGATTTGCCTTTATCTGGAAGCTAAGAGCGAGAGCAAAAAGAAGAGCGCCCAGTATTGGTTTCTTTCTGTAAGCATATGTAACGGCAGCAATCACCCATGGCATAAATGCAATCGCCACCATTTTTGAGTTGTGACCCACCTGTATTATCTGCAAATTGTAGGAACAGAATGCAACCGCAATTGCTCCAATTGCAGCAATATAGACATTAACTCCAAAGGCAAGAAACATAAGGAATGCTCCCACCATGCATATCAGAAGGTAGCTTGGCGGCCTTTGTCCCAAAAACATCATATTGTAGAGATAATCTGTATAGTCTCCCTCATATTTTACAGAAATAGATGTAGCGGGCATACCGGAAAACATAGAGTTTGTCCAAAGAGTAGGATCCTTGTCAGGGTTGGCCTCATTATACTGTATTATCTCATTAGCCATTCCTCTCCAAGAGGCAATATCGGACTGATTTACCACTTTCCCTTGAAAGACCTGAGGGGTAAACATGTATGCCAGGACGGCAAATGCCAGTATTGCAAACGCATAAGGCAAATATTGTTTGTACTTATTCATGTGTATTATATTTTCTTTTATGATATATTATTTACTATTTGTCCTCTCTTTGGTAATTTCATCCAACAATCCCGCCATTCTTCTGCAAAGATCTTTTCTTGAATATCGGTCTATCTTCCCAGATGTCTGAGGAACAATTCCACTCTTATACAATTCATACTGTGAATTTATCCAAGCTTTTGCACCCTCGTGATCTCCATAATCAAACATAGCACCGGCTTCACTCTCCTTAAGCGCAATATCCATGTCCCCTCCAATCGGCCCAAATCCAATGATCGGCCTTCTGGTGGCAAGATACTCAAAAAACTTACCGGTCAATATACCTTTGGCCTCAGGCTCCTGTCCTCCGGCCAAAAGCAACACCCTAGCCTTCTGCTGCCACTTTACTACCTCGCTGTGCGGCATGTACTCCATTTTAATAAGATTGTCATCCAGCCCATTTGCAGAAATATCATCCCATACACTCTGGTCTGTCTGTCCTATTATCCTCAATCTTAAATCTTTCGCAAAACAGTCATGAGTTTTGGCTCTCTCTCCAAGCAATCTCCATAGCTCCTTCGGATTCCTGTCCTTTACAAACAATCCAGTGTAAGTTATTGTAAACTTCTCTTCAAGCGATTCCGGTGACTGTTCAAAATCAGCAAAATCAAAACCATTTGTTATAACTTCAATCTTCCTTGGATTAAGCTCATTGAACTCCTCGCGCATTACATTGGTGACAACAACGACAGCATCTGCCTGTTGGACAACATCTTTTTCCATTTTTCCGTGAATCCTCTCCACAAGCTTCGTGTTGTTCATATACTTGAAGGTGTACATCCGTGTCCAAGGGTCCCGGAAATCAGCAAGCCATGGAATGCCTGTAGTCTTTGCTACACTCTTTGCAATCATGTGCATGGAGTGAGGAGGGCCTGTGCTGACAATAGCATCCACAGGATATTCCTTGAGGTACCTCTTCAAAAACCTTGCAGATGGAGATATCCAGAAACATTTAGGATCAGGCACAAAGAAGTTGCTTCTTATGAAAAGAGAGAGTCTCTCAGAAAGTGGCGATTTGCCGGATTTGTCCGCGCCTTTAGTTTCTGCAATGAAACCAGGCTTGATTGTCTGACCCTTTTTACCTGTGAGGAGCTTGTATAACGAATATGGTTCAAATATTTTTCTTTTGATGACAGTCACCCCCTCCGGTATCTCCTTAATCAAACCCTTGTCCATAGCCATAAACTCAGGATTAAGCGGAGTAAATACAACTGGTTCATATCCATACTCCCTGAGGTATTTGACAAACTTTAGCCATCTCTGTACCCCGGACCCCCCTGCAGGTGGCCAGTAATATGTTATGATAAGTACCTTCTTCACACTATTTCTTTATAAAATTCCGATACAGGCAGTTAATCACCTCTTTATCAATTACCACCCAGCCATCCTTGTAATCGGGGTTGCATCCGTTTGTCATCATAACAAAACCGAACTTCTTCTCTGGATTGAAGAACATTGCCGTATACACGCCATAAGCAGAACCTGTATGGCCCACCATTGTCTCTCCCGATATGAGGTTTGTAGCCTGCTCCAATGCCATTCCATACCCTACCCACTGACTAGCCTCAATAATTGGCGTCTGCATCAGTTTTGAGCTCTTCTTTGATATTATCCTTACCGAACCTTTGCCATAATTCATGTGCATAATCATATATTTGGCTAGATCCTCTGCAGATATCTTCACCCCTCCGGTAGGGGAAAAAAGAGGAGTACTGTAGCCCATTATATAACCCGATGCAATTTCTGCTGCTCTGCTGCGATAAGCCGCCGGCTGAGGAGAGGCCTTGCCAACTCCCGCTTCATCCTGATAGAGGGTTACAAACCTTGATGCATCCAAGGAATCTACATTATGATTTCCATAGAGACCCAAAGGTTTGATTATATGGTTGTGAATATAGTTGTCGAACCTTTCACCTGAGAGCTTCTCCACAAGTGTTCCAAGAATATTGAACCCAAGGTTGCAGTAATCGTATTTCTCTCCCGGAGCATAGTAATGATATGCCTTTGCATAGCCTGGGTTTTTGTCAGGATTCACAACATCCAGTTCGAAATAGCCTAACGAGTCACATAAACTGGAAGAGTGAGATAGTAGCATTTTTACAGTAATCGGAATCTCAGGATATTTGGGATTGCGCACCCTGAAGCCTATCAACTCACTTACATCCTGATCCAGCTTAAGTTTTCCCTGCTCCTTCAGTTGCATTATTGCAGTGGCTGTAAACGATTTTGAGATCGATGCTATTCTGAAAATATCTTTGGTCCCCAATTCAATATTATCCTCCAGATTCTTTTTCCCAAGAGATTTCAGGAAGATTATCTTCCCATCTTTTACTACCGCCACCGCCAAACCCACAGCTTTGGTCTCCGACATGATTTGTTGCAGATCTTTAAGTGCCTTCTCCTCGTTTGCTTTCTTCTCAGAGGAAACCGCTGGGAAAGAGACAGTAAGGATTGCAATAGATAAGAGCACCACCTTAGTGAAAAATCCAAAAGTTCTCATAACTCTATTTTTAAAAGGATATTTCACAAAGATAAAGTTTTGAAATAAAATTATCTATTTTTGTATGAATGAACGAAGATAAAAAGATAGTTGAAACTCCGCTGATGAGGCAATACTTTGCTATAAAAGGGAAATATCCCGATGCATTGCTGCTTTTCAGGGTCGGAGATTTTTATGAGACTTTCGGGGAGGACGCTATTGTTGCCTCGAAGGTATTGGGAATAGTCCTCACCCGGCGGGCAAATGGCTCGGCACAATATGTGGAACTGGCAGGTTTCCCTCATCACTCAATAGATACTTACCTCCCTAAACTGGTTAGAGCGGGCTACAAAGTTGCCATTTGCGACCAGTTGGAAGACCCAAAGCTTACAAAGAAAATTGTTAAAAGAGGCATTACAGAGCTGGTCACTCCTGGTGTTGCATACAATGACCAGTTATTGTCGCATAAGGAAAACAATTACCTTGCTTCTGTCTATTTCGAAAAGGACCAGGCAGGAATTGCCTTTCTTGATATCTCTACAGGCAGTTTCCGCGTTGCCAGCGGCTCTCTTGCATATATAGATCTTTTGCTGGCAAGCATCGCTCCAAAGGAGGTTCTTCTTCAGAAGGGTTTTCAGAAAGGTTTCGAAGAACATTACGGGAAGGATATTTATGTCTCTACCATGGATGAATGGGCTTTTGTCACCGATTCTGCCAGAGAAAAGCTGATTCAGCACTTTAAAGTGCCTACACTCAAAGGCTTTGGAATAGAGAGCATGCCGTTGGCCGTCACTGCGGCCGGAGCAATACTCTTCTATCTTGAGCTCACCCGGCATGAAGGGCTCGGCCATATATGTTCCATTTCACGTATAGACGAGGGAGAGTATGTGTGGATTGACAAGTTTACCTTCCGCAACCTTGAAGTTTTCGGGAGTTACCAGGAGAATGCCGCATCGCTTTTCGAAGTTGTGGACCGCACATCATCACCAATGGGAGCAAGGCTTCTGAGAAGCTGGATGGCCATGCCCATAAAAAACATTGATGAACTCACACTCAGGCAGAATATTGTAGAATACTTTGTCGGTAATACTGACCGGAGGGTGGAGCTCCAGAAACGCCTCAGCGATATCGGAGACCTTGAGAGAATCATCTCGAAGGCAGCTGCCGGAAGGATTTCTCCTAGAGAAGTAGTACAGCTTAAACGTGGGTTAAGCCAGATTCATCCAATAAAGGAGCTATGCCTTGGAGCCGGACTTAAAGAGTTGGAAGAGTGCTCTTCCAGCCTTGACCCCTGCAATAAATTAAATGACAGGCTATCCAGGGAGATACTTCCAGAACCGGCAGCTCAGTTCGGAAAGGGAGATATTATTGCCGAAGGAGTGAACGAGGAACTGGACTCTTTAAGGAAGCTGGCAAGACATGGTAAAGAGTATTTGAACGGGATTCAGGAACGTGAGATTGAACGGACCGGAATATCCTCTCTTAAGATAAGTTACAATAATGTGTTCGGGTACTACCTGGAGGTCAGGAATACTCATAAGGATAAGGTCCCGCAGGACTGGATACGAAAACAGACACTTGTAAGTGCAGAACGCTATATAACACAGGAACTCAAGGAGTATGAAGAGAAGATTCTCGGTGCCGAAGAAAAGATTTTATCTCTTGAAACCTCTCTTTTCGCGGCTATCGTTACCGAGATTCAAAGTAACATATCTGTTATACAAATTAATTCCTCAATCCTTGCCAAACTGGATACCTTGGTTGGTTTTGCCGAAATTGCAATCAGCAATAATTATAAAAAGCCTTCAATCAACCTTGGAAACAAAATTGTTATCAAAAATGGGCGTCATCCTGTAATTGAAACATTAATGGCTCCCGGAGAGGAATATATCGCCAATGACCTTTATTTAGACTCAGATAGTCAACAGATTATAATTCTGACAGGTCCAAATATGTCAGGTAAAAGTGCATTACTCAGACAAACAGCTCTTATTGTGCTACTTGCACAAATTGGATGCTTTGTCCCGGTTGAATCTGCAGATATAGGTATTGTGGATAAGATCTTCACCCGCGTTGGCGCTTCTGATAACATTTCAAGGGGTGAGTCTACTTTTATGGTTGAAATGTTGGAGACGGCAACAATTCTACACAACCTTTCGGAGAGATCTCTTATTCTTCTTGACGAAATTGGCAGAGGTACAAGCACATATGATGGCATGTCTATTGCATGGTCTATTGTTGAATATATTCACGAGCATCCTCTGTACAGAGCCAAGACTCTTTTTGCCACCCATTATCATGAACTTAATGATCTTGAAGATAAATTTGAAAGGGTAAAAAACTTCCACATCTCTGTAAAAGAGGTGGATAACTCAGTAATCTTTTTAAGAAAACTTCTACCCGGAGGTGTGGCCCACAGCTTTGGTATACATGTGGCAAGAATGGCCGGAATGCCTAAGGATGTCGTTAAAAGGGCGGAAAGAGTGTTAAAGCAACTGGAAGCTAAAGAGAAAGGAGTATCCAAGTCTGATAAAAAGGGAAGAGTCAGTCTGAACGACGAAGCTGTCCAACTCTCTTTTTTCCAATTGGATGACCCTCTGCTAGTAAGCATCCGCGATGAGCTTAAAGACATGGATATCAACACAATGTCCCCGCTGGATGCATTTGACAAGTTACGTAGCCTAAAGAAAAAAATTGGTTTATAATATATGTCATGATAAGCTTTTACAGAAAATTCTCGATGATAATAAAACTGATAGTTGAAAGTATCAGTTTTGCCTTCGGGTCGCTGAAGGGTGATAGATTCCGAACATTTCTTTCTCTCTTTGGCGTAAGCATCGGTATCTTCTCTATTGTTACGGTCTTTACTGCAATAGATGCCTTGCAGAAAAATGTTGCTACCGGCCTTAACAGCTTTGGAGGAAACACCTTGTACATTCAGGAATTTCCTTGGGAATCTCCTCCAGGTGAAGAATATAAATGGTGGGAATATCGCAAGAGACCTGCACCAAAGATTGAGGAGCTGCAGTTCATAAAGTCAAAGGCAAAAACAATAGAGGCTGCGGCATTCGTTGCTTTCACAGAAAAAAATATCCGCTACAAGAGAAGATCTTTCAGTGGTGGATTTATAACTGCCCCGACAAGCGACTGGGACAAGATATCCAACATTGAAATTGAAATGGGAAGGTATTTTTCTCCTTACGAGGCTCAATCATCCTCTCCATCTGTGGTTCTTGGCTACAGTGTCTACGAAGAACTCTTTAAAGGAGAAGACCCTATAAACAAGATTATAAAGCTTGGCTCCAGCACAGCTCGTGTCATTGGTGTACAGAAAAAGGCAGGAGAGAGTATTGTTAGTATTTTTGACACAGATAACTCAATAACAATCCCTTACCGCTTTGCAAGTACAATCATCAATGTCCGTAATGCCGGTACACTTATCTGTATCAAACCGCTGCCGACTGCAAGCAGAGACGATTTCCTTCAGGAGATAAAGCTGCTTCTAAGGTCATACAGAAGACTCAAACCTACACAGCCGGACAATTTTGCTCTAAACGAGATGACATTCCTGCTGAAACAGACAGAGTCCATATTCGGTGGGATAAATCTGGCAGGGTGGATAATAGGCGGCTTCTCAATACTGATAGGTGGCTTTGGAATTGCCAACATTATGTTCGTGTCGGTCAAGGAGAGGACAAATCTGATAGGAATACAGAAAGCTCTTGGCGCAAAGAAGTACATGATACTTACTCAATTTCTGGCAGAAGCCGCTGTATTGGCTATCGCAGGAGGTGTTATCGGATTGATAATGGTGTTCGGGGTTGTCCTTGTAACTCAAGGTAATCCTGCTTTTCCGATGGAGTTAAGCGCGTATAATGTAATACGGGGTATACTAATATCATCTGTAATCGGAATAGTATCCGGATTCATACCTGCCTACACTGCTGCAAGGCTCAATCCTGTTGACGCAATTAACTCAAAGTAGAATTTATCAGCTTTGTAAGTTCAACAAATTCCTCAACTGATAGCTGCTCAGGTCTTTGACCAAGCAGATAGCTTTCAGGCAAGAGCTTTCCGTTAAGCAGAGGCTTGATTGAGTTTCTTATAGCTTTCCGTCTTTGATTGAAGGATGTTTTGATTACAGTCTTGAAAAGTGCCTCATCGCAATCCAAAGATCTCCTTGAATTCCTTTTTAACCTTATTACTGCTGACTTAACCTTAGGAGGCGGGTTGAATACATTTTCATCGACGGTAAAGAGATATTCTATATCGTACCAAGTCTGAAGGAGTACTGAGAGTATTCCATAATTTTTTTTACCCGGCGCAGAGGCAAGCCTCTCGGCAACCTCTTTCTGAATCATTCCCACTACTTCCGGGACCCTCTCTTTGTAATCAAGAACCTTGAAGAATATCTGAGATGAAATGTTATAAGGGAAATTCCCTATAATAAGAAAATTACCGGGGAATATGCTCGCCAGATCCATTCTTAAGAAATCTCCTTCTCTAAGCCTCTCTCCAAGCTGCGGATAGTTTTCCTTAAGATATTCAACTGATTCCTTGTCAATCTCTGCAACATTGAGGTTTATTCTATCATCCTCTATCAGGAATTGAGTGAGCACTCCTGTCCCAGGCCCTACCTCCATGACATCTCGCGTATTTTCAACGTCAAGACTATCTACTATTTTCCTTGCAATCTTAAGATCCTTAAGAAAATGCTGCCCAAGTGATTTTTTTGCTTTTACATACATGCGGCAAAGTTATCTATTTTGTCTTACATTTTCCGGATAGTTAAAATAATCGGCAGATGATCGCTTATGCCGCCATTATATCTTGGTCCAGTATAACTCCGCCTTGGCTTCTCTCCAAGATACTCCTTATCCTTTTCAAGCAGGAAGCCTCGCCGGTATACTGCCATCGCAGAAGAATCACAGAATATTGGTTCACTTATATTTACAAGATTTTTAGAAACCAGAAATTGATCAATCATCTCCCATTTCCCCTTGTATTTAATTGTCCCCTCTCCTGCTCCAGCAAACCTTGCAGAAAGATTCACAAAATTGTTCAGGATTTTAAATATACGGGAATCTGGAGTGTCGTTAAAATCTCCCATCAGCAATATGTTTGCCCGAATGTTTAATTTGAATATGGAATCGCATCTGGATTTCAATGTTACTGCAGCAGCCAGTCTTTTGGGATGAGATATGGCCTCCCCGCCGAATTTGGAGGGCCAATGGTTGACAAAAACATGAAGTGTGTCCAAATCTTCCAGAACGCCTTTTACGCATAAAATAAGCCTTGTTTTGGAAGAAGAATCCGGAAGTGGAATATTTATCCATTCGACCGAAAGAGGTCTGAAAATATCCTTTTTGTACAAAAGCGCGACATCTATCCCCCGTTGGTCAGGAGAGTCTCGGTGAATAATCCCATAATTCAAGAGAGCCAGTGGTGTTGCTCTAACAAGCTGCTCCAGCACAAAACGGTTTTCGACCTCAGCAAAGGCAACCAGAGTAGGGTATTCGATAATATTTTGTGGGCTCTTGGCCGATCCTGCCGAAATAATCACTTTCGCAATCCCATTCCTTTTTGCCACAAACTTTTTCCAACTCCAGAATCTCTCTCCAAAGGGGGTGAATTCATCATCAGATGTAGCAGGATCGTCAAAAGGATCAAAGTAGTTCTCAAGATTCCAAAATATTACAGAATAACAGCCTATTGCCGATCCACTTTTAATAACCTGAGCCATTCCAATGTAGCAGCACAATAGCAGGATAATTGACACACCAGGTTTTCTCATCAGCTAGATTGATTTTTGGCTCAAAATTAAAACATAAAATTTCAGCTTGAAGTTAGAAGATTTTATAATTACCTGATATTAAGGATATTTTATCTGTTTTTAGATATTACCGCAAAAATTGACTATTTTCGCCCCCGCTAATAATAAAATTCTGGAAAATGTCACTTCAATGCGGTATAGTAGGTCTTCCCAATGTCGGCAAATCGACCCTTTTCAATTGTATAAGTTCCGGCAAGGCGCAAGCTGCTAACTTTCCTTTCTGCACTATTGAGCCTAACCTAGGTTCTACAATAGTACCTGACGAACGTCTGCAAGTGCTTGAAAAACTTGCAAAACCACAAAGAGTAATTCCTGCCACAGTAGAGATTGTAGATATCGCCGGTCTTGTAAAAGGAGCGAGCAAAGGTGAGGGACTTGGCAATCAATTCCTTGCTAACATAAGAGAAACTGATGCAATCATACATGTGCTCCGTTGTTTTGACGACCCCAATGTAGTTCACGTTGACGGGAATGTCAATCCTGTGAGAGATAAAGAGATAATTGATACTGAGCTTCAGATAAAAGACTTGGATACAATTGAGAGCAGAATTGGGAAAGCTCTCAAGCAAGCTCAGACCGGTGGTGATAAAACAGCAAAAAGATTGTATGATATTCTTGTAAAATACAAGGCTGCGCTGGAACAGGGTAAATCTGCCAGAACAGTTCAGTTTGATAACCCAGAAGACAAGAAACTTGCAAAAGAGCTGTTCCTGCTTACAGATAAGCCAGTGCTCTATGTCTGCAATGTAGACGAGAACTCTGCAAAAGACGGAAATGAGTTTGTAGAGAGAGTAAAAGAGGCAATTAAAGGCGAAGATGCCCAGATGCTTATCGTTGCTGCAAAAATTGAATCAGAGATTGCCGAACTCGAAAGTTTCGAAGAGAGGGAGATGTTTCTTAACGAGATGGGACTTAAGGAGTCAGGGGTTTCCCGCCTTATCAAGGCAGCTTATTCTCTGCTTAATCTTGAAACCTATTTCACTGCAGGTACAGACGAGGTAAGGGCCTGGACATTCCATAAAGGGACAAAGGCACCACAGGCAGCAGGAGTTATTCACACAGATTTCGAAAAAGGCTTTATACGTGCAGAGGTCATCAAATACGAAGATTACGTCAAATACTGCTCCGAAACAGCCTGTAAAGAGGCTGGCAAGATGGGCGTCGAAGGCAAGGAATATGTAGTTCAGGACGGTGATATAATGCACTTCCGGTTCAACGTATAACTTTCGTTGCTTTAATCTAAAAAAAATGGGGCTGTCTATCCGACAGCCCCATTTTTATGTCAATCTATATTTCTATTAAAAGAATTTCGCTCTTGAATCTTTTACACCTGCTGCCTTTTGAAGTATTGACGGCAACATCTGAATCTGATAACCGAACATCTGGTTAGCTTTAGCCTTGGCATCGTCCTCAGTATAGAAGGCTCCTGTCTGTCTTGCATCTACATTAAAGATATAGACACCAACATTACCGCCGATAGGACCTACTAGCTTATTTACAGGAGCACCTGCAACAGAACCTACAAACTTAGGGTCAAATGACTGCGATCCAACAGCACCAAAAGAAATACCGGCCTGTTTGTTGACAGTTGTTCCAAGCTTGGTAGCAATCTCCTCAAGATTCGTCATCCCTTTAACCTGCGCAGCAACATCTGCAACCATCTTCTCGTTAGCCTTTTCCTTCTTCAGGATATCTGTAATGGTTGGCTCTAAAGATGCCAGCTCAGGGATTCCTGCTTCGTGTATTCCAGTAAGAGCAACAACAAAGAAATACCTGTTATCCACAGAAATTATCTGAGAGACACTCCCTATCTCTGTCTTTTCATCATACGCCCAACGGCTTATCTCTCTTGCATTTTTGTAAGTTGCAACTGTCTTGGCACCCTCTGCTACTCCGCTTGCGGGAATAGGGGTAAGGTTCATCTCTTTCACAGCTTTATTGAATGATTCTATCTTACCATTTGATTTTGAGACCAAATCATTTGCCTTGGCATAGAAATTCTGGTAAGTATCTTTGCTTGCCTCAGCCCTCTTTTCCAAAATTGCAAGCTGAACCTTTGTTACCGGAGCTGTCCTTTCCTTTATCCTGACAATATGTAGTCCGTAATTTGACTTAAGGGTGAACAATTTATTAGGAGCAGCGTAGAAACAAGTATCAAAGCCAGGGATAGAATATGACTGAGTCATCCAGCCCAAATCACCCGGAAGTGCATTAGGATTCTTATCCAAAGAGTTTTGAGCTGCAACTTGACTAAAGTCGGCGCCACCTTCAATTACTTTGATTAAAGAGTCTGCTTTTGCTTTATCGCCATCCTTAATAAGAATGTGCTGAACAAAAACAGAATCAGGAATCTGTTTTACTGAGTTTACTCTGGCTGCCCTGAATACACTCCCCTCCTGATATATTGGCAACACACCTGCATGGTTTGTCTTAAAGGCAAAACTGTCAAGAACAGGAGATAAGGTAGCTAACTCACCAGACTTGTAATAGTAATTGTCCAAAGGTCTGTCTGAGTTTCTTGCAAGAAATGTCTTAAGGTTAGGTGCAGTTACAAATTCTCCGTATACTTTTTCTATATCGCTCTTTGCAAGATTTATATCTTCTGCAGACGGAACAACATCAAATACGACGTATTCAAGGTCCCTGCTGGCTGTTTGCTCAAAGTTGTTTTTGTATTTGTTATAATAATCCTTAATTTCCTGTTTGCTAACAGTAATTGTAGAATCGGCAGACATACCGAAAGGCTGGATAACGAAAGAGACATCAGATGTTACATTGTTGTCCTCAATAGATCTCCTCAACTCAACAGGATTTGCAATGTTGCTCTTTGCAAGCAAAGAGATGTATTTAGTAAACATCTGTTCGTTTTTAATATTGGTTTCCAGATATTTCCAATACATCGCAAGGTTACCGCTATTGTCTTGTGGAATGGATTTTATAAACTGTACAAGCATATTTCTGTCGAATTGTCCGTCTTTCCCAATAAAAGAACGTTCTCTTAAAAGAACAGGTGAAATCTGTGCTCCTTGACTCAAGTCATACATTTCATCTTCTCCTACTGCAAGGCCGGCATTTTCAACTGCCGGTACTAGCACGTTTTCACTGATAAATTCCTGCCAGGCACTCTCATTAACCATCTCCTGAGCCTGTTCATCCATAGTAGACGAGCCTGTGGCAAGTTCATGGATTTTAGTGTAGTAATCTATCTTTTTCTGAAAATCTTGATAAGAGATAGCTTTCCCATTCATCTCTCCTACATCGTATTTAGAAGAGAACATAGAGAGTGCTGACCGTAATGTGTCTGCGTCAATGATAAATGAAAGGAGCGCCACACCAATGAGTAGTGTGATAAATGCACCCATTTTAACGCGGATCTTCTCTAGAACTGCCATTTTTATTTAATTTTTTTAGTTATTTCTTGCAAGGCGCGAAGATAGTAAATATTTTTTATTTATTCTTCAACTATTCTCAGCGCAACAGTTTCAACCCTATTTGAGGTAGTTTTTAATATCTTGAATCGTAAATTCTCATATTCCAGAAGGTCCCCCTCAGAAGGTATGCTTTCGTGAAAAAAAGTCAGCAAACCGGCCAAGGTTTCGTACTCGTCAGACTCCGGGAGCATAAGATCGTAAGTTCTGTTAAGATATTTTACCTCGATCCTTGCAGAAAAGATATACTCGTTATCGGAGATTTTTTTCTCAATAAACTCCTCCTTGTCCAATTCATCCGAAATTTCACCGAAAATCTCCTCAATCAAATCTTCCAACGTTACAATTCCCGCAGTACCACCATACTCGTCAAGTACAACAGCTATTGATCTCTTGCTCTTTGTAAACATTGCAAGAAGGGTCTGTGCACTAGCCGTTTCGGGCAGATAATCAATTTCCCTCAATAGCTCCGCGATTGGTTTTTTCCCGTTAAAAAGATCCTTCGAATGTATATAACCAATGATCCGGTCAATATTCTCCCTGTACACCAAAATTCTGGAATAGTTGGATTCAGTAAACTTGTCAAGAAGATCTTCGTAAGCAGAATCTTCCGGAACTGCGCAAACTTCCGTCCTTGGCACCATACACTCTCTGAGGACCACCTCTGAAAAATTAAGAGCATTCTGAAACATTGAAATATCCTCCGATTGGATAATAGCCGCTCCCTCTGTTTTCCTCCTCTTTTTGACTAATGGAGAGAATAGCCGCTGCGAGAAGTCTGCAAACCAGTAGAAATTCTCGAGAACAAAGTCAGGGTTTATTGTTGATACGGCAAATGGGATTATTTCAGCAATAATTACTACAAAAATTGCTGAAATCAATATTCCTATAAAAATCGAATCCATTAAAAATGCCAGGGATAGACCGAATACAAGAAGGGCAAGCGTTCTGCCAATATAAAGAGATGAAGCGGTTTCGACCCCTGTCTGTGACAATCTGTCCACAGTCACCGCATATCTTCTCTCCTGCTTTTTATCAACCTCTATCTTAAGCTTGTTGGAGCAAAGCATGGCTCTCTCAAGAGCCGAATATAGAGCAATGACAATCAATGATATTAATGCAAAAGTAACCGGAATTACCATACTACTTTTTTTTACGAGGAAACGGTCCTATAAAATTAACCGAATCTATATAAGGAATTTCCAGGGAATCACGTGAAACAACTGCATAACTATCGAAAGGCTGCAGAATTTCTGCATTCCTGGCCATATCGTCAGACTCCATTCCATATCCCTGCATAAAGAGATCAGGAGTAGTAAGCTTGACCAGACATTTTGTATATATTTTCTTATTGATTCTATCCCAGTAAAGGGTATCAGTAACCATCTTCTCCCCTTTTATATAGTTGTTAATGACAACGTTCCCATAAGCCATCCAGACCTCCTCAGCCGATGCATAGACATGCTTTGCCTTATTAGCCCTTATCTCTGTCTCTAAAAAACCCTCTTTCGTAAAAGCCTTCACATTTATGCCTTTAGGAAAATTGTCATACGGTTCTTTTGCCTGACTGTAACGATTCATTACCGGAGCCTCCACCCTTAATACTACCTTTCCGGCATTGGTCTGCTGAAACGACATTTTTTCAATTATCTGACTTGGAACTGATTCTGAGTCAATAGGGTCTGCTGCCGGTAATTGTTCTTTACAAGACAAAACGATAGTAGCAATCACACAAGTGACTGCTACCAAGGCAAACTTTCTATCAATATCGATTTTAATCATATTTGATTTTATGGAACCATGATTTGTCATTAAGTCCAATGCTTATGACAAACATAAGATATTTCTCTTTTACAAGGTTATTTTTCAAACTCCCCCTCTGTCCCATATCGACTGACAGTCCTATTGAATTATATCCTCTGGAGATGGGCATACTGACACCCAAGGTAAGTCCGGCGGAGTTTATCTGATTTCCCCCAATATTCATATATGATTTCTCATAATATCCACCACCTTTGTATGTTATACGTTTGAAATAATAACGGACATCATATTTGTTTGGTGTATATTCAAACCCTAACTTAAACGTATTGCTTACTGCTGTCTTGAAATCCACACCAGGGGTGGCTGTAAATGACGAATTGCTCCAGTCCTGTCTTGAATAGTCAGCACCAATCATCCAACTGTCATTTTTTCTCAAGGATACTCCAAAGCCCAATTCAGTAGGAATCTCCATCTTAGTATCCGGTGTTGTCACATATGAAATAGTATCAATTGCACCTGTAGCACCAATAGCTTTCGCATATTTTGTGTAGTCTCCGGTCAATTTTGATTTTAAAAGATAGGTTGTACCCAAGGTCAGGTTCATATCCTTGGAAAAATTAAGAGAGTATTGCAAACCTAATTTCCCTGAAAATGAGCTGATAACATAATCCATTCCTGTCTTGATGCTCCTGTATGAACCGCTGGAATTAAACAATATGTTTGAATATCTGTCTATTGTTCCAAAGTAATAGATTCCCTGCGCTCCAAAAGAAAAGTTTTTAAACAATTTGAACGAGCCTCCAAGGAAAAGCTGGCTGATACCTCCAGTACCATACTTCTGATACTTGATATCACCCATTTCTGCAACCAAAGCAGGATCTGTCTCAGTTTTTTCAAACTTATAACCAATATTGCTGTATGGCGTTACACCAACAACAATTGCAGATTTCCTGTAAAGAGGCAATGTGATGATAAGATGGTTCATATTGAACGCATTGTATGCCGACTCAGTATTTTTGCCGGACAGATAGTAATTCTTCTGCTCCATTCCAAAGTCAAGCATGAACGAAAGTGAGTCCCTTTCTGAAATGGCAGCAGGATTCAGATAGTTAATGGAACGGACATCCTTGACTCCAATGCCTATTCCTCCCATACCTTTGTTGAAAGCGGTACCCTGCCTCACAACATCCCCCAATCCAAAAATGGAGTAAGGGGTATAGGAACTTAAAGCATCTGTCGTCTGAGCAAAAATTTGCTGACCTGATAGAAGCAGAGCAAGTAAAATTGCCCCTTTCTTGATTTTTTTAATATTTCGCATGGTAATCTGCTATATGGGCCAAGCCCATCATCACTAAGTTGTAAACTACAAATATGGAACTTTTCAGTTTTTCTGCAAAATAAATCGCATCTCCCCCGGTAAAAATAAAAATATGGTCCGGAAATCGACTTATGTAGCCCTCAACTTCAAAAATCAGACCTAAAACCACACCCGACTCGATCGCCTCCTTAGTTGTCCCCCCCGTAAGCTTAACCGACTCGGGATTGTCTAACAACGGAAGTTGCTGTGTATAATGGTTTAACGCCTTAAATCTAGTCTTAAGTCCCAATGAAATATTCCCTCCGGAAAATTCTTTTTTTTCACTTAAAAAATCTATAGTCAAGGCTGTTCCAAAGTCGAAAATGATACAATTCCGTCCAGGAAAGAGGGCGGATGCAGCAACGGCTGCCGCTAGTCTATCTGTACCCAAGGTTTTAGGGGTAAGATATTTGTTTATTATTGGAATTTCCGTTTCAGAATCTAGAATAATCAATTTGTCGCACTTTTCCTTAAGATTCTTGTAAAAACTATCCTCAAAATGCCTTACAGAGGAGATAATCATGACAGAGGGATGATTCTGATCTGTAAGTTCCATAATGAAACCCATTATATTGTCACCATCATAACGATGAGTCTGTCCAAGTTCCACACCTTCGGCAAAAGCCGCCTTAAGTGAGGAATTTCCAATATCTATTATAAGGTTTGCCATCGTTAAATTATTATTGTTTCATTTCTGATAATATCAGGAACGCTTTTTCAACACTTTCGACAGAGTTTACTGTTATATAGAGTTTTTCTTTCTGTTCCTTGAGATGGAAACGCTTAGCCTGCCTCTGCAAAAACTCCAGTACTTTGGCAAAATGTTCTGATTTATAGTAAGACGAGAGTTGGTTACTCACAAAATATGCAAGCATCATTCCGTTTTTCAGGACTATCTTTTCAAAACCAAGCTCCACTGCAAGCCTCCTTAATCTTACAGTGTAAGCAAGTTGCCTTACCTGATCCGGAATAGGTCCGAACCTGTCTGCCATTGCATCCAGGAACTGCAGCAGCTCCTTTTCCTCCGTTATTGCATCCAGCTCCTTGTAGAGTCTTATTTTTTCTGCAGTAATTCCAATATAATCATCCGGAATAAGTATTTCCAGATCTGTATCTATCGTACAGTCAGATATGTACTCCGTATCTTTTGCTCCTCTCCCATCATAATCAACTATGCCACGCTCTTCTCTCAATTCAGAGAATGCCTCTGAAAGTATCCTCTGATAAGTTTCAAACCCCATATCTGCAATAAATCCACTCTGCTCTCCACCCAGAAGGTTACCCGCCCCTCTTATGTCAAGATCCTGCATGGCTATATTGAACCCACTGCCAAGATCTGAGAATGCCTCAATTGCCTTGAGTCTTCTTCTCGCATCATCGGTTATTGAGATAAGAGGCGGAACAATAAGATAGCAGAAGGCTTTTACATTGGACCTGCCAACCCTTCCTCTAAGCTGATGAAGGTCGCTCAGGCCAAAATTCTGAGCTTGATTGATAATTATTGTATTTGCATTCGGTATATCGATGCCGTTTTCCACTATCGTTGTGGCAATAAGTACATCATAGTCACCAGCCATGAAATCCAGCACAACTTTTTCAAGAGTTCCTGGATCCATCTGCCCATGTCCGATACAGGTCTTTACTTCCGGACACAGTCTTCGCACAATATCCTCTACAGCTCTTATATCCTCTACTTTATTGTGTACCAGGAATACCTGTCCACCTCTCTCCACTTCGAAATTTATAGCATCCCTTATGTAATCTTCGTTAAAATCCATTATCTCCGTCTGAACCGGAAGTCTGTTAGGAGGAGGAGTGTTGATTATTGATAAATCTCTGGCACCCAAAAGAGAAAACTGAAGTGTTCTTGGAATAGGGGTTGCAGAAAGAGTAAGGGTATCCACATCCAGCTTAAGCTGGCGAAGCCTCTCCTTAGCAGCTACTCCGAATTTCTGTTCCTCGTCAATAACCAGCAGCCCAAGATCCTTGAATTTGATCTCCTTGTTAAGAAGTCTATGAGTTCCTATGATAATATCAATCTTTCCATTCTCAAGGTCAGTGGAAATCTCCTTTATTTCTGTAGATGTTCTAAGCCTGCTCAGATATTCTATCCGACAAGGAAAATCCTTAAGCCTTCTGCTAAAGGTCTTATAATGCTGCAAAGCGAGTATCGTTGTAGGCACTAGCAAAGCCACCTGTTTGCTGTCCGCAACGGCTTTAAATGCAGCCCTTATTGCTATCTCCGTTTTTCCAAAGCCTACATCACCACATATCAGCCTGTCCATAGGGAATGACTGCTCCATATCCTCCTTTACCGCCTTGGTCGCCTTTTCCTGATCTGGTGTATCTTCATAGATAAAGGATGCTTCAAGTTCATTCTGCAAATAGGTGTCGTGCGAAAATGGGAATCCTTTTGCATCCCGCCTCTTCGAATAGAGGTCTATCAGATCTTTTGCAATATCCTTAACCTTTGACTTTGTCTGCTTCTTTAATTTGTCCCAAGCTCCTGTTCCCAATTTATACACCTTTGGCGGTGCCGCATCCTTGGACTTATATCTAGATATTCTGTGTAATCCGTGAATTGAGACAAAAATCACATCCCCGTCCTTATATATAAGCTTTACCGCCTCCTGCTGCTTTCCATTTATCTGAGTCTTCACAAGGCCTCCAAACTGGCCTACTCCATGGTCGATATGCACGATATAGTCCCCTACCTGATATGAGTTTAGCTCGTTTATAGTGAGCCTCTCACTCTTCTCCACTGCTCGCTGAGTCTTTACCCTGTGAAACCTTTCAAAAATCTGATGGTCTGTATATAGGCAAATTTTTGAGATATGGTCAACAAAACCTTCATGAAGGGACCAATCCTGAGCACTGAAAATCACACCGGCCTTTTCCGTAGATGAGAATATCTGTCTTAGCCTTTCAATCTGATTGGGATTCTCACTCATAATAGAGACTTCATATCCTTGTGCCGTTCTATCGGATATGTCTTTTGCCAACAGTTCAAAGTTCTTATTGAAAGATGGTTGTGGGACCGTATGGTATATGATAGTTTCGTCTGCTGTGATTTCTCTTGAAAGTGGACCGAAAAATATCCTTTTATGTTTCTCCAGGCTGTTAATGAAAGTCGCCTTGTCTAGCAGCTCCTCCCCATCTTTCTGGTGTTCTTTCAAAAGTGATATCTGCTGCGTGAAATATTCGTAGTCGTTAACCCAAACTGTTGATTTACCCTTGGAAAATGTAAAGAAGTCTACCAAGTCGGCTTTAACATTTCCCTCATAAATATTAGGAAATATCTCAATACTCTCCAACTCTTCGGTAGATCTTTGGCTCTCAACATCAAACAATCTAATACTTTCAACTGTATCGCCGAAAAAATCTATTCTATAAGGTCTATTATCGGAATATGAGAAAAGATCTATCAACCCACCTCGTAATGCAAACTGGCCTGGTTCTGTTACAAAGTCCACTTTTTCAAAGGAATACGCCATCAATGTCTCCTTAATGAATTCATGAGACAAAGTGTATCCTTTTGAAATACTAAGAATTCCTGATTGTAATTTCTTAGTGTTTATGATCAACTCTGAAACAGAATGAGGATAACCTACAATAATAAGCCTGCTCTTCTTATCTTTGCCTGACAGAAATGAATTGACCGCCTTTATGGCTGCAGTTCTCTGAACAAGATGAGAGGAATCCTTTATACTGTTTCTTAAACTGAAATTTACAGAACTAGGGAAAAAATATACGCTATCCTTGTCTATCAAGCTGATAAGGTCGTTGGAACAATATGCGGCATCCTCCTTATTATTCAACAATACAATATGAAGACCCTCCTGCATTGCCGCAGCCATTGCAAAAGCCTTGGCAGAAGAGTATAATCCTTCGAGAACCATAAGATCCTTCGAAGGGTTCATTACCCATTCAATCAATCTCTTACTTGACTCCTGCTCGGCGAAACTTCTTACTGGATTACTAATTTTCATAAATAAGGATGCAAAGATAGTTTATTAACACTACTGTAGAAAAAATGTTAACAACTAGGTTCAGTAAATGTGGACAATTTTTAAGAACTAAATTTTTAAAATAACGGATTTTTTATATATAGATATTCCATTTTGAAAAGCAAGTTTTAGAAGGACAATTTTTCATCTTTTTATTGCAATTTTATCCACATCCTTCTTTTGTGAAATATTTTTTTCAGTAGTTTTCAACACATGTTTATAATTGCAGTTGATTTTTCTCATTCTATTTATTTACAAATAATTATTAAGTAGTATGTCTGTTGAAAACTATGTTAATATGTGTCAGTAAATTCTATTTTTAGTTAACATCTTTACTTATCAACATATGAACAGGCTATAATCAAAAACAATAAGATTTATTAAAAGATTAATATATATTTGTAATTATTAATAGTGTTAAGAAATGGCAAGTTTTGATCCTCACAGCGAGAAGGAAATCAAAGATAGAGATTTTGAAGGACAAATAAGACCACAGGAATTTTCGGAGTTTTCAGGTCAGGATAAGATAATTGAAAATCTTAAAATCTTTGTAAAGGCAGCAAAACTAAGAGGAGAGGCTTTGGATCACCTTTTACTTCACGGACCTCCTGGTCTTGGAAAAACCACTTTGGCACATATTGTAGCAAATGAACTTGGTGTAGGCTTAAAAATAACTTCAGGTCCGGTTTTGGACAAACCGGGAGATTTGGCTGGTTTGCTTACAGGCCTGGAAAAGGGTGATGTTCTTTTTATAGATGAAATTCACAGACTTGCACCTGTTGTTGAAGAGTATCTATACTCTGCAATGGAAGATTATTCAATTGATATAATGATAGATAAAGGACCAGGAGCAAGATCTGTACAGATTACTCTTAATCCTTTCACTCTGATTGGAGCGACAACTAGAAGTGGATTGCTTACTTCTCCTCTTAGAGCAAGATTTGGAATTCAATCTCACTTAGAATATTATGATTCTGAAGTTCTTCTAAAGATAATTATAAGAAGTGCTGCGATATTAAATATTGGAATTGAAAAGGATGCAGCAAATGAGATTGCAAGAAGGAGTAGGGGAACTCCTAGGATTGCAAACTCTTTATTAAGAAGAGTAAGAGATTTTGCTCAGGTTAAGGGTACAGGTGTAATTGACTTGTATATAACAAATTATGCATTAGATGCTTTAAATATTGACAAGAGGGGATTAGATCTTATGGATAACAAGATTCTCTCTACGATAATAAATAAATTCAAGGGAGGACCAGTTGGAGTTAGTACTATTGCAACAGCAGTGAGTGAAGATATTGGAACCATCGAGGAGGTTTATGAACCTTTTCTGATAAAAGAGGGATTTATACACAGAACTCCAAGAGGAAGAGAAGTGACAGATCTGGCTTATAAACATCTGGGTATAAATAAAAATATTATTGGAGAACTTTTATTATGAAACGAGTATGTTCAATATTGACAGTTTTACTATTCTTAGTTTTTTTTAATGATCTATCTGCCTGTACTTCGGCTATAATAACAGGAAGACTTACACCTGATGGCAGGCCTCTGTTGTGGAAAAACAGAGACACGGGAGAGGATAACAACAGGGTGCAATATTTCAGAGGAGAAAAATACAATTTTATAGCTGTTGTAAATAGCCCTGACAAAACAGGCATAGTGTGGATGGGTACTAATAATGCCGGTTTTTCAATAATAAATACTGCTTCGTATAACCTTAAGGACGATGATATTAAGGAAAAAGATATGGATAAGGAGGGTATTCTTATGTTTGAAGCTCTCTCTTTATGCAGCAATCTGAAGGATTTTGAAAATTTTCTTAACTCGCATAAAAAACCTTTAGGTGTTGAGGCAAATTTTGGGGTAATTGATGCAGAAGGAGGAGCTGCATATTATGAAACAAACAATAATAAATTTGTAAAGTTGGATGTAAACGATCCTAAAATAGCTCCAGAAGGTTATCTTGTTGTTACAAATTACTCTTATTCAGGAAGGTTCAATGAAGGAATGGGTTATATAAGATATCAGACAGCAAGAGAGATTCTTTGCAGAAAAGCTACTTTTATGAACATTACTCCTCAGTGGATATTTAATAACCTTTCACGTTCCTTTTATCACTCTTTGCAAGGTTTCGACCTTCTTAAACCTGATCAGTCGCCGGAACGCTATACAGGTTGGGTGGTAGACCAGGATTTTATTCCAAGGAAGACCTCCACATCCTCTGTGGTCATACAGGGGGTTAAACCAGGAGAAAATGCAGAAATGACTACAATGTGGACGGTTTTGGGGTATCCACCAGCTGGAATTGCGATCCCGCTATGGGTAAAAGGAGGAGAGCAACAGCCTGCTGTTGTTTTGCGTTCCGGCGATTCACAGAATGCAGTTGCATGTGACAACGCTCTTGCTCTTAAATACAAGACATTCCCAATCATTCGAGGTAATGGCCCCAAGTATATGAATTTCAATCTTATAAATAATAGTAAAGGAACCGGTTATATGCAGGAGCTTAAGTCTGCAGAAGAGAAAATTTATAAGTTATACAAGGAAACTATCGAAAAATGGAGAAAAGAGGGCATCAACTCAGACGAACTTTATTCTCTGAACAAGCAGACTGATGAGGTGCTTATCGGTGCCTACAAGGCCCTCTCTATAAACAACTAATCAATTTTAAGATCCTGAAAGGCAGCTGTGTATCCATCATTAGGAGCAGTAACCTGTATCCTTATTGAATATATAGGCTCTTTTGGATAGATAACAGCTTTTCCATCAATAAAATCATCTCCCTTGATGTAATCTTTTCCATTGTAAGAATATTCAACATAACCATCAGTAACATAATAGAAACCAATATTTGGGAGACCTGTTTCAATGGTTATTCTATTAGATGTGACAGGTACCTTGAAAATGTATGAGAAATAATCACCGGCTTGAAGTCTACGGTCAGTTCTTACATAAGTATCCTGTTTGTAGTCATTTATGTTGGATAGGGGAGTCTTCTTATTCAAAATGACAGATGTTTCGATACTTAACTCCGGCTTTTGATAGTCATATTCTACATTTGACGCTTTAGCAGAAACACTTATAAGCTCATCGTGGAAGAATGTTGCAAAACGAAACTTAACAGGCTTGTCAGTAAATATTTCACTCCTATAGATAGGAGAGTAAGGGGTAGGATCGCTCTCATCCATGGTGTATCTGATTACAAGCCAAGGATATTGTGAGGTGGCCTTTAGTGCCCCGTTATCGTAAGTCACCGAAGGAGGAGGTACGCGAAAAGCTATACCCATTTGATACATTCTATCAAAATGGTATTTTGAAAGTCGATTGTCAAAATCCTGACAGTTCCTGATTTCCTGATTAGTCCACCCAATTTCAGCAATGGCGCATAGCCTTGGATATGTCTGATAATCCAGAAAACGCGCAGGTTTGGCAAGTAATTCTGTCCAAAGGCCTCCTTGAACACCAACGATAAGTGACGACTCTTCCGGAGATAATTTTGCAGTACCTATCGGGTCAAGAGAATAGGTTTTGTCTAGTGTGACAATTCCTGCCCAGTTGTGTCCCCTCTCTATTTCAGACTGTTTCATATCCAGATAGCAGTAAGGGCTAGGCATCATTATAGTTGAATGCCCGCTTTTTACAGCTTTAACCCCTTTGTCCACACTCCTCCACGCATATACCCTTGAATCCTTATTAAGTTTTCCGCCATCCATAATCTCTTCCCAGCCAGCCATATGCTTTCCATGTTTTTCAACAATTTTTTCCATCCTCCGTACAAAATAGCTGAGTAGTTCTGCAGGTTCCTTCATGCTGTCTTTTTCCATTATGGCCTTGCAATCGGGACAAGCGAGCCATGAGGTGTAATTGACTTCATCGCCTCCAATGTGGATATATTTAGAAGGGAAAAGTTTTGACAGCTCCTTGATAATGTCATCCAACATTTTGTAATTAGCCTCTTTACCAACGCACCAGACATTTTTCCCCTCACCCTGCACGCTTAGGCTATTGTCTGTTTTTGAACATCCTACCTGAGGATAAGTGGCAGTGACAGACTTGCTATGTCCTGGAAGATCTATCTCAGGAATTATCTCAATTTGCCTTTCTGCCGCATAAGCAACTATCTCCTTTATCTCATCTTGAGTATAGAACCCTCCGTACTTTTTATTTCCTTGTCCGAAAGAGGGCTCCAAAACCTCATTCACACCTCTCCATGCTCCTTTGTTGGTAAGTTCAGGATATTTTTTTATCTCAATTCTCCACCCATTGTCATCCGTAAGATGCCAGTGAAAAGTGTTTATTTTGTGATATGACATCCAGTCAATGTATTTTTTAACAGTCTCTTTGTTAAAGAAAGTCCTAGAAACATCTAGCATCATACCTCGATAGCCAAATCTAGGAGAATCCTCTATTGAGATGGACTGTACTCTCCACAGCTCATGTCCGTTTGCCCTGCCAGAAAAAATTGTAGGTGGAAGTAACTGTAGCAACGACTGAATACCATAGAAAATGCCGGATGATGTACTTGCCTTAATTATAACCCCTGATGGAGAAACATTCAGTAGATATCCCTCACTAGGGATATTATAAGCTTCTGATAAATCTAAAAGTATAAAATTGTCTTTTGGGACTCTCTTCACGTTGTTAAAAGAGTACTCTGTAGCTTTCACCAACTTGCTTTTAAGATAGTTCAGGTTGGTTTGGTTTTTCTCGTTTGTGTATATAACACATTTATCATTCAGATAAAAAAAACCTATACCAAGCTCAGCTTTGTTAGGCTTTGGAATGATGGTGGTTTGTGCTGCAAGTGAGATTGACACGAGCACAGATGCACATACAATAAGTAGTCTCTTCATTTAGATATATTTAGAGTTTTATGTTAAGCCATGTAAAGGTACAAAAGTATAGATATAATTGGTTATCTTATCCTAAATATGTACTTTTGCGGACTTTTAAAATAGTAAAAAATGTCCGAAAAACTAATTTCAAAAATCCCTGAGGGGCCTTTGTCCGAAAAGTGGACAGAGCATAAAGCGCACATCCGTGTTGTCAGCCCTGGAAACAAGCGTAAGTTGGAGGTTATCGTTATTGGTACTGGTTTGGGTGGAGCTTCTGCTGCTGCATCTCTTGGAGAACTAGGCTATAACGTGAAGGTTTTTTGCATTAGCGATTCACCTCGTAGGGCTCACTCCATTGCAGCTCAGGGTGGTATCAATGGCGCTAAAAACTACCCTAACGATAACGACTCTGTATATCGTCTATTCTATGACACGATCAAAGGCGGAGACTATAGGAGCAGAGAGGCAAATGTTTACCGCTTAGCTGAGGTAAGTAATGCAATTATTGACCAATGTGTAGCACAAGGTGTCCCTTTTGCACGTGATTACGGCGGATTACTGGCCAACCGTTCCTTTGGAGGAGCTCAGGTAAGTAGGACATTCTATGCAAGAGGACAAACCGGTCAGCAATTACTTTTAGGTGCATATGCAGCTCTAAACCGTCAGATTCATGAAGGTACTGTAAAATGCTTCACCCGTCACGAAATGCTTGACCTTGTTCTTATTAATGGAGAGGCAAAAGGTATCATTGCAAGAAATCTTGTAACTGGAGAAATAGAGAGGTTTGGTGCTCACGCTGTTGTTGTTGCAACAGGTGGTTACGGGAATGTATATTTCCTTTCAACCAATGCCATGAACAGTAATGGTTCTGCTGCATGGCAGTGCTATAAAAAGGGAGCTTTCTTTGCCAATCCTTGTTTCGCTCAGATTCACCCTACCTGTATTCCGGTTCACGGAGAGCAGCAATCAAAACTTACCCTGATGAGTGAGTCACTCAGAAATGATGGAAGAATATGGGTTCCAAAGAAAAAAGAGGATGTAGAGAGGTTAAGGGCCAAAAAAGTAAAGGCTTCTCAAATTCCTGAAGAAGATAGAGATTATTATCTTGAGAGACGCTATCCTGCATTTGGTAACCTAGTTCCAAGGGACGTGGCTTCAAGAGCTGCCAAGGAGAGATGTGATGCAGGTTTTGGTGTGAATGAGACTGGTCTTGCTGTTTTCCTGGATTTCAAGACATCCATTGAACGTTTAGGCAAACATGTGATTGAGGAGAGATATGGGAACTTGTTCCAGATGTATGAAAAGATCACAGATGTAAATCCTTATGACGAACCAATGATGATATTTCCTGCAATCCACTATACAATGGGTGGGTTATGGGTAGATTATAACCTTCAGACTACTATACCTGGTCTTTACGCTATAGGAGAGGCTAATTTCAGTGATCATGGCGGAAACCGTCTTGGAGCATCAGCTCTGATGCAAGGTCTTGCTGATGGCTATTTTGTCCTTCCTAATACTATTGGTGACTATCTTTCACATAAAATTCAGGAACCTAAGACCGATATCAACAATCCTGCTTTTGCAGAGGCTGAGAAAGCAGTCAAGGATAAAATTGCAAAACTATTCTCAATCAAAGGGAAAGAACCTGTGGATTATTATCATAAAAAACTTGGCCATATAATGTGGAACAACGTCGGAATGGCAAGAAATGAAGACGGTCTTAAGCGTGCAATCAAAGAGATAACCGAGTTACGTTCAGAATTCTGGAAAAACGTATATGTCCCTGGAGAAAACAACGAATTCAACCAAGAGATAGAGAAAGCTTTGAAAGTTGCTGATTTTATGGAACTGGGAGAGCTTATGGCTCGCGATGCTCTTAATCGCAGGGAATCCTGCGGGGGTCATTTCCGCGAAGAGATGCAGACTCCGGACGGAGAGACTCTTCGTGACGACGAGAATTTCATGTATGTAAGTACCTGGGAGTACAAGGGAGATGGGCAGGAGCCTCAAATGCACAAGGAAGAGCTCAAATACGAGTTTACAAAATTGGCTACAAGAAACTATAAAGATTAAGAGTTTATCATTATGGACTTAACATTAAAAGTATGGCGCCAGAAAAGCGCAAAAGATAAGGGACATTTCGAGACCTACAAGGTTAAGGATATCTCTCCCGATTCATCTTTTCTTGAGATGATGGATATACTTAACGACCAGCTTATCCGTGAAGGAAACGACCCTGTAGCGATAAACAAGGGATGTAAAGGCGAAGGGCCGGTTGTATTTGACAATGACTGCCGTGAGGGTATTTGCGGTATGTGTTCACTATATATCGACGGAAGAGCTCATGGACCTGACAATGATATAACAACCTGCCAGCTGCATATGCGTAAATTCCATGATGGCGATACAATAACCATAGAACCATGGCGTTCAGCAGCAATGCCGGTTATCAAGGATTTGGTTGTCAACAGAAATGCTTTGGATCAGATACTTCAAGCAGGTGGATACGTTTCTGTAAGTACAGGAGGTGTTCCTGATGGTAACTCAATTCCAATACCAAAAGATGACGCAGAGGAGAGTATGGATGCTGCTGCATGCATTGGATGTGGAGCATGTATTGCAACCTGCAAGAATGGTTCTGCAATGTTGTTTGTCTCTGCAAGAGTAAGCTCTCTTGCATTGCTACCTCAAGGCAAAGTAGAGGGTGCTAGAAGAGCTAAGGCAATGGTAGCCAAGATGGATGATCTGGGATTCGGAGCCTGTACCAATACTCGTGCTTGTGAAATGGAGTGCCCTAAAGGTATTACAGTAGCACATATTGCCCGTTTGAACAGAGAGTTTCTTCTGGCAAAACTGAAAGACTGATTACGTTTACTTTATAAAAAGAGAGCGGCCTGAAAGAAAATTCAAGCCGCTCTCTTTTTATAACAACGTGTTGTTTTTAGAGTCTCTATTGTGTCCTAGTGTATACGCCAACACCATCAAACGATACTATAAGATTTGCAAAAGTTTCTGGGGCATCATCTGTAGGTTTTAGCATCGAATATAATATGCTTAACATATAATCCTTGGTATAGTATACTTCAAGTTTTTTATTGTTTGATGCCGCTGCAATACTGTTTGGAAAGATAGAGTTCTTAATTATTACATATATGTCATACTGAGTATATGTACCTGGGACAGTTGAGGCAACAGGGTCTTTATAAACAAAGTTGACAACATTTGGTGCTGAAAATTGAATAATGCCAGGTTTGCGGATCTCTTTTAGGATTTCTTCTTTGTGGCTGTTAAGATATTTGAATGCAGATGGGCACATTTCTGCATATGTAGGATTGTAGACAATCTGTAAAAAGGTAGCAGCGGAGTCCAGTTGCCAGGAACCTTCTAGGACTACAGGTTCAGACTCTTTATTACAACCGAAGAGTGAAAGTGATAAAAGGGCTATTGCGGCAACAGACAGGAATTTTGTTAATTTCATTGGTTCTTCATTTTTCTAAATTAAAAATTGCATGTCTAGGTTATTTGAACAAAAATATAAAAATTACTCCAATATCTATTAAATTTGTAAAAATTATACCCCTATGGAATTTTTTGCGACTTGTAAAGGTATTCCTGTCCATATCTCAGACAGTAAAAAAGGAGAGACAACTCTTTTTCTATTACATGGTTATCTTGAAACCCTGTATGTATGGGAGGACTTTACGGCCTCTCTTTCTCCTTACCTACGGATTATCTCAATTGATCTGCCTGGACATGGCCTTTCAGGCTCAGACAAAGAGTGCAACAGTATGGAGTTTTGTGCCGATGTTGCTAAGGAGGTTCTGGATCTCTGCAAAGTTGATAAAGCCTCTGTTTTGGGGCACTCAATGGGCGGATATGTAGCAATTGAGGCTGTAAAACGTTATCCTGAAAGATTCTCCAGCCTTGTTCTTATGCACTCTTTTCCTATGGCCGATTCAGAAGAGAAGAAGTTGGACCGGGACCGGGAGATTGCCCTGGTTCAGAAATCCAAGCTTCAGCTAATTGTAAAAATGGGGATTCCGAAAATGTTTGCAGCAGAAAATCTACGCCGAATGGATGAAAAGATAAGGGAAATCTCTGAAGTTGCAGAAACACATGACCCTGAAGGAATAGTAGCCTCTATATCAGGACTTAAGATACGATCTGATAATTCAGACTTCCTCAGAAGTTATAATTCACCCCTTCTTATTTTTTTCGGCAGCCATGATATCCATATTCCTTTAGAAAAGGCAAATTTTATAACTAAAATGCTTCCAAAAGCTGAAATACAAATCATGGAACACTCCGGGCACAACAGTTTTCTGGAAGAGCCGACACTTGTTCAGCAAAGAATTTTAAAGTTTCTTTCGCTATGAAAAGACTGATTACAGCATTTCTAATATTATCATCTTTTGCTGTGTATGCACAGGATAGAGTTCGGGATTATGGAGTTCAGATTGGTGTTTTCAAGACAGGGAAATTCAATGCTATCACTGATGTTGCGGGTGTAAAAGTCGGGCATGTGACACTTAACCAAGGAGATGATATGAGGACAGGTGTAACGGCAATTATTCCCCATGGCGGAAATATTTTCAGAAAGAAGGTCCCTGCTGCAATGTATATTGGTAACGGTTTTGGCAAGCTCACCGGTTATTCACAGGTCAAGGAACTCGGAAATATTGAGACGCCCATCATTCTTACAAACACTCTCAGTGTCTCTGCCGGCCTCGATGCCCTGATCACTTACACTCTTGCCCAGGAAGGAAATTCATCCATTGGCTCGGTAAATGGGATTGTAGGAGAGACCAATGATGGTGGGCTAAACAATATAAGGGCAAGATATGTAAAACCAGAGCATGTTCTCAAGGCAATTGCAAATGCTAAGGATGGAAGGGTAGAGGAGGGCTGCGTAGGAGCAGGTACAGGAACCATCTGTTTTGGTTTTAAGGGTGGGATAGGCACTTCATCAAGAGTATTGCCTGAATCTCTTGGGGGATATACTGTTGGTGTATTGGTCCAGACTAACTATGGCGGTGTTCTTGAAGTTGCCGGTGTGCAGGTTGGTCAGATATTAGGAAAGTATGATTATAGCAAGAATGTAATGCAGGATGTTGATGGTTCTTGCATGATGGTTGTCATAACCGATGCTCCTCTTACTTCAAGAAACCTTGAAAGGTTGGCTAAAAGGGCAGTCATGGGACTTTCAAAGACAGGAGGAATTGCATCAAATGGAAGCGGGGATTATGTAA
This sequence comes from uncultured Muribaculaceae bacterium, assembly GCA_964533215.1. GTDB lineage: Bacteria > Bacteroidota > Bacteroidia > Bacteroidales > UBA932 > Bact-08. Next base: position 148,002 of record CAZHLJ010000001.1, read on the forward strand.
TTGCTGTTTCAACTGCCAAAGAGAATCTTGTTGATGACAATTCTGAATTCTATATGCCAAAAGAGCTTAACAATGAGGATGTTTCTCCATTGTTCCTTGCTACAATCGAGGCTACGGAAGAGGCTCTTCTCAACTCACTTTTTGCTGCTAAAACTACAAAAGGATTTAATGGCAAAGTCGTTGAAAAACTGCCCGTAGAAAAAATAATAGAATACGTTAAGGCTAACCAAAGGGGGTATGGGCTTAACAACCATTAACTACCATAGAAAATTGTTGAATGGATATCTGCCTGCATGAATTTCTGCCACCATTTTGTAAAGGTCGTTTCTTAATTTGTCTATCTGGATCTTCTCTTTTGCAGAAATAAAGATGCAAGGGGAGTGTTCTTTTCCCATCCAGGAGTTCTTTAGCTCTTCTATGCTGTAATTCTCTTGTTTTTTTGGACCCAAATCATATTCGTCCTGCGGGATATACTTATAAACGTCGACCTTGTTAAACACAAGAAAAAGGGGCTTATCTTTCGCTCCTATCTCGGAGAGAGTCTCGTGTACGACTTTTATCTGTTCTTCAAAATTTGGGTGCGAAATATCCACCACATGTACAAGTATATCTGCTTCCCGAACCTCGTCCAATGTGCTTTTGAATGATTCAACCAACTGGTGTGGAAGTTTACGGATAAAACCTACTGTATCGCACAGGAGAAATGGCACATTCTCTATGACAACCTTTCTTACTGTTGTGTCCAATGTGGCGAACAGCTTATTTTCCGCAAAAACATCACTTTTTGCAAGCAGATTCATCAATGTGCTTTTTCCGACATTTGTATAGCCAACCAGGGATATTCTTACCATACTGCCTCTGTTTCCCCTCTGTGAAGACATCTGACGGTCAATTTTCTTGAGCTGTTCCTTCAGTCGGCTTATCTTATCCAGAATAATACGCCGGTCAGTTTCAATCTGACTCTCTCCGGGGCCCCTGAAGCCTATTCCTCCCTTCTGCCTTTCAAGATGAGTCCACATTCTGGTTAATCTCGGTAAAAGATATTGATACTGAGCTAATTCTACCTGCGTCTTAGCGTAAGCAGTTTTTGCTCTTTGAGCAAAAATATCAAGAATGAGGTTTGTTCTATCCAATATCCGACATTCAAGCTCCCGTTCAATATTTCTCAACTGTGAAGGAGAGAGCTCATCGTCAAAAATAACAAGGTTTATATCCTGTTCCTTAATGTAAGCTTTTATTTCCTCAAGCTTACCTGTCCCTATATAAGTTTTAGGGTTAGGCTTATCAACCTTCTGAATAAATCTTTTTTCTCCGAAAGCTCCGGCTGTTTCTGCCAGAAATTCCAACTCGTCAAGGTAATCATTTACCTTTTGCTCATCATCATTTTGTCTGACAACTCCTACAAAAATGGTTTTTTCCATATAAATTTTTTATCTCAGTTGGAAAATTACTGGGAAAGTGTATCGCACTTTAACAGGTTTGTGTTTTTGTCTACCGGGTTTCCATCTTGGGGAAGATGCGATTACGCGCATAGCTTCCTTATCAAGTAGTTCGTTTACTTCACGTATTACTTTTACATCGCTAACGCTTCCATCTGTGCCAACAATGAACTGCAGTATCACACGGCCCTGGACTCCATTTTCTCTGGCAATTTCGGGATACTCTACCTTTGAGGAGACCCATTTTGTAAAAGAGTTTTCATCACCACCTTGGAAGCTAGGTTTCTCCTCTACAGCTGTTGAGGGAAATTCTTCCTCTACTGCCTTTTCTTTTCTTTCTGCAACAGATTCATTAACAACTATATGTTCCTCGTAATACGTGGAAATCTCGACTTTTAGTTTACTTTCGCCTTCTGTTTTGACCACAGCCGGTACATCTGGAATTATAAGATCTTCATCTACAATTTCAAGAACTTTTTGAGCTACCGGAATTTTTGCTTTTTCTGGAGGAGGGTTCTGTTCCTTAGAAATAATTTGAGTTATTTTTTTCTCAGCAGGCTTCTTAATTTCGGTATCTATCGTATCATATGCTACCGGCTTTTCGTTGTTTTTCAACGCCAAAGCTGCAAGAAATAGTGCCAGTGCAGCAACTAATCCAAACTCCTTAAAAAGAATTGTTTTGTTTTCCAGGCTAACTTTATCCTTCTTCTTTATTTCCATAACATTATGAGGAGCAGATAACGATATAGATAAGTTTCTCTTATACGGCCGTGATTTTGTGGAGCATATCGGAGTCGAACCGATGACCTCTTGCATGCCATGCAAGCGCTCTAGCCAACTGAGCTAATACCCCTTATTTTGCATCACAAAGATGCAAAATATTAATGATTATACAAGTTTTAGCTCTCTAAGAACATCATTTGTAGCGCGGACTGCAGCTGCACTTTGCTCAAACTTTGCTTGTTCCTCTTCGTTAAGTTTCATTTCAATAACCTTTTCCCAACCATGTCTTCCAACAACTACAGGTACCCCAATGCAAATGTCGTTTTGTCCGTATTCCCCTTCAAGAGACACGCAACAAGGGTAAATTTTCTTTTCGTCTAGGATTATTGATCTTGCAAGTGCGGCAATTGATGCTCCAGGAGCATACCATGCAGATGTTCCGAGAAGTTTGGTAAGTGTAGCACCACCAACCATAGTGTCTTGAGCTACTTTGTCAAGTTCTTCTTTAGAAATAAGCTCACTTACAGGAATTCCTCTCAGACTTGCATATCTTGTCATAGGAATCATTGTTGTATCACCGTGTCCGCCTATAACCATACCGGCAACATCACTTGCAGGAGCGTTCAACGCTTTTCTCAGGTAATATACGAAACGGCTGCTATCAAGAATTCCACCCATGCCTATTACCTTGTTCTTAGGTAATTTAGAGGTTTTAAGGGTAAGATATGTCATTGTATCCATTGGGTTTGAAACAACTATAACCACTGCATTTGGAGAGTATTTCAGTGCGTTTTCAATAACATCGTTTACAATACCGGCATTAACACCTATCAGTTCCTCTCGTGTCATGCCCGGTTTACGAGGAATACCAGATGTAACAACTATAACAGCAGATTTTGCAGTAGCTTCATAGTCATTTGTAACACCTGTAACTCTTGTGTCGAATCTAAACAACTTTGCTGTCTGATTCATATCTATTGCCTTCCCCTCGGAAATACCAGGTTTGATATCGAGAAGGACAACTTCTGATGCGAATTGCATCGTCATAATTGCATTTACGCAGGTTGCTCCCACATTTCCGGCACCTATAACTGTTATTTTTGCCATAACTTCTAAAGATTTAATTAATATAATTTTTGTAGTTTTGCATCAAATTAATTTCAAATGGAGCGAATAGATAATTTCCGCACATATCGTGCCAAAATGAACGATGTCATACTTAAATCTGATAAATTATTTTTCAAGAGATTTTTCAATTTAGACATGAGAACATATGAGGGTGGGGCTCTTTCTGCACAGACTAAAGAGATGCTGGGACTTGTCTCATCAATGGTACTCAGGTGTGATGATTGCATAAAGTATCATCTGGAGAAATGTTTTGAACTTGAGGTGACCAGAGAGCAGCTGTTTGAGATATTTTCTGTTGCAAACCTTGTTGGTGGTTCAATTGTTATACCTCACACAAGAAGAGCTATTGAATATTGGGATCTACTAGAGGAGAAAAAGAAAAATGGTTAACTATTTTATCGTTGAGACAAATTTTACGTTTGAAAGAAGGAGAGATTGCACCAACTGGATCAAGAGTGTCGTTTTGGAGGAGAGTCTCAAATCTCCCAAAAAAGTTGGTGATGTTTCTGTAATTTTCTGTTCGGATGAGTATCTATTAAATATTAATAAACAATATCTCTCACACGATTACTTTACTGATGTGATTACCTTTGATAATTCTGAAGGGGATGAGCTTTCTGGAGATATCTTTATCAGTACAGATACAGTCTTGTCTAATTCCAAGATTTATAACCAAGAATTTATTTCAGAATTGCACAGGGTGATAGTTCACGGTATTCTTCATCTCTTGGGATATGATGATCAGACGGAAGATCAATCTAAAGTAATGAGGGCAAAAGAGGATTATTACTTGAATAAAAGGTTCCCCTCATGACTGATTCCTTTGATATCATAGTTATCGGAGCGGGCCACGCTGGTTGTGAAGCGGCTCATGCTGCTGCTAAGCTTGGATCTAGAGTTCTTCTTTTGACCATGGATATGGGTAAGATTGCTCAAATGTCTTGTAATCCTGCTATTGGAGGAATCGCAAAAGGTCAGATTGTTAGAGAAATTGATGCACTTGGAGGTGGTACTGGTATTGTTACCGATGCAAGTACATTGCAGTTTAGGATGCTCAATCGTTCGAAAGGACCAGCAATGTGGAGCCCCAGAGCTCAATGTGACAGACAGCACTTCTCTTTGAATTGGAGGTTCCTTGTGGAACATACTCCCAATTTGAATATTTGGCAAGACACTGTGACTGATTTCATTTTTGAAAATAATTCCATCGTTGGGGTTAAGACATCACTTGGAGCTTCATTCAGATCCAAGGCTGTGATTTTAACAGCCGGAACTTTTCTCAACGGTAAACTTTTTATAGGACAGAACTCAACTGAAGGTGGAAGAGTAGGAGAGTTGCCATCCTTAAAACTAACGAAACAGCTTGTAAGTATGGGTGTTGAGGTCGATAGGATGAAGACAGGAACGCCTCCACGTTTAGATGCTCGCTCCATTGACCTAGGCAAGCTTCAAATACAGCAAGGAGATTCACTTCCGGAGAAGTTTTCTTTTCTCAATATCCCTTCACCCATACAAGGCAGTGTTAGTCAGATGTGCTGTTACATGGTACATACTAATCAAGAAGTTCATGATATATTGAAAGAGGGGTTTATACATTCTCCACTTTTCAATGGTAAAATTCATGGTAGAGGTCCGAGATATTGCCCTAGCATAGAAGATAAACTACGGACTTTTTCGGATAAGACAACACATCAGCTATTTTTAGAGCCCGAAGGATGGAACACATTTGAATATTATTTGCAAGGATTTTCTTCCTCACTTCCGCTCGAAACTCAATATGCTGCATTGCGTGCTATTCCTGGATTTGAAAATGTTGTTATTTTCAGACCTGCTTATGCCGTGGAATATGATTATTTCCCACCCACTCAACTTGACCATACATTACAAGTCAAATCCATCCCCAATTTATATTTTGCAGGGCAGGTTAATGGAACAACTGGATATGAAGAGGCAGCTGCACAAGGATTGATTGCAGGAATAAATGCTCATCAAAAAAATTGCATGAAAGATCCTTTTATATTGAATAGGGATCAGGCATATATTGGCGTACTTATAGATGACCTAGTTACAAAGGGCGTTGATGAGCCATATAGAATGTTTACATCAAGAGCCGAGTACCGTATACTTCTTAGGCAAGACAATGCTGACCAGCGTCTGACCCATTTATCTTACGCGATTGGTCTTGCAACTGAAGAAAGATATAAAATGGCTTGCAATAAATACGAAATCTCAAGGAGTTTCTCTTCTTTTATGGAAAAAATTTCACTTGCCCCAGAGGAGATTAATCCATATTTATTGAATATAGGCTCTTCGCCCATTTCTCAAAGAAAAAAACTTTCTGACATATTAAGCCGCCCAGATGCCCAGATTTTATCTTTGTTGAATAATGTTCCACGAGAAACATTTTTGAAATATATTTATGATATTCAGAAAGATGCTGCGGATGGAGCTTTTGCCTCCCTGTTGAAGGGATTCTCTTCCATTTCTGACTCTATTGATCTTCCTCCAAAAGATGTATATCTTTTTTTATCGAATTTGCTCGGAGAAGAGATTCCGGTTTCTACAGAAGAAGTTGTTCTTCCTTACCAAGAAGGAGATGTTCGAAGTGTCGACGTCTCACGCGCACTTACTTTGAAAGAGATTGTTGAGTCGACAGAAATATTAATTAAATATAAGGGATATATTGAGAGAGAAAGGCGAATAGCAGATAAGATTATTAAGTTGGAAGGTGTTAAGATCCCTGACGGCTTTGACTACTCCTCTCTTAAATCGCTTTCGATTGAGTCAAGGCAGAAATTAGATAAGCATAAGCCTAAAACTATTTCCCAAGCATCAAGAATTCCCGGGGTTTCTCCTGCTGATATTTCTATATTGCTCGTCTACTTTGGAAGATAGAGTATGTTTCACGGGGAACGTTTGTCTATTCTAGAGGTAAAGAGAGGTGGAGCTTCTCAAGGGAATTTGTTAATTTAGTTATAAATGTTAGGAGCAATGCGGATTTTTCGATGGTATGTCCTGTATAGCTCATCTGCTTTGATGATGTTTCGATCTTTATTTGCTCTGTTTCCGGGTATATCTCCTTTAATATGGAGATTAAAAATTCTATTTCTTCAGGATTACTTGCGTTTGTTTCCAGGACATTAATTTGATTTCTTATAATATCATCTGGATAGGAGATGAAGTAATATGGCGTTTTGGATTCTAATGAGGCTATTTGGTACTTCTTGCACATTCCATTTCTGTTTCTTGCCTCTATTAATGCGTATTCCAAAACTCCTTTAGACCATAGGAAATGTGTTTCGCTAAAGCTTTTCTTACGAAATTCAAAGAGTTCAGATGCGCTGAGGTCGGTTATAATAGCCCTGCTTTCTGATTTAATATTAGGAGAAGAAATAATAAATGTTGAATTGCTTTTGAATAATTTCTGATTGAAGGATGACTTAATGTAAAATTTATAGAGCGATTCACTGGCTGGTTTTACTAACATATAAGAAAGCCCATCCTTTTTGCTCTCTTCAATTGCTGCATTTATAAGAATCTTTGAGTAAGAATTACCTCTATGTTCAGGTAATGTCCCTACAGCATATAAATATCCTCCATTATAAATCTGATTTTCCAGTAAAGTGAAGGATGGAATTATTGAAAGGCAAGAGACAAAATTATTCTTGTCAATTCCAAGTAATAATGTTTTGGTAAGTGGGAGGCAATGATTGAGGTAATTATCTATATAGTCTTGATCATCACTGAAACAAGCTCTCCATATATTAGATATATGTTCTTTGTTTTCTTTGCCTGCTAATTTTATATACATCTAACTTTCGTGGTTGTAAATATCATTTATTAAATCCGAATATTTAGAATATATTTTACTTCTTTTAAGCTTGAGTGTTTGGGAAAGCATATCATTTAATGGTGACCACTCGGCATTTATTAATTTTGGCCTTTTTACATGTTCATGAGGGGCCAGTTTTTGATTTACTTTATCAATTTCTCTAAGGAATTTTTTTATTACTTCAGGATTTTTGATCAATTCATCGTTGTCAGAAAATTGAATTTTATGTTTTGCTGCCCAGAAGTGTAGGGGACTGAATGCAGGGATGATGATTGCAGAAGCAAATTTCTGGTTTTCGCCGATAACCATGCAGTTTTCTATATATGACGATTCTTTCAACATATTTTCGATAATCTGCGGAGCAACATATTTTCCGGCAGATAACTTGAAAATTTCTTTTTTTCTATCAGTTATTTTAACAAAAATCTTGTCGACCATTACTCCAATATCTCCTGTATGAAACCATCCATCACTATCAATAACAGCTTTTGTAGCTTCTGGATCTTTGTAATAACCTAGCATTACATGTGGCCCCCGGGTAAGAATCTCACCATCTTCTGCTATTAATAATTCAGTGCCCTCCATAGCCTTTCCTACAGTACCAATCTTTATGATCATCTCTTTCGGATTATTTACAGCTATCACCGGAGAAGTCTCAGTCATACCGTAGCCCTCGAAAATGTACATTTTTGCAGCAGTGAAAAGTCGTATTATTTTTTCCTGGATTGCAGATCCTCCTGAAACAACAAGCATCTCCTTACCACCAAGCTTCTCTCTCCATTTACTATATACTAGTTTGTCTGCAATACCATACTGTATATTGTGTATAAGATTTTTCCTTGTGTAATCATATTTGCAGGCAATCCGAAAAGCCCATTTGTAAATAATTTTTTTGATTCCTTTCAAATCCTTGCCTGCAGCCTCAAATTTGTCGAACATCAGTTCAAGCACTCTTGGAACTGCGCAGAAGCCATCTGCATGGCAGTCTGCGAGATCATTTGCAATAGTGGAGAGGCTCTCTGCATAGTAAACACTTATTCCCAGATATTGATATTCATAATTCATGCTCCTCTCATATATGTGGCACAAAGGTAGGAAACTCAACATTTTATGTCGGCTGTCTTTAATTTGTTGAACTGCTGTCCCAATAAACTCGAAGACTAAATTTCTGTGAGAAAGCATTACACCTTTAGGTGTCCCAGTTGTTCCAGAGGTATAAATAATGGTAACAAGCTCATTTTCATTTATATGTAGTTTGTTTTCTTCGATTATAGGGGCAAACTCTGACGATTTTTCTTCGCCAATTTCGTATAGTTCAGTTATGCATTTAACACCTGGAATTTTGTCCATAGAATATATTTCCGGTTTTATTTGCATATCATCAACAATCGAAGTTATCTTTTTGAATATTGATTCTGAACTTACAAAAATTACTTTTGCCTCACTGTGAGAGAATATGTGATGATAGTCGTCATTACTTAATGTTGTGTATACAGGAATGTGAACCATATGTGCCAATGCAAGTCCCATATCAATAAAGTTCCACTCAGGGCGGTTGTTGCATATGGTAATGACTTTATCCATAGGCTTTAAACCAACTGCAAGAAATGCGTATGATAGTTTATAGGATATTTTACAATAGTCATTTACAGAGTATTTTATCCAATGGCCATTAACTTTCCTGCTTAAAATATCGTCCTTTGGATATTTCTCCTTGAGATTTTCAAGAAGATCAAAAATTCTAGTTACTTCCATAGTTTAGGCTTATTTATTTTTGTTTTAAAGCATTGATTTAAGATCATTTATGAATATATCAATATCCTCTTTACGTGTATTAAACGAACACATCCAACGCACTTCGGTAGTCTCTTCTTCCCATATATAAAATGTATGTTTTTCCATGAGTTTGTTGCATAAAACTCTTGGTATACATGCAAATACAGCATTAGTTTCAACTGGTCGACTTATTTTTACCTGAGAAATAGCCTTAAGTTCTTTTTCAAGGTATTTAGCCATATTATTTGAATGCCCTGCCAGCTTAAGATTTAGATTTCCAGTAAGGTAGGCTTCAAATTGAGCGGCTATAAATCTGTTCTTGGAATAGAGTTGGGCAGCTTGTTTTCTTGTATATTGAAAATTTTCAGCAAGATCTTTTCTGAAGAACACAACTGCTTCTCCAATAAGTAGTCCGTTTTTTGTACCACCGAATGAGAGGGCATCAACACCAAGGTCTGCTGTGAAGCTCTTTACTGGCATTCCGAGTGCGGCTGAGGCGTTTGAGATTCTAGAGCCATCCACATGTAAGTAGCAATTATGAGAGTGCATTAGATCAGCAAGTTCTTTTATTTCGTTTGGAGTGTAAAGCGTGCCAAGCTCAGTAGGTTGAGATATTGAGAGTACTTTAACCTGGGCATGATGTTGGAAACCAAATCCTTTTAGTTCTTTCCTTACATCTTCTACATTTACTTTCCCATCTTTTGCATGAATAGGTATTAACTTGCATCCTGTCATTTTTTCTGGTCCTGCACATTCATCAACATTTATATGAGCTGTGTCTGGGCAAATAATTGCGTTATAACTATTTGTAAGTGCTTTTAGAGCTAATAAGTTCGCCCCAGTTCCATTAAAAACGAAGAATATTTCCGCCTCATTTCCAAGTTGTTCTTTAAATAGTCTAACAGCAGATTGAGTTATTTCGTCCTCGCCATATGCAACGGCAAAATTACTGTTGGCTTTTATTATTGCTTCGAGTATTTCTGGGGCAACACCTGAGTGATTATCACTTCCAAAACTGTGTAACATGTGTAAAATAATGTAATTTTAAAAAAGTTGTAGGTGTAAATATAATAAAAAAACCCTTGGGCGTTAATGTCCAAGGGTTTTTGTTTAATCTGTATCGGCTATGGTTTACAGAATAGCTTTATATGCATCGGCATCAAGTAGTGAATCAACTTCTGATGGATCAGACATTTGAATCTTTACCATCCAGCCTTCTCCATAAGGATCCTTGTTAACAGACTCAGGAGAATTTTCAAGATTAGGATTAATTTCAATGATTTTGCCTGATACTGGCATCAGAGCATCTGCTACGGTTTTGACAGCTTCAATTGCTCCAAAGACCTCGGTTTTCTCTAAAGTTTCGCCTTCGGTCTGGATATCAACAAAAACGATATCGCCTAATTGTCCTTGTGCGAAGTCAGTAATACCTACTATTGCGATATTACCCTCTATCTTCACCCATTCGTGGTCACTGCTGTACTTAAGATTTGCTGGTATATTCATAAATTTTTGATTAAATTTTTCGCAAATGTACTAAATAAATTAATATTATAAACGTTTTAACGCAAGCTTGATAATCTCTTCCAGAGAGCTGTCCGGCTTTTCTCTTAACAGAACTTCAATTACTTTGTCGACATTGCTCTGGGAGAATCCTAAAAGGATAAGAGCTGTTGTGGCCTCTTCTCTGACAGCAGAATTTGTTGAAGAGGTGAATACAGCAGAACTGGCTGAACCTCCTCCCTTGACTATTTTATCCTTAAGTTCTATAAGCATCCTTTGGGCTGTTTTAAGACCTATACCCTTGATACTTTTAAGCTTATTCAAATCTCCACTGATAATGGCATTCCTGATCTCATCCGAGGACATGGAAGAGAGCATCATCCTGGCAGTATTTGGACCGATCCCGGAAACTTCAATCAAAAGACAGAATATAAAACGTTCTTCTTTATCTGAAAACCCAAACAGAAGCTCTGTGTCTTCCCTGAGATGGTGGTAAAGATATAGTTTAACTTCACAGTCAGGCTTGAGCTTGGAGTATGTCTGAAGTGAAATCAAAATTTTGTATCCAATTTTGTTTGTTTCCAGAACGACTTCGGCAGGATTAAGTTCGGTCGTTTTTCCGATTATATATTCGTACATATTTGCCTTAAATAAACATTTCAGGCAAATTTATGTTTTTTAACATAGAATCAGAAACTTTGTTTTGCTATTTTTGCAAATCGGTGTGACTGAAATAATATAAATACATTTGAATGGAGTCAATTAAGAACATAAACGAGATAAGAAGCCTCTTTCCTGCACTTAATCAGAAAGTAAACGGAAAGGATCTTGTCTATTTTGATAACGGGGCAACAACGCAAAAACCTCTATGTGTGATAGATCTTATAAATCGAATGAATTCAGGTGTAAATGGGAACATTCATCGGGCTGTACATGAGTTAAGCGCAAGGAGTACAGAGTTGTATGAAGGGGCTAGGTCCGATATTCAGAAGTTCATTAATGCTAGAGAGAGAGAAGAGATAATTTTCACATCTGGTACAACTGCCTCTATAAATTTGGTTGCCAATAGTTTCTGTCAAAAATTCCTAAAAAAGGGTGACGCTGTGATAGTTACTGAGGGAGAACACCATTCTAATATTGTTCCTTGGCAATTAGCTTGTGAAAGGAGTGGAGCTCAACTCAGAGTTCTGCCAGTTGATGAGAATGGAGTATGGATGTTGGAAAAGCTCTCTGAAATTCTTGACAATAAAGTAAAAATCATTTCAGTTGCACATATCTCAAATGTTTTAGGTGTACTGAACCCTGTTAGTGAAGTGATTGATATTGCGCACAAAAATGGAATACCTGTATTGGTTGATGGAGCGCAGGGTATAGTTCATTCTAAAGTGGATGTACAGATGATGAATTGCGATTTCTACGCATTTTCGGGTCATAAAGTCTATGGTCCAACAGGGACGGGTATTCTCTATGGAAAGAGGGAAATATTGGATTCTATGCCTCCTTGGATGGGCGGAGGCGATATGGTAGGGACTGTCTCCTTTGATAAAACCACATATGCTGATCTTCCTCTGAAATTTGAAGCAGGAACTCCAAATTTTATTGGCGCTGCAGCTCTTGGAGAAGCTGTAAGGTTTGTAGAGTCAATTGACAATGAATTTCTTAAAAGCCATGAACTAAATATAGTTAACTATCTAAAAGAGAAGTTGTCAGCTATTAATGGACTTAAGGTGTATGGGTATTCGCCTGATAAAATACCTCTGTTCTCATTTACTGTTGATGGTGTTCATCCTACTGATATTGCTATGCTTATGGACAAAATGGGTATTGCTTTACGTTCTGGAATGATGTGTTCGGAACCGCTTATGAACAAATTTGGAGTGAATGGCATGCTGAGGGCATCGTTGGCGATGTACAACACGATTGATGAGGCTGAATACTTTATTGCATCGCTTAAAAAATCGGTTAAAATGCTTTCTTAGTTGTGAAGCTTTAGTACAAATAATGATATTTAAACAAAAGTCAATAAATTAAATAAACAATGACAATTAAAGAAGAGGAGCAGAACATTATTGAAGAATTTTCTGTGTTTACTGATTGGATGGATAAGTATGAGTATTTAATAGAGCTTGGAAAGTCATTACCTTTGATTGAGGATGGAAGCCGAACGGAAAATAATCTTATTAAGGGTTGTCAATCAAGAGTTTGGCTTGATGCCAAATACAATGAAGGTAGGATCTTTTTCACTGCAGACAGTGACGCAATTATTACTAAAGGAATAATATCATTGCTGATAAGAGTGTTCTCGGGGAGAACTCCAAAAGAAATTTATGATGCAGACCTTGATTTTATAAAAGAGATCGGACTCCAGGATAATCTTTCGCCTACAAGGGCAAATGGTCTGGTAGCTATGATAAAGCAGATTAAATTATATGCTCTTGCGTTTTCATCAAGTAAATAACATATTATGAGTGATATAGAAGTAGAAAAAAATATAGTACTGGCTTTAAAGCAGGTCTATGATCCGGAGATTCCGGTGAATGTATATGATCTGGGAATGATATATGAAATTAGGGTTGACGATAACCACAAGGCTTTCATAACAATGACCCTTACTGCTCCTAATTGTCCTATGGTGGATGATTTGCTAGAACAAGTTCACGATGCAGTAATGGATGTTCCTTCTGTTGAGGATGTTTCCATTGAGCTTACTTTCGATCCTCCTTGGGATAAAAACAGAATGAGCGAGGAAGCTCTACTTCAACTGGGCTTTTTATAAAATTGAGAAACAATATTATGTCGGTTGTCTATTTGCTACTAGGGAGTAATGAGGGAGATAAAGTTACAATTCTGCAAAAAGCTGTTAAAAGCTTGGAGTTATTATCAGATAAACCACTCACAATCTCATCATTGTATGAGAGCGAGCCTTGGGGATTCAATACTAATGAATGGTTCATCAATCAAGCAGTTAAAATGGAGACTTCTTTTGAGCCTCATGAGCTATTGAAATCTATTCTGGACATAGAAAAAAATCTTGGACGGGTGAGGAGTGCCGTTGATCGTTCTGTAATGGGTTATTGTTCGAGAACCATCGACATTGATATTATCTTCTATGATAATCTTATTATAGATAAACCAGAGCTGACTATTCCTCATCCGAAAATGCATTTGAGGAAGTTTGTTCTAATGCCACTTTCGGAAATAGCCCCAAAGTTTATTCATCCTTTACTCAATAAAAGTATTGAGACAATTATAGAGGAGTGCAATGATAATTTGATTGTACGCTGCAAAAAAAGCACTATTTTTACGGTTTGATAAAGAAATTCAGATATGACACAAGAGGAGTTATTTAAAAGCCTGACTGCGCATGCTAAAGAGTATGGCTTCATTTTTCAATCAAGTGAGATTTATGACGGCTTGAGTGCCGTGTACGATTATGGCCAGCTTGGGGCTGAACTCAAAAACAACATTAAGAAATATTGGTGGGATTCAATGGTACGCCTAAATGAAAACATTGTGGGTATTGATTCTGCTATATTCATGCATCCTAAGATCTGGGAGGCATCCGGCCATGTAGGAGCCTTTAATGATCCATTGATTGACAACAAGGATTCCAAAAAGAGATACCGTGCTGATGTGCTTCTTGAGGATTATATTGCTAAGATTGAGGAGAAGATAGAGAAAGAGGTTGAAAAAGGGAAGAAGAAGTTTGGTGATAGTTTCGATGAAGTACAGTTCAGGGCTACTAACCCAAATATTTTACGCAACCGAGCAAAAGCGGATGAAGTTTCTGAAAAAATGAACGTAGCGCTGAATGCAAATGATCTGGAGGCAGTAAGGCAACTGATAGTTGATTGTGAGATTGTTTGTCCAATTTCCGGAACAAGGAACTGGACGGATGTGCGTCAGTTTAATCTAATGTTCTCTACTCAGATGGGTAGTGTGAGTGAGGATTCAAATGTGCTTTATCTGAGACCGGAGACTGCTCAAGGTATTTTTGTCAATTTTCTCAATGTTCAGAAGACTGGAAGAATGAAAATCCCATTTGGGATTGCTCAGATAGGAAAGGCCTTTAGGAATGAAATTGTAGCGCGCCAGTTTATCTTCCGTATGAGAGAGTTTGAACAGATGGAGATGCAGTTTTTTGTGAGGCCGGGTGAGGAGCTTAAATGGTTTGAAAAGTGGAAGGAGGCTCGTCTGAAATGGCACAAAGCTCTTGGACTTGGAGACTGTAAATATCGTTTCCACGATCATCAGAAGCTTGCACATTATGCAAATGCTGCAACAGATATAGAATTTGATTTTCCTTTTGGATTTAAGGAGTTGGAGGGAATACACTCACGTACGGACTTCGATTTGAGTCAGCATCAGAAATTCTCCGGGAGGAAACTTCAGTATTTTGATCCGGAAACCAATGAGAGTTATGTTCCTTATGTAATTGAAACTTCCATCGGTCTTGACAGGACTTTCCTGGCCATCTATTCTTCTGCTTATTGTGAGGAAAAGCTTTCAGACGGGGAGGAGAGGGTTGTATTGAAGTTACCTGCTGCTCTTGCTCCTGTTAAGTTAGCTGTACTTCCTTTGGTTAAAAAGGATGGACTTCCTGAGATGGCTAGAGAGGTAATGAATGAGATGAAATTTGACCTAAATTGCCAATATGATGAAAAAGACAGTATAGGAAAGAGATATCGCCGTCAGGATGCAATTGGGACGCCATTTTGTGTCACAATTGACCACCAGAGCCTGGAAGACAAGTGCGTGACATTACGTTACAGGGATTCTATGGAGCAGGAAAGAGTTCCTGTAAAGGCTCTTAAGGCTATCGTAGAAGATAAGGTAAGTATGCGTAAGCTACTTGAGCAATTGTAATCCTATTCTTGATTAAATAAAAAAGCCTCGTGAATTAAATTCCGAGGCTTTTTTATTTATCTTGCTTTAAAATTATTTTTTCTTGCTCCCTTTCATCCCTTCAAGGGCTTTTAGTGCCACTTCATTGGTAGGGTCGATTGCAAGGATCTTGTTCCAGTATTCTTTTGATTGATCAAGCTCCTCTTTGATATAGTGGTAATATCCCAAGTATCTGTAGCACTCAATAAGAATCTGAGGTTTATCTTCTTTTACCAGTATTGCTGCAGCAGTTTCGTAGTATGGTTTTGCCAACCCTTTTTCGCAGGTTGCATCAATAAGTGAATTTGTACGTGCTGTCCACAATGCGCCTTGGTATCCTTCCGGAGCTCTTTCTGTTACAATTTTGAAGAGAGAATCAGCTGCCTGATAGTATTTGAGTCTGGTATCATTATAGACAGCCGAAGAGTCAAGAGCATATCCAGCATTATAATATACTTTTCCGAGATTTAGATAATCTTGTGTTGTAACTCCATCTCCCAATTTACTTAAATAGGTGGTGTAGTTAGGAATGGCATTTTGATAATTGCTCATCTTTTCATAAACATTCCCAATCTCTTTGTAAAGATCAATTTTTGTTGAATCCATTTTCAATGCAGACTGGAATGCTGAAATGGCTGACTCTCCCTCTTTATTGTCAGCAAGCAGATATCCGTAGTAAACAAAGTCTTTTGTTATATATTCTTCCTGATTACCGGACTTCATGAAATCTTTTGCAGCAGCCAGGCCCTGAACAGTATCTTTCAGGTTGTAAAGGTTATACATGAGAAGTCTTTTCAGTACAAAATTATTTGGCTCTTCTACAAGTAATTTCTTTACAATAGAGAGAGACTGGTTATAGTCTTCTGCAAATTGGAGGATGTTTGCATATCTTATTTTATCAGCGGTTGTAGCAAATCCACTTTTCATGTGTTCTGCATATACCTCTTTTGCTTTGCTGAATTGACCGTTCTGGTAATATAGCTCGGCAAGTTCTTTCTCGGCAACAGGTGACTTAGGATATACTTCCAATAGCCTCTTCATCATATCTATGGAAGAATTAATATTCAAACCTGCATAGATTCTTGAGCTTTTCAAATATGCCTGATAGCAGTTTGGATCAAAGTAAATAGCCTGTTCGTAAAGACTACTTGCATTTCCATAATCTTTATCAGCGGCAAAGATATCACCTTCCAGTACATATGTCTCAGGGTATTTTTCGTTGATAACCTTTGCTTTTTCTATATATTCCAATGCTTTGACTTTGCTTGCGCCAGATGTGAAGAATGCTTTGGCGGCAGCAACCCATACAGCTGGATTTTTCTTGCTTGTTTTGCCTTTGACAATTGTCTCAATAGCTTTTATTGTCAATTCAGGTGAACTCTTAAGGGAAAGTTTTGCCTGTCCGATCTGGTTAAATGGATCCAAAGGGTTTGCAATCAGACCCTCTTTATAGTAGAAAGATGCTGAATCAGGATTGTTAGAATCGTAATAGATTTCACCTAAATAATAACAAGCTTCTGCTTTGTCTACATCACCTTTTTGAAGATTGTCCTTCAAAATGCTTTTGGCTGTATTCAACAGACCGGCATTATAGAATTCGATACCTTTTTTATTATCGTTTGCAGAAGATGTAAAGCATACTGCAAGAGCTGTTGCTGATAATGTTAATTTTATGAATGTATGCATATTTTAAATTTAAAGGTTGTTTCGTACATTAACTACGCGAAGTGATTGTGTAGCAGGCACTATTCCGGCGCGAAGAACGATTCGTTGACCTCTGTCGCTACAGATAAATGATGTAAAACCAGTTGCCAGTCCAAGTCTGGGATCTGTAATAATAATATAAATATCTCTTAAAAGCGGATAATACTGAAGTGCCATATATGCCTGATATGGCTTGTAGCTGTTGGTTTTCAGAGCAACAGCCTCATTAGTTACAGCAGCTACTGTAACTCGATCAGAAAACGTAAGGTTGGTTGTATCAGTATCATTACCTACCCAATCAACACCGATGACACCAATTGAATTTATATCAGAAGCTACATAATCGATTACCTTCGGATTACTGCCTTGGGCATATGATCCTTTATATATGGGTTTTCCTCCGCATATGGAATCGACAGCGTACCTGACTGTACCCGATTCCTGATTGTCAAAGACAAGCTTGATTTTGCCCAATTTTGAGCCTTTTCGCAGGTCTTTCCATTCGGTTATATCACCTGTCATAATCTTGCGGATTTCAGATACGGTGAATATCGAGTCGGGGTTGTTTTTGTGTACAATAAGTGCAATTGCATCTGTTGCCATTTTAGCTTCGGACGCAAATAATTTCTTGGATTCAAGTTGCTGATGTTGTGACTTAGACAGTTTGCGGGAGATAATAATCATACGCACACTATCCTTCATCAACAGATCAACAGCTCTATTCTCGTTTGTGAATATAGGAACTATACCAGCGGTCTCATGCATTGCCTCAAAAACATCAATCTCCTGTTTAATCAAGGGAGCGAAATTTTCATCAACTGCAATCTGGATAACTCCACTGGAAACAGTATCAGTATGCTTGCCTGTTTTACTGCTGTTATTGCAGGAACAGACAAGCATTGATACTAATATCGTATATATGGTTATGCTTATTTTATTGTGCATAAAGTCTATTTTTTTATTTTAATAAACCTGTAAGTTCTGAAAATCCCATAGAGAAATAGAACGGCCGCCAATACATATCCTGTCTTTTTAGGTATGATTACATTGAAAATGTTTGTAAATGTAAGCATACCTGCAAAGGCAAAATAAAAGATCACCATAAATAAACCAAAAGAGGCATTGATATTTGGTTTCATAAATTAAAAGAACGTTTTACTCAAGACGGAAAATAACCGGTAGAATAAAGTATACTGGAACAGGTGTACCATTTTGCTTTCCAGGAATCCATTTAGGCATCATTTTGATTACCCTCACAGCCTCTTTTGAGCATTCAGGATCGATACTCTTCAATACCTCTACTTTTTCTATACTTCCGGTCTTTGAAACCACGAATCTGACAACTACCTTGCCCTGGATACCATTTTCCAGAACAATAGGGGGATAAACTATGTTTTTGTTTATGAAATTCATCATAGCCTTTTCTCCACCAGGGAATTGAGGCATCTGTTCAACAAGTAGGAACGGCTCTTCTTCCTTAGGAGCTTCCTGAGCAACCTCACGGACTTCCGAGATATCCTTTCCATGTACTTCATCTGTACCAACAACATCCTTTACAGAGATGCCTGTCTTGACAGCAAGAAGCTCATCCTGAGATTTGATTTCATCCTCATCGCGGACTTCCTCGTCTTTTTTGATCACAGGTGGAGTGAACTTGATTGAACTTTTTAATGGAGGAGGAGGAGCGGTCTCTATCTTCTTCACATTCTCATTATTCTCCTTCTTTTCAGCAGGAGGGAGTTTTGTGAGAGTGGTAACTTCGACCATCTCGTCCTTTTGTTTCATACTTTCGCTGACCATCTTCATAATGTATGTTCCGCCTATAATCAGAACAGCCAATATTACAATGACCAACATCGCTGTGGCGTGTCTCTTACCGGAAGAGAGTCTCAACCGGTATGCGCCATAGTCTTTGTTTTTATTCTCAAAAACCAAATTACACCAAGCTTCTGAGTTAAGGTCTATTTTAGCCATTTACTTTACTATAATTATGATTATTTGATTTTTGATTGGTCAATATTCTTTGTCAGCTCTCCTTGTGTCTGTTTGTTAGTCAAAAGGAATTTATCGCTGTCTGTAATATCAACAATCGCGTATTGACTAATGCTGCAGATATGCATCTCATCGAGTGCATCGATAAGGTTCTTGTAATTTGAGTCATCAGAAGCTTTAATCATAACAACAGGAGATGACTTCGATTTTTTAGCCTCGGTCATCTGTTTGTTATATTCTTCTTCAGACATTTTTTCTGTCAGCTTTTTCTGTTTAAGAGCTTCTACCTTTGCAACAACCTCAGCATTTCTCTCTAACAAGATTGCTCTTAGACCGTCGGATTTGTAAGTTGTCTCACGCAGAGAGTTGTAGTTATTGTAGTCAGGTTCTCCAAGATAATAGTAAACCTTGTCTTCCGGACCCAAAATAATGGTTATTGCCCTTGAAGCCTTTACCTTATTTTGTTCATCCTCTGTTATCTCATCGTTTGTAGGCATACTTATCTCCATGGTCTGAGGTTTGCTCAGAGATGTACAAAGCATGAAAAAAGTGATCAGCAACATATTCATATCTACCATTGGGGTAAAGTCGATATGTACGCTCATTTTTTTGGTTTTACCCTTCTTAGGTTTTCCGCCTTTTTCTTGTATTTCTGCCATAATGTTATTTCTTAGAGGTTTCAGCGGAAACATTCTTAAGGGAAGTGATCAGGTTGTACCTGTTCTGACGAATGTCCTGCAGAGATTTCATAATGTTCTTTATCTGAGAATATGGCGTAAACTGGTCAGCCTTTATTGCAATACGCAGATCTGCATTTTGTTCAACGGCAAGCTTAACCCAATCTTTAAACTCATTATTGGTACTATCGCATGGAACGCCGTAAGAAGACAGCACTTCGTCCTGTTTACTAGATTCCAGGGCCAGAAAGTCTCTCATATTTCCAATAGGTACACCGAACGAACTGAGAAGTTTGAATTTGTTCAACTCTTCGTCAGAGAATGTAATGCCATTCTTCTCGCCCATCTGCCTCAGTACTTCTATCTTATCTTGTTGCTTATCCAGACTCAGGAAGACCTTACCTTTTGAATCTACCAATATCTGCAAGATATTGTTTTCAGGTATTTTGATCTCTGAAACAGATGCCGGGATGGAAACCTTTACAGGCTCTTTCTGGACAAATGTGGATGTAAGCATAAAGAAAGTAAGCAACAGTACTGTGACATCGCTCATCGCGGTCATATCTATCCTGGTACTTTTTCTTTTAACTTTTACTTTAGTCATTGTTCATTAATTAAGTTGGGTGAACATACTATTTGTGTGAAGATGCATAAGTTTGCACGATAGTATAACCTACCTCGTCTATACAGAAAGTGATTTTGTCGATTTTGCTTGTAAAGTAGTTATAAGAGATAACTGCAAGAGCACCTGTTGCAATACCGAATGCAGTATTGATAAGGGCCTCAGAGATACCGGTTGAAAGAGCAACAGAGTCTGTACCACCTGCAGTTGCCAATGAAGCAAATGAACGGATCATACCGACAACTGTTCCTAACAGACCCATCAAAGTACCAAGGGTTGTGATAGTTGCAACAACAACAAGATTCTGTTCCAATGTTGGAAGTTCCAAAGCTGTAGTTTCTTCAACTGATTGCTGAATGTTTGAAAGCTTCTGGTCTTTTGTAAGAGCCTCTTCTTTCTCCATCATTTCATATTTGTCAAGAGTGGATTTAACAACATTTGCAACAGTACCGCCTTGTTTTGCACAAAGTTTCTTTGCCTCGTTGATGTCACCTTTAGTAAGAGTAGCTTCGATTTTTTTAACAAATGCTGTAAGATCGCCTTTACCTTTAGCTCTTTTGATTGTAAAGAATCTTTCAACGCTGATAACCAAAACGGTCAAGAGAAGAGTAAGGATAACTGGAACGATGATACCACCTTTATGAATAGTGCCAAGCAGGTTACCAGGCAGTGGATGATTTGCAGGGTCTCCATCCATAAAGTTGGCTGGATTACCGAAAACGAATTTGAAAATACATACTGCAATGATGAAGCAGAAGACAATGATAACACCTGATGACTGGATGAAACCGAAAAATTTTTTCATGATAATAAAATATTTTTAATGATTAATGTAACTCGACTTATTATAATTTTTTAAAAATACAATGATATGGGTGTGTTCCGACAGTAACGATTACAATTTGCAATAGCAAATATGGGGGAAGATAATATTGAACCCCCTATAAAGACTATACATTCAAGAACAACAGATACCATATTATAATCAAATTTTGGAATTGCAAATGTATAATTTATTTTTAATAGAAAAGTAATTTCTCATAAATCACAAATGTGCCTATTACAATTTTTTGTAATCAAAGTAGTGTTATCATTTTGAAAACCACTTTGAAAACTTATTTGTTCAAAAAAAAAGTTAATTCCTCATACAAAGTTAATAAATATTTTATTCTTACAATTCTTTAGAAAATCAATTGAAGAGCCTTGCTTTTGGACAAAAGTTCAAAAATTTATTGCAGAAATAATAAAATATGTAACTTTGCGCACCTTTTTAGCTATTGTATTGAAATATTTTTTTAGCTAAAACTCTCGAAATGTTATCATTTCCGTATTCAACTACGTAAATGGGGCATATTTTTTTAATTTATCGAAAATGAGTCAAGTTTTATGAATGAATCTTTTTTTCTTGTTGCCTTTGTAACTGCAATAGTTTTGGTTGTTGCAGCCTATCTGGTGGCAAAACTCATTGCGCCTCACTCGTCCAATCCTCAAAAAGGAGAGCCTTACGAATGTGGTATTCCTACACGGGGCAACTCGTGGTTGCCTTTTAAGGTGGGATACTATCTGTTTGCCATCTTGTTTCTGATGTTTGACGTTGAAACCGTTTATTTGTTTCCTTGGGCTGTAGTTACAAGGGATCTGGGGACAGACGGTCTGATCATGGTATCATTCTTTATTTTAATTTTGGCATTAGGTCTTGCTTATGCCTGGAAAAAAGGAGCACTGGAATGGAAGTAAAAAAAATTCATATTCCGAATATGAAGTACGAAGACTTCAACGACAATGAGTCTCTTGAAAAATATGTCGAAGAGCTTCGTCAAAATGGAACGGACGTCATCCTTGGAAAATTTGACGATATGATTAACTGGGGAAGATCAAACTCAGTATGGCCTCTGTTGTTTGCAACCAGTTGCTGCGGTATTGAGTGTATGTGTGTGGGTGCAGCCCGTTGTGACTTTGCCCGCTTTGGATGGGAGGTTACACGTAACAGTCCCCGTCAGGCAGACTGTATGTTTGTCTTCGGTACGCTTGTGCATAAGATGGCACCTGTTCTGAAACGTCTTTATGACCAGATGGCTGAACCAAAATGTGTGATAGCCGTTGGGGGTTGTGCTATTTCAGGCGGGCCGTTTAAAGATTCATACAATGTGGTAAAGGGTATTGACAGTATAATTCCTGTTGATGTGTATGTCCCAGGTTGTCCTCCGCGTCCTGATGCGATCATTTATGGAATGATGCAGATGCAGCGCAAAATCAAATTGCAGAACTTTTTTAAACTTCCGGAACAACCGGTAATAAAGTAGTCATATATGGAGAAAATAAGAGAAAGAATTCTGTCCATAGCTCCAGAAGCTACATTTGAGGAATCTCAGGTCCTGACGGCCATGATTCCTTCAGACAAGTTAAGAGAGGTGGCCGAGCATTTGAGAAATGACAAGGACATGCAGTTTGATTATTTGCAGGATTTGATTGGGATGGATTGGGGAGAATCATTGGGTGTTGTATACCGTCTTTTTTCAACTCCGAATAATCAATGTGCTGTTATTCTAAAGACAAGTACTGCCGACAAAGAAAATCCGACACTTTTCAGTGTATCGGATTTATGGAATTCGGCAAATCTATATGAGCGTGAAGTTTATGACTTTTTTGGCATAAAATTCATAGGTCATCCGGCTATGCGCCGTCTGTTCCTACGCCAGAACTGGATAGGATATCCTTTGCGTAAGGATTATGATATTAATTCAAATCCTTTGGTGATGACTAATCAGTCAATCGAGGAGATGGAGACTGCAGATAACCTGGAGATGACAAACGAAGGGTTGGTGAATAGCTCTTTCCAGCTTTTTGGAGATAAGGAATATGTTGTGAATATCGGACCTCAACATCCGGCAACTCATGGCGTGCTTCATCTTCGTGTATCACTGGATGGAGAGACTGTTAAGAAGATAGACCCAAATTTCGGATACATCCATCGTGGTGTGGAAAAAATGTGTGAGGGTTATACATATCCTCAGATACTGCACCTTGCAGACAGACTTGATTACCTTTCAGGGACAATGAATCGTCATGCAGTTTGTATATGTGTGGAGAAGGCTTTACAGCTTGAGGTTCCTGAGCGTGCCCAATATACACGTATGATTCTGGATGAACTTACTCGTATAGCATCCCATTTGCTGGGATGGGGAAGTATGTGCATGGACATGGGTTCCATAACTGCCTTTGTTTATGGTATGCGCGACAGGGAAAAGATCATGGATATCTTCGAGGAGATTGGCGGTGGTCGTTTGATGTGCAGCTATAGCGTAGTTGGCGGACTGTCAAAAGACATTCATCCTAATACCCTTAATAGAGTAAGGGAATTCATTCCTCATATGCGTAAAATGTTAAAGGAATACCATATTCTCTTCACAGGAAACCCTATTGCAACAGGTCGTATGAATGGTGTGGGGTTTCTTACAAGAGAGCAAGCCATATCTTATGGTGTGACAGGTCCTTCAGGGCGCGCTTCAGGGTGGAGCTGCGACGTGCGTAAAGTAGAACCTTATGCGGCTTACGATAAAATCAAGTTCAACGAAATGTTGCGTACAGAGGGTGGCACATTTGACCGTTACCTTATACGTCTTGATGAAATCGAAGAGTCTCTTAAAATATTGGAACAATTGGTAGATGGCATGCCTTCCGGTGATTACCGCAATAAGCCTAAACCGATTATTAAATTGCCGGAAGGTGAATTCTCCCAGCGAGTGGAAAATTCACGTGGTGATTTTAATGTGTTTATTTCGAGTAAAGGTGACAAGAACCCTTACCGTGTGAAGTTCCGTTCGCCTTGCATGACATTGGTATCTGCCTTGGATCCGATTACTTGCGGTGAAAAAATTGCCGACCTTATTATGATCGGAGCTTCGTTGGACTATGTAATTCCTTGTATAGATAGATAATTATGTTTGATTTTAAAGTAGTTACAAGTTGGATAGATAACTTATTGCGTATTCAGTGGGGGCTTGCCGATTTCTGGACACTGGCAATTGAATTTATCCTGGTAGGAGTGGCAATCCTTGCTACGTATGCCGTGCTTGCCTTGATTCTTATATATGTTGAGCGCAAGGTGTGTGCTTTCTTCCAATGTCGTATAGGACCTAACCGTGTAGGGAAGTGGGGATGCCTGCAACCTGTTGCGGATATGATAAAGATCTTGCTGAAGGAAATTGTCAGTATAGACAAGAGTGACAAGTTCTTATTCAAGCTTGCGCCGTTTTTCGTAATAATAGGTTCTATTCTTGCATTCTCTGCATTACCTTTTGCAAAGGGGTTGCATGCAATAGATTTCAATATTGGTGTTTTTTACCTGTTGGCGGTCTCTTCTCTGGGTATTATAGGTGTCCTGCTGGCGGGCTGGTCAAGTAATAACAAGTTTACAATGATCGGGGCCATGCGATCAGGAGCACAGCTGATAAGCTATGAGCTCTCTGCTGCCCTGGCGTTGATGACAATCGTTGTGTTTACAGGAACAATGCAGCTTTCCACAATCGTGGAGAATCAGGCTGACGGATGGTTCATCTTCACAGGTGGTGTCCCTGCCATTATTGCATTTATAATCTACATGATTGCCGGACATGCCGAGACTAACCGCGGACCTTTTGACTTGCCTGAGGCTGAGTCAGAGCTGACTGCCGGCTATCACACTGAGTATTCCGGTATAACATTTGGTTTTTACTACCTTGCTGAATATTTGAACATGTTTGTCGTGGCTGCGATTGCCACTACAGTGTTCCTTGGCGGATGGATGCCGTTCCATATTCCTGGCTGGGATGGTTTCAACCAGATAATGGATTATATACCTTCTATATTATGGTTTTTCGGTAAAGCATCTTTCTGTGTGTTCCTTGCACTGTGGGTGAGGTGGTCTTTCCCTCGCCTTCGTATAGACCAGCTATTGAAGTTTGAGTGGAAGATACTTATGCCGATCAGTTTGCTGAACCTATTATTAATGGCTGTTTGCGTAACATTATTTTAAGAAATGAAGAGTTTGGTTAATTATATCAAATCTGTACTGTCTGGGATATGGAACTTGCTCCTGGGAATGAAAATCACCATGATCAATTTCATACGTCCTAAAGTAACAGAACAATATCCTGAAAACAGGAAGGAACTTGTGATGTTTGAGCGTTTCAGAGGCAAGCTCTCAATGCCTCATAATGCAAGCAATGAGCATAAGTGTACCGCCTGCGGTATTTGTCAGATGAATTGTCCTAACGGAACGATTCAGGTTATTTCTAAAACGGAGACCGATGAGGCAACCGGTAAACCAAAGAGAGTTTTGGACAAGTATATGTATGATCTAGGATCTTGCATTTTTTGTGATTTGTGTGTGCAGTCATGCCCACAGGGTGCTATTGAGTGGTCACAGGCTTTTGAACATTCTGTGTTCAGCCGCTCAAAGCTGGAGGTAAAATTGAACAACGAGGGATCGAAGTTGGCGCCAAAAGAAAAAGCAACAGAGAATAAATAATTTTTTCATGGAAATAACAGCTAGTCAAATAATATTTTTTATTCTATCGGCAATAATCATTGGTGGTTCCATTATGTCGGTAGCTTCCAGGAAACTTCTCCGGGCAGCAGTTTATCTGTTGTTTGTGTTGATAGCAACAGCTGGAATTTATATGATGTTGGATTATCATTTTCTGGCAGCAGTTCAGTTGTCGGTTTATGTTGGTGGCATATTGGTGTTGTTCGTATTCTCGATCTTTCTCACCAGCCAGGTTGGAGATAAGATGCCTAAAGTGAAATTGTCTAAAAAAATTGCCGGTCTGGGAGTATCTCTGGCAGGAGCTGCTCTTTGCCTCTATGTACTGCTTTCGCAGAACTATCCTTATGCATCTCAGGTTTCGGAAGGGGAGATGGACATGCATGCAATAGGTCAATCGTTGATGGGGTCGGAAAGATTCCAGTACCTTCTTCCATTTGAAGCAATAAGCATTCTTTTGCTTGCTTGTATTATCGGAGGAATTTTAATTGCAAGAAAAAAATAAAATCAACAGAAATGGATATCCCAGTAGAATTTTATTTAGTAGTAAGCACCATAATGTTTTTTACAGGTGTTTATGGTTTTATAACCAGACACAATCTCATAGCAGTATTGATGTCGTTGGAGTTGATTCTGAATGCAGTGAATATAAATTTTGTCGTTTTTAACAGGTTTCTGTTTCCGGGACAGATGGAAGGTATGTTCTTCTCCATATTTATCATAGGAGTTGCCGCCGCAGAGACAGCCATTGCCATTGCGATAATAATAAATGTATTCCGCAGTTCGGCAAAAATTGAAGCAGACGAAGTTAGTAAAATGAAATATTAATATTATGGAGTCATATATCTTGATAGCACTGTTTATTTTAATAATCCCGATTTTTTCGTTCTTATTTCTGGGACTATTGGGACCGAAAATGTCCCATAAATCTGCCGGAATAATTGGTACCGTAGGATTGGGTATAGTTACAGCGCTATCTTACATTACTGCTTTCAACTACTTTTTCGTTTTTGGAAAGGCAGATGGTGTTTATCAAAAGTTCTCGGCCAGTTTTGAATGGCTTCATTTAACGGACTTCTTGAATATCGATCTGGGTATTCTACTTGATCCGATCTCTGTAATGATGCTGGTTGTGATAAGTACGGTATCATTCATGGTTCATCTGTACAGCTTGGGCTATATGCACGGTGAAAAGGGTTTCCAGCGTTACTATGCCTTCCTTTCACTGTTCAGCTTTTCAATGCTGGGTCTTGTTGTAGCTACCAATATTTTCCAGATGTATATTTTCTGGGAGCTTGTGGGTGTATCTTCATATCTGCTGATTGGCTTTTACTACACAAAACCTTCTGCAGTTGCTGCCTCTAAAAAGGCTTTTATTGTAACCCGTTTTGCTGACCTTGGTTTCCTGGTGGGCATACTGATTCTTTCGTTCTTTACAAATACATTTGATTTCAGCATACTGACTGACCCTACAAGCTCTGTGTTCACAAATCCGGTTACAGCTTCATTCATGGGATTCTCTGTGATAAGTTGGGCCACTCTGCTGATATTCATTGGTGGTGCAGGTAAATCTGCAATGCTGCCTTTACATATATGGCTTCCTGATGCAATGGAGGGCCCGACACCTGTTTCTGCACTTATCCATGCAGCGACCATGGTTGTTGCGGGTGTATATCTGGTTGCCCGTCTGTTTCCTCTTTACTACTTCCTAACGCCTGATGTGCTTACATTTATTGGATATGTTGGAGCAGCCACTTCTTTGTTTGCAGCAATCATTGCCTGTACACAGACTGATATCAAGCGAGTGCTGGCCTTTTCCACCATATCGCAGATTGCATATATGATGGTGGCTCTCGGTGTATCTGGATATGGCGCGGAACATGAGGCAGGCCTAGGCTATATGGCTTCTATGTTCCATCTGTTCACACACGCATTCTTTAAAGCCCTTCTGTTCCTTGGCGCCGGAGCTGTAATTCACGCAGTGCACAGCAACGAGATGGGGAATATGGGTGGACTTCGTAAATATCTGCCGATAACTCATATCACATTCCTTATTGCCTGCCTCTCAATTGCAGGTATCCCTCCTTTCTCGGGATTCTTCAGTAAGGATGAGATTCTGGTTGCAGCATACAATAAAGACATCATTCTGTTTGGTTGCCAGTATCTGGTTGCAGGTCTGACCGCATTCTATATGTTCAGGCTTTACTACAACATTTTCTGGGGCAAAGAGTCGAAATACGAACACACGCCTCATGAATCGCCGCTTACTATGACTATTCCTCTGATGTTTCTGGCGCTTCTTACTGTTGTAACAGGTTTCATTCCATTCGGAGAGTTGGTGACAACAGACAGGATGGCTCTTGAAACTGAGACTGTATGGGCTGTGGCAATCCCTAGTGTACTGGTTGGTGTACTGGGAATTGTGATAGCAACAATTTTCTATAAGAAAGAGACTAACATTCCGGTCAAGGTTGCGACTGCTTTTGGCGGCTTTTATACGGCTGCTTCAAGAAAATTCTATTTTGATGAGATATACCTTTTTGTTACCAAGAAAATTATCTTTGGTATCATTTCAACTTTCATAGCTTGGTTTGACAGATACATTGTAGATGGTTTTATGAACTTACAGGCATTATGGAGCAATGGTGCATCTTATAAGATAAGAGGATTGCAGTCAGGAAGGTTGCAACAATATGTGTGGGTTTTTGCTTTATCAGTGATCATAATTGCCGCTTTAATAATTTTGTAATATGAATTTCTTATTCCTATTTGTTCTTATTCCGCTTGCTATGATGGGCGGCGTTGCTCTGCTCAAAGAGGCAAGGCAAGTGAAAATATTCATGCTTGTCGGATCTGGCATTCTGATGATTGCATCATTTGTATTACTATATTTCTATATGCAGGCAAAGGCGGTCTCGCCTGATGAGGCAATGTTGTTCAGAAGCGATCTTGTCTGGTATGAGGCATTTAACATCAAGCTCTCTTTAGGTGTTGATGGTATATCGGTTCTTATGATTATACTTACATCAATTATAATATTTACAGGCTCGTTTATATCTTGGAGCATGCAGGAACAGGTAAAGGAGTATTTCCTTTGGTTCCTTATGCTTTCGATTGGTGTATTCGGATTCTTTATTACGATAGACCTCTTCTCAATGTTTATGTTTTATGAGGTGGCTCTGATCCCTATGTATTTACTTATAGGACTCTGGGGTACAGGTCGCAAGGAGTATTCGGCAATGAAGCTGACTTTGATGCTTATGGGTGGTTCAGCGTTCCTTTTGCTGGGCATACTTGGAATATACTTTAACTCAGGCGCGGAAGGCGGAGCCCTTACAATGAATATCCTTGAAATTGCTAAGGTTCATATTCCTGTTGAAGCTCAAAATATATTCTTCCCTGTTACTTTTCTTGGATTTGGTGTGTTAGGGGCTATGTTCCCGTTCCACACATGGTCTCCTGATGGTCATGCCTCGGCTCCTACAGCAGTCTCCATGTTACATGCAGGAGTGCTTATGAAGCTGGGTGGATATGGCTGTTTCCGTGTAGCGATTTATCTTATGCCTGAGGGAGCTCAGACCTATACAACCATCTTCCTTATCCTGACAGGTATTAGTGTCGTTTACGGTGCTTTTGGTGCAATTGTCCAGAAGGATCTCAAATATATCAATGCATACTCTTCTGTGAGCCACTGCGGACTTGTACTTTTTGCTATACTGATGTTGAACAGGACTGCAATGACCGGAGGTGTTTTACAGATGTTGTCGCACGGTTTGAATACAGCCCTTTTCTTTGCTTTGATCGGTATGATTTACGGACGTACTCATACACGCCTTATTACTGAGATGGGTGGTCTTATGAAGATCATGCCTATGATCTCTGTGTGTTGGGTTATTTCCGGTCTTGCATCATTAGGCCTTCCTGGTTTCAGCGGTTTTGTATCGGAGATGACAGTTTTTGTGGGAGCTTTCCAACATGCAGATATGTTCCACCGCGTTCTTACAATCTTGGCTTGTTCTTCAATTGTAATAACTGCAGTCTATATTCTGAGGGTTGTAGGCAAGTTGCTGCTTGGTCCGGTATTCAATGATCACCATTTGACATTGACAGACGCAACCTGGAACGAAAGGGTTGCAATGGTTACACTTGTTGCATTCATTGCATTGATTGGTATCGCACCATTCTTCCCATCCAACATTATTAGTGATAGTTTAACAGCCATTGTAGGTAGACTTTAATAAATAGAATAATATGAATCTAGACACTATATTTTTGATGCGATCAGAGTTACTGCTGATTTTTCAGATAATATTTCTGATAATTTTTGACTTGTTCGTATCGGATTCAGGTAAAAAGCATTTTGATTTGGTTGCCTGTTCTTTGTTTGTAGTAACAACAATTATTGGATTTTTTCCGATTCCCACAGGCAGTGCATTCGGCGGAATGTACGTAACAGATCCTATGACCTCAGTGGTAAAGGCCATTCTGAATATCGGTGTGATCCTTGTCTTCCTGCAATCAAAAACTTGGCTTAACGACAGTAATACATTTCATAAGAAATCGGAGTTCTATATTCTTATAATTTCGACACTTCTTGGAATGGATCTTATGATCTCTTCCGGACACTTCCTGATTTTCTATCTTGGTCTGGAGCTGGCTTCATTACCTTTGGTAGCACTTGTTGCTTATAATAAATTCTCTAAGGAGTCTGTTGAGGCAGGTGCCAAGTTTGTCCTGATAGCTGCTTTCTCATCAAGTATGCTGCTCTTCGGTATATCAATGCTTTATGGATCTGCAGGTGCTTCAGGACTGTACTTCGATGCAATGCATGACTCCATTACAGCAAACCCTATGCAGTTGCTTGGTATGGTCTTTTTCTTCTCAGGCCTTGCTTTCAAGATATCTCTTGTGCCGTTCCATTTATGGACAGCAGATGTATATCAGGGTGCTCCTACAAATGTCACCGCTTTCTTGTCTGTAATATCAAAAGGAGCAGCTGTATTTGCATTGATGCTGGTTCTCTTCAAGGTGTTTGGCAGCCTGGCTGAATATTGGAGTTATATTGTCTATGGTTTGGTGATTGTTACCATAACTATTGGTAACCTTTTTGCAATGAGGCAGACCAATATAAAGCGTTTTCTTGCATTTTCCTCTGTTTCTCAGGCAGGTTATATCATGTTAGGTGTACTGGCAGGGACTCCTGCAGGTATGTCTGCGGTTGTGTACTACATTACTGTCTATATGGTCTCAAACATAGGCGCCTTTGCTGTTGTCTCGATACTTGAAAATAATTCCGGCAAAACCCTTATTTCCGACTATAACGGGCTTTATCAGACCAATCCTAAGCTTAGTCTTGCAATGATGCTGTTCATGTTCTCTCTGGGAGGAATACCTCCATTTGCAGGCTTCTTCAGCAAGTTCTTTATATTTATGGCAGCAGCGGAACAGTCCTACTATATTCTTGTTTTCATAGCATTGCTTAATACGGTTATTTCTCTCTATTACTATTTGCTTGTTGTAAAAGCAATGTTCATAAATAAGAGCGATAGTCCTATTGCATCAGTCAGCACAGACAATTACTCTAAAGTAGGATTAACTGTTTGTGTCGCAGGAACTCTGCTTCTGGGCTTGGTTAGCTGCGTTTACGGTTATATAGGTCAATTTGGTTTTGGAATAGTTTAGAACATCCCTTTTTTATTATTTCGGGATTCTTCATAAAGGAAGTTTAGTACTCTTGTACTAAACTTCTTGTTTTTTGGAAATTATAGCCTACATTTGCGCGATTTATGAAAAAAACTTCATCCGCCGGAACCATGTCGAAATTGACGACAGCCGGCCTTATAATTACTCTGGGCATTGTCTATGGGGACTTGGGCACATCTCCTCTATATACAATGAGGGCCATTCTCAATGGCGCGTCTGTTATCAATGAGTCATTTGTCCTAGGTGCCATATCCTGTATTTTCTGGACGCTGACGCTTCAAACCACCATTAAATATATAATTATCACACTTCGTGCAGACAACAAGGGTGAGGGTGGTATCATGGCTCTTTTTGCACTTCTTAAAAACAGGAACAGTTGGGTATATCTTGTTGCCATTGTTGGAGGCTGCGCATTGCTGGCAGATGGTGTGATAACTCCCGCAATTACTGTTACCACTGCAATTGAGGGGCTGGAGCTTTTTAACCCCGGACTCCCTGTAATAACGATAGTGTTTATAATAATAACAGCGCTCTTTTCTCTTCAGCAGTTCGGAACCTCTTTTCTTGGAAAATCATTCGGACCTATCATGTTCCTATGGTTCTCAATGTTAGGAGTTCTTGGAGTTTCTCAGATTGTATATTACCCTGAAGTTTTACTTGCAGTCAATCCATACTATGCTATTAACCTTTTGACAGAGTATCCAAATGGTTTTGTACTTTTGGGTGCAGTGTTCCTTTGTACAACTGGTGCTGAGGCACTTTATTCGGATCTTGGTCACTGCGGTTTGCATAACATAAGAGTTTCATGGATTTTTGTAAAGACTACATTGTTGCTTAACTATTTCGGTCAGGGAGCATGGATAATCAAACATCCACAACTTGTAGTTGACAATGTAAATCCATTTTATTCAATTATGCCGGAATGGTTTTTGGTTCCTGGAATACTTCTGGCAACTGCGGCTGCAATCATCGCTAGTCAGGCGCTTATAAGTGGTTCGTATACAATAATCAGTGAGGCTATTTCGTTGAACTTCTTCCCTAAGGTGAGGATCAACTACCCGACAAATATGAAAGGGCAGATGTTCATTCCTTTGATAAACATTGTCCTGTATCTAGGATGCTGTTTTATTGTCTTTTACTTCAGGGAATCTTCCGGAATGGAGGCTGCTTATGGTCTTTCGATAAATCTTGCCATGTTGGCGACAACTGTGCTTCTGATGTTCTATATGAGGCATAAAATTCCTCTGACACTCCAGATATTGACGGGTATACTGCTATTTACAATAGAATTTGCGTTTCTAGGGGCAAATCTTACTAAATTCAGCAATGGTGGTTGGATAACAATAATGATAACAGGTCTGTTTGCCTTTATCATGTATATATGGAACAAGGGTCGTCGCATAAAGAACAGTTTTATTACATTCGTTGGTATCAAGGACTATCTGCCTGTAATCAAGGATCTGTCAAAAGACAAGACTGTGCCGAAATATGCAACAAATCTTGTTTACCTTACACATGCCAACAAATACTCTGAAATTGAGAATAAGATCCTCTATTCAATACTGCGTAAGCAGCCAAAGCGTGCAGACACTTACTGGTTGCTGCATGTGGATATAGTGGATGATCCTCATGTTACAGAATATGAGGTTACACAGCTTATTCCAGGTGTGCTTATACGTATAGACCTTAGGATGGGATTCAAAGTTCCTGCCAAAGCAAACCTCTATTTCCATAACATTCTGTTTGAGTTGATGGCAGACAATAAGGTGGATCTTATAAGCCATTATCCATCATTGAGAGGTTACAACGTTCTCAGCGATTTCCGCTATATTGTTATTGAACGCGTTCCAAACAAGGACTATGAATTCAATCAGTTCCGTAAGCTGATAATGAACACCTATTTCCTTATACGCAGAATCGGTATGAGAGATGTCAACTTCCTTGGTCTAGACTCTACGAATGTTAGTGTTGAGGAGGTTCCTTTGTTGGCCAGATCAGAAATAATTTACAACAATGGGGAGACAGCAGAGGTATCTGCAGATTCGATGAAAATAAAGATTACAGATCTTAAATTCACCAGAGTCAAAAGGAAAAAGAAGAGTTAGAGGCTCAAATGGAAAAGTAGGTGGAGCCGTAAATTTCAGATTTAGGCAAAAGTCTGGATTATTTTCATTCTAGGTGTGGATTTTCGGATACTGCACCGGGTTTACCCACTTTAAATTCTACACCTAGATTTGCTTTTTCCATACTTTTGCTCAATTATGATTTTTAACCCAATCTGCTCCACCTACTTTTCCATTTGAGCCGAGTTAGATGTAATTTATAACTTGAGATTGCAAAAACAAAAGGCTGCCTCTTGAAACAGAGGCAGCCTTTATTTATTCAGGATATTGGTTCTTTCTAGAAATTCAGCCCGATATTCACAGATATGTACTGTCTGGATGTTCCAGGTAGTACGCCGTCTAGAACGTTGCTTAAATTGCCGTCATTTACCAAAAACTGGTAAGCATAATTGATACCGCCATACACTACTGAACCTTTGTTCCCGTTTAGGATATGGGAGTATTTTGCACCAAAACCGACCTTTGCACGATCTGCTGTTCTGTAAGCAAAATCATGCTTAAGGAGATTGCTGTTTAGCTTAAGAGATCCGGTAGTAATTGGATTTTTGACATCCAGCATTGTACCGTCCGCATCGATATAGCTTCCTGAAGCGTTAAGATCAATAAACCCAATCTCTTTTACCCTTATGTTCTTCTCCACTTTGGCATAAATCTCGGTATTGGTATAGTCCTGATGGTACTTTGCAGGGTAAATCTTGAAATCTTTCTCTACATTGATATAGTTTGCACCAACAGTACCTATCCATGAGCATCCAAGACCATGACCACGCCTAAGGTAGCCTTTATATTCAGCTCCGTAACGCTGCATCTGCTGCATATATCTGAGGGTTTTGCCATATTCAAACCATGAAAACCAACCTGGCTCCTGAGGGATCTCTTCATATTTACTCGAGATTCTGTAAGATAATTGCTCGTTGCTCAAGAAGTTCAGAGCGAGGGTGTGGTCAATTTTCTTGCTTCTGTAAGTTAGCAGACCGTCATACTGATATTTAAGACCTTCAACAATTGCAAATCTCTTTATATCGCCATCTTCGAAGTCATTTTCCTTGTTATAGTCAGCTTTAAATTGGTTGAAGAATTTGATTTTCTTTCCATTAAGCTCAAATTGTATTGCACCACCGTATACGTTTGTGTTGTATGCTCTTTCAAGGATAGTTGTACTGGATATACCTGCATTGGAGGTAAAGAAGAGCCCCTCCATATAATTGATGTATTTTCCGGTAGTTTCTCCAATGTAGTCGTAGGTGACTTTTTCAACATTATGTTGGTAGGAAAGGTTAAAACCTCCTGCGAGAATATTACTGCGGAAAGTGATACCAGGAGCAATAGTGAAATGTGAAAGGGTATTGGAATTCCTTCCGTCAGTTCTCTTAGCAGCAGTAGCTGTGTGGTAATCAAATGTGGCTCCTATAGACCATTTATCGTTTATGGGATAACCTGCTTTGGCAGCAAGAATGTAATCCTCTCTCAGTACCTTGCCGGGTATTGAATCCAATATCGGATTAAGAGTTCCTTCAGGGTAAATTGTACCAAGCCAGGTCTGATTGCTTTTCATACCATAATCATAGTTGAATAATCCATAGAAGAAAACTTTCTTTGTTTTAACGTATGATTTGGTCTGAACCCCAAACGTCTGATATTTTTCCGGATCGTTATAGTTCCTGTAATCTCCGTTTTCATTTCCATAATATGCGCTGACATTTGAATAATTCAATGCATTATAAAAGACAAGGCCGGCCGCATTATCGGAAGCAATCCAAGGAGCTTTTCTTTCCAACCTCTCGAAGGTGTATGCACACTTATCCGAGGACTTTTGTGCCAACAGTGTACCTGTCTGAAGACCCATTGCCACAATAGTTATTACATATATAATTTTATTTTTCATCTTAATGTATTAATTTAATTGTTTGACAATGTGGCTTTCGGAATCTTTACAAAGTCGTTTGAAGAGTTGTTGGTGTCTTGGTAGACAATTCTGCCCCCAGCTGCAACTGTTGCAGCTTCATCAACTTTTCTGATAACAGACTGGCCTGTACCAGTACCATCAACCATCGTGAATCCATTGTCAATCTCAGGTCTGAATCGCTTGGTGTCAGTGGTATTCCTAAAACACTCCACTCCGTCCAGCACCAAGTTCTTGTCTACCATCAGACAGTCAAAGTTTCTGCTAGTCTGCCCGGGCTTCCAGGTATATGTGTCAGCAACAAATTTCGTAGAAGTTTTCCCTCCCATAGTGTAAATGAATACAGCCGGTCCCTGAGGAGCAACAATATAAGCAGTTGATGTACCGCACTTCCAGAAGCCATTAAGAATGTTTACACCAGGTTGAGGTGCGGATTGGGAAGGGGTAAGAATAGAGTTGTACATTGCCCAATATCCAGCTCTGGAAAGGTTTACGGAAGTAGGGCAAGCTAATTGGTGATTTATTCCATTAAGTACTACGACAGTCTGTTCTCCCGGCTGAAGCGGGGAGCTTTTACCGGTTCCAGGGAACATCCAGCCAATAAGTGAATTTGGCACAGAATCCCTAAGTTCACTTGTTCCAGTCTTAACCCATGGCGATGTTTTACCACTTGTAAGAGCCAGCCATGGATCTGCAACACCTATGCAGAGAGAATCAAGGTAGGCGACCTCATTTGAATTATTGTATAAAATGATATACTGGTCTTTACTACCATAGGTTTTACCGTCAATAGGATTTGTACAACCACCGTAGTAAACTTCCTTGATTACTATCTGACCTGTTTTGGAAGCATTCAGTGGAAGAGTGGCACTTACTGACTTTGCATCAGACGGAGTGGCACTGATTTTTTGAGAAGTTCCATTGAAGATATAAATAAGCTTTCCTGTAGACTGTTTTGTCTCAGCTGTAGCTATGTAAGACCCGGGAGCAACTTTAATGGTAGCAACTCCGGATTTGTTTGTATTACCGGAAAAAACCAACCCGGTACTAGGGTCTGTAAGCTTCACTGTCAGATTTTCTGTACTATAATTATATCCAGAAGGCATGGTTACGCTGACAGATATAGTAGAGCTGATGGCATCATCTAAAAAATCGTCATTTTTTAGGTCTTTCATACATCCAAAGAGGTTCAGAGATGCAATCAGAAGAAAAAGTATTTTAATATTTCTCATTTTTTTCAGTTTTAGAATGTTAGTTTTAACTCAGCACCAAAGTATATTGGAGTATTCATGCGGGCTCCGGTTGCATTTGGTCTAGCCTTGTTTTTGAGGATAGGCCTTGAGTTTGTGAAGTTATTAGCATAAAACGAAAGTTGAGCGAGTTTGCCGATCTCTTTTGTAACACGGATGTTAGCCATGAAATATGGGTCATATCCTGTTTTTTTAAACCAATAACTTCTGTTTTGCGACTCTATAAGCTGAGCCAGACGTGTCTTAAGTGAAGCATCTGTTGTTGTCCAGTAAACGCTGAAATCGTGAACGTTGCCATCCATATCCATATAGGCAACAGGAGCTCTGTATAGTGTCTCCTGATTACTCTGGTTATTGTAATTTCCATATACAGGTTGTCCGCTTGAATTCAGTTTATATATGCTGTTGTCATAGATATTCCACGAATTATTCATCCATACACATTGAGTGACCAAAGAAACAATCATCCTTATAGATGGGATATGTGTTACAAAATTTATGTTTGTGGACAATCTCTCGTTTCCACTTCCAAGGCTGACAGAGTTGTCTCCTTCGAAAATTGCGACATACTGCTGTGTCTTGTTTGGGTCTATAGGGTCAACCAAGCCGTTGTAGCTATATTCCAGACCAGGAGTGGTACTCTCACTTCTTATATATGCACCATTGGCAATGATAGAGGTGTTGATTGCATTGATCTTGCCAAAGTTCAAGTCATACTCGAGCCCCCATTTTTTTATCTCTCCACGGTTGTCCGGTCTTGAATAGCCTTTGAATAGTCTTCTTGTAGTGTACGGTACAGCAACATATTCTCCTGCTGAGTTCTTGGCGTATACTCTTCCGTTCTGATAGATAGGCGATGCAGTAGCAGATGTGACTGTGTTATAGTAGTCAAATGATTCAGAAAAATATGAGCTGTTAGGTGTTATACCATCGCGCAGCCTTTCGTTGAAGTATGTAATTTCAGCTTCAATACCCAGCAAATTGAAATCCACTCCAAACTCCATGTTTGTGGTCTTAGCTGGTTTAAGGTTGTAGTCAAGCTTGCTGTCTATCACAGCAGTCTGAATAACTGCCAGTTGTTCTCCTGAAACTGCATTCCTATACTGGAATAGAGGAACGTCCAGATATCTGGGACTTGGGTATAACTGAACAATTGATGGAAGACGTTCCAATATACCCCAGCCTCCCCTGAACGACAAAGATCTTAAAGCTCCCTCTCTTCTTGAAGGGATAACAGTATATTTACCATTGAATCGAGGTTCAACGGTTGGGTCGTAATTATAACCGT
This sequence comes from uncultured Muribaculaceae bacterium, assembly GCA_964533215.1. Classification (GTDB taxonomy): domain Bacteria; phylum Bacteroidota; class Bacteroidia; order Bacteroidales; family UBA932; genus Bact-08. Next base: position 186,073 of record CAZHLJ010000001.1, read on the forward strand.
CAATTATCATTTTATTAGCTCTGACACCGGCAGTAAGCTCAAGAGATGTCTTGGCAAACATTGGGATTGTAACCTTCTCTTCAAGAAATGCACTCAAATCTGACATGTAAGGGACATCTTTATATTGTCTCTCTCTGTAGTAAGCAGGAGCACCATCATAGTAAAAGATTCCGCGACCTTCATTACCTTGAGTATTGAATTCAACCCCTAGAACAGTTTTTGAGAGGACATTATTGATTTTCTTATTCAGATTGCCTGAAACTTTTGCATTTAGATACATAGGAATCTCTTCGATTCTTTCATCCGACTTATTTATGATGCCGGTAAAGCTTCCAATGCTTATGCCGCTTACAGTAGTGTTTGTAGTAGGCAGCGGTAATTTAGCGGCAACGGTATAATTCTTTGTATAATTGTTCTGGTATGTACCTGAAACATTATAGTTCAAAGATGAAATCCAGGACTTTCTTAATTGCCAGTTACCATACAAAGAGAGAGAGAGAGACCTGTTACGCATCTTAGAGTAGTCTAACTTGGATACATCAGGGTCACTTTCAACGTTGTTGCCTGACAAATATCCACTTATTCTGGCATTGAACCTGAATGGTGTCTTATCGGCATTGAAAGTGTTGGAATATGTGATACCAACAGTTGTCCTGTCGAAAACTTTGACAGGGGATATCCATTCGGTGAAGGCTCTTGCATAGTCAGCATCAATGTTGACGTTACCTGCATTTTTACCTACGGAGAAACCTTTACTTACAGCAAAAGCTTTAGTGTTAGGGTCGGATTTTATCCTTAATTCGAAAGGAGTCACACCTGCTTTTGTAGTAACAAGGATAGCACCTGATGTAACGTTTCCGTACTCAGCCGAGAGAACACCTTTAAGAATTTCTACAGATTCAATATTATCTGTAGAATAGTTTCTGAAGTCAACAGTATTGGCAGTAGCTGTAGTGTTTGGTTCCAGTGCCATTGATGCATCATTGGAGACTCTGGAGCCATTTATCATAAGACCAACACCCCTTTCGTTATTATTGCCAAGGTCGCTGATAGACCTGATTGTAATGCTGTTAGATGATGTAAGTGTCGGATTCTTGATGATATTACCCGGCATAAGTTGCATTACGTCTGCAAGACTGGATGCCTGGACGTGCTCAATTGCAGCCTTTTCTACCTTTGAAGAGGAGTTGGGTGCAGTACCTTTCTTTGCCGTAACAACTATATTGTCAAGTGTAAGGTTTTCTTCCTTGAGCTGAAACTTAAAGCCTGTAACATCTTTGTTTATTGTTACTGGCATAGAGATCTTTTGATAACCTAGTACATACGCTTCGAGAGTGTAGGTGCCGGGGATAATGTCAGTGATCTTAAAAAGACCTTTGTCATCTGAAAATCCCCAGACATTTAACTCTTTGATTATCACACTTGCGGTTGCAATAGGCTCGTCAGTACCAAAGGTAGTGACCTTCCCTTCAAGAGTGTACTTCTTCTGCCCTTGGGCAAAAGAGACAGGGGGTATCATCCAGATGGATAATAACATTAGAATAAGTAGTTTTTTCACTTTTGATAATATTTTGGGTTAATAATATGTACATTTTAAACTGTAAGAGAAATAATGTAAATTGTAACAATCAGTAAAAGAACGTTCTCCAAAATCGGCTGACTTCAGGGGAAGTCATAGGGTTTGCAAGGTAATAAATTTTTCTTAAAACGAGTATTTTTCAATCAGCGAAAGCAGGTCTCTCTTCATCACTGGCTTGGAAATATGGTCATTACAGCCAGCCTCAAAAATGGCCTCCTTGTCGCTTGCAAGGTTAAAGGCTGTCTGAGCAATTATAACTACACTTTTGTTGAATTCTCTTATTTGTCTTGTGGCTTCGAAGCCATCCATACCCGGCATTTTTATGTCCATAAGTATAATGTCAATGTCGGGATTATTCCGACAGATTTCAACTGCTTCTGCTCCGTTTCCGGCATGAAGAATATTATCGCATACATTTTTAAGAAATTGACTTAAAAGCATGTCAGATGATTTATCATCATCTGTTATTAATATTTTAATTTTCTTACTGTTGTCTGTAGAAACAGATGATTCCTTATTTGTGGATTTGTCTTTGTCCAGTGAGATTTTGTAAGGGAATGAAAAATAGAAAGAGGAACCAATCCCTTGTTCGCTCTCAACCCAGATTTTTCCGTTGAGTGTCTCTGCGTATGCTTTTGAAATGGATAAACCTAATCCGGCACCTTCATAGTATTTTGAGAACGAACTCTCTTCCTGGACAAAACGGTTGAAGATCATCTGCTGGTTCTTCCGGGCAATTCCTATTCCAGTGTCCTTAATGCTGAATACCATCTCCTCGCCTTTTTTCTCGAATCCAAATTTAATATAACCCTCGTTTGTATACTTGGTCGCATTTTTAACCAGATTTGTTACAACTGCATAGACCTTCTCTTTATCTGACATAATGTTTGCCTCCTCTTCACTCAGCTTTTTGCCGGCAAGCAATTGTAAGCCTTTTTTTTCGGCTTCGGGAAGAAAGAATGCATGGATGTATTCCTGCAGGTCGTTAAGGTTGAATTGTGTTATGTGGACATCTATCTGCCCAGCCTCAATTTTTGAAATGCTTATTATATCATTTATTATAGATAGCATGCGAGTTCCGCTCTTTTCAATGATCTTAATATATTTTTGCTGCTGCTCTCCGGTAAGGTCCGGTTCCTTGAGAAGCCCGGCAAATCCAAGAATCCCGTTCATTGGAGTCCTTATCTCGTGGCTCACGTTTGCAAGAAAGGCAGACTTTAATTTATCCGACTCTTCTGCCTTGTTCTTAGCCTTGACAAGTTCAGTTTTCTGCTTGATGTGTTTTTCGAAAAGAATAGCTATCTGCTGATATTCCAATGGAGATTTCTTAAGTTCTTCAACAAAGCTTAGGTCATCGTTCCCTATCATGTCCGTAACCTTTTTAAGGGGTTTTACGACCAGCTTTATAATGGTGATGCGAAGTATCATCCAAGTTGTAAAGATGAGGGAGAGCAGGATGACAAATACGTAGATTGCACTTCTAGTGTAGAGTCTCAGGCTTTCATATTCTTTATGAAACAATATTCTGGCCTCTATGTTACCGTTATATCCTTTAAGATTGACGGAAGAGGTGAGGTTATGGTAGGATTGTATCTTTGGAGTATCTGTTGTGGTAGATAATTCGACGGAAGATGTGCTTAATTTGGATAATTCTTCCAGGAACTCGCTGTTCCAGTGTTTTGCAACAAACAGATATCCGCTGGATTTGGTTTTTGTGTGAGAAGGGTCACTTGTCGGGTGTATAGAGGCACAGCTCACCTGAAATATCCCGCTAGGAGTCATAATATAAAAGCTAAGTTCCGGATTTCCTAAAAGCCTTGCCAAAGCTCCTTCCGGTATTAAGTTCCGGATAATGGGCTCTCCTAAGCTTGCCTGGTGTACGAGTTTAAGGTTCTCGTCATATACACTTACATAATTTGCATGATAGGAGGTGAGTATGGATGTTATGTTCTCTTCCATCCACTTTTCATTTCGGGAATCGATTGCTTCAATAAACTCATCCCAGAAAGAGTAGTCCCAGGCTATCTGGTCAAGAGGTCTCTTAATTATGTAAATCAAGGATTCCACCTCTTTGTCCAACTGTTCCTGGGCCGACTTTGTGACAATATTGAAAGATCTCCTTTCCAATAGATAAAAAGAAAAGACTATCACAGTGAATAGACATCCTGTGAGTGTTATCATTGCAAGCAGTCTTCCATTGACTCCCGGGTCTTTTCTCATTGTTGCTGATTGTTGTTATATAAGCTTAGTCCAACTGTAAAGAACAGACTCTTGTCTGCCGGATTCGCACTAAGACTGAGCAGCAGGTCCAGAGAACATTTGCCGCTTATTCCCAATGGTTGTGTATATGTGGCTCCAATATTTACAAAAGAGGCCTTGTCGGCATAATATGATCCTTTTGGCTGATAGCCTGCAAAACATATAAGTTCAGCGTTCTTGATTGGTTGTACATACTGGAGTTCAAGGTAAACGCTTCTTGAAGGGTCTGATCCGTAAAAAAAATAACTGCCCAACAGGTTGAAAGGGAGTTTTTCTCCTCCGGAAATAAGAACTTGTCCTTCAAGAAGGTGAGATGTGGTTTTTTCACTATAATTCAGGAACTTTGATGGGCGGCTTTTGCTGTATGACCAGTAATCCCATATTCCCAAAGAAACTGGTCCAATGCTCTTGGATAGATAGAAGTCCACTTCATCATCTCCGTTTCCATTTAATCTGAAAGCGCTCCATGTTCCGATAGTGAAATTTCTCCAGGAAACAGATAAGTCGGGCTGAAAACTTGGAGAGTGTCCCATATCCAGACCTCGCCAGATATAGCTGCTTACAAAATCTGCATTTGCGGAAAATGAAACCGATGATTCCGGTCCTTTTTGTGCAAGACCTTGTGTGCAGCTTAAAAGGTTAAGAAGCATCACAACCAACATTGCTACAGTGGCTTTGGTTTGCATAGGGTAACGGGTTAAATTATCCGGAGCAAAGATAGTAATTGTATCACATTTTATTTGATTTACATTTAAAAAATATTAAATTTACAACCATAAGTCAATTATAACACAGGCCGATACAAGGTCACTTCTGTTTCTTCAAAAGGGAAGAATACTATTTGTTCCCATCATCGTCATTAAATGACGGGTTTATTCTTATAGCTCCAGAAAATCTAATTTATTCTAAAAAATTGCTTATGGATGCATTTATTGGAGAAATCCGAGCATTTGCCAACAATTATTACCCATACGGATGGTTGCCGTGCAATGGGGGCCAAGCCAATTTACGTCAGTATCAGCAGCTCTATTCAATTATTGGTGCATATTACGGCCCTACGGATTATAGTACTTATTTTACTCTTCCTGACCTTAGGGGCACAGCTCTTGTTGGTGTTGGAAGAAACCCTCAAGGGCAGCTTGATCTGAATCTTGGTGAAGATACAGGAATGGAAAATGTCGCCCTTACTGGCGGCCAGTTGCCTGCACATTCACATACTGTTTCTGGAGGAACCGGAAGTGACGCAACACAGATGCTAAATGCCCCGGACCCCAATGGAAGTTCATATATATCAAATTTTGGGTATAAAAACTCAGCCGGGGCACAAGTCTCTACATTTGGTTATATTGTTCAGCAGGTTCAACCTGTCACGCTTAATCAAGGCACTGTCACTCCTACAGGAGGTAATACTCAAGCCAACAGTGTTGCACATGATAATATGTCTCCTTATTTGGCAATAAATTACTACATCTGTGCTACAGATGGATATTATCCCGAAAGGCCATAATGGTCGTTAACCATTAAATACTAATACTATGACAGAAAATTATTTAGGCGAAATACGTCTTTTTAGTTTCGGTTTTGCCCCTAAAGACTGGCATCTTTGTGACGGTACTCTTCTAAACATCAGGGAGAACACTGCTCTTTTTGCATTAATAGGTGTTGCATATGGCGGAGACGGCATAACAACATTCGCATTGCCGGACCTTAGAGGACGGACAGCCATTGACATGGGGCAGAAAACCAGTTCTTCCGGAAATTATAGGCTCGGACAGGCAAAAGGTCACGAAGGCATAACCTTGGTTGAACAGGAGATGCCAAAGCATAACCACTTGATGCAAGTTGACAACAGTAACGGCAATAAAGGAATTCTCGGCAACATACTTGCGATTCCTAACAAAGATAATGTTACTGTAAACATTTATAATGATAACAATACTCCTGTTGCTCCACTAAACCCGAATACTATTGGAGCCGATGGAGGAAATGGTGACCATGATAATATGCAGCCGTTTCTTACAGTAAACTTTTGTATAGCTACAACTGGAGCTTTTCCACCTAGACCAGACTAAAACCTTTAATACTAAAATAAATCATTATGGAAGGAATTATAGGAGAAATCCGGGCTTTTGCCGGCAACTTCGCACCAGTAAACTGGTTGATATGCAATGGAAACCAAGTTCCCATTAGCACATACGATGCGTTATTTTCCTTGATAGGAACAACATACGGTGGAGACGGCGTAAATAACTTCAAGCTTCCCGATCTCCGTGGAAGGCTTGCCATCGGACAAGGGCAAGGGGTTGATAAAGATAAGGGAAAACCTTTGACAAATAGAGCCATTGGCTCTAGTGGAGGTAGCGAATATGTTACACTTACAGAAGCCACCATGCCTGCGCATAACCATTTTGCTATCGCAAGCACGGCAGCAACGGGAAGTGTCTCTAATCCTACTCAATTGACATACCTGGGACCGACATACACATCTGCGGGAGTTTCTGTTGGCTACATACCACCTACGGCGACAGGCTTTGTAAAAAAAGCAATGGATGAAACTACTATCACAAGTACTGGACAAAACCAGCCACATAATAATGTGATGCCTGTGCTGGCTATAAATTACATTATTTGCTACTATGGTATTTATCCGTCAAGTTCGTAAAAATTATGCGCATAGGCATTGTTTCAGATTCAGACTCTTTGATACCTTTGGTATACACACTTGCAGTTCAAAAGCTGCAAGTGTGTATCTATTTTGCACCTTCACAGGATGTCTTACTTAACCGGAAAATCCATGAATTTGCAAAGCAGATGAGGATTTCTATTACTGAAGAGCATAACAGGGATCAGGATCTTTATCAATGGCTTAATGAAAACAAATTTGATGTTTGCTTTGTAATTGGATATAAGTATCTTATCAAGTTAGACAGACTTCACGGTAAAACGTCTCTCTTCAACATTCATTTTGGTCCGTTGCCTTCTTTCAGAGGTCCGACACCGGTTTTCTGGCAATTAAAGCTTGGTGTGGAAAAAATAGGATTGTGCATCCACCGTATCTCTGATAAGTTTGATGACGGAGATGTGGTATGGATAAAAGAGACAAAGAACTATGAATATTATAATTGTAAGATGTCCACCCAACTTCTTAGCCAGCTTTGCGTGGAGGGAGTTTTATTTATTGTCCGGCTGATAACGAATGGTATCACTGTGCCAACAATAGATAGGAGCCATGTCGTGATGACATGTCAAAAACGCCCCTGCTTGAATGATGTACTGATAAACTGGCAAGAGATGGATGCTGTGGAGATATGTAATCTTATACGTGCCTGTAACCCTTGGAACAAAGGAGCAATAACCTCTTTTAAGGGACAGGAGGTAAAACTGATGGATGCCCTTGTTGTAAAGTCTGAACAAAAAGAGGAATATAAGGCAGGAACGATTGTAAAATGTGATACGGATTTTCTTGTTCAATGTATAAATAGCTGTCTTATAAAGACAAACATGATGTTCTTTCAGGATAGCTATATACCTTCATATCAGTTTTTATCAATCGGCTTTAAAAAAGGAGAGGACTTTTCTTAAAAACTAAATAATTAAAAAAACGATTATGGAAAACGAAGAAAAACAAAAAAAAGAATGGCAAGTGCCTGAAATTGTGGATTTGGATTTGGATAAGACTATGGGTGGCGTTAATCCTTCCTCAAAGGAATCAACCGTACCAGGTGGTGGCGTTAGTTAGACCCCACTTTCATTTGATACATGGGATTTGTTTTTGGAATTATTAATTTTGAGGGTAAGCCGGTTCTGCCTGATGAGATAGATGCGTTAGGAAAGGCAGTAGGCTGGGGAAATTTTGTTCACCAGACTTCTGTTTATGAAAACATGGCATTTGGTTATTGCCATCACCATAAAAGAGATCCAAGGGCTGGTATCTACTATGACAGCAATCTGATAGTCCTGGCAGATATCAGAATCTATAATTCAGACAAGCTAAGAGAGTTCTTTGACTATCAGACAGCGGAAGAGGCTTTGGCAAAAAGCTACCTGAAGTGGGGTCTTGATTGCGGTAACAACATAAACGGAGATTTTGCCGCTATGATTTTTGACAGAAGGGACAATAATGTCCATCTATTACGCGATCACATTGGAGTACGCCCTTTAGTATACTGGTTCTCCGGAGAGAAACTAATCTTTGCCTCTCATGAATTTGGGTTAGTTAAATCAGGGCTTATGCAGACATGCCTCTCGGAAGAAAAATTGATAGACCAATTCTTCCGTCATCTGGAAATGTATGAACAAACATACTTTCGACAGGTTAGAAAGGTGATGCCCGGAAGCTATATTACATTTCAGGCGGGAGGAAGCTACTTTAAAACCAAATATTGGAAGCCCGAGAAGATCGTAAAAGACCGGAGTTTGACTTTTGATGCAGCAGTAAGTCGTCTGAGAGATTTGATTATCAATGCTACTTGTAAACGAATGGAGCAGGGGATAATTGGATTACATGTAAGTGGAGGGTTGGATTCCTGTGGTGTAGCGTCAATTGTTTCGGATTATATAAAAGACAGGAGTCTGCTGAGAGGATACTCATGGACTCCGGAAACCTTTGACGAAAATGTCGATGGAGTTAATGAAAAAGAATTTATCGAAGACTTTTCATCTGAAAAAGGGGTTTATGTTAAATATCTGAATGTTGAAAAGTTCGAAACTGTTAAAAATGCCATTCTCCCGGAATTTGCCACTCAGCACATTGAACATCCTGTAATGCAGATGGCTTGTACGGATGGAGTGGAAACTCTTTTCAGTGGTTGGGGAGGGGACGAGTTTGTATCTCTCAGTACAAGGGGCACTGTTAACCATCTGTTTTTTAAATTCAAGTGGATTTCCCTTTTTAATTATGCAAGAGAAAAGGGCTTTAAATATACGATACATCAATTAAGGACAGATGTGCTACCTCTTCTGATACCTTTTGGCCTGATACCTGTTTACAAGACCCAAAGGACAGATTGGTCAAATCTTCGTTTGTTTGAATACTTCTTTGTTGTTAAGCATTGGCGCGAAATATTCTTGCATAAACGGAAAATTTCCTTCGGGTATGGAAACCGTACAAAATTCACACTGAATCTGCTTGCGCTTAATCATCTCCCAGAGAGAATGGATTCCTGGTCAATCAACTCAGAACGGTATGGTTTTGAGTATAAATATCCGTTGCTTGATAAGGATGTACTTGAGTTCTGGCTTACGATTCCTGTTGAATTCACGTATAAGGATTTTCATTCTCGTTTGCTTTTTAGGGAAGCCATGAGAGGCATTTTGCCGGAAAAAATACGTGCCAGAAACGATAAGGGAGAAGCGATGCGTATAGCATTTTCAATAAAAGAACATCAGGAGGGTAGAGAGTATCTGGAGAGGTTCTTTTATTCTTTATTGCCAAAAGATCATCTGCCGTTTGTCAAGACGAAGGCTTTCAGAAAAATTTTTGAGCAGCCATTTTCAGATGATTATTTTGCCAATAACAGAAATATAGCCAAATACACTCTTTACCTCCGATATGTAGCCTTAGCAAACAAATACCTTTCGTAATATTGTCAATTTATATTAATTTTGTAAGATACTTTCACAAAATATATAACACAACCAAAATGAACGATATTATAGAAAAAAGTGGATAAATCCCGAAATTATTGACTTGGATGTGGAAAGTACAAAAAAGATATTCACTCTAAAGAATTTAGTTCAACCGCCGGCCCAAGCTAACAGAATTCATTTTTAAGTTCTAAGTAAAACTATATGGAGCTAAGTTTTCCCGTTGATTCGGTTCTGCTTACTATAGATAAAAATGCAGATTATTCGATAGCACCAATATATTCAACGCCACGACTTCAGATAAACGAGACTGAATTTGCAATAACTATTGATGGGGTTGCAAAATATAGGGTTAAAGATGGAAGCCAGGTTTGGGTGTCTCCTCATAATGATGCTGATCAATCTTCAATACAGCTCTTCCTCAACGGTTCTGTATTTGGTGCTGTTCTTCATCAGAGAGGAATAGTACCTTTTCATGGTTGTTCCTTTGAATATGAGGGGAAAGGGATTCTAATCTGTGGACGTTCTGGTGTTGGGAAATCTTCTGTTACTGCAGCCTTTTGCAAGACGGGAGCTAATTTCATTAACGATGACATAACGCCTGTCAGCATTGATGAATATGGTGGTACGATTATTCCTATACGAACTCAGATGAAATTGTGGGACGACAGCCTGAAAGTGCTTGAAATAGAAAACGAGGGCTTTAAAAAAATAAGACCCTCCTTGCAGAAGTTTTACGTTCCTTTTTCTAATGTTTGTGGGACAAAAATATCTCTAAGCAAGATAGTTGTCATAGGTACACATGAAAAGGATGACTATGGTGTTTCTAGACCTACAGGGATGGTCAAGTACAACCTGTTGAGAAAAAATATTTATAGAGAGATGTATTTAAGGGGTATGCCTCAAACTGCCAGAAATTACTTCAAAAAGCTAATTAAGCTTACTGAAGCTATTGATGTTATTCTGATATTACGTCCAAGAGTATGCGATGTATGCTCTACAGTGGAATTCATCCGTAAGCAATTGTAATTATGAAGAAGTTTGTTTGGCTCGTCTCCTATCCCAAGTCGGGCAACACTTGGTTCCGAATGTTTTTGTCAAATTATCTTAGGAACTCTCAGCAACCTATATCTCTCGATAATATTGAGAATACATCAATATCAAGCAATGCAGTTGATTTCGAGGAGGAGATGGCACTAAATCCTTTTGAGCTGAGCGTTGAGGAGGTTGATAATTATCGCCCTGATTTTTACAGAAGTCTGGCTAAGAACGCTGTCGGGGTAAATATCTATAAAAAGACTCATGACGCATATACCTTTAATACTGATGGTTATCCAATCTTTCCGGAAGATATAAGCTTTGGAGCTGTATATTTTGTCAGAAACCCTTTGGATGTTTGCGTATCGTATTCGAATCACAGTGCGTCTGAAGTCTCAAAGACCCTGAAGTTCATTCTAAATAGAAATGCAATAGTGGCAGGCAATAAGGGAGGGCAGCTAGGACAAAGACTTCTGTCATGGGGAGAACACTATAAAAGTTGGTCTGAACAAACTGCCATACCTGTACATATTGTCAGATATGAGGATATGCATCAGAAACCTATGGAAACATTTGGTTCCATCGTTAAATTCCTTAAGTTGGAATACAATGAAGAGAGATTAAGCCGCTCCATAATTAACAGTGATTTTAAATTACTCAAACAAATGGAGAAAGAGCAAGGCTTTAAGGAAAGATTGCAGAAGTGCGAGAACTTTTTCTGGAAAGGTACCATTGGAAATTATAAAGCCTACCTGACAGAGAGGCAAATAGAACAAATAGTAAGCAATAGCTTTGAGGTAATGCAGCTATTAGGTTACATAGATAGTAAAGGAGAATTAACAGTTTAAGAGAGAACGATGGAGAAATATTTTAGAAATCAGCAAATTATTGATGGAGAGTTGGATGACAACCAAGTAATGATGCATCTGGGAAAAGGCAAATATTTTGGATTGAATCCTGTAGGAAAAAGAGTCTGGGAGTTGTTAGAACAACCAAAAAGTTTTGAAGAGATAATAGAAACACTTGTCGCTGAATTTAATGTCGAAAAACAGAGATGCATTAATGAGGTTGGGGAATTCCTTGAAAAAGCACTCAAATACGATATAATTGAAAAGCGTTAGATTAATTTTCAGGTTTTTTAAGCTATCATTCTCAGACAAAAGGCTGTTTGTGGAGGCAGTAATCATGCTATTCTATTCAAAGGTCATTGTGTCCACTTTCCCTTTCCGTATTTGGGTAAAACTAATCAAGTCGACAAACAGGAATAACGAACCTATTGATTCAGATGTTGTTAAAGCTATTCGCAGCGCAATATTCAGAGCCGGTAAATTAACATTCTGGAAAAACGTATGTTTGGTTAATTCGCTTGCAGCACGTTTAATGCTGGAGAGAAGAGGGATTGGTTCTGTAATATATCTTGGGCTAAAATTTGAGAATGGGAAAAAAATGAACGCGCACGCTTGGCTTATGGTTGGAGATGCTTATGTAACTCCAAGAGGAGATCTCAGCTTTAAAGAGATATATAAGTTCTGACCGGGATATGGGATTTATTTTTGGCATTGTGAATCTGAAAAATGATTCAATAAAATATGAAGATGCGCACACTCTTTGTGATGCTGTCAAGTGGGAGGGTTTTGATGACAAAGTTGAAATAAGCCGGTAATATGCCTTAGGTTACTGCTGGAATATAAATAGAGCCCCTAATGCAGGAATATACATAAGTGGCAGACTGGCAGTAATTTGCGATTCAAGACTATACAATAGTGATAAACTGCGCGCGGAACTTGATTTTAGCTCGCCCGAAGAGGCCTTTGCCAAAGGCTACCTTAAATGGGGAGATAAATTTGCAGACAAGTTCAATGGAGATTTTGCAGTTGTCATTATCGATATTTTACTGCATAAAGTGCTGTTGATCCGCGATCATATTGGAGTTCGTCCGCTATGCTATTCCATTAATGAAGATCTACTTATATTTTCTTCCCACGAGTTTGGTATAGCAAAATCGAAATTGGCAGATAACGCAATATCAGAAGAGGCCTTAATCAGATCCTTCTATTTACGTAAGATACAAAAATATAACCTAACGGCTTTTAAAAATATTTGTAGAGTTACTCCTGGATATGCTTTTTCTATATCTTCTGAAAAAGAGACACATCACAAGTACTGGTATCCCGAAAAGATAAAAAAGCCAAGTATCTTTCATTAGAGAATACTGTTTTAAAACTACGTCAGCATCTTATAAAAGCAACAAAAGAACGAATGGGTGAAGGAATTTTAGGTGCTCATGTAAGTGGTGGCATTGACTCCTCCGGAGTTGCCGCAATAGTTGCAGATAGCATTGATAATAAGAGTAGACTGAGAGGATACTCATGGTCGCCGGGAAAAGAGATTGATGATGTACAGGGGCTAAATGAAAAGGCACTTATTGAGGATTTTGCAAATGAAAAAGAGATTCAGATAAGCTTTCTATCCTATGATGACAATAAATTAATAGAAGATTATATACTTACTGAATTTGAGCAAATGCCTATAGAAATACATACAATGAGACAGGCTTGCAAAGATGGAGTAACCTCTATTTTCAGCGGTTGGGGCGGAGATGAATTTGTCTCATTAAGTTTTAGAGGATCAATAAATTATATTATATTTCGATTCAGACTACTCTCTCTATTACGATGGATTAAGTGTTTTGGTATAAAATCAACACTTTCAAGAGTTATAGGAGAAATACTTCCACTCTTTGTTCCTTTTGGTATTTTATCTCCATTCCATTCAGAAAGAAAAGGGTTTAAATTTTTCAAAAAGTCTTTTATTATAAAGCATTGGAGACTTTTCTTCTTTAACAGGAAAAGTAACCTTTATGGTTTTGGAGACAGGAATGGATTAATGCTTAAACTTCTTTACAGCTATCATCTGGCAAGCAGAATGGATTCATGGGCTATTTTTGGAGAGAAATATGGGATTGAGTACAAATTTCCACTTCTGGACAAACAACTGCTGGAGTTTTGGTTTACAGTTCCTCTAAAATATACCTGTGAGGGGAAGATCCATAGATACCTGTATCGGGAAGCCTTGAAAGGCATTCTAAATGAACCAATAAGGATGAGAATGGATAAAAATGAAGCATTTTTTCAGGAAAATAACAGACAACATAAATTAAAGATAAAAGATAAATTGGCAAATACTCCCGGGTTATTTTCCGAGTATAAGCAACTGAGCTTTTTAAATTCGATAGAATTCCAAAAACTGGCATTAAGTAAAGATGAAGATCAAAGAATACTCAATAGAGGACTACAAGACATACGCCTCATTCTTAGGTATGGGAAACTAGTGGAAAAATACTTAGAATAACATTTTATTCGATAGCGTTTCAAGTATTCTCTCGACTGACTCTTCTACAGTCTCCTCGTCTGTCTTCAGATGAAGTGCTGGTTTTTCAGGTTCTTCATACGGAGCATCCACCCCTGTCAGACCAGAAAATTTTCCTTCGTCAAATTTTGCGTATAACCCTTTAGGATCGCGTTTTCTACATGTCTCTATATCTGCATCTACAAAAACCTCCAGGAAGTCCTTCCCAATTATTTCTGAGGCTTGCTCACGATCTTTCCTGTATGGAGAGACGAAAGCTGCTATCACTATCAAGCCGGAATTGTTCATCAGCCTTGCAACCTCTGCAGCCCTGCGGATATTCTCACATCGGTCTTCGGGAGAAAAACCTAGGTCAGAGTTCAGTCCATGACGCAAATTGTCTCCGTCAAGAATGTAGGTGTGGATACCACGTTCAAACAATTTTGATTCCAAAAGGCGGGCAATTGAAGATTTCCCTGATCCGCTAAGACCAGTCAGCCAGATTGTTGCAGATTTGTGACCAAAGAGGGCCTGCCGCTGCTCTGTTGTTACTCCTCCATTTTCCTTGAATATATATCGCTTTTCGGATTTTTCTCTTACATTCTCCACAATCTGATCCAGTATTATGCCCCCTCCGCTGGTTGCATTGCTGTTTCTATCTATCAGTATAAAAGAGCCCAAAGGTTTGTTTCTTCTGAAAGAATCGTAAATCAATGGACGATGGAGAATCATCCGGACCCTTCCAATATCGTTCAAATTCAAACTGTCCGAATCCAATCGTGTGATTTCGTTGATATTGTATTTATACCGGATGGATTTTATTCTGACAGTTATGCTTTGGGTATTGCATTTAAGAATATATTCAGCTCCTGCCTGTAAAGGGACATCATCCATCCATACTATCATTGATTCAATCTCATTTCCGATTGATGGTGTGTTGTTTGGCTTGGCTATTACCATTCCTCTGGATATGTCCACCTCATCTTCTGTTGTGATTACAACCGGCATAGGCGAAAAAGCCTCCTCAATTTTGCCTTCAAAGGTCTCAATGCTTTTTATCCTTGTTCTTTGATGGGAGGGCATAACAATAACCTCATCGCCTTTGCGGAGAATACCTGAAGCAATGCTGCCTGCGTAGCCGCGAAAAGAAGAGTCTGGCCGGATTACATATTGCACAGGTAGACGGAAATCAATTAAATTGCGGTCATTGGATAAATGAATATTCTCAAGATAATTCAACAGTGGCCCTGCCATGAACCATCTCATTTCATTACCGGGTGTGACAACATTTTCACCTGTAAGTGCAGAGATAGGGATAAAATGTACGGAATCCACGCTCAGTTTTTTGGAAAAGGCTAGATAGTCGTTTTGTATGGATTCAAAAACGCTCTGATCATACTCCACGAGATCCATTTTGTTTACAACAACAACAATATTTCTTATTCCCATTATTGTAGCAATCAGGCTATGCCTACGAGTCTGGGCCTTGACGCCGTTACGAGCGTCAATAAGTATGAGAGCCATCTCACAATGAGATGCGCCGGTTGCCATGTTGCGGGTATATTGCTCGTGTCCGGGAGCATCACAGATAATGAAACTTTTTTTCTCGGTGGAAAAGTACCGGTATGCCACATCTATGGTTATACCTTGCTCTCTCTCAGCTTTCAGACCATCGGTAAGAAGAGAAAGGTCGATTTCGTTTGCGGTAGTGTTGAATACTTTGGAGTCTTGGTAAACTGCTTCAAGATGGTCTTTGTAAATCAGGTGTGAATCGTACAGCAACCGGCCTATCATGGTTGACTTTCCGTCATCCACACTTCCGGCCACCAAAAGCCTAAGCATCTCCTTTTGCTCGTGGCGTTTGAGGTAGGTAGATAAATCCTGATGAATAAGTTCTTGTTCCCGAATAATGTAGTTTATTTCCTCCATCTCTTAAAAATAGCCTTCTCGTTTTTTTTCTTCCATGCTTGCCTTTCCATCAAAGTCAATAACCCTTCCCTGTCTCTCTGATGTAGTGACCAGAAGCATCTCCCGGACAATTTCATCAATCGATGTTGCATTAGATTCGATAGCACCAGTTAAAGGATAGCAACCCAATGTTCTAAAACGTATCATCTTTAGTATCACTTCCTCATTTGCTTTTAACTTCATTCTGCTGTCATCAACTAAAATCAAAGTACCATCGCGCTCAACTACCGGCCTCTCTTTGGCAAAATATAATGGTACTATTGGGATAGACTCAAGTTGGATGTACCTCCATATATCCAGTTCTGTCCAGTTTGACAAAGGGAAAACCCGGATAGATTCCCCTTTCTTAATATTTGTATTGTATATATTCCATAATTCGGGACGTTGATTTTTTGGATCCCACTGATGGAAATGGTCCCTGAAACTGAAAATACGTTCTTTGGCCCTTGACTTCTCTTCATCACGCCTTGCACCTCCAAAGGCAGCATCAAAATGGTATTTATCTAGTGCCATTTTAAGAGCATCTGTCTTCATAATGCGTGTGTGCATCTCTGAGCCGTGGTCAAAGGGGTTGATATTCTGGGCTAATCCTTCCGGATTAGTGAATACAATCAGATCAAAGCCAATTTCGCGACACATCCTTTCACGGAATTCTATCATCTCCCGGAATTTCCATTTCGTATCAACATGCATCAATGGGAAAGGAATCTTATCCGGGTAAAAGGCTTTTTGTGCAAGCCTTAGCATTACGGATGAGTCTTTTCCTATGGAGTACAACATTACAGGCCGCTCAAATTCAGCAGCGACTTCGCGGATAATATGGATAGCTTCTGCTTCGAGCTGCTTTAAATGGTTTATTCGGAAATCCATTCTAATTATATGCTTTTAATTAAGGAATTTCCATAAGGTTAGCAAGCCTAACAAAAGGGTTGCCCAACCGATGGATTTTTTCAGCATCCCTTTTGGGAGGACCTTTATGGTCTTGGCGGCAGGTACCACGCTAATCATAGATCCCATGCATAGCGGAATGGCATAAAACAAATTTAGAGATCCACCAAGCATGAAGAATACAAGCAGACCGGTAAAACATGTAAAGCACTCACATAATGAGGTGATTACTATGGCTTCCTTCTCTTTTACACCTGCTGTAAGCTGCCCGCCTGTCATCAATGGGCCATATCCTCCACCCGAGACACCTTTGTTGAAAGCGGCAACTGTACCTAGTATAAGCAGCCTAGGCTTGCTGATTGATAATTTGGCCATTCCACCGACCGATTTCAGGACCGGCTTACCGAAATATGTGTTATATATCAGATAGACACCTATTGAAACGATCATCAGGCCTATATAAAGATTCGCGTAATGCTGACCGATAGATTTAAGCTGGCTTCCAAGAATAGTTGCCAGCACAACTCCGATTACAGATGGTATTGCAAGAAATAATATGGCAGTCTTTATATTTTTGTTTTTCCTCAAATTCACATTTCCCTCTTTATGGTGAGCAATACCAGCAAAAAAACCTGTCATGAGCTCAGAAAGAAGTATGGCAGGGACAATTTCCAACCGAGCTACCCCCAAAGTGAGCAAAAGAGGAGTTAGAGTAGTACCATAGCCCATTCCCAGGGAGCTGTCTATATATTCGCAGAAGGCAGAAATCAAGAAGAGAGAGACCACTATAAACCAGCTTGGTATAATAAGCCCAAGCGGACGGTTATCCATAAAATAGACTGCAACGATTGCTGCCAATAAAAGACAGGAAATCCAGATAAATGCGATTATTCTCTTTTGATTCATATGTTATATTACTATTGTAAAAATAGTAATTCTTAAGGAAATCTATTTATTAATTAAATATCTTTGTTAATATAAAAAAGCAAGAGGGCATTTGGTACACAAGAATTTTTTCATATTTCACAGTTTTGGCCAATTTTTCAAATACAGGCCGGTCAGACTTATAGAGCTTTTCCTGATAACACTGTTTCTGGGATTTACTCAGGGCATAACCATTGTTCTTTTAATCCCTTTGCTCGGATTGCTCGACCCAGCTCAAGCCTCTGTTTATGGTTCTGGAAATAATTGGGCCAGCTTGCTGAATCCCGTTTTGAATAGGCTTGGCCTTGAGATAAATCTGACAATCATTCTGCTTTTGTATGCAATCTGTCTTGTATCGATAGCTGTCTTGAATTATTATCAATCAGTCATGCAGGCCGCTTATCAGCAGGAGTTCTCGTACCATACGCGTAAACGGTTATATAAAAAGATAATAACCAGTGATTGGAATTTTCTTAATGGAAAGAGCAAGCACAACCATATACAGATTCTTACTGCGGAAATCCCCAAAATGTCAAACTATTATTATTACTATCTTGGACTTGCTACAAAGGTGATTTTTATTGTTACTCATGTTTCACTGGCAGCCATGATATCGCTGAAATTCACAATTTTTGTTGTTGTATTTGGGTTTTTTGTGTTTGTTCTTTTAAGGAGTTACCTTAAAACTGCTGCAATTCTGGGGGCTGGGAACATTCAGGCATCACGTAAGATGCTTAAGCAGATTGATGATTTCTGGCTTACTGTCAAAATTGCAAAAGTCCATAATTCAGAAGAGTTTTATTATAGAAAATTTGACGAATCTAATTCCTTAATGTTGGATAATCAGCACAAACAGATAAAGAACAGAGCTTTTCCTCAGTTTCTTTTTACTTTGGCCGGAGTGGCGTCTCTTATTATTGTAGTATATCTGTCATATAATATCATACATCTTCCGCTTTCATCCATGTTCGTCCTTATTTTGCTCTTTGCTAGGATATTCCCTCAGTTCAAAAGTATAAACAGTGATATGAATATGTTGGTTTCCTATGTTGAGTCTGTCAAAATGGTTCTTGCACTGGACAAGGAAATTACAGAGCGGGAGTTCGATAAAGTTGGAAGTTGTGAAAAAATAGAGTTTGATAATCAATTGGAAATAAAGAATCTGACTTTTTCATACAATCCTGGTCGTCCTCTTTTTAAAAATTTTTCAGAAACCATACCGGCAAAAGCAATGACGGGAATCATAGGAAAGTCTGGGTCTGGTAAAACCACTCTGATAGATATAATTGCAGGGCTCCAGAGCGTAGAGGGTTCTATAAGAGTGGATGGGTTGAAGCTTTCATCAGAAAAACTCCCTTTATGGAGAAGAGAGATAGGATATTTGCCCCAGGACTCATTTTTCATTGATGGTACAATAAGGGATAACCTGATATGGGATACAGTGGGTAATATGAACGACCAGCAACTGTTTGATGTGCTCAGAGAGGTGAACGCAGAAGATATAGTTTTAAGCCAGAAAAATGGACTTGACACCTATGTTGCAAACTACCAATATCATTTTTCCGGGGGAGAGAGGCAAAGGTTGGCTCTGGCAAGGGTACTTATCCGAAAGCCGAAGCTATTATTGCTGGATGAGGCAACCTCTTCGCTGGATATAGAGACTGAGGCACAAATAATGAAATGTCTGGTTCATCTTAAAGAGAGTGTAACAATTGTTTTTGTAACTCATCGACATAATCTTGAACCATATTTTGACAAGATCATCGACCTCCACGGATAAGTTTCTTTAACGCCTTCCACTTCAGCTTTACGGCAACAGCCTTCATATATTGCTCTCTGTATTTTGATACGGAACTTATAATTTCAGTCTTGTCAACTCCCGCTGCTTCTGCATATCCTGCAGCAACCACTTCAAGACATTCGGCAGGCAGATAGAGACGGCACATGCTCTTAAGGCTTCTTTCAAGAGTATATGGCTGGACTTTCAGCCGATTATTGTCTATAAGAGTGAAGTCATACTGATTGTCCACCAACTTGAATAGAATGTTTCCAATGTTATAATCCTGATGAAACAATTCGTTTTTATGGAGCCGGTATGTGAAGCGGCCAAAAGCTTCCAGAGGTTCTCCGGATTCAGCCAGTGAAAGTGCAAGCAAATCCCCGATAGGCCTGTAATCTGTGTAAAGACTCACGTAATAGCTTTTTACAAGCATTCCTTTGGCGAAACAGTTGATATATCCTACCGGTTGAGGAGAGTTTATCTGTCTGCTCAGAAATAACTCAGAGTGTTCATAGGCACGTTGGGCTTTGGATTTTCTGAAATGTGCATATATGTATTTATTGGCAAGTGTAATGCGCTTGAAATATTTTATTACCAATGTTGTTCCTTCAATATCTACAACTCTGATCTGATTTCGCCCATCGTGGACGATCTTGCCAAGCGAGTCAAATTTTTCTGGTATAAGATATAAGAAATCTGAAAGTTGGTAGTATGATGGGGTAATAAATATTTTTTTTCTCATAACGCTTACTTTGAAGATATTAAGTAATACTCTTTAATCAGCCTGCTTTTATCGTTGTCTCTGTAATTCTGGTCTATTCTTCCAACTTTTACTACTTTAAATTTGGGGAACAGGGACTTTACAGATGAAGTGTCTTTAGTATCTACCAACAAGCCAAACTGCTTCTCCACCGGAAGGTTAATCTGATTCACTTTTTGCTGGATTTTAGGAATGGGTTTGCCAAAGTCCCATACAATTTCCGGAGCAATGTCAGTCTGACTGTATGTTTTTACATTATACTGCTTTTCAATGGAGAGGGCCTTGCTTGCGGGGGAGAAGTCAGGATTGAGGAAAAGTTTTCCGGACATAGGAAAGACAGCAATTACAGCAATTGTGAATAATGCTACAGTAGAATAGAAAACATTGCTGAAATCATTAGATAATAATCCTTTTATGATAAATATGGCACACAAAAGAACCAATGCTGAAGAAGTTATGTATATGAAGAGATAGTCTGTTATTCCACCTTTAAGAAGGTATAATAGGGCAATAGGGAAGATAAATCCGACAATTGAGATTATCCCGAATGAGAAACTTACCCAAGCCCTCTCTCTCTTCTCAAGTCTGCTTTTGTATCTGTCAAATAGGTATTCAATATAGAATCCGGTTGTCAGTGCAAGAGGAATAAGTGCCGGGACAAGATACCTGACCTTCTTTTCCGGGATCAGGGAGAGAAATACCACTGCAAGAATGGTCCATAATATTGAAAAGCGGTAGGCTTTCAGGTTGCTCACCCTGGTCTTAAGGTATGGGTAAATCAATGCTGCAAGGGAGGGAAGAGCCCAGATACCACTTTGAATGAAAAAATTCCAGTAGTAGTAGAAAGGTTTTGTCTCATAACTGGTCCAGTTTGTCACCTCTTTGGATGCGATTGCATGGAAATATCCTGGATCCTTAAGCCTTACATATGCATACCATGAAAACCCGACAACAAGGCCTGTAATGAGCATATTCAGCAAATATATTCCACTCTTGCGCCATGAAATTTTGTATATGGCAATGTAGCTTAAGATGAAGGGTAAAAACAGGGCATATAGGGAGACGGGACCTTTGCTCAACAAGGAAAAGCCTAAAAACAGCCCAGAAAGTAAACTATTGCGGAAACAACCTGATTCCTTTTGAAATGTCTTCCAAAGGAAGAATATACTCATCAGCATGAAACCGTGGGTATACATATCCCACTGATTGTCCCTGCCGGAGAAGAAAATGTAGAACGATGTTATAAGGATCAACGAGTTATTGAAACTTTGACTTGAACTCAATCCCAAAAGCCTGGAACAGTGATAAAATGCAAAAACCAGTAAAAATGTTACTAAAGCTACGGGAGCCCGCATTGCATATAGGGAATCGAAGCCAAAAGTATTACCAGAGGCAGCAGTGAGCCATGTGGGTAAAGGAGGTTTTTGATACCGAGGCTCTCCGTTGAGGGTGGTGAGAAGATACTCATTGTTATGAACCATTTCTCTGGCGGTTACAAAGTTGCGAGCCTCCATGATGTTGACTTCTACTTTGTCCAGGCCTGAAAACAAGAGCAAGCCTGTAATTAGGAACAGTATTATCTCATGTTTGCAATTAAATAACTTTTGAACCATGGTTTTTCCTTTATGATATACAAAAGTAGGCATTATTTTAACATTAACGCCACCTGAGACCGGATGTCTGCAGGTGGCGTCTGGGGGCAGTACAGATACTTTACTTAACCTACTTTTCTTTTTTACAATATTCTATCATAGCTGATAATTCGGAAACTATTGCATCATCTCCTCCGGTTAGTCCTAAGATTTTGAAACGGATGTTTCCCGAAGGGTCGATTACAAGTTTGTATGGTATTGCCTCTATCTTAAAACAGACTGCGGCATTGTTCACAGATGTCTTAGGGTCTTTGAGGTCCATATATAGGTCAAAAGTGAACCCTTTGCTTGTCAGATAGCTTTTTGCATCTTCGAGGGGATTTTCGACCTTTTCCCATGTGTGTATGAACAGGAACTTGACAGATGAGTCATTCTTGTATTTATTCACAGTCATCTGCATTGCTGGCAGTGATCTTTTACATGGCCCACACCAAGTCGCCCAGAAGTCGAGCACTACAGTCTTTCCCTTAAGGTCACATGATTTTACGGTCTTCCCGTTTACATCCGTAATATAAAACTCTGGAGCAGGCTCGTTCACCATTTTTGCAGATATCTCTTCAGCAATCTTGGTATCCATCAATTTTTGTAGTGTGGCAATATATTCCTCACCGCTTTTCCCAGGATTCTGTTTTTCATAAATTTCTTTTAACTCTCTTTTTATCTGTTCTGATGCCTCTCCTTTTTTTATCATCTCTTCCATTACAGGCATTGCAGCTTCATATTTTTTATTTGCAAGCAAGAGACGTATATAGTCAGAGAAAAGGGTTGCGCTTTTATCTTTTGACCCATTATATGCCTCTTGAATATATCTCAAGGCTTCCTCTGATTTTCCCTTTTTCTCCAGAATGTTGCCGTACATAGCAATACATTTACAGTAATAGGCTTGCGGATTGTTTACTGGGCCCATTGGGTCTCCTCCTCTTTGTTTCTTTGTGCCGTTACGATATGATTGAATTGAGTCGATGGCTTGCTTTATCAACTTTATAGCTGAATCCGGATCATAACCGGATACAATTTTTGCTGTCTCCGCCAGAGTCATGAACTTAACGTCGGGGTTACTGATTTGAGAGATGTATAAAAATACTTTATCTGTGTTTTTATTATCAGCATAACTGCATGCCAATGATAATCGTCTGATATCAACCATGTATTCGTTACTTCTGCCTGGAAATTTTTTGAGAAGCTCTGCAAATATTCTCTCATTTTTGGTTACATCCTTCTCTTTGCCCACAGCGTTGAGTAGATTCACATAGGCCATTTCTCCGGCAGGAAAAAGCTTGATGGCAATCTTACATACCTCATCTGCTTTTTCGGGCTGATTTTTCATATAGTAGTATGATGCCAAGGAGTTGAGATCCGATTCCTTTTTGCTGTTCATTAATACGGAAATCCGTCTCTTTAGCTGCACGCTGTATGTTATTCCTCCTAGTTCTTTTACAATCGGGTCAGGATCTCTTCTTCCCTGAGCTCTTGTTAGCGTGTAGTCAAAAATTAGTGTGCATAGAAGAAATCCCAAAATAATCTGCTTTGTTTTCATATAGATACTTATTACTGTTTTTGTCAGTACAAGTATAGTAAGTTCCCTTTTATGCAGTTTGCTTTATCTGTTGTTGGACCGGCAATTGCCGGAATTGATAAAAAAAGCCCGTAAATCTTATGATTTACGGGCTTCTATTTTAGGTTGTACCATTTTGTCGGGGTACTCCGACTCGAACGGAGGACCCCCTGCTCCCAAAGCAGGTGCGCTAGCCAACTGCGCCACACCCCGATAAATAAGAACTATCCCTCTTTTGAAAGGGAGTGCAAAGATATGGAGGAAAAATCAATTTGCAAAATAAAATGTAAAAAGGTTTAAAATCTTACGGGATAAAAGATAGTTAAGACAATTCATTAAGTGATGCTTGATGTTTGGAGTGAGAATTGATTGTTTCAATTATCCTTTCATTGTTGATTATCATCATCCCATGTCTATCACTGGAGATACCATCATCAAGAATGTAGGTATATACAGGGATACTGCCATTCATTTTTGTGGGTAGATACTTAAATCTGATATTGTCACATTTCTCCTGCAGAGTAATCCCCGCTTCCATAATATGAGTGGAGACTATAAAAGCACATTCATGAATTTTGGAAAAAGCTTCCGTGACCGCAACAGTCGCATCATAGGCATCTTTGACATTTGTCCCTTTAAACAACTCATCAAACATAACTATCAGATGCTTACCAGAACTGACCTCAGTGGCAATATTCTTAACACGAATTACTTCTGCGTAAAAATGGCTGTAGCCCATATTAAGATTGTCCGGCACATTTATAGAGGTGTAGATTCCTTCCTGAACCGTAAAATCCATGGATTTTACTGCTAGTGGGAACCCCATGTGAGCCAGATAGATTGAGATGCCGAAAGACTTCATCAATGTAGATTTTCCTGCCATATTTGCGCCAGTGAGGAACAGCACGTTTGAGTCTGAATCCAGATGAATGTCGTTTGCAACAGCATTAGGAACACAAGGATGATAAACTCCTTTAATGTCGATATTTGTTTTCCCGGCCTCTTTAGCACTAGCATAAAGGAAACCTCTTTTTCTGCCAATCTCGGAGACTGAAATATAGACATCCAGATCATATACAATCTTCATCAGCTCAATGAGAGATTCCGAGACGGAGTACCTCAACTTGTGATCACAAAAGGCAAATTGCCAGAACTTTAATTTATTCTTCCCGTTTTCCTGAAATATCCAGCTTAGATTTTTCTCATTTAGGATCTTGAGTGCTTTTTCTGCTGTTTCGTGATAAGCTGTCGATTTTGAACTCTCTCTGAGTCTTTTAAAGAACAGCTCCAGCTTTTTCAACATAGATATTGCTGAGACCATCCCATCCTGCAATAGGACAAACTCTTGATCATTAGCTATCAGCTTAAGAATCTTGCGCTTTAAATTACCAAGAATTGAAACGATTGTGTTCTTGGTATCTGTATTGCTCAGATAATGTTCCGAAACATCAAACTCCTCTTTCGAAAAGGGAAAGGAAAAACCCTCATTTTGGAAAAAAACCAGAACATCCCTTCTGGCGTTAATCTCATTCGCATCTGTAAGTGGATTGAGAAACATACGCTCAAGAACCAGTTCACCACCTCTTGTAACAGTATGGTTGTACAAATTATATATTGAATTATTCTTATACTTTCCCAAGAGATTCAAATCTTCAAGAGTCTGCTTGTCAATAAAAAATTTCATATTCATACTACTTATTTTAAACTATTTACGGTTTTTAAGGATATCTAATATACCCTCATTTCTAATTATGATCATTCCGTGACGGTCTTCGGTGATTCCTGGGACAATCTTGTAAGTATATCTTGGTATGCTACCCTCCATAACCGTAGGTAGATTTATGAAATTAATATTATCACATCTCTCTTTTAATGTTTCACCAGCTTCAATTATATGAGTGGAAATGATGAATGTGCAATTTCTGTTTGCTGCAAATGCTTCTGTGACAGCAACCGTGGCATCGTAGGCATCTTTTACATTGGTGCCTCTGAATAATTCATCAAAAATCACAATAAGGTTTTTGGAATTGCCTACGCTCTCAGCAACCTTCTTGACTCTCATTACTTCAGCATAGAAATGGCTGTAACCCATATTCATGTTATCAGGTAAGTTTATGGTAGTGTACATTCCATTTTGGACAGAAAACTCCATTTTTGCAGCAGGAACAGGGAATCCCATGTGAGCAAGATAGACTGCTATTCCAAAAGTCTTCATAAAAGTGGACTTGCCAGCCATATTTGCTCCTGTGAGAAATATCATATTGCTTGTTTCATCAACTTTTATAGAATTACCGATAGGTTTTTTCAATAGAGGATGGTAGACATCTTCAAGTTCCAAATAGTTTTTTCCAGAAGGAAGAGCTTTGGCAAAAGTGAAGTTTCTCTCTTTTGACACCCTTGCAACTGAAACATATACATCGATATTGTAAATGTACCGTAACAATGATTTCATCCTGTCCCTTTGATTAAATCGGAATTCCTGATCGTAGCTTGCAATTTTTACATATGACAGCTTTTTAAGATCAGATTCTTTCAGGCAAGGTTCCAATTCCTTAGTGCCAAGCAAACCCTTCATTAAATCAATCTGCGGTTGGTATAATTTTTCGACACCCTTCGCTTCCATTTCTTTCAGGAATTTATTTAATGTATTAAGTATCTCAACCATAGATAAAACACCTTTTGAAAGGAGTTTATATTCAGTATCAGATCCTATTGCATTCTTAAATTTTCTTCCGAGGTTGTCTTGATATGCAGAGAGTCTTGTTCGGCTATCAGTATTGCTTAAATAGTATTCTACGGAATCAAATAACTCGCTTTTAAAAGGGAAGTTTATTTGATTATTTTGGAAATATCTTATAATGAGCTCTCTTTCGTTTATTTTCAGATCATCCGAAAGTGGATACATAAACATTTCCTCTAAGATCTTTGCGCCTCCATTTGTAACTGTCTTATTAAAAATGCCATAAACGGAATTTTCTCTGATTTTTCCGAATATCCCCAAATCATCGATTGTCTGCTTGTCTATTTTGAAAATCATATTTCAATATATATAAAGCGCTGACTGATTTTAATTGTCAGCCAGCGCTCATTTATAACTATCTTCCTTTTCTTCTGACCCACATCAGAATATAAAATACAATCATAGCCAAAGGCAACAGACCCATAAAGCCCCATCTTGTGACTCTGATGCCTGACACTCCCAAATAGATTTTTGCATCCGGAGGTGTAGGTCTGCGTACATCAATAGGAACCTCATTGTCTGACATCCAGTAGAATGCTCCCATGATAAGGTTGTAATTAGCAGACAGGACATCCTTTCTCGACATGCTTATTTCACTATTGCTTATGCAGTCGGCATCACCCATTATTATAATCTTCTGATTCTTATCCCCGACTTTCTTGTCCAGGGCAATAACGGTAGGAATAGACGACTTCATCTCTACTCCGGCAGAAGGTTTTATCACCTCTAAAGAATCATAGACTGGTTTTACTTCTCCTAACTCGTTCCATGTTCCACCGGTAGTGTCTGAAACGAACAGTTCAGTCACTTTATATCCTTTATCCTTTGTGTATGATAGACCAGTGGTTCCAGGCATGGTTGTTACATAACCTTCTACTCTCATATCATTTATATGATATATCATCTCCGAGCCCTCTTTTGCCGGAGCCGCTAATATGAAGTCCGGAGAAAAATTCTTGCTAGGCTTGAATAACCTGCCGGGCATAAATTCTACTCCAAACTGAGAAATCAGGGGATTCATGAGGTTCTGCGCTCCTGGCTCTCCGGCTATCAGCAAATTACCACCTCTTGCAATGTATTTGTCCAAATTGGACTGCTGTTCAGTTGTCAGTGCATTTTTCAGGTCTGATATTACCAAAATGTCGATAGCTGCAGGAACTTCCTTGTCCAAAGAGACTTCGCTGAAATCAAATCCTTGATTGATAAGAGAGTAGCGGAAAGTTCTCTCCTGAGCAAAAATGCTGTAGTCTCTATCGCCGGATTTAATGCAATTTCTTTCGCCCTGACCGGTAACAAAACCAATCTGAGGTAATTCCATAACCAAACGCTTGATTGCAGCGGTTATTTCGGCCTCTGAAGGAACTACGGACCTGTCATCAAATACACGCAAGAATGTTTTATCACCGTTTTCTCTTACAAGAGTTCTTACAAAACGGTTTTTCTCAGGGGCTAGATTTTCAATTTTTCTGATCTCTTCAGGAGTCTTGAACAGAGAGGTGTCGAATCTATATACCTTTGCATACTCCTCCATTCTCTGCTTGTCGTTCAGCTTTGGATAACGTTTATCCAGTTTTGGGTTATCGGCTCTGTCGTAATACATCACATACTTCATCTTGATTTCAGGTTTAAACCTGGTATATTGGCTGAAGCGGTCAATATCTGTCAGCTGGCCTTTAGGCAAAGCCAGATAATAATACTTGTCCAAAATATTATTATATGTATTGATTGTCAACCCACCCTTCAGTTGCTCAACTATTTTCTGACTGTTTGGAGTCAATGTGTTGGCTTTGGTCCTGGTGGCATCGTAATAGCACATCATGGCAGGCCTTGAACTTATATATCCTATTATAGCCGCTATCAATGCTACTCCTATATATCTGCTGAAAGAGATGCGGAAAGGAGTTTTCTGCCGTATAGATTTCAACCTTAGAATTGACAATGCGAGGAACAGAGCAACTACTATGACAAAATATATGACATCTTCGCTACATATAAGGCCACTGATAAATCCGGTAGATCTTCCATTGATAGATAGCCAATAAGAGATGTCACGGACAAAAGCAATGTCCTGCCACATACTTCCGACTAAATTCAAAACAGCTAGGGTTGCCAATGTTCCAATTGCAGCTACAACCTGATATGATGTGAGGCTGGACATGAACAATCCGATTGCAGCGTAAGCACACATCAATAAGAACATGCCAAGCAGGCCTGAGCAGGCCCCTATAAAATCGAAATGTTCAACGGTAAATGAGCCATATACCATGAACATCAATAATACACCTGACAAAACCAAAGAATAGAAAATCATAGAGAGGTATTTGCCTAGTATAATCTGCGTATTGGTCACAGGAGACGAGTATAATAGCTTAATAGACCCACTGCTTAATTCTCGACTCATTAATCCCATGGTTAACAATGGAATGTATAAATAAAGGTAGTTTTGGACAATTGTAAACAGACCCATTCGAGGATGAGCAAAAATTGTCATGGAAACACTTTCAAGTTTATATGCTAAAGCCTGAGAACTTACCTGCCAATCAAGGACATTGCAGAATGCCATGCAAGACTGAATTGTGAAAATTATAAGTATCAACCAGGCTATAGGTGAGTAAAATAATGTCTGTAGCTCTGCACGAGCTATTTTATATATCATTTTCATTTCTTGTCCTCCTTATTTGGATTTTTTTGATAATTCAGCGAATATTGTATCCAAAGAGCTGCGCTCAAGTCTGATTTCATTCAGTCTCCAGCCTTTGCTTACGCTGGCTTCTACTACGCGCTCTATTACTTCATGAGAATCGGAAAATTTCAACCTATATTCTGTTCCTCCCAATTCCTCAACATCCATGACTCCATTCACAGATTTTATCTCTTCTACTGATGGGGCTTCCAATAGCGAAACGAAAATGGAATTTGGCTCTATGTAATTGTCAAATTCATCAACAGTGCCGGAAAAGACTACCTTGCCTGATTCTATCATCCTGATGTTGTCGCATACGGCCTGTACCTCGGACAATATGTGGGTAGAAAGAACCACTGTACGCTCTTGTGCAATTTCTCTTATCAGATTTCTTATCTCAACAATCTGGTTTGGATCCAATCCATTTGTAGGCTCGTCAAGGACAACTAAATCGGGGTTATGAATTATTGCCTGAGCTATACCTACTCTCTGTTGATACCCGCCGGATAGGTTTTTGATAAGACGCTTGCGGAAATGCTCTATCCCGCAATTTTTCAAGACGTTGTCCACAGCAGTTTTTACTTCTGCATCCGGAATCATTCTTAAATTAGCAGAATAGGCTAAATACTCCTCAACCGTCAAGTCTAAATGCAACGGCGGTTGTTGTGGCAAAAAGCCAATATGTTTTTTTGCTTCAATCGAATGCTCCCGCATATCGATTCCTTTGATAAAAACATTACCTGTAGTCTGTTTAAGCACTCCACAGATGATGTTCATGATAGTTGACTTGCCAGCACCGTTAGAGCCTAGTAAGCCATAGATACCGCGATCAGCAATCTCGAGATTTACATCCTTGACTGCCCATTGAACGCTGTACCTGTGAGAGAGGTTTTCCACTCTTACAATTTTTTCTGTCATTTTAGTTTGGGTTTATAATTATTTAATGGGTCTTATAAATTATTTTTGATTGGACAATATTTTTACTATAAAGTTTACTCCAGTATAGTATAATTATTTTCAAGTAACCCCAAAAGAATGACTTAGAGCACGATTAATTAATTTGATCCCTTTTTTCTTTTGGGATTAGAGGGGAACCAACCTTTTTCTACTCGTTTGGATTGCTCAAACACCTCCAGTATGCACCAGAAAGACGAAAACGCAAAGACGCCGGCTAATGATGATAATATTACATTAGGTAACAAGATTGATGCTCCGGCACCTAAAATCCCGGTGATCAAAAATATCCACCAATATTTTTTCCCCAGATAATACTCGGTCTTAATTACTATTGGGTGGAAAATCCCGATAATGAGAAATGTTGCTATTCCAATGACCAACCCGGTCAGATTATGTGTTTCCAAAAGTTCCATTGAGTACAAAGATACCATTTTTCATGCAGCAAAAATGATTCTCACAATATGCGTCCCTATGTGAGAACTTTGCGTTGCACTGTGATTCCCACTTGGGGATTGCCTCATTTCATTCGGCTTTCCCCAAGTGGGAATGCTTCAAAGAAGAAAAAGCCTATCTGCCTTGCGGCAGATAAAGCAAAAAGAATGAATCGCTTTTAATAAAATTTTTGGGATTGATATGGGATTGCCTCGCTGTGCGAGGCGTTCCCCTGTGGGGTTGCTTCAAAGAAGAAAAAGCCTTATGCTGCGCATAAGTTTTTTTATTTACGTCTTCGTGCTAAAGCAAGCTCTGCACTTGCCGTAAACAAAAAAAGCCGGGTGTTTACCCGGCTTTTTCTTCTTTGCGGTGAGGGGGGGATTCGAACCCCCGGAACCCTTACGAGTTCGGCAGTTTAGCAAACTGCTGGTTTCAGCCACTCACCCACCTCACCAAATCTTGGGTAACATTGCTGTTTTCAAACGGTATATACCGCAAAGGAGTGCAAAGATACTAATTTCTTTTTATGTGCAAAATTACTTTTGTGCTGTTTTGACGGCCTCTACACTTACTCCTTCAGCCACACCGCTCAGGGCTGTCATCAGTTGTTCTGCTTCAGGCTTGTTGCTGAAAGGCCCTATATAGTAGACATTCTTGCCGTTAATCACCTTCATGGCAATATCCTTTTCGGTACTCTTTCTTATCAAATCCAATATAGGCTGGGGAATTCCGTCAGAATATCTGTCCAGCTTCACTTGATATGTACTCTCCTGATCAATTTTATTCTCCATAAGCCTTGCATTCTTAATGCTTATGCTCTTCCCGTTATTATATGCCAAGGCAACGATATTTTGGAATTTCAGCGATTTTATCTTTGTCATGGCATCGGAAAGCTCGTCGTAGCTGAAGAATCGCCCTACAGTATAAAGATATTTACCGGATGGAGTTTCAGAAACGAAAACCGGGCTCAAGCCTTTCAGAGATTCGGCCGAGGACCTCTTTGATACAAGAAATAGCTGAATCGTATAGACCAGACCTTCAGGCAAGGTGTTTTCCTCAAGTATGACAGCGTTGTCAAGAACCTTGAAGGTATAATCCACCACGACTATTGGATCCAGCACATCCATCTGTGGAAGTTGCCCATAAAGAGAGAGCTGTGCCACCAATCGGTGCTCGGTTACGGAAGAGTCCTTTTCAACGGCGTTCTGCTTGAAGAAATCCTCTCTGGGAACAAGTATGCCTTTACTTAGAAAATTCATCTCTTTCTCCTGGACATGTTGGTTGGCAATCCTAAGCTTGGACTGAAGCTCAACCAACAACAGCTCTCCTTCTCCAATCTTTTTTTCCAGTAAGGCTTTCTCGTCAGGATTTGTAGAATTATTGTATAGGTCACGTTTTGTGCCAATCTCCTTCATGCAATTGTCTATGTCACTTTGTATCTTTCTTGCCTCTTTTACCAATTTTGTGTATTCATCTGCCTCAGGAACATTTACGGCAGAGCTGGTGTCATTTTTTTCGATTACAGATTTAATTTCAGCACTAAGAGGTTTCAGGGAAGCTATCTCGATTGCCTCTTTGGTAGAGCCTATCGGACTTTTTACAGGAGTACTTTCATATTCAAGTTGATATATTCTTATACTGTCTTTTGTCTTGACATCCCTGTTAGATGCCAGAATTGAATAGTTCCCACTGTCTGAATTTATGAAAAGATAGTCGTCTGCAGGAGAGGAGTAAGGAAATCCCAGATTTTGAGGCACGCCCCATGATTTGGACTTTTCGTCGAAATAAGTGACATACAGGTCAAAACCTCCCATTCCAGAGTGTCCGTCAGAAGAGAAAAATAATTTTTTACCATCAGGACTGATTATAGGGAAAAGTTCATCGCCGGATGAGTTTACTGTATTACTCAAAGGTTGGGGCGCACTCCACTTGATTCCATCGACATGTTGCGTGAACATTATGTCCCAATGGCCTTTGGAATCCTGAGCTGAAAAGTACATTACCTCTTCTCCTTTTCTATAAAGCATTACGTTGTTTATCGGATAATCCCTTCTGTTCCTGTTCAGCACTTTTGGAACAAGAATCCAAGTGCTGTCGGCAATGTCCGGATAGTAAAGATAGAAATCCTTCAGAGGGACATCGGTAGAGCCATAAACCCTTGGCCTTGTGCCATATTCCAGCATCTGTATCCCATTTTCGCTTCGGGCAATCTGAGCTATTAGTTTTTTCTGAAAACTAGTATCTGTAGTTTTTGCATAGACCTCTTTGTAGAGAAGAATCGCATCATTGAATTGATAGCTCTTTCTCAGTTCCTCTGCACGGGAGAATTTACTCTTTTCTTCCGGAGTTTGTCCCACCAAAAGGCTACCAACAAGCATAAATAAAAGGAGCAAGTGGATAGACTTTTTCATACTTATATTATATATCGGGCGACAAAAATACGAATTTCTTTATATTTACTGAAAAAATACTACTTTTGTAGCCTAATTTTCGTTGAATTATATAATTTAAACTAAATATCCATGCAAAGTAAAGGTGCCATTAGAATTTTGGCAATAGTGATCATCCTAGCCTGTTTATACCAGTTGTCGTTTACATGGGCTACCAAACACCAAGAGAAGAAATCAAGGGAGTTTGCTGAGAAGGCTTTAGTGGTCGAGCAAACCCTACCTGAATTTCAGAACATTCCTGAGGGGAACAAAGCCTTCTATCTTGACTCAATCCGTACTCTTAAGGAAAAATTTTACATTGATTCAGTTTCATCTGAGAAAGTGTATTTAGGTTTTACCTACAAAGAGGTTAAGGAGAAGGAGATAAGTCTTGGACTTGACTTGAAAGGTGGTATGAATGTCATGCTTGAAGTGAGCGTTGCCGAACTGGTAAATTCCTTGGCAGACAACAATACATCTCCAAAATTTGTGGAAGCTATGAACCTAGCCAAAAGCAACATGTCTGCTTCTCGTTCTGACTTTATCACACTTTTTGCTGAAGCATGGGAAAAAGTTGCACCTGGCCAGAGACTTTCACAGATATTCGGAACATATGAGATGCGCGACAGGATCAAACCTGAAACATCAAATTCAGAGGTTATCAAAGTGATAAGAGATGAGGCGGAAAGTGCAATAGCAAACTCATTCAACGTGTTAAGAAGCCGTATTGACCGTTTCGGTGTTACCTCGCCAAATATCCAGAAGATTGGCAACTCAGGACGTATTCTTGTGGAGTTGCCTGGTGTAAAGGAACCTGAGCGTGTACGTAAGCTTCTTCAGGGAACAGCTTCTCTCGAATTCTGGGAGACTTACGAGAATTCCGAGGTCTATCAATATCTTGCTGAAGCCAACAAGGCTATCAAGGATATGATAGAGAATGATACGGTAGTTGTTGCTAAGGATTCTTTACTTGCTACAGCCGGTACTACTGCTGTTGCTTCAAAGGACTCATCAAAAAAAGCTTCTGCCGACTCATCAAAAATTGCGGCTGATACATCAAAGACAGACAAGTCTCTGTTAAGCGAGATACAGGGTAATGATTCACTTTCTGTAAGCCAGAAATCTGTAGCAAAAGATAACCCTCTCTTCTTCCTTTTGAATCCTAATGTTGCTCAAGGCCAACTGGGCCGCGGACCATGTATTGGCCGTGCTCACTATAAGGATACTGCAAGAATCGGTGCATGGTTAAGATTGCCTCAGATAAAGGCTATCCTTCCTTCAGATCTAAGACCTGCATGGACAGTCAAGGCGATAGATCCATCCAATACCATTTTCGAACTGGTTGCAATCAAGGTTAACACCCGTGATGGCAAGGCTCCTCTTGATGGTGGCTGCGTTACAGATGCACGCAAGTCATTTGGTGGTACCAGTGGTACTCCTGAAGTTGACATGGGTATGAACGCTGAGGGATCAAGAACCTGGGCTACCATGACTGCAAACAACATCGGCCGTTCAATAGCAATTGTTCTGGATGGCATGGTTTACTCATATCCTACAGTTAACTCGGAGATTACTGGTGGACGTTCACAAATTTCGGGGCACTTTACAATTCAGGAGGCAGATGACTTGGCCAACGTTCTTAAGTCGGGTAAACTTCCTGCACCTGCAAGAATTGTTCAGGAGGCTGTGGTTGGCCCGACTTTGGGATCAGAATCAATCAACGCAGGTTTCTTCTCATTCGCGCTTGCTTTCGTACTGGTTCTTATATATATGATCTCGTTCTATAACGGAGCAGGTGTTGCAGCTTGTATTGCATTGGTTTCCAATGTTCTCTTCCTGCTTGGAGCTCTTGTCTCATTCGGAGCGGTTCTTACAATGCCAGGTATCGCCGGTATCGTGCTGACCATGGGTATGGCGGTGGATGCCAACGTTATCATATATGAACGTATCAAGGAGGAGCTTAGGGCTGGGAAAGGACTCCGGCTTGCAATATCTGAAGGTTACAGCAATGCTTACTCTGCTATCATCGATGGTAACCTTACTACAATAATCACTGGAGTTGCTCTAGCAATATTTGGTACAGGTCCTGTTCAAGGTTTCGCTACAACATTGATCATAGGTATCATTACCTCTATGGCAACATCAATCTTCATTTCTCGTCTTATTTTTGAAAGGAAACTCAGCAAGAACAAGCCGATCACATTCTCAAACAAATACACGGAGAACTTCCTTAACAACACTAAATTTGACTTTATCAAGATACGTAAGTATGCATATGTATTCTCATTATCGGTAGTTGTTATTACAATGGTGTCTATATTCACCAAAGGATTCAGCTATGGTGTTGACTTTACCGGTGGTCGTACCTATGTGGTAAGATTCGACAAGGACGTAACAACAAATGAAGTCCGTACTGCTGTGCTGAATGAATTCAAGGAGGGTGTTGAGGTAAAACAATATGGTTCAGGAAGCCAGATGAAGATTACCACTAAGTACTTGATTGAGGACAATTCAACAGAGGCTGATGAAAAGGTAGACGCAAAAGTATACAATGCTGTCAAGGGACTATATTCAAAACAGATTTCATTTGAGGAGTTTAATTCTACCGCAACCAATCCTAATGGTATTGTAAGTTCAGAAAAAGTAGGACCGACAATTGCCGATGATATCCAGAGAAATGCTGTTATTGCTGTAATTGCATCTTTGATAGCTATCTGTCTCTATATTGCATTCAGGTTCCGCAGTTGGTCATGGGGCTTGGGTGGTGTAGTCTCCTTGGTTCATGACTCTATATTTGTGATAGGCTTCTTCTCGATATTCTCAGGAGTATTCCCGTTCAGTCTGGATATCGACCAACAGTTCATTGCTGCAATTCTTACAATCATTGGTTATTCAATCAATGATACTGTGATTATCTTCGATAGAATTCGTGAATACAGGAAACTGTATCCTAAGCGGGATCTTGGAATCAACATCAATGAGGCTATCAACAGCACTCTTGCAAGAACTGTAAATACAGCAGGAACAACACTCGTGGTATTGATTGCAATTGCAATATTCGGCGGTGAGGTTATCAGAGGTTTTGCATTCGCTCTTACCATTGGTGTGCTTGTAGGAACATTCTCTTCTGTATTTGTAGCGACACCTGTTGTTTACGATATCTATCTTTGGAGACAGAAAAAGAAAAATGCGCAAGGAGCGTTGGCAGCAAAAAAATAGTCTGACAGCGAAAATAAATTAAGGAAGGAGAGGCAAACCCTCTCCTTTTTTATTAACTTTGAATCAAATTTTAAAAATCAATTATAAAATGAAACTTCCTTTTGCAGAATCCTACAAAATTAAAATGGTGGAGACCATCAGAAAAAGTACCAGAGAGGAGAGAGAAAAGTGGATGAAAGAGGCAAAGTACAATCTATTCAACCTTAAGAGCGACTATGTGTTTATAGATCTACTCACCGATTCAGGTACAGGGGCGATGAGTGACAAGCAGTGGGCTGCTATGATGGAGGGCGACGAGAGCTATGCAGGTGCTCGTTCGTATTATAACCTTAAAGAGAGTATAAAGGACATTACCGGTTTTCCTTACTTCCTCCCTACTCACCAGGGTAGAGCCGCAGAAAACGTGCTTTTTTCTTCGATAATCAAGGCTGGAGATATTCTTCCCGGCAACTCCCATTTCGATACTACAAAAGGACATATTGAGTTCCGTAAGGCTCATGCCATTGATTGTACAATCGATGAGGCAAAGGATACAACCCTTGAGATTCCGTTCAAGGGCAACATGGATCTGGGCAAGTTGGAGGATGTGTTGAAAAAGCATCCAAAAGAGAACATCCCATGCATTGTTCTTACCGTAACTAATAATACAGCCGGAGGGCAACCTGTATCGATGGCTAATATAAAAGGCGTTTCTGCGTTGGCAAGGAAATATGGTGTCAAATTACTCATTGACTCTGCCCGTTTTGCTGAGAATGCTTATTTCATCAAGACAAGGGAAGAGGGTTATGCTAACAAGAGCATAAATGAGATTACCTTGGAAATGTTCAGCCATGCAGACTTTATGACAATGTCTTCAAAAAAGGATGCTATTGTAAATATGGGTGGATTCATTGGTTTCCGTCATGAGCAGGATCTTAAGAATTGTCAGATGTATGCAATTATGTTTGAGGGTTTTGTCACCTACGGCGGAATGTCTGGCAGAGACATGAATGCGTTGGCTCAAGGTTTGAGAGAGGGAACTGAGTTTGAATATCTTGAAACAAGAATATCTCAGATAGCCTATCTTGGTCAGAAGCTTGATGAGTATGGTATCCCTTACCAAAGGCCTGCAGGTGGACACGCCATCTTCCTGGATGCAAAAAAGATTCTCACTCATGTTCCAAAAGAGGAATTTATAGCACAGACACTTGGTATTGAGCTTTATCTTGAAGCTGGTATAAGAGGTGTTGAGATTGGAGCATTGCTTGCTGACAGGGATCCTGAAACACGCGAAAACCGTTATCCTGAACTGGAACTGCTCAGACTTGCAATTCCACGCAGGGTATACACAAATAACCATATGGACTATGTTGCTGCTGCAGTAAAGAACGTATTTGACCGCAGAGAGAAGTACACAAGAGGATATGTAATTGCAAAGGAACTGCCTA
The DNA here is from genome assembly GCA_964533215.1 of uncultured Muribaculaceae bacterium. Lineage (GTDB taxonomy): Bacteria > Bacteroidota > Bacteroidia > Bacteroidales > UBA932 > Bact-08. Next base: position 223,297 of record CAZHLJ010000001.1, read on the forward strand.
TAATGAGGCATTTCACAATTGAGATGGAACCGGCAAAATAAGTATTCTAAAAATTACTGAGAGTAAAAAATAGAAATAGGCTGTCTGAATTTATTTTCAGACAGCCTATTTTAATAGTTATTGCAGAGAAAAACAAGAAAACAGCGAAGTATTATATCTCTTGTGATGTTATAATGCCATACTAACCGATGTAAAGCCCCTCTATTCGCACTTTATAGGATCCATCTTTCATTTTAGTCACAGCATTGACCAATCCGCTGTGTCGCCACTGGAGCATGCATCTGTGGGGTAAAAACCAGTATCTGCGGCCTAGTTTGATTTCTTCACGACTCTCCCTGATTATCCCTTCATATGCTTGTGAAACGTAGAACCCGATGTCTTTAAACCCCTCTGACCTTGGTCTGAGTGGTCCGGTTACGTTCCAGTATATAACACCATTTCTGGCATCAACGTCATAAACAACCCCACAGTGAGTTACAGGGCAGCCACAGGACATCCCCATAGGCCTCCCTATCATTACATCGCCTTTTTTTATATCCAGATCTTTTACCAGAGCTGGATTATATGGAAGAATAGTCTCTTTGGGACCAGGTTCTCCATCAATTATGTCAAGGATAAAATCAAAATCTCTTTTAAGACTGTCTTTCCAATCTAACTTCACTCCGAGGCTTTCACCCCCAGTAAAATTCATACGATTTCTGTCGATTGTATATTCAGTTTTCTTCTCTGTAAGGTGAATACACCTCTGTGTCTCTGTCTTTCCATCCTGAATGGCTTTTGCAAAATCGTTACAGGATTTGAAACCACAAGCCCCGCAATCCAAATTAGGAAGGTTGATTTTTGTTTGATTTGTAATCATGTCAATTATTAATTTGAGAAAATATTATTTAATTTTTTTATGGCTATCTTCAAGTACTCCATGAATCTGACCAAATCATCTTCTGTTGTAAATCTTCCGAACGAGACTCTAATACCTCCTCTGGATTGGAACTGATCCAGTCCGATTGCCTTCAATACATGTGATGAGCCATTGGATTGGTTTGATGAACATGCAGAACCGGCAGAAACAGCAAAACCCATTTCGTCCAAAAGAAACAACAGCCTTATGGTTTCTCCTTCCATCCCGCTCAGAGAGAAGCTTAAATGGCCGGGCAATCTTTTGGTTGGGTCTCCATTTATATATGCACCATCAAAATTATCAATCAGAAAATCTGCTAATTTCTTCCGCAAAGCGGAAAGTCGGGAGAACTCGGAATCCATTTCAGAATAACAAAGTTCTGCAGCCTTTGCAAACCCTGCAATCCCTGGGATGTTTTCCGTTGCAGATCGCAATCCGCTCTCCTGACCTCCGCCATGCAGAAGGGGGGTCAGGGTTGTTCCCTTCCTTATGTATAATGCACCTACACCTTTGGGCCCATATATTTTGTGTGAGTTAACCGTAAGTAAATCTATGTTTGACTTATCCACATCCAATGGCAGTTTTCCGAAACTTTGGCATCCGTCACAGTGAAATAGAACTTCATTTTCCCTACAGATTTTACCAATCTCCTCAATTGGTTCCAATGTTCCGATTTCGTTATTTGCGGACATGACTGAGACGAGGATGGTGTTCGGATTAATGGCTTTCCTTAGAGAATCGGGGTCTACAAAACCGTTTTTGTCAACAGGAAGATATGTTATATCGAAACCTTGAGACTCGAGCCATCTGCAACTGTTCAATATGCAATCATGCTCTATGGGGGAGACAATTATATTATTACCTCTGTTCCTGTTTGCAAAAGCAACCCCTTTTATTGCGAAATTATTTGACTCTGTCCCTCCTGAGGTAAAGTATACCTCTTCCGGGCATGACCCTATACATTTTGCTATGACTGTCCTGGATTTTGTCAAGAGATCCTTGGCATCCGTCCCAAATGAGTGCAGACTGGATGCATTGCCGAACAACTTGTTGTTATAAGGATGCATTGCCTCAATAACTCTTTCATCCACAGGAGTGGTAGCGGCATAATCTAAATAAACTCTATTCATAACACAAATTATTCGCCCACATAGAATAGCTCTTGTTCCATTGTCCTCAGGACTCCGAAGTGATGCTTTGATCCGATCTCTTTCTTGCCGGCACATATTGTGCAAGTTCCAACCGGGGGATTACCACGGAGATACATTGGAAATTCTATTTCGGATGTCTGTACGATTTGGTTGACAATCGGGTCTATGCCAATTCCGTAAAGGGCATTGCTCTCTACTATGGATATTTTATTTGCAGATTCAAGTACCCTGTATCTGAACACTTCTCGTTCTGCCTGAGATATCAAATCAATTTTTGTTATCACACAGACATCGGCAAGGGTAAGCATAGGACCGATCTTTCTTGGGAGGTTCATTCCGCTAGTGGCTTCTAGCACAACCACACCCAATGAGTTCTCAACATATGGTGAACAGCGAAGGCATAAGCCAGCTGTCTCGACAAATAGATAATTCGATCCAACCTTCTCTGCCCACTCTACAGCTTCGTCCAAAACAACCACATTGCAGTGATCCGGACATAACTCTCCGGAATAAATTTTTTTAACAGGTATTCCGAATTCTTTTTTAATTGTCTGGTCTTCATTTGCGTAAAGAACGTCGATTTTGATATATGACGGTTTGTGTCCTTTAGAAATCATTCTCTTCAAAACCTGTCGTATTACTGTCGTTTTTCCGCAAGTAGGAGGCCCTGCAAATACAATTAGCTTCATGTGTAAATGTTATTAATTAAATTTTATAGATAGTCTTTCCAGCATTTCTGAACTGACCTCTTCCCCGTTTCTTATCAAACTTCTGTAATACAAAATAGTGTCATCCATGATCTTTAGTCTGTCAGCTATAATCCTCTCGGGTTTGTTGGACCTTATTAATTTTTGCATTGCTCCGTTTTTAAGGATGATCCTGAAATCGGAAAATAATGCAATTGTGGGATCATGAGTAACAAATACAAATATCTTATCATATCCCTTAAGTAACTCCAATGCTTTGGTCTTGTCAATGCCTGCATTCTCTATCTCATCAAGCAGGATAATGGGTGAATTGCCGATTATCACAGCATCTGCAATCAGTAAAGAACGAGTTTGACCTCCCGATAATTCTGTCATTGCTGTCTCTTTTATTATTGCCTCTCCAGTCAGTTTGTTTGCAAAATTTATTGTCTCTTCAACGACTGAGCTGACATCTTGTGCTCCTCTGACAGTTGCGTGGATTGTAAGAAATTCCCCTACAGGTAAGTCACTTAAAAAATTTGTGTGCTGTGAAATCAGTGCAATTGGGTGTTTTGAAGGATCGAAGGAGAAATCTTCCGGGATAACCGCATCATTTATTAATATCTGTCTGCCAGAGGGTGTATTTCTATTGGCAAACAATTCAATATCATTTATCAACGTCGTTTTGCCACATCCCGTGGGACCAACGATACTGATAATATCTCCGATTTTCAGGTCGAAAGATTCTACACTCTCTGCGCGGCCATCTTTACCTTGACCACCTCTTATTGTTATCTTCTGAATGTCCACAATGAATAATATTAAAAATTGTCTGCAAATATATCTACAATGTCTATCGGGATGATGTATATTTGTATTGGTGTTTACATACTTTAATATCTATTTTTTAATATAATTTTATGAAAACTTCAAGCAATGTCAATAATGAGTATTCACAACTAAGGAGGATTTCTTTACAATATATAGACGAAAGTGAGTTTGAAAAGATTGACAGGACTTCTGTTAGGCTACAGTTCCGGAAAGGCGAGACAATCCTTAAACAAGGGAGTCATCCGACAAATATTGCCTGTCTGGAAAAGGGAATTGTTAAATTCAATTATGAAAATGAAGTTGGAAGGAATTTGATTATAACAGTTGTAGCTGCCCCAAAAATACTGGGGGGAGCAAATCTCTTCTATAAGGACAACAATCTTTTTTCCATAGTAGCTGTAGAAGACTGCGATGTTATTCTGATTGACAGTAGAATTCTGGAGTCGGTTCTTATGACTAATTCCAAATTTGCGATGGTAATGTATCAGATTGCTTCTGAAATGTTTAAAAAATCCATTACGAATTTTATCAGCCTTGCTTACAAGCAAAAGGAGGCAAGAGTTGCGGATATTATTATCTACCTTGCAAAAGAGGTATATAAAGACAGCTCTTTTCAGTTGTCAATGACAAGAAAGGAGCTGGCAGAGTACGCTGGATGCTCCTCAGAAAATGTCATCATGACTCTTTCCCGGTGGCAGAATGAGGGTGTTATATCCCTTGACAAAAAGTTGTTAAGGATAATAGATAGTGAAAAATTAAAATTTATAAGCAAAATAGGATAGCCATGCTTACACAGAAAACCAGATATTCCATGTTAGCTTTGACCAGACTTGCAAAAGAGTATGGTAAAGGGACACTGATGATAAGTGAGATTGCAGAAAGCGAGAAAATTCCAAAACGTTTTTTAGAGTCCATACTATTGGAACTTAAGAAACAGGGCTATCTTGCAAGCAATCTTGGGAAAAAGGGGGGCTATTACCTAATAAAAAGTCCTGACAAAATCAGCTTACTGGAAATTGTCAGGATTTTTGAAGGTAGTATAGCTATGTTGAAATGCACATCTGAAAAATTCTATCAGCCTTGTGAACATTGCAAGGATGAATCGATATGTTCAATAAGAGATACATTTAAAGATATCAGGGAGTATACTTACAACAAATTGGTAAACACCACACTTGACAAATTAATCGTCTAAAGCCTTTCCCTCTTTGTTGACTGTAAACCTAAGAGACAAACTGGCAAGTATAAAGTATATTGCTGCCTGTATCCATAAACTTACATATTCGAATCTTATCTGCGATAGTCCTGCTGCCATGGAATTTATCTTGACATATCCTTGAACACCATGTGTAGATGGGAAGATATATGAAAAGTATTTCCAGAATTCAGGCATATTGGATCTTGGCCATGTTATGCCGGAGAGGAATAGAAGGATAAGTGTACAGAACAAAAATGTAATCAAGCCAGTTTCCCTGTTTTTTATAAAGACAGAAAATGTCATAGAGAAAAATATTGTTGCGAGCAGGAAAGGCACAATAAAGTGCAGGAGAGTCCATATATTCCCTATGTGTGGCAGGTTGAATACTTTTGGAATAAAGATAAGTGCATAGGCGCATAAGGCCAGATAAAGGATGAAATAACAGGCCGCTTTCCCAAGAACCACCCGATATATTCCCTTCCCTCTTAAATATTCGGGAACCTGGGAATGGTGACGGTTCTCCTCTTTAGCTGTACCGGCCAGCATGCCTATCCCAAAAAAGAGTGTCTGGTGAATTATCATTATAAGCAGAGCAGGAACAAGAAAACTTGCGAAACCGCTTCCCGGATTAAAAAGAGCCACCTCTTGATAAGGGACTGCTTTTATGAGTTGTTGGGTCTGCTCTCCGGTTATACCGTTTGCTTCATATCGATGAATCTTTATAGCACGACTTTCATTAAGCATTGTATAGCTCACCCCCATTGTAAAGGTTTTATAATAAAGGAAGCTGCTCATGTCGCTATATGTAGATATAACAGCCTGCTCTCCGCTGCTTAGCTTTTTATGGTAATCGGCAGGAATATGTACAATGCCATGTATCTTACGTTTTACAAAAAGATTTTTGGCCTCTTCCATATTTATACACCTCTCGTAGATCCTTACCTCCTGAGTTGCATTTAATTTTCTTAGGAACTCTCTGCTTTCAGGAGAGTTTGAGTCATCTATGACAGCAACGGGAAGCTCGTAAACCGCCTCATTGTTGTAGATAGTATTATATAACAGCGGATAGAGAAGCCCTGCCACAAAAAATATAAGGATAACCCCTGCATCCTTGAATATGTTCCGGAACTCATTTATGCAGGCCCAGTACAAGTCTTTGAATCCATCCTTTATGTAACTGACAATTGACAAATTATCTTTCATTATGGTCTATTTAAGGGGATAATTCTGATTTATCAATGCTGATTTCAATCGGTAGTAGACTATAAACGGCAACACAAGGAATAAAATCAGGATTGCAACATAAATAAGAGAAGCTCCAATGCCGGCTCCAAGCAGTGCTTCGTTTACATATATTTTAAAGTAGTGTCTTATTGGGAACAGAACGCTTAATCCTTGGACCATACGTGGCATTGCTTCAATAGGAAAAGTGAATCCTGCAAATGTGAAGGATAAGATTCCATAAAGAGCAGCGAAGCTGATCCCATCCCTAAGCACAGGGAACATTCCAATCATAAATATTCCGATAGCCTGATGAGCTATAACATAAAGGATAGTTACAATGCTCATGAATATCAGAGAGCCGTGGAAGGGGAAGCCTACAAACTTAAAAAGGAGTATGTTTCCGGCAATTCCCAGGATGGAAAAGATTATTGTATAAGGAGCAAGTTTCCCGGCCAGAGCCATGGCTAAGGAACCGTCTGCTTCTGCAAGCCACTCTCTGGAAGTCTTTGTCTTTAGCTCGATTCCAATGGCATATATTGTCATTAGTAAAATCATAAGCTGAAGAATACCGGGAAGTACCACATTAATCAGGTAAACGCCGTAGTTTATCTCTGGATTGCCTATCTGATGAGCGTCTATCAATATTGGCTGTATCTGTCCCATTATCTGATTAGGATTCGTTCCCCTGGCTTTCAGGTATTCCTGTTGGTATGCGCCAGAAGCCAGATTGGACATGGTAAGCAAATTCCTGTATGTGAGAGAACCTGCAACCATATAGGAGTTGTTTACATAGAAAGAGACAGAAGGTCTTTTATTTGAAAGCATATTTTCGTACATATTCTCGGGTATGACAATAAAACCGAAAATATTGCCCTTCTGCATCTCATTTCTCGCCTCCTGATAGCTTGTACATCTCATCACGACTTCGGTTGCAGATGTAGCATTTATCTCTCTGTAGAAGCGGCGGGAAATTGCCGACTGATCCAGGTCTACAATTGCTATCGGTAGTCTCTGAGGCAAACCATCCTTTAAAAGGGTGAGGAAGAAGACGTAGCTGAAAACCATGACAAATACCGTCGAAAAGAGGTATATAGGTCTCCCGAACATTGTTTTCAGCTCCCTTTTCAAAACCCGTTTAAATCCGTTATATGCCATAATGGAGTTTATTTTTGGATTTTTTCAATGATAGCAGTCATTCCAGGACGAAGTTCCGGAATATTGTTTACAGGTTTTGCCCGTACCTCGAAGGTCTTTGCGTCGTACTGGCCACTAACCTTAGTTGAACGCCATGTTGCATAGGAGGCCATTGCTTTTACAAAGGTCACCTTTGCCTCAAAGGTTTGCTTGCCAAGAGCAGGTATTTTTAACTGAACAGAAGATCCTACGGTCATTCCACTCAAAAGGTCCTCTCTTACACTGAATGTAAACCAGATATCAGACAAATCTGTAATACTGATTATTGGAGCACCAGTGCCAACGAGTTCTCCGGGATTCGGAAATATTTCGGAAACTTCTCCTGCAGCCGGAGCCAAAAGAGATGTCTCTCCCAAATAGGACTTAACCTCGCTGACAGCACCCTTGGCACGGTTAACCAGAGCAAGGGCAGAAGCTTTATCCTCTTTTTCTGCACCATTGACAGCCATATCGTATTGGGATTTAGCCGCCTTTGCTGTTGCTACTGCAGCCTTGTACATTGCCTCTGCTTCATCCCTTTTCTGAGCAGGAACAACATCTTTGTTGAATAGATTCTGTACTCTGTCAAAAGACTTTTTGGCAATGTCAACACCAACCTCAGCCTTTTGCCACATCTCATAGGCACCCATTATCTGCTCGGATCTTGCACCTTTGATCGCTTTTCTGTTCTGTGCTTCAGCAGCATCCTCGGCAGCTTGTGCCTGGTCCAGTTTTGCAAGAAGCTCAGGACTGTCTATGATTGCCAGGGTATCTCCCTTTTTAACGGTATTTCCCTCTTCAACCTTGAACTCTTTAATTCTCCCGGGTATCTTGCCGGAAACCCGGTACTCTGTTGCCTCTGCATCTCCCTGAAGTATTAGCGGCTCAGGTTTAGCAGCAAAAAAACCAATTATTGCTACCAGTGCAATAACTCCTACCAGGCCAGCCAGCCCTACTAACATGCTGTTTTTATTGTTTGACTCTTTCATGTTATTTAATATTTATTTTTTTCAATTATTTTTCCTGAAATGAGATACCTTTTGCTTTTTTAAGGTAGAGTTCGCAAAGCTTCACGTCTATGCTTGCATCTATTCTTTCGGAGTTTGCAGATAGCCACGCTGTCTGCGCCTCCATTAGCTCTGTGCTTGTTATGACTCCTTCTCCAAATGCATCATTTGCACATTTCAGGTTTTCATTTGCTTTTTCTATATTTCTCTCACACATAGCTAGCTTCCTGTTGGCTTCTGTCATACGGAAACTGGATTGGGTAACCTGAAGTTCAATCTTCTCTCTTGCCTCGTCCATATTGTTCTGGGCAATCTTCATCTGTCCTTGTGCTGCTCTAAGGGTATGTATCCTGTCGCCGAAATGGAAAATGGGAACTGTGAGTCCTATACCGACAGAAAACATTCCGTCAAATTTTTTGCTTACACCATTGAATACATTTGGATTTGAAAACAGATAATTTCCACTTAACAGTATATTTGGCATAAAACGCGACTTCATAACCCTTTCATTGGATTTTGCAATGTTCTGAAGTACTCCAAGAGCCTGTATCTCAGGTCTCAGTGCAAGAACGGCCTCTATGTCTGGTTTAGTTGTTTCTATCTGAGATTGAGTCAGGTCGTTGTCTGCGAGTTTGTATTTGCCATTCATGTCAAGTCCGCAAAGCTGGAACAGAGCCATCCGTGAAAGTACCAGTCCGTTGTCGGCTTTTGTGAAACTAATCTCTGCCTCATTTAGCTTTACCTTTACTTTCAGGAGGTCTCCTTTGGTGGCAACTCCCTCTTCTACCATTATCCCTACATTCTTGCATAGTTTCTCAAGAAGTTTGCAGTAATCTTCAGCAAGCTTCCTTTTATTTTCAACAGAAACAACCCTCCAGTAGGCTTCATCAACCTCTATCATAAGAGAATTCAGATTGTCCACATTTTGAATTTCTGCCAATTTTTCAGAGCTTTTTGCAATGTTGTACAACTCTCTGATCTTGCCACCAAGAAAAATCGGCTGTGTAAATCCTATACCTCCGGCAAAGATATTCTGTATGTCGAACTCCATTGCCTCTTTTGGCAGAAGGGCATAGTTTTTCCAGATGATTTTTTCGGGATTTACCTTAGGATCAAAGGGTTTTCCGTTAGCATCCAAGGGTGCATATACACCTTGTGATACTTGAACCCACTGATTGCTCACCTGGTCTTGCCTGAATCCGAATGTGCCATCAGAAAGTTTTGTCCCTACTGGGAGAAGACCATCCTCAGACAAAAGCGAGATGTTTTTCTGATTCCACATATAGGTGCCTGTTGCCTGAAAACTTGGGAGGAACTGAGTAAAGGCTGCCTTTTTAAGTTCTGTGGCAATCTTTATCCGTTCCTGAGATGACTGGAGCGTTTTATTATGCTCCCTTGCCAAGGTCCTGCATTGGTCGATTGTCAGGACCTCTTGGGAAAATAGCTTTCCTGTCACCAAAAAAATGAAAATCAATAAACTGATTCGTTTCATTTGTCCGTATTATTTAATGTTATTGAGTACTTTATATAAAATATCCCTTGTAAACAGGATGTCTTTATGACTGATACCATAGACTGCCTGATCAAATGCTGCTTTAACCAAGCTCATTGCCTTTTCTTCCAGAATCCTCCCTTTTTCTGTAAGGTGGATGATGTTTAATCTTCTGTCTGAAGGGTCAGAGTTGCGCATTACCAGTCCGTGGCGTGTAAGACCGTCTATCAAGCGGGTAATGCTAGCCTTGTCTTTTAAGGTCAGGTCACAGATGGATTGCTGAGTCTGTTTGTCCTTTTCCCATAAACAAACCAGAACACCCCACTGTTCAGTTGTAATGTCTAGACCGGCAGCCTTGAATTTCCGGGCAAGGTGTCTGTTGATAGCTGCTGAAACCCTTCCGTTGAGAACGGATAGGAGCTCGTTTACTTTTACAAATTCTATTAGTTGCATAATTAACCGTTGATTAAACAACGATGCAAAAGTATGAATTTTTTGAATGGAAAAGCAAATATTTGTATTTAAATTTCCCTTTGTTAATGGGCAATTTGCACATTTATAGATGGATGCTGATGCAGAATTGAAAAATTTTTATATATTTGTAAGGCAAATACTTCCCATATGAAAAGGTTCTTTTTGTTAATATCATTAGTAATGCTATGGCAGTGTTCTTTAGGACAGCTGTTGGATTCGGCAAATTTGCGCTTCGATTACGCTGTAAAATCAAAGGAATATCTAGACTGCATAAAGGCTCGGGAAGATTGGTTTCGTCTGGATGTTGGCAAAAGCGCTTCAGTTTTTTACAGCGTTTACAAGCAATTTTCTGACTCAACTTTTGAAAGTCTTAATTCTATGGGGCTTTCTCCTGCTGAGATTTTCGAAAAGACAAAAATGCTGGAGACAGGCTCTTCTGACTTCATTTATAAAAATTATAAAACCAATACATTAACATTCACATCGGAGATATTTGTTCAGAAGTATTGGTATAACGAAGAGGTTGTCCGGCAAGATTGGGATCTGAACAGCGATACCACCACTATTCTTGGCTACCCGTGTATGAAAGCAAAATGTAATTTCAGAGGTAGGGAATGGAGAGTATGGTATACAACAGAAATTCCGATTTCAAACGGGCCATGGAAACTAAACGGTCTTCCAGGGCTTATATTGAAGGCTGAAGATTCAAAGGGAGACTTCATTTTTGAATGCAAGGGTGTCAGAAAACTTAACCCTCAGGAGGCAATTGTATTGCCGGTGAAGGAAAGCAAAAGCCAATATGTAAAGACAGATGGAAAAACTTTCCTTCAGATCAAGCGTAAAAGTATAGACGATATAAAAGGATCAATTGCTGCTCAAGGGATGACTGTCTTGTCTGTTACAGATGCTAATGGGAATACGGCTGACATTCCTACAATGGAAATGAATGCAATAGAGCTCTATGAATAGCAGGCTTTGGTTTTCGTTACTTATTTCTTTCTCTTTGTTGTTTATTCCGGACTCTCTATTTTGCCAGGAGTTGCTTACTGGCACTATTGTCTCCAAAGAGAATGGAGAGCCCATCCCAAATGCCAATATCTGCATTTATGAATCAGGCAGCAGAAATGTGATGGGGTTTGCCTTTTCTGCAAATGATGGTACTTTCTGCCTTAAGCCCAAATCGGCGAGTAAAAGCTTTTTCCTTGAGGTAACCTTAATGGGTTATCAAAAATTTGGGAAGAATTATATATCATTTCCTTCAGAAGCTCTTGTAATCCGACTGGAACCTGGAGATATCCGGCTAAATGAGATAAAGGTAAGTGCACCTAAGGTTTCAGTAGCAAAGGATACTATCAATTATACTACTGCAGCCTTTTCCAAGGAGCAGGACAAATCCATAGGAGATGTGCTGAAAAGGATTCCTGGAATAGATGTGTCTAAAAGTGGTCAGGTAACCTATAAAGAGAAGCCTATAAATGCCTTATACATCGATGATAAGAATCTTCTTGACGGGCAATATGGAATTGCAACTCAGAATATCAGACCAGACTTAGTCTCAATGATACAAATATTTGAAAATCACCAACCAATTAAAGTTCTTGGTAAATTCAGTCCATCGGGGAATGCAGCTATAAATCTGAAATTGAATAAAAGTGCCAGGTCGCAATGGATTTCTTACGTTGATCTGGGTGCAGGTGTAAAGCCGATTCTATGGAATGAAAAGTTACTGCTTTTTCAGTTTGGTAAAAAGTTCCAATCCATGAATCTGTTTAAATGCAACAATGAGGGGAAGGATATTAAACAGGAAATAAAGCAGCAGGGGCTGGGACTGGAAACTGAAACACAACTGCTGTTTCCTGAAGATCTCAATATGTTGGGTGTCACAGGAGTTGCTGTGCCGCCTGTTGGAGAAGAGAGAAATATGTTCAACCAGAGCTACCTGATCTCCTCCAATAATCTGTTCTCTATTGGTGAAAAGTTGGAGGCTGTGCTGAAAATCAATTATATGCATGACATTCAGGAACGTTTTCAGAACCAGAGGACAGAATATATTATCGCCGGTTCCGGGAATATTGTCATTGAAGAGAAAAATAGATTCCGGGGCTGTACAAACTCCCCTGAGTTGGATTTTGTTGTAAAGTCCAATACTGCAAAGAGCTTCTTTCAAAACAGAATAAATGCAAAGGTTAGATTCAGCGATGACTATACAAACACCGAGGGAACTAATTTAGTAAATCAGAAAGCAAGGCTTAGACAATATGACCTTTCGGAAATATTTTCATTCATCAAGCCTTTAGGAAAATCGATTTTCAATGTAGTCTCGAATACTAATTTCCGTTCGCTGCCTCAGAGTCTCAATATCTGTTCAGGAGAGATGATCCAGAGTGTTGATCATTGTCAGTTTCAATCAAACAATAAGGCTGGGTTACTGAGAGCTTTCGGCAAATTTTCCACAGAGTTGAATGGTGGAGTTAACATGACCTTTCAGAAAATGGAGACAAAACTCACTCGAACCGACCAAGCCAACCAAATTGACAATCTCGACTGGTCATTTACGGAAATGTTTGTTAACCCTCAGATTAGGTATGAGTCAGATGCAATGAGAATTACAATTGAAGCTCCGGTAAAGTTGCAGAACGATAGATTGAGATTTATGCCCGGCATTACCATGAAGTATAAATTTTCTCCTTTCCTGGAGGGCTATCTGGCGTACAACTACAATACTACTCATACAGATATTGCCGATATGAACAGTTCCCTGATGCTGGTCAACTACCGCTCTTTTACCAAGGGATACAATAAGATGCTTGAAAGTAGAAACAATACAATATCTGTTAGCGGGCAGTACAATAATCCCTTGAAGCTTATAAATATATATGGATCGGTAAACTATAGCTTGAATGTGGATGGCTATGCAACCTCCGTGAAATATCTTGACTTTTACAATGTAAGGACTATTTTACCGGATGAAAGAGAACAATCTGCCTTTGTCGCAACAATGAGTGCTGTAAAGAGCTTCTTTGACATGCCTCTTTTGTTGAGCATCAAGACTGACTACTCTATATTTGAAAATTCAATGATTCAGCAGGATAAGGAGACATTCTACAACACATATGTCTTGAATGTCAAGCCAAGAATAGAGGCAACCATCCATAAGCGTCTGTGTCTGGATTGCAATATGAATGTGTCAATCTCCCGAAGAAGTTCTGAAGGGAATTATAACTATAAAGAGAAAATATTGACTTTCAATCCATACTTTCTTTTAGGCTACAAATTCAGCGATAGACTAAGATCTCAGGTGAAATTTGACTACTATGTAAATGAAATGTCGGACGGGAACTATTCGGATTGCCTGTTTACAGATTTACAAGCTGTTTACAAGTTAGGAAAAGGAGAAATCTCCGTTGGTTGTACAAACATCTTCAACAAACGGAGTTACAGTTACACCTATTTCAACGAAATGGCCACAATTGATAGAGAATTCAGGCTTAGGCCATGGAACCTGATGCTGTCATACAGCTTTACTCTATAGACTCCTTGCTTGGGATAAACTCCTTTACAGGTTTTTTAATGACAGGTTTAGAGCTTCTTACCTTGGTGGCACCTTTTCCTGCACTACCTTTTTTAGTTTTCCCCTTTTCAGGTTGCTGTGTGTTGTACGATTCATCCCAGATCAGGGAGTAGTCAAGCTGTTTCTGTTCCAGATTGGCTTTCTCTATCCTGACCTTTACAGAGTCTCCAAGAATGAATTTCTTGCCTGAGCGTTTTCCGTATAATGTAAAAGACTCTTCATTAAATACAAGATAGTCCTCCTTTATGTCCCTGAGTGCAACAAGACCCTCAATTTTTGTGTCTGCTAGCTCTACAAACATACCCCAATCCGTAAGTCCGGAGATATTTCCTTCGAAGGTTAACCCAATCTTGTCCTGCATAAACTCCACCATCTTGTATTTGATGCTGGCTCTCTCTGCCTCAGTGGCTATTTGTTCTCTCTCGCTGGAGTATTTGCAACGTTCTTCAAAATATTTTTTATCCTGTGACTTGGCTTTGTCAAGATAGAGTGCAAGAAGCCTGTGTACCATCATGTCGGGATATCTTCGGATAGGGGAGGTGAAGTGCGTGTAATAGTCGAAAGCTAGCCCATAGTGGCCTAGATTTTCAGTTGAATAACGTGCTCTTGCCATTGAACGGAGAGCCATTATCTCAATTGCACCCTCTTCAGGTTTGCCCTTTGCTGTTTCCAGCAAGTTATTGATCTCGCTTGAAAGCTCCCGGGCATTTTTGGTAGGCTTCATATCATAGCCGAAGTGTTTGATAAAAGTGCGGAACACTCCGATTTTCTCCAGGTTAGGTTCTTCATGGATACGGTATACAAATGTCTTTGGATCCTTTCCCTTTCCTCCGATAAATTGAGCCACTTCGCGATTTGCCAGAAGCATGAACTCCTCAATTAGCCAGTTAGAATCTGAACTTACTTTGGTGACTACGCTTATTGGCTTCCCGTTTTCATCAACCTGGATTTTCATTTCGGGCCTTTCGAAGCTAATCGATCCTTTGCGGAACCTTTCATCGCGGAGCAACTTGGCCAATTGATGAAGCTTCAGGATCTCATCCTTTAAAGGTCCCTCATTTGTCTCAATGATCGCCTGTGCCTGAGCATAGTCAAATCGATAATCAGATTCAATAACAGTTCTTCCGAACCACTTGTCAAGAACCTTTCCCTTTTCATTTATCTCGAAAACCGCTGAGAAGCAGAGTTTCTCCTCATTTGGACGGAGAGAGCAGAGCTTGTTGGAAAGTTTCTCCGGAAGCATTGGAACAGTCCTGTCTACAAGATATACTGAGGTGGCTCTCTCCAAGGCCTCCTGTTCTACGAGCGAACCGGGTCTTACATAATGCGTAACATCTGCAATGTGAACTCCAACCTCCCAGTTCCCTGTTTCCAATTTGCGGATGGACAGAGCGTCATCGAAGTCCTTTGCATCAGTAGGGTCAATAGTTAATGTTGTAATGCCCCTGAAATCCCTACGGGCTTTAATTTCTGCGGCATCTATCTTCTCTGAAATCTTTTCAGCCTCTTTTTCCACCATAGGGTCAAACTTATACGGAAGACCGAATTCAGCAAGAATTGCATGCATTTCAGTATTATTTTCGCCTGGTGTTCCTAATACATCAATTATATGTCCGATAGGCTCATCTGCGCGTCTTGGCCAGTCATCGACAATCGCCGCCACCTTGAACCCGTTGTGAATATCTTCAACTCCCTCGATCGGGATGCGAATGTCATAGGGCATGTTCTTACCCTCAGTAATAACCCAGGCTTGACCCCCAGTAATCTGAAGTATTCCTATAAAAGGTTTCTTTGTCCTTTCAACTATTTCAAAAACCTCACCCTCTATTCGCTTTGTGCCGGTCTTTTTGCTGATGATTGCCACTTTCACCGTATCGCCGTGCAAAGCACCTCTCAATTTTCTTGCAGGTACAAATATGTCATCCTCAACGCCCTCTCTTATTATGAAAGCATAGCCTTCACGAGTCATGCTGACTCTTCCGATAACCTCCTCCTTTGGAGATTTAGAGGCACTTTTTCCCTTCTTGTTGAACTTAGTGCCGCCCTTTCTGTTTTTATTATTGTGCATATTTGTATAATTTTGCCGGACAAATTTAAGTAATAATATGAATAAAAAGGTACTTTTAATGATCCTCGATGGTTGGGGCGAAGGTAAAAAAGATAAATCGAATGTCATTTATACACAGGGAGAACCAAATATTGACGCTCTGAGAGCAAAATATCCAGTCTCTTTCCTTTCTGCCTGTGGTGAGGACGTGGGACTTCCAGATGGTCAGATGGGCAACTCAGAGGTTGGGCACCTCAACATTGGAGCCGGAAGGGTGGTATATCAAGACCTGGTTAAGATAAACAAGGCCTGCAGGGAAAATAGGTTGAATGATAATCCCGAGGTAAGGGCGGCTTACGAAAATGCCAGGAATACCGGCAATGCTCTCCACTTTATGGGTCTTATGAGCGATGGAGGAGTACACAGTGCAATGGAGCATCTGTTTGGATTCTTGGATCTCGCAAAGGAGTACGGACTAAAAAAAGTTTATGTACATGCATTCATGGATGGAAGAGATACTGATCCTAGAAGCGGGAAAGGTTATATAGCAGAACTAGAGGCACATCTTAGAAAATCTACCGGAAAACTTGCATCTATAATAGGACGGTACTATGCAATGGACAGGGACAAGCGTTGGGAGAGGATAAAACTAGCCTACGACCTTCTGGTTGATGGCAAGGGTGAGGCTTTTGACGATGGCGTTGAGGCTATGCAGAGAAGTTATGACAACGAGGTAACCGATGAATTTGTAAAACCATTTGTGGCAGTGGATTCAAATGGAAACCCAGTTGGGAAGATTCAGGAGGGTGATACAGTGATATTCTTCAACTTCCGGAATGACAGAGCCAGGGAGATCACAACTGTCCTGACTCAGAAAGATATGCCGGAGATGGGGATGAAGACCATTCCACTTTATTATTGCACACTCACACCTTACGACGATAAATTCAATGGACTTCATATCCTTTATGACAAGGACAATGTGCAGAATACCTTAGGAGAGGTTGTCGCTGCTGCCGGTAAAAACCAGATGAGGATTGCGGAAACTGAGAAATATGCTCATGTTACATTCTTTTTCTCAGGAGGGCGTGAGGCTGCTTTTGATAATGAAAAGAGAACTCTTGTAAATTCTCCAAAAGTTGCCACATATGATCTTAAACCTGAAATGAGTGCCCCTGAGGTAAAGGATGCTCTCATTGAAGAGTTGAGGACAGGGAAACAGGATCTTATCATACTGAACTTTGCCAATGGAGATATGGTGGGACACACCGGTGTATATGATGCTATACGTAAGGCTGTGCAGACTGTTGACCAGTGTGCTTCTGAGGTTGTAAAGGTCGCAAGGCAGATGGGATATTCAGTCCTTATAACTGCCGACCATGGGAATGCCGACTATGCGCTTAATCCTGATGGATCACCTAACACTGCCCATTCACTTAACCCGGTTCCATTCATCGTTGTGGATGACGATGTTAAAAAAGTTGAAAATGGCATTCTTGCCGATATCGCACCTACAATACTGAAACTTATGGGTATTCCTGCCCCTAAGGATATGACAGGCAAGCCTTTAGTTTAATCTATCTGTTCTTGTTTAAAAAAATAGCTTAGGCTGACTGTTTAGTCAGCCTAAGTTTGTATCTTTATGACTCTGAAAAACCTTACCAAAAATGCCTTTTGTCCACCTTCACGTTCACACACAGTACTCAATATTAGACGGAGCCGCACCAATAAAAAAACTCTTTAAAAGAGCATCTGAAGATAAGCAGATTGCCCTTGCCATCACTGACCATGGAAATATGTTCGGGGTTAAGGAGTTTCTTGATGCGGCACAAAAGTTTCCTGATGTAAAGCCAATTGTAGGCTGTGAGTTCTATGTTTCAAAAGAGGGAAGGTTTCTCAGAAGAGGTAAGGAGGATCAGAGCAGCTATCACCTTATCTTGTTGGCAAAGAACTATGCAGGATACAAAAATCTTGTAAAACTCTCTTCATACGCATTCATAGAGGGATATTATTATAAACCCAGGATAGACAGGGAGCTTCTTGAAAAATATTCGTCCAACCTGATCTGTTCTTCTGCTTGTCTGGCAGGTGAAATACAACGGGATATCTCCGTTGGAAATATGACTGGGGCAGAAGATACTTTGCTTTGGTACAAAAGCCTTTTTGGAGAAGATTTCTATCTGGAGATGCAGAGACATAAGACAGATCTCCCGGGAGCGGACACTACAGTCTATGAAGCGCAGAAAATTGTGAACAAAGGATTGCTTGAGCTTGCCGAAAAGCACAATGTCAAACTCATTGCAACCAATGATGTCCATTTTGTGTCCAAGGAAGATGGAGAGGCACACGACAGACTTATCTGTCTCACAACAAACTCAGATGTAGATGATCCAAACAGGCTTAGATACACTAGACAGGAGTATCTTAAAAGTCAGCAGGAGATGGAGGATATCTTCGGCGATGTTCCTGAAGCTTTATCCAATACTATAGATATTGCAAATAAAATTGAGGTTTTCAGCATAGAATCGGACCCTATCCTGCCGATTTTTCCTATCCCGGATAATTTTGCTGATTCAAACGAATACCTTAGGGACTTGACATACAAGGGTGCTGTCAGCAGATATGGGGAGATAAAGGATGTACAGAGGGAGAGGATCGATTTTGAACTTGAAACAATCAAGAACATGGGATTTCCGGACTACTTCCTTATAGTTCAGGATTTCATTTCGGCAGCCAGGGGAATAGGCGTTTCCGTTGGTCCCGGAAGAGGGTCTGCCGCGGGATCTGTCGTCGCTTACTGTTTAAGGATTACTGATGTAGATCCACTTAAGTACGATTTGCTGTTTGAGCGTTTCCTTAATCCTGACCGTATATCGATGCCCGATATCGATATAGATTTTGATGATGACGGACGATCAAAGGTTTTAAAGTATGTTGAAGATAAGTACGGAAAGGACCACGTTTCGCATGTAATTACCTTTGGTACTATGGGTGCCAAGACGGCTATAAGGGATATTGCCAGAATCGAGAAGCTTCCTTTGAGCGAGTCTGACAGGCTGGCAAAACTGATTCCGGCCAAATTGCCTACTGATAAGGACGGCAACAAACTTGCCATAACACTTGACAACTGCATAAAATACGTTCCTGAGATTGAAGAGGCTTTTAATTCGGAAGACCCGCTTATTAAAGAGACTATGGATTTTGCCCGTAAACTAGAGGGCAACGTAAGGAATGTAGGTGTACACGCGTGTGCTGTCATAATCGGAAGGGACAACCTTACCGATCATATTCCAATATCCATTGCCAAGGATAAGGAGACAGGAGAGGAGATGTGGGTTTCTCAATATGAAGGTTCTCAGATTGAGAAGGTCGGAATGCTAAAAATGGACTTTTTGGGATTGAGGACTCTTTCCATAATAAAAGATACGGTACAAAATGTAAAGCACTCCAAGGGTTTTGATTTGGATATCAACTCAATATCGCTCGAAGATAAAGAGACCTATGCTCTTTTCAGCAGAGGTGACACAGTAGCTACGTTCCAGTTTGAAAGTGATGGAATGAGAAAGTGGCTTCGAGAACTCAAACCTAACAGGTTCGAGGATCTTGTTGCCATGAATGCCCTTTACAGACCTGGGCCTATGGAGTATATTCCGGATTTTGTAGACAGGAAAAAGGGACTAAAGCAGATTGAATACGACCTTCCTGAAATGGAGGGGATACTTTCCGATACCTACGGAGTAACTGTCTATCAGGAACAGGTCATGCTTCTTTCACAGAAGATCGCCGGGTTTACCAAGGGCCAGGCCGATAAGCTTAGAAAGGCAATGGGAAAGAAGAACAAAGCCATAATGGATGAATTGAAGGCTAAGTTCATAAAAGGAGGTGACGATAGGGGACATTCGTCTGAGACATTGGAAAAGGTATGGAAAGACTGGGAGGCATTTGCAGAGTACGCGTTCAATAAATCACACTCTACATGCTATGCGTGGATAGGGTACCAGACAGCTTATCTAAAGGCTCATTACCCTGCTGAATTCATGGCGGCCAACTTAAGCAGGAATCTCAATGACATGGATGAGATCACCAAGCTTATGGATGAGTGCAAACGTATGGGTATTGAAGTTCTTGGCCCCGACGTAAACGAGAGTGTAGATACCTTTACAGTCAACAAGAAGGGAAATGTGAGATTTGGCATGGCGGGCATCAAGGGTGTCGGATCAAATGCGGTGGATGCAATTGTGGCTGCAAGAGAGGCTGGCGGAGAGAATTTCTCATCCATATATAATTTTGTAGAGAGGGTGAATCTTAGCTCAGTAGGTAAAAAGACCATAGAATCACTCGTCTATGCAGGGGCATTCGATAGTTTTGAGCCTGTGAAAAGGGAGCAATATCTGGCAAATACGTCTAAAGATGAACCGTTTCTGGATGCTCTTGTGAGGTATGGCAACCGTTTTCAGACAGATGTGGTGAGCGGAGGCAACTCTCTGTTCGGTCTCAGCGAAACTGTCAAACTTGTTCCACCTGAGATTCCTAAGGGAGTTGAAGCCAACCAGCACGATCTTCTGCAGAAGGAGAAGGAGCTGGTGGGCATGTATCTGTCTGCACATCCACTGGATCAGTTTGGTTTTGAGGTAAAAGCCTTCACTACTCACTCATTGTCAGAAGTAGCCGACATGGTGGTAAGAGCTCCAAAGGAGGATGCTCTTCAGGGTAAGGAGGTTATAATTGCAGGAATTGTCACTAACGTAAAAATCTCATACACAAAAAGCAGTGGAAAGCCTTTTGCTCATTTTACAATAGAAGATTTCAACGGCTCGGTGAGCTTTGCCGTGTTTGGTAAGGACTACGAGAATTTCATGCAGTATACCCAGCAGAATCTTCCACTACTGCTTAAGTGTGCCATTGCGCCAAAATTCGGATTTGGAGCCGCCAAACAGCAGGAAGGAGCTAAAAATGTAAATGTGGATTACGAACTTAAAATAAGGAGTATACGTCATCTGGCAAACACCAAAGAGGACTTTATAAAGCAGATAACCATAAATATTCCTGTAAAAGGTCTGAACAGCAGTTTCAGAAAGGAGCTTACTGGATGGTTTAAGGAGTGCAAGGGTAATACTTCTGTGATAATAAAGGCTTTGGACTATGAAAACCAACTGGCAGTTGAGTTTTTCTCTACCAAATACAGGGTCTCTTTGACTAAAGATTTCTTCAGCTATCTTGACTCAGTCTCTTTGGACTACTCATTCACTCCAACCTTGAGCTTTTAGCTCCAGTTCTGCTCCGTCAGGAGTTATTAGCTTGGTTCCGGACTCTGCTGCACAAAGATGGCCAATTATATCCAGCTGAGGCAGCTCTTTTTTAGCAGATTCATATTTTGAAAGGGGAATGACATATAGGAATTGATAATCGTCCCCTCCGTTTATGGCTGCAGTTATTGCGTCCATGTTCAACTCTTCTGCCATGGCAAATGTCTGGGATGCAATTGGAATTTTATCGAGGAATATTTTGGCTCCAAGGTTGCTTTTCCTGCAAATCCTCTTTACAGAATCGGCAAGTCCGTTGGTAATGAAGCTACCATCGGAAGGTATTATAGAGCTTTCGTTAAGCAGTTCTATTACAGAAGTGTTTATCTCCGGATTTAAATATGACTTGAGGATAAATTTGTAGCCATCCAGTTTAGGCTGGATGTTGGGGTTTCCTGTGAACAGTCTTTTTTCTCTTTCAAGTAGTTGCAGACCCATATAGGCTGCCCCCAAGCTGCCGGTTATACATATCAGATCCCCTGAAGCTGGCGCAGATGTTTGAACAAATGTCTCTCTCTTTTGTTTTCCCTCAGATGACAGACTAATAGTGAGACCAGTGAGAGAAGGAAGAAGATCAAGCTGAACTGAACTTATCTTGTGCTCTTCAAAGGCAGCAACCATACCCATCCAAAGCTCCTCAATATCTTCTACAAAGAATCTTTTTGAGAGGCCAAGGTTTACCGAAACGTTTTCCGGAATATGGTTCTGGGCATATATAGGACCAATAACGCAAGCAATTGCTTTATAGCCAAGGTGTCTGAGCGGGGTGAACACAAGATCGAAATCCATACCCTCCAGCAGCAATTTGTGGGAGTTAATCCATAGAGAGTCGTCTGAGCCGCCATAGCTTGTGTTTTGGGTGACACCGCCTTTGACTCTGGAGAGTAAACTCTCAATGAGATTTATCTTTCCAACCTCTTCTACCGGGGTTCTTCTGGGTTTGCTGTTTTCTGCTGTAGTCATCACTGAATATTTGTATGCAAAAATAGGTTAAAATGATTTAACTTTGCACCACGATGAGCGAAAATAATATAATTCAGAAGGTAACAGAGACCGACTACGAGCATGGCTTTGAAACTATTCTAGATCAGGAGCTTTTCCCTAAAGGACTCAGCGAAGATGTAGTAAGGCTTATCTCTGCAAAAAAAGAGGAGCCTGAGTGGTTGCTTGAATTTCGGCTGAAAGCCTATAACAAATGGCTTACTATGACTATGCCCAAGTGGGCACATTTGACAATTCCGGAAATTGACTATCAGAATATAATTTTTTATGCCTCTCCTAAGAAGAGGGAGAAAAGCGAAGGAATAGACCCTGAGCTTCAGGCGACTTTCGATAAACTGGGAATTCCGTTGGATGAGAGGAATATTCTTGCAGGAGTTGCGGTGGATGCAGTATTTGACTCGGTTTCCGTTAAGACGACATTTAGAGAGTCTCTTGCAGAAAAGGGTATTGTATTCTGCTCCTTTTCAGAGGCAGTAAGAGACTATCCTGACTTGGTCAGAAAACATCTGGCGTCTGTTGTCCCTTATGGTGACAACTATTTCGCGGCACTCAACTCTGCTGTTTTCAGTGATGGATCATTCTGCTATATACCTAAAGGGGTACGTTGCCCAATGGAGCTTTCAAGTTACTTCAGGATAAATGCAAAAGGGACAGGACAGTTCGAAAGGACATTGATTGTTGCTGAAGAGGGTTCGTATGTAAGTTACCTGGAGGGTTGCACTGCTCCTCAGAGGGATGAAAACCAACTACATGCTGCAGTGGTTGAGATTGTGGTGATGAAGGATGCAGAGGTCAAGTACTCAACTGTTCAGAACTGGTATCCGGGAGATGCACAAGGGAAAGGTGGTATTTTCAACTTTGTGACCAAAAGAGGTATCTGTAAAGGAGAAAACAGCAAACTGTTCTGGGCTCAGGTGGAGACCGGATCTGCTATTACATGGAAATATCCCAGCACTATACTTAGGGGCGATAACTCAATATCAGAGTTCTATTCCGTAGCTGTCACCAATAACCATCAGCAGGCAGATACCGGAACAAAAATGATTCACATAGGAAAGAATACCAAAAGCAGGATTGTAAGCAAAGGTATATCTGCCGGTTTCAGCCAGAACAGTTACCGTGGACTTGTGAAAATACTGCCTAATGCAGAGAATTCAAGAAACTACACCCAATGTGATTCGCTTCTGCTCGGAGACAAGTGTGGGGCTCATACGTTCCCATATATAGAGAACGAAAACGAGACTGCAATCCTGGAGCATGAAGCCACTACCTCCAAGATCAGCGAGGATCAGTTATTCTACTGCCAGCAAAGGGGAATAGGTACGGAAGATGCCGTTGGACTTATAGTAAACGGATATGCCAAGGAGGTGCTGAACCAACTTCCTATGGAATTTGCGGTTGAGGCTCAGAAGTTGCTTCAGGTTACACTGGAGGGTAGTGTTGGTTAAATTTCTTGATAGATGAACTATATTTTCGATATAAATAATATCCTTTTTACGATTGGCCCTCAGTCTGTCAGTCTGATTGAGTTCATATCCGTAATAAGCGGACTTACCTGCGTATATCTTGCCACTCGTACTAAAGTTGCAAATTTCTGGATAGGGTATCTTTACAACATTCTTCTGTTCATTCTTTTCTATCAGAAGGGACTCTATTCAAGCATGCTTGTGCAACCGGTCTCGTTTGCCATTAACTTTTTTGGTCATTATCGCTGGACACATCCCAAAAAAGGGGAGGAGAACAGCAGGCACCAACTGAAGATTTCCCTGCTTTCCAATACACAAAGGTTGTCATTTGTAGCTATGATATTTATTCTGGCTGCAATATGGGGTACGGCCCTGACCTATCTGGACAATCTATGGCCGGATATATTCCGGGAGGCAAGGACTCCTTATCTTGATGCCTTCATTACAATGACAATATTGACAGCGCAGTATCTATCTGCACAGAAGAAGCTTGAGTGTTGGGCAGCGTGGTTTACGGTAAACACTACAAACATCTGTTTATATATACTTGCAGGATTGATATTCATGCCGATTGTAAGTGCCGGATATCTGGTTCTGGCCTTTTTTGGTTTTTCCATTTGGAAAAAACAGTGGAGGTCACATAATTGAAATATAAAAATAAAATAATATGTTAGAGATAAAAGGTTTACACGCTGAAATCGAAGGCAAGGAGATTCTTAAAGGGATAAACTTCTCTGTCAAAGCTGGTGAGATTCATGCCATAATGGGGCCAAACGGTTCAGGAAAGAGTACTCTCTCTGCGGTTCTTGCTGGAAGGAGCAACTTTAATGTTACAGCCGGAGAAGTCATCTACAATGGGGAGAATCTTCTTGAGCTTACTCCTGAAATGAGGGCGAGGAAGGGAATTTTCCTTGGATTTCAATACCCCGTGGAGATTCCCGGAGTGAGCAATGTCAACTTCATGAAGACAGCAATTAACGAGAAACGCAAATATATGAACCTTCCTCCGTTTACTGCGGCAGAATACCTTAAGTTCATGAGGGAAAAGATGGCTATTGTTGAGATGGACAAATCTTTTTCAAGCAGAGGTGTGAATGTGGGTTTTTCAGGTGGGGAGAAGAAAAAGAATGAAATTTTCCAGATGGCCATGCTGGAACCAAAGCTAGCCATTCTGGATGAAACGGACAGCGGTCTGGATGTAGATGCCCTAAGGATAGTTGCAACGGGGGTCAACAAACTAAAAACACCGGAAAATGCATTCATCGTAATCACTCACTACCAGAGATTGCTGGATTATATTGTTCCTGATATTGTCCACATACTGTACGACGGACGTATAATAAAAACTGCCGGGAAGGAGCTGGCTCTCGAGGTTGAGAGCAGAGGTTACGACTGGCTTATCAACGCTTAGAACATGACATCAAAATTCACATACTCACCAGAAATTCCGGAAGATTTCCGATGCAGGGTTCCTCTGCCGGGGACCATTCAGGCGTTTGTGATGAACGGTTTGCTCAAAGGTCCTGTTGAGGGGAATCCTGATATATCTGTTATACCGGGCGATTCTCTTGGGTTCGACCTTACAGTGGAAAAAGGGGCAGTCGTTAAAGACAGTATACAGATTATAAGTGTGAGAGACTCGGTAAACACAGGCTACGTAAAGTTCACAAACAATTTTTACTTTGGCGGAAACTCAGAGTCTCAGATACTCCTTTGTACGCATACACTCTCTATGGACGAATTCAAGACAGACTCGGTGCTTAATATAAATCTTGCTGAGGGAGCCAATGTCAATATTGTAGTAATGCAGAACGAGCATAATAAATCTACTCATTGCGTTAAGTTTGACATCAATCTTGCCAAAGATTCTTACCTGAGGGTAAACATTGTTTCCCTGCATGGTGGATTCCTGCAGAACGATATTGAGGCAAAATTAAAAGGAGAGGGATCTAACTGTGAGATTAACGGAGTATATCTTGTAGATGGCAGTCAGGAGATAAGGACAAATGTGAATGTACAGCATCTTGTTCCGCATTGCCAGAGCAGGCAGTTGTTCAAAGGCATTCTGGACGATGAGTCCAAGGCCCTGTTTTATGGAAAGATAATTGTTTCCAAAGATGCACAGAAGACCGAAGCATATCAGGCAAACCATAACCTGCTTCTCTCCAGAAGTGCGAAAGTCTTTGCTCAGCCTCAGCTGGAGATTTATGCAGATGACGTAAAGTGTTCACACGGAGCAACAAGCGGAAGACTGGACGAAATGGCTCTTTTTTACATGCGTTCCAGAGGGATAGGTGCTGATGAGGCAAAGCTTCTTCAACAAATGGCCTTTGCCTATGATGTTCTGGAAAAGATTAACAACGAGCAGCTCCGTCAGAGACTTCAGGATCTAGTAGAATCCAGATTAAGGGGAGAATTCAAACGTTGTGCCAACTGTAGCATGAATTGTTGCTAGAGGTGATGGAAAGAGTCCGACACAGTGATCATCAAGGTGTGTTGATTAAGTGTTGATAAGATTTGGCTCTTTTCCTTAATAAGTCCGTCTATTTAGTATAATTTTGTCAGAGTCGAGAGAGGAATCTTTCGGCTTTTTCTTTCAAAAAATTTCAATATAATATGAAAACATATACCTACGAAGAGGCAATGGCAGCCAGCCTGGAATATTTTAAGGGTGATGAACTTGCAGCATCGGTCTGGATTAACAAGTATGCGATGAAGGATTCCTTCGGCAACCTGTATGAGCACTCTCCTGAGGATATGCATTGGAGGTTGGCCAATGAGTTTGCCAAGATCGAAAACAAGTACCCCAATCCGCTTTCTGCAAATGAGATTTATGACCTCCTCCGGGAGTTCAGATACATTGTTCCACAAGGTGGACCAATGACAGGAATTGGTAACAATTATCAAATTGCATCTCTTTCAAACTGTTTTGTGATAGGTCACAATAAACCGGCAGATTCCTATGGTGGAATCATGCGTATAGATGAGGAGCAGGTTCAGTTGATGAAGAGAAGAGGTGGAGTCGGTCATGATCTTTCACACATAAGGCCGGCTGGAAGTGCAGTTCTTAACAGTGCATTGACGTCTACAGGAGTTGTTCCTTTCATGGAGCGATATTCAAATTCCACACGCGAGGTTGCCCAGGATGGACGCAGAGGTGCCTTGATGCTAAGCATATCAGTCAAACATCCGGATTCAGAGAGTTTCATTGATGCAAAAATGGAGCAGGGCAAGGTTACTGGTGCAAACATCTCTGTAAAGATAGACGATGAGTTTATGAGATGTGCCATTCAGAATAAACCATACAGACAACAATATCCTGTGGATTCTGAAACTCCAAGGGTTGTCAAGGATATAGATGCAAAGGCTTTATGGGAAAAGATAATTCACAATGCGTGGAAATCGGCAGAACCTGGAATTCTATTCTGGGACACAATTATAAGAGAATCCCTTCCTGATTGTTATGCTGACCTTGGTTACAAAACCGTCAGTACAAACCCGTGTGGGGAAATTCCTCTATGTCCATACGATTCTTGCCGTCTGATAGCAATAAACCTCTACTCCTATGTGGAGAATCCATTTACTCCACAGGCAAAGTTCAATATGGAACTTTTCAAGGATCATGCTAAGAAGGCTATGAGGCTAAATGACGACCTGATAGACCTTGAGATGGAAAAAATTGAGCAAATATTGGCAAAGATCAAGGCTGACCCTGAGGAGGATGAAGTAAAGCTTGCAGAGTATACTCTTTGGGAAAAGATTCAGAAAAAGACTCTGGGGGGAAGACGAACAGGCCTTGGTATAACTGCCGAGGGAGATATGCTTGCTGCCTTAGGTCTTATGTATGGCAGCGATGATGCTATTGATTTTTCAGTAGAGATACAGAAGACGCTCGCATTGGAGGCTTACCGCTCATCTGCTGTAATGGCTCAGGAGAGAGGCGCTTTTCCTATCTTTGATGCGAAACGTGAGGCCAACAACCCGATGGTTGCAAGAATACGCAAGGAAGACGAGGATCTTTATGATCAGATTGTAAGATACGGTAGAAGGAATATCTCAATGCTTACTATTGCTCCTACAGGGACAACTTCTCTAATGACCCAGACAACCTCTGGAATTGAACCCGTATTCCTGCCGGTATACAAGCGTAGGAAAAAGGTTAATCCAAACGACAAAAATGTAACGATTACGTTCCGTGATGAGGTTGGAGATGCATGGGAAGAGTATTACGTTTTTCATCATAAGTTTTTGATATGGTGTGAAATGAATGGCTTGAATAAGGAGCAGGTTCTTGCAATGAGAGGCTCTCAGGTAGATGATCTTGTCAAGAAATCTCCTTATTACAAAGCAACTTCAAACGACATTGACTGGTTGGCAAAGGTAAAGATGCAGGGCAAAATGCAGAAATGGGTAGACCACTCTATAAGTGTTACAGTGAATCTGCCTAACGATGCCACCGAGGAACTGGTTGCAGACGTTTATAAAACTGCATGGGAGTGTGGATGTAAGGGAGTTACGGTGTATAGAGATGGCTCACGGGCAGGCGTTCTTGTTTCTGCAAAGGATAAAGATGGAAAGGAATCTGTTGTGAAGAAAAGGCATCGTCCTCAATCGCTGGATGCAGAGGTAATCCGTTTCAAAAATGGGGCTGAACAGTGGATTGCATTGGTAGGTCTTCTTAATGGAGTCCCTTATGAAATCTTCACTGGTCTTCTTGACGATGACACCAGGAACATTCCAAAGTCGGTTACAATGGGCTTCATTGTAAAAGAAAAAGATGATGCCGGCAACTCAAGATACGACTTCCAGTATATAGACAGGTATGGTTACAGGAACACTGTCGGCGGTATCTCTCATATGTTCAACAAGGAGTACTGGAACTATGCAAAGCTTATCTCCGGTGTATTGCGTAACGGAATGCCTATTGTGGACATTGTAAACCTCGTTAACGGCCTTCAACTGGACAGTGAGGCTATCAATACCTGGAAAAATGGTATTGAGAGAGCCTTGAAAAGATATATCCCCGACGGGACAAAGGATGACACAGGGAAGAAATGCGAGAAATGCGGCTCACATGAACTCGTATATCAAGAGGGTTGTCTAAATTGCCTCTCTTGTGGATACTCAAAGTGCGGATAATTTCTAAAAGTGAGGATAGATAATGATTGTATATCCGAGCGCAAAAATAAACATTGGTCTTAAGGTTATAGAAAAACGTTCCGACGGTTTTCATAACCTTGAGACCTTTTTCTTACCTGTCGACCTTACCGATATTCTGGAAATAGTGGAATCTGCCAAGACTGAGATAACAGTCTACGGAATTCCGCTGGATGGCAATCCCCAGGATAATCTCTGTATAAGAGCGTATAATCTGCTTGCAGGAGAGTTTGACCTTCCTCCTGTGGAGATTCATCTTTACAAGAGGATTCCTTCAGGGGCAGGCTTAGGCGGTGGCTCTTCAGATGCCGCCTATACGCTTATTGCACTTAACAAGCTCTTCGGACTTAATCTGAGCTGTGATGTTCTGGCCGGCTATGCCGCCCGACTTGGGAGCGACTGTCCTTTCTTTATCTATTCAGGTGGTCTTAAAAGGGCCGAAGGAGAGGGGATGTTTGCAGAGGGAAGGGGTGAGATACTTACTCCTTTTACAGTACCTCATTTAAAGGATTTTAAGGTGAAAATCGAAGTCCCTCCTGTTTTTGTCTCCACGGCCGAAGCCTACGGCGGTGTTACACCATGCAAGCCGCAAGACTCTCTTAAAAAGTTGCTGATGCTTCCTGTAGAAGAGTGGAAATCGAATGTCACAAACGACTTTGAAAGCTCAGTATTCAAGAAACACCCTCTTATTGCCGAATACAAGCAGAACCTATACGATCAGGGAGCGCTATACGCCTCAATGAGCGGCAGCGGCTCATCGGTTTTCGGCTTGTTTATACAACGATAAAAGGGCCTCTTCCCTCGACAGAATCAGCCCTTTCTGGTGTACTAAAACCTAAACCTACATATATAAGATGCGGGTATGTAAAAAAATGTTGCATCCAAGCGCAGAAATTTTACAGAAAAGAGTTAGAAATTCTCCACTTTTCTTAAAATAAGCATCGGCAGTTTTGCCGCCAGATATCCGATAACTCCTACTCCACAAACAGTTATCAGCACATCTGTCAGTTTTACAACTACAGGGTAAGATTTGATTATAAAATTGCCCGGCATCTCAACGATGCCGTATTTCATCTGGATAAAGCAGATGGTCAGGCCAAGGATGGTACCCACAGATATGCCGATTATAGAGATAAACCAACCTTCAAGAAGGAAAATCCGTTTGATCAGTCCATCATTGGCTCCCATACTCTTGAGGCTCTCCACATCCTCCCTTTTCTCGATTATCAGCATAGAGAGGGAGCCAAAAAGATTGCAGGATATAATGATTATTACAAATAGCAGGATAATGTATATAGAGATCTTTTCCGACCCCATCATTTTGTATAGAGTTTCATTCTGTTCATATCTGTCCTTTACCAAATAATCCTTACCCAGAATCTTGCCAAACTCCTCTTTAAGCTGCTCTGCATCTTCTCCATTCTTGAGATAGATTTCGACTGATGTCACCTCACTGTCGTATTCAATTAGACTTCTAGCTACATCAATGGGAACGTAGATGTATTTGTTATCGAATCCTTGCTCTATCGAAAAGATTCCTGACGGAAACACCCTCTCCATGTTCAACGAAGATGTCGGGTTTACCAAAGAGATTGGTCTGGATCGGGATGGAAAGTAAAGATTAAGCGCATCAACGAAGTGGATGTTCAGTCCTAAGTTCCGTGCGATGCCCCTTCCCACAATTGCCTGTGGTACTTCTCCCTGATAGAGGGAAAATTCCCCTTCCACCAGATAGTTGCCTAACTTGGTTATTGCCTGATAATTGGAATCGACGCCCTTGATTGTGGCAACTGATTCCTGCTCGGCATATTTAATGAAAATGTTCTCTTCTATAATCTCACAGAAACTAGCAACCTTGCCGGAACTTCTTATCATGTCAAACCCTTCAGAATGAGGGTCGAAACTTTTTTTTACCTTGGAAACCACAAGAAGATCAGATTCATGGGTGCTATAGAGAGATTTGATCAAACCTTCAAATCCATTGTAAACAGAGAGAATTATTATCAGGGCCATTGTCCCCAAAGCTATTCCACTCGCACTTATCAGTGAGATAATGTTTATTACATTATGCGATTTCTTCGCAAAAAGGTAGCGCTTAGCTATAAAAGTTGGTAATATCAAAGGATTTTTACCTGTTTGTTACTTTTTAAGGAGCTCATCTATATGCTCTACGTAATCCAGAGAGTCGTCAATATAATAGATCATCTCCGGAACAATCCTCAACTGTTTTGAAACCCTTTTCCCCAACTCACCTCTTATAGATTTTGATGCAGCTTCAACAAGTTTTAAAACCTCGGCAGCTTTCCCGGAAGGGAAAACGCTTAGATGTACCTTTGCTACAGCGAGATCCGGACTTACCCGGACAGATGTTACGGAGATAAGGGCACCTCCAAATGCAGACATTCCTCTCTCGCGTATTATTTCAGCCAGATCCCTTTGAATCTGCTTTCCGACTTTTTGCTGTCTAGTGCTCTCTCCTTCCATAATCATACAAGTTTGATAATAAAGTAATTTTTCTTTCCCTTCTGGATGAGAATGTATTTTCCGTTAAGAAGATTGCTTTCGGTAACCTGAGCATCAACAGATTCACACTTGTCCTTGTTTACGCTTACTCCTCCTGCCATAATCATCTTGCGGCATTCGCCTTTTGACGGGAAGATAGTACTTTTAACTGCAAGAATGTCAATAATGTTTGAAGGTAAATCTGACTTTGCAATTTCGAACTGCGGAACGCCTTCAAAAACAGATAGAAAAGTTTGTTCGTCTATAGTTTTGAGAACATCTGAGGTAGACTGCCCGAAGAGAATCTGAGACGCGTCTACAGCCTTCCTGTACTCATCTTCACCATGCACCATTATTGTCACCTCCTTGGCAAGCAGCTTCTGGAGTTCCCTCAAATGAGGGGCCTCCTCGTGCTTAGCAATTGCTGCTTCAATCTCCTCACGTCCCAGCATTGTAAATATCTTAATATACTTTTTAGCATCATCGTCACTTACATTCATCCAGAACTGGTAAAAAGTATAAGGAGTTGTGTAGTTGGCATCCAGCCAGATATTCCCTTTCTCGGTCTTGCCGAATTTTCCACCATCAGCTTTGGTTATCAGTGGACAGGTGAGTGCAAAGGCATCACCGCCAAGCTTTCTTCGTATAAGTTCCGTGCCGGTAGTGATGTTACCCCACTGGTCGCTTCCACCCATCTGAAGCTTACAGTTGTGGTGCTCATAAAGGAAGAGATAGTCGTATCCCTGCACAAGCTGATATGTGAACTCAGTGAAAGACATCCCCTCGCGGTCATCACCGGAGATTCTCTTCTTGACTGAATCCTTGCTCATCATGTAGTTCACGGTTATGTGCTTTCCGATATCCCTGATGAAGTGGAGGAAAGTATAATCCTTCATCCAGTCATAGTTGTTCACAAGTATTGCTGAATTCGGAGCTTCTGAATCAAAATCCAGGAATCTCGAGAGTTGGTTTTTTATACAATTCTGATTGTGACGGAGTGTATCTTCGTCCAGAAGGTTTCTTTCGGCTGACTTCATGGAAGGGTCACCGATCATTCCGGTTGCACCTCCGACAAGAGCTATAGGTTTATGGCCGCAGGTCTGTAAGTGTTTAAGCATCATTATGCTCACAAGATGACCGATATGAAGTGAATCTGCAGTAGGGTCAATACCCACATAGGCAGCTGTCGGCTCTTTTTGCAGTTGTTCCTCTGTACCAGGCATAATGTTGTGAATCATTCCTCTCCACGTAAGTTCTCTAACGAAATTGCTCATGTTTCTCAGTAAATTTTGGACAAAAGTACGGTTTTTTCTTTACTTTTGCTCAATTAGTTATACCTGTTTATTTATCAAAAATTTATGAAAAAACACATATTAAATTCACTCCGGATATTCCTACTGGCTGCGATACTGTCTGTTAGCAGTTTTTCTGTATGGGCTGCCGAGGTAGATTCATTACTGCTTAAAATAGAGGCTCTGCCAAAAGTGAGTGATGTAAAGAGACTCCAGAGTACCCAGTTCGCAGATAAGTTTGCTCTTTTTGTCGAGCAGCCTCTCGATTATAAAAACCCGGCAGCAGGAACTTTCAAACAGCGAGTATATGTAATGAAGGCTGGCGAAGGGCGGCCTACTGTAATAGTGACAGAGGGCTATGGAGGATCATATGCCGCAAGTCCAAGATATAGGGAAGAGCTGTCCAGAATATTGGATGCCAACCTTATATTCGTTGAACATAGATATTTTCTGGAGTCGACCCCTTCACCGCTCAACTGGAAATACCTTACAGTTGAAAACGCTGCCAACGACCACCATAACGTAACTACTATCTTTAAACAGTTGTTTAACGGCAAATGGATTGCCACAGGTATAAGCAAGGGAGGTCAGACAGCTTTGCTTTACAGATATTTCTTTCCAAAAGATGTTGATGTGACTGTGCCTTATGTTGCCCCGCTTTGTCGCGCAAGAGAGGATGGGAGGCATGAGCCATTTCTCAGCAATTTTGCCGGAACACAGAAGGAGAGGGATATTCTCAGAAAATTTCAGACTGATCTCTTAAAAAGAAGAGTGGAGCTTCAACCAAAATTTGACTCGCTCTGCAAGGCAAATGGTTACAAATTTAACCTTCCGCTTGAACAGATTTATGACTATTCTGTTCTGGAGCTTCCATTTTCTTTCTGGCAGTGGGGTAGCCCTATCTCGGAAGTTCCTCAGCCTGGAGCTCCAGTGGACGTTGCTTTCAGGTACTGGATGAAGACCAGTTCTCCCGATTATTTTGTAAACAACAGTCCAACCGCTGCATTCTTTGTGCAGGCAGCCAGGGAGCTAGGTTATTACGGATATGACACCAGACCTTTCAAGGGTTTGCTCAAGATCAGGAGCTCGAAGGGTTACCTGGCTAAACTGTTTCTTCCGAAAGGTTCAGAATATAAATACGATAGGAGTCTCTACAGGAAACTTAAGGATTTTGTTGCAAACACAGATGCAAAAATGATGTTCATATATGGAGAGTTCGATCCTTGGAGTTCTGTAAAGGTTGATGAACCAAATAACAATAATGTTGTTGTTCTTGTACAACCAAATGGAAGCCACAAGGCTCGTATTGCTACAATGCCCGAAGATATTGGCAAAAAGGCAGTCGTCACTCTTGAAAAGTGGCTTTCTGAATGAAATGATTTATGATAGAATTCAAAGAGATTGAGGTTTCAGATAAAAATTGGATTGACGGATTGCTGAAATACTCAGACTACAGGGGAGCTGAATATTGCTTCACCAACCTTTTCATATGGTCAGGGATATACAAATCAAAAATTGCACGGTACAAGGATTTTCTTTTACTGATGTCATGGGACGGAGAGACAGGCCGTTATCTTTACCCGGCGGGCAAAGGTGATAAAAAGGAGGCTATAGATATTATTATTGCCGACGCAAGGGAGAGAGGAGAGAAAGCCATGCTTATAAGCATCTCTGCAGATACAAAAATGGAACTTGAAGAGATTTATCCCAATAGGTTTGAATTCTTTCCTGTGAGGGACAGCTTTGACTATATCTATGAAAGCGAAAGGCTTATATCGTTGACTGGAAAGAAGATGCAATCGAAGAGAAACCATATCAACAGGTTTAGGGAACTCCCTGATTGGAAATATGAAGATCTTACCAACGATATGATTCCCGAAATTTTTGAATTCAACAAAAAGTGGTGCAAGGAGGTTGAGTGTAATAAAAATGAGACGTTGGGTTGGGAGGTGTGTGCAGTTTCAAAATGCCTCTCAAATTACTCCTCTCTTAATCTTAAAGGAGGCGTACTTAGAGTCGGTGGTGAGATTGTGGCTTATACAATAGGAGAGCCAATTAATTCGGATACTGTCATAATACATATAGAGAAGGCCTTTGCCGATGTCCAAGGCTCATATCCTATGATCAACAGAGAGTTTGCCGAGCGTCTTGCATCAGGATACAAGTATATCAACAGAGAAGATGATGCAGGTGATCCTGGACTGAGAAAGGCAAAAGAGTCTTATTATCCCGTTTTTATGCAAGAAAAATATGCAGCAAACATATTTTAGTTATATTTGCGGCAGAAACCATTAGAATAGAGAATTGGAACCTCCCAGTAGTACAATAGACGATTATTTCTCCTTGGGGATACCCCTTATCCTCATCCTATTCTTCTATGCCCTTGCAAAGGGCTATGAAATGGCTTTTTTTTCTCTCTCAGCAAAAGACTTGGACCAGCTTAAAGAAGATGGCTCAATGAGCTCTAAAAGGGCTTTAAAACAGCTTGCAAATCCAGAATATTTAAAGTGGACAATACGCCATACAGAAACTTTGCTGCAAATTGCAGTATTGTTTATTGTGGCTGATCTTTACTACAGAATTTTTTCACCCGGTTCTCTTATCATTTTAGTTGCAATATTAATTTTAGTTGTAACTGCTATCATTCTGAAATATTCAGGAGTTGCTTTTAATGGCTTTTTGTTGGTTGAGGGAAGTCGCCGGAAGTTTGTGCGAAGGATGAGTTGGATATTTTCAGCCTTACTTTTCATCGATTATCCTTTAAACCAAATACTTTCAAATTTTTCAAGTCGTCTACGTGAAACAAGAGAGGAGAGAGACGCTCACTCTATGGAGGAATTTACTGAAGTAGAAGATGCTACAGATATGGAGGAGGTTGAGGAGAAGAAGTTATTAAAAGGCATTGTGGGCCTTTCCAATACCAGAGTGTTTCAGATAATGAAGCCGAGGGTTGAAATTGTCTCAATAGACATGGATATGAGCTCACAGCAAGTTATAAACAGGGCAATAGAGTGTGGCTTTTCCAGATTACCGGTGTACAAAGATAGTCCGGACAACATAAGAGGGTTTCTCTATATAAAAGACCTTGTGAGGTATCTGAAGGGTGATACTATGGATTTTGATTGGCACAAACATATACGTGAAGCCTATTTTGTTCCGGGTAGTAAAAAGATAAATGACCTTCTTGAGGAGTTCCGTCATAAAAAGATGCATCTTGCGCTGGTAGTTGATGAATATGGAGGTACCGATGGGATAGTTACTCTTGAGGATATACTTGAGGAGATAGTTGGGGAGATTTCTGACGAGACAGATAAGAATGAATAAACCGTTTTAATTTAGATATGGCACTTTTTTTTAGTAGAGAATTGGACAGTGGAGCAACAGTTTCCGTATGGGAAATTGTAGAGAGTGAAGAGGAGCTCCTCACTTTATGTTCCGTTCCGAGTGATGAACTTGAAGAACTTCAACTCATCAAAAGCGGTGAAAGACGTCGCGAACGTCTTGCCGTAAGAGCTCTTTTGAACCAACTTTTTGAAGGTAAGGTTTATCTGGGACATCACGACAATGGAAGGCCATTTCTTCAAAACAGTCTTATCGAAATCAGCATTTCTCATACCTCCAGGTTTGCCGTAGTGCTTACTCATCCGGAGGAGAGTGTTGGGATTGATATCGAATCATTAAACAGAAATTTTTCTGCTGTTGAAAAGAAGGCTCTGTCACCTGAGGAGATTGAGAATCTCAGCGACAGAAACAGGAGTCTTCACCTTGCAATCCACTGGTCTGCAAAAGAGGCAATTTACAAGAGGATGTCGCAATCCGATGTCGATTTTGCGCGTCAGATTGAGATCAAGAAATTTACGCCTAAAGACGAGGGCCAGATTGAGGCTATATTTATCCAGAAAGACGGCCAGGAGATGGAGTTTGAGCTAAATTACGAAGTCTTCGAGGACCATGTCATGGCCTGGCTGGTAGGGTAAGGATTCGGTTTGCCACTCCAAAATGTAAAGCCCTTTTTATCAATTATTTACGACTTACATCCATAAATAACTGTATATTATTTAAATACATTTTGGAGTGGCAAACCAATTAGTGGACTAAGAGTCAAGTATCTGTTTACTATGTGCTTTTGTGTCAACCTTTTCGATAATATCGGAGATTGTTCCGGTTTCGTCTATAATATATGTTTTTCGGATAATACCGTCATACTCCCTTCCCAAAAATTTTTTTCTTCCCCAAGCTTCGTAAGCTTTGAGGATAATTGCCTCTTTGTCTGAGATAAGAGGAAATGGCAATTTGAACTTCTCAATAAATCCTTTGTGGGATTTTAAATTATCCTTGCTCACACCCACAATCTTGTAACCCATTGACTCAAACCTTTGGTAATTGTCTCTCAGGTCGCAAGCTTCTGCAGTACACCCGGGTGTGTTATCTTTGGGATAAAAATAAAGAACAAGTTTCTTTCCCTTGAAATTGGCAAGTCCTATTTCTTTGCCATCCTGATCTATACCGGTGAAGTCCGGTGCTTTGTCGCCTATTTTTAACATATCTGTGTGTTTTATTATTAAACAGCAAATCTTTAGAATTGTTCTAGATATCTATTAAAATTCACAAGGAAAATGAATGTGCCGGAAGATAGTGCTTATTATTAACCCCCATTAATAAATATTATCATCTGGCACACTCATAATACTTTTCATTTACATCTTTATATCGTCGGTGACACCTCCTTCTACTGACCTGACTTTTTTATTGAAGTGCCCGAAATTAAACCTGACCCAGAACTTGATTATTCGTCCGGCCTCTTGGTGCTGATCCTTGAGGTAGAAATTGTCGCTTTGCATTTCGTTTATTATTATTCTTTTGTTCTTAAACGGATTTGAGACTGTAAAACCACCGGCTAATCTATCCTTGATTATTGTCTGATTCATGGACAAGGAGTATCTGCAATTAAGGTTTGCTTTTACTGACTGGGCATATGTTTGGTTTGTCCCGAGCGAGAAGTTACCGGATATCAGTGTACTTTTCCATATTTTTTTCTCTAAATTGAAACTTCCTGAAAAAGTGGTGTTTGAATTATCCAGTGAAATGCCTGAGTAAAAATTTTTGTACCCTTCAATTCCTATGAAATATGCCAGGGATTTATAGTTGCCTGTTAATTCCATCGCTGCACCTACTCTTTTTTTACTTCCTATATTCTCATAGGTGGTCAAATTGACATTCCCAACATCTGTCTTGGTTACTCTTTCGATTGACCTGTCAGTCAAATCTGAAACAATTCTGCATATTAAAAACCCATTTATAAAACTAGTCATTGATAATACGCTTGCAGAATGAGTGATTTCCGATTTCAAACCGGGGTTCCCGACGGAGATGTTGTATGGATCGGTCTTATTTATATATGGATTCAGGAGGTTTATTCCCGGATTGGATCTTTTGTTTGAATAATAAAAATTGAAAACGGTCTTATTACTTGGTTTGTAGCTAAGTTGAAATCTGGGAGAGATTTGCAGGTTATTATAGCTGAGTGGAGAAGCCGTGCCCATATTGTAGAATTTTCCGGAATTGTTTAAAATTTCTGTAGTGGCTCCGGCAGATATGCTTATTTTGTTATAAGTAAATAAGTAAATGAACCAGGCGCTGAATATCTGCTGTGTATATTTCAGACCGTTGGTTTCTGGTATTATATTGTTCGTCCCTGCTTCGTAGTTGAAATAATCCGAGTTGTTTGTATACTGACGGTTAATGTATGAACCATTAATGCTGATTCTATTTTTGCTGTTAATTAGCAGATTGAATAAACATGAGATGTTGTTTTGAATCGACTCGGTTTTAACCTTTGTAGCCTGATTTTTCCTAGTATCCAGCATGGAAAAGCTACTGTTTTCATTGCATGTGTTGGAGAGGTTGTACCGAATGCTGAGGAACCCTTTATTGTCTTTAAACATTTCCCAGTACTGGATGCCTCCATTGATCCTAGGTGAGGTTTTTGTTTGGAAGATATTGCCTGAGGTAATATCCCTTATGATATTTCCTGATATATCCTTGATGGTTATATTGTTTTTTGATAGCGAATTGTCGTTCGACAAGCTAGTGGATAGAGAGAACGACAATGTTTTTTTATCCCTAAACTCGTGGCTGCCTCCCAGGGAGATGCTATTACCTGTCGAATTCGACTCTTTGCTGCCGGATTTATATGTATACCTGTTGGTTTCACTGAGGAAGTTCTCCTGATAACTCTTTTGTTCCAGTGGCTCCGGGTTTCTTGTCTGTAGGTTGTAATCCAATGAAAAAATCTCTTTTCCAACTTTAAAAACAATACCTGGTTTAACTCCGTAACTATTGTCGGTACTTGCACTAAGATTCGTTTCGCAAGCATATCCGTCCGGAAGAGGCTTGCTTAAAATAATATTGATGACAGCATCTACATTGCTGTACTCAGGTGGGGCAGGAGAAATTACCTCAATGGTTTTCATATAATCGGCATTGATGAAGTTCATCGGGAACTGCCTGCTGCTGCTGATCAGCCGATACTCCTTGCCATTAACCAATATCATATAGCTTTTATTAGGAGCTTGGCATTCAATCTTCCCTTCTGCATTTACCCTGATCTGCGGAACCTTTTCCATCATCCTCAGCATATTGAATTTGAACCTGTCAGGATCCTGCTGCACGTCGTAAGTTATCTTATTCACTTCGTATGTAATTAGAGCAACCTTGGCGGTGACAGTAACAGCTCCGAGGAGCTTCCCTTCGGATATCTTTATCAGTCCGATATTTATAAATGTGCTATTATCAGTAATCCTCACCTTTCTTTTATCAGGCTGATATCCCATGCTCTCGGCATGTACAATGAAGTTCCCGCTATTGCTTGCAGTGAGTATGAAAACGCCGTTGCTGTCTGTTATAGAGGTGCAGATGATTTTGTTTTCCAGGTCTTTTGAAAGGGATAATGTTACGTATTGTAGTTTGTTGCCTGAATTGTCTTCTACAATACCGGTAATGATGCACCTGAGCGAATCTTCTTTTGGAACTGATGGCTCATTCTGGTTTTTTGCTCTTGCCGTGAGACTAACAA
This sequence comes from uncultured Muribaculaceae bacterium, assembly GCA_964533215.1. Lineage (GTDB taxonomy): Bacteria > Bacteroidota > Bacteroidia > Bacteroidales > UBA932 > Bact-08. The sequence continues at coordinate 262,846 of CAZHLJ010000001.1, forward strand.
TAATGGTAAAAAAAATCACAGATAATCTGATTTTTGCAGACAAATAGTTTTTCATTCAAGCTTTTTTTCAAAAATGGCTCGATTTTAAACTAAAGCCAAGTTAACTGCAAAAGTTTCAGAAAGTTGCGCTAGCTATTTTGATAAATATAAGAAAATCAGTACAATGGTGCTGCTAAGTTTCAAAAAGTTGCGCAAAAATTTTAGTGTGTTGCGCTCTTTTCAAATATTGAAAAGGCAATTTCTGGATTAAAAGGCAAACCTTTGGAAGAGAGTATTTTTTCTTTGATCTTTGTTTTGATAGCCCTTATACTTGCCTGGGAATTATTGAGTAGTTCTGCAATATCTTTATTGTTGAAGTTTAGTTCCACCAATACCAGGATCACTGTTTCAAGATCGGAAAGATTTGTGATATATCTGACATTTGGACATACGGAAAGGAACTCTTCATTATTAGCAATGTTTGACACGTTGTTTTTTGAAAGTGTCTTTATATTGTCGATTGCGTTTTTCAGATCATCGGAGAGCTCTTTGGAATATCTTCTGGTCTTGCTTGCATGGTTATATGCCTCCTCTACCAGTTTTGGCAGGGCTCCTGCAGAAGCCTCATGTACAAGGTTGATGGATTTCACTCTATTCAACTCTGCCTCCAGTGACGAGATTTTCTCCTCCAAATTTTTATTCTTTAGCTTATGATACAAACTTCTTCCTTGTGAATACAGAATAGCGCCTGAAAGCAGTATTGCCAGAATTATTGTGGACAGTATAAATGCCATTTTACCTTTGGCGATTTTTGCTATTTGTGCATCTTTCCTGAATATATCATACTTTTTTTCAATCTCGTATGAGTTATTCTTAATTTTTTTGCTGAAAAAAGTAAGAGATGCGAAGTACGCACTCCTGTAGTTATTATAAGCTGTCTGATAATCTCCAGATTTGGCATAACTTTCAGCCAGAGAAGCATAGGCAGGGCATGCGCTCAGGTACAGGCTTTCCGGTTCCTTATTATAAGACTCTTCTTTAACAGCCGAAAGTGCTAATATTCTATAATGGAGGAGACTGTCTCTCATTTGCATCTTTTCGAAATAGCGGGCTAAAGAACCATACAACTCAAAGATATGGACGTTAATAAGTCCTTTGCTCTCCTTGAGCCGGATCATCTTCCTTACATTCTCTATTGCATCTTCATATTGTCTCTTCCGGTAATAATAGTTATCACTTGCCTTGTAAAAATAGTACAGCACGTTTGGCGATGTGATGTCAAAACTTGCAGCATTATCAAGCATTTTCCGGGCAATATTGTCTTTGTCCTGCAGTAAATAGAGGTTTGACAGATCTATAAATGCTATTGCGGCGTCATCCTTGTTACCCAGTTTTTTGTTTATGCCAGAGCTTTTTGCAATATAACTTATTCCTTTTGCGTATTCATAATGAGTTATTGCGGCTCTTCCGAGATATGTGTATATCTGACTTTCAATATCCGGATTCGTTATCTTACACTCTGTGAATATCTTTTCTGTTTCCTGGATATTCGAGTAAGCTCTCGATTGTATTGAGTCCTGATCAAAAACCTTAACACCGGAAACAATTTTGAAAGAGGCAGGAATGGGTATTTGGCTAAATCCTGGTATGGCGGAATAGAGAAGTGAACGGCACAAATTGAGTGAGTCCTTTTTCTTCCGATACCAATTAATGGATGAATAAATCGCTGTGTCATTTCTGTCGTAAATGAAGGATTTGCACTTTGCGATCTTTAACAGTAATGTATGATATGCAGCGTTGCCTTCTGATAGTTGCGCGGTGTCTATGGATTTAAGGCTTTCTAGTATAGCTTCAGGCTTGGTAAATCCGAATCCGTTATTATTTAAGTTTAAGCTCTTGTCCCATGATTCAAGTTTCTTATTTAGTAACTTTTGCTCTCTATTGCAGGATGTGCAACAAATGAATATGCAAAGCATTATTATGCCTGGAAGTTTCTTCATAGTTCGTCTGGTATTAGACAAATATATAAAACTTTAGCCGTATTTAAGTCTTTATGACCAAGTCATTCGTGGCAATACGCAGTAATTCAATAGATTAATCTTAAAAACGAAAGGGTTTAATCGTTTGATTATCAAATTAATGCCACGAATGACTTGGTCAGATGTGGCGCAGCATGGCGGACACATATAAAACAAAAGTGCTGCTCGGTAAGGAGCAGCACTTCCAACATTTAGTCATTGAGGCATATTACATTAACCATCAATATTTTGAGCAGTTTACATCATTCCACCCATTCCGCCCATTCCTGGGTTGCCCATTGGAGCAGGATTCTCCTCTTTCTTTTCTACCAATACACACTCTGTTGTAAGGAACATGCCGGCAACTGATGCTGCATTCTCAAGAGCAACACGAGCTACCTTGGTAGGGTCAATAACTCCAGCTTTCTGGAGATGTTCATATTTATCTGTGCGGGCATTGTAACCGAAGTCAGCTTTGCCTTCCTTAACTTTTTGTACAACGATGCTTCCCTCTACGCCAGCGTTTTCAACGATCATGCGAAGCGGCTCTTCGATAGCACGTGCAATAATTGCGATACCTGTATTCTCATCCTCGTTGTCGCCCTTAAGGTCAGCAAGAGCTTCGATTGCGCGGATGTAAGCAACTCCGCCGCCAGGTACAATACCCTCCTCAACAGCAGCACGTGTAGCACTCAATGCGTCATCAACCCTGTCTTTCTTCTCTTTCATCTCCATCTCAGATGCGGCTCCAATATAAAGAACTGCAACACCACCAGCTAGTTTGGCAAGACGTTCCTGTAATTTTTCACGGTCGTAGTCGCTGGTTGTAGTCTCCATTTGTTTGCGGATCTGTGCCACCCTCTTGTCAATTGCATCTTTCTCTCCGGCACCGTTTACTATGGTAGTGTTCTCTTTGTCAATTGAAACCTTTTCAGCTTTACCTAACATATCAATTGTTGCTGCGTCCAGGCGAAGACCCTTCTCCTCAGAAATCACTGTACCACCTGTAAGGATAGCGATATCTTCAAGCATCTCTTTTCTACGGTCGCCAAAGCCTGGAGCCTTTACAGCGGCAATCTTGATAGTGCCACGAAGACGGTTTACAACCAATGTGGCAAGAGCCTCTCCATCTACATCTTCAGCAATAATAAGCAAAGACTTTCCATTCTGAGCTACTGGCTCAAGAACCGGCATAAGATCTTTCATTGAAGAGATTTTCTTGTCTGTGATCAAGATAAGTGGATTATCAAGAACAGCCTCCATTTTTTCAGGATTAGTCATAAAGTAAGGAGAGATGTATCCACGGTCAAACTGCATACCTTCCACAACCTTAACCTCAGTTTCAGTTCCTTTAGCCTCTTCAACAGTTATGACACCCTCTTTTTTTACTTTACCCATAGCTTCGGCAATCAGTTTGCCGATTGTAATATCGTTGTTTGCAGAGATTGTAGCAACTTGTTCGATTTTTGTGATATCATCACCAACAGAGTGGCTCTGTTTTCTAAGTGAAGCGACAACTGCCTCGACTGCTTTGTCGATTCCGCGTTTCAAATCCATTGGATTTGCACCGGCAGTAACGTTCTTAAGACCTACATTGATTATAGATTGAGCAAGAACAGTAGCGGTAGTGGTACCGTCACCAGCCTGATCTGCAGTTTTAGAGGCAACCTCTTTAACCATCTGGGCGCCCATGTTTGCAAAACGATCTTCAAGTTCGATCTCTTTTGCTACTGTCACACCATCCTTGGTGATCTGTGGAGCACCATATTTCTTGTCAATAACGACATTGCGGCCTTTAGGACCTAAAGTTACCTTAACGGCATTTGCCAAAGCGTCCACACCCTCTTTCATAAGACTGCGGGCTTCCAGATTGAATTTTATCTCTTTTGACATGATTTTCTATTTTTAATGTTTTACTTTACTGAATTACTAGAGGATTGCAAGAATGTCTGACTGACGCATCATCAGGTAATCTTTACCATCTACATTGATTTCGGTTCCAGCATACTTGCCATATAAAACGTTGTCACCTACCTTAAGTTCCATAGGCTCATCTTTTTTACCGCTTCCAACAGCTACAACTTTGCCTGCCTGTGGTTTCTCTTTAGCTGTGTCAGGAATAAACAATCCGCTTGCGGTTTTTGTCTCGGCCTCTTTAGGCTCAACCAAAACTCTGTCTGCTAATGGTTTAATGTTCATAATTCTAAAATTTATTATTTTAATTATTAAGTTTTGTTTTCTGAAGCCTATAAACACAAAAGCAGTGCCAAATGTCCATACTGACAAATTGTCGTAAAAAATTTTGTACATTTACCAAGTATTAAAATTCAACTAAATGACTGTTCATGAAAAGTTTATGACCGAAGCAATTAAAGAGGCAAAAAGAGCACTGGAAAAAGACGAGGTGCCAATAGGTGCCATTGTGGTGTGTGAAGGGAAAATAATTGCAAGGGCGTTCAATCTTACGGAGACTCTCAATGACCCTACAGCACATGCTGAAATGCAGGCTATAACAATGGCTGCCAATTCATTCGGTGGGAAATACCTTAATAACTGCTCTCTTTATGTAACAGTGGAACCTTGTCCTATGTGTGCAGCCGCACTGAACTGGGCACAGCTTAAGACCTTGGTGTATGGTGCCGGTGATCCTAAAAGAGGATACTCACTTTACGAGCCAAATCTTTTACACCCTAAATGTGAAGTTGTTTCTGGTGTTTATGCCGAGGAATGCGGAGAGTTGGTCAGAAATTTTTTCAAAGAAAAAAGATAGTAAATGGAGTTTCTTGAAAGCCTGGGATATTTAGGATTGTTTTTAGGGTCATTTCTGGCCTCTACCATATTCCCGTTCAGTTCTGATTTCCTGTTTGTAGGAACTCTTCTTGCAGGAGGTAACTATATCATATCTTTTATAGTTGCAACAATAGGAAACTGGTTGGGAGGTCTTACTTCATACTATGTTGGTTACCTTGGGAAGTGGGATTGGATAGAGAAGTGGTTCAGGATAAAAGAGGCTAGTCTTGTAAGGCAAAAATCCAGAATTGAAAGATATGGCAGTCTTATAGCCTTTCTTAGCTGGGTGCCCTTTGCCGGAGATGTTCTTTCTGTCGGATTGGGCTTCTACAGGATCAATTTCACAAAATGTGCAGTATATATGCTTATAGGGCGAGCAGTAAGATTTATATTCTGGCTTCTGCTTTACCATTATTTCGGCGAGGCTGTTCTTAACATGAAGTTTTTATAAAATTTTTGGACTTTTCGGGAAAAGCAATATCTTTGCAGCCCCGATTGTGGGAATTATTGACCTATGGTGTAATGGTAGCACTTCAGATTCTGGATCTGACTGTCTAGGTTCGAGTCCTGGTAGGTCAACAAAAAAATGTTCTTTGTCCACACATGTGGAGTGTATTGACCTATGGTGTAATGGTAGCACTTCAGATTTTGGTTCTGTCAGTCTTGGTTCGAATCCAGGTAGGTCAACAAAGCTGCTTCGAATAGACGGGCAGCTTTTTTCGTAAATATACCTCTATGGAAAATTTTCCTCTTTCTGTAATAATATCTGTTTACAAAGGCTCGGAATATATAGGAAAATGTCTTGAATCCCTTATAAACCAATCTTTCCAATCCTTTGACTTTATTTTAATTGACGATCGTGGAGACGATGGTACTTATGACAAGGCAAAATCCATTGTAGAAAAATCAATACTATCCGGCAGGACCAAATATATCAGACATGACAGAAACAGAGGCATTGCAGCTGCAAGAAACACTGGTATTGAGGCTGCTACAGCGGAGTACATTATCTTTCTTGATTCTGATGACTATTTTGAACCTAACCTTCTGGAGGATCTTTACAATACTGCATTAAAACAGAGCGCTGACTTGGTTATTTCTGATTTTTACAGAGAGATGCCCGGAAATAAAACTATTTATGCCAAAGACACTTTTGATGTTGAGATCATAACAGAACAGAAAGAGAGGGAAAGATATATAAAAGAGATGCTTACATCTGTAAAAGGATGTGCACTCTGGAACAAGCTTATCAGGAAGGAGCTCTTTTCGTCCAATCAAATAGCTTTCCATGACAATATGCGCGACGACTTTTCGGTTTCACCTCTTCTGGTTTGTGTAGCGCCCAAAATTGCATTCGTTCAAAAGCCTTTGCTGCATTTTGTCCAGTACAATGCTTCGTCCGGCACTTACAGCTTCAATCATCTCCCTTTTGTAGGTAACGCTCTTATCCATCTTGAAGCCTTCTTTAAGGCAAGAGGGTTGGATTATTCTTCTGCTTTTCTGAGGTATAAGGCGAATACTAAGAGAAAGATGTTTCTTCATCCAAGGCCGGAAATGACAGTCGAGGAGATTCTGGATATGTTCCCTGAGGTTGACGAAGCGATAAAAAGAGGGGAGAGGCTTGAACCTAAAATACAATATCAGCTACTTCTTGAATTAGCTGGGAAAAGCAACAAGATTTACTTTTATATATACAGACTTGCTTTAAAATTGTGTATCCAAGCCTTTGGAAAGGCGCAAAATCTTTAAAAGCGACTCTGCTCTGGCTGAAATTGTGAATTTTTCCTCCACTCTTGACCTTAGTTTACCGGAAGCTGACATTGAAAGGGCATACCTGATTGCACTAACCGTTTCTGATGCAACATTGCCGCTTACACTGAATCCATAGCCACCTGTAACCTCAGGCATACCTCCTGTACGAGTGATTACCGGCATACAATTGTAGTACATTGCCTCGGCAAGGGAAACTCCAAAGCTTTCACTTCGGGAAAGCTGACAGTAGACAGCCGCTCTTTCATAATAATTGATTAACTCATCGTGTGGAAGCTGTGAAATTATTTCAAGATTGGCAGGAATCTCTCCAATAAGATCGGAAAGTTTATCCTTATCCAAGCCTATTGCCACAAATTTAAGGTCTCCTGCCTCTCTGGCAGCCTCTATGAAACGGTCTATTCCTTTTATATAAAAACTTTGAATCGTAGATGATATGGCAACCGATAGAATTATCCTCTCCTTTGGCGAGAAGGTATTGGATTGGATCTCTTCAGTATGAGTTGCAGATCCAAAAGCCACGCCGTTATAGAGAACCACCTGTTTGGATCTGGGTGCTATGAACTTCACTATTCTTGCTATATGCTTTGAAACACAAAGGTCAAGGGTGGCATTGTTCATTGAATATCTGGTCATGAACCCTCTTAAGTGGTTGGAAAAAGAGCCGTAGTTATATTTCTTTATCCTGCAGGCATCATATCCGCCGATAACGACATAAGCTCTTTTTCTGAACAGTTTTGCGAAAAAAACAGGCAGGAAAGAGTGGTAATCAGCAAACCAGATGTAAATGATGTTGAATCTGTATATATTGAAGACAAGATAGAAAAACAACTTTATCATTGCCATCAACTGCTTTCCCCTAGTTGTGTTATCTACACGCAAAGGGGTGACTTTATACTCCCTCTCAAGAATTTCAACATCACACTTGACAAAGGTGGAGAGGCGTGAATATACAAAAAGAAGTCTTCTATTTGCCATTCTTATACTGCTTGTAACCCTTTATTTTATTCCAGGAGTCACGAGTGAAATCGGGGAACATGACCGACTTGCCGTTATGTTTTGCGGAAATTGTGCTTAATGGGTCAACGGCGCACCATTCGGCAACGTCATATACATCTACGTCAAGAGGAAGGCCATTTCTCAGACAGTAAACAAGACGATAGTCGGCAGCTAAATCCATATCCCTTATTTCCTTAACTATAGGATGGGCATACACCCGGAGGAGGGAGTCGGTTACATGAGTTGGCTGCCATGGTGCACGACACTGGTTGAAGGCAAAAGCCTGATGCCCACTATTTTTGGCTGATGCCCACTTTCCGGATATGGTGTATTCCCTCCCGGAAGGCAAGGATGAAATTGAGTCGTTGCGTATTATAATGGTAGTCCCTTTCTCTGTCTTTATTATCGAGCTGTTTGAGCCAGATACTGACACAAGATAGTTCATTTTGTCACCTCTATGGATATTAAGGATTTGTGCTGCAGGAGCTATGGCATTGGCCGAAAGAGTGTTTCCGCTCTCTATCCGGTTGATCTCTCCAAAAAAGCCGAGCTGGCCCATGTTGAGGGTTGCCAGTTCAAAAGGATCGTAGTTGCTGTACTGAATCATAGTACAATGTCTTCTGGTCTTTTCTGCGGTATTGACCAAATCCCAGCAGTCAGTCAGTGTAAGAGCCATAGGTGCCATTGAGGCAACGTGTTTGCCGGATTCCATTGCATAAACGGCAACGGTAGTGCGAAGCTCCTCAGGGGTGCAAATATATATAAGATCAATATCTTCTCTTTCGCATATCTTACGCCAGTTTTCATCACCGGAATACTCCTCTGCGGCTGCCCTGTTATTCTCCTTGAGAATAGCCTGTACAGTTGAAAGGTTCTCAGGTACTTTGTCGAAAATTGCTTTAATACAGATTCCTCGCAATCCTGACAAACGATGCACTGCATCTATTCCTTGGATTTCTGTCCCAATAATTGCGATATCTACTGTGTCTATACGATCGCAAGCCAGTTCGAGGACATCTGCCTGACCACTAAGCCTGTCTGGAACGGAAAACTCAATCATTCCGGACCGGTTTCCTCCGCAGGAGAGAAGTACAATGGCTGTGAAAACAATTGAAAGATTTTTCATGTTTATTACTTAGGTTTAGTTTTTGTACAAAAGAATTGAGTTGGCTACTTTCCTCTCTCCCTTATTGTCAAATATCTTGTTGTCAGTAGGATGGTTCACTACTCCATTGTCAGAAAATCCCTTGATGTACATAGTGGTCGAACCCCCTCCGTCAAGGTTTATAATGTATTCTCCTCCCAGCCATCTCAAAATGCTCTGAAGTTCAGCAAGACTTACACCAGCAGATTCTTTTGCCCTACCGTCTATAGTTACGAGGAGTATTTTACCGTCAGCTTTTTTTGCTATTGCGGTCCTGGGATGACGGGTTGTGTAAAAAGTGGATTTCTGCAGTTTCTCGTCCACTCCTGCTATTCGAAGGATTGGACCGGTGGTGAGAATCTCTTCTGCCAGAATGTATTTTTCCCAACTCTTGAGATCGTCGGCCTTGAGAATATAAAGCTTACCATTGTGAATGGCTAAAGCCCCAAGTTGATGCATTGCCCTGCAATTCTTATCATAAGTGTTTGGAGCGATTTGCTTGTTGTTTTTTCTTATGTAGTCTACAGAGTTGTAATCCTCTGTGTTGATAGTGTAGTTAAATTTGAAAAATGAACCGTTTATAGCTGCGATTGCTCCATTCTCTTCTGCAATCCTGCTAGTCTCCTTCAGTACGGGAGATGGGAATATCTCCAGCCTTGTACCGCTGCCGGGGTCAATCTCCAGAATCGAAATATATTCGTTGGCATTGAAAAGTTCATTATTGCGGAAATGAATCTGTTTACAGAGGACTCCTGGGATAACCTCTCTTATATACCACTGTGATTCAACGAGAGTTAGCGAGTCATTTTGGGCGTATGTAAATACATTTGTTACAGAAAGAAGAAGTATAAGTAAAAGTTTTTTCATAATTATATTTTCTGTAAGACAAATATAGGTATTACCTTCGTGAAAAGAAATATTGTTTGTGAGGATTCTCAGAAAAGCGGAATGTTACAGGAAATCGGAGAATATTATACTATTCTTTGTCTCTCTGTTTTTTTTTATTTTTTCATCCTGCCATTTGTCAGGACAGTTTTACTCTATGGGTATTGATCCGGCGGGTGCAAGATGGAGGATAATCAAAACGGATAATTTTAAAATAATTTACCCGGTAGGAATAGACTCCTTGGCGCAGAGGTATGCGCAGTTGCTGGAGAGTGCAAACCCTTGGATTCAGAGGCCACTCAAGATAAAGGCCAATCCTATTGATGTGGTGCTTCATCCCTATAATGCAAGAAGTAACGGTGTGGTTGTATGGGCTCCCAAGCGGGTTGAGTTTATAACAAGGCCGCTAGCTTTTGGAGGATATTCCCAGAACTGGGAAAAACAGCTTGTAGTTCATGAACTTAGACATGTTGCTCAGTTGAGTAAATTTGAACACGGGATATTCAAGCCACTATCATGGCTTATTGGCCAACAGGCTCAAGGAATTGGAGTTGGACTTTACATAGATAAATGGGCGCTTGAGGGTGATGCGGTTGTTTCGGAAACGGAGTTTTCTTTTTCTGGAAGAGGGCGGGATCCTGAACATCTGATCTACTTCAAAGCATCATTTCTTGATGGCGAATACAGGAGCTGGAGGGAGTGGAAGCTGGGATCCGGAAGAAAATATACTCCGGATGTGTACAGCCTGGGATATCTTGTAAACTCTTTTGTAAGGTATACTTCAGGAAATTATTACTACATGGGTGACTTGACGGAGTATCTTATCAAACATTTCTACAATCCTTCCGGTGCCAGGAGAGCATACAAAAAGACAACGGGGAAATCAATTCCGGGTCACTTCCAAGGTATAAAGGATCTCTTTGGAAGGAAGTGGGCCATTGAGGACTCACTGAAAGCTCCATTTACTCCTTACATGAGGATAAGCGGCAAGGGTAAGGATTTCTCCACATATAAATCCATAGTGGCTGTTTCTGATGATTCGCTTTACGCAATTAAATGGGACATGGATGACCCTGCCAGACTGGTATTAATGGATACAAGCGGGAGAGAGGAAAGAATCTCCTATATGGGAGAGGTAAGCAGCTACCTGTCTTACTGCAAAGGGAAAATTTACTGGACAGAGGAGGTTTCATCCTCTCGGTGGGAGCAGGAGTGCTTTTCTGTACTTAAATGTTATGATGTCCATAAAAGGCGGGTAAAGACTCTGACCCGTAAGACAAGCTACTCAAATTCATCTGTTTCTGAAAGCGGCGATACTCTGGCTGTGGCTGAATATTCAAACGAAGGGAAAACCCGTCTTGTGCTTTTGGAAAGCGGCAGTTACAAGCCTATTGCCTCATTTGGTGCTCCTGAAAATGGCCAGATGAAAGAGTCGGTTTTCTCGGGGGGAAAAATATATACGACAGTTATTACAGAGACAGGTATGGGGCTCTTCTCTCTTGATGTCAAGAGTGGATTGTGGCATAAAGAGATTGAAAATCAGCATAAGGGTATAAAAAGGCTGAATGCATACAAAGGAGATCTCTACTTTGAGAGTGATCTTAATGGAACAAATAACATTTATTGTTTCCATCCGCAAGACGGGTTTTTACAAAGACTCACCAATGCACGTTTCGGAGCCTTTGCTCCTTTTCTCTATAGCAGGAATGGGGATATTTTCTATTCGGAGTACGATAAAAACGGATATAAAGCTGTAAGAGCAAGACAAGATAGTTTACTTTGGCAGCCCTCGTCATTCTCTGATCCCTATAAGGACCGCATTTCTGATATGCTTTCGCAGCAGTCTGGATATTCTATCGATACAGTAAATGTTATTGCCGGGAACAAGTATGTATCCAGCCCTTACAGTAAAACTGAAAATATTCTGCGCATACATTCATGGGCTCCCTTTTACTACAATGTAGACAAGATAAAGAATATATCGTACAGTAACTTTTATGAGATTCTGTCGCCAGGTGTCACAGTCTATTCCCAAAATACCCTAAGCACAGCAACTACAATGTTCGGATATTCATATGGCAATGGATTTCACGCAGGGCACTTAAAGTTTACTTACTCAGGACTGTATCCGGTAATAGAAGTAAATGTAGACTACAATGACCGAAACAGAAGGGAGATACGTCTTATAAGAGACAACCAGAACCGAAAATTTCAGCTTATAACATCCGTGCCTGGATCTCCTCATTTTACAAGTTCTGTTTTTGCATATCTGCCAATCAACCTGAGTGGTGGAGGTTGGTCCAGAGGTTTTATTCCAAAATTGTTGTTGCAGTACAGCAATGATTCGTACTATTCTATGTTCAAGGCCAAGTACAGAAACTATCAGTATCTGGCTGTCGGCATGCAATATTACCATATGCTTAATATATCCAGGAGGGATCTGTTTCCAAAATGGGGTTTCGGTGTGAATGTGCAGATGAACAGTGTCCCTTTTTCCGGAGAGAATTTCGGATCTCTTATATACTCAAATGTGTACGGCTATCTGCCTGGAATTCTCGCCAATCATGGTCTCAGACTCTCCTTCGCTTATCAGACTCAGAATTTTTCCGGCAAGAACTACCTTTTGTCAAATCTTGCAAGCTCTCCACGTGGATATGCCCAGCTTTACGGAAAGCAATTTGTCTCTTTGTCTGCAGATTATGCTTTGCCGGTTTACCTAGGAGATGTGGAGATCTCATCTCTTTTATACCTAAAGCGTTTGCAGTTAATACCTTTTGTTGACTGGGCATACAACAGGGGGATGACATATGGAACTCATATGTTCTCTGCAGGGTCAGATATATTGCTGGATTTTAACCTTTTCAACATATATCTTCCTCTTTCTGCAGGTTTCCGTTATGCAAGGACAAAGGATGATACAAATCTGCTGCAATTTCTTTTCCAATTACCACTATAAGCTAAACTTCCAGTAAGATGCTGCATTTCAAAAAACTTAACACCCTGAGACCTTTCGACTGGTTTTTGATAATCGGCATAGTATCTATGAATATTATCCATTCAATACTACTAAAGGAGGTGGATATTATAGGTTCAATTGCCGGAATAAGTGGAGTTATATGCGTTGTCTTGTGTGCAAAAGGAAATATATTCAACTATCTTTTCGGTCTGATAAACGTTGCCCTGTATGCCTATATTTCATATAAGGCAGATTTATACGGTGATGCTGTGCTTAATGCTATTTACTACGTACCGATGCAGTTTATTGGTTGGTATAGTTGGCTAAAAAAAAGAGAGGCACAGGATTCTGTTACTGTTATCTCTAAAAAAATGAATACACGGGAGAGGATAGCTCTTACTCTGTTCTCACTCTTGATGGTTATCCTGGTTGGGTTCATTCTTGGAAAATTAAACGACCCTCAGCCATATAAGGATTCTGCCACAACAGTTTTGTCCGTAATTGCAATGTTTTTGATGGTTAAAGCCTATACTGAACAATGGGCTCTTTGGATAGTTGTAAATGCGCTAAGTGTGATAATGTGGATAGTTGCGTTTCTTAGAGGTGATGCACACTCTATGCTTATGGTGATAATGTGGGTCTTCTATCTTGTCAACTCAATAAATGGTTGGTATACATGGGCGCATTTGCCTTATAAAGAAAGTTTTTCCTCAACTGAGCTAAAGTGATCAATTATCAGTCCGGCAACCTTATTCCCAACCAGTTTTGCCAATTCCTCCTTTGAGGCATTTTTTACCCCTTTAAGACTCTTGAATTTTGAAAGAAGCTTTTGTTCGCTTTTTTCACCCAACCCTTTTATAGAACGTAGTTCCGAGTCTATCTGATACTTGCTTCTCTTATCTCTGTGGTGGCCTATTCCGAATCTGTGAGCCTCGTCCCTTAGGCTCATTATTACCCTGAGCGAAGCCGAGTTTTTATCGAGAAAAAGAGGGTGCGGGTCTCCAGGAATAATAAGCTCCTCCAGTCTTTTGGCAATGCCAATTATCTTTATTCTGTTCTCCAGCCCGAGTTCGCACAGTGCTTCGTATGCAAAGTTGAGTTGGCCCCTGCCTCCATCCACAACAACAAGCTGTGGCAAGTCTCCTTTCTCCTCAAGCAATCTGGTGTATCTACGGTTGACCACCTCTTTCATTGAGGCGAAGTCATTTGCACCAACGACCCTTTTAATATTAAAGTGTCTGTACTCGCTTTTGGCGGGGATGCCGTTTTTAAAGACAACACAAGCTGCAACTGCATGTTTGCCCTGAATGTTTGAATTGTCGAAACACTCAATGTGAACGGGTGGGGCTTCCAAATTAAGGTCACTCTGAAGTGCGGCCATAATCCTGTTCTTATGCTCCTCCGGTCTTAAAGTCTCTTCCTGTTTAAGCTTTTCCAGCTTGTACAGCTTCGCATTTTTAAAGCTCAATTCAAGAAGACTCTGCTTGTCTCCTCTTTGTGGAACATGTACATTCCTTTTTTCTAAAATTTCGTCCGGCATGAACGGTACCAGTATTTCATTGGAAAGTTCACCGAATTTGGAGTGGATCTCTCCAATGAACAGACTTAGAATTGTAGATGGTTCCTCTTCCAGAGGTATCCTGAACTCCATGTTGAGAGACTGTATGATGCATCCATTTACAACTCTCATGTAGTTTCCAAAAGCAATATTTCCTTCCATGGCAAGAGAGAAAACATCCACGTTTGTTATCGTCTGGCTGACTACAAGCGACTTGCTGTAATGTCTGCCTAGCAGCTCTATCTTATCTTTGAAAAGTTGAGCCTCTTCAAACCTAAGCTCCTTTGCAGCAGCCAACATGGACTCCCTAAGATCTTTCATTAGATTGGCCGATTCGCCTTTTAGTATGAGCTTTATATTCTCTATCTGTTTCAGGTATGAGGCCGATGAATAAGCCCCAACGCATGGAGCCTTGCACTTGCCTATGTGATAGTTGAGACACGGACGGAATTTCTTTTTACTAATATTCTCATCGGTCAGGGAGAGCTTGCAAGTCCTTAGATAGTAAAGGGAGTTTATTAGTTGGAGTAAGTTATTGGCATGATTTACAGAACTGTATGGTCCAAAGTAAAGAGAGCCGTCTTTAATGTAACGCCTTGTAAGCAAGATTCTTGGGAAAGGTTCGTTTTTGATGCAAATCCATGGATATGTCTTGCTATCCTTAAGCATTACGTTGTATCTGGGCTGATATTTCTTTATCAGATTATTCTCTAGAAGCAGTGCATCCTCTTCGCTAGTCACTACTGTGTGCTCCACACTTTCTATCTTGGAAACCATTACCCTTGTTTTTGCAGTCAGGCTTTCTTCTGATTGAAAATACTGTGATACTCTGTTTCTAAGGCTTTTGGCTTTTCCTATATAGATAATGGTTCCCTCTTTATTTAAAAACCGATAGACTCCCGGCTCTTTCGGGAGTAGCTTTATCCACTCTTTGAATTTCAAAGTTCTATCGCTTTTTTCCCGGGACATAATTAAAAATTGAAATTTATATTTTTGTAAAAATAACAATTATCCTATATTTGCTACACATTATGATTACTAAAGTTGTAACTAAACAGGATATAAAAAAGGCCACAAAGCTAAAGGGGCTGCTTGGAGATATTGTAGCGCAGTCGGTTCTTTGTATATTGGGTTTCAACAAAATAAACAAGAAGTATAGCAAAATCGCACAATATAACGGTAGGGAGTTTACAACAGCCTGCCTTAAAGAATTTGGTGTAGATTTCGACCTCGATGACAAGGAGCTTCTAAATATTCCGCAGGAAGGGCCTTTTATTTTTGTGTCTAATCATCCGTACGGTGGCGTTGATGGCATAATCCTAATGAATATTTTCAGCTCAGTTAGGCCGGATATAAAATTAGTGACAAATTTCATTCTCACGCATATTCCAAATTTAAAGGATTTTTTCTTTCCGGTTAACCCTTTTACTGATAAACCTCATATTAAGGGAAGTCTGCCTGGATTAAGAATGGCCAGTGAGTCTGTAAGGAACGGGGGATGTCTTGGTCTGTTTCCGGCAGGAGAGGTTTCTACCCGCTATGGATCTTCAATCATACAGGATAAGGAGTGGCAACCCTCAATTATCAAGTTGATCAAAAATGCAGGAGTTCCTGTTGTTCCGGTATACTGTCATGGTACAAATTCTAATTTCTTCCATTGGCTGGGGAAAATCCATCCTATTCTAAGGACAGTCAGGCTGCCACATGAACTTATAAACAAAAAGGGAAAGACTATCTCTGTGAGGATTGGTAAGCCGATTTCTGTAAATGAGATAGCCGAGCACAAAGATCTCAAGTCTTTAGGCCTCTTTTTAAGGTCCAGGACATATGCTCTTGAAGCTAACCTAAAGACAGACAAGAAGGGTATAGCCAACAGCGGTCTTACTCCGATAGCACTTCCCAGAAACAGAAGGGCTCTGCAGAAGGAGATAAACCTTCTTTCTCCAAACAAGCTTCTATTTACCACTGGACACTATGCGTGCTATATAACCGATGCTGCATCCATTCCTCTTATGCTCCATGAGCTTGGAAGAAGGAGAGAGGAGGCGTTCAGGGCTGTAGGTGAGGGGACTGGAAGGCCTCTGGATCTGGATGAGTATGATGACTATTACAAGCATCTTATATTGTGGGATAAACAGAAAACCAGACTTGTAGGGGCGTATAGATTAGGGTTCGGTAAGGAGATACTTGAGACCAAGGGGGTAAAAGGATTCTATTCCAATACTCTTTTCAACTATGATAAGCCTTTCCATACAATCCTTTCGCAGTCTATAGAGCTTGGACGTTCGTTTGTAGTTTTGGACTATCAGAAAGAGGCTCTGCCGCTTGTGCTTCTTATCAAGGGACTTTTTTATTCGGTTCTAAACGATAGTGAGGTAAGATATCTTTTGGGTCCGGTAAGTATAAGTTCTTGGTATCCTAAGTTTTACAGGAGCCTTATTGTCTACTATCTGCAAAATCACCATTCCGTTAAGGAGTTTGAGGATCAGATTATTCCACGTAACCCGTTTTTCCCGGACTACCTCCGGACATCTGTAGATGATTTGATGAGCAACAAGACAGATAGCATTGAAAAATTCGACAGGTATCTCCTAAGACTCAGCAATGGTGAATACCGACTTCCAACTTTGGTCAAGAAGTATCTGAAGATAAATTCAAAGATTATAAAATTCAACGTAGACCCTGACTTCAACTATTGTGTAGATGGTTTGGTTCTCTTGGACCTTATGCAGATAAGCAAGCAGGAGGTAATTTCCCTTTCTAAGGATGAGCCGAACAAAGCCAAAGTCTATAAACGTTTTGGAATAACTGAGGTCTGATATCAGATATCGTTTACCATCTCCTTCTTTTCCTTTTCTGCAACTAATGAGTTCTGAGCATCCTTGTACTCAATGCAAACCTGTGCGTTTGATGTTATCCACAATGACACAGTGCCTGTTTCTGTAACCCAGAGAGTTGAGAACCTGCACTTCCCAAAGAGCACGGCCTGCATTTCGCATCTATCGCCATCTTTATAAGGTTTGACAAAGCTTTCGGACGATTTCCCCTCTCCATATTTAGTGGTAAACTGTTCCTTAAGTTCGAAATATTTGTCTTTCAAAATTTTCCAAAAAGATTCCTCGGGAAAAAATATCCCGATCTTCCATGGGATGATGCTTTTATCTGTTCCGGTGATAGTTATCGTGCACTCTTGCACAGAAAGAAATTCGCCGTTCAGGACAATTCTGGTCCTCTCCTTTTCTGATAGAGTATACCCCTGTTTGGCCAGTTCCTGAGCGAAATCATTAATATTTCCATCTATCGGTATTCCTTTGAATGCCATATGTGGAGTATCTGTTTTTGGGGAACTCTCTTGTGCAGAGACCATGATGCAGCATGATAGTAACAAAATGGCAGTAAATAATTTTTTCATATTAATTAAGGTACTGGATCGTAGCCACTTCCTCCCCAAGGATGGCAACGAAGAATTCTGTGAATTGAGAGATATAACCCTTTGATTGGGCCATGTTTCTTGATTGCCTCAAGAGAGTATGCCGAACAGGTGGGCGTGAAACGGCAGGATGGTGGCTTGAGTGGCGAAAGGCAGCACTGGTAGAATTTTATAAGCAGCAGAAAAGGAAGAGACAATATCCTACGAAGAACTCCTTTCAGCGAGGTTTTTTCTGATTTTTGCCAGGGCATTGTTTATCTTATTACGGATCTGTTGGAAATCCAATATTTCGTTGCTTATGTATACAACAGCGATGTCTGCATAAGTGACATCATGGAGGGCTGTTTCCGGAACTTGTGGCTTGCTCAGGCGAAATGCTTCCCGTATTCTTCTTTTCAGGAGGTTACGGTCCACGGCTTTCTTGTAATTGCGTTTTGGTACGGTTATAAGTATGCGGTTAAAGGAGCATTCATTTGCAATATAGTATATCTTCAATGGGTGAGCGTAAACAACAGTGCCTTTTTCGAAAAGTTCCTGAATCAGTTTCTTTGAACAAAGCCTCTCTTCCTTCATTAATCTGAATGCAGGACCTTTTTCAGATATGATTGACTCTTCGTCCATTACTTCTGCTCAAAGTAAATAGACAAAGCTTTGGCAATAGAAGGTGCTTCAGGAGTTGGTGCTACAACAGTGGATGTCAGTTTTGCACTTTTCAGTGCTTTAAGGGTTGCTGGCCCGTATGTGGCAAACTGTAAAGAGTTTTGCTTGAAATCAGGAAAGTTCTCTTGAAGGGATTTTACATCAGATGGGCTGTAGAATACCAACATATCGTATGAGTTGATATCAACTGAGGTGATATTGCTGAATACTGTCTTGACAAATATGGCGCAGGTATGTTTGATTTTAGACTTGACAAAAATCTTGTTGATATCTGCCTTGGAACTGTCAGCAACACAAACAAGAAAGGTCTCATTCTTGTGTTTGGCCCCAATAGTTTCAATGATGGATGCATTGGTCCCGTTACCAAAGAAAATCTTTCTTTTTCTGTAGACGATGTATTTTTGCAAGTAAAGAGCAATCGATTCAGAAACGCAGAAATACTTCATCGTCTCAGGAACTGTTATTCTCATCTCCTCGCAAATCTTGAAATAAGCATCAATAGCAGTTCTGGCGGTGAAGACTACAGCTGTGTGATCCAGAATATTAATTTTTTGTAAGCGGAACTCTTTTGCCTGAAGCGCCTCAACTTTAAAAAACGGGAGGAAATCTATATTCAACTTATACTTTGAAATAAGTTCTGTGTAGGGAGATCCGTTGGTAGGGGCGGGCTGAGAAATCAGTATCTTTTTAATCTTCATATTATTAGTAAGAGAGGATAAAATTGACTATAAGTGCAACTGGTAATAATTCAACGGCGCAAAGATACAAAATATAAAAAAAATGTGAGTAATGATGTGAAATAATTATTTGATATCCCCTTATGAGATAAAAAACATAGACAAATAAACAACAGGCTGTCAAAATATTAATGGCAACAGGGGCAGGAATGTCAGGCCAGATAAAATTTGCTAAAATTGCCGGAAATGAAAAAATAACAGAAATTATCAGGTGATTATGCCCTATTTTTTCAATCATCCTGAATGTGTTTTTGTCATTGGCAATCCACGACAACAAGTTGAATACTGTCTTTCTTGCAAGCCAGATGCCAAACAGACAACCGATTGAAATGAGCATGTAGTGAAGAGGCGGGATCTCGTATTTATTTATCAGATAATCTCCGAACATAAGAGTAACCAGAACAGGAAAATATAAAGCCGCAACAATTGTTACTACATCTCTTTGCTTAGAGAGTGCAAGCTTGTTTTCAAGTTTGGCGTGATTGCTTAGTTTAAAAAGTGATTTGAGAAGGGCTGGGATTATGTCTATTATTTCACGTGAAAAGAAGACCAACAGAATGAAGAATGCAAGAATAAGTGCCGAAAGAATTTCATC
This sequence comes from uncultured Muribaculaceae bacterium, assembly GCA_964533215.1. Taxonomy (GTDB): domain Bacteria; phylum Bacteroidota; class Bacteroidia; order Bacteroidales; family UBA932; genus Bact-08. Next base: position 282,367 of record CAZHLJ010000001.1, read on the forward strand.
GCTGGTTCTTAAAGTACTCACTCTATTCATTTTCTGGTGCATAATAGTTCCTGTGTGGTAAGATTGTGTTTCTTTAACACTCTCATTTCCCCAAAGGGCACTTATAGGTAGAACTGTATCCTTCTTTATTGGAAAAAGATCTACGATAACATATCTGCACGAGGCACTATCTGTAATGTATAAGGTGTCGCTTTGAATCATCAGTTACCTTTCTTTGCTTTGTAACCAAGTGTTAGAAGAATGTCTACTGCCCTTTCCCTGAAATCACCCTGCAGTATGATCTCCCCATCCTTGACAGATCCGCCAACCCCACATTTACTTTTAAGCGTTTTGCCAAGTTCTGCGAGATCCTCCTCCTTTCCCACAAATCCGGTGATAAGGGTGACCTGTTTGCCGGCTCTGTGCCTACGGTCAATTGAAACTATAAGGCGTTGCTTGCCGGCAGGAAGAGTCTCCATGTCGTTTGTTTTATCCTCTTCCCTGAAGCCGAAATCGGGATTTGTGGAGTAGACTACTCCAAGCCTGCTTTTCCAATCATTCTCAGCCATTGCAATAATTTTGCTGCAAAGTTAGGTAGAAAAATTCAAAATAGTATCTTTGTCAAATATTCTCGTTAAAGCTAGAAAAATACGCAAATGGAACTGAAAAAATTTAAACTGATTGATAATCTGTTAGGGGGATTGGTCCTTATTATCTCTGCATTCGTTTATCTATCTACGATTGAGCCTACAACCAGTTTCTGGGATTGTGGCGAATTCATTGCCTCATCATTTAAACTAGAGGTCGGGCATCCTCCTGGAAACCCAGTCTTCCAGCTTATAGCAAGGTTCTTTACTCTGTTCGCAGACGGTCAGCATGCTGCAATGATGGTAAATGCAATGAGTGCAATGTGCTCTGCGCTCACTATCATGTTCCTCTTCTGGACAATAACTCATCTTGGAAGAAGAATTATTGAAAAGTGCTCGGAAAAATTCACTTTGGGAAATTCCATCGCTGTTCTGGCAGCAGGCCTTACAGGTGCGTTGGTCTACACATTTTCAGACACATTCTGGTTTTCGGCAGTTGAAGGAGAGGTCTATGCAATGTCTTCCCTGTTTACTGCTGCAGTATTCTGGGCTATACTTAAATGGGAGGAGCAGGCCGACAAACCATACGCAAACAGATGGATTGTGCTTATAGCTCTGCTAATGGGACTTTCCATTGGAGTCCACCTACTGAACCTCCTTACAATTCCAGCACTGGTGTTCATATATTACTACAAGAAATATGACGTTACGCGTAAGAGGAGCTTTTATGTCCTTATGATATCGGTAGCCTTACTGGCTCTGATTCTTTTCGGCGTCATACCTTACCTTCCAAAAATAGCCTCTTGGTTCGATCTTTTGTTTGTAAATGTATTCGGACTTCCATTCAATTCAGGTGCAACGATATTCATGCTTGCCCTTCTTTCAGGATTGATGTTCACAATATGGTACACCTACAAAAAAGGCAAAGCATTGCTCAATACGGTTATGTTATGCTTTACTATGATTGTAATTGGTTATTCTGCATACTCTGTTGTTGTGATAAGGTCTTCTGCCAATACGCCTACAAATGAATATTCTCCTGACAATCCTTTTACTTTAGTAAGATATCTGGGTCGTGAACAGTATGGAAGCAATCCATTGGTTTACGGAGAGACTTTTGCCTCTCCATGGGATCTTAAGCAGGATAGCTATTATACTAAGATCGATGGAAAATATGAAAAAGTCCCTGGTCCTGTACAGCCTGTTTACGCTGCAGAGTCCAAGATGCTTTTCCCAAGGATGTGGAGCACAGATCCGGGTCACATAAAATTCTATCAGGCATATACCGAAGGAAGAGGTATGTCTGTGGAGGGCTCGGAATACAAAGTGCCTCTAATGAAAGATAACCTTTCCTATTTCTTTGATTATCAGGTTAACTGGATGTATATAAGATACTTTATGTGGAATTTTGCCGGACGTCAGAACGACCTGCATTCAACCACTCCTGGCGAGGCATTCAGAGGAAACTGGGTATCCGGAATAGGATTTTTGGACAAAGCCCGTCTTGGAGACCAAAGTGGCGGACCGGATTATATTTCACATAGCAAAGCAAGCAACCATTACTATATGCTTCCTCTTCTTCTCGGATTGTTGGGACTCTTCTACCAGTTGGGCAAAGACAAACGTAACTGGTGGGTTGTAATGTTGTTGTTCCTGCTTACAGGCCTGGCTATTGTGGTTTACCTGAACCAGCCGCCTTTGCAGCCAAGGGAGAGAGACTATGCCTATGCCGGGTCGTTCTATGCCTTTGCGATTTGGGTAGGACTAGGGGTGATGTCTGTTTATGACTTTGTAAGGAAGAAGGTTCCTGCAAAAGTTGCAGCAATAGGAGTTGGTGTTGTCTGTCTGATTGTACCGGTGCAGATGGCTTGCCAGAACTGGGACGACCACGACCGAAGCAATAGATATACAGCAAGGGATTTGGCTTACAACTATCTGAACTCTTGCGACAAGCAGTCTATTCTGGTAACCCATGGAGATAATGATACATTCCCTCTATGGTACTTGCAAGAGGTGGAGGGTGTCAGGACAGATGTAAGGATAGTCAACACCTCATTGCTTGGAACAGACTGGTACATAGACCAGATGAAGAATCAGGTTTATGACTCAAAACCACTCTCACTGTCAATTCCAAGAAGAGATTACCTCTACGGCACAAACGATATGGTTCAGATTGTTGACAGGATCAACAGGCCTGTTCCACTCAAGGCTATCATTGACCTGATTTCCAATCCAGACGCAAAGATAAAAGCAGAAAACGGTAAAATTTACAGTTTCTTTGCTTCCAGAAAACTTCAGATTCCTGTAAATAAAGAAAATGCCATAGCTTGCGGAATCGTATCTGCTTCAGATACGGCTATTGTTGATACTATCCAGCTGAACATACCAGAAGGCAAGAACACTCTTACCAAAGCAGAGATGATGATTTTGGATTTGCTTGCCAACTATAAATGGGACCGGCCGATCTACTTTGTTGCAATGGGTGGAGACCTTGAGCTGGGCTTGACTGATTATCTGGAGTACGATGGTTTTGCCTACAAGTTTGTTCCTGTAAAGAGCTCTACTTCAATCGGCAATCCGGGAAGAGTTGTCTCATCCACAATGTATGACAAGGTTATGAATGTCTATAAATGGGGAAACATGAATGTTCCTACGGTAAATATAGATTATCAAAACCTGTTGACTTTCAATGCTGTACTGTCTGTTAGAAGTATCTTCAGCACTACTGCGAGGTCGCTGGCTCTTGAGGGTAAACTAAAAGAGGCGGTAAAGGTTCTGGATAAGATGCAGGAAGTTGCCATTCCAAGTCAGATGCCATTGAACTGCTCTTTGATGCCATCTCTTAATGAGTACTCAATTATGGAGTCGATAGACATCTATCTTCTGGCCGGAGAGAAAGAGAAGGGGCTGAAACTTGCAGATGCCTTTATAGACGAAACATTCAAGAGTATCAAATTCTTCTCCAGGAGATTTGGCAACATGTATTTCTCTGAGTCGGACATTAAGCAGAATGTTGCATATCTGTTCCATATTTCAGACGTTTTAAAGAGCAGGGGTGAGACAGAGAGAGCTGCGAAAATTGACAAGGATCTTGAGGCCTTGATCAAGACCTTAGAGGGTTAGCCTAAAAGCAAGTTGCAGCCTCTCAGTTCGGAATTTTTAATGCGGCCGGAGATCTTAAAACCATCTCCGGCCTCTTTTATGCCCATATCCTCAGTCTCAATGAATGAGCATGAGTGAATATTTGCGAGGTCGATGATGTTTATACCACCTTTTTTGCCAAAGGGCAGAATCCGGAATGGGTTGTTCAGATCGCGTATGATAACATCCATCCATGGTGGGGTGAAAAATAGACCTTCACCTTTAGACCATGCCTGGGAAAGCAATTCTGCCATTCCATATTCGGAGTGGATTTCTCCGACACCGAATCCGTCTTTCAGTCTGGCATGCAGCTCCTCTCTTGATAACTCCTCACCTCTTCCCTTCATCCCGCCGGTCTCAATTACAATGAGTGAAGGGAAATCAATTTTCCATTTTGCAACAAAATCCAGCAGTGCGAAACTTACTCCTATAAGGATTGTCTTTTGCCCAAGCTCCTTGAGCTTGCAAAGCATTCCGTAAAGATCATCGTGATTATACAGATAGTAGCCGTTAAATCTGTTTGCAGACTGTTTCATGAGCTCTTCTGTCATATAGACAAGCGATGAGCCATCTCTTTCAAGATAGGATGGCAAAAGAGCTAAAATTGCATATTCCGATGGATTGCCATATTGAATTCTGAATCCTTCTGAGAAGCTCTTTTCATACAGGCCCAAATCTGCAACCGGATGTCTGGATGGGGTCATTCCTGTGGTGGCACTGCTTGTAAATACCTTTTTTGCAACAACTTCATCGGAAATTACATTTTCGCTTTTGAAAAACTGTATAGGGAAAAAGGGAATTTCCTCAATGCTCTCAACAGAGCTCAGATCCTTGCCAAGAAAGGAGAGGTATCTTTTGTAGGGTTCGCAATGAATGGACTGATATCTGAATGTCTCAACAGCAAGAGAGATAAATTCCTCCCTGCTCTTAATATTGAATATCCTGCCAGTAGCAGGCATTTTAATTTCACTGGACATTGTTGTTCTGTATTGCAAGCAGTTGCTCTACGTAATCCCTTTTGTTGTAAAGCCTTGGTACTTTATTTTGTCCGCCTAGCTTTCCCCTTTCACTCATCCAGCGGTAGAAAACACCGGCATCGACAGGGGTGATGGTCAACCTGTTCATTGTTGCGTTATTGGATCTTTTTGCCTCATAGTCTGAGTTAAAAAGACAGATGTTCTTGTCCAGCAAATCTGCAAATTCTTCAATGTCCAGTGGAGGTTTAGAAAATTCTATTACCCATTGGTGAGAGCCTTTCCCACGACCTTGCATGAAAAGAGGAGCTACAGTATAGTTGGAGACTTCAACCCCGGTCTCGCTGCAGCTCTTTGCCATAGCCCTTTCGGCATTGTTTATCATCATCTCTTCACCAAATACATTTATAAAGAGCTGGGTCCTCCCTGTTATTACAAATTTGTGCGGCCGGAGGGATGTAAACATTATGCAGTCTCCCAGAAGGTATCTCCAAAGGCCGCCGTTGGTTGTAAGGACGATTGCATAGTTTACGCCAGTTTTTGCGCTGCTGACTGTTTCGAATGAGGTGTAACTCCCGGATAAAGCTTCATCCAGTCTTTCCATAGGAACAAACTCGTAGAAGATCCCGTTGTTCACAAGCAGTAGCATTGACCTGTCAGTAGGGTCATCCTGAAAACCAAAATATCCTTCAGATGCGTTATAGTTCTCCCGATAGTGCATCTCAGGCTTGGGAATGATTTTTTTGTAAGCTTCACGGTAAGGCTCAAAACTTATGCCTCCGTGCATGAACAGCTCCAGATTAGGCCATATTTCTGTAAGTGTATCCTTGCCGGTATAGTCAAGTATCTTGTTCAGCAGTACAAGGTTCCATGATGGCACCCCTGAAAAATTGGTAACATCCTGATTATAGACAGAACGGCATATTTTATCGACCTTCTCCTCGAAGTTGGAAATGAGGGCAACTGATCTTTCAGGAACTCTTCTAAGCTCAACCCATGGAGGAGAGTTCTTGAGAAGTATCGCCGATAGATCGCCATACTGACTATGTCCGTTTCCCATCTCATCGACACGTGAACTTCCTCCCAATGTGAGGGCTTTTCCATCGAAAAGCTGTGAGTCCGGAGTCTGGTCCAGATAGGTGGCGAGAAGTGACTGCATACCTTCGTAATGACAATTCCGGAGAGACTGTCCGGTGATTGGTATGAACTTGCTTTTTGAAGAGCTGGTACCACTCGATTTTGCAAACCATCTAACCTTTTCGTTCCACAATACAAACTCTTCACCAGCTCTCATTCTCTCTATGTATGGTTCAATTGCATCATAATCCCTCAAGGGAACTTGATTTTGAAAATCTTCCAACCTTTTAATCGAAGAGAAGCCGTGTTCATTTCCGAATGATGTTTCTGAGCCGGAAGCCACAAGCTCCTTAAAAAGAGAGGCTTGGAATTCATCGGGGTTCAGTCGGCTCTTGTCCAGAAGCTTAAGCCTGCCTCTTGAGATTCTTCGGAATATTATAGATGTTATTGACATATCTTATTTGCTTTTATTCAAATACCTCATGCAGAACATTCAGCGAACGTACCTCGATTGTATATCCGGTATGGAAACTTAGGTATCTGATCATATCCTTGATAAAGTTGAACCTCTCATTGCCTCCTGCTTTGATTGAATGGAGATTCTCCGGTTTGATATTCAAAAGTATTGCCAAAATTGATGAACTTTTGGAAGAAAAGCAAAAATCGGATAAAACTCCACCATTTGTGAATCCTCCCGATATGATGTCAAACGTTGAATTGTTCTCAGACCAGTTGTTCTCTGGGGTATAGCCCAAGTGACGGCTAAACTCGACAATGAACCATGCGTGGAAATTTGCAAAGCCGCTTTCTAGAGTCTCAAGTTGAAGAACTGAGCGGGAAATGAAATTATACAATTCAGTATTCTGCTCCATCTCTTTCACGGTCCTGTATATGAGCTCACTTATAAACATTGCAATGGCACTTTTGTGAATGTTGCTACGAATTTCCGGAAGCTTATACGCAGATAGATACTCCTTGATTGTCCCCATTTCACCCTTTGCTCCGGAAACCAGTTCTGTGTCAATAATACTCAAAGCGTGAAGCTGAGAAAGCGCGGCATAGTTTTTGGAACTTTTCCCGGTGCGGATGACAAAACTTTGGCGGCCACAAAGATTTGAGTAGCCCTGAACAATAATACTGTTGTCTCTGTATTTGATTGTATGTAATACTACTATTTGAAGTTTTTGGGACATTTGGTCTATCTGTTGTTGAGAAACTTTGATAATTCTCTCATAGCCAGTCCTCTGTGGGAAATAAGATTTTTCTCCATAGATGTAAGCTCGGCAAGGGTTTTTGAATATCCTTCAGGAATGAAGACCGGGTCATAACCAAAACCACCATTACCGGATGGAGTAAGAGTAATCTTCCCTCTGAGTATCCCTTCGAAGTAGTATACATTATCGTCTATTATAAGAGCAACCACAGTCCTGAACCTTGCCCCTCTTTGTTTGATTCCGTCAAGTTCTTTGAGTAACTTTTGTGTATTGTTTATTGGATTATGTTCCTCCCCTGCATATCGGGCAGAGTAGACTCCCGGTGCACCATCAAGTGCGTCAACCTCCAGCCCTGTGTCATCTGCAAAACATGGACGGTGAAATTTTTCCCAAAGATAAGCGGCCTTAATGTGCGCATTTCCATCCAATGTGTCAGCAGTTTCCGGGATATCTTCAAAAAGATTAAGATCTTTGGGTGAGACAAGCTTGAATTCTTCACCAAGGATAGCCTGCGCCTCCTCAAGCTTATGACGGTTGTTTGTGGCAAAAATGATCTCCATAAAAACAATATTGCAACAAAGATACTAAAACTTTATTTTTGTAACTGATATCATAATTTTTATAAAATGAACAAGATCATAAAAACCTGTCTTACCGCTCTGGCAATCATCTCAGTTTCGCCTTCTTTCGCGCAGACAAAAGAGTTTAAAACCGGAAAAAGCCTGGATGTGCAATTTTCGATATTGCGGGAGCTCTCCATGTTTTATGTAGACAGTGTGAAGATAGATAAACTCATAACGACCGGCATTGATGCAATGCTGGAATCTCTTGATCCATATACAGTATATATTCCGGAAGAAGATAATGAAAGTATAGAACTCATGACAACCGGCTCTTATGGCGGTATTGGCGCAATAATAAGGAAAGTTGACTCCGGGGTGCTAATTTCGGATGTGACAGAAAACTCTCCGGCAGCCAAAGCCGGACTATTTGCAGGAGATATAATATTAAAGATCGGGGGACAGAATACAACAGGCTTGTTGATAGACACTTGCAGCGCAAGAATGAAGGGAACTCCAGGAACGGAGGTCAGTTTCCAGATTAAGAGACTCAGGGGCGGAGATACAATCAATATTAAAATTGTACGAGACAAGATCCATATTCCAGACGTGGCATATAGCGGGTTAATAAATGATACACTGGGGTATATAAGAGTTACTGGTTTTACCCTTGGTGGATCAAAGGATGTAAGGAAGGCTCTTTTGAACATTAAGAATAAGTCCAATGTAAAAAGGCTGATTCTGGATCTTAGAGGTAATGGAGGAGGTCTCCTTGATGAAGCAGTCAACCTTGTATCACTTTTTGTTCCAAAGGGTACTAAGGTGGTTTCAGCCCTTGGTAGGTTTAAACAGGCTGATATGACTTACTACACAAAAGAAGAGCCTGTGGACACAACTATTTCAATTGTTGTTCTTGTTAACTCCGGCTCGGCATCATCTTCAGAGATAGTTGCCGGAGCATTGCAGGATCTGGACAGGGCAACAATTGCAGGCACAAGGACATTTGGAAAAGGGTTGGTCCAGTCAATAAGAGAGGTTGGGTATAATAATAAGATAAAGCTAACAACCGCAAAGTACTATACTCCTAGCGGGAGATGTGTACAGGCAATTGATTACAGCCACAGAAATGAAGACGGCAGTGTCGGGAACATACCGGATTCGCTCATAAAGCCATTCAAAACCAGAAAAGGAAGGACAGTATATGATGGCGGCGGAATTACGCCTGACGTGATTATTGAACCACAGATATTCTCAAGGCCGGCTCTCTCTTTGGTCTATGACGAGATATTGCATGAATATGCCATTGAATATTTTAAGAATCATATCACAATTGACACTCCGTCTAAGTTTGTACTTACCAGTGCTGAGTATGATGATTTCGTCAAATATGCATCCAAAAAAGATTTCGACAGCCGGACAGCTTCCGATGTTGATATGGACAAGTTCATAGCTACAGCAAAAAAAGAGAACCTTTACAACGACTTTAAGAAAGAGATAGATGCTCTTGATGCAAGAGTGAAGTTGAGCAAGGAGGAGGTTCTTAGAAGAAATGCGGTGGAGATTAAGGCTCTTCTGGAAGAGGAGATTGTAAGTTGTTATTATTTCCAAAGCGGAAGAGTGGAGAGCATACTTCGCAACGATGCGCAGGTAAAGAGGGCTTCGAGTATAAATCTTATTAAATAAACTGCTATGTGATGGTATTGCTGGATTTGCTTTTACCGAGGATATGTCCGGTGTGTGGGAGATTGTTGCTGAGGAATGAGAAATATCTATGTTTAGGCTGTCTTGCAGACCTTCCTTTTTCTTTCTTCTGGACTTGGCCTGATAACCCTGCCGAGGTGCGTTTCTGGGGCAGGCTTGATATTATACGGGCCGCCTCATTGCTTATTTACAGAGATGAGAGCCCTTACAAAAGGATAATTCATTTTTTCAAGTACAAAAGTTGTACAGGATTGGGCAACTTTATGGGAGAGATGCTTGCACGCAGGCTTTCAGAGAGTAAACTTTATAATGACATAGATATAATAGTTCCGGTGCCTCTCCACCCATTGAAAAAATGGAAGAGGGGATACAACCAGTCTTATATATTGGCAAAATCGATAGGAAAGATATTGAATGTGCCGGTGGAGGAGAGGGCACTTAAAAGAAGAAGGTTTACGGCAACCCAGACCAAAAAAGATGCCCAGCACAGATGGGAAAATGTAAAGAGTGCCTTCAAAATCAAAAACAGAGAGCTGATAGAGGGAAAGCATGTACTTCTTGTAGATGATGTGCTGACTACAGGTGCTACCTTGGAGGCTTGTGGTGAACATATTCTGAAATGCAGAGGTTGCAGGCTCAGTATTGTTACACTCGCGTATGTTGAATAATTTAGTAGATTTGCACTAATTTATGTTCGACTTCATTAAGATAGAGCTCATCGATATAATCGATATAACCTTGGTTGGTATTCTTATCTATCAAGCTTATAAGCTCATACGTGGCACTGCCGCACTCAATATATTTACCGGGATTATAATACTTTACTTTATATGGCTGGTGGTCAAGGCTCTTCATATGGATCTGCTCAATGCCATTCTGGATCAGGTTGTGGGAGTGGGCGTTCTGGCGCTGATAATAGTCTTCCAACAGGAGATAAGGAGGTTCTTGCTGAGGCTAGGCACAAGGTATATGAAATCGGGGCAAAAACTCAGCCTGCTGAATGCCTTTCTTGGAACCAAGCATAAGGTGGTATCTGTAGGTTTGCTGAACGAACTTACACATGCTTGCAGGAGAATGTCGGAGACAAAGACAGGGGCGCTGATAGTAATGGCAAGAAGCTCTTCGCTTGAATTTGTGGTAGAGACCGGGGACAGGATAGACTCAAATGTAAACAGGAGGCTGATTGAGAATATATTTTTCAAGAATGCACCTCTTCATGATGGCGCTATGGTTATTGCCGGAGATAAGATAGTTGCTGCCAGATGCACGCTCCCGATCACCGAAAACCCAAACATCCCTGCCTCTTTCGGGATGAGGCACAGAGCTGCGCTTGGTATTTCGGAAATGAGCGATGCCGGAGTAATTGTTGTTTCAGAGCAGACGGGAGACATCTCCTATGTTATTAATGGAGAACTCAAGAAGATGAACAGCATAAATGAGCTTAGGCTTGCGATAGAGAACTCTTACAAATAAGCCCGGCCATTATGATAAATACAGAAAAATTAGAACAGAAGATAGGATTTGACAGAATCCGGTCAATGACTGAGGGCCGATGTTCCACCTCCTTGGCAAAGAACAGAGTGGCTGAAGCATGCTTTCTTACATCTTTTGCAGAGATAGAGAGCAAACTCTCACAGACAGACGAGATGAGGGTCATTTCAATGTTCGAATCATCATTCCCTGATTCCGGTTACGTAGATACACTACCTTTCCTCAGACAGCTTGAGGCACAATACTCATTTCTGGACACAGGATCAATCGGCAGACTAAAGCTATCGCTGGACACAGTAAGAGGAATTGTCACGTTTTTCAAAAATACGAAAGATGGACTCTATCCCAACCTTAAAATACTGGTAGAGCCAATTGTGCTTTTTCCTGAGATAACAAGGAGGATTGATGCCCTGCTGGACAAATTCGGAGAGATTAGGGACAGTGCCAGCCCGGAACTCCAGAGCATAAGACGATCTATAAGGGATAAGGAGGGCGTGATATCAAAGAGGATAACATCAATACTGCGCAAGATACAATCGGAGGGGCTGGCTGATGAAGAGGCAACAGTCTCGGTGAGGGATGGAAGGATGCTCATTCCGGTATCTGTTGCAAATAAAAGAAAAGTACCGGGATTCATATATGACGAGTCGGCCTCAGGCAAGACTGCCTTTATTGAGCCGATGGAGATAGTTGAACTTAACAATCAGGTGCGGGAGCTGCATTTTGCCGAGCAGAGGGAGATTCAGAAGATTCTTATTGAATTTTCTGACTTTCTAAGGCCATATTTGCCTGAGCTATTGTCTGCCGCAGATTTTCTGGGAGAGATAGATTTCATCAGGGCAAAAGCCCTTCTTGCCATACAGATCCAAGCAGGCAAGCCTGTTTTGTCCAAGGAGAGGGAGCTTAACCTTCAGAGGGGTCGTCATCCGCTTTTGGAGATGGCTCTCAAAAGAGAGGGAAAGGAGATTGTCCCGCTCACCCTCAACCTTAACAAGGATAAGCACATACTGCTGATTTCCGGGCCAAATGCCGGAGGCAAGTCTGTATGCCTGAAGACCGTCGGTCTGCTTCAATATATGCTTCAATGTGGATTTCTGATACCAGCATCTGAGAGCTCAGAACTGGGAATATTCAACTCTGTATTCATTGATATTGGAGATGAGCAATCGATAGAAAACGACCTTAGTACATACAGTTCTCACCTCAAGAATATGCGGGACGTACTCTCTGAGGCAGACAGCAAATCGTTGGTCCTGATAGATGAGTTTGGAGCCGGCACGGAGCCTACTGCCGGAGGTGCAATTGCTGAGGCAATATTGGCAGAGATTGAGGGGAAAGGGGCTTTTGGCGTTATAACTACTCACTATAGTAATCTTAAGTTCTTCGCTAGCAGTAGTAAAGGGGTCATAAACGGGGGAATGCAGTTCGACGTTCAGAACATAAAGCCACTTTTTAAACTGGAAATTGGCACTCCTGGCAGCTCTTTTGCATTCGAACTTGCACGAAAGATGGGTTTGCCGGAGCAGGTTGTGAAGGCGGCAGAGGAGAAAGCAGGTTCAGACTTTGTAGACCTGGAGAAGCATCTTAAGAAGATTGCTAAAAACCGAAGACAGTGGGAAGAGAGACTGGCAAAGATAAAGAGTACAGACAAAACACTTGAGAGTATCACGGATAAGTATCAGAAAGAGCTTTCGGACATACAGTTGCTAAAGAAAAGTATTATCTCCGAGGCTAAGGAGGAGGCTAAAAGGATGCTTGCGGAGACCAACAAGAAAATAGAGTCTACAATAAAAGAGATAAGGGAGAGTCAGGCCGAGAAAGAGAAAACCAAGGAGTTGCGCAAGGAGCTTGACGAATACAATAAGGAGCTGCTTAGTGTTAAACAGACTTCGGATGATGAGAAGATTGCCCGCAAGATGGAGCAGCTTCAGCGGAGGAAAGAGAGAAGTGAGGAGAGAAAGAGTGAGAGGGAGAAGAAAGGAGGAGACCAGTCTCAGCAGAAAGTAGTACAGAAGATTGTGGCCAAGGATGAACCTCTTAAAGCAGGGGATAAGGTTAAGGTAAAGGGAGGCGATCTTATCGGAGAGATAATAAGGCTCGACAACAACGACGTGAGTGTGGCAATTGGTAGCATTATAAGCAAGATGGCCAAGGATAAGGTAGAGAGAATCTCCAACAACGAGTATCAGTCGGCATCCAAAAGCCAGGTTAGGAAAAGCACCTATCAGGATCTTGGGGTTTCCGAGAGAAGGCTGAATTTCAAGCCTTCGATAGATATAAGAGGTCAAAGATTGGAAGAGGCTATAGACAGTGTCACCCATTTTATAGATGATGCTCTGATGCTTGGCTTCCCGGAGGTTAAGATATTACATGGCAAAGGCAATGGAATCCTTAAGGAGGAGATACGGAAATATCTCAAGACAGTTGGGGGGATTGCCTCTATGAAGGACGAGCTTCTGGAGCTTGGAGGTTCCGGAATTACCGTTGTAAAGCTTGATTAACTAAATTATCATAATATGATTAAGAAATATTTAAAAACATGGGCACTGCTGATTTCGGCAGTTTTTGTGATAGCCTCGTGTACAAACCGTGAAAAGGAGATAGCCTCTCATACGAAAGCTTTTCTAAACGCTTATTTCAACATTGACTACAAGACTGCAAGTGGGTTCTGCACTAAAGAGCTTGGCAGGGAGCTTATAGGCTCTCTCAAAAGTCTGGACAGTCTGGAGCCGAGTGTGAGGACAATGTTGGAAAAACAGTCAAAAGAGGCAAAGACGGAGATAATATCTATAAGCACTGATAAAAGGAAAGATAGTGCTACTGTTTTATACAAGGTTATTCTTCCAAGCTTTCCGAAGGGCATAGAAAATACCCTGTCGTTGGTGAAGATGGATAAAAAATGGTGGGTTGTCGCATTGGGTGACAAATAAAGTTGTACAGTTTTGAAACTTATAGACTCACACACTCATAGCGAATTTTCCCCTGACTCACGAATGTCTATGGAGGAGGCCGTCATCCAGGCCAGGACTTTGGGGCTGGGTGGAATAATATTTACAGATCATGCAGATATTGATTTGCCTTCCGGCAATACTGCATTCATGTTCGAGCCGGCACTTCAGCAACAGCAGATTGACCGTCTAAAGGGAAAATACAGCATTACAAATTCAGAATCGGACTTTAAAGTACTTAAGGGAATTGAAATAGGTTTGCAGACACATACGATTGAGAAGGCTGCTGCATTCGTCAATAACTATAGTTTCGACACAATAATAGCGTCTATTCATAATCTGGATGGTTGCGACCCTTATCATGACCCTTACTATGATAACAAGAGTATAGATGAGGCCTATGGGAGATACCTGGAAGTAATGTATGAATGTCTTTCCAGGTTTGGCAATTTTGATGTATTGGGGCATTACGATTATATAACAAGATATGCACCATACCGGGAGAAGGTAATTCAATATTCGAGGTTCGGCGACATTCTTGACCAGATACTTCGTTTGTTGGTCAAAGATGGCAAGGCATTGGAGATAAATTCAAATACCTATAGGAATAAAAAATCTAGAAACAGCACGTCAACCTTTCCATATCCAGATCCGCAGGTGCTTAAAAGATTCAAGGAGTTGGGTGGAGAGACTGTAGCCCTTGCATCAGATGCACATGAAACGAGCCGTCTTTCAGAGAATTTCGGCTTTTATACAGATTTTATCAAAAATTGCGGCTTCCGTTATATTGTACACTACGAAGACAGGAGGGCAGTTTTTACTTCGATTTAGACTCCCTTGCTTTGGCTTCGGCCTTCAGTTTATCTTTTTCGGCCTTTTTATTCTTGGCATAGCTTCCTGTCATTTTCTGATACTTAAGAAACTGCTCTGCGTTAAATATCAGCCTAAAAGCATCTTCAGTCTTTTTGAACCATTTGTCCTGCACGGCTCTATAGTTTTCTGAGCTCTGAACTCCACCTTTCTTCATTTTCTCGAACTCATCGTATACACCCTGGAGGTTTGCCTGCAACACAGAATCAACCCTAAATGTCTGTGAGTCGTTAAGGCCGAAATCCTTTTGAAATTTATCGGCTTGTATTGCAGCCATTTCTACAGGAGTTTTCTGCGGCTCCTGTTCTTGGTTCTGGGCAAAAGCAGATATTGTGATCATTAGTAAAGTGATCGTTGTAAAGATTCTTATTTGGGTTTTCATCTGTTTAATGATTAATCTATGGTTGTCACCGGGATTTCTCACAAATTTAACTTTTTCAACTCAAACTGCAAACCTGGGACAATACAATCTCAAAATAGTAATTGTATATTTGCAATCAAAAGAATATTATAATGAAAGCGGCGTTTAAAGTTGTTGTGGCAGTAATACTGTTAGTCTGGCTTTCCGGATGTGGCAGGTTTCTCTATTTGACACAGGCGGTAAATGGGCATTGTCGTTTGATGCGCTCAAGAGTGCCGGTCGAGAAGGTCCTCAACGAGAACCCTTCGGATACTCTTATTCAGAATAAGTTATGGATGGCTTACGAAGTGCGCGATTTTGCATCGAGAGAGATGGGGCTGCCGCAAAACAAGAGCTACAAATTCTATTCTGATATTAAAAGGGAGTATGTTGGCTGGAATGTCTATTGTGCCCCTAAATTCTCCGTTGAGCCTGTACGGTGGATTTTCCCGATAGCCGGCAGGGTTGTCTACCGTGGATATTTTCATAAAAAGGCAGCAATAAGGTTTGCTGCGAAGATGGAGAAAAAGGGCTATGATGTTTATGTTTCTCCAATAGATGCGTACTCTACTTTGGGTTGGTATAATGATCCTGTCTTGAGTTCCAATCTTCAGCTCGATTCAATTCAGCTTGCGGGACTTATAATCCACGAAATGGCTCATCAGCAGCTTTATTTGAAGGGAGATTCCCAATTCTCGGAAAGCTTTGCTGTTGCAGTGGAGAGGGCTGGGGTAAAGAGGTGGCTGAAATATATAGGGCGTAAGGATCAGATACCTGTTGCCCAGATGCAGTGGGCGAGGGAGGATGCCTACAACTCGATAATGTTCGATGTCCGCAGCCGTCTGAACGAAATCTATACCAGTGGTTTGGATAAAAAGGTCATGGCGCAGAAAAAGGACTCTCTGCTTCAGGCGCTTTTGCAAAAATATCCGGTGCTTAAAAAAGGTACTGTGGACAATAAATATTCTGAGGTGAACAACGCCTGGTTTGTCCCGATAAGCACCTACTACACACTAGTCCCAAAATTCCAAAGCATGCTCGACAGTGTCAAAGGGAACTTCCCGAAATTCTACAAAAAGGCAGGCGAGATAGGTAAATGAAGGACTAATAAAATGTCTATGTTAAATATATCTGTCTTATATATGAAAGTAAATAACTTTTGATAAACAGATTGGGATTGAAAATGGTTCATTTCCCTAAAAATAAAATAAATTGCATTAAGAGTATGGAAGAGCAATATTTAGAGGACTAAATGGTTATAAAGGTTATTCCTTAACTAATTTTCTTTTTTATATTTCGTGGTATTTTTGTCATCACAAATAGAGAAATTGAATATAGGTCTATAGAATATATATCACGATAAATTTCAAAATATTCTTTTATTATTATTGCTTAGTTTAAGACAAATAATAATATAGGATTTATCAGCAATAAAAATTAACTTAAATATATTTTAATGAATAAAAGAGTTTTAAATGCCATCGATTTATTTTCTGGTTGTGGGGGATTTTCATATGGTTTTCAACAAGCAGGTTTTAATATTTTACTAGGTGTAGACAACGATAAATTTGCATTAAAAACCTTTGAGAGGAATCATAAAAGAGCAATAGGATTAAACCTAGATTTACATTTAACAGAAACGATAGATATATTAGTAGATAAAATTGGAGAGAATGGGGTTGATGTAATAATTGCAGGACCACCTTGCCAAGGTTTTTCTTTAACAGGCACAAGAAATGAAAAAGATAAAAGGAATAGTTTATTTTATTCAATTTTTGCTTTAGCTGAAAGAATTAGACCAAAAGCAATTATTATTGAAAACGTTCCTGGTATCGCAAGATTATATAATGGAAAAGCAAAAGATGAAATTCTAAGACTTTGTAAGGAATTTGGATACACTTGTAATAATAAGGAAATTTATGCACCTGACTATGGCGTTCCACAGATTAGAAAAAGAATGTTTTTTGTTGCTTTGTTAAATGAGATTGGAAAATTTGAATTTCCTGTTCCTACTCACAATGAGGAAAATTATGTTACTTGTGAACAGGCAATAGGAGACCTTCCCTCATTAGATAAAGATTTAGGTAAAGAGGAGATGAATTATACTAGTCCTCCATATTCTGATTATCAAAAGAAAATGAGAAATGGTTCAAAAGTGTTATTTAATCATGTTGGAACAAATCACACTGATTTGGTTAAAAGTGTCATTTCCTTAGTGCCAGAGGGTGGAAACTATAAAGATTTACCAAATGGTGTTGGAGAATCGAGAAAATTTCATGAAGCATGGACAAGGTATGATAGTAAAAAACCTTCAAAAACTATAGATACTGGTCATAGAAATCATTTCCACTATAAATGGAACAGGGTACCCACCGTAAGAGAAAACGCGCGGTTACAATCTTTTCCAGATAATTTTGTCTTTGAGGGTAATAAAACGCAGCAAAATAGACAAGTGGGTAATGCTGTTCCTCCTATGCTTGGTTTATTGATAGGCCAAAAATTAATTCAGTATTTGTTAGGAAATGACTAAAAATAAGTTAAATATAATAGATTTATTTGCTGGTTGTGGTGGATTATCTGAAGGATTTGAAAAATGTGGTGAATTTAATTCTTTAGCATTTGTTGAATGGGAGAAACAGCCATGTATGACGCTTATAAAAAGGCTTGAAAACAAATGGAATTACACCAATTCTGCGGATATTGTTCTGCAGTTTGATATGCAGAGGGTAGACGAACTTCTTTATGGTTGGAAATCTGATAGTGTTTTTGATAAGCACTTAGGTTTAAATGAAATTGTTGGAGGAAGGACCGTTGATGTAATTATTGGGGGACCACCTTGCCAGGCTTATTCCATTGCGGGAAGAGTCCGAGATGTTAATGGAATGCAGAATGATTATAGGAACTTCCTTTTTGAAAGTTATTTGGCAATTGTAAAGCATTTTAGGCCAAAAATTTTTGTGTTTGAAAATGTAGAAGGCATTCTAAGTGCCCAACCGGGAGGAGTTAGTATAACTCGAAGGATGTCAAATGAGTTTTCTAATATTGGTTATGAAATAATTAGCAATCTTAAAGAAAATGCGCTTCTAAATGCAGCTGATTATGGCGTACCCCAGCATAGGAAACGTGTGATAATAATTGGTGTTGATTCTAGAAAAATAAAAGCTATTCCAGGCCAAGCGTTGTCGGATTTTTATTCAAATATTTTGCCATCATTTAGATCGAAAAATCATAAAACAGTAAAAAATGCCCTTTCAGATTTGCCTAACATATTCCCTTTAAGTATAGAACAAAAAAGTAGCAGGAAGAGGGAGTCGCATTATTTAGAAGCAAATAATGTGCTGAATCACTTTCCTCGTTTTCATAATTCAAGGGATATTGAGATTTTTAGGGAACTAACACTTGATAAAAAAGAGAAAACAAATAAATATCCTGACACAAAATCTTTGATTGAATTATATCATAAGAAGACAGGAAAGATATCAAATTTTCATAAATATCATGTTCTTGAATTAGATAAGCCAAGCAATACAATTCCGGCTCATCTATATAAAGATGGCTTAAGACATATTCACCCTGACCCGCTGCAAGCAAGAAGTATTACTCCTAGGGAAGCTGCTAGACTTCAGGGCTTTGATGATGATTTTGAATTTATTGGTAGCATGGGTGACCAATTTAAAATGATTGGTAATGCTGTTCCACCTCCCTTAGCAGAATGTGTTGCTAAGGCGGTAAAAGAATTTGTTAATAAATATTTTTAGTTATGCTTTACACATCTAATCTGGAAGAGATTATCTTTCATAGACACGAGATTCACCGCTCAGATGAGTTGATTGTTCTATCTGGCTATTTAGGGCCAACACCAATTAGTCGTCTAAAGAATTTGCCATTTCCGACGAAGGTTATTTATGGTATGTATGGTTCTGAAGGGATCCAAAATGGCTTACATTCCTCTCTTTTAAATCTTCAAAATAGCATAGATAACGTAAATATATTTTATTCAAATCTGCCAGTGCATTCAAAATGTTATGTTTGGAGACGTAATCATGAGATAATTCATGCATTGGTTGGTTCCGCTAATTTTTCAACGAATGGTTTAACTACACCTTTTAGAGAAGTTTTGGCAGAAACCACGTATGACACATTTGATCCATTAAATGAATATATCCAGACGATTCTTAACAACTCTATTTCTTGTTTAGAAGTTGATCTAACAAGAGCAATTGAACCTCTAATTAGCCCAGATGTATGTCTTCTATCATTACTTGGTTCTGACTGTGAGGTTCAGAATACTGCCGGTTTAAACTGGGGCCAAAATCCACATAACCATACAAGGCTAAACGATGCTTATATAAAAATTCGGACTAAAGATATTCGTGATTTTCCTCAGTTATTTCCGCCTAAACAATTGAATCCTAAATTTTTTCAAGATAAAGGGAGACCCAACAGACATAATGATTCAATTGAAATTATATGGGATGATGGTGTTATAATGGAAGGGCTTTTAGAAGGCTCACAAAAGATAAATGATATTATTTATCCAAAGCAAATTAGCTCTTTCCCGGTAAAAAGTACACTGGGTGAATATATTAGAAATAGGATAGGCGTTCCTTTAGATCAGCCAGTTAGAAGACCGCATTTGGAAAGCTATGGTAGGTTTGATATTGCAGTTACCTTATTAGGTGAAGGAGTATATAGATTCGACTTTTCTAAGTAAAATAACTTCTTATTATTTTATAAAATGAACTCTGATTGTGTTACATCAATACATTGCTTTTATAGTCATCGCTTAATGTAACTCTTCTATTATATAGTTTTATATGGTTATTATGCAAGAAACAATTTTATATTGTTCAGGTAATAGGTCATTCAACATGTCAATGATCAAAGGCAAAGACACCAAGCCTGAGATGATTGTGAGGAAATTCCTGTTTGGGAATGGTTACAGATACTGGCTGAATGTCAAGACTCTTCCTGGCAAACCCGATATTGTAGTGAAAAAATATGGCGTCTCCATTTTCGTTAACGGATGTTTCTGGCATGGTCACGAAGGATGTAAATACTTCAAAATCCCCAAAACCCGCACTGAGTGGTGGAAAGCAAAGATTGAAAAGAATATCGCCAGAGATATTAAAGTGAGAGACGAACTTCGACAGATAGGGTGGCGCACAATGGTAATCTGGGAGTGTCAGCTTAAGCCAAAATCAAGGGAGAACACCTTGAAGGAACTGGCATATCTGCTTGAAAAATCTTATTTGGATAGACTAAAGAGAAAATAATTATTCACTTGGGTTTAAATAAACCTATAACGATAAAAAAGTGAAATAATCTTGTTAAAGTCTTTGCCGGCATCGGATTATCAACTGGATTCCCGAATACATCAAATGTTCTTGAACTATATGCCAATCAACATGATGAGAAAGAGGCAAAAATAGTTGTCAATGATTTTGTTAATAATAGTCAGTAATGAAAACTGTAGATAGTTGTTTGCGATTGTCATTAAATATCTTTAAAATTGTACCGTTTGTACCAGTTTAAAGATTCGCAAAGATTCTCATGCAGGTTAGTACTCCTTTTGATGATAGCCAAAACCGGGATGATTTACTTCAAGCTCTTAGAGAGGGCCGGGAGGATGCTTTTTCTTTTATATTTATCAAGTATTACAGTAATTTATTCTCTTATGCACGCAGGATACTTAATGACGATAGTGAGGCTCAGGAGTGTGTCCAAGCCACTTTCTGTCATATTTGGGACATCCGGAACAGGCTTTTAATTAGGGATTCCATAAAGTCATATCTTTATAGATCAATCTATAATAGATGTATAACAGTCATCCGGCAAAAAAAACTACTTGCAAAATATGAGGATGTAGGACTTTTAGACTTATACTTTTCCACCATCATACAGGATTCTCAGGCCGAAATGAGGCTGATTGATTCAGAAACCAGGCAGGTGATACTTCAGACGATCGATTCTTTACCAAAAAAATGCAAGGAGATCTTCGTAAAATGCAAGATAGAAGGGCAGTCATACGCAGATGTGGCGAATAGCCTTAATATCTCTGTAAAGACCGTAGAGAGCCAGATGGCTATAGCTCTCAAGAGACTCCGGGAAAAATTAAATTGGCTTTTGATGATTTATTTTTAGGGGTAAAACTCATTTTCTGCGTCTTAGGGCAAATGTCATAAGATATGGAAAGGAAAAATGATGAGACCTTAGACCTGCTTCTCTCTAAAATACTCAATGGCAGTGCCAGTTCTAAAGAAATTGAATATTTTGCAGACTGGATCAAAGACTTCAATAATGAAAGATATTTTGAGCAATTCAAGCAGATGTGGCATGTTGCTCAGGATGTTAAGGTAAGCGACAAGCAGTTGGATCAGTCACTGTTGTCATTTTTGAGCTATATAAGAGCCAGCCGTCGAAAACAGCTTTTCAGAAAAAGGCTGCTCTATGCAATCTCATCTGCTGCCACTATTCTTCTACTCTTTGGCCTTTACACGCTTACAGGAAAATACGATTTTATCAAAAATGACTCAGAGGTCTCTTTTGCAGATCTTAAGCATTGCTCAGACCCGATAAAGGTAGAGCTGTCAGATGGCAGTGTTGTCAATCCATTAACTAAGAATGGATCTGGAATCAACTTGAATCCTGCAAACAAGAGAGAGATATCGTACTTCAAAGCAAAGGCCGTTCAGAGTACTAAATCTGACAGTATCAAATACAATTCCGTGTCAATACCAGCCGGAGAGAGGTTTGCAATCATACTCTCGGATGGCACCAAGGTCTATCTAAACTCCAACTCATATATAAGATATCCTGTAAGCTTCTCGGGTGACACAAGATCTGTGACTCTTGTCGGAAGGGCTTATTTTGATGTGTCTAAATCCAAAATACCTTTTGTAGTAACAACTTCTGACATGAAAGTTGAGGTATTGGGCACATCATTCGATGTAGAATCCACAAAAAACGGGAAGAGTTCCTCTGTAATACTTGTAGAGGGTTCGGTAAAGGTCCTTGCCGATGGACAGAGTAAGATAATAAGCCCCAATGAAAAACTCTCCATTAACCGTCAAAGACGGGATATATCTGTGTCTAGCGTAGATGCAAAGACATTGACAATGTGGAAGGATGGAATACTGGTGGTTAAAGAGATGTCTTTTGATGAAATGATAGAGAGCCTGTGTTCGTGGTATGGAGTGGAAATTATAGATAGATCTTCAATTCCTGAAAGTGAGAAATTTAATGGGAGGTTTGACAGAGAAAACATAGAGTCGGCCATCAAGACAATTTCTCTCAGTGCAAAGGTCAGCTACAGGATAGAAAATGGGAATTTGATAATAGAAGATGTTAAAGAATAAAAAAAGCGGGAGTTCTTAAGGCCTGGTAAACTTTACTCACTCCCGCCCACCAATCAATACTTAATATTAACCAGTTATTTATGCAAAATTATGAAAACTTTTTTATTACGACAATGCATTTTATTGCCGGTACTTTTTTCACTTCTTTTTCCACCTCTGGCTCAAGGGGCTGGTCAACAAGAGAGGATTTCAGTCAGCTTAAAAAATGTAAAAATTGTAGATTTTTTTAAAGAAATAGAGAAAAAGACCACCTTTAAATTTTTCTACAGAAACTCTCAGGTAGAATCGCTGCCAAACATCTCCATTGAGGCCGAGAACCAGACTATAGCCTCAATACTCAACACAGCTTTTTCAAAGACCAATCTCACGTACATTTTTAATGACAAACAGATTGTTGTCCAACAAAAAGAGAAGAGCAAGGCCTCACCGGTCAAGATAACTGGTAAAATAACCTTTGCGGAGGACGGTTCTCCTGTTCCATATGCAAACATTCAGCTTAAAGGTTCAAAGATGGTGGGAGCAGCCACTGATGCCGAAGGGCACTACTCTCTTGGCAATATTCCAAGCGATGCCACTATTGTTGTCTCCTATGTTGGCTATGTGCCTCAGGAGATTTCAATAGATGGGAAATCTGTGGTTGATGTAGTTCTTAAGGAAGACTTGTCTACTTTGAAGGAGGTATATGTTACCGGATATTATTCTCAGAAGAAAGAAAGTTTTACAGGAAGTGCTGTCACAGTGTCTGGTGATGATCTCAGACGAATAGGCACTCAGAACATTTTGCAGAATATCCAGGTTATCGACCCATCATTCAAGCAAGTGGTAAATAATCAAAACGGATCTGACCCAAACAGTCTTCCGGAGTTTCAGGTAAGAGGAACCACCGCTTTGGGAAGCACCTCCACCTCAGCTGCAGATGCTTTGGACAGGCGAACCTTGACCACAACCAATCCAAATCTGCCTACATTCATTATGGATGGATATCAGGTGTCACTCGAAAAGGTATACGATCTGGATATAAACAGGATAGAGTCTATAACTCTGTTGAAAGATGCTGCTGCAACAGCAATCTACGGATCAAGAGCCTCAAACGGTGTCCTCGTCATAAAGACAAAGGATCCTAAAGAGGGGAAGCTCATGGTCTCCTATAATTTTGAGACAACACTCTCTTCTCCTGATTTGTCGGCTTATAAATTATTGAATGCCAAGGAAAAACTTAATTATGAGATTTTGGCCGGTTTGTATGAGCCTACAGTCAACATCCCTGAAGATACGCAAATTGCAAACTACACCAAGAAAAAGGAGTATATAGCTGCAGGTGTGAATACAGATTGGCTTGCCCAGCCTGTCAGGAATGCCTTTGGACAGAAACATTCTGTATACATAGAAGGAGGATCCAGAACAATACGTTATGGAATAGACCTGAGATATCAGAATTCAGAAGGAGTTATGAAAGAATCAGGAAGAAGCCGCATGGGCCTTGGAATGAGTTTGTCATATAATCTAAGTGACAAATTATTGTTTAAAAATTATTTGTCAATAGAGGACGTGAAGTCCAGGAATTCACCCTATGGTAGTTTTTCCACATATGTTCAAGCAAATCCCTATTATCCTATCTTTGATGAATCTGGAAATTACATAAGGGAGATGGAGGTGTGGAAGCTTCAACAGTCTAATGGGGCAGTTCTCAACTCTACGGTGCTTAATCCTTTGTACAACGCAACATTGAACAGTTTTGACAAATCGGGTTATTCAAACATAACTGACCAACTCTCTTTTGAATGGAACATATTGCCGGGATTGCGTTTCCGTTCGTCACTAAGCTACTCGACAAACAAATCAAGCTCCGATGCCTTTACATCTCCTCTCGATAACCAATATTACTCATACCTGCCTGCTGACTACATTAAAAGAGGCAGTTATCTTTATAGTACAGGAATTGCCAATAATCTTGATGGACAGGCAGTTCTGACATATAGCAAGGGTTATAAGGACCACTTCGTGAACTTTGCTCTCGGATCGAACATCACTACCAATAATACCGATAACAGAGGTATAAGGGCTATAGGGTTTACCAATGATAAGTTTACCCAGATAGGTTTTGCAAACTCATACCAGACAGGCGACTCTCCTGTAAGCCAGGTTGTAAAAAGCAGGCTGATGGGATCGTTTGCCAGTGTCAACTACTCTTATGCAAACAAGTATCTGTTTGATTTATCTTTCAGACTAGATGGCTCGTCAAAATTTGGAGCGAAAAAGAGATACGCTCCTTTCTGGTCGACAGGTATCGGATGGAATATGCATAAAGAAAAGTTCCTTGAGAATAGTGCAATCAGTCAGCTGAAAGTACGGGCGACGACCGGTTTCCTTGGAGAGGTCTCGTTTGACCCTTTTATGGCAAATACAATTTATGAATATTATACCAATAACTGGTATTCGACTGGTGTCGGTGCCGGATATTTAGGTTATGGCAACGATTTGCTGAAATGGCAACGCACGCAGACCTCTGACATTGGTTTGGAATTAGGTTTGTTTAAAGATAGGATCTGGATGTCAGCTCGTTATTATTATAAGCGTACAAAAGATTTGCTTGCCGATATCAACGTTGCGCCCTCTTTGGGATTTGCCAGTTACAAGTCAAATATGGGAGAGCTTGAAAACAAGGGATATGAGTTGAATTTAAAGATAGATATGCTTAGAAGCAGTAAGAACTGGAGGATCAATCTTTTTGGGAATCTAGCTCATAACGAGAATAAAATCCTGAATATATCTGAGGCTTTAAAGGCATATAACCAATATCTGGTTTCCAATAACGATAACAATTATACCAGACCGATTTCGCAGTACGTAGAAGGACAGTCTGTAACCAAGATTTATGCTGTAAAATCTTTAGGTATAGATACACAGACAGGAATGGAGGTATATGTAAAACGAGATGGAACTCTCACGTATACTTATAATGCAACAGATATGGTCCCTTGCGCCGAACTGGCACCAAAAGCAGAAGGTTTTGTCGGGGCTACTGTATCTTATAAACGTTTCATCCTGACAGCCAACATGCATTATAAATTCGGAGGGTACATGTTTAACCAGACGCTGGTGGACAGAGTGGAAAATGCCGATCCACGTTATAATGTAGATAGAAGGGCTTTGGAGGGTAGATGGAAAAAACCGGGTGATGTGTCTTTTTTCAAATCCATTACCAGTACTGCAGTTACTAGGGCGACCTCAAGGTTTATCCAAAAAGATAATGAACTAGGATTCTCATCGGTAAACCTGACCTATGAACTTCCTAAGGCAATAGCAAACAAAGTCTTGATGGAAAATTTAAGATTTGGGTTAAACATGGGAGAGATATGGAGGTGGTCCTCTGTAAATATAGAAAGGGGAATTGACTATCCATTTTCAAAGTCAGTTACATTTTCAATCACAGCTCAATTTTAAACGTCAAACATTATGAAAAATTACATATTTATCTTTTGTATAAGCGTTTTCACTTTGACTTCTTGTGATAAATGGCTAGATGTAAAGCCGGAATCTGAAGTTGAAATGGAGACATTGCTACAGACTGAAACAGGATTTCAGGAAGCACTTAACGGGGTGTATGCAAGTTGCAATACATCCAATCAATATGGGGAACTTATTTGTGGATTCCCAGACTACCTTGCCGGTATTTACTCTCAGAATTTCTTTGGAGGAGTGTCGAATAATGAATACAAACCCTTTTTTACATACAATTACACCGACAAGGATGTCTTGAATAAGTGTAACACTACATGGAGTTCGTTGTATAAGTCGATAGCTTTCTGCAATATCATTATTGAAAAAATTGATGCTAAAAAGAGCATCTTTACTAAGAATAATTACTCTATAATTAAGGGTGAGGCACTTGGTCTCAGAGGTTATCTCTATTTCGACCTGTTAAGATTGTTCGCGCCGTCATTTGCCAGCAATCCTAGTGCCAAGGCGATTCCATATATTACTGAGTTTTCTCTTAAAGGGGCTCCACAATCTACTGTCAGCGAGGTGTTAGTCAAAATCCTGACTGACCTTAATGCTGCCAAGGCATTGCTTAAAGATAAGGATCCTATCCTTAAAGCAGATTATGTTGTCGGTTACCCTTATACTACGACAGACTTGCCTAATACCGAGTTGACTGATGAAAATACAGAAAGCGACATCTTTTTAAACACAAGAAGAGACAGACTTAACTATTACGCTGTCTGCGGTGAACTTGCAAGGGTATATCTGTATAAGCAGGATAAAGTGAACGCTTTAGCCAATGCTATGGAGATAATTAATTCAAAGAAATTTCCATGGGCGACCAAAGAGAGGATAACAACTAGTGATCCTTTATACAAGGACCGTATATTTTACACAGAGTTGATATTCTCATGGTATGCACCTGCTCTTAAATCGAGTCTGATTAAGAAATTTGAAAATGCAGACTATGGAATGTTTACATCTCTTATTTATTTCAACGATGCTTTTGAAACTGGTTCTGGCGGACCCGGTGGTACGGATATGAGATATGCAAACATGTACAATGCTTCATCCAGTGGAACCTCAATGAATGTCTACAAGTATCATTGTGATGCTACATCAAATATGTATGAGCTTCGTTTGCCTGCAATGCGTCTGAGCGAGATATACTATATCGCGGCAGAATGTTCAATTGAAACTAATCCGGCTAAAGCATGGGAGTATTTTAACACCGTCCGTTTCCAACGCGGTATACCGACATCTCTCTCAGGGGATAAAAATACTTTTATCTCTGAATTGGTTAAAGAATACAGAAAGGAGTTTTTTGCAGAAGGGCAACTGTTTTATCTGTTTAAAAGGCTGAATATGCCTATTACAGCAATAAACGGGACTATCACTGCTGCAAGTGACAACGTCTTTGTATTGCCTGTTCCGGATGCGGAAGTTCAATATGGTAACATTGTAAAATAATAAAATCACATTCATCATGAAAAAAAGTATTTTATTAAGCTTTGTTTTGCTCTTCATCCTAAGTGCATGTCAGAAAGCAGAGGAGATGAAGTATATTGGTAAGACCAGTGTGGTTTTCGGGACAACTTCTGACACGCTCAAGGCTATCGAGTATTCTTTCCTTGAACATCCTCAGGCACAATCTATAGATACGATTCTCGTTCCTATCAGGATTCAAGGCAATAGAGCCCACTTCGATCGTAAAATAAAAGTATCTGTAGTTGCGGCAAAAACCACTGCCATTGCAGAGACTCACTATGTTCCATTAAAGTCGGAATATGTAATGCCTGCTGACTCTGGATTGATTCAACTTCCAATAATTATCAAAAAAGGTGACAGCCGACTTAATATTACTCCGGTAGTAATTGCTCTTAAGATAGAGTCCAATGAATTTTTTATTGCAAACCCTAAGATGCAGTACACTACCGTGACCTTTTCAAACACTATAAAACTGCCAATCTGGTGGGAATACTGGTACAAATCTCAAAGTGATTTTCCAAAATTCTCCATAACAGCATATAGCCTTGTTACAAAGGTCACCGGCCGCACCTCTTTTGCGACATCCTCAGCGGGGAATACTTCGGAGTTCTCTATTACAGTATATTCCATGCTGAATGTATGGAGCCCTTTCTTTGCTGCTGCCACTTCGGGTGTCCAGTCCTTAACAACTTGGGTTGGAAATCATCCCGGCTGGGTATTAGTGAAACATACAAATGACGATTACTATGATTTATATCATACAAGCGATCCTTCAACAAAATTCAAATATGGAGTTGTCTCTGCAGGTTCAACCGTATATGGGGTTTTTGACGAGAATGGTAAAGTTGTGAAGAAGTAATAAATTTTAATAAATGAGATTAAAAATGAAAAACAGATATTTTATTTTTATTGCGAGTGTTTTACTGTCTGTTACCTCTTGTACAATTGTAGATCATGGTAACTATGATTATGTAAATGTTCCGAGACCTGTAGTGACGGGGCTCGAAGATGAATACACTGTTCTGCTTGGAGAGGAACTTCTGGTTAAGCCTACTGTTAAAATTGACGGAAAGGCAGATTTCAGTTTCCATTGGAAGGTACTACTTCCGACAGGTTATATTGAATCTGATGGTGAGACTCTTAAGTTTTCTCCTGTATCAGTGGTTGGGTCATGGAACGCTAAACTGATTTTAACCAATAATGTAAATGGGGCTAAATACATATATCCTTTCATAATACAGACTTCAACGGTTTTCAGCAAGGGTGTGATGGTTCTCAGTAATGAATCGGGAGTTGCTCAGTTGTCCTTTGTGAAGCCGGATAATACAGTCATGCCTAGAATATACAGGACAATGAATGGAAAAGATCTTCCAAATGAGCCACAACAGCTTATAGCGGCAAATTTTTGGTGGGGTATGCAATTTTACTGGGTATTATGTGGGCAAGGTGACGATCCGGGAGTCAAGCTTGATCCTAATACACTAAGTGTAATGAGAACAGTAAGAGGTAATTTCCTTGTGCCTGAGACAGGAGCTGTTAAACTGGGTAATCAGATTCAGCTTGCAAATGGTTCTGCATTGCTAGGCGTAATGAATGACAAGCTTGCGGCCACATACACTCTTGGATATCCTCTTTCAGATCCGTATGGCATGTGGGGTGACGGTTATCTGGTAAAGGGTGATGGTACCTACAAGCTTGGCAACTCTTTTATTTATGTGGATTATCAATACATGTTTGGGTATGATGAGTACAATAAGAAATTTATAAAATTCGGGACCGATGGAAAATGGGTTGGAGATGGATATGTGGTTCCTGCGCCTGCAGATGGTGGAACACTTGCATTTGACCCGAAAAATGTAGGTATGTCCAAAGTGCTTTATATGAGTCTTATTGGATCGACAAACTTTGCTTTCTGTAAAGATGACAAAGGCAATGTAAATGAATTCCAGTTCTTAAGGAAAGAGGGTGTAAAAGACACAATAGTTCCTGTTGTCAAAAGAGCATTTAAAGGTTCGTCTATTGTAAAGTCAGATTCCAAGTGGCTTTCGTCCGTAACCAATGAATTCTATATTTCCTCAGGAGATAAGGTATATCGTTATAACAGGATAACTCAGGATATTGTGCCTCTGACTGCTTCATTCAGTGGTGATCAGATTACAATGATAAGGTTTGCCGACCAGAATACTCTTATGGTTGGTGTTCAGAGTGGAAAGATCTATTTTCTGGATATAAGCCTTGGTGTTGATGGTGTGCTGATTCCTTCAAAAACTATAAACGGTATTCCTGGAGCTCCAGTAGATGCCTATATCAGAACTAATTAACGTTTGGCACTCCAATTCAATTGGAGTGCCAAACAAAATTTAAAAAAACTAATGAAAAAATATTTAGTAATATTATCATGTTTTCTTTTCTTATCTGGATTTCAAGTGCCTCAAGGCAGTGGTAAAGGTTTTACTGTCAAAGGGACTATTTCTGGTTTGCAGGATTCAGATATTTATCTGTCATACATGATAGGTGGTAAAAGGAAAACTGACACTGTCAGGGTAAAAAATAATTTATTCGTCTTCAAAGGTGCAATAGCCGAGCCTTGTGTTGCCATGATTAACAATTCGGATAATAGTGTGCAGCGTTTGTTCCTGTTGGATAACTCTAATATTAGCTTGCAGGGCGTTTATGGGCCTCCGACTGAGGTTACCGTTAAAGGTTCTCAAGGGCAGCAGGAATACGAAA
Source organism: uncultured Muribaculaceae bacterium (assembly GCA_964533215.1). GTDB lineage: Bacteria > Bacteroidota > Bacteroidia > Bacteroidales > UBA932 > Bact-08. Next base: position 312,368 of record CAZHLJ010000001.1, read on the forward strand.
TCTTGCAGGAGGCTATACAGAAAAACAGAAGTAAAATTCTTTCTGTTCAGAAAATTGCAGAGGATGCTTCCAACAAGGAGTCAGAAGCGCATAATGAAAACATCAATGCGCAGAAGCAACTCAATATGAAGTATGATTCATTATGCAGAGATGAGCAGGCAATCATAAAGAGTTTCATAAAAGAACATCCGGACAGTTACCTTAGTGCCAATCAGCTTTTCTACACCTCCAATGAGAAGAATCTTAAGGAATGTCAGGAGTTGTATGAGTCTTTATCTTCAAAGATAAGAGAGTCCTACGATGGCAGACAGGTCGCTGCACGACTTGCTACATTGGAAAAGGTGCAGATAGGAAGGCCTGTCCTAGACTTTACGCAGAATGACACCCTTGGTAATCCTGTTCACCTATCCTCTTTTAAAGGGAAATATGTTCTACTTGAGTTCTGGGCAAGCTGGTGTGGCCCTTGTAGGGCAGAAGGTCCGAACTTGCTTAAAGCATATGAAAAGTACAAAGATTCTGGATTGGTTATCCTTGCTGTTTCTCTGGATAAAGATGCGGATCAATGGAAAAGGGCGATAAGAAAAGACCATCTTCCATGGATACATGTATCGGACTTGAAATATTTTAACAATGAAGTTGCTGAACAATATGGCGTTCATGCTGTGCCGGCGAACTTTTTGATAAGTCCAGAAGGTAAGATACTTGCAAAAGATCTCAGGGGAGAATCTCTTCATAAGGTACTTGCCGGTCTGATTTGCCAACCCAAAATATAATTATCAATTAGTAAGTAATTTATTGGGATAATCCATCTGTGATAGATTATCCCTTTTTTGTTGATAGGAGTGCAATCTCCGTGAATTTTTGCTTAAGAGCTAGAATATAATTCTTACCTTAGAGTTAAATAAAATCATAACAATGAAAAAGGATAATGATCTTGTTAAAATCTTTACTGGTAGTGAGATAACAGCAACACTTCTTCAGGCGGAGCTTGAACAGATAGGGATTCCTGCTTTGGTTAAAAACAACTTTCAGACTGGATTGTCAGCCGGGTTTCCAGATTCGGTTGATGCTATTGAGCTATATGTCAATGGAAAAGACGAGATGGCTGCAAAAACAGTTGTAAAAGACTTCGTTAAATAATGCTGGGTTCTTCAATCCTTATAATTTGTCCAACCGGCCAGAGATAACTCTATGGCATCAGTTGATATTCATAGGCTATTTATTTGAGACTAAGTTACCTGACAAAAAATCTAATTTTCACTTTTCTTTGATAATGTGAAATTATAATTAACTTTGTCTAAGCTTCAATTTTGTCAGGACAGTATATCCCTAAATCTTGGGCTATCAATTAATTTTATAAAAACATAATAATGGAAAGAAATGAACTTAAAATCAGTTCGTTGGAAGCATTGCCTGAGCGTATGCGATACGATAGTCACTATGAAAGTCCAAAAATTGAAATTGTGGAAATACAGTTAGAAAAAGGCTTTGCAGATTCCATATCAGATTTTGGGGAAGAAAATTGGTAGATAAATTATTTGAAAAATGAAAAAAAATAGAATATCGTCAAGGGTAGAAAAAATTATTTTTTTTACTGTTACTCTATTATTTGCTATATCATGCAACAAGGAAGACAAGTCGGATGCGACATCTTCTAAGCAAATAATATCATTTGTTTGTGAAAACTCTGATGCAATGACCAAGACATCGCTTAACGGAGTGTCTGTATCTTGGAAGGCAGGAACAGACAGAGTGGGTATCTACTCGCCGCAAGCACTCCCTACTGTAGGTGGATCTGCAAACGTTGTAAACAGAAGCTATGAGGCATCGACAAGCAGTTCTTCTTCTTCCTTTGTGGCAGTCCCTGGGAATGAAATGTACTGGGGATCAGGTAGCCATGATTTTTATGCTTATTATCCTTATACTTCAGGCACAGTCGCCCGCGATGTTGTCCCTATTTCTCTTCCAAATGCTCAGACGCAATCTTCTGCTGACAATGTGGATCACCTCGCCGCACTTGATTTCATGGTGGCACGTAAGACCGGCGTGGCACAGGGTGTTACAGGCCAGGCAACAGCTGTTTCCCTTTCATACAACCACGTATTCTCTATAATAGAGTTTGATATTATTGGTAGTGGTTCTCTTAGCAAGGTGTGGCTATCATCGGTTGATGGTATAATTGCCTTCAACTCTGCAACAATAGATATTACACAGTCAACCCCTGCCCAAGGAGCTCCCTATGCAACGGTCATAAGTTCTTTGGGTACCTCTAATGAAATAACACTGACACTCACCTCGCCGGCATCACTGAGTGCAACCTCGTCAAAGGTATATATGATGGTCAATCCATGCACTCCTACAGCAGAGCTTAATATTGGACTTTATATTGACGGTAGTTGGAAATATTTGCAGAAATCTGCCTCACCTACAGGAGGAATACAACGTGGCAAAAAATATGTTGTTGCTGTTAATACTGCAAATGCAACAGATTACCCTGGAACCACTCACTCTCCAGTTACAGTAGGGGCTAACGTATGGGCTCCGGTAAATGCCGGCTATTCACCATCCCGCCAATATGGACTGATGTATCAATGGCACCGTAAAATCGGACAAGAGTATAAGAATTACCCCTGTGCGGTTGTAGCTCCAGTTAATTTGGAATTAGGTAGTGCTTCTGCATATGCTCAGTATTTCTTTAGCAAAGATGCGGATAGCTACTTTGAATGGTCTACTGCAAGTATGCCTTCATGGGATATGGCCCGTGCATACAATCCTTGTCCTATGGGATGGAAGGTTCCAAACGTAACACAGTTGGAGAGTCTAGCATCAGCTGGTAGTACATGGGTAGACAATTCCGGAATTGACAATTTATCTGGTAGATGGATCTCTGGAAATCATAGCGGCGACCATACTAACAGCCTTTTCATACCCGCTTCGGGCTTTCTCAATAGTAGAACAGGTGCAGCAGCAGATCAAGGTGCATCTGGTGCTGTTTGGTCTACTTCGGTAACAACTGTTTATGCTTCTACTTTATCGATACAGAAGACTAATTATATGACTTCTGTGGGTATTCGAGCTCAGGGCTGTTCCGTCCGTTGTGTCAAAGAGTAGGTTAATTGGTTTAACATTTAAAATAAAGGAGCGCAGTGAAGTAATTCACGAGCGCTTTTTTTAAGCAAGGACATTTGTTTGTTGAGTAATTATTATTATTTTGTAAATTACTACCGTAAAGCAAGATTGTTATGAAAATAATAGACCTTACACAGATAATATCCTCAACGATGCCGGTTTACCCCGGCACAGAGCCACCTGTAATAACCAATGCCACCACCATTGACAGTGACGGATTTGCGGAGAAGATGATTTCTATGTTTTCGCACACCGGAACTCATATAGATGCCCCTGGGCATATACTTAAGGGAAGGTTTACATTGGATCAGTTCTGTGCAGGCAAATTTGTGGGGAATGGCTTAGTCATTGATATATCAGGATATACTATTGTTGAAAAGGAGTTTCTGGAAAAATACAAAACCCAGATTGAGGGTTATGCCCGGTTTGACGGATCGGATTTTGTCCTTTTCAGAACAGGCTGGGATAAAAAATGGGGTACAGAGGATTATTTCTCAGGCTTTCCCTTACTGTCGGAAGATGCACTTAAATGGCTCTGCAACTTCAAGATCAAAGGTATCGGATTTGACTGTATATCGGCTGATTCCATTGACTCATACGACTTGCCCAACCACAGGATAATTTTGGATAGGGATATTATTATTATCGAAAACTTATGTAATCTGGAGCAGCTTGAAGGACAGCATTTTGTGTTCTCGTGTCTGCCATTGAAAATCAAGAACGCCGATGGCTCTCCTGTACGAGCCGTAGGAGCTTGTTTATAAAAAGTGAGATATTTTAAACAATGAAACAGGAAAAGACAAACGCAGCAAGATTGCTGGATAAGGCTAAGATTGAATACGAGATAATTCCATATATAGTGGATGAAGAGGATCTTGGAGCTATTCATGTTGCTGAGCAACTGAACGAACCGGTCGAGAAAGTATTCAAGACGCTCGTCTTAAAGGGAGATAAAACCGGCTATTTTGTCTGTGTAATTCCAGGAGCAGATGAGGTGGATCTTAAAAAAGCAGCAAAGGTCTCGGGAAACAAGAGCTGTGATATGATTCCAATGAAGGAGCTTCTTCCGGTAACCGGATATATCCGCGGAGCATGCTCTCCGATTGGAATGAAAAAGCTTTTTCCAACCTACATACATCAAACCAGCCTAAATTTTGATAAAATTTATGTAAGTGCAGGGAAGAGAGGCTTTCAGCTATTTCTTGATCCGCGTAGTCTGATAAGTGAAGTAAAAGCAAAGGTAGAGAACCTTATATCATTATAATAGATTAAAGTTTGACGTTATGGAGCAGCAAGACAATCTCCATCGTGCAAGTTTTCAGGAAAGAATTCCTGATGACCAAGCTTTTAATACAGTAAAATGTTCACTATGCCCTCATAATTGCACCATAATGGATGGCAAAACCGGAGTTTGCCGTTGCAGGATAAACAGGAATGGGGTACTTTACACTTTGACTTATGGGAAACCTTGCTCCATCTCTGTAGATCCCATAGAAAAGAAGCCGTTGTTCCATTTCTTCCCGGGCAAGGAGATTTTCTCCTTATCCACAGTCGGGTGTAACTTCCATTGTCTCAACTGTCAGAACTGGAGCATCTCCCAGGCATCTCCACTTGAATCTGAGCACTATGAACTGACGCCGGAGGAGATAGTGAATCAGGCCCAGCGTCACAATACGGACTGTATAGCATTCACATATACCGAACCCACTGTCTTTTATGAGTATATGTATGACATTGCGGCAATAGCCCATGAGCAGGGACTCAAGACTGTAATGGTCTCAAATGGTTATATAAATCCTGATCCACTGCTGGCATTGTGCCCAAATCTCGATGCGGCAAACATAGACCTGAAATGTTTTGACGATGTCATCTACCGTAAATTGACCGGAGGTGGATTGCAGCCAGTCCTGGATACATTGAAGTTGCTGAAAGAGAATGGGGTCTGGCTGGAAATCACAAATCTTGTCATTCCTTCTTGGACAGAAGCCCGTCACATGATTGAGTCTATGTGTGAATGGCTTGTCGGAAACGGGTTCTCAGACACACCACTCCATTTCAGCCGTTTTTTTCCAAACTATAAACTTTCCAAACTGCAGCCTACTTCTGCAATTAACTTGATAATGGCCAAAGAGATAGCTGAAAATGCCGGGCTGAAATATGTCTACATTGGCAATATTCCTATGCTACATGGCGAAAACACTGTCTGCCCCAACTGTCGTAAAACGCTGGTTGTAAGGGAAGGATATTTAGTCAGGGAAAATAATATTGAGGTGTCGGACAAAAGCAGATGCCGCTTTTGCAAAGAACCTGTTGCAGGCGTGTTTTGATTTTCCTATCAATGACTTTTGAAAACAACAGCCCGGAATATGAAGATATTGGCAGTTTTCCATCCACTCCATCCGATTCCGGCTTTGTCACGAGAGCAGTGACCCAGAAACTCCTCCCTGTTCCAACCTGTCTCTGTGGCAACTTGTGGTAGGAAAACTCCTGACTCTCCGCCCTTTTCTATATAAATACCGTGAACACCCAGTTCTATATCATCAATATCAGTTATCTTCTTCAATGGAGAGAGAACAGAGATCTCAATATCGATGTCGGCCAGCTCACTTTTTTCTACAGGCAGGAAGCGGTAATCGTACAAGGCTGCAGAGACGGCCATCTCCTGAACTAGTCTGAAAAGAGGAAGGTCGGCAATTAGTCTGCCAATACACCCACGCAGCTGGCCGTTATTGTGAAGAGTTACAAAAACACCACATTTTGTATTAAGGGCAGCTGAATATGAGTCCGGATTAAGTTTGCTCTTTTTGCCGCTCAAAACCACAGATTCCAAGGATTCTCTGGCAATGTTTATCAGAGTGGATTTCTCCATTGCCGAGAGGCTGAATCTGCAGTCAGAATCAGATTTTTCACTTATGGCAATTGCCCAGTAACCAACAACTTTTTCCTTTTCTCCGTAATATTCTGTATCACCAGAGTTCCTGTAGTCAATAGCTCGATATCTTATAGAACTGTTTTCGCAGGTCATGTAAAGCAGAGTGAGAACAGATGTCCATCCGCACAGGCTTGTGACAAGATGAGGAATGTGCTTTTCCCCATTTTTCCTAAGTGTCTCAATAAGTTTTTCCGGATTATTCGTGTCAATTGCGTCTTTAGTCAGAGCATCTACTTTTTGAGCATCTTCGTATGAAGGATAGTGTGAGAAGTCAGAGCTTATGATAAAAAGGTTCTCTGAGGTTAGATGAGGTTTCAATACAGAGGCTATCTCCTTGCATACTGATGGGTTTGAAGTCCCAATTATTATCGGGACAATGCTGTATTCCTTTTTTAGACAATGGTGAATTATTGGAAGCTGAACCTCAATGCTGTGCTCATTCTGGTGTGGGCCGCGGTCAGATGTGAAGATCTTTGGATGATTCTTAACCAGATCCATGCAGAAGTCTGTGTCTACTCTCTCTTTTCCATATGGCATCAGAAAGTCTCCGTAGCAATATACCGCGGCCCCTTCGAAACTAACCTGATGAGAAGATGCTATTATGAATACTCTTTTATACGCAGCCTCGAAGTCAATCTGATTGAATGCAGATGCAGAAACCTGCCCGGAATAGATATAGCCGGCGTGTGGAGAGATAATAGCCCGGACATTGTTACACCTTTTAGGCATTGCAGATTCAAACATTTCATTCAACTCCTTATGCAACTTGCCGACATCGGCCGGGTAGAATTTCCCGGCAACGGCAGGCTGTCTGTCGATAGTTTCTGATGCGGTTTTCATATCTTCTATTATTAGAATGAGTTATTCAAAATAGCAGTGAAAATATAGGAATAATTTTTGTCAATTAAAAATATTATCTACTTTTGCCAGGAACAAAATAGTGTAGAAAAAGCGATGACTTTTTTCAATAGCAATAACTTCATTAATAATAACTCGAATAATAATCAGATTCGGGCGTGGAGGCTATTGTTGTTAAACATGTAAATTATTAACAAAATAAATAGTAAGGCCTCCCGCATCCCGGGGGGCTTTTTTTATGTCCAAAAACCAAGAATATGAAAACAGAAATTTTAAGAACAGAAGAGGCAATTTCACTTGTCAAGGAGACTTTTGCCGGGGAATTGGCCAGAGAGTTGCAATTGGTTAAAGTATCATCACCAATAGCCGTTTTGGATGGAACCGGCATAAATGACGACCTTAACGGCATAGAGAGACCAGTCACGTTTCCTGTAAAGGCACTGCATGATCAGAGGGCCGTTGTAGTTCACTCTTTGGCAAAATGGAAGCGACTGAGGCTTATGCAGCTAGGTATTGAGCCAGGATACGGTATCCTTACTGATATGAGGGCACTACGCCCGGATGAGGACTTTACAGCTCTTCATTCAATCTATGTGGACCAGTGGGATTGGGAACAGCGAATACATGCTGAAGAGAGAAGTCTTGGCTCTCTGAAGGAAGCCGTAAAAAAAATATACTATGCCCTTAAGTTTACGGAGCAGACTGTTGCCCTTTATTATCCGGATATTGAACCTGTTTTGCCGGAGGATATCAAATTCATACATTCGGAAGAGCTGTTGCAACGTTACCCCACATTAACTCCAAAGGAGAGAGAATCAGCAGCAGCAAAAGAGTTTGGAGCAATTTTCATAATTGGAATAGGAGGAGAGTTATCTAACGGAGAGAAGCACGATGGGCGCGCTCCTGATTATGACGACTGGAGTACACTTAATGATGAAGGGTATTTTGGGTTAAACGGAGATATAATTGTATGGAATCCTGTTTTGGAGTGCGGCTTTGAGCTTTCGTCAATGGGTATAAGGGTTGATAAAAAGGCTCTTCTACACCAACTGCTTGAGAGAGGATGTCCGGGCAGATCGCTTCTGCCATTTCACAGTATGCTGGTTTCAGGAGAGTTGCCTGAGTGTATAGGCGGAGGAATAGGACAGTCCAGGGTCTGTATGTTCATGCTTAAAAAACGGCATATAGGAGAGGTGCAGGTGAGCATCTGGCCGGAAATGGAGGTGCGTAGGCTGGAGGCTGCAGGAGTGACACTTCTATAAGAAGCATCTGGATTTTTCTAATGGAAAAATCCGCCGCCGAAAAATCCGCCAAAGAAGCCACCGCCGAAAAACCCATCACCCTCTCCAACTGAAATACTTCTGGTACCTCTCCGGGCATTTGGAAATTTGCCAAACTGGTATGAAAGCGAGAATAAAAAATATCGCTTCTGTATCATGTACTCCTGATCTTCCACGTAGTTGTCCGTGGTTGTACGGCTTACACCTTTTGCCTGGTTTAGGATGTCGGACATCTTTATCCTTATGGAAAATTTACTTTTTGAGAAGCTCTTTTCTATCTCACCATTCAGAATTGTATATGGCTTGTCCTTTTCGTCCCCGTACCCATTGCTTACAAAGAAGCTTGCATTTGGTCTGATTGAAAAGCCGTATGGAAGGGAAAGATTGACATCTGCACTTACATTATAGTTCCACATTTCTGCATTGTTCTTGCTGGCTATTGAATACCAGGAGTTCCGATAGGAGATGTTACTCATCAGCGAAAAATCGATCTTCTCCAGATTCAGGTTAATGCCCAGGCCGTTTCTGTAAAAAAGGGTGTTTGTGATGTTTTTTGAGATATTCTTGAAATTGTCTATGCTAAGATTTCCTTTCTCTGTCTGGGGATCAATAGCTATTTTGGCCGTATAGCTCAGGTTGTTGTTAAAATTAACGCTATTGGACATGTTCATGAATAATTTCTTGCCTACCAACGGGGTATTGAAAGAGAGGCGGACAGACCCATTATAGGTCGGATCTGTATTTATGGGAGCCGTGTATTGAATACCACCATCTCCATATGCAGATATGTTGCTGATAATATTTGTGTTATAACCTGCAGAGATAGCCATGTCCATAGAGCTGAACTTCTCATAATTCCCTTTTCTGAAAGACATAGTTATATTGTTACGGAAGCCAGGTATAAGGTTAGGGTTTCCTATCCTGATATATAGAGGATTGGAATTATCCGGAACAGGCTGCATCTGGTCAATAGAGGGTTGGCTGGACATCCCTCTGTAATTGAATCGCAGAAAAGTGGATTTGTTTATTGTATAGTTGAACATTAAAGTAGGAGCGTAGTTTGTGACATTGTTCGTATAGTCTCTTTTAGAACCCTCACTTTTAGTATATGTCGGCTGTAAGCTGAATCCAATCTGATAATTGTACTTTAGCTCAGTCCTCTGAATATTGATGTCGTAACTTTGACCTAAATTGATGTTTTTAAAGTCATTGCTGTATATATCGTCCTTCTTGTCGTAATTTTTTGTCAATGGGTTCCAGTTATATGTCTCCTTATCAGAGAAAGAGTTGTTGTATCTTAAGCTATATGCCATTTCCAAAGTGAGCTTGCTGCTGAGAGGTTCGGTGTAGGATGCCCTTAAGCTCAGTGATTTGTTGTCACTGGATGTGACGGACTTCTGTCTTATTGTATCAGTATCCTCTATATTATCAGCGTATTTGGTCGTTGTTGATTGGTTGTATCCATCGTTATCTCCATTTGACAATCCGAAATTCGTCATCATCGAGAATGTCCTTCTTTTCTTATCGAACTGGTACCTGAATAGAATGGCGCTGCTTAAACTCTTGTTGGTGCCATCAGAATAATTGCTTGAGCTTCCTTTGTTTATTGGAATTCCCGATGCTCCGTTGGTAGTGTATTCGCTGTTATTTGAGCTGGATGAGTTTGATATACTTAAGTTTGGCATAAAAGATATCCCTATTTTCTTTGTAGGGTTCCAGTCAATATTGCCGTTAATGCTATTTGTTCTGGATTTTGACTTTCCGGTTTCGATCTGATTGTATATGAAGGAACTGTCTTCCATGAAGGTCTGACGTATCCTTTTTGTCTGAGAGTCGTTATCCGATTCTGAGTGGTTGAAGTTACCGCTGATCTTTAACTTTCCGCCTTTCAGGTCTGTATTTGCATTGATTCCATAATTTGAGAAGGTGGATTTCCCCTGGTTTCCGTTTCCCATAACAACAACTACAGCATCTCCGTTACTGAAAACACCACCATCAGATATATTTGAGGAAGAGGCGGTAATTCCGAAACGGGTCTTGTCTTTAAATGAGGCAGCAAAGAGATTGCCGTTATAAGTATCTTCAGTTCCATATCCGGCAGTGGCATTTCCAAAAAGACCCTTTTTGAATCCCTCCTTTACCGTAACGTCCATTATTGTCTCTTCCTGCCCATCATCTATTCCTGTGAACCTTGCCTGATCCGATTTGCGGTCGATTACCTTGACCTTGTTTATTATGTTAGCGGGAAGGCTACCTGTCAGTAATTTTGATTCTTTTGAAAAGAAATCCTCACCATCTACCAGAATCTTGCTTATAGCTTTACCATTGTAGGTGACTTTGCCGTTCTTGTCAATCTCCATTCCGGGCAGCTTTTTTAGAAGCTGGCTTAAAACATCCCCATCACCAACCTTGAAGGCGGAGGCACTGAACTCTATTGTGTCTTTCTTCACAACGATTGGGATTGCAGTGCCTGTAACAGTAACGGCACCGAGAGAAGTAAGTTTTTCCTTAATGTATATCTTTCCCAGATCAACATTCTTTTGGGCTACCTCAATTTCTTTGCTCATTCCCTCATAATTCAGGTGACTTACCTTCAGGATATATTTACCGTTGGGAACATCGGCAATTTCAGCAACACCTGTCGAATCGGACTGGTCGAACTTGAAAATCTGTGTCTCGCCACTCTTTGTCAATGAGACGGCAGCAAATTCTACTCCGTCATTGCTCAGACTATCAATAAGTTGTACTTTAATTTTTGATTGACCCATCAATCGGGCAGAAAGGAGAATGATTGTAAAAGTTATAATTCCACGTAGGGAAGAATGTGTAAAAGTAGGAGAATTCATGTGTTATATGTTGAAAACTAAACGTCTACAAAAAGGCTGCCATGAATCAGACCTTGAATTATCTTTTTTAACGTATCTTTGTTTATAGAAACGCAATAAACATTATAATAATGAAAAAGTGTCTTTTATCTCTATTCTCAATCTTTCTTTTAATGGCAACACCTAATGATGGGAAAGCCTGCACAAACCTGCTGATTACAAAAGGGGCCTCTAAGGATGGTTCGGTGATGGTAACCTACGCTGCCGACTCTCATCAGCTTTACGGCGAGCTCTATTTTACAAAAGGGGCAAAATTCGCTCCTGGCACAATGATGAAAATATATGAGTGGGACACTGGTAAATATATGTGTGACATACCTCAGGCGCCGCAGACCTACAATACAGTAGGCAATATGAATGAGCATCAGGTTATAATTACCGAAACCACATTCGGCGGTAATGAGCATCTTGTGGATACAACTGCAACATTCGATTACGGTTCTCTGATATATGTTACCCTGCAAAGAGCCAGAAGTGCCAGAGAAGCCATAAAGATAATGACTGATTTTGTGAAGGAGTACGGATATGCATCTGAGGGAGAGTCTTTTTCAGTGGCTGATAAAAATGAGGTCTGGATACTGGAAATGGTAGGTAAAGGGGTTAAGATGGTAAAAGGGAAGAATGTGAATAAAGGTGCTCTATGGGTTGCTGTACGTATTCCGGATGGTTATATCTCTGCTCACGCCAATCAGGCCAGAATTACACAGTTTCCATTGAACGATCCTGAAAATTGCCTCTATGCTCCGGATGTCATCTCTTATGCTAAGGAAAATGGACTTTATAAGGGAGCTGATAAAGACTTCAGTTTTTCAGATACATATGCTCCACTTAATTTCAGTGGGATGAGAGGTTGTGAAGCCAGAGTCTGGGCAGCTTTCAATATCCTCGGTGGTGGAATGATTGGGGACAAGCCTTATACTTATTACGAGGATTATGCTATGGGTTACAACGCGAAGAACAGGCTTCCTCTTTATATTAAACCAAAGGAGAAGGTCACTGTGAAAATGGTGGCCGATGTGATGAGAGACCATTATGAGGGAACTGCTCTGGATATGACCAAGGATTTAGGTGCAGGAGGACACATTCTTCCGTACAGATGGAGGCCGATGACATTTGAGGTGGATGGGAAGAGCTATACCAATGAAAGGGCTATTGCTACACAGCAGACAGGTTTCTGGTTGTTGGGACAAGCTCGCAGCTGGCTTCCTGACGAAGTTGGCGGTATCTTCTGGTTTGGTGTTGACGACGCTGCTACATCTGCCCTTACTCCAATATATACAAGCACACTCAGAGTTCCGGAGTGCTTCAGGGTTGGGAACGGTGATATGATGACATATTCGCCTACATCTGCTTTCTGGATATTCAACAGGGTTACAAATTTCGCCTATCTTAGATACAATCTGCTTGCTCCTGAAATCAGGAAGGTGGCTGATGAACACGAAAATACAGCCATAGAAAGAACATCGGCGATAGATGCTGCTGCTATGGCACTATACAGGGAATCTCCGGATAAAGCCAGAGAGTTCCTTACAGACTATTCTGTAAATACTGCTCAGGATCTTTTCGGGAAATGGGTTGCTCTGGATAGGTATCTTCTTGTAAAATACATAGATGGTAATGTCAAGAAACAGAATGAGGATGGTAGTTTCCAGAATAACGGATTCAGCAAGAGTATTCCAGCTTTCCCCGGTCAGCCTGGTTATTCTGAAAAATGGAAAAGAGCTGTCAAGGAAGATGCCGGTGACAAATTGATGGTAAAATAGAGTTGACAAATAATTATGAGGTACTTTCTTTATAAGACAAGAGAGTCCTTTAAAAAGACAAGGGCTCCCCTGTTGATGGTTTCCACATGGGTAGCCTTTCTTTGTAGTGTTGCTATCCTGCTCCTTGTAGGTTATAATATTGGCTTTACTGTTACACCTGAAGAGAAATATATCTTCTTCTCTCTCTTTCGGGTTATGCTTTTGATTCTGAGTATTATATCGGTATTCAGGATAATGTATAATTTTCACGAATTTGTAAGGAAAGAGACTAGGATTGAGTGGATATCACTTTTTCTTCTTCTGAGTACTTTTATAGTTGTATTCAATGCTGACTCTTCCGGAGCCTTTGACAGCATTCCTTTCAGATATTCATACTGGATTGTGATATCTGTACTTATCTGTTTCTCTGTTATTGAAATTTCCCGGGATGTAGTATCCGTCCTTAATGTAAATGCAAATCCACTAAGGTTATTTGTAATAAGCTTCCTTTTTCTCATCACTGTCGGCACAACCATACTTATGTTGCCAAACTCCACGTTACATGGGATAGGTTTTGTAGATGCCTTGTTTACGACAACATCTGCGGTGTGTGTTACAGGTCTCAATTGTGTGCCATTTCAGGAGACATTTACGATAAGCGGACAGATCACTATTATGTTGCTGATTCAAATGGGAGGATTGGGCGTCATAACAATTACCACTTTTTTTGCTATTTTTTTTCTGGATGGGATCTCTATCAATAGTCAGTACATGATTAAAGATATTATATCCGGCAACAGAAACACCAATCTCATACCTTTGGTCAGCAGGATTATATCCGTAACATTCCTGCTTGAGTTGATTGGTGCAGCAGGGATATATTTAAGTACAGCCCATCATCTTCAGATGGATGAGTTTGACAAGGTATTCTTTGCCATATTCCATTCAATATCGGCCTTCTGTAATGCAGGGTTCTCTACTTTGGACAAGAACCTGGGTGATCCTATGGTCCTGAAAATTCCTTCGCTGCACATTATTGTTTCAATGCTTATAATTTGTGGTGGTATAGGGTTTCCTATACTTTCAAATATCATTCAGGTATTTCATCACAAGTCCCGTCAGTTAATGAGGATACTTAAGGGGAGAAAATACAGGAAGTACCCTCGTGATTGGGATATGAACTCAATAATTGTTCTCAGGACAACGGGAGTATTGTTGCTATTAGGAACTCTCTATTTTCTGATTTTTGAGGGCAATGGACAGCTCTCAGAATTTACAGGATTTGACAAGTTCGCTCAAGCGTTTTTCCATGCAGTTGTACCAAGAACGGCAGGATTTTCATCTACCGACCTGAGTACTATCGGACCATTGACCTTTATGGTGATAGTTGTTTTGATGTGGATTGGAGGTGCTCCTCAATCTACTGCCGGCGGTATAAAAGTCACAACCTTTGCCCTTATGGTGAGGAACATGACTCACCTTGTGAAAGGAAATGAAAAGGTGGAATTTTTCGGAAGGGAGGTCTCATCTATTTCGATTACGAGGGCCTTTGCAACTGTCACACTCTCTCTGTTTTTCATTCTTTTAGCCGAAGTTGCGATAGTGTCGATAGAGCCGGGTTTCTCTGCAGATAAAATCCTATTCGAAATAGTCTCGGCGATAGGTACTGTAGGACTCTCAATGGGAATCACTGAAAATCTCCAGCCGGCTAGCAAGTTGATAATTACCTTGCTTATGTTTATCGGTAGAATTGGGGTGGTTTCATTCCTGTCCGCGTTCATCAGGACAAAAAGAGAGCAGAGATACAGTTATCCAAAAGCAGATATAATTATAAGTTAATAAATTACGCTAGTTATGAAATATATTATCGTTGGTTTGGGGAATTTTGGTTCTGTCTTGGCAGAGCGCTTTACCCAGATGGGCTATGAGGTGGTGGGTGTTGACAAGAACATAGAGAGGGTAGAGGATATGAAATCAAAAATATCGGTGGCAATATGTCTTAACGTTACCGACAGAAATAGTCTGGGTGCCTTGCCTATAAACTCTTCCGATGGAGTGATAATAGCTTTGGGTAAGGAGTTTGGTGACTCCCTCATGACTTATGCCCTATTCAGGGAACATGGAGTTAAAAGACTTATAGTCAGGGCGGTCAGTGATATTCATGCCACTGTGCTAAGTTCTCTGGGTGTGGAAAACATTATCTTCCCGGAAAAGGATGCCGCCCAGAAATATGCCATGTCTCTGGAACTGAGCAGCTATATAAGCTCCTATAAGCTAGATGAAGATACCTACATTGTACAGATGCATCTTCCTAAAAGGTTGGCTGGCATCAAGCTGTCAAAAATCAACTTCAAATCTGAACACAACGTTAAATTCGTAGGGCTCAAGAGGAAGGTTGATGTTCCAAATATGTTTGGGGTTACTCATCAGGAGCTAAGGGTGATGGATCCCAATAAAGGAGATTTGGAGCTTAAGCTTGGCGACATTATCGTACTTCTGGGAGAGTTCACTAATTTGAGTAAATTCGGGAGATAGAGTACATTTGTACATAAAAAGCGATTATGGAATACAGAGAAGCCGTAGAATGCATATACGGAGAACTTGAAAATTTTACGGAGGAGGGGAAGGTTGCAGACTATATACCGGCACTTGCACAAGTTGACCCCAAATCTTATGCCGTTTCTATTGCCACTTTGGATGGTCAGGTGTTTTCAGTTGGTGATTCAGATACCAAATTTTCAATACAGAGTATTTCCAAAGTTTTCACTTTGGCTATGGTATGCAAGCTCAATAGTGAGGAGATATGGAAAAGCGTGGGCAGAGAACCTTCAGGAACGGCATTCAACTCACTCATTCAGCTTGAACAGGAGAGAGGTATTCCCCGGAATCCTTTTATCAATGCAGGAGCATTGGTAGTCACTGACAGACTGATAGACCTGTATCCCAAGCCAAAACAGGCTATTCTAGAGTTTGTGAGAGAGATATGTGGTAATGATGATATCTACTTTGATAAAAAAATAGCAGCATCTGAATTCGAAAATTCTGACAGAAATATGGCTCTGGCTCATTTCATGAAGGACTTCGGAAACATTCACAACGATGTAGATTCTGTAATAGATGTATACTGTAACCAGTGCAGCATATCAATGACTACCGGCGAGCTTGCAAAATCTTTTCTCTTCCTTGCAAACGGAGGGGTACAGCCTGTTATCAACAAGGAGGTGTTTGGCCCAAGAAGTGCAAAAAGGCTTAATGCGCTGATGCTTACATGTGGCTTATACAATGAATCCGGAGACTTCGCATATAGGGTAGGATTACCTGGAAAAAGTGGTGTTGGGGGAGGAATTGTTGCAGTAATTCCGGGGAAGCTCTCAATTGCTGTCTGGAGTCCGGAACTGAATAAAAACGGTAACTCATGCAGAGGAATTGAGACTCTGGAAAGATTTACAACTAAAATTGGAATTTCGGTATTCTGATATATTTGATAAAGAGTTTGATATGAAAAAATATTTATTGCCTTTTGCTTTTATTGTAATCTGTTTAGGGCAGCTTCAGGCCCAGACAGGAAAAAAATTGCTGACCGTTGATGATCTCCTTAAATGGAATACAATCTCATCAAAAATCATCTCTAATGACGGCAAATGGATATCAACAGTTTACCAGCCATGGAAAGGAGCTTCCGTTGTCAAGTTATTTGACAACAAAGGAAAAGAGCTGCTTTCAGCGGATTCCTCTTCAAATATAAGTTTCAGCGCAGACTCAAAATACTTGATCTTCAAACGTGTTGACAAAAAAGGGGAATCTCTCAAAATATATGATATTGCCGGCAAAAGCACAAAGGTAATTGACAGCCTTACCTCATTTGAGGTTCCTTCTAAATGGAGCGGATATGTTGTTTACAAGACAAGGGATTCCACACTCAATGTGATATCTACGGACGGAAAGGCAACAAAAAGTTTTGGTAAGGTAACCGGATATGTAACAGCAAAAGAGAGCCCTTCAGTTCTGATTTTAACCAAAGGAAGCGTTATACTTTATGATGTAACAGCAAATTCTTCTACGGATATATTTGGTAGGGGTAAAAATGTATTGAAGAGTGCCCTATCAGAAAACGGCCAACGCGCTGCACTTTTGCTGAAGGACACCCTCCTGCTTTGGAGTGGTGGCGGCGTCTCAAAACCGATAGCGACAAGCGGTTGCATCGGCATTCCCGAAGGATGGAAAATTGCATCCCTCAGAGATCTGATGTTTTCTGCAAATGGGAATAAGCTATATTTTGGCACAGTTCCTCCTGAAAGAGAGAGGGATAAATCAATCGCCAAGGAGGATTTTCCAAAGGTAAATATATGGAGCTGGAAAGAGAGTGTGCAGTTTACCCAGCAGATTGTGGATAAGGAGATGGAGATTAAGAGAACATACATGGCTGTTTACAATATTCCGATGGACAATATTTTTCAGGTAGAGAAACCTGCCTTGCCTGAGGTTACCCTTATGGATGAAGGTAATTCGGATTATGCACTTGCCACAACCAGAGAGAGATACCAACTTGAGGAGATGTGGCGGGGAAGGAGCAGCTACGATGTCTATCTGATTAACACTGCTTTGGGAAGATCCAGCCTCATAAAGGAAAAGCTTATGGCAGATGTCTTGGTATCCCCTTCCGGCAAATATCTTTTTTGGTACAACGCTCAAGACAGCTCATGGCATACATATTCCATAGCCGGGAGTCAGGAATATAAGATTACTGATCCAAAGGAGGTAAAGGCCTGGGACGAAGAGAACGACTATACAGACTTGCCGTTCTCATACTCTTTTGCCGGATGGAGTGAAGGGGAGAATGATATTTTAATCTATGACCGGTATGATATCTGGAGTGTTGATCCATGTGCAGGAAGGGCTCCGGTAAGAATTACCTCTAATGGACGGGAGAATGGGATAGCTTACAGGTATTTGGATCTCGATAAAGATAAAAAAACGATAGACCTGAAAAGCAATATCCTTTTGAGCGGATTCAATCAAAAAACAAAGGAGAGTGGGTATTATTCTTTGAATAGTGGTAAAGGTGAGCTTCCAAAGCTGCTTCTATCAGGACCATGCATGTTGTCAGAGCCATTGAAAGCTAAGAGTTCCGGGGAGGTTCTGTACACTTCCGAGAGCTTTGAGAAATTTCCGGACATATACCTTTCAGACCTTACTTTTAAAAAGTCACAAAGGATAACCAATGCAAATCCTCAGCAGAACGAGTATAACTGGGGCACTGCAGAACTTGTGAAGTGGACATCGCTGGATGGGAGAGATTTGGAAGGGGTAATATACAAACCGGCAGATTTTGATCCGGCAAGGAAGTATCCAATGATTGTCAATTTCTATGAGAGAAATTCCAGTACACTATTTTCTTATAGAATTCCGGAGGCTCACAGATCTACCATTGATTATCATCTCTATACAAGTAATGGCTACATAGTATTCAATCCTGACATTGTATATAAGGATGGATATCCTGGGGAGAGTGCCTATAATTGCATAATGCCCGGAATATCGAAAATCCTGAATGACGGTTATGTGGACAAGAACAGGATTGGAGCACAGGGTCACAGTTGGGGAGGGTATCAGGTTGCCTATATGATTACCAGAACCAATCTTTTTGCGGCAGTTGAATCAGGGGCGCCTGTTGTAAACATGTTCAGCGCTTATGGTGGTATCCGTTGGGGTACAGGCCTGAACAGATCTTTCCAATATGAACACGAGCAGAGCCGGATTGGTAAGACTCCGTGGGAATCTCCGCTGAGATATCTGGAAAACTCGCCACTTTTCACGATGGATAAGGTCACCACACCAGTACTTATCATGTCAAATGACCAGGATGGACACGTTCCTTGGTATCAGGGCATAGAGTTCTTCGTTGCACTCAAGAGGCTTCAGAAACCTGTCTGGCTGCTCAACTACACAGGAGAGGTGCATTGGCCGCTGAAGATTGAGAAAAAAACCGATTTTCAAAAGAGGATGTTCCAGTTTTTTAACCATTATCTAAAGGGCGAACCTATGCCAAAATGGATGGACAAAGGCCTTTCGGCCATTGATTTGGATTACGAGCTTGGGTATTGATTATATCGGGATGTTTTTTATCTTTGTGTTGAGTCATAACAGCTACACACATGGAGAGAAAATTCCCTCAACGGTTGGTTGTTCCAACGGTCATTCTTAGCGGCTGCATTGTAGGTCTGTTTTCTTATCTGGCCTATGCCTCACGGATGACCTCCTATCTGTCCCATGACTCCTCTGTATGTGTAAACTGCCATATAATGGCTCCATATTACCAGTCATGGCAGAAGAGCTCTCATCAGGCATGGACGAATTGCAGCGACTGCCATGTTCCTCAGGATAATATTGTCAGGGGTTACTCATTCAAGGCCAAGGATGGCCTCTATCACGCAGCGGTATTTACATTGAGGATGGAACCTCAGGTTATCCGTCCCAGAGATGCAAGCTATGCGGCTATTATGGAAAACTGTATAAGATGCCATACTCAGCTTAATACAGAGTTTGTAAAGACAGGTATGGTGAAATATGCACAGGTGGTTGAAGGTAAGGATAAGGCCTGCTGGCATTGCCACAGAGAGGTCCCTCACGGAAGGGTCTCAAATCTTGCAATGAGTCCGGACGCAATTGTCCCCCTTCCCAAATCTCAGGTTCCGGAATGGCTCAAAAAAATCATGGAATAAACTCTACCCAATATGAAACTTAAACCCTTCTTTCAAAAACATCGTGGACTACTGATGTGGGTCCTGTTTGTCACGACAGTTGTAGTTGTCTTTCTGCTCGGGCTGCTGGTTGCCTCGGTTAACGAGCGAAGGGCAGAGATTGCCACGCTTTTCAATAATAAAAGGGTGGAAATAAAAGGAATAGAACCTAGGAGTGAAATCTGGGGAGAAAATTATCCACGGGAATTTGAAACATGGAAGATGACAGAAGATTCCAGCTTTCAAAGCAAGCACAATGGTAACGCAGTTCAGGATGTGCTGGACAAAAGACCGGAAATGGTTGTGCTTTGGGCAGGATATGCTTTTTCCATGGATTATTCGGCACCTCGTGGTCACAAGCATGCACTGGAAGATATCCGAAATACGCTCAGGACGGGATCTCCAATGAATGATACCGATGGACCTCAGCCGGCAACTTGCTGGACATGCAAGGGCCCTGACGTGCCTCGCATGATGTCCAAGCTTGGAATTGAGAATTTCTATTCAAAAAAATGGGGAGCCTTGGGGTCTGAGATTGTAAATCCGATTGGATGTGCAGATTGTCATAACCCTCAAAACATGAATGTGACAATTTCCCGTCCTGCACTCATTGAGGCCTTCCAGAGAAGAGGAAAGAAGATTGAAGATGCCTCGATTCAGGACCTCCGTACCCTTGCCTGTGCTCAATGTCATGTGGAGTACTATTTCAAGGGAGATGGCAAGTACCTTACATTTCCTTGGGACAAGGGTATGACTGTGGAGACAATCGAACAGTATTACGACTCCATTGGTTTCAGCGACTGGACACATAAGCTGAGCAAAGCTCCTATGCTCAAGGCTCAGCATCCGGATTATGAACTCTTTCTTCTTGGCCCTCATGCGCAAAGAGGACTCTCCTGTGCGGACTGTCATATGCCATACAAGACAGATGGTGCAATCAAGTACAGCGACCATCAGCTTGTCTCTCCTCTTAAGAATATAGACCGCACATGTCAGACTTGTCACCGTGATACTCCGGAAAATCTTACCAAATATGTTTATGAATATCAGGATAAATTTCTGGAAATCCGGGATAGGGTGGAAAAAGAGTTGGCAAAGGCGCACATAGGTGCTAAATTTGCCTGGGATAATGGTGCAAACGAGAAACAGATGGGACCTGTCTTGAAATTGCTGAGAGCTGCGCAATGGAGGTGGGACTTTGCAGTGGCATCTCATGGGGGATCGTTTCACGCTCCGGTAGAGTCGCAAAGGATAATGGCCCACTCACTTGACAAGAGTTTTCAGGCACAACTGGAGATTCAAAAGGTGTTGGTTTCGCTGGGTGTTAAGGGAGATATTCCTTATCCCGATATTTCAACTAAAGCTAAGGCTCAGGAATATATAGGGTTGGACATGAAGAGCCTACGAGAGAAAAAACAGGAGTTTAATAGAGTAATTGTTCCGGAATGGATAGAGAAAGCAAAGACAAGCCACAAAATTATCTAAAGGAGATACTGTTCATTTTGGCAGTGACCTTTGCCGGTATTGCCCTGCAGTTTGTCATCGGACCGTTCGGATTTTCCATACTTGCCTTTCCGGTAAATCTGGTATTCCTGCTGATATTTCTTCTAATCATGTCTGTCAGGCCAACCTCTCTTATTGGCCGTTTCGGGACATTGCGGATTTCAATCATTCTAATATCACTATTGATATTTCTCACAATTGTCATGGGTCTGGTTCCCGGAAACACAGTGAAGAGCTCTTGGCCGTTTGTGCTTGCATACCTTATGCTGCTAACCAATCTTGCCTTGGTAATTGGAAGGAAGCTCAGGGATATATCTTTTCTGCTGAACCATCTTGGCCTGTTTGTACTCCTTTTTGCTGCGGGTTTTGGCTCTGCCGATATTGAAAGATACTTTATGAAAGTGGAGGAGGGTGATGTAGAATGGAGAGGAACCGATACTGCCAGCGGCAAAATAGCAGAGCTTCCTGTTGCAGTCCGGCTTATCGATTTTAATATGGAAGAGTACCCGGCAAAACTTGCACTGATTGACAGGAATAGTGGACAGCCCCTTCCTGAGGAGAAGCCGGAATATGTAGATGTACACTTGAACTCCAAGTTTCGGTTAGGAGAGTGGAGAATAGAAATCGACTCGGTGGTATATAGGAAAATGGTTGCCCCTGCTGCATTTATTGTGGCTTTGAATGGAAAAACCGGAGAAGAGTGCAAGGGGTGGGTAAGTTGCGGAAATTATTTCCAGCCACACAAGGTGCTGGAGATTAATGATGAATACTGTGTGGCAATGACCTATCCGGACCCAAAATCGTTTTCTTCCAAAGTTGAGGTTCTCAAAAAGGGAGGCTCTTCAAGGGATGGAGTCATAACCGTAAACCATCCCATGACTGTCGGGCAATGGAAGATTTACCAATATTCATACAACACTCAGATGGGCAGGGATTCCGACTACTCTATCTTCGAGCTTGTTTATGATCCGTGGCTCATTCCCGCCTATATAGGCATAGCAATGCTTTTTGCAGGTGCAGTAACACTATTCTGGAGAGGAGGTAGAAGATGATCTGGAACGAATTCATATACTTTGCCATAGGCTCGCTCTTACTGTGGGTTTTGGGGATTGCTGCCCTCTACCTGTGCAGCAGGAGACTCTTGTCAGATTTGCTTATCTGTGCGGGGCTGATACTTTTTATCTCTTTTATAGTATTGCTGTGGACCGATCTCTGCCATCCTCCTCTAAGAACGATAGGGGAGACCCGTTTATGGTATTCGCTCTTTCTTGTCCTGGTAGGTTACCTGACCTATCTACGCTGGAGTTATAAATGGCTTGTGGCATACAGCACATTGGTGTCGACGGTCTTTATATTAATCAACATCCTCAAGCCGCAGATTCATAACGAAAACTTAATGCCGGCACTCCAGAGCATCTGGTTCGTACCTCACGTGACTGTCTATATTCTTGCCTATGCAATGATGGGTGCGGCAACCATCGCTTCGCTGATTGCTCTTTTTGGAAGATCCGGCAGGGGAAAAAACCATAAAGAAGGTTATGAAGAGCATCTTGCAAGTATGATTGATGACCTTGTGTATATCGGTCTGGCATTCCTTATCTCCGGTATCCTTATGGGGGCAGTCTGGGCAAAACAGGCCTGGGGTGATTACTGGACATGGGACCCGAAAGAGACCTGGGCATTTATCACTGCCGCCACTTTTCTTGCCTATGTTCACTCCCGCAAGGCAGGGTACAACCTAAAAATTATCTTATGGATTATCCCCTTAGGCCTCATTCTTCTTATGATCACCTGGTTAGGGGTCAGCTACCTTCCTGCTGCCCAAGGGAGTATTCATATCTACTGAAAATGATGAAAGCTTTTAATTGGATTTACAGAGCAAGCCTCAGCTCAATATTTATCTTATCGTCATGCATGATTAGTGCACAGACAAACGATTTAAGTCTTGAGAGAGCAATTGAGATTGCCTTGCAGAATAACATTGAACTTAATACTTCCAAACTTAGGGTAGATCAAGCCAAGTCACTAAAACCAACTGCTTTTTCCATTGACAAGACTGAGTTTTTTTATGGCTATGACCAAAACAATATGGGTGAAAACGGACATCCGCTCAATATTGTCGGAGTAGAACAGAGCTTCAATTTTCCTACCGTTTATACCTCGCAGTATAAAGTCAACAAAACGGCACTCTCTTTATCAGAGAAGGAGCTGGAAAATCGTAAGATTGTATTGATGAAAGATGTTTCAAAGGCCTATTATGAGATTGGCTATTTGATGAACAAGGAGTATTATTACAGGTATCTGGATACTCTCTATCAGAATCTTACTAATGAAGTGGAAAGGAAATATAAAAATGGAGGTGCCACCAACCTTGAGTTGTTGAATGTAAAGGCAAAGCACCAGCAAATTGTACTCTCAATAACAAATCTTACTCATGACCGTGCAATCGCTATCAGAAAACTTATGGTGCTTATGAACATTGCTTCACCCGTCAATATACCGCGCATGGAGCCGGTAGAGCTTATGGTGACAAACATGCCTCTAAGAAGTACCTCCGGATTTCAATATAAGGAGTTAGAGACGCAAATTCATAAAAATATATTGAATGTTGAAAAAAACCTCTTACTTCCTGATATTACCCTCTCTTATTATAATGGAACAAATAAGTATCCTGGTTCAAAGAACTATTCTGGATTTCAGGTTGGCCTTTCTATTCCACTGTTTTTTTCTGCCCAGAGATCAAAAATAGAATCAGGGAAAATTGCAGTTTCCATATCAAAAAACGAGGAAGATAAATATTTATTAAATCTGAAGTTAAGAAGAGAGGAGTTGATGAGTGAGGTCAGGAAACTGAGAGAATCGCTCAGCTACTTTACAACAACAGGAAAAAAACTGGGAGCTGAAATAGTTTCAAGTGCCAAAGAGGGTTATGAATCGCAGGAAATTGATCTGTTTGAGTATGTTCAAAGTATTGAAAATGCAATGATTATTGAGGTGGAATATCTTGACTGGCTGGCGAAATACAATAATGTCGTCCTTGAGTTGAACTATTTGGATATTCAGCTATAAAATCCCTGTTTAATAACTGCCTTTTCAGAAAAATTTGTTTATCGGAATTATTTTTCCATACCTTTGCGCAAACAAAAAAGAAACATAGTGTCAATTTTTGCAAATAGCAACGCGCTCCATCATCATCATCACCTTCATCCAAATGGTAGGTTGCGTAATCTGTTTGCATATATTTCATAAGACTTAATTAAAATATATATATACACGAAAAGGGGCTTACCAATTGCGGTGAGCCCTTTTTTTTATTCCCATAGCACAAATACAAACAAAAAAATGATAAGATTAGCAATTCAGGCCAAAGGCCGCTTAAATGAAGATAGCATTGAGCTTCTGGCTGAGGCCGGGATCTCTGTTGAGGAGGGGAAAAGAAAACTTCTTGCCAAATGTGGGGAATTTCCGCTTGAGATACTCTTTCTGAGAGATGACGATATTCCTCAGGCAGTATCCATGGGAGTTGCCGATTTAGGCATTGTCGGCTTGAACGAGGTTGAGGAACGCTCCTATTACGTAGACATAGTCCGTAAACTAGGATTTGGAAAGTGCCGGTTGTCACTCGCCATACCAAAGAGTGAGGATTATAAAGGCATAGAATACTTTCAAGGGAAAAGGGTTGCAACCTCCTATCCAAATCTATTGGGAAGCTTTTTTGAAGAAAATGGTGTAAAGGCAGATATTCACCAGATTACCGGATCGGTTGAGATTGCTCCTTCAGTTGGGCTGGCTGATGGAATTTTTGATATAGTCAGCACGGGTGGGACTCTTATCACAAATGGGTTGAAAGAGGTGGCAAAGGTTATGGATTCACAAGCTGTGCTGATAGCCACACCTAAAATGGAGGAAGAAAAGAGTAATATTCTCAGACAGCTCATTATACGCTTCGAGGCAGTTGAGAGAAGCAAGGGTATGAAATATCTGCTTATGAACCTTCCTCTGGACAAAGTGGATGAGGCTACAAGAATGCTTCCCGGCATGAGAAGCCCTACAATATTGCCATTGGCACAGCAGGGATGGTGCTCTATGCATGTTGTAGTGGATGAAAAGCAACTGTGGTCAAAGATAGAGGGTCTCAAGTCTATAGGTGCAGAAGGAATCCTAGTACTGACACTTGAAAAGATGATGCCATGATAGAGATCTTGAACTACCCGCAAAGGGCTCTCTGGAATGAAATCATCTCCAGACCAAAGAAGGGAAAAAATCTGGTGACAGCCGGAGTTGCCGAAATCCTGGAAAAAGTAAGGCAAGGAGGAGATTCGGCTCTAATGGAACTTAGCCAGAAGTACGATGGAGTATCCCCGGATTCATTTTATGTGACCGAATCTGAATTTGAATCGGCCTCCAAAGTTATTGGAGAAGATCTAAAGAGAGCAATTGACATAGCCTGCTCGAATATTACAAAATTCCACAAGGCTCAGATTACGGGAGACTTGCAGATAGAGACGCAGGAGGGGGTAATTTGCTGCCAACGCTCACTTCCTGTGAAAAGAGTCGGACTTTACATTCCGGGAGGTTCTGCTCCACTCTTCTCGACAGTCATGATGCTAGCAATTCCTGCAAAAATAGCAGGTTGCAAAGAGATAGCTCTATTCACCCCTCCGGCAAAGGATGGGACAGTCTCTGCTGTAATTCTCTATGTTGCCAAACTATTAGGTATTACAGAGGTGGTGAAGGTGGGCGGAGCCCAGGCAATTGCTGCAATGGCTTATGGAACAGAGAGTATTAAGAGAGTAGACAAGATATTTGGTCCGGGGAACAGTTATGTTGCAGAGGCTAAGCTTCAGGTTAGTACTACAGTCTCCATAGATATGGTTGCAGGACCTTCGGAACTGATGATTATAGCAGATAGAAGCGCCAATCCTGAATTCATTGCTGCCGACCTGCTTTCTCAGGCAGAACATGGTCCCGATTCACAGCTTTTCCTGCTCACAAGCGAGAAGGATATTGCAGAAAAGGTTAATCAAGAGTTGGACACTCAGCTTGAAGACCTTCCAAGACAGAGCATCGCAGTGGAGTCGCTGAGAAACAGTAAGACAGTGCTATTAAGGGATGAACCGGAAATGGTGACGTTTGCAAACCTATACGGCCCTGAGCATCTTATGATATCCACAGTGGATCCTTGGAAGCTGGCAGACAGAATAGAGAGTGCCGGAAGCATATTCTTGGGCAACTATTCTCCTGAAAGCGCAGGGGACTATGCATCAGGGACAAACCATAGCCTTCCGACTTCCGGTTGGACAAAATCCGTGGGGGGAGTCTCGGTGGACGCTTTCATGCACAAGATAAGCTATCAGATGATTTCGAAGACCGGCCTGAGAGGGCTTGGAAAAACAGTTGAGATACTGGCTGAGGCAGAAGGATTATCGGCACACAGAAACGCAGTTACAATCAGATTAAAAGAGATGGAAAATGGACTATAACAATATCGTAAGGAAAAACATTCTAAGCATGACCCCGTACTCAACTGCAAGAGACGAGGCACAAAGCGGACTTTCTGTATATCTGGACGCCAATGAGAGCCCATACGAAAACGGAGTTAACAGATATCCCGACCCAAGGCAGACAGAACTAAAAAAAGCAATATCTAAAATAAAATCGGTTCCCATGGAGAACATCTTCATAGGAAATGGCAGCGATGAAGCCATAGATATACTTTACAGAGTTTTTTGCAATCCAGGCAAAGATAATGTTGTTGCAATATCACCGACCTACGGGATGTACAAAGTTGCTGCACAGGTAAATGATGTAGAATATAGGGAAGTTCTCCTGGAGTCAGATTTCTCATTGGATCCCGATAAGATATTAGGCGCGACAGATGCAAAATCCAAGATGATATTTCTCTGCTCACCCAACAACCCAACCGGCAATGTGATAGATAGCAGTGTAATAGAAAAAATAGCCCTCTCGTTCAATGGTATTGTTGTTTTGGATGAAGCCTATATAGACTTTGCCGATGGAAAAGGCTTCCTGAACCGGCTGAATGAGTTTCCGAATTTGGTTGTATTGCAGACCCTTTCAAAGGCCTGGGGTATGGCAGGGCTCAGAATAGGATTTGCCTTTGCAGAAGAAAGAATTATTACTCTCTTCTCTGCAGTGAAATATCCTTACAATATTGGCTCTGACACACAGGAGCGAGCCTTGAAGCTGTTGAAGTCGACACCAGGAGAGAGAATAGCAATAATTATCTCTGAACGGAGAAAAATGGCAGAAGAGCTCTCCGGACTCACTTGTGTGGAAAAGGTCTTCAAAAGCGACTCCAATTTTCTTCTGGTCAAATTCAAGGATTCAAAGGCAATTTACAATAACTTGATAGAAAGTGGAATAGTAGTGAGAGACCGTTCTTCTCAGCCTCTTTGTGATGGATGTCTGAGGCTTACAATCGGCCTTGCCTCAGAAAATGAAAAAGTGTTGCAGGTAATAAAAGGGGAGAAGGTTCAGGCATCAAGGAGAGTAGCTTTGAGCAGAACTACCAAGGAGACCGATATTTCAATCGAACTTGACATAGACGGCTCTTTTGAATCAAAAATCGAAACCGGAATTGAGTTTTTCAACCATATGCTTGATCAGCTTGCATTTCACTCAGGAATATCCCTGAGGCTTACAGCAAAAGGTGATCTGGGGGTAGATGAACACCACACGGTTGAGGATGTGGCAATAATATTAGGCGAGGCCATAAATATTGCATTGGGAGGTAAAGAGGGAATAGAGAGGTATGGTTTTGTCCTTCCGATGGACGATTCCGTAGCTCAAACTGCGATTGATTTTGGAGGAAGAGCCTATCTTAACTGGGATGTCACATTCAGCAGGGAAAGTATAGGCACATTCCCAACAGAGATGTTACGTCACTTTTTCTACTCACTTGCCGTATCATCCAAATCTACAATTTACATCGCTGCAAAGGGAGAAAATGACCACCATATAGCCGAGTCGGTTTTCAAGGCATTTGCAAAATCCATGAAAATGGCCGTAAGGAAAGAGAAATTCAACTATAAACTACCAACTACAAAGGGGCTGCTATGATTGCAATAATTGATTACAATACAGGGAATCTGTTTTCGGTAACCTGTGCACTTGACAGAATAGGGGCAGAATATTCTGTCACTTCCTCGGCAGAGGAGATACTGAATGCAGATTCAGTAATTCTTCCGGGAGTGGGAGAGGCATCCTCTGCAATGTACAATCTCAGGGCTACAGGGCTGGACAAACTGATTCCTGCTCTTGAAATCCCAGTGCTTGGAATCTGCATCGGAATGCAGCTTATGTGCCGTTCAAGCGAAGAGGGCGGAGCTTCCTGTATGGGTATATTCCCAAACGAAGTTGTCAGGTTAAAGAGTGGTGGTTGTGACGGAGGGAATCTTAAGGTGCCACACATGGGGTGGAACAGAGTTACGTCTCTCAGAACAGCTCTTTTCGCGGGAATAGATGAAGGAGAGTATCTATACTTTGTACACTCCTTTGCTCCTGCAATAGGAGATGCTACTATTGCAACTACCAGCTACGGGAGTGTTTTCAGTTCTGCCTTGAGTACGAAAAACTTCTTCGGCACGCAGTTTCACCCAGAGAAAAGCGGAGGCGCAGGTGAGAAAATACTCAGAAATTTCATAAACATAAAAAACGAAGTAAGATGGATATAATACCGGCAATAGATGTAATCTCAGGGGAGTGTGTGAGGCTCACAAAGGGAGAGTACGATTCAAAGATAGTCTACTCAAAATGCCCAGAAGATGTTGCAAAGATGTACCAGGATTTTGGATTCAGAAGACTCCATATGGTGGATCTGGATGGAGCCAAGGCAAGTGAGCCAAAAAATCTTAAAACTCTTGAGAAGATAGCCACCGTTACAAATCTGGATATTCAGTATGGTGGAGGAGTAAAGAGCGAGAGCTCTCTCAAAAGCATACTCAATGCTGGAGCATCTAGAATAATATGTGGCAGTTCTGCTGTCACGACACCCGACCTTTTTATTATGTGGATGAGGGGCTATGGGGCTGACAAGCTTATACTAGGTGCAGATTTTAGAAATGGGAAAGTTGCCATAGATGGGTGGAAGACACAGACGGATAGGTCTCTGGATGATACAATAGAGACTTTTTACAATGAAGGGCTGACCCAGCTTATTTCAACAGATATATCAAAGGACGGAATGCTCGCAGGCCCTTCTTATGAGAAATATTACAGTATTAAGAGACGCTTTCCAGACCTGAAGGTCACTATAAGTGGAGGAGTATCATCCATAGAAGATGTCATGCGTATAGACAGATCTCTTATAGACAGTGTGATAGTAGGGAAGGCCATATACGAAGGGAAAATCGATCTTAAAGAGTTAAGCAGATGTTAGCAAAGAGAATCATTCCGTGTCTCGATGTGAGAGAGGGAAAAACGGTAAAAGGTGTTAACTTCCTAGGTCTGCAGGATGTAGGAGATCCTGTGGAGATGGGGATGAAATATGCAAGAGAGGGTGCAGACGAACTGGTCTATCTAGATATAAGCGCGACAATAGAGGGAAGAGGGACATTCCTGAATCTGGTCTCTTCCGTTGCAAAAAATATCAATATCCCATTTACGGTAGGAGGTGGAATCTCCACACTGGATGATGCTTCGGCACTACTTCTTGCCGGAGCAGATAAAATCAGCATAAACAGTGCAGCAGTGAGAGATCCGGATTTGATAACCAGGATAGCCGGCAAGTACGGATCACAGTTTCTGGTCGTTGCAATAGATGCTAAATTAATAGATGGCAAGTGGATGGTCGTAACGCACAGCGGAAGCAAGATGAGGGATCTGGAACTTTTCCGGTGGGCTAAAGAGGCGGAGATGCTTGGTGCAGGAGAGATTCTCTTCACATCCATGGATCATGATGGGACAAAAGCTGGTTATGCCTGTGAAGAGTTGCTCAAGCTCTCGGATATGTTGTCGATTCCACTTATTGCCTCGGGAGGAGCAGGGTCGGTTGAGCACTTTATTGAGCTATTTTCCGGGAATTGTGCCGATGCAGCTTTGGCGTCATCGATATTTCACTACAATCAGATTTCAATAGGCGATTTAAAAAAAGAGTTAAAAACAAATAAAATAGAGGTAAGATTATGACTAATTTCAATGAACTGGATTTTGAAAAGAACAAGGATGGATTGATTCCTGCAATAATACAGGATAATCTGACACAGAGAGTGCTTATGCTTGGATATATGAGCAAAGGCTCTCTTGCATTAAGTATGGAGAGTGGCGTGGTGACATTCTATAGCAGAAGCCGCCAGAAACTTTGGACTAAAGGTGAGACTAGCGGGAATTTTTTAAAGATTAAGTCTGTAGATGTTGACTGCGACGGAGACACATTACTCATAAAGGTAGAACCTGTCGGTCCTGTATGTCACAAAGGTACCACCAGTTGCTTCGGAGACGAAAACAGCGAAGGATTCATCAGGCAACTTGCAAAAACAATAGAGGATAGACATAAAGAAATGCCGGATGGTTCATACACCACTACACTTTTCAATGAAGGGGTGGCGAAAATAGCACAAAAAGTGGGAGAGGAGGCTGTAGAGACGGTGATCGAAGCGCTTAAAGGCGACAAAAAGAGACTTATATATGAAATTTCCGACCTGGTATACCATCTGTTGGTTTTGATGGAAAATGAGAAAATTCCGATTTCCGATATTGAAGGAGAGCTTATGAGAAGAAAAAAATAGTTTGGGATAGTTTCCTCATTTCTTAGTGATTGTGATAATTTGTGACAGATTGAAACAAAAAAATGAAAAAAAAGTTCTTTGATGAAGAAAAATATTTACATAACTTCGTTACAATTATTAATACATAACAGAATATAAATTAAGTATGGCAACATTTGAAGCTGACGGAAAGGTATTTGAAGTGGATGGAGATGGTTTTTTAACCGATCCCACAGTCTGGAACGATGAAGTGGCAAAAGTATTTGCAAAATCAGATGGAATCGAAGAACTCACAGAGAAACACTGGGCTGTTGTTCGCATCATAAGAAGTAATTTCGAGGAAAAAGGTAATGCTCCAATGATCCGTACTATTTGCCAGGAGACTGGTCTTAAGCTACGCGATATATACGAGTTGTTTCCACTAGGCCCGGCAAGAGGAGCCTGCAGGGTTGCAGGTTTGCCAAAACCTGATGGTTGCGTTTAACAGAATAAGAATATGGGTTGTTGTGAACTGATTGCTCTAGCTGCATTCTCTGTCTGTTTTTTTTCGTTTCTGTATAAGTTCTTCTGCCTTGTTAAAATGGGCTCCCCAAAAGACCTCTCCAAAAAAAGCGGAGATGTAAAGGGGGCTGTTATTTACTCCTGTATCAAGGCAATGTCTCCCTCTAACAAGGAGTCGGCTTATCTTCATATGCCCACCTATGCTGCGGGCATCATCTACCACATAGGGACATTTATCACACTACCACTTTTTGTGGTTTTCTTGATATTATCCATATCCGGGTTGTCTGTACCAGAAGGTTTCTATGGTATATCATTGGTTATCTCCATTGTACTTTTTGCGACATCTTTGTCCGGACTGATAATTTTACTTAAAAGGATTTTCAGCAAAGAGCTAAAATCTTTTTCAGGTCCGGATGACTATATCTCAAACATCATTACCACCCTTGCCCAGTTGGCAACAGCTCTTTACATTGTAACATCAACTGCAGGGTCTTTTTACTTTGTAGTGATGGCGTTGTTTTTTCTATGGCTGCCTATAGGCAAGACAAGACATCTCTTGTACTTCTTTTTTGCAAGATATCATTTAGGTTTCTTCTACGGATGGAGGGGAACTTGGCCACAAAAATAACAGGATAAGGATTATGGAGAAAATAGATATAAATAAAAAAGAGAAGGCTATAGACCTTCTCAGATCTACTGTGGACAGCAAGCTTGAGACTCATCTCAACGCTTGTGTAAGATGTGGACTCTGTTCTACCAGCTGCATGTACTATCTGGCTTTTAAAGAGGATAAGTATATACCTGGTAAAAAAATAGATCTGGTAAGCTCTATTTATAGAAAATATTGCACCACAATGGGCAAGGTCGCCCCTGTATTGGTGAACGCTAAGGAGTTGGATGAGTCTATGGCAGAGGAGATGGTGGATTCACTTTTCGGAGCATGTACAATGTGCGGAAGATGTGTAAAGCACTGCTCCATAGGCGTGGATATTCCTTTCATAGTTAAGAAAGGAAGGGAGATGCTTGCAACAATGGATATGGTTCCAAAGACCCTTCAGGCTACTGTGGATGCTGCAATAAACACCGGAAACAATATGGGTATTCCTACCAACGAGTTTGTAGATACAATCAAATGGATGGAGGAAGAGCTTATAGACGAGATGCAGGACGAAAGGGCAAGGATTCCTCTTGACGAGATGGATAGGGAGATCTTCTATACTCTTAACCCAAGAGAGCCTAAATTCTTTCCTTTGTCCATATCTGCAATGGCTAAGATTTTTTATGCCGCAAACGCAGACTGGACAATGTCATCGAAATACTACGATGTTACAAACTACGGATACTTCAACGCAAACATGGCTGAGGCAACTCAGATTGCAAGGAATCTATACGATGAGGTTCACAGGCTCCATGGCAAACGACTTATTCTGGGTGAGTGCGGACACGGATCACGGGCAAACAGATGGGAGGGCCCCAACTATCTCAAGAAAGCGTATGATTTCGACAATACAACAGCGGTGGAGCTTATAGGCAGCTATATTCGTGAAGGCAAGATCAAACTGGACAAATCATTGAACAAGGATCTTTACACCGTACATGATCCCTGCAATCTGGTAAGAAACGGAGGTCTTCTGGATGAGATAAGATTTGTCATCAAGAGCTCTGTCTCAAATTTTGTTGAGATGAATCCTTACGGGAATGACAACTTCTGTTGCGGAGGCGGCGGAGGTGCGTTGGCAATGAGCGAATACAATGAAAGACGGCTCAAGATAGGAGA
Source organism: uncultured Muribaculaceae bacterium (assembly GCA_964533215.1). Classification (GTDB taxonomy): domain Bacteria; phylum Bacteroidota; class Bacteroidia; order Bacteroidales; family UBA932; genus Bact-08. The sequence continues at coordinate 345,446 of CAZHLJ010000001.1, forward strand.
GATTAAGGCTGAACAGATACGTAAAACCGGAGCCAAGATCGTTATTACACCTTGCCACAACTGTGTGGACCAGCTTTCGCAGCTTAACCACACTTACAAGTTGGGCGTTCAGATCAAGACCATTGCAGAAGTGGTCGCAGATGCATTGATAATAACAAAAACAAATTAATATAAATTAAACCATGAGTAAACTGATTTACCTCGACAACTCGGCGACAAGCTATCCAAAACCGGATTCTGTCTATGATTTCATGAACACTTTTTACAGGAACAAGGGTGTAAGCCCAGGACGTTCCGGATTTGATGCTGCACTTGAAGCAGGTCAGATTGTAGACGATACTAGAAAAATGCTTACCAAGCTCTTTAATGGTGGCGATGATTTTCAGAGACTTACATTCAGTTATAATGCAACTGACTCTCTAAACCTTATCATCAATGGTCTGGTTGAAAAGGGGACTCACGTAGTGACTACCACTTTGGAGCACAACTCTGTGCTAAGACCGCTTTACGTTCACGAGCAGGCCGGAACTATTGAGGTTACATATGTTCCTTTTGATGAGAATGGATACGTACACCCCGAAGATATCAAAAAGGCAATCAAGAGCAACACAAAATTTGTGATAGTAACACATTGTTCAAATGTGTTGGGAACAATCCAGCCATTGGCAGAGATCGGAAAAATCTGCAAGGAGAAAGGTGTTATTTTTGTTGCAGATGGCAGCCAGGGTGCAGGATCGGTAGACTTCGACATGCAGGCTTGCAATGTAGACGTATACTGCTTTACAGGACATAAATGTCTTATGGGCCCTACCGGAATCGGTGGATCTTATGTAAGAGAGGGTATACATATCAACCATACACGTGCTGGCGGAACAGGTGTCCGTTCGGCATATCCTGGTCATCTGGAGGAGTATCCTTACCGTCTGGAATATGGTACATTGAACATGCTTGGAGTAGCCGGTCTGTATGCAGGTGTAAAATGGATCACAGAGCAAGGTGTAATGAACATCCATAACCGTGAGATCGAGCTTTGGGACAAACTCCGTAAAGCTGTTCAGCAGGTAGATGGTGTTACCACTTATTGTGCAAACAGCAAAGAGAATAAGAACCCTGTATTGTCTTTTAACATCAAAGGTTTCGAAGCCGGTGACGTTGGAACAATGCTCGACGTAGACTACAACATTGCTGTAAGAACCGGTTTGCAATGTGCTCCAAAGGTTCATCAGCAGATAGGTACAGCAGATATTCATGGTACAGTCAGAATGAGTATCGGAGCTTTCACCACTGAAGCAGATGTTGATGCAGCGATTACAGCAATCAAGGAAATTGCTGCGATAAAGAACTAGTTCCGTAAATTACATATTTGCACTCAAAGATGAGGCTGTCTAAAAAGTAGGCAGCCTCTTTTGTTTATACATCGCCATCCAGAGAAGTGTGGTTTTCGGATATCTGCACCGGGATTACCCACTTCTGTAAGGGGAAGCTCACCAACAGCAACGCAGTTTTTTTCAACGCTTTTTTCTTTGTGTTTTTCGGGCTTGCGGAACGCCTCCCTTTGGTCGTTGAACGGTCCTCAGCCTTTTTCCGAAAAACCCTTCAGAAAACAAGCTAAAAAACAGATGTTGCTTATAGTTGAGCTTACCCATTTTATGAAGTGGTGGAAAGCGTCTTTATAAAAAAACAAAGGCTCACCTTTTCTTTTTTTGCACCCTCAAACCCATCCTTGCAAGCATCCTTTAAATTCCACACCCGGATCTGCTTTTCCATTTGATCCATATTAACCAACATAAAATTCAACTGAAAACTAAGGCTGTTGGTAAATTAATAATGACTCATTTCATATACAATAAACCAAGGAGAGGTATATGCCATGAAGACCGCCAGCACCGCCAACGGCGTCACAACCACCCTCCTTGACCAGAAAGGGTATGACCCTCGCGGCCGGCTTATACGTGAATGGCACTCAATTAATGGAGGTACTCCTGTGCTGGTAAGCAACACGACATATGACGAGATCGAGCGTATGAGCCAGAACGCACTTGGAAACGACATCTTGACCACAGCCTTCACCTACGACATTCAGGACAGGCTGAGTAAGATCAACTATAAGACTCACATTATTTCAGCTCCTCAACTTCTTTTATACCCGTCCTGTTGAATGCAATACGGTAACGCTTGTACACTTCGGTACTTCCGTGGCAAAGCTGCATTATGAAATTGATATAGTATATCTTGATTCCGCTTATCTCCTCATATTCGTTTTCATCTGAAAGGATGAAAAGAGGGACTTCGGGATCGTCCATCTTGTGGAAGTATGAGGATAGGTTGAATCTCATTATGTCATTTATCCCGCTTATATGGTAATTTGAATTTCTGTCTAGAACCTCTCTGTTAAGCGTGACCAACTTTCTGTAAAGCAACACTTTTTCTTCGGAATTCCTATTCTCTGATTCGAGAAGTGGAGATCTGGCCCTTACAGATATAACCTCCTTGGGAATTTTTTTCTGAGGGATAAAATCCACACCCTCCTTGCTCCAGCCAATGCTGGTGTCATTAATTCCAATGTTTGTTACGTTGTCGAAGTATTTCTTGTTTTTTTTGTGAGCAAAATAGTATCTCATAAGCTCCTTTATCCTGTCTTTGAGCATATAGCTTACAACTAACGCTACAAAAAGTGGCATTGTGAAATTACCAAAACGCTGCTGGAAGGAAAAGGCGATCGTTGTGGCAAATATCATTGAGATTCCGGCGGCTAAGCTATAATATATCTGTTCAATAAGCACTCCGTCCTTTTTTTTGTCGGCGGTCAGAAAAAGCTCACTCTCAACGTATTTCTTGAGGGCGCTGGTTCTGTAGACAAGATCCTTATTCTGGTCAGCATTGTTTTTATTGACTACGGGATAGCCTTTGGTTTTACGATAGTTGATCTCCTCTTCTATGAGCCCTATTAATTTTAGCTTCTGGATTTTATAAGTTTCAGGAAAATTTCCCTTGAGAAAATCAAGCAGTCTGAAAACCTGACGCTGCATTATGTTGCTAAGAAATTCATCCCCAAACTGGTAGTACCCGAACGATTCGTGGCTTACAGTAGGAACGCTTATGATTTTGTAAAGGTTTCGGTACCTGTTTAGTGTTGCTTTAATATCGGACACTAGCTCCTCGCAAAGTTCATCCCTCTTCTCCTCTACTGATGGTTTTATTATATAATATACCTGATCTCTGAGAGAGCTTTTGAAAATTGCGGCAAACATCTTTATATGATACTCATACTCAGCGGTGTTCTTGTGAGATGGGTCAGAAGCCAGCTTTTTGAAAGCATTTTCCAGATATTTTAATGGAAGGGCATCTCCTTGAACCATATCCCGTAATAGAAATGTTGGGGTTATGAGCCTTATGTTTGAATGGAGATCTCGGTAAAACTGATTTTTTGAATAGGTGAAACTGTTAATGTCCAGAATATTTGGAATAAACATCCAAGTGTTCATTGTGAATTCATTCAGCCCTGACTGGTTTGTTGCGTTGAAACCAACCTTGAATTCAACCGAGAAGCGGTCGTGCCTTTTTGTCTGAATATTGATCATATCTGCTTACACAAAGATATTAAATTACTTTATATTTTATTACCTTTGTTCATTAGGTATATTAAGGTTGTAGATCTATGAAAATTGCCATTGTAGGTACAGGATATGTAGGCTTGGTTACAGGAGCCTGTTTTGCGGAGATGGGGCTCACTGTAGTCTGTGTTGACGTAGATAAGAAGAAGATTCAAAAACTTAAAAATGGAGTAATGCCCATTTTTGAACCGGGCATAGAAGAGCTGGTCAATAAAAATGCAGAGGAAGAGAGGATAAGCTTCACATCTGATCTTACTGAGGTAATTGATGATGTTTCTGTAATATTCAGTGCTGTAGGTACTCCTCCGGGAGAAGATGGAAGTGCAGATTTAAAGTATGTCCTTGAGGTGGCAAAAACCGTCGGACAGAACATGAATGACTATAAGTTGGTGGTGACAAAGAGTACCGTGCCGGTAGGAACCGCCAAAAAAGTAAGAAAAGTCATCCAGGATGAGTTGGATAAAAGGGGTGTTGATATTAAGTTTGACGTTGCCTCAAATCCTGAATTTTTAAAAGAAGGGGCTGCAATCAAGGATTTTATGAGTCCGGATAGGGTTGTTGTGGGAGTAGAGAGTGAAATGGCAAGAAAACTTATGGAGCGCTTGTACAAGCCTTTCGTGCTTAATGGGTTCCCAATCATTTTCATGGATATTGCCTCAGCAGAGATGACCAAATATGCAGCAAACGCAATGTTGGCAACGAGAATAAGCTTTATGAATGAGATTGCTGCATTATGCGAGGCTACCGGAGCTAATGTTGATTTTGTAAGAAAGGGAATAGGCAGCGACAAAAGAATAGGCACAAGTTTTCTATATGCCGGTGCCGGATATGGAGGTTCATGTTTCCCAAAGGATGTGAAGGCTCTCATTACAACAGCCCGTAATTTCGGGTTGGAAATGAAGATAATCACTTCTGTGGAGCAAGTTAATGAAAATCAGAAAAGTGTTGTCTTCAGAAAGCTCAACAATGCCTTTAACAATGACCTTAAGGGAAAGACAATTGCAATATGGGGGCTTACATTCAAACCGGATACCGATGATATGAGAGAGGCTCCATCTATGGTTGTAATCAATAAGCTTCTGGAGGCAGGTGCGAGCGTAAGGATTTATGACCCAATTGCAATGGAGGAGACTAGGGAAAAATTAGAGGGTAGCAGGGTTGAATTCTGCAAAGATGTCTATGATTCGGCGAAAGGAGCAGACGCAGTAGCACTTATTACGGAGTGGAAACAGTTCCGTCTGGTAAACTGGTCTGGTATAAAACAACTTATGAGGGGAAATGTTGTTGTGGATGGAAGGAATATTTATGATGCGGCTGAGCTTATTTCAGAGGGATTCAACTACTATTCGATAGGAAAAATGCATTAATATGAATAGAATACTGGTAACAGGAGGAGCTGGATTTATAGGTTCTCATCTTTGCACAAGGCTTGTAAATGATGGGAATGACGTTATTTGTCTGGACAACTTCTTTACCGGTTCTAAAGAAAATATAATTCATCTTATTGGAAACCCTCATTTTGAGATGGTCAGGCATGATGTGACAAACCCTTTCCATGTCGAAGTGGATCAGATATATAATCTGGCATGTCCTGCGTCACCGGTACATTATCAGTATAATCCTATAAAAACGATAAAAACCTCAGTGATGGGTGCCATAAATATGCTTGGTCTCGCTAAAAGGATCAATGCAAAAATATTACAGGCTTCCACCAGTGAAGTTTATGGAGACCCTGTCATCCACCCTCAGGTGGAATCTTACTGGGGAAATGTCAATCCGATAGGAATCAGATCGTGCTACGATGAAGGGAAGCGATGTGCTGAGACACTCTTTATGGACTATCATCGTCAGAATAGAGTGAGAATAAAGATTATCCGTATTTTCAATACATATGGTCCCAACATGCATCCTAGTGACGGAAGGGTTGTCTCTAATTTCATTATGCAGGCTATCAAAAATAAGGACATTACTCTTTATGGGGGAGGAGTGCAGACTCGGAGCTTCCAATATATAGATGACCTTGTTGAGGCCATGATAAGAATCATGGATACCGATGATTCAGTTGTTGGTCCTATCAATATTGGTAATCCCAACGAATTTACTATAAAGGAACTTGCCGATAAGATCATATCCATGACAGGATCTAAATCCAGTTTGGTATACAAAGACCTGCCTTCAGATGATCCAAAACAAAGGCAACCGGATATTACATTAGCGAAGAGACTGATAAACTGGGAACCAACCATTCAGTTGGATCAAGGTCTTAAAAAGACAATAGAATACTTTCAAAATTTGAGTAAGCCGTGATTAAAATAAATAATTCTGACTATACTATACTGATCGTTGACGATGTAGATGCCAACGTTCTATTGCTTAAACTTTTGATCTCAAAGGCCGGCTATAAGACGCTGACTGCATATAATGGTCTGGATGCACTGGAAATTGTAGAATCGAGCAAACCGGATCTCATATTGTTGGATATAATGATGCCTGTCATGGATGGGCATGAAGTTGCAAGAAGACTTAGAGAAAATCCGGAAAGGGCAGAGATTCCTATAATTTTTCTCTCTGCGCTGAACTCAACCCAAGATGTGGTGCAAGGGTTCAAGCTAGGTGCAGCTGACTATGTGTCTAAGCCTTTCAACAAGGATGAGCTCCTCACTCGTATAAACCACCAGATATCATTGATTGCTGCCAAGAGGATGATTTCCACTCAGACCGAGGAGCTGAAGAGGACAATCAATGGAAGGGACAAGTTGTATTCTGTTATAGCTCATGATCTCAGAGCTCCAATTGCATCTATAAGGATGGTAATGGAAGTGCTCATTTCCGGTATAAAAAAGGAGAGCATAGACGCAGATATGTACGAGCTTCTGATTATGGCAAATAGGCTTACAGATGATAGTTTCACCCTTCTTGACAATCTTCTTAAATGGACCAAGAGCCAGACAGGGCGTCTGAACACTGTCTTTCAGGACGATATTGATATTATGAATCTTGTAAGAGGTGTGGTTGAAGTTTTGAGGGCAATTGCCAAGCTAAAGAATATAACAATCAACATAAAAGGAAATACTGAAAGAGTGGCGCGGATAGATATTGATATGTTAAAGACCGCACTACGTAATCTAATAAGCAATGCTATAAAATTCAGCTACGAGGGATCGGAAGTTGAAGTTGAGATAGTTGAAGAACCGGAGAGAGTTGTTATTTATGTAGTTGATCATGGTGCCGGTATAAGTCAGGAGAATCAGGAGAAGCTATTTAAGATGGATTCTCATTATACAAGCTACGGTACTGACAATGAAGAGGGTTCCGGGTTGGGACTTCTACTGTGTAATGAATTTGTCAAAAGAAACGGGGGAAAATTAAACTTCTTTTCAAAGGAGGGAGAGGGATCTACATTCAGTTTTGACATACCAACTCCAACTAAATAAAAAATATTATACTTTTGTATCAAATTAATATCTATGCAAATGGAAGAATTTATAGAGGGTAATAAAATTCCACTGCCGGACCTCTCTTACTTAAAGGAAATGGCAGATGGTGATGATGCTTTCCTAAAGGAGGTTATCACCATTTTTTTGGATGAAGGCCCAAAGATGTTGGACTCTATGAAAAAGAGTGCTGATTCTGGAGATCATGAGAAACTTCGGTTTGTGACACACAAACTTATTACTCAGTTGACATATGTTGGGATTGTTACAGTAATACCTGATGTCAAGAAAATCAATAAAGAGAGTAAGGAGATGACCGACCTTACAGAGAGAATAGACAGAATTATTAAAATTGCAAACTTCAGCATCGAGTACTTAAAGACATTGGTTTGAAGCTAAGAAAGAAAATTTATGGAAAAAATTCTAATCATTGACGATGATAAGTTGATTCGTAAGGTCTTTAAAATGACTCTCATTAAAGAGGGGTTTGATATTATTGAAGCGGAGGATGGTGAGTCAGGGCTATCTCTTGTTAGGTCTGAACGCCCTGATCTTGTCATAACGGATTATCAAATGCCTGGAATCTCTGGGCTGGATGTACTTTCTGAAATCCGTAAGCTTAAGATCAACTTGCCGGTAATACTTCTTACCGCATTCGGCGATGTTGTACTTACCATAAAGTCTATTCAGTTTGGCGCATTCGACTATCTTGAGAAGCCGGTTAGTCCTGAAATATTAAAGACCACTGTTGTTCAAGCTCTAAAGTCTGTCAAAAGAAGCAATAGCCTTACCGGGGTTTTACATGTCAATGCTTCCAGCGAGAGTATGCTGGAAGATAATATTCTTGTTGGCAAGACTCCTCAAATGAAGGAAATCTTCAAAAATATAGGCCTCATCTCAATGAACAAGGTTAATGTCCTTATTCAGGGAGAGACAGGTACTGGTAAGGAGCTGATAGCTAGGTTAGTTCATTTTTCCGGAATTACACGAAGCAAGCCGCTCGTTGTTGTAAACTGTAGTGCCCTTACTGAGTCTTTGCTGGAAAGTGAGCTTTTCGGGCATGTTAAAGGTGCTTTTACGGATTCTATAAGAGATAAGAAAGGTAAGTTTGAGCTTGCCGGAGAGGGAACAATCTTTCTGGATGAAATTTCAGAAATATCCATGAATACTCAAGTAAAACTTCTTCGTGTCATTCAGGAGCTGGAATTTGAAAAAGTGGGGGGAGAGACTCCAATACCAATGAAAGCCAGAATTATAGCGGCTACCAACCGTAGCCTTGAGAAACTGATTGAAGAGGGGAAATTCAGGGAAGATCTTTATTACCGCCTAAAAGTTTTCACAATCAACCTTCCTCCTTTACGTGAGCGCAAGGACGATATCAGTGATCTTGTTGTTCACTTCCTTTATAAACTCAATAAGCGTTTTAATAAGAATGTAACTAAAATTGGAGAGGGAGTTATAGAAATGCTTAGGGAGCATGATTGGTACGGAAATGTGCGTGAGCTTGAAAACACACTTCTACAGGCTATAATAATGTCTAAGAACGATGTGCTTGAGAAGGAGAATATCACTCTTAACAGCCGTAATCAAGAGGCCCCTGCCAAAGAGATACAACTACCGGAATTCCGCTCACTTGCTTCTCTAGAGAAGTTCCATATCAAACGTATACTTGATGAGGTGAAATGGAACAAACTTGAGGCTTCCCGTATACTGGATATTACCAGACCAACCCTAAATGCCAAGATAGAAAAATACAATCTTTTACAGGATTGATCTGCTATTCTTCTGTCTTATAAGTGGATGTGACAATAAAGCAATCTGTCCATCCACATTTTTTAATCATTGCTAAAAATTCCTTCGCTTCGGACTTGCTCCTGAAATCTGCTGTGTTATAGTGGTATAGTCCATCATTACCTTTTTTCTCTATTATTGTAAGTCCAGGAACACACGAGAGTAATTTTCCGAAAAAGTCTTTTATTATCAAAGGTTTGCGTAGAGCAAGCAATTGTACATTGTATAAGGTTTCTCCCTGAACATATGACGACTTGTCTTTGTTCTTTAGTACGAAAGCCATCTCAGCACGTCTTTTTCCTTTATATACAGCTACAAAACAATCACTCCATCCTGCTTTTTTTATTATTTGCAGATATGCGTATGCCTGGCTTTTAGTTTTAAATGCGCCGGTGCTGTAATGATACAAGCCGTCATTTTCCAGCGTTTCAATGATTGTTAGTCCAGGAACACTGTTCAGCAGATAGGCAAAATAGTCGTTAATGTTAATAGGTCGGCGTATGGCTAAAAACTGGACTTTATATAGAGTTGTATCTGCAGGTGCGACAACCGGTTTTGTAACCGGTTTGTTAACAGTATTTTCTGTCACCAATGTGTCAGCAGGAGCTGCAACATGAACTTCAACGGGAGCTTTATCTTTATTTGGTTTGACGATGAATTCAAACCCATCAACAATGTCTCCATCTGTCCCATTTGAAATTGAAAATTCCTTCTCGGCAGGGAAAGCTGTCATATTCAAGATTCTCATCTGTGCTGAATCAACGGCAATTTTGTAATCACCGGAAACCAGTCCTAAATAGCTGAAATACCCATCGGGTTCGGATAGCGTGGAACCAGCAATGCTGTTGTCCTTACGGTAAATATTTATTCTGACACGACCTTGGCCTTTTGTAACGCCATTGCTTTCAAAATAGAGTGTTCCAGAAGCTTCGCCAACTACAGCAACAGGAATCTCAATCAATTTAAACTGGTTTGGATCGGCTGTCACACTTAGAGCTTTGTTCCGCAGTTGCCATGCAATGTTGTCGAAACTTGTCCCATTAAGCGAAACCAGGTAATTTGTATAAGGCTCCAGATCATAAACGCGTACTGTAGTATCCTTTTCATTCATTTCTGTGCGGCCACCGTTTATGTGTATCTTGAGTCCTGCGACTTTCGGCTCATTCTTATCATGTTTGCCGTTATTGTTAAGATCAAGGAAAGTATACAATGTCATACCACCCTTGCCAACACTTGCACGACTGTTTGCCTTAAAGAATCGAGTCTTGGCATCAGCCATCAGGCTACCGTTGGCCGATTCCACAACAGTAGTAGTCTTGTTGCTCCTACGTGCAGAAACGCTCATCTGTGCAAATGAGAAATCATACCTGAAACCTGCCTCTATGCTGCTGTAATTACTTTTAAAATTCTTTTCGTATGACATGTTAAGATATCCGTTTTTAAACAGATGCTTTTCAACTCCGCATTTGGCAGATACAAATTTACCAGGGCTATATTCGAACTGAGTCTGTGGCGTTACAATGATTGAACCTGGGAGTCTTATTGAAAATGAGAGGTTACTGTATACAGATGGATCTGAAAGATCTGAAAGTAGCCCGGATGTTGTAAGATTGGCATTTATGCCGGCATATCCGCCGGAAAGTGTTAATTCAGCATTGACGTTTTCAGATAAAGGCATTATAGCCTGATTGATACTAAGTCTGGAGAAAAGGGAGAAATTTGAAAAACGTATTGGGGCTGAAAATGCGAACCTACGCTCTTCCAGGTAGTTAGTGTTTATTGATTTCTGTCCTTTATCATATTTGGTGTAATTGAGCTCAAGCTGCATGTTAGACTTTGTGCGGAAGCTTAGATTTCCTTTATATCTCACTCCGTGAGTATATTCCCCCGATAAAAGCAGATTTGAAAACAATCTGATGGATGTGGTCATGAAAGGCATGAAGTTGCCTGATGTAACAGAAGAGAGGTATTCAACGCCACCCCCGACAGTCATCCATCGGGTAAGACCGTAGTCTATGTTTGCTCTTGAAAAGCGACTGTTCAATGTGTCCTGTACTACTCCTGCTGATGCAACATACTCAAGGTTGCCCACAGGTAAGAAGTTAAAAGGGATATTTATACTTTGTTCCTTTGAGCGTTCTTCTCCCCAAGGTCCGTAAAACTGCAGTTTTACTTCTGTGTTTCCATAAACAAGAGGGACATCAAATGTAAACAATCCTGAGGCGTCGGCCTTTTTATAGTCTATCAAGACATTGTTTACATAAAGCTCCACCAGCCACCCAGGTTCAGTCACATCGCTCAATGTATAGGTGCCGAAAGATCCGCGATAAGTAGTTGGTGTATTTGTAATCTGAAATCCAATAACAGATGAGGTCAAGGATGAGGTGGCATCTGCTGATATTTTACCCAGGGATAGTTGTCTAAGTGCGCGGTGATCGTTATTTGCATATCTCCAGAGATAATATTGGTCACTCTCTTTAAATGGACTATTGTTATTGTAATTTAGGGTTACATTGGCTTCTCCTCCTGCTATCACTGAACCTAGATTCAAAGAGAGACGAGTGTCCGATTTTCCATTCACTATCTGCGACGACATGACTGACCAGTCCGCCATGCCAAAGTGCAGTAGGGGATATTTTCTTTTAATAGTTGTATCGGCTTTTATCTCTCCTGTAATCTGGCCGAGGTTTGAGCGCATTTGCTCCTGTCTCATTTCGCGGATTACGGGGAGTTCAATTTTGGTATTTAGTGTTACAGAAAGGCTACGGAAGTTAAATGCGCACTCTAGGCCGAAAATGCTTCCAAAGTAACTTGACTTAAGGTAGAGGTTTGTCTCTGTCCTTTTGAGGTCGCCAGGTTTAAGGTCGTACTCTTTTTGCAGATATATTATGCGATTATTTACCCTATCTATCAGATACTCGGCCTGCTGATTTATGAAAAAACCATTTACTGAGTCAAATCCTTGACTATAAGAGTTCTTAATTTTAAGGAAGTTAAATACGTCAATTACAGAGAGATATAGAGTCTCGTCGCTGAGCAGGGCAGGAATGTCAGCTCCTCCGATCCTTGGTACGCTGAAATAAACAGAAATCTCATCGTAAGCAGGCTCATCTTCCTGCGCAAAAGAGGGTGTGGAAACCAGCCAGGATAGCAAAAATAGAGTGATTGTCAGGCACTTAAAGACAAAAATATTTTTTTTTTTGCCATCTGGTTAATAATAGTTTGTTATTAAGTCAAATGTTCCTGTATAGGATCCGGCGGGATTGTAGCTTAGGCTTCTGACATAGAGAGTGCCACCGATATGTACGTATATTGTTCTGTAACGGCTAATTGAAGAATAATAGTCAGGATATGGCGCGTTCAAAGAGAGTGACATAGAGCCCGTACCTCCAATCCTGCGAAGTGTAACCGAACTTACAGACAAATAAACGTCAACAAAATAAACCTTTCGGTTGGTATATAGTTGGAATACTGCTTCACTGGCAGAAGGTGCGGGGAAGACCACAACTCCTGAGGAGTTGGTTCTTATTCCGGAGTTGCTTACAGTAATAGACCCACCAGCCCCTACCGGATAAAAATATCCAAAATCAAGATCCTGGATCGTGGAAACACTTATTGATTGAGAAGTGGCCGACACATGACTCAAAACCAACAGTGCTATTGTACAAATGAACTGAATGGTGTATTTCCTGAATATTGAGTTTGTGAAGGTCTTTAACATTTATTGTTCCAGTTTTAATTCCGCTTCGGCATATTTTTCCGGCTTTGTATCCGATTGTGACGAGAATATCACTCTTAATTTGCCCTCGCGGAGGTTTACATCTTTTTTATTATCTAGGTCCATCCTAAACCTTCTCTTGAGATTTGGAGTATATACTGCTATACCGTTTACCCCTCCAACCGGAGTCTCTTTGCCCGATGTCGAAATATGTACTACCCTAAGATCGCCGTATACTGACATGTTGCCGGTACGGTTAAAGGTCATTTCTAATCGTTTGGTTGTGTCATCAACCATTTCAAGTTTAAGGTCAGAGAGATTGACTTTTGTAGTAGACTCTCCAACTCTAATGATTACCGGAATAGTGATGCCAAAAATTGGTATCAATTTCACACTAACGCCTGATGTATCAGCCTTTTCCTCATCCTCTCCAAGAGCTGCCTGTTTTGGAACCGCCCTGAAATATACATGAGAGCGATATTCGCCAGGGGCCAGTTTGTCAATATTTGTAACCTGCATCTTCACTACCTGAGCTTCGCTAGGGCCAAGTGTGACAGTACGTGGGAAGAAACGAATATTTTTGTCTGCAAAGAACTGCCCTGGATCTGGCTCGGTAATTTCAGTGAAGGATCCGTCTTCGTTCATTCTGAACTGAACTATGGAGACGTTATACTTGGATGTGTCTGCTCCAGTGTTTGCAAGATTGAGCTCCATCACTCTTTTTGTTCCATCAAAAACTACCCTTCTTGGGTTAATTAAAAGGTTTCCCTGAGCAAATATGGTTGAAGGAATAATTGTGCATATCGACAATGCGACGATAACAAAAATGCTTGTTTTTGATTTAATCCTATTATTGATAATATCAGTAACCCCTGATTTACACATAAGTAAAGTTATTTAAAATAAAAATTAACTAAAAATTAACCAAATATAGCCAAAAAACAGTAAATGCCATATTTTTTTACTTGTTGTGTAAAACCTTAGTTATATGAAAATGTTATTACATAGGTTCCTGCGTATAACCCAACTGGGTTATCATTTTTGTTTCCTACTTTCAGCGTTGCTCCAACTTTTAAGGAGAGTCCTCCTTTTGTCAGAACTCCACCCATTCCGGCTGCCGGGTATGATATCCAGTCACCAACCTCCATTGTTTTACCGGTTGAACTGTTGCTGAGCAATACAGGTGCTGAGGGCAGGGTTACGGTAACAACTGCGGCATCCTGACCTGTCAGGTAAAAAACTGCAGCATTGAAAGATCCATCACTTAAAGCAACAGTACCTGTTGCAGAGCGAGTGCCTTCTGGTGTCAATTTGACAACACCTCCGGTGTTTTCAGGTGATATACGACCAAAATTCAAAGCAGCGGTTTCTGTCGCGGTAATTGACTGAATCACCTCAACCGAGACGTGTGCTCTTACACTTACCTGCGCATAAGCACCCTTTACAGATACTCCGGTAAGAATAGCAATTGCAAATAATATTAAGGTGAATTTTTTCATATTGTATCCTTTTGGTTCTCTATAGGTCAGAAAGCGTGCCAAACAATCAAACGTTGCTATGCCAAGGAAGGTGAGAATATCATTTTCCAGATATAAAAAATAGATATTCAGACAAATAAAGTTGTTTAGAAACTTTAATTTTTCTTTAAAATAGTTATAGCCGGACTTCTGTCAGAAGCCAGTTGGAAAGAATGTTTTACAAACTGTAAAAAAATTGCCTTGATTAATTATAGGCTAAAAGGATAGTGTATGACCCTTTGTATGATCCGGAGGTTTGACCTTGTGTAAGACTTACTTTTCCAATAAGTTGGAGTGTCTGGTCTCCGTCAGCGCGTAGAGTGTCTGTCAGAGTCTTGCCGGTTGCAGATGGTTCTATGGTGAAGCTTCCACCCTTTATGTTTGAGACTGTAGCTGTTTTCATTACAACGTTACAAGCAACATTGTTGCCGGAATTGATCTTGATTTCGCCAAGTTTTAATGTATCAGAGGTTTTTGTGGATTTTGTGTCTAACTCGAAACCTGTTATGGCCTGAGAAGCTACACTTACGGATTCGACGATCTCGCAGGAAACGTGTCCTATGGCAACCGTCTGAGCCATTATCCCTCCAGCTGCAAAGATGTGTTGCAGAGCCAAAATTAAGATGATTGCGTAAACGGTTTTCATATACCTGTTTTTTTCTGCAACAAATATATGTAAAAAAACTTAATGTTGTATACAAAATGTAAAATATTATTTTACGTCAAGTAAAATAATATTACACGAATGAGGTGAAATGACAGACCAGGTTATTCGTGGCATTAATCAGATAATAAGGATGTTATGGTTTTGTCAATTTGGGATAATGTGTTGAAAAACAGTAAATTGCCACGAATATCTTGATCGACGTGGACTAATAAAAAAAGCTGCACATTGTGCAGCTTTTTTTTACTGTGGTATAATTTCTACTAGTTGTAGTTTACGGTTACCTGAAAAGCTTCAGAGGTGTATGAGCCTGCTTTCTGTCCTGCAGCAATGCTAAGAGTTGCGCCAACTTCCAGGGTGTGCTTTCCGCCGGCGAGGGTTGATGTCCCTGTGGTGTTTGATCCGGTTATGTCGCTGGTCCAGTTTCCTATTGCCATAGTTGTTGATCCATCAGTGTGCTTTACGGTTGATGGTAAATTTGAAAGGGTAACGGTGTAGGCGTTGTCGATATTGCCGGTTATATTGAATTTTGCGGTTTTTGGTGCAACTGCGCTTGCTCCGGAGAATGCAACTACGGTATTGTACGTTGCTGAAGCGTTGTTTGGAGTCAGGGTTACTGTGCCGGACTGTGTTGCATTGGCAACCACTGTGCCGAAGGACATATCATCTGTCTTTGTAATGGCTATCGGAGTTATTACTGTTCCTGATGCTGTAGCTGTAGCTGATGCGTTGTTCTGACCAAATGATGGAAGTGCGAATCCTATGATTGCTGTAGCTAGTGTGAAAAATTTGAGTGTTGTTTTCATGATTGAATTTTTTTGTATTTATTATTTTTTAATTCGGTTTTGCCCTATATAAGTCAGAAAGCGTGCCAAGACCCTTTTTGATTTATTGCATTAATGCTGCAGGACGCTTTGGCTGTCTGTGTAATATATTGATAATAAATACAAAACAGGAACAAATTCTTTTTGAAAAATTATTGGAAAATTATGATTGGTTCTATTTTGCCCTTACTTGATAAAAATAATATTTTACGTTCTGTAAAATATTTACGCAAAAATTTTATGCAAAAAATGTAAAGGGTAACTTTACACCGTGTGAAGGATTGTTACATATAATTACTTGGTAAGATGAGGCGGTAATTTATATTCCAGTTCCGATAAGACAGGAATATGGTCGCTCCACTTAAGTGATTCGGTATAGTACCTGATGCACTCGAACTCTTTTGAGTGCATTATATAGTCAATTCTTATTGGGCTTGTTTTTCTGCTGAAAGTGCCGCCAAATCCGAAACCTGCCTCCCTGAATCCATCTGTAAGATTGCCTTTTACTCTTCTGTAAATATATGAGGATGGCATTGAATTCAAGTCCCCGCATAGTATGATTGGTGTCACTGTAGTGTCTGTCAATGTTCTTAAAGTATTCGCCTGAATGGACCTCTGCCTGAAGTTTTGCCGTAAGTAATGGATAGTCCTGAAAAAACCATGGCGATTGGAATTGCTTATCCCGGTAGTCTGAAGATGGGCATTTATGATACGGACGATCTTTCCGTCCGGAAGCAAAATGTCAGCCCAAAGCACTCCGTTGGCAGAAGAGTCAAAGTTGATCTTGTTGCTTCGGATTATGGGATACTTGGAGAAGATAGCAAGGCCAATCTCTTTTGCTGAGTTTTCGCGTATTGCCCAGTATGGAAGAAACTCAAACGTACCTATCATCTCTTCCTTATTGAGCATGTCGTGAGGCATATACTCCTGCATACATAGAATTCCTACTTGTTCTTTGGCAATGTATTCGGAAATATAATTTGCAGATAGTTCATTTTTATTATGATAAAATCCATGAACATTATATGACGCGATCTTTAATGAGAAAATGTCATCATGGTTTTTTTCCCTTGAAAAAGGGACGATTTGAACGATTGAAAATATGTAATTATAACAAAAGATAAATGCCAGTAAAGGGATTAATGCCCAATAGCTTTTTTTATACAACCAGAATAACAAAAGTATAAGGTTGAATAATAATGACACTGGGAGAATCAAGCCGGTCATCTGGACGAAATAGCTTCCGGCAGGATCTGAATATTTGGCGAACGAACCCACTATAGCCAGCAAAAGCATGTTGAAGCTCAAAAAAATATTGAAGCCTTTAAATAATAAACTGATCGCCTTGTGATACATATAATGGGCTTATTTGCAATATTGCAAAGCTATTAACTTTTTTATTGTTTAATTTATATTTTGTATTCTATCAATATTTATTAAGATCTTTTTTCATATATTTACATAATATAAATTAACATAGGATAATTGTGAAAAAACAGGTTCTGATTGTAGATGATAAGCCAACAATTGCAAAGGTAATTCAAGTGTATATTTCGGAAACATTCGAATGCGTTCACTTTGAAGATCCTCTCAAGGCTATTACTTGGTTACAGGAGGGCAATGTTCCTGATCTCATAATTTCTGACATCTATATGCCAAATATGTCAGGCATAGACTTCCTTGACTATGTTAAGAAAAACGATCTATTCAAATCTATTCCCTTTGTTGTGCTATCAAGTGAAGACAGCACCTCTCAGAAGATAGCCCTTCTTGAGAAAGGTGCAGATGATTATATATCAAAGCCTTTTAACCCAATGGAGCTGAAGGTTAGATTAAAAAAGATTGTTTTGTGACGGTAAATGTCATATATGTGGGAATTGACTCGGTAGCAATAAGCCGTTTCACCGCGTATTTTGGCAAGATACTGGACATAGTGAAGGATTATAAGGAGGCCGAAGATAAAATATTGGCAATCAGGGGTAGCCGTCCACTGATAGTTTTTTACGAAAAAACTTCTTTAAGGGCAGATTTCCCAAGAATTGAGCACCTGAAGGACAGGTTTCCCGCATCATATATAATATTGGTTTCGGATCACATCGGAAAAAAAGAGGCGTGTCAGTATAAAATTTGCGGGGTTAAGGATAAGGTTAGCAGGGATGTGTCTGAAAGCAGATTGGAAAACATTGCCGACTTTGTAGTTAAAAACCAGCAGGTGATTAAGGCATCCTCCGTTGAGCAGCAACCTTTGGGTGCCTACAAGGTCCCAATGTGGAAAAGGGCATTCGATATATTTTTTTCGGTAGCAGCAATTATATTACTCTTTCCATTCCTTTTAGTAGTTGCAATCCTTATAAGACTTGAAAGCAAGGGCCCAATAATATATAAGTCGAAAAGAGTGGGAAGCAACTATGAAATTTTTGATTTCCTGAAGTTCCGCTCAATGTACAACGATGCTGACCAACGGTTGAAAGAATTTATGAACCTTAACCAATATCAAGAGGTTGAAGAAGAGGGAGATTACGATTATTTTAATTCCACTCAGATTCCATTATCCGGACGTGTAGGAGAGGGTTTTTTTGTTTCGGACGATGAGGTCATTTCAGAGGAAGAGTTTTTGAGAGACAAGACCAACAAGCAGATAAACAACTTTATAAAATGTGAAAACGATCCAAGGATAACAAAGGTAGGTAGGTTTTTAAGGAAGTTCAGTGTAGATGAATTGCCTCAGTTGATTAATATCCTGAAAGGTGATATGTCTTTTGTAGGAAACAGACCATTACCCCTTTATGAAGCAGAACAGCTCACTTCGGACAAGTATATTGACAGGTTTTTAGGTCCTGCCGGTCTTACAGGACTTTGGCAGGTAGAAAAACGGGGAGATTCCGGAAGGCTTTCACCGGAAGAGAGAAAACAACTGGATATATACTATGCGAAAAACTACAATTTTTGGATGGATGTAAAAATAGTATTCAGAACGTTAACTGCTTTTATTCAAAAGGAAAACGTATAATATGGAAATTGTTAGAAGATATCTTTTGCTTGTTCTCGCGGTTTTTGCCGTTATACAGAGAGCTTCGGCTCAGGAAATAGCCAGGGACAATATCCTTAATGTGCATCTTCCTCCTATAGACTCACTTTATGAAGGAGCAAAAAGGAGTTCAATGGTAGAGTATTATGGGCTTCGAATGCAGGGCCAGGAGCTTGCGCTCAAGACAGAAAGAAGGAACTGGTTGCACTATTTTACAATTTATGGTACATATCAGTATGGAGTCATGGGTATGAATTCGTATACCGATCTTGGGTCCAATTATCCCATGATATATCAGAACACCGGAGGAGAACAGCTTTGGTACAATTTAGGTGCGACGATAGGAATACCTTTGGACCATTTTTTTGACAGGAGAAACAGGATAAGGATACAACAACTGAAACTCAGAGAGACCTCCAAAGAGAGGGACATGTGGTATGATGACCAGAAAATCAAGATACTGGAACTTTACAACAGAGCGCAGCGTGTTATAAACGAACTTAAGTTATTTGAAGAGTCTGCTGTTCTTGCAAAAGCACAATATACCCTTATTGAAAAGGATTTCATAATGGGAAAGGCAACATCCCAAGGTTTAAGTACTGCAAAGGCATTTGAAGTCCAGACGTTGCTTCAGCTTGAGGATGCCAAGCAAGAGCTTAAAACTGCAATAATGACTTTAGAGATACTATCCAACACAAAAATTCTGGTTAACTGATGGAAACGTTATCCCAAATAGTACGGTTTCTTTATAGGAGAAAATACTGGATTATATTTCTGCCGGTAATAGCCGGACTGTTATCCATATACAAGACCAGAAATATGACCCGGGAATATGTTGTTAACACGACTATCTATACCGGTATCGCTTCGGGATTTACAATTGAATCGGGGGTAGAGGGAGGTAGAGTTGACTGGAGTGCGGTGAACAATGGGATTGACAATCTCAAAAGTATAATAAAATCAAAGTCAACCCTCAGGAATGTATCCATCCGCCTATATGCAAGGAATATGATATACGGCGATTCTCTCAGGGATAACAACTACATACAGGCTGCAAATTACAGGCGGCTTGTAAGAATTACACCCAGAGAGGTCCGTGCCTTGATAGATAAGTCTTCTGAAGAGAGGACAGTCGAAAACCTTAATGCTTATGAGAAGGCATCTCCTAAAAATTTTGTCTATGGTCTTTTTAATTGGTTTCATCCACACTATAGTTATGACGCACTGTCCAGAATCCAGGTAGACAGAATCCTGGACAGTGATATGTTGCTCATTCAGTACTCTTCTGACGATCCGGGTGTGGCTTACAATACCTTGGTACTGTTGAATGATGAGTTCGTAAAGCAGTATGAGCTTCTAAGATTTGGACAGACAAATGACGTTGTTGAGTACTTCAGGAACGAACTTGCCAAACTGAGCAAAAAGCTGAGAATATCAGAGGATTCCTTGACAATGTACAATGTTCAGAAAAGAATCATCAACTATTCTGAACAGACCAAGCAGGTGACGGCTCTTGCTAATGACTTCGAGCTTCAGTATAATGACGCTCTGTTGAGGTACACAAGTGCAAAGACTGCCGTTGACAATCTGGAGGTCAGGATAAAGGAGCAGATAAAGACCATCCAGAACAATACGGAGTTTTTGGATAAACTTAATGAGCTATCCAATCTGAACACAAAGCTGACAAGAGTGGAGACTTTCCGGAAAGACTCTACTGAGATTGTTGCTCCGAGTTATGTACAGAATAAGCAAAAGCTTAAGGAGGCAGAAGATGACCTTAGGTCTTTCTCCAAAATGTTAAATGAAAACAAATACACTAAAGAGGGGATAGCTTCATCTGCTTTTGTAGAGCAATGGATTACTGAAATAATAACAAGAGAGAAAGCCTATGCTCAGATGAAGGTGATGGAGGAGGTGAGAAAAACCCTAGATGCCCAGTATACATATTTCTCTCCAATAGGATCCACCCTCAAGAGGAAAGAGAGGGAGATAGATTTCACGGAACAGTCTTACCTGACTATAATGCAAAGTCTTAACTCTGCTCTTCTCCGGCAAAAGACACTTCAAATGACATCTGCCACCTTAAAGGCAATTGACCCTCCTTTGTTCCCAATCTCGGCCTCTGCAACTGCACGGCGGACTATTGTAATGGCTGTCTTTTTCGGGGCTCTTGCTTTTGTTATAGGATTCTTTATATTGCTCGAAATGCTGGACCGTACCGTAAGAGATATGGAGAGGGCAGAGAGGCTTATTCCTGCTAAGGTCCTTGGCGGATTTGCCAGAAGGGGCAGAATCAGGTACAGGGCATACACAAAGGAGTATGAAAGAATTGCAACTAACTGTCTGGCAAATGCAATTGTACCATATCTTAATCCAAAGGAGAGACCGGATATCATTAATTTTATAAGTACAGATGACAATGTTGGCAAGAGTTATCTGATAGATTGTCTGAAGTCCTACTGGGAAGACAGGGATCTCAGGGTGCGGGTCATTTCATGGCACGACGACATTGCAACAGATTCCAGGGATTATATCCTATCAATGAACCTTTCGGAACTCTATGATTACGAGAACGAAGATATTATTATTGTCGAACATAGGTCAATTTTAAAAACAGCAATTCCTATCGGACTTTTGTGCGAGGCATCTGTAAATCTTATGGTAGTTAGAGCAGATAAGGTCTGGAGAGATGTAGATAAGATTGCCTTTGAGCGTCTTAAAGAGCAGACGCGCAATGCGCCGTACTTTGTCTATCTGACTCAGGTGTCAAGGAATGATGCACAGAACTTCATGGGAATATTGCCACCGTATACTTACTTAAGAAGGGTGATTTACAGGTTTATTCAATTTGGCCTTACATCTAAGTAATGCTGCCATGAGTAGTATCATAAATTTTATCTTCAACAACATAAATAGGGTACTACTCTACTTTTTCATAGTCATATATGTTTTCCTGATAGTCCAGGTTACTTTAACAATGGGATATGTGTCAGGACTCTACATGTCGTTGCTGCCTCTTGCCTTTATTTTTATACTGGCATTGGTGCATAGTCCTTTTGCCGCATTTACAATACTATTTATTGCAAACTATTATATGTCCGGTCTTGCCCGGTATTTTTCCAGCTTATATACAGGCATGTTTATCGACATGATTCTTGGAATACTTATTATATCGCTGATGTTGAATATTTTCTTCAACAGAAAATCAAATATAAGGTTCAGTGATTCATTCAACGGTCTTACATTGGTGGCCTTCATCTGGCTAGTGTTCTGTATTCTTCAGATTGCCAATCCAAACTCTACATCTATTTATGCCTGGCTACAATCTGCCAGAGGAATCGGAGTCTATTTTTTTGTTATAGTTACAATCACAGCTATAATAATGAGGAAGTTTGCAGATCTTAAGCGTGTGCTTTTTATCTGGGCTATTCTGTCCCTCACGGCTGTATTAAAAGCCTATATTCAGAAAACGTTTGGTTTTGATAGTGCTGAACTAAGGTGGCTTATAGAGGGCGGTGGAAGTCGTACTCACTTTATAAACACTGGTATACGCTACTTCTCTTTTTTTACTGATGCTGCCAACTTTGGTACCGGAATAGCATTTTCCGGAGTTGTGTTTAGCATAACCTCATTTTATGTCGAAAAACTCAGGACGAGGATTTTTTATTTGTTTACAGCTGCTGCCTGTGCCTATGGAATGATGATCTCAGGTACTAGGGGTTCACTTGCAGTACCTTTTGTTTCATTGTTGTTTTTTGTCTTTCTGTCGAAGAATGCAAAGGCAATCATAGTGGCAATAGTGATTGTGGGAACCAGTTTCCTTTTATTAAGATATACTGAATTCGGCAATTGGAACACTTATGTGAGGAGGATGAGGACGGCATTTGACCCCAATGACCCGTCATTTAAAATAAGGCAGGAAAATCAGGCAAAACTTAGAACTTATATGTGGGACAAGCCTTTTGGCGCAGGCATAGGAATGAGCAGGACTAGATCGGTTAACTATACTCCTGACCAATATCTTGCCAAGATCCCGACCGATTCATGGTATGTACTTATATGGGTGGAGACTGGTATCATAGGACTTGTAATTCATGCGATGATATTATTATATATAATCTTTCATGGATCGTACCTGGTCCTTTTCCGTTTGAAAGACGAAAGGCTCAAGGGGATTGTCACGGCTTTGGTCTGTGGCATTGCAGGGATTTATGTAGCCTCTTACAGCATTGAAATTATAGGACAGTTTCCTACAGGGTTCATTCTCTATATATGTATGGCTTTTGTTTTCCTAAGCCCTTTGTACGATAAGGAGCTAGAGGAGAAGAGTCTGAAAAACACGATTCCAAATGAAGCAAGTGCCTGAAATATCATTTGTTGTTGTAAATTTCAATGGTATTGACGATACCATGGAACTTCTCAGAAGCATGAAGCTTTATCTGAGAGGCCATTCATATGAGGTGATAGTAGTGGACAACGGATCATCGGAAAACCAGGCAGATATCATATCTAAAGAATTTTCGGAACATATTCTAATAAGGAATGAGAGGAACCTCGGCTTTTCAGGAGGGAATAATCTGGGAATAAAGGCATCGTCCGGCAAATATATCATGCTGTTAAACAATGATACGCTTCTTAGAGATGATTCCGTTTTCAAGCTTACCGGAATATTTGAAAGGAATCGCTTAATAGGTGCTGTATCTCCCAAAATTTATTTCATGGAGCCTTCAGGAACTATACAATATGCAGGTTTTACGGAGTTTTCAGCAATTGCATTAAGAAACCGGGCTATTGGGTACAATGAGACCGATAATGGTCAGCATGACACGCCTTCAAGGACTTTTTCTGCACATGGGGCGGCAATGATGCTCAGTAGAGAGGTTGTTGAAAAGGTAGGGCTTATGCCTGAAGTCTATTTCCTATATTATGAGGAGGTTGATTGGTGCAGTCAGATGAAGAGGGCTGGATATGAAATATGGTATGAGCCTGCCGCATCGGTTATTCACAAGGATGGCAGGACAATTGGGGCATCAAGCTATACCAGATCTTACTATATGACCAGAAACAGAATGCTTTATTCTTTACGTAACATGAAGGGGATGTCTAGAATCCTTTCATTGGCGTATCAGTTATTTTTTTCTACTCCCAAAGCTATTCTTACATCTGCTCTAAAGGGGAGATTGGATATAGTTAAGGCATGTTGCCTTGGTACCATCGACCTCATCTTTTTAAAAAATAAATATTCTTAGCTATGGAACTGGATGGGCTATATAAGACAATAGATATGATAATATTCATACTATCAGCTTTCCCTGTGTTATATATGTCTTTATATGCAGCAGCTTCCATCAGAAAGTGTCATGTCAATTATCCCGATTCCAGAAACCTGTACAGGATTCTGGTGCTGTTTCCTGCTTACAAGGAAGATTCCGTTATAGAAAACTCTGTCCGCGACTTTTTGGGCCAAGATTATCCCCCAGCTTATTTCGATGTTTTTGTAATATCAGATGGAATGAGAAAGGAGACAAACGAAGCATTGGCAAAACTCCCGGTAAAGGTGCTTGAGGCAGATTATCAAAACAGTACAAAAGCAAAAGCACTCAAATTTGCGATAAAAAAGATAGGTGACAAGAAGTATGATATTGTGGTTATAATGGATGCCGACAATACTGCTGAAAAGGATTTTCTGACTCATATTGCCAATGCATACGATTCAGGCTTCAAGGCAATCCAGGCACACAGAGTGGCAAAAAACCTGAATACCGATACTGCAATACTTGATGCGATAAGCGAAGAGATAAACAACTCTATTTTTAGAAAGGGCCATATAAATCTAGGAGTTTCTTCTGCATTGATAGGTTCAGGAATGGCCTTCGATTTTCAGTGGTTTAAGGAAAATGTCAACAAAATCCGCAACCTTCCTGAAGAGAGGGAGCTGGAGGTCTTGTTAATGAGGCAAAGAATACACGTAGACTATCTGGAAAATGTAAGGGTTTTTGATGAAAAGACTCAAAAGGATGCCGTTTTCTTCAGACAGAGAAGAAGGTGGCTTGCTTCGCAGCTCGAGACCCTTTGTTCTGTTATAAAAGAGCTGCCATATGCGTTATTCTCCATTAATGTTTCATATGCAGATAAGATCATACAGTGGTTTTTTTTGCCGCGAATTGTAATTCTTGGAATGCTTTTTTTGGTTTCTCTTATCGAGACAATCTTAAGCCCGGCACTCTCTGTAAAATGGTGGGCTTTGCTTGTTGTACTTCTCTCTGCACTATTACTCTCTGTTCCTCGTTATTTAATGAACGAAAGGAGTCTTTTAGCGTTAAAAAGAGTCCCCCTGCTTTTTATATTGATGCTTTTTAATCTTTTCCGGTTAAAAAATGCCAATAAGAGATGGACTCATACTGAGAAAAATTTTAAATAGCATCGAAAAGCATGAAAATAGCAATTGAGGCACAAAGAATTTTCAGAAGGAACAAGCACGGGATGGATTTCGTGGTACTTGAAGAGATAAGGGAGCTTCAGAAAATTGACAAGGAAAATGAGTATTACATCATGGTCGGTCCCGGAGAGGATAATCAGGTGTTGTCTGAGACGGAAAACTTCAGGATTGTCGAGGTAAAGTGCTCCAACTATGTATTTTGGGAACAGATTGCCCTTCCTTTGGCATTAAGAAAAATAAAACCGGACGTTCTTCATTGTACAAGTAACACCGCACCTCTTTTTTCAGGGAAAGCAAAGCTTATACTTACTCTTCACGATGTTATTTTTTTAGAACAAAGAAGAAGTATGAATAAGTCGATTTATCAAAACCTTGGGTGGTATTATAGAAAATTTATAGTGCCAAAGATATTGAAGAGATGTGTCAAAATAGTTACTGTGTCAAATTATGAAGCAGGGAAAATAGCTCAGGCTCTCTCAATAAATCAAGGAAAAATAAGTGTCGTATACAACGGATATGGCAGACATTTCAAACCGCTGGAGGATTATCGGGATGTGACCGGAAAATATACTGATCACAATAAATATATTTTCTTTCTGGGAAATACCGACCCAAAGAAAAACACAAACAGAGTGATTGTTGGATACTCAAGGTATCTTAAATTATCTGAGTTCCCTCTCGCTCTTATAGTGGCAGATGTTTCTGAGAGTACCCTGGATGCCATTCTCAGGCAGGAGGGCTTGGAGAGCATAAGACCATACATTGTCCTCACGGGTTATATTCCTAATAACGACTTGCCTTCTGTCTACAATGGAGCTGAAGTTTTTCTATACCCTTCGCTAAGAGAAAGTTTTGGCATACCAATCCTTGAGGCAATGGCTTGCGGGACACCAGTCATAACCTCAAATCTCTCTGCAATACCAGAGATAGCCGGCCCGGGAGCGATATTAATAAACCCATTTAATGCAGATGAGATAGGGACTAAGCTTCACAAGCTGGAAACCGATGCAGACTTTTACCGCAAACAGGTGGAATACGGACTGGAGAGAGTTAAAAATTTTTCGTGGGAAAGCACTGCGGGCGAGATATTGAAAATTTATAATAGTATAAGATAGATGCCCTCATTCAAACAACAGTTGATGTCGGGAGTAGCGTACACTGCCGTTACCAAATACGCTGGAATGATTATCTCCTTGGTGGTAGCCGGTATACTGGCCAGGCTGTTGCCTCCTGAGGATTTCGGTGCTATTGCCATAGCAACCGTCATAATTTCCTTTTTCGGTATTTTCAGTGATTTCGGATTTGAACCGGCAATTGTACAGTTTAAAAACCTTACCCGAAAAGACCTCTCTTCAATTTTCTCCTTTACGGTTTGGAGCGGATTCGTTTTTTCCGGATTGTTTTTCCTTTTGTCCGGAGTTATTTCCGCTTATTATAAAAGTGATATTCTATTGAATGTGTGCAGACTGCTTTCTGTGAACCTTTTCTTTGCTACAATAAACATTGTTCCTAATTCAATGGTTTTCAAAAATAAGATGTTTAAATTCATAGCATGGAGGACTCTGGTTATTCAAAGCATCGGCGGAATTGCCTCAATTTTTGCAGCTCTTTCAGGTCTGGGCATCTATTCGTTGGTGATAAACCCCATCTTTTCCAGCATAATGATATTTATCGTCAATTATAAAAAATTCCCGCAACACTTCTATCTCAGACCAGGCCTGGAATCAATAAGAAAAGTCTTCTCTTTTTCTGCTTACCAGTTCCTTTTCAATATAATAAACTATTTTTCGCGAAACATGGACCTGTTGATTATTGGTAAATATCTTGGGATGACTCTGCTTGGCTTTTATGAGAAGTCATATAGGCTAATGATGCTGCCGCTCCAGAATATCTCACATGTAATAACACCTGTTATGCATCCGATATTTTCCGATTTCCAAAATGATCTGAAGCTTCTGGCAACTTCATATGAAAAGGTTGTAAGATTTCTTTCGTTCATAGGGTTTCCTCTTTCAGTGTTTTTATTTTTTACGGCCAAGGAGTTGGTACTGATAATTTTCGGACAGAACTGGATGCCATCTGTGGCCTCTTTTGAGATTCTCTCGATTTCTGTCGGTATTCAGATTGTTTTTTCCACGTCAGGCTCAATATTTCAGGCATCCAACTCTACCCGCCTTATGTTTATTAGTGGTCTTATTTCTTCTGCACTTACAATTTCCGGAATCTTTGCAGCTGTGGTGTTTTTTAAAACAATCGAGGCTGTCGCTGTTGCTGTGACCGTGACTCTGGCAATCAATTTTGTACAGGCATACTTGATGATATATATCATAATATTCAAAAGAAGTATTCTTTCTCTTGTAAAACAGATGCTTTCCCCTCTCTCCCTTTCTCTGATTTTGATAGTTGTTAACCTACTTTTTGTTACCTTTATACGTGTAGACAACCTTATAATAAGCCTGATTGCCAAAGCAGTAATTTCCTCTGCAGTATTTGTCATATATATACAGGTCTCCAAGGAGTATGATGTTTGGAAAAGGATTAAGAATATAGTCAAGTAATTTCTTAAAAGTAGTTATAATGAGGTGGTATTCAAAATATTTGACGGTTTTTGAAAAGCCATATGAAGATACTCCCATTTACGTTATTGAGGAGGTCTTCCGTAATTTGCAGAATCTCCAGAGCGAAAAACCTCTCGCTTCCGTCATCCTGATATCCCATAATGAGGAGAGACGTCTTTTAAGTTGTCTTTGGTCGCTTAGTGAAAGCAAATGCAAATACCCTGTTGAAATAATCGGCGTAAACAATAACTCCTCCGATCGTACGGCGGATGTTTATAGCTCCGTAGGTTGCAGGTATTATGACGAGGAGAAGAAAAGTCCGGGACATGCCAGGAACAGAGGACTTAGGGAGGCTAAGGGCAAGTATACAATCTGCATTGACTCCGATACTATCTACCCTCCCAAATATTTGGAGGAAATGATAGATGCACTTGAAAAACCCGGTGTGGTTGCAGCTTTTGCATTATGGAGCTATGTACCAAGCAAGGAGTACCCAAGATTCAAAATGTTCTTTTATGAATTAGCCAGAGATATTCACCTCTCGCTGCTATATATAAAAAGTCCGGAAAGATGTGTGAGAGGCCTTGTCTTTGCCCATGTTACCGATCTGGCAAAAAAAATTGGGTACAAGACAAACATAATAAGAGGCGAAGATGGTTCTATGGCCTATAGATTAAAGAATTATGGCAAAATAACCTTTGTGAGGGAAAGATGTGCACGTCCGGTTACATGTACGGCTACTTTAAAGGCTGACGGCTCTTTGTCCAAGGCTTTCATCCGGAGAGTAATACTGGCATTGAAGGGATTCAGAAAGTATATCTTCAAGACTAAAGGCGAAATAAAAGACCAACAATCAAACATAGTCAAAGATTCATGAAAGCACTTTTTCTCCATTTTTACGACTTCTCACCTCATAGCGGTATAAGCAAGAAGATCATCAACCAGATTGAGGCTCTTCGTGAATGTGGCTTTGATACAGTACTGTGTTATGTCAGAATTGATGAAGAGGGGCATCACAAAAGGGTCTGTGAGGATGTGGAAATCGAGGATTACGGGAATAAGCCTTGGTCTAGGATTGTCAAATGGTTCCGATTTAAAAGGCTGACAGAGTATATAATATCAGAAGGGATAGATTTTCTTTATGTAAGAAGCTTTTATAATACAACTCCTCAGTTTGTCAGGATGTTGAAAAACCTCAAGAGGGCAGGAGTGGTTATAGTGATTGAAATGCCGACATACCCATATAACATTGAGGTAAAGAACTCTCCTGCCAGTCTCAGATTTCTGTTTTTTTTCAATCGTTTGTACAGATGCCGGCTAAGAGAGTATGTCTCAAGAATTGTCACTTTTTCCAACTATAAGGAGATACATGGAATCAGAACAATCAACATATCCAACGGAATCGACTTCTCTTCTGTCAGACTTAAATCGCAAAAGAGTCATATCGACACCAACAGGATAAATCTGATTGCAGTTGCAGATATACATTATTGGCATGGATTTGACCGCATGATACGTGGGCTGAGTAATTATTACAGTGACTGTAAAAATCAGGTAGAGGTGCACTTTGATATAATAGGCGATGGTGTGCTCCGGGAGGTGAATATGCTTAAGAAGATTACTGAAGAGCTAGACCTTGGAGAATATGTACATTTTCATGGTAACAGTTTTGGAGAAGAGCTGGACAATTTCTTTGATAAGGCGGATTTTGGAGTTGCGAGCCTGGCAAGGCACCGTTCCGGTATACATAACATAAAGACAATCAAAAATAGAGAATATGCCGCAAGGGGGATTCCATTCATCTATTCAGAGGAGGATGATGATTTTGAAAAGATGCCTTATATAATAAAAGCTCCTGAAGATGAATCTCCCATAGATTTAGGACGGATAATTGATTTTTGCCGTAGACTTGAAATGACCCCTTCTCAGATAAGGGGAAGTATAGAACAGACTCTTTCATGGAAAACGCAGATGCAGAAAGTTGTAAATGAAACATTTGTTGACTGATGAAAACTTGTGAAATAGTATTCTGGATTTTCGCTTTTATAGTTTTCTATACCTACCTGGGATATGGGTTATTGATCTATTTCCTGGTAAAGGTGAAGGGACTTCGTGTAAAGCCCACATCTGTGGAATTGCCTGATGAGTTGCCAAGTGTGACACTTTTGATTGCAGCGTACAACGAAGAGGAGATTGTGAGGGAGAAGATGGTGAACATAATGGCGTTGGATTATCCCATCGAAAAACTCAAGGTCGTCTGGGTGACTGACGGCTCGACCGACAGCACAAACTCAATCCTGTCTGAATATGACAATCTGGAGGTGCTGTTCGAAGCGGCAAGAGCTGGAAAAACAGCAGCAATAAACAGAGCAATGAAATTTGTAATTACACCTATCGTAGTCTTTACGGACGCAAATACAATGCTGAATAAAGAGGCTCTCAAAGAGATAGTAAAGGCTTTTTCGGATTCCCGGGTAGGATGTGTTGCCGGAGAAAAAAGGATAGCCCGTGTAAATATGGAGAACCTCTCTTCCGGAGGTGAAGGGATCTACTGGAAATATGAATCATGGCTCAAAGCCCTGGACTCTAGTCTGAATTCAACGTGCGGTGCTGCCGGAGAGCTGTACGCTATAAGAAGGGAGCTATATATTAATATTGAGCCCGATACATTGCTGGATGATTTCCTGCTATCTATGAGAATTGCAGAAAAAGGGTTCAAGATCCGCTACTGCAGTACTGCCTGGGCCATTGAGGAGGGCTCTTGTAATATCGCGGAAGAGCAGAAGAGGAAAGTGAGGATAGCGGCAGGAGGGCTCCAGTCTGTATGGAGGCTTAGGGGACTCCTAAATCCTTTCAGACACCCTTTGTTCTCATTTCAATATATTTCTCACAGGGTGCTACGATGGACTATAACCCCATTAATGCTTTTCCTGTTATTGCCGTTAAATATGATTATTGTTCTCTTGGGTGGTTCCTGGTTATATACTGCCTTACTAGTTCTACAGCT
Source organism: uncultured Muribaculaceae bacterium (assembly GCA_964533215.1). Lineage (GTDB taxonomy): Bacteria > Bacteroidota > Bacteroidia > Bacteroidales > UBA932 > Bact-08. The sequence continues at coordinate 376,040 of CAZHLJ010000001.1, forward strand.
TGTTTTCTATATATCTGCACTTTTCGGTTTGCTGATACCATACTACTTTCTTTTTATGAATGTAAATGTGTTCAGAGGCATAAGATATCTTTTAATGAAGAAAAAGGGCGATGGTACTTGGGAGAAAGCAAAAAGAGATAAAAAAATAAAAACGTATGATAGATAAAATTTACGAGTGGCTTCAGCAAAGGCCGGAAATAAAGAGGAGAGTTCATTATTTCATAGTTCACCCATTCAAGTCAAGACCTAGATGGTGGGTGAGAACTTTTATAATGCCTTTTCTAATAAAAAAGGGTAAACAGGCTCGTATTGCGAGTAGTGTGCGCAAGGACCTTTTTCCTTTCAACAGATTTGAAATAGGAAAAAGATCCGTCATTGAAGATTTCTCAACCCTGAATAATGGAATGGGCAAGATAATAATTGGAGAAAACTGCATGATTGGGATAGGGTGCGTGGTGGTAGGGGACATCACCATTGGAAATAATGTGGTTTCAGGGCAGCATTGTACTTTTTCCGGCATGAATCATAATTACCAGGATCTGGATATTCCAATAGTAAAACAAGGTTCATACCCTCTTCCTACAATAATTGAGGATGATGTGTTTTTCGGGTCAAATGTTGTGGTTTTGCCAGGAGTGACTATTGGTACCCATTCGTATATAGGAGCCGGAAGTGTAGTTACAAAATCTGTCCCGCCATATTCGTTGGTTAATGGTCCGGCAGCAAAAGTTACATTTGATTTAAAGAACGGATTAAGAAAATAATAATGGAAATGATGGATTTGGACAAGTTTGTTGAGAATATTGCTGTGCAGTACATAAATACTAAGCCTGAAATGATAATGCCGGAAACACAATTCCGTGAACTGGATGAGTGGGACTCCCTAATGAGCCTTTCAATAATTGGGATGATTAAAAATATCTATAACGTTAAATTATACGGAAGCGACATAAACAGCGTAAATACGGTTGAGGAGTTGTACAATTTGGTGAAGGGTAAAATCTAGATTGCAATTACCTGGCGACTATCTCTATAAGCCCTCCATCCTTATGGTGCAGGAAGCAGATCTTCTTATTGGCAAGAGCCACAGCACTTACAGGCGGGGCGATTGTATTATAACCAATTTCCTCAAGCCTTTTGATTGCATCTTCAATGTCATTTACTTCGTAACAAAAATGATACGGAGTAACACCGGATTTGGATATGATATTTATAACAGGAGAGTTGTTGTCTAAAGGTTCAATCAATTCAATTGAAGGCATCTCCATCTTTGTCAGAAAGGCAATCCTTACATTTTGCACAGGATCGTTTATAGTTTCGGATAGGGAGTAACCTGCATCAAGATAAAGTTTGGAGGTCTTTTCTATGCTTGGAGTTGCCACTCCTATATGTCGGAATTTAAAATCGTGAAGCATAATCCTTGGGTTATTTATTTGTAGTGGCAATTTGAGTCTCTTTCTCTTTATATGTGGATACATCAAGTCTGTACAGTGCTTTCTTGTCCTTGTTGAATCTGGTGAATCCCAGGTTTTTATAAAGATCTTCCACTATTGAGTTTTTTTGTGTTGCAATGTACTCTCCTATAATTGTCTTGTATCCATTATCAGATGCATATCTCGCAATGACGTTCAAAGTGAGGTTTTCCATCCCTCTTTTCAATACGCGGCAACTCATGAACCATGTGTTTATAAAAAGGGTGTCATCAGACTCTTTTTCAAGGATAACAGCGCAGATAAGACCATTGTCACCAAACTTGTCTTCTAGGGTGAAACTGAAGGTTACATAATGATCATCTTCCATTATCCTCTCAATCTCTGCTTCTGTGAATCTGATTGTCCGTAGGTTGAACTGGTTGGATCGTTGCGATAGTTGTGCTATTCTGGGAGTATTGAATTTTGTAAAGGGTTTTATATCAGAAACCATATTCAGGCTCAACAGAAAATCTTTTTCGTTTCTAAATCCTTTTTGTGCTATTTTTCGTTTTGCCTCTGTCTGGTACTGTAGAGTCCGCCCAGAATCTGCTTCTGAATATGATATGGTCTCAAAAAGATTAAGTCCATATAGGAATTCAAGATATTCGGCAGGATCCTCGGGTAGATCAGGAACGGTGATTTCAGGGATGCTTAGGTGTACAATTTCCCTTTCGAAAGGGCTGTCATCAAGAAAGACCATTGAGTCGAACCCTATGTCAAGCGTGTCTCGTATTAACTTTATATTGTCCGGTTTGTTCTCCCAGTTTGCAACAAAAACTGCTATATCATCGAGGCTCAGGACCATTCCGGGATGTTTCTCAAATGGTTCCTTAGCGTTTGACTCGGTGTTTTTGCTGCAGACCGCCAGAATGATTCCCCTCTCCTTGAGCTTCTTTATCCAATGCTGTATCTCTGTAAAGCATTTGCCTTTCCCCAACCCCTGGCCAATCTGGATGTTCTCCAATCCATCATCTCCAATTATTCCTCCCCAGATTGTATTGTCCAGATCGAAAATCAGGCATTTTCTGATTTTTCCCTGCATTGCACAGATAATATCCATTGTACGGGATGCGACACATGGCAGAATCTCGGTTGAGAGGACCATTCCTGACTCCAGATAAAAAAATGGCTCAAAGAGAGTATTCCTGCCTGCTTTGTTCTGAATAGAGGATAAATCACAGATGAAGAAATTTGCAAAGCGGGATTTCAGTTCCATCATGGAGTAATTCAGTTTGCGTACCTGGTAAATATAAGATGATTCGGTATGGTTGCCGAAGCTTCCAAATACAGTGTCGTTTATCTCAGGATAGTTGTAATAGATGATTTTTGCACTATTTGTTTCGCACAAGGTCTCTATAAAATGAATTCTTTCCGAGGCCAGAGAATCTCTCTCTCCTGGGTTCTTCCTGTTATATGTGGAGAGAAGCTTCTCTGAGGACTGGAAAACAATCAGGATTTCCGGATTGAACCGATTAAGCTCAGAATCCGGAACCAATGTCTGCATCTCTACCTGATCGAAATCAGCTTCAAACATTTCCAGATCATACCCTCTTTCATATCCCATGCCTTTTATGGCCATTGCTAGAAACTGGGTGGATGTGTCGCCACACAGCGCAACCCTTATTTTAGGAAGTTTGGCAGAATCCTTTGTGAGATTTTTTTTAAGGTCGCTGAAATTCATATTGCTAAGTTGTTTTATCAGTATTTGTAAGTGACCTGAAAAGGGAGTCCCACTCATTTGCAATAGTCTCAATCCGGAATCTCTCAGAGCTGAATCTTGCCTGTCTGCCCATCTCTCTCCTTATCTCGTCGTTTTCTATAAGATAACAGAGTTTTTCTGCAAAAGTTTCAATATTGCCAGGCTCAACTAAAAGCCCATCAATTCCATCGTGTATTATATCCTTCGGGCCGCATGGACAGGCAAATGCGACCGGTGGTACTCCGCACGCCATAGCTTCGGTTATTACCATGCCGAAACCTTCGAACCTGGAGCTGAACGCAAATATCGAGCTTTCGGCAAATTTGTCGCTGAGGTCGTTGACGGCATCACAAAGCAGGCAGTTTTCTGTCAGATTGTTTTTGGCTACCAGTTTGTGGAAAGCCTCTTTATCGCCGCTTCCATATATGGATAGAGTCCAGTCCGGATGTCTTCCTGATACGATTTTCCAACTATCTATAAGCAAGTCGAAACCCTTCTGCCTTACAAAGCGGCCTGCGGCGACTACATTCCTGGATGTGCAGTATGAGAACTTTTCCGGGAATTTTGGAATTGCATTATAGATGACAGATATATTGTCTATTTCCGGCCAATTCTCCTTATCCTCATTGCTCAGTACTACAAATTTGTCGAGATTTCTTATTTTTTTCAAGAGTTGGTGCATCCAGATCTTTGCCATAAAAGACTTTATCCATTTGTAATGCCCTCCTGTGTTGAAGTCTCTGAAATTTCCTCTGTTCAGATGAATTTCGCCAACCTTTTTGCTCCCGTCCTTTAGGCCGGTTATAAAGTTAATCTCTCTTCTCATCATTGAGATGGTTATGTCCGGCTTTATCTTTCCAAGAGTTTCAGAAAGCCTTTTTTTAAATAGTCTTTGCCTGGTTGAGTATAAGATTGCTTTTTTGCAAAACGGGTAACCTTGAATCTTGTCGTAGTTTAGATCGAGATAGATAAGGTCTATTTTTTCCGAAAAATGAAAAGCTGGCTGTTTATCCTTGCCATCTGTCAGAATTATGGATATGCTGTAACCAAGCACATCGGCAAGATAATTTGCTTTTAACGCAAGTGTTCTCTCCATTCCTCCCACTATATAGACAGAGGGGATGCAATATGCAATTTTCAGGCTCATATCTTAAAGTTTTCTTGCTACAAGAAAATAGCCGAAAGGAAAATTTTTTCCTGTATTTCTTGAAACTCTCTTTCCAAATCCTGTGCCTGCGAAAAATGAGGAAACGGATTGAATTGCAAGAGACAGAGGCCTTCCGGCAAAAGGTAAACGCACTGATATCTTTGCCACAAGATCTGTAAGCACTTCAATAATTCCTCCAATAGTATCCAAAACCAGAATTTCGAAATGGTTGTCGTCAGCGAATTTCTTAAGAGCATACTCGGTATAACGGTAATAGTCGTGAGGGACCTCATGCAGCCAATAGAAAAAGGGGACATTCATTATCAAAATGCCGTCTTTTTTCAAGACTCTGTTCATCTCCTTCCAGAGCAGATCGGGATTTTTAATGTGTTCCAACACATCAGAAAGGATTATTGTGTCAAACTCATTGTCCTGTATGGGTAGCTTTTTGTTGAGGTCATGTTCCAAGTCCAGATAAACATTCTTGTGAAATGTATCTGACCAGTCAACGCAGATGTTGTCTTGGATGTAATCTTTGTATGCTGCAAAAAGAGGTACTTTCCCACAACCAAGGTCAAGTAGCTTCCCTTTTGCATAAATCCGGAGATATCTGTCATAGAATGCAGCAACTCTCTTTACGGCAAAACGCGACTCTATAATCACCTCTTCCTTATTCAGAGAGGAGGTAAGCCTGCCATTACGGTAGACGAATTTGGATGGTTTCCAGTAATTTGAGTTTTGCATTTGCGTGTTATTAATCAAAGTTACCTCTCTTAATTGAGATATGAAAATTATTTAAATAGATTTGTTTTTGCTGAAATAAAATACTATATTCACGCACGCGGAATTATGTGCATAACACATAAATTGGAATGTTATGAAAAAGGTATTTTTTATAGTTATTGGTTGTATGGTGCTAATAATTGCATCGTGCACGAAATTCCCTTATGAAGGTGATAATGGATCCAAGCTATTGATTCCATCAAGTTTTGACTGGAAGACATTTGAGACAAAGACCGTATCCTATAACTCAGGACCATTTTCCGTTATTAACCAGAATGGGGACACAATTGCGTCAAATCTGCCGGCAGGAGAATACAACCTGAATGTTACAAAAGGAACTATCCTTACAACAGTTGCTTCTCAGTACGTTGAGACAAAAGATCTATCTGTGAGTTCTTCAGGTACAAAGGGTAGAATTTTCTTCCCTTCACAATGCAAATATGCTACTGTAATGTTTGAGGATCTTTTCCCTTATGCGGGGGATCAGGATATGAATGATTTGGTCTTCGGATTGAATATGGAATATGACCTTAACACCAAATCCCAGGTACTGGCAATTCACTTCAACATACAGCCGAGGGCTATAGGAAGTACTAAAGCCAATATAGGGTTGGCTGCAAATTTTACAGGATATCCTGTTACTGTCAGCAAGGTCTCACGTTCAAGCGGGGATCTTCCTCTTCTTTTTAATGATCATAGTGATTTGTCCCCGATCTACAACATAAATCCTAAATTTGGGTATTACAACCCTGTAAATCCCAATGATGCAGCGAATGCAGATTATAAGGTAGCACCGTTCACGGGGGATTTCAGGAGATTTTTTAATACTACTTCTGCACAATTTATAAATGTGTCCAATACTTTGGCGGCGGTTAATAGTTATGATTTCTCTCTGGAAGTGGTATTAAATTCTACCGCGATTAATTACAATCTCTTTACTTTTTTGTCCGGATATGATGCAAACAAGGTCAACATTTCATTATTCGCAACCTTTGAAGCCAGAGAAAATGAGGTGCATTTCAAGAATCAGTTGCCTACAAAATACTTCAATGTAAATCATTTCAAAACGGCTAATTCAGATTTTACATGCTCTACACCTGAGGGGAACTGGGTATGGGCGATACTGGGTTCAGAATCAGTCCATCACCCTCTCGAGAATGTTAAAATAACCGCGGCATATCCTAATTTTGCAACTTGGGTGTCAACTCAGAATTTTAACAGCTGGTTTGGTACATATGATGTATCCAAAGTGTTTACTAAGAAAGATTTCGGCTATTTCAACTAATTCCGGTAAACCAACAATTATAACAGGATGCGCAGAATTTGTTATATATTAATGCTTTCTGCACTCTTGGCTTCGTGCTTCAAGATGCCTGAGGATGATTATGTATCTCCGCTGAATGTTCCCGCAAACTTTAACTGGAAGACCTTTGAAACCAGAAAAATTTCACTTCCGCAGATATCTTCAATACTTGATGAGGAAGGAGATACTGTGGCCTCATTCCTTCCTCCCGGGGACTATGGAATAACAGTGGGTAAAAATACAACGCTGAAGATTGTCAGCAGTGCGGCTGCAGAGACAAAAGTTGTAAGTGGGAATGTAAAAGAAAAAGTATACTTTCCTGCACAAGGTAAATATGCAACGGTCATGTTTGAAGATCTGTTCCCATCCAAGGGAGACATGGATATGAATGATATGGTTTTTGGTCTTAATGTTGAATATTTGTTAGATAATCAGGCAAGGGTAGTCGGAATTCAGATGAATATCCAGCCGAGAGCCATGGGAAGCTCATATATGACAATCGGGCTGGCGGCGAACCTCTCTTCCACAAGTTCCCTTGATATTGTTGATAATATCACGCATACTGCTTCGCCTGCACTTGGTTCCATGTTCAGTGTCACGACATATAAAGAAGGTTACTCTCCTGAGCTGAATAATGCCAGTTCCCAGGTTATCCCTATTTCAGGTGATTTCAGATCTTATTTTGACAATAAAAAAGATCTTTTCCTGAATGTGAGAAATATAGATATTGTAACTCCCACGCAAGATTTTTCTGTGCTTATAGAGCTGAAGTCGAGTGAAAAATTTCCATATTCAAACCTGACTTTTCTTGACTCGGCTCAGGTTGGAAAGATTAACCTTGATATTTTTGCCACTTTTGGAACAAGAGGGAGAGAGGTTCACTTCAAGGGGCAGAAACCTACTGATCATTTTAATTATCAATATTTTGTAAATACATATCCTAAAAGAGATTTTTCTACAATCGACAACTGGGTGTGGGTTGTAATAAGCGATAAATCTATAAGACATCAGCTTGAATTTGTAAAAATCTATCATGCTTATCCGAATTTCCAGACTTGGGCAGAAGGAGGTGGTTCAATTGGCTCTAACTGGTATATCCCTTCTGTTGCCGATAGTCTTTACACAAAGGCCGATTTCAACTACATTAATTGATGTGAAATTGGGTTCAGCCTTTAAAGTAGATTTCGTGACGCCAGCTGCAGCTTTTTAACATAATTTTAGGAAGGTTACCCGAAAATGGCATCCCCTCATTATTTTTCGCATCTGTATAAATATGGATTGCGTTTAGTTTTGTATTTCGGATCCTCCTGCTCATTTTGAATATTCGGGCATCTCTCCACCTTATACTGAATATTTTATCAAAAGGCATTGTGTACCAAAACCAGACACAATATTCATAGATTTTTATTTGTTTGCCCTTTATGTATGAGTGGATTATAAGGTTTGCCTGCACATGATCGTTCCAGCCCTCGAAATGGTGCGGGATAAAAATGGCAGAAGGCTCAATCCTGTCAAGGATTTTTATGAGTCTTGAAACTTCCGGGTTTTCTGCGTTTATCTTCCCATCGCCGAAATTAAGGAAGCTTATGTCGTCAACAGGCTCTCCTATTGCCAGCATAGCCCTGTCCGTAAGGTTTCTTCTCTCATTTGCCAGTGTTTCTTCATCAATGGATTTTGTTAGATGTTCTCCGTGAGTTAAAAAAATCACAGATACTTTCCGTCTGTTTTGCCGCAAGTAGGTAATCATCCCGCCGCAACCCAGCACCTCGTCATCGGGATGGGGTGATATTATTACAATGTTGTCTCCAGTTTCCAGCTTTTTTCCTTTTACAATAGCTAGGATTCTAAATACATTATTTCTAAAATACCTGTAGATATATCGCAAAGTATCCATATTTTGTCCTTTAAAATTGTTTGAGAGAGTGAAAAAGATCTACCCATTTCTTCATTACTTCATCCTGACTGAAACGTAGGATATTAATCCGCGCTTTTTGTCCCATCTCCTTTCTCAACTCCTCGTGCTCAATTAAATTACACAGATTATGAGCATATCCGGGGATGTCTCCATCCTTGACCAGAATGCCATCCTCGTTATTTTTGATTATATTGGATGGTCCTGTAGGGCAATCGAATGATATTACGGGCAGTCCGCATGCCATGGCTTCAATAAGCACCATGCCGAACCCTTCGAAGCGGGAGGTCATTGTAAAGATTGAAGATTCAACATATTTGTCAATTATGTCAGAGACCGGGTCAGAAATGACAAGAGTATCTGAAAGAGAATGGCGGATTATCATATCGGAGAGCATCTCTTTAAGCTCCCCGTTTCCGTAAATTGTAAGTTTCCAGTCCGGATGTTTGGGTGAGACGATAGACCATATCTGGATGAGCCTTTCATATCCCTTTTCTGGATATAGCCGTCCAACGCTTATTACCTGTTTGTTTGTGCAACTGCTTGATGTTTCTGGATAGAAAGGAATGGAATTGGGAATTACATTGCAGGTGCGTATGTTTTTCCAGTTTTCAGCATCCTTTTCTGTAAGTACTACAAATGCCCCGAATTTTCTTGCTGCCGTTTCCATCCGTCTTCTCCATATTCTGCCGGTTATTCTGTATGGCAGACTTTTTTGCTCGAATAGATGAAGGTTGCGGAGGTTCTCCTTTGGGGTATGTGCCTCGGCTATTTTTATGCTTCCATCTTTTATGGAGTGGATGAAATCTATATCCCTGCTGATAGTGGTTATCACAAAGTCTGCCTTTATTCTACAGAGCAGACTGGAAAGTCTCTTTTTGTATGTGATTAAAAGTTTAAGATATATAAACCCGCGAATCAGAAAAGAGTGCCTGTACTGTTCGTTGAAGTTTACTTGGAGGTCCTGATGGGTTACCCTCTCAGACAATGGAAAAAAGAAGGGCAATCCGCATTGATGGGCAGTTATTATGTAGACTTCGTACCCAAGTTTTTCTGCAAAATAGTTTGCCTTGTCTACGATAATCCTGTCGGCTCCGCCAATAGTCGTAAGAGCTGGATATATGTATGCAATTCTCATTATAAATTAATGAATTAGGGCTTGAAAATCTCCCCTAACAAATTTATGAAAAAATCGCATTAATTTATTAAATTTGAGATATGAAAAAGCTTAATAATCCAATCTTCGTAACCCAGCCTGCAATGCCGCCGCTTGATGAGTTTTCGGAATATCTGAAAAAGATATGGGAGAGCAGAATCCTTACCAACAACGGCCCCTTTCATCAAGAGTTCGAACAGGCACTTGCAGAATATCTGGGGGTGAAATATCTGTCAGTGTTTTCCAATGGAACACTGGCTTTGATGACAGCTCTGCAATCCTTGCGGATTACTGGAGAGGTCATCACTACCCCCTTCAGTTTTGTCGCCACGACACATTCGTTGTGGTGGAACAATATCAAGCCCGTTTTCGTGGATATAGAGCCGGATTATTTCACTCTTGACCCGGAAAAGATTGAGGCGGCAATAACTCCAGAGACAACCGCAATAATGCCTGTCCATGTCTATGGAAATCCATGCAGGATGGAGCAGATTCAGAAAATTGCAGACACTTATGGCCTAAAAGTCATCTATGATGCCGCGCACCTTTTTGGTGTCAAGGTCAATGGAGTGCCGGTTTTGAATTATGGAGATATGTCTATACTTAGCTTTCACGCAACAAAGGTCTTCAATACACTCGAAGGTGGTGCTATTATATGCCAGGACGAAAAGACAAAGAAAAGGATAGATTATCTTAAAAACTTTGGCTTCGCAGGAGAGACAACGGTTATTGAACCAGGTATCAATGCAAAGATGAATGAAGTGCAGGCTGCCTATGGGATACTGCAACTGAAATATGTAGAGGGTTATATTGCAGACAGAAAGATCGTTGCCGATGAATACCGACGGCAATTAAGAGGGGTTAAGGGAGTAAGGTTTCTGGAGGATATCCCAGGTGTACGACATAACTATGCTTACTTTCCGATATTGGTGGATGAGAAGATATATGGCAAAAGCCGGGATGAGTTATACGAAGAGCTTAAAGCCTATAATATCTTTGGGCGTCGTTACTTCTATCCTTTAATAAGTCAATTCCCCACTTACAGAGGGTTGCCTTCTGCCAGGGCAGCAAATTTGCCCGTTGCAGAGAGGGTTGCATCACAGGTGATCTGTCTGCCTATATATCCTCACCTTACAAAAGAGGAGCAGGGTACAGTATGTGAGGTAATTCAGAATAAACAGTGATTATTATGGAAAGCTCATTCTTTAACGAACAGGAATTGAAGCAGATTGGATTTAAATCTGTCGGTTCAGATGTCTTGATAAGCCGTTTTGCCAGATTATACGGTACAGAAAAGATGGAAATAGGGAACAATGTACGCATCGATGATTTCTGTCTGCTCTCAGGGAGTATAAAGCTTGGAAATTATATTCATATTTCAGCTTACAGTGCACTCTACGGGAGGTATGGCATAGAGATGGAGGATTATTCGGGGGCCTCTCCAAGGTGCACGGTTTTCAGCGCTTCAGATGATTTTTCCGGGAACTTCCTTATTGGCCCCATGGTCAACCCAGGGCATACTAATGTCAATGGGGGTAAGGTTCTTATAAAGAGATACAGTCAGTTGGGATCAAACAGCGTTGTTTTGCCTGCGGTCACAATTTATGAAGGGGTTGCGACAGGGGCAATGACCTTGGTTAATAGAGATCTGGCTGCGTGGGGGATTTATGTGGGTGTCCCTGCAAAGTTTGTAAAGCCGCGTGAGAAAAATTTACTCAATTTCGTCAAATAATGAATTTCACCAAAGAAGAGAGGTATATCCTTCACTTGTGTGCGGATCAGAAATTTATAGATCATGTTATTGATGTATTTGAGTCAGTGTACCCTGGTAAAAACATTTATTTTATTGAATTACAGGAAAATGAGCCAAGCCTTAAGCTGATAGAATCTAAAAACAAAAACATAGTTGCAGGGACTTCGGATTCTTTGCAGTTCAGGGAGCTGTTTGGAAGAATCACAGACTTTGCTGCAGTCATCCTCCATAATATTGCCAATCCGTATAAGCTGGACGTAATAAAAAAGGCTCCGGGGAGCGTATATTTTCATTGGATGTCCTGGGGGGTTGATCTCTATGTATTACCGGTACTTTACAAAAACATTGTCTTGCCTCAGACAAGAAGATATATCAGAAGTCAGGATAGTTTAAAGGCAATCATTACAAAATTGTTGAGAGATAATATTTCCCCTCTTTTCAATATTCTTTATTACCTAAAGTATGGAAGGGTATCTCCGTTGGTCGAAATCAAGAGATGTCACAAAAAAATCAGGAGCATCTCCACCGTGATTCCGTCCGAGTATGAATATGTAAGGAGATTCATATCTCCTCAAATGAAGTACTATCCATTCAAATATATTACCATAGAACGTTTTGATGAAGGCCTGGAGTTCGTGGTATGTAAGGAAGACAATCTTTTGTTGGGAAATTCGGCAACGGCTGAGAATAATCACCTGGATGCCTTCACGCTTTTAAAAGCAACTAATATCGGAGACAAGCGCATCTACTGTCCGCTATCATACGGGGATGCAAATTATGTGAACTATAGGGACCATATCATATCTGAGGGAAAGTCCGGATTTGGAGATAGATTTATTCCGCTTGTTGATTTCCTGTCGTTGGAAGATTATTGCAGGATTCTTGATCTGTGCGGGAATGTGGTGATGAACCATATCCGGCAGCAAGCAATGGGCAACGTGGTAATCTCTTTATGGAAAGGAGCCCGTCTTTTTCTTAATGAAGCAAATCCTGTTTATGACTTTCTTGTAGAAAATGGCATTAGAGTATTCCGAATGTCTGAGCTCGGCGAAATTGACAAACTGCCGGATCATGTTACTCTTGCAAACTGCAATAGACCTATACTAAAAAAATTATACTGCCGGGAGCAGGTGCTTGGTGAGACCCGGAACCTTGTAAACGTTTTGATAAACTTGTAAAAGGCATGGATATAAAAGGGTTTGTTAAGTTTTTCCTGTATCTCGACCTTAAGATAAGGCTTGGCGATAAGAGATTTATTGTGCCAATCATAAAAGGGAATGGTTTTCAGAATTTGAAGCTCAAGGGAGACTGGTTTCTCTTACTTCTGGAAAAGGTGAGCTTGCCGGGAAATTCTATTTTTATAGATGTGGGTGTCAATGTTGGTCAGACAATTCTGAAATTCAGGAGCCATTTTCAAAATCCATATATAGGGTTTGAGCCAAATCCCAACTGTGTCTTGTATACAAAAAAACTTATAAGAGCCAACAAGTTCAGGGATATTTCAATTTATCCCGTCGGATTGTCTGATAAAAATGATATTGCTGTTTTCCATTCAGGCCATAAACCTGATAATTGTTGTACTGATTCCACTATTGTAAAAGAACTCAGACCAGGCTACTATACAGAGCAGGATAAATCATTTGTCCCTGTCTACTGCTTTGATAGCCTTAAGATTATCAAAGAGGGAGATAGTGTCTCAATGGTGAAAATTGATGCAGAGGGGGCTGAATTGGAAATTATCATAGGAATGAAGGAGATGATTGAACGATTCCATCCACTGATAGTATGTGAAGTGCTTGACTATGACTCAGAAGAGACTGCAGGAATTTTACAACAGAGAGCGGATAGTCTGTTTGAGTTGATCCGTGGTCTGGATTATAAGGTTTACAGGATAGGGCGCTCAGGGGAAAGACTTATCTTTAATGAAATTACGAGGATAGATCTGACGAAATGGACAGCATCCAGCGAAGGGTCTAATGATTATTTATTTGTTCATCCCTCCGGACAAACTTGTCCGGTACTCCTCTAGAGTCATCGGGCCTCTACGTATATCTGTTATTGCGCAGATCTTATCTATCGAGAAACGTATAAGTGCCTTGAGCGAAATCCAAAATTCTTCTGAAGCAGAACGGGGCGGAAAAATCAACTTTGCCATCTCTTCTGTCCATTTGGTGGTAAAAAAAGAGGATAGGTATTCGTCCTCTGGATTTACTATTATATCAATTGAATCTTTCCACTCATACCTTACAGATGTGATGTTGGCGCGCGAAAGTATAAGTAGCCTGAAAGGCAAGGACTGGTTGGGCAGGTAATTTTGGAAAAGGCTTCCTAAATCCAGCTCCATTTTGTAGGGTAATCTCGATTTTTCATAGAATACCAGCTTTTCATCTATTTCCAGAACTACCCATTTATGGGACTCCTTTGGACCGAGAAGCTCTCCAACAAGACTTGGAGTCTCAATATAACCCCTTTTTGCCACCCGGGACAACTCTTTTGTAAACTTTATGGGATCATCCGCGTGCTCAAGCACGTGACTGCAAATGACATAGTCATATTCCTTGTCCACTATGGGAAGACATTCTGCATCGGCCTCAATGAGAGTCTGGTGTTGAAATATTCTGAGATCCCCTTTTCTGTGTATGTTGCTGTCGATATATTTTTCTATCAGTACATCTGATCTCCGGGTCGGATTATTGCCTGGACCCACCTCAAGTACCCGATGGGATTTCCGGATGGATAAATTTTCCTTATCATAAGGGTTGCCTTGTTTCATATATCGATAATTTTGCATAAATTTAACAAAATCATTACAGAAGGCAAAAATAGATTTATATGATTAAAGAATTAATCAATAAGTTCATTTATAGAATTGTACAGAATAAATCCGTTTATCGTATTTTGAAACGATCTGTAATCCGTCTGGCCGATGTAATTCGTGACAACAAGCATACATTTGAGAATAATCTGATACTGGAAACCAATCCGAAAATTTTAGACATTTTCAAGGATCTGACAGTACTGCATGGCCCTTTCAAAGGGCTGAGGTATCCAGATTTGAAAGCTTACGGGAGTCCGATATTCCCAAAACTTATTGGAAGTTATGAAATTGAACTGGAGTCTGTAATTGAAGGAATAATTAAAGAGAAGTACAAAAAGATTATTGATGTCGGATGTGCAGAGGGATTTTATGCGGTAGGGCTGGCAAGAGCAATTCCTGAAACCACGGTATATGCATTTGACATAAGTGAAAAAGCTCTAAGCCTGTGTAGGAAAATGGCCGAAATCAATAATGTAGAGGATCGGTTGGTTTTAGGGTCTTTTTTTTCTGATGAGTCTCTTTTGAATTTTGATATGGCAGAAAGAACTTTGCTGATTTCTGATTGTGAGGGTTACGAAAAACGCCTGTTTACATCAAGATCTGTAGAAAAACTCAAAAATTGTGATGTTCTGATTGAGACCCATGATCTTTACGACTATTCCATCTCTTATATCATGAAGGATTTGTTCAAGGATACTCATGACCTTACAGTGATACTTAGTACGGAAGACTTACAGAAGATGAAGACTTACAAGTACAGTGAGCTGGAATCCCTTACCATATCTGAAAAGAAAGTTGTTCTGGAAGAGATGCGCGCTAGAATACAGGAGTGGCACTTTTATAAAGCTAAGAGATCTACTGAAGAGGCAATCAATTCTGAAAAATAAGAGCCTCATTTGTATATCCGTTAAGAGGTTTGTACCAGTCAGGATAGCTGGCGCCCCCCGATGTTGCCCATTCACCAAAGTGAAGATAAGTTGTGGCGATAGAATTAAGCTCAGCCGGATACCTGAAAGTTTCAGGTACCATCAGCCCCCACATCATGCCATCGGCATTTTTAAAGTAGTCGCCAGGGTAAAGACTCCAACCGAGAGTCAGAAGAATATCGAATTTTGATGTTGCCCGGTAAGAAGGTAGGTGAATTTCATTACCTCTGGAATCTGCAACAATGAACATATTGAAGGCATCCATTGTAACATCTGACTGTTCAACAGGTGAATTGAATTTAACAGTGACAGACTTATCCGGAGTAATCATGTAGTTTCCGTTCTCAGTATTGAGAAAGCCGGTGTATGAGATTACGTGCCTTTGATTATTGAAAAGAGGTATAACGGCTAGTGCTACTCCACTCTCTGTGCCGTTGGCATTTACTGCGAAAGGTGAAGTTCCACTCAATGCCTGTCCTGAAACCGAGATAATATTGGAAGCCTGTATTTTATCTAACTGAAAAGCAACTCCTAGATTATATACGCTTCCTGCTGCTCTCATATTATAATCCATTTGCAGCTTGGTAACTTTATTCGCAGCATTTGAATAATATGCAAGCCTGAACCCGAGTATCATGTCATTTACATCGTAATCACCCTTAGCCGGCCAAAGGTCTTCAAATGCATATGTTCCCCAGGTGCTGGCATTAGGAAAGTAAGATACATATGCAACCGTTGCATCGTTATCATCAATATCTGTACCTGCCGCAACGCCATCACCATCAATATCAGTAAAGACCGGAGGGGAAATTGTGATTGTACCTTCTGAATCGTTGCAGGTTGTACCTATAATATTTTTTGTCTGTGTTTTTGACAGGATTGACCCATTGTTGTTGAAAAATGACTCATATAAGGCTCTTCCGTTTGTTCCACTGCCCTCTACCAGTTTTGAGTGTACGAACTCTATTTTTCCGTTGAATTCAGAGCTTGTATATAAAAACGAGGCGACATCCCCTGTGCATTTAAACAGTGCATAGCTGTCGGAAGTAGAGATTACCTTCATTTTCCAGATATCTGTTATTGTTTCACCAAGAAACATACTGCCACCCTCCATGTTCATCGTGAGATTTGTCGGCTTTAGTGAAAGGCACTTAAGAATGGAGCCGCTGTAGAGATTAAATGTAGACCCATCCAGTATGGTTGCACTGCTCGAATTTATGTTGCAGAAGTTATTTACAACAGCATCACCCTGTGTTGTAAAAGAAGTTGTTGCAACAATGTGTCCATGGTTATTGGTAGTAGTTCCGGTTGTCTGATACCACTTGATTGTCCGTATTGTGCCAGACTCATTTAGAACAGAGGAGCCGCTGTCAAGGTAGATCTGATCACAGTCAATAGAAGAGTTGTTGTATAGAAGGGAAGAATTGGAAAAATTAAATTTTGTGTTTTTGAGAGAGTTGGTTACAGTCATTGAGCCCTCATTATAGACATCTGTTCCCATGGCAACATTGAAGCTTGCACCTACTGTAAAGCTCCCTTTGTTGACGACATATCTGCCGTTGGTTATGCTTATACCTCCTGAAGTGACCAAGGTGCCGCCTGATGCGACATAAATTGTTACAACGTCATCTGGTGAGTATCCTGCAGTGAGGCTGCTAAGTTCCACTCTTCCTCCGTTAAGAACGACGATGGAAACCTTGGATAAATCTGTGGCTAGGGTGTATTTATATACGCCTTTTACATATAGAATGGCGTGAGACTGCCAGTTGCTTGTCCCAAGTACTTTTGTACGGGTGGTGCCTGATGGGATAAGATAAGATTTATATGTGTTTCCGTGTGAAGAGCTCTGCCCGGAGGCGAAGCCAAGAAGAGTTAGACCGCTTTGATTGGTTATTATTTCATCATAATCTCCATCTGTGGAAGGGATAGGAATTGATGGAGAGGCAGAAGCCTTGGTTGTCAATAGTGATTCAGCAGAGTTTGGTGAAGATGAAATATCAGAAGGAGAAAAACTTACATTTAATGTTGTACCGGAAATATCTACAGATTTGGATTTTCTCGTCTCGTCGGGCAATATTACCTGAATATATATTGTAGGCAAAGCTTTTGGGAGAGATATCCTTAAAACAAGAGGAGAAGAGGGGAGAGCCGAGCCGCTGGCAATTAAAGATCCATCTTCCATAAGGGGGCTGTTGTATATTCTTACTATACGAACAGCATTATCCGAAGTTCCACTGATAGTGCTTACCCTAACAGTGCAAGATAGCTCTCTTACAGTTTTCCAGTCGAATCCTTTGGGGATAACTCCCACCATAGATACTGGAATATTATTGCGGGGACTAAGCTTAAAGCACCCTTCAGCTAATACGGCAAATGCAGATATCAGTATAATTCTTGCCAGGAAATGAAGAACTCTCAACATCGTTATTTATTATAAATGTGACAGTTGTGTCGCAATTAAAATGTAAATATAATTTTTTTATCGAGAAAAACAAAAATAATTTGCCGGATAAATAGAAAATATGTTAATTCGCATATTTAATAGAGCTATTAAACAATAATATTAATTACTTAAATATGGAAATGAATTCCAATACAGAGCAGCAAATTCTGGATGTTGCAGAAGAGTTGTTTCTCGATAAAGGTTTTGCTTTGACCACGACAACGGAGATTGCCAGAAGGGTGGGATGCAACCAAGCGTTGGTGCATTATTACTTTAGAACCAAAGAGCACCTTTTTGAAAAAATATTTGAAAAGAAGTTTATACTCTTTACTTCAGCTATATCATTGACTGAGCTTAAAAGTCATGAGCTTAAGGATGTGATAGAGATTATTATCACAAAGCATCTGGAAATGATCTGTGACAATCCAAAACTCCCTTTTTTAGTTGTCAATGAAATCACTACAAAACCAGAAAAATTTCAACGTGTGATCTCGATGCTAAGATATGGCGCATCCAGGATACTGAATGATCTGGAGGCAGTTATGGCCCCTGAGATAGAGAAAGGGAATATAAGGAATATATCGGCTTTTGATTTGATTGTCAATATATTGTCGCTCAATATATTCATGTTTCTGGCAAAACCTTTACTTATGGGAGTAAAAGATATGTCTTCTGAACAGTTTTCTGAGTTCGTAAAGAACAGAAAGGAGGAGATTTTCAAAACCGTATGGGGTGGTATATCTATTAAAAAATAATCTGAAAATTATTTACTGATGAAAAAACAATTATATGCACTGATTCTCTTTTCGATGCTTGTCGGCATCCAGGGATACTCCCAGATCAAATTGGACGTTTGCCAGCAAAAGGCAAAAAACAATTTTCCAATGATTGTCCAATACGGACTGTTGGAAAGTTCTAAAGAGTATAAGCTAGAGAATGCAAACAGGAGCTATCTCCCTCAATTGACACTAAGTGCAAAAGCAACTTATCAATCAGAAGTTACGGAAATGCCGGTTTCCATACCCGGGGTGTCTCCTTTGAGTAAAGATCAATACAACGCGGTAATCCAGTTGGACCAGACAATCTGGGATGGCGGACTGACCTCTTCTCTCAAAAAAGGTGTCAATGCTCAGGCTGTGTTGGATAAAAACAAGCTGGATGTAGACCTCTATTCTCTACGAGAGAGAGTGAACCAGCTTTTCTTTGGCATTATATTGTTCAACGAACAGTTAAAACAGATAGATCTCCTCAAGACAGATTTAGAAAGAAGTTACAAACAGGTGAGTGTCTATAAGGAGAATGGTATGGCAAACCAATCTGATATAGATGCGATAAAGGTTGAAAAAATTAATGCGTTGCAGAAAGAGACTGAGCTTACCGCAGGAAGGGAGGCCTTTGTCAAAATGTTATCTGTAATGATAGGTGAAGAGATTGGAGATGATGAGATTTTTGAAAAGCCGTCAGATCTTTCATTCTCAAATGAAAACAGACGCCCGGAGCTTAATTTTTTTGACGCTCAAAAAGATCTTCTTGATAGCCAGTCCCAGATGATCTATGCGAAAAACAGAATGAAGCTGGGAGCTTTCCTGCAAGGAGGATATGGAAAGCCGGGACTCAATATGCTCAAGAACGAGTTCTCTCCATTTTATGTTGCCGGAGTAAAATTAACGTGGAGCTTAGGAAATCTTTATACAAAGAAAAACGAGCTGAAAATAATAGATCTGAGCAAAGAGGCTATTGAAAGTCAGAGAAATGTATTTCTTTTCAATTCTAATTTGAAAAGCACTCAGCAGAAGACTGCAATTAACAAAACCAGAACCCTTATGGAGAGGGACAGAGAACTAATATCGTTACGGGAAGGTATTATGAAAGCGGCAGAGGTCAAGCTGCAAAATGGAACAATTTCAGTTTCTGAACTGCTTAGGGAGATAAACCTGCTTGATGTTGCCCGTAACAAAAAAGCCATTCATGAAGTGGAGTTGATAATGGCTATATATGAATTAAAGAATACAATAAACAATTAGATAAATATAAAGGAAATATGAAAAAGTCGTGGAAATTCGTTGTGTTTTCATTTGCTTTTGCAGCATTGGCTTCTTGCAATGGAAAAAATGGAGAGTATGATGCTACTGGAACATTTGAAGCAATAGAGGTTATTGTCTCTTCAGAGGCCAACGGCCGGATTCTCGAGTTTGCTGCAGAAGAGGGATCTGTTCTGGATTCAGGGCATTATCTTGGTTTTATAGACAGTACTCAATTGCATCTGCAAAAGCAAAGGCTTCTGGCGAGCAATTGGGCTATGAGAAGCCGACGTGCTGATGTTGCAAAGCAGATTGCTGTTATAAGACAACAGATAGAGAATCTTAAAATAGAGAGGAACAGAGCACAAAATCTTATCAATTCAGATGCCGGCAATAAGAAGGTTTTGGACGATGTAAATGCACAGATAGCAACATTGGAAAAGCAGATGACCGCACAGACATCCAGCCTTGAAAAAGGTAATACAAGTGTTGACCAAGAGAGCTCTGCGATTGAGATTCAAGTGGCTCAGCTGGAAGATCAGTTGAAAAAATGCAGGATAACTTCACCAATCAAGGGAACCGTTCTGGCTAAATATGCAGAGAGAGGAGAATTTGCCGCAACAGGGAAGCCCCTGTTTAAAATTTCGGATTTGAGCGAGATTATTCTAAGGGCCTATATTACATCGGGTCAGCTTACAAAACTGAAAATAGGAGATAGTCTCAAGGTTTTTGCCGATTTCGGTGACGATAGCCGGAAAGAGTATCCGGGAGTGGTGACATGGATTTCAGATAAGGCTGAATTTACTCCAAAAACCATCCAGACAAAAGATGAGAGGGAGAATTTGGTCTATGCGATAAAGATTGCTGTCAAGAATGACGGATTTCTTAAAATAGGCATGTATGGAGAGGTAAAATTCAATAAATCAAGAAAATGTACTCAGTATCTGCAGAAAATATAACTAAGCACTATGGCCCAATCTGCGCTCTCAAAGGTGTGTCATTCAATGTGACAAAGGGGGAGATGTTTGGCCTTATAGGACCTGACGGGTCTGGCAAGACATCGCTTTTCAGGGTCCTTACGACCTTGCTTTTGGCAGATTCAGGAACAGCTTCGGTGGATGGATATGATGTGGTGAAGGATTATAAAATGATACGAGGGCGTGTAGGCTATATGCCAGGTCGGTTTTCTCTTTATCAGGATCTTTCAGTCGAGGAGAATCTCACATTCTTTGCGACAATTTTCAATACAACCATTAAGGAGAATTATTACCTCATAGAGGATATCTATAAACAGATAGAACCTTTCAAAACCAGAAGGGCAGCAGCATTGTCAGGAGGAATGAAGCAGAAGCTTGCCTTATGTTGTGCTCTTATACATAAACCATCTGTGCTTTTTCTGGATGAGCCCACCACAGGCGTGGATGCTGTCTCCAGAAAAGAGTTCTGGGAGATGCTTAAAAGGTTGAGGAAGCAGAATATTACAATTATAGTTTCAACACCGTATATGGACGAAGCCGTTCTCTGTGACAGGATAGCCCTTATCAAGGAAGGTGAGTTAATGCAGATAGAGACTCCGGAAAACATAATAAAAAGCTTTAACAGCAAATTACTCTCTGTAAAAGGCGATAAAATGTCAAAATTGCTTAATGACATAAGAAGCCTCGATATTGTAGAGACAGCCTTTGCTTTTGGACAGGAGCACCACGTTACAATGAAGGACTCAAGTGCCGGGGTATCATTACTTCAGACTGAGCTTCATATAATGGGATATTCCGATGTTGAGGTAAAGGAGATAACTGCCGGAATAGAGGATTGTTATATGACACTTTCAAGAAGATAGATATGGAACAGAACGGACAATATATAGAGCCGGTGATAAAGGTGGAAAATCTCACCAAGAGCTTCGGCGATTTCACGGCTGTGGACAAAATCTCTTTTGAGGTGCACTCTGGCGAGATTTTCGGATTTCTTGGGGCTAACGGAGCAGGTAAAACAACGGCAATCAGAATGTTGTGTGGTCTTAGCAAGCCTACCTCAGGCAAAGGCATTGTTGCAGGGTACGATATCTCTCTTGCGCCTGAAAAGGTCAAGGCAAGTATTGGATATATGAGCCAAAAGTTCTCGCTATATGAAGATCTCAAAGTGTGGGAGAACTTCAGACTTTTTGGTGGAATATACGGAATGAGGGACAGGGAGATATCTGAAAAGACAGATCAGATGTTAGTACGTCTGGGGTTCATGGCAGAGAAGGACACTATTGTAAAATCGTTGCCGCTTGGCTGGAAACAGAAATTGTCGTTTTCTGTTGCGATATTTCATGAACCTAAGATTGTATTTCTGGATGAGCCTACTGGTGGAGTGGACCCGGAGACAAGGAGACAGTTCTGGGAGCTTATATATCAGACCGCGGATAGGGGGATAACTGTTTTTGTTACCACTCACTATATGGATGAGGCGGAATATTGCAACCGGGTCTCCATTATGGTTGATGGCAGGATTGACGCTCTTGATACTCCAAGTGGCCTAAAACAATCACTAAGAGCCGAAAACATGAATGAAGTTTTCCTTCAGCTTGCAAGAGGTGCAAACAGAAAGGCAGATTAAAGAATAGAAAGATGAAACAGTTTTTAGTATTCGTAAGAAAAGAGTTCTACCATATCTTCAGAGATGGCAGGACTGTTATGATTTTGCTGTTAATGCCCATTGTTCAGATTATATTATTTGGCTTTGCTCTATCCAGTGAGGTGAAAAATGTAAGAATTGCCGTGTATGATCCTTCCAAGGATGCTGCGACGCAGTATATTACTAATAAAATTGCTGCCAGTAAATATTTTAATCTGGTAAAGTATATATCTGACCGCAAAGAGATAGAAGAGCTTTTCAAGGCAGGGGAGGCAAGCATAGTGCTTATATATGGAGATAATTTCTACCAGAATATGTTTCATGGAGGCAATGCCAATGTACAGCTTATAACAGATGGCACTGACCCGAATACTGCAAATGCAGTGACAAGGTACGCTGCAAACATTATAATGACTTCGCAACAGGAGATAATGCCCATGCAAACGGGGAGTTCACCAATAACCATTACACCCGAGATAAGGATGCTCTACAATCCTCAGATGAAAAGTGCTTATGGTTTTGTTCCTGGGGTAATGGGGCTTATTCTGATGCTTATATGTGCAATGATGACATCAATTTCCATTGTCAGGGAAAAAGAGGTTGGAACAATGGAGGTATTGCTGGTTTCGCCGGTAAAGCCTATTAACATAATATTGGCCAAGGTTGTTCCTTACTTTTTCCTCTCAATTGTAAACTTGACTACGATATTGCTGCTGGCAGTCTTCTTGCTCGGCGTTCCAATTACTGGAAGTCTTTTCTGGTTGGTTTTCATTTCACTTATTTTTATTCTAGTCTCTCTTTCTATAGGTCTTCTGATTTCGACCTTGGTCAAGACTCAGGAGGCTGCAATGCTGACATCAGGAATGGTATTCATGATACCGACACTTATTCTTTCCGGTATGATATATCCTACTGCAAACATGCCATGGATTCTACGTATGATTTCCAATTTTATTCCGGCCAAGTGGTACATTGTGTCGGTCAAAAAGCTTATGATTCAGGGATTGACCATCGACTTCGCTCTTTTGGAGTTGATAGTCCTTTCTGCAATGGCAGTCCTATTTGTTACTATTAGTCTGAAAAACTTTAAAAACAGGTTGGCATGATATTAAAATATCTGATAGAAAAAGAGTTCAAACAGATCCGAAGGAATAAATTCATGCCAAGGCTGATTCTTTTCTTCCCTGTTATGATGATGCTTGTGCTTCCTTGGGCTGCAACCTTTGATGTGAAGAATATAAATGTAGCTGTTGTTGACTCAGATCATAGTCAGTTTTCTAAAAAACTGGTAGATAGGATTATTGCTTCTAAATACTTCTCTCTGAGCAACTATTCTTCCAATTATAAGGAGGCTCTGAAGAGCGTTGAAAAATATGATTCTGAGATAATTCTGGAAATTCCGGCAGGATTTGAAAAGGACTTGGTTAAGGAGCGAAGATCCCGAGTGCTGATATCTGCGAATGCTGTTGATGGCACAAGAGGAGGTATGGGAGGAGCATATATGTCCTCAATAGTTTCTGATTTTTCGTCTGATATGAATGGCGGCGCAAAGAGTTCTTTCATAGACATTGTTCCGCAGAATAGATATAATCCATCCATGGATTACAAGAAATTCATGGTGCCTGCATTGATAGTGCTATTGCTTACGGTCATGTGTGGATATCTTCCTGCTCTTAACATTGTGTCGGAGAAAGAGGTTGGTACAATAGAACAGATAAATGTAACTCCAGTCGGGAAGTTCACGTTCATTCTTTCCAAGCTTATCCCATATTGGGTAATTGGTTTCTTGGTGCTTACCATTGTTGTCCTTCTTGCAAGGTTCCTTTATGGAATAACGCCTCAGGGAAGCATATTTACATTCTTTTTCCTTGCCTCTATATTTGTGCTCGTAGTCTCTGGGCTGGGCCTGGTGATATCCATTTATTCCAATACAATGCAGCAAGCGATGTTTGTGATTTTTTTCTTCATGTTGATTCTGATTCTTCTAAGCGGTCTCTTCACACCAATAGCAAGCATGCCTCAATGGGCACAGACAATTGCATTGTTCAATCCCATGAGATATTTCATTGAGGTAATGAGAATGGTCTACTTGAAGGGGAGCGGTCTGGAGGCTCTTTCAAAGCAAATCATGGCTCTTGTCTCTTTTGCCCTGTTTTTCAACTGCTGGGCTGTTATAAGATATCATAAAACTAATTGATAAAAATTGTATATTTGTTTCAAACTATCAATATACGAGAAGATGAAAAAAATTTTAACCTCAATTCTCCTGATAACTTTCTGCTTTGTGGCAAACGGGCAAGGCTTTAAGAAAACATCAGGTTCGCTCGGTTTTTTCAAGAGCGAGAAGGTTGTAGGTGTCTCTTTCACCTATAATGACATGAAAGTCGGGAAACTGACTGAAACAGAATACTGCCGGAAGAAGATGGGTGAGTATAATGAAAAGAGAATGGGGTGGGGAGATGAGTGGAAAGAGGCTTGGGTTAGTGACAGGGCTAAAAGATATGAGCCCAAATTCATAGAGCTTTTCTCCAAATATATAGGTGAGAAGGGGATATCTGTAGACAATGCCGGATCTAAATACGAAATAGCAATAAATACTGACTTCATTGAACCGGGCTTTAATGTAGGAGTTGCTCGCAAAAACGCATCTGTGGATATGACCTGTCGCTTTATTGAAAAATCTACAGGAAAAGAAGTTGCCGTTGTTATCATTTCAGATGCATCTGCAAACAATTTCGGAGGAGGAGATTTTGACGTGGCATTCAGGATACAGGAATCATTTGCAAAGGCTGGCAGAGAGTTGGCGAAATACATAATTAAAGAGGAAAAGCTATAATATTAATAAATAAAAATCCAATAAAATGAAAAAGATTCTTTTTCTTATAGTTGTGTTCATGTTCTCGTGCGCCCTTTATGCCGAAAACGGAGACTTTCAGAAAACTCCCGACATGAATTTTTATGGCATCGATTTTTCTTATGTCAAGATTTTCGGTGCTAAGGAGAAGCCGGATAAATTCCTTCAGGCTTTTGAAGAGATTAACAAGCTGATAGTAACTGAGGTTAATAAATATACTTTCAATAACTTCTTTATCAAAAATGCCAGAGAGATTGATCGTTCAGATGAATTGAAACGAATGAGATTCGATGGTTTTGAAAATGTATCTATTGATGAGGCTATCTATAGGATAAGAGTTATGGATGAGAAGAATATGACAACCTATAACAAACTTTCCAAGATAAGTGATGAAGATCTGGCAAGCCTTGTAAAGGCGTTCAATACTGGCCGTGATACAGGATATGGAGTACTTTATGTTGCAGAGTTATTGGATAGAAAAGATGAAATTGGCCACTTTGTTGTTGTTTGCTTCAATTTAAAAACCAAAAAAATCATTTTTGCCGACAGGGTTTCAGGAAAAGCAGGGGGATTTGGGTTGCGCAACTACTGGGCTGCTCCATTGGCCGAAATATTCAAATAGTCTACGCTTTCGATTTGTAAGAATAAAATAATTAAATGCCCCTTTTTGGGGCTTTTTTGTTTCTATTTATCATTAAAATATAACAATACATAATTTTTTTTAAAAATATGATTTATACTGATTTGAGATTTGTTTTTTCCATATATTTGGAGTAGAATTCAAAATCTGTTTCTGTAGTAGCAAAAAAAACTTCTGTTGTTATAAGCTTTCTTTATATACCTCTGAAATAGATATCTACGCTTGAATATTTCTTTTTTTGAAAAATGATTAGGTATATAATACTACTTAAATATAATATTTATGAATGCAAATAATATAACAGAAGCTCTTAAGTATCATGAGGAGGGACGACCCGGAAAAATTGAAGTAATCCCGACAAAACCACACAGCACACAACATGATTTATCTATGGCTTACACGCCTGGTGTTGCCGAACCTTGTCTGGAGATTGAAAAGGATGAACAAAAAGCATACGACTATACCGCCAAAGGTAATCTGGTCGCTGTAATTTCTAATGGAACAGCTGTTCTTGGCCTAGGTAACATAGGAGCATTGGCCGGAAAGCCGGTAATGGAGGGGAAGGGTCTGCTTTTTAAAATCTTTGCCGATATTGATGTGTTTGACATTGAAGTAAACGAATCTGACCCTGATAAATTTATCGAAGTTGTAAAGGCAATTGCCCCTACTTTTGGAGGAATCAACCTTGAAGATATCAAAGCTCCGGAGTGTTTCAAAATTGAACAGAAACTCAAGGAACAGCTTGATATTCCATTAATGCACGATGACCAGCATGGAACCGCTATTATTTCCGGAGCAGCATTAATCAATGCCTTGGAATTGGTAGGCAAGAAGATAGAGAATGCTAAACTTGTTGTCAATGGTGCCGGAGCCGCAGCAGCATCCTGCACAAGATTGTACATGAGCCTGGGCGCAAGATTGGAAAACATTGTAATGGTTGATAGTAAGGGTGTAATATCTGTTCGTCGTAAGGATTTGAATGACAGCAAGCTTCCTTTTGCAACCTCTCGTGAGGTCAATACTCTTGAAGAGGCACTTACGGGGGCAGATGCATTCCTGGGCTTTTCCGTTGCGGGTGTGCTTACCCAAGATATGGTGCGCAGTATGGCAAAAGATCCTATCGTTTTTGCCCTTGCCAACCCTGATCCTGAAATCTCATATAAAGATGCAGTTGAATCCCGGTCTGACATCGTTTACGCTACTGGTCGAAGTGATTACCCAAATCAGGTTAACAATGTTCTTGGATTTCCTTATATTTTCAGAGGGGCACTTGATGTCAGGGCAACAGCCATTAATGAGGAGATGAAGATTGCCGCCACACATGCAATTGCAAAACTGGCCAAGGAGCCGGTTCCGGAAGTAGTTAAAAAGGCATACGGCATTTCGCAACTTAGCTTTGGACGTGGATATATCATTCCAAAACCACTTGACCCAAGACTCCTTACCATGGTAGCACCAGCGGTGGCGAAAGCCGCGATTGAAAGCGGTGTATCCCGCAGGACCATTACTGATTGGGATGATTATTCAGAGCAATTGTGCAAAAGAATGGAACATCAAAAGCATCACATGGGGATGTAGTTTAGAGCCAAAAGGGGGATTTGAACCCCCGACCTGTTGTTTACGAAACAACTGCTCTGCCACTGAGCTATTTTGGCAAATATA
The DNA here is from genome assembly GCA_964533215.1 of uncultured Muribaculaceae bacterium. Lineage (GTDB taxonomy): Bacteria > Bacteroidota > Bacteroidia > Bacteroidales > UBA932 > Bact-08. Next base: position 403,251 of record CAZHLJ010000001.1, read on the forward strand.
TTTTTGAGTATACAAAGATAAGCAAAGAATTGCTTCGGTTTGTCATGATGGTTCATGTTTTAAACTGCATTTTGACAAGGAAGATGCCTACCTGATTACCGAATCTGCCTTTTCGAGTAGCTCCTTTGGGAAGATCCAGCCTGCCTTCATTAGTTTGCGCACGGAATCGTTTATGTACAGTAATTCCGGGACGATATTCTTAATCTCTACCTTGTTTGTGGGCAAGCCGTGTATCAGGGACATTGCCATATTTCCGGCAGTTGCGCCGACTTCGAAATAGTTTGCACCAAGATTTGCCATTGCTCCTTTCAGGGCATGCTTGGGATTATTTGTAAAGACCGGAATCCTGTGTTTGGATGCTGCTCCTACATACATCTCGATTGCAGATTCCACAACGTTGTCACCTCCAATCCAAAGAGCATCAGCGTTATTCTCACACAGCGAAAGAGCCGCTTCGTAAACCTGGGAGACAGACTCCACACTCTTTTCCATTAACTTTATGCCAAGTTGGGAGCAAATAACACGAGCCTTTTTGACGCAAGCTTCCGAACAGGTCTCGCCTACGCACCACACCACACCCAGATTCTTAAGGCGAGGGTTCATCTCCTTTGCAATTCTTATTACAGATTCAACGGGTTGAAACGTGCCGACACCTACAATATGAGTGGGGTGCTCACTAGCATCAGTACCTGTTATACCTACTCCTGACGCTATTGGGTCGGTGACAGCACAAAATACATGCGTAACCGTACCCTTAGTGTTGGCGTTTGCCATAACCTGAAGTGCCGGAGTGCTTATTGTGACTACCATATCAAACTTTTCGTCCACAATATTCATGGCTATCGTGTTGGCAGTGGGTAAGTCTCCCTCTGAGCAGAATCTTTTAATCTCTATATCTCCATCCTTGAACTCTTTGGAAGCCTCAATGACACTCAAGACTCCCTTTTCTGTCTCCTCCTGAAGCTGATTGGAATTAAACCGGAATAATGCAATACGGATTTTTTCCACATTATTGCCAGACTCTTTTCTATTGATCAAATCAGGGAAAATCAGGATTGAACCAATAGCTAGGAAAACCAATATGGGGAGTATGAATTTTCTCATAAGTCTTAAGCTAAAATTGTTCTTTTACAGGTGAGTATAACAAATATAAATAATTTATTGCAGAAACTAATTTGTGAAAAATTATTATATTTATACATGAAAAAAATTGTGATAAATTTTTTGATTTTTGGATTTATAGCCATTCCATTTCTAATGTTGATAATATGGTTTGCAAAGCCAAAAGTCAGAGCGAATGTTCTCATTGTTGACAAATCAGAATTGTCAATAGATAAGAGTGAGCACTCTTCATTTAGATGGATTCTTAATCACAACAAATATGTAAAGGAAAATGGCTCTTCTTACGGTGAGCCTGATTTTTTTGCTGGATTTTTGCCCAATAAGTCTTCAGTATCTCAGGTTGATAGTCTTGGCGACATTTCAGATATGGTGTACTATATAGATACCTATGGAAAGCTTGATGATAATGACCTTCTTTTTATAAAGAAAATGAGGGAAAAGGGCAAACTGGTGATGGCGCAATTTAATTTTGCCGGTATTCCCACTCTGCCTTTAATAAAACAAGGAGCGGAAAAACTTTTTGGAATGAAATGGAGCGGATGGACCGGACGTTATTATGGTAACCTGGATGTAACGAGCAATCCTGAGTTGCCGGCATGGGTTGTTACACAATACAAAGAGCAACATCATAAAAAGTGGCCATTTAAAACGTCAGGAGTGATTTTTGTCAATGAAAACGGATTAGTGGAAGTGCTTGAAAATAAGGTGGATTTAAAATCGGATCTTCCAGTCGTTAGAAGTTTTGATTATGGCATAAGAAAATTCGGAATTCCAAAATCAATAGTATATCCATACTGGTTTGAGATAACATTAAGTTCTGATTTCTCTAACAGAGTAGTGTCATATTTTGAAATAATGACAACCGAGCGGGGTGACTCAATTCTCCGGCATCATAATATCCCAAAAATTTTTCCGGCAGTTTATGAAAACATAACCAAATCGCCTTTCTACTATTTTTGCGGTGATTTTTCAGATGCAAAGAAAGGGAAGGGGCCTTATCAATTTGTAGGAATAGAGTATTTCAAAATGTTTGCCCTAAAAGGGAAAGATCCGGAAGAAAGTCCTAATTTCTTTTGGCTTTATTATTTGCCAATGACAACAAAGATTTTTGAAGACTTTCTGTAAGGCGTAAAAATCTATTTGTTACTGATATAAAGACTGTCTGGGATTAAACTGTTATTATAACAAGCCTTAATATTGTTTCTTTTGAACTTTTGAAACTTATCCTGAATCTGAGAAATCTTGTTGTTTACATCATTCACCGGGGAAAGCGACATATTGTCTGAGATGATGAAAAGCTCGTTTCTTACACAAAAATATTCATTGTCCAGATAATCTGTTGTTTCATATTTCGTTCTTATAAATGGAACTGAAATTGTGCTGTTGAAAGTCTTGATGCTATCCAGACCTCTACCAAGCCATGGTACAACAGATGGAAATTTAAGCCCATAATTATTCTTAAGAAGTGCAACTACTGAGGGGGTGATGTCAAGATGAGAAACAATGGAAGAAAACCTTGTGGGTTCTTTAATCATTTTAGAATAGACAATAAAAGGGACATGGTATCTGTCAATTTGGGTATTTATTGGAGGTGAAGACATTCTATGATCTCCGGTTATGAAAAAAATTGTATTGTCAAAATCAGCACGTTTCTTATAGAACTCGAAAAAGAGTCTAAGGGCATCATCGAAATATAATATTGTGGATAAATTTTTAATGAACTTCCTGTATTCTTTCTTTTGTTCTTCTGTCAATTGTAATTCTGTAAGCCTCTCTTCTGCTCTCTTAATATAATAACTTTGATTAGGGATGATAAAAGGGTCGTGCATTGCTAATGTAAGGTAAATATCAATACTTGGTCCGGCATCTTCTCCTGCATAAGCCTCCAGACCTTTTTTAAATATCTCCATATCTCCGTATCCCCAAGTGAAATTGTGAGAATCGGAAGGTATTTTGGCATAGCCGGGGCCAAAAACTTTTTCATCAATGATGGAATCTATTCTCTGTTTTTTAAGAAATAGAGCCATATTATCGAAATTTGCATCGCCACCATATATAAACCGGGATTTATATCCGTTTTTCTTAAGCAGGGAGATTAATGTGAAGCATTCCGGCATCCCATCTCCAAGTTCGGCAAAGCCATTCTCGCCATATGGTAATGAGCCAAAAATGGATGGGAGTACCTCAAAAGTACGTGAAGCTGTACTCAGCATATTTTCCCAGTAAAGGCTTTCTTCTTCAAGAGAATCCAAGAATGGGGTAAAGCTCTTCATGTATGCACCCTCACCGCTGTAGGCTCTCCCCAGACTCTCGACAATTATGAATACCAGATTGGGTTTTTTATCGGATACTTTTAGATATTTTCCTAATATATCAGGAGTTTTATCCTTTCTCAGGAATGGGTAATCTGTGCTGACATATTCAAATGAGCTTGTTGAGAGAAGTGTGTTTACATAAAAGTAATTTGACAGGGATGCCTCGTTTTTTCTATCAGGGCAAAATGTTTTATATGCTTGTGAAAAAAAGTAGTATGCTTTATTTGTAACGATGTTATATGCAAGTTCTGACTTGTATTTTCCCTCTTTGGGTGATGCGAATGGTGTAAGGAACAAAGAGACAAATGAAATAAGGACAAAAATCAGTGCTGCAATCGGATTGATTTTTAGAAATTTGGTTGATTTGAGGATTAGAGCAATAATTGCAATACCTGCAATCATAGAAAGCAGATTGATAATAGACAACCTGCTTCCTGCAGAGGCTATGTATATTATTTCTTTAACTGAGTATCCAAAAATGTCACTTCCAAGAAGAAGAGAGGTATTTCCAAAATATAATATGAAAGCGACGTCTGCAATAATAAAGATTGTTATTGCAATACCGTATAAGAAAACTGCCAAAGGCTTGTAGATGATATGTGTAAATAGGAATGGAATAAGAAAAAAAGCAGAGAAATTCAGGATTATGACACAATCATGTCCTACTCCGTACAATTCAAGTTTCCAACATCCTTCAGGAGGAGTAATTATCTGATTAAGATAAAAGTATTCAAATATCCTGACAAGAATCAAAACTAACAATAATGCAAGATTCATTGCCATGTATCTCATTATTCCCCGTTCTAGGTTATCCTTCAGAATTTTTTTCCGGCTTGTTATTTCCATATCAACTCTTTTTCTTTTTATCCGAGAATCCCTTTCTATCCATTTTTCCCCAAGATTTAACCTTGATAAAGTGATAAAAGTTTCCTCTCAGTGCTGACCATAAATTAAGAGGATGATAGATAAAAGGTTCGATAAGTGAAGAAAGGATAAGCTTCAGTATATCTTTTATTTTTTTGTACCGGGCAAATGAATATTCTTCATAAATTATAGCCCATGCAGAGTATGTTACTGAGAAGAGATATGTGAAACCAAAAAGAAGAGCAAAGAAAGGCCAGTTAGGACTGCCTAGTAGCACGATTAAAATAAAATATAAAATTCCAATAGTCTCAAGTATAGGAGACAGCCATTCAAAAATATACCAATATGGAAGGCCCAGCATACCTAAATTGCCATAATTATGATTGAATAAAATTCTTTTATGTTTGACTATAGTCTCAATTGTGCCTCTCATCCATCTGTTACGCTGCCTTACAAGAGTCTTAATATTCTCAGGGACCTCTGTCCAGCATAAAGGGTCGGGGATATATACTACACGGTATTTTTGATCGTTTTCAAGCATATAACGTCGCATACGTACAACAAGTTCCATATCTTCCCCAACGGTGTTGGTGTCATACCCGCCAACCTTCAGAACGATTTCACGATCAAAAATTCCTAAGGCTCCTGAAATTATAATCAATCCATTAAGGCGGCTCCAAGCCATTCTGTTCATTAGAAAAGCTCTGCTGTATTCAAGAACCTGAAAACGTGCGATTAAATTTTTAGGCAAATTGATCTCAATGATTTTACCGTCTTTTACTTTGCATGAATTGGCAACTCTTATCACCCCTCCTGCTGCAATAACTCTTTCCTTGTCATTTTCGAGGAATGGCTTTATCATTCGCAGGATTGCATCTTCCTCCAGAATGCAGTCTACATCTATACTTACTATATACTTGTTTTTCGAAAAATTAATGCCGGCATTCAATGAATCTGCTTTGCCTCCGTTAAATTTATCAATAACGGTCAATCTATTATATGCTTTGTTGGAAGATCGGTATATTCCTCGGACCTCTTTTGTGGGGATTGTGTAATTCAAGAGGAAGTCAATTTTAACCAGACTGTAGTGTGAAATCAATTTTTCCATCGTATCGTCCTTGCTCCCATCATTGATGATAATAACTTCAAAATCATTGTAATGAATGGAAAGTAAAGATCTGATATTCTCGATAATAGTCTTTCCTTCGTTGTATGATGGAGCCAGTATGCTTACCGAAGGGGCAAGGGGAGATGAAATTATTGTAGCATAGTTTGTGAAACTATTCTTCCTTAGATAATTGATCATCTCAATACCGGATATCACAGACATGATAAGGTATGATGAAAAAATACCAAGTGCGAAAATGAATATTACATTTACAACAATTATGTTTAGTATGGTTATTATTTCATAGATCATGATACCTCGCATTTTGCATGGTTTATAACCTTAATCAGCAGAGGATCGGCATCTGCAAGTATGGAGTCAAGTACTGCAGAATATTCAGTACTACCGGTAATAAGCCCTCTAGCCGCCAGGATCCGAAGATTTATATTTGTCTCATTCAGAAGTACACTTTTTAAAAATGGTATGTTTACAAGATCGTTGATAGAATTCAACGCTCTGACTATTTCGATTTTATTTAGAATCTCCTCCTCCGGGAATAGGGCTTTCAGCTTTTCAACAGAACCGCTGACCTCCATTTTGCCTAGAGTGCAGATTGCTTCCCTCCTGATTTCTCCGTTTTCATTGTCAAGGAGAATGGAAACCAATTCTGTATTATGGAACTGATTGAAAAAGGCAATCATTTTAAGAGCAAAAATTACGATTTCCTTATTTGAACTATTCAGCAATTGGCCAAAGTCCGGAGTGGTTCCGTTTTTTTCCAAAATATCCAGAAGATTTATTTGTCCCCATTGAGAAATTTGAACATTGGGAAAGTTGTTGAAAATGTCGGGATTCTCTGAGTTAAGTTTAATCCAAGCCAACTGAGCTTCAAGTCGAAGTATGCTGTTCCGGGAACTCATGTGTTTATATATTAAATCGGAGGCTTCTGTAATATTCATCTGAGCCAGCTCCCTGAATCCTTTTGCCCTTACGTTCCAAAGCCAACTTTTTGCTTTTTTTATTGAATATCTCTTTAGCCCGGAAAGAAGGTACAAATCGACCAACTTCTTTGCGCTATCGCCGGTTATAACAGAATGGAGAAAAAGCAACTCTGTTGTAAAGATATCTCTGTTTATCTTGTTCCGGAAGTCCATTTTCAAGGATGTTGTCACTGATTCTCTCTGCTCTTCGTAAATCCATTCGATAAGTATGTTGCGGTATCTTTCTCTGATTTTGTTCCCCCTCAGTCTGATACTAAGTTTATATAGGCGTCTTGCGACAACAATTAAAGAGAGAATTATCGATGATAGAATGAAAAATACATTGACATATATTATCAGACGATAGAAAATATTCGACTTCTTATAGTAGCTAAGGATTATATCCATGAGAGGCTGCTTATGCTTAATTTTATCTGATTCATGATAAATGGGGAGGATCGCTTGCCTACTTGCATTTATGAGCGTTTTTGAAAGAGTGTCTGGACTGGAGGCTTTCTTTACTATAAGACGCTGCCCTTTTTCAATTATTTTGCCATCAGAGAGATCATTCCATTTTATCAGTGAATCCAAAGGGATATCATACGTGTTTGAAATTCCGTGGGAAGTTTCTCCCTGTTTTACGATATGGTATATAGTGCCGACAGAATCTTGCCCATAGGCAAACTTGCCTATGAAAATAAAGAGAATTATACAAAGTTGTCTTGCAGTACAAAATCTCATATTTGAAGATTATTTATATATCAGAACATAAATCCAAATCCGGCATCAATAGAGTAACGGTTTATCCTCTTACCCGCTTTAATCTCTTCCCTGGCATAGCCTGTACCACAATTGAATATAAACCTGTGGGCGATCTTTTGCTGATAGTCCAATGATATTTTTTTGGATTTCAGATAGTTTGTATTGGGATTATATGCATATTGCTGCTCTTCCGGGGACATTCCTGTGCCTAGGGTCAACGACAGATAATTTTCTGCATCCTTGAAGTAACGTCTTATTGTCAGATTTACAGAACCGGACAAGTTTTTATCTCCCGGCGTTAAATAGGGTCTCAAGGAAAACCAGTAGTTACCTGCATATTTGCCAATTGTGCCAGTATAGATCATGACCATACTTGAATCAAAGGCAAATAAACGCTTTTGGTCAAAGTTCATGTACCTTATTCCGACAGATAGTTCAAATCCCGCCGGCAATTTGAAGTATGGCTCAAAAGTAAATCTGGAAAATGGGAAGTTTGTTTTATTCGAAAATCCGGTATTAAGATAAAGATATATACCTTTTGCGATTGACGGGTATGCATCTATTTCAAACTGATGACCGTCCTGATTGAACCTTCTTGCATAATTATAACGGATCGTTACAGTTCCTAACCCGGATGTCTTACGACCTAAGGATGTAGAAGAAAAAATCCAAGGAGTGTCATTATCGAAGGCGTATACTCCATATGTAATACCTATTTTGTTAACCCGGCTTTCTCTCTTTATGGTAAGCAGCTTATCTGAAGCCTCTTTGTTCTGGGGATTCCTTTCAATCAACGTATTCAGTATTTTTACGGCACTTTGGTAGTCACCGGTAGCATCCATTGCGCGGGCCTTTTTATATAGAAAAGTTTCATCATTCGGGTGGAAAGAGAGGCCTTTGTCTGAATAATTAATGGACCTGATATAGTCCCCACAATAATATTCATTGTCTATCAATGCATCCATGGCATCGTAATATCCTGCTTTTGACTTTAATACTGTACTTAAGACAACTCTCGCCGAATCATATTTTGCATCCCACGAGTAAGTTCTTCCGATCAATACTGTCGCATCCCAATAAGTGCTGTCTATAGACAAAATCTGTCGGCATATCCTGCGGGCCTCCTCTCTTTCTTTATTATAAGCATGTTGACGGGCGTTGTAAAACAAGTACTCGATAGAAGATGTGTCAGACAGCGGTGTATGCTGCTGAGCAAGAATAGTCTGTTTTTGATTAAAACTGGATATGGATGTTAAAAAGACTATTAATGAATATTTTAAAAAATTATTCATTTAAATATTATCGTTTGATCAAAAGTTTGCTGATCCGTACTGATAGTTCGTTTGGGCTGAATGGTTTGGTGACATAGTCGTCTGCTCCCAGTTGGAAAGTTTGAAGGACCGTTTCTTCGTTTCCCATCTGCGATAGTACAATAATGGGCGTTGTCAATTTAAGTTCGTTCCGGATAATGTTAATCAATTCCAATCCACTTACAAAAGGCATAAGCAGGTCAGTTATTATAATATCATACTTGTTGTTCCTGACCTTTTCAGAAGCTTGGTTTCCATCGCTTGCGACATCGATTTCATAGCCTGAACTTTTAAGCTTATGTTCAATGGCCTTTATCATCATAATATCATCATCGCAGATTAGAATTTTCATAATCAAACAACGTGTAAAATTTCTAATCAAATATAGAAAAAATTTTACATTTCTAGAGTAAAGTTTCAATTTTTGTAGATGCTTTCAATCCTGTTCCAGTCAGAACAATAACTATCCGTTGACCCTGTCTTGTTTTGCCGATATATTGTTTAAGTGCAGCTACTGCCGAAGCGGAGGAAGGCTCTATGTAAATCCCTTGCAAGGCCGAGGCCTTCAATGCTTCTATTATGGTTGCATCATCGACTGTGACAAAGTCGCCACCTGTCTTAATGACAGCTTCAACGATTTGTTTCAACCTTACAGGCTTTTGAATGGCAATTCCCTCGGCAATTGATGGATTATCGGATGGGACAGATGTCTGCTTTCCTTCTATGTAGTCTTTCAATGGCGAACACCTTTCACTTTGAACAGCGACCAATTTTGGGAAACGATCGATTATTCCTGCCATTTTCATCTCCCGAAGGCCAATGTAGATGCCTAATATCTGAGAGCCGCTTCCAACCGGTGCGAAAAGGTAGTCCGGAGCCTGCCAGTTCATCTGTTCAAGTATCTCGTAAATAACAGTTTTTGTGCCATGTAAGAAATAGGGATTCCACGCGTGGGCAGCATAATAACTCTTCTGAGCCTCTTCCATTGCTGCATTTGAGCAGTCAGAGCGGTTGCCTTCAATAAGATGTAGAGTTGCACCGTATGCCCTTACCTGTATCGTTTTTCCAATAGAATTGCCGGCGGGCATGAAAATATCGGCCTTTATTTTTGCCTTGGCACAATAGGCGGCAACTGCCGCAGCTGAGTTCCCGGAAGAATCTTCAACAATATCTTTAATCCCCAATTCGTTGCATTTGCTTATCATAACGGCTGCGCCGCGATCCTTGAATGATCCGGTGGGCATTATGAAATCTAATTTTCCATGAATTGGAAGGCCCCAGAATTCCAGAGGAACCAAAGGAGTGTAGCCTTCGTTGAAAGATATAGCAGAGCCGGGGTAGTCTAATGGGAGCACCTGACTGTATCTCCACATGGTTTTTTCTTCTGACAACTGGTTTCTATCCAATAATGGTTTATAATCCAGATCAAGATAACTGCCGCATTTACATCGCCAGATTGGTTCGTCTGTATGATAATTTGCCCCGCATTCAGGACATATGAACTGGCAATCCATATTTTATAGATTTATTATTTCTCCTTCGCTTTTAGCAACAATAACAGCTCCTGTAAGATCGCCCCACACGTTTACGGCTGAACGTATCATGTCAAGAGGTTGTTGCACTACAAGCACAAGGGCTATTCCTTCCAAAGGCAGACCGACAGCTTTCAGCACAACGGCCAGGGTGACCAGTCCGGCCAATGGAATGCCTGCTGCTCCAACAGCTGCCAACAGGCTGGTTAGAATGACCACAATCTGTTGGACAGTAGAAAGTTCGATTCCATAAGCCTGTGCGACAAAAATTGCTGTGACGCATTCAAAAAGTGCCGTTCCATTCATGTTGACAGTATTGCCCAGAGGTAGGCAGAACCCTGCGATTTTACGTGACACCCCTGTCTTTTCCTGTATGGCAGGCAGTGTTATGGGGAGAGAAGCGGCGGAGGAAGAGGTGAGAAAGGTTGTCAATAATCCGGTACCCATCTGCTTCATGAACTTGAATGGATTTTTATGAGTAAAAGCAACAAAAATTGCAGGTAATATGGCTAAACCCTGAATAAGGCAACCTCCTGCAATTATTGCCGCATAAATACCAAGACTGCCGAACATAATTTTCAAAGCTTTAGGGGCCCCGGCCTGAGCTCCTACCATTGAGGAGACTACACCGAATAGACCAAAAGGGGCAAAACGGATAACCAACATAGTTATCTTAAGCATAATCTCATATCCTCCATTAAATACATCTGTAAAAAGATTACGAGTCTTTTCGCTCGAAACCGTAATATAAGTTCCAAAGAGTATAGCAAAGAATATTACAGGCAGCATCTGCCCTTGGGACATTGCCTTAAAAATATTGTCAGGCACAATTGCAATAATCTGATCTATAAATGAAATATCGGTGATGGTAATATCAGAAGCATTCTCTTGTAAATGTAGATCCACTCCAACTCCGGGTTGAAAAATATTTACTAGAAACAATCCTAACAAGCAGGCAATAAGGGTTGTGAAAAAATAGTAGGCAAGAGTCTTACCGGCAATCCTCCCAAAATCTGTTGTCTCTCCAATGCTGGAGACACCCATGACCAGAGCGCAGAATACAAGAGGAATAACTACCATTTGCAGACCTCTTAAAAATAGATCGCCCAACCATTTTGTGTAGCAAACATACTCATGACCAAAAACCCCTAGCAGAATACCTAAACAAATTCCAATAAGTATCTGCCAAGGCAGTGCAAGCTTAAATTTTTTACCCATAAAAAATGATATTAGAATATTAATCTTCTCAACTGGGTATAAATATAGTATTTAAAGAACATATCCGCAGAATATTTGTTCTTCTATAAATGCTTTCATGAATAGATTTTCTATTATACCTTGTCTGTTGTTATTCTTTTCATCTTTTGTCTCTTGCACTGAAGAGTCCAATGAGCCTTTAAATGAAGAAATAGTTGCTGTATCCATGCTCTCCTTTACTCCTGCAACAGGCTCGTTCTACCCAAAAGATAATGTAACTTCTTCTCTTATTGTGAAAAATAGTGGTAACACACGTTGGAAATACTGGATAGGGTGTAGTTTGAAGAATAAAATGGAAAATTGGTACGATCTCCCGGTTGATACTATATCTCTTTCCCCCGGCCAGGTTTCCGGGATTATAAGGATGAAGTGGATTGTCCCATCATCCACGCCAATTACATCAGGAGATTATTCGGTAAGGGTGGCAATCTGGAAAGACGACCCATCTGGGGTTAATCCGGAAAGATTGACCTATATTGATTCGATTAGTTCGTTTTCTGTATTCAATCTCTTTGAACAATTCGAAACCCTGGATGAGAATATTTGGTCGGTGATCAACAAGTCTACCCCGGGGTATGGTCTGTTTAAGGCTCAAAATATAATCATCCAAGGAGGAACTCTTTCAATTTTATATCCAAAAAACACTAAGGATGGGGGAGAGGTAAGATCGGCGTCATCTTCATTCAAATATGGCTCATACAGAGCTAGCATCAGGCCGCCGTCACAACTGCCAGGAACATATACCACTTTTTTTCTTTATAATTCTGTAACATTGGATGAGATTGATATTGAGCTATGGAATGATAATTCGAGGCAGGTTACATTTACTACATGGGTTGCCGAGAAAAAGAGGTATTCCAAAAGTGTGATACTGAATTATAATCCTAGTGAACAATTTCATGAGTACAGAATAGATTATTACCCCTCTGAGACTAGTTTCTGGGTTGATAATGTAAAGATTGGTTCGACCAATGTCCAGGCAGATATACCAAAGAGCAACATGTCCGTATATATTAATGGTTGGTGGCCAAAGTGGATGACAGGCACTACTGTGCAGACAGACAAGTATGCTGTTTACGAATGGATAAAGTTTTAATGCGAGAGTTTATTCAGGTAATATGCCTTAAAATCTTGCCAGTGGTAGTAAGGTGCAATATCCGTTGAAACAGGTATCTCCACCTCTTTTTCACAATGGAGCAGTTTTACAATTACATCTCCGGTTTTGTCATTCCTGTAGAATATCATTTGCAGGTTTACACCCATAGGACTTACCTTGAAATCACTCCACACCTGATAGATTTTTTCCGGGTCTGACTCCTGTACATTCATGCCTTTAACATCCATCAATGCCAGTAAAGGGATTATATATGAATCGTGCCCAAAGCGTAAGTCGGCAGAAACGCCCCCATTATTTATTGCATTGTCGGCACAGCTTAAAATATCTCTTAATAGTGCCTTTGAGCTGTCCATTGCAACTTTCCCGTTTACCGAAGATGGCCCGCAGTTGTAATAGGTAGACATATTTGTTGCTTGCCAAAGAGTAAACAGCTCATCTTCTGTGAAAAGATCGAAAAGAGAGATTTTTAGATAGTCTACATCTGAAAGGTCTGTTGCTATCAAATGAATATTACGCACAAAGGTGACAGGGTTGCCGATATGTTCTCGTGCATAAATAGTGTCGGTAAAGAGAGATGATATGAATTTTCCTATATTGAAATGCTTTTTTATAAAATTATCTCTGATTGCCGATACGGAATCCCTTTTAGTATTTCCGTAAGTATTGTTAAGATAAGTATTCCTTTCTGTAGCTTCCCGGGTAATTTCAATCTGGGGATTCAACTCTTTTAGCTGTTCGTTGTTGGCTGCCATACTTATAATGCATCTCGGTACCACTGTGGAGCGGCTGTAGATGTAGCATTTTCTGCCATTTTTGGTGGAAAAGACCTCGGGAAAAGAATTGAACATACGTCCGGCAATGGCCTTGTGTTCCCTTACACCGAGTGGAGTGAGGGCTCCATATCTCAATAAGGCATCATCACTGGCAATATTAACCCGTTCATAAAGGCTTTCGCCCAAATTAGACAGCTTCCCATCATTATGTGCGTTTCTTAGAATATTCTGTGGTGATGTGTAACTCTCCGGAGTTTGTACCCAACGGGAGCCATGACGGCCGTAGTGGCTTATATAAAATGGTGAATAGCCTTTAGGGGCCGTGGTGGCAGGAGTTGATTCGTATTTGTATGTCTGGTAAATTCCACTTGCATGTCTTATATCGCTCAGAAATTCTTTTTTAGTGGTCTGTGCCTGGGTAAATATGTAAGCAAAGGTGAAAAGAATTGAAATAGAGGTTTTTAGATTATTCATAATAGATAAATATATACAACTTCAAAGATATACATTTGTTAATAATACGTTGATAAAGAATTTGGGATAGTTGCGAATGATGAGTTAACTTTGCTTTGCATTAGGCCTTAGGGAATCCGGTGGAAATCCGGAACTATCCTCGTAGCTGTAAGTTCCTTTTACTGAGTGTACACTCTTTGCCACTGACTTTTTTGATAAGTTGGGAAGGCGTGCAACTCGGAACAAGTCAGAAGACCTGCCTGATGCATTTAATTTTTTTGTGGCTTTCGGGTGAAAAGCTGCAAACAACGAATTTTACAACATACAAATTATGAGTAATTCCGAAATTTCTATTGTTAAACGGGATGGAAAGAGTGAACCGTTTTCGATTGACAAAATTAAAAATGCTATAAGAAAAGCCTTTCTTGCAGTAGGCAACTTTGCGACAGAAGAAGATCTTACCAGCATATTGAGCCGGGTCAATATTTCCGGGGATATGAACGTTGAGGATATACAGAATCAGGTGGAGACATCCTTAATGGCAGAGAGATATTTTTCTGTGGCAAAGTCGTACATGCTATATAGACAGAGACATCTTGAAGACCGTGAAACAAGGGACAGGCTTCAATTCCTTATAAATTACTGTGCAGCAGAGAATCCGGCAACCGGCAGCAAGTATGACTCCAACGCCAATGTAGAGAAAAAGAATATTGCAACTCTTATTGGAGAGCTGCCCAAAGCTGGCTTTATTAGATTGAATCGCAGGCTATTAACTGACAGACTGAAGGAGATGTATGGCAAGGAGGTGTCGGATAAGTATTTGAACCTATTAATAAATCACTTCATCTATAAAAACGACGAGACAAGCCTTGCCAACTACTGTGCAAGTATCACAATGTATCCGTGGTTGTTGAACGGGACATTGCCGGTCGGAGGGAACTCCACGCCTCCTACTAACCTGAAATCGTTCTGCGGAGGGTTTGTAAACATGGTGTTCATCGTTTCCAGTATGTTGAGCGGGGCTTGCGCGACTCCAGAATTCCTAATGTATATGAACTACTTCATAGGGCTTGAATATGGTACGGATTACTACAAACATGCTGATGATGTGGTGGATTTGTCAAAAAAACATAGAACGATAGATAAGATAATTTCCGACTGTTTTGAGCAGATTGTCTATTCTATAAACCAGCCTACAGGTGCACGTAACTTCCAGGCTGTATTCTGGAATATCTCCTACTACGACCGTTTCTATTTTGAGAGCCTGTTTGGTGAGTTTGTATTCCCAGACGGCAGCAAGCCCGATTGGGAGTCCATGAGCTGGCTCCAAAAGCGTTTCATCAAGTGGTTTAACAACGAGCGTACCAAAGCTGTGCTTACTTTTCCTGTAGAGACAATGGCACTGCTTACTGAGAATGGTGATGTGAGAGATAAGGATTATGGAGATTTTACATCTGAAATGTATTCTCAAGGACACTCTTTCTTCACATATATGAGTGATAATGCAGACTCTTTGAGTAGCTGCTGTCGTCTGCGTAATGAGATACAGGACAATGGATTCAGCTATACTCTTGGAGCAGGAGGAGTATCTACTGGTTCGAAAAGTGTATTGACCATAAATCTAAACCGTTGTGTCCAACATGCCGTTGGATCCGGCATTCCTTACCTCACATTCCTTGATGATGTTGTAGACTTGGTGCATAAGGTGCAGCTGGGATATAATGAAAATCTGAAGGATTTGTGCAGCAAAGGAATGCTCCCTCTTTTTGATGAAGGATATATAAATATGAGCAGACAGTATCTGACCATCGGTGTAAACGGATTGGTGGAAGCCGCTGAGTTTATGGGCATTGAAATCAATGATAATCCGCAATATGAGAAATTCGTACAGGAGATATTAGGTTTGATAGAAAAATACAACAAGAGATATAAAAGTAAAGAAGTACTGTTTAACTGTGAAATGATTCCAGCTGAAAATGTGGGTGTCAAGCATGCAAAATGGGATAGAGAGGCTGGTTATAAAGTGACTAGAGAGTGCTATAACAGCTATTTCTATGTAGTGGAAGACGAGTCTCTTAACATTATTGATAAATTCCGCCTTCATGGAAAGAAATATATAGAGCATCTTACCGGCGGTTCTGCATTGCATATGAATCTTGATGAGCATTTGAGCCACAACCAATACAGACAGTTGCTTAGGATAGCTGCAACTGAGGGGTGCAACTATTTTACCTTTAACATTCCAAATACGGTGTGTAACGACTGTGGCCATATAGACAAGCGATATATGAAAGATTGTCCGGTTTGCCACAGTGCAAATCTGGACTATCTTACTCGCGTTATCGGATATCTTAAGCGTGTAAGCAACTTCTCTGCTGCAAGGCAAAAGGAGGCAGCTCGCCGTCATTATGAAAATGCCGTTAACGAGATTTGCTAGCAATGCTTAAGTTCGTAAGTTCGGATGTTGTATTTCAAGAGATTCCGGATGAGGTTACTCTTGCGATAAATATCTCCAATTGTCCAAACAGGTGTTCTGGGTGTCACAGCCCCTATTTGATGGAGGATGTTGGCGAGCCTCTGACCACAGGTGTTCTTGCTGATTTGCTTTCCAAATATGGACAGAGCATTACTTGTATCTGTTTTATGGGAGGAGATTCTGCACCAGAGGAGGTTAGTCAATTGGCAACGGCAGTAAAATCTTACTTGAATGATGTTAAAGTTGGGTGGTATTCAGGAAGAAACTCTTTTCCTACCGGTTTTTCCTTGCAGCCGTTTAACTACATAAAATTAGGGGCTTATGTGAAAAATCTGGGTAATCTGCGAAGTAAAAATACCAATCAGAGATTATACAAAATAACCGAGAATCAAGAGTTGGAGGATGTCACATTTATGTTTTGGAAAAATTGAACATAAGAAAAAACCGTTACATTTGACCTTCTGAAAAAGATATCGGGAAAAATTGTACAATACTTGTATGGAGAATTTTATAGAGAAAATTTCTTTTGGGAAAGAGAGCGCTTTCAAAAAAGCATACAAGTCTTATGCCCCTGCCTTAAAGTTCTTTGCGTATAACTATTTAGAGGACGAGGATGCTATAGAGGATATTCTGCAGGATTGTTTTGTAACATTGTGGGACAAAAGGGAAGATTTTGACAACGAAAAGGCTATCAAGGCTTTTCTGTACAGAGTGGTAAAAAACTCTTGTCTTAACCATATCCGGCATTCATCTGTAAAGGACAAATATGCTAAAGTCATTGTTGAAGAAGATAGTTCGGAATCTTTTTTAGATAATATTTTAGAAGCAGAAACATTTAAATTACTATTGGAGGTTTTTGAAGAATTACCTCCGGTATGTAAAGAGGTCTATAGAAAGAGCATTAATGGAATGAGTCATGCTGAAATCGCAGAAGAACTTAATATTTCCATTAATACAGTGAAACGTCATAAAAACAAAGCCAATCAATTTTTAAGAACCCGGTTAAAGAATATTCTCTCTCTCATTCTTTACATGTCTGCATAAAAGGTTCTTTTCTTTATTTTTTTCAAAATTTGAGTGATACCAAATGGCATCATGCGTGTTTATATTATACAAAAGGATTTAAAATGTTTTTTTTAGAGGATAGCAAGGATAATAGTGGAATAGAGCATCTGATAGTGCGTTTCATCTTGGGGACAATAAGTGATTCAGAACTTTTTGTGTTGGACCGATGGAGAAAGGAGAGCCCAAAAAATGAAGCACTTTTTAATAAATTGATCTCTCTGGATAATTTCAATAAAAATGTAGAGAAATTTGTAGTCAGCGATGACGATTTAGACAAGGAGTGGGAAAAAATAAGGAAGAAGATCAGATTTCCGAAATCCCGTAAGGAGATTTTTATCTTATATGCAAGATATGCTGCAATATTTATTATCCCTCTCATTATTGCCGCAGGAATCTTTCTGAGCCAGTATAATTCCAGTAAGGTAATTGAAAAGAAGACAAAGGATAATGAAATTTTTGCATCAATATCCTATAATGGCTCTAAAGCCAGACTTGTTCTGCCGGAGGGTGATGTTGTCTCCTTGGGGGGAACCAATGGCGGGGAGAGGGCAATTTCTCAAAATTCCGGTTTAAAGGAGGTTGGCGATACACTTAAATATGGAAAGAGCGCCAGAAATGCTTCATTGGCTCCAGTTTATCATACTTTGATTGTTCCAAGGGGAAGTGATTTTTCTGTTGTACTATCCGATGGAACTAAGGTTTATCTTAATTCTGAAACGGAGCTTAGGTATCCACCGAATTTTGCTGCTGATAAGCGAACTGTGTTTGTAAAAGGAGAGGCTTATTTTGAAGTGACCAAGGATTTTAAAAGACCTTTTATTGTAAATATGGGAGGAGTTCAGGTTAAGGTTCTGGGAACCTCTTTTGCCACGAGATTTTTTGATAATGAGAGAGAGGCTCTTACAACTCTTGTAGAAGGTAGTGTTGCTTTAACTTGTTTGTCAAAGACATGCATGCTCTCTCCAGGTCAACAGGCCGTAGTAGACTATAAGAGCGACGAACTTCGTATCAAAGATGTAAATACAGAACTGTACACCTCATGGAAAGATGGGAAGATTGTATTTGACAGGACTCCTTTACATAAAATCCTATCATATCTGTCCAGGATATATTCCGTTGACTTTTCATATGATAATCCGGATGTCAGGAATATTTCATTTTCAATAAATATATCTAAATACGACAGCTTCCTTCAGATTAAGGAATTACTGGAAAAAACTGATAGAGTATCTTTTGAAATTCAGGATTTAAAGACAATACGAGTGAAATAGAAGCTTACAACATATAATTAAACAACCAAAAACTTATCTATGAAAATTAAAGAAATTACCATTTCGGATGGTAGGAAGGGGATTTTGCGTATCTCGCTGCCAAGGCTTAAGACCTTCCTCTGTCTTGTTTTTCTCTTATCAGGTCTGTTTTGCTCAAATTTATTTGGACAAAACCAGGGTAGATTTACAATGAATTTAAAAAATGCCACAATCAAGCAGGTCATTAATGATCTTAAAGCAAAAGGTGGATATAGCTTTGTCTATAGTGATGATGATCTGGATGTTGTTCCTGCGAAAAGCGCAACGTTCAATAATTCGACAGTCCAGCAAATTCTGGATTTTTACTTAAAAGGGACTAATCTTACATATGAAATAACTACAAATAAGATTATTGCAATCAGAAGAGCTGATAAAAAAACCTCAATTCAAAATGAAACGACAATTTCCGGCTTAGTAACCGATAACACCGGGAGTACTCTCCCAGGAGTATCTGTTGCGATAAAAGGAACACAGATAGGCACTACCACTAAAGAGGATGGTACTTTTGAACTGCCGGTTCGTGAACCAATAGGAAAGGTTCTTACCTTTTCATTTATTGGAATGAATAAAAAAGAGATCCAGATAAAAAATCCGGACAATGTTATCAAGATAGTCTTGGAGGAATCCGCAGAGTCGATTAAGGAGGTTGTCGTAACTGGAATCTTCACCCGTAAGAAAGAGAGCTTTACAGGTTCTGCGTCTACTTTTACAACAAGTGATCTAAGGGCTGTCGGCAATACAAACATCATTCAAAGCTTGAAAACGCTTGACCCATCCTTTGCTCTTATTGAAAACAACCTGGTAGGTTCTGACCCAAACAGATTGCCTGACGTGGAAATCCGTGGCAAATCCAGTATCATTGGTGTCAGGGACGAACTTGCAGAGGATCCTAACCAACCCTTGTTTATTCTGGATGGTTTTGAGTCTTCATTAAGGGCTATTTATGATCTGGATATGGATAGGATAGCCTCCATCACAATCTTGAAAGATGCTGCCTCCACTGCGATTTATGGTTCAAAAGCTGCAAATGGTGTTGTTGTTGTTGAGACTGTCAAACCAAAAGCAGGCCAGTTGCAGTTTTCATATAACGGTTCATTCAATGTTTCCGTTCCGGATCTGACGAGCTACAATATGATGAACTCTTCTGAAAAGTTGGAGTTTGAGAGGCTTGCGGGAAGATATAATCTTAATTCAAGCCAATGGTCTGCAGCGAATGAGGTTCTTATGAATCAATTGTATAATGAAAAGTTGGCCCAGATTTCAAGAGGCGTTGATACATATTGGCTTTCTGAGCCTTTGAGGATTGGTCTCAACCACAGACATTCAATTTATGCCCAAGGTGGTGAAGGTGGCTTTACATTTGGTTTGGGTGCTACCTATAATGGTGTGACAGGTGTCATGAAGGACTCCAAAAGGGATAATATATCGGGAAATTTAGATATAAATTACAGAATTTCTAAATTTCAGTTCTCGAACAAATTACAGGTGGGGACAGTTAACAGTCAGGACCCTATGGTCTCTTTCAGTAATTATGTAAATGCCAATCCATATTATACAAAATATGATGCAAATGGAGAAGTGTCCAAGTGGTTGGAGAACAACAAACTTTTTCAGGCGTCCAACCCGATGTGGAATGATAATGTAGGCAGCAGGAACAAAACCAATGAATTCAATCTGTCAAATTTCTTTATGACAGAATATACTCCCATGGAATGTTTCAAGGTTAGGGCAAGAATCGGAATCACTTATAATACAAGCGAACTGGATAATTTTATCTCTCCCAATGATACCCGTTACGATACAGAAGATATCCTGAATAAAGGAGCATACAATTACAGCAACTCTAAAAGCACCAGATTGGAGGGAGAGCTTACTGCTACATACGCAAAGGTTTTGGGAAAGCATAGAATCAACATAGTGGCGGGAGGAAATCTGAACTCATATAACATATTAAATCAGGGATATACTGTAAAAGGATTTCCTCAGGGAGACTTTACATATCCATCTTTCTCAAAAGGTTTTCCGGAAGGAGGCACTCCGTATTATGCACAATCAGAATCAAGGAGTATAAGCAGTTTTGTCAATGGAGGTTACTCTTACGATGACAGATATAATGCAGATCTAAGTTACAGATTGAATGGTTCTTCTGTTTTTGGCTCTACTAAACAGTTTTCAGGAACATGGTCATTTGGTTTGGCCTGGAACCTGCATAAGGAATCTTTTATAAAGAATAACTTCTCCGGTATAAAGATGTTAAAGATAAGAGGGTCTATGGGTAATCCAGGCAATCAGAACTTCTCGTCTTATATGACCTTGACAACATATAAGTTTAATTTCAATGCGCTTAACTATTTTGGGATGAGCTGCAATATCAATTCTTTAGGAAATCCTGATTTGAAATGGCAGAAAACTCTTGATAAGAATATTGGGTTAGACCTGACTGTTCTTGACAATAAACTTAACATTGTTGCAGATTATTTTCATAAAACAACCGATCCCCTTTTAGTATCAATAGCTGTACCCTCTTCGGCAGGCGTTACTTTAGCCTATACAAACCTGGGAAACCAGACAACTAAGGGTTTTACCGCTACTGCACAATATTACTTGATATACAGAATTGAAGATAGGTTCACATGGAATGTAAGAGCAAATATACGTTCCAATAAATCGGTTTTGGGTGATCTCGGAAGCAGTCTGGCAGAAATGAATAAAATCGGTCAGACAAACAACTCTTTAAAAAGATACTATGACGGAGCTGATCCGGATGCAATATGGGCGGTCAGGTCAGCAGGTATAGATCCTTCGAATGGCCGTGAGATTTTCTATAAAAAGGATGGAGGCTATACATATGACTATGCTTATGAAAATGAGGTTATTATTGGTAATTCGCGCCCAAAATATGAGGGTGTCCTTGGTAGCTCTTTAAACTATAAAGGGTTCAGTGTTAATTTTGACTTCAGATACCGCACAGGAGGTTATGCTTTCAACAGTGCTCTATTTAACAAGGTTGAGAACATAAGTACTACCAGCCTTAACTACAACCAGGACAAGCGGGCTTTATATGAAAGATGGAAACAGCCGGGTGACATTGCTAATTTTAAAGATATAGCCAATTCTTTGAGTACACCTATGTCATCAAGATTCATACAAAAGGATAATTCTCTCACATTGGAGTCGTTACGAATAGGTTATGAGTTCTATGGCCAGAAGCTGAAAGAGACTTATGGCATAGGAACAATGAGGGTAAACGCGTACATGAATGATATTTTTAGAATATCTACAGTAAAGGCAGAAAGAGGTATAACTTATCCTTTTGCCCGTTCTATATCCCTTTCACTATCGTTAACTTTTTAATAACAAACATTAAAAATATTTTGTAATGAAGATTAATAATATATACTTTTTTATCATAGCCTTAACGTTTCTGACACTGCAGTCGTGCAGCGATTGGCTCTCCTTGCAGCCGATAGACAGACAGACAGAAGAGCAGCTCTTCTCGACAAAAGGCGGTTTTTATTCATCCTTGAATGGAGTCTATAACAGTATGGGCTCAGATAATTTGTATGGGAGACGTTTGTCATGGGAGATGATAGATATTATAGCTCAGCGCTACGCAATTAATACAAATAATGATTTTGGAACGAAACTGGCCTCTTTCAATTACTCTGATGCCTCGGTTGCATCTGCAATGCAATCAATGTGGACTACGGCTTACAATACAATTTTGAACTGCAATGTGCTTATTAAAAATTGTGAGGTGAAGAAAGTAACTCTCCTGACATCAAGGGACTATTCGATTATCAAGGCAGAAGCATTGCTGGCAAGAGCATTTCTGCATTTTGACATGCTGCGTTGCTTTGGTCCGATATATGTGAAGAATCCATCCGCTGTCTCTATACCTTACAATACATTAAGCTATGCCTCAACCTTGCCTTTATTGCCTGCAAATGAAGTTGTGGATAAAGCCTTGGCTGATATAAATGAAGCTATTGTGCTTCTTAAAGAGAATGATCCTATAATTGCTGACGGTGTAATGAATACAGCCAGAACCGAGACTGAAAAATACGATGATATTTACAGATACAGGCAACTCCGCTTCAATTATTACTCGGCGCTATTGTTAAAGGCGCGTGTATTATTATACTCAGGTAATAATTCAGGTGCCTTGGAGGCTGCTAAATTATTAGTTGAAGACCCAGCTGTAGCAGAACATTTTCCATTTGTTGATCCTTCAAAGCTTTTAGGTAATAGCTCAACACCTGACAGGACCTTTTCAACAGAGATGCTATTTGGCTTATACAATAAGAACCGAGGCCTCATATTCAAAAATAATTTCTCTCCTGAGGGAACTACAAACGGGTTGCTTCAGCCAAGAGCAAGCTTCGTTGCAGCAAACTTGTTTAATAATGAGACTCAGGATTATAGATACCAATCACAGTGGGCGGCTTCCAACGCTATCGGAAATACAAATCTGATGTTTATAAAATTTATGGATATTTCAAGTAATAACTTGTTCTATGCAACAACTTTTCCTCTGATGAGAGTTTCGGAAGCATACTACATTGCTGCAGAATGTGAAACAGATTTGACAAAAGCTTACGGATATCTTAATACTATCAGGGTAAAAAGGGGTGTCCCACCTTTAAATGTTGTCTCTTCAGCTGACCTGAATGCTAAATTGAACAATGAGTACAACAGGGAGTTTGCGGGTGAAGGACAATTGTTCTTCTATAATAAACGTAAGAATACTAATATCTTAAAGGATCAAAACGGTAATAATACATCTACATATAGCTTTACCGATGTAAGAGGAGTTTTCCCTTTGCCTCAAAATGAAATTTCTGCCAGATAGTAAAAAAATAATATCATGAAAAAAATAATATTCATAATAATTTGCTCATTTTTTGTTCTGGCCTCTTGTAACGAGGATCAGTTGACAACATATTCCGGGGAGAAAGATAATACATCGGGAATATACTTTCAGAGAGTAGGTAGTTATACCTATGGAACAACAAATGTAACATATGCCGACTCTACGGTTTATAGCTTTGTAGGAGTAAAAGATACTATAAAAAAGGCGACTTTAAAAGTGACTGTAAGGACCTTTGGAAATATTTCCGATAAAGACCGTCCATTTGTAGTAAAAGTAGTTAATGATCCAATTCAGACTACTGCGGTTGAGGGAACTGATTTTTCAATTGACTATTCTAAGTGTATTATGCCGGCAGGAAAGTCTGAAGGATATGTTCTTGTTACACTTTTCAGAACAGCAAAGCTAACTAAGTCATCGATTAGAATAAAACTGAAGCTTGAGGAAAACGAATATTTTAAATTTTATATTTCTGAATATAAGGAAAGTAATGTATGGAACAGAAAGTCAAGAACTATTGACGCACTCAGTTATGTATTACGTTTTGCTGAAATTTATACTATGCCTTCTTATTGGGCATCGTTCGGGAATTCATTTTTTGGAGCATGGACTCCTGAAAAATATTCTGTTGTAAATAATGTCGCAGGATGGATTCCATCTGACTGGAGTAGCGCTGGAATGGCCGGTGCCAAAGTTGCATACGGACGCTTTGATTATGTTGCAAGAGCTGTTCAGACGTATCTGCAACAAATGGCAGACAAGGGGACCCCTGTTAAGGATGGGGATGGATCAAATATGCAATTGCCCTCTCCATATTCAGTAATTTATCAATAATTTATTAAACTGTATTGCTATGAAAATTAATAAAGTTTTTATAATACTTTGTCTTGCCGTTCTTTTGTCATCCTGCTATAAGGATCTTGGGAATTACAGCTATAAAGAGAAGACGGTAATAACAATATCAAACATACCAGAGTTGATCGAAGTTTTGGGGGATGCGGATAGAATTATCATAAACCCAACTGTCACTTCTTCGGAAGAGGGCGTGATTAAGGCTGATAATCCTAATTTTGAATATAAGTACAAACTGGAATACGCTTCCGGAGGGAGAATTCACAGTGATGGATCGTGGCTTTTGTTTAATCCAAGAGGAAACGTCAACCTGGATACAATTGCCAACCTGACTCCAAATAATTACTTACTGCAATTTTCAGTAAAGGATAAAAGGACGGGAATTGAGACAATAACCACTACAAGTTTGAAGGTAACATCAACAACTTATGAGGGGTGGTTCGTTCTTTGTGAAGAGGGTAGCGAGGCAAGAGTCCGGATGGATTTTATTTCAAAATTGGGCGAAAATAGATACGTGGCAGCCTATGATATGTTTGCATCAAGGGATTTTCCCAATTTTACCAAATCTTATGGGGTGATCTTCCATCCGTCACTTTATGCAAATCCAGGGGACAGGGTCTTGGTTATGACTGGTGCAGGTACATATATTCCGAATAAGGAGACATTTGTATTCAATAAAGATATAAGTATCTCAAGTATAAAATATTCTCAGTTCATTACAGGTAAGTACCCCGATGATAACCCTGTCTATTTCTATAGCACTGTATCATTCGGTGGAGGTTGCGACCTCTTCGTATCCGACAAGGGGAACGCATTTTGTCTGTATGGTGGCACTGCAGGGGCGATTTATCAGGATCCTATCAATACAACAATAAGAAGTGCTGCCCCTCAGTATAAACTGGCTCCATTTATAGGGCTTAACGAGTATAGGACCGGTACAGGAAAAGAAGTTAGTTCTGCGCTATTTTATGATAAAGATAATAAAAGGTTCATTGGCTGGTCGTCACAGTCTTCAGCCTCTGCCCAGATTACTACTCCATTGCAGGATCCTCCTGCAAACGAAAAGAAATTCAGCTATCAGACAGGAATGGATATGGTATATATGGAGAGTACCAGATTCTCAGGTGGTGTAACCTTTGCCATATTGCAGGATAACGCGGGTAAAAGACATATTTATGGATTGAATTATCCTTCACAATATACTATAGGGCAGCACTCTTTGATAAATAATGTTTCTGCTCCCGAATTTAATCAGGCCAACACTTTTGCCTTTAGTTCACAGTATGCTTTTACCTATTATGCTGTGGGTAACAAGGTATACAGCTATGACAGAGGGACAAATGTTACAAACGTTGTTTTGACTTTGCCTGCTGGTGAAGTGGTTACCAAGCTTAAGTTTGTATTGATCCAAAACGACCTTGCCTATGCAAAGAACTTTACTCAAGCATTTATTGAAGCACAATACAACTTGGTAGTAGCTTCTTATAACAGCTCGCTTGGAAAATCGGGTGGTTCTGTAAGGATTATGAAGGTTGACAATTCCTCAAACTCTCTTAGTCAGTTAAATAAGTGGGATGGGTTTGCAAAAGTAGTTGATATTGCATACAGAGAACGTCGCTAAGATTTAAATAAGGTTTTAGATAATATAAGGGGAGAATGAGTTGCTGAGAAATCGGCAGCTCATTTTTTGTCGTTTTGGCACATAATTTGATTTTATCAAATTGTTAAATCAATTATTACTTATGGTTATGAAACGAATATGGTTAATAGCCATTGCTTTTATTTCAATCTTAAGTATTTGCAATGGCCAGACGCAAAAGAAAGATGTAAGGCCCGTTAGGCAGAACGAGCCAAAGACAAGTATCAAGGTAAATAAGGAGTATGATAAACAAGGTAATCTTATTCGGTATGATTCAACTGCTGTGTACTCTTTTTCAAACATTAATGGCAATAACAATGATTTCATAGAGAGTTTCTTTAGAAGATCAGATAGTCTGTTTAATGCAAGATCTCCTTTTTTTGATGAACTTTTTAATAAGGATACATTGTTCAGAAATGAATTTTTCAATATGGGTAGCATGGAAAGTATTATGAATAAGATGGACTCTATTCATAATGCATTTTTCAAGAGGCAATTGCCATTAAAGGCATCAAAGAAAAAATAGCTCTTGGGAATACTGTGAATATTGATCTCTTTACATCAATCTAGTTAATTTCATTATTTTTGTCCCGGACCATGAAATTTTTCAGGGTCTTTTAATCCTCAGGTGTAATTATTTGTAATTCAACCTAACTTAAAAAGGTAATGAGTGAGATATTGCCATATTGTGACGAAGAAATTTTTCGGCAGATTTTGCACGACAGACGTAAAGGCTTTGAGAGTCTATACAAACAGGAATTTGTCTCCATTTTCTATTTTGTCAAGCGATTTGTAGCCGATCAGCAGGTGGCTGAGGATATTACTACTGAAACATTTCTCAAGCTTTTGGATCGTATGGAAGACTTTACAAGTATGACGGGTATACGTGCCTTCTTGTATCGTGCTTCCAAAAATTCCAGCCTGAATTATCTGCGTGACCACCAATGTCACATTGCTCATCATGAAAAACTGCTTTACCTTTTACAACAAGAGGATGAAGAAGCACTTGCCGAGCAGCAATTGACTGCAAGTATATATCGGATTATTTACGAAGAGATCGAAAAACTCCCTCCTCAATTGAAGACAGTCTTTACGATGGCATATCTGGAAGGCTGCGTCAACGAGGAAATAGCCCAAAGACTTGGCATTAATAATCAATCGGTCCGTAATAATAAAGCAAGGGCACTCAGGCAAATAAGAACCTCTTTGCTCAGTAAGAAAGAGTATGGACTCTTTCTTATATGGATGGCAGTACAAAGCAATTTCCGGTTTTATTGATTTTTGTATAAAATTAATGAGTACAAAAGCAGAACATGAGTGTCTTGTTCTTGAAACGCACTTATGTTATGTATGAAAAAATAGAACAGGTAAGAAATCTGGTGATTAAACACCTGGAAACCGGATTGGATGAGGAGGAACAAAGGTACCTGGAGGAATGGATGGATGAATCTCCCATTAATCGCGATGCGATAAGGGAGTTTATGGGAGAAGCCACCCTGCTTGCAGGGATTAATAATCTTTACCAGAGTAGGGAAAGGGTCTGGAAAAGGCTGGAGAAAAGCCCCAGATTGATTGATACACGAAGACGCATATGGCTTTGGACAGCCGTTGCGGCAACATTGCTTCTGTTGGTCTCTGCAGGAGCTATATTCAACTATATACACAAACAGTACTCATTGAATGCAGATAAAACTGTATCCATAAATGATGTAGATCCCGGAGGGAACAATGCAGTACTTACATTAGCCGATGGCTCTATTATAATTCTGGACAAAGCGCAGAATGGCAGTCTGTCTCATCAAGGCAACACAAATATCATAAAGCTGAATAACGGGAAGTTGCTTTGCCGCCCATCTTCAAATGACACAATTGCACAATCCCGTATCAATACGTTGGCGACTCCTCGTGGAGGGCAATACCAGATAACATTACCCGATGGCACCAAAATATGGTTGAATTCTGCCTCCAGCATTAAATTCCCAACAGTATTTACAGGGAAGGAACGTAGAGTGGAGATAACCGGCGAAGTTTATTTCGAAGTGGCTAAAAATGCTGCCAAGCCTTTCATAGTGAAAATAAATAACAGCTTAGAGGTAAAAGCTCTTGGTACCAGTTTTAATATTAACGCATATAATGATGAAAGTGCAGTAAAAACCACATTGCTGGAAGGCAAGGTAATGGTCTCTTCTGTCATTCTCTCTCCCGGCCAGCAAGCCTCTCTTGATGCACAAGGTATAATAAATGTCTCAGTCGCAGATACCGACCAAACCTTGGCATGGAAAAATGGCAAATTTATATTTCACAATGTAGACATAGCAACAATATTGCGAGAGATATCGCGTTGGTACGATTTGGAAATAGAGATTAAAGGAAAATTGCCGGATCGTACTTTCTTCCTAGAGGGAAGACGTACAGCGAAACTGTCTGAGATACTCAGGGGCTTGGAGGTGAATCATATACCTTTTCATTTAGATGCAGAAAACCGTAAACTAACAGTGAACCCATAATATTACTTATTTCTAACCTAAAAAACTTTATGCAAAAAACTTCTATTGGTCAATTTCTATTTCATCATAGAATGAAGAATCGACCGTTGCTTAAACCGCTGCTGATTATGAAAGCGGCAGCCGTTTTATTACTTTTCATATGTTTGCCGCTTTCAGCAAAAGCAGCGGCTCAGATTACCTTATCGGAAAAGAACGCCCCGCTTGAACAAATTCTTAAAGTTATAAGCCATCAGAGTGGCTATAATTTATTTTACGATGAGGCGTTGGTGAAGCAAAAAGGTAAACCTGTAGACATCAAGGTAAAAGATGCTTCTTTGGATCAGGCTCTGGACCTTGTTTTTAGTCACCAACCCCTAGATTATGAAATTGCGGGAGGTACCATTTTGGTTAAGGAAAAAGAGAAGGTAAAAGAGGAACTGCCTCCGTCTGTACCGGCCCAGCCTTTTTCCATTACCGGTAAAGTGACGACAAAATCGGGCGAAGCTCTTACCGCGGTAACCGTTTCAATAAAGGGAACAAACAAAGGAACCACCACAGATGCCGAGGGCCGTTATTCCATACAGGTTACTCCTAATGATAAGATCCTTGTGTTTTCAATTATAGGGATGACAGCGCAGGAGGTGGCAATTAATGACCGCACCCAGATCAACGTGATTATGGAAAACTCTTTCATTGAACTGGATAATGTTGCTGTAATAGCTACTGGGTATCAAAAATTGAATGCCCGCGAAAAAACAGCCTCAATTTCGACTGTTAAAATGGAGCAAATGGGAAGAATAGTACAGCCAAGTATAGAGAAACTTTTGCAAGGGCAAGTGCCGGGCATGACTATTATGAGTACATCTGGTGCGCCAGGGTCAATACCTCAGATCCGTATCCGCGGAACCTCTTCCATCAGTGGAAATGTACAGCCTCTTTGGGTAGTGGATGGTATAATATTGGACGATCCAATCAATGTAGATGTTGGAGATATTTTGACAAACCGTAAACTGATTGCTTCGGGTATTGGTGGGGTAAATGTTAATGACATTGCATCTATAAGTGTCTTAAAAGATGCCAGCGCAACGGCACTGTATGGAACAAGAGCTGCTGCGGGAGTGATTGTAATTACTTCAAAAAGCGGAAAGGCAGGAAAGACAATGGTCAATTACTCTGGAAGTACTACTATTTCCATGCGTCCGAGAATTGAAGATGCCTATATGATGAATTCAAAAGAACGCATCGATGTCAATATCGAAATGCTTAAAAGGGGTGTGTTTAAAACTACATCTCAGGAGCCAGGGAAATATGGTACATCATCCGATTTTGAGAGATATTTCATAGATGTTCACGACAGGAAAATTTCATGGAGTGATTTTGAGGACCGCGTAAAAGAATTGGAGACAGTTAATACAGATTGGTTCAAGCACCTGTTTAGGAATGCTATAAATAATCAGCACAGTTTAAGCGTTTCCGGAGGAAATGAGTCAACCACATTTTACTTTTCCGGGAGTTATTCGGATGAGCAAGCTACAGCAAAGGATGTAGGCCAAAAAACTTATACAGGATCCTTGAGAGTAACAACTAAATTATGTGACAATATTCGTGTCACATCAAATTTAAGATACTCTTCACGCGAGAATAAAAGTTT
The DNA here is from genome assembly GCA_964533215.1 of uncultured Muribaculaceae bacterium. GTDB lineage: Bacteria > Bacteroidota > Bacteroidia > Bacteroidales > UBA932 > Bact-08. The sequence continues at coordinate 433,193 of CAZHLJ010000001.1, forward strand.
TTTTGCACTGGATTCTCAGGAAAACCCTTACGAGTACTCTATTAATACTACCCGCGCACATCGTGCTTATACTAAGGAAGGAGGCTATAATTATTTTCATATAAATGACTATAAGTATAACTTTCTGGAAAACAGAGATGACTGTTGGAGAGATTCCAAGTCATTCAGTATAACCGGATCAGTTGATCTGGAATGGAAGATTTTATCAGACCTGACTTTTAATTCAACATTCTCTTTTTCTAACCAGAATACAAATGAAGAGAATATTGCAACGGAGGATAGCTATTTTGTCAGAAGCAGAAAAGATGCCGTATACAAATTGGTTGGATATACTGCAGAGCAAGTGTGGTTCGATGGCGGATATTATAATGGTACCAATACTTTAAATAACTCTAAGACTTTCCGTAACTCATTTGATTACAGACCAACAATCGGGGAGAACCATCGGTTTAACTTTGTTTTGGGTCAGGAGGTCAGAACGCAGAAATATTCAAGTACAAATGATGAAGTATATGGTTACCAGCATGAGCGTGGCCGTCAGCTCGCCCCGCAGTGGAAATTGATAGAACAATTGGGAAGGCCATATTGGAGCACCAGTCTAAGTCAAACCAACGGGCTGGCTTACTTTGGAGTTGCCAGTTATACATTGAATGACAAGTATACGGTTAATTTCAATGCAAGGACAGATGGCTCAAACCGTTTCGGAATAAAAACCAATGATTTGTTTCAGCCTTTATGGTCTGCAGGGTTCAATTATCAGATTAAAAATGAAAAATATTTTAGAGATATAGATTGGATTTCATATCTGACAGTGCGTGGTTCATATGGTAGCCAAGGTAATGTGGCCTCTCAGGCATATGCAGATCTTGTTACAAACATCGGCACAACCAATCCTATCAAGAAAGAGACATATCTTACAATAGTAGCTCCAAAAAACCCGGGTTTGAAATGGGAAAAGAACTATACCTCCAATATTGCTCTGGAAGCTGGATTCTTCAAGCGTAAATTGATGTTTACCGTTGAGTATTATAATAAAAAAGGTGTAGATCTTCTTGGTAATAAGGAGGTCTCTGACGTGTCCGGATTTAATACAATTCAGGTAAACTGGGCTTCCATGAGAAATAGGGGAATAGATTTCTCTTTAAGTTCCATAAATGTTGACAGCAAAAAATTCCGCTGGACAACCTCAATAAACGGAGGTTATAACAACAATAAGATTCTGGAAGTATATGCAAAACCGGGGGTAAATGATCTGACCAACGCATACAGGACTTCATATTCTTCAACAGCTGTTGTTGGCAAGCCTATTAATGGATTATGGTCTTATCAATATGCAGGTCTGAATTCCGAAGGCCGTGCTACATTCTATAATGGAAAGTACAAAACAGCAAACGGCAAAAATGTTCTTGATGCTAATGGAAATCCGATCAAGCTTACAGTGTTGACAGGGATGACCGATGTAAAAGCTTTAAAATACGAAGGAACAACAATGCCTCCAGTCCAGATGAGTTTTACAAATACATTCTCATACGACAAGCTTACGCTTTCCGCCATGTTTATTGGCTGCTTTGGAAATGTGATCCGGTTGCGCAATTTAACTGCCGACTATACAATGACCTTCCCTAGTCCAACTGTTAACCTTTCAAAAGAATTGGTCAACCGATGGAGAAATCCTGGAGATGAAACTTCTACAAATATCCCTAAATTCGAGGTGGAAGATTACACAGAGGGTCTGTGGTACCCATCACCGGGTAATATCCAAATGTACAATGCCAGCGATTTAAGGACAGTAAAGGGGGATTTTGTCCGTTTGCAGAACGTTACGCTTAGCTATGATTTATACAACGAATTCCTTAGAAACAGGGGAATTCAGAATATAAGGATTGCTTTACAGGGTAATAATCTGTGTGTGTGGAATAATTCAAAATTAAAGGGTCAGGATCCTGAAGCAACAGGAGCTCAGATGAAATACAGTGCTACAAACAGTGCAAATGTTTCATTTGGTAATACATACCTACCTCTCTCACGTATGTATTCGGTCTCCCTTAATGTTCAATTCTAAAAAATATTTGTAATTATGAAATTGCTTAAAAATATTTATGTCGCACTGGCATTCGTTCTATTTGCGACCTCATGTAATGGTTTACTGGACGTAAAACCAGTGAACACTATGATTCCTACTACTGTCAAGGATTTTGAAGCCGTATTGCTGGGAGGATATCCAACTCAGGAATTTTTCATGAATACTGAGTTTATGACAGATAATGTATATGCCAATGGTCAGTCAATGCAGACATTATCGGCACAGTATGTTCCTTGGTTTACCTGGGCAGGATCCCACCAATTGGCAGGAACAACTTCAGATCCATATTGGAAACAATTATATAGATCTATCTTTTACTGTAATTCAATAATAGATGAGTTTGCAAAGAGGGTTCCTGTTCCGGAAGATGCAGAGCTTTTTGAGACAGTCTTAGGAGAGGCTTATGCTTTAAGGGCATTCAGCTACTTCTATCTTGCCAATCTTTATGCCGATATATATTCTGCTGAAAATTTAAAAAAACCATGCGTACCTATGCCACTTACAGCTGTAGATGTTACTCAGAACACACAGAATAACGTAAGAGAGACAATTGAAACCGTATGGAACCAGATAATAAAGGATCTTGAGGTTGCAACTGGTAAATTGAATGGTAAACCGCATAAGTCAGAATTCAGGTTCGACTATTTTTCCACCAAGCTCTTTAAGGCCAGGGTTCATCTGTTTATGGGAAATTACAACGTCGCAATCGCAGATGCATCAGAAGTCTGTGCGATGAAAAAGCCATGGGATATGAATAATCTGAAAACATTGATAGATGCCGATGGAAATAAAATCTTCAGTGATGCCAGAGGCCTGATTGACACAGACTATAAGTCAGAGGTGTTGTTCACCCTTGGAGGAGGAACCAGTGGTGCCGGAGGTAATCCTTTTTATTGGTGGCAGACTTTGGTTAAGCCATCTCCGCAATTACTTTCACTTTATACAGCCAATGCATCCCAAAAAGATTACAGACGTTATATTTTTGAATCTTTTGCGGATTTGACCGATAATGAGGGGAAAAAAGTTGGCCCAACTATGTATTACATGTACTCATGGCAGCCATCCAGTGGGGTAAAGGCATATTATATAGGGTTAAAGGCTTCTGAGGCACTGCTGATCAGAGCCGAAGCTTATACAAGACTTGGAGGTAAAGACAACATGGCAATTGCCGATTTAAATGCCTTGCTTAAGTGTAGGATAAAAACGGAGGATTTTATCTCACTGCAGGTTGCAGATTTCACTCATGCACAGCTCCTTGACAAAGTGCTGCTTGAAAGACGTAAAGAGACTGCCTTTGATGGAGGTTTGCGTTGGTTTGACCTTCGCAGGCTTGGGAAACCGGCCATCACTCACGAATTTATTTCGAATAACGTGGCAACCAACTATACTCTTAATCAGGGAGATCTGAGGTATGTACTGCAGATTCCCCTTTCCGAGATAATCAACAGCCCGGATATGGAGCAGAATCCAAGATAATTACAATTTAAAGCTTAAAGATTATGTTAAAGAAATATATATTAATCATTGGAATTGTCTCATTATTTCTCTCATGTAGCAAGGAGGAAATACTGACCTCTTCAGATAAATTCGGGATAGTTGAAATATTTGAGCCGGGAAGCGATGCACCCCAGGTTGTTAAAGACTTGTTCCGGCAATATGGTGTGTGGGTTAGGATGGATTGGAAAGATGATGCCACAGTGAAGAATGCTTTCCTAAGTAAAGATTTGTATAACAGATATCCTGTTTTGAAGGTTGACGCCGATAAACAAGCATCGGCATATACATACATCACAGTGTTCCTGAATCAGGTTCCAGCCGGTTTTGTTAAAAAGAATTTTCCATTGGAGATTTTCGTCGTAAAGAAATATGGCTATCCTTGGTCGCCATCTTCAATACAGTCATTTGGACGCTCTAGGTTGCTTATCAACTGGCCTAATACCACATATAAAGCATTACCGGAAGTTAAAGAACCGTTGTATCATTTCTATCAGGATACTGTACTCGCATCGGCTATGTGGGGACAAATGGCTGGCATTCTAGCACAAAGAGTCGAACCGATAAAGAGCTTCATTACTGTAGGAACTCCATACGATGAGGGGGAGGCAATTGATAAAATATACGATGACTATTATACGGATTACGATAGTGATAAAAAAGACCGACGCTTAAAAGAACTTGCTGATGCTGGAGGCTTTATTGAAGGATCTGGATCCCGTTCTTTCAGAACTGACCTGGGACAGTGGATTGCAGAAATCGCTACCTCTTCATATCAGGAGATGAATGACAAGTACCTGAAGGGCAGTCTTAAACATCAGCTAAAGTATGAGGCTGTGGTTGAATACTTTAAAACACAAGGTTGGGATATTCAGGCAACTGGAAACAATTTCTCCAAAATGAAAAAAGAACACCCTTATCCAGCCGATTAATATTTCACCAAACCTATTGTTAAAGGTTGCATCCCATTTTGGGTGCAGCCTTTTTTCTGACATATTCTGCTTCAAACCCTATTACAACAGGGTCTGCTGAATGAAGGTTTATCTTGAACAGCTCCGTCTCGGGAATATTGTACAGGTGTTTCAATATCTCTCTTAAACAGTTTCCGTGGGCAACAACGAGAATAGTGTCGCAATTATCGAGAGATGGGAGAATGTTGCTTTCCCAGTATGGAATTACTCTTCTGGATAGCTCCTCATATGATTCAGCAAGAGGGAGCAGCTCACGCGGGACATCTTTGTACATATCATCGTTGCGGGGATTACGGAGGTCATCATCAGCGAGAGGCGGAGGAGGACAGTTGTAGCTCCCAAGCCACAATCCGGCAGATGTTTTGCCGTAAATTTCTTCCACCTCTCTGCGGTACAGGCCCTGCAACTGACCATAATGATTCTCGTTCAGTCTCCAGCTTCTCTCAACCTCAATATCTGTCTGACCACAATCTTTCAGGATTATCCTAAGAGTATGGTTTGCCCTTTTTAAAAATGAGGTATATGCTTTGTCAAAGTGGAAGCCGTTTCTTATAAAGAAACCGGCTGCATGGTGGGCTTCATCCATACCCTTGTCGGTCAAATCTATGTCAGTCCATCCGGTCAGCCTATTGTCGCGGTTCCACTGGCTCTCGCCGTGTCTGAGTAAGACAATACGTTTTTTTTCTGAGTAGGTTTGACCCATTTTTCTATAATGTAATTTTTGTCACTGACCCAAAATCAGGGGAATCCTTAAATGCATCCTGAAAGGTCACCAGACCGGCATATATTTTTGCGCATATTATTACTCCTCCATGTGTGAAAGCCAGAATCCTTCCCTCGCTATTATGGATGCCAGATAAAAAGAGAGCAACTCTTTTGTACAGCTCTATGAATGACTCTCCATTGGTGGCAGGAGTTTCCAGCCAGTCGGCATACCATTGTTCAAGGCGGCTGTCCCTGATATTGTCCCATTGCTGCATCTCCCAGTCACCGAAATTGCTCTCCGTCAGCCTCCTGTCAATGATTGGAGTGAATTTGCAGAATTGAGCAAGGGCCAGACATCTGGAGGATGGACTTGAGTAGACCCTGTCAAAAACAATGGTCGATAACTGACTGTGAACGGCAGCAGCCTCTTCTGGGAAACTCTCTTTCAAAGGTACGTCTGTATGTCCATAGCAAACCCCCTTGGGAACATCTACTGAGGTATGTCTGACCAAAAAAAGTTCCATTATAAACGACCTCCTGAATAAGAATATATTATAACTACTGCCAAATAGAAAACAAGTTCGCAAAGCAGGAATAGAGCTCCGCAGCAGTCCCCTGAATATCCGCCTATTTTTCTCTTCATAAACTTAGTGAAAAGTAAAAAGAGAATGACTGAGACCGCTGCAGCAATAAAATAATGGTAGCCCATCCAGAACATCATCAGTGTTGCTGAAACTATCAGCCCAAGTAAAATTGTTATGATAGTGCTGCGGTTGTATATTACTTTGATTTTACTCTCCTCCTCTTTTCTGACATAATTTAGCCTTAAAGTGATAAAAGAGGCTATATACTTACAGATTGGATCGCCCGCCAAAATTGCACAACATGCAAGTTCCACCGGCAAAGAGGTTAAAAGAGATGAGAGAAATGCAAAGTAAATAATCAAGGAGATAACACCATAAGAACCAATATGGGAGTCCTTCATGATTGCCAGAATCTGTTCCTTTGATTTACCTCCTCCAAAGCCATCGAAGAAATCTGCCAGCCCGTCTTCGTGAAGTGCCCCTGTAAGCAATAACCTGCTTGTTATTGCGAAGATTACGGCGACAGATACCGGAAGGAATTGAGCACAAATCCATAGTGAGCCTGCCATTACGGATGATGTGAGTAAACCAGCCAGTACCCAGTAGCCTACAATGTCTTTAAAGTACTCTTTGGGAACATTCACTATCTTCCAGAAAGGAAGACGAGTGAAGAACATGAGGGCAGCAAGAAAACGATACATCATGTTAAAAATATTTCGTGACAGCAATCTTGTCGAATGAGTTCATCTCATTTATCATTCTCACTGCAGATTCCACAATCGGATAGGCACAGACAGCTCCAGAACCTTCGCCAAGGCGTAGACCTAGATAGAGAAGAGGATTGGCATCAAGATATTTCAACAAAAGTCTGTGCCCGGATTCATCACCTTGGTGACCATAGATTGCATAGTCCAGTACATCGGGATACAATCTTGAGGCGGCAAGTATGCAGTTAGTCATGATAAACCCGTCAATAAGTATAGCCATATGTAACTCTGCTGCTCTAAGCATTCCGCCGATGGCCATCACCATTTCATAACCGCCAAAATAGGATATTATATCCAAGGCTGAATTGTCGCCCTTGTAATTATCCACACATTGTTTGAGTATATTGTATTTCCTCAGCACCCCGGCATTATCCAGTCCGCTGCCTGCGCCTACGCACTCTTTGAGAGGAGTGGCTGTAAACAAGCTCATCCAGATGGCGGAAGGAGAGGTGTTCGCTATACCCATTTCGCCGAAGCTTATGATATTGCAGCCATCATTATGGCAATCGGTAACAACTCCCGCCCCGCGTTCCAAGGCCAGTTCCATCTCCTCTCTTGTCATAGCTGCCTCATGCAGAAAGTTACGCGTACCTTTCCGTATCTTCAGGTCTACCAGGCCGGGAGTAGGAGGGAAGTCGTATTTGACGCCGGAGTCTATGACTTTTATCTTGAAATTGTGCTGTCTGCACAAAAAATTAATACCTGCACCACCAGTGAGAAAGTTGGCAATCATCTGGTAAGTTACCTCTTGAGGAGAGAAACTTACCCCCTCGTCTGCGATACCGTGGTCGGCAGCAAAGACAATATTGTATGGATTGCTGAGCTTAGGCTCCAAGGTTTGTTGGATGGACCCCAGTTGTAAGGCAATCTCTTCTAGAGTGCCAAGTGATCCCTTAGGTTTAGTGAGATTGTCAATATTTTTCCGTAAAGCAATACGGATGGAATCGTTTGGTTTACTGATGTTAAACGCTATCATAATGTGTTTTGTTTATTTTATTTTAACAGGAATGCCGGAAGTCATAAAGAATACCTCATTTGCCTTGCCTGCAATATATTGGTTAAGCCAGCCTTGCAGGTCAGAGAATTTTCTTTGGACTATGTTTTCAGAAGTGCCGCCAAGGCCTATTTCGTTGGAAACAAATATGAAATGAGCATCCTGTGAGGTGAATTTGTCGAACTCACTCTTTAATGCTTCAAGAGACACATCTACATCGGAACCGAAATCGAAGAAAAAATTTGTAGCCCACAGAGTGACGCAATCAATTACTATCACTTTACCTGGGAGCTCATTTTTGCTCAGGAATTTCTCTTCCTCAATGTTCATCCACATTTTTCCCCGGTCAGCCTTATGTCTTTTGACCCTTTCCATGAACTCTTCGTCCCAGATTCTGGATGTGGCAATATAGACCGGATTTTCGCTCAAAGAGAGTGCAAGCTTCTGTGCATACGAGCTTTTCCCAGATCGTTGTCCACCTGTTATTAAGGTTATCTTAGACATAATATGCTATAATTAAGTTCGCGGTAACAATCATTATAATCATCAGAACTTCAGTTCTTCTGTTGACGTATATTGCTTTTGACAGCTCCTCCTTCCCAAAGGGCTTATCCACTTCGCCAATAAACGGCTTGTTTACAAGTTCTCCAAAATAGTATGCAGGACCTCCGAAACGGCAGCCAAGGATTGCGGCCAGAGCAGATTCGGGATGGCCTGAGTTTGGACTGTTATGGCAGACACAATATTTTCTGACGAAAGAGAACGACTCAGCGAATGGTGCCGGCTTAAGGTTTCTTCCGACAATCAGCATCAGAAGAGCCGTAAGTCTTGCCGGAATATAGTTTGCTACATCGTCCATCTTTGCAGCAATTCGTCCAAAGAGAATGTAACGTTTGTTCTTGTATCCGACCATTGAGTCAAGAGTATTGATCATTTTATAGGCAACCATGCCGGGAGTCCCCAGAACCAGATACCAGAAGAGAGGAGCAATTACACCGTCGCTAAGGTTTTCTGCAAGAGTCTCTAAAGCAGCTTTTTTAACCTGCTGTGCTGAGAGGCCGGATGTATCCCTGCCGACTATCCTTGAAACCTGGCGTCTTCCTTCTTCCAGAGACCTGTCTGCTGCTGCAAATACCTCCTTTACCTCTTTGATGAGAGTTTTCCCAGACAAGCAGAAGAAAATGAGGATTGTGGATATAAGGATGTACCAACCGGAACCTAAAAAAATCGAGAGTAGATACCAAGTGACAAAATAGGTAATAGTTACCAGCGAAATTGTAAGTACCGTCCCTTTGAAAAGACGATGCTTGCCTTTGTTGAGATGCCTCTCGGAAATAGATATTAGTTTTCCAAACCCCACAACCGGATGTGGCAATGACTCAGGGTCTCCCAAGACTTTGTCCAGAATCCATCCGCACAAAAGTGGTAAAATTATATATAATGTTCTGTCCAATATTTTATTGCATTTATTAATCTGTCGTTCTCATCTTTGAGTTGGGTGGCAATCCTGAAATATATGTTGTCCAGCCCCTGGAAATTTGAGGCATCCCTTATCAGCAGCCCATGTTCTTCAATCAAATAGTTTTTAAGCTCTGTTGCAGTTCCTCTTACTCCGTTAATTTTCTTGCCATCCAGCCTGCACAGAAAATAGTGAGTTTTTGTCGGCAGAGCGGTAATGCCTTCTATCTCATTCAGACTCCCCCTGAACCTCTCTGTTTCGCATAGCAACTCTTCCAAATTGAGTGAGGGCTGAGTGGAGCCGAGAAGATATTTTCCTGCTTCCAATGCCAAAGCGTTTACCGACCAAGGCATACAATGTTTTCTAAGTATGGGTGTAAGCTCATTGTTAGCGACTATATATCCGATTCTAAGTCCGGGGATTGCGTATCTCTTTGTAAGAGAGTGAATGGTTATGACATTGGAGAGTGAGCAGGTTCTGCTGTGCGAAAAATGTTGAGAGAGCGAGAAGCTCTCGTAGGATTGGTCAATCACAAATAGCTTGTCCGGCATGCTAGTGGCTGCTCTCTCCAACAAATCGTTTCCAATGACCGATCCTGTGGGGTTATTAGGATTGCATATCCATACTATTTCGTCAACTCCTCCGGTGGATTCATTATAAGAGTCCCTTATCTCATCCAAGGTTTTGACCTGTCTTACATTGTGGCCGTAGAGAGTGCAGGCATCGTTGTATTCACTGAAGGTTGGTGATAGGATGTAGCTGTACTTTCTATCAAATGCCCGGGCAATAATATATATGGCCTCTGTTGCTCCATTTGTGACAATAACCTCATTCTTGGAAATGTCATTCTGGAGAGAAACTATTTCTGCAAGAGAGCTGCCATCAGGCTCAGGATATGAGTATATGGCAGGAAAAGAACCTGTCAGATGATTTTCCAGCCCATTGTGGTCTATATGAGAATAGACGTTAGAGCTGAAATTGATATCTATTTTACGATTATATCTGTATGAATCGTCTCCGTGTCCATGTATCATTTCATCAATATATTATAGATCTTTTGTACATCCACATTTTTCCTGATATGGGCGGCGAGCTTTTCAAACTGCTCCTCCTTGAAATGCTTGGCATCAGAAGGCTTGCCTGTAGATCTGCCTGTAAGATTTTCAACAGAGCTCTCTGAGAATGGTGCAAGGAGAAAATCGATGAAATGGGAATTGTCCAGAATGCCGTGGATATAGCTTCCCATACATTTTGTATTCAAATAGTATCCATCTTCACTGCCGTCAATGAGTTTGTTGAGAGGCCTGTAATCAAAGTTTTCTGCAACAGTAGAGGAACCCATGTGTATCTCGTAACCCGAGCAAATATCAGAAGAGTTGGCGAATGTAAATCTTACCTGTCTGGTTACCTTTTCTCTTTCTATAACTGTGTTCATCGGAAGCAGTCCCAGTCCGGGCAACAGCTCGATATCTCCCTCCAAGTGCATCGTGTCGCAGATTGTCAGGCCCATTATCTGGTATCCGCCACATATACCCATCACTGATGCTCCTCTTCGATAAGAATTCAAAATGCTTTGGGCTACTCCGTTTCTCCTTAATTCCAGCATATCGTAAAGGGTGCTTTTGGTTCCCGGAATAAGAATTATGTCTGCCTTATCTATTTCTGCAACATTGTTACTGTAATAGAGGTGTATACGAGGGTCTCTCTCAAGAGTGTCAAAATCTGTGAAATTCGAGAGATGCCTGAGGAGGATTACAACCACATTAATTTTCCCCTCACAATGGCTGTATGCCTTTTTCTGCAAAGAGACAGAGTCCTCCTCCTCTATGTAGATATCCTTGAAGCAGGGAACCACTCCCAGCACCGGAATTTTGCACAACTCCTCTATCTTCTTTATTCCGGGTTCAAACAGACGTATATCACCTCTGAACTTGTTGATGATAATGCCCTTTACCAGAGCACGCTCCTCTGGCTCCAGCAACATCAGTGTCCCATAAAGGCTGGCAAATACTCCGCCCCGGTCTATGTCGGCAATCAGAATAACGTGGGCATTTGCATAGGCAGCCATGGAGATATTCACAAGATCGCCCTCCTTAAGGTTTATCTCTGCTATACTGCCCGCTCCTTCGAGAACAATAGGATTAAACCTCTTCTTCAGTCTGTCGTAGGCATTATGTACCTCATTCCTGAAGAAATCCCTTCCCTCTTTGTTGAAATAGGAGTAGGCATCCTTATTGCAGAATGGCTTCCCATTTAGGACTACCTGGGATTTATAATCAGAGCCAGGCTTGAGAAGAATCGGATTCATATCTGTATGACAATCAATTCCTGCGGCCTCTGCCTGAACGGCCTGAGCCCTTCCTATTTCGAAACCTTCCGGGGTTGCATAGGAATTTAAGGCCATATTCTGCGCCTTGAAAGGAGCAGGATTGTACCCATCCTGAAAAAAAATACGGCAGAAGGCAGCAGCTATTACACTTTTGCCCACATCGCTGCCTGTTCCTGCGAACATAATCGGATGCAGATGCTTACGCATATAATCATATTTAAATAATACAGAAATCCAGTTTCCCGGATTCTCCTTTGCAGGTCTTCTGACTTACCCCTTTTCGGACGCCTTCCCATCTCATTGAGAGACAGTGGCTGAGAATGCCCGAAACGATTGATGAGGCTTACAGCAGTTTTTTCTGTCCGGGATTTTCACCCGGTTCCCTTTTAATCCTATTGGTATTTCCAAATCGGAACAAAGTGGGGCAAAGGTATGAATCTTTGTCTAACTTTGGGCGAATTTTTCAAACAAGTATGAAGCAAGAGACTATTGATATCAAATCGCTGACAATCGGATACAAGACTAAGAACCGAACCAGAATTGTTGCAAGTGGAATAAATACAAAGCTTTATTCAGGAGAACTGACTTGTCTTATAGGAGCAAATGGTGTCGGGAAATCGACTCTTCTTAAGACTCTATCCTGTTTCATTTCTAAAATTGAAGGTAGTGTGAATATTCTAGGGAAAGAGATTGAAAGCTATTCTGAACAGGAGATCTCTACAACTATTGGTGTGGTCCTTACAGATAAGTGCAGCGTTCAGAACATGAGTGTAAGGGAACTTGTTTCCACGGGACGGAGTCCATATACGGACTTTTGGGGAAGATTGGGGAAAAATGACGAGGAGATTGTTTCACAATCAATAAAAGAGGTCGGGATTGAGAATCTGGCAGAAAAGAGGGTAGAGATTCTAAGTGATGGCGAACATCAGAAGGTGATGATAGCAAAGGCTCTGGCCCAGGATACTCCTATTATCTTTCTGGATGAGCCGACAGCTTTTCTCGACTTTTCAAGTAAAGTAGAGATGTTGCAACTCCTTCATCACCTGTCAAGAGAGAGGTCAAAGAGCATATTTGTCTCTACTCACGATCTGGAACTGGCTATTCAGATAGCTGACAGGCTTTGGCTTATGGATGAGAAAAGTGGCATTACCGTTGGTACTCCCGAAGACCTTTCTCTTCAAGGAGTCTTGAGTAGGTTCTTTACAAGGAGAGAGATAAAGTGTCACTCAAAAATAAAACTTACCGGAGGTGGTCAGAAATATTCAATGATCAAGAAAGCCCTTAAAAGGAACGGAATAGAGGCTTCAAAAAATATTGAGTCGGTTCTTGCCATAGATTCTGGAGACGATATGTCCGATAGGGGAATTGTTATTTATACTAATGAAAATGAGAGTGTTGAAGTGGATAGTATAGATGCAATGCTCGACCTTGTAGTCAAATAAACTTCCAATAGTCAAAAATTTTGCCATATCTTTGTGGCGTATTAAATAAATGGTGACGAGTCCGCTCCCGGCGGAGTAGTCATAATAGGGAATCCGGTAAGATAATCTTTATCAAGTCCGGAGCTGTACCCGCAGCTGTGTGCCTCAAAAACACGTTTGGCAATCTAAAAGTCACTGTCCAAGGATGGGAAGACGCTAAACGAGAGGCGAGCCAGAAGACCTGCCAGTTATTTACTATTCAAATTATGCTTCGGGTAAAAGGCAAAAATGGACAGTTTAAATGTGTAGACGTCACACTATTTCTAACTATTTCCTGCTTTACTTTTTATTCATTTTTTTACTAATTGTTTAAATTTTTTAAAAATGAAGAAAAATTTTCTATTAATGCTACTTCTGGTATTATTTGCCGCATGTAGTAAAGACGACAATGTCAAACCTGGTCAGTTAAGATTTGATGGGCTTACAAGTAGCGAACTGGTTGTTCCAGGTAACACAGGAGGTGAGTCAATCAGTAAGGTAGCCCTGAAAGGGGTTACAGGTAATGTTTTGACTAAGGTTGACCCATCTGCTGCAGGTTGGTGCAGTGTTGCTGTTGATAAAGGTGCTTCCAATGAGACATGGGAACTGATTATTACAACAAAGGAGTATACAGGCAATGAGGATAGAAAAGCTTATGTTACGGTTACCAGTGGAATAGACGAGCTTACACTTGTTGTAACCCAGCCCGGCAGAGGAAAAAGTGTAGAGATGATTGTTGTGAGTGAAGGCCAGTTTACAAAAGGAACAGCATCATTATCTGCAATTTCTTATGGTGGCACAGCTACATGGGATATATTCCAGGATGTCAACCAGAAGCCTCTTGGCGATGTTGCGCAGAGCATGACATGGATAGATGGTAAGTATTTTGTAGTGCTTAATAACTCAAGACAGATTAAAGTTGTAGAACCTCAGACATTCAAACTTCTTGGAACAATTGATTACGAACAGTCTGCAAGTCCTCGCTTTATGGTTCCTATCAATGAGACTGAGGCAATCGTCTCAGACCTTACACCGCAGTTGACAAAGGTTAATTACAAGACTAATAAGGTGGTGGAATACATCAGCCTTTCAGGTGCTGCTGTTAATTCGATGGAAAAGTTGGTAAGGGTTGGAAACAAAGTATTTGGAGCTGCTTCCGGAAAAGGTGTGGCAGTATTTGATGTAAATAATATTTCTGCCTCCTCTTTACGTATTATTGGCGGATTCAGTGGAAACATAGTTACAACTGCAAAGATGATACTTGACAAGAACAACAAGCTTTGGGCTTTTGCAACAGCCAGTGGAAAATCTGTGTTGAATTGCATTGACCCTGTAAGTGAAAAGGTTATTAAGACTGTTGAGATTCCCTATTCTGTATCCGGCACTGAACAATATGTGGCCGGCAGCATAACAGGCACATCGTTTTACACAAGAATGGACACAGACCGCACCAAAGGCAAACTCTACTTTTTCATGACCATGCTTGTTAACCCAACCAGGAAAGCCTCAATTGGAGCAATCTTTACTCTGGATGTAGATAAGGATGCAATAGATACACAACCATACCGCGAACTGCCAGGCCTGGGAATGATGTACGGAATGAACATCTCTCCAGATGGAAGAGTATTCCTTTGCGATTGTCTGGACTACACAGCTCAGCGTGGCTTCCTAAGGGAGTACAAAGCAGACGGTAGTGTAGATAGCAAGAGGGTGGGTATATATCCGAGAATGGTCTGGTTTACTGAATACGATAAGTAAATTGGAATGCGCAGACTGATATATGCAGTGTGGATTATGCTGATTCCGGCCATTAGCATTGAGGCTCAGAATGCCAAGACTATCACGGGGTCCAGACTGGACTCCGTGATAGTCCGCGGCAAACAGAAGACGGTAAACGAGGTTACGGTAGGAATGCGCGTTAGCAATCTGAGTGAGACGTTGCTTAAAGGTAACCAGACAAAGAGTCTTAGCGAGCTGCTCTCCGACAACACCATGGTTTATATAAAAAGCCTAGGGCAGGGGGCTCTTGCGACCTCTTCCTTCAGAGGAACAAGCTCAGGCCACACTCAGGTAAACTGGAATGGCATAAATATCAATCCGGCAATGTCTGGCAGTTTTGATTTCTCCCAGATTCCTGTTTTCTTCGCGGATAATGTGTCGCTGTATCATGGAAGCGGCCATCTCAAGAATGGGACGGGAGCTTTGGGAGGGAGCATCAATATCAACAATGATGCTGACTGGAGGGATTCAACAAAACTTAGCGCATTTGCTGAGATTGGTTCATATGATACATATACCGTAGCGGCTTCTGTAAGATTTCTTGGCAGCAATTCACTGTACAAGACACGCCTATACTATCAGAATTCAGAGAATGACTACCGTTATCTGAATAAGGTTTTAAAGAAAGATGACTTCCATGAGTACCGCAAGGAGGCTAAGTACAATATGGCAGGAGTGATGCAGGAGGCTTATTTCAAGCTGAAAGGGGAAGCAGATATTTTCAGCAACCTTTGGTTTCAGCACGGAAACCGCCGTCTGCCACAGCCGATTATTGTCAACGTTACTCAGCATGAGAAACAGCGTGATGATGCACTGAAATATATAATTGGATATAAAAATAATATTGGCAGACACCAATTTTCAGTCAAAGGTGCCTATATGTTGAATCTTCTAGGCTATGAAAAGTGGTATGATAATGATTATTTCAGAGGAGAGCAGAGCGATAACCGTTCACAGTCGATTCATGTAGTAGGTGACTACTCTTGCCAAAGTTCTTCTAAACTTAACCTGAGTGGCTCTTTGAATTATTCACATGATTTTGTCGATGCCACCAGTTACTCGAAGAAAGTTGTGAGCAGAGATGTTCTGGCTCTTCAGGGGGGAGCTCTCTGGGATATAGGCTCTCACCTTAAACTTAACGGCCATATTATGGTTGAAATGAATGACAACAGATATGCACCAACGTTTTCTGCAGGTCTCTCTTCTCCTCTGATTGATGGACTTCTGACTGCCAAGGCAAATGTGTCGTATAATTATAAATTTCCAAATATGAATGATCTGTACTGGCAGCCGGGAGGAAACCCCGACCTATTGCCGGAAAAGGGATTTTCGTATGACGCGACCTTGACATTCACCCCCCAAATAGGAGATTTTATCTATCTGAAGACAGAAGCTACAGGTTATATGATGAATATAGACAACTGGATTATGTGGCTACCTACAATGAACTGGTACTGGGAGCCGCGCAATGTACAGAACGTGCTCTCTTACGGATTGGAGGTGCTTACGGAATGCAATCTGGTCTTGGACAACATAAAGGCAAAGCTAGGGGTGAACTATTCATATTCTCCCTCAGTGAACAGAGAGAGAAATTTTGCAGAGGACAATACTTATTACAAACAATTGCCATATATACCTCTTCATAAGGCAAATGTAAGACTGGCAGTTGATTGGAAAAAATTTTCATTCAGCTATCAGGTGTGCTACACTGGGAAACGATACACATCTGCTGATGAGTCCTATTCAACTACGGCCTATACCATACATGATGTGGAGCTTAAAAAGGAAATCTCTATTAGCAGAAAGTGCGGGCTCACACCAAAGTTGAGAATAAATAATCTGTTTGATGCTTACTATGAATCGACTCAATATTACCCCATGCCTTTACGCAATATTTCCGGAAGCCTGATGCTTACATTTTAATATAGAATGATTATGAAAAACAGTATAATATGCCTCTTTATTGCCATTTTATCTATTTGCGGATGCAGACAGCAAGGTAATGAAAAACCAGAAGCCACAGATTCTGGCAACAGGACTTTGGTAGGATATGCGAGATTGTTCAACATAAAAGAGGGGGAAGGATATACAAGTGTGGATGTAAGTAATCCATGGGATACAACTCAATTTCTGCATCGCTATATACTTGTGCGAAAGGATAAAATGCTGCCCAAAAATCTTCCGGAGGGGACATTGATCCGTACACCGTTAGACAAGGTTGTTGCCTACTCCTCTGTCCATTGCGGAATAATGGGGGCCCTTGGTCTTGAAAAAGAGCTTGCAGGAGTATGCGAATCGCGCTATGTAGACTTGGATTTTGTAAAAGAGGGGTTAAAAAATGGCACAATCTTCGATTTGGGAGAGGCCGCGTCTCCCAATGTAGAAAGAATAATTGACATCTCTCCTGATGCTATTATTGCATCTCCATTGGAAAACAAGGGATACGGCAAGATCGAAAAAATAGGAGTGCCATTGATAGAAGCTGTGGATTATATGGAGGTTACACCTCTGGGAAGAGCCGAGTGGATACGTTTTTATGCACTTTTTTTCTGCAAGGAACAATTAGCCGATTCTCTTTTCAATTCTACGGTTGATGCCTATCAGAGCGTTGTGCAGATTGCCCGTAATGCCGGGCACAAACCTACTGTACTCTCTGAGACAAGGACTGGGGCTGTCTGGTATATTCCAGGTGGAAGAAGTTACATAGCCAATCTTTTTGCAGATGCAGGAGCAGACTATCTTTGGAAAGATCTTAAAAGTTTGGGAACAGTGCCACTCCCTTTTGAAAGTGTATTGGAAAAGGGGCAAAATGCAGATATCTGGGTGATGAAGTATAACAAACCTCAGGATATGAGCTACGAAGACCTTGCCAAAGAGTATTCGGGTTACGAAAATTTCACAGCCTTTAAAAATAGAACAATATTTGCCGCCAACACAAGTAAAGTCTCATATTATGAGGAGCTGCCTATACATCCAGATTATGTGCTCAAGGATCTAGTGTGGGTGTTTCACCCGGAACTACTTAAAGGATACCAGCCACGTTACTTTAAAAAGATGGTTGATAAATGAAGCCTGTAAGATGGATATTGGTGACTATGATATTAGGGATAATCCTGATCTTCCTATTAAGTCTGTTTCTAGGGTCTGTCAAAATTCCATTTGCTGAGGTTTTTCGTATTCTTACAAAAGGTGAGGTCGCAAAAGACTCCTGGAGTATTATTGTACTGCAATCCAGACTCCCTCAGTCAATAACAGCTATGTTTGCGGGTGCTGCTCTCGCAACTGCCGGGCTCATGCTACAGACCATCTTCCGGAATCCATTGGCAGGTCCATCAATTCTTGGTATTGAGACTGGGGCCAGTTTTGGTGTTGCCGTTGTTATGTTGTTTTTAGGAGGGACAATAGGCGGTTCAATGACAAACATTGCCTTGTCTGGATATATGGCAATTGTTGCAGGAGCCTTCATTGGCTCTTCGCTTGTCCTAGGAGTCATAATCTTCTTCTCCACTGTGGTCAGGAGCAATGTAATGCTCCTTATAATTGGGATAATGGTCAGCTATATAACATCTTCCGTTATATCTCTTCTAAATTTCTTTGCCTCAGCCGAAGGAGTGTTCTCTTATACAATCTGGGGGATGGGAGACTTCTCGAGCGTTTCGTTGAAGCAGATTCCTCTCTTTTGCGGGCTGATATCCTTTGGACTTGCAATATCTGTCATACTTATCAAACCACTTAATGCCCTTTTGCTTGGAGACCTCTATGCAAAAAACCTAGGAGTGAAAGTTGCAAATGTGCGGCTATGGCTCCTTGTCAGTACCGGCATTCTCACAGCGGTAACCACGGCCTTCTGCGGACCAATCTCATTCATCGGTCTCGCGGTACCGCATATTGCACGCTTGATTACAGGTACCTCAAATCACAAAGTACTGCTGCCGGCTGCAATTTTGAGCGGCTCTTTTCTTGCAATGCTGTGCAATCTCATAAGCACTTTGCCAACCTCTTTTGGCACCATGCCTCTTAATGCAATCACCCCTATTTTTGGAGCTCCAATCATATTGTATGTGATTATGAGTCAACAAAGGTTTTAAGAAGTTTTTTTAAGCTTTTTTTTGCTTCTCATTAGAAAACAAATTATTACATTTGTTCAAAATTGCTATTCCTAGTTTTTATTTTGCCAATTGTTATACTAAATTATATAAATATTGTTATGAAAAATTCAATTTTACGAGTGCTCTCTTTCCTTTCTATTGTTGCTTTTTCAGTAGTTCTAAGCAGCTGTAACAAAGAGGATGTTAATGATGAAGCCGCTTATGTAAAGCTCAACACCCAATCCGTACCTGTCGTTAAAACCGGTGGTACCGCTACTTTTTCAGTTGAGTCCAACCGTGACTGGACAATTTCTATCACATATACCTCCGGTAGTGACTGGATTGCTGTTTCATCACTAAGTGGAAAGAACAATCAGACAGTTACACTGACTGTATTGCCTAACGAAGGAATAGCCAGAGAGGCAAATATCAAGGTTGCGACAGCGACAGCTTATGAATATGTAAAGATCATTCAGGCCGGTGCTGCTGCCAAAACATATCTGACAGTTGCTCAACTCAGGGCAAAAGGTGAGGTTACTGTAACCGACGATGTATACATGAAGGCTAGTATCATTAATGATCAGGTTGGTGGAAACAGCACTTCTAAAAAGAACATCGTTCTTTCTGACGGATCAGCAGGTATCTGTGTAAGGTTGACTGCAGATGCTTCTACCATGGCTGTCGGAACAGAGGTGGAACTAAAGCTGAAAGATGCTGTATTGTCCAAATACAATGGCCTTTTGCAGATCAACAACTTTGCAAATGCAAATATGTCAACTACCGGAATTAATGTTCCTGTAGCAGCAAAATCCATTACCGCAGCACAGCTTCTGGCTGGTACCTATGAATCTATGTATGTTTCAGTTCCTAACGTGCAGGTGGTGAATGCAGACCTTTCCAAGACAATGGTAATGAACAACTCTCATACTTCTATAAATATGGAAGCAACAACAGGAGAGTCTTTCGTTCTGTTCAACTCATCATATTCTGAGTTCAAGGATGTGACCGTTCCACAAGGAAGTGGGGCTATCAAAGGCATTGCAAGCATAAACAACACAACTATCCAACTTCAGCCACAAAACAGAACAGACTTTGCAGGTCTTACCGGAACACGTTTTGGAGCACCGGCTACACTGACCTACGGTACACCGGTACTTGCAGGTACTCTAAGCAAAGGAGTTGCCCTGTCATCGTCAAACACGATTACTCTTCCGTACAATACAGCTACAGTAGGCGCTGCATATAGTATCTCTGTTGCGGTCTCAGGAGCAGGAGCGGCAGGAATCACAACACCCGCTACAGCAAATGGGACATTTGCAACTGCCGCCGGAAATATCGTAATAACACTTGCAGGAACACCAACAACTGCAGGAGCTGTTACATTTACGATTTCGGGAACAGGCATCACTACTCCAATAGTTCTCAATGGAACTGTGACAGACCCGGCGAATACAACAACCATGGCTTCATGGACATTTGATGCCGCACCAGCATCTTTCCCTGTTGCCTCTTCAACCATTGCAAATGATGCCTCAACAGGAGGATCGCTTACACTTCAGGGATTTGCTGACCCATTCCCTACAATTGGATATACAGCCTCTTCCAAGACTATCTATATCAATACCTGGGCTCAGGGGAAAGCATGGCTCTTCTCATTTACCCCAAAACAGGCAATAGCTTCGGGCAAGACATTGACATTAGCGTTTAAGGGATATGGCAGCAGTACCTCTCCAAAGAATTTTGTCATGGAGTATTCAAAGGATAACACAAACTGGACAGCAATGGGTGATGTAATAATCTATACTGCAGCAATAGCCCCTTATACCAGGAGTGTTGTACTTAGCGAGTCATTGAGCGGAAAGATTTATATCCGGCTCAAGGTGAGCAATACAGTTTCCATAGGTGATGCTACCATTGCAGACGGAGGAAACTCTCGTCTTGCAGATGTGGTTATATCTGTAAATTAATTTTTAGACATGTTTATAAAAATAGCCCAAGCTCTTTGGGCTATTTTTAGCTAAATATAAAACCGGAATTGTACCAATACAAAGCTATTAATGAGGAGAATACATTATTTAAAAACAATTGTCATGCTCTTGATCTTTTCTGGAGTATTGATTTTTGGATGTTCTAAAGAAGAGGCTGCGGCACAGTTGTCGGCAGAGTTGACAAGTGATACTATATCCGCAGATATTACAAGCGGATTTCTGAAGATTCAGTCCAACTCTGATTGGGAGATCATAGTATCGTATATTTCCGGAGAACAAGGCTGGTGTACTCCAAATCTCAATAGCGGGAAGGGTAATGCAAATGCCATTTTGGTCTTTACAAAAAACACCTCTTCTGAGAACCGCAAGGCCGAGATTAAAATTAAGAGTGGTAAGATTGTTGTGAGTCTAACTATCACCCAATTGGCTTTCAGCGGAAATTCCGGAGGTGATGGAGGAGGAACAGGAAACTTGAAGTGGCTGGAAATACCTTCGAAGGGCACAAATCCTGATTGCGAACTGATAACGCACAGTATCACTCTTTCCGGCAAACAGGTAAGGAGCTACACCCTGTTATACGACAAGAAGGAGAAGATAGCCTATTGGGTAGCCTATCCACACAACCCAGTCTATATAGGTAGCTCAGGCAGAACAGATAACTGGCAGTATGATCCATCGACAAGCTCTACCAACCAGCCATCCCTTTTCACCGGAATCAGCGGCTACGATAGGGGACATCAGATACCGTCAGCAGACAGGACTTGCTCTGATGAGGCAAACAGTCAGACATTCTATTTTACCAATATGACACCTCAGCTTGGAACTCTGAATCAAAACCTTTGGGCAAATCTGGAGGGGCAGGTAAGGTCATGGATGGAAGGATGTGACACTTTATATGTAGTTACAGGCGCGGTTTTGAAAACCGTTGGCAATAATGAAACTGTCAAATATGCTTATGACCGTAATGGTGTCCAGATTGCTGTTCCTAACTATTATTACAAGGTACTGCTTAGACTTAAGAATTCTAAGTATGATGCAATTGGTTTCTGGTTTGAACACCGCTCGTATGGAAATGGGCAGGCTACGGCTTCAGAGACCAAGTCTGTAGATCAGATTGAAACTCTGACGGGTTTCGATTTCTTCTCAAACCTTCCTGACAATATTGAGAATACCGTGGAATCGGCATGGAGTCCATCTTCCTGGAATTTATTATAATATAGATTACAATGATTAATAAACTCAGATTAAAAACTGCTCTCACTCTGCTTTTCTGCGGGGTGGCTATCCAACTTTTTTCTCAAACGAAGAAGTATCCGATAGTTTTCTACAATCTTGAGAACCTGTTCGATACAATCAAGTCGCCTAATGTCATAGACGATGATTTTACGCCAAAAGGTTCATATGCCTGGAACACGCCAAAGTATCAGAAGAAAATAGCTAATATCGATGAAGTGTTCTACAAGCTGGCATCTACAGCCCGCACATTTCCTATAATCATAGGGGTCTCCGAAATCGAGAACAGAAATGTACTTGAAGATATTGTATCTGCTCCAAAAATAGGGAAGGCAAACTACCAGATAGTTCACTATGACTCACCTGATGCCAGAGGGATAGATGTGGCCCTTCTTTACAGGCCGGACGTATTCAAATATGAAGGCAGTAAGCCGTTAAGGGTTTTTATATCAGATTCGTCCAATTTTAAAACCAGAGATGTATTAATGACCTGGGGTACAATCGAGAACGAAAAATTCTACTTTTTTGTCTGCCACTGGCCTTCAAGAAGAGGAGGGAGGTCTGATCTGTTCAGATGTGCTGCGGCGCAGACTGCCAAAGACGCAATTGATTCTGTCACCAAGCTTGACCCATCGTCAAATATCATACTTATGGGCGACCTGAATGATGACCCGGTGGACAAAAGCATCTATGAGGTGCTTGGTGCGAAAGGAAAAATTGACAAAAATGCAAGGGCCGGAGAACTCTTCAACCCTTTCTACGACATGTTCAAAGCTGGTTATGGATCATTGGGCTACCAAGATTCATGGAATATATTTGACAATATTGTAGTAAACAGCAACCTTGTTAACCAGTCAAAGGGAAAGCTGACTTTGTACAAACCTGATTATAATAAATATTGGGGTAATATCTTTAACCAGCCTTTTTTGACAAACCAGAGCGGGCAATACAAGAATTATCCATTCAGGACTTACGTGGGCACAAATTTTCAGGGGGGATACAGCGATCACTTCCCTGTGTTTATTTATATAGTTAAAAATGAATAAGATGAAGGTAAAAGCACTATTTATTGTAATGGCTTTAATGTCATTATTCGCTGTCGGTCTCTCTGCGCAGGAGGCAGGCATAAAAGGCAAGGTGGTAAACAGGGAGGGCAGAGTCCCTATCCAAGGTGCGAAGGTAGTATTGAAACTAGAGACTCAGAAGGAGGTTCAAACCTCTGCTAAAGGAGAATTTGTTTTATCAGACCTTACTCCAGGTACATATACTCTTACAATCACTGCACCCAGTTTTTTGCCTTTACAGATGAATGTAAGAGTGGAAAATTTTCTTAAAGACCTGAATTTCATTACATTGGTTTCTGATAAGGCCATTGATAATGCAAATGATATCCTTTTGATGGAGTTCGATACTGAATCTTCAAACGATGCACAGGCTATGCCTGTTACACTCTCATCTTCTAAAGATGTGTACGAAAGTATCGCAGGGTATAAATTCGGAGACATCCGCTTCAAAATGAGAGGCTTTGAAACCAGTTCTGAAGCAGTCTATCTGAATGGAGTCTATTTCAATGACGCTTTGAGCGGTTATTCACCTTGGTCACTATGGACAGGGCTGAATGAAGCTACACGTAATCAGGAGAGCACTACAGGGGCTACAATTTCTGACTTTGGGGTAGGAGGGATAAATGGTACGACCAATATAAATGCAAGAGCATCCCAAATGCGCAAGGGATACCACTTCAGCGCAGTCAACGCCAGCGGCCAGTACAGGACCAGGCTGATGGGTACCTATGCCTCAGGAGAGCAGGATAACGGATGGTCTTATGCGATTTCTGCATCTGCAAGGCTTGGAGGCAATGACTGGGTAAAGGGGGTTTCTTATAACTCTTATGCCTACTTTGCATCTGCGGAGAAAAAGATAAACGATAAGAACCGTTTTGCCTTAACATTCTTTGGTTCTCCGGGAGAGAGAGGTGTACAAGGTTCGTCAACTCAAGAGGTCTATGATATGGTAGGAAGCAACTACTACAATCCTAACTGGGGCTATCAAGATGGAAAGATAAGAAATGCACGTGTCCGCAAGAGCCACGAACCGGTTGCTATGTTTAACTACTTCTATACTCCAAACGAAAAACTCAACCTTACAGCAGCTCTTTCGTACCGTTTCGGTAATAACGGCTATTCTGCCCTTGATTGGTATGATGCACCAGATCCAAGGCCTGATTATTATAGAAACCTTCCCAGCTACTATCCTAACGATCCATACAAGGCCTCTTATATCAGAGAGGGTTGGCTGAGCGACTGGAACATACGTCAGATTGACTGGGACAGGATGTATAGTATAAACAAGGAGAATATTCCAATATCCAATCAGTCTAACTCATTGCTGGCAGGACTAAGAAAATCGCAATACGTTGTTGAGGAGAGGCATACAGACCAGAACGATGTAAACGCCAAAATACAGGCATCACTTAAACTTGACAAATTCAGCAAGCTTTCGGGTGGTCTGGACTACAGATGGAATATCTCAGGATATTTCAAGAAGATGAAGGATTTGCTCGGAGGGGATTACTGGATAGACATAGATAAATTTGCTGAGCGCGACTTCGAGAGCGGTGATGTAATTCAAAACGACCTTAACCATCCCAACAGGGTTATAAGGAAGGGAGATACCTATGGTTACAACTACAAGGCGCATTTGCAGAACTACAAACTGTGGTTTGCATATCGCTACAATAAAAACAATGTAGAGGCATATCTGGCAGGAGAGGGTGGACACACAACATTCTGGAGAGAAGGGTTGTACAAGAAGGGTCTTTTCCCCGATAATTCCGAAGGCAACTCAGAAAAGCTCAATTTCTGGACCTACACTGCAAAAGCAGGATTGACCTATAAGTTCTCCGGGAATCAGATGGTATATGCAAATTTGGCATATATACAGACAGCCCCGCTTTTCCAGGAGTCATTTGTTTCCCCAAGAACCCGAAACAGCGTTGTTCCGGACCTGACTACAGAAAAGACTTTTGGCGGCGACCTCAACTATTCTGTGAACCTACCGTACCTCAAACTGAGACTGACTGGATTCTATACCACAGTAAAGGATCAGACCAAGCTTATAAGCTTCTACGATGATATAAACAGCAGCTTTACCAACTTCTCCATGCGTGGGATAGACCAGGTTAATACAGGAATGGAACTCGGTATATCAACTCCACTTCCATTAAGCGGTCTTTCGGCAGAAGGAGCAGTCAGCTACGGCTATTACGCATATACATCAAACCCTTACGTTACCCAGACAGTTGATAACAGCGATGCAATCCTGCTGGAGAATGAGCGCGTATACTGGAAAGACTACAAGATTCCAGGTACACCGCAGACAGCCGTTAACATCGGATTGAACTACAAATCCCCAGGCTACCTTTTTGCAGGAGTAGATTTGTCCTATTTTGATGCAATGTATCTGGACATGAACCCAATCTACAGAACTGATTATGCTAAGGTGGGACTCAATCCTGCCGAAAGCAAGGCAATGTCACATCAGGAGATGTTCAACAGCGCCTTCGTGCTGAACGCCAATATTGGAAAATCTTGGTATATATTTAAAAATTATAATATCGGTTTTAGTCTTGAGGTCAAGAACTTGTTGAACAACAAGAGTATAAAGACAGGTGGATATGAACAGATGCGTTTGAAAGTCAACGAAGACTCTTCCGGGAAGGTTTTAAATTACAGCCGGTTCGATTCTAAATATTTCTATATGTTCGGGACTACATATTATCTAAATCTATATTTCCGCTTCTAATTCTATAATTTAATATTGTCAAGAATGAAAACTTTAAATAAAATATGTATTTCTGCATCGTTCATTGCTACTCTTCTGATTGCCTCATGCACAGAAAAATTTGATGAACCAGCAGCATTCGAACCCGCAAATCTCACGCCCAATAGAACAATCCAAGCTCTTAAGTCGCTTTACAGCACCGGTCCTTATGAGATAACAGACAGTATAATTATTGCCGGAAAAGTTGTAAGCACAGACGAAAATGGGAATTTCTACAGATCATTCTATATCCAGGATGGAACAGGAGGTATTGAGGTGAAAGTGGGAAAGACCACTCTTTACAACGAATATAAAGAGGGACAGACCATTTATATAAAAGCCAGGCATCTGTTTCTGGGTAGTTATGGCGGGATGGTGCAACTTGGAGAGAGATCTGTGGAGAGCAAATACGAGACATCTTATATTGACACTCCACTTAGAATCAAGGAGACAATTTTCCGGGGTAAGACAGGCGAAAAAGTAACTCCACAGCTTATTACCAAATCTTCAGATGTCTCCAGCTACATGCTCGGAACCCTTGTTACACTAAAGAGCGCAAAGTTGACAAAGAGAAACATGAGTACGTGGGCTAAAAAAGCAACCGCAACCACAGAGGCCGATTATGGAGAACATACATTTCAAGTGTCCGGAGGATTGAACATTGTCGTAAGAACCAGCGGATATGCAAAATTTGCAAACCAACCCGCGCCAGCTCTTAACTCTGTGTCCGATGTAACCGGAGTACTCACAAAATACGGCAGCACCTGGCAACTGGTACTGAACTCAGTGGGAGATGTTCATACCTACACGACTCTTAACTAAAACCATATCCTACATTCTTAACAAAGTGTGCAAGAAGAAGTCCTCAGCCGGCAATTTAACGGCTGAGGACTTCTATAATGTTTACAATTACTTATTATCTAATAGTCCTGTCGCAAAAGGACTATTTGAGTTCGGAGAGTAGTCGCGATAAAATCCAATTCTGCGATCTCTATTTTGTGAGCTTAATATTCCTGTTCCAAAACTTCCACTGAAACCGTCATTACAAATAACTTCACAATCAAGATTTGATAAGAGATTGTGGACATCAAATTCGATCTTTTTATAATTAACGGTAATACCGATAGCTTGCAACTCTTTTTTTATTCTAATTAGACTGTCGAGAGTCAGGCTATGCGTAAAAGCAACCTCAACCCTCTTGACAGACTTGTCATTTTTAAACTGAATCACAAGGCTTTTTTGTATTTTGGAATTATCTGGCTGAGCCTTCAGGTTTAATATGTTGATACATAAAAATACGATAAGAAAAACAGAGGTTGATAAAATTGAAATCTTTTTCATTGCATTAGTTTTTAAGTTGAACAAATCTTTTAAATACCATAATAATGTATGGCTTTTCAATTTTGAATTTTGATTTTCAGTAACAACTTAACAACCGGTATATGAAGTCTCAAAAAAATCAAATCCTAGTGTTTCAGAAATACTCTTAACAGTGAAAGCTCTTGGTTTTACAATCCCAGATTCAATTCGCTGAATGGTTCGTGTTGTTACTCTACACCTTTCAGCGACCTCTTCTTGTGTCAGACCTTTTGCCTTCCTGACTTCAATTAATTTTTTTCCAAAATCCAGAGTCTCCATTCAAATTGAATTTTTAAGTAAGATTATGTTCAATATCAAAACTTTCCAAGAAATTGCTTTGCCTTATACACGACATTCAAGCAGAAGTATAAGTTATTCAGTACTTTATCTGATCTTTCACTTTGCGCTGCTTGTTAATTTCATGTCTAGCTACATCTTCAAGACAATTACGTAATTCTCCAGATCAACTTTTAAAATTCTATACAAATATAATCTCTTTTGGAAAGGAATCGGCAGATTCTATATATGGCAAGACCAGTCTGGATAGAAACTCGAGTAATCATGTTTTTAGATATGTAGGACTCTCTGAATGTGTGGCAGTGAGTCTTTAGGTCAATAGAACAGTAATAGCGTCAAACACTAAGCCCTGCTTACTAATTTTATGAAGCGCGAGTTCATGAAATGTTGATTATCTTTGATTGTCTAATGATATTATATAAATTATCAATTTTAACCCTAAAACTTATTACAGGATGAAAAAAATAGTTTTTCTAACTTTATTAATTGCCTCGGCCCTTGCTACGGTTTCGTGTAGCTCAAACGGCGAAGGGACTGCCTATGCAAACCCGTTCGACACCGTCAGCGTGAGTAGCAGCAATGTTCGTGAAAAGATTATTGCTATCAGCGATTTGCATCTGGGTAACGACTTGTCCTACTCAGAAAATGTAAAGCACTTGAAACGGTTGGAGCAGTTCCTCAATGAGGTCAGAACATCGCGTACAATCAAGGAACTGGTTATAGGGGGCGATATGCTGGACGAATGGTATATCCCTACACGGACGGATACTTACGGTGGCAGCTCGCAGGCCAATTTTGTCAGGAAAACAGTAGCGGCGAATAAGGGTGTATTCGATGTATTAAACAGAATTATCAAGGATGGCAAGGTAAAGCTCACGTATATCCCAGGTAATCACGATATGGAATTCTCTCCTGAGAATATAAATATAGCAATGCCTGGCGTGAATCAGGCTCGCGATGCAAGCGGAAAGACTGCTGTAGGCACATATCATCCGGACAGCTATCCTCAGATAGCCATTGAACATGGTCATAGATATGATTTCTTCAGTTCAATTGCGCCGAATGCCAATGAGAGTGAAGCTCCGGGAGCCATATTGCCTCCAGGATATTTCTTCGCCCGCATAGCTGCCAATTCGTTTACAGACCCTACCACACAAGAGACCGCTACAAAAGTGCCAACCGTCACTTTAAATGATCCGGGCAATCCTGAACAGTATACCAAATTCGTTTATTATACCTTGTGGAAGACGGTTATGGAGCAAGTGATATATGTAAAAGACAATTTTGCAGAATCGATTATCAAGACTAACGTTGGACATTACACGAAGACTTATTCCATTAATGATATTCTGCCTAAAAACAGCCCTACTGACGGCAGCATCCATATGAACCTGTATGATGGTCTGTTTACCCAGGCTAATTGGGAAGCACGTCTTAAGTACAACAATGCACCAGTAATGACGGATATCAATAAGGCGTTGGTGGGCAGCTTGAAAACCGAGTTTCTCGATGAACAGTCGAATGTGCAGTATTTTCAGAATACTAACTCAAATGTGCGCATTGTAGTGTTCGGACACTCTCACAAGCCGATGATTAAATCATATACTAACCTCAATGGCGAAGCATGTATTTATGCCAATTCCGGCACATGGGAAGATAAGAAAACCCGGGACAAGAACGCTGTAATAGATCAGGACGCTATTAATATGGATTTCATTATGATTTATCCTGTAAATTCGGACAAGAAGAAGCTGCAGGTGGCATTGTATCAGTACCGCTATGGCAAGCATATGTTTGTAGATAGCAAAGAGGTGAATTTGTAGAATTCTCCTCTGCATTTACTTTCTGTCAAACAAAATATTATTTATCTTCGCAGCATGATTAACAATCTATCTAAATCGGATTTGGTGTTCTAAACAATCTGTATTCCTTGTACAGATTGTCCTTTCGTTAATTCTCGAGTATCTCTATTCGAGAATGGTTACTTTTTATATCAATTTAATTTAAATCTGCGTGCAATGATGAATGCTTTGAGTTGCTTTCACATGCATGCTATAAAGTTAAGATCATGAACAACGAAAATAAATCAATTCACGAATTCGATTTCAATTTAATCTGCGAATATTTCTCAAATCTTGAACGTCAAGGGCCAGGTAGTCCTGATGTAACTATCAAAGCATTGAGCTTTATAGATAACCTAACCGACAAATCTCTGATTGCCGATATTGGTTGCGGAACAGGCGGTCAGACAATGGTGCTGGCACAGAATGCTCCGGGACAGATTACCGGACTTGACTTGTTCCCCGGCTTTATCGATATCTTTAATCATAATGCAAGAGATATGGGATTACAAGACAGGGTAAAGGGTCTTGTAGGTTCAATGTTTGAGCTCCCTTTCAAAAATGAGGAGTTTGACCTTATATGGTCAGAAGGAGCAATTTATCATATCGGCTTTGAACGGGGTATGAACGAGTGGCGTAAGTATTTGAAAACCGGAGGATATATTGCCGTGACTGAATGTTCCTGGTTTACAGAAGAACGTCCTGCGGAAATCAACGACTTCTGGATGGAGGCATATCCCGAAATTGATACAATTTCAAACAAAGTTGCCCAGATTCAGAAAGCAGGATATTTACCGGTTGCTACCTTTATTCTACCGGAAAATTGCTGGACTGAATATTATTATTCCCCTGAGGCTAAAGCCCGGGATAAGTTCCTATGTAAATATGCCGGAAATAAGACTGCCGAGGATTTAGTAGCGTTTCAACGGTATGAAGAAGAGCTATATTACAAGTATAAGGAGTTTTACGGCTATGTATTTTTCATCGCAAAAAAGGTTGGGAAATGATTAATTTATGTACTTACGGTTGGAACGATATGTTAAACCGGTTAAAGCAAGAATCAGCCTATAAAACCTTACTTCATGGAAGGGTAGCTATTGTACATCGTACCTGCTATGAAGTTATTTCCGAAAATGGTCGGTTTATATGTGAGTTGACAGGAAATATGATGTTCGGTAAGTCGGACTTTGAGCTGCCATGTACGGGCGATTGGGTGATTTTTCAACAATTCGATGACAACAAAGGAATCATCGTTGATCTTTTACCTCGTGAAAGGACCTTGTATCGTAAGAAAAGCGGGACGATTGCCGACAAACAAGCCATTGCTGCCTATGTAGACAAGGCCTTTATTGTGCAAAGCCTTGATGATAACTTCAATGTCCGCAGGGCCGAGCGTTTTATGGTTCAGATATTGGAAGCGGATATAAAACCTATATTTATACTCAATAAAGCCGATTTGGGCTTTGACAGGCAGAAACTAGATGGGCAAATTAAACACATTGCCTCTCAGTTACCAATATTTTTTACAAGCATTCATCAACCTCAGACTATTATCAAATTAAGGGAATCTATATCGGAAGGCGAAACGGTTGTTTTTGTAGGCTCTTCCGGTGTGGGTAAAAGCTCTCTGGTTAATGCGCTCTGTGAAAATTCTGTCTTGCTAACCTCAGATATAAGCCTATCTACGGGAAAGGGGAGGCACACTTCTACCCGTCGTGAAATGGTATTGATGGATAATTCAGGTATTTTAATAGACACTCCCGGCATTCGTGAATTTGGATTGACTTTTGACGATCCCGATGCACTTGCGGAAATCCTGGAAATTTCCAACTATGCAGAATCCTGCCGCTTTAAGGATTGTACACATACCAATGAACCTGAATGCGCAGTTTTGGAAGCTGTGAATAGTGGCATGCTGGATGTAAAAGTGTATGAAAGTTATTTGAAACTTAAACGTGAAGCATGGCATTTCTCCACTTCTGAACATGAAAAACGGAAAATGGGCAAATCCTTTTCAAAACTCGTAGATGAAGTAAAGAGATTCAAAACGATTTCCTGACCTCTATTTATATAGTGCGGAGTTACCTTACTCCGCACTATATTTAGATTGCGGACTCTGGTTTTATAGCCCCTGAAAAAAGTGTGTCAACATCATTTTGATGTCAGAATCAGATCTAGTAGGGGCCATTAAATTTGGGCATGCCATTATCCAACAATATTTTATAAGTCCTTGGAGTGTTTGCAGGTATTTGGCCGTTTGTTCCATATTCAGCAAAATCATCTTCCATATTTATTGTAAAAACGCCATTTGCTTTTTCTATAAGAGTTACGGCAAAAGGTTTATTGAAAACTACTTTGGCCTGCCCATTTCTCACAATAATTAGAGTTAAAAACCCAGGATTGCTGCTATACGCATAGCCTACGAAATAAAGAAGGGTGGTTAACGAGTCCAGTTGCTCATAATAATAGTTTACTCCACTTACAGGACAAAGAGCTGTTGGCTGAGTAAACCCATCCGTCCTGATTTGTATATTGAAAAATACTCCTGTTATTTTTCTTAATATCAACAACAACAAAGTCTCCGGGTTCATTTGACCAACCATTATAGTCATACAATGAAACCAAATAATTATCGTGATTCTTAGAAGTTTGAAATGAAAAATCTGAGACCAAAGTATAGGGCTCAATATCGCTATAATTTGTGTTATTTATGTTTGAAATGAAATTCGGTTTTTCAATAACTACGCCATTTTCAATAGAGTAAATTGGAGTTGAAGTTGTTTGACAAAAAAGCAAACATGGGAGCAATAACACACATAACAACGTCACAAAATATTTCATATCCTTTACTTCTAATTTACTTGCCTGTAAACAATTCTTAATCGCATTGGTGTCGTTGTTTTAGCATCTTTCCATCTAACTTCTATTGTTGAAGGCAGCCCATATTCGTTGTATGTATATATCCACTTTGTCCCATTAATATTTTCTGTCATATTATTTACTGATAATTGTCTTTGTAAATCTGCTTCTTCATTAAATGGGAGGGGATTATAGATAAAAAGATACTCTAGATTAAAGTTAGGTCTTGGGTGATTGTCGTAATTGAATTCTTGAATGGAAACTCTTTTTGTTTTAGGTACGGGATTGCCAAAGTTGTCTTGCATAGGGTATTCGCAGATGTATTTGATTACATTCCCTTTATTGTTGTAGACAATTGAGTCTGCATATACCATTGTTTCTAAGTTGTATTTTAAAGTTCCTGTGAGATATTCATTTTTGTATCGATAATTAGTATTAGATGGAAATTGTTGATTGCCCATAAGAAATGCCGTTTTATCTATTTTCCCCATAGAATTGTAAAAAATGTGAGTTTCATAATTAAACTGATTATATGATATGTCCTTATGAATGATTTTTGATACGAGACCATTCTGATATTCAAATTCATCTGTATAAGCAGCCCATTCTGATTGATAATTTTCCCCCAAATGTTCAGATACAGATTTTTTTATTAGTCTGTTTTCGTTGTCATAAGAATATTCTGCCACAAGGTCATTAAAGTAATCATATATCTTATCCACTACGAATTGTTTTTCTTTCTCTACTAGTGTTTGATCATCTTTTTGGCAACTGGATAAAACCAATAAACCTGCCAAAACAAAAAATAGTTTAAAGTAAATTGCTTGATGTCTCATATGTTTGTTTTTATATTATTGACAACGGTCCGAGTGTATTATGTGGTCACTCTCTTATTCCGAAATCCATATGCCTCAAGGTGACTGAACCATATTCTGAGTTATAACCTGCCTGAAAGATTTACTCAAAATAAATCTCGCCTTTATATCCCTATTCTACCGACTTTAAAGTTATAAATAATTTTTAGAGAAATGGCCGGAATTGACTAAATATCAGTTTAAAAGAATGAAAATCCTGCTACCCCAATATAACAACTACATTTATTACAGAAGCTGAGACAAAGGCTGGGTAATAATCAATGGGCCAGGCCCATAAAAAAAGCACTAACGCAAATGCGTAGTGCTTTTTTTGTGGGCCCAGTTGGGCTTGAACCAACGACCCCCTGATTATGAGTCAGGTGCTACTAACCAACTGAGCTATGGGCCCGGGAACTAATGTCAACTTTGGTTGACTATATATCAGACTTTGATTTCCACTTCTACTCCACTAGGAAGCTCAAGCTTCATCAAAGCATCTACTGTCTTAGGAGTAGAGCTATAGATGTCAAGAAGACGGCGGAATGAGTTCAGCTCGAACTGCTCACGTGCCTTCTTGTTAACGAATGTTGCACGGTTAACAGTGAAGATCTTCTTGTCTGTTGGAAGTGGAATAGGACCACTTACAACTGCGCCTGTTGCCTTTACTGTTTTTACAATCTTGTCAGCAGATTTATCAACCAACATATGATCGTAAGATTTAAGCTTTATTCTAATTTTTTGGCTCATGTTATTTTATATTAACCAATTATTTTATCAAAATTAATTATTCATCATCATCATCAAATTTCTTGCCACTAGCTTTTTCGATAACCTCTTTTGCAAGGTTGGCAGGAAGTTCTGAATAATGTGAAAATTCCATGGTACTGGTCGCTCTACCTGAAGAGAGGGTACGTAAGACTGTTACATAACCGAACTGTTCAGAAAGCGGAACCTTAGCTTTGACGATCCTGGCGTTTCCTTTGGAGTCCATAGAGGTAATCTGACCGCGACGCTTGTTAAGGTCACCGATAACATCACCCATGTAATCCTCAGGAGTAACAACCTCAAGAGACATGATAGGCTCTTGGATTGCAGGACTAGCCTTAGGACATGATTTACGGAAAGCCTGTCTTGCGCAGATTTCGAATGACAATGCATCAGAGTCTACAGGATGGAATGAACCATCTTTAAGCACAACCTTCAAAGACTGAACCTCGTAACCTGCAAGAACACCATTGGCCATTGCTGCCTTGAATCCTTTTTCGATAGCAGGGATATACTCTTTTGGAATATTACCACCTTTTACTTCGTCAACGAACTGAAGACCGACTACACTCTCCTCTGCAGGACCTATTTCGAATATAATATCTGCGAATTTACCACGGCCACCGCTCTGTTTCTTGAATACCTCCCTGTGCTGTACGGTTGAACGGATAGCCTCTTTGTAGTTAACCTGAGGAGCGCCCTGATTAATCTCTACATTGAATTCACGTCTCAGACGGTCAACAATGATCTCAAGGTGAAGTTCTCCCATACCGCTGATTACAGTCTGACCGGTTTCATGGTCTGAACGTACAGTGAAAGTAGGGTCCTCTTCAGACAACTTAGAAAGTGCCATGCCCAGTTTGTCAAGATCTTTCTGAGTCTTTGGTTCAACAGCCAGTCCGATAACCGGATCTGGGAATGTTATTGACTCAAGGACGATAGGATGTGATTCAACACATACAGTATCTCCGGTACGAAGTTCCTTGAAACCTACAGCAGCACAGATGTCACCTGCCTCAACAAAATCGATAGGATTCTGTTTGTTTGAGTGCATCTGGTAGAGTCTGGCAACACGTTCCTTTTTACCGGAACGAGTGTTGAGTATATATGAACCTGAATCAAGCTTACCTGAATATGCCCTGATGAAAGCCAGACGGCCAACAAATGGGTCAGTAGCAATCTTGAATACAAGCCCGCAGAATGGTTCCTTAATATTTGATTTACGAATCTCCTCTTTTTCTGTGTCAGGATTGATACCTGTCACATGATCAACATCAAGTGGAGATGGAAGGTAACGCATAACAGCATCCAACAGGTACTGTACACCCTTGTTTTTGAAGGATGAACCGCAGCATGCAGGAACGACTGCCATATCAATTGTTGCTTTTCTCAAAGCATCAACAATCTCTTGCTCAGAAATCGAAGCAGGGTCATCGAAGAACTTCTCAAGTATAGAGTCGTTGTACTCAGCTATAGACTCGATAAGTTTTCCTCTCCACTCTTCAACCTCTGCAACCATATTTGCAGGGACCTCTTTAACTTCATAGTTAACCAGTTCCTTACTATCTTGGTCGTAGAAGTATGCTTTGTTGGAAATCAGATCGACAATTCCTTCGAATTTGTCTTCTGCTCCAATTGGTAGAACAATTGGAATTGCGCGGGCGCCCAGTTTAGTCCTTATCTCATCGACAACAGCCAAAAAGTCCGCACCTACACGGTCCATTTTATTTATATATGCTATTTTTGGAACGCGGTACTTGTCAGCCTGACGCCACACAGTCTCCGATTGAGGCTGAACACGACCCACTGCACAAAATGTTGCTACTGTTCCATCTAAAACTCTGAGTGACCTCTCAACCTCAACGGTAAAGTCTACGTGACCCGGAGTGTCAATCAGATTTATCTGATACTGATTGCCCTCATAGTTCCAGAAAGCAGTGGTTGCAGC
Source organism: uncultured Muribaculaceae bacterium (assembly GCA_964533215.1). GTDB lineage: Bacteria > Bacteroidota > Bacteroidia > Bacteroidales > UBA932 > Bact-08. Next base: position 468,872 of record CAZHLJ010000001.1, read on the forward strand.
AGAGGTAATTGTGATACCCCTCTCTTGCTCCTGAACCATCCAGTCCATAGTTGCGGCTCCTTCGTGAACCTCACCTATCTTGTGGGTCTTGCCGGTGTAATAAAGAATTCGCTCTGATGTAGTAGTTTTACCAGCATCAATGTGAGCCATTATACCAATGTTCCTTGTATATTTTAAATCTCTTGCCATCTATCTATCTTATGGTACTAAAAACGGAAGTGTGCAAACGCCTTGTTAGCTTCTGCCATTTTGTGCATATCTTCTTTTCTCTTGAATGCAGCACCTTCGTTGTTGTAGGCTGCCATAGTCTCGGCTGCCAACTTTTCTGCCATTGAATGTGCAGAACGTTTACGAGCGTACAGAATCATGTTTTTAATTGAAAGCGAAATCTTCCTTTCCGGACGCACCTCTGTAGGAACCTGGAAGTTTGCACCACCGACTCTGCGGCTCTTTACCTCAACTTGTGGGGTAATGTTTTCAAGTGCTTTTTTCCAAATTTCGAGAGGAGCCTTATCAGAATCTTTCATCTTCTCGCCGATAATGTCCATTGCATCATAGAAGATGCCATAGGCGATACTCTTCTTCCCCTGAATCATTAGATTATTCACGAATTGTGTTACCAAAACGTCGTGAAACTTCGGATCAGGAAGTAGAATCCTCTTTTTAGGCTTCGTTTTTCTCATTTGTTATAAAGTGTTTTGTGTAAAATTATTTCTTTTTTGCAGGAGCTGCTACAGCACCCTTCTTAGGTCTCTTTGTTCCATAAAGAGAACGGCTCTGCTTACGACCATCAACACCTGCAGTATCCAATGCACCGCGGAGGATATGATAACGTACACCAGGAAGGTCCTTTACACGACCACCGCGTACAAGCACAATTGAGTGCTCTTGCAAGTTGTGGCCCTCTCCAGGTATGTATGCATTGACCTCTTTCTGATTGGTCAAGCGTACACGGGCTACCTTACGCATAGCCGAGTTAGGTTTCTTAGGAGTTGTTGTGTAAACACGTACACATACTCCTCGTCTTTGTGGACATGCATCAAGAGCGCGAGACTTGCTTTTCTCTACGATAACGGTGCGGCCCATTCGAACTAGCTGTTGAATTGTTGGCATAATTAGTTGTTATTCTTTGCTTTAAGTATTTCCTTCTTATAAAATGGGATGCAAAGGTAAGATTATTATCTGGATTTACAAACACCTTATTAACATTTTTTCCCAAAAAAAGGGCTAACTTTGTAAAAAATGTATGTTATGAAAATATCGGAAAATGCTTTAGCTTTTATTAATCAGGAAAAAAAATTCGGGGCCCATAATTATCATCCACTCGATGTTGTCCTCGCAAAAGGTAACGGTCCTTTTGTATGGGATGTTGACGGGAAAAAATATTTTGACTTTCTTTCAGCTTACTCGGCTGTCAATCAAGGTCACTGCCACCCAAAAATTGTTAAAGCATTAACTGATCAGGCTAATACTATATGTCTTACATCACGCGCTTTCTATAATGATTGCCTGGGCCCTTACGAAGAATTTATTCACAATTATTTTGGCTACGATAAAATTTGCCCGATGAACTCGGGAGCAGAGGCTGTCGAAACCGCTCTCAAGCTAGCCAGAAGGTGGGGCTATATAAAGAAAGGTATTCCTGAAAACGAAGCTCTCATAGTTGGATGTGAAGGGAACTTTCATGGAAGGACAATAAGTATAGTATCACTCTCTAATGATCCTGACTCATATAGTCAGTATGGTCCTTTCACCCCCGGGCTTCTCAAGATACCATATAATAATGTGGCTGAACTGGAGAATGTTTTTAAGTTACATGGGAAAAATATCGCTGCATTTATTGTTGAGCCAATACAAGGTGAGGCAGGGGTGTTTGTGCCGGAAGATGGTTACCTGAAGGCTTGCTTCGATCTTTGCAAGAAATACAATGTTCTTTTTGTTGCGGACGAGGTGCAGACAGGTATTGCGCGTACAGGAAGGATGCTTTGCTGCGATCACGAAGGTATCCGTCCGGATATGGTTATTCTGGGTAAGGCAATCTCCGGTGGGGTCTTGCCTGTTTCTGCGGTTCTGGCAGATGATGAGATCATGCTCACTATCAAGCCTGGGGAACACGGCTCTACATTCGGTGGCTTCCCGCTGGCCTGCAAGGTTGCAGTTGCCGCCCTTACTGTTGTCAAGGAAGAGAAACTTACGGAGAAGGCTGAGTATCTGGGAAAAATATTCAGAGAGGAGATGTCCAAGGTTAAATCACCTTTCATTAAACAAATAAGAGGTAAAGGCTTGCTGAATGCAATTGTTATTGAACCTCATAATGGAAAGGAGGCTTGGGATGTTTGCGAAAGGATGGCTGAGAATGGCCTTCTGGCAAAACCAACTCATAAACATATCATACGATTTGCACCTCCTTTGGTAATAACCGAGCAAGAGCTTAGAGAGGCAATTCAGATTATTATAAAATCCATCAATTCATTGGAATAGTTCCTTAAACAGATAAATAAATGCAAACTACTTCGACTGTACTCATGGTAAGGCCGGCTAGATTCGGTTTTAATGAAGAAACAGCAGCCAATAACTCTTTCCAGAAAAAAGGATTTGAGGAAAGTGCCCAGAATATGGCTCTGGGCGAATTTGATAAATTTGTGGAATTGCTTCGCTCAAATGGTGTCGAAGTATTGGTTGTGGAGGACACTCCTGAGCCACATACTCCTGACTCTATTTTTCCGAACAATTGGTTTTCCACACACGAATGCGGAACTATGGTGCTTTACCCGATGTTCGCAAAAAACAGAAGGCTGGAGAGAAAACCCGGTGTTCTTGATATGCTTAAAGACAAATACAAAATCAAACGTGTTGTAGATCTCACAAAATGGGAGGAGAAGTCTCTTTTCCTTGAGGGGACAGGCAGCATGATACTTGATAGGGACAGCAATCTGGCTTTTGCATGCAGATCTCCAAGGACAGATGAGACTGTGCTGGAAGAGTTTTGTGACGAGCTTGACTATGATTACTTTCTTTTCAATGCATATGACCAGGATGGCGGGCTCATCTATCATACAAATGTGATGATGTGTGTAGGCAGCAAGTTTGTTGTCGCATGTCTGGACTCAATCAGGGATATTGAAGAGAGGTCAGATTTCATAGGGTTGGTTGAGGAGAGTGACAAGGAGCTGATAGAAATCTCTCTTGAGCAGATGAATCAATTTGCGGGTAACATGCTTGAAGTCAAAAATAAAAATGGAGAGGCTTTGTTGGTGATGTCTTCTACAGCAAGGGCTTCCCTTGACGATGATCAGCTGGCGAAGTTGTCTTCTTATTGCAGGATTGTTGCTCCGGAGATAAAAACAATCGAGCAGAACGGTGGTGGTTCTGCCCGATGTATGATTGCTGAAATTTATCTTTAGTTGCCGTTTTCCTTGAGATATCCGCTTCTATAGGCATCTAGCAGTTTTGTAAGATCGTCTATCTGGTGCATAAGCTCTTTTCCTATATCGGTGTCTCTTACGAGTTTACGTCTGTTGCTGAATTCAAGGACAGTAGTTTCTGAAATAATATCCTCTCCGTTCTCGATCGCCTGTTTGGTCGAGACGAAGGGTTGATGCTGAACCAACTGAAGACCGTGAGAATTGTATATTAGTGTGAAGCCGGCAATGCCGGTTTCTGGCTGATATGCTTTTGAGTAACCTCCATCAATTACAAGCAGCTTCCCTTCGGCTTTGATGGGAGATTCACCTTTTACGGCTTTTACAGGAATATGACCGTTTATTATGCGTGAGTGCTCATCTTCAATGCCAAAATCTTTAAGGATTCTTTCGCAGACCTCTTTATTATCTTTGAGGTAGTGATAATAGCCCTTTTTCTCGGTATGAGTCTCTTTCTCTGCTATAAAATATCTTTCGAAGGTGGCCATCTTGTCCTTGTCAAAAGATGGAGATGATGGACCACACCACATATACCAGATGAAGTCTTGACCATACCTCTTTTCCTTAGTCTTTCTGTCCTCGAAGTAGGCCTGTCGTACCACTTGGTCTATCTTGTCAAAAAGCTTTTTGCCCGAATACTCTGTACCTTGGATCTTCAAACTTTTGAAAGATCCGTCTGCATTCAAAAGGAATGAACCGTGGTATAGGAGATTTGAGTTTTTTACAAGATATAGCGAACCTTTGGCGTAGATGCATCTCATATGTTTCCGCAACTTTTCGCTGCGTAAGAAATAGTGCATCAGATTGTCTACCAGTTCCCGCTCGTCTTCTGTAAGTTCATAAGGTTTTTCTGGGTCAATGGTCGGGAAGTTCTTGTCTTTAAGCAAATACTCCTTGCCATTCAACATTATAGTCCCTTTATGGTAGTCAATCAGATGAAGAAGCTTCCTGTCGGCCATATCAAATTCGGGGTTTCTGTCTATGAGTTGTCCCTCAAGCTTGAACTGAATGACTGATATTGCCTTGTGCATCTGGGAGATCATCTTTATCTGTTTCTGCTTGATAGGTTCGTCTTCTCCCACTTTTGGTTTGAACAGTGTGCAAGGGTCTTCTCCGTATGTCTCAATGGCAAATGTCGCCATAGGAAGAAGATTTATTCCGTATCCATCTTCCAGTGTTGTCAGGTTTGCATAGCGAAGGCATATCCTTACCACATTGGCCATACAGGCCTCGCTTCCGGCAGCAGCACCCATCCATACCAGATCGTGGTTTCCCCACTGGATATCCATGTTATGGTAGTCGCAAAGTATATCCATAATTATATGAGCTCCCGGACCCCTGTCATAAACGTCTCCTATAATATGCAGAGAATCTATTGTGAGCCTCTGGATTAGTTTGCTTATTGCCACGATAAAATTCTCCGATCTGCCTGTTGAGACTATGGTTGAGATAATAGCCTCTACATAATCGTGCTTGTTGGGTTCATTCAGCGATTCATGAAGCAACTCCTGTATTATGTAGGAAAACTCTTTTGGCAATGCTTTCCTTACTTTGGACCTGGTATATTTTGATGATACGTTCTCGCAGACTTTCAGTAGTCTTACGAGGATCATTCTGTACCAGTCGTCAATATCTTTTTCTCGTGATTTGATTAGGTTTAGCTTCTGTTCCGGATAGTAGATCAGCGTGCATAGCTCCTTCTTTTCCCACTCTCTGAGCGTGTGTCCGAAAATGTCTTCAACCTTCTTTTTAATTACCCCGGAGGCGTTTTTAATGACATGCTGAAAAGCTTCGTATTCTCCGTGAATATCGGTTAGAAAATGTTCTGTCCCTTTTGGCAGATTGAGGATGGCTTCAAGGTTTATTATCTCTGTCGCAGCATCTGTGATTGTAGGAAAGCTTTTGGAAAGCAGCTTCAGATATTTTAGATCTTTCATCAGTAAGTGATTTTAATTTTCATGCTGGTTTCATTCTTTAGTGTTTGCCCTGTTGATGTACTTGGCTATAAGCATATGAAGCAATGATGATTTTATTGGTTTGGTGATTATGTCGTTGCATCCGGCATCAAACGCAGCTTGATGGTCAGATTCAAAAGCATTGGCTGTCTGTGCGATGATTGCAACGGAAGGGGATAGCTTCCTTATTATTCTTGTTGCTTCCAGCCCATCCATTTCCGGCATTTTTATATCCATCAGGATTAGAGGAGGATTGTATTGCTTGAACATTTCAACTGTCTCCTTACCGTTTTTTGCCCAGATTAGGTCATAGTGCTTGGATAGAATTACATCCAAAAGCTGATAATTGCTATCGAGATCTTCTGCAATCAATATCTTCTCTCTATTGATGGGCTTATCGCCATTGTCTTTTTCACGAGAGGTTACATTAAGGGTTGAATCGTCTGTCTTAAGTTCCATATCGCGTTCTTCTTTATTAGTGGAGGTGCAGATTGTATATTTGATAGTTGTTCCTTTTGAAACCTCGGATTCAGCCCAGATCTTTCCTCCAAATCTTTCTACGATTGCTTTGCAGATAGAAAGACCAAGTCCTGTGCCTGTAATGAACTCATCAACTTTAAAAAACCTTTGAAAGATATTTCCAATCTTCTCTTTTTCTATTCCCTTGCCTGTGTCTGATACAAAAACTTCTACCGAAGAGTCTTCCTTAAAAGAATAACCAACACATATCTTCCCTTTTTCTGTAAATTTCAATGAGTTGTTTATTAGATTGGTAATCACCTGTCTGTTCCTTAAAGGGTCTATATATACAAGAGCAGCCTTTTCGGGAAGGTCTGTAGTCAGTTGTATCTGTTCGTCAATTGATAATTTGTAGCTGTCAGCAATCTCACTGATCTGGTGGGAAAGGTTAGTCATCCTGAATTCAAAATTCATGGTGTTTGACTCTATTCTGGATAGGTCCAGTATGTCGCTTATAAGGTTCATGAGAATCTTGGAACTGGAATTTATTACCCTTACAAACTCCGCTCTCTCTTGTTCAGAATATTCCGGATCAGTCAGCAGATTGGCAAATCCGACAATACCGTTCAGTGGAGTACGGATTTCATGACTCATGTTGGAAAGGAACGCAGATTTAAGACGGTCAGACTCCTCTGCCCTTATCTTTGCCTCTAGTAGCTCTATCTCACGCTCTTTGTGTTCTTCTATGTTTATATCCATACCATAGACATAAATTACCTCATTTCCACCAGAGTTGTCAGAGTAGTTGAGTCCTCTTCTTTCCCACCACTGGTATTTGTTGTTATTGTCAAATGAAATACGGTATTCGACAGAAAAGTCTCTTATGTGGTTTTTTATAATATTTTCAAGGCTGTTTAGGAGTTTTTTCCTGTCTTCAGGATGGACATTCTCCAGAAACCGGTCCATTTTCATCTGGCTGGGAGCATTAGAGCCGAAAAAGTTCTGGTAGTTTTCTCCGAATACAAATAGCTCATTATAGGTGTTGTAGAACCAAGTGTATGATTTTGCAGATTCTACAGCTATGCTAAGGAATCTCTTCTGTCGATATGACTCAGTCACATCCCGGAACACAAGCACCAGCTGGCTTACATTGTTTTCCGCGTCAACTACAGGAGAGATATTGCCGGATATGACCTTGGATTCGGCATCCTTGTAATTTAACCTGGTATGGCGGGATATACTTACTCTCTCCTTTTTTTTAAGTGATTTTTCAAGGAGCATCGCGATAGAATCCATCCCTTCCGGTTGTGCTGAGGTGAATATGGATTCGAATTTCCTGCCAATTGGATCTATATCTGACAGTGCCATTTTTCTTGCAGCACTGTTAATGCTTATGATATTCAAATTCTTGTCAAAGGAGACCACGCCTTCGCTCATTACAGACAGAGTGTTGTCCAGCAATTTCCTGTCTGCGGCATTCTCTTTTGAGAGCCTCAGGTTTTCCCTGTTAAGCTTGATGTATTTTAAATTGTAGAAAGCAACGAATATCAGAGAGACAGAGAGTAGTCCAATTATTATTATAATGACATTTATCTCGGTAGAGTAATCGTTAAAAATATTTGAAGGTTTGTTTATGAACAGTGAGTTTTCAGGCAAATCGCTTTTCCTGATTCCCCATTTATCTATTACATTGTAATCAAAAGAGGGCTTAAATGCATCTATGGTTGTATGAAAACGAAGCGATGGATTGCTTAGTATTCTTGCAGAGTATGCTGCAATCTGATAACCTGCGTCCCATGTGGATGTCAGGTACCCACCAATGACTCCTGTGCCAAGAGATATGGACTTTGTGCCTATTATAGGAGCTTTCTTTATTTTTGAAATAAACGGATAATTTATCCCATCAATGACATAATCCCCATTAGGGCTTATAAGCCAGGAGGATAGTATTATAAAGGAGTTGGATTTCAGAGAGTCAATTTTTGAGAAGATGTTTTTAAAGGAGCTTTTAGTAGGACTCGTATAAATTATCTTAACCTTTTTTGTGTATTTGCTTAGAGTTTTCTTTGTATAGAATTTCTCCAGACAACCATATTGACTGGTGTCAGAGATGTAAAGCACCTCCTTGGTTTTTGGAAACATTTTCATCCCAAGCAGAAAGTTCTTCTCTATTCCGAAATTGATCGCAAAAGTGGAAAAACGGGGAGCCCGCTTTATATGATTTCCGGCAAAGTAAACCGATATTACAGGCACCTCAGAAGGTATAAGTGAATCTACGGACAATAGTAGCTGATGAGCCTCCCAGTCGGTGGCAACGATTAAATCAATTCTGGCTTTGATGATTAATTTCCGTATGTACAGCACCAAGAGCTTTTTCTTCTCCTCATAGGTTCTTTTTAACGCCCTGTCTAAGCAGAATGTGCGGGTTTTGACATTCAGCCGGTTGTTTGAAAGATAGCTGTTGAACCCATTTGTAAACTCGTCCAGACTTTCTGTCTGGACGCCCTTTGAGTAAAGCATCAATATTCTTTTATCTGTCCCTTGTTGGGGGAAGGCAAGGTTATGGAAAAGCAGCAGGGATAAAAATAATAGGATCCTTTTTAACATTGGGCGATCGTTAATGAGTTTACCCAAAGTTAAGATTTTTTTTTAAAGAGCCTTGCTTAAAACCTCTCTTTTGGATACAATAGTCATTATGACAGACCTTACAACGAGATGAGCTGCATAGCCTATCCACAGGGCCTGAATTCCGAAAGTCCCTTCAAACAAGTAGTAGCAAGCAAAGAAGACAATTGCCGAGGCAATCATTGTGTTCCGGATAGCTACGGATGCCGTGGCACCCAAAAATATTCCGTCCCATGTAAAAGCAATGCAACTTATAAGAGGCATGATTAACAGCCATGGTAAAAAGTCCTTTGCAGCCGTAACTACTGTTTCGTTATTGGTCATAAGGCGGACAAGAGGTTCGCCGGCAAAGAGGTATGCAAGTGTGGAGGCTAAGCTTATTGCCAGGCACCATATGAAAATCAGCCGGATACTCTTTTTTAGCGATGAAATATCCCTGGCTCCTATGAATTTGCCAGCCAAAGCCTCTCCTGCAAATGCGAATCCATCTATGAAATATGAGTACAACAGCATTAGTTTCATCATTATTGTACTGACTGCAAGTAAATTGTCTCCGTATCTGGCAGCGAGTGCTGTAAATCCTGAGTATACGCCAAGAAAACATATTGAGCGGATAAAAAGATTACCGTTAAGGGAGAAGAAACTTCTCATCTCCTTTAGTTTAAGGCTGGCTTTAAAATTTATGTATTTAAAGAGCTTCCTGTAGTAGATAAACATCAGTAGTAATGCCGTTGCCAGTCCTATGTATTGAGCAACGAGAGTTCCGAGGGCAATGCCGGAAACGCCCATGTGCAGATATAGTGCAAAAAGGATACAAAGCATAAGGTTCAGAACGTTGACGGTTATATCCAGTATCATTGGGCTTATGGTGTTCTGCATTCCTATGAACCACCCTTTGAATGCAAACTGGGAAAGAGTAGCAGGTGCAGCCCATATTCTTATGTAAAAATATACTTTTGCATACTTTTCAACTTCCGGAGAGCAATCGATCAATAGGAATGATATTTCCACAAAGAAATATTGGATGGCCCATATAAACATCGCTGCAATTAAAGCAGTACCGACAGCCTGGACAAGTATTTTCATTGCGTCCGGAAAGTCTCTTCTTCCATAGGCCTGAGCAGTGTATCCGCCAGTACCCGCCCTAAGGAATCCCATGTTCCAGTATAGAAGGTCAAAAAGCATTGTGCCTATTGCCATCGCACCGATAGCCACGGCACTTCCAAGTCTTCCGGCAATTGCCAGATCCACCATTCCTACAAGAGGAACGGTTATGTTTGCCAAAATACTTGGTCCTGCAAGTCTGAGTATCTTTCTGTTCATCGGTATTTTCCCTCCTCTTCCAACATTCCCAGATACGACAGATATCTGTCGGGTGATAATTCGCCTCTTTCCACGGCCTCTTTTATCGCGCATCCCGGCTCGTGTGTATGTGTGCATGGGGCAAACCGGCACTTGTCTATTATACGGAACATCTCGGGGAAGTAATGACTCAGCTCTTCAGTATTCATTTCAATAAGGCCGAATCCTTTAATTCCCGGGGTATCTATGATAAAACCCCCGCTTATAAGAGGGTGGATTTCGTAAAACGTGGTCGTATGTTTTCCCTGAAGGTGAAAATCTGATATTGCACCGGTTTTAAGATTCAGAGAGTGGTCCAGCGAGTTTATCAATGAAGATTTGCCTACTCCGGAGACCCCGGAAAAAAGGGATAGTCTGCCTTTGCACTCTTCTTTCAATATATCCAGATTATAGCCGGTCTTGCCTGATACTTCAATGATTCTGTAACCAGCCTCTGAATATACAGCTTTGAAATGCTCCTTCATCTCATCATATTCACTTGTGTAGAGATCTGCCTTGTTCAGTATTATTGTTACAGGGACTTTATATGCCTCACAGGTTACCAGGAATCTGTCTATGAATGCCCATTTGGTTTCCGGAAAATCCAAGGTGACAATCAGAAAGGCTAAGTCTACGTTTGCAGCAATTATATGGGCTTGCCTTGAAAGGTTTGTAGACTTGCGGATGATATAATTTGTTCTAGGGTGGATGTTGGTTATTATTCCGGTTCCGTCTTCCTGCAGTTCATAATCCACATGGTCTCCGACTGCAATGGGATTTGTAGTGTGAAGGTCCTTGATTCGCATCTTGCCTCTTACGACACAGCTGACAAGATTCCACCCGGGTAGCTGACTCACCATATAGTGACTCCCTGTATGCTTTACAACAGTTGCGATATCTCCTTTTATTTTTTCCACGGGTGCGAAGATACAAATATTGTATAAAATGGTTAACTTCGCACCTCAATAAAGTCCGTACAAATATGTTTACACTGGAAGAGATTGACAAAATTGTAGAGAAAGGAGTAATATCCCTTGATTTAAAAGGAGAGCCGGGAGAGTTGTACGACCCAATCGAGTATCTGCTATCAATAGGTGGCAAAAGACTCAGGCCAAAGATGTGTCTTATCTCCTTCAATCTGTTTTCTGACAATATTGACAACCGCATTCTCTATCCTGCCATGGCAATGGAGATTTTTCACGGATTCACCCTGATTCACGATGATATTATGGATGATGCCTCTCTCAGGAGGAATCAGATGACAGTGCATAAGAAGTGGAACAACAATATTGCGATTCTCTCCGGTGATGTAATGTGCATCAAGTCTTATCAATATATATCACAGTGCCCTGAAAAATACCTGAAGAAAGTATTGGATGTCTTTTCTTTGACAGCAGCTCAGGTTTGTGAAGGACAGCAATTTGACATGAATTTTGAGGAGGCTGGGATCATTACCTTACAGGAGTATCTGGACATGATAGGGCTTAAAACCGCTGTGTTGATAGCTTGCTCAGCTAAGATAGGCGCGATAATTGCCGGTGAGGATGAAAGAAAAGCTGACTCCTTATATCAATATGGCTATCAGCTTGGTCTGGCATTTCAGATTATGGACGATTATCTTGACACTTTCGGAGATACAAGGACATTTGGAAAAGCGATCGGTGGAGATATCCTTTGCAACAAAAAGACGTGGTTGCTTGTCGAAGCTCTGAAAAGAGCAGATGCCGGTCAAAAGAGCCTTCTATGGTCCTTAATGAAGGATCATGAAATTGCTCCTGAAGAGAAGATACAGAAGGTTATTGAAATTTATAAGAGGCTTGGGGTGAAGGATGCTGCGGAGAGGTCAGTCAACGAGTATCATGTAAAGGCTATAGAGACTGTAAGAAATGCGGGTTTTACCGAGGATCAGATAATGCAACTCTCTTCTTTTGGAGAATCACTCATAAACAGGGATAAATAAATATCCAACCTTTGAAAAATCAATTAAAACTATAATAATGTCTTTCAGCAAAAAATTCAATGAAATATTTGATAAATCTGTAGAGGATTATCATAAAAAGGACAATGTGGATGCCACAATGGAAAACCCATACAAAGAGAGAAGCCTTGAGCAGTTCCTATATCTGAAAAACTGGATAGATGCAGTTCAATGGCACTTGGAAGACATAATCCGCAATCCTGCAATTGAACCTGCTGAGGCACTGGAGATAAAACGACGTATTGATAGGTCCAATCAGGAGAGGACAGATCTTGTAGAGCTGATAGACAGCTATTTTATGGATCTGTATTCTACGGTTGTCGTGAAAGACGATGCTACAATAAATACCGAGACTCCGGCATGGGCCATTGACAGACTTTCCATTCTGGCTCTTAAGATTTATCATATGAAAGCTGAAGCCGGGAGAGGTGACGCTTCTGCTGAACATAAATCAAGCTGCGGCAAGAAACTTGAAACTCTTCTTAGCCAAAGGGAAGATCTGTCAGCTGCAATTGATCAACTTCTTTCTGATATTGAGTCAGGGAAAAAATACATGAAATTCTACAAACAGATGAAGATGTATAATGATCCGTCTTTAAATCCTGTGCTATACCGTCGTGGCTAAGAAAAAACATATACTTGTATTGAGATTCTCTGCTATTGGAGATATAGCAATTTCTGCCCCTTTGGTGAGAGCGTATGCAATTGCCAATCCTGATGTCCGTTTTACCATGGTCTCGCAACCGTTCATGGAGCCACTTTTTACCGGTATTGATAATCTCAACTTCTTCCCTGCGGATTTTAAAGGTAGATACAAAGGGTTAAAAGGTTTGGTAAAACTATTCAGAGAACTCTCCAAGACTAAGCCAACTCAAATTGCAGATGTTCATAATGTATTACGGACATGGGTGCTGAGGGGGTTATTTGCCATTACTTTCAAAAAAATAGCATTTCTTCACAAGGGCCGGGCGGAGAAAAAAAGCCTGACAAGAGAAAAAAACAAAGATCTCAGGCAGTTGCCGTCTATGATCTCCAGATATGAATCGGTACTTGTAAAAGTAGGTCTTACAGATATTCATTTTTCCGGGTCTCAAGAGGGTATTCAGAAAAGGCAAGACACAACTCAAAACAGCGGCGCAATAAAAATTGGAATAGCACCTTTTGCCAAACATAAGGGAAAAGCTTGGCCTATTGAATATATGGAAAAGGTTGTTGCTGAGTTGTGCGAAGATTCAAGGTTTAAGATATTACTTTTTGGAGGCGGTAAAAAAGAGGTTTCGCAGCTGATGGCCTGGGAACAGAAATATTCCGGAGTAGAATCTGTCGCCGGAAAATATGATCTTGCGATGGAGCTGGAAATTATAAAGAGCCTTGACCTTATGGTGTCTATGGACTCTGCGAATATGCATCTGGCATCCTTTGTGGGGACTCCGGTTCTCTCAGTATGGGGGGCAACTCATCCTTATGTGGGATTTTACGGATGGGGCCAGAAGATGGAGAATGCCGTGCAGCTTGACATGAGCTGCCGTCCATGTTCTGTGTTTGGTAATAAAGAGTGTTTCAGAGGAGACTATGCATGCATGACCGGTATAACATCCAAGGTCTTGCAGGATAAGATATTTGCACTGACAAATGTAAAAAAGAACTGACGTTGGAAAAGAGAAAAAGATCTGCTGCTGAGATTGAGATAATGGCACCTGCGGGTAACTATGAGGCTCTCATGGCTGCCATTCAGGGAGGTGCAAATGCTGTCTATTTTGGAGTAGGAGACCTTAACATGCGCTCTCACTCGGCAAATAATTTTTCTGCAGACTCTCTTGGAGAGATAGTGAGGATATGCAGGGATAACGGTGTAAAATCATACCTTACATTAAATATCGTATTGTATGACAACGATCTGCCTGCAATGAGGCAGGCAATTGATGCAGCAAGGGAGGCCGGCGTATCTGCGGTCATAGCATCAGACATGGCTGCTATCTTATATGCAAGGAAGATAGGGGTAGAGGTGCATATTTCGACCCAACTGAATGTCTCCAATCTGGAGAGTCTCAGATACCACGCTCAATTTGCAGATGTTGTCGTGCTTGCACGAGAACTTGATCTGCATCAGGTAAAATCTATTAGCGATGCCATTGAAAGGGAGCAGATAAAAGGACCTTCCGGGAATCTGGTAGCACTGGAGATGTTCTGTCATGGAGCATTATGTATGGCAGTTTCAGGTAAATGCTATCTTAGCCTTCACGAATACAATGCTTCTGCAAACCGTGGGTCATGCTATCAACTCTGCCGCAGGGGATATCAGGTTACTGATGTTGAAACAGGCCGTTCTCTGGAGATTGACAATAAGTATATTATGTCTCCAAAGGATTTGTGTACGATAGGCTTCGTAGATAAGATGATAGATGCCGGTGTGACAGTTTTTAAAATTGAAGGAAGGGCACGTTCGGCAGAATATGTGAAAAGCGTTGCTGCCGCATATAGGCAAGCGGCTGATGCAGTTTGCTCTGGAGAGTTTACTGTGGAGCTTGTTGAGAATCTTACCGCCAGACTATCCACTGTCTTCAACCGTGGGTTCTGGGATGGATACTATCAGGGAGCAAAAATGGGTGAGTGGAGCGAGGTCTATGGCAACAAAGCAACAAAAAGAAAGCGGTATATTGGCAAGGTTACAAATTTCTTTTCCAAACTTTCGGTCGCTGAGGTTTTAATCGAGACAGGCGAGCTGAAAACCGGAGATGATATTCTTATCATCGGGCCCTCTACTGGAGTCGAAGAGTTGAAACTCTCGGAAATAAGAGTTGATCTGAAAAAGGTTGATTGTGCGGTCAAAGGTGTATATTGCTCTATTCCTGTCCCTGAAAACCTGCGTCTGCGACGTTCGGACAAAGTTTATATATGGGAGGAGAGTTCAGCCCATGTAAATGAATAACATATGTTCCCAAATCAGATAACCGAATTTATAAAAGAGCACCATCTCCTTACGTTGGCAGTCGCCAATGGTTCGGACTTATGGTGCTCTCATGCTTTTTATGAGTTCATGGAGGAGGAAAACCTATTCATCATCACATCCGATGATAAGACAAGGCATATACAACTTGCCCTCAACTCCGGACCTTATATGTCGGAAAATGGCTATACAACCGTTGCCGGTGCAATCGGGCTGGAGACAGAGAAGGTGGGGATGATACGTGGCCTTCAGTTTAAGGCTCAGATGTCAAAATGTGATGATTCTTATCTTAACACATACAGACTCAGATATCTCAGGCGATTTCCTTATGCAATACTAAAAGGCGGAGATCTGTGGTTGCTAAGGATTGTCGAAGCAAAATTTACAGATAACCGCCTTGGTTTCGGGAAAAAGCTGAATTGGCAGCTCTAGAGGCTAAATGCCTTTTTCACCTTATCTACTGCGTCTAGTTTCTCCCAACCGAAGAATTGGATCTCTTTCTTTACCGGTACACCGTTTTCGATCACCTCTACCTCTCTTGTGAATGGGTCTCGGCCAATATGACCGTAAGCTGCAGTCTCTTCGTAAATTGGGTTCTTTAGCTTAAGGACTTCAATTATTTTAGCTGGTCTTAGGTCAAACAGTTCATTTACCTTTTCTGCAATTTCGCTGTCACTCATCTTGCGTTTGTCCGGTCCAAAAACAGCAGATGTGCCGTAGGTGTTTACAAAAATACTTACAGGATGAGCAACGCCGATGGCATAGGCCAACTGTACTAAGATCTCGTCGGCAACCCCGGCAGCAACCATATTCTTGGCGATATACCTGGCTGCATAGGCTGCAGATCTGTCAACTTTGCTTGGGTCCTTTCCAGAGAAAGCTCCACCTCCGTGAGCGCCTTTACCTCCATATGTGTCTACAATGATTTTCCTTCCTGTAAGCCCTGTATCTCCGTGAGGTCCGCCTATAACAAACTTGCCGGTAGGGTTAACCAGTAACTCGAATTTTCCACCGTTGAAAAGCTTGCGGGTCTCAAGCGGAAGTCTGTCCATAATTCTGGGAATAAGGATATTCTTTACATCACTCTTGATTCTTGCCTGCATCTGCTCGTCAGAGTCAAACTCATCGTGTTGTGTGGAAATTACTATTGTGTGAACTCTCAGTGGTTTGTTGTTTTCATCGTATTCGATGGTAAACTGAGACTTGGCATCTGGACGAAGGTAAGGCATTAGATTTCCCTCTCTTCTGATTTTTGCCAGTTCGATAAGTGCAATGTGTGCAAGTGTTAGGGGTAGCGGCATATACTCTTCTGTGTCCCTGCAGGCATAGCCGAACATCATCCCTTGGTCTCCTGCCCCTTGTTCGTCTGCTGTTGCAATTGAATTGCCGGCTTCATCCAGTTTGTCCACACCGCGGTTGATATCGGCTGATTGTTCATGTATTGCGGATAAAATACCGCACGAATTGCCGTCAAACATATATTCTGCTTTTGTGTAGCCTATTCTGTTGATGACCCTTCTGGCAACCTGCTGTATGTCCACATATGCTTTGGAATGCACCTCTCCTCCTACAACAACAAGCCCTGTGCTTACGAATGTCTCGCAGGCAACCTTAGAATTTGAATCCTGACGGATAAACTCGTCCAGGATTGCATCGGAAATCTGATCGGCAACCTTGTCCGGATGCCCTTCTGAAACCGATTCGGAAGTAAATAGATATGACATTTTTTTTGTTTTATATGTTAATAAATTGTAAAACACTCACCAACGGGGAGAGTTCAGATTGCATATAAAACTAGATGGAATGCGGGAAAAATATGGAATATTTTAGCATTTTTTCACGTGGTTGCAAGCAATCAAATTTCTCCACTGATACGGCTGCAAATGTAAAATAAATTTTAAAAATGTACAAGAATTTTAAAAATCTTCACTTTTTAAATTCTTTTGCATCTTTTTGTTAAGGAAACGTTAAAAACCTAAAAATGTTTGTAAGTTATCAAAGGGTTTTAGTATTTTTGCTTCAGAATACCAAACTAATTTTAAAAAATATTTATGAAAAAAACGATTAAGCAATTTGCCTTGACGGCTTTGTGCTTGTTTGTGGCCTTCGCTGCTTTTGCTCAGGTCACAACATCAAGTATCTCTGGATTCGTTAAGGATTCAAAGGGTGAACCGATCGTGGGTGCAATTATCAAAGCAACACACGTTCCTTCCGGAACTGTCTACTCTGTTTCTACAATGAATGACGGAAGGTACAACATCTCTGGTATGAGAATCGGCTCCCAGTATCAGATTGAAGCTTCTTTTATGGGTTATTCAAAAGCTAAGTTGACTGATGTCACTCTTACATTGGGTGAAGAGAGTAAATTGGATTTCACATTGCAGGAGGAGGCCGTCTCTTTGGGAGAGATAGTTGTCGTTGGTGAGACAAATCCGGCAATAAGTTCCAACAGGACTGGTGCGCAGGAAATCTTTACAAAAGACAGAATGCAACGCATCCCTTCAATAAACAGGTCTCTTAGCGATTTTACCAAACTCACTCCTATGGCCAGTGGTGGTAACTTTGCCGGAACATCTTATCGTTACAACAATGTAACTGTAGATGGAGCTTCCTTCAACAACTCTTTTGGTCTTGCTTCTTCTTTGGGAGCTTCCGGAATTGAGCCTATCTCATTGGATGCAATTGAACAGATTCAGGTTATGATTGCCCCTTATGATGTAAGAAACGGCGCTTTTACCGGCGGTGGTATCAACTCTGTTACCAAATCCGGAAACAATAGCTGGAATGGTTCTGCTTACTATTACACTAAAAGCCCTTCCACCAGAGGTTATATGCAGAAAGGAACACCTATTGCCGTAACAGATTTCTTCAATCGTGAATATGGTGCTACATTAAGCGGACCTATCATCAAGAATAAATTATTCTTCTTTGTAAATGCCGAGCTTGACCGTCAGGAAGTTCCTAACAACTGGAGGCCTAGAGCAACAAAATCCGATCCTGTAACCGGATACTACTCTGCAGCAGATGTCCAGACTCTTGAAGAGATCACAAAACTGCTTAAGGATAACTTTAACTATAATCCCGGTGCATATAATGTTACAAGTACTCCTACCCAGGCAGATAAAATCACTGCAAGACTGGACTGGAATATCAACAGCAAGAATACATTGAGTTTTAAGTATTTTTATCTGAAATCATTCAATACAAACAATCCCAGCTCTTCAGGTGCTATGTCGAACGGCCGTGGACCTAACAGCTATGCAATTCCTTTTTCATCTGCATATTACAGGACAAACAATAATTTCAACATCTTTATTGCAGACCTGAATACTATCGTCAATTCCAAAATGTCGAACTCACTTACAGTCGGGTATTCAAGACTGAGAGACTTCAGAGAGATGGATGGCGGATTTTTCCCTGAGGTAAACATAGGTGATGGTACAACAGCAAAGAACTCACTTACTACATTCGGTACTGAGGCCAACTCATACGGCAACAAGCTGGACAGTGATATTTATCAGATTCAGGATAACTTCATTATAAATCTGAAAAAGCATCAGATCACTTTAGGAACACAATCTGACTATCGTGAGTTCCTTAACGGTTATGCAAACAGCTATGCAGGTCAATGGCAATTCGCCTCTCTTGATGATTTCAAGAAAGACCTTGTAGCTTATAAGGCTTGGGTGGCTGCGGGTTCAAATCCTAACAGCCTTCCTGCAACGACAGCTCTTTACTACAAACAGACATACAGCATGCTGGATAGCGGGTTCCCTTACGCAAGTGTGAAAGTTATGTCTTTGGGATTTTATGCTCAGGATAAATGGAGTCTTAAAGATAACCTTAATCTTACACTAGGTTTACGTATGGACTTGCCGGTATTCATGACTGACCTTCCAAAAAATGCAGCTCTGGAGGCTCTTACATTCCAAGGCGGAAGAAAGATTGATGTTTCAAAATATCCTTCGGCAAAACCTATGTTTTCTCCAAGATTGGGCTTCAACTGGGATGTATTCTCAAATAAAAAGCTGCAGGTAAGGGGTGGAACAGGTATTTTCTCAGGAACTCCTCCTTATGTATGGCTTTCAAACCAGGCTGGTAACAATGGTGTTCTTTTCGGTTCAACTACTTCAAAAAATCATGCTTTTGACGGTGTTGTTGATCTTCCTAAACCTACCGGAGCAAGTGCTTCCAAGGCATCTATTGCTATTACGGATGAGAATTTCAAATATCCTCAGCTTTGGAAGACAAACCTCGCTTTGGATTACAAATTCGGCGGTGGATGGATTGCAACAGCAGAAGTGTTGTACAACAAAGATATCAATGCTATTTATCATAGGGATATCAACCACCCGGACATGAATGATGCAACAAGGGTTACAAAACTTGGTGGTGCAGATCAGAGACCATACTTCCTTGACAATACATTGAACGATCAGACTTATGATGTTGTCTTACTTACCAACTCGTCTAAAGGTTACTCTATCTATACAACCCTTCAGATTCAGCGTAATTTTACAAAAGGCATGTTTGACGGTCTTTACCTGAATGCCTCATATACTTTTGGTAAGGCCAAGAGTGTTACTGATGGTTCTTCTTCAGTTGCCTCTTCTTCTTACAAGTATCGTCCTGCTATAAATCCTGATTCTGAAGAGCTTGGTTTCTCTGCAGGTTCTTTCCCTCAGAGAGTTCTGGTACAGGCTTCTTACAGAAAACCTTGGGGAAACAATTTTGCAACTTCAGTAGGGCTTGTTTACCAGATGTATATGCCTTTCAGATATTCTTATACATATAATGGAGATGTAAACAACGACTCTTACTCATATAACGACCTTATGTTCATCCCTGCAACCAAGGATCAGATAAGAATCAAACCTGCTACCGGTGATACTCGTACTGTAGACCAGATCTGGGCCGAAATGGATAATTTCTTTGACCAGGATCCATATCTGAAAAACCGTAGGGGCAAATATTCTGAGCGTAACGGAGGTATGGCACCATATGTACACTCTCTTGACTTGAATCTTTCTCATGATCTTATGTACAATCAGGCTAATGGCAAGAAACATACAATCAGATTCTCATTTGATGTATATAACTTCCTTAACCTGTTGAACCAGGATTGGGGTATCCAGAAGACTACCGTACTTGGTAACCAGCAGTATCAGTATCTGATTATGACAGATAAGCCTACTGCTGCTAACAATTACATCCCAGGCTATACAACAGCTGTTGATAGCGACAAGAAGGTGATTACTAATACTTTCAAGGACAATATATCCTCTTCTTCACGTTGGACAATGATGTTTGGTATTAAATATATTTTCGACTAGTCAATCAGACTTGAAAATAGATAAATTCAAGGAGGTCGTCTCTCATCATTTGAGGCGACCTCCTTTTTTTGGTTTTATTTTACTAATTTTGTTTTATATATTTGTATAGATGGATAGGGGAGGGAGAATTGAAACTGGGAAAAGGGCTGAGGATATCGCTTTGGACTATCTCGCCAAACTTGGGCTGGAGCTGTTGGAAAGAAACTGGCGGAGTGGTCACAAGGAGCTTGATTTGATAATGAAGAGCATGTCGCAGAAAGAAGATGTGAGATTGCATATTATTGAGGTCCGTTCGTTAAGGGCTCCTAATCTGTATAATCCATACGAGAGTATAGATGTTAATAAGCAGAGAATGGTAATATCTGCGGCAAGGTCGTATATCTTCCAAAACAATATTGAGTGGGAGACACAATTCGATATTGTTTCAGTCATTTTTAAACCAGATGCGGTTTGTCTGGAATACATTCCGGATGCCTTTGAGCCAAAATGGAGATGATAAATATTATTATATGAACAAAAATCATTACTGTATTATTATGGCAGGTGGAATCGGGAGCCGGTTCTGGCCAGTCAGTCGTAATTCAAGACCAAAACAGTTTCTGGATATTTTGGGAATGGGCAAGTCTTTTCTCCAGCAGACATTTGAAAGGTTTTCTAAAATTATGCCTGTTGAGAATATTCTAGTGGTAACCTCCTTGCAGTACAAAGATCTTGTTATGGAGCAGATCCCGGATATACTTCCCGAACATGTGCTTCTTGAGCCTTACAGGAGAAATACTGCACCCTGCATCTCATATGCAACTTACAAGCTATTGCAGAAAAACCCTAAAGCATCGGTAGTGGTTGCCCCTTCTGACCATCTTATACTTAACGAGGATCTTTTTCTAAAGACTATAACCGAAGCCCTCAATTATGCGGAAAAGCACAACTCCTTGATGACTCTCGGTGTCAAGCCTACAAGGGCTGAGACTGCCTATGGTTACATTCAGGTGAACAAGAACCAGCCTTTGGATATTGATGGCAATATGGCATACGGAGTCAAGGTCTTTACAGAGAAACCCAATCTGGATCTTGCAAAGGTGTTTGTAGACAGTGGCGAGTTTTTGTGGAATTCAGGAATATTTATCTGGAATTTGCAGACAATAAAAGGAGAATTGGAAAGGCTACAGCCGGATATTGCCAACCTTTTCATTGCATTGGAGAGTGCCTATTATACAGAAAAGGAGGAGACTCTTATAAACGAGGTTTACGAGGAGTGTACTAGCATTTCAGTTGATTATGGAATAATGGAGAAGACGGATAAGGCCATTGTTTATCCGGTATCTTTTGGTTGGTCGGATCTTGGGACTTGGGAGTCTCTATATTCGCAGGTTGGAAAGGATGATCAAAACAACCATATCCAGGCAGATGACACAATGCTTATGGATGTTTCAAATTCGATTGTTGTCTCTGAAGAGAAGTCGAAGCTGATAGTAGTCAGCGGTCTGGATAATTATATGGTCATAAATACAGATGATGTGTTAATGATCTGTCCAAGAAATAACGGTGCCTTTAAAAGCATACTTACAGAGTTGCCTTTGAAGGATTTAAATCAGTATCAATAAACTTAATATTGTATGTCACATAATATGGTGAAACTGGATGTCCAGTCAGAAATTGGAAAGCTAGAGGCTGTGCTTTTGCATTCGCCTGGAGCTGAAGTGGAGAATATGACACCAAGAAACGCTCAAAGGGCTCTTTACAGCGATATTCTTAATCTTTCAATAGCTCAGAAGGAGTATGAGCAGGTTCAAGGTGTTCTTGAAAAAGTGGCTAAGACATTTCAGGTAAAAGATCTTCTTGCAAAACTTTTGGATGACCATTACGAGAGGGAAGCTCTGATTGGGAAAATCTGCGTTACCGAGGAGGTTACGGAATACTTCGAATATCTGATGGAAATGTCTTCAAAAAACCTTGCACAGGTGCTCATAGAAGGGCTTCCTGCAAGGATCAATTCATTGACAGCCTACCTCAAGGATGATTACTATGCTCTTTTGCCTCTCTATAATTTTTATTTTACAAGAGATGCTTCGGTCACGATTGGTAATAAAGCCCTTATATGTAGGATGGCAAGCAAGGTGAGGATGCGGGAGTCCATTATCAATGAGGCAATTTTCAGAAATAAAAAATTCTTTGACTGTGAGTTGATAAATGCGCATGATTTTCAGCCAGGCAACAATGAGGTCTATATGGAGGGAGGAGATATCCTTATTGCCAGAGATGATATCATTCTGATAGGTAATGGAATGAGAAGCAGCAGCCAGGGTATAGATATGTTGGTAAACAGACTGTGCAAGTCTTCGGGACCTGAGAAAAAGCACATAATAGTACAACAGCTTCCATCTTTTCCTGAATCATTCATCCATCTTGATATGGTGTTCACGCTTCTGGATGTGGATAAGGCAATGGTGTTTGCACCACTTATTCTGAATGAAAATCAGTACCAGACAGTTCATATGATAATTGAAGGTGGAAAGGTTTCCAAAATAAGGTCGGTGAACAATATCCCGACCATTCTCAAAAAGCTGGGGATGGAGATAGAGCCTGTCATTTGCGGTGGAAGTGCTGACGAATGGAATCAAGAGCGGGAGCAGTGGCACAGTGGGGCAAACTTCTTTGCCCTTGCGCCAGGTAAGGTTATGTCCTATGCGAGAAATGTACATACTCTTAACGAAATGAACAAGATGGGATTCGAGATTATTCCTGCCTGGGACGTTGTTTCAGGTAAAAAAGATCTGGATAAGGTAAAGAGATGCGTTGTAACGATAGACGGTTCTGAACTGCCAAGAGGTGGCGGTGGTGCAAGGTGCATGACAATGCCTCTTAGAAGATCTTCCGTTGAATGGCCGAAATAATTACTACATTTGTAGCCACAATTTTATGTAATGAAAGAGAAAATCGAAAAGCTTCTTACTGAGATAGAGGAGCTTAAAGCTAGAAAAGAGCAAGAGATAGAAGAGATAAGGGTTAAATTGCTTGGCAAAAAGGGCAGTGTAACTCAACTTTTTGATGAGTTCAGGAATGTTCCATCCGAGCAGAAGAGAGAGTTTGGTCAGGTGCTGAACAGGCTTAAAATTGCTGCAAGCGAGAAGATAGATGAGCTTAGAAAGATGCTTGAAGAGAATATGGAGCCGGCTGAATCTCAATACGACTTAACCAAGCCGGGAGACAAACTGGAGTTGGGTAGCCGTCATCCTATATCTATCACAAAAAGCGAGATAATCTCTATTTTTAATAAGTTGGGATATGCCATTGCCGAGGGACCGGAGATTGAAGATGACTGGCACGTATTCACTGCCCTTAACTTCCCTCCTGAGCACCCGGCAAGGGATATGCAGGATACATTTTTCATCTCGACAGGGGAGAATCCTATATTATTAAGGACTCACACAAGTTCTGTCCAGGTGAGGACAATGGAGAAGGGAAATCTCCCGATAAGGGTTATCTGTCCTGGCAGAGTTTTCAGAAATGAGGCTATATCAGCCCGCGCACATTGTATCTTCCATCAGGTTGAAGGACTTTACATAGATAAAAACGTATCTTTTGCTGATCTTAAGCAGGCAGTGCTTCTTTTTGCAAGGGAGATGTTCGGCGAAAACACTGAGATACGTCTTCGCCCATCTTATTTCCCTTTTACAGAACCTAGTGCAGAGGTAGATGTAAGCTGTAATATTTGTAAGGGTAAGGGATGTAATATATGTAAGGGAACAGGCTGGTTGGAAATTATGGGTTGTGGTATGGTTGATCCGGCAGTACTTGAGGCATCAGGTATAGATAGTAAAGAGTATTCAGGTTTTGCCTTTGGAATGGGAGTTGAAAGAATTGCCATGCTGAAATGGCAGGTGAGGGATTTGAGGCATTACTTCGAAAATGATATACGGTTTTTACAAGAATTTGATACAGTAGTCTAATTTTTTTTGGAGCATTGTATTTTTGTTTTAACTTTGCAATCCCAAACGCGGAAATAGCTCAGTTGGTAGAGCATAACCTTGCCAAGGTTAGGGTCGCGAGTTCGAGTCTCGTTTTCCGCTCTGCAAACCTCTCCGCCGTGAGAGGTTTTTTTGAATGCCTTAGGGCTCGGGTGGTGGAATAGGTAGACACGCAGGACTTAAAATCCTGTGAGCAGAAATGTTCGTACGGGTTCGATTCCCGTCCCGAGCACCAATTCTTTCTTTAAAAGAAAACAAAAGAAAGCAAATGCAATCAAATTAGCAAGTTAGCAGTTTGGTTGCATTTTTTGTTTTCCTGTTTTTGCCTATGTTTTCTTACTTTTTACACTTTTTTTACACCTCGGAAAAGATTATGCTTACCTTTATATACGTAAGATAATTAAGTAAAAGGACATGGCAAAAGTAGAGGTAAAGCACAAAGAAAATCCGAAATTACGTCAAAGGGAACTCGCTGACGGAAGAAATAGCCTGTATTTAGAGTATTATTTGGGATATAACCGAATCATAGACGAACAGACGGGTAAAGTCTCTATTAAACATATCCGAAACAAGGAGAACTTGAATTTATATCTTACTCCGGCAAGAACACCATCTGAAAGACAAAAGAATAGTGAAACTTTAGCTCTTGCCAACAAAATAAGATATGAGCGTGAACAGGAACTTTTAGAAGACAGAAAAGGATATAGGCTAAAAAAGGGCTATTCTGTCAATTTTCTGGACTATTTCAATAGCTATATAGATAAATACACAAAAAAGGATATCCGTAATATCAGAGGCTCTTTAGAGCGGTTTAAATCATTTCTGGCAGAACAATACCCCGCATTAAAAGATTATATAACCCCAAACAATATCGATAAGGATATGATGATTGCTTTTGTGGATTATTTGAAGCAGCACAGTAAAGGTGTGGGAGCATGGAGTTACTACCAAAGATTTAAAAAGGTAGTTAACCATGCGACAGAGCATGGGATCTTTAAAAAAAGTCCCTGTATTGGGGTGTCATGTAAGACGGATGATACCTCTTTAAGAAAAGATGTACTGAGCGTAGAAGAGATGCAGCAGCTTATTACAACTACTTATAATGGGCAGAGTGACCAAATACGACGCGCTTTCATATTTTGTCTTTATACAGGTATCCGCTTTTGTGACGTGAAATGCCTTAGGTATTCTAATGTAGACTTTTCTAATAAATTATTGAGATTCGAACAAGACAAAACCAAAGGACATAGCGGTCAAAGTATCGTTACAATACCATTAAAAGAGGATTTATTGTTTCTAATCGGGGAACCTCCAAAAAATGAAGAAGGGCAACCTGATACAAATGCACTTTTGTTTTTACTGCCAAGTCATAATGCGTGCCTGAAATCACTTAGCCATTGGACAGCTCGTGCCGGCATTACTAAACACATAACATGGCATTGCGCCCGCCATAGTTTTGCAGTAAATATTCTCAATAACGGAGCAAACATAAAAACAGTCTCCAGCCTTTTAGGGCATAGTAGTTTGAAACATACTGAGAAATACACAAGAGCAGTTGATGAATTAAAGAAAGAGGCTGTAGATAGTTTACCAGGGCTAATACATCAATAAGTGAGATTTAATATGGAAGTCAATTATAAACAAATCATTTTGAACGGATATTTATATGCAAGAAATAAACCCGATTTGGGTAAGTATTTAATCGCGCATTTCACAAGAGAAGCAGAAATGGCAAAATATCAGCATATTGAATACGATGAATTTTTTTCTAACCTTAAAAGAGTAGTTGAGAAGGGTAAAGCAGTTATTGAAAAACGATATAAAAACCTATTTACTAAAAATGATTCTATTATAGAACACATAATTTCTAGAAATAAACTTAATAGAAAAGAGAACATCCTTCATGCAGATGAGAATATATTTAAAGTTTTTATGAAGGAATTGTATAAAGATAAGAATAGCATTAAATTTTCTGAATTCTTAAATAATAATAGTTACAAGTACAGAATGATTGATGTAGATGGCAATTCGATACATCTAACATATAAGAATTTAGAGCTAATTGATGATGCTGTTGAACGGTCTAAAATGGAATTATCAGGAGGCTATGATTTAAATCAAAAGCCTCTTCATTTTACAAAAACATTTACAAAAAGAGAGCTAAAGATTTTATTTAAAGGCTTAATAAAAGAAAAACTGTTGGCCAAAAATACGATTTTTAACCATTTTTGTTATGCATTTGGAGGTGTAGCTATTCCGGACTCGGAAGAACCGTTTGAAGCTCTTATTTGGGAAGGCAATGTGTCTCTTTTGGCATATCTTGTTGATATGCTATTTGCAGATTCTGATAAAACGAAGTTATGGGAAATAACTTCGAAATGTTTCATTTGTAAAGGTAAAATACCAAATAAAGACACTATGAAAAATTGTGTTTATAAATACGCCAAAGGCTATTGTGAGAAACCAAAGGAAGCTGAAATAATCAACAGCATTATTTTGAATAAGCTATAAAGATAAAAACTTACAGTAAGTGTTACAGTCGTGTTTTGAAACTCAATTGTGATTTTCGCTGACTTAATTTTGCTATTGCATTCTGAACGGGGAAAGTGTAAGTCCCCACAAAGTATGCAAAGGCATGGAAGGGGAAGTCTTACACCTATCTCCTAACAGCCATAATTCTTATATAGAATTTTGATGAAAGAACTATTTGAAGAGTTGCAAGAAATCAAACAACTTACGCTATTAGGAGCAAAACAAGCTCTTTCAATGAATGATGCAGCTTTACTTACAGGATTAAGTAAAAGTCACTTGTACAAATTGGTATGCTATAAAAAGATTCCGTATTACAAACCAGATGGGGGAAAACTACTTTTCTTTGATAAGGATGAAATATCGAAATGGCTATTAAGTAACAGAGTGAAGCCGGAAGAAGAGGTTGGCAATGAGGCTGCAACCTATCTGACAACAGGTGTCCAATCAAGAAGAGACGAAAGGGATAGACAAACAGCTTCCCACACTCCTTTGTATAGTAAGTCGCATAGTAAGTCGCATTTATTACCAAAAAAAGGTAAAAACAGCAATGTTTGATACAGTAAATTTTGGAATAGATAGACTAAGCAATCCTAAATATAATCCATTTGAAGTTTTACAATACCTAACAGATATTACTGAAATGAGTGATGAAAAGGTCGGACGCAGGTATGTTGGCAGAGTATTGGATTATAAAGTGGTTGTTGGGAATTCCTACATATCGTTTAAGGGTAGTTTGTGTAAGTCATGCTTTGGCAATAATCTGCAAACATTAACGCGACAAACGACAGAGGATACTGTAAAACGGATATCTGATATATTACACTTAGATATAAGTTCTGCTAAATTGCAACGGCTAGACATATCTTCGGTTGTTGCTACTCAAAACGCTCCTGCTTTATATTTGCCTTTATTAGGAGAAAAAACATATTTTACTCGAGTGCAATGCACTCCGGATTCACTTTATTATAACAACTATCAACGGCAACTATCTTTCTATGATAAAACCAAAGAGGCAGAAGCCAAGAAGATGCAAATACCGGAGGAGTTAAGAGGTCATAATCTACTAAGATATGAGTACAGAATATTTAAAAACCTTCAGAAACAATATGATAGAGATGTCACAGTTGGTGCATTATTCAGCGAGCCTTTTTACAAATTATGTATTCAGCAATGGCACAATGAGTTTATGAAAATTCAGAAGATTAGGAAGTATATTATTTTAGGATGTGATATAAGAACACCCAAAGATGCCAAAAAGGTTTTATTAGCTAATTTATTGCGCAATTCAGGATCGGAAACAGTCGGACATTTTATAGCTCAACTAAAAGCTAAGAATTCATTTCCTGACTGTAAATATTATAGCCGACTGAAAAACGAGTTAATCAAACTATACTCACAAATTGGCGAAAAAGAGGATTGTGTAATAGAGTTGGAGCAAAAGATAAGTGACATAGCAAAATATGCGGAGTAAGGCTTAAAAGTAAGGATTTTGCCTTGTCTTCTGTGTAATATTATTTCCTTTTGTGTTTTCATGTAATTCCTGTATTTTTTAAGACTCACTCCCATGTATAGGCTTGCCAAACAGCATGCTATATAAAAATTAAGATTGTAAGTTTTGCAATAGTTTAGTACCTATAGCATAAAGCCAAAACCGAATTATATGATAAAATCCTAAACCAATTATTAATGGACTGTCTTATCTTCCGGTCACCAAGTGATGATGCTATTGCCAACTAATATTGAATTAAGAATGATTTATATAATGTTGAAAACCACGGTCAGGGGAGGTATGAGGACTCTCCATATGTCAATGGCTAACGTTGAAAAAGAGAAGGAAGTATTTATTGGGAAAACTGGTATATTTTAGAAATAAAATTGATTTTAATAGCGTTAATACGTATTCAATCATTTATTTGCCTAAATAAAGAAATAGCGCTGATGGCATGGCTTTATTATCTCAAAGCATAAAAAGCAAGATAATTAAGAAAGAATTTTTGATTGGATTAATGTAAGGACAATCTTTGCAAAGAGACAACAAAGAAAAAGCTCTGGACTTTATCTCAACCCAATGGCCCAATTACATTGCAGGCGGAAACGAAGCACAGAGCAATTCTGGAACGAATATAAATAAACATCTTGAATCTGCAATACTTAAGGGAATATGAATTGACGGTATATCCATTACTTATTAACAGAATAACTATTTCAGTCTGCTTCTTGGAGAGATTATAGAATATTAAAGATTTCCTTGAATTTTCAATTTTGTTCATTATATTTATGTGTTCATTGACAATGAACATTAATTATTATTGAACATAGAATGTCCGATATGTATCAAAACAACGATTATATTTATGATGCAAGTGTAGCTTTAGAGCAGCTTACAGGGTTGAATATCAATATAGAAACCCGTCGTGATGAGTACGATGGTATTATTGATGTTAATGGTCAAGCCTTTTTGGTAAAAGCAAAAAACGAGTTACGAAAGGAGAACACAGGTTTTTTGTTTGCTCGGCTTGAAAAACCGATGAATGGAGATAATTGACAATAAACAAGGGCGTCTTTTAGGCGATGAAATTAAAAAGAGAATATCTTCTGAAACATCAATGTCCCTCAGTACTGGGTATTTTAGCATTTATGCATTCTTATTTCTAAAGGATAAGTTTAAGGACATTAAAGAGGTCGAAATTCTATTGCTGACGGACCCCGTACAAAACTCTACGATTGGCGTGTCTCTCAGGAATTCTGTTTTGTTTTTTGGGGACAATTCCGAGCATGAGCTCCAAAATCAATTATTGTTAAGAAATGCTTCAGAAGAGTGTGCGTCTTGGTTAAAGAAAAACGCCAAGATATCAACTTTGATTATTCCTAACTCATTTGGAATGAAAATGCTGGTTTTAGAAAACAGCGATGGTAATAGTATTGCCGTAAATACAAATTTAAGTGATTTTACGGCAACTACATTGGGATACGTGGTATCGGACAATATTCATTGCAATATTCTGCAAACAGAACTACCTGAAGTTGCCCAGTTCAAAAATTTGTTTTCACAAGTCTGGAATAATCCTGTAATGTCAAAAGATATTAAGCAGTACGTACTCAGTTCGCTTGAACTAGGTTGTAGGGATTATTCACCGGACTTCCTCTATTATTACACACTTCATCATATTTTTAACGAATCGTTAAAGGACTTTGACAACGATAAGCTGATAAAAACAAGAACAGGCTTTAAGGATAAGAGAATCTGGCAAAAGCTTTACAAGTTTCAAAAGGATGGAGTCATGGGAGCCATCGAAAAGATTGAGCGGTACGGAGGTTGCATAATTGCAGACAGCGTTGGTTTGGGTAAAACATTTGAAGCTCTTGCTATTATTAAATATTATGAGCTCCGCAATGACAGGGTCTTAGTATTATGTCCAAAAAAATTAAGAGAAAACTGGACGGTTTATACACAAAACGACAGGAGAAACATTTTTCTGGAAGACCGTTTCAATTATGATGTTCTGCACCACACCGACTTGACCAGAGACAGAGGTTTATCCGGAACTATAAATCTTAAAACCATCAATTGGGCAAACTATGATTTAGTGGTAATTGACGAGTCACATAATTTCCGCAATAACAATCCCCACAAAGGAGAGAAGACCAGGTACGCTCGCCTGATGAATGAGATTATCCGGAAAGGTGTCAAAACGAAATTACTCATGCTGTCCGCTACCCCGGTAAACAATAGGATGAATGATTTGAAAAATCAAATTTCATTTATAACAGAGGGTAACGATTTAGCTTATGACACAGAAGGGGTCGATAATATCACAACAGTTATGGCTCTTGCCCAGCGCCAATTCACCGAGTGGACAAAATCTGACATAAAGGATATTAATACTTTGTTCGAGAAATTGGACAGCAGATACTTTAAGCTGTTGGATATGCTCACTATTGCCCGCTCCCGTAAACATATCGTTAAGTATTACAATTGCGACGATGTAGGCAAATTCCCGGAAAGACTCCAGCCAATAAATATTAAAACAGATATTGACAGTCGAAGACTATTCCCTTCACTAAAAGAGATTAATACCTCCATCCGAAAGCTCAATTTGGCCAACTTCTCTCCAATGGAGTATGTGTTGGCAGCAAAAAGGGCAGAATACGAGGAAAAATATGACTATCAACTAAAATCGGGCAGTGTATTTAAGCAGATAGACCGTGAGAAAAGTCTGATTCATTTAATGCGTGTGAACTATCTTAAACGCATGGAGAGTTCAATTAACTCTTTCTCCATAAGTATTAAAGGGCTATTGAAACAGGTAAACGACAATCTGGAGAAAATAGCGAACTCAGCTTTATACTTAGGGAAAGCTGTAACCATAGAAGATGTTGACCTGGAAGATGCCGATAATGAAGCCTTGGTCGGGAATAAGGTTAAAGTTCTATTGCAGGATATGGACCTGGTTAGATGGAAACAGGATCTCGAATATGACCGGGACATACTTGTTAAACTTCTTGAAAGTGCCAGAGATATTGATTCAATTAGAGATGAAAAGCTAGAGGAATTAAAGCGAATAATTACTGGTAAAATAAATAACCCTATTAACGGTACAAATAGGAAGGTGGTACTATTCACTGCTTTTGCAGATACAGCGAACTATCTGTATCACAGTATCTCTTCGTGGGCGTACAAAAATTACGGAATTTATTCAACTCTCATTACCGGGACAGGAGTAAATAGAACAAATCTGCCTCATTCGGGTGTTGACATGAATGATTTGTTGACCAATTTTTCCCCAATTTCAAAAGAAAGAAGTAAAACAGGCAGCAAAATAAAAGAAGAGATTGATATTCTGATTGCAACAGATTGTATTTCCGAAGGTCAGAATCTTCAGGATTGCGATTTCTTGGTTAATTACGATATTCACTGGAATCCAGTGCGGATAATTCAGCGTTTCGGGCGAATAGACCGTCTCGGATCAATAAACGAAAGAGTTCAGTTGGTCAACTTCTGGCCAAATATGGAGCTGAATGAATATATAAACCTTGAAAGCCGGGTAAAGGGCAAGATGGTTTTGCTGGACATATCGGCAACAGGAGAGGAGAACCTAATCGAGATGAATGGTCAGGATGAGATGAACGATCTGGAATACAGGCGCAAACAATTGGAGCAATTGCAAAACACAGTACTTGATCTGGAGGATATTCAGGGAGGGATGACCATAACCGACAGCAATATGAATGATTTCCGCATGGATTTGCTGGAGTATTCGAAAGGCAATAAAGACCAACTGGAACAAATGCCAAAAGGGATACATTCTGTAGTAATGGCAAATGATATAGAAATAAAAGAGGGAACGATATTTTGTTTGCGAAACAGAAAAGGAGAAAAGGGTAAAAGTATTTTATCTCCCCATTATCTGGTATATGTAGGGAAGGACGGCGAAACATTGCTGGGTTATATGCAAGGTAAACGCTGTCTTGACTATATGAAGAAACTGTGTCAGGGCCAGACAGAAGTGGTAAAGGAACTGGCGGAGGAGTTAAAGAGAGAAACCAAAAACTATCGGGATATGAAAATCTACAGCAGCCTACTTCAATCTGCCATGGAGAGCGTTTTAGGAAAGTCTCAAGAGATAGGAGCTGCGTCCTTTTTCTCGACCGATGGTGTGGCTTTAGCTGCTGAAGGAGTTACAGCCAAAAGCGATTTTGAACTAATATCATTTGTAGTTATAAAAAATCAGAGATGATACAAAGCTTTAACTCTCCCCCAAGTGCAGTTGTAAATACTGTAATAACCAAGAAACTCTTTCTGGACCAGATGAAACTGACTCCAACGGAAAAGAAGTTGATTCGTGACGATATTTCATCGATTCATATGCGGATTGTATTGCAGCCCCAAACCATAGGGCTAATGGAATACGAGACAGAGGAGTATCAATACAAGCAAATTGTAATATCGGAGGTTGTCCTTAACAAACAGAGAGTCTGTTTTCCCATTGCGAAACTAATGCAGCAGGCTTTCCCGTACCCTCTCATTCTTTTATTGAAATATGGAGAGGAATATATGATAAACTGGGCAGATAAAAGGGTAAATTTGGCGGATAAAAGCAAAAGGGTAGTGGAAAATTCGGATTTTACCCGATGGATTAACCCAGCAAACGACGATTCCGTTATTAAAGGTTTCCTCAATTCATTAGATATAACCAAACCCCAATGCAGAAACTTAAAAGAGTTGTTTGATATTCTAAAGAATCGTTTTTACATACTGGCAGTTGCAGACGAAGCGGGTACTTACTCTGAGACAATGACAGAGAACATTCTCTTTTATCGGGAGCAAATGTCTCTTTTAATGCAAAACAGAGAAGAGCAGAAAAACATTATTGAGGAGTTGAAAAATGAAACGCAGTTTAATGTCAAAGTGAAGTTGAATGGGGATTTAAAGACATTGCAGAGTAAAGAAAATCGGATAGTTGAGCTATTAAATACAAACAAATTAATACTATAAGTATGAGAAAAATATATCAGTATTTATTAATATTAATAATCGTCTTTCTCCCTTTCATAATTGGGAAGTTGATTATCTCACCTATCAATATTGGAAACATAGCGGGTAGTGAATCTGATTGGTTATTGTTTTGGGCAACCTATATTGGAGCTTCTGCAACAGCTATTATGGCTTGGCTAACTTATAAAATGTTTCGTCAAAATAAGGATTTACTTGATGCTCAAAAATTACGCTGGGAAACAGAAAGAAGAGGTATTATAATTTTTTCAATAGTAAACATCAAAGAGAACTATTGTTTGCAAGTTCAAAATATCGGATTAAGCGTTGTTACAGATATTACATATTCATTTAACAAAGAATTTCTAGACTGCTTACCATTACCAGAACTTAAAAATTACATATCTGAAGCTGGGGAAAAGGGACTTAGATTAACTCCTTCAACTAGTAAAGATTACTTCATTTTTCCGAGTAATTCAGAAGGACAGTATACAATATTGGATATATCTTTGGACAAATCTGTGATGGATAAAACAATTGAAAACCTAAAGAAGGTCCAATTTGAAATTTTAGGATCATACAGAACTATTGATAAAGAATACATTATTGATGAAAAATTTAAGATTGACACATACCTGACAAATGCTTTAGTATATGAAAATGATATTGAGAAAGAGCTGAAATCAATAACAAAAGAATTAAAAGCGATAAATGTCACGATTAAAGCGAAATAGAACATGGAAAAAATTAAATTAGACCATCCCGATAGCCAAAGTGCTGATTTAGTGGCACAACATATAGAACAATTAAGTCAATTATTCCCAGAAGTAATAAAAGAGGGAAAGGTAGATTTTGAAGCATTGCAAGACTTATTGGGTAATTATATTGATACCCCAGAAGAACGATTTCAACTGAATTGGGCGGGGAAATCTCAGGCAAGGCGCGAGGCACAGAAGCGAAGTACCGGAACTCTTCGTCCGTGTCCTGAAGAATCTATCAATTGGGACACAACGGAGAATCTATATATAGAAGGAGATAACCTTGAAGTGTTAAAGTTGCTGCAAAAGAGCTATTACAAGAAGGTAAAGATGATATATATCGATCCTCCGTACAATACTGGGAAAGACTTTGTCTATAAGGATAATTATAATGACAACCTCACTAATTATTTGGAAATTTCGGGACAAGATCGTACTCTAGGGACTAATACAGAAAGCGATGGCCGTTACCATTCCAATTGGCTTAATATGATGTATCCTCGTTTGAAATTGGCTCGTAATTTATTAACAGATGATGGAGCAATTTTTATTTCGATTGATGATAACGAGATATCTAACCTCAAGAAAATTTGCGATGAAATATTTGGAGAAGAAAATTTTATCTGTAAGTTTATTTGGGCTGCTGGCAGAAAAAATGATTCGAAATATGTTTCAATTTCTCATGAATATATAGTCTGTTATGTAAAAGACAGCTCATTCCTTAAAGAAAGCGAAATTATCTGGAGAGAAAGAAAACAGGGTTTAGATGATATATATGCGGAATACAATTACTTAAAAAAAACATATAATGATGATGTTCATAAAATTGAGAAGGAATTAAAGAGTTGGTATAAAAATCTACCTACTGGACATCCGGCAGAAGACCATTCTCATTATTGTAAGGTTGATCAGAAAGGAATTTTCTTTGCATCAGATATTTCTTGGCCTGGAGGTGGTGGGCCGATGTATGAAATATTACATCCTATAACTAAAAAGGCTGTAAAGACACCATCAAGAGGATGGCTGACCAATAAAGAAAACATGAAAAACTGGATTGAAGAGGATAGAGTTTATTTTGGAGAAGACGAAAATTCAGTGCCATGTCTAAAGTCATATTTGACAGAGAGAGAGTATAGTGTTCCTTATAGTGTCTTTTATAAAGATGGACGAGCTTCAACTAAGCGTCTTATGTCATTAATGGGGTGTAAAGTATTTGAAAATCCTAAAGATGAAGAAATTATTAGTAGAATAATCGAGTTTGTTGGAACAAATAATTCAATTATTCTTGACTTTTTCTCTGGTTCTGGTACAACCGCTCATTCCGTCTTCTTATCAAATTGTAAAGATAATGGTAATAGACGATTTATTTGTGTTCAGTTGCCTGAAATAATTGATCCTCAGAATTCACCTTCAGACAAAACTAAAAAAGTTGCTGAAAATGCTTTAGAACTTTTAGAGTCACTCTCTTGTCCTTATACAATTGCAGAAATTGGTAAAGAACGCATTCGTCGTGCAGGCAAGAAGATAGTTGAAGAGCTAAAAGCTAAACAAGAAAAAGAGGGAGCTCTCTTCGCGGAAGAGCCAAAGAGGCTTGATATTGGCTTTAAAGTGTTCAAATTGGATAGCTCAAATATCAATACTTGGGATAGCTCCCCATCTAATTTAGAGGGTGCATTGTATAATTCCGTTCAAAATATCAAATCAGACAGGACAGAACACGACCTTCTTTATGAAATATTGTTGAAATACGGTATCGACCTGGTTCAGCCTATCAACGAACATGTTTTATCTGGCAAAAAAGTATATGAGATGGGAGCAGGTGCATTGATTGTTTGTATGGCGGACCATATTAAACCGGAAGTGGCAGAGGCTATAGCCCAACTCTGGAAAAAGGTTAAACCGACAGCTATAGATGAATCGTCTAAAACAGCAATTAATTGCCGGGTAGTGTTCAAGGACAATGGATTTGACGACAATAACGACAAAACGAATGTTTTGCAGATATTGAAACAGCATGGAATTGATCATGTTGTAACTATATAATAAAGCCCGATTATGGAACAGGATAAATTTATTAAATTATTGGACGACTTAACTAGTCACACTTCAGAGTGTGAGTGGATTGAGTTTAAACATAATTTTCATTCTCCGGAAGAGATAGGAGAAAGAATTTCAGCACTGGCAAATGGAGCTTGTTTGCATAACCAGCCATATGGATATTTGGTTTTTGGAGTGGAAGATGTTACTCATAAAATAATTGGTACTTCTTTTAAAGTCAAAACGCATAAAAAGGGGAATGAAGATCTTGAAAATTGGTTGTCAAATATGTTAAATCCAAAAGTTGACTTCAGAACACATGAGTTTGACTACATCCCCGGTCTTCATATCTCAATGTTTGTAATACCAGCAGCGATTAACAGGCCAATTGATTTTCAAAAAACTGCGTACATAAGAATTGGTAGTATTACTAGAAAATTAAGTGACTTCCCGGAAAAGGAATCAAAGATCTGGAGAAATTCTTCCGGTTCAACCTTCGAAAAAGAAATTGCTATACATAACGTAACGGCTTCTGATATTATCCAATTGTTGAGTACTCAAACGTACTTTGAATTATTGAATTTGCCTTACCCATCTGATCAACGAGGTGTTATTGAAAAATTTATATCAGAAGCTCTTGTTATTAAGGATGGTGTGAATTACAACATTACCAGGCTTGGCGCAATACTTTTTGCTAAAGATTTAACTGCCTTTGAATCTGTGCAGAGGAAATCGGTCAGGGTGATAGTTTATAAAGGCAATAACAAGATAGATACTATTCGTGAACAAATTGGTAGAAAAGGATATGCTCTTGGTTTTGAGGGGCTGGTAGATTGGATAAACGGGCAGTTACCTGCTAATGAAGAAATTGGCAGGGCTTTAAGACTTGAAACACGTATGTATCCTGAAATAGCTATTAGAGAATTAGTCGCTAATGCTTTAATTCATCAGGATTTATCAGAGAAAGGATTTCCAATGGTTGAAATATATTCAGACAGAATTGAAATATCTAATCCTGGAATTCCGCTAATTAAACCCGAAAGGTTTATTGATGAGTATATGTCCCGTAACGAAAAACTTGCAGATCTTATGCGTAGAATGGGATTTTGTGAAGAAAAAGGTAGCGGATTGGATAAGGTAATTTTTAATAATGAATTATTTCAACTGCCTCCAATTAAAGTAACAATTGGAAGTAACAGAACAAACGTGACTATGTATAGTTACAAGCCGCTTAACGATATGGACAAGGATGAAAGGATAAGAGCCTGTTACCAACATGCCTGTCTGAAATATGTATCAAATGAAAAAATGACAAACCAATCTCTGAGAGAAAGGTTCAAGATAGATAGCCGTAATGCGGCTACAGTATCTAGAATAATTCGTGAAGCACTTGCAGAAAAAGTTATTAAAGACGTGGATCCTGAAAATAAATCTAGAAAATATGCTAGCTATATTCCTTTCTGGGCATAGAGATCTTATTTGATGGTCATTTGATGACAAGTATGGTTTAGGTGGATATTGCTCTGAAAATAAGGTATATAGTATTTGATGGTCATTTGATAAAGAAATAAATAGAGAAGCAAATAATGAAGCTACAATTTGAAAAAGATCTCGATTATCAGGCAGAAGCGATAAATAGCATCTGTGAAATTTTCGAAGGTCAGGAGATATTTCAAAGTAATTTTTCTGTAAGTATACCAGATAAAGTAAATGATGTAGGTACAATCAATTTCAGTAGTGGGTTTTCAAAAACCACAATTGGAATAGGAAACAAGCTAAAAGTAATAGATGAAAATCTATTATCTAATATTCAAAAGATTCAGTTAAGGAATGGTTTGCCACAATCGACTGAAGAGAGCTTCCATAAAGAGGGAATGAACTTTACTGTCGAGATGGAGACCGGGACAGGGAAAACTTATGTTTATCTAAGGACGATTTTTGAACTGAACCAGAAATATGGATTCACAAAATTCATAATTGTTGTTCCTAGCATTGCAATTAAGGAGGGAACCAATAAATCTCTGCAAATTACTGAGGAGCATTTTAAAGGAATCTATGGCAATACAGTTTATAACTATTTTGTTTATGACAGCAATAAACTGGAGCAAGTGCGAAGCTTTGCGACAAGCGACAATATCGAGATAATGGTTATCAATATCGATGCTTTCAGGAAAAGTTTCGTAAACGACGATGAGAACAATAAATCTAATGTAATTCACCGGTATAAAGACACTTTGGGCTTCAAACCTATTGAGCTAATTCAGGAGACAAATCCGATTGTTATTATTGACGAGCCTCAAAGTGTAGACAATACCGACAAGGCAAAGGAGGCGATTTCTGCCCTTAATCCGTTGTGTTGCCTGAGGTATTCGGCAACTCATAAGCAGAAGTACAACCTTATGTACAAACTGGACTCGGTTGATGCTTATGAAATGAAGCTGGTAAAGCAAATTGAGGTTGCCACTGCCGAGGTGGAGGGTTATATGAACAGCGCATATATCTTCCTTGAAAAGGTAGACAACAGATCTGGTATAAAAGCCTGTCTGGAATTAGATGTTCAGAATCATGGAAAAGTAAATCGTTTAAAGAAATGGGTGAGGCAAGGTAATGATTTATACGATATTACTAAGCGGGACCAGTACGAAGGCTATATTGTTAAGGATATTGTATTCAACAGACAAACGGGCCTTTGGGAGATTAATTTTACAAGTAATACACATATAGCTACCGAAGGTAAAGCACTCGGCTCAATTAGTGAAGATTTAATGGAGAGGGAACAAATCCGGATAACAATTGAATCTCACTTAGACAAAGAACTTCTTTTAAACCCAATGGGAATAAAGGTTCTCAGTCTGTTCTTTATTGACAGGGTGGCCAATTACCGCCAATATGACGATGACGGGAACAAGGTAAAAGGGAAATTCGCGATAATGTTTGAGGAGGAATATGAAAAATTGATTGTCCAAACAAAATACCAGTCACTTTTCAAAGAGATAAAGGACAAAAATATTCCTGTTGATACAATTCATGACGGCTATTTTTCTATTGACAAACGAAGCAAGTCCTCAAACAAGAAGGATAAATTTGAATGTTTTGTTGATACTTCCGGCAAAACAGCTCGTGATGATGATGCCTTCACCCTTATAATGAAGGACAAGGAGCGGCTTTTGAGTTTTGAGGAGCCTTTACGTTTTATTTTCTCTCACTCTGCACTTAAAGAGGGATGGGACAATCCGAATGTCTTCCAGATTTGCACCCTTATTGATTCAAAAGACGACTTGACGAAGCGCCAGAAAGTTGGTCGTGGTTTGCGTTTGTGTGTAAATCAAAACGGAGAAAGAGTAAGAGGGTTTGAGGTAAACACTCTAACCGTTATGGCAAATGAATCGTATGAAGATTTTGCCAAAGGCCTACAAAAAGAGATAGAGGAGGACACAGGATACAAATTTGGATTGCTTCAGAGGCATTCGTTTGCGCATATAATTGTAGATGGAACAGCTGAAAAACCAATCTACTTAAATGAGGAAAAATCGAAATTATTATATGATTATTTTGAACAATACGGATATATCAAAGAAGAGGTAGTTAATAATAAAACAAAAGAGGTCGCAGGAAAAGTTCAGGATAAACTGAGACTCGATCTTAAAGACAATAGAGTTAGTATTCCGGCAGAGTTTGACTATATCAAAGTTCCTATTCTTAAGACCTTGCGTAAGGTTTCCGGAAATATTAATATCAAGAACAGAAATGATGCGCGGAAGATTTCTCTCAGAAAAGAGGTTTTGCTCTCTCCAGAATTTTCTGAATTGTGGAATAGAATAAAATACAAAACGACCTATTCTGTTAATTTTGATTCAGAGGCATTGGTTAATAAGTGTGCACAAAGAATTTTTGAAGAGGTTACAGTTGGGAAAGGAAAGTTTATCACAAAGAAGATTAAACTTGAGACTACAGCTGGAGCCGTAACTGCTAATGAACGTACATTGCAGAGAACGGCAAAAGTCATTGAAGAGACAGTTTCCCAACTACCGGATATTGTCACTTATCTGCAGAATGAGACGAATCTCACAAGAATAAGTATTGTAGATATTCTTGTAAGATCCAAAAGACTGGATGCGTTTAAGAAAAATCCGCAGGCTTTTATAGAATCTGTGTTGGATATTATAAAGGTAGAAATGCGATTGTGCCTTGTTGATGGTATAAAATACAGAAAACTTGGTGAACACGATGTTTGGTGTCAGGAACTTTTTGAAAATGTAGAACTTCAGGGCTATCTCAACTCAAATTTAATGGAGAGCAGAAAGTCGCCATACGATTATGTCATCTACGACTCTCCAACGGTTGAGTTGCCTATGGCAACTGCTTTTGAACAGTCACAAAATGTAAAGGTTTATGCGAAGCTCCCATCTTGGTTTAGAATTGATACTCCTCTTGGAGATTACAATCCGGATTGGGCATTGGTGTGGGAAGAAAACGGCAATCAGCGCCTTTATTTTGTTGTTGAAACCAAAGGTGGCCTCTTTGAGGATTCCATAAAAGCGACAGAACTCGCTAAAATAAAATGCGGAAAGGAACACTTTAATGCAATTGATAATGGCGTAGAGTTTGAATTGGCAGACAGATTCGAAACGTTGGAGGGTAAGATAATGACGAAAGCTAATATCTCTAATTAAGGTCCGAATGAATGAAGTGATATAATAACCATTAACTATGAATAATAATGAGCGATAGAAATCAGGAAGTAAAAAAGAGAGTCCTCGAGTGGGAGGAAAGGAACAACAAGAAGCTGGAGGATTGCAGCAAGGAGGAATGGATAGCAGCAATGCAGAACATAATGTGTCTGACAGAGTCTGAAGCAGCGGACTATCTGGAGTATCTTTATCAGGAAAAACAAGGTATGTAATAAATGAATTTTTGAGTGTCCATTATTGCAATATTAAACCACATTTGTTACTATTTACACTTTTATTACACCCTAAGATAGAGTAAAGAGCTATAAATAAGATGAATAAAGCATTAGTTCGATTCCCGTCCCGAGCACCAATAAAAGCCAGTTGTTTGTAGATAGAACAGCTGGCTTTTTTATTGCTATGGTGCTAGAAATCAAAGGCTTGAAGCGTGAATATTTCAAAGATAAACCATATGAATTTGCCTAATAGAAGGCGATATAAAATCAATATATGTATCTTTGTTGTCAGGAACCAAGCTATACATGAATATACTGATAGTAGACAATTACGACTCGTTCACATATAATTTGCTGCATATTATAAGGGAATTATGTAATGGGGAAGCATCTATGGATATTGCAAAAAATGATGAAATAGATTTCGGCATAGTCGACAAGTATCATAAAATCATTCTTTCGCCTGGTCCGGGTATACCTTCCGAATCCGGAGACTTACTTAAATTGATCAAGGAGTTTTCTCAGAAAAAGTCCATACTTGGGGTATGTCTTGGCCATCAGGCTATCGGAGAGGCGTTTGGTGCAAAAATTGTAAACTCCGGCAGCATCTATCATGGGGTGCAATCACAAATCAAAACAATAGGACAAAGCTATTTGTTCAATGGATTACCCAGTTCGTTCCAGGTCGGAAGGTATCATTCATGGATGTTGGCCAACGATGATTTTCCTGATTGTCTTGAGGTTACTTCTGTAGATACGGAAGGCGGGATTATGTCTCTCTCTCATAAGAGGCTTGATCTCCATGGAGTGCAGTTTCATCCGGAATCTATTATGACACCATTTGGCAGGGACATACTTAAAAACTTTATATTCAATAAGTCTTGATGTTGTTTTCTGATACAGATATCATACGTTGCAGAATGAACGAGTATGGTAAGAATCGATTGCCGTTTTTATTCGTTATAAATTTTGAAATGACCGAAGGTTATTTCATAGAAAATCCATTGGAGCAAAACGATCTGCTTTTTGAAATCAACGGGAAAGGCAATAAAACGGATAAAGCAGAGAGCCACACTATCGGAAACATTGTTGCCGAACCTATCCCGCCACAGGAATACAAGTCTATGTTTGACATTGTTTACAGCGGACTGACATACGGGAACTCATTTCTGACGAACCTGACTGTTAAGACGCCAATAAGGACAGAACTCTCACTAAAAGATATTTTTCTGTCTGCCAATGCAAAATATCAGTTGCTTGTTCCAGGAAGATTCGTCTGTTTTTCCCCTGAATGCTTTGTACGCATAGCTGATGGAGTTATCTCCACCTATCCCATGAAAGGAACGATAGATGCATCCATACCAGATGCGCAGCAGGTGATAATCAACGATTACAAGGAGACTGCAGAGCATAATACAATTGTCGATTTGTTAAGGAATGATTTGAGCATGAATGCAGAGAATGTCCGGGTGCAAAGGTTCCGGTATATAGACAGGATAAGGACAAACAAAAAGGAGATATTGCAGGTCAGCTCGGAGATAGTGGGGAATCTACCTGCCGATTATTATTCAGGCATTGGGGATATAATATTCAAAATGCTTCCTGCCGGTTCAATATCAGGAGCTCCAAAGACCTCCACCATTGATATAATCAGGCGTGCCGAAAAAGGGGAAAGAGGATACTATACCGGAATATTTGGGTATTTCGATGGCAATGAGTTGGATAGCGGTGTGATGATACGTTTCATAGAAGAGGAAAATGGACAGAAAGTCTTTCGCAGCGGTGGTGGAATTACAGTATTCAGCGACTGGGAGAAAGAGTACAATGAGGTGTTGGATAAAATCTATCTGCCTCTGCCAAAATAACGGGAAGTTTCATTCAACAGAAGGATTTTGATATCTCTGAACGCACTATCTTGTGATATGGGTACATTATTTCAATGTAACCGTATTGTTGCTGTAGGAATAATCTATCGGCATGATAAGTTTCATTATTTCAAGGGTCTGTACGACAGATTCCGAACTGAACTCGGCCGAGAGTTTATAATTATAGACCTTATCATTCAGGACAATAAACTTTGTGCCATGCCATCTTTCCAGCATTTTGATAACTTCTGTCATTGACGTATTGTCGAAAATCAAAGTCCCATCTTTCCATGCCTTCTGCCTTTCAGGTTTTTCGTAGTTGAACGGCTTGTTATTGCTGTCTGAAACACCTGTAACATCATT
Source organism: uncultured Muribaculaceae bacterium (assembly GCA_964533215.1). GTDB lineage: Bacteria > Bacteroidota > Bacteroidia > Bacteroidales > UBA932 > Bact-08. Next base: position 511,854 of record CAZHLJ010000001.1, read on the forward strand.
ATCAGCATAACTAAATGACTCGTTCGGTTTCAAAGTGAGAGTTTCAACCTTTGAATTATCCTTGTTTTTAAAGTGGGCTTTTATTATGCCGGTATATAATGTAGTTTCAACCTTCTCGTCGTTGTCATAACTTTTTATATTGAAACTTGTTCCCAGTACTTCAATGGAGAAATTCCTATCGGTACTTACTATCATCGGATGGAGGGAGTCTTTCACCACCTCAAAATAGGCCTCGCCACTTATCCGTACATCTCTTGTTCTCTTTGAAAAAACCTCAGGGTATGTAATCCTACTGTCAGAATTGAGCCATACCTTGGTGCTGTCGGGCAATATCAGGAACCCTTTTACCCCCTTTTCTGTATATAACTCATGCATCACAACGCCACCATCGGCGAAAACGCGCACCCCATCTCCCACGACTTTTCCGGATTTGATTTCGTTGACAAAAAATCCGATTGTAAAGAAAGCAGCACAAGCCGCTGCAATGGCAATAGCCCTTACCGCAATCCTTCTGAAACGGAGCGTCTGCCTTTTCTGATATGAATCAGAACCGGCATCACCATCAGGCACTATTTTCTCAACGTTAATATCGGCTGTCTGGAATGCAGTATATAGTTGCTTCTGCTCGGCAAAGTATCGTCTGTTTTCAGGAGAGCGTTTTACCCACGCAATAATCTCGTCCATCTCCCGTTCGGTGGCCTCCCCTTTATAAAACTTTATTAATGTATATTTTCTCATAATCTTATTTCATATAATCTTCGAGCATTTTCCGCAAAACAAGCAACGCCGATGATATACGAGCTTCTATGGTACTCTCCGCCACGCCCTCAATGTCTGCTATTTCTCTGTTCTTAAGCCCTTTCATACGGCTGAGAAGAAATGTCCGCCTAACCTTCTTTTTCATTGAATCCATTCCTTTCCCCATAATCTCTTGGATATCTTTCTCAAAAATATCTATTGAGGAACTACCTTCAAGGGCAATGGAGTTAAGGTAATCTGTCTTGGATTTGTATGAATTATACTTCTGTGCAATATTGCGCCTTTTAAGCCTATTGAGACACATGTTCCTGGCAGAAACAAAAACGTATGCGGCAACCTTGTCAGACTCGATGCTGTCAAAATTTTTCCAGAGCGCTTCAAAAACATCTTGAGCGACATTTTCCGCCTCACCCATATCATTAAGATAGCCATTGGCGAAAAGGGCCACCTTTTTGATGTTCCCGGCATATATCTCTTCAAATCTTACCTTGGCATCATCCATCGTACAACTGATGTCCACTTTAGAAGCAACACGCTTTTCGCGTAATACTTGCTCTTGAACGTCTATTGCAAAAATAGTATAATTATCCATATACATTAAGACAATTTAAAACCACTTTCCCATAAAAATTATGGTATTTTTGATTGAGGTTGTCTTTAAGATATATTTAACCTAAAAAACAGTGTATGAAAAAGAGACTATTAGTCAGTTTCAGGCAAAAAGCGAGAACATTGCTCTTTATTCTCATGTTTCTCTCCTCTTTACCTTTATTCGCTCAGAGCGGGATCACAATCAATGTGACTAACCGCCCTTTAAAAGCTGTGATTGAAACAATTTCAAATCAAAGCAATTATCGGTTTGTTTATACAAGTGAATTAAAGATTGAGCAATTCACGGTGACTGTAAATTCAAAAAATGAACCAATCACCACCCTGCTCGATAAAATATTCAAACCCATAAATGTAAAGTATCAACAAAAAGGGAGCCAGATTGTCATTGGTACAACAACGCAGAGCGGAAGTATTGCCCAGGAAGGGAAGCCGGTCAAGAAGATTTCCGGACGAATCAATGATGAAGAAGGAGAGCCCCTGATTGGTATTGCGGTCAAGAATGAGAACAGTAAAGCCATCTCCATTTCTGACCTTGGAGGGAATTATGCAATTGAGGCAAAAGAGGGGGATAAGCTGTCATTCTCACTGGTAGGTATGGAGACATTCTATGCCATAGTGGGAAAAAACTCTGTTGTAAATGTCCCGATGAGAACAGATGTCATCGCATTGAAAGATGTGGTAGTGACAGGATATCAGACTCTTTCCAAAGAGCGCACCACAGGTTCTTACTCAATAGTTACATCCCAACAGTTGGAGAATAAACTTCAACCATCTCTGAAATCCATTATTGAGGGGCAGACAGCCGGAGTCGTTCTCACAAAAGATGGTAACTTGGAGATTCGAGGTGTTTCTACCATCAATGGTGTTAAAACTCCGCTTATTGTAGTCGATGGTTATCCTCTTATAGGTAATGGCGTTGGGATAGAGAACGTTAATCCTGATAATATAGAGAATATCACTATCTTGAAAGATGCGGTTGCTGCCTCCATCTACGGAGCAAGGGCGTCTAACGGTGTCATTGTAATCACAACTAAATCAGCAAAAAAAGGAACCTTTAATCTAAGTTATAAAGGGATATACCAGATAACAATGAAGCCGGATTTAAGCAAATTGAATCTTGCAACTACAGAAGATTATATGGATGCTGAATTGGATATTTACAATCAGAACCCCAATTCACCGTACTCTTCATATACTTCATATTCAAGAATTTCTGATTATACCTACCTACTGATGGCCAAAAGCAAAGGCTTAATATCCGCAAGTGAGGCAGATGCTCAGATAGCACAGCTCAGGCAGAACAATGCTCTTGACAAGATTGAAAAATATCTTATCAAACCTAAACAGTCTCAGCAACATAGCTTTTCACTCTCCAGCAGCACTGAGACAAACCAACTGAATACAGCTCTGCGTTACAACAAAGAATATGGTGATTTGAAAGATAACGATAATTCCCGTTTTATTTTCGATATCAGCAATACATGGAAACCAAAGAAATGGATCTCAGTAAGAGCTTTTGCCAATGTGAATTATTCTGAGTCAAATGCAACTGTTGAGCAGTACTCATCACTTGTCTCATTTGGTTCCTCTTCAAGAGTTCTCCCATATACCAATATGTATGACAAGTCAGGCAATCCTACTGCCTGGTCGCCTGTAGGACAAAGAAGGATGTCTACTTATCGGACTTTTGCCGGAATGAAGGATGTTTCATATCACCCTGAGAAAGACTTGGATAAGGCTATGACAATCAGCAATAATCTTCAAGTTCGTTTGGGTGGAGATGTCAATGTTACATTCTGCGATTTCCTTTCAGGAAGTATTGGAGGTTCATGGGTTAAAGGAACTTCAAAATCACAGACAATTTATGATGCCCAATCATTTGTAATGCGTACGTCATACAATGACGGTACCGATGCTAAAAACTTCACTACTCACTACATCCCTGCTGGTGGTAAAATTGACCAGTCGGATGGTGAGATCATGTCATGGGTGCTTAGAGGCCAGTTGAATTACAAACAGAATTTTAATGGAGACAAACACAGGGTTAGTGCCATTCTAGGTAGCGAGATAAGCAAAGATACTTATGAATACACCTATCTTCCAACCCGTTTAGGCTATGATCCGGTCTCAGCAACCTATAACAATAGTTTCTCTGTATATAACTATAACAAAAATACCAATAACATGACTGGCAGTATGCTTTTTGGCATGGCTCCTGCAAATATTGGTACAATCTCTTACGGTAACAACTATGGAGTTCGCGATAACCGTTTTGCCTCCTGGTATGGTAATGCCTCTTATGAGTATAATAGCAAATATATTATTACAGGCTCAGCTCGTTTGGATCTAACCAACTTCTTTGGGACAGATCCAAAATACAGATATAAACCTACATGGTCGGTCGGAGCCACATACAAAATGGCTGAAGAGGAGTATTTTTCAGGTCTTAAAGGTATTTTCAACAGATTCAACATCAGAGCATCGTATGGTGTAAATGGTAATATTTCACTAAACTATACTCCGTACCTGGTCATCGCAGTTGGAAGTTACAATACAGAGACGAGTGGGATAGCTTATGGCGTCAACTCTTATCCGAACGATCAGCTAAGGTGGGAAAAAACCAATATTTTGGATGCAGGAATCGATTTTACCATGTTTAATAATAAATTAAATGTTGCATTAGATTACTACAACAAAAAAAGCGTTGACCTGATTGTAAGTGAGCAGTTAGACTATACAAGAGGTACCTCAACTCTTCCTCAAAATGTCGGTGGTGTAACCAATCAAGGTTTCGAGATGACTATTTCCGGAGATGTGATCGACAACGCAGACTTTAAGTGGAATTCCCAGTTAGTTGCGAGCTATAATAATAGTAATGTTGATTACTATAAAGTTACTAGAAATTATACTTCAAGCTATACTTACGCAACTCAAATGGTTGAAGGCTATCCAATGGATGGTTTCTGGGGCGTACGTTTCGGAAAATTAAATGACAAAGGAAATGTGCTTTATTTAAACAACAAAGATGAACTTGTGACCAACGATAAATTGAAAGGTGCAGATTGTGTATATCAAGGTCATGCAAAACCTGTCTGCGAAATGAGTTGGACAAACAGCTTCAGTTATAAAAATTTCGAAGGATCATTTATGTTTGTGGGAAAATTTGGGCACAAATTTAGAAAAGATGCCTTTGTCGGCTCCAACTACAATAACCGCCATGTAAGTGAAAGATGGAGAAAAGCAGGAGATGAGGCAACCACAATCTATCCTGTTTTAAATACCAATGGATGGGAGTCATTCTATTATCCATTTGCCGATATATTTATTGGCAACGCAAGTTTTGTAAAACTCAGAGATTTGACGTTAGGCTACAATTTGCCTTCAAAAGTGGTAAAAAATATAGGTCTTACTAACCTCAAAATCTATTTTCAAACAAGAAACCTGTTCTATATTGCAGCAAAGGGTGTAGATATAGATCCGGAAACAGCAGAATATGATACGTCAGGTGGAGTGGGAGGAATGATTAATCAAGGTTACACATCATTGCAACTCAGACCAGAGTTTTACTTTGGTGTTCAGGTAAATTTATAAAAACCGATTAAAATATTAAAGAAATGAAAACTAGAATATTAACACTAATTATATTATCGGTATTTTTAAGCGCTTCATGCTCTAAATTCCTAGATGTCAAACCTGCCGGTAAATTAATTGTACAAAAAGGTGATATTGTCTCCTATGACAATCTGATGAATGGTCCTGCAGTACTTGGAAGTGGATTTAAAAATGCAGCTAATTACACAATGTTGACAGACGAAATAGAGGTGTCTGATAATCACATTACATATAACACAAACGACTCTTATATTGCCGGTCATAATGCATACATATTTAAAACTCCATACAGCAACCCTATAAATAAAGATAATATTTGGGGAGCCTTTTATAGCGTTGCACAAACATACAATTGTTGTATAGACGGAGTCAACGATGTACGGACTCCCGAAACTTCAGAAGAGGCTAATGCAACTATTGCACAAGCTACTATTGGCAGGGCATGGAGCTATTTTACTGCCTCGTTGCTTTATGGACCTGTATATAAGCCTAATGGTGATAACTCCACAAAGGTGCTTCCATATAGAAAAACAAGTCAAGTACTCTCTTCAATGGAAAATCTCTCTACCTTGAATGAGGTGTATGCAAATGTCTCAAATGATATCCATTCCGTATTGAAAAATGTTCCTGATGCTGTCACCGGAGTGGCTCGTTTCGGAAAGGTTCAGACTTGTGCCTTTTTAGCTTACTATCACCTGTTTACGGCAAAATATGACAGTGTTGCATTTTATGCAAACAAAGCCTTGGCTATGGCTGCAGAACAGAAGGGTGGTATGGATAATCTTTTCTACGATATGAATAAGTTCTCATGGGCAGATTCCAAAGTTGCAACTGAGCCTGATGCTCGTTATAGAAGTTCAATTAATACCTCACAGGGAGATGTGGCATTAAGCGATGCAAATATGAAGGAGATATGCCTGTATAAATATATTGGATTAACGGGACTATCTTACCCATCACAAGAATTAGTAGGCTTGTTCAATGCCTCTACAGATTTAAGGAGGGAATATTTCTTCTTTGAATATGATGGATATAAGGGCACACTCGGCGGGGTTGCTTACAACGACGGAAGAAGAATACTGAACTTCCAATCTAAAGTTGCATACACATCAGGATTTACATACCCGGAAATACTTCTTATGAGGGCAGAAGGATATGCAAGAACAGGTAAAGCAGCAGAGGCCTTGGCAGATTTAAACTACTTAAGGAAGTTCCGTCATAAAACAGGAACTCCGGCTTTGAATATTTCAGGTGCTGATAATATTATGCTGGAAATAGCGAATGAGCGTAGAAGAGAAATTCCAGTATGCTCACACAAGAGATTTGCAGATCTTAAGAGATATACCAATGATGCCGGTAAACCATGGAGCAAGAGTGAAATAACACATTCTGTGCGCGGCAAGTCGTTTAAACAGAAGGTTGATTCGGATTATTTTGTTATTCCTATTGCAAATGATGTAATAAGATATAACCCACAATGGGGTTTGACTGAAAATGCAACTCCATGGAACAGAGATTTTAATTTCTAGAATTTATGAAAAAAATAGTTTCCAATATTGTTCTTTCGGGAATTTTGGTTCTGACATCAATCGCTCTAAATGCACAAAGCTCTCGTTCAGCATCTTCGGTAGATACTCTGCAAAGAAGATTCAGTACTATGATACGTTCGACTGATTCTGCACAAAAGGAGATGCTAAAAAAGGAGCTCTATGCTCTCACTAAAAGTAAGGATGAGCAGAGCCTCTCTCTCGCACTAAGATTCTTTGACCAGCTACAGATGAATGCGACTGTGGACTCTCTTGTAAATGTCGTCAAAAAGAGATTCCCTAAGGGTAATCTTGCAAAAAACTCGGAGATACAGATAGTTTATAATGAAAATGATCCTGTAAAGAAAGAGGCTGAGTTTCAGAAATACCTGAAGAAATTCCCACCGGAAAAATTTACAGATAAAATTACCTTTGATTATGGCCGTTACAGCGTTGCAACAGCCTATGCCGAAGCAGGGAATTCTGCCAAGGCAATGGAGTATGCCAATCAGCTTGAATCGACCTCGTGGAGAGGAGAGGGGTGGGCCGGTATTTCCACAGCACTTAAAGACAAAGGCGATCTGGATAATGCCGGGGAGTTGATCAAGAGATCAATTTCCAATGCAGAATCCTATATGAAAAGCGATGCCCAGAATAATAGCAATGAGACTCGCTTTATAACTCTTGGTTATTATACTTACTGCGGAATGTATGCAGATATCCTTTACAGACAGAAGAGGTATGGCGAGGCGCTTACCTATCTTTTGAAAAAGCAGCAAAATGGCAAAGCGTTGGATTCTTCGGAAAAACATATATATATTAATTTACTCTCTGCATTGGGACGCAGCCTGGAGGCATTCCTTTGTCTAAATGATCTGGTAAATGAGGGACAAGGAACATCTTCCGATATAATCAGATTTAAGGAGTTATATGTAAAATTGAACGGTTCGGATTCGGGATTAAACGAGATATTGGGAGCTGTTCAGAAAAGGCAGGCCGAAAAAATCAAGCAAAAACTCGTAAATGAGATTATTAACCTTCCTTCTCCCATGTTTTCTGTTAAAGATGTTGATGGCAACACCATTTCTCTGGCCGATCTTAAAGGTAAGATTGTGGTAATCGACTTCTGGGCTACCTGGTGCGGCCCCTGCAAGAAATCTTTTCCTGCCATGCAACTTGCAGTGAACAAATACAAAAACGATCCGAATGTAAAATTCCTCTTTATCCACACATGGGAGAGAGAGGATAACCCGACTGAGGCAGCAATTAATTATCTGAAAGAGAACAATTACTCGTTTCATCTTATAATGGATTTAAAAGACCCTGCTACCAAAACCAACAATATTGTCTCATCTTACAAGGTTGCTGGTATTCCAACCAAATTCATTATTGACGGAGCAGGTAGCATACGCTACAAAGTAACCGGTTTCTCGGGAGGAGATGAGGCTGCAGTTGAGGAGATATCGGCTATGATTGAAAGTGTACGGAAATAACCCTGAGAAGAATATGATTGTCTACCTTGTTGCGTATGATGCTCCAAAAGAATAGATGCAAAAGAACTGGCGGGAGGCTTTGGGAAGAGGTGGAATTCCGGTTGCGTTTGTTGACTTTGCTCTTTTCTGTTCTCATAAATACCCCTCTATAATATGGAGGGGTATTTTAATAAGTTTTACATCCAGTTGTTATCTGCTTACATATCACTCTATTCAATCTTAAGAGTAATCATCTTTTCTGCAGGTGGGAAACAGATATTGTTGTCGCAGCATTGGTAGCTGATTGTGCATTTAACCTCACCTTTGCCGTTTCCGCTGATTTTCTGGCGGAAAACGCCATCTCCCTCGTAAATAGTTGTACCTGCATTGCCTAGATTCTTGAATGCAGGGATTTTTAAATCGCCAGCTTTTTTATAACCCTGCGGCAGTTCGATTCCAACAACTGTAGGTATGAAGGGTTCCTGTTCAGATACATTTGCGTAGGTATGGTAACCTTGATGGATCTTCATGCGGATAACAACCTCCGTGCTGCCGTCTTCAAGTTTGTTGAGAGCTGCTGAGAGCAATACCGGATTTTTGTCATCGGTCTCACCTTTCAGTTCCGGAATTTTCACCTGTTCATCACTCTTGACAAGCACTGAATAATCGTTGCCCGGCACACTCTTGTCCGTAGTATTGACCATCCATAGCCAGCCGCCGCTTTCGGTAAAGAACATCTTTTCCTTATAGGTTTCATACCAGTTGCGCCACTGAGCAGGTGTTGTGAAACGGCACAAAGTGTAACGATTCAGAACTCTGGTGGCTAAAGCTGAATCTTCGCCTTTTTCCAACATTGTGATTGCTTTGTCAAGCACGCGCTTGTCATTGTTGGCAATTCCTAATGTGCGGACATCTTCGTCGATGTCAAGGCCGGAAACCATGTCGGCACCTCCATAGAAGTAAGGACGATTTTTATCATAATAGCGGGAATACTCCGAGGCATCATCGCCAAAAATATGATATAGTTGTGGTACACGTTCCTTTACATATTCTGAATAAGTGGGTTCGGGTGTGGGTTTGGATTCATAATCGATATACACCTTTTCCATATTGTCCAACTCTTCGCCTTTTGCCTTTTTTTCTTGTGCTCTCTTTTTGGTTTCAGATACAACCTTATAAAATTCACGGTTCGCTTTGTTGTTAGCTTCCCATGCTTCACGAGTAACGAGGTATTTCATGGCATCAACATAATGGCGGGTGTAGATTCTATCGTCCATTTTTCGTGCAATCGGCTCACCGGTAAATTTTGAAATATATACGATTGCATTGATGAATACAAGCTTGCCATCCTCTGTCATATCGTAGGGTGCAGCGGAGAAACCCCAGTGGAAGAAGTTGGCATGGCGTCCCAATGCTACAGCATCGATTGACTTTGCACTTACCCCTCCGGAAATAATCTCTGCATCAGGAGAATCGCAATATCCATCGGGACGGCTTACCATGCCCGGGCGATACGTAGGAGTATTAATATAGCCTTTCTTTTGCACGCTCCACATCGGAATTGAATCCTGCAATTTTTCACCATACATCTGCGCCACCTCTTTTGCAAGTTCTGGTGTAGGTTTCAAAATTGGTTTCAATAGCACTTTGTATGGTCCATTAAAGATAGGATGATTCATTTTCCAACCGAGGGCATCGGCATCCAGGCAAAGGCAGTACCAATCATTCTTGATTCCGAGTGAACGTCCGATCTCATTGCTGTATTCGGCAATACACATTGTGGGACGGTTGTAATCCTGCGGAAGATAGGCAGAAGGTATCACATCTATGATTTTTCCCCCTTCATCATATACATATTTCTGCTTTCTCCATGGTGTGGGTTTCCCGTCAAATATGGTTACATCATAGCTGTCCGAAAGGGCCGGGGAGTATTCTGCCGCATTAACCACCTTCACGTTTTTGAAATATTGCTTTAACAGTTTGGCAAAGGAGGCGGTTCTTGCCTCTGCGCTTTTCCGCATGTCCAGACTGTCGACCTTGATTTCACCCATTGTGAAATAATCAGAAGAGCCTCCCACAAACAAGATTCGTAAATCTGTTTTTTTCTGTGCTGCCAAAGGTAAAACCATCAGTAGCAAAAGAGATATAATTAAGGTTAATCTTTTCATGTGTAATTATTTAAATAGTCCATTCATGTAGATGTAAAAATCAGGATCTTCACCCTCTACAATTTTAATTATAGTGCCTTGCGGATCGATAACAATCTTTGTAGGATAGCCTTTTACAGCATAGAGTGCGCTGACGTCAACATCTCCTGCATTGAGCACATTCAGCCAAGGAAGATCGTACTTTACAAGTGCTTCTTTCCATTTATCCTTTGTATCATTGCATGCAATTCCCAAAAATTCCACTTTGCCTTTATGTCTTGCATAGGCCTCTTTCATTTCGGGGAATCCCTTTATACACCATTTACACCAACTCCCCCAGAAATCCAGTACCACGTATTTTCCCTTCAATGAAGAAATACTCAGAGGATTACCATTGATATCGTTCAATGTAAATTCGGGAGCCGTTATTCCTACGTGTATTTTTTTAGTGGCTTCCTCTAGCGCTCTTGCGGCTTCGCGCAGTTTGCCAATGGCATCAGAATAAGATTTCATAGGACCGCTTTTTACACGGTCGGTAAGCAGGGCCTCTCCTTCTTTTATTCTCTCTCCTAGCAACGGAATCAGATAGCCTGAAAAATGGCTGTCTGGATGCGTTTTTATAAAATCCAAAGCAGCTTCTGCATAACGTTTGTTCAAGTCTTGGGCAAATGCTGCGTACTCTTCATTTATTTTTTTTTCATTTTCACCCTTTTGAAGGCGTGCTGCAAATCCGCCGCGCTTTTCGGTCATCTCTTTTTTTAGCGGAGCCAAAGTGCTCTCGCTTTGTGCCATATCAGTATAAAAAACACTTCCTCCAATCTTGTAATTGTTGAGCGTCCCGGTAATTGTTGCACTCTCTCCAGGCATCATTATCAGGTCTATGGCAGCCGGATCTTCAAATAACTGTTTGCCTTGCTGAGGCTTTGCAGTAAATACAACCTGACGTACTTTACTTTCCTTGAGTGTATAGGTGAAATCACCATTCTTCATTGGTACAGTGTCCAATCGTTCGGTTCGGTTAAACTGTTCGTTAGTCACGCACACGATAAGTGTGTCGGTTTTGACTCCCTCTATATGTCCTTTCACCCGACACTCTGTTTGTGCGAAAGCACCAAAACTTAGTACGGTGCATATTAGAGTCAGAAAAATTTTACTCATAAAAATTAATATCGTTATTTCTGTTCAGCTTTATACTTTGCCAATGCATCCTGGTATTCCTTAATAGTGTTGGCGTTGATTGTGCCTTGGAATTCCCCTTTGGCAATGGCTTCATTCCCTGTTTCAATAGCCCTCTCTTCGTAAGTAATAGCATTTGTCAGATCTTTCATCTTAAAGCAACTTTGTGCCATAAGATGATATATCATTGGTTTTAAAGAGCCTGGATTAGAAACGGCTTCGGTGAAAAATTCTACTGCAATCTGATATGCCTCCATAGGAAGTCCATCCTTCTTTGTGATGAAATCAGCAATAGCTGCTCCAACAGAAGGATTTTCCTTACGCCATTCTTTTGCATACGCAATGGCTTCAGGTACATTATAACTAAGTAAGGTGGTGAACTTAAGATGACAAACGACTAGCTTAAACTCAGGGTCAATTGTAACCATGGCGTTATCGATAGCGTTAAGGGCAGTTGAATAATCCTTTGCAGCAACAGCATCGGTAATAGTCTTGTTTAAAGCCATCAATGGTGCTAACTTATCTTGCATCTTGTTGGTCTCCTCATTGAATGCCTTAGCATTGCTCGCCATGTCGTAAGTGCCGGCAAATACCTCCTCAAGGATTTTGTCAAGCTTTATAGGATGTCCAATCCATATAATCTTGCCATCTTTAATAAGGAATGTCGCCGGAATCCCTCCTTGGCCGGAAGCGGTCATCCATTTGTTGACCATGTATAGATCGTTGTTGTCCATGGCAATATTATAGGCCATTTTGTCGCCCATGCTGGAAACAAATTCCTTAAGTGATGGAAGGAAAGTTTCGTAAAGTTTTCCCTCAAACCCTTTTTCCCAAACATCCACTCCAATAAAAGTTACCTTACCCTCATATTGCTTTGCCAACTCAGAAAGATGTGGCATAGCAGCCTTGCATGGTCCACACCAGGTTGCCCAGAATTCCACAACATAAATTTTATCTTTGGCAAGATTCTCTATAGGTGTACCCTTTATCCAATTTACTCTAAGTTCGGGCGCCGGATCACCAATTCTAAGTGTTATGGCGGATGTTTGCCCGAAACTGTATGCAGCAAAACAAATCGCTGACATTGTTAAAAAGCTTTGTCTCAAAATTTTCATAAAAATTAGATTTTTAAAATTGAGGCTGACCAATATTTTAGTCAGCCTCATTAATTTACTATTTGTTCTTTTTTGTTATTGCTTGTAATTCTGCGGAAGTAGATTTGGATTGTTATTTATTGCATTTGCAGGGAAAGGGAATATCCACAGCTTGGAATCAGGTTTGAGTTCATATAGTTTCCCTCCGATGGTCCTTGATAGTGTCTGTTTATAATCATCAAAAAGGTTCCAACGTTTTTTGTTAATGAAGTTGTGGAAAGTGTAAATATTCTCTCCGTGGGCAGTCTGTTTGAGACGGAATATAGCATCAGCCTTATTATTTACGGCTCCTTTAAGCGGAGCATATTTTGCAGGATCGATACGGTTTATTCTTATTGCATCCAAAGCCTCCATACCTGCACTGAAATTACCTTTACGTATTTCTGCCTCTGCAACTATCAGATACAACTGTGTTGTCTTTACTCCTGAAGCGTTCCAGCCAGAATTGAGGTCATAAGTAAATGTGTAGTCCAATCCTATATATGATGATCCCATACCCATTAAATTGTCGTACATCAGACGGTCCGTAGACATTTTGTCGCGGCTTGCATGTCCCGCTTCAAATGCATTCCATGCTTCAGGTGTAATTGCATTGAAGAACTCAAGCCCATAAGTATAGAAGAGGTCCTCTTCACATTTCAAATGTGGGCGTAATACTACCGGATACGTTCCTCCAAGTATGTAACCAGTGAGTGTGGAAAGCATTTGATTATAATTATTTATCTTGTTGTTAATTGCTAAAGCCTGTTTTGCCGCCGTCTCAGCTTCATCGAATTTCTGCATGTTCATAAGTGTTAATGCTTTTACTGCATATGCACAAGGTTTGCTCATACGCATACGGTTGACCGCTACTACAGGTAAAGCATTAATTTGGATTGCCTCATCAAGATCTGCAATAATATTGTCATAAACTTCTTTTACAGTAGCTTTTTTCGTTGGAATACTGATATCCCAATCTTCAGTTAAATACGGAATTGCCGGATCATTAGCAGCCGTTGCCGGATTATAGGCTTTTGCAAATTTGTTTACCAAGATATAGTGGTAATATGCACGTAGTACCAAAGCCTCGCATTTTAGCTGATTTTTAACAGATTCAGGACCAGTTGCATCACCTACACGTGATAGAATTGCATTTGAGATTTTTCCTATTATACCATAAGATGTTGAGTAGGTGTTATCGGACGTGGTAAGTTCTGCCAGTTTATCAATATTTGCCTCATCCCATGAGATTATAATTGCAGATTTAGTCTTAACTGGTTTATTGAGTAATGTCGGTACATTTTCGAATATAGATAAAATATCGCCGGCCATTTGACGCATATCATCATCATCTAATGTAAATTGATTGTTGAGAAGCATTTCCAGCTGGTCGGTTGTTGCAAGCAAATTCTTCCCTTTAGGCTGCACATCGGTAAATTTAGAGCATGAGCCAGTGGCAAGTAGTGATGCTCCTATAAGGATGCTGTATATAACTTTTTTCATTTCTCTGTTCATTTTATAAATTAATGTTCACTCCAAAGATGTAAGAGCTTGGATTGCGTATTCCTAAGGTTTCAGGATCGACACCTACGTCGTTCTTTATCCATAGATATTTTGGATTATCAATCTGGAAACGAAGGCTCAGACGATTAATCCCTATCCCTTTAAACCATTTTTCTGGCAAATCATATCCAAAAACAATATTGCGGATCTTCAGAAATGCTGCGTCCCTCACTGAAATATCTGAATATCCCGGCTCACTTCCAAGAGAGGTAGACCCATAACGGCCTATACCAGGTGTGTTGGTTGGATTTTCCGGAGTCCAGGCTTTGAGGAAATAACTAGCTATAGTAGAGTAAGGCGCGCCGAAAGTTTCACCCTCTGCAAGGGCTCGCATCTTGTGACCTCCATAATATGCCATCATAACATTAAGAGAGAATCCTCTCCATGCAAAACGGTTCTCGAAACCCGCTACAACCTTTGGTTCACTTTGTCCTGAGTACTCCATTATACTGATACTTTTGCTTTGTGCACTATGGGTTTTGCCTCCATTTTCTATGTACCATAATGTCTGACCTTTCTGTCCGGGTTCATTGCTGATACCTGCAAACCTCCAAGACCACATTGCGCTGGTAGGATAACCAACCCTATAAGGATTACTTAGTAATTGATATGCCATTGTAGATGGATTCTCTACATCGGTTACCTCGTTTTGGTTGTAAGAGAAGGTTAAGCCTGTGGTCCAACTGAAGCTTCCGGGTTTGAGTTCTCGGAACCAATCATAAGTCGCTGCTATCTCAATCCCTTTGTTGCGCATACTTGCCATATTTACGAACATAGAGGTGAACCCAGAAGAGGGGTCAAGAGTTTTGTTCGAGAAAATATCTTTTCCCACTTTGTTGTATAAATCGAGTGATCCGCGTAAACGATTATCCATAAGAGAGTAATCGATACCGATATTGGTAGTTCTGCTCTGTTCCCATTTAAGATTAGGATTTGCAGGACTTTCAACAACACCATAAGGAAGGTTGGTGTACTGGTTCATACCTGTTGATGTTGCTGTCATATAACTTGTGGCTCCCTGATATATATTACCGGTTACACCATAGCTGACACGCAATTTTAAGAAGTTGATCCATTCAATATCTTTCATAAACGATTCATTGTGAATGTTCCATCCTGCGCCTACCGACCAGAGCGGCTTGCCGCGGAACTTGGAGTTCAATCCATAGACATCGGCATAGTCTTTACGGAAAGAGCCGAACAGGTTGTATTTTTCATCATAAGTATAGGTGAAATTTGCATATCCTGACCCATATCGGTGAAACTGTTCAACTATGATTCCCATTCCGTCACGGAGATATGGGTTGAAAGCAAACTGGCTTGCAGGGTAACCGCCTGTACTGGCCATGTAGTAAGGGCTATTTCTCAAAAGGCTTAAAGCGCCAAAGTCAACAGTGTGGGTGGAGCTGTTTTGTAGCTGTTCATCATAACCTAAAATCAATGATTTGGTTCCATTGTACTTGGTTTCACGAAATTCAAGACCGGCCAGTACCGATATTGCGTGTTTGCCGAAAGATCTTGAATAGTCAATCTGTCCTCGTGCTGTCCAATATCTACCGTCTGTGTTTGTTGTGCGTAACATACCGCCGGAACGTGGAGTAAGATATGTTATCTTCCCATTATCCAATTTAGTAAATGCATTTCTTATTGTACGTGCTACGTGGCTTTCAGCATTGGCATTCCAGCTAGTGGTGATATGTTCATTTTCATATATGTACTGAACATTAGCAGTGAGTCCTTTGATTATCTTGAAAAGCAGGTTGCCATGATAACGAGTATTCTGACGATCAGTAGTTTGTACGTTATTGTAGAATTCATCCTTTATATTCACTCCAAGGTCGTACAGGCCTTCAGCACCTTTACTGCTCCAGTACTGATTCCCATTATACCAGTAATAGTATGGCTTGTCAGTACCATCAATATTGTAGAGGCTTTCGTATGCAGGGTGGGCCCATGGATTTGCATGGCTTGAGTTATAGTCATACCCGGCCTCCTTTGTTTTTCCGTATATACCGTTAATTCCAATAGTAGCCGTCAGCCAAGGGGCAACGTCATAACTTCCTTTATAATTGATGTTCAATTGGTTTTGTCCGGCATTTATAATCCCGCTGTTATCAGTCTTATAGTTGAAAGTAAGGTTGCTTTGGAATTTATCGGAGCTGCTGCGCAAAGAAAGATTGTACTGTTGTCTCACCTGTCGCTGATAGATAGCGTCACCATATTCACCTGCAAAGTTGTTTTTCTTTAAACCATTAAGAACAGTGTTCAACTGATCACGGTTAATTTGCCCTTTTGCCAGTTGATAATATGCATACTGGATAGGTGATATACCGCTTGATCCATTATTAATGCTTGATTCGGCAGATTTTATAGGATTTGAAACCTCTCCGTTGTTATTGAAGAAATAGTAGTCATAATAGTCAGACTCAACTTTTACCTGCTGCTCGGCATTCATGTAAAAATTATCTGCATAGTTCATATTCTTTTTGTCAAATATTGAGAGATTGGTTGAAAAGTCAATGTCAATTTTGCCTTTTTTCTTTGCGTTTTTTGTTGAAATTACAATAATACCGTTTGAAGCGCGCGCACCGTAAATAGCTGTTGAGGCTGCATCCTTCAATACGTTCACGCTCTCAATGTCATAAGGGTTCAGATCCTCTATCTTGCCTTCTATAGGCATACCATCTACAACCAGCAATGGATTGGTTGCTGCGTAAAGAGAACTAGTACCGCGGATGGTAGTCTTGCCGCCATAAGTGCTCAAACCGGCCACACGTCCTTCCAGGTTGTTCAGTATATTGGAGGTATAGCGCTCGTCAATTTTAGAGGCAGAGATTGAAGAGATGGCGCCTGTAACCTTACTTTTGGACATACTCTGATATCCGGTCACAACAACATCCCCTAGCGACTTTACATCCGTTTTCAATAGAGCATTGATTGATACGCTTTTACCTACCTGAGCTGTAAAGCTCTCCATTCCTACCAATTGAAACAGGATTTTGTCTCCTTCAGCAGCCTCTATTGTGTATTTTCCGTCTAAGTCGCTTATCGTAAATTTTTTGTTGTTTTCATTCTTTACGGCTACTCCGACAAGAGGCTCTCCTCTGTCATCAGTTATTCTCCCGTTTATCATAGAACGTTTCCCATCGCTCTGCCTGTTGATTGAAGCGGGAGAGAGGGCAACATTCTTGTCGGTGATTTTGTAGCTGATCTCTCTCTTTGTGAGCAGCTCATCCAATACTGATTCAATCTTGGCATTGGTGCAGTTGAAAGTCACAAGAATGCTCATCTTTTCTTTCATAGCACTGGAATACACAAACTTGTATCCGGTGACTTTTGTAATTGTCTCGAGTGCCTTGTTCAGTGGCTGATTGTCAATCTTGATAGTGACATTTTGAGCCATAGCACCGAAGGAAATCGATAAAAGCATGATAATGACGATTATCTGCTTGTAAAAATTAGGTGTTTTTCTCATAGTTTAAATAATAATGGTATTTCATTACCAGCTATTACACGCAAGAGAAGAAAAAACCCTAAAGTGAAAAGTGAAAAAATGATTTAGAGCTCTCGTTTCTCTATCACCACCTTGTTGCCTGTAATGTGATAATTGATAGGCATGGTAAATTTCATCAGTTCCATTATCTGGACAATGGATTCTGAACCGAACTCGGCAGTGAATGTGTAGTCATAAAGTTGAGGGTCTTTTACAGTAATCTCAACTCCGTGCCATCTTGATAGCATCTTGCACACCTCCTTGAGAGGCATTTGCATAAACAAGAGCTCTCCTCTGGTCCAGGCGGAGCATTTTACGGTATCTACATTGAACGAATGGACCGACTTGGTCTTCTCTCCGAATGTGAATGACTCTCCGGGCAGCATTTCAGCTTTCCGGGCAACTTTCCCGGCGGCTACAGTGTTCCTGTTCGTAATCTCTATTTTTCCGGAGAATAGGGTGGCCTCTTCAAAGGTGTCGTCAACGTATGACTTGATATTGAATTTAGTGCCAAGAACCTTTATTTCCATTCCTTTAGGTGTTCTGACAATCATTGGGGAGTCAGGATTTTTTGTTACGATAAAGTAGCCCTCACCCTCAAATTCGACAACTCTCTCATTTACGGCGAACTTCTCCGGATATGTGATTTTTGAGCAAGAGTTGAGCCACACTATGCTGCTGTCCGGGAGTACGATTTTACCTTTGACACCACTGTTTGTATAGTAAGTCTGGATTCCTTTGGCTTTTGGTGTGGCCAGTGCTGTGATTTCTGAGGTGCTTTGAGAGTTCGAATACTGTAAAAAATTTAACAGCAATGATATAAGTAATAATACAGATGCGGCGGCAGCAATGGTGTAGAGAATCTGTATTTTTCTGTTTTTATTATTTATATGCCCGATTTTATCGCTTCCAAAGGATATGATCTCATCGCTCAGCCGGTCAAGCTCCTCTTGCGGCATCTCGCCCTTAACGGCTCCACCATAGAGATCCTGAGCTGCATAGGTATTCAGCAATGATATATAATATTTCTCATTATCAGGTGATTGATCTATCCACTTGATAACCTGATCTGCCTCATCAGTACTCGTCTTTCCCTGAATATGTCTTATTAATAATTCTTTGTTCATTGTTACCTACTATATTACAATAATCCCCATTATTTACCCTAAATCAGCCGCAAGAAAATCGCGATAAGCATAAATTCTTTCAGATTTTCACGCAACACCCTCAGTGCACTCATTAACCTGTACTCCACTGTCTTGATCGAAACTTTCTGTTTTTCAGCTACTTCTGCGTTTTTGAGGCCATTGAACCTGCTCAGCAGGAATGTCTCTGCCGTGTTCGGATTCATCTGGCTCAGACTTTTGGTTATTTTGGACATGATGATATTTGCATCAACTCCACTTGCGATTGAACTTAAAGCTTTGTATGACAAATCCAGATCTCTCTGCTTGATGTATGAAGAGTATTTGTTGATTACCATCTCCCTCCTGATCATATTAAAGGCTTTGTTCCTGGCTGTCATATAGAGGTAGGGCAGAGGTGAGACATTTTTGTCTACCGTGTCAAGATTCTCCCAAAATGATGTGAATGTATCTTGTGCGATATTTTCTGCATCAGCCTTGTCCCTGACATAATGAAAGAGATAAGAGACAATCTTCTGATAATAGAGATTGAATGCCTCCTTGAAAAACTCTTCCTTTTTCTTTCTCTCTGACTTTCCGTCCATATTGCTTTCAAAGGTATATTTTTATCAAGACATTACAAAAGAGTATGGGAACTGCCGGACCGGATTTTTATCTATATTTGCAGAAAATATTGTCTATGGTTTTTAGTTTTAAGGAGACTTTCAGCGCATTCATTGTCATGTTTGCGGTCATTGATATTCTGGGTTCTCTTCCGATCATTATCGGGCTAAAGGAGAATAACAAGAACGTCAGCCCAATAAAAGCCTCTGTGATCTCTTTTGTTGTCCTAGTGCTCTTTCTTTTTCTAGGACAGGCACTTTTGGGGCTTTTCGGAGTGGATATATCATCATTTGCAGTTGCTGGTGGTGTTATACTTCTTGTGATGGCAGCCGAGATGATATTCGGGATTCAGGTCTTCAAGGAAGACGGTCCCTCTTCTTCCGCTACCATTGTACCGGTTGTCTTTCCCCTTATTGCCGGGGCAGCAGCTTTAACGACTCTTTTGTCGCTTAGGGCTGAATATGAGGCAATCAATATCATTATAGCTCTTTTTCTTAATATGTGTTTTGTCTATTTTGTGCTAAACAATCTGGATTTTATATCAAAGAAAGTTGGTAAAGGTGGAATATATGTGATGAGAAAATTTTTCGGCATTATTCTTTTGGCAATTTCTGTAAAACTTATTGCCTCAAATCTTCATTCATTGCTTTCTTGATAAGGATAAAATGGAAAAGCAGGTGAAGCCGTAAATTTCCAGTGGAGGCAAAAGTCTGGTTTGTTTTCAGTCTAGGTGTGGATTTTCTGATGCTGCACCGGGTTTACCCACTTAAAGTTCTCTCCGCTGAAAATCAAAGGCAGCCCCGATATTGTGCTTTTGCGTATCGGCTCACGGGTCTGCTACTCGATTTTCTTAAGCTACGCTCACTTAGTGGGTGCCCAAACCCTCCCATGCAAGCATCCTTCAAATTCCACACCTAGATCTGCTTTGTCCACACTTTTGCTTAAATATGATTTTTAACCTAATCTGCTCCACCTGCTTTTCCCTTTGATCTCTCGATCATTTTTTGGTGTTACCTATTGCATTTACAAGAAATTATCGTATATTTGCAGCCCGCAAATTTTATGCGGAATTGATTAATTTATTAATAAACACCAAATTAACAACCAATGCCTGGTATAATTGGAAAGAAAATCGGAATGACATCCGTTTTCGGTGCTGATGGAAAAAATATTCCATGCACCGTTATTGAGGCTGGTCCGTGTGTTGTTACGCAAATTCGTACAGAAGAGACTGATGGTTATGCCGCTGTACAACTTGCCTATGACGAACAAAAAGAAAAACACACCAGCGCTGGCCTGATCGGCCACTTCAAAAAGGCACAAACCACACCTAAAAGGAAAGTAGTTGAGTTTGCAAATGATTTTGCAAAAGAGCTACAGCTAGGTGACACAATCACCGTTGCAGACGTGATCCATGATCAGTTGGAATGGGTAGATGTAACAGGAATTTCTAAAGGAAAGGGATTTCAGGGCGTTGTGAAACGTCACGGATTCGCCGGAGTAGGTGGAGCGACACATGGTCAGCACAACAGACTTCGTGCTCCTGGTTCGATGGGTGCCTCTTCATGGCCTTCTCGCGTTTTTAAAGGTAAAAGATTGGCTGGCCGTATGGGTGGCGATCAAGTTAAAATTTTGAATCTAAGAGTTATCAAGGTTCTTCCTGAGAACAATCTCGTTCTTGTAAAAGGATCTATCCCTGGTTGCAAAGGTTCATATGTAATCGTGGAGGAATAAGCGTCTATGGAATTATCAGTTTATAAAATAGATGGAACGGAGTCAGGAAAAAAAGTGACTCTAGATTCAAGTATCTTTGGTATTGAGCCAAATGATCATGCTATCTACCTGGACGTAAAGCAATATCTTGCAAATCAGCGTCAGGGTACAAACAAGACTAAAGAAAAATGGGAAGTTTCTTACAGTACTAAGAAGATCGTTCGCCAAAAAGGTTCCGGCGGAGCTCGTCATGGTAGTATCAAATCTCCTACATATGTCGGTGGTGGTAATACTTTTGGTCCTAAACCACGCGACTACAGCTTTAAGCTTAACAAAAAACTCAAACAACTGGCTCGTTTCTCTGCTTTGTCATACAAAGTAAAAGATCAGGCTCTTACAATTGTTGAGCCATTTGTAATGGAGGCTCCTAGGACAAAGGATTTCATCAAGATCTTCAAAAGTCTTAAGGTTAATGACAGAAAGATTCTGTTCGTGCTTCCTGAAAATACTAATAATATATACTTATCGTCACGCAACTTGCAGAATGTAAAAGTAATAACCGTTAATGAAATCAGCACATACGACTTGGTGAACTCCACCAGCGTTGTTTTGGTTGACGGTGTTCAGGACTTATTGCAAGCACAATATGGACGTAATTAAACCGTAGAACGATGGGAATTTTAATTAAGCCTTTAGTAACAGAAAAGATGACGATTCAGGGCGAGAAATTGAATCGTTACGGTTTTGAAGTTGACCGCTTTGCCAACAAGATTGAGATCAAGGCTGCGGTTGAGGAGATGTACGGTGTTAAGGTATTAGATGTTAATACGGTTAGCTACCACGGAAAACGCAAGAGCCGCTTTACAAAAGCGGGATTATTGTCAGGCCGCGCAAATCATTACAAGAAAGCGTTTGTGACCTTGGCCGGTGAAGATAAGATAGATTTCTACAGCAATATTTAAGTCCATGGCAATACGCAAATTTAAACCGGCAACTCCGGGAACAAGACATAAAGCGATTAGCGCATTTACTGAGATCACTTGCGACACACCTGAGAAATCGCTTTTACAACCACTTAGAAAGACTGGTGGTCGTAATGGTCAGGGTAAGATGACAATACGTTATGTCGGTGGTGGTCACAAAAGAATGTATCGAGTAATCGATTTTTTACGCGATAAAGATAAATATACCGCAACAGTTAAGACTATTGAATACGATCCAAACAGAAGTGCTCGTATTGCTTTGGTTGTTTACACAGATGGAGAAAAGCGTTACATTTTAGCTCCTAACGGAATTAAAGTGGGCCAAGTGATTGCTTCTGGTCCAGGTGTTGCGCCTGAACTAGGGAACACTCTTCTTCTATCGGAAATTCCATTAGGAACACTGATCCACAACATTGAACTTCGTCCTGGTCAGGGAGCTGCAATGGCTCGTAGTGCCGGAACTTATGCTCAGTTGACAGCTCGTGAAGGTGAACATGCTATCCTTAAATTGCCTTCAGGTGAGACAAGGATGGTACTTGTAACATGCCGCGCAACTGTAGGAACAGTGTCGAATCCAGATCACAACTTAGAGTCGGACGGTAAAGCCGGACGTAAACGTTGGTTAGGCCGCAGACCACGCAACCGTGGTGTTGTAATGAATCCTGTCGATCACCCTATGGGTGGTGGTGAAGGACGTGCATCAGGTGGTCACCCACGTTCAAGGAAAGGCTTGCTTGCTAAAGGTTACAAGACACGTAACCCTAAGAAAACGACTAAGAAGTTTATCATTGAAAGAAGGAAAAAATAACGGAATTAACTGAATAGAATTATGAGTCGTTCATTGAAAAAAGGGCCTTACATTGAGGCTAGTCTCGAAAAAAGAGTACTTGCCATGAATGAAAATGGCAAGAAAGAGGTAATCAAAACCTGGTCACGCTCAAGTATGATATCACCAGACTTCGTTGGTCACACTATTGCAGTTCATAACGGAAACAAGTTTATTCCAGTATATGTAACCGAAAACATGGTTGGTCACAAGCTCGGTGAATTTGCACCCACACGCACCTTCAAAGGTCACTCGGGTAATCGTTAATTAATTAATGTGTAAAACAAACTCACAATAATGGGAGCTCGAAAAAAAGAAGCAGCCGAAAGGCGTAAAGAAATAAGGAAACAGACAGCTTATGCAAAGTTGAATGATGTTCCTACCTCACCTAGAAAGATGCGTTTAGTTGCAGATATCGTTAGAGGTGTAGAAGTAAACCGCGCTTTGGATATTTTGAAATATACCAAAAAGGAGGCATCTGTTCGTTTGGAAAAACTACTTCGTTCAGCAATAGCTAACTGGGAGTCTAAAAATGAGGCAGATCGCAAAGAGCTGGAGAATGGCAATGTTTGTGTCCAAAGCATTATGGTTGGACAAGGCCGTTCACTAAAGCGTATTCGTACAGCACCACAAGGTCGTGCAGCTAGAATTCGTAAGCGTTCTAACCACATAACCATCGTGTTGGGTAAAAAAAGTAAAACCGTAAAAGAGGAGCAATAAAATGGGACAAAAAACAAATCCTATAGCAAACCGACTTGGCATTATCCGTGGCTGGGACTCTAACTGGTACGGTGGAACTGACTATGCTGGAAAAATTTTAGAGGATGCAAAGATCCGCGAGTATTTGAATGCTCGTTTAGCAAAAGCAAGCTTGTCTAAAATAGTAATCGAAAGAACACTTAAGCTTATTACTGTAACAATCCACACTGCCCGTCCAGGTATCATTATCGGAAAAGGCGGACAAGAGGTTGACAAACTCAAAGAGGAATTGAAGAAGATCTCTAACAAAGAGGTTCAGATCAATATCTTCGAGGTTAAACGTCCTGAAATTGATGCAAATATCGTTGCGAACAACATCGCTCGTCAAGTAGAGGGTAGGGTTTCTTACCGTCGTGCCATCAAGATGGCTATGGCTTCTACAATGAGAATGGGTTCTGAAGGTATCAAGGTATTGATCAGCGGCCGTCTTGGTGGAGCAGAAATGGCAAGAAGAGAGCTATATAAAGAGGGTCGTACTCCTCTTCATACTTTCCGCGCAGATATTGACTATGCACATGCAGAGGCTAACACAAAAGTTGGCGTTTTGGGTGTAAAGGTTTGGATTTGCAACGGTGAAGTCTATGGAAAGAGAGATCTCTCTCCTAACGTTGGCGTAACTGCAAATGCAGCTGGCGGTCAAGGTCAGCAGGCAGGTGGTCGTCCGGACCGTCGTGAACGCAGGGGCGGACGCCCAGGTGGTGACGATCGTAGAGGTGGTAACCGTGGTGGTGATTCAAGAGGCGGCTCAAGAGGCCGTTCAAATGGTCCTCGCGGAGGTTCACGTCCTCAATCCAACGAGAACTAGTTCTTAGAAACAAATATTTTTAAAGAGACATCCAGACGGGTGTCTCTTTTTTATTTGTACTTTTGTGTATCACATAAACTAATCAACTAACCTAATCTAATCGATGATGAAGAGAATATCCGTGTTGCTATTGACCTGTATTCTATCTGTTGCGGTATTTGCGCAGCCTCTTGTAAGAGTCTCTCCTGAACAGGTGGGAATGGACTCAAGAAAACTAAATAATGCAGACCGCATTATAGAAGATGCAATAAGTAAGGGTGAAATACCTGGAGCTGTACTGGCTGTGGTTAAAGATGGTAAAATGGCTTACATCAAGGCTTATGGCAATAAGTCAGTATACCCTTCTGTTCAGAAAATGGAGGTGAATACTGTTTTTGATCTAGCTTCCCTGAGCAAATGTGTCGGAACTACTCTATCGTTCATGCAGCTCGTAGAACAAGGGAAAGTAAGGCTTACAGATAATGTCTCAAAATTCATTCCGGGCTTTAAAGGATATAAAGACACTGTGACAGGAAAAACAATTGATATAAGGATAATCGATTTGATGACACACTCTTCCGGACTCCCTCCGTATGCTCCTGCTGAAGAATTGATTGCAAAGTATGGCTCGCCAAATCCTGCCGGGTTGATGGAGTATATTGCTAATTGCAAAAGAGACTTTAAACCTACGACACAATTTCAATATAGCTGTCTGAACTTCATAACACTTCAGAATATCTTGCAGAACATTACGGGCGAAAAGCTCTGTGACTATGCAAAGAAGCATGTGTATGATGTATTAGGCTTGAAATACACAATGTATAATCCAACAGGTGTGACTTTGTCTCTTGTAGCACCTACGGAAAAACAGAAGGATGGATCAGTCCTTTTAGGGAAGGTGCATGATCCTCTTGCAAGGTTGCTCAATGATGGCAATTCAGGAAATGCCGGTGTTTTCTCTAACGCAGATGACCTTGCCGTGATTGCGGTAGCTCTTATGAATGGAGGAGTTTATAATGGGAAGAGGATTCTGGGCAAGCTTACTGTTGAGACTATGACAAGAGTGCCCGCAGGCTTTGAACCGCTGGGACGCTCGCTTGGCTGGGATAATTATTCATCTTATGCCTCAAACCTGGGAAATCTGTTTACCCCAATTGTTACTTACGGTCACACCGGATATACAGGAACCTCTATGGCCATTGATCCGGTAGCAAAGGTTGCCGTCATACTTCTTACCAACAGGGTCCACCCAGAAGATAAGGCAAGTGTGGTCCCTTTGAGAGGGTTGGTTGCAAATGCTGTGGCAGGAGCTGTAAATAGGTATTAATATATCAAGATCTGATGTTGAGGAGGTCTGCCAGCACAATTGCTGCTGCGGCCTCTGCAACAACAGGCACCCTAAGAGCAATGCAGCAGTCGTGCCTTCCCTGAATTTCTAACTTTTCAACTTTGTGGGAAGCAAAATTAAATGAGTTCTGACTTTTTGATATGCTTGATGTTGGTTTGACTGCTATACGGAAAACCAGATCATTACCGTTTGATATTCCTCCATTGATTCCGCCTGCTCCGTTTTTCTGAGTCTTTCCGGATTCATTTATAATAGAATCATTGTGATCAGATCCGAACATACCAGCTACTTTGAACCCATCACCAAACTCAATTCCTCGGATTCCTGGTATTGAGAAAACTATATATGATATAAGTGACTCCAGGGTGTCGAAGAATGGTTCTCCCACTCCGACAGGCATGTTGGTGGCTATACATTCTATAATACCGCCAACTGAATCGCCCTGTTGAATTGCCCTTTCCAGAAGATCTTCCCAAGGGTTTTCGCCTCCAATGCTGATTATTTTGGCATTAATGCAGATTGGGGAAATAAGTTTTTTCGCAATGACTCCTGCTGCCACAAGTCCTAAAGTGATTCTTCCGGAGTGATGACCACCACCTCTTGGATCTGCAAAGCCATTGAATTTCACGCGAGAAACAAAATCTGCATGGCCAGGTCTTGGACAATCTAGAAGATTGGAATAATCATCGGATCTTGTATTAGAGTTGTTAAACAAGATACAGATTGGAGCGCCGGTAGAGAAGCCTTTGTATACTCCACTTACAATTTCAGGTACATCTCCTTCTATTCTGGGAGTTGTTCCTATCTGGCCGCTTTTTCTTCTCAGAAGGTCTTCCGTAAAGTCATCAACCGACAGGGCTATGCCGGCAGGTGTCCCGTCAATTACAACCCCTATTTTGAGTCCATGAGACTCGCCAAAAATAGAGACTCTGAAATTTTTCCCAAAGCTGTTCATATTGGGCTGTTTTTAAACCAGTTATTTAAAGTTGTTGAGGAAATTCGGGAAAGATTTTGAGATACATTCAAGATTGTCAATGTAAACACTCTCTTTTATCTTAAGCCCAGCTGTTATAAGTGCCATTGCCACTCTGTGGTCATTATGTGAGTGGCAGTATCCTCCATGGAGTTCTCCTCCATGTACAATCATATAGTCTCCGTCAATCTCTATAGATGCACCTAATTTGGTGAATTCCGAATATAGACTCTCTGCTCTGTTGCTCTCTTTGTTTGACAGCCTGTTGACACCTTTTATTCTGCTTGTGCCCATACAGCTCAATGCCAGCACAACAAGTGAAGGAAACAGGTCGGGAGCGTTTGTGGCATCAAATTCAAAAGGAATAAGTGGATTTTTAGGCTTATGAAGCTCAATTTTAGACCAAAGAATCAACTCTTTGGTGCTATCGTCCTTGAATGCACAAGGGACATCTCCACACATTACAAGATATTTTGGATACTCGGTTATTTTTACCTCAACTCCGCAGGCCTTCAGCACATCTATAATCTTTTCGTCTGCCTGCTTTGAATTTATAGGAAGGTTGGTGATAGTAACTCCCTTGGTTATTGCTCCTGCGACAAACAGCATTGATGCACCGCTCCAGTCTCCTTCGAGAGGGTAGAATAATTTCGATTTATACCTCTGCCTTCCCGGTATTTTGTATTCATGAAAGTCCTGATTGTTTATCGTTATGCCAAAGTCCTTTAATGTCTGAATTGTAAGGTCTACATATGGTGTGCTTGTAGGTTCCCGTACCTCTATTATGCTGTTTTTCTCGCAAAGGGGAAGGGACATTAGCATCCCGGACAGAAGTTGTGAGCCACCACTTGATAATAGGGTGATGTTGCCATCTTTTATAGAACCTTTTACAATTGCCGGCAACTTCCCATCCTGAGCAACGACTTCAATGCCTATATCTGAAAAAGGGTCGGAAGCATTGAACAGGACTCTGTTATTGAGGGTCCCTTTGCCAACGATTTTGATTTCGTCGACACCTTTACTTTTGCCAACTAGATGGCCTGCAGTGGGAATAAGCAGTCTGCTTAGAAGACCAGATTCGCCTACTGGGAGCTCTACTGTTTTGATAGATCTGGTGAATAGGTCTGTCTTGGATAGACTTTTGGAGATATCTTCGATGCCGGGACTTGTGATTTCAACTTTCAGGTTGAGGTGCTTGCATTTCTCAACGTGAACCTTCACGCCAAGGGTCTTGATAAGCTCAAGAGCTGCTTCACTGTCTGCACAAGGGGTGTATCCATAAAGGTTTGTCTTTCCCTTTGCCCACGCAGAAGAGAGGATTGCCCTTTGTGCATGGCTTTTTGATGCAGGTGCTACTAAATTCTCCAGTAATGTTTTCTTGCTTACCATGTGCGGATAGCTCTTCTTGTTGATTATCCGCTCCATTTCTGCTAATGTAAATTGTCCGTCTGCGCTCTCTTTTCCAGTCTCGAGTGAAACATATCCAAATGGTGCACCCAGATGGTGAGAGAGAATTCTTGAGAAGCGGGCAGTCTTTCCCATGGAGAAGGCAACAAGCTTATCATCCGGAAACTCTTTGTATAACTTGAGAAGTCGGGTGCAATCCTGTATACTTTGAGCAGTAGTTACCAGCTTTATTATATCTGCACCACCTTCCTTGCAAGTGTTCAGTATCTCGACAAGTCTTTCGTAGCTGTCAGTGTTTTTGTAATTATGATATGAGAGAATAATTTTGAATCCTCTTTTTCGGGCACTGCTTATCAACTCATCCCTGTAATCGGCCGGAGAGTCATATTCGAGGTCAATGTATCTTTTGCCAAGCCCTTTTTTTGTCCTGCTGGCAAGAAGAGCCCATTGCAGCCTTTTTTTACATTCTTCCGGAGGCAATTCAGTGATCCTGCAAGTGGCAATCAAATCCTTTTTGGAACGAAATACTGAGACGGTGTCTTCTCGGTTTAAATTTGTAAAGTCCAGACGGATCTCTGCCATCTGAGCTTTGGACAAAGCATCTAAAATATTAGACTTGCTCCCCTCTTTGATGCTAAGACAAATCATTTAAATATTCCTCCAGTTTGTTTATTTTAAGCGGATAGGCACTAGCTTTTCCAATTTTTTCCATAACAATGAAACGTATTGAATCCTGACTCTTTTTTTTATCGCAGGTGATGGCGTTTGCCAGTAGAACAGGAGGAACAGGAGATACCGTGGCAAGCCCTATTTTTTTTAAATCCGACTCAATCTGATCTCTCTCAGCAATAGTTAATATGCCCAGATTTACAGAGAGTTTTGCTGCAAGAACTATTCCAATTGAGACAGCTTCACCGTGAGATATCTTTGTGGTTTTTTCCAACGCATGTGCAAAAGTGTGACCTAAATTCAGAATTCGTCTCTCTCCGTTTTCGTATGGGTCTGACTCAACTATTGCGGCCTTGATTTTGGAAGCTTTTTGAATGAATGGCCAGAGATCTGGAATTGAATAGCCACACTCGGTAATCATTTCCACAGCATTATAATAGCTCTCGCAATCTCCCAAAATGAAAGTTTTCAACAATTCGGCAACTCCTTCCTTCATCTCTTTTTCTGAAAGGCTAAGCAGAAATTCCGGGCAAAATATAGTAAACCGGGGTTGGTTTATCACCCCAAGGATATTCTTATATCCAGTCACGTTCACAGCTGTCTTTCCACCGATTGCAGCATCCACCTGTGCAAGAAGAGTTGTCGGTACATAGCCAAACGATACTCCCCTCATATATAGGGAGGCCGCCAGACCGGTAATGTCAGATATTATTCCGCCTCCTACGGCAAGAATGAATGTAGATCTGTCTGCACCAAGTTCCAGCAGTTTTATTGTAATCTCCTCAATTGTCTTAATGGTCTTATTCTCCTCTGTGGCAACAATTGGAATTTGGGGATACGGGAAAAACTTGCCATACATTTCCATTATGGCAGAATCGATTACAACCACGACAAAAGACTCTTGCGGGATGTGGGTTTTTATTTGGTTTGTCGAGGTGCAGTAGATGAATTTTAGTACAGAACTTTCCATATATCGCAAATGTACTAAAAGTTGTACAAAATTAATAAAATGGCAGAATCATAGTATAATATATATTTTATAATGAATCGGATAAAATCGATATAAGCCATTGAATCATTTTGGATAATATGATAGATTCGAACAAAAATAAGTTATGCTTTGCAGGACATATTGCAGTTTCTGTTTGGGAATAAATGCGGTAACGGTGACTATTGAGGTCGATGTTTCGCAGGGAATAAGCTTTTTCCTTGTTGGATTGCCTGATAATGCCGTCAGGGAGAGCCAGCAGAGGATAAGTACCGCTCTTCATACTATTGGTGCCAGAATCCCTGGAAAGAAGATTGTTGTCAATATGGCTCCTGCAGACCTGAAGAAAGAGGGCTCTTCTTTCGACCTTGCAATTGCTGTGGGAATTATAGCGGCTTCCGGTCAATTCTCCTTTCCTAGCTTGGAAAGCTATATGATTTTAGGGGAACTGGCGTTGGATGGGACAATCAGACCGGTTCCCGGGGCTCTTCCTATTGCTCTGCATGCAAAAGATGAGGGTTTCAAATGTTGCGTATTCCCATTGGAATCTGCTTTTGAAGCGGCTGAAATAGATGGAATTGAGGTATATGGGGCAGAAAGACTTGCGGATGTCATATCTATCTTACTGGGAGAAGGCAGAATAGAACCTGTTAGACCACGGAAGGATTTTTGTGATTCGGCGAATGATAAATTGTTGAAGGTTCCTGACTTTGCCGATATAAAGGGACAGGAGTCAGCAAAGAGAGGTCTTGAGATTGCCGCTGCGGGCGGTCACAATCTTCTTATGATAGGACCACCCGGATCAGGTAAAAGCTATATGGCCAAGGCTCTTGCTGGAATACTCCCCTCAATGGACAGGAATGAGTCACTTGAAACCAGCAAGATCTACTCGGTTGCTGGTAAAGGCAACTCATTCAAAGGTCTGATAAGGGAACGACCCTTCCGCTCTCCTCATCACTCCTCATCATTATATGCTATCACTGGAGGCGGATCCTTTGCATCTCCGGGGGAGATCTCTCTTGCTCACAACGGGGTACTTTATCTGGACGAGATTCCGGAGTTCTCCCGCTCCGTACTGGAAGTCCTTCGTCAGCCTCTTGAAGATAGAGAGATCTCCATCTCAAGACTCAAGTACAAGTTCACCTATCCTTGTAACGTGATGCTCGTAGCGTCCATGAATCCATGCCCCTGTGGCTATTTTGGGCAATCAGACGGCAGGTGTACATGCACTCCTTATCTTGTCAACCGTTACCTCTCCAGAATCTCAGGCCCTCTTCTCGACAGGATAGACATCCGCATAGAGGTCAACCCTATTCCCGGAGAGAGGCTCTTGAGTGATGAAAGGTGTGAGAGTTCGGCTTCTATAAAGGAGAGGGTGGAGGCTGCCCGGTCTATACAGATGGAGCGGTTCAACGGCAGGATCAGTACCAATTCTCAGATGAATACAGCCGATATACGCAAATACTGCCATCTTGGACCAACCGAGCAAAAGCTCCTGGCAGCAGCAATCAGCAAGCTCAACCTATCTGCGCGCGGCTACAATAAAATACTTAAGGTAGCCCGCACTATTGCCGATTTTGATCGATCTGACTTGATAACCACCACCCACCTGGCCGAGGCGATCCAGTACCGCGGGATGGAACGGAATTATTGGTCAAGCCATAAAAATGTGTAGATAACCAGAGAAATATGTTATTTTTGATAGTTTAATGGTTTTAAAAAGATTCAAGTAGATATTTTTATGGAAAGGTAATTCAGATTCAAGCTGATAATTATTTTCTGTATAGTTTTCGTTTCAGCATTTGTCACTCCATACAAAACACAGACCGTACAAAGGATTAATTAAGTAAAAACTTGAAGATTTCATATCTTTGCCACATCCGGCTGAGGCGTTTCGGTCAGGAAAGTTGAACAACAAATTAGATATGAATAATAGGATAATTATAAAAGACCTGAAGGATATTGACAGGGCCGCCAAGGAGTTCCTGGATATTATCCCTGAAGATGCAGTGGTGGCTTTCTATGGTGTCATGGGGGCTGGCAAGACCACATTTACAAAAGCAATATGTAGGGCACTTGGAGTACCAGATAGCGTTAACAGTCCTACCTTCACAATAATTAACGAATACAGGACCAGAGAGGGAAAGCCAGTCTTTCATTTTGATTTTTACAGGATAAACAAAATTGAGGAGGCTTACGATATTGGATTCGAAGAGTTTATCGAAAGCGGACATCTCTGTCTTATTGAGTGGCCGGAAAAAATAGAACAGATACTGCCCGATAATTGTCTTAAGGTTCAGATATCTGTTCTGGAAGATGAATCACGTGAGGTCACTTTCTGACCTATTGCGGTTTTAATTTTCAGGATAGAGAAGGTACGGCTTGCGTTGTATCTTGAATTTGGCAACGTCACCGGCCCACATTGCCTTGATTTCTGCAGCAGACTTGCCATCTTCAATCATTTTCCTTACATAGCCCTGCCCAATAAGCAGTTCAAAGAATGATCGGAAGAAATGATCGTCAAGATTAAGGTTTTTGTAAGCATCTATTACATACTCAAGGTTAATTCCTGCCTTGTTGATCTCATCAATTGATGGCTTTGTTCTCAGATCCACTCCATAACACTCTCTGTTGAGCTGAGGAGGAGTCTTTGCTCCCGGAATGCTACGTGGAGTGAACTTGAAGTCATACCCCTTCATGTTCGGATGTCCGTAAAGCTGAAAAGGTCCGTCAGTTCCTCTGCCCAGACTTACAGGAGTTGCCTCGAAGTAACATGTGGATGGGTAGAGATAGATGGCGCGCATATTTGGAAGGTTTGGTGACGGCTTGACAGGAAGCTGGTACATTGAGGAGTGGGTGTAGTTTTTGCACTTTATCACTGTAACATTACATTGAATCCCTTTTGGAAGCCATTTTTCGCCGTTGATCATTCCGGCAAGCTCGCCTAATGTCATGCCGTGTACGGTAGGAATTGGCAGCCAACCTACTCCGCTCTTGTATTTCATGTCCAGAATAGGTCCGTCAACATAGAAGCCAATTGGGTTTGGACGGTCTAACACTATCATTTTGACTTTGTTCTCGGCACATGCCTCCATCATTCTGGCCATTGTTGTGAGATAAGTGTAGAAACGGACACCTACATCCTGAAGGTCGAATACTAATACATCTATGCTTTTCATCAAGTCTGCCGAAGGTTTACCTGTGTTGCCTTCGTAAAGGGATTTAATCGGAATACCGGTTTTAGCGTCAACAGAGCTAGATACATGCTCACCTGCATCTGCATCACCCCGGAATCCGTGTTCAGGGGACATTATTGCAACAATATTGATCTTTAGAGCTACGAGGGAATCCACAAGATGAGTGTTTCCTATCATGCCGGTCTGATTACTCAGCACAGCAACTTTCTTGCCCTTCAACATTGGCAGGTATTCATTTATGGATTCTGCACCGGTGGTTATCTTCTGGGCAAACAGAGCAGATGTTGCCAGACAGAGAAGGCCTATTAAAAGAAGTCGTTTCATAGTCTGTGTGATTTATTTGGTTATAACTTATCAAAGATACTAGTCTTACTCGTAACGGCCAAGTCATTTTGGATCAAAAAAAACCGGAGAAGAGAGCAAGCTCATTTCTCCGGGTACTTATATATGGAAACAAATGGGGGTTCTAGAAATTGAAGTGTAATCCCAGTGCAGGAAGTAAAGCGTTTGCTTTATAATCTCCTACAAATGCTGTGAGAGGAGCAGCCTGAGGCGTTGAACCTCTGGTCTTCTCTCCGTTGAGATATTGGAAGCCGAAGTCAATAGCAAGATTTTTAATAGGATTGTATGTAATACCGCAGGTAATGCTGAATTTATTTGCACCGGGTGTCTCCGCACTGTAGTGCATCTTGTCTATTGGAGTGGTATCATATATGAAGCCCAGTCTGACCTTCATCTTATCACAGGTTTTATACTCACCGCCAATTCTGTAAATCATTGAATTCTGGAACTTCTTGACTGATTTTGAAGTCATGGTCTTAAAGCGGAAAATAAGGGTGTCGTAAGCTTTCCAACCTACATACTGCAACTCGGCAGAGACAAGCAGGTCTTTGTTTATCTTATAGGCAGCACCAAAGTTGAGGTTTGAAGGGATAGGAAGTTCTGCCGTGAATTTCTGTCCATCAAGAGCAATACCGGCGGCAATTGTAGGGCTTACAGCAGAAAGTGCAGCAAATACTGTCTTTAAATCAGCTGTCCCATAATTGATTGTAGCATCACCATTGTTCACCTTCATCATGACCTTTGAGCGGTATGATATACCAAAGCTCCAATTATCATTAGGGCTGTACAGGATACCTAGATTATATCCATAACGAGGTTTGGCATTTCCTTTAATGTTAAGTGAAATGGGAGAGATTGTGGCTGTGTTTCTTATAATATTCTTATAAGTCTCATTAGGCATGTAATTGATATAGCTCATAAGAGCTCCAACGGGCAAAAGTCCCTTGTTCATCTCAAAATCACCGAAGTCGATCATGAAGCCGGCACCTATGCTTAGTTTGTCGCTGAACTTGTATGAAATTGTAGGCTGCACGGAGAAAGCTGCCAGCGATATGTTCTGTGCCAATTGAGAACCTCTCCAGTTGTCTTCCCAGTACAGACTGTTGCCGGCAGGGTTGGTAATGCTGATCCCTGTAAAGATTTTGTCGGTTATTTTAAATCCCAGATAACCAAAAATTGGCTTACCCATAGGGTTGTCTGTTTTTGTAGAATAATCTCCGGCGACATTTGTATATTTTATAGTGGAGAATATTGCGGTCATACCAAGGGAAGCGTCTACTTTTCCATTCATGAATGAAAGTCCGGCAGGATTAAAGAGCATGCTCTCTCCTCCAAGTTTAAGAGCGGTTCCAAGATGTCCCATTCCAACCTGACGGGCACTCTGTGAATTTATCTGGTAGCCCTCTGCCATCAGGCTTAGACCTGCGATATTGGCTAACAGAAATAGTGATAATTTTTTTAATTTCATTGTCAA
This sequence comes from uncultured Muribaculaceae bacterium, assembly GCA_964533215.1. Lineage (GTDB taxonomy): Bacteria > Bacteroidota > Bacteroidia > Bacteroidales > UBA932 > Bact-08. The sequence continues at coordinate 546,558 of CAZHLJ010000001.1, forward strand.
TTCATTTTTGAGTTGACAAATCTAATAAAAAATGATTATTCTATACTAATGTGCAAAATTTATTGGTAAATCACGTAAAAACAGCAATGTATAGATTCACTATTTATCTTGGTTAGTATATTATAAGAAAATGGCTGCTAATTGTTGTTCAACTGAGGAATGTCTGCTTCGTCCCTGCAATCACCAATTAGATACCTGTTAAAGTAGTCAGAGGACTTCCAGAAGAAGTACTCAGTCATATCTCCGAATCCATGTCTCTGCCCGGGCAGGAAGATCATATCAAACCTTTTATTTGCGCGGATAAGAGCATTAACCATACGGAGGGTGTTGCCCGGATGTACATTATCGTCTATGTCACCACTTGAAAGTAGAAGGTGCCCTTTTAGGTTCTTGGCAATCTCGGTGTTTTTGTCAACGCTGTACTTGAATGTCGTATCTCCCTTTTCGGTTATAGACTCAAGAATGCCTTGGTGTTGTTCGCTCCACCATCTGTTGTATATGTTGTTCTCGTGGTTACCTGCAGAAGATACTGCCACCTTGAAGAAATCCGGATATACCAGCATTGCAGCAGTAGACATAAATCCTCCACCTGAATGTCCATGAATCCCGACCTTGTGGATGTCTATAAACGGATATCTAGCCGCAAGCTGCTCTATGGCAACTTTCTTGTCCTCTAGACCATAATCTCTTAAATTGCCGTAACCATAGTTGTGGTACCACTTTGAGCGAGAAGGATTTCCACCCCTGTTTCCTACAGTAATTACAATATATCCGAACTGAGCCAATCTGTCAATCTTATCCATGCTTTTTGACCATGATGCATTTACAGCTTCGGTCTGAGGCCCGGGATAGACATATTCGATTATCGGATATAGTTTTGTTGAATCGAAATTGAATGGTTTGTACATAACACCATAAAGATCTGTCACACCGTCACCAGCTTTTACCTTGAATCTTTCAGGGAACTTATAACCGGCAGAGAAAAGTCTGCTTAGATCTGTCTTCTCCAGCTCCATTATTTTTTTACCTGTGTTGTCGTAAAGAGCAGACACAGGAGCAGTATCTACCCTGGAGTAGTTGTCTACAAAGTATTTACCGTTATCGCAACTTGCAACTTCATGGTTGAAATCCCCTGCATTGAGCAATTTAAGATTGCTCCCATCCAGATTTACCCTATATTGATGTGTGTAATATGGATTCTCTCCGTTTTCCTTTGCGTTGGCAGTGAAGTATACAACTCTCTGAACAGGGTCTACCGCTGATACATTTTCTACATGAAACTCTCCAGATGTTATCTGGTTCTTGAGGTTTCCATTTTCGTCATAAAGGTAAAGATGTGCCCATCCGCTTCTCTCGGACCAGAAGATAAACTCCTTGCCATTGTTAATGGTTTTAACGGCTCTTGACTCCACATAGGTGTTCATCCTCTCTTCAACAAGAACCTTAAGTGAATCGGTAGCCAGATCTGCAATGCAGAAATCAACCTTCTTTAAATCCCTGCTGACTCTTGAAACATAGAACTTGTCAGGACCACCAAGCCACTTCCGTATCTGGTAATCGTCATTTTTGTCCTTTTCTTGCCTTGGCTCCGAATGGATACTCAAGCCCTGATCCTTGAACCGAGAGCTCTTTATCTCACGGAATTTTTTTGTATCCATGTTGAATACATATAGATGATTTGAAGAGTATCCTGTCTCTCCGGGCATCTGATACTTATAGCTCTCTAGCTTTGGACGAGGTTCTGCCAGAACATTGATGACCCAGAGATCCTTTACCTTAGATTCGTCAGTACGGATAAACGCAAAGTTCTTTGAGTCGGGAGACCAGTTTATATATGCACCCATTCTCTTCTTTTTCTCCTTGTCGGTAGCGTATATATCAGAATTCCCATCGCCGAAGCCAAAATCCTTTGTTCCGCCTGTCGTAAGCTGAATCTCAACTATAGTAGAGTCTTCTTCGTTTTTACGTGCTTTTTCCAGATTTGCCATATCCATGCAATAGAGATTGAAGTCTCTTGAAAAGACAACATATTTCTTGTCAGGAGAGATGCTTGCCCACATAGGGTAAGGTTTTTCCGATTTATAATCTTTTATCTCGGTAAGCCTGTTTGTCTGAATATCATACTCAAATCCAAATACCTTCTTCTCTTTTTTTGGCTTTCCACCTTTCTCGTCCTTTACCTCTATTTCTACAGAGCTCTTGATCTCAAATGTGAACTTCTTGTCATTTACAAGCTTGAGATTTGTGATAGGTATATTCTGGGAGTCAAACGGATCCTTGACTATCTCTGTCAATTGTGCAGCAAGCTTTGCATTGTCGAATACCTGCTTTTTTGTGCCTATTGCAGGATCTGCAATGTAGTAGAATGTGCCTTCTGCTGTCTGCCAGGTGTACCAGAACTTTTCTGAGTTCTTGAACCAGTTGGGTTTGATGTTGGTGGAGAAGACCATCTTAGCTACCTTCTTGGGCGAAAATCTGGCTGCCAGATCGTAATTGGCTGTTGTAACCGGAGTCTGCTGAGCAATGCCGTAAAATCCAAAAAGCATTGTAGCAAAAAGAATAAGGGCTTTTTTCATATAATTGTAATATTTATTTTTCTGGTATTATCTTAACTTCCATTCCCCAACCTCTAAATCATGAAGGGCACCATTCTCAACCTTGAACCTGAGTGCTGTCCTTACGGTCTGGAACCCTTGAAAGCCGGCAGCTCCAGGGTTTATGCATATGAGATTGTTTTGCTTGTCGTTCACCACTTTAAGAATGTGCGAGTGGCCGCAGATGAAGACATCCGGGCGGTGTGCATAAATGAGTTGAAGTGCATGATGATCATAGCGGCCCGGATATCCCCCGATATGCATCATAAGAAATTTCATCCCCTCAAGGTCAAAACATTGAATGTAAGGGTGTATTCTTCTGATATCCTGACCGTCACAATTTCCATATACACCTTTCAAAGGCTTTATGGATGAAATTTTATCTGAGACCGATAGATTCCCAAAATCGCCTGCATGCCATACTTCATCAACATCTTTGAAGAATCCTGCCAGTTTGTCGTCGAAAATAGTGTGTGTGTCCGAAAGGAGCCCTATAAATGCCATATGTCTGCAATAATAATTATAACTTAATGACAATCTTTTTTTTGTAGAGGTACATTGCCATTGCTGTAAAAATTGCAACATAAATCAAGGCATACATAAGAGAGCCCCACTCGTTGTTCCCCAAGAGTGATGCGCAGCAGTTTTCATAAAACCATCTGGAAGCCGTCATTACTACATTTTTAGTAGTACCGTCGTCCTGGATGGCAACAGTTGACCATTTGATCATTCGCCCAAGAGTCTTAGCGAAGACACCAGCCATAACGAAGGCGAACAGAGGGTTTAATCCCAGAGCTTTGAATGGGAAAAATAATTTTTCCTTTCCTTTGATATCTATGAAGTAAATGAAAAATGCCAGCATTAGTGTAGACCAGCCACCTGCGTATAATACATAAGAAGGAGTCCACAGCGGTTTATTTATTGGGATGAAGATGTTAAGAATAACACCTAGTGCAAGGCAAATGAGCCCTATTGTGTAAAGTTTCCCTACTGCATCTATTTTCTGACCACTCCTGCGGATGACACCTCCAATCAGGTATCCAAGCAGAACAGTTGCTGAGCCGGAAAGGGCTCCTAACAACCCTTCCGGGTCGAATGGAATACCAAAGCCGTGGTATACATGAGTCTCTCCGACAAGAGCTACATCTATAGGTCCGGCAATATTGTTCTGAATTGAAAATGCGCCACCTTCTCCGGCGAAAATTGTAAGAATTGCCCAGTGGAGGAACATAAGCACAGCCATCCCACCAATTATTTTTTTAGGTGAATGAAGCCAAAGGGCTAAAATTCCGCCTATTAGGTAGCAGAACGCAATTCTTTGAAGGACTCCGAATATTCTCAGATGGTTTAGGTAATCCATATAATTTGCGCCAAAGCTGAGATTCGGATCCGGAGAGGTAGGGTAGAAGGGATAAGCATTAAGTGCAAGTCCTGTCAGAAATATAAGAATTGCTCTTTTTACAATTTTCTTTAAAGAGGATGAGTTGAGAGCATCGTTGTACTTTGCAAATGCAAAGGATAGTGCAGCACCAACTATAAACAGGAAGAACGGAAAAACCAGGTCGGTTGGAGTGCATCCGCTCCACGATGCATGTTTAAGAGGAGAGAAGATTTTGCTCCATGTACCGGGGTTGTTTACCAGAATCATGCCGGCAATTGTCATCCCCCGAAGCACATCAAGGGCAGTATAACGGTTTGTTGCAGATGCTTTCATAATTTAGTTTGATTGGTTGCAGACAAAAATAGCCTTTTTAATATATATTTGCACCAATTATGGAACTCTTTTTTACAAAAAATATCTCCGGCTCTGTTGCAGTCCTGGAACAGGATGAATACAGGCATTGTATCAAAGTGTTAAGACACAAGACTGGAGATGTCATTAATTTTATTGATGGGAAGGGGGGGCTCTACAAAGGAACTATTACAGCCGCATCCGGTAATACGTGTACTGTTGAAATAACTGAGACTATCAAGGATTATCCGCCAAGAAGCTACTCTCTTCATATGGCTGTGTCTCCAACAAAAAACCTTGACAGGTATGAATGGTTTCTGGAAAAAGCTGTTGAGCTTGGTCTGGACGAACTTACCCCGATAATCGGAGACCATTCAGAGAGAAGGGTCTTTAAACCGGAACGTGCGGAAAGGATATTCCTGTCTGCCGTAAAGCAATCACTGAAAGCAAATCTCCCTATTCTGAATCCTATGATATCTGCCAAAGAGTTTATAACGGGGACAGATTCTTTTGAAGGAGTAAAGATAATTGCTCACTGTAACGAAGGTGACAGAAAAAACATTATAGATATTCTTACTGAGAGTAACCGTACACCCGGTAAAGCTTTCCTCATCTTGATAGGACCTGAAGGTGACTTTTCCCCTGAAGAGGTAAAGCTGGCAATAGCTCACGGATTTATTCCTGCAACACTTGGAGAATCCCGTCTTAGAACAGAAACAGCCGCACTTGCGGCCGTCACTGCTGTATATTTCAATTTCTGAGAATGTCTGATTCTGTCTAGTCTCGGATTATCTTTACCTCTCCTCTGAGACCTAGCTTGATAATAGAAGATGGTTTTCCTGTAGAACCCTCTTCCAGATGAGGCTCTGCAACCCAGTCCACAGAATCCTCAATCTCCTTGGAGATATCAAGAAAACTTGCAGGGGAGTCTTCGCCTGATATGTTTGCAGATGTAGAGACTATCGGTTTCCTGAAACGGGCAATCAGACGTTGGCAAAACTCCTGTTCACATACACGTATTCCGACAGTTCCATCTTCTGCAATTACGTTTGGAGCTAGATTTATTGCTCCAGGGTAAATTATCGTAAGAGGTTTGTCACTGACCTCAATGAGCTGATCTGCCAGCTCGGGAATCTCTTTCACATACCTGCAAAGCATATCAAGTCCATTTACAAGTATTATCAGACTTTTGCTATCTGCCCGTTGCTTGATCTTATACACTTTTTCAACTGCAGCCGGGTTTGTCGCATCGCAACCCAAACCCCATATAGTATCTGTGGGATAAAGAATCACACCACCCTCTCTGAGGATTTTTACAGCTTCTTCAACAGCTTGATTGATATCCATTGTCTCTGATTTAAATTTAGTTTGTGTTTTATGGAATTATTATTTCTGAAATTACGGGATAATGATCTGAGTAATTGACTCTTTTAGTTTGATGACTCATACTCCAGAAGTATCTTGGGTAGAGAATGTAGTCGATCCTAAGCAGTGGCCAAAGGTGTGAATAGGATGCGGAAAAACCTTTGCCGGCCTCTTTAAAACTGTCCTTGCGGTCTTGTATGAGACGATGATATGCATAGGACATAGGAGTGTCATTAAAATCGCCGCAGATAATTGCGGGGTAGTCACTCTGAGATGAGTGTGCCGCGATTGTGTCAACCTGCAGGGCTCTCTTTTTGAAGGTGTTTGCCATTCTGTCGTGAATGTCGTAAAGGTCTTCCGAAACCTTGTCGCTTTTGCTCATCTTCTTTATAAGCGCGGTGAAAGAGATTGAATGAGACTCAAGATGGGTGTTGTAGATCCTTAGTGTTTTTCCAAAGTGTTCAATATCTGTATATATACAAAGATTAGTACCCCCTTTGAATGTGATCTTGCCTCCGTCTATAATTGGAAATTTGCTGATTGTCAGGTTTCCGAACCTTCCTCCGTTCCTTAGATGGAAGAAGTGGTAATATATGTATGGATATTTGGCGAAATTTTTTCTTATCAGAGAGGTATCTTTTACATAGAATTCCTGAAAACAGGCAATACCGGGATCTTCCCTTGTTATGAATTGGGAAACATTCCCCAATAAGGCCTCTCTGCTCATTCCTTTATGGTTTTGAGCGAAAAGTCCGACATTATATGTGCAAAGTTTTAATGCAATCCCTTTTTCCCCCTCATCTGGATCACCCCATCTCAGAAAGAGGTCTGCGAAAAGGATGGAAGGCAGAAGAACAACAAACGTTATCCATGTGGCACCTGAACGACGTATAAGTCCAACCAGTAGCAGAAACAGATTTATAAGAACCAGCGGGATGAAGTAGAGTCCAAAAAAAAGAGGTATGGAAGTTATTGACGGACTGATGTATATAGACAGATATGAGATTAGGAGTGCGATTGCAGAAACTACAATTACAAACCTGAAAATAAGAGCAATCGGCCAGGGCGACCTCCCTTTTTTTCTTCTCTTTTTCATCAGAAGTACATTCTGTTATTCTTTTTCCAGTATATTATCAAAAAGTAGCCGAAGATCATACCTCCAAGGTGGGCAAAATGGGCGACGTTTCCACCAGTGTTGGAAATTCCCAAAGCAAGCTCAATTGCTCCGAAAATAAGAACAAACCATTTGGCCTTGAGTGCTACCGGAGGAATAAGAAGCTGCAGGACATTGTTAGGAAAGAGCATTCCATATGCCAGAAGTACTCCGTATACGGCACCGGATGCTCCAACTGTAGGAGTCGCCATCAGGGCATCAAGCTTCTGCGAAGCCAAAACATCACCGGCCTGAGCTGCACTCATCAGCGACGAGGCGTCTATGTAAAGTACAAGGGAGTGGAGCAGGGCTGCACCCAATCCTGTAACCATGTAGTAGAGAAAGAACTTCTTGCTTCCCCAAATCTGTTCGAGTGCCACGCCAAATATAATAAGCGAGTACATATTGAAGAAAAGGTGAATGAAGCCTCCGTGCATGAACATATGAGTGACCAATTGATATGGCTTGAACAAAGGTGATTCAAAATAAAACAGGGAGAATTTCTCATACATGAAATCCCCTGTGAGGTATGTGGCTAAAAGCATCAGAGCATTTATAATCACCAGGTTCTTTATTACCGGAGGCATGCTCCCAAAAAATCCATAGCCTCTGTTTCCGTACATCATATGTTTGCTTTTTTTATTTTTCGTTATAAAATTATGTAAGTCTCTTGTCGAGTTCCTCAATTGTAATTATTGAAGTACAAGGTCTTCCCGAAGGGGTGAAAGAGGGCTCCTTGCAGGCAAAGAGAGAATCTATCAGCATTTGTGCTTCATTATTGTTCAAGGGCTCAATTTTGCCTGAGGCTGCAGACCGGGCAAGAGTCTCGGCAAATCGTTCTCTGGGAATTTCACCAAAATCCTTGCCAAGTTCAGTGAAGTCATAGATAAGCTTGTCTATCAGTTTGTAAAGCTCATCAATATCGTCTGACACTCCGTCAGGAACGCCAAAAATCTCTATGCTGTAGTTTGTGCTTTCATCCTCTTTATGGCGGATCTCGAATCCCAGGAGCTTTAGGGAGTGAATGTTCTCCATCACAATAGAGTGGGAGTGCTCGCTCAGGTCCATGGTGATTGGGAAAAGGGTTCTGTTTACGATTTCAGAGTAGTTGCGTAATGTGTCAAGGTATCTTTCGTAAAAAATCCTCTCCTTGGCTCTTCGTATATTGATTAGTATTAGCCCTGATTTAATTGTTGTCAGTACGTACTTTCCGGTAACCTGCAAAATTGGCTTCTGAGGAATCTCCGGGTCACTGATAAGTGGCGTGCTGCTGTATCCGGGGTTGTATGCAGTCCTGCTGTAATCAGAATTGAAATCCGGATTGAATGATCGACGCTCCTCGTCAAATGGGTTGAAAAGCGGGTCGTAGTCTATTTTTGGAGGAGGAGTGTAGTAGCTGGTGTTTACCTTTGGTATCTCCGGGGCACCCTCCTGGTCGAAATCGATGCTTGGCATAAATGAATTCTTGCCAAGAGACTCTCTGACGACAGCCTGAAGCATGTCGAAAATTGCAAATTCATCTTCGAACTTGATCTCTGTCTTGGCCGGATGGATGTTAACATCTATGTTTTCCGGATTTGCCTCAAAGAAGATGAAAAATGAGGGCAAAGTCCCTTCCGGAATAAGGTTCTCGTATGCTTTGAGCACAGCCTTCTGAAAGTAAGGGCTGCGGAAGTAACGGTTATTTACAAAAAAGAACTGATTGCCGGGCGTTTTTCTGGCATCTTCGGGCTTGCCAATGTAGCCTTTTATACTAACCAGAGATGTATCTACGTGAATATCAACCAACTCTCGTCCGAACTCTTTTCCTGCAACATCCTGTATCCTGCGGCGGAGATTTGCGGGTGCAAGGTTAAATATCTCTGTATTGTTGTGTACCAGTTTGAAAGATAACTCCGGACGGGTGATTGCCACTCTTGTGAACTCGGACAATATCTGTCTGAATTCAGTGGCATCGGACTTTAAGAACTTTCTTCTCGCCGGTACATTATAGAATATATTCCTGACTATGAAATTACTACCTTTTGGTGTGCTTACTTCCGACTCGTAGATAAGCTTTGATTCGGCAAACCGAACTTCGAAACCCATTTGATCCAGCTCTCTGCGCGTTTTGAGAGAAACTTCAGAAACTGCAGCAATAGATGCCAGCGCTTCACCGCGGAAGCCAAACGTATGAAGGGAATTGAGATCTTCAATTTCAGATAGTTTGGATGTTGCATGCCTAAGAAATGCAGTCTTAGCATCCTGAGGGGACATACCAGTACCGTCATCTATAACCTGTATCAATGTCCTCCCCGAATCCTTCGCAACAACTTGAATATGCGTTGCAGAAGCATCCACGGCGTTTTCCATCAACTCCTTGACAACAGATGCCGGCCTCTGGACAACCTCGCCAGCAGCTATCAAGTTTGAGATATGACTTGGAAGAATCTTAAGCATCAACCCACCTAAATATAAAGCCCGAATGACTTGGCAATGTAAAAAGCAAAGAAGAACAGAAGAAGGATTGTTATGAGAACGACAATCCCGATAATGACAGCAGAGTCAATTTTGCCTCTACGGCCTCGGTTTGCAGATGTCGTTCTTCTGAATTTCCCTTTGGTACGTCTTCGATGGACATAATATTCCTCGTTTTCCCTGCCCTTTCTATCATCATTCAGATGGGCATGTCTCTCTTCCAGAACCTCATTCTCATCGTGATAAAGAGGCCGGTAGTTTACCCTTTTCTTGGGTGTCCCGAAAAAACTAAAGTTCAGTCCCATAATTTCAGGGGATCACATTATTGAAATTCCCTGCACAAAGATAACAATTTATGTGCGATTTTTGTTTTAACTTTACCTCATAGTGGAAAATGAAATGGATTTGAGAATAGGTAACGGCTATGATGTGCACGCGTTGGCAAAAGGGCTTCCCCTTTGGATTTGCGGCGTTTTAATAGATCATACGAAAGGGTGTGTGGCACACTCAGATGGCGACACCCCGATACACGCACTTTGTGACGCACTTCTGGGAGCGTTAGCCTTAGGCGATATCGGTAAACACTTCCCCGACTCTTCACCCGAATTCAAGGGAATAGACAGCAAAATACTTCTATCACGCGTTTATGCATTGGTAAAATCTAAAGGTTTTTATCTTGTGAATGCCGATATCACCATATCACTCCAGGCCCCAAAACTCGCACCCCATATCCCGCAGATGCGCTCCCTTTTGGCTTCGCTACTTGAGGTTGAGGACGACCGCATTTCCGTAAAGGCCACAACAACCGAAAAACTCGGATTTGTAGGCCGCGAAGAGGGAATTGCTGCATATGCAGTCGTACTTTTGGGTAAAAAGTGAGAGTCACTTTCTTCCAGTGTTTTTATATCTGACTGTAAAACTGTGTTTTGATAAAATCTTGGATAAAGGTTTTGCATAGTTGCATTTTTGTGTTACTTTTGCACCTCAATTCGCGGCGCGATAGCTCAGCTGGTTAGAGCGCATGATTCATAATCATGAGGTCCCCAGTTCAATCCTGGGTCGCGCTACAAGAGATAAAACCCTTTGCCAACGGCAAGGGGTTTTTTATTTTCGCCGGCCCAAGCTTGCTTGGGGACGGGAGAAAAATAAAAAAACCAAGTGCAAAGCACTTAAGGGTTTTATCTCTTGGGCTGTTTTCTGCGACCTTTCCAGGATCACGGAACGTAGTGACGTAATCCTGGGTCGCGCAAAGGATTTCACATGTTCACCTTGTGCAAACAGTTTTTTGTATTATTACGCATATTTCTCGAAGGTAAGACTCCGGGTTGATTTATTTCAATAGTAATCTTTATAACGATATAAGTGACGTTACTGCTAATAACTTTGTTACTAATAATATTATTACTAATAAATTTATATTGTGGCTTAAGAAAGAACTTGCACTATAACCGAAGTGCTGATTAAAAACAATACAAGCATGGCTGTTGTTGTTTAAATATTGCTATATTAGCACAAACTAATGAGGAGAGAGAGATGGAGAGAGAGAGTCAAAAACAGATTGCCTATTTCGAGGTGTGGCTTAGAAGCCGAAGATACAGTAATAGCACAATAAAAACTTATACAGAAGCCATAAAGGTTTTTCTTAACTATTTTCAAGATAAAAACCCGGCAGATATCTCAAATAAGGATTTTGTTCTGTTTAACAGCATTTTTATTTTAAAAAATGGATATTCTGCATCATATCAAAATCAAGTAATTAATGCCGTCAAACTTTTCTACTTAAAAGTAGAGAACAGAAAGCTCTCGATTGACCATATTGAGAGACCCAAGAAATACAAGCCATTGCCAAAGGTTATCCCAAAAGAGATGGTTGAGAAGATGCTCATTTGTATCCCAAATTTTAAACATAAAACAGCCCTAACCTTGATATATGCTTGTGGTTTAAGAAGGAGTGAGTTGATAAACCTTCGACTCAAAGATCTGGATTCAAAGAGGAGAACAGTAACCATAGTAAATGGGAAAGGGCAAAAGGATCGTGTGCTGCCTGTTAGTGAGAAACTTATGAATATGATAATAAAGTACTACAAAATGTATAAGCCATCTACTTATTTAATAGAGGGGCAATTCAAAGGAGATAAGTACAGCGAAACAAGTCTTGAAAAAATATTTCATAAATATTTGGGCAAAATATATAAAAATCATAATTTTACGCTGCATTGCCTTCGACACAGCTATGCAACTCATCTTTTAGAGGCGGGAGTAAGTTTAAGGTACATTCGAGTTGCTAGGTCACAAAAGCAGTAAAACAACAGAAATCTATACACACGTTAGTATGACCGGCCTACAAAACATAAAAAACCCCGTAGATGATTTCGATTTATAATCCAATTTCCACAAAAATATATATCACCACAAAGGTGTCGCAAGCCCCAAGCATATGCGACCTTAAACACACATTGCTCAACCCATAACCAAGTTATAGGGCATTTTATTGACATTGAAACCAACACAAATTACATATAAGCAGACATGGAATTAAAAAATTTCGAAAGTTTTTTTGAGTATAGAGAATATGAAAACGAAAATATTCAGTATCTGATTTATTTTTTTGATGTTGATGGCTGTGAATCAATTCATGAGTTCCTTTGCCAATCTGAATTTTATTACGCACTAAACAAATTCTCACTAATTAGAACCGAACGATTGCTAAGAATTGTTTCAAATCCCGAGATATTTAAAAAGTACTATCAACAATTTAGTTCTTTTAAAGATCAAATAATCAAGAAACTTCAGGAGTTCACAGGTGTCTATATTTGTGAAATTAAGATTGAACCAAATCTTAAAAATTTTCAAATTTCAGCAAATAGATATATCCCAGTATCAACACCATGGGAGGAAATTAACAGCGATCAAGATATTATGCTTGAACAATTTAGAAGTGCAGCAGAATCTATAGATTATCAAAATATTGGTAACACTTGTAGAACTATAATGCAAAAAATATCGAATATTGTATTTGATCCACAAAAACACATTGCACCTGATAAAGTAGACATTTCTGAAGGGAAATTCAAAAACAGACTTCACACATATATCAAAACAGAACTTGGAGGTCATATTAACGATAAAATTAGAGATTATTCATTGTCTGTAATTGATACAGCTGAGAAAGCAATTAATTTGGCAAACACTTTGACTCATTCGTTAAATGCAGACTCATTTATTGCAGAATCCTGTGTTGTAAGCACTATTTCAGTAATTAATATACTTAGAATAATTGAAAAAAAAGTAAACGCCCTATAACACGCGTTAAATTCCATTAAAACGGAATTTTCCCGCGAAACGTTGTGTGCAACCTAAAAAAACGAACAGACATATAATGACATCGAAACATAAATATCACTTTTATCCTATTTTGACGGTTCTGTTTATTTTGACTCTAACGACTGCATATGGACAAGTCGGTAGTAGGTCATTCAATTTCAATCAAATCAGCGAAACAGAATATAGAAACGCATTGAACAATAACTTCAATGCTATTCCTTTGCATACAATTGATTCGTCAAGACTAGAAAAGGCTCAACAACTAATTGATAAAACCTACAGTCAGCATGAAATTGACATTGCAGGAAGTGAATTATGTGAATCTCCCAGATTTTTGACAAGCTTTTATGGTTATTATCCTGAGCTCGACATTCTCGTTTTCCTCATTCAAGATTACCACTTTGAAAATGCCGTTTTTCTAAAGGATAGCGAAGGCTTTCCGAATAAATGGATTGACCGCTTTAATGGTTCATACGGTGTAATGTCAAAAAGCGGACTTTGGATTGGTTTGGAAAGACAAGATTGCGACAACTATCTACAAATTGAAATTTGCGAGATAACCAGTAGAGGGACATGGACTATCCTTGAATTTGACTTTAAGACAATCGACATAAACGCTGACGAAAAAGAACCTATTCTTTGGGTAAACGAAAACACCATTTACTTGGCGACAATTGAATATAACAACATAGAAAAAAAAGGACAGAAAAAGTTCTACGAAATAAAATTTGAATATTAAAAAAGGCTGCACACAACAGCGCATATAATTTATGGCGGGGAAAGTGATAAATCAGAACTTAGTGCTTTTGGCTAAATTTGGTCACGGTTGACAGGAAAGTTCTCTGAAACCCGCAACAAGTCATATGCGCAAATCGTTCGGCAACATTAAAAATTAAAAACAATGATAATTGATATACCTGCATGCAAAGAACAATTTTTAATCGATGAATATTTGGCTTCAAGTATTAATGCTGGACTTCAAACAAGAAATAAATTGTATCCAATTTATCTATCTAATAATTCTAACATGATTGATAGTCAGTCTTTAAGATTGGAAATAAAAGATTTTTTAAAGTCATATATTGAAAAATTTAATAATCTAACCGAAGATGAACATTGTAATTATATTGAACTTATGTCCAATAAATTGTCTGAAAATCACAGAGATATATTGTTTGAAAAAAGGTTCAGAATTGGCATTAGTCAGAAAATAATTAATTTGTTTTTAAAATATATATGGTCAATCAACAAAGTTAAAACTCCGTTTCATTGTCCTTTTGATAATATAATCAAGTCCAAATTACTGTCGCATTACAATGATTCTGTGCTTGTCAATTGGACAGAACTCGATAGTATGGACAAATATATTGAATATGTAAGAGTTGCAAAAAAAGTAGCTGATAAAGAAGGCTTAAAAGTAGCTGAATGGGAATTATTAAATTGGAAAAAACAGTAAACGTTGCCTAACACGCAGTAAATTTCATTAAAACGGAAATTTACCGCGAAAACGTTATATGCAAGGCTAAAAGACCGAATCGAACAATGAAACCTGATTATAAAATTTGAAAAAACGAATAGAATATATTGGTTCATTGATTAAAGGTTGGTGCAAGAAAAAATTAGTTTTTGCCAACCCGCTTCTGCCCTTCGGGACAGTTTGGGAAGCCAACGCACATTGCACACATTTGCAAATCGCACAAGCTGACGTACAGATCAAAATTTGCAAAAGAGTGCAATTTTTGCCAACGCTCAAAATGAAGATTATATGGGCTTAAATACTGCACATGAAGGATATGAATATCAAGATTTATTAACTGCCTACTTCATTCTAGGTTGGATTCTTGAAGATGAAGAAAGCACTTTCTATATTGATAAAAAAGAATTTGATTCAGATAGATTTGATGATTTAACAATTATAAACAATAAAGGATTATTTAAAAGACAGATAAAGTATAGTAACTCAGAGAGTAATCATTCTTTTAAAAAAGAGGACTTATCAACAGATGGTTCATACAATTTAGCTATTGATGAATTATTTAATTCATGGAACAACCATCCTGATAAGAGTATCCTTGACATTAGGCTTTGTTTAGCATGGAATGAACCTAAAGATGAATTGTTAAATATTCTGGATATTCAGAATAAGCAAAAAACTTTCATAAACCACGATACTACTCTATACAGAGTAAACGTAGAGAAACTATGGCCAAAAAACAAAAAGCCGATTGAAAAGTGGAGAAGATTTAGAACCAAATCTAATAGTATTCAGCGAGATGAATTCGTAAAGTTTTGTGAAGCTTTTACAATAGAAATTGATTTCCCAAAATTTAGTTTAAGTATTTATAATCCTGGTCAATTGGAAAAAATTGTATTAGACCAAGTCGACCGCTTAGGTATAGGTGTTTTCCCAAATAATAAAAAGAGCAAAGAGGAATTTATTCTTTCACTTTCTGCTCTTATTAGGAAGTCTCGTAGCAATGGGCTACCGATTACAACAAAAGAAATATTTAAACAATTCGAAATTATAACTGATTTTGGTTCTATAGAGCAAAATTTCCCAATTGATGAACGTAAAAATATCCAAACAAAAGAGAACGTTATTTCAATCCTTAGGTTAGTTAATTCAGATAAAAGAATAATTCTAAAGGGAGAACCTGGTAGTGGAAAGTCATGGTTTGTAAACAATTTAATAAGTGAATTAAATAGTAACAATATTAATACTGTAAAGCATTATTGCTATACAGACCTTCAAGATAAATTTCAAAAAGAACGAATAAAGACTGATGTTTTTTACGGAAATATAATCTCTGAAATCCTTAATCTCTATCCAGAATTAAAGGAGAAAAAACGGCACAGATATGCAAGTAGTTTATCTGAATTAAATATACTTATTGAAAATATAACTGAACCTACGGTTTTAATAATAGATGGACTAGACCATATTCAGAGAGTTTTTAAATACAGACCTTATGATGATTTAAGCATAAGTGAAATTGATATCATCAATGAGATTAATAAAATAAATATATCAGACAATGTTTCAATTCTTTTAGCATCACAGCCTATAAAAGAATTGGCTGATATTCACAACTATACTCAGATATCAATACCTAATTGGGATATAGACGATGTAAAAGCTTTAATGTCCAAACTCCACCTTGATGATAAAGAATTAGACAATAAACATATATCAGACCTATTACTAGAAAAAAGCTCTGGTAATCCCCTGTACTTAACCTACTTAATTGAAGAAATTAAATGCTTACCTCAAATAAATGTAACTGTTTTTAATTCGCTTCCATATTATTCATACAATCTAAAAGAATACTATAGTTACCTATTGGCAAAACAAAATCTGAATAATGATGTCCCATTTGCTTTATCTGCGGTAAATTTTAGTCTTACGAAACAAGAATTGAAGGAAATAACAGAATTAGGGATATATGTAGACGAAACATTAGATTTATTAAAACCCGTTTTGAAACAAAATACATCTTCAAAAGGCTATATTATTTATCATGAGAGTTTTAGAAGATTTATATTAGAAGAATTAAAATCAAATGAAGTAGTAGAGAAAAGAATATTCCGCCCTGTAATTGATTGGTTTGACAAGTTGGATTTTTATTGTTATCCTAAAGCATATCGGTATTATTTACAAGTATTAACAGATGGTGGTTATTATGAAAAAGTGTTAGAATTTATTTCAAAGGACTTCATTAAGAAATGTGTTTGCTCAGGGCATCCTTGGGATATAATTAAAAATAATTATCACTTCTTTTCAAGGGCTTGTGTAGAGTCAAAAGATATAGAAAAAGTTATAATCCTTAATGAAATAAATAAAATACTAACAGGTACGGAAGAATCTTTTGACGAAGCCTTTTTGTATTATATCAATGCATTTGGTTTTAAAAATGGATTTGAAGCAGTTTCAGAATATTTATTGTTCGAGAGTAAACCTACTTTAACAAAAAGACAAGGGTTGCAAGTTTGTTATTTAATAGATTCAAAAGGTTCTGTAGCACCATGGAAATACTATTCAGACTATTTCAAATCGGGAGAACCTATACAATTAGATGACTTCAAATACTATATAAGAATTCTACTGTCTCAAAATAATGAAGAAGAATTAATTGATATAGTCAAAAAGATTAAAAAGAGAAAATTAACTGACTTTAAAAATATTTTTATTAAGGAGCTATCTCTTTTCAGACCTAGAACATTTGTTGATGAATTAATAGATAAATATGATATAATTAAAAAATTATCTATTGTTGATGGTAATAAAAAAACTACCAAAGAAAATCTTCAACTATTAGGAGAAGAAATTTTAAATTTTGAAAACATTTTCGATAATGAAGTTCCTAAAATAAAATTCTTCTTTAAACAAATAGAAAATCAAATTAATGATAGAAAATCAATTGCAGGTGTAATTGATATTTTCAAATCAAACAATTGGTTCTATAATTGGCTGATTTATTACATAAAGGTTAAACAATTTAGAGTCTCAGAAACAGCTGGTTCATTAGAACTCAGAAATGCTTTTGATTTTCTTGCATATAATGTAGAGCCTTTTCACGGTAATCCTAGAACTTGTGATTTATATTCATTACATGATTTTATTTATGAATCACTAAATGAAGGATTATCTTTTATAAAAGAAAAAGAAGATTGGATTTATATATTAAAGATACTTGATAAAGTTAGTACTAAAACAACAACATATTTTCAAAACTCACCAGGAGGGCCAATTGCAACTAATAATTTCTTTAAACTTCTCGTTGAGAATATCAATGAAAACAATTCCACTTCTGTTATTGAATTATTGGTTGGACAATATGAACGAAATAAAGATGGGCAATTTCACGCATTTCTTTCTGAATATTGCTTTCAACTAGTTAAAGCATATGCTTTTGTTAATGACTCAGAGAAAATCGAGCTATACTTCAATCAGGGCGTAGAATATGTTCTTGGATATACTTGGCGTAGAGATTTAACTCTTGAGGATTTAACCGAAAGTATTGTTGGTTTAAGTTTGATAAATAATTCTTTAGGGAATGAATATATTTTAAAGCTGAAAGAATTAGTTGATTCAGTAGTTCAGCATACTGATGGAAAAGACACAAAGCATTTTCCAGTAGAATGGTTTGAGAAATTTTATAAAATCAATCCTAAAAATGCTTCTCTTTATTTACTTCATGAATTAGTAGGAACAAGATGTGATTGGCGATTAGAATCTTCCTTGAAACATTTAATTACAAATCCTGATGTTCAGATTAATGATTTGACAAAGTGCTTTTTAAATCAAACAATGCTAGTCGAATCAGATGATGCATTTCTAATGGATTCTATTAAACTGTTTGAGAAGTTAAAATTGTCAGTAGCAAAAAAAACTTTAGGAGCTTCAATTAATGCAAGGTTGTCAATAAAACAGAACTCAGAACGTTCAAAGGATTTCCAAAAGGAGATTAAAAAATATGCGAATGATTTAAAGCTGCCAAATGCTTTTGTTACTTCAAATACAATAGCTTCAAGTAGGAAATCTTTAACCATTGACCCTATTGTGAAAATTAAAAGAGAATGTGTTAACAGAAAAGAATTTTCTGACATGTCTCTTTCTGAACTTTCTGATTATCTAAATAATAATCCAATTCTTGAAAAAGAGGTTCAATCTTTAGTTTATGTATTTGATAGTTTTCAAGTTCTTACTCCTGAAATTAAAAATTTAATCGAGCATCTTGTCAGGAAGAATGAAGACTACCATGACGAAAGCAACATTAACATTACTCCGGTTTTTGATTCAAATTCTGAACTTTCTATATTTTTCTGGATAACACGGTTTGTTTATCAAAGAGATGGATGGTTTAAAAGTTTGTCAAACCTAGGTGCTTTCCAAAAAGCCTATAAGCTTAATCCCAATAGAAGCATTGATTTTTTATTTGAGTTATTAGCTTCAAATTTAAATCTAGGTTATAAACGTGTTTTTTCCGCAAACTTATTTAATGCTCTTTCAAGTGTTGGTTATAATACATCACTACTTGAGAAATCTTGGCTCTCAATGTATGAAATAATTGAGTACAGATTGCCTTCGAGAGAAACTTATGATTGGGATACGGTACTTACTAATGACTTAAATATGGATATTGATGAAATTCATATTTGTCTGCTGTTTTGTCGATTTAAATCTTATACAGTTCAAAAGTATCATCTTGTTTTATCAAGTATTTCGATTTTATTATATGAAGATTCTCAAAAGCTTGTAAAACCAATTAGATGGTTTCTTTTAAATCATGAATACTTTAAAAAAACTATAATTCTATCAATACTGCAATTATTAGTTCTTTTTGAAGAGACGACTAAAGGATACCTTAAAAATTTTGAATCCGAATTAGAATCAATATATCCTACCTATTACTTTCTAATTGATAGCTTAATTTCAAATATATTTCATTTTAAGACTAAGTCTGTAATAAAAGCTAAAGATGATTTAATATACCCTATTTCAGATGATGAATACAAATGGTTTGAAGGACTGAATAAGCGCCATGACACTCTAAAAAGAGCTGGAATTGAAACTAAAAATATTTTTGGAAAGTTTAAAGCCACTTTTCAACGAAAATATGGTGATTATTTAGAAATATACGATAATCGCATGAGCGAAAGAATGGTAAGCAATATATATTTTTCGGACTATTTACTCGAACTTTTTAATACTGAATACTATGAAAAGCTTAATTCATATGCCAATACACAAGATGTATTTGAAAGTTTAAAGATTGATATTAAGTCAATAATTGCTCAACAGCTTTCCATAGATATTAGACCTGATAGTTTAAAACGTGCATCAAATTATGAGAAATATGCAGCATTTAATGAAGAAATATACATTGATGAAAATGGATGGGTAAGAATTGCACACTTTGAACATGAGTTAATTAAAAAAGAACATTACAAATTAATTGAAAGAACAATTTTTGGCGGTGTTGTTTTTAATGAAGGGAAATCGATGGATTTTCCATATTCTGCATATAGATTAGAAATGGATTTATTGTGGAATGAAAACTATGTTGATTTTCCAACAGAAAAGAAGCCAATATTTTCGTTTATTCAAAATCAATTTCAGTTTGAGTATTTTAAGATTCTATGGTTAAATCCATCAATTATGGAAGTTCTTGGACTTCGTTTTGGCGATTTTAGAGATGGCTTGATAGCTTACAATTCTACTGATGAAGTAGTTCTAAAATTAAAAACTTGGCAGACAGAATATGTCGCTTTAGGTTCTTTTTCAAATATACATGACGAAATCCCTAAATTAGATGGTTCTGAATTAGTAATGAGAAAAGATTATTTTAAAAAATTATGTGATATTTATAATGAAAAACCAAAATACTCTATATCAAAGACATTTTAAGCACCCCACACAGTCAAGCACATTTGCAATTCGCACAAGCCGACACGCAACCGAAAATTGCAAAAGAGCTTGTCTGTCTTCCTCCGCTTTTTTGCCAACCCTAAAAACTAATTTTTTCGGGAACAGCAGTGCTTCGATTGAGCGGATTGATAATTGTAAAAGACTGATAATTAACTGATAATGAATAAAGCCTAGCATACAACACGGTATATAAAACATTTGGCGGAAAGTGCTAATTTTAAGGGCAGTACATTTAATAAACTTTGCAACGGTTTGATAGGAAATCGCTTTGAAATGCCAAACGTTTCATATACCCATCCGTCAGACTGCGCAAAAACATCCCATATATTCAAACATAACTATCCATTTTAAAGCATTAATTTTTATTATGTAATTATTTGCAAATGAGGCATATATTGCTTATATTCAATGTATAATAAAAAATATGAGCTATGCATCATGCGTTAGGGACTGAAAGAAATCAAATACAAATGTTCTGTCCGGAACAGTTTATAGAGCCTGATAATTTTGTAAGAGTAATAGATGCCTTTGTCGACGCCATTGATTTAAACAGTTTTGGATTCAGGCATGTAATCACCGGAGAAGAGGGTCGTCCTCCTTATCACCCTGCCATATTGCTAAAACTCTATATTTATGGTTATCGTTACGGAATTCGTTCTTCTCGTAAACTAGAACGCCAAGCAAAAATCAACTTAGAACTAAGATGGTTATTGTGTGAGCAAACACCATCTAATCGTACAATTGCTTATTTCAGAAAAGAGTATTCAGAAGCTTTCCGGAATGTATTCAGGAAATTCGTATTTCTTCTCAAGCAGGCACAGCTTATAGAAGGGGAGACGATTGCAATCGATTCGTTTAAGGTCAGAGGTCAAAATTCATTAAAGAACAACTTCAACGACAAGAAAATAGGTAGCCATAAGGAATATATCGACAATAAGATATCTGAATATGAGCAGGCCCTTGATAATTCCGATAATGAAGAAGAAAAAGCAGAACTTGAGCATAAAATTGAGAGGCAAACGATTCGTAAAGCCAAATATGAATCAATAGAAAAACAACTTGATGATAGTAATCAGGAACAAATATCTCTCACAGACCCGGACTCCAGAGCTGTAATACTACACCGGAATATTGTACAGGTAGGTTATAACATACAGGCATCGGTAGATGCGAAAAACAAGCTCATCACGTATTTTGACACCGGTGACGTAAATGATACAAGGGCATTAGCTCCTGTTGCAATCAATACAAAATCAGTCCTTGGGCTCGACGGTATGAATGTACTGGCCGACAAGGGATATCATACCGGAGATCAGCTGCAGCGATGCGCTTTTGCCAATATAATCACATATGTTTCACCTAAGGCACCTTCGACTAAGGATATTGGTTTGTATCCTATTAATTCATTTAATTATAATCCGGAATCAGACACTTACACATGCCCGGCCGGAGAGGTACTGACAACAAACAATGTCTGGTACAGGCACAGCTCTGAGGGAAAGACACCTGCTTTTCGTTTTAAACGTTATTTGTCACCCAAATGCAGTTCTTGTAAGCAGCGCAGTCTTTGTACAAACAGCGGCCGTAATGGCCGAGCTATTGACAGGAGTGAATATGCAGATATAATTGCTCAAAATGCAACCAGAGTGAATGAGTCCCCTAGCTATTACCGTTTACGGCAACAAATAGCAGAGCACCCCTGGGGTACACTGAAAAGGCAATGGGCTTTCGACTATGTTTTGATGAAAGGGAAAAGGCAGGTGTTGGGTGAAGTAAGTCTTGCATTTATCTGTTACAATCTAATGAGAAGTGTGCAGATAATGACTCCCGGAAAATTCATTGAACTGCTCATAATCAAGTCTTTTTTACCCAAAACTGCCCTAAATCCGATATTTTCCCCTCCAATTTATTCCAATTTCCTTGAAAAATACAAAATAGCCTCATAAAATGCAGGTAATCACTGAATAAATTTATTATTGAAAAAATAGATTTTGTACCTTTATCCTAATTTTAAAACGGAGTTTTTGCGCAGACTCCCGTTGTGCGTAACTTAAAGAAACAGAACCTATGAATGAAGAATTACAAAAATTGTATAAAAACGCAGTAGCTCTTATGGAAACCATGAAGTTTACATATACGAGCGATGATAACAAGGTTTCACAATATGGAAGTTTTGATGTATTCCTTCGAAAATATACGCAAATGGCAACGAGTGTTTCCAAATTTATAGATATATCACTATTAGATATTTATAACTTAGAAAAGATACCCAATGCTTTTAGTTTAACATGGCCACAACAAAAACAGATGTTTGATGGAGTATTAGCAAATTTAGGTCTGTTGATTTCCTTATTAGAAAACCACCTTGACATTAAGCAAAATAAAATATTAGGATTAAAAGATTTTCTGGCAAGCAATCTTCGAAAAACAATAATTGAAATCCCCAAAAACGAAAAAGAAATACAAGATAAAATTGAGACACTATTGATTGGTAAAGGACTAAGTAAAGGAATTGACTATGATAGAGAAGTTGGAAGGGTTAAAGTATCAATTAAAGAAGTGATACCAGATTTTATTTTTCAAAAATTAGGATTGGCACTTGAAGTAAAATTTACTAAAGACAAGGCAAAAACTAAATCTATAATAGATGAAATAAATGCAGATATTAGGGCATATGGTAAAGAATACGCTAGTCAACTATTTCTCATATATGATATTGGGACAATTACTGATGAAAATGAATTTAAAAATGACATTGACAATCAAGATAATATTCAAGTTATAATTGTGAAACACTAAAAAAAGCTACGCACAACAATGTGTAAAAATAATAGCCGGTTTAGTAGGTTCTTGAGCGACAGAAGCCCGCTTCAAATTTGTACCGTTTCGACAAGAAATTCGCCCGCAAACTGCTACTATTCTTACACTTAACGTTATAAGCCATTTTGAAGAAACATTACACAAAATGTAACTACGAATTATGAGCAGTCAATTTCAGGATTTTCAGATGAAAAGTGAACTAGAAGATTTGACTCTAGGTTATTTTGATTATGATAGGTTTTATGTTATCCTTGGAAACCATAAAGACACCGATCAAATATCAATTACTTTTTTTCATGAATTACAACATCAAAGATTAAATGCTGAGAGCACTTATGGATTATTACTTAAACGAATCGCTGATGAAGTGAATAACTACCCACAAAATAAAAATTTAAATGATTTATTTAAAAAAATGGTACATAAATGTCTCTATGTACATGAAATGCAAGCAACATATATCAGTTTGTTAGATTACGATGAACTAGAAAATACAGATAAATTACCTAAAAGTTATCAAGATTGTCTGAGTAAAATGAATTCAATGTTAGTTCATATTCCACAATCAAAACAATGGAGATTAATTACTTCTTGGACATTATGCTGGATTGCTATGCTAACATGTCCCTATAAAGTTGACAAAATCAATGAAAATACAATAGCAGAATTAAATAAATTTATTGACAATCCATCACATTCTCCTGTAGATAGAATTTTATTAATATATGATGTCATGCAGGATTTCCATTATAATGAATTAATCAATTCTATTAAAAATTGGGGCATGTCTGACGAATTAATTGCAGCATTTGAATATTATGATGAACCAGATCAAATACAATTAGCATTAGGAATTGATGATGATTGGGATATAATATTTAAGAATTGGAGAATAGCTGTCATGGATTCATTTCTTAATTTGTTTGAGAAATATTTGTCAGGCATAGATGACGCTCGTGGAACTGTCGCTTTAACTCAAGGCGCTGAAATACTTAAAAGAAGCAAATCATCTTTTGTTGTACTCAACAATATTGAGGCATTGAGATTTAATGAATATATACGGGTGTGTAATCTAAGAGTTTCATATTTTAAAAAGGAGTCTATTAAATGCCACATATTTACAGGAAATGATGAGTATATAACAAGTGATGAGCTTTACTCATTTAATAGAAATAAGACTATTTATTTTTCCTATCTGATTGATAATAATAAAACTAACAGCATTCATGTTGTTGATTGCGTAAATAATATCGTTACACATTTTATAACGAGCGAAATTAATATGGCTTTATCAACAAACTCAATTGTCTCAATTATTGAAATAGAAACAAAATATAAAGTTTGGACAAAGAAATTTCTGAATTCATTAGTGCGAGAATCATATTTAGGTGATACATTTATTTATTGTAATTTAAATCCATTGTTGGTGATCGAGAATTTGATAAAGGAACGGGTTAAAATAAAATGGTTTATGGCATCTCTTAATTATTCTGATGAAACAATTGAGCCATATTGGGTTCAAGTATTTTATTATTGGATCAGTGATTTCCCTTATCCAATATTTCATTTATCTTATTATATCGCAAGTGAATTTCTTAAAAGTTGCTATGACGAGATAGATACAAAATGGCTAAAAGAGATTACGGATCCTTCTGAAATAAATAAACGTATTGAACCAACTGTTTTCTCAAAACTAGTTGATCATCCAAATTTTCTATATTATTTGAGCGGTACTAACACGATAGAAGCATTAAAAAACAGAAAACAATTACATTAAAATAGTTTATAATGAATGAACAAATAAATAAACCAACTTTCACTTGCTGGAAATGTAAACGAAAGTCAAAATACAACCCTTTAGAGTATACTTTCGAAAATGTAATATTAGAAAGAAGATTTACTAATTTGGATCTAAAGACAAAAGAAATTGTAATAAAATGCAGTTTCCCTGATTGTAATGCAGATAATCTTATTAGTATTCAATATGAATAAAATGGCTAATCAAAAAGGGAAACCAGTATCAGAAGATGATTTGTTTTATATCTCTTGGGGTTATGAAACATTAAAGAATAATATTAAATTATGTAATGACATATTGAAGCAATTAATAACTATAAGTTCTGCTTTATTAGGGATAAGTATTATATACGATCATATTATTGTAAATGAAGTATTGAAAATATTAGTATTTATATGCTTTTTCAATAGTTTAATAGTTGCGTTTTTAGGAATTCTTCCATATAAAAGTATAATTACCCCTAAAGCTCCTGCTGAAATTAAAACCCATAAGGAAAAAACGTTAAAATCAAAGTTAAAATACTTGTGGTTCAGTGCAATATCCCTAATGGTAGGTTTTTTATTGATTATCATCAGCTTAATATTAAATAAATTTATTTAACAGAAATCAAGTAATAACAAAAAATGGCTTATAACAATGTATATACAAAATAGGCGAGATAGTAGTAATTTCAACAGTTATAGCCCGCTTCAAAATCGTAATTGTTTGATAGTTTTGAAGCCTGCAATCGCCTACTTTGCATATACTTACCGTTATGCACAAGCAAAGAGAACATGGTTATTTATGTCCCTATGAATAACTTGAGCAAATGAACAAGTATAGAAGAATAGTTTAATCTCCTTTCTCCAACAATATTTTTATAAATTTGTAAGTATAATGATTTGATTATGACAAAAGAAACTGCAATAAAACTTTTGAGCAAAAACAAATACGCTCGATATGGCGAGATGACAATGAGAAATGGTATTTTTCAATAATTGATGTTATCGAAGTATTAACAGGTACAGACCGTCCTCGAAAATATTGGAACGACTTAAAAGCCAAGCTTAGAAAGGAGGGCAGTGAACTGTCCGACAAAATCGGACAGTTGAAATTAACTGCAGAAGATGGGAAACTAAGAAAGACAGATGTAGCTGATAAAGAGCAACTATTTAGATTAATTCAAAGTATACCATCCCCAAGAGTTGAACCATTTAAAATTTGGCTAGCACAGGTAGGTCGTGAGCGTATTGATGAAATAGAAGATCCAGAATTAGGGATTGACCGCCTAATGGAGACCTACTTGCGTAAAGGTTATAGCAAAGAGTGGATAAACCAGCGACTAAAAAGCATCGAAGTCAGAAAAGAACTTACAGATGAATGGGAAAACAGAGGTGTGCAAAAAGGTCTGGAATTTGCGATTTTAACAGATGAAATTACAAAAGCGTGGAGTGGCTTAACAACAAAAGAATATAAGGGTCTGAAAGATATAAAGAAGGAGAATCTTAGAGACCACATGACAAATCTTGAATTGGTTTTAAATATGCTTGCCGAAGCCACAACATCTGAGATTTCCAAGACAAAGAAACCAGACACTTTCGAAAAAAACAGGATAATTGCACATCAAGGAGGAACAATTGCAGGTAATACCCGACGCGAGATTTAAGAGAAAACCGGAAGAAATGTTGTGACTGGCAAAAATGCGAAACAACTTGAAGAGGAAAAGAACAAAAGCAATGATTAAATTGCCAGTGCAGAGCACGCGTTAAATCCCATTAAAACTGGAATTTACCGCAAGGACGTTGTGTGTAATTTTATTAAACCTAAACATGCTGACAAACAGATAATTAATGAATAAGAATTCAATAATTACAATAACGATTATATGAATATTTCAAGATTTAAAATTTTTACAACTGATAGAAAAAGGATTATTAATTATCTAAATGATTATCTTTCATTTGAATATGAGAACCATAGCTCTGATATGTCAATTTTAGCGGATGAAGAATTCTATTTTAGAAATAGTTCAACCCAAATGAATATGGTGATTTTGAAAACAGATGAAAGTTCAGTTGTTATTGATATAATTGGAGGTGCAGGAGGATCAGGACTATTAAATATTAACTTGTGGTCTGAGAAAGGCTATATAAAAAAAGTGAGTATGATATTAGTCCAATTCTCCGAAGAATTTAACATTAAAATGGAAGAAATATAAAGAACTACACACAACACATAATATAAAACAGTTGAGGTTTAGTTGTTTGATTGGCTTTGGTTCTCGCGTAAGCGTTTTTCTCAGCGGATACGAATGCGCCCCGAAAATCCAACCGTTTCATACCGCCACCCATTATGGTTAAGTGTAGAAAAAAAGGAAAGACTGATTGATAGGTTATTTTCAGATGTAAAACATGAGAAAATGAGAAAACTAGTTATTTCGTTTATAACATTCATTTTTATAGGTTGCAATACACATAAGAACGACAAAGTTGTTTTAATAAGTTTGTATCCTCGAGTAAGCTGGGATAGTTTAGGCGTTCCACAACTAGTTGTAAGACAATATGCAGAATTTTCATTTTCGACAAAAGACAGCTTAATTATTTCGAGATCCGAAAATATGTTCGAAGTAGACAATATGAAGACTCCTTTATTTGGTTTGGATAGCTTCTATCATTACAACGTCAATGGCAAGTTTATAAAATCAATGACTAAATTGTTGGATTACAATTATAAAAAGACATATAGACGAAGTTTAAGCGAGGGAAGTATTGATGACAGAAACATGGACTTTATTATCATTATACGAGGCAATTTTTTTAATATCATTCCTTACGAACACAACTATTTGCCAGAAGAATTGAAACAAATTAACGACTCAGTTGACAAATATGTGAATTCAAAAAGCTTGGTGAAATACAAACACAATTATCCCTTAGAGATAATTAGTAGGTTGCAAGACAGTTTGTTTAAAAGGCTGTCACCACCAAGACAGCTTAATTCAACAGTAAAGTTTAAACCACAAGTATTAAACGATGAAAAAGAAAACTAAACACCTAGCCCATAACATCAGCAACCCGGCAAGCGTGACAACAGTGGTTTTCGGTACTCATCTTTCCGCCCTGGCTGCTTTTAGGCTTGACAGGAAATCGCCCGCAATCCGCTCCTGAACGTCAAATGTCATATTTCATGATGGAGGAATTCCTCAAACTGTATAAATATCGCAACTTTGAGGAAATTTTAAAGAAACTAAAGAAAAAATAAACAGTGGCGAATGCGGTAATATTTCAGGCGGCAGTAACGAGCAACTTGAAAGGTTTGCATTTTAAAGGCAGAAAGGAAATCAATTTCTATAGCCGCCCTAAAATACACACCCGTACGTTATGCCGCACACAATTAGATCAATGCAAATGGACAGATTTATTGAAAATATTGATAAGCAAATAGCATTTAACCAAGACAAGAACATCCTTCTTGATAATCTTGAGATATTTCAATTTGCAAATGAAACGGTTATAGCTATTTCAAACATTGACAATGTAAATACAGATTCAAGACATTTCTTAATTGATTATGCTACAGATAAAGCAATAGAAGAATTTTGTAGAGTAAACCAATATTATTCGTTTGGCTCAAAGGCAAAAGATGACTTAAAGAAAATATATTCTGACTTATTTGAAAGCTTTCAGCCAAAAACAGATTCAATTGAAAATATATCACAAAAACATTATGAGAAGCTAAGAGAATGGCTTAAAGAAAGTAATCCATTTGCTGAGAAAATTTATATAAACGCTGACAAAAAGGTTAATCCAGTAGCATGTTCAGAATATAGCCCAGAATTACAAATCAATATTTTACAAATTGATATTGAGCACTTAATACAGCCGGTTTTAGATATAGGTTGCGGGAGTTGCGGACATTTAGTTAATTATCTTAAAAATAAGGGAATTGAAATTTATGGAATTGACAGATTTAAATTTACCACACCAAATTTTATAACTGCTGATTGGCTTGAATACGATTACGGAAAAGAAAAATGGGGGACAATAATCAGCAACTTAGGATTTTCAAATCATTTTAATCACCATAATCTGAGAGAAAATGGAAACTATATTGAATATGGCAAAATTTATATGAATATTTTACACTCATTGAAAATAGGTGGATATTTCCATTATGCACCTGATTTGCCTTTTATCGAGAGATATCTTGACAATAAACAGTTTGACTTGAGGAAACATGAAATCAACGGATACGATTTTAAAACAACGATTATTAACAGATTAAAATAAATTTATCTGTTCCCAATAAATTGGGAACTCAAGATGTAATGTTTTTTTAGTTCAATAATACTAATACACTTTTTAGAATTGAATCATTAGCTAAACTGTTATTGTTAGTCATACTCATGATTTTTTCAACATTATCAGGACTTAAGTCATACTCATTGTTTATGGGTTGATTTATCACATTCTCTGTTCGACTTATTTTAGATATGCTGTTTTTTGTCTCAACGGCCCAAACGGTATCGTGTATAATTTGAGTGATTGTGTCTTTTTTATTAATAAAAACAGTATCTTTTTGAGTAAGTAATTCTGAATTCAGGCTTTCGTCATCATGTTGATTAATATTGAATAGAAAAAAACCAATAATAATGATTGCAGCTACTTTATATAATTGAAGTGGGTACTGTATAAATTTCGTGAATCTATTTTTTTTGCAGTTATAACCGATTGGTGGAATATTTGTTATAGGTTCAATATCTCTCGTGAAATAATTAGGCAGAGAATTTATTGTATTTCTTAGGTCATTGTACTCTTCTTCTGTCATTACTGATAAAATATACTTTTTATCCATACTTAAGAGTTCCCTGAACTCAAACTTCTCTGCCAGCTCGAAAACTCTGTTTGTTTTTTTATCAGAACTCATAATTTTGCTTTTTTAAAATCTTAGATAATTCTTTTGTCGTATAAAACAACCTTGATTTTATTGTCCCTTCAGCACAATTAAAAATTAAGGCCATTTCCTTTATTGAAAGATTAAACTTAAATCTCAAAATAATCAGTGTCCGCTTTTCAGGGTTCATTGTATGTATGCAATTCCATAAATCCTTTTCGGTCCTATTCTCAATATAATTATTCGTATAGTAGTCTGGTTCTGATGCTTTAATATGTTCTTCGTACTTGTGAAATATTTTTGTCAGCCGGTATTCATTATTACACATATTTATAGCAATTCGGAAGATCCATGGCTTAAAGGACTGATTGCAATCAAATTTATCTTTATTTTCAATAATCTTCAGAAATAAATCATGCAAAAAATCCTGAGCCTTTTCATTGTCGTTTTTTAATGCATAATAGAAATAATTGACCATTTGTTTTGCATATCTATGATAAAGATGATCAAATGCAATTTTACATTGATCATCTTTACTATTCTGAAATATTTTAATTAATTCTTCATCAGTTTTTGACTTCATGAAATGCTTATTTTAAAACTGACTTAGCATAGTCAGACCAACTTTGATTATTTTTTTCTGCAATTTTCAGCCCTATAATTTTCATCTTCTCGGCGGCATCAATATCACCGGCCGATTTGTAATAGTTGTATAGTTTCAATATCCCGGGGAAATAATTGGTGTTCATTTTATTAACAATTGATGCACTAATATCATACCCAAAAATGATTTTAGTATAATCCAATGCATACTTGTTCTCAAAGTTATTTCTCAATAAAGCAATATTGTCAATATTTGTTTTTGAGTATTCCAGAGCAAGACCAACTAAATACAAATTTTTCTCAAATTTTTTAACTGTATGATTTGCTCCTAATGAGATATACACGTGATGTTCATTAAGATTGATATTGCTCAAAATATAACTGGCAATTTCATGTTGATTCTCTTCAAAAGTTTCATGATTTTTTTCATTATCATCTTTTGAAGAGTTATTCGGTATCCCGATCTTTTTGAACATAATTGTTCTATAATCTTTAACAGTCAACATTGGCAAAGCCATTACAATAACATCTTTTCTTAAATTGTAAACATCTTGCAACAGCCAAATGGGATATGTTTCATTGTCTCCGTATGTAATTATGATACTGTTTGGTTTCAATGTCATTAGTACATTGTATCCGTAGTTAATCAATCCCGATGACAACTCATTGGCTTCGTACATTTTTTGATTAATTTCTTTTCTTTTATCATAATTCGCGATTAACTCATAGTGAGTAATCATTAAAGGATAAATCTCTGCGGCATCGGGCTTTAAATCGGAAGCCTTATTAATATTGTAAAATGTTTCATTGTCAAGAGGGGATCTTTTCCTTGTAACATAATCGGTGAAAGTATTTGGAATGTTTTTTTTGATTTGGTCACGGATTTCATCCAAATTTTTATTGTAAGCGCTTTCTTGTTTCCATTCTTGTTCTTTTTCCAGATTAGATCCTAATTCTTTAAAAGTATAATAACTGTTGCGATTGGCTTTATAGTAATTATACCATGCATCTTCATTTTTTATATCTTTTTCAATTTCTTTCCACCAAAGCTCTACTTGTTGTTTGTAAAACTCGTGTGGTTTATCGGTTTTAACGAATGAATAAATCTTTTCTGGTTTCTGGGCTATTAAAGATCCAATATTGATACTCATTATCAGGAATAAAAAAATTATCTTTTTCATTTTACAATTTTTAATGATTTTACAAAAAATAATGTGCGCACTAAAGTTGAATTCAATAATAATACACACTCTTTTTTGAAACGTTCAAATTATGATCATAAAATGTATAATACTCCCCATATTTCAACCTCTGGGATGATTTAGTTTAAATGATGTTAGCATATCAAGACTTTTGTGAGTTCTCCAGCCAACAATATAACGGCTGTAGCAATTATCCGACGGATGTAATTATGAAGGGTGTTTTTGCTTTGACCCCGTAAAATCACCTGCTGCTGAAGTTTCTGGTAGACACAGTCGAACCCCGGAACGCATTCCAGTGCCCTCTCGATAATGGTTGATTCTGACTTTTTTCTCATATGGCATTACTTTTTTAATTTGTACTGCCGTAAAGTTCATCAAATCAGATTCTATGCTTAATTTTATTCGCGAAAAAGCTATCCCGGAGGGATTTAGTTCAACATTTTGTGGGATTCTCACTATTTAAGACTGAGAGCTGTTTATTATGATGACAAGCATTGCACTCATATTGGATATGTTGATTGTATTGTAGCCTTCCCTAAAAACAGAATAAATAAACAGGAAAATATGGCAAAAGGAAGAGTATTACAAGTGAAAGAATCTTCGATAACTGTTATCCACCAAAATGAAACCGACTATATAAGTTTGACTGATATGACAACCGGATTCAATTAGGGCAGTGGGCTAATTGGTAAGTGGATAACAAATAAGAACACGTTGGAATATCTGGGTGTATGGGAGAAAGTCAATAACCCTGTTTTTAATTACACCGAATTCGGGGTAATTGGTGGGGATAATAATCCTGATAAGAGCAGTAATATCAGAGACTACTCAACATTAAAACAACTTGTTGTATTAAGCAATATGGAAAGCATTAACGCCTTGCTGATTCAACATGGTTTATCGCAAACAGAACGGCTTCTTCATCTCAACAAGGTTGCTATTACCCAGATGAGATCACTACTTGAAAGCAAATCAATGGAGAAGCTGAAATAAGAACAAAGAACCGTTATCATGCATTAATTTATCATAACTTTACAAATGAATCTTAGTATGAAAGAGTCTGATATTCAAATTTGCAGCTTAGAAGAACCACTAAC
Source organism: uncultured Muribaculaceae bacterium (assembly GCA_964533215.1). Classification (GTDB taxonomy): domain Bacteria; phylum Bacteroidota; class Bacteroidia; order Bacteroidales; family UBA932; genus Bact-08. The sequence goes on from CAZHLJ010000001.1 coordinate 579,004, forward strand.
AAATAACCGCTATGAGTAGGGTTTCAATCCGTTTTTTTAATGACCGCGAAGTAAGTGCCGTTTGGGACGAAGAAAACAGCCAGTTGGTTAGTATCACTACCCAGTTGAAATTATCATCACCCGATGGGAAGAAACGATTTATTACGAAGAAAATTAAAATAAAGTAAATATGATTCCAATATGGATTCAAGCTGGTTTTTGGGGAGTTGTCACTGGAATGGCACTCCTCATCGGTGCTGCATTTGGATACTTCGCACGTGTCCCCCAACGTCTGATTGCAGCAATTATGGCCTTCGGAAGCGGAGTTTTGATCTCTGCGCTCTCGTTCGATCTCATGGATAAGGCCTACGGACAGGGAGGCATGGATTCTACCACAGTGGGCTTCTTGGGAGGTGCGGCCGTTTATACATTGGCAAATTGGCTTTTGGCACACCGGGGAGCAAAGCATCGCAAGCGCTCAAGCGGTAAGCAGCCGTCAGAGGAGGAGCATGGCGGTAGCGGAATGGCCATCGCAGTGGGTGCATTGTTGGATGGTATTCCGGAATCAATGGTCATAGGGTTGAGTATGTTAGCCGGAGGAGCTGTCAGTTCTGTTGCTGTCGCAGCCATCTTCTTGTCGAACATCCCAGAGGGTCTGTCAAGTGCGGCCGGGATGAAGAAAGCGGGCCGCAAACCTAAATATATTTTTGGAGTGTGGGCAGGAATCACAATGTTGTCGGGGATAGCGGCGATTTGCGGTTATACGCTTTTTGAAGGGGTGCCACCCGATGTTGTGGCGGCTACAACAGCTGTTGCAGCGGGTGCAATACTTGCGATGATTGTCGATACAATGATTCCGGAAGCATTTGAGGAGACTCATAACTTTGCAGGATTGATTGCAGTTCTGGGTTTCCTGGCCGCATTTACACTCAGCAAAATGGGATGATGATGATACAGAAAATGCCTCTTTTATTCATAGGACATGGAAATCCTATGAATGCAATCGAAGAAAATGAGTTTGTACAAGGGTTTAGAAATGTCGGGAATGAGATTCAAAAACCAAAGGCCATTCTTTGCATTTCGGCTCATTGGGAAACTAAGGGAACTTATGTTACAGCTATGGAGAATCCAAGAACAATTCATGATTTTGGAGGATTCCCCAAAAAGCTTTTTGAAGTTCAATATCCAGCACCAGGCAGTCCTGAATTGGCACATGAAGTTAAAAATATTGTTCAAAAGACTGAGGTGGAACTTGATGAAAAATGGGGACTTGACCACGGTACATGGAGTGTCATTAAACATCTTTATCCGGAAGCAGATGTGCCTGTAGTTCAATTGAGTTTAGATTATACCAAGCCAGCGCAATATCACTTTGAATTAGCAAAAGAGTTATCAATACTAAGAAGAAAGGGAATTTTAATTGTCGGCAGCGGAAACGTTGTCCATAATCTGGGCATAGTTGAATGGGACAGACTTAGTGGAGGCCCTTTCGCTTTTGATTGGGCAACTGAAGCAAATGAAAAAATGAAGTCATTCATTTTAAATGAAAGCTTTCAAAGCCTGATCGATTATGAAAAACAAGGTAGAGCCTTTAATTTATCAATACCTACTCCAGAACACTATCTGCCTATAATTTACATTTTAGCCCTAAAAGATAAAAACGATAGGACAACATTCTTTAATGACCAGATCGTGGGAGGAGCCCTTTCAATGACTTCTGTTAAATTGGCTTAATCGCCGTATATTTTGCGGATATTATTTTTTATTTGCGGAGATTAATTTATATATTTACCGCAAATATTGCAGAGAATGAGAGCGTATATCTATCAACAACCCGATTGGCCAAGATTTAACTGGGACAGCAATGCCATTATATTACCTCTTTCTAACGTGAGGCACATGCAGGGGAAGTTAGTGGGGAAAATGGAAGCTTTAGGGTTCAGCTTAAGAAATGAGGCTGTTTTGGAAACGTTGACTACTGAAGTAATAAAAACATCGGAAATTGAAGGTCAGATTTTAGATCTTGACCAAGTTCGATCTTCGATAGCTAGAAGATTGGGAATAGAAGTGTCAGGCCTTGTGCCATCTGACCGAAATGTGGATGGAGTAGTAGAAATGATGTTGGACGCAACCCAGAACTATAAAAAGAGATTGACTGACGATAGGCTGTTCGGCTGGCATTCTGCGTTATTTCCTTCCGGACGAAGTGGTATGTATAAAATTATTGTAGGTAAATGGAGAGACGATTCGACAGGTCCGATGCAAGTTGTTTCAGGAGCCATGGGAAAGGAGAAAGTACATTATGAAGCTCTGCCTGCAAATCAAATTGAAAAAAAAATGAAAACATTTCTTTCATGGTTTAACAAAGAATCTGAAGAGGACCTAATATTGAAATCTGCAGTAACTCATTTATGGTTTGTTACTATGCACCCTTTTGAAGATGGTAATGGAAGAATTGCCCGGGCTTTGTCGGAAATGGTACTTGCCAGATCAGACAATTCATCCCAGCGGTTTTACAGTATGTCTTTACAAATAAGAGCAGAGAGAAAAGAGTACTATAACATTCTTGAAAAAACACAAAAAGGAACGCTGGATATAACTGAATGGTTGTTGTGGTACTTGAAATGCCTGGAAGACGCTATTAATTCTTCCGATATTGTTCTTTCAAAAATCCTTTATAAGCATACGTTTTGGATGCAATTTGCTTCCGATACCTTTAACAGTCGACAGGTTTTACTGATAAACAGATTGTTGGACAATTTTACAGGTAAGTTAACATCTTCAAAGTGGGCAAAAATTGCGAAGTGTTCACAAGACACTGCACTCAGAGATATACAAGACCTCTTGAATAAAAACATACTTCAAAAAAATCCTTCGGGAGGACGAAGCACAAGTTACACCCTTATGACTCTTAAATAAAAACTAGCAGCATAAAGGTTCCTTCAATTTTTCTGAAAATCTGCCGTCTTTGAACAAAATGTTTATCATTCTGTTTGTTATGGTAAAAATGAAACTTTGAAAAAAATATTATACTATACATTATCGTTGTTGCTGTTTTCAACATCATTAATGGCCCAGAAATCAGAAGGATTTATCCAGGGGACGGTTTATGATGCTTCCAGCAATATGCCGGTTCAATTTGCCTCTGTTGTTATCTACGGGACAAAGTCGGCAGCAATTACTGACGAAAATGGTAATTTTTCTTTTACTAATGTGACTCCGGGATATGTGGAAATAAGAGTCACATGTATCGGTTATGAGCCATATATCTCCGAGCAGTTACGGGTTACAAATGCAAATAAGACTTTTGTCGAAGTAATGATGCTCCAGAGCGTCAAGCAATTTGAAGACGTAATTGTCAAACCTTCGTTATTCAGACGGGATAAAGATAGCCCTGTTTCGCTTAGAAATATAGGACTTAAGGAGATTGAGAAAAACCCGGGAGGGAACCGTGATATTTCAAGAGTTATACAGTCTTTACCGGGAGTTGCTTCATCTCCCAATTACAGAAACGACCTGGTTGTCCGCGGCGGAGGGGCGAGTGAAAACCGTTTTTATCTCGACGGAATTGAGATCCCGAACCTTAACCACTTTGCCACTCAGGGGTCGTCGGGAGGAGCAATCGGTATAATCAATGCCGATTTGATAAGGGAGGTGGGTTTTTATTCAGGAGCTTTCCCTGCAAGCAAAGGAAATGCTTTGAGTTCGATTCTGGATATAAAACAGATAGAAGGCAACTCTGAAAAATTAAAATTAAAAGCAGGCATAGGAGCTTCGGATTTTGCTTTAACACTTGATGGCCCTATCGGAGAGAAAAATAACTTTATATTCTCTGTTCGCAGAAGCTATCTGCAATTTTTGTTCAGCCTGCTGGAACTCCCTTTTTTGCCTGTTTACAACGACTATCAACTGAAGATAAAATCACATCTGGATGCTAAAAACGAGGTGACTTTCATCAGTATAGGCGCTTATGACGTGAGCGACCTTAACCTTGATGCAAACAAAACGGAACGACAAAAGTATATTCTGAGTTATTTGCCTTCATATTCTCAGTGGAATTACACGATAGGCGTTTCTTATAAGCATTTTCGCAGTAAAAGTTACGACACATGGGTGGTAAGCCGGAGTATGCTTAATAATAAGCAGAAGAAATATGCCGGGAATGTAGAATCACCCGAAAACGTTCTACTGGATTATAATTCGTTCGAAACTGAAAATAAATTCCGTTACGAATATAACAAGGTGAATCTTATGGGGATGAAAGTTATTGCCGGTGCCGGCCTTGAATATTCAAGGTATTACAATAAAACATTTAGAAAACTTTATGGTGGCGATGATTTGTATATGTCTGACTTCGGGTTTTTCAAGTATAACCTCTTTGGACAGGTAAGCAAGGAGTTGCTCAATAAAAAACTTACAATATCTCTTGGCGTAAGAACAGATGCAAACAACTTTACCGATCGTATGTCCAACTTAGCCAATCAGCTTTCGCCAAGATTAAGTGTTTCTTATGCCTTAAATCAGATGATTACAATTAATTCGAGTATCGGGAGATATTATCAATTGCCTTCATATACCACGCTTGGTTTTAGAGATTCTTTGGGCTTACTGGTTAACAAGGCTAACAATATCAAATATATCAGAGCTGATCATATAGTGGCGGGATTCGATATTCTGCCGACCAACAATTCCAAGTTCTCGATAGAGGGATTCTTCAAAAAATATGGACATTACCCTTTCTCTGTTCGTGATGGTATCGCCCTTGCGGGGAAAAGTGTTGACTATGGTATTTTTGGTGACGAAGCGGTCTTGTCCACCGGAACAGGCGTTGCGTACGGGGCCGAGTTATTCTATCAAAACCGCGATCTGATGGGGGCAAATGTTTCTATTTCCTACACCTTGGTAAGGAGTGAATTTAAAACTGCTAACGGCAAATACGCTCCATCTTCATGGGACAATAAGCACCTTCTGAATATTTTGGCTGCTTATGAATTCAGGAATAATTGGACGTTAGGTGTCAAGTTCAAATTTATTGGTGGAGCTCCTTATACACCTATAGATTCCCAGCGGTCGTCTTTGGTTGAGGCCTGGGATGTAAACAATCAGGCATATCTCGATTACGGTAGGTTCAATTCATTGAGGTTGAAAGCTTATCATCAATTGGATATTCGTGTGGATAAGGAAATCTTTCTTAATAAATGGTCACTGACAGCATATATGGATATTCAGAATATCTATAACTACAAGGCCGATGCTCCTCCGACCTATGTGGTTAACAGAGATGTTCCGGTTATTCATAACCCCGACAGATATACTTTAAAGAAACTTGAAAACAGTGATGGAGGAACAATATTACCGACAATAGGTCTGATTTTCCAACTTTAACTGGAGATGTTGTTGCCTGACGTGTTTAAGAGAGACGGTTAGAAAAATCTTAATGCAAAAAGCTCTTGTTGCTAAAGCAGGAGTTTCTATTTCGCCGATCAGAATGTAAAGCCGAATCCGACTCCCAAAATCAGATTACGACCAGCCGTAGCTGAATCATATGAAATTTTGGTTTTTATCAGAGAGTTGACATATTCAGTCATTTCTGCGTGTGCCTTTGCGAGTGGTTGCTGGAAATCTGCGTTCAACCCGATGAAACATCTTTTTGAAATGAAATAATTGAATGACAAGTCTATGTTTAAGTATGGCAACGATGCCTCTTGCTTATATGTCCGTGTGTATTTGTTGCCTACATAATCCTGGGTGGTTTGTGAAACTTCCCGGTCGTTGAGACAACCCATATATCCAATTCCTAGCGAGGAAGATATATCCCATTTCTCCTTTTCTATACGGTAAATTATACCGGCGTCAATGGCAGGCTTGGTTATGGATACCGGCCAGAAGAGTTCATCAAAGAGTTCTTCCGCAAAATCTCCCCATATGCTGTTGTTTAGATATTCCGACTTTTTTTCTTCATAGAAGTTAGCATGCAGATTTGTACACACTCCCAATCTGGGAGTAAAATATCTTGTCAATCGGAAGTTCAACGACGGGACTGTAGAGGGTCTGGTGGAAAGAAGTCCTGAATAGGGATTGGATGTGTTACCTGTCAAGTTAATGCTTGTACCGATAAATGAGCTTAACTGCCAATTCTTACGAGTCTCTGTCCGCTCTAGAGGGCTTGAGTACGAATGAATGCAAAGGCAACTGAAAATGATTAGAAGTGATAAATATTTATTTTTCATGGTGGGTGCAAAAGTAGACCTTTGCCCAAGAAAATTCCTTGACATATATCAAGAATTTTGATATTTTCTCCTTATACGGCTTATTGTTTCGGGTGCGACACCGACGAATGAGGCGATCTCTTTTAAGGGAACAGCTTCCTTGAGCTCAGGACATCGCTCGATAAGTCCGATATACCGTTCTTCAGGAGAGTCGCAGTAGAAACTTAGCAACCTCTTATACACCATTTCGTACAGAGAGTCTGCCACCTGCCTTGTAAGCTGCTGGTTGTTGATGTCTGCATTGCTGCTTTCAATCAGGTCGTCATATGAGACAACATATATATTGCAATCAGTCATGGCTTGAATACTTACCAAGGAAATATCCTTTTTCATCAGAGATGAATAATCGCAGATGAACTCACTTGCAAACGCAAACCCAACTACATGTTCGATTCCGTCTTTGCCTGTTCTTGTATAATGAAGCGTTCCAGACTCAACAAACCCTGCGTATCGAGATGGATTGTTCTGTTCTACAAAATACTCTTTTTTACGTAATTGTTGAAGCTTTCCCCTCTCCAAAAACAGGTCTCTTATCTGTGAACGGTCTATTCCCGACATATATGTGTTGAAACTTTCCATGGTGCAAATATACGCTTGATTTAATGCCAATGGCTTTTGTTGAATTGTAAGTGTTGAATAAGCTTCTAACTTTGTGTTTATTAATTTTATTGACGAGCAGGTATGATTTTTTATTTTTCCGGTTCAGGCAATTCGGAGTATGTGGCACGTCGGATTGCTGCAAAAGATGGTGAGACTATCGTCTCAATTGGTGAATGTATGCGTAATGGTCAGTTCTCCTTTAATGTTTCGGCAGATGAGAAGGTCGGCTTTGTAATACCTGTATATTACTGGGGGCTTCCTACCAGTGTCTCGGACTTCATCCGCAACCTTACGCTTGTGGGTTACGACAAACAGTATACATGGACTGTTGTTACTTGTGGAGGAGATATAGCCGCACTTCCAAAGAGGATGTGTAAAGCTCTGGAAGAGCGTGATATGCATCTTGATTATCTGCGTGCTGTGTTTATGGTCGATACATATATCACTCTGTTAGACCTTTTGACACCTGAAAATGAAATAAAGAGAGTTGAAGCCAACTCCGAGCCTATGATCGATAGTGTTATTAATGAGTTGTCTGTAAATAAGAGGGGAATATCCGGGGACTATGTGAAAAAATTCCCATATCTTATGACAGCAGTTGGACAGACTATCTATAAGTTGTTTAATCGCACCAAACCATTCCGCGTTAATGATGCCTGTATTGGGTGCGGACTTTGTGCAAAAATGTGTCCTTGCAGCATGATTGAGATGACAGGTGAAAGACCCATCTGGAAAACAGGTCACTGCTCACAGTGTCATTCCTGCCTGAATCGTTGTCCTGTCAGAGCAATTGACTGGGGGAGAAAAACTCAAAACAGAGGGAGATACGTAAATCCAAATATCTAGCCATTGGATGTATGATACAACTATTGTCGTCAGATTTTATTTAAGATAGGCAGTTGTTTCCAGGAACATACTGATCGCATGGTTTTTCTTAGTCCAACCGTCCATAGCTTTGTTCCTTCGAAAAGTTGTGAAATTGGGTAACAAGGCTCCAGGTAAAGTGAACCAATTTCCTTGATTTGTAAAATCCTCCTCTAATAAAGTCAAGGTTGCTGCAAAGTATTTACGGTCTTGGATGGATATACTATAAGGCTTGAGATCAATTTTATACCATCCGGTATATTTGTCATTAATCTCGAAGATAATATTTTGATTTATTATGATATCTTTTGGCAAACCGTTTTCGATAGAATAAAATGTCAACCGGAATTTTACCTTTTTATAATTATTAAGCTGAATATAAAAGTTCATGCTATTTACCCTGCAATCATTCTTGGTCTTGAATAGCATACCCATTTCTCCGCTAATTCTGTCAGGAGAATTCAGGTTGTTAAAGAAAGCACACTGAAGCATACCTGAGCCAGCATGATTTCTTCCAAGAATGATGTTCTTGTTTTTTATGTTTTTAACAACAACATCGGCCAGCTCATAAACATCAGGAGCAAGGTAAATCTTATTATCTTCTTTGGTTAAATAGGCAAGAGGGTATTTAGCCGTTTTGAAGCCTATAGAGGAAAATGTTACGCTGTCGGTTGAACTGATGTTTTCACTAATCTTCAGTATAAATTCTCCTGCACTGTTAGATACAGTTCCTGTGGCTTTTCCTTCTATGCCCAAGCTTATATAAGGAATTACATCCTTAGTGTCGGAACTGTAAACAACGCCCTTGATTTCATGTTGAGCATAATTCACTAAGCTCAGGCATGAAAATAGGATCAAAATTAAAAGATGTTTCATTGGAATAATATTATTAAAATTGATTAATCATCATCTCTATATTCCAATACGTCACCTGGCTGACAATCAAGAGTTTTACAAATAGCCTCTAGCGTCGTGAAGCGGATTGCTTTTGCCTTTCCTGTTTTAAGTATGGACATATTTGCCATTGTAATACCTACCTTCTCTGATAACTCGCCAAGCGACATCTTTCGCTTGGCCATCATAACATCTACATTTACAATTATTGCCATAGTCGTGGTTTTAGATAGTCATTTTTTCTTCTTCGAATATTGACCTGCTGACTGCCAATATTTCTGCAACAAAGAATACAAAAAACAAGCTTAATAGCTGATAGGATTGAATGGAAATGGTCCCGGAAAGAGCCAGGCCTGTATTTGCAAAAATTGGCTTTATTGATTGTAGATCAAAGTAATAACTGAAGAAATCCACGAAATAAGAGGCAATCATTAAAAAACCAAACAACCTGGTCATGAGAATCAGTTTGCCAGAAAACAATTCGCCTGTCTTAACTCCTTTTCTGAATGATGTGACCAATATTATTGCAACAACAATGAGAGAAGCCAATATCGCAATCTTTGTTAGATTCATTACGGAATACCATGTCCCATATGGTTTTTCTCTATAACTGACACCTTTCGGCAATTCGACTGATGCGTCAAAATGCCTTATATAGGCAGTAATTCTGGCTTTGCCAATCAAGCTGGAGTCTTTATATTCCACAGGAATCTCTCTGAGACCTCCCTCCGGTTTAAAAGTCTCGAGATTGGTGAACTGCTTTACATAAGTAGAGTCCGTTGACTTAACGACGCCTCTGATATCAGAAGTTGTTATCACCTCCAATGCTGAGAAGGCTATCCAGACTAAAATTACAACAAAAAAGAAACAATATAACACATTGATTCTTTTAATGATTTTTTTGCTTATTTCCATAGGTCAATAAATATTTATTGTTTATCAATATGTAAATGTAGATAAAAAAATCATTTTACCAAACATAAGAGCCTCATAATGCCTACGATTCTTTGAAAAATTCATATATTTGTTGAATATATGGAAAATAAGGAATTAATATTGTTTCACGAAACCTTCAAAAGGTTGTATCCAAAATTATTCAACTTCTCTTCTTATTACATATATGAAAGAGATGATGCAAGAGAGATTGTTCAGGATGTCTTTTTGAAGCTGTGGGAAGGAAATTATGATATAGCCGATCTGAAAGAGAAAGGTGGATTAGACTCCCTTTTGTTTACCATGGTTAAGAATAAGTCCCTTGATTATATAAAACATAAAAAAGTCGTACTTAGGTACAACGAAAATAAAAGAGATGAATTCATCAAAAGCTCTATAAGCGAATATACGCTCAGTGATGAATCATCTCTTAATTTCCTTATAGACAAGGATATCGAACGGGCAATCAGTAAAGCAATAAGTGAATTGCCAAAACCTATCCAGAAAGCCTTTGTGATGAGCAGATATCATAATCTGACGTACAAAGAGATTGCCAGTCAGCTTGATATCTCTGAAAAAACGGTTGAGTACAGAATTTCATTTGCTTTAAAAGAACTTAGGGTGAAGTTGTCACCATATTGCTACATGATGCTGATTTTGTCTATGAGCAAGATTATTTTGGATTAGCTTTACTCTTGTCTTCAGACGGAGCTGGATATTTTTTACATTCTTCACTGAATCTTTCAAAAGCTTCTTTTTTGCCAGAGGTTACAGCCAACCTATAGGAAAATCGTTGGATACTTTTCTTCATTTCCATATTTGCATCAGCGTAGAAGTTCAAAGATACTTCCAGGAACTTATCAACTTCTCTGTTGCTTGCGTATTTGTAAGTGGCTGCAAAATACTTGAACATAGTGGAATTTAAGATATCAGGATAATTTCCTGCAAATTTTTCGAAGGAGGCACATTTGTCGATGGTTACACCTATCTTGGTATCTCCCATATATAATGCAACTACCTTTTCCGAAACTTTGCTCTCAATAAAATTATCGTATTTTTCCTGGCCTAAGTATTTGATGGCATTTTCCCTGTCGTTAATTATCAACTCAGCAGTTTTTTCATCAATGGTCTTTATTGCTCTTTGGTAGATTTTAAAACTACTGGCGGCATATCTTTGAGTTGGGGTGCGTCTGACAAATACCTCCTTCAAAGCAGTCTCTGTCTCTTCAGGAATTCCTCTTGAGCAGACAGCGTTTAAATAGTCATCTGCTAAATTTATGTCGGCTTCGTATCTCTTTTTTAACTCATTCAAGCTGGTCTCAACTTTGGATGCGTTCTTGATACTTGAAATAAAAGATTCGATGTCTTCACTGGCGCCGACTAATCTGTTTATCTCAGATCCATTGCTGTCAAGAATTAATAGAGTTGGAAAGGCATTGACTTTGAATTTTTTACATAAATCAATGCCCTCTCCCTTCTCCATATCGAATTTAATATTTATAAACTCATTGTTCATAAAATCACCCACTTTCGGGTCCGGAAATACTTTTGTCGCAAGCATTTTACATGGGCCACACCAACTTGTGTAGCAGTCGATGAAAACTTTTTTCTTTTCAACCTTAGCTTTCGCTAAGGCTGAAGAGAAGTCTCCACTTTCAAAATTTACCTGTGCTTTTGCCTGAAAACAGGTGACGATAAATAATGTAAGAGTAATAAATATTGTTCTGATCATAATTCAATTATTTTGTGGGTCTGGTTGGTTTTTTTGCTAGATCCAATGGCCTCATTGAATATTCATTTGTTCCGGCCTTAGGGTCCTCATTAATCAAGCTTATTTCCGCGCATTTGTTCTTTATCAGGTATTCCAATAATGAGGCGTAGTTAAAATGTGCGACACCATTGTCCCTGTCAGGAATATTGTAGGCTGCAAAACGGTAGAGTGCCAGATATATTTCCAGAAGCTGCGCCTGTATTGTTTTGTCGCTATCTTTTGCTCTTGGCAATCGCACGATATAATTTATATCATTACATAGATCGGCACTCTTCCCGCATGGATTGGACATAATGTCTTCGGCCAGCTTTTTTGCAAGGGTGTAATCTTGAGTGCCTAAGGCATTTTCCAGGCGACACTTCTTTATGAGATATTCCTTCCCGGGAAAATCGGCGACTGAAGCTAATTCATTCTCGCCTCTAATACTTCTGTACAAAGAGTACACTAAATTATTTACGATTGTCTCTCCGTAAATCTTGGAATATTTTTCTCTTTGAGATAGAAAATCAATTGCCAGTGGATTGGTTTTGTTTTTCACAAAAGTGGTGAAGTATTTCCAGATAATAGGGTTACTCAAATCATAACCCTTTATCTTAGTCAGCATAGAGATGTATTTGTCTGCAACCTCACTTTCTCCCTTAGAAGATTTGTAAAAGGCGTAGTTATACATAAATGTAGGATCTGCAGAACCCTCTAGTGCCATTTTTTCCAGATATACTGAGTTCTTGTCTTTCGAAAGAGCAGACTGGCCTGTAAACATGAATATATTTTCTTCCTGTCTGCTTGTTGATATATGAACTTCGTTCAACGTAGAAGGATCTACAAAGACAAAGGTCGGATATAGGGACACTTTGTATTTTCTTGCAAGTACAGATCCTTCAGGTGTCTCTGCATCAACTTTGTAATTTATAAAGTTGCCGTTATAGAAATCACCTATGGCCTTTGTTACAAATACCTCCTCGGCCATCATCTTGCAAGGTCCACACCACTTTGTGTAGAAATCGATAAATACCAGCTTATTCTCATCTTTAGCCTTTTTAGTTACCTCGTCCCATGTGCCATGGAAAAAACTCATTCCGGACTCTTGGGCAGAGACGCTTGCAGTTACTAATAGGAAAAGGGCTACGATTAAGCTTTTTTTCATTTTAAAATGCATTTTCTTATTTAATTATTTTTGAACTTTTTTAATTGGTCTTACAGAAGCATAGCTGCAATCATCTGCTTTTTGAGATAAAATATATTCTCCATGCCAGGCTGGATTTACATTTAAATCATAAGAGTAGAACTTCTTATTTGGAGATGTGACTGTTCCTGCATTATAACATGTTGAAGAGAGTATATAGGACAAAGAGCTGGAAACTGTTTCAAGTGGGGCTCCTCCAACCTTTTTGATAGCGTCATTGACTATGGTCAAATCATTCTCCAAAAGTTTTATTTCATTAACAGCAGGAAGATACCAGCCTAGAGTGTTGCCAGGTGTTGTTTTGTATTCATAAGCATATACAAATGCACTAGTGGCCGATGTCAAACCGAGATTTGCAGACTTGACTCTGTTTATCAGGGTGAGAGTGTTGTCATAACCATTATCCTTGTCAGGAGTAAAGAATGTGCTTCCTACAGCTCCAAATTTTCTGGTAACATGCTCAAGAGCAATTACTTTTGCCTCTTTGACATTTCCAGGGTTAACCCAGAAAACAATACCTACCGGTTTAAAATTACTGTCATATTCAATATCTCCTACTTCAAAGTAAGCTTTAGGGGCTTTCAAAATATATGGAATTGAGATTGTTGACGATAAACCGTTAAGTTCTGCCTTTATCTTTATATCTCCCTTTCTGTGAAGAGTAGTAGGGGCAAAATAATCACTTGGAGCCTTAAGTGAAAGGGTGTTGTTTTCATATTTGACATTCCAGTCATTAGGGTATGAAACAAGCTGTACTGTTGCTCCTGGAGTGTATTTTATGCTAAAAGTAAAACTCTGTCCGCACATTGCATCTATTGATTTAATCTCAGATGATAGATATAGTCCGGTAGATATTGCTCCTTTTGGATGACTCTTCATAAAATCCCACATTAAAGGCATTATGTAACTCCAGTTGATACCATGACCTTCGTTAATCAATGAGAAGAGCTCAATGTCAGCTTTTCCACCTGCCCATTTTTTTGTCAGGTATTTCTTATAGTTGTCAATTTCCAGAGTGTCACTTACACTTCCATCGGATTCAAAATATCCGCCAACCTGATTTGCCCAAATGCCAATGTTTTCAAGGGCTGCCTTGTAATTTACGTAGTCGTCGATCGTACCATTGAATGCCCTTATAGGAACAGTTCTTGTTGGAACAGTTTCTTCCGCAAGTTTCATCTGTCCGGAAACAGGAGTTGCAGCAGCAAACATTTCTGAACGGTAATATGCAAGTACATAAGAGAAAATTGCTCCACTGGAATGACCACAAGTATAGATTCTGTTTTCATCTATAACAGGTGTGTGTGTTTTAAAGTAGTTAACCATTGCATCAACAAAGGGAAGGTGAAGATCGCTGTTCTGCCAGTTTACAGCATTTCCGGTGTCTTCGCCTGCCGGGAAAACGATAATGCAGTTTTCCTTAATTGCAAGTTGGTTTAGTGGATGTCCCATTGATATACCCTGTAATGGATCACTGCCGGTGCCATAACTGCCATGGAAGTTGAATATCAGTGAGATTGGTTTGGTTTTGTCTATTGAGACTGGCATGAAGTACTTGAATCTTCTTTCGGACTCAACTCCGTTGTAGGTAACCTTCAGCTTCACCAGATTGATGCCTGGGGCAAGAGCCCCCTCAGGAATTTCTCCTGAGGGATTATCTTTATCAAACTTGTCAACAGCTACATTTTGCTTTTCCTGCTTCAGGTAAGCACTGGTATCTTTCATGCAGGAAGCCAGCATCAGCAATGGTACAATTAGTAAGAAAATATATTTTTTCATGATTTTCATATTTATTTCGATTAATAAAAGGCTAGATATTATCCATTAATGTTACGCCTCCATTGGCTTTTCCGTCTCTCCAATGTGTCTGATATTTTATCTGGACATCGATAGGAATACCGGAAACTCCTTCATACTTCTTGTTGAAGGTTAACTCAAGCTTAGCCTTGTCTAGGTTGAACAATAGGATGTCACCCTTGTTTTCGGCTCCATTTCCTTCTTTATCGCTGCCATATCGTGAAACGCCTATTATTAGAGTCATTTCTGTTCTTGAAACGCACATGCTTGTAATAGTTGCATCAGCAGAATAGCCGTAATCAGTCAGGGATAAAACCTTATTATTTTCACTAGGTGTGCCATTGGACATTACATCCAGGATGTTGTACTTATATAATTTGTTTCCTGATGTGAAGAAGAGGTATGGAGAGGTTTTCATATTATAGAATTTTGATGCTGGAGTTGCAGCACCTCCGCTCACCTCTCCTGCAAGAGAGTATTTTGAACCTGATTTTCCAAGTAATAAGAATCTTAAACCATTGTTCTCATTTTTAAGTACCGCAAATGAAGTTCCTGCCTGGCTGGTGGCCGAACCATAAATAAGGTCATGTGCAGGGAAAGCCTTAACGTCAGTAGTGGCAATATCATAGATAGAACCATAGCTGGTATAGGCAAATCTGCCATAAACCTTGTCAAAGACAATGAAGTTTCCTAAAGTATATCCATGTTGGAAAAGATTAGAGTTCGGTGTTGGGATCATATCATCATAATAGCCAAATGCTGAGAAATATCCGCCTTGGCCATATCTGCTCTTTTTGTTATAAGAGAAAAACGGAGACCATACAGAAGGTGCCAAAGAAGCAAAATATAGAGCACCACCTGAAACGAGGTTGAAATAGTTCATCTTCTGGAAACCGGAACCATATGCGCTACTTCTCCAGATACTTATGCCTTCAGCAAAAAACTCAGGCTTGTAGCCGGTAATGTCTGCAGGTGGATATGATGATATGCCGGTGAAAGCTTCTCCTGTCAGATACGGAGTTGCATCAGGGTCAAGGGTTCTTTTGTCCAGTAACCTTATCTGATCGTCCACCTGAACCAGAATCCTTCCAAATCCGTTTACAAATGGGTAAGCCTTAACGGTTGTTGCCTCCAAAAGCATAAAGCCTATTCTTTGAGGGTTAGTGCCCAGCGGCTGCCCATATCTGGATTCAAAGTAATTGATAGCCCAGTTGGAAGGCTTGTCTAATCTTAGATAAGAGAGTTCTGCTTTGCCTTTTGATTTGCTAAGTATCATAATGAGATTACCGGCAGTTGATGAAGATACATTCAGGCTGAAGCGGTAATATTTCTTTACTTTAGTTTCTTTATCCTGAACGATAAATCTGGAAATTTTATTTCCCGGAAGGAAGTCTATTTTTATTCTAAGGTTTAATTTTGTTGAGACCACCTTATTGTCAAACTCCCATTCATATGAAAATTTACTTGTATCACTATACTGGGTACCGGTAAGTTTTGGATCTATTTTTAAACTGTCGTCTACATCTCTGGAGTAGTTTTCATCTATGCCCTCAATTGTGACTTCATTTATCTCGCGATAATCCTTCTCGCTGGTGCCCAAATCTTTGTAGCAAGAGCTTATCAAAACAGTCGCAAGTACTGAGAATATTATATTTTTAAATTTCATAACTAATACTTTTTAATAAGTTGACTAATTTTCCGGTAATTCCATGCGGTCAATGTATATTCTTGCACCGGTTTCATCATCGAAAGTCGGAACAGATAGAAGGTATTGTGCCAGTCCTGCAAAATATTGTCTTCCTTCATTATTTACATCAAATGGACAGGTTACGGGGTTTGAAAATTTGCTGTTGAAAGAGATTAGGATTTTCCATTTCTTAGGATGATAAAAACCTACATAGTCAGAAACAAGAGATGATTTCCACCATTCAGGCTCAGATAGATAGTTATTGATGTAAAGGAAAGTTCGCAGACCATCTTTCATTCCTAAATCAAAATCTTCGCTTGGCTCCAAGTCAAGGGCAATACGGAGATCCTGTGGGTTCTTGAAGCTTGTGCTGAGGCCTTTGCGGTAAACAACGATCCTCAAGGTGTCTTTGAATTTTCCAGCCTTGAAAGTCTGTTCGCTCTCTATTGCTTTGTAGTTTACCCCGGCAACAGCAGTTGTCGAATCCGGGAATACTTTTACTTTATACTTTCTGTCCACATCTGAAGGTGTTCCTAGAAATTCGACAACGATCTTTGCTGTATCTGATTCAATAGCATCCGGCAACATTCCAAAAGAGAATGTTGACTTAGTCATTGGGACCATATTTTTGTTGTAGTCAAGGGTGTAGTACTTAAATTGTATTCTCGACTTCTCTTTATATAGATAATCAATACTTTGATCGCATGAAGCGAGCGATAGTATCAATACCAAAAAGGTGATATAATATAAAGTTGTTTTCATTTTCATAATTATTTCTGATAGTTTCTAGTTTCTGTTTCCGGTCTCGATCTCTTTCAAAGGCATCGGGAATACAAATATTTTATCGCTAGGAGGTACAACTCCGACAATTCCACTGCTTGTGGGTACTCCTATGTTCAACCTTTTGTAAGCAAACCACAATTGTCCCTCACCCACAAATTCCCTTTTCATCTCCTGGACAATATATTCCATGGTAAGGTATCCCCAGTGTGAGTTGTTTCTTATACGGTGATCCCTCAAAGTATTTATATAAGAAAGAGCTTTTGCGTCATCTTTGCCTAGATAGCATTCAGCCAGGATAAGATACATTTCGGATAATTTTATCATTGGCATTTTAGGGAAAAACTTCTCCTTGTTATCAGTATTGAATTTTGCGAAATTGCCATTGGTAACATTAAACCATTTTATGTTTCTGACATCGTCATTATTGCTCTCATAAGTTGTGGAGATGTTTGCAAAAGGCAGGTAGGCCGAACGACTTGAGTTTGGAGTGATTTCAGGATAATGGAGGTTGACAGTGTACTCAGAAAGGTGAATGTTCCTTAGAGAGAATATGTGCTCATCAGAGAAAAGCATGTCTATCTCTTTTTCGGATTTATCTGTGCTGGCGAAGTCAAGAAGTCTGAACTTACCTGAATTTATCACCTCTTCTGCATATTTGATTGCATTTATCTTGTCTCCTCTCATCAGGCATACACGAGCCAGGATAGCTTTAACACCATATAGATTTATACGGGCGGTATACTTGTCCGACTCATTTTCGGTTGGAAGTGTATAAGGAGTGACATCCTTGATTGGGTCATTACTTAACAGCTTCTCAGCCTCTTTAAGGTCGTTATAGACCAATTGAAGAACCTCTTCTACACTATACATTGGAGGGAGTGACACGCCAAATTGGATATTGTAAGGAATACCTTTCTCTTTAGGACTGTTTTTAACATCCGGGCAAAACATTCTGGCTAAGTCGAAGTGTAGGAATGCTCTTAGAGCCAAAGCTTCTCCCTTTATCCTGTTTCTCATATCCGGTGAAAGAACCTTTGTGTCGGCACCAGCCCATTTAATGATATTATTTGAAGCTCCTATTGCCGAGTACATATTTCTCCATATTCCAAGTAGTTTGGATTGAGATGCAGCGTCCTCGTAGTTGTACTCCTTAAGTTTTTCATAAGTTGCGGAAACGCCGTCGTAACTATAATATTGTGCAAGCAAATCCAAGTTTTCCATAGTCAGGTTCTGGCCATATAATGATGTTGAGGCCATTGAGCTATACACTCCAGCCAGAGCCTCTTGATAACCAAGCGGGGTACTGAATAATTTCTCTTCCGTCACTTTATCGGCTAAATCTATATCTAACCATTTGTTACATGAAAGAAGCGAAAGAGACAAACATAATATTGTAACGATCTTTATTTTCATAGCTGTTTTCATTAGAATGTTAAATTAACTGCGAGAGAGAATGTCTGGGCAAACGGATATGATGTCCCTCTCTCAATCTTTACTGTAGAAAGTCTGAATAAATCACTGGTCGAGAATATGATTTTTGCTCTGTCAATTTTGACTTTATCCAGGTACCTTCTAGGAAGGTCATAAGAGAGAGATAATGTCTGGAGTCTGATA
The DNA here is from genome assembly GCA_964533215.1 of uncultured Muribaculaceae bacterium. GTDB lineage: Bacteria > Bacteroidota > Bacteroidia > Bacteroidales > UBA932 > Bact-08. The sequence continues at coordinate 597,378 of CAZHLJ010000001.1, forward strand.
AAATCGTTATCCTGAACTAGTCTGGTAGTCTGATATGGTGATGATGTGTCGTCGATACGTTTGAACAGGGCTACATCACCCGGTTTTTTCCATCTGTCATAGAGCACTCGTCTGTCAGCATTGAATAGTGGTGAAGAACCCTCTACTTTCTGTGCCAATGTTGAGTTGTAGATTTTTGCTCCATATTCATATGCTAAGACTACATAAAGGTTAAAGCCTTTATAAAAGAAGTTTGACTGTAAAGTGCCTAAAAGAGTAGGATTCAAGTCTCCAACAAGGATTTTATCTTTAGGGTCATATTTGAATGTGAGATCTCCATTCAATTTCTGGAATATCTCATTACCTGTTGCAGGATCTATTCCTAATGACCTTACTACCATTAATGCACTTTGTGAACGGCCTGCCTGATATGTTCTCAGTGGTTTTGGGCCTGTTACGTTTGTAAGGGAGTTTGCCTCCTCGTTCATAGCCTCTAATGCATTTGACAGATTCTTGATTTTATTCTTGTTGGAAGAGACTCCAAGAATAAAATTCCAGTTCAGGTCTCTTTTTGAATTTTGAATAATGTTGAACTTCAAACGTACGTCTAATCCTTTGTTCTCCATTGAACCCAAGTTCTCGGTATAACTGCTGAAACCTGTAGAAGGTGCAACATCTATTGGCAGAAGAAGATTCTGGGTCTGTTTGACGTAGGCATCAAAATTCAATACGACTAGGTTTTTCCAAAGAGTCAGGTCAAAACCGATATTGTTCTGAAGTGTATTTTGCCAACGCAAGGCTGGATTTCCATATCCAAGCAACTGTGCTCCATACACTCCGTTGTATTCATAGTTTGAGCTATATTGATATTTTGTAATAGCTTGGTCTGCAGAGAAATTTACTGAACCGGTGCTTCCCATTGATGCCCTAAGTTTCATGGTAGCATCGCTGTTCCACCATTTTTCATTGTTAAGGTTCCATGCGGCACCAACCGACCAGAAAGGAGCAAATCTGGAGTCCTTGCCGAAACGGCTTGAACCGTCAGTACGGAATGACATATCTAAATAATATCTGTTTTCGTATCCGACGTTTAGATTTGTGAAAAATCCTATAAGACGGGATTTGTCAAAAACTCCTGAAGGCTTTGAATTCTCCTGAAATTGCTGTGCATATTGGACAAATTTCATGTTGTCACTCAAAAAACCGGTGGCAGTGTAACCATCTCCAAGTTTATTGGCAGTCGCAATATTTGCTCCTATACCAAAGTTCATTGTAATCTTCTTGGCAATAGTATTGTTGTATGATGCTGTGATATTTCCGTCAAAATTCAAATTTGACGTGTTCATTGTAGTGTAGCTACCTTTTTTGTTTGCGTCTGTCTCTTTGTCAAAATATGATGAGAGAGGAGAGAGATATTTCTCTGATTTTGCAAGTTGTTTGGTAAGGGATGCCCTTCCTGCAATACGTAAATGGCTGTTGATTCTCCAGTCCATATTTACGTTGTCCTGGAACTCAGTATATTTATTTAAATCTGTGTTAGGAAGATTTGCATTTACCAATGGATTGACTGCATTATTGTAAGCAAAAGAACGGATCATGGTTCCTGTGTTCTTGTCGTATATACGCTCGTTTGGATTTTGTTGAGCATATGTATAAAATGATCCATAAGGAGAGTTAGGCGCTTCTACATTGTTGACGGTCAAATCATTCTTGATTAGGAATTTTGTGCCTACGTTATAGTTGAAACTTACGTTTATGCCATATTTGTCACGCCCGGAACCTTTCATAACACCTTTGTCGGTATCATAATTCAAGGTTATGCCATATCTGAAACTGGCATCTCCACCTTCCACAAATGCATTGTAACGCTGATTGATGCTGGTTCTCAAAGGTTTTGAAAGCCAATAGGTGTCTACACCTCTCATCACCTCTGCCAATCTTTCGCTGTATTTAACATCCATACCTATCTGCTCCTCCCTGTTTGCGGTCTTACTTGTGTAAACACCGGCCAGACGCTCGTACTCAAGTTTTTCACTTGCATTCATCAAGTTGTAGTCTCTCAGATCTGGGATGGATAATGTGTAATTTAAATTTGTAGATACTTTGATTTTTCCTTGTTGAGGCGGAATTGTTGTTATCAAAATAACTCCATTGGCTCCACGTGAACCATAAAGAGAGGTTGCAGATGCATCCTTGAGGACAACGAATGATTCGATACGGTTCATGTCCAAGTCGTATACTCTTGTGGCTGACACCTCTATACCATCAAGCAGGTATAATGGAGAGTTCGGGTTAGATCTGGCATCATCAGCACTGGCGCGGAGGTCGAATCCATTTTCTCCCCGGATTGTAATCTCAGGAACCTTGTTCGGGTCAGATCCGTAGTCGCTGCTTGTTATATTTCTGATAGAAGGTTCAAAAGCAGAAATGGCTTGCATAAAGTTCAAAGAACCAACTTTACGTAAATCATCTCCTTTGACTGTTACCTGAGAACCTGTCAAACTGGCCTTCGTCCTGTCGAAGTAGCCGGTAACCACAACGTCGTCGATGCTATTGACCGCCTCCTTAAGGATTATCTTTGAGAAAATTTTTATGTTGTTCGGATTTAAAGGGTTGAAAGCTATAATATTATCTGTATAACCGACATAGGAAAATTTGATACTTTTTGATGAGGCAGGTACTTTAATTTTGTAATTACCATCCACATCTGTAATGACACCCTTTGTGGTTCCTACAACTTGAACATTTACGGCAATTAGTGGCTCCCCCTTCTCGTCAACCACAGTTCCCTTAATCTCATATTCCTTAGGATTATTCTGTTGGGCACCTTGGCTGGGAGCCTTGGTCTTGTTCGGAATAATGACAATAAGGTTATTTTCGGTTCTGTAAGAGAGGTTGGTAGAGCTTAGCAGTTGATCCAATGCTGATTCTACTGATTCGTCTTTTATGTGCAGACTTACCTTTTTTGATAGATCTGCTTGGTTATTGTTTTGGAAAATAGCCACATTAGCTTGTTTGGAAATTTTGTCCAAAATTGAGCTGATCGGTTGATTCTCTGCATCTAATGTTATGCGATTCTGCAGAAACGGAGTTGCATGAATTTGAATGACAGTTATCATTGTCAAAAACATAAAGAGCAAACGCCTTATAGAAAAGACAATTTTACTCCGGGATAAATAGAGTTCGTTCATAGTTAATGTGTTTGTTTATAAGAATTTAGCTTTAATTTATTATTGTTTTTTTAAAAGAATTATAGTATTGTCCTGAACTTCCCATTTTAGTTCGGCACTCTCAGAAATGAGCTTGATTATTTTCCTTGGGTCGTACGATCTCAGTAGTTTGCCAGAGAATCTTAGTGTGGAGAGACTCTCGTCGGATAGTACAACGCTTATTCCATAGAACCTTTTAATCATTAATGCCAGTTCGTTCAATGGTGTATTTGTAAAACAGGTTTGTCCATCTATCCATGAATCATATTCATTGACATCGACCTGCTGTTTAGTGACTGTCTGATTGGTTTGATTATATCTCATTTGATCTCCCACATTCAGTTGAACTTGCGCGTTATTTATACCCACTCTGACAGATCCTTCAGAAAGTGTTACATGTTGGTTGATATCTTCTGGATAACAGCTTACGTTAAAGTGCGTTCCCAGTACTTGTGTGCTGAATTTACCCGACTCCACAATAAAAGGCGCTTTGTTTTTTTGTTTTGAAACTTCAAAATATGCCTCCCCTTTGAGGTAAACCTTTCTTTCAGATTTACTGAAGGATACAGGATACCGGAGCTCACTTTCCGAATTAAGCCAGACCTTTGTGCCATCGCATAGTGTAAGTTGGAAAATGGTGGCTGTTGGTATTTTTATGGTATTGAACTTAATCTCTGCGTTTTTGGCCGTGCCGGTATATGCAAGACCGTTTGATTCGTTGTTCTTTATGCTCACACCTGCGTCGTTAATGTCGGATTTCCGGTCAGATAACGAAACTTCACGCCCATCGGATAGAACTAATGTCGGAGCTGATGGTGGGACAACTTTAATTGGAGTGTTTTCTGCAATATCAGGAGATGTTTGTTCTTTGTAAAAATTGTGTAACCCGATGCCAAGTAGAATTAAAACGGAAGCTGCCGCAGATGAGAGAATTGCGAAGAAAATCCGTTTCCTCCGTATAGATTTGAGGTTTTTTGAAGTTTCTTTGAAAAGAATGTCGTTCCAAATCTTTTCTGCTTCAAATTTCTCCTTCCGGGTAGCTTTTTTGTTAACTTTTGCAGCGACAAACAGTTGCTGGATGTTAATAAAATACTTTTTGTTTTGTGGTGAATCTTCAATCCACCGCAATAAAATTTCATTCTCCTCGGGAGAACTTTCATTTGTAAGGAATTTGACTATAATCTGGTCCATTTTATCCTCTTTGTTATTTAAAACGACTAAATGGGTACTATACCCTAAAAAACTTCCTGAATAATTCGGTTTTTTTCAATTATCTGTCATACTTTATTCTGAAATGTTTGTTATATATTTGTAATTATGAGAATAGAATATGATATTAAGCTAGGCTTTAAGGACGTGATGTTCAGGCCTAAGCGCTCAACACTGAAAAGCCGTTCGCAGGTAAAACTTGAACGTGTATTTAAGTTCCTGCACAGTAAAAGCGATTGGACCGGAATACCGGTTATGGCGGCCAATATGGATACTGTCGGAACTTTTGAAATGGCATTGGCTCTACAAAAACACAGACTTTTCACTTCGATTCACAAACATTACAATGTTGAGGAGTGGAATGGTTTTCTGTTGAATGCCCCCAAAGGAATTGAGGATTTTATTGCTGTAAGCACCGGCACCAGCACTAGTGATTTTGAAAAATTATGTCTGATATTCAATAACAATCCCCAATTAAGATTTATCTGCATTGATGTTGCTAATGGATATTCCGAGCATTTCGTCGCATTTGTTAAACAGATCCGCAAGAGGTTTGTAGACAAAGTTATAATTGCGGGAAATGTTGTTACAGGAGAGATGGTTGAGGAACTTCTGCTTGCAGGAGCTGATATTATAAAGGTTGGTATAGGGCCGGGCTCTGTGTGTACAACCCGCATAAAGACCGGAGTAGGATATCCTCAGCTTTCGGCAATAATTGAATGTGCAGATGCTGCTCATGGTCTGGGAGGACAGATAATAAGTGATGGAGGGTGTTCAACACCAGGAGACGTTGCAAAGGCATTTGGCGCAGGGGCTGACTTTGTAATGCTGGGTGGAATGTTTGCCGGACATAATGAAAGTGGTGGAGAGCTGATAGAAAAAAATGGGGAGAAGGTTAAACTGTTTTACGGTATGAGCTCTGCAACAGCTATGGAAAAACATTCAGGCGGGGTAGCCGAATATCGGGCCAGTGAGGGAAAAACTGTTTCTGTTCCTTATAGAGGTGCGGTAGATAAGACTGTCCTTGATATTCTGGGAGGGATTCGCAGCACATGTACATATGTTGGCGCTTCTCAGTTAAAGGAGCTCTCTAAGAGAACTACCTTCATAAGGGTGGCGGAGCAGGAAAACCAGGTTTATAATGAAGATTAGCAATAACGGGTAATTATGAAAAGCAGGGATCATTATATAGACCTCCTCAAGCAACAAATTAAAAATCCCAAGATGATCGCTCACTGTCTGGCATCGGAGGCTGTTCTTAGAACGCTGGCCAGAAGATTCGGTGAGGATGAGGATTTATGGGGAATAGCTGGTTTGCTTCATGATATTGATGTAGAGATTACAAATGGCGATTCGAGGCGACATGGCCCGGAAGGGGCTGAGATGATTAAGAAAGAGGATTTGCCAATTGAGGCAGTGAATGCTGTCTATATGCACAACGAGAAGGCTACCGGTCAAAAACGCTCTACTATATTTGAGCATGCCCTTGCGGCAGGAGAGACAATAACAGGATTGATATTTGCTGTAGCCCTTGTATATCCGGACAAAAAAATATCCAGTGTCAAGTCCAAATCTGTAGTAAAGCGTATGAAGGAAAAAATCTTTGCTGCATCTGTAAACCGAGAGACCATATTGGAATGTGAAGCCATAGGTATCCCTCTTGAAGAGTTCGTAGGACTATCTCTGGAGGCTCTTAGCCCGATTGAAAGGGAGCTAGGCTTTTAATGCTAGATTAAAAATGTGTATATATCACAGGATAATTTCTTTCTCATTAGTTTAATGCCTCTTGCTTTATGAGCTCTCACGCTGCTTGAAGCAAGGGAGAGCTCTTTTGCAATCTCTTCGCAGTTATAACCAATAAAAAGAAGCGACATCACCTTAGAGCATTGAGATGGGAGAGAGTTGACACACTCGTTGATTGTGTGCAACATTTCCGCTGTTGATATATGCTCTAGTATACACTCTTCAGAAATCTCAATCTCCTTGTTTTCCAAGTCGAGATCTGTATGATCTTTATTACATCTCAAATGGCTGATTGATTTGTTTTTCACAGCTATATAGAGATATGCCTCCAAATTTTTAATTTCGGAAAGATCTAATTTATCTACCCATAATTTTGCGAATACATCTTGTACGATATCTTCAGCTATATCTCTATTATTTACGATTTTAAAAGCAAAATAACAGAGCCTTTTATAATTTTGGATAAATAAGTTTTCTAAAAAATGTAAGTCTAGATTTTCAAGATGTTTACTCATTTTAACTTTTACAACTGACTTATGCCCTAATGCTTATTTGCATTAGGGCAGTAATGGTGCTATTTGATGAATGGTGTCCCTAAAAGCCTTTCCAGTAATGGTGTATATATTTCAATATCACCATGTCCTGCCTCATATTCTATGCTGGTTACATAACCTTTAGCGTCAGAGATTTTGACAACATTTCCGTTATTGTCAAGCTGGCAGGTAGTCGCCTTGTTGCCTTCGTTTATGGTTACAATATTTCCGCTGTATGAGAACGATTTTTGAAGAGTCTTTCCTTTAACGCTGTTTATTTGTTTGTTCAGGTATTCAAACATAAGGAGTTCATTGCTGGAGTAGTTTTCCCCTGACTTGGCCTCAAACATCTCTATTCCTGTGATTTTCCCAGTAATATAATTGTATTCTTGCTTATAAAGGGAACGCTTGAATATCTTTTCATCTTTCTCGTCGTGGATGTCACATGTAATTCTGTTCACAACGATATTTCCATTGCTGTCATACTCATAAATATTCGTCTCTGTTTTTAGTAGAACATATGTATTGTTGAATTTGTCACCGGTTCCTACATCAGCTCTAGGCCGGTAACTCTTGACTACCTGCTTTTTTACTCTTCCATCGTTGTATAGAGATAAGTATTGAGCTTGCGTTTTGCGTGCGACCTTTGGCAGAACCCAGAATAGGTGATACTTCCCCTCCCCAAGCTTGAGTTTAAGAGAGTCATCAATTTTTTTGATGGAATCCTGGTCAATGGAAGGGATCAGATCATAGGCAGAATAGGTTCTTGAGTTAGCCGCGTGGCTTACTTTTATTCCTCCAACTGTGTCTCCCGCAGTGTTCAGGCACCACACAGAATCCAGCATATCGTTTGAATAATAGAGGATCTGTTTGAATTCTCCCCATTTGTCATTCTTGCTGTTAATGGTTTTTGCACGGAAGCTGTTTTTCTTAATTACGAATTCTGTTTCCTTGGATGGCTTGAAATCGGAACTTTTAGTACAAGAGACTATGATACCGAATGTCGCCAGTGTTAATAGGATATATTTTTTCATTGTTAATCTAATAATAGTTGGTTTATTTAAAAGCACTCTGCACATTTATAGCTGTGATTTTACCAAATCCTCTAAAGAGTCCATGGTGTGCGGGATTTTTCTCAAGAGCACCTGTGCCTAGTGCTGAGATTGCAATTGTTATTACCTTGCCCTCTTTAGTGCTTCCATTGTATGTTGTAAGTACCAACATCCTGTTATTTGATGAAACGGTCAGTGTCTTTACTTCAGCAGCCGGGTTTGGATTAGTATAGTCAATGAGACCCTGATATGTTTTCCAAGCCATCATTGAGGTTATCTCATCTCCGGCAGGTACTTCATATTCAAGATTAGCTGTAGGGTTATTTGGAGAAGCAGTTATTACTGAGTAGATTTTTTTATCGGTGGCATAGTATATTACATCCTGATTTTCTGTACCATTGAAAAATCTTGCATTGCTGATTTCGGGCAGATTGTTGAAGTTTATAATGTAAAGCGGCTTGCCATTATCTTTAGCATTTGCATCATACCAGGCAACTCTTTTTGTAACATAAGAGTATATTGGGCCGACACCTTTTCCGGTAGCAGGGTCTTTTTCTTGTAATATTGTGTGCATTTTCTTGTTGTCACCGCTGAACATAGCCCTGCATGTGAATTTCTGGAGTTTGTTATGGTCGAATGGAGCGTCAGGGGCCAGTTTGCCACTATCAAAAATCTTAAGCCTGCTAGCCATGTCAAATTCCAGTATCCTGCCATTTTTTTCGTCAAAGCCTAATCCGTTTTCCCATTCAGGTCTGTAGAAAATGCCCATATAGTAATCTGACAGGTCATTTGTCAAAAGGAAATAGGAATATACTTTATTGTTTTGCTGCATTCCTCTTGGGTAAATCTTGCCATTTATCGACAAAAGCTCATATCCGCTGTTTGGCTCATATCCAATTGTCTCAACATTGTAATTTTTCGGATCTATGATGAACATACTGCCATTTCCATCAATGTAGGAGTAGTCAAATGGGTCAACCCGGTCTATTGTCCGGTCAGAGCCAATAGTGAGTGATCTGTTGACTCCATATATTGTTGATTTTATAGATGTGGCAACTCCTCCTATCTTGCGTTTGTTTATTCTGGAGTAGAGATTCCGCATTACTGTATCCTTATCCTTGGAATAGGAGGCAGTAAAATTATAGGCCATTATCAGTGAGACATCAGAGGTTTGGTTGTCTCTTGTATCACAAACTACGATGCCGCTGCCAAACTGACTTTTTACAGTGAGGTCAAAAATCTCTTCTTGAATAATTCCGCAGGATTTGTCTTTTACCTCATAGATCAGTTTATATGCATTGCCTTCTGGCCGGACATCGATACACTTTTTTAATGTCATGGTGGTGTCCAAAAGGGTAGGCTTTATTAAATTGCCTTCTAATATCCATCTATATGACAGGTTGCTGTCTTTAACGCCCTCTTTATAGACGATCGGTTTTATCTCAAGTGTGTCTAAGGCAAACACGGAATATGAATTAGGAGCACCTCCCATATCAATTACAATGGGATTTACGAGCCGATAGTTCAGAGAAGAGTCATCTTTATAACATGAGGTTATAAATAGAGCAATCAATGCTAAGAATGTATATATTTTTTTGTTCATTTCTCTATATTAATTGATGTTAGTAATTATGGCATTACGACAGGTTTCCCCATTTCCGGGCCATCTGAGTGAGCTAAAGGCTTGCCCGGGTGTGAATTGTTGTACTTTGACAGTTCAAATTTCACGAATGCGGCATAAGCTCTCATTTCGACATATTTCATTGTCCATCTTTTAGGATCAGGATTTTTAGGGTCTGCACTACCATTTGTTGACCAATATGGTAAAGATTTTAATCCTGTGACTTTAAGAATAAACTCATACCATGAATTTGAATACTCTCCAAAACTGGATTTCAAACGAGTCCAATTTTCCGGTCGTGTGAATTTGCTGGTAATTGATACAGAATATGTTGCTTCATTTAAGTCGATTACCGGAAAATCCTCACTGGAGCGGAGTTTTATCCTGGCAACATAAATAGAGTCATCCAAAACAGAAGAGTAGTTGATTTTTATTGTGACATATCCCAAATAGCTTTTTGCAGGGACTTCCGCAGCGATAACCTTAAACATATCGTCCGATGCAGTACTCAGGGAGTCTTTTACAATATCCACATTTATCTTTCTCAACTTATCGGAAGAAAAGCCTGTCACCATCAAAGGTACGTTTACAGTGTCAGATCCTAATTGTTTGTTAGCAATGTTTTCTACAAAACTGTAGACTGTCTCCTTGTTACTGAAATAGACTCCGGCCTCTTGTTTGTACAGTAGAGGTTCGTCTTTTTTGCAGGAGCTTGCCATTGAAAGAATGATAAGCGTGAAGTTCAGGAGTATAATTGATTTTTTCATTTTAGTAGAATTAACTATTATTTAGAATTTCTATTGTCTTCTCTCCCTCCGATTTCGATTTCGTCTTTTGGTATAGGGAGTACGAAAATATCATTGCCTGGTGCTTTTGGAGAACCTGGAATCATTTTTCCAAGACGTTTGTAGTAGAAGAAGAGCTGTCCCTCTCCGATATACTCTTTCCTCCACTCTTTTTCGATTTCATTGTTGATTTCGTCTGTAGTAAGAGTTGGTAGCAGATTCTTTGAATAAGAGATACCTCTTGATACTCTTACCCTGTTCAGCATATTGACTGCTTTTGCCTTATCGCCCATGTTGTTGTAGCATTCTGCAGCGTAATAGAATAATTCAGGTTTCCTAATCAATGGCATCTTGCTTCTGCCAGGAGATGTAGACTCAGGATGCTCCCAGAATTTTAAAAATGTCCAGTCCAATGTTGACTTATTATAAAGTCTCATATATCTTATATCTGATGCTCCTGTGTTATCTGCCAGTTCATACAATAGCTTGGCATCGGCCTCCGAGTGGTAGAAATAACTCAAGTTCTTTGATACCATGAATCCGGATTTGATCTCATACTCTTCAACGAATGGCTTGATATTCTCATACATCTTGTAAACATCTATCCTGAAAATATGCTCTTCGCTAAAAGAGAGATCCCTTGCTTTTTCCTCTACGTGAACAGACCGATCTGGATTTACCCAACCAATAGGAGGATTTGTTTCATCAATAAATTTCTGTAAACGTTCCAAAGCTTCCGGATATTTACCCTCCCACATATACACTCTCGCCTGCAATGCCCTTACTGCGTAATAGTTAAATCTGCTTCTTCTTTCTGAGAAAAATCCGTCAGTATTTGGTAACTCATATTCAGGTCCTTGTGAAACTTGATTATAAACATCGTAATAGGCTAATAATTTTTCGGCCTCTTTCAGGTCTGCGTTGATAAATGCCAGAACCTGCTCTTCTGTGTGTTGAGGTGTCAACTCTTTGCTGAACTTGGTCACAAAGGGGATGCACTTCCTTTTAAGCGAAGAGGGGTCGTTAGCTATGTTTCCCCAACCGAACATCCTGAGCAGATCAAAATGAAGGAATGCTCTCAAACCAAGAGCCTCGGCCTTAATTATTGAATATACAGTAGGGTGCAGGCTGGCTTTTTTAACTTCTAGAGCTTCCAGGATTGAATTGAGGTTTGCAATTATTCTGTAATTTTTATTCCAGATATTGTCGGTAGTAGATAAATATTTGTCGTATTCATAACGGGTGGCATATATATATTTGTTACCCTCCTTAAGCTTGTATGACTGAGCAAGATTATCTAAAAATGTAACAGTCATTTCTCTTCCATATATAGAAGGATCACCCATTAGGATATATGTTCCGATAAGGGCATCTTTAAACCCAGACTCGTTCTCAAACAGACGGTCTTGTTTTATCTCTGTTTTCGGTTGGATGTCCAGCCACTTTGAGCAAGAACTCAGAGAGAGGATGGATGCTGTAATAATTATTATATATTTTGTGTTTCTCATAATCAGTCAGTTTTTATAAGGTAAATGATAATGATGCATTGAATGTTCTGGCAAAAGGATAGTATGTGCCTCTCTCGATTTTTATTGATGATAATGTGAATAGGTCATTTACATTAAACTTCATGATAATCCTTTCAAAACCGACTCTCTTGACAAACTTGTGCCGGTAAAAATCATACGATAGCTGAAACGATGATGCCTTAAGCTCATTAAGATCTTGTACGAAACGGGAAGTTGCCTGAGTGATAGGTGAAGCCATTGCATCCTTCTCAGAAACATATACCTTGGCCAGAGCTTTATATGGACTGTGATCTCCGGGCTTTCTCCACCTGTCTGTGTATATTCTATAATCGACATTGTTGTTCATATTGGCATTTTCTACCTTTTCGACAAGAGTCTGGTTATACATCTGTCCACCATATTGGAACATAAATACTGCGTTAAGCCCAAACCCTTTATATTCACAGCTCAACCCAAAATTACCCTGAACCTTAGGCAAAGCATCTCCACATATAACCTGATAGGAAGGGTTGTATTCATATGTCCTTCTTTTCTTTCCATCCTTGTCTGTTACCAAATATATCTCCCTTCCGTTGGCCGGATCAATTCCTAAAGATTTCATGGCCCATATGGCATTCATTGACACGCCATCATAATATTTCTTTATTGGTTTGTTTGAAGAGAGAGATAGATTATTTTGCTTTTCATTGAAATTCTTCATTGCCTCCGAAATCTGGCTCAATGTGTTTTTATTTCTGGAGAGCATTAATGATAGTGAGAAAAATGACCTGTCAGAAGGTCTTTGCCATACTACATAAGAAGATCTCATGTCGAATCCTCGGTTGTGGACTTTCCCTATATTTTCCTGAACTGTGTTGAATCCGGTAGATGGGGCAAGGGTCAAGGGGTTCACGGCATTATTTGTAATTCCGTTATAATATTCAAAAGTGAGGGATAGCCTGTTTTTGTAATTCATGTCCAGGCCATAGTTCTGCTCAAACTTCTGTTGCCATCTCAAAGTCTCGTTTTTCATGGATAGTAACTGTGTCCCAAGGAATCCTTCATAAGTTCGGTCAAGGAAGTATTGATATGATGCGATTGCATTGTATGCGGCTGAACTTTGTGATCCGGTCGATCCGGTTGTCGCACGCAATCTGAATTGAGTGAAATTGCTGTTGTTAAACCATTTTTCCTTGTTTATGTTCCAGCTTGCACCCATGCTCCAGAATGCTCCCCATCGGCTATTTGCACCGTACTGGCTGGAAGCACTTTGTCTGAATGTCCCGTCAATGTTTATTCTATTGTCATAAGAGTAGTTCAGTGATAGATAGTATCCGAAATCTCTTATCGTCTGCTCTTTTCCTGTAGGCTTACTGTCCAATACATACTGGCGGGCAAAAATAATATCGTTCATCTTATCGCTTGGGAAACCTTCTGCTTTCTGAAGGTTTGTAACATATCTTTTCTGAGAGATATCAAGACCTCCATTTGCGTATATATTGTTCTTGGGAAAAATTTCTCTGTTAAACTGAAGGTCAAACTTTCCACTTACGTTGCTTTGCTCTCCTTGCTCCAAATCATATGATCCTTTCCTGAAGGCCATCTCTCCTGTGTAGGATTGAAATTTCAAGTGGTCGGCCGGATAAAACTGATCGCCTCTGCTTCTCTGCTCTGTAAGCCCGAAACGGGTGGTTGCCTTGAGACCATCTAGAATGAACCACTGAAGATCAAAGTTGTTGGTTATATCGATATACTTTTTCTGAAGTAAGGTCTGAAGCTTGGCATTGTAAAGCGGGTTCGCCATAAACCCGACCTCTTTGTACCAAGAATTTACTGTCACATCATTTCCGGGATCCAATTGAGGAATAATGTTTTTGGAAAGATTGCCATATTGGTCGTATGGAGTATAATATGGGTTAAGCTCTGCATATTCACTGAAACTTCCATATTTTGAATCATTTGATTCATTAGAAGAGATGTTTAACTGATTTCTGAAGAGAAATTTATTATGACGGTAGGAGAGGGTTACACCCCCTGCAATATTCGTCCTGTCGGAACCTTTCATGACTCCCGAAACCTTGTTGTATGATAAATCCACAATAGCCTTAAGCTTATTGTCTCCAAGTTCGACAGATATTCCATGCTTTGTCCCAACTCCAAGCTGAAGCGGCTTTGCCAGCCAATCTGTATTTATTCCTGAAACTACGGCAGCGAGCTTCTGATTGTATAATTTATTCATCATTCTGACTGAATTGAACGATGCCTCAGGGTCGTCATACATTCCAAACTCCTTTTCGATCTCTAGTTTCTGAGCAGAATTAGTCAAGTTGTATGAACTTAAGTCCGGGGCCTGAATCTCTACACTGCCATTATATGAAAGTCTGAAGTTGGATGCCGGATTCTTTTTAAGTTCTATTACAATAACTCCATTAGCTGCTTTTGACCCATATATTGCTTTTGCAGAAGCGTCTTTTAGAATTGTAAGACTTTCTACTCTGTCCATGTCCAGATCTATCACTTTTTGGATAGACACTTCAAAACCGTCCAAAACAAAAAGAGGGGCATTAGGATCGTTCTGGTACATGGCCTTTAGGTCAGTCTCTTCCAATTTGATTGAAGATTCTCCTCTTATTGCAAGAGATGGCATTGCATTAGGGTCTGAACCCAGGCTAAGATTATTCATGAAGAAAACCGATGGGTCCAGATTTTTTAATGACTGCAGTACATTGGAATTCCCCACGCGTTTCAGGTCTTCTTTGCTTATTGAAAGGACTGAGCCAGTAAATGTGTTTGCCTTTCTTTCGAATACTCCATTTACCACAACTTCTCCCATAGATACGATATCATTCTCCATTACAACCTTGATCTCAGCCATGTTGCTTGTGACCTTTCTTACGACTGTCTTCATACCCAGAAATGAAAAAACGAGCTCCTGACCTATCTCTGCTGATATTGAGAATCTACCATTTTTATCTGTAATGACACCTTTTTGCACACCTTTTATCTGTACTCCTATTCCAGTAAGAGGCTCATTTGTGCCAGACTCCACAACTACACCCGATATTTCGACTGCTTTGTTTTGCTGGCTGTTCGCATTGGCATCAGCTCCCTTGCTTACCGGCCGCTGTTTAGTTTGAATGGGAATGATGACAATCGCATTATTTTCAAATTTGTATGTCAATCCGGTATTGTTCAATACATCATCCAATGCATTTTGTACAGATACTGATTTCAAATCGACAGTAATTCCTTTTTTTCCTGCGATATCTGCTGTTACATAGAAGATGTCACATCCGCACTGATCTTTAATTTTAGTCAGCACTTCGGACAAAGAGGCATTTTTTGCGGTAATTGTAATTAGTTTGGTATTCAAAAAAGAGTTTGCTTGCGTATGAATGCAAAGTAATAGAGAGGCCATTATTGCGAATACCCTTATCGAAGGACTCCGCCTCCTTTTACTTTCCGGCCTTTCTGAGCGTTTAATCATAGATTTAGTTTTAAGTTTAATATATAGTGTGATTTAATTTTCTTTATTTTTCTTTATCAGGAAGGAACTATTGTCAGATTTTGTGACCGATAATCCTGAGTAATGATTTATCATTGTTATGATACGTTCAATATCACCAGATCTGCTCGTTGAAAGAGTAACCTTCATCTGGCTTAGATCTGCTGTCTCAAAAGTGATTTTTTTGCCGTACCAGCGATCCAGGTCTTTGGCAATTTCCTCCAGAGGCACATCTTTGTAATCGAAACGCTCATTGACCCACGCAAGCTCTGAGGATAGATCTGCCTTTTCAACTTTAATGTCATCTGAAATATTGCTCAGATAAGCCATATTCCCGGGTGTCAGCATTAGCCTTGAGCTAGTCTTGGATACTGATACCGAGCCTTCAATCAGAGTGATTTTTGATACCTGATCCTCACAGTAGTCCTTGATGTTAAACCTGGTTCCAAGCACTGTCACTTCACCTCGGCTTCCTTTGACAATAAATGGCATCTGGGTATTTTTGGCAACCTCAAAGTAGGCTTCTCCATAAAGTGTCACCTCTCTGCTTTTACCGGTGAATTTTGAATAGTAAGCCAAGCTGGATTTTGAATTAAGCTTTACTATTGTCCCATCTGGCAGCTCTAGCTGATAGGTCTTCCCAGAAGGAACTTGTAATTTTATCAATGTCGGGACAACGTTTTTATTTACACAACTTTGTGTGATTTTTCCCTCGCTGGGATTGTTTCTGATCAGAACATTCCCTAAATGCAGCACTTTTGTCTTGTTGTCGATAACCTGAACATCTCCATTATCTGTTGTTATTACAACATTGTTGTCGGCAAGAGAGGACTTTTTGTCTTCTTTAAAATTCTCAAGGCGGAACATATCTTTCAAAAGGAAGATACCGACAATTAATACTGCGGCAATAGAGATTATTTTGAACAAAGTCCTTCGGGTGTTTGTCCTTTTCAACGAATCTCCGGATAGTATTTTGGGATATAGTTTGTTAAGAGCTTCTTTCTCATTAAATGAGTTGAAGATCATTATCTCTTTCTCAAGAATAGCTTTGTCGGAGAGCCTGTTTTGTGCTTGGTCAACGATATCACTTTTTATATCTTCAGCAATATTATCCTCATCTTCTATAGATAAGAGCTCCTTTGCCTTTTTCCCGGATAGCTTTATTATTAATGAAACTCTTTTTTCATCCATATACATTCATTTTCTATATGACGATAAGAAAGTTGAAAACGACTAACTGCAAAAGAAAAATTTTGAGATTTGTCTATAAAAAAAATTATCCTCAGATTTTAGTCTGAGGATAATTGGCAGATTATTTAATAGGAAGCTGTTATTTAATAGCTTTTGCCTTGCAGACATCACTGCAGCGATTACACTGGACACAGCTGTAGTTGGACAAAGAAGAGACTTTTTCCTTTCTGTCTATAACTATAGCCTGAGTTGGACATACCTTCTGGCATTGTCCGCAATGAATACAACTTTGTTTATCTATGTGTCGGGGCTTAATGGAAAAAATAGAAAATATGCCTAACAATACACCATAAGGACACATAAACCTACAGAAAGGTCTTGGGATCCAGAAGCCAATAATCAGAATCACTATGAGATAGCTCCATGTGAAAAACCCAAATGTCCATAAGAATTTTGCCTCCATGGAGTGGCCTTGAAATATGGCTAAAACTTGTTCAAACCAGGTCTTGCCTGTGAAAAACAGAGCTTTGTACGGTTCAATCTCGCAAGCAAGGAAACAACTGGATTTTAATGCGAAGTAAATTGTAGCCACAAGTAGGGCGATTGGAGCAATTTTCAAAGCTGTATTAAGTTTTGCTGGTAACTTATAATGCTTTTTCTTTTTGTAAAAAAGGTGCTGAACAGCTCCCAATGGGCACCCTGATGTGCAGAACACTCTACCGGCAATCAAAGCAGCAAGCAGTGGCACTAGGAAAATGACTAGGGTGACAAGACCTACCATTTCCGGATGAGCAATACCCATAGTTACATTTGTTATTACCCCAACAGGACATATGCAGCCTCCACGGATCAATCCCAGGTATACCAAAGCTGCAATAGTAAGTAGTCTAAGTTTCCATGACCCCTCTCTTTTTAAAACAAAGAACAGACCGGCAAAAACTATCAATATGAGTATTCCCATATCTACATAAACCATGTATTCTGGTGTGGGATTAAATTTTTTGGGTACATAATTCTCTCTGTATTCCCATACTGAACTTCCTCCTTGTTCCTGGTTGATTGAATTTTGGCCGTTATTTTCCTGTCCTTGAGCCATCGGATTTTCCTGCGCAATGACAGGTATACTGAATAGCATCGTCACAAGTAAGATCCCTGTGAAAATTTGTATGATAAATTTCATCTCTTCTTGTTGTTATGATTCTGCTTGTTCGAGCTCGTATTCTCCCCTGAAATCATCTTCCGGCCCTATATAAACCTGGTCAATCGCCTTTTGGGGACATTTGGCGGCAATGTTGCAACTGTTACATGCAAGACATAAATCCGGACGAATTATCAGAAACATGGATTTAGTTCCCTTTTCATTGCAATTTTTTACACAAAGACCACAACCTGTACATTTCTTGTCGTCAATAGTATATATAAAAGATCCGTTTCCATCCTGAGATCCGGAAAAACTTTTTCTTACTACAGCTTCTTGTTTACAGACTCTTATGCCTTCACTCATAATTTTATCAGACGCAATATCCTTGTTAGTGATATGCCCATAGCACACCACGCAATAGGAACATTTTTTCTGATCGTTCACAGCCTTGACTGCCGATGGTGTACGTACGCAAGCTGTTTCGCATATACCGCAGCCAGTACATTTTTCAGGGTCAATCGCCCATACAAGACGGGTTTTTGGGCCTGCTCCTTCGGGACTAAAATGTTTGCCTGCAATTCTGTAGGCTGCCCCTCCAATAGCTAGGGCACAGGTCGTTCTTCCTATGTTTATTAAAAATTTCCTCCGGTCCATTTTTTTTGTTTCTAGTTACAACATTCTTTTTTTGTCTCCTTTACAAATGGTGTAGGAGCCCATTTTGAAGGCAATACAAAACCCTTGCCAGACAAGCCTTTGGGTGCGTTTGCCCCGGATATTTCCAACAAGGCTTTCTGGAGACGGAGCGCGTCAGGCTCACTTATTTTTGCCATATCAAGTATGACTGAGCACAAAGGTATTTTCTCTGTCGTCCCGATCGTGGTAAAATCGTCCGGGCTTGCGATATCAACAGCACAGCTTGCAGTAAGTGCGTAATCGGAAATGATTGCAACTTCTGCCTTATTATCGAGCAACATGCCAATGCATTCAGTGCAGCCAGCCTTGTTTGTAATCTGGCTTGGCTCTACGCCCTCTTTTTCAAGCATTGCAAGCGGAGCGTGAAATTTTTCATAAGAGTCTTCCTGACCGATGGCAAAAGACTTGCCGTCTGCATCTTTGAGAGTCTTAATTGGAGAGTCTTTCTTTACTATTATTATTCCGGACAGCCATTGGTTGTTTGATGGATCCAGTAAGTCAGCTATACGCTTGTATTTAATTCCATATTTTGGAGTTAGCATGAATGCCATCCAAGGCTTGCAGATTGTACCGTCAAACTTCTGAGTGATGAGTGAGTCCACAAGATCGTATTCTTCAACCATGTATGTAAGCTGAAGGTCTATATTGTATTTTCGCTTCAACGTATCCTGTAATCCGGAATAGTCTCTTGAAGCTAGGTCTCCTATACATGAACATGCTGTTTCCTTGCAATATGTCTCGTTTACGGCAAGACGGATTGTCAGGGTTGAGTCTGAAGGCGATGCAACGACACCCTGTGATGGCTGAAAGGATGTCTCCTCAAGGCTTTTCCTTTCAACTGTATTAGTATTATTACAGCCTGCAAAAAGATAGCAGGCTGTAATTATAATCATGATTCTTGGGTACATATTAAATAAGCTCATAAGGGGAAATGCAGGTATTATTTAGCTGGGATACATTTAATAATACCAGATTCCTTTGAGGCAAGATACAGGTTGTCATTGCTGTCAACTACCATAGGTATATATGCGCAACCTTTAACAAGTTCGTCTATACCCTCTACCTTCTTGGCTCCCTCTTTACTATACACTTTTATACGGGTAGGGTCTTTTTCTACAGTAACAATACCTCCGTTTGATAAAAATGCAACACTTACAGGGTTGCAGCATCCATGAAAGTCATTGATAGTGTTGCCACGTTGGCCAAAAGCAACTAACTGCTTGCCGGTGAAATCAAAGCTCTCAACTCTGAATGCGCCAAGATTTGCAACCAATATTTCATTGTTGTTGCGGATGCTGAAGTCAAGGATACCACAGCAAGTACGTAGATTTTCAATTGAAGATTTCTTTGCACCGGTTTGAGCGTCAAAAACTGTCACATTCTTGCCTCTTGTGTCAGCAACTAGAATGTTGTTTTCAGATACTCTGGCACCAGTGGCTGTAGTCAGGCTGTCCAGTTTCACCTCTCTGATTTTAGTTCCTTTGGCATCAAGGACAAGGCACTCTACACCAATAGGACCCTCCATCTCTCTCTTCTTTCCTCTAACCTCAACTGTCTTCTTTCCGGTAACTGACCCAAAAACATAAATGTTGTCTGATTTGTCAACAGCAACGGCAGATGGTTTTGATTTAAGGTTTGACTTGATATCTTTTACTTTAGAACCTTTGGAATCTATAATCGAAATTGTTCCATCACTCTTTAGGGCGCAGATGTTGTTGTTTGACATTAATGATAAGTATACTACATCTTTATGAAGCTTCCCTGCAAATGCGGTTTCTACTTTGTATGATAAATTATGAGCATTAGCTACGAAAGTGTCAAATCCAACTTCTGTTTTTTTCTTCAGATCAACATCCTCTCGCATTTTTGCTAACTTAGAATATTTAGCCAGTGACGGGTCAAGTAGGTTAAGCAGTTTCTCAACTTCAACAGCACTCTTGCCATAGGTTAATTGTTCTATAAGGATTATTGAATAATAGGCTTTAGGATTCTCCTTTATAAAATTAAGAGATAGTTGATCTGTCTCTTCTTTTACTTTATCCATAATTGCCTGTATTTCCTCCATACGCTCCTTGCTTACGGGCTTTGCATCTTTAGTTGTAGGGTACATCTCTTTATAAAGATCATTAAGCTTATACTTTTCCTGTAAAGCCTTTGCCTGTTCAGCCAGCTTGTTTGCACAGTCCTGAGTCTCTCCTCCGCTTATAACAGCTTTATAAAGAGAATCGACATTTCCAGTAAGTGTCATTTTTGCATTCTCTGCATAAAAGCTGATCATGCCTTGTTTCCCTTCGACCTGAAGGTAGTATTGACAAGGCTCTGCGACGTTTCCTTTAAAAGTGAATGAGCCGTTTTCAATTTTGGCACTATCAGATTTGTCTCTGTTTTCTGAAGACATCAGGATAACCTTGCCTTCTGTAATTCCGTCAAGTTTTCCGGTTAATTCAAAACCATTTTCTGGACTGTTGTTGCAAGCCGTGAATGCCGATAATATCAGCACAACAGCGCCAAAGCGGGAGAGTAGCGTTTTTTTCATTTTGTGTTAAAATATGAGTTTATTGTTTCAGATGATAAAGATATATATTATATATACAATAAAAAGAGGGTTTACCCTTAATAATTATACATTTTTTAATTTTTTTCATAATTGATTGGCAAATCGAAGTAAAAAACAGATCCTTTTCCAAAATTGCTTGTAACACCTACGTGTCCGTTGTGCCCTTCGATGATCTTCTTGACTATTGCAAGACCAAGGCCATGACTGCTCTCTCCGCTTGTGGGTTTTATGCTGGTCTGCTTAAAAGGATGAAAAAGGCTATTTATTTCACTTTCAGGAATACCCTGTCCGTAATCTATAACCTGCGTGACGATATTATCATTTTCTTTAAAAACCTTTACAACTATTGCTGAATCAGGATAGGAGTACTTTATGGCATTACCGATTAGATTATTAAGCACCTGACCTATTTTTCCTTCGTCAAAAGAAAGATTCTGATGGGATATTTTAATATCGCTCAATATTTCAATACGTTTGCTGTTGGCCATAAGGGTGTTAAGCTTTATGTTCTGGTTGACAAATGATATATAATCCATCTCAGATCTGTTGAGGTTTAATTTGCCTGCTTCGATTTTTGAAATGTCCAGTAGATCGTCGAGCAGATGAAGCATTCTGGAACTCACTTTTATTATCTCCCCTGTATATTCTTTAAGATCATCACTAATCTGTTCTTCAAGGAGCTCGGAAAATCCTCGTATGATACCTATTGGATTCCTTAAATCATGTGCCGCTATACCTAGAAATTCATTTTTCTGCTCATTGAGTGATTTCAGCTCACGGTTCTTCGCTTCAAGCTCTTTTGTCGTCTCATTAATAAAATATAACAGACGCGAGAGAATCCTGGAGTGCTGGTTTGTATACGGGTCTGAACTTTTAATGTCATTTAATACAATCTCTCCGTCCTTTTTCCCTTCATCATTGGAGCCTTCACGGATACCCACGGCAACCATGGTTGAGTTAAGTAACGACTTGACGGTTCCGTTGGAGCAGAATTCGCCGAAAGTATAGAAGCCGGCAGTTGGCGCGATTCTGTTAAATGGCAGTGTCTCAAGATTGATGTCCTGCTGCATGAGAAACCTCCTGCATATGCAACTGTATAAATAAATGGCCTCTGGTCGGAATTCCAGCATTTTCTGCTGAATATGTGCCGATTCTGCCAATATCATCTGAGGATTCCCATAACCAATCCTGAATTTTTCACCTTGCCTGATATCTGCCACCATTTCAATTGAGCCATCATTCTCATCGGCAAAAAATGGTGTGCGGGCAATTATCTGGCCGTCCCGGTAGATGAGAAAAGGAAATTCAAGGCTGTTCTGAAAAAAGTACTTGTCTGCCTTGATTCCCAAGTATTTTTCGTATACAGAAAATGCCGGTTTGCCATCGATTGTCTTTACCGACATTTTACCGACATCCGTTATTGTCATCTCTTTGCTCAAAGGATGCCACTCAAGATATGTGAACGACTCGATGAAAAGATCTTTGCCGGATAAGACTGCCATAACAATACCCTCTTTAAAGCAATGGGTACCGTCATAGACCAACGTATTTCTGGAATTCACATAATTTCCTGCCCCACCTCCAAAAACCGGATAGTCCTGATTGCTTTCAGTGAGAATATTGAATAGTTTCCCTGAATCGTTACTTACCGGTGTTGAAAGGATCAACACACCCTTTGTCCCATTCACTGAGCTAAGGTCCAGGGCCAGAGACTTGCCTGCCGATTCCTCATCGCCCAGTTTACATTCATATGAAAAAACATCAACAGAGGAACTTTCAAAGAAAGAGAACTCTATTATTGTCGAATTGGTGCTGATCAGGCCCTCGTTTATTTCACCTACAGAAGAGGCTCCGACTACAACAGCCCCGGGCAAAACCATCCTGACAGCTTCCCCTATGGATTTATACCATTCACTTTCATTATTTGCCGAGTAGATCTGTATTAAAGCTGACTGGAAATGGCGAAAAGAAACCATCTCCTGTGATTGCATAAAGTCATCTAATGACTCCAGGCTGGAGACCGTGAAATTAATTTGTCTCATGGCAAAGACTTTTGAATAAAGTTAGGATTTTTTTTGATTTGGATAAAGGCAATCAATTAATCTTTTACCTTTGAAATAAAATATCTTACATGAAAAATACACTTTTAGCCAAAATTATTATTCTCTTCTCTCTTTTTACAATGACAGTCAGTAGCCGGCTTTTGTCCCAGGATATTGTCACCTCAGTAAACCGTGGAGAATCCGAGGTTGTTAAAACATTGTTGGCCAAGGGTGTGAACCCTAACACTAAAGTGGGTAAAGAGACAATTTTAGCCCTTTCGATGAATGGACAATTTCCGGAAGTAACTAAGCTTCTCATTAATGCAACCGGAATCAAAATCAATGAGTGGAATATACAATCAATGCCGGAACGTTCCTGGAAATATACAGTTCTCATGAAAGCTGTTAAGTTTCCGGATATGGTCAAGCTGCTGCTTGATAAGGGAGCATTAATTGATTTGCAGGATGACTGGATTCTTTGGGACGGCAAGCTTCACGAAAGTGGGGGAAATACTGCTCTTATGCTTGCAATAGGACAACCGAATTTTACCTATACTGAGAGTGCAAAGCTTCTGATTGGCAGAGGGGCAAAAATAAATATCCAGAACAAGCTGGGTTATACAGCGTTAATGCTTGGTGTCCACAATACGGAAATAACAAAGGTTCTCATAGACAAAGGGGCAAGTCTGGATCTTCAGAGTAAGGCCGGCGAAACAGCATTGATGCTTGCTGCCGGAAAATATACCGATGCAGTAAAGCTTCTGCTGGATAAAGGAGCAAATATTCTAATACGGCAACAATCGGAATTTAAAACATCCCAAAATGCGTTGGGCTATGCTGCAAGATATGGGAATATTGAGGCAGCAAAATTAATTCTTGCAAAAGCTGCAAGCCTCGGTATCAAAGACGAAATAATAAGGGCTTCCCTGCACTGGGCAGTGATTTCAAATCAGGTTGAAATGGCAGGATATCTGCTGGACGAAGGTGCAAACATTGAGGGCGACGACGTGCTTGGCGGATACACTCCTCTCATGGAGACATCGATGCCTGAAATGGTGCAACTGCTTATTAAGCGGGGTGCCAACGTAAACGCAAAAAACAAGATGAATTACACTCCTTTACATAAAGCAGTATTCAATTTTATGGGAGCAGACCCCAATGAAAAAAATTGTGAGAAAATACTTAACCTGCTTTTGGAAAAGGGAGCAAGCATAGACGCTCAGGATGGCAATGGGATTACCCCATTGATGGGTGCCGTTCAGAAAATGACTCCTTTAAAAATACTTGTTGCCAAAGGTGCAAATGTCAATATACAGAATAAAAACGGAGAAACTGCCTTGATGTATGCAGTCAAGGGAGGTCTTCTAAAGGTTATTTTAGGGGGAATACCGATTGTGGGTGGTTCCATAGATGCCACTAAATTGCTGGTCAGCAAAGGTGCTGATGTCAACATTCAGGACAAATGGGGTAAAACAGCGTTAATGCATGCTGCCGGAGCTGTGAATGCGATGGGGAACAAATACGGTACATATACAGATATTCTTGAATATCTTGTCGGGAAAGGTGCCAAGCTCGATGTAGAGGATAAGGAGGGTAACACTGCATTGTATTGGGCTCAGCGTTATGGCCGTACTAAATCGGCGGATTTGCTTCTTGCAAAGGGTGCAAATCCTGCAAAAAAATACGATAAGGCAGCAGATAAATCCAATGTAACTTCCGGTATTGTAGGTATCTGGGAAAAATATCTCAAGTTTGAAGGTAAGACCTATACGACAAGAGTCGTATTCAACAAAGACTGGAGCTACAGCAAGGCCCTCAAGGACCCTTCTTCCGGCCAGTGGATTCCGGATGGAGGAGGTTATTCTACCTATGAGTTGCGGGATGGCAGGATCTGGTTGTTCAATAAGCTATCTATGGGTGCGGTAGTAGAGTGGAGGTTCGAGGGCAAGGATCTTGTATTGAATGGGGAAAAATATGTTCGGGTATTGAAATAAATTATATAAATATGAAAAAATCATTTCTTTTTTTAGCGCTGATTCTTTTGGGAGGAGATCTTTTTTCTCAGACTTTAGGCGATGTTGAGCTGAAAGAGATCAAAGGAGGCTTTGTGAAAAATCCTGCAACCGTGGCTATCCAGAATTTTGTATCCAGCGACAAGGATTTTAAAAGCAAGACAAGAAACAGAGATTTACAGGGTAAGGTAGATCACTACTTCAAGTACAGGACAAATGTGAAAGGCATTACAAATCAACAGAGTTCCGGCCGCTGCTGGATGTTCACATCTATGAATGCCCTTCGCCCTTCAGTGATGGAGAAATATTCACTGGGAGAATTCGATTTCTCTCACAATTACAATTATTTCTGGGATGTGCTTGAGAAGTCCAATCTGTTTTTGGAAAATATCATTGCTACTGCAGATAAGGATATGGATGACAGGGAAGTTGCAACATTTTTCCTCTCTCCTGTCGGAGACGGCGGAGTATGGAATCTTTTCTACAATGTGGCGGAAAAATATGGTGTTGTTCCTCAATCAGTCATGCCTGAGACAGAACATTCAAACAACACAACTCAGATGATGAGTATCTTGAACGAACGTCTGCGTGCCGGTGGATATGCAATCCGCGAAAAGGCAAAAGCGGGAGCAAGAAGCAAGACAATAGACAAAGATCTTAGGGCAGAAAAGACAAAAATCCTTAAGGATGTATATAGAGTGCTTGCTATATGCCTTGGGGAACCTCCGACGGAGTTTACATGGCGATACAAAACAAAGGATGGCCAGGTGAAAACGCTGACAACAACACCTAAGGAGTTTTTTAACAGCATTGTGCCGGAAAACTATAGTCCGGACAATTACATTATGGTGATGAACGACCCGACCAGAGAGTATTATAAACTTTATGAGATAAAGAATTACCGCAATATCATAGAAGGCATAAACTGGGTATATCTTAATTTGCCTAATGAAGAGATAAAATCCTCCGCCCTTTCATCAATCAAGAACAATGAACCTCTCTATATTTCCTGCGATGTGGGCAAACAGTTGGATAAGGACAATGGAATACTGGATGTCGATAATTACAACTATGAGGCATTGTTCGGAATAGAGATGAAGATGGACAAGAAGACCAGAATCCTTACCCGTCAGAGTGGCTCTTCACATGCAATGCTCCTTATTGCCTGTGATACTGATGACAAGGACGAGCCTGTGAAGTGGGAGCTTGAAAACAGTTGGGGCGTTTCAAGCGGCCACAACGGCTACCTTACTCTTACAGATGAGTGGTTCAGTGAATACATGTTCAGAATGGTCTTTAATAAAAAATATTTGAGTGACAAGGCAAAATCTGCATTGGGACAAAAACCGGTTCTGCTTCCTGTCTGGGATTATATGAATTAGCATACACTTCAGATGATAATCGGGATAGACATTGGCAGCACAACCACCAAAGCTGTGGCTGTTCAAAATGGGTTAGTGGTGAAAACCATCAAGACCAAGGCGTTTGATGCAGTGACTTCTGCAACGGGGGCGCTTGGCAAGATGATAATTGAGGGAAATCTCAATATGTCCAGTGTGGAAAAAATCGTAATCACGGGAGCTGGTGCTGTAAAAATAAACAATGATATTTTCGGTATCAAGACACAGAAAATAGAAGAGATCACCGCGATAGGTGTGGGAGGTATGTTTCTGTCTCAAAAGGATAGTGTCATAATTGCAAACATTGGAACAGGGACTTCAATTATTGAGGCCAGCAAAGAGAAAATAACACACTTGGGCGGTACAGGAGTTGGTGGCGGAACTATAACCGGATTGTCCAGGGGTCTGATAAACACCTCTACGTTTGATAACATTCTGAATCTTGCCGACAGAGGAAACCTTAGTCAGGTGGATTTGTTGATTGAAGATATTTCTGATGCTGAAATCAGCTTCCTCAACAAGAAGTCGACCGCTTCTAATTTTGGCAAAATGCTTGATACGGCTCAAAAAGAAGATGTTGCTCTTGGAGTCATAAACATGGTCTATCAGGTAATAGGAGTTATGTCTGTATTTGCGGCAAGAAGCAGAAATTCAGACAGTGTTTTGATTACAGGGAATGGCAGCAAAAATAGAATCGGGAGGAAAATCCTTGAGAATATATCATTGATGTACAACATAAGATTTGAGTTTCCGGCAGATGCTGAATACACCACAGCTATAGGTGCAGCTCTCTCTGCCCGGTAAAATTGATTTTTTATTTTTTTGGATAAAGATGTCTGTTTTAATGTACTTTTGCTAAAATAAACTTAGAGTAAAATTTTTTATTATGACAAAAGAAAAAGAGCCTAAGGAAAAATCTGCTAAAAAAGCACCTAAAATGACTCTGAAAGAAAAGAGAGTTGCAAAAGCCGCAAAACGCGAAGGGAAAAGTCACGAGTGATCTATTATAGACAATTTGGAGATATAGATCACAGATAAGAGTAGAATGAGGCTGTTCAGAAGTAATATCCGGACGGCCTCTTTTTATATTAGAAAATAATTATCATTACATTTGCGTTATGAAAACTAGAATACTACTTATTTTAGCATCTCTCGCGGCAATTACAGGATGCGAGCTTATACAGGATGCCGCAACAGTCTCAATCCCCACAAGGTTCAAAACAGAGATACCAATAGTGATATCCTCTTATGGCGTAAAGTCTTCAGAGGCAATATCTGCAAATGCTCCTATCTCATTCACTAAAACGCAGGACCTTTATATTGAAGATAACATAGATGTTGAGCCTTATCTGGAAAAAATAAAGACAATAAAGCTGAACGAGGTAGTTGTAAGTATAAAAGGGTTGAAAGAGGGACAGACAATAAATTCAATCTCTTTAGACATTGCCGGGGTAGGAAACATAATAACGAAAACAGGAATTACAATGGCAAACAATACCTTCACTCCTGTTATTGCTTCAACGGTTTTTGAACAGGTTGCTCAAAGGCTTAAAGAGGATAGAAAGGTCAGCATTACCGTATCGGGCAATGTAAGTGAGCCTCTCTCTATTACTGTTGGCCTCGATATTGATGCTGATGTTGTTGCTTATTTGCTCAAATAGCTTCCGATACTCATCTTCTATTAAAAAAAATGCTATATTAGATGAGTTTTAGAGGTTTTTCAGATGAAAGTTAGATTACTGACGTTTTTAGGGATAATTTCTTTGCTTGCAGCATGTTCCTCGGATAAGCAAAGAGGTGATGATTCAACATTGACTCCTGTAATAATAAGTGACAATGGATACACTGTCCCTAAGAAAGATATATCGAAACCGGATGTAGTTCCTGCCGGAACACCTGTAAAGGTCAATGTCGGACGGATTGCCGAACAGGAGGGTTATTCAAATCTCTTGCTTTCCGGCACGCCACGGAATGTTAAAACCCTCACTCCAAAAATATGCACGATAGGTAAAAATGGTTTTGGATATCCAGTTATTGTCAGAGCTGTAAGTAAACCAATTTTCTGCAAAGCACCGGAAGTGGTTTTAGTTAAGGATGCTTATGTTAAGGATATCAATCCTCAGAATTTCTGTAGTTTCAGTAAGTTGCAAGGCTTGGAGCATGATCAGATAAGAAGTCTGACGCAGGACTCGATGGGCAATTTATGGCTTGGTACTGATGATGGTGTTACAAAATATGATGGGAAATATTTCTCCCGTTACTCTGTAGAACAAGGTTTAAGAAACAACCTGATCTTGTCAGTCATTCAAGATAGTAAAGCTAATATGTGGTTTGGCACTTTTGCCGGGGGTGTGACCAGATATGACGGAAGGTACTTTACAAATTTTTCTATAGAAGAGGGGCTGCCAAGCAATGTCGTTAATTGTGTTTTTGAAGACAGATCGGGCAATATATGGCTTGGCACAGGAGCCGGAGCAGTAAAATTCGATGGGAAATCATTTACAAATTTCACCAAAAAAGAGGGATTGTGTGACAATGATGTCCGGTCTATAATCCAGGATGATTCAGGCAGAATATGGATATCTACATTCAATGCCGGGGTTTCTATCTTCGATGGAAAGTCCTTTCTCAATTTTTCAGAAGAACAGGGACTTGTTCAGAATTTTATAACTTTTCTTCAAAAAGATAAGGCTGGTAATATATGGCTGGCCACAGGCGAAAGCGGAGTCATTAAATATGATGGTTGCCAGTTTACTTCATATACAGAAAAAGAGGGACTATGCAATAACTCTATCAGAACTATTCTGCAGGATGACAAAGGGGCTATGTGGTTTGGCTCAACCGAACAAGGGCTTTCAAGATTTGACGGGAAATTCTTTACAAATTATGGAGCAAAGGATGGTTTGGGTGCCAATTATATAAGATGTTCCATAGAAGACAAAAACGGAGATTTATGGTTTGGGACAAGAGGTGCCGGACTAGTGCACTTCTCCGGTAATATCTTTACACATCTCACAAGTAACGAAGGTCTCAGCAACAGCAGGGTAATGGATATGTTGCAGGATAAATCCGGAAATTTTTGGTTCGGGACCTTTGGGGGATATGTTACCAAATTGTCTTACAAGGAAGAAGATGGGATAAAAAGACCCTATTTTTCTGTTTTTGGAGAAAAGGAAGGTTTGCCAAATACCAGAATTTACAGTTTGATTCAGGATAGAGAAGGAAATATCTGGTTTGGAGCAGATGGAGGCGGTGTATCATCATTTGATGGAAAAACTACCGTATGTTATATGCAGAAACAGGGGCTGTGTGGCAATTCCATCAGAAAGATATATCAAGATAGAGAGGGAAATTTCTGGTTCGCTTCCTATGGTGACGGAGTGTCCAAATTTGACGGTAAAAGCTTTACAAATTATGGTACGAAGCAGGGTTTTAGCAGCAATAAGGTTTTAGCGATTTTGGAGGACAAAGGCGGGAAAATGTGGTTTGGAACTGACGGAGGAGGCGTAACTCTCCTTGATGGCGAAAAAATCGTCCAATACACAGAAAGTCAGGGTTTCTTTAATAATATAGTGTATTCTATCATACAGGATAAAGATGGTATAATTTGGTTTGGTACAGGAGGCAGCGGCTTGATTAGATATGACGGGAAAAAGTTTGCCAAATACTCAGAGGACTTTGGGTTGAATAATGGCCATATACTAAGTTTGATGCAGGACTCCAAGGGTAACATATGGGCAGGAACTCGTTTCGGGATAAATATCCTTAAGGCCGAAGATATACGATATATAAGTAAGGGTGGAGGGACGCCACGTTTCAGGAGCTATAACTACGAAGATGGATTTATTGGAATCGGATGTAATCTTGGAGCTATTATGGAAAGTAAGGAGGGCGAGATTTTAATAGGAACAAATGATCGTCTGACTACATTTCACCCAGAATCAGAAAGAGAAAATACTTCCCCTTCTAATCTGCAACTTACAAATATTCAGTTGTTCAATGAAAATATTCCATGGACTGAGCTGGCTTTGAAAAAAGATACCAGCATTTTGTTGAGCAATGGTGTAAAAGTTGGGAAATTCAGATTTGATAGTATTTCAAGATGGTATGGACTTCCGGAAAACCTGAGCTTGTTTCATGGGCACAATTATCTGACATTTAGCTTTATTGGTATTTCAATGCGCCAAAACACAAAAATCAGATACCAATATATGCTTAAGGGGCTGGATAATGATTGGAATAAGTTGACTGATAGGACAGAGGTCTCATATGGTAATTTGAAAAGTGGCAAATATGTTTTTCGTGTAAAGGCTATAAATTGTGATGGAAAGTGGAGCAGGGAGGTTAATTACAATTTTACTATCCGTCCTCCTTGGTGGAGCACATGGTGGTTCTGTATTGCTTTCGTTCTGTTCATCTTGGTATTGGTCTATAGTATAATGAAATTTCGTGAGAGATTGTTGTACATGGATAAACAAAGGCTAGAACAACAAGTTATCTTGCAAACACGACAACTGACTGAAAAAAACAGGGAATTGCTGATAATTAATTCTGAAAAGGACAAGTTGTTCTCAATTATTGCACATGACCTTAGAAGTCCTCTTAACAGTTTTTTAGGCCTCACGCAAATAATGACGGAGGAGTTACAAAATCTATCTATGGACCAGTTGCAGGAGATTGCTGTAAGTATGAGAGGAGCTGCAAATAACCTCTATCGTTTGCTTGAAAACCTTCTCCAGTGGTCCAGAATACAGCAAAGGTCAATTCAACCAAATCCTGAAGCGATTAATTTGTCATTTGTCGTTTCGGAATGTATATCGATTGTCCAGGAGTCTGCCAGAGCAAAAGGTATTGAAATTCTTCTGGATATTCCTGAAAACACAGAGGTTTTTGCGGATGTCAACATGTTTAAGACTGTAATAAGAAATCTGGTTTCAAATTCAGTGAAATTCACTCCAAAAAATGGTAAGGTCACCATTTCTGCCAGCAGTGTAAAAGATATGAAGATCGAAGTATCGGTCAGAGATACTGGTATTGGGATGAGTAGTGCCATAGTGGAAAATCTTTTCAGCATGGATATAGGTACAAGCAGGGCAGGAACGGAGGGTGAGCCAAGTACCGGCTTGGGGCTGATTATTTGTAAGGAATTCATAGAGAGGCAAGGAGGAATGTTATATGTAGAAAGCAAGGAAGGAAAAGGGTCAACGTTTACATTTACTGTCCCAGTGGCCTGATTTTCATATTTTTTTTATATTTGTAAAGGTTTTACTGTATCCACCTAAATTATAATAAAATGAGAAAAATTGCATTTCTTTTGACAGTGGCTATTATTACTATGTCCGGCTCTTCTCTCTTTGCACAGAAATTCTCAATAGGTGTCAAGGCTGGGCTTAGCATACCGAATCTTACCGGAGGTAGTTCTGAAAATCCTTTGAATACTGGTTATAAGTCAAGGACAGGTCCAGATTTTGCTATGTTTGGAGAGTATCACCTGTCTAAAATGATTTCTCTCTCTTTGGGCTTGGAGTACTCTTCTCAAGGGGGGCAAAAGGACGGCTTTCAGGCTTTTGTTCCGACAGGACAACTTGTTCCATTGGCTCAAATGTTTCACATAGACTATTTTTATGCCGATTTTAAAAGTGTTGCCAAAATGAATTACCTTATGTTTCCGATATTGGCAAAATTTAGCTGGAGCCTTTCAGAATCATATCCTGTGAAATTCTATGCTGCATTTGGACCGTTTGTTGGTTTTTTGCTAAATGCACATCAAGTGACCAGCGGGTCCAGTATAATTTATACAGATGCTGCGCATACAATGCCGCTTCCTTCTCCGGAGCAATCATTCGATGCAACAACTGATATAAAGGATGAGTTACATGCTGCAAATTTCGGCATAAACGGTTATGTAGGATTTGCATACAACATATCAACTCAGCACTCAATTTTTATTGAAGGGGGAGGAAACTATGGTTTCACTCCAATACAGAAAAGTGCCGAAAACGGGAAAAATGTTACTGGAGCAGGTGTGGTAAATCTTGGATACGCCTATTCTTTTTGATAATCTATGTCCATAATAGTTGATTTATTGGTTTTTTATTACCTTTAACCACTTTTATGGAACCGGTTTATCAATTTTAATAGTTTTTTTTAATGGCACTTCAAGAGACCTTAGAGAAGCAAGGTAAATGGCTTTTCCGTTACAGGGGTACACTCCCTTTGATTTTTTTGTTTATTGGGGCACTTCTGTACATAAGAAAGGAAATTTATCCTGAGTTTTTCATTCTGGAAGATACGCCGTATGAAATTTATTATGAGACTTTTTGTCTTGCAGTAGGCTTTATTGGGCTATTTATTAGGATATATACTGTTGGCCATACCCCTAAAAACACTTCTGGGAGAAATGTAAAGAATCAGGTGGCAGATAGCCTCAATACATCTGGTGTATACTCGGTTGTGAGGCATCCATTATATCTTGGTAACTTTTTCATGTGGTTGGGCCCTGCATTATTGACAGGCCACTTCTGGTTTATATTTTCGTTTTGCCTGTTCTACTGGTTATACTATGAAAGGATAATGTTTACCGAGGAGCAATTTTTAAGGAGAAAGTTCGGTGACTCATATTTGGAATGGGCAGAAAAAGTTCCTGCATTTGTGCCAAAGTTCAGCAATTTTAAAAGATCTGACCTGACTTTCAGCTGGAAAAAAATTCTTAAAAAAGAGAAGAACGGTTTAGCTGCACTTTTGCTGATTTTCTTCTTCTTTGATTTGTCCGGGGAAATGATAGATAAGGGGCATCATATGAACTATGTTGTAATGACTATGTGCATCATATCGGTAGTGATGTATGCAATCCTTAAATATATGAAGAAGTTTACTAGTCTTTTAGATGAACCTGGCAGGTAGTCTATTTCTATAAAGGATGGCCAAGTTCCGAGAAAAGGTTATATCTCTTTCCCGCATAATTATTATTTATATTGGAACATCTTCCGGAAACAGTTCCAAGGTGTGTTTTCACCTGCCTTCTCATCAATTGTCCTTCCGTAGAAACCATCCAGGAAGACTTGTGTACTAGACCATACAGTATGCATCACTCCAAGAAAACGATCTCCCATCTGCCTTGTTGATCCCTGTCGGAACCTAACCATGTTCTCTACCTGTATTATTGCACTCTCCGGATTTTTCCAAGGACAGGCAATAACGCTCAACCCTTTCATTGCAAAGTATACAGGAGAAAGATCCGGCCTTTCGTAGTGCCAGTCGCAGATCACAACATCTTTGGGAATCATATCAACAGCTCTGTGGGTATTGTTATAACTTGCCTCCCATCTTCCCATACCGGTCATCGGGCCATTTAAAAGTCGATCACCCCACATCCACATTGTTCTTCCTTGTTGGGCAAGGTGATCGTGAATTATATTGACCTCTCCGGCGAATAACTCTGCTTTGTCATGTCCTGCACAACGAGGACACTTATCATTTCCAATATCAAAAACCTCATCCATTCCTGCATGGAAAGCATCACTGTCAAATACATCGCAGATTTCATCTATTATATCAAAAAGAACTGTGTGAACATCTGGATGCAGAGGACAGTAGCTTTTCATGTTAAATCCATTAAGTACTATTTTTGTGGTGTCAGGAACCTTTGGCATTGGAGTCTCATCAAATTGTGGATAGACTTGCAAAAGCTTTCCCGGCCCTTTTCTCCCCGATTGATGACCTAGTAAGTCTATAAGAGGGATGACCCTTATGTTGCTTCTCCGGCAGGTTCTGACAATTTCCCTTACCTCTCTCCTGGAAAGAGCCAGTGAGTCTATCAACTCCGGATGGCTTCTGAACTTATACTTATACTCTACTCTCAGTATCAATGTATTCACTTGTCTTGGAACAAGCTCTGTGTTGATGAAATTGATAAATTCATCAAGGTTGTCCGGAGTTGGCAGTGCAATGCAAAAGCCTCTTACAGGTAGAATTGAGTCAAGAGGCGATTGCCCGAGGGCGGTGTTGTTGGATGCTACCACTAATATCGATAGCATAATCCCGGTTATTAAATTTTTCATGGAGTAAGTTTTACGAAAAATACTAATATTTTTCCATTTATATGCCTATTAATTCCTAATTATCTTCTGTATTAATTTTAGACAATATGTATACAATCTGTACAGTATTATTATGACTGCGGATTGTAATATATATAAAGACAAATAGTTGCAAGTATGGCATATTGTTGGTGCTATTATCTGAAAAACAGTTTAATACAAATCTTTATGAAAACAATAAAATACACTTTATTTTCAATGATTGCTGCTGCCGGAATGGTTTCAGCAATCTCTTCCTGCAACAAGGACTCTTTGACTCCAAACCAGAATACAGCTTTAACCTCAAATCAGAAGACTTTGATTCAGTCTGATGTTGTTGTCAAATCGGGATTGAGCGACAGATTTTTGTACAGCAGATTTGTGTAAAAAATGTCGTCCTCTGCGATGAATATCTTAAAAATGCTCATCATTAAAGGAGTTTAACCAAAGATGCTAAATATTTTGTCATAATGAGTAAGTCCTTTTTTTTATGTACTTTCGCGGCCTGAAAAAACTAAAATATTCTGAATGGTTTCTTGCGACGGCTTGTGTGTTGAATTTGGAGGCACGCTCTTATTTGAAAATATTTCATTTGTAATCAACGATAAAGATAGGATAGCCCTGATGGGTAAGAATGGGGCTGGTAAGTCTACCCTGCTTAAGATTCTTGCCGGAGATAGGAATACCTCCAGAGGTGTTGTGTCTGCGCCAAAAGATTCTGTAATAGCTTATCTCCCTCAGCATCTTATGACAGAAGACGGAAGGACGGTTTTTGAGGAGACCTCCATGGCTTTTTCACATCTGCACGATATTGAGGCAAGGATTGCCGATATAAACAAGCAACTGGAGGAGAGGAGTGACTACGACTCGGATGAATATTACAAACTGATTGAAGAGCTTACATCTGTAAGTGAGAAATATTATGCGATAGACAATACCAACTTCGAGGAGGATGTGGAGAAAGTGCTGTTGGGTCTGGGCTTTATGAGAGAGGATTTCACAAGGCAGACAACTGAATTCAGCGGAGGTTGGAGAATGCGTATAGAACTTGCAAAGATACTTCTACGCAAGCCTGACGTGATTCTGCTCGACGAACCCACAAACCACCTTGATATGGAATCAATCATGTGGCTTGAAGATTTTCTTGTAAATCAGGCTAAGGCAGTTGTGCTGATCTCTCACGACAAGTCTTTCGTAGACAATGTCACCAACCGGACAATTGAACTCACAATGGGCCGTATTTATGATTACAAGGTGAATTACTCGCATTATCTGGAGCTCCGTAAAGAGCGAAGGGAACAGCAACAAAAGGCATTTGATGAACAGCAGAAGATGATTGCCGAGACAAAAGAGTTCATAGAGAGATTCAAAGGGACCTATTCAAAAACACTCCAGGTACAGTCGAGGGTGAAAATGCTGGAGAAACTGGTGCTACTTGAAGTAGATGAGATAGATACCTCTGCCCTGAGGTTGAAATTCCCTCCCTCTCCACGTTCCGGCAATTTTCCGGTGATAGTGGACTCGGTTGGTAAAAAATATGATGAGAAGACTGTTTTCTCCAATGCTTCATTCACTATCAGCAGGGGAGACAAGGTCGCTTTTGTAGGAAGGAATGGTGAGGGCAAATCCACCTTGGTCAAGTGTATAATGAAGGAGATTGAGCATGAAGGCAAGCTCTCTTTGGGACATAATGTGCAGATAGGCTACTTCGCACAGAACCAAGCCTCATTGCTGGATGAGAATCTTACAGTCTTTCAGACGATTGATGATGTAGCAGTTGGTGATATAAGGTCAAAGATAAGGGATATGCTTGGAGCGTTCATGTTTGGCAGAGAAGATACGGACAAGAAGGTCAAAGTCCTTTCAGGAGGTGAGAGAACCCGTCTGGCAATGGTCAAACTTCTGCTGGAACCGGTGAACTTGCTGATATTAGATGAACCAACAAACCATCTGGATATTCGTACCAAGGATATACTTAAGCAAGCCCTGATCTCCTATGATGGTACACTTATAGTAGTCTCACACGATAGAGATTTCCTTAACGGATTGGTGACTAAAGTGTACGAATTTGGTAATAAGAAAGTGACCGAGCATCTGGAGACCATTCACGGCTTTCTGGAAAAGAAAAAGATGCAGAATCTTAAGGAGATAGAGCTTAAATCAAAGGTTTAATCTCCATATAAGTGTTATTTGTTGGATTTCAGGTATTCAAGCAGGATTTCGGGTTCGTTGGTGGTAATTAGGTCTATCCCTCCATTCAAAAGAGACTTCATATCTTCCAAATCATTGATTGTCCATGCATTTACTGTCAGTCCAAGATCATGAGCCTCTTTGATGAGATTGACATTTTCTTTAAACATCTTGCCGTTGAAGTCAATGCCCCACATATTATCGTCCTTGATACCCTTTAATGTTTTGTCTCCTTCAAGATAAGCGACTTTCGCAACTTTGTCCAACTCCTTTACTTTTAGCATGCAAGGATAGTTGAAACTTATATAGCAGCTTACCCAACCCTGAACTTTTAGCGTATGTACCATGTTGATAACCTTCTCTGTCAACTCCAGTGTCCTCTCCTGGCTTATAAGCGAAGTCTTTATTTCTGGAACGATACGGGTTTTATTCTGACTCTTCACTGAAAGCAGATATTGTTCCAAAGAAGGGACAAAGTCGTTGTTCTTCAAGGCAATTCTTGAAAGCTCTTCAAAGGTTGTCTGCTCAAT
This sequence comes from uncultured Muribaculaceae bacterium, assembly GCA_964533215.1. Taxonomy (GTDB): domain Bacteria; phylum Bacteroidota; class Bacteroidia; order Bacteroidales; family UBA932; genus Bact-08. The sequence continues at coordinate 634,356 of CAZHLJ010000001.1, forward strand.
TATTTTTCCACCCACTGAAGCATCGTGGCAAATAACCGGAATTCCGTCTGAGGATAGCCATATGTCAAACTCAGAGGCCTCGCATCCGATTGCGATGGCATTTTTCAATGAACTCAGAGAGTTCTGGCTGGACTCATGATTTTTCCATGCTCCGCGGTGAGCCACTACTTTGTTGTGGATAAACTGATCCTTGACTAATTCTATCTCTTTTTCTAAATTGCCAGCCTTAAATGTAATGGCGTATCTGAAAGCCGGATCAGAGGCAGAAAGCTTAACTCTCTTCTTCAAACTGATATTTCCTCTTTTATCTATCTGAAAAAGGCTTGAGGTATCTTTTACCAGAGAATATTTAATTTTCATACTGCCTTCAGGAGAGATGATTTTTCCAATAAAAGCACCTTTTTTGTCTACTGGAATCAAGTAGTTGTCCGGTCCGGTCAAATGAGCCATGGCTTTATTGGATTGTGCGAAAACTGAGCTGCCTGAAAGAAGAATGGCGAGAATCAATATAGCTGTTCTGCTTTTCATTTTGATAATGTTTTGGGTTAATGTGTAAGGTTAAAATTCTCAGTAAAGGTAGAAATTTATGGTAAGGTTTCCTATAAATCGAATTTAAGACGCATTCTTATTCCGATTCCAGATACATTGGGATTGTTCATATATGTCAATCGTTTGACAAGATCTATACGAAGAATCCTTAAAATGTTGGAAATGCCTACACTTACCTCAACATATGGCTTTTTGTCAAGAGAAAAAGTTGTGGGATTTCCCTTAATGTCAGTTGGAAATTTGAAGAGATCGTCATTAATATCGGGATTATTTTCTTTGCTTAGACTACCGAACAAAACCTTGCAAGTCACAATCTCCCTTAAAGAAAGTCTGTTGAAAAGAGGTATTTTATTGAATATAAATCCGTTGAAACAATGGTCTACATTTAACGAGACATACTGGTCACTGACAAACTCAAGAAAGTTCATCATATTATATGCGGTTGATTGATAGAGATATGTCTGATTGGCATTGTGGATAAGCAAAAGAGGATAGGGAACTTTGCCAAAAATCTTTCCTGCATCCATTGTGACAGTCGTGTATCCAATTATAGATGGATAGAATCTTTTGTAAACGTTCAGACGCAGGCTTTGGTAATCATAGTCGTTGCCAATCATTTTTGAGCCATATGTATATTTAAACTGAAGAACAGGGTATTTGTTGGTCACGGGAGCTCTATATATTTTCCCCTGATAAAACTCTTCATGAGGAGCATACCTGAGATTGATTCCAATTTCGGCAATGTTGATATGTGGTATGTTATTAAAGTTTAAAGTTCCACCTGGTGACTGTTCGGTGTGATTGAACGATAGTAAGTATGAAAAATGATTCCGGAACTCATTCAAAAATTCCACCTTGAAAGTTTTGTTATAGAAAAGCTTGTCGTCCACACCTCTTTTTAATGAAAGGAGCGCGCTGCCCTCTTGGACGAAATATAGCTCCTGTCCTGGGATTTTTGTATCCGACTGATAACTCAGCCTCAGGCTTTTTACCGGAAACTCGTGAATTGTCCTTTTTGTGAAAGAATAGGTTGTTCCTAGATTGTACTTTATCTGTTCGTCCTTGAAGCCATAAGCCAGATACCCATCAAAATTTATTTTCTTGCTGAACTTTGGGGTTGTCCTTCCGCCAAACCTTATCTTGGTCCCTTCAATTGGGTTGTAACTGTAGAAAGTTATAACAGGCCCGATTTCAAATTTTCCGAAATCGTGGAAGCTGGCAATCAGAACTCTCAGAATGTCCATGGTATGGACAAAGGCAGGTACACGTTTAAGACTGTCAATGGTAGTGTAGATTCCTCTCTCAGATTTTGACAACTCCAGATGTCTGTTCTTTTCCCAGTAATCATTTGACCTTTCTGAGGAGTCGTTGGCCTGTTCAATCGCCTCAGCCTTGAAAACATTGTCAGGGAATGGTTTGTTGATTATATAATCTTTATAGGAGAGAGTTCTTTGCCCGAAAACGCCTATAGTGTTCTTTGTAAATCCGAAGTCAATTGAGAGATTGTCGTAAGATAACAACCATCCACGCTTCTGACCATAATCAAACTCCTGTGTTACCTTTACGTCGTTTATCCAGTTGAGGTTTATCTTGCGGTTGACTGTCATGTTTATTTTCTTGACGGCATAGGTGCTATCCTGAGTAATATACAGGTATCCCTGGAAGAGCATATCGGTCTTGTTCCTTGGAGCAAAGAACAACTCAGTGCACTTGCTGCCACTAATCTCAACAGTGTCCATTATGTAATATCTGTAGAAAACCGGGGCTGACTTAGCTATAGGGCTTACAAACAGATTGGTAAGGAACAGTATGTTGTTGTCATAGATATTGATGTTCTGGTATAGGTACTTGAGATATTCTGTGATGCCCTCATTGTTCAGATATCCTTCGAAATCGAGCATCTTGTCTGCTTTTATAAGTTCGGCGGATGCTTTAGGATCTTTACGGTAATAGCAGTCATATATGGACTCTTTGATGTACATCGGCAGGACCTCTTTGCCGGGCAGCTTTGTGGTGTCAGTGTTTTCAAAGATTATCCGGAATTTTTTAAGAGCCTTGCTTCTCTTGAGATCATCAGAGACATTGCTTAATGCAAATTGGGTCTTCTCGTATTTTTCATAGCGGAGGAAATCGAAGTTCTCCACACGGTTCATATCTTTGTTCTCAATCACTTTGTCAATAAGCTCAACTGCCGGATTGGCCTTGTTCCTATATTTCCTGTTGCTCGATTTTACCACAATGTCAGGAAGAGACTTGTCTGAGCGTGTAAGTTTTATTGAAATTGAGCTATTGGGGGCGACTCTTGAAATTTTAATGATTTGAGGCAGATAGCCAAGGCAAGATGCCTTAAGTACTATATTTGCAGCACTTGTGGTAAGATGAAAACTCCCATCGGAGTCCGAACAGGTTCCTTCTGTTGTGCCCTCAACGATAATAGCGGCGTAAGAGACAGGTTCTCCTGTCCTTACATCGGTCACAACCCCCTTTAATGCAACCCTGCTTATTGACTGCGCATATAGAGAATGGGCACAATAGCAGAGAGATACAAGTAAAAGGGTGACAAGCCTGCCAGATATGTACTTTGTCGGGTTCATCCAGATATAAACATTTAACAGAGCCCTTTGTTGGTTACAATTCCGCAATAAAATTAACTACTTTTGCGGATTATTTGCATTAGCAACATATTATGTCAATCTTTTCCTCGCTAAGTTCAAGAAATTACAAGCTCTACTTTATAGGGCAGGGGATATCGCTCATTGGAACGTGGATACAAAACATAGCTCTCAGCTGGTTGGTGTACCGTCTTACCGGATCTGTATTCTTGCTGGGTGTTATAGGATTTACCAGCCAGATACCTTCATTTGTCCTTACCCCTTTTACAGGAGTGCTTACCGATAGATATGACAGGCTTAAGATAATGATGATTGCGCAAGTCCTTTTCATGACTCAGGCCTTCATTATGGCATTCCTGATTCTTTCAGGTCATATTGAGGTCTGGCACATAATTGTACTGAGTCTTGTGTTTGGAATTATTACAGCCTTCGATGCTCCGGCGAGACAGTCTCTGGTTATAGATTTGATAGACAGACCGGATAATCTGGCTAATGCCATAGCCCTGAATTCGGCACTATTCAATGGCGCCCGTCTGGTTGGCCCAGCTATCGCCGGTGTAATAATTGCATTGGTGGGCGAAGGGATATGCTTCCTTATAAATGCATTAAGCTTCATCGCAGTAATTGCTGCGCTCATGCAGATAAGGATCAGTCTTAAAGTGCCTGTGGCCTCTTCTGAAGATTTCCTGAAAAGTTTCAAGGATGGATTCCGGTATACATTCAGTTCCATGCCGATAAGAACCCTTATATTAATGCTGGCAACCCTCAGCATGGCCGCATTTCCATTTACGGTACTAATGCCTGCCTATGCAAAGGAGATTCTTTCCGGCAACGCCGATACTTTGGGCTTTCTTATGTCCTCTTTGGGTGTAGGAGCCTTGATAGGGGCTTTGTATATGGCGGCACGGAAAAAAATGACAGGCTACACCAGAATTATTGCAATCAACTCATCTTTGTTGGGAATATCAATCATATTGACATCTCTATCGGATAAACTGCTTATATCAATGCTTGTCCTGCCAATCTGCGGCCTATCAATGATTCTGACGCTCTCTTCCATCAATACCTTGCTTCAGACAATAACGGAGGAGGATAAACGAGGAAGGGTGATGAGCTTTTATGCAATGGCACTGATGGGTATACAACCTATAGGTAACCTTTTGGCGGGCTCAATTGCAAGTGGTATAGGAATCCCGCATACGCTACTGCTTGGAGGTATTCTTACCTTGCTGGGAGGTATATGGTTCAGCAAGAAGAGGATGCTTCCCGGGTATTAATGTTTACGGGTATAGTAAAGTGAAATTCTGAACCTTTTCCGGGCTCACTCTCCACCCACATCCTACCATCAAGCAATTCCACGTAAGCTTTTGAAATTGATAGTCCTAATCCGGCTCCCTCATAATTGCGTGTAATTGACTCGCTGCCCTGTCTGAAGCGTTCAAAGATCATATCTTTATGCTCAGGAATAATGCCTATGCCGGTATCCTTTACAAAAAACTCCAATCCGGCAGATTCCTTATGGCAGCCTATTTCAATGAATCCTAAAGATGTGAATTTTATGGCGTTTTTAGTGAGATTGGTAAGTATGGCGTAGAGTTTCTCCTTATCGGTGTAAGCTTTGGCATCGTTTTCAGAAAGAGCTTTGCCGAGAATCAGCTTTAAACCTTTCTCTTCGGCCTGAGGTTTGAAGAACTCGTAGATAAAGTTTAGCAGCTCATTTACGTCAACCTCAGAAAGATGTGCCTTAACCAGACCAGACTCAAGTGTGGAAGTGCTTATTATATCATTGATTATGTTGAGCATCCGGTTGCCGCTTTTCTCTATTATCCTTATATATTCCTGCTGTTCTTCTCCGGTCAGCTTTGGCTCTTTCAGCAGTTCCGTAAAGCCAAGGATTCCATTCATAGGGGTTCTTATCTCGTGGCTCATATTTGCAAGGAAGGCAGATTTAAGACGGTCACTCTCTTCAACTTTCTCTTTTGCTCTTATCAATTCATCCCGGTTATATTTCTGTAAATACGCACCACCGATAGTTTTGGCTGTAGCAGCGAGTATCTGCTCCTCTGTCGGCAGCCACTCCTTTTCGTTCAGGCAGTCGTCAAAACCCATAAATCCCCAAAAGTTATTATCAACAAAAATAGGTGCAATTAACAGTGATTTGATATTCTGAGGCTTGAGAAGCTCTATCTCGCTGTCAGAAAAATCCTTCATTTTTCCGGAAATGACACCTCCTGCAGATAGATGCTCAAACCAGTGTGTAGAAACAGAATCATAAGGTACATTCTGCATTTTTTGGTTGTCAATCTGTGGCTCGGCAGCTCCGTCTGTCCATTCATATATCTGACTTGTCAAAGGGTATTTAGAATTAGGGTCAGATTGGTTCCTGAAAATATAGGCTCTGTTTGTTTTTGTGGCAGTGCCAAGGATTTCTAATACTTTTATGATGTTGTCTTCAATGTCATCACTTCTCACCAATAAGGCTGTTGCTTTTGCGATTGCTTCCAGAAGGGTATCCCTTTTTTGAATTTCTGCCTCGGCCTTTTTCTCGACTGTTATATCCCGTCCACTTCCTACGACACCGATCATAACACCTTGGTCATCTATAATAGGGGCTTTTCGTATGTCCAGATACATAAACTCACCTCTAATATTTCCATATTCATCAAAACGAGCCACTTTTCCAGATTTGATAACTTCATCGTCAGAATCTGGGTGCATATTTCCCAATGAGTGCCATTCTGGCAACTCCGGATGCTTTTCTCTCTCTCTGTTGAGAAATAATGAGTCGGATTTTCCTATTGGCTCATCAGTATCTTTGGTAAAAAGAAGATTTTCGCAGATTGCTCTGTTTGTAAAAATGAAGTTCTTGTCGAGATCCTTAGCCCATAGCATATCTGGCATATTGTCTGCCATAAGGCGGAAAAGAGTCGATAGTTTACGGTAGCGCTCCTCAGCAGCAAGTATCTCCTTTTGCTGAGATATATGATCTGAAATGTCACGTATTATTACCAATCGGCTTTTAGGCTGATTTTTTACAGGTTGGATTATGACTCTGAATGTAGTCATACCTTTTTCTGTATTTATCTCAATCTGATCAACAGACTCTTTGCTCATAACCGCGTTTAAAAGAGCTGAGGCAGATGCTCCGGAGATATGAAGTGAGAGTCCGTGAATCTTTTTCTCTGGGGATATGCCCAGATATGATATAGCAGCTTCGTTGTAGTCCTGAATCCTGTCAAATTCGTCTATAGCTAAAATTCCATCCGGAAGAGTCTCAACTAAAGTTGCCCTGGCTATTGGTACGAGGTTTAAAAAACGCGTATATAAAATGGCATAGATTGATAGTATTCCACTAATTGTTATACTTGCAGGAGTAAGGTCAAGTCCGGGAGTGATATTGATTCCGGTCAGATATAGAAAACTGGCACTCCATGGCAAAAGTCCTCCCAACAAAACTATAATACCTTGATGCTGGAAAGATTTTCTGTTGCGTAAAATGAAAATGAAAAGCTTTATTGTAGCAATAAAGAGAAGTATGTAATTATAGAGTATGTAGCATATCCAGAATCCAATTCCATGATGATACTCCATAAGATGAGTAGCAGGGGAGATTGGGGAGTATCCTGACCAGATAAGATTATGCTTCTCGTTTGTAAAGATGAGCAGCAGGGTTATTACAGGCATTATGAATAAATATGCTATCTTCTTTTTCGTGAGAAACCTGTCATTTCCGGTGAAGCGCAGGACAAAAAGAAAGTAAAGGACCGGAGTCAATGTGCCTCCAAGAAACTCAAGCTTGGACCAGAATATTTTTTCAGTAACAGTAAGAGAGGCTGTTTCAAAAATAATTGGGAGGGCGCCGATGCCTGAAGCAATCATCAGTATGGTCAGAATGTAGGCTCCACGGACACCTCTTCTCTGCCATGCAAGAAATCCTCCAAAAAAAGAGACTAATGAGGTTACAAGGAAAAACAGGGAATAGATAGTAAAAGTGTGGGCCATCAACATCATTTTGTGAGTACCAAAGTTAAAAATAATTTTGCTCACTTCCAGTAGTTTTTAAAATGAACAACTTGCAGCCCCTGCTTGTTATTATTAACAACAAACACTCAAAGCCATGAAACCCACAGAAGATCTGGTCCGAGAGCACAATGCAATCATCGTAATGCTGAGCATAATGGATAAGATTGCAAGTATTATAAGGGATAATAAAGATGTTGAATTTGAGGATATAGAAAAGATTACAGACTTTTTAATAACTTTTGCAGACAAGTGTCATCATGGAAAAGAGGAGAGAGTGCTCTTTCCGGAGCTTGTCAGAGTAGGAGTAGCGAATGAGAACGGACCTGTAGGAGTTATGCTATATGAACATGAGATGGGTCGCAGATTCATTAGTGAGATAGTTACCGGAGTGGAAAAATTCAAGGAGGGATATTTTGGCTCCTTGCTTCTTATTTCTCAGGGATTTTCCAATTATACTTTCCTTCTTAGGAATCACATAAATAAAGAAAACAATATTCTTTTCCCAATGGCAGACAGAGTACTGGATATGCAAAAACAGTCGGATATTGAGGAGCGGTTCCGAATTATAGAAAAGGAATTTGTAGGAGAAGAAGTGCATGAGAAGTACCTTAATTTACTTGCTGAGCTTAGAGATAAATATTTAATATTTCAAATGGAATCTGCGTGATAAAACTGAAATTTGAGTATAGAATAACATTAGCGTACCTTCTGTTGGGAGGTGCGTGGATTCTTTTATCCGACTCCTTTGTCAATTCATTTGACATGAACAGCCATCTGCAAAGTCAGATCCAGACCTATAAGGGATGGTTTTATGTTATCATAACTGCGGTGATATTCTTCATTTTTATTAAGAGGCATTTGAAAAAACTAAGGAAGGCAGAACAAGATGCTCTTGATAGCGATAGGCTTAAATCGGCCTTCCTTGCGAATATAAGCCACGAGATAAGAACTCCTATGAATGGAATCATTGGTTTTGCCGAAATTCTCAGGAACTCACAATTGACAGGTAAACAGCAAAGGGAGTATTTAAAAGTGATTGAAAGTAGCAGCGAAAGATTGCTTAGTTTGATAAACGATCTAATGCTGCTGTCGAGGATTGATGCAGGACAAATTGGTTTGGAAAACTCAGATGTTAATATTAACTGGGTATTGGAATCTGTTTCGGACTATAGTATGTCTGATGCAGAGAAGAAGGGGCTTGGCATATCTGTTTTTAAATCCCTTCCCGATTCTGATTCGGTAATAGATGCAGATGAAGGTAAGTTGCGTGCCGTTATTCAACATTTAGTCAATAATGCCATTAAATACAGTATCAGGGGAACTATTGAATTGGGTTATACAAGAAAGGAACAAGTAGTGGAATTTTATGTAAAAGACCAAGGTATTGGTATCCCCACAATGCAGCAGAAAATAATTTTTGACAGATTTGTACAGGCTGACAGCCGTTTGTCTAACGCCTATCAAGGAGCAGGAATAGGCTTATCAATTGCCAAGTCTCTTATTGAGATGATGGGTGGAAAAATCTGGGTTGAATCCCAAGAGGGCGCGGGATCGAAATTCTATTTTACAATTCCGTTGCATAGATAGTTGTTTTCCATTAACTTTAGCATTTTATATTTAATCTTAAATTATGGACAAATCAATCTATAGTATAATAACAGGGACAGGTTGTTATCTACCTACCAAAAGAGTCAAAAATGAAAATTTTCTCAAGAGCGAGTTTTATGATTCTGAAGGAGAGAGGCTTGACAAGCCGAATCAGGATATAATAGATAAATTCATAGAGATAACAACTATTGCAGAGAGGCTATATGCTTCTGATGATCTAGTAACCTCCGACATTGCGACTCTTGCTGCTGAAGAAGCCATAAAATCTGCCGGCATTGATAAAGAAGAACTTGATTATGTGATTGTTGCACATAATTTTGGAGATACTAAAAGTGACAACAATCGTATTGATATAGTTCCAAGTCTGGCTGCCCGTGTCAAACATAATCTTGGAATAGTAAATCCCAATGCTGTTGCCTACGATGTGACTTTCGGCTGTCCTGGATGGCTTCAGGCAGTCATACAGGCAGATTATTATATCAAATCAGGCGATGCAAAGAAAATATTGGTAATTGGGGCAGACATATTGTCCAGAATCAGCGATCCTCACGATAGGGACAGTATGTTGTATGCAGACGGTGCCGGTGCTGTCATAATGGAAGCAATAGAGAGTGAGACTCCGGTAGGAATTATGGCACATAAAACCCGATCAGATACGTTTATGTATTCAAAAATGCTGTATATGGGCAAGTCTTACAATCCAAACTATAAAAATCAGGGCGATCTTTTCTTAAAAATGAATGGACGCAGATTATATCAGTATGCCCTTGATACTGTTCCTCAATCAATAAAGGAGTGTATGGAAAAGAGCAATACAGATATCCGTGACGTTAAGAAAATTCTTATACATCAGGCGAATGGGAAAATGGACGATGCTATACTGAAAAGGCTTTACGCTCTTTATGGAATCAGCGAACTTCCGGAATACATAATGCCTATGACTATATCTTGGCTGGGAAATTCGTCTGTTGCAACGTTACCTACTTTGCTTGATTTTATTCTTAACGATAAAATGACTTCCCATAAGGTAAATGAAGGAGATATTTTGGTTTTTGCTTCTGTCGGTGCAGGGATGAACATAAATGCTCTTACCTACAAGTATGTCAGGAATATTCAGAAATATTGAAGGGAAAATCCATAAACCGGAATTTGGGGCACTTGAAATATTAAAATTCATTGGCCCGGGTTTGCTTGTCACTGTTGGGTTCATAGACCCGGGGAACTGGGCTTCAAATCTTGCAGCAGGAGCAAATTACGGATATGCACTGCTTTGGATGGTGACCTTGTCTACCATCATGCTTGTTTTCCTTCAGCACAACGTGGCTCATCTTGGTATTGCAACAGGCCTGTGTCTTTCAGAAGCGGCATCGGTTTATCTTAAACCTCAGTACTCAAAATTGCTGCTTGGATCTGCTATGCTGGCTTCAATATCTACTTCCCTGGCAGAAATATTGGGAGGTGCCATCGCGTTGAATATGTTGTTTGATGTTCCAGTAAGGGCTGGCGCAATTTTGGTTGCAGTTTTTGTGATGATCACGCTCTTCACAAACTCCTACAGGATGATGGAGAAGTGGATAATTGCATTTGTCTCGGTTATTGGCCTTTCATTTCTCTATGAACTCTCTCTTGTCAATATTGATTGGAACAGTGCAGTTTCTGGCTGGGTCACGCCTTCCTTTCCAAAAGGATCAATGGTTATAATAATGAGTGTGCTTGGTGCAGTAGTAATGCCACATAATTTATTCCTCCATTCGGAGATTATACAAAGCCGCCAGTGGAACCTGCAGAACGAGAAAATAATCAGGAAGCAACTTAAGTTTGAGTTTCTAGACACCCTTATGTCCATGATAATCGGATGGGCAATAAACAGTGCAATGATCCTTCTGGCTGCCGCCACATTTTTCAGGACAGCCACTCCTGTTTCCGAACTTCAGCAAGCTAATCGCCTGCTTACACCACTGCTCGGCGATAATGCAGCAATAGTATTTGCCGTTGCACTGCTTTTCTCTGGAATTGCTTCCACTACCACGTCTGGTATGGCAGCCGGAACCATATTTGCCGGTATTTTCAAGGAACCATATGATATCAAGGATAGTCACTCAAAGATGGGGGTTGCATTATCCCTTATTCTTGCGTTAGTTATAATACTATTTGTCAGTAATCCTTTTAAAGGGCTGATATATTCCCAGATGGCTCTTAGCATCCAGTTGCCGTTTACAGTTTTTCTTCAGGTATACCTGACCTCATCCAATAAAGTAATGGGAAAATACTCGAACACTTTGTTTACTAAAATCATACTTTATGCCATTGGTTTGGCTGTTACCATCCTGAATATTGCTCTTTTTATTACTTTGATTTAATATTTGTCGTTTGAATATGAACAAAACTGCTGTTGTTTTTGGAGCGACCGGACTTGTAGGAAAGGAACTGGTTTCTCAACTGCTAGATGGAAGTGACTATGACAAGGTTGTTACGGTTGTAAGGGAGGCTCTGCCAATTTACGATGCCAGGCTTGTACAGATAAGACTACATGACTTCCTTAAGCTTATGAAGCTGGAAGAAAAGTTAAGTGCAGATACATATTTCTGCTGCATCGGAACTACTATAAGCAAGGCTGGTTCAAAAGCTAATTTCAGATTAGTTGACTTTACCATTCCGCAGAAAATTGCTTTGTTGGCAGAAAAACTTTCCGTTCCCAACTTGGTTGTTATATCATCCTTGGGGGCTGACTCAGGATCGTCCAATTTTTATCTTAGGACAAAAGGTGAGATGGAAGAATCTGTGAAAGAGATATATAAAGGACACCTTGAGTTTGTAAGGCCATCACTTCTGATTGGGCATAGAGAAGATTTCCGCCTGGGAGAGGTAGTTGCTGTTGCTTTCATGAAAATTTTCAAATGGATTTTTATAGGTCCGTTAAGAGAGTATAGGGGAGTTTCTGCGTTTGATGTGGCACGAAAAATGATAACATTATCAAAATATGGAGACAAAGATTAAAGAATTTCTGCCAAAGGCAGTTTTGGCTATGATTTTAACTTGTGTGATATCAAGTTTTCTCATAGAAATACCTAAAATATTTTCGGTCGACCTGAAAAGCTTCTCTTTTTACGAAAAAAATGCAGCATTGATTGTGTTTTTTGGTCTATCTGTTTTTTCTCTATGGTTAAGTAGTGTATTTTCCAATAGAAAGCTGATATACCTCTTGCTTGCATTCACTCTTCCGGCTATATACGTGAACCTCCTGCCGTCAGGCGAAGTGAATAGCTCTATAAATCTTGTCTATATTCATCTTCCTCTGCTTTTATGGGCTGTTTACGGATTTGTTTATATAAAATTTGATATAAGGGACAAGGCAGGACGCATAGGCTACATAAGGTATAATGGGGATCTGGCTGTTGTTACGGGTCTTATCCTGATTGCTGGTGCAATACTTGCAGGAGTGACAATCTCTCTCTTTGAAGTGCTGGACCTAAATATAGAAAAATTCTATATAGATTACATTGCCCTGTGCGGACTTGTATCTGCCCCTGTGGTTGCCGCCTTCATCATAGACACCTATCCAATGGCATCAAGCAAGATCGTGCCGATAATAGCACGCATTTTCAGCCCATTGGTGCTTTTTACTTGGGTGGTATATCTTATTGCAATTCCATTTTCCGGTAAAGATCCTTACAATGACAGAGATTTTCTTCTGATTTTCAACTTGATGCTGATTGGTGTCATGGCTATTGTTGTATTCTCGGTTTCAGAGACTCTCACAGGTAAAAGGAGCAGGTTCAATGAGTCTGTCTTGATGCTCCTTGCTTTTGTAACACTCATAATTGATCTGGTAGCCTTATCCGCAATATTCTACAGGATTGGTGAGTTCGGCGTTTCGCCTAACAGGGCAGCTGTACTCGGGTCAAATATTCTGATATTTGCAAATCTTACCCTGATTTTGGTAGATCTGTTCAAAGTAAACTTTAAAAATTCGGAAATATCTATTGTTGAGAAGACCATTTCCAGATACCTTCCGGTTTATCTGGTATGGATATTGATAGTGGTGTTTGCTTTTCCACTAATATTCGGAATGAAGTAGAACCCTCATTTTTTAATGAATAAAAAGACTAAAATAGTAATCATAAGCCTGGTTGCTCTCCTGTTTCTAATGTTACTTCTCAGAGGATCATTGCTTAGGGTATATGTTTCTCACAAAACCAAGTATTTAAAAGATCATTATTCTTTGATTGTCAGCTATGATAAACTTAAAATGTCTGGTTTGGCAGGAATAAGGATAGAACAGCTCTGCATACATCCCGTTGGAGGAGATACTCTCTTTTCTGCCAATTATATCCATCTAAGGATGAATCCTTTTAAACTTCTATTCCTCACTACGGATCTTAGACGCCTTGATGCAGCTAATATTAAGATAAATTTTGTAAAGAAGGACTCTTTGACCTCAAACTTTGATTTTCTCTTTAAGGATCGGAATGGCAAGGATAAAGACACAGATACACTTAAAGGGATTAACGGCCAGAACTATGCCCGGACAGTTGATAAAATGCTGTCTCTTATTTTAAGGGTCATTCCTTCAAAAGCGGATATAAATGGTCTTGATATCAATTATATATATGGGGAATACAAATTAAAGATAGACATTCCTGATTTTAAAGTCAATCACAATAAATTCAATGCAAAAATAACGTCACTGGAGAATGGTAATAAAGAGGTGCTTTTTTCAGAGGGTATACTAGACGATTCCAAAAAGAAAATTTCTGCCAGGATTTATGCCAGAGATAGCTCTAAATTTTCTGTACCCTTCATCAACTTCAGATGGGGGGCAAAAGTGCAGTTTGATACATTAGCCTTTGAACTTTCCGGATCTCAAAGGAGAAACGACACAATGAGCCTATCAGGCAAGGCTCTTGCCAGTGGAGTCTCTCTTTTTCACAAGAGAGTATCTTATGAGGATGTGATATTGGATAAGGGAATTTTCAATTACAAAATAAACATTGGGAAAAACTACTTCGAACTTGATTCCTCCTCTACTGCCATTGTAAATAAATTCTCTTTCTCTCCTTATATGAAGGCTGAAAAAATCAAGAAATGGCATATTACAGCATCACTCAATAAAAGAGATTTCGCAGCAGATGACCTGTTTTCCTCATTGCCCAAGGGTATGTTCTACAATCTTGAAGGAATTAAGACCGAAGGAAGGATGGATTATCATTTTTATCTGGATCTTGATTTTGCACAAATAGACAGCCTTAAATTGGAGTCTAGTCTTAAATCGCATAATTTCAAGGTTTTACACTTTGGAAAGTCCGATCTTAGACGGATGAACGGAGATTTTGAATATACAGCATATGAAAATGAATCTCCTGTAAGGAGCTTTATTGTTGGAGAGTCCAATCCAAATTTCAGGACCTTGGATAGGATCTCCCCTTTTTTGCAAATGGCTGTCCTGCAGTCTGAAGACGGAGGGTTCTTTTATCATGATGGCTTTTTGCTGGAGAGTATTAAAGGAGCACTTGTTGAGGATATTAAAGAGAAGCGTTTCGAAAGGGGTGGGAGTACTATAAGCATGCAATTGGTCAAGAATGTTTTTCTTAGCCGAAACAAAACTCTGGCCAGAAAATTCGAGGAGATGATGATTGTCTGGCTTATTGAGAATAACCGGCTGAGTAGTAAAACCAGGATGTTTGAGGTCTATCTTAACATTATTGAGTGGGGCCCGATGGTCTACGGTGCCAATGAAGCCGCCCGTTTCTATTTTGACAAGGATGCCAAGGATATTGATATAAATGAGGCAATTTTTCTTGCAAGCATTATTCCGTCACCAAAAAGAGCACTAGGATCTTTTACAGATGATCTTCAACTCAAGCCAAGCCTTGAAGGCTATTATAAGCTTCTTGCACAGAGGTTTAGAGTAAAAGGGCTTATTAATGTGCAGGAAGAGGAAGCCATTCGCCCGGAAGTGAAGATTGCTGGTGAGGCTAAAAGACTTCTAATGCAAAGAGAAGCTAAAATACTTGGTCAGGATTAATACAACTTTATCCGCAAAATATCAAATCACTTTTTATTTTGTATCTTTGGGAATTATCAACCTAATTAAATTTTAATGACCAAATCACAAGATTCATTTAATAAAAAAGAGAAAGAAAAAAAACGTTTAAAAAAACGGCTGGATAAGCAGCAAAAAAAAGAGGAACGCAAGGCCAATGCGCCCGGTGGCGGATTCGAAAGTATGATTGCCTATGTGGATGAGAACGGAAATCTGACAGATACTCCACCAGATCCAACAAAAAAATCGAAGATAAACGCCGATAGCATTGAGACTAGTGTCCCTAAGAGGGTTGAAGAGGAATTGCCTGCAATAAGAAAGGGGAAGGTCGAATTTTTTAACGATTCAAAAGGTTTTGGTTTTATCAGAGAGCTGGGCACTGAGGAACAATATTTTGTCCATATCAACGGCTTGTTGGAAAAAATTTCTGAGAACGATTCTGTTACCTTTGAGCTCGAGAGAGGGTTGAAAGGGATGAATGCAGTTCGTGTCAAGAAAGCTTAATTCGTTTACTTTATTATGGCCTGCAGTCAAGGTCGAGCATCTCTTAGTATTCTGGCGTGCTGCATTTGTGCAGTACTGTTAACTGTTAACTTATCTGCAAAGGATACTACGGCTAAAAATGATCTTAACATGAATGCCCTCAAGGTGTTTAATGAGGACGTTTTTAAAAAGACCATAATAGCACATACCTTGGAGCCGGCTACTGGAGTGATAGCTAAGGATTCCAAGGATAGCCTTAAAAAAGCTAAAGAGTTCATATCAAAAACAATCAATTATCTTAATGAGGGAAATAATGGGAAGGCTTTAGTAAATATATACGAGGCCCTTGGTATTTGTCCTCCGGGTGAGATTAGGACTCAAGCTATTGCTAAATCCTATTACGCACTTGTACAGATAAGGATTGGAAACAATAACAGTGCGGTTACATCCCTTAATATGTGTGACTCACTATTCCGTAAACTTGGCGATCTCAATCTGCTGGCATTTCACTATAATAATCTAGGTGTATACTACCAGAAATCAAAAAAAGATAATGTCGCACAATCGTGGTTTAATAAGTCTCTTTTGATAAACAGAGCTTTAGGAAACGAAGAGAGCGTCGCAATTAATCTAAATAATCTGGCTAAGGGAGATGAGCCGGAAAAGAAGAAGATTGCCTATCTGCAGGAAGCTATTGCCATAAACAGGAAACTTGGCAAAACTCTTGCCATGGCGTCAAATTTCAACAATCTTGCTTCCCTCTATTCCAGTATTGGAAACTATCCGGAGGCGATCAAGTACATAAATCAGTCTTATTCAATTGTAAAGGATGCCAAATCCTATGATGTCCTTTATGAAAACTTAAAGTTGCAGTCGAACATATATGCCATTCAGGGTAAGTATGAAAAGGCGTATGGTGCGGTGTCCCAGATGCAGCAGATGGAGCAGGCTAACAGGGAAAATACTGCTTATATGGAGCAGATAATCCAAAACAGGATAATCTCTAAAAAAGAGTATGAACTTAAAATAATGGAGAAGGAGTCCGATATTAAACGACTGAACTACTCACTTGTTTTTGCAATATCTCTTCTGGTGATAATAATTGTCATCTCTCTTAATATCTATTATTTTGTCAATAGCAGAAGAAAGCTTCAGCTCCTTGAATCCAGGCAGAAGATTGCGGAGAAAGGAGCAGAATATGCTCAGGCGGAATTAATAAACGTTGCTTCTTACCTTAACACACGAAATGAGATTCTTGACAATATTCAGAGCACTCTGAGTAAATCTTTTAAATTGCCTGAAAAAGAGATGTATTCAGAGATACGGAAGCTGAATATGTATGTAAAGAATCTTCAGACAAAAAATGAAGAGATAGATACTGTTCTGTCTAAAATCACAAAAATAAACGAGGGTTTTATTGAATCATTAACGGAAAAGCACCCAGGGCTTACAAAAAATGATAAGTACATTGCTCTTCTCCTGAGGGCTAATCTGTCTACAAAACAAATTTCGGTTTTGATGGATTGCTCTCCAAAAAGCGTCAATATGGCACGTTATCGCATGAGAATTCACCTTAATATTACAAGCGAGACTAATCTGGTCAATTATCTGAAGTCACTTTGATAATATTGATACGTTCATACAGAATGTATACATATTGTTTTTTATAATCAGCACATAAACAGAATTATATTATATTCTTTGTAGATATAGTTTCTATCTATTTGTCTATTTTGTAGATATTATTTATGTGTATTCATGCCGTGAAATTCAAGATTATTTTGGAATTTTGATTGACTTTAACTAAAAAATTAAATTTTCACTATGAAAAGATTAAAAACTTCAATTAACTTCTCCATGGGATTATTGTTCCTGGGGTTGCTGCTTTTCACAGGGAATTCTTGCAGTAAAAATGAGATCCCTTATGAGGATGCTGCCGGTATTCTAACCTGTAGGTTTAAGCTAAGCGATGGACGTGTTTTTGACTGTTCTGTAGACCAGATCGGGCTGAAAGTGGCAAACAGCCAGGACAGCCTTCTGTTCGGGACATCAACAACCGTTTTGAGCAAAATCAAACCGATCTTTACAACTACAATCGGAGCCAAGGTATATGCCGATGGAAAGGAAGTTAAAAGCGGTGAGACTGAACTTGACCTTACAAAGGTTATAAAGCTTGAGGCTGTATACAATGGTGCCAAGAGAGATTATTCTCTTCAAGCTTATGTAGAGAGACAGGATCATAGTCAGACATCTGGCTCAAAGGTCAATACTGATATGACTTTGACAGGACTTCCTGCATTCAACTCATACAGTGCTGCATATTTCAAAAGCAAGCTCTATATTCTTGGAGCTTACTATCCTGGAGGAACATCAGCAACGGCTACTGCTTACTATGAATTATATACTTCTTCAGACGGAGCACAATGGACTAAGGTTAACACAACACCAAATGTGGTTGGCGGCTTTGGAGCTGTCCTTACTGTTTTGGGAGACAAACTTTTCGCAGTAGGGGGAACAAGGACTAATGGAACAGATGTTAATGGTGTAGTTGCACCTGACGGTTGGTCGATTGCATGGAGGATAATGTCCTCTACCAACGGGACAGATTGGACTGACTGTACGCCAGGACAAGTGAATGCTCCAAGCGGAAGGGCTTTTCCTCAGGTTTGCATACATAATGGGAAACTTCTTTTAAGAAGAGGTAAGACTCTTGGATTTGGAATGTGGCAAAACCAGCAGCATTCAGATATTTTTCAGACTTCCGATGGTACTACATGGACAAAAATACCTTCTACCCCAACTACGGCAACAAACAGAACTGAAGATGCCATGTTTTCTTTTGGCAACAAGCTTTGGATTGTTGGTGGATACAAAAGCTATATAAGTGCCAGCAATATTCTTGATGATATTTGGTCATCAGCAGATAACGGTCTTACCTGGCAGCAGGAGACCGGCGCGTCTGGAGTGGATATGAAAAGGTTTGGACATAATGTTATTTCATACAACGGAAAACTCTATATGATAGGTGGTGAGATGATGGTTGGCTCTACAAGGACAGGTGTCTCTGGAGTGCTTTCATCTTCAGATGCTGTACACTGGACTAAACTGCCGGATTTACAGCAACTGCCTGTAGCCTTTAGCTCAAGGATATATTCAAATGTATTTATGGGCGAAGGAGATCTTATCTGGATTATCGGCGGCTTTGCAAACTCTTCCGGTAACTATACAATCGGGGGAATCACCATGCCGGTGAAATATGACGCATGGACAAAGAGGTTAAAATAGAGGAAATTTTAAAAAGACTGTTTTATGAAAAAAATTATAACATTAATATGTTTACTGGCGGTTACTGCATTTTCATTTGCCCAGGAAAGAATTAAGGTTTCCGGAAATGTTAAAGAGACCGATGGTAGTACAATTGCCGGCGTGTACGTTGTCGTAAAAGGTACCAACAGAGCTGTAAGCACCGACCTTGATGGAAACTACACTATAGAGGCGGATAAAAAAGCTACTTTGCAATTTTCTTTGATAGGTTATTCAAGCCAGGAGATATCTGTGAACAGCAGGTCAACCATTAATGTGGTTTTATTGCCAAATATGATGCAACTTGCAGAGGTGGTTACGATAGGTTATTCAAAGCAGGAGAGAAGAGATATAACAGGGTCAGTATCAACCATACGTCCATCAGACTTCAAATCCGCTATGACTGTCGATAAATTACTGGCAGGACAAGCCTCAGGAGTTTTGGTGTCAGGTTCTTCTGGAGCTCTGGGTGCTGCAAATCTGCTTACTATCAGGGGTATCAGTTCGATAATGGGAGATAATAACCCATTGTATGTCATTGATGGTGTGCCGGTTTATGGAACGAACAGAGATAACAACATGACCTCAACCTCTGGAGGGTCTATACCTGCGTACTCATTTTCAGGTACAAATGTTTCCAGCAGTATTACAAACAACCCGGAGCTACAATATGGATTTGAAAAAAATCCGCTTACCTCATTAAATCCGGACGATATTGAGTCTATTGAGATTTTAAAGGATGCTTTTGCTACAGCAATCTATGGATCAAGGGGCTCTGCAGGTGTAATTCTGATAACAACCAAAAAAGGAACCAGAGAGAAGACAAAGGTGAACGTTACCTACTCTATGTCTTTGGACAATCCTCTTGGAAAGCTCAAACTTCTCAATGGAGAAGAGTATAATATGATATATTCAATGTATTATCCTAACTCTCCTTTTACATCCAAATACAACACAGACTGGATTGACCAGGTTACGCGCCAGGCAGTGAGCAATAACCTATCTGCTTCAGTAACGGGAGGAACGGAGAAAACGAACTATTTTGTGAGTGCTTCAATGAGCGAGAATCAGTCATATATTATAAACAATGATCTTAGCAGATACTCTGTAAGGGTGAACCTCGATTCAAAACTTAACAAGATAACAACTATCGGTACCAATATGTCAATTTCACAGGTTGACAACAATGCATTATCGGCACCTACAATATATGCATTGGCTGCCAAAAAGGCTCCAAATCTCCCTGTTTATGGCAAGGATGGTAAATACTTCTATGGCCAAGGAACAAATCCTTATGGCTATCCGCAGGCGTACAATCCAGTGGCATCTGCTCTTGAAAATAGTGAAAGTTCAATAGATTCAAGGGTTGTAGGTAATATTTTTCTCGAATTGAAACCAACAGACTGGCTGACGTTAAGGTCAGAATTAGGAACTGATATATATAATGTAAGGTCTTCAATAAGAAAGGCAAAAGTTCCATTGTCGGAAGTCGTGGCACAGAATCAGGCTCAGGAGACTATAAACATGAATTCCAGATTTGTAATCAACAATACTCTTAATATCACTAAAGAGTTTAAGAATCACTTTTTACAAGGAATTGTAGGACAGAGTTATGAGACTACGAATTCTTACTCAAACTCTATTGTGGGTTACAACTTCTTCAGTCCATACCTTGTAGGAGTCGGTGCTGCACAAAGTAAGAGCGTTGTTGCAGGTGGCGAACAGAAGACTGCATTGTTTTCTGCATTCACTAGACTGAACTACCAGTACAAAAGAAAGTATATGGCTGGTATTACATACAGAATAGATGGCTCTTCAAGATATAACAGGGATAACAGATACCTTGGCACACCTTCGGTCTCGCTTGGATGGAGACTTGGAGAAGAAAATTTTATAAAAAACAATGCCAAATGGATTGATGAGTTCAAACTCAGAGGTTCTGTCGGATGGTCAAGTAAGGATGCCAACTCAGATTATTATGGATCTCAGGCAGTATACTCTCTTATTACAAGTACAAACTATGCAGGTAGTTCATTCCTTTCCATGTCTCAGCCAGGTAACAGTGATCTGGGATGGGAGAGAACGATAACCTATGATGCAGGTCTGGATGCGACGCTGTTTGACAGGAAGGTGGATCTTACTCTGGATTACTATTACAAGAAAACCACTGATATGCTTTTCCCTTCAAATGTTCCTGCCTACACAGGTTACTCAAAGCAGGATCAGAATATCGGGGACATGTCCAATCAGGGTGTCGAGCTGAGGGTAAACTCATACAATATTTCGACAAATGATTTCCAGTGGATGACAACTCTCACATTGTCCAGGAATACAAACAAGATTCTCAGGCTTAGCTTCGAGGGTGACCAGATAGACCAAATGAACAGCTCTTTCAAATATTATGCAGTTGGATATCCGGTAGGACAATTCTATCTTCACAAATGGGTAGGTGTTGATCCAAAAACCGGTAACCCTTTGTGGCAATATAAAGATGGGACAATAAAAGATGTAGCTCCGGCTTCTGACACAAAGACCTCAAACAACAATAAGTTTGTTTGTGGTGTAGCTACACCGAATTTCTATGGAGGATTAAACAACTCTTTGATCTATAAGGGGTTTGAATTTAATTTCTTGTTTACCTTCTCGCAAGGTGGGAAGATGATTAACAACACCAAGGCTCAGTTGATGACCTACTCTACATCTGATGCAAATAATCTTGATGTGGATATTCTTAAATTCTGGCAGATTTATGGCCATAATACAGGTGTGCCTAAATTAAAAAATGGTTCATTGACAGGTAACTACGACTATACTGCATCAAGTACTACAACCCGTTTTCTTGAGGACAATTCATTCATAAGGCTCAAGAATGTCGAGCTTGCATACAACGTTCCTGAAAAGATGCTTTTAAAAACAAAATTGTTTACACAAGTAAGAGTATTTGTATCTGCATCAAACCTCTTCACTCTTACCAAATATTCGGGGATTGATCCCGAAGTCAGTGCTTTTGGATCTTCTGCCGTCTCTGCCGGTTACGACAATCTGACAATGCCTCAGACAAGGAGCTATATATTTGGTTTAAGGTTAGGTTTTTAATATTTAATAACGAAAGTATATGAAAAAGATATTTATATTATTATTCGCGGCAGTACTTGTCTGCTCATGTAATCTTGACATTGCACCGGAGAATGAAATGGTTGATGAGGTTACATACAAAGATCCTCAAACCTCTGAAGCTGCTCTGATTGGTGCCTATACAAGACTGAATTCTGCATATTCAGGTGCTCCTACTGGAGTGAATAATTATGCCAACACAGGCTATATGATGTTATACGGAGAGATTGGCACACCGACACTTAAGTCAAGGAGCAACTCGTCATTAATTGACATGGAGACTTCTCAATACAACTCTACAGATCACGATGGTTATATTCTGGAAATGTGGAAGGTTACTTACAATGCCATAGATTATGCAAACAACATCATCTTCAATATCAAGAAATATGGTGATTATGATTCGACTCTTATGGCTCAACATATAGCGGAGGCTAAATTCATCCGAGCATATGAATACCTTCTTTTGCTTCAAGCATATGGAGACGGCGCCCTGACAGGAAATATGAATGGACTTGGTCCTATTCTAAGACTTGAACCGTATGATGGATATAAGCCGGAGAATATCCAATCACGTTCAACTGTTGCAGAGACTTATGATCAGATTCTGAAGGATCTAAAAGAGGCTCTTCCTTCTCTTCCGAATAAGCAAGCTACAACCTTGGCGATAAGGTCCAGAGCTTCGAAGGTTGCGGCATATGCTCTATTGTCAAGAGTTTACCTTTACAGGGGAAGCTATGCTGAGAACTCTTCCGATCTTAAGCTGGCAGCAGACTATGCAGATTCTGTAATTACGAATACAAAAGGCTATACCTTTTCAACATCGAGTACTCATCATACAACCTGGATGTTTCCTTTGAATACGACAGGTGCCGAGACAAATACTGCAAACTACAGCGATGAGGTTATTTTGCTTTCTCCATGCTATACCAGCATTGCAAAATATGGAAATGGTATTGGCTATACTTATTTTAATA
This sequence comes from uncultured Muribaculaceae bacterium, assembly GCA_964533215.1. Lineage (GTDB taxonomy): Bacteria > Bacteroidota > Bacteroidia > Bacteroidales > UBA932 > Bact-08. The sequence goes on from CAZHLJ010000001.1 coordinate 657,068, forward strand.
AGACAAATTTCTATGTTGATCCTGAATTCACAGCTTTATATGAAAGTGGAGACAGAAGGGGCTATATAGATCCTACTACTGGAGTTGTTTCTCTTATATGGCAAGGAAGTGCCAACAACAATGCAGCGGATATGACATCTTATAAATACAATAATGGCAATGGCTATAACAATGTTTTGTATCTCAGGGTGTCAGAGGCTAAGCTCACCAAGGCAGAAGCTCTTGCAAGGATAAATGGTATTAATGACGAATCCATCAAATAGCTTAACGATATAAGGAAAAAAGCCTTCCAGACAAAACCTGCTGATTATACTGCTGCAAGTTTTACTTCTGCTACTGATTTGATAAACACGATACTGAAAGAGAGAATGAAAGAGCTTGCATTTGAAGGACAAACCAGATTTGATCTTATAAGGACACACAGACCGTTAAGAGATGCTTCTATCCAGAACAACAAGAAGATCTTGCCGATTCCGGATTATGACATTAGAATTTCGTATGGTGCAATAATTCAAAACGAAGGATACCGTTAAAAAATATATATGAAGAAAATTTTTACAATTTTATTGACTGTGCTGCCAATGTTGTGTGCAGCACAGAGTTTTACAGCCCTGACATTTGATCAGGCTAAGGAGAAAGCTGCCAAGGAGAATAAAATAATCCTGGTAGACGTTTCGAACGCAAGCATGAAAAATGCCTCAGCCTCAAGTCAGGAGAAGTCTGTTCTTTCTCTCCCGGGTGTGAAGGAATTTATTGATGCCAATATCGTCAGTATAAGGATGGATATGGGAACAGAGGACGGAAAGAAATTTGCACCGCTGCTCCAGATGAACATGTATCCTACATATGCTTTCATGATGCCTTCCGGAGATCTTATAAGTGTATTGAGCCCTTATTCGATTGGAAAGAATCCATCACTTTTCCTTGAAAAGGCAAAAGAGGCAATGGCTGTTGCAAAAGAAAAATGGAGCAACAAGCGTAGCATCGCTTTCCAAACAGTTTCGTTCGATGAGGCACTGCAAATTGCTGCAAAGGAGAACAAGCTAATCTTCATTGATGCATATACAGACAACTGCCAGCCTTGCATGCGGATGGCGAAAAATGTATTTACTTTGGACAGGGTTGCGGATTTTTACAATTCAAACTTTATCAACCTTACCATGAATCTTGGTACGGAGCATACCGATCTTGCCAAAAAATATAATACATCAGGGTACCCATCATATATCTTTATTGACTCAAAAGGAGAACTGGTGCATTTTGCCTCTGGTTATACTGAGGCAGATGAGTTCTTGAAATATGGTGCTGAAGCATTGAATAAAAAGGAGATACAATTTCAACATGGTTCGTGGAGTGATGTTGTTAAACTTGCAAAAAAGGAGAACAAACCGATTTTCATAGATTGCTATACTGTATGGTGTGGTCCATGTAAGATGATGGCCAAGGATGTGTTTACCAATTCCAAGGTGGCTGAATACTTCAATTCAAACTTCATCAATTACAAGTCGGATATGGAAAAGGGAGAGGGCGTAGAGCTTAAAGGCAAGTTTGAGGTAAGCGCATACCCTACATTCCTGTTTATTGGCGTAGATGGAAAGATTGCCAACAGACTTGTCGGAAGCATGCCTGCTGAAGAGTTTCTGGCAAAAGCCAAAGAGGGATTTAGTGAGAAAGGGCTTGCAAAGATGCAGGAGAAATATTCAAAAGGCGAGAGATCGGCTGAATTCCTGAAAGATTATCTGACTGTTCTTGAGGCTGCATATCTTTCAAAGGATGCTCAGAAAGTTGCCGAGGAGCTCTTTGAAAAAACAGATAAGGCTCAACTTCTCAAACCCGAATACTGGGCTATTTTTGAAAATTATATTCAGAGTCCAAACTCAGAAATTTTCAAGTATGCCTATTCGATAAGGGAGCAGTTATACAAGGCCTTTTCAAAAGAGAATGTCGAAAGGAAGTTCTATATGGTATGGTGTATTGGTTCAAGAGAGTTCGTCAAGAAAGAGAATGGAACTGCAGTTCTGGATGTAAAAGGATATGAGCAGTATAAGAAGAGGCTGAAGGATGAGAAGGTAGATCAACTGGATAATATTGTTTTCAATGCAGACCTGAGCAACGCTGAACAACTTGGTCAATGGGATAAGTATGTGAAACTTGCCGATGCCAGGATTAGGAAAATGAAACTAGAGAATATTCCTGATTTCGAGCTTTACAACTGGGGCTTGAGAATCGACAAAAATTGCCAGGATCAGAAGCTCAGGAGCATTGCCGGAAAATGGTTTGCAGATATGCTGCCAATTTTCGAGGCCAGAGAGGCAAAGAGAAAGGAGGCCACTGCAAAGTCAGGTATGATGGCCGCTATGAGTATGGTTAATTACGCTAAAGAATATCAAAAATTATGCAAATCGTTGGAAGGAAAGTAAAAATTAAAAGCAGCCTTTTGCTGCTTGTCTCATCATTGTTGGTTACGACATCATTTTCGCAGCCAAAAACAATAACAGTAAAGGGACACGTCAAATTTGACGAACCTAGGTTCAAAATGCAGATTTACAAGACTGACGGTCCGGAAAAAATTGTGGTGGCCGAATTTGACATTGACAAGAACAACAACTTCAGCCAGAAAATAAAGGTTGATGAACCTGGACTTTACCACATTGACTGTAAAAAATGGGAAGGTATTGCATTTTGGGCAGAAGATGAAGATGTGGAGATAAACTTCAGAGGAATGGATACCGCTAAAATGAAGATAAAGAACCCTCCTTTCCATATGATAAAGGGCGGGCCAAAAAATGAGGTTATCAACCACTTGAATTTTCTCTCTTACGAGGATTATCAGATGATGATTGCAATCTCGCAGATTACATACAGAGCTGCATTTAGTAATGAGACAGAAAAAGACAAGACAAGTGGCAGTTATTATGATGCACTTAGTACAGATATGAAGGCGAGGGTGAAATTCCTGACAGAACTTTATTCAGACAGGACAAGTGTTGTCGCTCTTCTTAATTATCTTGACTTTACCAAAGACAAGGATCTGATAGATAAGGTTTCTGCAAAAATCTACTCGACTCACCCTAATTACGCCCCATTAAAAAAGTTTATTAAGGAGAAACAGGCTGCAATTGAAGCTGCAAAAAAAATGGCAAACGGTTCACCTGCTCCCGACTTCGAATATCCTGCACAGGATGGAAAGCTTTTTGGTCCGAAAAGCTTCAGAGGAAAGGCTTTGATCATAGATTTCTGGGCATCGTGGTGTGGCCCATGCGTGGCAGAGATTCCTAATGTGAAGAAGGTCTACGAGCAGTATAAAGACAAAGGTCTTGAGGTTCTTAGTGTATCCGTTGATAAAGGAACCGAGGAGTGGTTAAAGGCTGTCAAGTCTACAGGAATGACATGGACTCAGGTGCTTGCTCCAAAGGCTGGCAAGGATATTATGGACCTTTACCAGTTCTCCGGAATCCCATTCATTGTACTTTTGGACAAAGATGGAAAGATTGTCGGGAAAAACCTTAGAGGGATTTCTTTGGAGAACGCAGTCAAAGAGTTACTTGAAAAATAGAGCCCCAGGTTAGTAATAGTTTTAATTAACAGAGCGGAAGAGGGATTCAGAAAGCAATTTCTGAATCCCTCTTTTTTTTCAAAGTCAATTAAACTTTGTTCCGTGATCGTCGTCTTATATAACGAATAATTATATAAACCCGCAACGATGAAAAAATTTATCCTGTCATTTATCTTGATGACAGTTCTTCTTCCTTTAAGCTCTTATGCAGACGAGGGAATGTGGCTCGTAAATCTATTTGAGAACAGTATCTACCCTCAGATGGTTAAAAAAGGGCTTAAACTCAAGGCTAAAGAAATTTACAATGAAGCCGACAAGAATGCTCTCACAAATGCAATTGTCTCCCTGGATTTCGGCTGCACCGGCAGTATGATATCTGAAAATGGGCTGATGATCACCAACCACCACTGTGCCTATGGAGATATTCACTCATTAAGTACACCAGAGAAAAACTATCTTGAAGATGGATTTTGGGCTATCAAACAGGCAGATGAAAAACCCATAAAGGGTAAAAATGCTCTTTTCCTTAGGAAGGTACTCGATGTTACAGACGAAGTAAAGGCTGAGATTGAGGCACAGAGAAAAGAGGGATTCAGAGGTATGATGATGAGGAGAATCTATGGAAATATCGAAAAGAAATACAAACAAGGTACCGACAATGAGGTTATCTGTGCTTCTATGTGGAGAGGTACAAAATATTATGTCTTTTTCTATGACGTATATACAGATGTCAGACTAGTTGGAGCTCCCCCTGTGTCTATAGGTGCATTCGGGGCAGAGACTGACAACTGGGGATGGCCACAGCACAAAGGCGATTTTGCATTATACAGGGTATATGGTGATGCAAATGGACGTCCATCAGCATATTCTCCAAATAATCAGCCTATGAAACCTAGCAGAGTGCTTAATATCTCTGCCAAAGGAGTAAAAGAGGGGGATTATGCCATGATTATGGGGTATCCAGGCAAGGTGAACAGGTATGTATCCTCATTTGAAGTAAAGGAAAAACAGGAGATTATCAATCCGATAGTTGTAGAGGTTCGAAGAGCCAAACTGGATGTGTGGGAGAAGCATATGGAGTCAGATCCTTTAATCAGACTTCACTATTCTGACCAGTATTTTGGTATAAGCAACTATACAGACTATGCTAAATGGGAAAACAAGTGTTTTATCCGTTATGATGTTGCCGGGATAAGAGCGCAGGAGGAGGTGGAACTGGCTAAATGGATAAATTCCAATCCTCAGACAAAAGAGAAATACGGCAAACTCCTGGAAAACCTTAAGAAGGGATTCGAAGCAAGACGTGAGGTTGAGAAGAATAAAAACTATTTCAGGGAGTGCTTTAACCAAATGTCCCAAGTTATCCAAGTGGCAAACAGATTCTCAATGCTCCCTAAGGCAATGCAGAAGGTTAGTGCCTCTTCAGTATCTGCAAATGACAAGATTTTCAAGGAGAAGATGAGCGATGCTCAAGAAATATATAGTATGTACGATCTTGCAACAGATAAGGAGCTATTTGTACAGCAGCTTACATTTTTCCTTAAGAATGTATCGCCTGAATACTATGGTGGCGCATTGGCAAAATGGAAAAAAGAGTTCAACGGAGACCCGAAGAAAATTGCTGACTATGTTTTTGACAACACCGTTTATACAACTAAGGAGAAGTTGCTTAAATATTTTGAGACACCAAGAAGTGCAGAGGAGGTAATGTCAGATCCTGCAATTCAGTTGGCAGAGTCGGCTTCTATACAGACATTTACAGCAAAGACAAATAAAATAAATGAAGAGTTGGGTTTTGATACCGATGTGCTTGCATCGCAATATGCAAAAGCGTTATATGAAATGAGAGCCGCTAAAGGCATTCCTCAGTACCCGGATGCAAACTCAACAATGAGAATAACTTATGGGACAGTAGGTGGGCTGATGCCTTCAGATGGAATCTCCTACTCCTACAGGACTACAATAAACGGATATAAGGATAAGAAGGATAACTCCAATTACGAATTCAAAGTAAGCCCAAGAATGGATTCTCTTATCAAAGCTAAAGATTGGGGAAGATGGGGTGAAAAAGGTGAGCTGTACACAAACTTTCTTTCAAACACTGATATTACGGGAGGAAATTCCGGCAGCCCTGTTATGAATGCCAAAGGAGAACTTATTGGATTGGCTTTTGATGGAAACAGGGAGTCTATGAGCGGAGACGCATATTATCATCCATATTATTTTAAAACCGTGAATGTAGATATACGCTTTGTGCTTTGGATTATAGACAAATATGCCGGTGCTGGCAAATTAATTGAGGAAATGAATATTGTAACAAAATAAATAATTATCTAAGAATGAAATTAAGAGTGTTTTTAATCTCGTTGTTTGCATTAATTGCAGTACAGCTTCCGGCTCAGGACAAAATGCTGGATCTTTTGAAAGGAGAGCTAAAGAGTCAGATGTCCATTTTACAGAAAGCGGAGTACCCACCCTATTACATGAATTACAGGGTTATTGACAATAATACCAGGGTTATACGTTCTTCAATGGGAGCAACCAACAACATAGAAGAGGATAAGCAGGTGATATTTGTTCCTCAGATAAGAATTGGATCTCCGGAGTTCGATAATTTCCATGAAAATCAGAATGGTGTCATTACAAATAGATTCCAGGGCCCTCCCACAATCTTGCTTCCAGAGGATCTGGTGAATGGAGGTGCTGCTCTAAAGGAGATTATGAGAGAAGAGGTAAACAGCCGCTACAAGTTTGCGCTTAGCAGTTATGAAAAGGCTAAGGCAAAAAAGGGAGTTACCGTGGAGAATCAGGATAAATCGCCCGATTTTACAAAAGCCAAGGCTGAGAAATATTTTGAGCCATCATTAAAAGAGGATAAAATTGCTCTTGATATCAATCAGTGGGAGAAAAAGCTGAACAAGCTCAGTGGGCTTTTTGCAGAGAACAAAGATGTGATTTCTGCCAATGCAACCCTTACTTTCAAAATATGGCGCAAGTATTTTGTATCTACAGAAGGGGCTGAAATTGCAGAAAACAGGGTATATGTAAATCTAAGTATAAAGGCTACCACCATGGCAGATGATGGAATGGAGCTTCCATTAAATAAAAGTTATTTTGCTTTTTCTTTAGAAGAACTCCCATCTGAGGCAGATATGATTAAAGATATTAAAGAGATGTCTGCAAAGCTGTCGAAACTAAAGGTTGCCCCTCTTGTACAGCCATACACAGGCCCGGCTCTGTTGTCCGGCTCTGCAAGCGGCGTGTTCTTCCACGAGATCTTCGGTCATCGTGTTGAGGGACAGAAGATGAAAAGTGACAGTGACGGACAGACTTTTAAAAGTATGGTAGGAGAGAGTGTGCTTCCAAGCACCTTGAGTGTCTATATGGACCCGACAATGAAGAAATATCATGGTAACCCATTGAATGGCTATTATATTTTTGACGATCAGGGAGTAAGAGGAGAGAGAGTTGAGGTTGTAAAAAATGGTATCCTTAAAGACTTTCTTATGACTCGTACCGGATTGGACGGGTTTCCAAGGTCAAATGGTCACTCAAGAGCGGAATTTGAATATGACCCAACATCACGTCAGTCAAACCTGATTGTGGAGACAAATGCTTACAAGTCAGATCAGGAGTTGAGGAAACTTCTTATTGAAGAGGCAAAGAAACAGGGTAAGGAGTTCGGCTATTTCTTTAAAGCAGTGACTGGAGGGTTTACTCAAACCGGCAGAACATCTGCCAACTCTTTTAATGTGACTCCTCTTGAGGTATACAAAATATATGTTGACGGAAGAGAGGACGAGCTGGTAAGAGGTGTGGATATGATTGGAACGCCACTGTCTATGTTTTCAAATATAGTCTATGCTGGTGGCGAATTCGAGATCTTCACAGGTACATGCGGGGCATCTTCAGGAAATGTTCCTGTAACAGCAATTTCACCTACCATTTTGGTAAACAAAGTGGAGTTGCAGAAAAAAGCAAAGCCCACAGTAACACCTGCACTTTTGCCTCGTCCGTAAAACCGTTATAAACATTAAATATTTAGAAAAATGAGATACATTTATACAATAATAATCACCCAGCTCCTTGCTGTACTCACCCTGTTCGGCCAGACAAATGACAATGTTTTGTTTAAGGCGATGCAGGACGAGATGGACCGCAGTAAAAAGGAGCTGATTCTTCCAAACTCTCCAGCGTCATACTTTCTTGCCTATACAGTAGGCGAGACCCAATATATCTCTGTCGGCAGCTCTTTAGGATCAACTGTGTATGTTAAGGAGAGCCCAAAAGAGAGAGTGCACTCTGTGAACCTCTATGTTGGGGATAATAAATTCTCAAGCGATTATTCATATTCCGGAAATGGAATTTCTTCGCAGTTTTTTACAAACCGTGACGATAACTACGATCAGTTGAGGAGGAGCTTCTGGCAGACCTCGGATATAGCTTATAAGTTTGCCGTGGAAGTTTATAATTCAAAGAAGAATAACATTAAGACTGCTACTCTTTCCGATGAGGAGAAGGCACTGCCAGATATGCTTCCGCTATCAAAAGTTGAAGTTGTCACTCCTTCAATACCTGCGTTTAATTTTGACAAAAAATCATATGTTGAGCTTTCCAATATACTGTCAAAAGAATTTGCAAAGTATCCGGTAATCGTAGCTTCAGGAGTGGAAATAGGTGGTATACAGACAGTATATTACTATCAGTCTACGGAAGGCACAAAAATCAAGGAGCCTGTAAGCTATGTCTCTGTTAAAATCAAAGGTAAGGTTAGGAATACAAAGGGACAGATCATTGAAGATCAGCAGGTGATTTATGCAAAGACATTTGAACAATTACCTTCTCAGGATGTGCTGCTGAAAAAAGTGAATGAGTTCTCCAATAACCTCTCGGCCTTGCAAAGTGCTTCAACCATGGATGAATACTATTTAGGCCCGGTTTTGTTCGAAAGTACTGCCACTGCAAAAATCTTTGCAGATAACCTTATTTCTCCTTCGGGGATAGTATCTTTCAGAAAACCTATTCAGGTGATGGCTACGGCAGCCAGAGCAGAAAATGTCTCTTCAAAGAACGATATAAAAGCTTTAGAGGAACGTATCAACAAAAAAGTGATTGATAGCAGGCTGAGTGTTACCAATATGACCGATATGAATGAGTTCAACGGGGTTTCACTCTTTGGCGGCTATAGTATGGATGCACAAGGTGTCAGGCCTGTGAAAGAGGTTAGGCTGATAGAAAACGGAATCCTTAAAACCTTGTTAAGCAGTAGGATTCCAACTAAAAAAATCGGAGTATCCACAGGAAGCATGAGATTCGGTGTACAACCGAGAGCTATAGTCCTTGATGTTGTTCCAGGAACTCTTGTTATAAGCTCTCCTAACGGAAGTACTTCAGCTGATCTCAAGGCGGAACTTATAAAATCCGCAATCGAAGAGGGTTTGGATTATGCATATATTGTCAGGAAAATTGCGAGCGATTCAGATCAGTACATTTATAAAGTATCAGTAAAGGATGGATCTGAGACCCTTGTTACAGGAGCAGAGATTTCACCAATTCAGTTGACTAAGTTGAAAAGAGTTCTAGGTGTAAGCAAGGAGCAGGAAGCCCTTAATTATCTGTATAATGGTCAGATCCCAGTATCTGTAGTTTCGCCTAAGTCAATCTTGATAGAAGATGTTGAAATAAATAAACTGCCGCTGAATGTTCAGAAAGAGTCCCCACTTATAGTTAAGTAATAAGTTTTAGTAATTAATGTGAGAGAGGGTGTCCGTTTTCCGGATGCCCTTTTTTTATGTATATTTACAAGTAGGTCATCGATGGTATAATTTTGAGAATTAAACGATAATGGAAAAAGTTGTATTGATAACCGGAGCTTCATCCGGTATTGGCAAAGAGACGGCGCTTATCCTTGCCGGTAAAGGGTTTAGAGTATATGGGGCAGCCAGAAGAGTTGAAAGGATGGAAGAGCTGAAAAAGGCCGGCGTAAATCTTCTTGAGATGGATGTTACAGATGATGCCTCAATGATAAAGGGTGTACAGGAGATAATCACAAAGGAAAGCAGGATTGATGTCCTTGTAAACAATGCGGGATATGGATCTTTTGGTGCGCTTGAAGATGTTCCTTCATCAGAAGCAAAGTATCAGTTTGAGGTCAATCTTTTTGGAATGGCTAGGCTTATTCAACTGGTTCTTCCATATATGAGAAGCCGGAAGTGTGGTAGAATAGTCAATATATCATCCATGGCGGGGAAATTCGGTGAACCTCATGGCTCATGGTACCATGCATCAAAATTTGCAGTTGAGGGTTTGAGCGACTGTCTGAGAATGGAGGTCCGTCAGTTCGGGATAAATGTTGTTCTTATTGAACCGGGGGCAATAAAGACTGAGTGGTCTGGAATTGCAGGGGATAACCTGAACAAAAGATCGGGTGATTCTGCCTATAAAGAGAGTGCTGGGATGCACCTGAATCTATTGAAGGCAGTATATAAAAGAGGATCTGAGCCCATCGTGATTGCCAGGACAATTTCAAAAGCGGTCATGTCAAAGAATCCCAGAGCGAGGTATTCTGCGGGAGCAGGGGCAAAGCTCATAATCTTTGCAAGGAAGATTTTGCCGGATAGGATTTTTGACGCCATAGTAATGATGGCCCTCAAACAGAAATCCATGTCGTAATGAATATGTGGATTTTATTTTGTATTTTTATAACAATATAAAAGGAGGTTTTTATGAAAGCGGAATCAGAAACAAAACCGGAATGCTGCCCAAAGTTTGACCCAATTCCATGGGACGACAGATTCTTCGAGTGGGATAGTAAAATGTTCATAAAAGACAGTATCTGCACTTTTTTCTTCATGCCACTTAACTTTGGCAAGGTTATGAAACGGATGGACCGCAAGGTGTCTGATGCAGGAGGCAAAATTACTGACTGGCTCTGTCTTTCAGATCATACGTCAAAATGGAATATGGACGTTTACCTTGCAGTGGACAGGAATATCCAAAATGCGGAAAATGTAAGTCTTACCGGCAAGTTTTACAGTAAAGTATACGAAGGCCCTTTCAGCGATACGGGAAAGTGGTGCAAGGATTATACAAATATTGTAAAAGCGAAAGGACTTAACATAAGGAAAATGTATATGTGGTATACAACTTGCCCCAAGTGTTCAAAGAAATATGGGAAAAACTACGTGGCAATAGTATCCCAGGTAGATTGAAAATTAGTTAAATGGCTGAAGCTAGATGTAATATTTGCAATAAATCATATCCGGAAGACCAACTGATTACTGGACATGGGATACGTCATGAGGTTGAGAAACTAATCATGAGTGATTATCCTGAGTGGAATGACAAGAGCCGGATATGCAAAGATGATTTTGATACTTTCAGGATGAAATATATTGTCAAGATCATTGAAGACGAAAACGGAAGCGTGGAGGGCCTTAAGGATGCTGTGATAAGCAGCATTCGTGAGAATGAACTAATATCCTCGGATGTCAACGTACAATCGCAGCCACTTAAAGTTGGAGAAAAAATTGCTGACGGTGTTGCCGCGTTTGGTGGAAGCTGGAGGTTTATAATTCTGTTTTTCTGTGTTTTGCTTGGATGGATACTGTTGAATGTTGCGCTTCTTTTTTCCAAACCATTCGACCCATATCCTTTTATCCTGCTCAATCTTATCTTGTCGTGTCTTGCAGCCATACAGGCTCCTGTTATAATGATGAGCCAAAACAGGCAGGAGAAAAAAGACAGGATAAGGTCTGAAAATGATTATAAGGTTAATTTGAAATCGGAGATTGAGATAAGGACGTTACATGAGAAGGTGGACCATCTATTGCTGGATCAGTGGTCAAAAATGATGAAGATTCAGGAGATAGAGATTGAATTGCTCCAAGAGATAAGAGATAGATCTAAAAACAATAATTTAAAAAAAGATTGAAATGAGCTTATTTTATTTAATTATTCCAGTTGTGTTCATACTCATGATAGGAATAAGAATTGTGAGACCAACTCAACGAGGCCTTATTGAAAGGCTAGGTAAGTATCATGCCTATGCAAATCCGGGTTTTCATTGGATTATTCCGGTCATAGACAGACTGTTTCTGGTAAATGTCACTGAACAGATGGTAGATGCAGAACCTCAGGAGATCATCACAAACGACAACCTCAACGCAAGTGTGGATGCCCAGGTCTATTTCAGGGTAAAGGCTGACGAAGAGAGTGTTAAGGGGTCTATATACAATGTAAATAACTTCAGATGGCAGATTGTCAACCTGGCAAGAACTACATTGCGTAATATAATCGGCACACTCACCCTTAAGTCGGCAAACAGCGAAAGAGGGAAGATAAACGCAGAACTCTATAAGACACTTCATACGGAGACTCAGGGATGGGGTATTGAAATTGTAAGGACTGAATTGAAGCAGATTGATCCGCCTAAAGATGTCCAGGAGACAATGAATAAGGTGGTTAAGGCTGAAAATGAAAAAATTGCGGCTATAGATTCTGCAACAGCAGCCGAAACGGTTGCAGATGGTGTAAAGCGAGCCAAAATCAAAGAGGCTGAGGGATCAAAACAATCCAAAATCCTTCAGGCAGAGGGAGAGGCCGAATACATTAAGCTTGTAAATGAAGCGGCTGATAAGTATTTTGTGGGGAATGCCCAGTTGTTAAGGAAGCTGGAGGCTCTTGAAGCATCTCTGGAGAAAAATGCAAAAATTGTAGTGCCGACCGGTTCAGAATTGGTAAATGTCATTGGTGAGATGGCAGGAGTACTTCCGTTGGAAAAGAAAAAATAATAACCAATTAAATAGGTAATTGTATGAAAAAGATTTGTTTGTTTCTTACTGGAGCTGCGATGTTTTTAATAGTTACCGCTCTTATTTTTCCGCCTCAGTCAACCAAACCTATACCGGAAGATCTGAAGGCTGTATTTAAGACTTCCTGCATGGCCTGCCATTCAGATGATGGTGGGAGTATGGCCAAGTCCAGAGTTAATTTTTCCAGATGGGACAGCTATGATTTGGAGAAGCAGTCGAAGAAAGCTGCTGACATATCAAAGGTTGTAATGAAAGGGGCCATGCCTCCAAAGTCATTTGCCAAAGCTAATCCCGGGGCTGTTCTTACTGACATCCAAAAGGAGATGGTCTATAAGTGGAGTGGCGGTCTGAATCATGTAAAGTAAAAAGGGTTGAGTTCTTCAGTAAAAACCCTTACCTTTGCACACTTTTAACAAAAGTATGAGAAATGATGGGGAAGATTCTGATTGAAATATTTAACCTGCTTTTTTTATTCGCTATTGTATGTTTTCCTTTTTGTAAAACAAAAGGTAGGGGAATCATTGCTCTTGGAGTGCTTTCTCTCCAGGCTTTTATCTGTGCAATTGCTGCCGGTTCTGTTTTTTTAAACGGTCCTTTGGACTACTCTTATCCAGGGTCATGGATATCCGGTATTATCAATATGCGGATAGATTATCTCTCTGCGTGGTTCATGCTGGTGATAAGCTTTACTTTTCTGACCGGAGCCTGGTACGGCTTCAGGTATATGAAAAATTATGCCGAACAGAAATTTAATCTGGCTTTTCACGCCATATCATATATACTGATTTACACTGCCCTCATAGACATCTGTGTCGTGCAAAACGGCTTCGCAATGCTTGTAGCCTGGGAGATGATGGCCCTAGGCTGCTTTGCGGTTATAATTTTTGAGCACTATAAGAAAGAGACATTAAAAGCAGGAATCAATTTCCTTATCCAGTCACACGTGAGCATTCTTTGCCTCACAATAGCATTCATGTGGGTAAGAGTAAAGACAGGCTCTTTCGATTTTGGCGCTATTACAGCATTTACCTTATCGCAGCCGGCAATAACAGGAGTAGGACTTTTCATATTGTTCTTCATCGGTTTTGCAATTAAATCGGGCTTTGTCCCTTTCCATACCTGGCTGCCTCATGCCCATCCCGCAGCGCCTGCACATATTTCAGGAGTAATGTCGGGAGTTATCATTAAGATTGGTATATACGGCATAATGAGGATATTATTGCTTATAAAGACAGATATGGTCTCTGTAGGATATTTCATACTAGTTGTGTCGGTAATCACCGGAGTGTATGGAGTTATGCTTGCAATAGTCCAGCATAACCTCAAAAAGCTTCTTGCATACAGCAGTATTGAAAACATAGGAATCATAGGAATAGGTATAGGTTTGGGCTGCCTGGGGCTGGGCTTTGATATCAGAATTCTAACGATTGCAGGTTTTGGAGGCGCACTGCTGCACACTCTTAACCATTCACTGTTCAAGTCTCTTCTGTTTTACAGTGCGGGAAATGTATATCAGGCAAAGCACACCGTGAATATTGATGCTTTGGGCGGGTTACTCAGGAGAATGCCCCGCACCGGATATATTGTAATTATAGGCTGCCTTGCCATTTGCGGATTACCTCCATTTAATGGATTTGTCTCAGAATTCTTTATCTACAGCGGCCTTTTCAAAGGACTCCTGTCCGGTAACTTTACGTTGATACTGGTACTCCTTTTCGCAATTTTGGGATTGGTGCTGATAGGGGGACTTGCCCTGATATGTTTTACTAAAGTCTTTGGGATTGTTTTTCTGGGAAATCCGAGAGATGCTTCACTTCATGAAACCTTGGACGAGAAACCGCAAAGGTTATTGCCAATGTACATAATTGCAGGTTCAATTGTCCTGATTGGTCTTTTTCCTCTGCTTTTAAGTCAATCACTTTTGAAAATTACCGGGTTGTACCTTCCTTCGACAAGTGCTGAAATGTCTGCAGAGATTGCAGATATATTTGGAACTCTTACGATAATAGGGTGGTATTCGCTTGGATTTGTATTAATTACCCTTCTCCTCTTTTACCTGAGATCGGTTGTCACCAAAGGACGGGAGTGTTGTGAGGAAGAGACCTGGGGATGTGGCTACGTTGGGGATGCTTCAAAAATGCAATATACCGGCTCCTCTTTCATAAGGACATACAGAAAACTGGCAGAACCATTACTACTTATAAAAAAAGACAAGAGAGATGCTCATGGCCTCTACCCGGGAAGAACTTTACAGGAGACACATCCTTCCGATAAAGTGGAAAAGTGGCTCATAGACAAGCCTGTGTTTGCGACCAGAGGTTTTCTGAATCGATTTGGATTCCTTCAGAACGGAAATATACAAGCATATATTCTGTACGGATTCATATTTATTGGTCTCACAATATTGCTCCCGGTCTTGATTGAAAAAATAACAGTGTTGGTTGACTTTTTAAATCACTTATAAGAATGTTAAGTTTCATACTCATAATATTTGCAAGTCTTTTTTTTACAGGCGTAGTAATAAGGACCAAAAGTATTGCTTCGGGACGTAAAGGCCCGGGAATCTTTCAGCCAATGAGAGATATCTTCCGCTTATGGAAAAAAGGTTCAGTATACAGCAAGACAACAAGTTTGATATTCAAGATAGCCCCAACAGTCTATTTTGCATCGGTAATAATGGCCATCCTTATGATTCCTCACGGAACCCATCCCGGAATAATCTCCTTTGAGGGAGACTTTGTGATGTTTGCCTATATACTCTCTTTGGGGAAATTTCTGACAATTGTTGCCGCGCTTGATACAGGAAGCAGTTTTGAAGGAATGGGCTCCAGTAGGGAAGTACTTTTTTCGATGCTGGCCGAACCAGCATTCTTCATACTGATGGGCTCATTTGCACTTTTTACCGGACACACGTCGTTCCAGAGCATATTCTCCTCGCTTCAGTATGGATCTTACATAGCATATATGCTTGGCGGACTGGCGACATTTGTATTTATAATCATTGCAATGATAGAAAACAGCCGTATGCCGGTTGACGATCCTAAGACTCATTTGGAACTGACAATGATCCACGAAGTGATGATATTGGATAACAGCGGCTTTGACCTGGGAACGATTTTATATACTACCAACCTGAAGTTCGCAATGTATGGTGCCATTATCTCTAACTTTTTTATAGGAGCACTTCCCATAGCTCTCTCCATACCACTCTTTTTATTAATTCAAGCCCTGTTTGCAATTACTGTGGGGATAATAGAATCTTTCATGGCACGTTTCAGAATGGCACATAATCCGCAGTTCATTTTCATACTAACATCGGTTTCCCTGCTGATATTCTTTGGAGTATTGTTGGTGCTTGGGAAGTTTATATAACATTAAATTAATCATGACAGATATACTGTTGATAGCCTTAGCCATGACGTTGCTTTATATGAGCATTGCCAACAGACTGCATACCTATTTGCGAATTCTTGTATTGCAAGGCTTCTTGCTTTTTGGGATAACCTTTCTCACTCTTACTCACTTTAATACGGTGAACCTGATTTTCATAATGCTGGAGACTGTTGTCTTCAAGGCATTGGCAGTTCCTATTTTCATAAACTACATTATCAAGCGAAACGGTATAACCAGAGAGACAGAGCCATACCTGCCGAATTTCATCTCGCTTATTATTGTAACATTCATTATAGTGGTGACAATAATCCTGTCCAGTTATATAGATGAGGTTAATCTGGACAAGACTTTCTTTGTAGTTGCCCTTTCAACATTATTTACAGGATTGTACCTTATTGTCTCAAGAAAAAAAATCATTACTCATATAATAGGATATATTGTAATCGAAAATGGAGTGTTCACACTCTCTCTCGCTGTGGGAAACGAAATGCCTATGTTGGTGAACCTTGGTATAATGTTGGATATTTTTGCCAGCGTGCTTATGCTTGGAGTTTTCTTCAAGAAAATTGGTGACGTTCTCAAGGATCCCGACGTAAATCTATTACAAAATTTAAAGGACTGAATCGATGATGGTAGGTATTTTTTTAATAGGGACATTAGTCATAAGCCTGGGATTGTTTTTGAACAAAAACGCCCGGATAAACAATTTTCTGGTTATCCTCTACGTTGTTTTGCTTTGCACATTGGGCGTATATGAATATAATCATCTGAATGTCACAGAGCTGGGTTTCTTTACCCCAGACTCTCTCGGAATCCTGATGCTTCTGGCAATATGTATAGTAAGTATTCCTGCATTCTATTACGGGTACAGGTATATAAACCGGCATGAGGAGACTCCAAGGACCAGAGGGATTTTCTTTGGCGCAATGGTTATGCTGGTAAGCGCCTGTTCAATGGCCTATCTTTCAAATCATATAGCTGTTACATGGATTTTTGTTGAAATAACCACACTCAGTGCCTCAGCCCTGATTTACCACCATAGGAATATAAGGGCATTGGAAGGTACATGGAAATATGTATTCCTATGTGCCATAAGCATTACGTTTGTATATGTAGGCATTCTGTTCCTGAGCCTGGCTCTTAAACAGGCTGGAGTTGAGGATATGTCGTTTGAATCGCTTTACAGAAACAGTGGCAATTTAAACCCATTCTGGCTTAAGCTGGCTTTCCTGTTCATTTTCACCGGTTTCACGGCAAAGCTTGGGATTGTTCCGATGTACACAGCGGGTATAGATGCAAAAGACAAGGCCCCCGGGCCTGCAGGAGCATTGTTGGCTAGTGTGCTTATGAATCTCGGATTTGTGGCAATATACAGGGTATACGCAGTGATGGTGCATACAACCCTCTATCAATGGACAAACACACTTATTATTGTAGCGGCTCTTCTCTCGGTATTCGTTGCAACTGTCTATATGACCCGTATCAAGAACATAAAAAGGATGTTTGCCTATTCAGGTGTTGAACATATGGGTTTGGTAATGCTTGGTCTTGCAGCAGGAGGAATAGGGACTTATGCTGCGATATTACATGTGATTCTGCATACATTCATCAAACCGGCTCTATTCTTTCAATATAATCAGATATATGCTGTTTATCAGAGCAAGAGTGTGTACGATTTAGGAAACTATTTTAAATACAATAAGGCCGGAGCAATGCTGATGTTGCTGGCATTCATTTCTGCTACGGCAATGCCGCCTTCAGGGCTATTTGTGAGTGAATTCATGATATTTCAATCCCTGTTTCAGTCAGGTTATATAATCATACTGTTTGTAATTCTGATCCTTCTGACTCTTATATTGTGGGGCTTCGGTTCCAACACCTTCAAGCTCCTGTTCACACCACCGGTTAACATAGATGAATCCAGGATTACCAGGATTTCACCGTGGGAATCGTTCCCTCAGTATATATTGCTGGCTATATCTGTTTATCTGGCGTATAATCCTCCTGTCACACTGGTGACATTGATTGAGAATGCTGTAAAATTAGTACAATGACAGATCTAAAATACATAAGTATACACAACAACGAGGTTATTTCGCTGAAAAAGATACCCGTCCTTTCGTACGAGGAATTTTCAGATACAAACGTTGGACTTTTAATGGGAAATGCTGCAAGGCATTGTGTAAACTATTTCGGATATAATTCGGACAGCGGAGTGAAGCTGATATGTTGTATAGCCGATGATCAGGCGCATGAGATACTTGTCTCCTCTGCCATGGTGGGCAGCATTGAAGAGTATCCGTCACTTACAGCACGAAACCATAATTTTGAGAAATTTGAGAGAGAGGTCCATGAGAATTTTGGGATAAGATATTCTGACCATCCTTGGCTCAAGCCCATGAGATATGCTCATGGAAGGACGGATGCAAATATCAGGATTGATAATTACCCATTCTATAATGTGAAGGGAGAAGAGGTGCACGAAGTGGGTGTTGGCCCGATACATGCCGGAATCATAGAACCTGGGCATTTTCGTTTTATCTGCAACGGAGAACAGATAATGCATCTTGAAATTCAGCTTGGGTATCAGCACAGAGGCATTGAACAGCTTTTCTTGCAGAAGAAAAAATTGCTTGAGCGGACAACCTTAGCTGAGAGTATTGCCGGGGACACTGTTGTAGGACATACGACTGCATTTGCAAATCTATGGGAAGCTCTGTGTGGCTTTGAGGCTGACTACTCATTACATTATGCCAGGACACTTGCCCTGGAGTTGGAAAGGATAGCCATACATACCGGAGATCTTTCCGGAATATGTACAGACATAGCCTATCAGCTTGGCAACTCGGTTTACGGAAGATTGCGTACTCCAATTATCAACTTTATGCAGGAGTGGGGAGGAAACAGGCTCTCAAAGGGGCTGATAAGAGCAGGAAAAATGAATTACCCATTCTCGAATGATCTTGCTGAAAGGCTTATTCAAATATTTGCGGCCTATGAACCGGATTTTGACGAGATGACAAAGAAACTTTTCAGCTTGCCTAGTGCGCTTTCACGTATGGAAAAGACAGGCGTTGTGAGCTATGAACAGGCACTGGAAATGGGAACTGTCGGCATGGCTGCCAGAATGAGCGGTCTTGAAAGAGATATAAGGCTTTCACATCCATTCAATCTCTACGGCAACATAAATCATAAACCTGTAATAAAGCATCATGGAGATGTCTATTCCAGAGCTCAGATAAGAAAAGAGGAGATAAAACAATCCATAGGATATGTAAAGGAGTTGATAAAGAGTGTCCCTGAATTTAAATGTCCTCAGAAAATCGATCTAATGCCGCAGAGTGAAGCGTTTGTCTTGTCTCTCACCGAGGGTTGGAGAGGAGAGATTTGTCACTGTGCAATTACTGATGAGAGAGGAGAGCTGATAATATACAAGATAAAAGATCCGTCTCATCATAACTGGATGGCTTTGGCTCAGTCTGTCAGGAACAACGAGATATCCGACTTCCCGATATGCAATAAAAGTTTCAATTTGTCCTACAGTGGACACGATTTGTAAAAACACTACGATGCTCAACAATCTAAAAATATTGTATCATCAGGGGAAACAATATATTCCCGATGTAACTTCTGCAAAAGTACCCGGCATTTTCAGAGGCAGACCTGTAATTACAAATATCCCTGCAGACAATTCCTCGCTTGCTTCCCTTTGCCCTACTGGGGCGATATCTATTGATCCCGTTTGCATTGACTTGGGTAAATGTACTTTTTGTGGTGAGTGCGCTGTACGCTTTCCTGAAAAGGTAAAATTCACCAAGGATTACAAAATCTCCACAAATGTAAGAGAAAGACTGATTGTCCGCGAAAGCGTTTCTTGTGATCAGATGCTTGAAGGAGAGCCAATCCTTGTTGACCCTGATCAGGTCAGAAAGGAGATCCGCAACCTGTTCGGACGTTCTCTTAAGCTAAGACAAGTGTCAGCAGGTGGAGACGGTAGTTGCGAATGGGAACTAAATGC
Source organism: uncultured Muribaculaceae bacterium (assembly GCA_964533215.1). Taxonomy (GTDB): domain Bacteria; phylum Bacteroidota; class Bacteroidia; order Bacteroidales; family UBA932; genus Bact-08. Next base: position 676,848 of record CAZHLJ010000001.1, read on the forward strand.
CACCAACAACGTAAATTTCGATATAAGCAGGTTTGGAATTGATTTTGTGGCTTCCCCACGTCATTCCGATGGAATAGTAATCACCGGTCCTATCTCGGAAAATATGGCAGAACCTCTTGAGCGTTGCTATAATGCCGTACCAGATCCTAAAATCATCATACTAGCAGGGACAGATGCAATAAGCGGTGGCATTTTTGCAGGTAGTCCGGCCATAAACAGAAGTTTTCTTGACAATCATCATGTAGATCTTTATATTCCCGGCAATCCGGTACACCCATTGACTTTCATAAACGGAGTACTTAGCCTGCTTGACCGAAAATAGATCTTGCATTGAGCCTCGCTGAAAGGTAGTTGGATTTCTCCTGAAAAAAATGTATCTTTTCCATACTTATTGTAAATCATTTTAACACTAGGTATATGAGAAAACTGGAAAACAAAGTAGCCATTATAACCGGCGCAGGGTCGGGAATTGGCAGAGCGACGGCTATACTCTACTTGCAAGAGGGATGTAAGGTTGTTGCAGTGGACATAAACAGGAACTCCCTTGATTCCCTTCGTAAGGAGATGGTCTCTTTTGGCGAAGGTATGGAAACCTTGGTTGCAGATGTCGAGAATGAAAGCGATATTGAAAAGATGTTCAAAGTTGCCTTGGATTCATTTGGAACGCTTGATATTCTGGTCAATAATGCGGGTGTCATGGATAACTACATTCCGGCAGGTGAGGCTGACGACAAACTGTGGGATCATATAATTGCCGTCAATCTTACAGGTCCATTCAAAGCTATGCGAAGAGCAATAAACATAATGCTTCCCAAAGGTTCCGGCTGCATAGTGAATATTACCTCCCTTGGAGGAATTTCCTCTACGGTGGCAGGAGCTGCATACACATCGAGCAAACACGGCGTTATCGGACTGACAAAGAATGCCGGGTTCATGTATGCAAAAAAAGGTATACGATGTAACGCAATTGCCCCTGGCGGAGTTGCCACAAATATAATGGTAGATTTTGATGTGTCAAAGATGAACAGCATAGCAAAAGACAGAATCTTACCTACGTTTGCTACAATTCCTCGTCAGGGAAAGTCTGAAGAGATAGCAAGAATAGCCCTTTTTCTCGCCAGTGATGACTCCAGATACATCAACGGGTCGGTGATCATTGCCGATGGAGGATGGAAAGGCTTGTAACGAAAGTGTCTACTTTACAAGTCAGAAGTTCCACTTCAGGCGTATAAAGCCCATGTTGAAGTAGTCAGATCTCTCTTTTACAAATTTACCGGCAAAAGACTGGACTATAACTGAAAGCTCTACATTTTCCAAGAGAGACCAAGCCAGTGAAGGACCTATGTAAAAGCCCTCAACCTTAGGAAAGTACATTATAGCAGTGGAGATGTTGATCAGAGGTGTAATTGGATAGCTCCCTTGGATCATTAGTGAAAGATCTGTGAAAGAGAGCTCTTTGGGAGATAAAGTCATACTATAATATCCGGCAAAATTGCCGATAAGGCTCTTTTTACTGTTTTGATACAACATTTCTGCCTGTATGGTAAGAGAGTTTCTGAAAGTATAGTCACTGCCCAGAGATATCGAAAAGACTCCGGAAGTATCTGCAAAATTGTGTTTTGGATGAAAATATGAACATTCTCCTCTGAATGATGCCCCCATAATATTCCCGGACCATCCTGCCCCAAATGTGAGATCCTGTCCATCAAGTATTCCACCTAGAAATTGAAAATCATAATTCCATTTGTTAAAGCGGAAAAGAGCTGCCGAAGTTATTTTATGGCTTTTATCTGCTTTTATAGCCAACTCTAAGGAAGAGGTGCTGCTTGAGTAATACTGGAGCCTTACAGCATCACTTCCTGGTTTTTCTATATAGTCGAAATCTAGAAAAGATGAGGTATTGAAGAGGTCATTAGGATTCCATACAATACATTGTCCCCAGTTTATACGTTGCCGGCCAACTCTTATCTGAAACCTTCCTCGTGTGTAATCTACGTAAGCTCTGTCAATTCTTGTGTTAAGCACATATCTATTGCCAGAGGCAATGTTGATGGAGAGCTTCACTATTCCATCATCGATGTCAATTATTTTTGGATATTGATCTATTTTGTTCACAGACTCTCCGATTATCAGTCTGTTACGTATTTCCAATATTGCGTTGAACTTGTTGGAGTCATTGTTCCATTTGAAATTCAGGCGATTGTGTATGAGGTTGTCGTACGTCCAGTTGTTTTCCCATTTATCAAACATGATGGAAGGCATCTCTGAAAGATAACCATTCACATAAAGAGAGTCTTGCCCATAAGTTATGGTGGAAACCAGAATCATTCCAATGGTGAGTTGTAACAATTTTATCATGGTATACTTCTCTACTGACTCTTTTTTATATCAGAAACAACCATTCCGTCCTGAATTGTTATTACCCGTCTAGCCTTGCTTACAACCCGTTGATCATGTGTAGAGAATAGAAAAGTGACATTCTCTTCTCTGTTAAGTTTTTCCATAATCTCCAGCAGATTTTCGGCTGATTTTGAATCCAGATTGGCAGTTGGTTCGTCGGCCAGTATGAATTTTGGTTTGGACGCCAAGGCCCTTGCAACTGCAACACGCTGTTGTTGGCCTCCCGATAATTTGTTTGGTCTGCTATTCATACGCTCTCCCAGACCGACAGCATCCAACAGCTCACGTGTTCTTTGCTCTCTTTCTTCCTTAGGCTTTCTTTGAAGACGAAGTATGAATTCTACATTTTCTCTAGCAGTGAAGACTGGAATCAGGTTGTAGGATTGAAAGACAAATCCGATGTTCTTCATCCTGAAATCAGTCCTCGCATGCGTACCCAACTTTGTGATGTTTACTCCGTCAATAAATACATTTCCTTCGGTAGGATCATCCAGCCCTCCAATGATATTCAGCAAAGTTGTCTTTCCTGAGCCGGAGGGACCAACCACAGCTGTAAATTCACCTGCCTCGATGTTCAAATCTATTCCGTTTATTGCATAAACCGGCAATGTTTTTCCATCGTAAACTTTGTGCAGACCTTTGATCTCAATTACTCTCATATGTCGACTTTTGATATTATCAAAATTAATTTCGTATGGATTCAGAAGGATTCAGCTTCAAGGCTTTGAATGCCGGGTAGAGGGAGGCTATTATCCCTGATGCAATTACCATTATGGCTACAATAATTATGGTCATGACCTCTATTTGTGGGTATACAATTGAGGAGTATCCAATATCGGCAAAGGCATCCTTCCAGAAATAGAGATCTATGCCTGAGCGTTCGAAATATCCCGACATAAAATACCCCGTTATAATCCCCGCCACACCACCGGTTAAAGAGAGGAAGACAGTTTCCATCATTATCATATTGAAAACTTTTTTCTTATTCATGCCTATTGCCATAAGCATTCCCAGTTCCCTGACCCTCTCCATTATCACCATCAGCATTGTGTTTACAATTCCAAAAGAGAGAGCCAGGAGTATGACTGCAATGAAGATGTACATATACTGATTCATTGCACTTATCAGGTATCCTGCTTCCGGACTGATTTGAAGCCAGTCCTTCACTTCAAACGAAGGGAAGAACTCTTCCAAGATCTTTGCTGCTTTTTTTGTTTGATTGCTGTTTTTAAGCAGTATTGCTACTTCGTGAGCCTCCTTGCTACTTAGACCGGTAAGTGCACCAAGATCGCGGTTGCGGACAAAAATATTGGCCTCGTCAAACATCAGATTGTCTGTTTTGTAAATGCCCACAATGCGAAACGCCCCGCCGGTTATATTTTTATTGATATCTTGAACCGTAATGACAATTTTATTCTTCACTCCAACACTCAGCTTTTTGGCAAGAAGCTCTCCAATCACCACTGGGTTTTTTCCATTCTCGTCAAGATATCTTCCTTCTACAATCTTTGAATGAAGGTCGGTCACTTTCTTCTCCCTCTCAGGATCAACCCCTGTTACCATAACCCCTGTTCCAGTCTCAGCTGAAGCCACCATTGTGTTTACTATGATCCTCTTGCCGGCTGCAGCCACATAATCGGAATTCTCTGCCATCTGCACGATACTGTCTGCATCCATTAGGCGTAGTGTGAACAGATCGTTATCCATGAACCCCGGCTGGTGGATCTGAATGTGAGATATTTCAGTTCCTATTATGGATTCTATCCTGCCGTTTACCATGCCGTTCATAAAAGCCATAAGAAAGATTCCCGCAAAAACCCCTAGGGTTACAGCAGTGATTATTACAGAACTTCTCAGCTTGTTTCTCCATAAATTCCGCCAGGCAAATACAAAGATCATATACCAATATTTAAAATTAGCTGTACAAAGCTTTGCTTATTTTCATCCGACTTATTATAAATACGGGATATAAACCGATTAGTATGGTAAACGTGAAAATGGCAATAGCTTGATTATAATATACAGAAGGAGTCATGGAGAATGGCATTATGGGTTCAAATCCCATAAGGAGCATGGTTTCAGCTGCTTGCCCGGTCAGAGGAATCGGATGGAATTTAAAATAGAGGGTAAGAGGGATACTGGCAGCTATTCCTGAAAATATTCCCACAAATCCCAGTAGTATAGTCTCCAGAATCAAGATACAGCTTAATCTGGATTTATGCATTCCAATTGCGGTAACTACTCCGAACTCCTTCCTGCGTTCAGCTGTCATCATTAGTATCGTGCCAAATATTCCAAAGGCGATAATTATATAAAGCACCCCTTTCATTATTAGTCCTGATGCGCGGTCGCTGTCAATCTGCTTGATCAGCATACTGTTCATCTCTTTCCAGTCCATGACCTCGTAGTTGCTTCCAAGAGCTAATTCAAATTCTCTCTTTATCCGAGGGACATCTTTCACATCCTTTACCATTATGACCAAAGAGGTAAGCCGCTGCTGCGCAGTGAAAAACTCTTGGGCTGTACTTAAATCCATATAAACCACGCTTTTGTCTAGGTCTGGTGATGGTTGCTTTATTATACCCCTTACAGGATATTTTCCAGCGGCACTGACACCATGATATCCCTGACTGAGCAAAACCAATGTGTCATTTATTCCAGCTTTCATATATTTTGCAAGGGCGCTCCCGACAATAACCCCCTTGTCTCCTTCTCTTAGATAATTTCCCGAACTTACTCTTTTTGAAAGATTGGTGATGCTGTTTTCTTTTTCCGGTGAGATCCCTATTACCATTACACCTTTGGTAAGATCTTCAAGTGAAGCAAGAGCAAAATTCTCCAGACGTGGGGTGATGGTAGAAACTCCTTTATTGGATGGGATTTTCTTTTGGATTGATGTGTAATCCAGCGTGTTGTTTATTATTTTGTCGTCCCAATATCCTTTTTTATGTACTTGAATATAACCGGAATAGAAATTGACTATGGTATTTATATACATTTCGTAGGAGCCTTCCTGCATGGAACTCATAAATGAAGATAGTACTACTCCGAAAAATACGGAGGCAGCACAAATTATTGTACGACGCTTGTTGCGCCAGATATTCCTCCACGCCAGTTTTAAGTAGTCGTTCATCTTATAGTCTAATACGAGCTATTTAACAGATTTCATGTTCTGCTGAGAAAAGAAGCTTTCCGGAATAACTTGGTCATAAGCAATTTTAGTTATCTCTAAAATAGTCTTGTTTCCCTTTTTGTTCGCAGGTTCTATCTCAATTCTTGTTGGAATCTCGCGGTCTCCCATGAATTTTATATTGTAGGAGTTCATTACATTTACCAATTCTGAATCTTCGTCATAGTACTCGGCTTTCCACTGACTAAAACCATTAACTGTTATCCAGACAATAACCTTGCCCCATGTTACAGGAGCATCTGGTAGCGGGGTAAGTTCAATTTTATAACACTCCATTTCTCTCACACTCTCTTTGCCCAACATTTTTTGAGAGTAATCCACTACAATGGAAGATTCTTTCACAAGATCGTCATTTGTATAGTCAGATCCCATCCATGACTGCATCATCATAGAAGGGGGGATTTTTATCATACGCTCTATAGATGGTATCCAATTCCACATATCTTTCTGACGCTTCAGAAATACCTGCCCTTTTTCCTTGGCAGGGGATGTGATGTATATCAATGAATAGTCACTTCCCTTAGACCATGTTTTCATAGAAATAGCTCTTGACCAATCCGGACGGATTATGGCCAAGGTCATTTCTCCCCTGCTTGTCAGCCCACGTCCTTTTTCATCCGCTTTTTTGATTATCTCCTTGGCTGATAGCTGTTGAGAATACATTTTTGGTACAGGGCTAAGAGCAAGTAGCAAAATCAATAAAATGTCAATACATGTTTTCAAATGCGATCTCTTTTATTGTTACCTTAAATTTGATAAGCTCAATACAATCTTTTACTCTGTTGAGTCTCTCACACTCTTCTGCCGATATAGTGGCAGATGGGTGTATGGATGAGATTATATCCTGGAACGGTCGTCTTAAGTTGCGCAAGTGAAATGGAGTAAGGAAAAGATTGTATTTGAGATCAACATTGTCGTTCATAATGGAAAAACTATTGTTGCTTATAGTTGATAAAACTTTGTAAACACGAGGGCGAATATAGCCATCAAGTTCTCTCCGGTCTTTTTCATCGGGAGCATTGGTTAAATTGCTCATTTGTGATATTATTTAGGTTAGAAATGCTGACGCAAGTTGTGCGTTGTCTTATACCTGATTTGATTTGGAATCTACCCTGATATATGAGAAGTATCAGTCGACAAGAATATAGTTAGTGTAATTATATGTATAAAGATAATATTTATTTTGATACTACCATCATGCGACCAAGTCATTCGTGGCAAATCGCAGTGATTCAAGATATTAACTCATAATCATAAAAGACTTAAGATCCTTATTGTCAACTCAATGCCACGAATGACTTATAAGTGGGTATTTGTGGTTGCCATACAAAAAAAGCGTCTCCATAGTTCAAACTATAGAGACGCCATAATTGTCAGTATCGAATAAACCCTCTTACTCCAACGGAATCCTCATTCTGTGGAAAGACCTCCATACGAAAATCAAACCAATAATAAGGAAAGGAATTGCTACATACATAGAGTAATCATATGAAGGGTTTGCCTTCATTCCTATACATATTTCAGTTGCCAGAAGCCCGAAAAGGGTAGAGAATTTAATAATTGGATTAAGTGAGACTGAAGAGGTGTCCTTGAAAGGATCTCCAACGGTATCACCGACTACTGCTGCCTCATGCAAAGGAGTATTCCTCTCTTTCAAGTCAACCTCCACGACTTTCTTTGCGTTATCCCAGCTTCCTCCGGCATTGGCCATGTAAATAGCTTGAAACAGGCCGAATACAGCGATGGAAATCAGATATGCTACAAAGAAGTTGGGATCGAGGAAGGCAAACCCCAAAGTGAGAGAAATAAGAGCTATAAATATATTCCACATACCTTTCTGGGCATACTGCGTGCATATCTTCACAACAGACTTGGAATCTTCTATGTCGGCTTCCTTTTTGTCCATATTGAAATTTTTCTTTATGAACAGTACTGCACGATAGGCTCCGGTAGTGACAGCTTGCATTGATGCTCCGCTGAACCAAAAAATAACCGCACCACCGCAAATCAGACCAAGAATTACAGGTGCATCGGTAAGAGAAAGATGCATCAATCCAACCTTTTCCAAGAGAAGTATTATGGAGAAAATCATTGTAGTGGCACCGCAGACAGCTGTTCCAATAAGAACAGGCTTGGCAGTGGCTTTGAATGTGTTGCCGGCAGAATCGTTTGCTTCCAGAAAATGTTTTCCGACTTCAAAATCAGGCTTGAAACCATAATTTTTTTCGATAGACTCGCTGATTCCAGGTATCTGCTCAATTTGAGAAAGTTCAAACACAGACTGAGCATTATCGGTAACCGGCCCATAGCTGTCAACAGCGATAGTCACCGGACCCATACATAGAAGGCCGAATGCTACAAGTCCAAAGGCAAAAATTGACGCATGCACACCAAGAACTTCGGTCAGGCCCAATCCTGAAGTGAAATAGGCAATTGCCATAAGACCTGCAATAAGAAGACCTGTCCAGAAGGCACTCAGGTTGCCAGTCACAATTCCGGAAAGAATATTTAAAGAGGGACCTCCCTCACGTGAGGCAGTGACGATCTCCTCAACATGTTTCGATTTGGATCCGGTGAAAAGTTTTGTGAATTCAGGTATAAGAACGGCGGCCAGAATACCACAGCATATTATTATTGCGAGTTTCCACCAGGCAGTAGGATCTGCAAGGTCAGACAATAGAAGGTGGCTCATGAAAAATGCAGCGGATATGCAGAGAATTGCGGCAATCCAGATCAGCCTCATAAGTGGAGCTTCGAAATGGAAATCTTTTTTGTTCTGATATAACCTCTTTGAAATTTCCTGATTTATAAAGAATGAACATCCAGAAAGGAAGTCCATGAGAAAACGCATACCAAAAATCCAGACTATAAGCTTTGCTTGAATGGTTGGATCTTTTACTGCCAGTGTTATAAATGTAATCAAGGCCACTCCTGTGACTCCGTAGGTCTCGAATCCGTCCGCCGTAGGGCCAACGCTGTCTCCTGCATTGTCGCCAGTACAGTCGGCAATCACACCTGGGTTTCTTGGGTCATCCTCTTTAACCTTGAAGATAACCTTCATCAGGTCAGACCCGATATCTGCAATCTTGGTAAAGATACCTCCGGCAATACGTAAAGCACTAGCTCCAAGCGATTCACCGATGGCAAATCCGAGAAAACAGATTCCTACAATCTCTCTTGGGACAAACAGTAAAATGGAAACCATCATGATAAGCTCCAGTGAAATAAGGAAAAGGCCCACACTCATGCCGGCACGTAAGGGAATATTCACTACATCAAGAGGTCTTCCGCGCAGTGAGGCAAAGGCAGTCCTTGCATTGGCATAGGTATTGACACGGATGCCGTACCATGCAACACTGTACGATCCAGCCATACCTATTACAGAGAACATAAGCACCTGAAGTACTACAGAAACAGATTCTCCAAGCAATCCGAAGAAATAGACAGAGAAGATTACGGTAATAATACCAAAAAGCATAAGGAGAAATTTTCCTTGCTGGAGAAGGTAGGTGCGGCATGTAGCATAAATTGTCGCAGCAACATTCAGCATAGATTCATGCGCTCTCAGCTTCTTGATCTGATGAAACAGATATAAACTGAAAAATAATGTTCCTGCAATAATAAGAGCTCCGTAAAAAAGGAAGTCCCAGGAAGTGACAGATCCCCCAAAAATGTGATAAGTGCCTTGGTGCAGGTCTGGTATGGCAAGGTCAGCCTCGCTTGCCTGCATTGTTGAGCACAAACCCAAAGACGAAATCGTCAGTAAGACGAATTTTGAAAGTTTGTTCATTACACTGTAAGTTTATAATTAAGTTATGAGGTTAAAAAAAACGACACAATGTACAAATTCTTTTGTTACATTTTCCCACTGTCCAGATGATTTCTGCGTTTCGCATCCTTCTGTTCAGGCGTGAGGTTTTTCTCATAATCGTAAATCACACTTTCCCACTCGCCGTATATTGCATTAGGTATTACAATGAACCTCTTTCCCCATTCATTGCGGACGAGATCCACCTCTGCCTTCCGGTCATTTACAGTTCTCTTCTCAAATGCCGAAGTGAAATCATTCAAATTGTCGCCTAAAAGCATGACAATTTGATAATTTTCTGCCACCTTTAATCTCCTTGATTCCTTTGAAGATCCGTCAGCCAGAAACAGCATATGAGACGAATCGGCAAACGGAACCTGCAATTTTCTTAAATTGGCAATGGTCGCGTGAATGTCAGCGTGAGTTCTGTTGCTTATGTAAAATATTGTGATATTGTGTTTTGCTGCCCATTGGAGAAATTCTACTGCCCCTGGAATGGCTGTTGCAGCAGAAAGATTTACCCACTTAACCCACTCTTTTGGGTCATACTGTTTTCCCTCCTTGATGCCTTTGGCCTCCAGAAAGCTGTTGTCTAGAATCGTCTCATCCAGGTCTGTTACAATAGCAAGTCTTTCGTCCGGCTTACTTGCAGAAAGAAGAGCTTCAAGAGATCTTTGGGCAGAGTTGAATGCCTGATAGCAAAGAGCTCTGTATTCAGCAGAAGTCTGATGCCACAATACAGGATAGGTTCGGAGATCTTGTGCCTGCAGGTTGAAGGAGAAAAAAAAGGCCGAGAGAATTAGGATTGTACAAAGTAATGCCTTTTTCATAAGCGTCAGAATCTAAATCCAATTGATATACCGGCTCTGATACCAGCCCATGGACCATCGAAAATAATGGCAGCACTGTTTGAGTTTACAGACACGGTCTTTTTGATCATTGGAATATCTATATCTTCCAGTTTGTCCCGGACTTCTGCCTGATCTTCACTACTCATCTGTTGGTCAGGGACACCTGTGAGATCTCCGGAACTTACGCCAAAGTGAGGGCCAAGTATCCACCAGTCAAGACTTATATGCCTGGCAAGCGCCCATTGGGCACCAAACATAAGGCCACCGGTATTTGCAGTCACGTTGCCTCCAAGAGTTACATTTCTTTGCTCCGGCACTCCATTGTTCTGAACTTCAAAGTCTACCATAACTTTTGCAATCTCATATTTTGCATAACGGTAGAAAGGAGCAATGTAAAAACCTCGCCCATATCCTTTTTTCCCAAGGTAAAATCTCACTTCGGGAGTGATTGCGAAATTGCTCATTGTAAGGTTGTTGATTATTTTTTCTGCCGATTCGTCATCCGACTTCACCTGCTTTAGAATCTGCGATTTAAAAGGCAAGTTTGTGGTGGGCATATCTCTGAATGCAAGTGCTATGGATATTGTCTTTGTCAATGCCCTTTCGTACTGGATGGAATAATTTTTCAGGGCGATGGAGGTCAGATTGAGTTTAATATAATTTTTTGGAATCTTGTCAGAAGAGGAGGAGACAAGAACTGTCTGTGCGTTCAGATTCATTGCGGCGCAAACTGATAACGCTGTGATCACTAATAATTTTTTCATAGTTTATAGTATTAGAGTCAAAAAAATGGAATCGATTATCTATTATAAAGATAGATAAAATATGGACAAATCGAAAATTATACATAAATTGTGCATCTAATTAGAAGATAAATAACTAGAAAAACTATTCTCTTATGAACTCATTTAAAATGGCAATTTTAATAATGGGCGCTTTTGCTTTATTTTCAAGTGGAAACAAACTTTCCGGCCAACAAACCATAAAAATCGTTCCGATGCCTGTTAAAGTTACAGCCCATAAGGGCTCTTTTAAGGTAGTGGCCGGGACGGCTATTCTCTTTAATGTCAGGAATAAAGAGATGGAAAATATAATTTCTCCACTTTTGTCTCATCTGAAAAGATTTTATGGAATGGAGGGTTTGACAACCACCTATTCCAATAAACCGGCCAAAGGCTCTATTTTTATAAAACTTGATCCATCATCCAAAATCAAAAGAGAGGGATATGAACTCCGAATCAAAAAAAGAGGAGTAACTATTGAAGCATCCTCTCCAAACGGATTGTTTTATGCTATCCAGTCTTTGATTCAGATGATGCCTGCGACAGCACAACCTCTTACCGAAATAAAACTTCCGCTTGCAGAAATTGAGGATTATCCAAGATTTCAGTGGAGGGGGCTTCATTTGGATGTGTGCAGGCACTTCATGCCTAAGGAGTTTGTGTTTAAGTATATAGACTACATGGCTATGCACAAGTTCAATACCTTTCATTTTCATCTTACAGAGGATCAGGGATGGCGCATTGAGATAAAAAAATATCCGAGGCTTACTGAGATTGGCTCTATCAGAAAGGAGACTATAATCCGTAACCACCAGACATCAGGAGGCTATGATGGAACTCCCCATGGCGGTTACTATACTCAGGAAGATATCCGCGAGATAGTGAAGTATGCGGCAGACAGATATGTGACAGTTGTCCCGGAGATTGAGATGCCCGGCCATGCTTTAGCTGCACTAGCTTCATATCCAGAGCTGGGCTGTACAGGAGGACCTTATGAAGTTGCAACCAGTTGGGGGGTGTTTAACGATGTCCTTTGCGCTGGAAAGGAAAATACCTTTAGGTTTTTTGAGGATGTGCTGGACGAGGTTATTGACCTTTTCCCATCTGAATATATTCACGTGGGTGGTGACGAGTGTCCTAAGGATAGCTGGAAGAAATGCCCGCTGTGCCAGCAAAGGATGATTGCAGAGAATCTTAAGGATGAACATGAATTGCAGAGCTACTTTATTCAGAGGATGGAAAAATATATAAACGGCAAGGGCCGTAAGCTTATCGGGTGGGATGAGATTCTTGAAGGAGGACTGGCTCAGAATGCTGCAGTGATGTCATGGAGAGGAGAGGCGGGAGGCATAGAGGCTGCTGATCAGCACCATTATGTAGTAATGACTCCGGGCAGCCCATGTTATCTTGACCGTTATCAGGCAGAGCCCAAAACGCAGCCATTTGCTATAGGCGGATATGTCTCTTTGGAGATTATGTACAATTATGAGCCGATTCCTGCAACATTAACAGGTGAAAGTGCATCATATGTGTTGGGCGCACAAGGGAATGTATGGACAGAGTATATTCTCTCTCCTTCTCACGTGGAATATATGGTATACCCTCGTGCTGCAGCCCTTGCTGAAGTTGTCTGGTCACCAAAAGGAGCCCGCGATTACAAAGGCTTTAAAGAGAGAATGGCTGACCAGATAAAGAGATACGATGTTTATGGGATCAATTATTGTAGGGAAGAATTTAAATAACATTAATAGAGCAAATTTATTTTAAAAACACTATATGAGAAAAAAACATTTTTGTAACAAGCTCCTTATTGGATTAACGGCAGTGCTGTTTTGTTTTGCCTGTAAAAGTAATACGAATGAACAGCTTAGCATGGAATATGAGAAATATGTCATGCCAAACGGATTACAGGTAGTTCTTCATGAAGATCATTCCGACCCTATGATCTCATACGCAATCATGTACCATGTCGGTTCCAGCAGAGAGACTCCAGGGAAGACCGGTTTTGCACACCTTTTCGAACATCTGCTTTTTGGAGGCTCGGAAAATGTTGAACCTGGCAAATTTGATAAAATTATAGAAAATGCGGGTGGTTCGAATAATGGTTTCACAAGTGAGGATGTAACAGCCTATTATGAAACATTCCCAAAAAACGCTCTGGAAAAGATATTGTGGCTGGAATCGGACCGTATGGGATTCTTTATCAACTCAGTTACCCCTCGTTCCCTGGCTATTCAGCAGAATGTAGTCCAGAACGAAAAGAGACAGGGAGAAGATAACTCTCCTTATGGCTTTACTAACTGGGTGATCTCCAAAAATCTTTATCCTGCAGGCCATCCATATAGTTGGGAGGTGATTGGAGAGATGGCAGATTTAAGAAGTGCAACATTGGACGATGTTAAAAGTTATTACGAGCATTTTTACGGGCCAAACAACGCCACTCTTGTATTGACGGGAGACTTTGATTCAGATACCGTAAAAGCATTGCTGACAAAATATTTTGGAGAGATCAAATCTCATGGCGAAGTTGAAAAACGTTCAGCCATGCCGGTCACACTAGATAAAACCATCAAATTGTATCACGAAGACAATTTTGCCAACGCTCCAGAGCTGACAATGGTATGGCCGGTTCCGGAATCTTATACAAAAGACTCCTATGCGCTGGATTTCCTTGCCAAAGTCCTTGCTGATGGAAAGAAAGCACCTATGTATAAAGTTCTGGTAAAAGAGAAAAACCTGACATCTTCAGTTGATGCATATAACAGTTCAAGTGAACTTGCCGGTCAGTTCGTAATAAGCGTGAGAGCCAACGAAGGCAAATCACTCAAGGAGGTGGAAAGTGCTGTAGAAGAGGCTTTCGCCCGTTTCGAAAAAGAAGGGATTACCCCTAATGATATAGAGAAGGTTAAAGCTCAAAGCGAGAAGTCTTTCTATGATGGATTGGACGGAGTCAACGGTAAGGCGCTTAAGCTTGCTTTCTACAACACATTCCTTGGAGATCCGGGCTTTATTGGGAAAGATATCCAGAACATAAAAGCGGTGACTCTTGATGATGTTAAACGTGTGTATGAGAAATATATCAAAGGAAAACCTCACGTAGTAACCAGTTTTGTACCTCGGGGAGCCACAGGGATGATGGCTGAAAACTCAGTACCTGCAGGTGTGAAAGAGGAGAACATCAATAGCGCAAGTCAGGTTGCAATAGCAGATACAAGCAAAGAGACAATCACAAAAACCCCATCTGCACTTGACAGGACAAAAGAGCCGGCAGCAGGAGAAGAGCCGGAGGTGAATATTCCGGAAGTGTGGGAAGAGACCTTGTCAAATGGCATAGTAGTTGCCGGCATAAGGAACAGAGAGCTGCCGGTGGTAGATATAAACATTGAAATAGAGGGGGGCATGCTTCAGGATAAAGTAGAGTTGCCCGGTGTAAGCAATCTGGTTGCCAACATGTTGCCTCAGGGTACAAAGTCAAAGACACCGGAGGAGCTTGAGGAGGAGATTAAGATGCTTGGTTCTTCGATAAGCGTAATGGGTCAGAAAGAAGAGATTTCTATCAATAGCAGCTCCCTTTCAAGGAATTTTGCCAAGACGGTCTCTCTGATAAAGGAGATTATCCTTGAACCTCGTTGGGATTCTACCGAGTTTTCAATAACCAGAAACATGACCAGGAATATGATTTTACAATCAGAAGCAGAACCGACAATGGTGGCAAACCTTACATTCGGCAAGTTGCTTTATGGCAGTGAGCATATTTTCGGTTACAGCCCGCTTGGGAACAAAGAGTCGATAGATAAGATTACACTGAACGACCTTAAAACATATTATCAAAATAATTTCTCTCCATCTGTTACAAGAATACAGGTGTCGGGTAATGTTTCAAAAAGAGAGGTTCTTGCTGCCCTCAAACCTCTTGAAAAAGAGTGGAAGGCCAAGGATGTGAAAATAAACAATTTCAAGGCAAATGCACCTTTGAAAGAGCCTAAGCTATATTTTGTAGATATTCCAGGATCACGCCAATCGGTAATTATGGTTGGATGTCTTACCCTTTCAAGAACCAATCCGGATTATGTCTATGCTGACTTTGTAAATTACAGGTTAGGTGGTGCATTCACAAGTATATTGAACCAGATCCTCAGAGAGGAAAAGGGTTTCACTTATGGAGCCGGGAGCGATTTCTTCGAACAAAAGACCCTTGCACCTTTCAGAGTTGCAACCAGTGTGCGTTCAGATGCCACTTTTGAGACTATGAAAATAATCAGAGAGCAACTGGATAAGTACCGTTACGGAATTTTCCAGGAGGCTGTCGATTTCTCCAGGAACTGCATGATCCGCTCAAATGCCTTACGCTTTGAGACAAACGCATCTTTGGTAAACATGTTGAGGACTATGACAAAATATGGACTGAAAAGCGACTATGTAAAGAAAGAAGAAAATGTTATAAGGCAAGCGACTCAGGCCCAGCACAGAGCTATTGCAGAAAAATATCTGGATCCTGATAAAATGTACTATATCGTAGTTGGAGATGCCGCCACACAGATGGCTCCACTAGAGAAGCTAGGGCTCGGGAAGCCGATACTTTTGAAAAGGTAACTAACTTAGGGACGCACATTGTGTGAATTCCATGCACTGAAATAATGACGACGACCGGTAGTGAGCTGATGCAAAAGCTGCCGGTCGTTGTTTTTTATAGTTTGATTTATGGCTATTGCCCTATGCCAATGGATGGTTTTATTAATCTATGGGATACTTCAATTGCTTTTTCTAGAAATTCATCCCTTCCTTCTCTAATCCCATTGATGGTTTTGTTGATATAAATATCCGGAACAATTTTATCTTGATGATGATCACTCCATGAGATGTAAAAATTCCCTGGTAGTGTGAAAGAACAGATATTTTCCGCGGCCCCAATTGTAGGCTGTCCAATTACAGTAGTCGATTCATGCCCTTTAATATAGGCGATATAACTAGACACATTACTTACAGCACTTCCGTCAGTAATTAATATGATTTTTGCACTGATACGAGGCATTGTTGGTTTTATTATCCAACTGTATTTCTTATTCCCTTGAATTTCTTCGCTTTTACCATATATTACCTGAGGAACGTGCATCCAGGCCTTGTCTTCGCTGTTGTCCAACAAATATGACAGCACCTTTAGATTGCCTTTTTGATATCCTCTCAGATCGCAGATTATTGTTTTGGCCCTAGCTAATTGATGAGAAATAGGCTTAATGACGTTTATTCCTGCTTTGCTGATATTGAGGTAAATTATATCATCGTTAATAATTCTATATGCATCCAATATTGAAGCACTTTTCATCAGCATCAGTGAATTAGGTGTCTGATTTCGGATTAATTCTATTGGCTGACTATTGACTACTATTTTTAGAGTAGAATCCATATCTCCCATAAGAGATTCTCTGTTTGATCTATATGTCATCCACTCGTCCGATTCAGCAGAGATTCTACTTTTGACTTCATTAAAAAAATCCAAAGGATCAACTCCATTAACCTTCTCCACAATATCTCCAGGTGTCAATTTGATTTCTTTGTCAGACACTTTTGTTATTACAAGTTTGTTTTCGATGAATTCCCAAGAAATGGCCGGTAAATAGCACTTCTCTTTTGGAAAGCCAACTCTGAGATAGTCATCTTTTAAAGCAGCTGTGAGTTGTCTGAGAGTACCTGAAAAATCCAGATCATCCTTATCTGTAAAACTCTTTAACAATGCCTTCTCAAGTTCATTATCCCAATTTACGTCTGAAGCTTTGATGAAAGGGTAAAAATGCTTGAGAGCATTCCACGCAATTATTATATTTCCTAGCCTTAAAGGTAAATTATGTTCATTTTTGTCAATTTCTGAAATAGCATTGTCCAACTCCGCTTTGTCTGATGGCGGATATGTGCCATCGTTGTTACAATAAAGACTCATAGGGATAATGCAGGAAACGCCGCTTCCAATATCTTCTTTTATCACATCACCAATCTCTGGCTCTTTATTAGATTTAAAATTTTTCTTGATTGCATCATTTTTGGAACTCTTTTTTATGGACAAACATGTTTTTCCTTGAAAACAATTCAATCGATCTATCGAAAACAAAAATCCACTCCCTGTCCCTTTCCAGATATTCTTGTTGATAATTTCATTATAATTTTCAACTTCAAAATCGCTTCCCTCAAAGGGAACTTCGATCCATAAGCCATTTTCTTCATAATAAAAATGAAGATCGTCTACAAACATCTCACCATCGCCTTTTAAGAAGCAACCCACCTGAATTGCTGAAGCTGAGGGAGAAACTTTACCGGTAACTTCATATCTATCCCATGAAGTCTTAGCTATTGGACTTTTTGTGATATTTTCAATAAAATTTGGAGTATAGATTTTCAGACAAAGGTGTCCCAATCCAGTAGACCCTTCTGCTACTTTAACTGTTCCGGAAATTTTTATACGTTTTCCAAGATATTGTTTTGCTGTGATATTTGTAAAAAACAGTCCGTAGCCTTCACCTCCGTCATTGTTAATTTGTTTCTTGCCGTTATTAAAAACGGAACTATCATATAGTCGGTTGTATTTTCCCGTTCCCCTGACTATACCGAGATATTGTGCGTTTAAAGCTTTGTACCCTGAAGTATCTTTGGGTGTGATTGTCTTGATGTTGAATTTGACTCTTCTCTTGGCATCGAAAAATTTTGCTGTTGGGGCAATAGGTTGGAAAAGATTGTTTAATGTGCTGATGAACTGTTTTTTGTCGGTACATTCAATTATTTTCTGAGACCCATATATTGCAAATTTATCCCAGTCAATTTTATCGGCTTCCACACTAGGATGAAAATATTTTACGTATCCATATGCTCTAGAGAATGCTTTAAGGTTCTCGATCTTTTCCGTTGTCTGGCATCTTGCATAGGTGCCTGCAATTACAATAGATATTAATGTCAGTACAAATATTTTTATTATTTTCATGTCTAGACTAAATAATTGATATATAGTATTTTATTATTTGGTATATGCTTATTGTAATTTTTTGCCAGGTAATGACGAAAATAAAAATAAGGACTGATAAAATTGATATTCAATTAATTATCAGTCCTTTTTCTTTGGTGCCCGGAACAGGACTCGAACCTGCACAGCCTTGCGGCCACTGGTCCCTGAAACCAGCGTGTCTACCAATTTCACCATCCGGGCTGGTTGTTTATAAGTGAAAAATCACTTTTTTGGCAGAACAGGGACACAAAAGTACAAAATTTTCTCAGATAACATAAAAAATATAAAGCAGGGAGGAGATACTTATCATTATCCAGATGATTATCCCCTGGATCATTGGCTTTAAACCGACTTCTTTCAAAGCCTTTCTGGAGAGAGACGCACCAATGAAAAAGAGGGAGAGGGTCATACCTTTGCGGGCAATTGCTGTAATACTGCCTGTTATGGCTGCAGGAATTGAAAAGAGAGTGTTAAGAAGCATTGCCAGGATGAATAGAAATATAAACCAGGGAATTATGTTTTTATTGGTTTTGCCTTTGAACAAGAGTGCTGTCACTATCGTCAAAGGTATAATCCATAAGGCGCGTGTAAGTTTCACTGTTGTGGCCAGCTTCAGGGCCTCATCACCGTAAGCTGACGCAGCTCCCACAACGGAACTCGTGTCATGAATTGCAATCGCCGACCAAAGACCGAACTGATGTTGGGATAACCCAAGCAAATGCCCTATCGCAGGAAAGATAAAAAGTGCTATGGCATTCAATATGAATACTGTTCCCAGGGCAATTGACATTTGATTACTGTCAGCCTTTATTGTGGGGCCTACCGCTGCAATTGCACTTCCTCCACAGATAGCAGTGCCGGAGCTTATCAGATATCCTGTCTTCTTGTCCACTTTCAGCCACCTTGCCAGCAAAATTCCGAGAATCATTGTGCCGGCAACAGAAGCTATAGTGAAAAGCATGCCATCTTTCCCGGATTCCACTGCCTGACCAAGGTTCATGCCGAATCCCAAGCCAACGACAGATGCTTGCAAAAGAATTTTAGATGCTTTCTTGTTAAAGACAGGATAAGCTTCACCAAATACAAGAGCGAATATCAGTCCGGTGAAGAGGGCTACAGGAGGTGTTACGATTGGTGTTAAACAGAATATTAGCAGAATCAGATATATAAATTTCATTCGTCACTGTTTTAAAATGTGACGCAAAAGTATGGCGCATCAAATGATATTGCCAATTGTTTTTTTGAATGTGCTATAACCTGTTGTTATAATGAAGGGCAAATTGCATGAAGTGCTGCGAGAGTCCGCTCTCTGTACCATGAAGCATGACGAATGAAAATTCGCGCGGCATTGAAAGCTCATCCAGGTCAATTACCTTGAACTGTCCTGAAGCCAGCTCCCGCGAGATTGAGCGGATAGATACGATGCCCATGCACTCCGAATTTTCGAGGAAAAGTTTAATGCTTTCCGTGCTTCCAAGATACATTCTGATATTAAGGTCGGATAACTTAATGTTATGATTAAGCAGGGCTGTTTTTATTACATCCAAAGTGCCGGAACCACCCTCCCGCAATACCAGTGGAACTTTTTTTAACTCTCCAAGTGTCATCTCATCCAACTTGGCCAGTTTGCTGCGGCTATGAACCACCGCAACTAGCTCATCTTGAATAAATGTGATATATTTGAGATTTGGCAGACGGAGATTTCCCTCAACAAGGCCAAGGTCGATAAGATGTTTCTGCAATGCGGATTCAATTTCGCGGGAGTTGCCATTTAGCAGAGAGAGGGTGATGTGGGGAAACTTATCGGTGAACTTTGCAAGAAGAGGAGGAAGTACATATTGAGCGATAGTTGTGCTGGCTCCAAGGCGAAGTTCTCCGGAATTTTCATTCTGAAGTATATTCATTTCGTAGTCCAGCTGTCTGTAGTTTTCCATTATTCGCTCGCTGTGATCAAGTAGGGTCTTTCCGGCTGATGTCAGTGAAATTTTATTTCCCATGCGCTCAAAAAGCGGAGCCTTATAAAAATTTTCCAACTCCTGTATATGTTTGGTTATTGCAGGCTGTGTTATGAACAACTCTTGTGAGGCCTTGGTGAAACTAAGGTTTCTGGCCACACTTACAAATACTTTCAGTCTGAAATCGTGCATGATGGGATAGATCAATTCATTTTGATACCATAAAGATAGAAATTATTATATTTGCAGCCGAATTAATGAGAATCTGGTCACTACATCCCTGCTACCTTGATACTAAAGGCATTCTCGCCCTTTGGCGTGAGGCTTTGTTGGCCAAAAAAGTTCTAGAGGGGAAAACCAATGGATATAAGAACCATCCTCAGCTGAACCGCTTCAAAGAGTCGGACAGTCCAGTCATGAGTATTAATTGCTATCTTGCCGAAGTTTACAATGAGGCTCTCGATAGAGGATATGACTTTTGCAGGGAGAAAATCGACTGGAATTTTGAGAAGATATCATTAACTGTAACGTCAGGACAGATGAATTACGAAAAGGAGCATCTGCTACAAAAACTTCAGGTCAGAGATAAGAATAGATACGAAGAATTGATTAAGATAAATGAATTTAAACCGCATCCTATGTTTAGAGTTGTCAATGGCGATGTGGAGAGTTGGGAAAAATTATGAACTGGATTACTTTAATAATAGCTGGCTTTTTTGAAGCTGCCTTTGCATCGTGCCTGGGTAAGGCAAAAGAGACCACAGGCCAGGAATCGTTGCTTTGGTACGGAGGTTTTATAATTACACTTTCCATAAGCATGATATTGCTGGTTAAGGCAACAAAAACATTGCCTATAGGTACAGCCTATGCTGTATGGACTGGCATTGGGGCTGTTGGGACAGTTTTGATGGGCATATTTGTATTTAAGGAGCCGGTCAACTTCTGGAGATTATTTTTTCTCTCTACCTTGATTTTTTCTATTATTGGTCTTAAAATTGCATCACATTAGAATTATGAATAAAGTACACTCATTCCATATTCCCGTTATGGGAATAGGATTTACTGTTGATACACCGTTAAAGGTTTCTCAATACGGGATTGATTCCGTCGTCTCTCTGCTGGATGACTCCCTGTTAGAGAGGTTGAGAAAGATGTATTGCAGCAAATTTGAAGTCCCATATATTGAGATTTCGAACAAAACAGAAGATTACAGAGCTAAGAGAATAACCTCATACCTTAATCTTTTAAACGAACAAGCCGAGAAGAAGTTTGAAGAATTAAAGGATAGTGCCAGAAAGAAAGGCAATTCCATCAAAGAATATTTCAGCATGCTTCCTGATAGCTCATCTATAAAGGAAGAGTTCAAGAAGCTGAAAGAAAAACATTTTAGTTCGGAAAAAATTGACAAATGGTTGAACGATAATCTGTCGAGAGGAAGCATAGATGTAAATATTATGACCAAAGTCGACAGAGATAATTTTGTTGCCGGAGAGAAATTGCCTATAGAGTACAATGATGCTCACGCTGCATTAAGGGGGTTTGCAAACAGCAATCTCTCCTCTTCAATTGTATTTTCAGCTGGTATGAATCTAGGTTTATATAGCTATGCTGAACAATTTGAGGATTTTTACCCAAATGAGGATGGCTATATTAAAAAGAAAATCATACTCAAGGTTAGTGACTACCGCTCGGCACTCATTCAGGGGAAGCTCCTTGCTAAAAAAGGCCTGTGGGTTTCAGAATACAGGATTGAATCAGGCCTGAATTGTGGCGGTCATGCCTTTGCAACTGATGGTTATCTTCTGGGACCTATCTTGGAGGAGTTCTCAAACAACAGAGAGGAATTTACCAGCATTTTAAACGAGATTCTTATAAAGGGTCTTTCAGACAAGAACAAGACGGTTCCTAAAGCAGCAATGAAGCTGATGATAACAGCTCAAGGCGGCGTCGGCACTGCAGAGGAGCATCAGTTTCTGATAGATCATTATAAAGTTGATTCGGTAGGTTGGGGGACACCTTTCCTTCTGGTGCCGGAAGCCACAAATGTTGACGAACCTACTCTTAATAAACTTATCGAGGCAAAAGAAGAAGATCTTTATCTTAGCAATATATCTCCATTGGGAGTTCCTTTCAACAATCTGAAAGGCAATACAAAAGATAAGGAAAAATTATCCCTTATAGAGAAGGGGAAACCAGGAAGTGTCTGTCACAAAAAGAATGTCGCACTGAATTATGAATTTACGAAAAACGGCATTTGTACTGCATCAAGACAATATCAGAATTTAAAACTTAAGGAGCTTGATAACGAGAAAGATTCTCTGTCACCTAGTGAGTACAAACTGAGATATGATAAAATTGTTGAGAAATCCTGCATATGTGTAGGCCTTGGAACTTCTGCATTGTTGGTGAATGATATGGATACAAAACTGGAGGGAGAAGGCGTTTCTGTCTGTCCTGGACCAAACATGGCCTATTTTTCTAAAAAAATGAAGCTGAAAGAGATGATAGATCATATATATGGCAGGACTGATGTAATATCCAGAAAGGATCGCCCTAATATGTTTGTCAATGAACTTAAAATCTACATAGATTACCTGAAAAATAAAATGGATGAATCGTCCAGCTCCAGGACAAGCAAGCAGGAGAAATATTTCCAGACGTTCATCAATAATCTACAGGAAGGAATAGACTACTATTATAATCTGTTCGATGAGAAAAAAGAGGCATTCAAAGAAAAGAAAGCGGCTATCTTAAAGGAGCTTAAAGCTAGCAAGGAGACATTACAACTACTAAGCAAGGGCATTACAGTATCGGTATATTAATTTGTAATGAAAGATAATTAAGTTATTATTATCTTTATATTACTTTTAAAAAACTGAGCTATGGATAATCCGGAACAAACTCTCATAAGTTGTGATTATTTGCCCGTAGCCTATCAATCCCTTGACCGGGACGGCATAATATTGACCGTAAATAGAAATTGGTTGGTAATGACCGGATATGACATTAAAGATGTTGTAGGGAAATATTTTACTGAATTTCTTGACGATAATGCCATATCTCTCTTTAATTTGAATTTTGAGAAGATGGTTAAGGAGGGGCTTATCAGATGCGAAAACTTTCAAATGAGGCATAAGTCAGGAAAACTGATAGATGTTCAGTTGATCGGCGAAGTCCAGAGACGTAACGGCAAGTTTGAACGGAGTAATTGTGTCTTGCAGGACATTACCGAACAAAGCAAAATACAGAAAGATCTATTCGAAAGCCGGCAGAAATATAAGCTGTTGGCAGAAAATATAACAGATGTCATCTGGATATTTAATACCAATGTTGATAGGCTGACATATGTAAGCCCTTCTGTTTTCAGGCTGTCCGGTTTTACTGTTGAAGAGGCTCTTTGCCAGCCATTGGAAGAGATTCTTGAGCCTTGGTCAGCGGAATTTATCAGACAGATTATGCCGGGTTCAATAAAGGAGTTCCTGGCGAACCCTGACAATCCTAAGACTAATGTAGCGGAACTGCAATATAGATGTAAGAATGGCAGCTCTGTATGGGTTGAGACTACTACCCAGAAGCAATTGGCGAAAAATGGAGATGTTGAAGTTCTTGGTGTATCCAGAAGGATTCAAAAAAGAAAAGAGGCTGAATTTGAATTCAAGGCCAAGAGTGATGAACTAGAGCGATTTTTCTCGCTCTCTTTGGATTTGCTTTGCATTGCAGATGTAAACGGATATTTCCATAAACTTAACAAATCGTGGGAGAATACCTTGGGATATAAACTGGAGGATATTCAAAATGCAAGATTCCTGGATTTTATTCATCCTGATGATCTTGCGTCCACACTGAATGCGATGGGTACCCTTTCGACTGGTAAGCAGGTTTTTGGTTTTGAAAACAGATATAGGGCAAAAAACGGGAATTATCATTGGATTGAGTGGCATTCACAACCGTACGGTGATAATCTTATCTATGCAGCGGCAAGGGATGTTACTCAAAGGAAAACCCACGAGCTGGAGCTTGCAAATATGTCTGAGAAGCTTTTACAGATGAATATGGATAAAGATAGGTTTGTCTCAATATTGGCTCATGATTTGAGAAATCCATTCAACATACTTCTTGGCCTTTCTGATTTTTTGATCAGTAATTTGCGAGATTTCACTGTTGATGAGATTGAGGAACAGGTGGCGATGATTCAGAAAATTTCTTTCAGGACGCATAATCTTCTCGAAGATCTTCTGCTTTGGTCAAAATCTCAAATGGGCAATCTCTCTGTTGAAAGTCACAGGATAGATTTCTCACAGATTTGCGAAGAGGTTATTGAAAGTGTCAGAGTGATCGCACAAGCCAAGAATATAGATATTACCTATGTAGCGTCTGAAAATATACTACTTATGGCAGATGGGAATCTTATTAAGACTATTCTGAGAAATTTACTATCAAATGCTATAAAATTCTCATTTAAAGGTGGGAAGGTGGATGTTTGCTCTTTTTCTGACAAGCAGTTTGCAACAATTGTTGTTTCTGACAATGGTGTCGGGATTGATGAAGTGAAACTGCCCAAACTTTGGGACGCTTACAGTAAAATATCAACGCCAGGAACTGCCGGTGAGGGAGGCTCCGGATTTGGCCTTGCTCTTTGCAGAGAACTTGTCAGCAAATCAGGAGGACGAATATGGGTTGAGAGCGAAGCCGGAAAAGGAAGTAAGTTCTTGTTCACAATACCACTCTATCAACCATAACCATATATTAATTTCCGTATGTTTACTTTTCTGGATGAATACCCTTTTTTATTGCCATTTATAATTTTTTTCGGCAGGATAGCGGATGTCTCTTTGGGGACTCTTAGAATCATTTTCGTATCGAAAGGAGAAAGATATAAAGCTCCTATTGTGGGCTTTTTTGAAGTACTTATATGGATTGTGGTCATATCGCAGATTTTCTCAAGGGCAAACAGTATGCTCTCCTATGTTTCATACGCCGCCGGATACGCCACGGGGAACTATGTCGGAATAATGATAGAGAGACGGATTGCATTCGGAATTATCCTGCTAAGGATGTATACGAAAAAAAATGGGAAAGAGCTGGTCTCCCTGCTGAGCGAGGAGGGATATGGTGCCACCACTTTTAAGGGTAGCGGTTCAAAGGATGCTATAGATATTGTTGAAACCGTCGTGGATCGCAAATCGATGAAAAATGTTGTCAGAGTCATTTCTGAGTATGATGCAGATGTATTTTATGTTTCTGAAGATGTAAGAACAAGAGAGAGAGGTATATTCCCCAAGACTCCGTCTCTCATTGACCGTTGGAGGCAAGGAAAATAATAAAAATAACATATTATGGCAATTCCTACTTCGAGAACAAAAGAGAGTGCACGGATTTTCATTGATAATGACAAGTGCAATGGTTGTGGCCTTTGTGCTTCTGTATGTAAGGATTTCAGTCTGCTGATCCTTGAGGGGAAGGCAGTCCAAAGCGTTTCACCATTTTTTGGTTGTATCGGCTGTGGGCATTGTATGGCAATTTGTCCTACCGGAGCAATAACCATCTCTGGAAGAGCTATCTCCCCTGAAGACCTTTTCGAAATTGGAGATACTTCTTCTGAGTGTTCGTATGAACAGCTTCTTCCTCTTCTTCAGAAAAGAAGAAGTATAAGGGAATTCAAGGAAGTTGATGTTGCAGACGATGTTGTGGAGAAAATCATGGCGGCTGCAAGAACGGCACCTATGGGTCTGCCACCATCAGATGTCAACGTACTTATTATCCAAGGAAGAGTGAAAGCAGATCAGTTTGCAAAGGATTATTGTGATAGTCTGGAAAAGATGAAGTGGTTTGTATCAAGTTGGTTTCTTTTCCTTTTGAGACCATTTATGAGCAGAGCAAATTCAGAAATGTTCCGGGATTTTATCAAACCTCTTTTCGGCATATATATAGAAGGTATGAAAAAGGGGGAAAATCTTGTAACATACAACGCTCCGTTGGCTGTCTATTTTTACGGTTCTCCATATACTGATCCTGCAGATCCACTCATAGCAGCAACCTATGCAATGGTCGCAGGGGAGTCTCTTGGGCTGGGAACATGCATGTTGGGGGGAATTCATCCACTTATACAAAATGGATCGGCCGCAAGAAAATTAAGAGATAAGTGGGGGATAAGGTATAAGAGCAGGGAGGGCATCTTTGTGATTTTCGGTTATCCGGCAGTAAAATATAGAAAGCAAATTTCAAGGACTTTTGCATCTGAAACGTATGTCCGGGGTTAATGGTAAGGCCAAAAAATAATTAAACCCGCAGACTTTCTGCGGGTTTAATCGGAACCAAACCTAATATTTATAAAACGAAACTGCTTAAGTACAGTCCGACTCCACAATCCCTCATCTACGCCATACCTTAATAGTTTCTCTGAGACTCATTTTGAGTTTTTCTAATGACTTTTTTACTGCAAATACTTTGCCAAAAAATGATATTTTCTATAATTTAGGCTCAAATACAAAGGTCATTCTGTTTTTTCCCTTCAAAATGTTCTTTGCAAGGTCTTGAAGGCTCTTTGCATTTATTGTTTTAAGGAGCTTTGCCTCATCATCAGAGAAAGTTATATTTCCTTGTAAAGCATTAACTATAGCTTCATTCCACTTATAGCTCTCTTTTTGTCTGTCTTGATATACTTTTTCAAGATATAGTTTTACCTCAGTAATCTCTTTCTCGGTAGGGCCACTCTTGGCAAAAGTTTCAAATTCAGATTGAACTACATTGAGAAGTTCGTCTACAAGTTTTGGGTCAGTATCGAATTCGATGGTAATATCTACAATACTTTCAGGATACCTGTAGATATTTGATGTTACTCCGACATGATAAGTTGCACCTCTCTGTTCGCGGATAGATGCCATATACCTTTCTCCCATAATATACGAAAGTACTTTGGCGTTTAGATAGTTAGAGGCGGTATAATCCATTTTGTTGTAGTATTCTCTTTTAATGCTGGCTTTTGTGCTTAAAAGATTTTCAGCCTTGTATTTCAGCTGGATATCACCTGTGTTAAGTTTCGGTTCTCTGTACACTGGCTTCTGAGCACTTGCATCAGCAGATGCAGCGGACTGATTTGTAATTGAAGCAATATATTTTTCAATCAAAGGTTTTGCCTCATTTGCTGACAGCGGGCCAGAGAAAACAAACGTAAATCCTTTTGGATTAGAGTATACAGACTTGTAAAGATCAATCAATTTTCCGGAGGTAATGCTCTTGATATATTCAGCAGTGAATTTCTCTTCTGTCGGATTGAATGAATAGCGAAGCTTGCTTATTGAGTCGTTGTAGAAGTTGATTGCTTTCTTTGGTTCAGATAAGTCCTTGAGCATACGGGTCTTCATGTTATTTACATCTCTATCGTCTACACTGATATCTGTGAAATAAAGATTAAGCAGTTTGAAGAAGTCCAGTGAGTCCTTAACTGTAAAGGAGCCTGAAAAGAAGCTGTTCCGGTATGTAATTTCAGGTTTTACGGCAACGCTTCTTCCTTGAAGCCATTTTGTCAATTCTGGTTTGTTGAGGCCATTGACAAGATAGAATGTTTTGAAATTATCCAGGATTTTCAAATCCAGTACATTCATATTAAGGGAGTAACCACCATTTTTGTAGGCAATGAAACTGACATTGTTCTTATCTGTATGAGTCTCTTTCCAAATAACCTTAGCACCGTTTGAGAGAGTCATCTCTATGGTGGAGTCTAGTTGTTTACCGGCAGGGAGTCTTATATCCTTCTCAGTTATCACTTTTGATGCGAGAACCGGGACTGGAGTCAGTTTCTGTGTAAATTCAATGCCTTTTTTCCTAATTGGAATGAATCTCTCAGTTTCTGTTGCTGAAATTTCTTCACAAGCTTTTATTACCTCTTCTTCAGAAGGTAACAGCTTTTTGTCTTTCTGTGGCATGACAAAAATAATGACGCGGTTCTCTTTTGTCAGTATTTTTGGCAACGATTTATTGAAATCTTCTACAGTGATTCTTTTAAGGCACTCTTTTGCTGTATTGAAATAATCCTGAGGGGTAATCAAAGGGATTGATCTTGTGAAATTTTCAACGACCGAATTCACCAGATCGCCACTGGTAGGTTTTTTCATTCTATTATAATCCTTATCAAGCTGGCGGCTGATACGAACCACAGCATTGTCAAACTCTGCTTTTTCAACGCCGTGCTGGATCAATCTTTCAGATTCTGTAAGAACACCTTTGGCGCCTTTAAGCAAATCTTTTTTATTATAAGGTATCACCGAAACTGTAAATGTCTTCATTGCATAGCTTAATGAACCAAATACCGGAACCGCAACCTTGAAGCAAGAGTCTCCTCTTTCTGCTGCTGCTGCCACTCTGTCTTTGAAGATTTCAAGGAAAATGCTGTGTGTGAGTTCTTCATATACAGCCTGATTGGTCTGCTTTGCCTCTTTGTTGGGGTAAGGGATTTTTGTCGTAATTCTTACAGAAAATACTGAACTCTCAGGGTCAGTGATATATCCTATTATTGGCTTTTGGTTGGTCGGAATTGTATAGGACTCTCTCACCGATGGATTTACTGCTTTAGGAATTGAAGAAAACCTTTTTATTATTCTTTTCTCCATATCTGCAACATCGAAATCGCCGACAACAACGATTGCTTGAAGATCCGGCCTGTACCATTTGTGGTAAAAATCCACAAGTGTCGGAGGAACGAAACTGTTTATAATGGCAGTATCTCCAATGACATCTCTTTGTGCAAATCTTGAACCTGTCTGCTCATATTTAAAGAATGCCTTCATCATTCGTGTGCGTGAATCATCTCCTCTACGCCATTCCTCACGGATAACACCTCTTTCTGCTTCAATCTCGGCGGGCTCGCAAGAGATGTAATAAGACCAGTCATGAAGTACAAGAAGTGCAGAGTCAATGACTGAAGATCTTTCCATAGGAACTGCTGACAAGTTGTAAACGGTTCTGTCCATAGATGTGTAGGCATTTATGTTTGCTCCGAATTTGACACCTATGCCAGCAAAATAATTCAGCAGTTGCTTCTTAGGGTAATTCTTTGTTCCATTGAAGGCCATATGCTCCAAAAAATGTGCAAGTCCACGTTGGTTGTCATTTTCCTGAAGAGAACCTACATTGTGGACAATGAAAAATTCAGCTCTCTTTGCAGGGTTATTGTATTTACGGATATAATATGTCATTCCGTTTTCCAGTTTTCCAATCTTGTATGCATTATCGACTGGAAGAGGGTCGCTCATTCTGTATTCTTGAGAATAAGCAAATTGCGCACCCATAAGAATTATGAGTGCACAAAGTGTATTTTTAATAAATGTCATTTCGATGTTAAAATTTGTTTTTTTTTATTTGGCAAAATTTATCTCTTTTATAAGATTGTCTGCCCCAGCATATTTTTCTATAACCCAAAGAATATATCGGATATCTGCATTAACGCATTTATTCATTTCCGGATGGAAATATGCGTCTGAAGCAAGAGACTCTTTGTTGCCGTCAAAAGCCAGTCCAACTAATTCTCCTTTTGCATTGAGTACAGGACTACCGGAGTTTCCACCTGTGATGTCATTATTAGACAGGAAGTCTATATACATTTTACCTTTCTCTCCATATTTTCCCCATTCTCCAGCTTTCAGCAAGTCGATCATTTTAGGTTTGATATTGAATTCATAGTCATCAGGATTGTACTTGTCCCATAATCCCTGTGTTGTAGTTCTTGAGCTGTAGTAAATCCCGTCTGAAGGATTGATTGGGCCAACAGTGCCATAAGTGAGCCTCATTGTGGAATTGGCATCAGGGTACTGGACTCTGTTTTTCTCAAGGTTCATCTGGTATACTGCTTTTGTATACTGAGACTCAAGATAATTAATATCTTCTTTGCCAAAGACTTTATCTTCAGCCTCATTGTATGGTGCTGTAATGTTAGTCTTGCAGAACAAATTGATCGGGTCCTTTAGGAAAAGAGAGGCCGGCTGATTTGTCTTTATTGCCTCTCTGAATTTATCAGGGTGCATGAAAATGGAGTTTTCAAAAATGTATGCAGCCACAGCTTTAGGGTCATGATTAAGCTTGGAATACATCTCTTTCAGATATTCGCCCCAGTATTTGACTGGTACAGTATTGAGGAACTCGGATATCTTGTATTCCATCAGCTCCTTCTCTACCCTCATATCCACCTGGGCAAAGCCCTCCTCAATAGCTTTTACAAAAGACTTGTGAACAGGAGTGCCGACTCTAAGTGTGTCGAGGTCTGCTTCTCCTCTGCCTCCTCTAAGCGAATTGGTGCGATTTCCGAAATATACGAAACCTGTGCCGGATACCATGGTCTCTTTGAAGATTGCCCTAGCCTTGGCTACTTCATTCGTCCCGGTATATCTTACATCAAGCTTGTTTAGCAAATCTCCCCATTTTGCCTTACGTTCTGGATTCTGGTTGATCCACTCCTGAAGTTCCTTCTCCTGTTCCTGTTTTAACTTTACAACGTTGAAGCGACGGAAATTCTGGACTTCACCCTGACGAAGTTCCCATACGTTTGCGATATTAAAGCAGTTATCTGCATATTTCAAACGAACTTTCGGATCTGCATTCATCCATTTTTCCATAATATCAAGAATGCCCCTTTTGAGCTTGACCTCATTCGGATAGGTTACTTTTTCCTGTTGGTTGAGGCCGAACGAATTGTTGTAACGGTTAGTTCTTCCCGGGAAGCCGATCACCATTGTGTAATCACCGTCCCTGACACCTTTTGTGGATACGGAAAGTACTTTCCTCGGGGTGATTGGAACATTCTCCTTTGAGTATTTTGCTGGTTTCCCATCTGCTCCTCCATATACTCTGTAAAGAGCAAAGTCGGCTTTGTGTTGAGGCCATGCCCAGTTGTCGGTCTCTCCGCCGTAAGCGCCTATTGAAACCGGAGGTGCACCCACAAGCCTTATGTCTGTGTATACATCATAAAGGAATACATAGAAACGTGAACCCCTCCACATAGAGCTGAGGGATGACTCCATACCATAGATATTGTTGTATTTTGTCTCAATCAAAGATGACAGCCTTCTCATACCGGCAGGCTGTTTCTTTGCTACCAGAGAGTCGGTCATGGCCTTTACCTCATTTGTGGCATCGATGACCTTTCTAAGAAAGTATACTGATTTTCCTTCGATAGGAATCTCCTCACTTCTCTTCATAGCCCAGAAACCATCTTCAAGATAGTTTTTTGTTGGTGTGCTGAGTGCATGGATATCACTATATGCACAGTGGTGGTTTGTTATAAGAAGCCCATCATTTGAAATGATGCTGCCGGTGCAGCCAAAATCCAAGGCTACAACAGCATTGCTTATAGATGGACTGTTCTCGTCGTATATCAGTTTGGAGTCAATTTTAAGGCCCTCTTTTTTCATCTTGCTTGTAAGGTTCTTGTCAAGAAGATTGATGAGCCACATGCCTTCATCTGCTCTCGATACTTGGAAAACAGAAAGAAATAGCATAAATGCTATTAGTTTATTTATATGTTTCATGGTGAATCTCTATTTTTTAAGACTTATTGTAGAACCCTTCTTTGTAAAAGAGATCTTGGGATCAGTCTTTACGGTTTCGCCCTCACTTGTAACTGCCGTCCATTTATCGCTGGTCAGCACTTCCCAGATCTTGTCGTCATTAAGAGCATCTTTAGAATAGGTGATTCTGAAAGCATACTCCTCTTTGTCATTTATAAGTGTCTCAATTCCAAGGAATCCATCGGTAAGAGATAGGTAGCTTGCAAATGCAGGAAGGCTTCTGGTCAAAAGAGGTTTGTCCAAGCCAGGATATTCCAATTCATAAACTGCCTCATTCTTACCGCCCCATTTTTGGGAATTTTTATTGAATTTTTTGGAGAATGTCTCGAACTGCCTTACCATAAAATCCTTACGGGAAAGAGTGTCAACTTTTTTCTCCATTCCTACATATTGAAAGTTAAGTTGTACAAGCTTTGACCCTCCACCGTGAACGGGCATCTGAAGCTCTTTCTGTTCGACAATCGATTTAAGGAATTTTTCGTCCACAGGCTCATTTACATTCATGTAAATCCTTACTGTCAAAGGATGTGTTGGTTCCGACTCTATTCCGTAGTAACCTTTGTTTGTAAGACGAAGCTGCATGCCAAGATAATTCGGGTCCATCCTGTCATACATGTTCTCTGTATGGATTGTTACAACCTTGATTTTTATGCCCATAGGTGGAGTGGCAATCTTAAATTTCGCAACATTTTCAGATGCGGGTGCCTCTGCCCTTGATATTTGAAAAACAGGTAGAAGGGCGATAATAGTTATGATTTTTAATAGATTTTTCATCAGACTTTTTTTAATTCTTTATTCCATAATACTGAGCTGTGATATTTCACAGAACCTGAAAGAATGTGCGAACCCGGCGGCCCGGCTTCATTACCAGGCACCTGTAAGTGCCGGGGTAAATTTGTGTTGATTTTTTTAATCATTTTAAAAGGGGTTGGTTATAATTATTATTCGGGAAAACTCATTAATCAGTCAAACTTTGACTAAAGAAATGGAGAGAAGTTTAAACTAAAGCCGACAACTTTAGTCAAATAATCAATTTCTAAAAAATAAACCGATATACAAAAATAAGTACTTTTGTATAATAAAGTTCAAATAATTATAACCAAACAAAATGAAGAAATTACTAACATTGATTGTGTCGCTTTTTATCCTCGTCCCGATTGCCAGTGCAGATGAGGGAATGTGGCTCATCAATCTGCTGGACAAGAAATTGTACAGTCAGATGAAAGCAAAAGGGCTTAAGCTTAAGCCGAATGAGATTTACAACGAAGAGGGAGGTGCTCTCACAGATGCCATCGTTGCAATAGACGGAGGAATGTGCAGCGGAAGCATAATCTCGCCGGAAGGGTTGATGATTACAAATCACCACTGTGCATACGGTGATATCCATGCACTCAGCACACCTGAAAAAAACTATCTCGAAGATGGTTTCTGGGCAATGACCAGAGATCAGGAAATCAACATCAAAGGCAAGACTGTGACTTTCCTGAGAAAGGTTATTGATGTAACCGATGAGACTAATGCAGTGATTGACTCTTTGGATAAAGTTGGCCCAAGGGGTCTTTTCTTTATGAACAAAGTTTCGGCTGTTTTTGAAAAGAGGTATAAATCCGTTCCATATGAGCTGTCTCTTGAGTCTATGTGGAAAGGAAGCAAGTACTACCTCTATTTTTATGAGACATACAAGGATGTAAGACTGGTTGGCGCTCCACCTGTTTCTATTGGTGCTTATGGCGGAGAGACCGACAACTGGGGATGGCCTCAGCACAAGGGAGACTTTGCAATGTACAGGGTATATGCTTCCAAGGATGGTAAACCTGCTGAGTATTCAAAAGACAATGTGCCTCTGGCAGCAAATAAATATCTAAGTGTCTCAGCAAAGGGTGTTAAAAGAGACGATTTTACAATGGTACTCGGCTACCCTGGAAGAACTACCAGATATATATCTTCATTCGAGTTGAAAGAGAAGGAGGATATTCTTAATCCTGTAATTTCGGGTGTGAGAAGAGCCAAGCTGGATGTATGGAAAAAGTATATGGATGCTTCGCCTGAGACGCGCCTTAAATATTCAGGTAAGTATTTTGAAGTTGAGAATTATACAGACTACACTAAGTGGGAAAATATCTGTCTTAGCCGCTATAAGGTAGTTGAAGAACTTACGGCAAAAGAAAGGAAGCTGACGGAATGGATCAATGCTGACCCGTCTAGGATTGCCAAGTACGGAAAAGTGCTGGAAAACCTTAAAAAGGGTTACGATGCCAAGGCTGAGATAACCAGGCAGAGGGAGTACTTCCGTGAATCTATCGTTAGAGGGGCTGAATTTATCAACCTAGGTATACGTTTCAAATCTCTTACTATTTCCGGGGGAAGGAGTAAGACAGATAGTATTGATATGTCCAAAGGTGATGCCAGGATTTTCAGGGACAAGCATGCAAAAGAGCTGTTTGCAAGTGCAGATGTGGCTGCAGACAGGGAGTTGTTCAAGGTCATGCTTAAATACTATGTTACTGAGGTGCCTGAGAAATTTTATGACAAAGGCTTCAAGGATCTGCTTGCCTCCTTCAAAGGTGATTATGTGAAACTAGCCGATTATGTATATGACAACAGCGTGGTTACGGACTCTGTGAGATTGAGGGAATTCTTCAGCAAAAAGAGGGCTGTGAGCGAACTGCTGGCCGATCCCGTAATCATTATTGCAAATACAGCCGGAATTGTAGAGTACAATAGGACAGAAGACAATATTCTCAAGAAAACGAAGATTGATCTTGACGAAGAGAGAAAAGCCTATGTACACGCTTTCTACGAAATGGAAAAAAGTATGGGAGAGGCAATGTATCCTGATGCAAATTCCACAATGCGCCTGACATTCGGAGAGGTTGGCTCAATTGAACCGGCAGATGGGATTTACTATCACTATCAGACCTCCACTAAGGGTATTCAGGAAAAGTACAACCCTAAGAACTATGAGTTCAAGCTCACACCCAAAATGCAATCTCTTCTAAATGCAGGAGATTGGGGCAAATGGGGAGAGAACGGTAAGCTTTATGTAGACTTCCTTTCAGATAACGATATTACAGGCGGAAACTCCGGAAGTGCCGTAATGAATTCCAAGGGTGAGCTTATCGGTCTTGCTTTTGACGGCAACAGGGAGTCCATGTCGGGTGACGTGTTTTATAAGGAGGGATATTGCAAATCTGTTTGTGTGGATATAAGATATGTGCTTTGGGTAATTGATAAGTATGCCGGAGCCTCCAACTTGCTTAATGAGATGAAAATCGTTACCAAGTAACACCATATATGAATAAGAAACGAGTGATATCCAGTATTGTGCTGGTTGTTTATCTGGGAATCTTTTTTTTCAGGCATAAACTTAATATAGACCATCCATTCTTTTCCGCCGTAGGCGCGATCTGTGTGATTGTAATTTATTTTCTTGTCAATAGCTTCAGGATAAGGATAACCAGGTAACATACGCTTTTAGTAGACATTATAAAAAAGGAGGCCAAATTGCTTTAGCCTCCTTTTCGTATGTTATGAATGTATTGGCTATTTGCCGCTCATTCCTAGTTTTTCCATGAGTGCCTCAGGTTTTGGGTCACGGCCTCTGAAGTTGCGATATAGAACATCAGGAGCCATAAGGTTTCCCTTGGTTAGGATGTTGTCTTTGAATGCGTCAGCAGCCTCTTTGCTGAATATACCCTTCTCCTTGAAAAGAGAGAAAGCATCAGCTTCAAGAACCTCTGCCCATTTGTAGCTGTAATATCCTGCTGAGTAACCTCCGGCAAAAATGTGGCTGAAAGATGGTGAGAAACAGGTAGAGTCCACCAAAGGAAGGATCTGGGTCGCCTTTGTTGCCTCACGTTCAAAATCCAGCACACTCTTGTTGGTCATCTTGCTCATCGAATGCCATGCCATGTCATTTATTGCAAATGAAAGTTGTCTTACGCTGGAATATCCGCTAAGATAATTCTTTGCTTTGATGATCTTGTCTATCAACTCCTGAGGTATAGCCTCACCGGTTTCATAATGTTTGGCAAATGAAGAGAGGAATTCACTTTCAGTAGCCCAGTTTTCCATAATCTGTGAAGGGAGCTCCACAAAGTCACGGGCAACATTTGTGCCTGTGAGCGAAGGATATTTACCTTGAGCCATCATTCCATGAAGGGCATGTCCGAATTCATGAAGTAATGTGGTGACTTCATAGAAGGTAAGCAACGAAGGAGTCTTTTCGGTAGGTTTTGTAAAGTTGAGGGTTAGAGTCACAAATGGCCTCATCTCTTCACCTTTATACACATATTCATCCCTGAAAGAGGTCATCCATGCACCGCCTCTCTTGCTTTCGCGAGGGAAATAATCCACATAAAGCAGAGAAAGGAATTTGCCGTCCTTGTCAAATACTTCGAAAGCCTTTACATCTGGATGGTAAACAGGAATGGATTTGTTCTCCTTGAACTTAAGCCCATAAAGAGTGTCAGCAAGATGGAAAACAGCTTTTTCTACATTTTCCAGTTTGAAGTATGGTTTAAGTTGCTCGTCATTAAGAGCAAACTTCTCGTTTTTGTATTTTTCGGAATAGTAACTGAAATCCCAAGGCATCAGCTCTCCGGTAAGTCCATTGGCGTTTGCATATTTTTGAATTTCTGCAAGGTCCTTCTTTGCATAAGGCAACGATTTCTTAAGCAGGTCCTGAAGGAAGCTATTTACAGTAGAAGGGTTCTTTGCCATATTCTCAGCAAGGGCATAGTCTGCATAAGTAGGGTATCCCAGAAGGTTTGCCATCTTTAGCCTCAGGTCAACAATCTTTTTGATGTTCTCCTGATTGTCGAATTCATCATTGAATGCTTTGCGGTTGCTGGCTTTCCACATCTTCTCCTTAAGCTCGCGGTTCTCGCTGTACTGCATGAATGGGCCATAGCTGGGAGCCTGAAGGGTGAATACCCAACCTTTCAAAGATCGCTCTTTTGCTTCAGATGCTCCTGCTTCAACGACAAACGCAGGAAGTCCTTTAAGCTGGGTGCTGTCTGTAATGTTAAGGATGAATTTATTGGTTGCGGCAAGCACATTCTGACCAAACTGAAGGGTAAGCTTTGAAAGTTCAGTATTGATTTCTCTGAACTTAGCTTTGTCTTCTGCAGAAAGGTTAGCACCATTTCTTGTAAAGCCCTTGTAGGTCTCTTCAAGAAGCCTCATCTGTTCTGCGTCCAGTTTTAAAGAGTCCTTTGCATCATAAACAGACTTAATCCTACCAAACAACTTTTCATTAAGCATGATGTCATTATGGAACTCGGTTAGGAGAGGAGAGACATCAAGAGCAATCTTCTGCATTACTGAATCTGTATTTGATTCGTTCAATGCAAAGAAGATGGAGCTCACATTGGCAAGCTCTCTTCCGGAGAATTCCAAAGCCTCAACCGTGTTTTCAAAAGTAGGTGCATCAGGATTGTTTACAATGGAATCCACCTGGGCTTTGGCAAGCACAATGGCAGCATCAAAAGCAGGTTTAAAGTGTTCGTTGCTGATTTTGTCAAAAGCGGGTGCACCGTGAGGATTCTGAGACGGCGTCAAAAGTGGGTTATCTGTCATTTTTTGCTTGCAGGATTGAAAAATTATCAGGGATAACCCGACAAATACTATTCCAAACTTATTCATAAACCACTACAGAGTTTGGATTACTAAATACTTCGTTTGTTCCCAGAAGGCCTTAGGGTCAGAAATCTTAAGAATCTGCATTCCGTTTGAATCGGCCTCAAGAGAGTATGTTCCAGTAGGATGAACTGATAAAACCTTAGCTTTTTTAGCATTAAGGTTGATTTCGCTTACCTCTCTGATGTCAATCTTTACAAATGCAGATTGTTCTGCCTGGTAAGAGATTTTTGCAGACCTGAACAAGCCTCCTTTTGACATAACGTTTGCGGCAATAAGTTCCGATTTTGTACCTACAATGTAGAATGCTGTGTTTATCTGAACATCCTGACTTGAAATTGTAGCCTTTTGAGCAGTAGATTCCTGACTAAGATTTGATACATCGCTTCTAAGATTTGATACGGTCTGGTCTAGACTGGCAATCTGCTGAGTCTTAACTTTAAGCTGAGTATCTTTCTCTGCGAGTTGTCTGCTAAGGTCATCAATAAGCTGTGATTTGGCTTCCAACTCCTGTGTGAGGGCGGCAAGACGTTTCTTGAACTGAGATGATTGAATTCTGCTGTCGTTTTTAAGCTTGTCAATCTGCCTCTTGTAATTTTTGATAGCTTCCCCGATTGCGGCAACGTCAGATTTAAGCTGTTCCCTTGAGTTTGCCTGAACCTCTGCACCACCGGTCTGCGATTGTAGAACTAGAATGTTTTCTGCTTCACGGATAGATTTAAGACCATTCTCGACTTCGTTGAGAGTGCCGAAAACCTCTTCAAATTCTGCACTTTTTGCGGTTGATGTGACAGATAGAGAGTCTAACTGAGCCTGAAGAGCTTTGTATTTTTTAGAGCTCTCCACGCAAGAGGTTAATGAAATGGCAAAAATTGCCAAAAGTGAAAAAATAAAAATTCTTTTCATTGTATTGATTATAAATTTGTTAATTCAAAAAATAATATATAAATATAATTCAAATGTAGGTAATATTTTACTTATTTTACAATTAATTTGGTGGAGATATACATATTACATCCTTTTTTGAATAGGAATAGCTGAAATCGTAACAGAAATAACAAAGTCCAATACATGGATCCTTCTCCACGGAGGTAAAATAAGAGAAGTCAAATCCAAGCCTGACCATCTTTTCCTTTGGGCACTCTACCGTTTTATTGCAGGAAATTTCCTTCAGTAATTTGAGATTTCTTGCCAGTATTCGGTTGATCTTTCGTATCTCCTTTCCCTCATCTCTGCATCTCCTGTTTTGCCAGGAGTTTCTGCACCCTTCTGAGCAGAACTTCTTGTCAATTCTACCAATCAGGTCAGCACCGCACTCTTTGCATTTTTCCATTTTTTCTTTCAAATTTATGCACATCGCGGATATTTCTCTATGTAGTTATTTGTAAATATCTTATCTAAGAATTATTTTATCTGAAACTAACTTTTGCATAGGTAAACATATAAAAATGACTACAAATATTTATACCAAGCTTGCTTTTATACGTTTTCCTATTTTTGCATATAGATAAATTAATCAAACATTTTTATGGAAAAGTCTTTGAATCGCGTAGAGTTGAAGGGGAACGTAGGTTTTGACCCTAGGATCTCCTCGTTGGAAGATGGAGGGTTGATAATGAGGCTCTCCCTGGCAACAAATGAAACATTTAAAAACAGGAAAGGCGAATGGCAGGAGGAGACCGTGTGGCACAATATTGTAGCGTGGAATTCCAAAGGCATGCCTGATTTCAACCAGATCAGGAAAGGAAGTTTCCTATCTGTTGTAGGAAAAATCAAACCAGTGCAGTATCAGACAAAGTCAGGGGTCGATCGACAGACTTATGAGATTATTGCATATAATATCAAGCAATTGGATACTGATAAGCAGGAATGAAAAAAATATTGTATTTTTACGCACTAAAATGCGTAAGATGCGAGAGTTTATTTTATACAACACACTGTCTAGAAAGAAAGAGGTTTTCAAATCCCTACATCCTAAAATGGTTGGCCTCTATGTCTGTGGCCCCACTGTCTACGGAGATGCTCACCTCGGGCATGCCAGACCAGGTATTACATATGATGTACTGGTAAGACTTCTAAGGCATCTTGGTTATAAGGTGCGTTATGTCAGGAACATTACTGATGTAGGACATCTTGAAAACGATTCAGATGCCGGGGAAGATAAAATAGCAAAAAAAGCAAGGCTGGAAGAGCTTGAACCAATGGAGGTTGTTCAGTATTATACTATAAGATACCATGATTCCATGAAGCTCCTTAATGTAGCACCTCCAAGCATAGAGCCAAGAGCTTCCGGGCACATCATCGAACAGATAGCTCTTGTAAAAGAGATTCTGGATAAGGGTTTTGCATATGAAAGCAATGGATCTGTGTATTTTGATGTAGAGGCTTACAGCAAGGTTTATCAATATGGTGCGCTTTCAGGAAGATTGCTGGAAGATCTCCAGTCAAATACCAGGTCACTGGATGGACAGGAAGACAAAAAATCTCCGTTTGACTTTGCACTATGGAAAAAAGCGTCTCCTGAACATATAATGAAATGGCCATCTCCATGGAGTGAGGGTTTTCCGGGGTGGCATCTCGAATGTTCAGCCATGAGTGCCAAATATCTTGGCGAAAGCTTTGATATTCATGGCGGAGGAATGGATCTGCTGTTCCCTCATCACGAATGTGAGCTCGCCCAGAACACAGCATCCAGAGGCAAAGGCGGAGTGAGATACTGGATGCACAATAATATGATTACCATTAATGGACAAAAGATGGGTAAATCATTGGGCAATTTCATCACTCTTGAAGAGCTCTTCACCGGGAGCCACAAGATCCTTACCCAGGCGTATACTCCCATGACTATAAGATTCTTCATACTTCAGGCTCATTACAGAAGTACGCTTGACTTCAGCAATGAAGCGCTTCAGGCCTCTGAAAAGGGCCTTAAGAGAATGATTCAGGCTTCAAAGGATGTAATGGGTCTGGCAACTACATCCGATAAAGAGCTTTCTGCAGAGATAGGCGAGCTTATGAATAATATCTACACTGCTCTTTGTGATGATCTCAATACTCCTGTTGCCCTGAGCCATTTATTCGATGCTGTAAGGATTGTTAATCAGGCTAAGGATAAACAGATACAAATCGGTAAGGAAGATAAAGATCTGCTGGTATCTCTTTTTAAAGAGATTATGGAGGGAGTGCTTGGCATTGTGGATGAAACTGCTAATACCGGATCAGGAGATGTCCTGAATGGCGTAATAAGTATGGTTCTGAATATGAGAAAAGAGGCCAAGGCAAACAAGGACTTTGCTGCAAGTGACAGGATTAGGGATGAGCTCAAAGCCCTAGGTATAGAAATCAAAGATACCAAAGAGGGTACTGAGTGGAGCTTGTAATCACTTAATAAAAAAAATATGAAAAGGAGAGACTTCTTCAAACTTGTCTCTCTTGGAGGAGCAGGACTGGCTCTTAATCCTGTGGTGAAAGCTGCAGAATCTTCCGGATTGCTTATCCAGGATGAGAAACCTTCAACTAATGTCAAAGATGCATTAGCTGTTCCAAGAACAAATAAATCCATGCCCGGACTCTATCCCGGGAAGGTCGTGAAAGTCCTTCACGATGAATGTGTTGTGGAGGGAAGACCTTCAGAGGAGGCTGCCTATAAAATGTTAAGTACCGGAATACTTGCTCTCACAGGAGAAAAGAACCTTAAGAAAGCATGGAGGAAGTTTGTCTCTCCACATGATGTGATTGGACTAAAAGTAAATCCTGTCGCAGGGAAGATGCTTGCAACATCTCATGCCGTAACCAAATCTGTAATAAGACAGCTGGAAGAGGCTGGAATTTCACGTAAGAATATTGTTATCTGGGACAGGAGGGAGATGGAACTCAAAGATACCGGATATACCAGTGAAAATTATCCCGGTGTTGTCATAACTGGTACAGAGTGTCAGGATGAACTAGGCAGTTTCTATGGTAAGAATGGCAAACTGTATTCCGATGATAGGATAGATAAAAATCAATTTTTCTTTGCAGACGTGGATGGAGAGTATGATGCCTACACAATTCCATATATGGTGAACGGAGGGAGAGAGTCCTACTTTACTAAAATTGTTACAGAGAGGGTTACTAAAATCATAAATATCCCTATATTAAAGAATGCAGGAGCTACAACAACTCTTTGCCTCAAGAATATGGCTTTTGGTTCGGTAACAAATACCGGGCGGCTACATCAGAAGCTGTGGCATGAGACCTGTGCTTATGTATGTGCGTTTCCCCCAATAAGGGACAAGGTTGTACTGAATATTGCGGACGGGATTATTGGTTGCTTTGACGGCGGTCCTTCAGCTAATCCTCAGTTTATATGCAATTACAATATGCTGCTTTTAGGGACAGATCCTGTTGCGGTTGACAGAGTAGGGCATAAGGTAATTGTCCGGAAAAGAATTGAAGAGGGTATTCAGTCAGAAGATAAGCCTCGCTCTTCCAGATTTATTGATTTGGCTCAGGAGATTGGATTAGGTATTGGAGATACGGATAAGATTGAAATTGTTGATCTGAAATGCTAATAGTTGATGAAATGTCCAGAAAACTTTTGTTTTGTCTAATACTACTTTTTTATGTCACATCCATTTTTCCGCAGACGAGTGACAGCATAGTTGTAAACAGAGAGCGTATCTTTACTGGCAAGGCACTGTATGGCTTTATGAACGGAGGCAGCGACCTTTTTTTTGAATATGGGTTTAAAGAGCTTAAAGCTCTGGATGTTACTTATAAAGGAGAATCATATAGCATCGAGATTTATAAAATGGCGACTCCGGAGGATGCTTATGGCATCTACTCTATGCACACCTATAGATGCAAAAGTGCCGATTCTATCCAATTATATGATTGCCTGTCCAGATTCCAGCTTCAGACTGCGAAAGGAGACGAATATATCTCAATAGTTTTTGGCAATGAGACAAAAAAGACGACAGATGGTGCAATTGAACTTATGCGGCACTATTCCGCTAAGGGCAATGTGGAAAATGTAACAATTCCCAGTCAGTTTGTAAAAGATACCCCTCTTTCCGGCAGATTGAAATATATGAGAGGTGAGTTGGCAATATCCAATATATTTCCAGAATTTATCAAAATTATTCAAAACATTGCTAACTACCGTGTTTGGTATATGAAGTCAAAAAATATCGGAGAAAGCCGTGTTTTGATATTGTTGGCGGATGTTGCTGATAAAGAGGTAGTGATGTCCAGAGTGCCAATAGATAAAGTGCTTTCAGAAGGTGAGTCATTCGTTTTCCTTTGTTTTTAATGTATTTTTTTTTACTTTTGCCTACGGTCATAAATAATTAAAAAGTGGGAACCAAAGGAACCTTATTGTCAATAATTGTTCTTTCAGTTTACCTTATCTCGACGATGGGTTTCGGGAAGTATTCCTGCCATTGTGACCACGCCTCAAAAATCTCAGTCCTGGGAGTAAGTTCCAAGTGCTCATGTACCGACGAGGAGCATAAGAAAGATCCAAACCACCATTGCCCGGCTTGTGGCAGACATCTAGTCTCAAAAATGATTACAAAGAGCGACTGCTGCTCTCTTAAATATTTCCTGCTCCATACGGATCAGGATTTCAATGTCAATTCGTACTCTTTTGATGTGTACGACATGCAGTTTGCCGAGCCTTCTGAATTTATAAAGGTATTTGTGCAATCGGCAATAAAGCCAAGAATAAAGACATTCCAGGCGCTGTTCCATCGAGTCACGGAGTCGCTTTTTGAAAAATATCTACAGTTGATATTATGATTCAGTCCGGATCTGAGATAAGATAACTTATCCAACGGGTAACTATGCGATTTCGTAAATAATGGATTTGCGGGTTGTTTAGTTGTAATAATAATTTCAAATACTTAATTTTCAATATGATAAATATGTTCAAAACATTATGTGTAATTGCCATGCTCTCAATTCAGGCAATTACCGCAAGCTCTGCTCCAGCAAAAAGATCCGTGGCAATAGTCGTTGACAAGGTGACATATGCCAAATGCCGTCAATCAGTAGACTCCTATTCAAAATCCATATCGGACGAAGGTCTGAACTCAATTGTCATCATTGACAAGTGGGGTGTTCCGGATTCAATCAAGGCTACACTTGTAAAACTATACACAAGTCAGAATCTGGAAGGTGCTGTTTTTATCGGCGATATCCCTGTTCCTATGATAAGAGATGCTCACCACCTGGCAACTGCTTTTAAAATGGATCCAAAAAGAGACTGGAAAGAGTCATCAATTCCATCAGATAGATATTACGATGATTTTGACCTTAAGTTCAACTACATCAGGAAGGACT
Organism: uncultured Muribaculaceae bacterium; assembly: GCA_964533215.1. Lineage (GTDB taxonomy): Bacteria > Bacteroidota > Bacteroidia > Bacteroidales > UBA932 > Bact-08. The sequence continues at coordinate 720,344 of CAZHLJ010000001.1, forward strand.
CTGATATGCCTCTCTATTTTTATTATTCTCTTGCGGCAGATGGGCCTCAGAAGATAGAGTGCGATATTTACAGTGCAAGAGTGAAAGCTCCTGTCACACCAGGCAAGAACAAATATCAGCTTATTTCTGAGTATCTGCAGAAAGTTGTGGTGGAGAAGGCGAACAGGCATAAGATGAGTCAGATAAGTTACTATGCAGGTCATGGATACAATTCAGACTGTATGGTTGCCAGAATAGATGAGAAGTACTCTTTGATGGAGCAGTTCCCTTTCCTGAAAAATCCGGCAAGATCTATCAATTACATTGACTATACTTATGAAGATGTCGTTAAGTACAGGTTACTCGCAGAATTGGCCCGCAAGGATCTTGACTTGGCTATATTGCATCACCACGGTTCGGAAAGCGGCCAGATGATGAACGGATCGCCAATATCATCAAATACTGAGGTGTGGCTGGATCAGGCACGCAAATTCTTCAGGGGCAAGATAAGAGGCGCAAAGGATACTGCTGCGAGCAAAAAGTATTATATTGATAACTATAATGTTCCGGCTTCTTGGGTGAATAATGCATTTGACCCTAAGGTAATGGAAGAGGATAGTCTGGCAGATGAGGCTCTGGATATAAATATTCCAAATTTATACGGATATGAATCGGGAGCAAAAATAATTCTTTTTGATGCTTGTTTCAACGGCTCTTTCCATCTTGACGACTATATCAGCGGGCATTACATTTTCAACCCCGGTTCAACAGTGGTTGTTAAGGCAAATTCTGTGAACACACTTCAGGATACATGGACAAACCAGCTTCTTGGACTTCTTGACCTTGGTGTCTCTGTGGGCAACTGGGCAAAAGGCCAGATGACACTTGAGTCCCACCTAATCGGGGATCCTACCTATATGTTTACCGCCAATACAAACGGGAAGTTGGACATTAACGAGGCTTTGACAGTAAAGAAGGGTGATGTGAAAATGTGGAGGAAGCTTATGAATAACCCAAATTCTGAGATCAAATCCCTGGCGATGAAAAAACTCTATGAAAACAACGCGATAACAACCGATGAATTGCTTTCAATACAGAGAGAGGAGACAAGGGCTACAGTGAGGCTGCAGGCATTCAATCTTATAAAGAACTCTTCAGATAAGAACTTTATAAGCTCAATCAAGCTAGGTTTTTATGATAATTATGAACTTCTAAGAAGACTTAGTGCTCTTTATGCTGCAAAGAATGGCTCTCCGGAACTTATTGATGATGTATTCACGCTTATGTTTGAACCAGGTGTAAGTAGCAGGGTGCAATTCCAATTAAAGACGGCTTCTGAGATATTTCCTAAAAATGAGGCTTGTGCCGCTTTTGAAAAAGCTTTGAATGGCAAGACTGGAAAATGGTATGAGGAGTGCAGTAAACAGCTCAAGTCGTTAAAATCCGGAATGGAAACCAGAGATGCCGAATATTCAAGCTTGCTTAATCCTAAAACTACTGCAAAGGAGATGAAGTTTGTAATCTCAGCCCTTAGAAACAGCTGTGAGCCAACGCATCTGGACGTGCTGTATAAGTTCTTCAAGGAGACGGACAATCAGGATCTAAAACTTCAGCTTGCCGAGGCTTTGGGTTGGTACAAGTACTCTTATAAAAAGACAGAAATAATGAAATTCTGTGAAGAACAGATTCAAGTTCAAAAGAGTGATCCGGTTAAAAATGAACTGGTTAAAACTCTTAACAGATTAAGATAACCTAAATTAAAAATAATTAACCCAAAAAAATACTACTATGAAGAAACCCAAAATTCGATCTGCTTTTGTGCTGTTTCTCCTTATTTGCCTGAATGTGCAGTTAAGTGCGCAATCTGCTGCAAACAATAATTACGCTATCCTAAAAGGCGTAGTTATAGAGAAAGGTACTCAGAATGTTCCTGTGGAATTTGCCGCAGTGCAAGTATTACCTCAAGGAGCAGTAACAACGACAAATTCAAAAGGAGAATTCTCCTTGGAAAGACTCTCTCCGGGAAAAGTGAATGTAAAAATTCAATTCCTTGGAATGGGAGATATGGATACAACCATAGTGTTGGTTGCAGGTAAGGCCTCTCAGGTAAAATTTCATATGACCTCAAGTTCGTTCAGGCTTAATGAGATTTCTGTTGTGGCAAAGGAGAGCAAGGCCGGACAGGCAACTGCTTCAAATATATCAAGACAGGCGATGGATCACCTTCAGACAACTTCAGTTGCAGATTTGATGCAGCTATTGCCTGGTGGACAAGTTGTCAATCCAAGCTTTAATAACCCAATGACTTTCAGCATTAGAAATATTGCAGGTAGTGTTGGTAAAAAGGGATCTGCCGGAACGGAAATGAACTCGTTAGGTACTGCCATATATGTAGATGGATCACCACTTTCCAATAATGCAAATCTTCAGACGCTTAGTCCTTCAATCTCCGGAGCAGGAAATGACCTTTCTGACAAAATCGGTGGGACATCGCCAAACATGGGTATAGACCTGAGAATGTTGTCTACAGATAATATTGAGTCGGTAGAGGTGATCCGTGGTATTCCCTCTGTTGAATATGGTGACCTTACATCAGGGGCTGTAATTATCCGTTCAAAAGCAGGTAAGGAACCTTTGAATATCCGTTTCAAGACCGACCCAAGCATATATCAGATTTCTGCAGGTAAGGGCTTTAACCTTGGAGAAAAGAGAGGAAGTTTGAACGTGAGTGGAGATTATGCTTACAGCGTAAGGGAACAGACAGAATCATATGTATATTATCAGAGAGCTACGGCTAGACTGCTTTACTCTAATATGTTCAGTAATCTTTCGTCTACCACTTCGTTTGATTTTTCTCTGGGGAAGGATACTCGTGACCTTAATCCGGATGACAAGGTAACCCAGACTGCCTCCGGAGCCAAAGATGCTGAGCTAAGACTAAACACAACAGGAACTTGGAATATTAACAAGGGGTGGCTCAATAATGTTAAATACTCCCTTTCCGGTACTTACAAAGACAAACACTCTTATAAAGAAGAACTTTTAGGTAATGCATTTGCTCCGTACTCAATGGCTACAAGAGACGGAGCTATTTTAAGCAACAAGACTGGTCAGAAAATATATGATGCACATGGAAAAGAGCTGACCAACATATTTCCAGAGGAAAACAACCATTATGCGACATACCTCCCTAATGAATATTTCAGCAGGTATGATATTTATGGTAAAGAGTTGAATATTTTTGCCAAAGTCAATGCGACATTTTCCAAGAGAATAGGCAATATCAATAATCGAATAGTAGTTGGAGCCGATTTTAAAACTGACGGAAATCTGGGAGATGGGAAAACCTATGATCTGGACAATCCTCCCTATAGAAGTATTAGTAGCAATAATTCATCGTCAAGGCCAAGGAAATATTCCGATATACCTTTTGTTGCACAGGTTGCCCTCTATGCAGAGGAGAACTTCAACTGGATGATTGGAGAGAGGGAACTTAACTTACAGGCCGGAGCCAGATATGATATGGTTTTGGATAAAAGCATTGTGACTCCACGTATAAACGCCTCATTTGATATCCTTCCTAAAAAGTTGACCATAAGAGGAGGATATGGTATTACATCCAAAGCTCCTACTACTCTTTACCTCTATCCTGAGGATGCATATTTCGATTTCGTGAATTACAACACTCTTAATGTCAGTTCGGTTCCCAAGGCAGAGCAACTGCTTATGGCTACTACAAAGGTTTACAATACTAAAAACGACGGACTGAAGATTGCTTCAAATGAGAAGAAGGAGATTGGCCTGGACTTAAAGTTGGGAAAAATGCGTTTCTCTGTAACCGGTTATGATGAAAATCTCAAGAATGGATATGGTATGTCTAGCGTGTTCAAGCTGTTTGACTATATTCAGTATGAAAAGGACCCGCTCTCTGTTGCCGGCACTATCCCTTACTTGAAGGTCAAGAGCGTGGACAAAATATTTATCAGATATTCCACCCCTTCCAACGATATGAGATCCCACAACAGAGGTGTTGAATTTGACTTCGACTTGGGAAGAGTTGATGCTATACGCACGGCTTTTGTGCTGAACGGTGCCTATATAAGGTCTACAAACTGGAGCGATTCTCCTACCTATAGTACAAACAAAAACCTGAACAGTCTTTCTCGTAATATAGGAGTTTATGCTGCAGGAAATACAAAAGAGGAGAGAGAGAGATTCAATACGACTCTTCGTATAACTCACAATATTCCATCGATAGGATTTGTAATTACACTAACAACCCAGATTAACTGGAGATATAAAGAGTGGTACAATATTGCGAACGACTCTACCTTTGTCTCCTACATTTCAGGACTGGATGGAAAGACTTACGATTTTGACCAATCCAAGGCAAACGATCCGGAGTTCTCATATCTGAAGGAGGGTCATGATGCAACCAGATTTATAGGAGAATCGTGGTTCCCTAACGTGTTATTCAATATTAACCTTACTAAAGAGATTGGCAGTATGTTGAGAGCCTCTTTCTATGCAAACAATATGTTCCAGAACAAACCTCGTTATGAGAGCAAAAGGACACCTGGATCTTATACAGTTATCAATGAGAAAACTCCTCTCTATTTCGGATTTGAACTGGCAGTAAAACTTTAATGCAAAACAGAGATGAATACAATGAAAAATATAGCAAGAATATTTATAGGGATCTCTTTATCCATCTTTCTGTTCAGCTCCTGCGAACAGTTTGACAATGTAAGTAAGACAAAAGAGGTACAACCACTAAATGCGGTAATCAAGTTGAACCTTAACCTGGGAAACGCTCCGACTCCTACATCATTTAATGTAAAACTCATAAATTATGAAGAGAGTTACGAGGTAAACACCACAATGAGTCCAAACGGTTCTGTTGAGGTAGGAAACATTATCCCCGGCATCTATACAGTGACAGTCTCGGCTGAGATGACAGCCAATAACTTTACATATAATTATAGTGGGAACTTGGTAAATACAGATATAGTAGTTGATAAAAAACAGCTTAGTATAGATGTTGCTGCGTCAAAATCAGGTGCGCTGGTAATGAAGGAGATATACTATTGCGGTTCAAAAACGCCTTCAGGTGGATATTATTTCAGGGATCAGTTCTATGAAATATACAACAACAGTGAAGTTGTCCAAAATGTAAAAGGATTGGCTTTAGCACAGCTTAATCCTAACAATGCAACTGCCAACCTCCCTGTATGGCCGGGTGCTGATGCTGCCAACTATGTCTATGCCTCCACCATATGGCAAGTTCCAGTGGATAAGGATTATCTTCTAAATCCTGGAGAATCTATTATTATTGCTCAGATGGCAGACGACCACAGAAAGAGTAATCTTAATCCAGCTTGTCCGGTAGACCTGTTAAGTGCAGAGTTCGAAACCTTGGTTAAGACAACATCTCTTATAAGCGACAATCCAGCCATAAATATGAAAATGGCATTTTGGCCGTCGCCTCTTCCTCAATGGTTAGCTACAGTTTTTGGTAGTGCATTTGTTATCTATATACCTTCAAAACCGATTGATCCAAATATATATGTCAGCCCTGTTGGATCTACAAGCAAAAATTTCAAGATAAGTATCGAAGAGGTGATTGACGCAGTAGAACTCGTTGGTAATGCTAATCAGGTTCAGTTGAAGAGAGTGCCAGCTGTGTTGGATGCCGGAGCCGCAACTGTTGGAGACACATACGTAGCTAAGAGCGTTGCCAGAAAGATCAAGACTACTTTGGCCGATGGTCGGGTTATCTATTACGACACCAACAACAGTTCAAATGACTTTGCTGTAATGGATAAACCTGAAATCAGAAGATACGGGGCGAAGGCACCTTCTTGGAATACTTGGAAATAATGGTTAATAACTACAATATTAAAGCAATGACAAAATTAAAATATATATATTGGGCTGGAATGGTAGTGTTGACTCTACTGTTTTCATCAAATGCAATCGCCCAGAATGCTAAAAAATATCAGACCGATCCTGCCTCCATTGAGTTGCTTAAGGCAAGCTCTTTGTGGTTCAATGCAAATAATAGTGCCGGTTTGACTCTGGATAAGATGTATGATTATAATAATCTGAACTTCAACTATAAGTCTAAAAGCGGAGATTTCAAAAAGATGTCTGATGGCAAGAGTGAAAGACTCATTGGGGTATCTACAGAGGGAGGATTGAACCTCGGAGGAGGCTATGTGTGGGGAGAATTCTCTTATGGCAACGAGAAACAGAAGAATACCCTCTACAACACAACCATGCTTGACTTTAACAGACCCATGCCATTTTATGTGGTTGATAAGAATATGGGTGACTGGATGAAGCAGGAGTATAACCTACATATGAAATTTTCCAGCAGGCCTATATTTGGAAGATTCCTTATCGGATTGGAAGCCGGCTATAATACAAAGACTGGTGCAAAGCAGATTGACCCTCGTTCAGAAACAAATTTCTATACAATCAATGCCAAACCGGGGATTGTGGCAATTTTTGACAAACATTCAATTGGATTGAACTTCGATTATGAAAGAGAAAACCAGGAGTCTGCCACTACTAACAGCAATAGCCAGGTAAATCAAAATGTTTGGGTAATGAAGGGGCTTGGCAACACATATTCTGATGTCGTTGGGGGTCAACAGTCTCTTGGCAAGTTTGTCTATGATGGCAACAAAGTAGGTGGTGCATTCCAATACTCTTTTGCGGGAGAATCTGTAAAACTGCTCTTTGATGGCAAATACTCTTTCAGGGTTGAGGATGTGATTAGCACACCAATAAAACCAAAGAAAGAGGGTTCCGTTAAGGAGAATAATTATGAGGGAAACCTTCAGGTTGTCACAATGGGTGAGAATCTTTCCAAGGCAGAGCTTTCTTACTCAGACAGCAAGACAAGTGGTATAGAATATGTTCAGTTTCTGGACAACTCTTATGAAGTTCAAAGCTGGGTGGTGAAATACCAGAGCATAAGGTCTACCTTCTCTGTTAAGAACGCACTGCTAAAATATGATTTTTTCAGGGGTAATGATTTTAAGTATAACTGGAGAGCCGGTCTATCTGTAAACTACAGAAATTCCGATGACCTTTATATTATGCCTGAATCATCCATGAAAATAGAAGATATGATTTTTGGCGTAAACGGAAAGGCCAATCTGAATTTAGGCAAGATAGGCAAGCTACTTGCAGGTGTTTCTTTCAACTATAAGAACAATCTTAGTGGAGATTATCTCTATGGTGGAGCAAATCCCAATTCTCATATCATTACAGATTTCATGACTCCGGATTTCCAGTATCTCAAGAGAAGCTACTATAAAATCGGAGGTGAGATTTCGTATTTTACCCAAATAAGCAAAAGCAAGAACCTGGGTCTTTATGTGAAGGCTGCCGTGGATTATTACAAACCTACCGAAGGAAGTGACAATAGACTGTTGACAGACATAAGCGTAGGGTTTAACTTCTAAACAAAGACATATAAGATGATTAGAAAGATATTTATTTTTCTAATAGCATCTACTCTCTCTCTGACCTCCTCTCTTGAGGCGGCAGAGAAGAGTTTTGCTATTATTGTGGATAGCCACACATATAAAGCCTGTAAAGGCGAAATCGATTCCTATAAGTCCATTCTTGACCGGGAGGGATTTAAGGCTCTCATATTTGACCGGGAGTGGAGCAATCCTGAACAGGTAAAGGGCGAACTACTCACCCTTTATAAAAATAATGGATTAGAGGGTGCAATATTCATTGGACAGATTCCTATTCCTATGGTAAGGGATGCCCAGTACTTTACATCGGCATTCAAGATGGATCAGGATAAGTTCTCCTTGAACGAGTCCTCAGTCCCATCTGACCGTTTCTATGATGATTTTGATCTTAAATTCGACTATCTATCAAAGGATTCTGTAAATAATCTTCTGTATTACTACTCTCTGCGTTGGGATTCACCACAGAGGATTGAGTGTGATATATATACAGGCAGGCTCAAACCTACAAAAAAAGGGGAGGAGGGGTACGCTCAGATCCGCTCCTACTTTAAGAAGTTACTAGCAGAGAGAGCTTCCAACAACAAGATGGATGTACTGGTATCTTATACCGGTGAGGGTTCATTCTCGAACAGCCTAACCGCTTGGAAAGAGGATGGCGTTGTAATGAGAGAGCAATTTCCACAAGCTTTCAAGGACAAGAACTCATCCAAGTTCCTTCTGTTTTATATGTATCCATACATGAAGCAGACTCTTACGGAGGAGCTTCGCAGGGATGACGTGGACCTGATGCTCTTTCACGAACATGGAATGCCATACAGGCAATATCTTACAGGCATTCCTCTCAGTGTGGGTACAGAAGAGAATATGGAAGCAGCCAAAAAACTTTTCAGAGAGAGGTTGAGGAAAAATGGAGAGGGGAGTGAAAAGAATGCACCACTCAAGAAGGCTTGGATGAAGTATTACAAGATAGATTCCACTTGGTTTGCAGGTGCTTTCGACAAGGAGCAGTTGAAAAAGGACTCTCTGGATGAAATCAATATGGGAATTGTTCTTGAGGATATCCCGAATATCAATCCAAATCCTCGGTTTGTAATCTTTGATGCCTGCTATAACGGAGATTTCCGTGAAGAGAGCTGCATTGCCAGTGAGTATATTTTTGCCAAGGGTAAGACTCTGGCTGCATTTGCCAATTCGGTAAATGTCTTGCAGGACAAATCTTCAAGCGATCTTATGGGTATGATAGGGCAGGGTTACAGAATTGGAGAGTGGGCTCAGCTTACAAATATTCTTGAATCACACATCATAGGTGATCCTACTTTCTTTTTCAAGGGAGATCAGGCTAAATTAAAGGTCAATCTTAAATCCAAAGATGCCAATTACTGGCTGAAAGTTCTGAAAGAGGCACAACATCCGGACATAAAGGGAATTGCTCTTCATAAGCTTTTCAATCTAAAATATGCTGCCTTACCTCAGTTACTGGTAGATACTTACAATTCGACTCCATACGCGATGCTAAGGCTGCAGGTCTATCACCTTCTGCAGTTCTATAATGACGGCAGGTTTGTTGAGTTGCTTAAGAAATCGGCATATGATCCTTATGAATTTATCAGGAGAAAATCGACCTACTCTATGGGTAAGATTGGCAAAGATGAGTTCATACCATACATTGCTTCAATATATATAAATGATGGCCTGGATGAGAGAGTTCGGTTCAATGCCGAATTCACCTTCGACCTGATGAACATGGAAAAGCTTAAGAGTGAAGTGCTTTCACAGATAGAAAAGAGTACCTCTCTGTATGACAAACAGGCAATGCGAAATGAATTTGCTGCAAAAATAGATTCCAGAATGAGGATAGCTGAATCTGCGCTGGAAGTTGCTGATCCTAAAGTCAAGATGAGCTCCAGACTGATGGGGGCAAATATGTTGAGAAACAATAATTACCACAGTAAGGTTGACAGTTATCTTAAGGTTCTAGGTGATTCCGGACAGGATGTCAACTTGAGGATAAAGCTTGCTGAGGCTCTGGGTTGGTTTACCCTTTCGTATAAAAAGGGAGATATCATCTCTTCCTGCAGAGTTATTGCCGCGGAGAATGGCATAGACCAGAGGTTGAAGAATGAGCTGCTTAAGACAGCCAACAGATTAGAGGTATACATGCGTTAAAATTTGTGATTATGAAGAGATTAATTTTTAATACAGCATTGCTTCTGATCGCTATTGCTCTTGGAGTGAATGCTTTTGCAAAGAGTGAGACAATTCCTGCCAAAGGTAGTTTCTACTCTAGATTTTTGATTGTGATAGACAAGGGTACCTTCGAAGCTGCCCGGGAAGAGGTATTGGAATATAAGTCAGTTTTGGAGAGCGAAGGATTGGGTGCCATGATTCTTATCGGAGATTGGGATACCCCTGAGGCTTTAAGGGCTGAGATAAAATCTATCTATAATAAAAAACCGGTTCTTGAGGGAGCTGTTTTTGTGGGGAAAATTCCTATTGCAAGAATTCAGAATTTTCAGCATGCAACTACAGCATTCAAGATGGATGAGGAGGCTTTTCCTATAGAGGAGGCATCTGTCACCTCTGATAGATTTTACGACGACCTTGACCTGCAATTTGAGTTTATCAAAAAAGACGAAAAGAATCCACTGCAATTTTACTATCGTCTTAAGGAGAGCTCTCCTCAGGTGATTATGAGTGATTTCTATTCTGCACGAATGACGCCCCCTACAGATATGGGCATAGATCCAAGTGTATTGCTCAAACGTTACCTGAAAAAAGTGGTGGCAGCACACAAGGAGAACAATCCTATGGACCAGCTGGTGATATTCAATGGTCACGGATATAACTCTAACTGTCTCACCGCATGGCAGAACGAACAGTTTGCAATAAAGGAGCAGATTCCAATGGCATTCAAGACATCGAAGGGGAACGGTTTTTACAACTACAGACAGAATCCTTATATGAAATACAAATTGTATGAGAAGATGCAGCAAAGTGGTACTGACCTGTTCGTTTTCCATGAACATGGAGCGCCGGACACTCAATATATAAACGGCGAATATCCTGCACCTAATGCGTTAGAGGTTGTGACGCCCGAAATCGCTGAAGATGAATTCACACTCCTTGGACAATCTCCAGTACAAATCAAGAGTCCTATGTCTGCAATGGCTTTCTCTCTACGTAACTCTTACAGGAAATATAAGGGGGAAAAGGCAGCAAGATTCAAAAAGGAGTTGATAGAGGAGTATGGCTTTACTGAAGATTTCTTCGACCAGAATATACTGGATGCTACCAGGGTGAGTGACTCTATTGCCGCGGCAGATATAAACATCGTATTGAGCGATCTTACAAAGGTGAGGATGCAGTCTAAGCTTACAATTTTTGATGCGTGCTACAATGGCTCGTTTCATCAGCCGGGTTATGTGGCAGGATATCATGTGTTCGGCAACGGAAATACAATTGTGGCTCAGGGTAATACTGTAAATGTGCTTCAGGACAAATGGTCGCTTGAGCTGATAGGTATTCTTGCAGAGGGTGCAAGAGTAGGCTTTTGGCAAAAAGAGTTCCAGTATCTTGAATCTCACATGATAGGTGATCCTACTTACCGTTTTGCGTCGGCAAGAGGCAATCAGCTTAATATCAATCTGGCAACAAAATCCGGAGATTCAAAACTATGGGAGAGCTATCTTGTTTCTGGCAATGTAAACCTTAGAAACCTTGCAATCAAAGAACTTTCGAAGAGTAATCCTGTGGGTTTCTCAGCAAGGTTGCTTAAGATATTTAAAGAGAGTAAAGATTACACTACTCGAATGGAGGCGTTGAAAAGGCTGCTGGATATAGGTGATGCAAACATGGTTGAGGCAATCCGCCTAGGTATGGATGATCCTTATGAACTTATAAGGAGGTTTGCAGCAAGATTCTCTGCCTATTCTGGTGATCCGGTCTTGATTGCTCCGTTGGTGAACACGGTTCTCTTTTCAAATGAGAGCCAGAGGGTACAGTATACTGCCCAGAAATCTCTGGAGATGTTCGATGCGGCAGCTGTAATTACAGAGATCGAAAAACAGGTTAATAATTCCAACCTGTCTGATAAGTCAAAGGCGATAAAGGAGTTGACAAGCTATTACAAGAGTCAGCAAAAATCTCAGGACAAAGCCCTAAAGACAATATTGGATAAGTCGGCGAAAGCAGAGGATAGATTGTCTGCGATACGTGGTTTGAGAAACAATAACAACCATCGTCAGGTCTCCTCTCTTCTGGTAATGCTCAAAGATACCTCTGATGACACCGGTTTAAGGACAAACCTTGCCGAGGCGCTTGGCTGGTTCAATCTTAGTATTTACAAAAATATCATTACAGACTCATTGAAAACATTGCTTTCAGATCCGGCCACTGCCGCTCCATTAAAAGCAGAGGCACAACAAAGTTTAAAAAGGGTTTGCCAAATGAATTAATAATTCATTAGATGATAGATATTTACAATATGTAGCTGTAAATATCAGATGATGAGAACTTTAAAAATTCAAATGACTCTTTAATTTGTAATTTGTAAAATACCAGCTATTTACAATGGGTAATTGTAAATAGTTGGTATTTTTAGTTTTAATAATTTATCTGGCAGATGAATCTCTCGCCCTTTTTATTTTTATATATGGGTTGGAGCGTACGCTCTTAACTGTCATCTTTTGAACAATAGAATAATGATTTAAAGTCCATTTAGGTTCACCCAATTTGTGTAATTTAGACTTAGTTTCACCTGAGATAGGTTGTAAAAAATCTACGATAATATAATAGTCAAATAATTCTGAGAATTCGCCGTCAGGCCCATTATGGTGTACACTCAATGCCAAGGCACAAATTCCTTGCATTGTGGATATTTTTTCATATGATTTTATTTGAAGTCCAAGATCCTTGACTATATATTCGACAGTCTTTCCTTTATAGAAATTGCTTCGAGTGTCAAAATTATATTCTAAAAAAGCTAAAGTATCATTATTAAATGATTCAAATGGTTTGTAAGGAGAACCGCTTTGCGCCTTTAAGATCAAGGTGACAAAGATAAAAATGATGATAAGTGAAATCTTTTTCATTGTTAAGGACATTTTTTTGGTATGTATTGGGAGTTTATTTTTTCAGTTTTTTGTTCCTTGAACCCTTCAGTGGAATTTTTTCTGCTTGATATTGTAAGACCGGTATTGTATTTTTCTAATACATATGATAAAGCGAATGTTTGTGCGTAATATCCTGAGTATCCTTGATTCAGCAAATTATTACATACTTCGTTATAATCATTAGACCAAACTGAGCCAGTTTGAAAACTATTGTCATTGGAGATATTAAAAAAAGAATTGTTATCCGCGTTATTCCAAAATGAATTTAATTTGTCTCTATCACTCACAATTATTGCAGATTCTGAGCCATCTGCAGCAATTATAATATTTGAAAAAATAATATTATTTCCATCTTTACAAATTTGGGCTAAGCAAATTGCATCTGAAGGTGATGGGGCAGAACTTTTGCCGTTAGGGTGAGTATGAGCTAAGAGATATGTATAGTTAGTCGTATGTATACTTACGGAACTTGAGCTATTTGAAGTTGCAATATATTCATTATTGTTTTGAGAAACGGGAAAATATTGTCCATCAATACAACTAACAGACATTCCATATTCAAAGGAACTGCAACTTGCATAATTTCTAAGCATATTAACATAAGAGTCGACATGCTCATAATTACTGCTATTATCATTCATGACACTATTCACTTGGTTTGCATTTGCAGTTGCAGAACTTGAACAGTCAGTTCTTGATAAAGGTTCCTTTACAGTGTTAGCTGGCGTTGATGGGATAACACCGCCACCACCGCCACCATCACCACCGCCACCATCACCACCATCACCACCACCACCGCTACCACCTCCAGGCGTGTAGTTGCTGAAACTCCATCCGCAAATAGGACATTCGGTATAGCTTCTTTCTAAATTCGAGTCAAAATTGTAGCCGCAACATTCACATTTCCAGGGCCATTCCCCCCAAACGATAAGCTCTCCTAGTGTGATTTTTGTCAAAGGATTAAGTATTATCGCACCATTTTTAAAGGTATTTATGAAGATTAAAACACCTGCGGTTGAATATAATTCAGTCTTACCAGTGAATAAATCATAATCTTTATTTTTATACTCTAAATAATAACCTTCAGTTGGAATGAATTTTATTATATAAGCATTTTTTATAGTAGTGGTTTTTTGATTAAAAATAAAAATAACTAAAAAACGTTCGAAACTATTTTTTGGATCTTTTATCGGGACAGACACTGCTCTATCCCCTTCGGTATTAAAATATATAAATTTGTTTTCCCAACATATTGTTTTATTTAAAAGAACCTCATTTACAAAAAATGGAGATTTTGCTAATTTATCATTATAAAAGTCAATGATATTTTGATTGACATTCCTTAATATTTCTTTTGAATTGTTGTTATTAAGTGACGACTTTTCGGATTCATTCTCTGTTCGGGAGCAATAAATAATTAAAGGAAAAATAAAAATAATAAAAAATATTTTTTTCATAGATCGTTTAGTAGTAAAAGTTTATAATCACAAACTTATATAGAAAAAATTGATTTATAATACTTTTTAATAAATTAAATGCAAATATCAAGAAATACTTAGAAGTTATGAACGAGTGATGGCAATGGTTTGAATAGGAGCCATTAATATAGGGTTTACATAGCTAAATTATGTAAAAATTGACAAAAGAGAGAAAATTGTATGCAGAATAATTGAGATAATTTTGATAGGAAATGAAAACAGGATTCTGAGATAAGATAAATCTCAAAATCCTGCCTTTTGTAGTGAATCCTAAACTATTTTAGTTAGAGATCATCCTAGAATTCGTCACCCTTATATTATCTGAAATTATTTAGTAATATCCAGTCCCCAGTCTATCCCTTTCATTGTTGCAGGTACGCCGGTCTTCATCCAGACTGGCATTGGCGCTCCTTTGAGGAAGTGGTCGAAGAACTGTGCAAGTCTTATGCTGAGGTCTTTCTGATTCACCCTATTTCCAAGATTGTGCGATTCGTTGTTGTATTGCAGTAACCAAGCTGGTTTGCCAAGTCTGCGCATAGCTGTGAAATACTCAATGCCTTGGTACCATGGAACTGCCTCGTCTGCATCGTTCGACATTATCAAAAGAGGAGTCTCAATCTTGTCGGCATGGAAAAGCGGAGAGTTCTCAAGATAAAGATCCAGACCATCCCAAAGAGTCTTGCCGATTCGACTTTGAGTGTGCTCGTACTGGAACTCACGGACAACACCGCTACCCCAACGGATTCCTCCATATGCACTTGTCATGTTGGCTACAGGAGCACCTGCGCCGGCAGCTTTCCATTTGAAAACCTGAGGTTGGGTAACCATATAGGCAACCTGATAACCACCCCAGCTTTGACCCTGAATTGCTACATTCTCTCTATCAGCCCAAGAATTCTGACATATTTTTTCCACTCCAGGGACAATGCAATCTAATGCACTTTTACCAGGATGGCCTATCTGATAACAAATGTCTGGAATAAATACAAGATATCCGTTACTTGCGAAATATGGAACATTTACCGTTGATGCACTTGGTGCAGGAGCTCTGTAATAGTTCAGATAATGACTGTTTCTTTCATAGAAATATACAATCATAGGATACTTTTTGGCAGGGTCGAAGTTCTCAGGTTTGTAAAGAATTCCATTCATCTCTACACCTGTGGCCGAAGTCCATGTTACAAGCTCGTCTGTACACCAGTTGTAGTCCCTTTGCTGAGGATTTATATCAGTCACCCTTTTCTGTGTCTTGAAACCATCTTTGGTAATCCACATCTCGGGAGAGGTGGTGCAGTTGTGTTTCACATAAGTCATCACGGATCCCTCTTTTGCCTTTGTAAGGTAAACAAAAGTGAATGGTTCCAGAATCCATTTCTGCATCTGAGTCTTCTTTTTACCAACCTCTTTGTAATAATATCCGTTATTCTTAGTGACCTCGTCAAAGACAGAGAAGTATACGGTCTCCTTTGGCTTGATAGGAGTTAGTTTAACGCCCGGAGTTCCAGGAGGCAGTAGCATCTCATCCAGACGGACAAGCCTGAAAGTCTTCTTCTCCACACGTCCAAGTCCATCTGTAAGATTAAAGGCCGGTTTCTCCCCTTTTGGATCAATCTGCCACACATCGTAGCGGTCATAGATAAAGAATGCTTTATCACCCTCCTGCCATCCTCCGTGGCCATAAGAAGGAGCCATCTCAGGAGTGTCGTGAAGCTCATCTGCAAAAGAGACATTAATATCTTTTGTGATATTTCTTATCTGTTCGGTTGCAACTTCATATGAATACCACTTCTGATCTACATTATTGAACCACACCAGGTATTTTGCATCGGGAGATGCGCTGACATTGCTGATAAATACATCCCTGAGCAAAAGCTTGCTGCTTCCATCCTTTACAGACACAATATAAAGATCAGCATGAGGATTTGCCGACCACTGCGATTCCATCTCGTAATTCTTGTCAGACACGCTGAATCCCCAATCGCTAGACCACTCTTTTGGGACCTGAACAATTTCGTAATCACCTTTTGAAAGCTGAACTATATTGGGATCTGCTATGTTAAGGTCAACAGTGCTTAAGTAAGTTTTTTTCTGCTCCCTGGCAGCATTCAGAAGTTGGTACGGCTGAATGTAAGGTTCTGCATAGTGCCAGATGTCCAGTTTGGCAACCTCTGATTCTGCTATTGAAGTGTCTTTTTCCGGAAGGATAGGAGAGATGCCAAAGAATAGCCTGTCAGCACTCTTGTCAAAGTTGAGAGATCTGTTTCCGCTTACTTTCCATCCCTTGGGAAGACCCTTGGAATTCTTGTCAAGTATAACTTTTGCCTTATCGTATCCCTCTTTGAAAAGCAGGATGGAAACATCTTTTTTATTTGCCTTAGCCGTATCAAGGTTAGCGTAGAAAACCAGGCTTTTGCTGTTGTAACTTATCTCCGGCAATTTTACGCTCTGTTTTGAGTTGATGTTATAGATGCACTTTAAATCTTTTGTCGTTGGGATATAAAGGTACAGACCAGCTTTGTCCTTATATAAAGAATCCTTTGAATTAGGAATCCTTACAAACAAAAGAGAGTCACCACCTTTGCTGTAATCATACTCAGTAATATATTTGAGAGTGTCAGTCAATCCTGTTGCAAAAGTATACACCATAAGGTCAGAACCCTCTTCCTTATCCTTTTTAGGAGCCTTCTTAGACTTTGACGTATCGGCAGGAGGAGTGGTCATGAATGCAAATGAGGATTTTCCCTCAAGCCCCATCTTGAAATCCTTAAGAAAAGGTATTTTTTTCAATTGCTTGGTATAGAGGTTGTAAATTCCAAGAGTATCTTTTGGAACTTTGTCTGCCTTATACTTTTTCAATCTGGCAGTCTTGCTCTCTTCAAATTTTGGTTTGATTTTGCAAATGGCGAACTTGCCGTCAAAAGTCAATTTAAATGAAGAACCACGTTCAATAGTGTACTGTTCGCCTGTCTTGAGATTTTGGGAGACCATAGAGCCGTCTCCTTCCTGGGAGTTTATCATGAAGACTGAGAACTTTGCGTCCTCCGTCATCTTGAATCCCCCGATGTTTTTCCACCCGTCGTAAACTGTATGATCAAGTGGTTTTTTCTGACCAAATGCACATACAGATAATGTCAGAAGGATGATTGAAAGAAAAGTAAGTCTTTTCATGTAATTTTGGTTTGGGTAATAATTATTTTAAATTCCTATTTAAGGTATTTGTCAAGCCATTCGTAGAAAATCCTGTTCCAAAGTATGCTGTTCTGAGGTTTGAGAATCCAATGGTTTTCATCCGGGAACAAAACCATTTTGGCAGGGACACCCATCATCTTGGCAGCATTGAATGCAGCCATCCCCTGTTCAACAGGAACACGATAATCGATTTCTCCGTGAGTTATAAGTATAGGAGTATTCCAATTTTTAATCAGCTTGTGAGGAGAGTTGGAGTAATGCCTTTTGGCAACGGGATTGTCGTCCCATGGAGCACCTCCGTTATCCCAGTTAGGAAACCATACCTCCTCTGTCATCATATACATCTGCTCTTGGTTAAAGATGCCGGCATGTGCAACAAATGCGGAAAAAAGATTCTTGTGAGTGCCGGCAAGATAATATATTGAATATCCGCCGTAGCTGGCTCCAACGGCACCAACCTTACCTACATACTTCTCCTTCTTCAGCGCTTTAACAGAAGAGAAGTAGTCCTGCATATTCAGGCCGATATAGTCACCGGAAATCTGCTCGCACCACTCCTGTCCGAAAGCAGTTGTACCCCTTCTGTTAGGAAGGATTACAATATAATCATGCGCAGCCATCAACTGAGGGTTCCAGCGGTAAGACCAGCTTTGAGAAATGGTCTGCTGAGGACCTCCGGTACAGAAAAGGAGTGCAGGATAAACCTTGGTGGAGTCAAATTTCGGCGGATAGACTACCCATACCTGCATCTCTTTGTTGTCAACGGTCTTGATCCATCTCTCCTCAACTCTTCCCATGGTTATCTGATCCAACAGATGCTTGTTTTCATTTGAGATCTGCTTAAAAGATGAGTCTGCCGGATTAATCATGGCAATCTCGTTTGGCATTGACATACTCTTATAGGTGCAGATTAGCTTGTCTCCGGCCAGCTGAACAGGGTCGAAATCATAAAATCCCTTTGTAAGACGCTTGATTGTAGTATCGGCGATATTGATATGATATACTCCGGTAAGACCCTTTTCGCAAGATGTGAAGTAGAGTCCGGAGCCATCGGCCTGCCAAGTGATGCTCTCTACATTATATGTAAATTGCTTGGTAAGTTCGCTCTTCTGGCGAGTATCAAGATTCATTATGAACAACCTCTGCTTGTCTGCCTCATAACCATCTCTTTCCATGCTTATCCATGCAAAAGATTTCCCATCAGGTGAGAAAAGAGGGTTCGTGTCGTAACCCATCATCCCAACGGTAAGGTTTTCTGCCTTTTTTGAAGCGATGTTGTATAGGTAAATATCAGTATTTGTCGAGAATGCATATTTTACGCCAGTAAGCTTGCGACTGGCATATAGGATACTCTGGCCATCCGGACTCCAGCTAAGTTGCTCAATGCCACTTAAAGGAAGGGTAGGGCACTCATACGGTTCTCCTTCAAGGATATCGGTAATGTTTGAAACAGATTTGCCATCGAAATCGGCGATGAATGGATGTGGAATCTCCTCTACAAATGTATCCCAGTGGCGATACATAAGGTCATCGATCACTCTTCCTGAAGATTTGTCAAGGTCTGGATAAAGATCCTTTGGCTTTTTTAAAGATTGGACAGTACTTATAAAGAGAATCTTGTCACCTTTTGGAGAAAGAGAGAACTCAGAAATACCCTTTTCATAGTCACTTATCTTCTTCTGATCCGAGCCATCACTTTTCATTGTCCAAATCTGCCCCCCGGAAAGATATGCGATTTTTTTCCCACCATCAATCCAACGTGCATTATTCTCGCTTTTCTGTGTAGTTGTAAGCTGACGGTTGTCAGTCCCGTCAATGTTCATTACAAAAAGCTCCCGGTTGTTTTTGTTCTCCTCTATGCTGGTATAAGCAACTCCATATAGAATCTGCTTTCCATCCGGAGAGACCTGAGGGTCACTGACCTTGCCCATATTGTGCATGACCTCGGCTGATAAACGCCCGTCAGTCACGGTGATATTACTCTTTTGTATGAGTTTCTCACCTTGATTTTTCTGAGAATCACCACCACACGAGGTGGCTATGATTGCTGTTGTAATTAACATAGCTGATAGTTTACTCTTCATATACTTTTACATTAATAATTTCTCTTTTTAGAGGGATTTTGTAAAATTAGGCTAAAATAAAGATTTAGACTAATGGAAAGCCTATAAGTTTAATCCAATGCCGGCCTTTATCCATCTACCTGGCTGTGGAAGATTACCTATATAGAGATAGTCTGTATTGAAAATATTAGTCGCTTCCAAAAATATCCGATACCTTTTTTCTCGCCACATTAGCTTGAGATCTGCGAGTGCAAAGCTTTTGTATGGCACTTCCACACCAGATGCTCCCATATATGTTCCGTTTCTCTTCTGAAAGGTTAGATCCCATCTTGCTGTCAACCTCGAAAAAACATTATGGTCGACAAAGGCCGACGCTTTGTGCCTTAGGTAATCGGTGGCATATAGTGAATGGAAGCTTCCGCTCTCTTTTGCGACATTCAGATAGGTGTACGATATGCCGGCCTGATTTACGAAACTCTCTTTCCATGAAAGGTTTGCATTGAACTCTATGCCGGCAGACCTTATGTCTGTGATATTACTTGCCTGCCACTTATCGGACCCGGACTTTCTAGTCCAGTCGATAATTCGATAGCCGTATCTGTAAAAAGCAGATAAAGATGAGTGTAAATTGTTTTTGGTAAGCTTTACGCCTAGCTGAGCTGCAATTGCCTCCTCTGGTTTAAGATTCATATTCCCGTTCTGGGTAGGACTCTTGTAATATAAGTCTGTATAGGTAGGGTTGCGGAAACTATTGTTTACCCATCCGTTTGCCTCCAGATTCGGGTTAAATTCATATGCTGCAGCAAAACCGGCATATAGCCTGGTGCCATAATTATCATTCCCGGAATTATAAGTATTGCTTGCCAGTATACCGGCAGTAAAGCGCCACTTCTCAAGTTGTATCAGATGCTTTAGATATAATGAGGGAATCTCTCTCCCTTTTCCCTTTAAGTATTCTATATTATCCTCAAAAGGAGCGGGCTTACCCGAAGATAGCAAATCTCCCATGCCAGTGCTGTATATATGTTCAAATCGATAGTCAGCACCAATTATCGAAGTTCCCGGTTTGCCCCAGCGATAAGCAGCCTGAGCGTTCAATCCGAGTATGTCGTTCTGATGGTAGTTGTGTCCGCCATACCAAGCAGGAGCCTCATAACGGAAAAGCTCGAACCTGTCGAAAAGCCTTCTCTGGTAAAGAGAGGCCTGGATTTGCCACCTGCCTTTCTGATAAAGGTACTGAATAGAGGAGAGGAATAACTTTGTGGACTCGTATTGTTCAGGATATGCTACTGTATAGAAGCTATTTGCTCCGAAATTCTTTTCCTGAAATCCAGCCTGAAAAGCTATAGAGTGATTTATGTTTGAAAAAGTGATATTTGTAAAGAAATTGGCAACTCCGAAATCGGTGTTTTTTGTATAACCATCAGATTGGGTGTATCCTCCTCCGGCCTGTCCGTAGAGTTTCCATATCTTGCCAGAGCCCTCTTTCCTAGATTTTCCAACAGAGAATCCGATATTGGCACCTCCTTTCAAGTATCCATATTCTCCTCCGGATAGTGATACTTCCACTCCTGTACTTGAAGGATTCTTTGTCTTGATGTTTATTGCGCCTGAATAGGCAACAGAGCCATTGGACCATGCGCCTGGTCCTTGAAGGATTTCAATGCTCTCAATTTGTGAAATTTCGACAGGTATGTTTAATGAGTGATGTCCTGTCTGCGGGTCGGTGAAATTTATACCGTTTATCATTACCATGGTTTGGTCGAAAGTCCCGCCTAAAATATTTATGTCCGCCTGAACACCCTCGCTCCCACGACTGCGAAGGTCTGTCCCCTGAATATACCGCAACAGATCAGTGAGATTTTGGACCGCCGCCCGTTCAATCTCTTTTTGCTGAATTACTGCGACCACTCTTACAAGAGGCTGGAAAGGCGTCGTTCGTCCCGCAGTCACCACCAGTTCGTCTAATACGGTTTTTAATGTGTCACTAGAGCTTTTTGTTCCACCCTGGGCCATTAAAGGTTGGCTCCTCATTACCAGGATGGAGCATGTTACGCTCAATACTCCGATTTTTACAATTTTGCCCATTGAGGCAAATGCTGCCCATGGCGCTCGTTTCCATCGTTTAAAGCAGATGGGCGCTCTTCTTTTTTTTTGTTCGTTCATAATTGATTTATTAATCTGTTGCGGGCGGCAAATTTCACATTTATATAATGAACAGACAAATTATTTATTTATTTTTGATTGAAAATGCAATCACTTCACAAAAACATATATTATGAAGACTAAATCAATAATTGCAATAGCCCTGCTTTTCTTGCTTGGCCTGCAGGCTATGGCTCAGAATCCGACTATGGAAACTATATTTCAACGTAAAAGTGTCAGAAGTTATACAGATCAACCTGTGTCTGTAGAGACTCTTACAACCCTTGTCAAGGCAGGAATGGCTGCACCTACCGGAATGAACCGTCAGCCTTGGGAATTTTATGTAGTCCAGGACAAAGCTGTAATGGCTAAGTTGTCTGCAGAGATACCCAATGCAAAAATGCTTAAAGAGGCTCAGGCAGCAATAGTAGTGATTGGCAATCCTGAAGTATCCGGCATGTGGTTCCTGGATTGTTCAGCCGCAGCTGAGAATATACTTCTGGCAGCGGAATCCATGGGGCTTGGTGCGGTATGGACTGCCGGATATCCTTACGAGGATAGGATGAATGCTATTGCCAAAGCTCTCTCCATCCCACTACCTTACAGACCTCTTTGCCTGATACCTATCGGCTATCCTAAAGGGCCTCAGACTCCAAAGAACAAATGGGTGGAGTCAAAAATGCACCTTAACAAGTGGTGATGTATTCTTCAATCACTCTTGGGAAGTGATTCTGTTCAAGAACATGTATTTTTGCAGCAAGATCCTCGGGGGTATCTTCAGGTGAAATGGCACACCTGGCTTGAAAAAGAATCGTTCCATTGTCGTAATGCCCATCTACGAGGTGGATTGTAATGCCGGATTCCTTTTCACCTGCCGCAATTACAGCCCTGTGAACATTCATCCCGTACATACCCTTCCCTCCATATGACGGAAGAAGTGCCGGGTGTATGTTTATTATATGTGAGGGGTATTTTTCAAGAATTCTATCCGGGACTTTAAGCAAGAAGCCAGCTAAAATGATAAAATCGATATTTCTTGCCTTCATCTGCTCATCGACAATAGAAGATTCATTTAGCTGATTAGCAGTAAAAACGAATGAGTCGACCCCTAAGTTTCTTGCTCTTTCAAGTACGAAGGCATTGTTTTTGTTGCACAAAACAAGATCTATTTTGCATATAGTGCTTCCGGAAAAATATTTGATGATATTTTCTGCGTTAGTACCTGACCCAGAGGCGAAAATGGCGATTTTTACAAGACTCATTTTTAATTGTTTAGGCTGCAAATATAGATATTTTTTTTAAAAGACATGAGTTTGATGTAAGTATACCAATAATTTTTACACATTGAAAATCAGCTATATATAACTTCACTTTGTAGAAATTTTCATTTTACGGTTTTTTTATGTTTCTTTGCAAACTAATTTTGAAAATAACAAACACAAATTATTAACTAATTATTTTAAATCATGGCAGACATTAATGCAAAGGTTAAAGCCATCATCGTTGACAAATTGGGCGTTGAGGAATCTGAGGTTACACCAACAGCTAGTTTTACAAACGATTTAGGTGCTGACTCTTTAGACACTGTTGAACTTATTATGGAGTTCGAAAAAGCTTTTGGAATTACCATTCCAGATGAGGCTGCTGAGAAAATCTCTACAGTTGGAGATGCTGTCTCATATATCGAAAAAAACGCTAAATAAATTTATCAAATCAGGCTTATGCAGTTAAAAAGAGTTGTAGTTACAGGTATAGGTACAATTAACCCCTTGGGGGACAATATTCAGGATTACTTTTCTAATCTTGATAAGGGCCAAAGTGGTGCCGGCCCTATAACCCGTTTTGATTGCTCTCTCTTTAAGACAAATTTTGCTTGTGAAGTAAAGAATTACGAAGCTAGCAAGTACGGCATAGACCGGAAAGAGGAGAGGAAACTCGATCTATATTCTCAGTTTGCTTTGATTGCTGCTGAACAGGCAGTGATTGACAGCAAGCTGGATATGGAAAACTTTGATCCGGACAGAATTGGCGTAATACTAGGGTCGGGCATTGGTGGTATCACCACCTTGCACAGTGAGATTGAGGGCTATTGTGAGGGTGGGAAAGTTCCGCGCTTTAGCCCTTTCCTTATTCCTAAGATGATTGCTGATATGGCTCCGGGACTTATTTCTATTAAATATAATTTCAGGGGGCCTAACTATGCCACAGTTTCTGCCTGCTCTTCTTCGACTCATGCTATGGCTGAGGCTTTATTGCAGATACAGACAGGTAAGGCAGATATTATAGTAACAGGTGGTTCAGAAGCTGGAATTTCAGTTCCAAGCATTGGAGGTTTTAACTCTTCACAGGCGCTTTCTACCAGAAATGATGAATACCTTACAGCCTCAAGACCTTTTGACAAAAACAGAGATGGATTTGTTATGGGTGAAGGAGCTGGTATATTGTTGTTCGAAGAGTATGAACATGCAGTGGCAAGGGGTGCAAAAATTTATTGTGAAGTTGCGGGTGCAGCTATGACTGCAGATGCTTACCACATCACAGCTCCTCATCCTGAGGGGTTAGGCGCGATAAATGTAATGAAACTGGCAATCAAAGACGCTGGTATGAAACCTGAAGATGTAGACTATGTAAATGTTCATGGTACATCGACACCTCTAGGTGATATTGCAGAACTTAAAGCAGTCAAGGCTGTATTTGGAGAACATGCATATAAACTAAATATAAGTGCAACAAAATCGATGACAGGGCATCTTCTAGGTGCAGCTGGGTCTGTTGAGTCTTTGGCTTGTATTCATGCCATTGTTGACGGTATTGTACCTCCTACAATAAATTTCAAGGAGGAAGATCCTGAGATTGATTATAAATTGAATCTGACTCTCAACCATGCTCAAAAGAGAGAAGTGAATGTTGCCTTAAACAATACATTTGGTTTTGGTGGACACAATGCCACAATAATTTTCAAGAAGATCAAATAATATTCTTCTTCTAATATCTAATAGGATGAGCTGTCTTTAATGGGCAGCTCATTTTGTTTCTACGTCCCTTGTGGTTACAAAAAAAGGTACACTGTTTTGAGTACCTTCTGTCGATTATTATGTTCCGGGAAACCCAGTCCTTAGTTTGCTATAGCGTATGTTACTACCATGTATGGTTTGCGTGCACTGCTGTTACCGTTAAGCTTTGCTTTACAGTATATGAGATTGTCTACATAATAGGTTGTTGTGCCGGAATAGGAGTTGGTTGTAGATCCGACAGGTGTGATCCATGCATTAAGTGCTTTTCCGGAGATTGATCCTTTAAGCACCTTTTGAAGATATGCGCTGATATCCATAGAGTAATAGTTGAACGACCTGTTATTAAGCCCGGAGCTTAGTACGTATATGTCTGATGAAGGTTGGTAAAAAGGTAGGTCGTATGCAGCTTGTTCCTCTTTTGTCGCAAGGAATATTTGAGAAGGAAATTGTTTCATCGTAAGATAATCACTTGGGAATTCATAAGGGAACCTTAGTTCGGCCCTTGAAATAATTATCTTTGATATATCTGTATTTTTAGCTTTTGCCCAAGCTGACATGTTTTTTCTTACCTCAGAAAAATCAATATATGGTTTTATTCCGGCAAGCCCTTCGATATAGACAGTCTCCTGAGATTTGTCTGTCTCAAGTCTTTTTGATGAATGGCTGAAAGTGTTCAGATATGGTTTAGCCGTCGATATATAGTAGTAAAGAAGGCTATCTTTATCAATCTTGTTTTTAGTATCAACGTGTCTGTATTTTAACTCCATATATAGAGATGCAGGATCAATGATGTTGAACCTTCCCCCCTTGATTGCTCCGGGAAGAGGCTCTGTTGTAAGGTAAAGGCCTTTGAATTTCTTAGTAAAAACGACAGCACTGTCTCTCTCCTCCTTAGAAGCCGTAAGAAGTTTCTTTGCAAAATCCAAAGGTAGATTCATAACAATGCTATCTCCGCCAAAATATACGACTCCACCTTTATTTAGAGGTGTAGGATCAATATCGTCAGCGGATATGGAATTATTGTAAGCTGTTGTTGAATCAAGATCTTTTTTTAAAGTGTAAACATAAATATTCTGGGGGATGGAATTGTCCACAGACTCAAGAGCGAGTCTCTGATTGACTGCCATTGAAAGTTTTATGTAAGAAGGAACAGGGTTTTCGCCGTAATCGTTCCCGTGTATTGTGGGAATTATCTGAAAGGCTGCACAGGAAAGAGTTGTTCCCAGATCCTGGTCCTTATATGCACCAATAACCAGATATCCCGGAAAGATAGTCTGAAGGCTGTCTGCCATTTTCATTTGAAGAGGAACTTCAATTTCAGCAGTGCTTACACCTAGTATATGATCATTAGGAACGAAATCATCCCCGAGAGTTTTATCTGTTGTTATGCAGGAAGCCGTAATTAATGAAAATAAAAGCAGCACCGCAGCAAGTCGGAAATTATTCCTTTTTGTCATTTTTTCCCAAAATTTGATCGTAAAATTGAACGTAATCTTGTATGTAAGTAGAATCCGGCTGAGAATTGTCCTTGTAAGGGAGAGTGGGAATTGAGTTTTTAACCATCATCTCAGTAATTTCTGACGGGATGCTCTCACTGCCCAGAATAATACCATTTGCATACTGAATTGCTAGTTTAGCAAGATTTATGCCATTAGCAGGAGTCAATAGCTCTAAATCCCTGCTTTTTATGCCCGGGAAAATAATCTTTGATTTGGTGTTATCGTTAAAAGCTTGATCACACGCATCATTGTAAAGAGAAATGACAATTTTGCTTTCAGTAAAAATAGGATCTTCGTGATATACTTTTTTTAGAAAAATCGGCAGAAGATGAGATATCCACCCTTGGCAGTGGATAATGTCGGGCTTCCAGCGGAGTTTTTTTACTGTTTCAAGGACACCGCGGGCAAAGAAGATTGCTCTTTCGTCGTTGTCAGTAAAATAATCATCATTTTCATCCTTGAAAATCTGCTTGCGGTAGAAGTAATCTTCGTTGTCAATGAAGTAAACTTGCATCCTTGCTGCAGGGATTGATGAAACCTTTATGATTAGAGGCCTGTCTATATCATTGATTATGATATTCATGCCGGAAAGACGAATGACTTCATGAAGCTGATTCCTCCGCTCATTTATACAGCCATACTTAGGCATAAATGAACGAATTTCATATCCCCTCTCTTGTACACCTTGAGGTAAGAATCTTCCAACAGTAGAAATTTCCGACTCTTTCATATACGGAAATATCTCCGAGCTTACATAAAGGACTCTTGTTGGTTCACTCATTTTTTTCGTTTATATATTTGACGCAAAATCTTTACAAAGGTAATAAAATTAATTTAATTTAGCAGAAATATCTATCTTTGGGAGTTGATGTATTATGAAGAAAAGAGAAAAAAGTATAATTTTTAGAAGGCTCGTCCATTCTTACCTCTCGTCGGTTATCAGCATTAGTCTGGTACTGCTGTTTGTGGGTATTATTGGCATTTTGGCTGTGAACGCCAAGTCCGTATCGGATTATTTCAAGGAAAATATAAAACTGTCGGTTATTTTCGAAAAAGGGATATCGGAAGAGAAGGCAAAGGAGATATCTGCAAGATTGAAAAGCCGTGATTTTATTAAAGAAGCGGAGTTTGTTTCTCAGGAACAAGGTACAAAGGAGATGAAAGAACTTTTGGGGGAGGATTTTGTGGATATTTTCGAAGTAAATCCTATTCCTCTCTCGCTGGATCTATATTTCAATGCTGACTACTTATTGGCTGACAGTCTCAAGGTGATTGAAAAGGAGTTGAAGTCAGAGCCTGGTGTAAAGGAGCTTGTTTATCAGGAGTCCCTTGTAAATACAATAAACCAGAATATGGAGAAAATTGGACTTGTCCTATCAGTCTTTGTAGTCCTGTTGCTTTTCATATCGTTTGTTCTTATTAACAATACGGTGAGGTTGAACGTGTTTTCAAAAAGGTATACAATTCATACGATGAAGCTTGTTGGCGCAAAAAGGTCTTTCATACGAAAGCCTTTTCTGGTGCAGGCAATTTATCAGGGATTAATTGCTGGTGTTGCGTCGACAATCATTTTATTGGGGATTTTATATTTCGTATGGAGAGATATGGAGCAGATTTATCAGATATTTGACCTGAAACTTATAGCGATAGTGCTATTGTCTGTGATTATACTGGGAGTCATGATCTGTCTGGTAAGCACCTATTTTGTAGTTAACAAGTTGGTTTCCTTAAATTCGGATGAGATATACTATTGAAAATAAATAAATAACGACATGAATAATACAAATACCGAAAATCAGGAGAGATTTGCCATTCCTTTCAGGAATCTTATCTACATTGTTGCAGGGTTGGTTTTGATGATAATTGGCTACATCTGTATGTCAGGTGGAGGAGCGAAGGACCCTAATATTTTCCCAAAAGAGGAGATGTTCAGTTTTGGAAGGACAGTTCTTGCTCCAGTACTGATTCTGCTAGGCTTCGCAGTTGAGATTTTTGCCATTATGTACAAACCTAAGAATAAATGACAGGGATAGAGTCTGTTTTGCTGGGCCTTGTTCAGGGGTTTACTGAGTTTTTACCTGTAAGCAGCAGTGGTCACCTTGTAATAGGCAAGGAACTTCTTGGAATAAATACTGAAAATTTAAGTTTCGAGATTGTAGTCCATGCTGCAACAGTATTGAGTACGATTGTGGTTTTTAGAAAAGAGATATGGAAACTGATTAATGGCTTTTTCAAATTCTCATCAAACGAGGAGACTGCGTATATCTTCAAAATACTTCTCTCGATGATACCAGTCCTTATTGTCGGTCTGTTCTTTAAAGATAGTGTTGAGAAGCTTTTTGGCTCAGGATTGCTTGTTGTTGGAATATCCCTTATTGCCACAGCGCTATTGCTTACATTATCTAACTATTTCCGGCCTAAAGAAAGGAACCTTTCATATAAGGACGCATTTATCATTGGACTGGCCCAGGGAGTTGCTGCAATACTTCCAGGATTGTCAAGATCCGGCACAACCATCTCTACAGGGCTTCTGTTGGGAGTAAAAAAGGATCAGATTGCAAAATTCTCATTTCTGATGGTGTTAGTTCCTGTTCTTGGAGAGGCTTTTCTGGAACTTGTCTCAGGTGATTTGTCTGTAGCCAGTTCTGGTATTAGCATTACTGCCTTAGGCCTGGGATTTGTTTCTGCCTTCATATCTGGTCTTCTAGCTTGCAAGCTTATGGTGGCATTGGTCAGTAGAGCCAAACTGATTGGTTTTGCGGTATACTGTGCAGCAGTCGGCTTGTTGTGTTTGTTCTCAATCTTGTAAATAATGGCGAACGAGGGATATTTATATTATTTTGTGTCGGATGTACATCTGGGACTAAAAGCCTTTAATCCGAAGGAGAGGGAGAGGAGGTTCGTAAAAATCCTCAGGGAGCTTCCATCTCAGACAAAGGCCATTTATTTAATAGGAGATGTATTTGACTTTTGGTTTGAATACAAGTATGTAGTGCCAAGAGGATTCTCCAGGGTATTGGGCGCATTGGCAGACCTTTCGGATAGAGGTGTTGAAGTCTTCTTTTTTAAGGGTAATCATGATATGTGGACATTTGGCTATCTTGAAGAGGAGATCGGAGTTAAAATGCTGCCTGAACCATCTCTCGTTGACATCAAAGGAAAAACATTCTGCCTTGCACATGGTGATGAACTTATGTCGTATGAGCCAAAGCATCTTATATTAAAAAGACTCTTCCATTCAAAAAAACTTCAAGTTGCTCTTTCAGCGGTTCATCCAAGGTGGACATTTGCATTTGCTCATTATTGGTCAAAAAACAATAGGTTGGCAAAGGGTGATATTTATAAATTTATGGGTAAAGATGCACCTATTTATAAATACGCCTGTGAATTTGAGAAAGATAAGAGGGTAGATTACTTTGTGTTCGGACACTTTCACACGCCAGGGGAGATCAAGACTCCAAGCGGAGCCGGTCTCTATATTTTAGGAGAATGGATTCATGGGTGCGAGTATCTGTGCTATAATTCGGAGACCGACACTATGAAATGGCTCTCCGGGATACCAGACTGAAAAATTGGGCTAGTCGGAGAAAAGAGAG
The DNA here is from genome assembly GCA_964533215.1 of uncultured Muribaculaceae bacterium. Taxonomy (GTDB): domain Bacteria; phylum Bacteroidota; class Bacteroidia; order Bacteroidales; family UBA932; genus Bact-08. The sequence goes on from CAZHLJ010000001.1 coordinate 749,914, forward strand.
TAGTATAGATAGTCGAAAGAACCGTTATAATACATCTGCACCAACTCTTCGGTAATCCGGTCTTCTCCGAATTTGTCGTATGGTTTCTTGAGATTCGCTCCGAATATTCTGGCTATACCTTGCCAGAACAGAGCTGTGAAAGATCCCCTGTAATCCTTTATTATATAGTATGAACTTTGACCCACTTCGCGGTCTATCAGCTTCATAAGCAAACGACCCTGAGAAAAAGACATATTCCTCAATGGCTTCTCGAATTCTTTGAAAAGCCTGATTTCAAAGCTCTTTATGTACTTTTCCTGCTCTCTTTTACTGAAATGCCTACTTGACAATACGCTATCGGCTTCATTTATCTTGTCTTTTGCCAAAAGAGCATAAGGATATGTTTTCTTGAAGTTATAAACCAACTTGTAATACTCTCGCCACGATCTTGTCTTAGGGTGGATCTTTGGGAAAACATATATTGTCTTCATGATGTAGATGGTATCTCCGCCACTGATATCCCAACCTACTACATAACTCCCGTTCTGATAATACTCTGTCTGGGAAAATCCAAGTACAAAGGAAGAACAGAAGGTAATTAGAAGAATGCCAAGTCTTACAAAAATTCTACGCATATTACAAATATAGCAATAGGTGCCTCAATAATCAGACCAAAACGTTATATTTGACTCAAATTTACTTAAACCATGTCAATATCGACTTCGTCCCTTTTACAAGGATTGGCAAAAACCTGTGTGTTTCTTATTGCGTCTTTGCTGCCACTATCTTTGTTTTCACAGGATATTCCTGATTCAGCCTTGATTAAAAGGGCAAATGAAATTCACAGTAGAATACTTACAATTGATACGCATAATGACACTGCCCTTTGTATAAATAATCCTGATGGGGACTATGGGGTGACCAAGGGTCAGGTCACATTTCCTTTTATGAAGGCCGGTGGGCTTGACGCTGCCTTTTTTGCTATATATCTGGAACAGGGCAAAAGAGATTCTGTCTCTCTTGCAGCAGCGACACTATATGCTAAGAGAGAGATGCAGAAATTTAAAAAATATGTTGAACATTATAAAGGTGCGGCGATAGCATACAGTTCCAAAGACCTTTTGCATAACAAAAGGATGGGGATCATATCTGTTGTCATTGCAATAGAGAATGGATATGCATTGGGTTCCGATATAAGGCAGATTGAGAAATTCCATAAAATAGGGGTAAGGGCAATTACATTGTGTCACAACAAAAACAACAATATATGCGATGCTTCTATGGATAGTGTTGCAGAGCATGGGGGACTTTCCGGATTCGGATACAAGGTTGTGAGAGAGATGAACCGTCTGGGTATTATTATAGACCTATCTCATGCATCCTCGGAGACTCTGTCCGATGTGCTGGAGGTCAGTAAGCTTCCGGTGATTGTCAGCCACTCTGGCGTTTACAGCATCAAGAACCATAGAAGGAACCTCAAGGATGAGGAGATATTGGCAATTGCCGCAAAAGGAGGACTCGTACAGGTGGCAACAGGAAAGTTCTTTCTTTCGGATAAACCTAAAAATATGGTGACAGTAGCTGATATTGCAGATCATATCGATTATGTAAGGAATCTTGTAGGAATTGAGCATGTGGGTATCGGCACGGACTTTGACGGTGGGGGAGGAGTTGTTGGTATGGAGAATGCTTCAAAGATGAAAAATCTTACGATTGAACTGTTGAAAAGAGGCTATTCGGAAAAGGATCTTGAGCTTTTTTGGGGAGGAAATCTGCTTCGTTTACTGAAGGTTCACTCTATTTAAAATTTTCACATAATCTTTTGCACATTCAAATTTTTTGGTATATTTGCATCCCGCTAAACATGTGATTAATATGCGTATTTAGCTAAGGGATAGGGTTTTAGCCTTAAAATTTTTTAGACCAAAGCACCAAAAACATATTTACTGTTATCGTTAAACTGTAAAAAAACAATGTTACAACCAAAAAAAACCAAGTTCAGAAGGCAGCAGAAAGGCCGTATGAAAGGGATTGCCCAGAGGGGAAATCAGCTTTCTTTCGGTTCGTTCGGGATTAAGACTACAGAGTCTTGCTGGCTAACAGGCCAACAAATTGAGGCTGCCCGTCAGGCCGTAGTAAGATACATGAAACGTGAGGGACAGATTTGGATCCGCGTTTTCCCTGATAAACCATTTACTAAGAAACCGGCTGAGGTACGTATGGGTAAAGGAAAAGGAGCTCCAGAGGGGTTTGTTTGTCCTATCACACCAGGCCGTATGTTGATTGAAGCTGAAGGAGTTCCATTGGAGATAGCTAAAGAGGCACTTCGTTTGGGGGCTCAGAAACTTCCGGTAATTACAAAATTTGTAGTTCGTAGAGATTACACTGAATAATTTAATGCAGAAGTAAAATGAAAACTAAAGAGATACGCGAATTATCTATCAACGATCTTAGGGAGCGCATTGCAACTGAAAAGGGAAATCTTATGCGTGAGAAGATGAATCATTCTATTTCTCCGTTAGATGATTTATCTAAGATTAAGAAGGCAAGGACAAACATTGCCAGAATGCTCACTTTGTTGGGCCAAATGGAAACTAAGCAGGACAAAAAATAGTCATGGAAAGAAATCTTCGTAAAGAAAGAATAGGAATAGTGGTAAGTAACAAGATGGACAAATCTATCGTTGTTGCTGTAAAGAGAAAAGTAAAACACCCTATTTACGGTAAGTTCGTAAATAAAACCACTAAGTTTGTTGCTCATGACGAGAAGAATGAGTGCAGCGAAGGGGATACCGTTCGCATCATGGAGACTCGTCCTTTGAGTAAGTCAAAATGCTGGAGACTAGTAGAAATTGTAGAAAAAGTTAAATAAGCCATGATACAGCAAGAATCGAGATTATTGGTGGCAGACAACAGCGGAGCAAAGGAAGTTCTTTGTATCCGAGTTTTAGGGGGGACCCGCCGCCGTTATGCCGGAGTTGGCGATAAAATTGTAGTTGCCGTTAAGAGTGCCATTCCTGGTGGAGATGCCAAGAAAGGGTCAGTATCCAAAGCGGTGATAGTTCGTACAAAAAAGGAGATCCGTCGTGCTGATGGTTCATATATCCGTTTTGACGATAATGCGTGTGTGTTACTGAATGCTCAGGGTGAGGTTCGCGGTACCCGTATTTTCGGGCCGGTAGCCAGAGAGTTGCGTGACAACTATATGAAGATTGTATCTTTAGCACCAGAGGTGTTATAATAAAAGGGATAGAAAGATATGAATAAGAAATTACATATTAAGAAAGGCGACACCGTATATGTTAATGCCGGGAACGACCGTGGAAAGACAGGTAAAGTTCTTGAGGTGATTACAGAAAAGGATCGTGCCATTGTTGAGGGAATCAACATGGTAAGCAAACACACCAAGCCTAATGCGAAACAGCCACAAGGTGGTATAGTAAAGCAAGAGGCTGGTATTCATGTTTCGAACCTGCAAGTTGTGGACCCTGTTAAAGGTGGTCCCACTCGTATTGGCCGTCGGATGAATGATAAAGGAAAATTAGTTCGTTACGCGAAAAAATCTGGAGAGGAGATTAAATAATGGCAAGTACTAAACCAAGTGCTGCACCAAAGGCAGCTACTAAAGTAAAAGCAGAAAAAGCACAGAAGGCTGCTCAGACGGAAGGTGCTCAAGTAGTAGTTAAAGGATATGTTCCAACTCTACAGAAAATGTATAAGGAGGAAATTGTTGCCAAGCTTACAAAAGAGTTTGGTTATAGCTCCATCATGCAGGTACCGAAACTTACTAAGATTACTATCAATCAGGGCGTAGGCGCAGCTACAGGAGATAAAAAACTTGTGGAAATCGCGCAGCAGGAGTTGACTACCATCACAGGCCAGAAAGCCATGATGACTTATTCCCGCAAGGATATTTCCAACTTCAAGCTTCGTAAAGGCATGCCGATTGGTGTCAAGGTAACTCTTCGCGCTGCAAAGATGTATGAATTCCTTGAGAGACTGATATCCATCTCACTGCCTCGTATCAGAGATTTCAAAGGCATCAGTGAAAAATTTGACGGGAAAGGTAACTACACTCTTGGTGTTAAAGAGCAGATCATCTTCCCTGAGATTGACATTGATAAAATTACCAAACTTCTCGGTATGGAGATAACTTTTGTTACTACAGCTGATAAGGACGAAGAGGCTTTTGCTCTTCTTCGCGAATTTGGTTTGCCTTTTAAAAATATTAAGAAATAATCTATAAAAAGAGAGATAGATAATGGCAAAAGAATCAATGAAGGCACGCGAAATCAAACGCGCTAAGCTATGTGCCAAATATGCAGAAAAACGCAAAACCCTTAAAGAGGCAGGCGACTATGCTGCTCTGGATAAACTTCCTAAGAATGCAAGTCCGGTTCGTCAGCATAACCGTTGTTCATTAACAGGTCGTCCAAAAGGCTTTATGCGTATTTTCGGTATCAGCCGTATCCAGTTTCGTGAAATGGCCAGCAAGGGTCTTATCCCAGGCGTTCGCAAAGCTAGTTGGTAGAAAAAACATGGTGGCCGTGAGGTCACCTATATATATTAATTAATTATTGGATATCGGGCATCCTTCGGGGTGTCGGTTAAAACAAAAAACAAACTAAAATGACTGATCCAATTTCAGACTTTTTGACAAGAGTTCGTAATGCAGCTCTTGCAGGACACAAAGTTGTTGAGATTCCTGCTTCAAAAATGAAGCTTGAGTTAACCCGTATTCTTCATGAGAAGGGTTATATTCTAAGCTACAAGCTGGTTGAAGGAACCCCATTCAACACAATTAAAATAGCATTGAAGTATCATCCTGATACTAAAAAATCAGCTATTAAGAAAATAGCCAGAATCAGCTCGCCTGGTTTAAGAAGGTATGTTGGCGTAGAAGATATGCCTAGAGTTTTAAACGGGCTGGGAATTGCCATTATCTCTACATCGAAAGGTGTTATTACAGATAAAGAGGCTAAGGACCTGAATGTAGGCGGAGAGGTAATCTGCTACGTATATTAACAGACGCGAGTAATAATATTAATAATAGATAATAGATGTCACGAATAGGAAAATTACCTGTAAACCTTCCTGCCGGAGTTACTGTAAAGGTAGACACCGGTAATGTGGTTAAGGTTAAAGGCCCACTCGGTGAGTTAGCTCAGAAAGTTGATGCTGACATAACTGTCACCGTAGAGGGGAATGTACTTACAGTCACCCGCCCTACTGATCAGCCACGTCACCGCTCTTTGCATGGTCTTTACCGTGCTTTGATTCAAAACATGGTTACTGGTGTCTCAACCGGATTTACTGTAAAACAAGAGTTGGTTGGTGTTGGATACCGTGCTGAGGTAAAAGGAAGAATCCTTGAGCTTAGCTTAGGTTATTCTCATGATATTCACTTTGAATTGCCATCCGAGATCAAGGCTACTGCAGAAGTTGCCAAGAAAGGTGCCAACCCTGTAGTTACAATGACTAGCTATGATAAGCAACTTTTAGGAATGGTTGCTGCAAAGATACGCTCATTGCGTAAACCTGAACCATATAAAGGTAAAGGTGTTAAGTTTGTTGGTGAACAACTTCGTCGCAAAGCCGGTAAGTCGGCCAGCGCTAAATAACAAGTGGAGGATATATGGCTTTAAATAAAATAGAAAGAAGAAAAAGAATACAGCACCGAATTCGTAAGGTTGTAAATGGTACTCAGGAGAGACCAAGACTAGCTGTATTTAGAAGCAACAAGCAGATATATGTTCAGCTGATAAATGATATCGATGGTGTGACACTTGCTGCTGCAAGTTCTGCTGACAAGGCTATTGTTGAGTCTTGCAAAGGTAAACCAGGTATCGAAGTAGCAAAAATGGTTGGTAAGCTTGCAGCGGAACGTGCTGCAGAGAAAGGTATCAAAGAGGTATCTTTTGACCGTGGAGGTTACCTTTACCATGGTAGAGTAAAAAGTTTAGCAGATGCCGCCCGTGAAGGTGGTCTTAAATTCTAAGATAGAGTATGGCAAATACAAACGTAAAAAAAGTTAAGACTACCGATCTTGAATTAAAAGACAGATTGGTGGCAGTTCAGAGGGTAACCAAAGTAACCAAAGGTGGTCGCCATTTCAGCTTTGCAGCTATCGTTGTTGTAGGAGATGAGAAGGGTGTCGTAGGTTATGGCCTTGGAAAAGCTAATGAAGTCACAACCGCTATCTCAAAAGGGATAGAGGATGCAAAGAAGAATCTCGTTAAGATTCCTCTTAATAAGAAGACCATTCCACACGAGCAGGAGGCTAAATTCGGTGGTGCCAGAGTATTCATGAAACCAGCTGCAGAAGGTACCGGAGTAAAGGCCGGTGGTGCAATGCGTGCTGTATTTGAATCAGTAGGTATTCACGACGTTTTGGCAAAATCAAAAGGCTCCTCTAACCCTCATAACTTGGTTAAAGCAACAGTTGCAGCTCTTCTTGAGATGCGTGATGCCTATACAGTTGCAGGTCTTCGTGGAATCCCAATGAATAGAGTATTTAAAGGTTAAGGAGGATAAGTAATGTCAAAAGTGAGAGTTACTCAAGTAGTAAGTAAGAACAGTGCAACTGAAAGGCAGGCTGCCTCATTAGCTTCTTTAGGAATCCGCAGGATCCGTCAGTCGGTAGAACTTGAATTGAATCCTGTAAACAAGGGTATGATTGCAAAAGTTTTACATCTTGTAAAAGTTGAAGAAATTAACTAATAAGAGAATTACAAATGAAATTACATAATCTTACACCCTCTGAAGGAGCGACATCTAGTGATAAAAGAATAGGTCGCGGAGAAGGTTCCGGCCATGGTGGAACATCCACCCGTGGTAACAAAGGTGCCCAGTCCCGTTCCGGATACTCCCGCAAGAAGGGTTTTGAAGGAGGCCAGATGCCACTTCAAAGAAGACTACCAAAATTTGGATTTAAAAATATTAACAGAGTTGAGTATAAAGCTATCAACCTATCTACATTGCAGGCTCTAAACGAAAAAACCGGAGTCACTGTTTTTACTGTAGATTCATTGATTGAAGCAGGTTTGATTTCAAAAAATGATAGGGTGAAAATTCTGGGCAATGGAATACTGACTGCAAAGTTGGATATCACTGCACATGCTTTCTCGAAAAAAGCTGCTGAGAGTATAGAGTCACAACAAGGTAAGGCGACTAAAATCTAAATTTTCTGATGAAAAAATTTATCGATACACTAAAAAACATTTTCAAAATTGAAGAGCTGCGCAAAAGGATAGTTTATACTTTCCTTTTGCTGTTGGTTTACCGTTTGGGAAGCTATGTGGTATTACCCGGTATCGACCCAACTCAACTGGGAAAATTGCAGACTCAGGCATCTGAGGGTTTGTTAGGCTTGCTTAACATGTTCTCCGGAGGTGCTTTTGGTAATGCCTCAATTTTTGCATTGGGTGTTATGCCATACATTTCTGCCTCAATTGTTATCCAATTGCTGGGTATAATGGTTCCTTACTTTCAAAAACTGCAACGCGAAGGCGAAAGTGGCCGTAGAAAGATGAACCAGTGGACCCGTTATCTGACAATTGCAATTCTTGCGTTGCAGGGACCAGCCTATCTGGCTAACCTGCATACTCAATTGCCTGAGACAGCATTCTTATTTCAAGGATTTTCGTTTAACATTTTAGCTACTATAATACTTATTGGTGGAACCATGTTTGTCATGTGGTTAGGAGAACGCATTACCGATCGCGGCTTAGGTAATGGTATTTCCCTTATCATCATGGTGGGTATTGTTGCACGTTTGCCATTTGCCCTCTTAGCCGAGGCAGGTGGAAGGATCAATCAGAGCGCAGGCGGCGGCATCTTGATGCTGGTTGTTGAACTGATTCTTCTCTTCCTGGTATTCGTTGCCACAATCGCTCTCGTGCAGGGCACCCGCAAGATCCCGGTTCAATATGCCAAACGTATTGTAGGAAACAAGCAATATGGCGGAGTACGTCAGTATATACCTTTAAAGATAAATGCAGCCGGCGTTATGCCAATTATCTTTGCACAGGCGTTGATGATGGTTCCTCTTATGTTTGCAGGCTTTAATGCTACTCGCGGATTAGCAGCTACTCTTTCAAACCCTAACGGAGTCTGGTACAACCTTATTTTCGGTCTCATGGTCGTTGCGTTTACTTACTTCTATACAGCAGTAACTGTAAACCCTACAATGATGGCAGAGGATATGAAGAAAAATGGTGGATTTATTCCGGGTATCAAGCCTGGCAAGAAAACTGCCGAGTATCTTGACTCTATAATGTCACGAATTACTCTGCCTGGATCTATCTTCCTGGCTTTGGTGGCTATTTTACCTGCATTTGCAGGCATGTTGGGGATTAACAACCAGTTCGCCCGTTTTTACGGTGGAACTTCGTTGCTGATTTTAGTGGGTGTTATTTTAGATACGCTTCAGCAAATTGAAAGTCATTTGCTTATGCGTCACTACGACGGTTTGATGAAGACAGGACGTCTGAAAGGCCGTTCGGGAATGTAACCTGATTTCAAAGTTCTTTTAAATATAATGATAAAACTAAAAACAGAGGAAGAGGTTGAGTTACTCAGAGAGAATGCTCTTTTGGTTTCTAAGACTCTTGCGGAAGTAGGCAAGCACGTTGCTCCCGGGATAACAACCCTCGAGTTAAACAAAGTTGCTGACACTTTTATCCGGGATCATGGGGCTTTACCGGCATTCCTCGGTTACAATGGTTTTCCTTACTCTATGTGTATCTCGGTTAACGATGTAGTTGTCCATGGGTTTGCCTCGGAATATCGCCTCAAGGAGGGAGATATTGTTTCTGCAGACTGTGGTACGATTTACAAAGGCTACTATGGAGACTCAGCCTATACCTTTCCTGTGGGGGAGGTTTCGGAGGAGACAAAGTTGCTCTTAAAGGTAACCAAGGAGTCTCTCTACAAGGGGATCGAGAAAGCTGTGGTAGGGAACAGAATAGGAGACATAGGTTTTGCTGTTCAGGACTACATTGAGAGTTTTGGTTTTTCAGCTGTGAGGGAAATGGTTGGTCATGGAATTGGAAAACATCTCCATGAAGCGCCGGATGTCCCTAACTATGGTCGCAGAGGCCAGGGTAAGAAGCTGGAAGATGGATTGGTTATATGCATCGAACCAATGATTAATGCCGGTGTCAAATCGGTATACATTGAAGATGATGGATGGACCGTAAAAACCGCAGACAATAAAAACTCTGCGCATTTTGAACTTACTGTAGTTATCAGAAAGGGTAAGCCGGATGTTTTATCAACATTTAAGTACATTGAAAACGATAATAATTAATTATAAGGAAAAGAGATATTTAATAAATGGCTAAGCAAGCAGCAATTGAAAAAGAGGGTACAATTATTGAGGCCCTGTCGAATGCGATGTTTCGTGTCGAGTTAGATAACGGACATGTAATTATTGCCCATATCTCGGGAAAGATGAGGATGCACTATATCCGTATTCTACCTGGTGACAGGGTGAGAGTGGAAATGTCACCTTATGATTTAACCAAAGGAAGAATTTCTTTCAGATATAAATAAAAATTTTGATACTATGAAAGTAAAAGCATCCATTAAAAAGCGTAGTGAGGATTGCAAAATTGTAAAACGCAAAGGGCGTCTGTATGTAATTTGCAAAAAGAATCCAAAATTCAAGATGCGCCAAGGATAATTTTTTAATTGAAAACAAAATAGAGACAAATAAATTATGGCACGTATAGCCGGAGTTGATTTACCAAACAACAAGCGAGGAGAGATAGGTTTGACCTATATCTTCGGAATCGGACACAGTTCAGCCAAGACAATCCTTACCAAACTTGGTATCGATTATAATATCAAGGTTAAGGACTGGAATGACGATCAAATAGCAGCAATCAGAGCAATTATTTCCTCTGAATACAAAATTGAAGGTGAACTTCGTTCATCAGTTCAACTTAATATCAAACGATTAATGGATATCGGATGTTACAGAGGTATCCGCCATCGTATTGGACTACCACTTCGTGGACAGTCTACTAAGAACAATGCCCGTACACGTAAGGGTAAGAAGAAAACAGTAGCTAACAAGAAGAAAGCAACTAAATAGAACCTAGATCATGGCAAAAAAGACAGGAACAACAAATAAGAAAAAAGTCGTAAAAGTTGAGGCTTACGGACAAGCTCACGTTTCGTCGACTTTTAATAATGTTATAGTTACTTTGACCAATGGAACCGGACAGGTGATCAGCTGGTCATCTGCTGGTAAGATGGGCTTCAGAGGTTCTAAGAAGAACACTCCATATGCAGCTCAGACAGCAGCTGCTGACTGTGCAAAAGTAGCTTTCGATTTAGGTCTGCGTAAAGTGAAGGCCTATGTTAAAGGCCCTGGAGCAGGGCGTGAATCTGCAATACGTACAATTCACGGTGCAGGTATTGAGGTGACAGAGATCGTTGATGTTACTCCATTACCACACAACGGTTGTCGTCCAAAGGGACGCCGTAGAGTTTAACCCTTTATAAATTCATTTTAAATTATTTAATATGGCAAGATATACAGGGCCTTCTACTAAAATAGCCCGAAAATTTGGAGAGCCGATCTTTGGCCCAGATAAAAGTTACGAAAAGAAAAACTATCCTCCAGGACAACATGGTCTGGCCAAGAAGCGTAAAAAAACTTCTGAATACGGCATCCAGTTGAAGGAGAAACAAAAAGTAAAATATACTTACGGTCTGTTGGAAAAGCAATTCCGCAATCTGTACGAAAAGGCTTCAAGAATGAAAGGCCGTAAAGGTGAAAACCTTATCCTTCTTCTCGAATCCAGGTTGGATAACCTAGTTTATCGTATGGGAATAGCTCCAAGCAGGGCTGCCGCAAGACAACTTGTAACTCACTGTCACATCACATTGAATGGTGAAATTTGCAACATTCCTTCTACAATTGTTAAACCTGGTGAACTTATTGCTGTTCGTGAAAGATCAAAGAGTCTTGAGGTTATTCAGGATAGCGTTTCACGCGGAGCAAAGAGATTTGCATGGATTGAGTTGGATGGAGCAAGTTTGACAGGTAAGTTGCTGAATCTTCCTGAAAGAACTGAAATTCCGGAAACAATTAACGAGCAACTAATAGTTGAGTTATACTCTAAATAAAAAATAAAATGGCAATATTAGCATTTCAAAAACCCGATAAGGTAATAATGCTTGACGCTACCGAGACATTCGGTCGCTTTGAGTTTCGTCCACTGGAGCCAGGTTATGGTATCACAGTCGGTAACGCTTTGCGCCGGATTCTTCTTTCTTCTCTTGACGGTTATGCTATTACTGCAGTAAAAATACAGGGGGTTGACCATGAATTTGCAACAATTCCCGGTGTTATTGAAACAGTTGTAGATATAATCCTTAACCTAAAACAGGTTCGCTTTAAACGAATGGTAGAGGGAGAAGAATCAGAGATTGTCAACGTTACTGTTAGTGGGAAGCAGAATTTTACTGCTGAAGATATTTCCAAACAACTATCTTCATTCAAGGTATTAAATCCAGATTGGCAAATATGCTCTATGGAGCCATCTGTTACATTCTCGATTGAGATCAGAATTGGTAAGGGAAGAGGATATGTTCCAGCAGAGGAGAATCGTGTGGAAGATGCACCATTTGGCCTTATTCCTATTGACTCTATTTTCACTCCTATCAAAAATGTGAAATACTCAGTAGAAAACTGGCGTGTAGAACAAAAGACTGACTTTGAGAAGTTAAATCTGGAGATAACTACTGATGGATCAATTCATCCAAAAGATGCTTTGAAAGAGGCCGCTAAGATTCTTATACATCACTTCATGCTGTTCTCAGACGAGAAGATAACACTTGAAACTCCGGTAGAGGTTATCAGCAATGAGCTTGATGAAGAATCTTTACGTATGCGACATCTTTTATTGACCAAATTAGCAGATATGGAATTGTCGGTAAGAGCTTTGAACTGTCTTAAGGCTGCAGACATAGATACATTTGCAGAGTTGGTATCTCTTCAGAGAAGTGAGCTGATGAAGTTCAGAAACTTTGGAAAGAAGTCTCTATCAGAGATTGACAACCTTGTTGAGCGTTATAGACTCAGCTTCGGGATGGATGTTACAAAGTATAATATTGAAAAGAAAGTTATAAAAAATGAGGCATAATAAGACATTTAACCATTTAGGCCGTAAAAGTGGACATCGTAAATCGATGTTGGCAAATATGGCATCATCTCTCATACTGCACAAAAGGATAGAGACCACTGTAGCAAAGGCCAAAGCTTTGAGAATGTATATCGAACCTTTAGCTACTAAGTCTAAGGACGATTCAACTCACTCTCGTCGTACTGTTTTTGCTTACTTAAAGCAAAAAGAGGCTGTGACAGAACTTTTTAGAGTGATTGCTCCTAAGATTACTGACCGTCCTGGTGGATACACTAGAATCCTTAAGCTTGGATTCCGTCAAGGTGACGCTGCAGATATGGCGATGATTGAATTTGTAGACTTCAACACAGCAACTGTTGCAGCTGCAAAACCTGAAACCAAGAAAGCTCCGTCTACACGTCGTAGCCGTGCGAAGAAAAGCGAAGATGCAACTGAAGAAGGTGCTGAAAAAGCAGCTCCTAAAGCAAAATCTGCGCCAAAGGCTAAGGCTGAACCAAAGGCTAAGGCAGCTCCTAAAGCACCAAAGGCTGAGCCAAAAGCAGAGTAATTCAAACACTATTGATATTTTGAAGGAGTTGTCTAACAAGTTTAGGCAACTCCTTTTGATTTTTGATATATTTGTATAATGAAAGGTATAGTTACAGAAATTTGCGCAGATTCGCTGAATTCTGCGATAGCTGCAGAAAAAGGGGGAGGAGATAGAATTGAGTTGTGCCAGGCTTTGTCTGTAGGAGGACTGACACCCTCTGCTTCGTTGATCACATATTGTTGTAAAAATCTCAGTATTCCTGTATTTGTGCTTATTCGTCCGCGGGCAGGGGGGTTCTGCTATAACAGGGAAGAATTTGACCTAATGATGGAAGAGATAAGGTTTTGCAAGAAGGCAGGAGCTTCCGGGGTGGTAATAGGATTTCTTAAAAGAGACGGCAGCATAGACAAGGAGAGACTTAAGGAGGCAATATACCTTGCTTGGCCTATGGAGGTAACATTTCATAGAGCATTTGATTGTTGCAATGACTGGGAAAAATCTTTGGAAGATATAATAGAGTGCCGTTGCAACAGAATTCTCACTTCAGGACAGAAAGAGACAGCAGAAGAGGGCAAAGAGGTGTTGAAGAGAATTGTGGAAAAAGCCGGAAAGAGAATAACGATTCTAGTCGGGAGTGGTATCACTAAGGATAACGTTGCGGAGATAATAAACTGCACGGGTACAAAAGAGGTCCACTTTTCTGCAAAGCACCCTGTTATAGTGGATAATGAATTCAGCCATAATGAAACATCGCAGGAAATAGTACAAAAGATAGTTGCTATAGTTAAATCTTAAACTTAGATATGAAGACATTTATGTATTTGTTGCCGGCCTTGGCCTTGCTGTTAACCATCAGTTGTCAGAATGACAGACATTTTATCCCCGAAAAAGAGGTAAGGCAGGAGGTTATGAATCAACTGGAACAAAGGAAGGCTGCTTTTAAAGATAAAGGAGATGAGATATTCAGCATTCTGGAAGATAAGAGCCTTACTCAGGAAGAGAGGGAAGCTATGGAATTTCTGTATGCTTACATGCCTCTTAATGATCTTGCAGATTGTAGTGGATCATTCTTCCTTAGTGTCACTAAAGCTTCTCTGGAGGCAAGGGACTTCTTCCATTGGGGCAAGAGTGTGCCGCCAGAGCTTTTTCGCCATTTTGTTCTTCCACCAAGAGTAAACAATGAAGATCTGGATAGTGCAAGAGTTGTTTTCTATGCAGAATTGAGAGACAGGATAAAAGAGATGTCTATGTATGATGCCGCTTTGGAAGTGAACCACTGGTGTCATGAGAAAGTCACCTACCGACCTTCTGACAGCAGGACATCTTCTCCACTCGCAACGATTCTCTCTGCGTATGGCAGATGTGGCGAAGAGTCAACATTTACCGTAACCGCTCTCAGATCGGTAGGAATACCTGCCAGACAGTGCTATACTCCACGTTGGGCCCACACAGATGACAATCATGCATGGGTCGAGGTCTGGTGTGACGGAAAATGGTATTTTCTTGGAGCATGTGAACCGGAGTCAGAACTGAACAAAGCATGGTTCTCTGATCCTGTAAAGAGAGCAATGATGGTTCATACAAACGTCTTTGGCAGATACCACGGACCTGAAAGTAAAACCGACTATCCTTTGTACACAAAGATAAATGTATTGGAGAATTATACCAAGACAAGAAAGTTACAGGTTACGGTATATGACTGCAACAAAAATAAAGTAGAGGGTGCAGAGGTCAAGTATCTGTTGTATAACTATGCAGAATATTATCCTATTTATGAAAAGCCAACAGATAAGGATGGAAATTCAATGGTCATTTCCGGACTTGGTGACTTGCTGGTCTGGGCTCAGAAAGATGGTAAATATGGATATAAAGAGGTCTCTCTTTCATCGACAGAGGCTGTAGATTTAGTCCTTGACCGTGAAGTTGGAGAAGAGTATACAGAAGATCTTGATATAAACCCTCCGGCAGATCAGTCAGGTTATTCCGGAGGGCCTAAGGCAACCGGTGACAATAATTCTGTCAGACTTAGATATGAAGACTCCATCAGAGAACATTATCTTACAACATTTATGACAAGAGAGCAATCCCGTTTGCTTGCAGAGAAGTGTGGATTGGATACATCTGCAGTTGTAAATTACATACATAAAAGCGAGGGGAACTGGAAAGAGATATCAGGATTTATTGAGAGAAACAAGAAAAACGAAAACACTCTTCAGATTCTCTCAACGCTGTCAGATAAAGATCTCAGGGATATTCCTGCCGATGTTCTTCAAAGTCATCTGGATAATACACCTGCATACGATAACTCTTTTGGCTACGGAATAGATATATACAGGGAAGGAGTACTTTCACCAAGAATTTCACTTGAACGTATAAGGAAATGGAGAGCTCCTCTTAAAGAGAACTACAAAAACCTCTTCTCGGACAAAGCAGATGGGGATGTTATAAAAAAATGGGTGATGGATAATGTAATTGTAGACAAAGACCAGAATTATCCTAAATGCCCGATTTCCCCCGAAGGAGTAAGTAGGATAGGGATTGCTGATAAGGTCTCAAGGGATATATTCTACGTTGCACTTTGCCGTAGTTTTAATATCCCTACAAAAATTGACCAGGCAACCTCTGCAATTCAGCAATACAGAAAAGGCAAGTGGGTGACATTGAGTTTCGAAGCCGACTCACCGGAGAAAGCTACAGGAAGACTCACGCTTACATACAAGATGCACAGTTCTCAGATACCCCAGTACTGGAGCTATTATACTATTGCAAAGATGGAAAATGGCTCGTTTGTTTCGCTGGATTTCGAAAATGATCCAAGAGTTGCATCGTTTCCTGTAAAACTCGATCTGGAAGAGGGATATTACAGGATATGTTCAGGAAACAGATATGCAGATGGAAGGATATTGGCTCATAATGAATATTTTAATATTTTAAAAGGTAGGGAAGTCTCGAAGGACTTGAAAATAAGGGAACTTGATGTTGAGAAGGTGGTGTATGGCAAAGTAGATGCATCCATTGACAACAAACTCTACAAGGATGGAGGAATGGTGATTTGCTTTATCGAGCCGGATAAAGAACCTACCAAACATATGATGAATGAATTGCCGTTTTTTAAAACTGAATTTGACAAATGGAAAGGTAAGTTTGTTTTTGCCGTTCCTCAGAATGTCCTTCCAAAGAATTTCTCTGCCGGTAAATACAAAAATATCCCTGCCAACAGTGCGTTTTTGACAGATAACGCAGAAGGTATGATGAATCTGTTCCTGAAAAGTACAAACAAATCTTTCCGCGACAACTATCCTCTGATTTATATTGTTAATGAAAAGGGGGACATTATCTTCCATTCTCAGGGGTATAAAATTGGCCTGGGAGACCTTCTTCTTAAATCTTTATTGTCCGAATATTCTTATATTTGCGCCCAACTCAAACAATAACAATAGAATTCATGAACATAAAACTTCGTCTGACGCTATTGAATTTTCTCCAGTTCTTTATCTGGGGATGCTGGCTCATATCCTTAGGAGGATATATGATTGTCAAGCTACATTTTACAGGAGGACAAGTAGGTAGCATATATGCTACTTTAGGTCTTGCTTCTCTCTTTATGCCTGCACTAATGGGAATTGTTGCCGATAGGTGGGTAAACGCGGAACGCCTTCTTGGCTTTTGTCACCTGATAGGAGCAGGACTGCTTTTCTGGGCCTCTACAATTGTTGATCCTGATTGGATGTACTGGGTAATGCTGCTTTATTCAATGGTGTTCATGCCGACAATTGCTCTTAATAATACTGTCTCGTACACCATTTTAAAAAACAAGGGACTGGATGTTGTAAAGGATTTTCCTCCAATAAGGGTGTGGGGAACAGTTGGTTTCATTGTAGCTATGTGGGTTGTTGATTTGTGTGGTTGGACACTAAACCCTATTCAACTTCAGGCAGCATCTGTTATCTCCCTTTTCCTAGGACTTTACGCTTTGACACTACCTGGCTGTCCTCCTGTGAAGACGGTGAAAAAACATACAATTACATCAGCTCTTGGACTTGACGCGTTGGTGTTGTTCAAGCAAAAGAAAATGGCAGTGTTTTTTATTTTCGCGGCATTGCTTGGTGCAGCACTTCAAATTACAAATACATTCGGGTCACCGTTCCTTCAGGAATTTGCAAGCAATCCTCGCTTTGCAACAGCTTTCGCTGTAACTCATCCAAATATCCTTATGTCGATTTCGCAAATGTCTGAGACACTCTTTATTCTTACGATTCCGTTCTTCCTGCGCCGTTACGGCATAAAGAAAGTAATGCTGATGAGTATGTTTGCCTGGGTGCTTCGTTTTGGGCTCTTTGGCGTGGGAAATCCCGGGGATGGTCTGATCTTGCTGGTTTTGTCAATGATAATATATGGTGTTGCATTTGACTTCTTCAATATTTCAGGTTCTCTCTTTGTCGAGACTGAGGCTAAACCGGAAATAAGGGCAAGTGCACAGGGACTGTTCATGGTAATGACCAATGGTATTGGTGCATTTATAGGCGGAAGTGTTAGCGGGATGGTAGTCGATTATTTTACAAATGCAGACGGTGTTAAAGCCTGGACTGAAATCTGGTTTGTATTTGCGGCATATACATTGGTTATTGGATTGTTATTCGCATTATTCTTTAGATACAAACATACACCTAAGTCTGTTTGAAGGTAAGTAGAGCATGAGATTTGAAAAGATAGCACAAGACCCGGAGTCGTCTGCCAGTTGTGGATTGTTGTATACGGATCACGGAGTGATTGAGACACCTATATTTATGCCTGTGGGAACCTTAGGTACAGTAAAGGCTGTATTTCACAGGGATTTGAAGGATGATATCAAGGCACAGATAATTCTGGGTAATACCTACCACCTCTATCTGAGACCTGGGACTGAAATCATCAGGCAGGCTGGCGGATTGCATAAGTTTATTTCATGGGATGGTCCAATACTGACAGACAGTGGAGGATATCAGGTCTTTTCTCTAGCGGAAAACAGAAAACTTACAAATGAGGGGTGCACGTTCAGATCTCATATTGATGGATCGAAACATGTATTTACCCCGGAAGGGGTCGTGGATATCCAAAGAGTGATTGGTGCAGATATCATAATGGCTTTGGATGAATGTACTCCGGGCGACGCTGACCATGAATATGCAAGAAAATCTCTTGAACTTACACAGAACTGGCTTGAAAGAGGGGTGAGACATTTTGATGATACAGAACCTTTATATGGATATAATCAGACTTTTTTTCCTATTATTCAGGGCTGTATATATCCAGACCTGAGAGTTGCGTCTGCTGAACATGCCGTAAGGTTGAACAGAGAGGGATACGCAATAGGCGGGCTTTCTGTAGGAGAGCCGACAGAACTCATGTATCAGATGTTGGAGGTGTTGGACCCGATTTTGCCAAAAGACAAGCCAAGGTACTTAATGGGGGTTGGCACACCTTCTAATATTCTTGAGGGGATAGCGAGAGGAGTGGACATGTTCGACTGTGTAATGCCTACCAGAAACGCAAGGAACGGCATGCTTTTCACTTCCGAAGGAATAATCAACATAAAAAACAAAAAATGGGCTGATGATTTTTCTCCTTTGGACCCGAATGGAACATCTTTTGTTGATAGGACATATACCAAAAGCTACCTGAGACATCTTTTTGTCGCAGGAGAAATACTTGGAGCTCAGATTGCAAGTGAACACAATCTGGCATTTTACTTGTGGCTGGTTAAGGAGGCTAGAGTACATATTAAAGCAGGAGATTTTAGAATCTGGAAAGATACAATGGTTAAAAGGTTGGAGAGCAGGATGTAATGAAGAAGGAATACAAAATAGGCATACTTGACAAGTATATAATCAAAAAGTTTATAGGAACTTACCTTTTTATAATGGTTGTCATTATTGCCATTATCATAATATTTGACTTAAGTGAGAAGATAGACAACATGGTGGAGAAGGAGGCTCCTATGAGAGCAATCATATTCAATTACTATGGTAATATGATACCCTATTTCATCAATCTGTTCAGCCCTCTTCTAGTCTTCATCTCTGTTATTTTCTTTACATCAAGGATGGCAGCCAATAGCGAAGTCACAGCTATTCTTGCCGGAGGCGTGAGTTTCAACCGGTTTCTTTATCCTTTCCTTTTATCTGCATTCTTTATTGCACTTTTTAGTCTGGTGTTGAATCTTTTCTTAATACCACCAGCAAATAGGACTAGGCTTGAATTTCAGGAAAAATATCTGAAAGACAGGGCTTATAATGCAGGTACAAATATTCACTTTCAGCTTAGCCCCGGAACTTATGTGTATATGGAATCATTCAACGGAGAGACCAACAGTGCCTCCAGATTCACTCTTGAAACTATTGAGGGTCATCTGATCAAATCAAAGCTGAGTGCAGAGACTGCGACATGGGATTCCACCAAGCAAGGATGGAGGCTAAATGACTACTACATAAGGAAGAATAACGGGAATATTGAGACTATTGAAAAAGGGGCTCAGATTGACACTGTAATAAGTCTGTCTATTGAAGATCTTAACAGACGTGACAATATTGTAGAGTCGTACACCTATGGAGAACTAAACGATTTGATAAAGACTCAGAAGCTGAGAGGGGATAAGAGAGTTAAAGTCTCTCAGATAGAGAAGCATACGCGATTTGCCGTTCCATTTTCCGCATTCATACTTACTATAATGGGTGTGTCTCTCTCTTCAAAGCGCAGAAGAGGCGGTATAGGAATGAATCTAGGTATAGGAATAGCCTTGTGTTTCATATATATTCTCTTCCTTAGATTCAGCCAGATGTTTGTCCATAGTGGAATCATGCCTCCGTGGCTTGCATTATGGGTGCCGAATATAGTTTTTGCATCGGTAACTTACTTCCTGTACAAGATTTCTCCGAAATAGAACATTTCAAATGCAAAGAGAGATAGGAAAATGAAATAGGAGGAAAGCTGTTTCATTTTCCTCCTAATCAATTAAATAGATTCAGCTAATGCTGTGTTTTTGCTTTTTACAGGTTTTTTGCTCTGATAGCCCGTAGCATATCGTCTACCATATCTCCAAGACCCCATTGAGGTTTCCATCCCCACTCTTGCCTAGCGCATGAATCGTCCATTGAATCAGGCCATGAAGCGGCAATCTCAGCTTTGACTGGGTCTACGTTATAATCAAATGTAGCATCCGGCACTCTCTTCTTGATCTCAGCGAAAAGGATTTCAGGAGTGAAGCTCATTGCAGTGACATTGAATGAGTTTCTGTGGATAAGCTTTGCAGGGTCTGCATCCATCAGGTCTGTTGTAGCTTTGAGAGCATCGGGCATGTAAAGCATGTCCATATATGAGTCTTTTGGGATTGGGCAAGTAAAGTGACCTGTTTTGACAATTTCATAGAACACTTCTACTGCATAATCTGTAGTTCCGCCACCGGGTAATGCACCATTGGAGATTATACCTGGGAATCTGACGCTGCGGGTATCCACACCAAATCTTGCATGATAGTAATCGCTGAGCAACTCACCTGAAACCTTACATACACCATACATTGTATTTGGTCGCATTATAGTATCCTGAGGAGTCTTGTCGTGAGGAGTTGAGTTGCCAAATGCACCAATTGAGCTTGGAGTGAATACTGAACACTTGTATTCTCTTGCAAGATCAAGAGAGTTGAGCAAGGCTCCCATATTGATTGACCAGGCTAGCTGGGGGTTCTTCTCGCCAGTTGCAGAGAGAAGGGCAACAAGGTTGTATATTCTGTTGATTTTATACTTTTTGATTGTCTCGGAGAAAGACTTTATATCAAGGGCATCCAGCTTAATGGCGATGGATTTTTCACTTAGCTTCTTGACGATGTCGTCTTTAAGATCTGCCGCAATGATGTTGTCTTTACCATATACATTTTGCAAATGAGGAATCAACTCCGTGCCAATCTGTCCTCCGGCACCAACTACTAAAACGTTCATTATATTTATATTTATTGACTTCTGTAAGAAAAAAGTGTGCAAATCTAAGAATTTTATAGCTAATTCTGAATTTTAATTCAGTTTTATTATAACGTTTCTCTATTTTTGTTTTATGAATATAGAGGAGCTTCACATTTCAATAAGCACATACTCAAAAGAACTTGGTTTCGTTGATTATGGAGCTGCACCATGCAGAAAAGCAGATGACGATATTGGCCGTCTTAAACTTTTTCTGGAGAAGTCATACAATGCCGGAATGCATTACTTGGAGAGGAATCTTGATTTGCGGGAAGACCCCTCATTGCTGATGGAGGGAGCAAAATCTGTAATGTGCTTTCTGGCTCCGTACAAGCCGGAATGTGAACAAACCGGAAATTGTCCTCGCATTGCATCCTATGCGTACGGAGAGGATTATCATAAGGTTGTAAAGGACAGGTTATATCTTATAGTTGAGAGAATGAAGCAAATTATACCTGAAATCAAAGCCAGGGTTTTTGTGGATTCAGCACCTGTAATGGAGAGAATGTGGGCTAAGAAGGCAGGTCTGGGCTTTATAGGTAAAAATAATTTTTTAATAAGCAAAGATCACGGGCTTCATACATTTATAGGAATAATCCTGGTGGATCAGGTCTTGAAATACTCAGAAAATGCAGTAAAAAGTGGGTGTGGTAATTGCAGGTCTTGTCTGGATGCCTGTCCAACGGGAGCCTTGTGTGAGCCATTCTCTCTTGATGCCAGAAAGTGTATCTCCTATCAGACCATAGAAAGCAAGGTACTTCATAAAGAAGAGGAATTTGCCGTAGATCTTCAAAATAAGATTTTCGGCTGTGATATATGTCTTAATGCCTGTCCATGGTCCAATAGAGGAAAGATTACGGGATGGAAGGAGTTTCTACCTCTCTTTTCTGAATCGCACGGAAAAACGCTTACATCTTTTACGAAAGAGGATTGGGCAGCTATGACCGAAGAGGATTTTTTTCGTATTTTTGATAAATCGGCGTTGAAAAGGTCAGGAATTACTAAAATTCTGGATAACTTAGGAGTATAAATGCAGGCAAGTTTATGAAATTGCAGACAAAGATAGGGATAGAGAAATATCCATACCTGATATCATATAAGGACAAGATCCTCTTTCTGGGTTCTTGTTTTGCGAATGAAATAGGGACGATTATGAAAAGCATGCAATTCAATGTGCTTGTAAACCCATTTGGTGTCTTATACAACCCAGCTTCCATATCATACGCCCTTGACAGATTGGATTCAAACCGTCAGTTTGAGAAGAGCGATATCATACAGGATGGCGATGTTTATAAAAGCCTCCATCACAGCAGTGAATATGCCTCCATGTCTTTGGAAGGTCTGCTTTCCGATAACAATAGGCTGCTTGGAGAGGCATCTATACATTACAAAGAATCAAAATGGATAATGGTTACACTTGGGACAAAATGGATATACCGTTTGAGATCAAATGGTATGGTAGTTGCCAATTGTCACAAATTGGATCAAAAAAAATTTTCAAGGGAATCTCTTTCAGTAGACGAAATAGTAGATTTACTCTCTCCTTACATTTTGAAAGCACCTGATAAGATATGGCTGTTTACTGTGAGCCCTGTCAGACACTGGAAAGATGGCGCTCACGGAAACCAGTTAAGCAAGGCTACTTTATTGCTGGCCATTGAAAAACTACAGAATTTGTTTCAAAATGTTCTTTATTTTCCAGCTTATGAAATTTTAATGGATGAGCTAAGAGATTACCGTTGGTACTCAGAGGATATGCTTCATCCTTCCAGACCTGCGGTGAATTATATATGGGATGTATTTAAGGAATATTTGACTGACGAACCAGCGAAAGAGCTGATGGTGGATGTTAATAAACTGAATATGATGAATATGCATAAGCCGTTTTTTTTGGAAAGCCAAAGTTTTCTTAAGTTTGACATAGAAAGAAAGGAGTTTGAAAATAAATTGAAAGGAAAATTTAATGATATTCTTGGATTACTGCCATAAAGTAAAGAGGGCTAGCTAGAAAGCGAAAAAGGGATTATTAGTAGCGGTGGCTTGTAAAAGATGTTATTTTTGTTTGTTTTATAAAATTAAAGATATATATTTGTATCAAACTCAAGGAACTCAACAACCTAAATAACAAATTATGAACAAGGCAGAATTGATATCCGCTATCGCAAGTCAGGCAGACCTTACAAAAGTTGATGCCAAGAAAGCATTAGATGCATTCATTAACGTAGCCAGTGAATCATTGAAAAATGGTGAAAGGCTTACCCTGGTAGGGTTTGGATCTTTCTCAGTGAATCAGAGAAACGCTAGAAATGGCAGGAATCCTCGTACAGGCAAGAAGATTAACATTGCAGCCAAGAAAGTCGTAAGATTTAAAACCGGCGCAGAGTTAAGCAAGCTAGTTAAGTAGCATCAGCTTTGATCGATCAGTAGGGCGTTCCTTTGGGACGCCCTATTTTATTAGTAAACGATATAGAGGATAACTCTTCCTTGATCAAAATCCAGCGTAAAAGTCTTCTCAGACGTTTCGTTGAGAGTCCCTTTCCACCATGAATCAAAAACGACATTGTCCAGAGGATACTTCAAACCTTTTGATTTGATCCTGATGTTTGTGTCAAGGGAAAATATGGATACCTGACTTCCTTTGGGCGCAGAAATAGTGGAACAGGATTTAACTGCTATAAATCTTCCACAATCTGTGTACATCTCTATCGGGGCATTGGTACATTCCCTGAATAGGGATAGAAGGGATATGTTACCTAAAGTATGATCTTCTCTAGCCCCTGTTGCCCCAAGAATTGTTATTTTATCTGGGTTCATGGATAGCGAGTATTTAAAAGCCTTGGTAAGGTCATTTGTCTCTTGATCGCTATCTTTGTTTATAATTTCCTTATACCTCTCCTGTAGAGTAGCGTCCAGACTATCCATATCGCCGACAATGGCAGATGGGTTTAACCCATGTTTGACCAATTTGGCAGCAGCACCGTCACTGCAGATTATTATTGAGGCACTTTCAAGAATCATTAACGGAACAGGATGTTCAGGAAAGTTGCCATCGGCTAGGATCACTACGTTTTTCATTATATAAACCTATAGTTTTCAATATTGCGGAAACCTGCTAGGAACTCTTTTACCGATAATCTCTTTTTACCCGCAAGCTGCAACTCAGAAATGTCTATGAAGCCATCCTTACAGGCAATCCTGAGATAATTCTTGCCGTCAGAGTCTATAGTTCCGTATGACAAAGAGTGAACTGCAGGTAATGTCCGGCTTTTGTATATTTTTACAGGCAAAGATTTGTTGTTAAATACAATTTCGGAATGGGCCGCCGGATATGGGCTTAATCCTCTTACTAGATTGTTTATACTCCCAGCGGAGCTGCTCCAGTATATCCTGCCTGTCTCTTTTGTCAGCTTTGGCGCAATATGTGTCTCTCCCATCTGCGCCTCAAGACTGGCTTGAAGAATAGTCTTCCGCTCGTTTCCGGCTAAAGATTCAACGGTTTTGATAACCAATCCGGTACCTATTGTCATTAATTTGTCATGAAGAGAGCCAAAGTTATCTTCAGGTTCTATTTCGCACTCTTGTTGAAAAATAATTTCGCCTGTATCTATTTCTTCATCCAGGAGAAATGTGGTGACTCCGGTTTTGGTCTCTCCATTTATAATGGCCCAGTTTATAGGTGCTGCGCCTCTATAGTCAGGCAGAAGGGATGCGTGTAGATTGAATGTTCCCATCTTTGGCATTGCCCATACAGATTTTGGCAACATCCTGAAGGCGACCACAATAAACAAATCTGCTCCCAGAGCTTTAAGCTGTTCCTGAAACGCCTCATCCTTGAGTGAAACTGGCTGAAGAATTGGAATACCAAGATTTTCTGCAAATTTCTTGACTTCGCTGCTGTTTACGGACAGGCCTCTGCCACTGGTCTTGTCTGGAGCCGTTACAATACCGGCCACGTCATAACCCTGTTCCAGAAGCTCTCTAAGAGGAGAGACAGCGAAGGAAGGGGTTCCCATATATACTATTTTAGGCGGTCTTTTCATCGGTCAAAGGTCTTCTTTTTAGTCGCTTGAATATGTTTTTAAAGAAGGTGATATAGACTTCAGCATTGAATAATGATGAGTCTTGTGTAGATTTCCATGTGAGATATACACCCATCGGGAAAAGGACCATGGAAGAGATTAGCGTGCCAATAGCAGGTGTGATGACCCCGTCAGTAGCCAGCTTCTTTCCACTTATATCTATAACCCAGTATATTACAAAGAAAAACATGGATATGACCACAGGTGTTCCCAATCCCCCTTTTCTGATAATTGCGCCAAGTGGTGCTCCAATGAAGAAGAATATGAAACAAGCAATTGACAAGGTGAACTTTCGGTATCTTTCTACATTTACCTTTCTTAGAGGATGAGAATATTGATATTCATCTATCTGATAATTGTCCAATACGCTTATCGCATTGTCAAGTTGTACCATTGCTGTCTGTATCGCCGCTCTCTCCTCCCTTGCAGATTTGAACTTAGATATAGTGTCCACATTCATTTTAGTGGTCACATGTTTTGTGTACGAAGAGTCCAGTTGCCGGGGAAATGCAAACCCTCCCGATCCGAACAGATTCTGTAACTGGTAAGCCTTTACGTGAGTATAGGCAGAATCGAGTGAATCCCTGGCATGTCCAAGCTGAACAAGATTCTGTGACATTACTTCACTGCTGAAACGGCTTTGGTCAGATCTTTCAAAGGCATAGTTTGAAAGCGATATTATCATCTCCTGTTTTCGGAAACCCACTCGCTGAAGGGCATAATTAGTGTCCTGTTGGTCTCTTGCGGGTTCTTCAAACGAGCATCCGTCATAAAGAGTGAAGATGAGATCTCTCTTGTCTTTGGTAAGTTTGATAGAACCTGAGTCTGCAAGGGTGAGGCTGTTGTTTCCCCGCTTCTCCTTATGGTTATATACCATAATGTCATATATCCGCCCTGTCTTATCGTTTCTGTTGTTGATGCGCAATATATAATCCTCTATTCCATCGTAAAATACTCCTGTCGGAATACGTATCTCCTCCTTTGTACGTCCAATGTCGTCCCTGAGTGAGTATATATTGTTGTATGCAACAGGAATGAGGTTGTTTGCAGCAAAGAAAGCACCAATGCTTATAGCAAAGGAGAGAAAGATGAGTGGAGTGAGTATTCTGGGAAGAGATATTCCTGCCGCCTTCATTGCTAGAAGCTCATTGTTCTCACCAAAGCCTCCCATTGTCATGATCGATGCAAAAAGGGTGGCAAGCGGAAGTACCAATGGAATCAGAGTGGCAGCTCCCCATCCTAGGAATTCTGCAATTACTCCCATTCCCAACCCTTTACCTACCAGCTCATCTATGTAAAGCCATAGAAATTGTAACAAAAGGGCGAATGTTACGATAAAGAAGGTAATGACAAACGGTCCAAGAAAAGACTTGATTATAAAGAAATCTATTTTTTTCAAGATATGTTATTTTATGGCCAGTTCTGTAAGTTTTGCAATTGCGTCAGATATCCCTTCAGGCTTTTTGCCGCCGGCGCTGGCAAAGAAATTCTGTCCGCCTCCGCCTCCGTTAATCATAGCGGCGGCTTCGCGTATATCCTTAGAGGCATCGAAGCCTTTTGCTGTCAGATCGTTTGTGTACATAAGAGCTAGATGTGCCTTGCCCTCATGAGCACAACCTGCAATAAACGCAGTATTCTCTGCTTCGTTGCGTATAAGGAATGCAATGTTTTTTACAAATTCAGCAGGGTATTCACCTTTTAAAACTATAAGATTGATTCCATTGATTATCTGAGAACTCTCCAGTAGGGAGTTCTTGAATGCAATAGCCCTCTCCTTCAGAGACTCTTCCACAGTCTTGCGGTAACTGTCATTTTCTGTTATCAGCCTTTGGATGCTGCTCAATAAGTTAGGGGCGTTGTTGAATACATCCTTTATTGCTTTTATGGTATCTTCTGTATCGTATATATGCTTTTCGGCATATTCCCCTGTCACGGCCTCAATTCTTCTTACTCCGGCTGCTATTGCAGATTCGGAAAGGATTTTGAACAGCCCGATATTTCCAGTGGCAGATGTGTGAGTTCCGCCGCAAAGCTCTATTGAGTCGCCGAATTTGATAACCCTTACCTTGTCTCCGTACTTTTCTCCAAAAAGAGCCATGGCACCAAGTGATCTAGCCTCTTCTACCGGCATGTTCCTGAATTCGTCCTTTGGAGAGTTGACGCGGATAAGTTCGTTTACCCTTTTTTCAACAGCTCTTAAATTCTCGTCGCTTATCTTTTCATAATGGGAGAAGTCAAATCTGAAATAGGAGTGATTGACCAGAGACCCTTTCTGTTCTATATGTGTCCCGAGTATTTCTCTCAGGGACTTATGTAAAAGGTGGGTCGCCGTATGATTATTGGCTATTGATTGTCTTCTTTTTATATCTACCATGGCTGTGAATACAACCTTAAGGTCTGATGGAAGATTGTCTGCCAGGTGTATTATCAGACTGTTCTCCTTAATAGTGTTTGTGATAAATGTTTTTTCTCCGGAAGGGGACACAATGTATCCAGAGTCTCCAACCTGACCTCCACTTTCAGCATAGAAAGGGCTCTTGTCGAAAACAAGCTGGTAGTAGTTTTTTGCCTTTGTCTTTAGACTTCTGTATCTCACTAGATTTACCTTTTCCTCAAACTTGTCATACCCCACAAATTCCACACCAGTATAAGGACAAACATCAATCCAGTCTCCCTCTTCGCTTGCTGTGGCATTACGACTGCGTTCCTTCTGCTTTGCAAGCTCCTTCTCAAAAGATTTTAAGTCTATCGAATAGCCGTTTTCTCTGGCAATAAGCTCACTTAAATCAATTGGGAAACCGAATGTGTCGTATAGGGTGAAAGAATCTTCCCCTGAAATAATCTTGCTGTCCCTGTTCTTTTCCATCAGAGCATCCATAAGCCGGATTCCCTTGTCCAAAGTCCTAAGAAAAGCCTCCTCTTCCTCTTTTATGACCTTCTCAATCAAAGTCTGCTGAGAAACCAGTTCAGGGAATGATGCTCCCATATCATCAACAAGGGTTGGAACCAATCTGCACAAGAATGGCTGGTCAAAACCAAGGAATGTGTAGCCGTATCGTACAGCTCTGCGAAGGATTCTCCTGATAACGTAACCTGCCTTTACATTTGAAGGGAGCTGCCCATCTGCTATAGAAAAGCTTATTGCCCTTATATGATCTGCGATAACGCGCATTGCAACTCCAACCTGCTGGTTTTCGCTGTAAGGCTTGTTGCAGAGAGATGAGATCTTAGAGATCATGTTTGTGAAGACATCTGTGTCGTAGTTGCTCTCTTTACCCTGCAACGCCATGCATAAGCGCTCCAGACCCATGCCTGTGTCTACATGTTTTTGCGGAAGCGGGACAAGTTCTCCGTTAGCCTTCCTGTTATATTGGATAAATACCAGATTCCAGATCTCTATTACCAGATGATGCCCCTTGTTTACAAGTTCTGCTCCCGGGATCTCTTTTCTTTCTGCATCGCATCGAATGTCTACATGAATCTCGCTGCAAGGTCCGCATGGCCCGGTATCTCCCATCTCCCAGAAGTTGTCTTTTTTATTGCCATTGATAATCCTATCGGCAGGAAGATATTTCATCCATTGAGCTCTAGCCTCTTCGTCAGCACCAATCCCGTCAGATTCACTTCCTTCAAAAACAGTTGCATACAGGCGGTTTTTGTCTAATTTGTAAACTTCCGTCAAAAGTTCCCATGCCCAATCAATGGCCTCTTTCTTAAAGTAATCACCAAAGCTCCAGTTGCCCAGCATTTCGAACATTGTGTGGTGATAGCTGTCGTGACCGACCTCTTCCAGATCATTATGCTTGCCACTAACCCGCAAACATTTTTGTGTGTCGGCAATGCGAGAGTGCTTAGCCGGAGAGTTTCCTAAGAACCAATCCTTGAATTGATTCATGCCTGCATTCGTGAACATAAGGGTTGGATCATTCTTTACAACCATTGGGGCAGAAGGCACTATGGTGTGGTTTTTGCTTGCGAAATAGTTCAGAAAACTTTCTCTAATCTCTTTTGAAGTCATATATTTTGTATTTCTAATCGGATTATAAATGAATCACAAAAATAGGTTTTTTATTAAAATTATTTAAATTTGCACTTAACAAAGCTCATTATTTCCTTATGTCCAAGAAAAGAAGATATAAATTCAACCCCGAGACTTTAGCCTACGAACTTCATAGAATTCCAATAAGGGCAAGATTCTCCAAAGGTTTTATTATATTTCTGCTGAGTCTTGTTACCTCTTCGGGCTATTATATTATTTATACAAAATACTTCAAGATGGAGACCCCAAAAATGCTGACACTCAAAAGACGCTCGGAAGAGTTGTCCAATAAGCTTGAGATTATGAACAAAAGGTTCAAGGAGGCAAATAATACACTTGTCTCCCTTCAGATGAGGGATAACTATATTTACAGACCTATCTTTGGTATGGAGGATATTCCGCAAGAGGTGAGGAATGCAGGTTTTGGAGGAGTTGACAGATATACATATCTTAATAATTTTGATCATTCAGGTATATTGAGCAGGACAGCTATAAATATGGATGTGCTTTACAAAAAGGCTTACATCCAATCCAAATCTTTTGATGAAGTCGCCCTTCAGGCAAGGAATGCAGATGAGATGTCTCTCTGTGTGCCTGCAATTCCGCCTGTAAATATAACATCCAGGAGAATAAGGTTTTCGAGTAGTTTCGGCTACAGGCCGGATCCGTTTAATGGTCAGTTCAGGATGCATTCCGGAATAGATTTGTCGGGGCCAATTGGAGAACCTATATTTGCCACTGGTAACGGAAAAGTTGTGGAGGTAGGTTTTGATTTCTTCGGTTATGGTAATTTTATTATTGTAGATCACGGATTCGGATACAAAACGAGATATGCGCATCTAAAGACAAGCCTTGTTGCTATGGGAAGGATTGTCAAGAGAGGTGAAGAGATAGCTGTTATGGGTAACACTGGCCGTTCAAGTGGCCCTCATGTTCACTATGAAGTTATATATCGTAACCGCCCGGTAAATCCTCAGAATTACTATAATAGAGATATTGAAGCAGATGAGTACAAGGCTCTGGTGGGTCCTAAAGGATAGTCTTTTATTATGAGTAAATACAAGTTCAATAAAGAGCAATTAAGTTTTGTTGAGGATAAATTAGGGATTAAAGGTAAAATAAGGATTATCCTCACTTATCTTGTTGGGAGTGTACTTCTGGCCATTCTCTATTATCTTGTCATAGGTCTTCTTTTCAATTTTACAGAGGAGGAGAGAATTGTTAAGGAGAATCAGCTTATGGCAGAAGAGTATAAGAGGGTCAGCAAGAAGATGGATGTCCTGGATAACGTTATATTGGATCTTCAGACCAGGGATAAAAATATTTATCAGAGCATATTCAAGGCGGCACCTCCGGACTTTTTATCTTCGGAATACAACTCCAGACTCTATTCACAACTTGATACATCTGCCGACCTTACCTTGGTTGAGTTTACCACTTCCGGCGCTCAGAACCTTGAAAAGCAACTTTCAGGTCAGAACGCAAGAATAAAGACGATTATAGGCAAGATAAGCGGAGACAATGCTGTCACATCCATACCTTCCTTGATACCAATAAAGGGGATGGATATTTCCCAGACAGGTGCCGGGACAGGAAAGAAAATTCATCCATTTTATAAAACGCCGGTGGAACATATGGGCTTGGATTTACTTGCCGCGATTGGTACTGAGGTTAGAGCTACAGCTGATGGAACTGTAGTTGATGTGACAAGTTCTGATAGAGGTTATGGTAATGTGGTTGTCATACAAC
The DNA here is from genome assembly GCA_964533215.1 of uncultured Muribaculaceae bacterium. GTDB lineage: Bacteria > Bacteroidota > Bacteroidia > Bacteroidales > UBA932 > Bact-08. The sequence goes on from CAZHLJ010000001.1 coordinate 780,437, forward strand.
ATCAAGGTGGGTATACTTCCAAGTATGCACACCTTGGAGATATACTGGTAAGAAAATCTCAGTCTGTGAAACAAAATTCTGTAATTGCACGTGTTGGAAACAGCGGACTTTCATTTGCACCACATCTTCATTATGAAGTCTTGAAGAATGGTAAGGTGATGGACCCTGTAAACTATTTCTTCGGTGACCTTACTCCATTGCACTATAGGGAGATGGCCATAATAGCAATGAGCAGTGGACAATCTTTGGATTAAAAATAGGATTAATATTTACGGTTATGCCATACAAAGAGTTTAAAATTGAGAAGCTTTACTACACGATTGGTGAAGTTGCGGCAGTTCTGGATGAAAATACTTCATTGGTAAGATTCTGGGCTCAGAAGTTTCCTGAATTTATCAAACCGGCAAGGAACAAGAAAGGTAACCGTCTTTTTACAGCAGAAGATCTTGCAAATTTTAAAGTGATATACTATCTCGTCAAGGAGAGAGGTATGACTTTGGAAGGAGCTGCCAAAAGAATGAAGGATAACAAGACAGGCGAAGACAGAAGAGTAGATGTCATTACCTCTTTGAATAGAATAAAGGATTCTCTTGTTGAAATCTCCGAATCTCTTTAGAATGAAAGCCATAGATCTGATTTCTCTGATAGAGGAGTTTGCTCCAAGTGATATTCAGGAGAGTTGGGACAACTCGGGACTCTCAGTGGGAGATCCTCAGAGAGTTGTTGATAAAGTCTTGCTGGCATTGGATTGTACACCTGAAGTCGTCGAGGAGGCTATCTCAACTGGTGCAGGGATGATTGTCACACACCATCCGCTGATCTTCAAAGGAGTGAAAAGAATATCGACCGTCACATCCCTGGAAAGAATGATCTCCAGGATTATAAAAAATGATCTGGTTGTATATTCTGCCCATACAAATATAGACAAGGTTGTATGTGGAGTGAGTGGTTTGATGGCCAGAAAGCTGGGACTGCAGAATGTCAGGATTCTTCAGAGAGACCTTGGTGGAGAATATGGGTTAGGGGTAATCGGAGATTTTGAGGTTCCTACTGATGCCTTACAAATAATAAAAAATATAAGGGAAAAATTTGGTCTTGAGGTTATTAAGTGCTCAAAGCCACTGGATATCCCAGTAAAAAAAGTTGCTCTTTGTGGAGGAAGCGGCTCATCGCTTATAGAAGTGGCAAGAGAGAATGGTGCTCAGATACTGATTACAGGTGATGTTTCGTATCATAACTTTTTCTGTGAGAATGGATTTATGATTATGGATATTGGACATTACGAAAGTGAAATTGGTGTTTTGGAACTCATAAAAGATATTCTTACGAAAAAAATATCTACATTTGCAGTTCGCATTGCCGAGAAAAATAATAATCCGATACATTACTATTAATAGATAATACAGACATGGCTACATCTAAATCAAAAATCGCAATTGAAACCCCTCTGGACGGTGGTACATTTATCTCATTACAAAAGAGTTCCAATGAGGGAGATATTAGTATGGAGACCAAGCTTCATCTTTTGTATAGCCTTCAGCAAACAGATAGCAAGATAGATAAAATACATCTTCTTAGAGGAGAACTGCCTTTGGAAGTTCAGGATCTGGAAGATGATATTCTTGGATTAAAGACAAGAGTAGATAATCTTCAGACAGAATTGAGAGATATTGATAAGATCATTGCCCAGAAGAAAATTGATCTTGATAATTCCAAGGCTTTGATTGAAAAGTATACTGCTCAGCAGAACAACGTAAAGAACAACCGTGAATTTGACTCACTGTCCAAAGAGATAGAGTTTCAAGGACTGGAAGTACAGCTTGCCGAGAAAAGAATTAAAGAGAACACTTTTTTGCAGACTGAGAAGAAGAGTGCCCTTGCTTTAGCACAGGAAGCTTTGAGTGAGAGGGGAATAGATCTTGAAAACAAGAAGAAAGAGTTGGATTCGATTGTTGCAGAGACAGCAAAGGAGGAGGAAGAACTTATTAAAAATTCAGAGGAGATATCTGCTCAGATAGATGCCAGAATGCTGGCTGCCTACAAAAAGGTAAGGTCTAATGCAAGAAACGGACTGGCAGTTGTTACTGTAAGAAGAGATGCCTGTGCCGGTTGTTTCAACAAGATCCCACCTCAAAGGCAAATGGACATAGTTTCAAGCAAGAAGATAATTGTTTGCGAATATTGCGGCAGAATTCTGGTGAATGCCGATTTTGATGAGCAATAGATGCAAGCAAGGCCCTATACATTAAGGGAACTTTTCTTCAAGCATGTAGCACAAACTTCCCCATCACCTTTGGGAGTTGAAATCCAGAGGGCTGACGGGGTTTTTTTATACTCCGGAGACAACAGAAAATATATCGATTTAGTATCTGGAGTTTCTGTTTCCAATATTGGTCATGGAAATAGAGAGGTTGTCGAAGCCTTGAAGCAGCAAGTTGAGAATCATATGCACCTTATGGTATATGGAGAAATAATCCAATTACCTCAGGTCGGGCATGCTGCTCTTCTATGTTCTCAGCTTCCGGAGACACTCCAATCTGTCTATTATGTCAATTCCGGCAGCGAGGCTAACGAAGCCGCCATAAAGCTGGCAAAGAGACATACAGGAAGGTTTGAGATAATAAGTTGTTTCAATTGTTACCATGGCAGCACTCATGGTGCACTCAGCCTTATGAGTGATGAGAATTTCAAGAACTCATTCAGGCCACTTCTTCCGGGTATAAGCCATATAAGATTCAATAATTTCGAAGATCTTTCCTTGATAAATGAAAAGATAGCATGCGTGATTATTGAGCCGGTTCAGGGAGAGGGTGGAGTGATCACTCCTGTTGCAGGGTACTTGCAGGCTCTAAGGGAAAGGTGTACAGAAACGGGAACGCTTCTTGTATTTGACGAGATTCAGACTGGCTTCGGACGTTGTGGAAAACTTTTCGCATTTCAGAAGTATGAAGTTGTTCCGGATATTATTACCTTAGCAAAAGCGTTGGGGGGCGGTATGCCGCTTGGTGCACTGGTTGCATCCGTGGAGTTGATGGAAAACTGGCAAAGCAATCCTGTGCTTGGTCATATCACGACTTTTGGAGGACATCCGGTATCATGTGCAGCTGCTCTTGCATCCCTAAAAATATTATTGCGGGAAGACTGGATATCATTGGTAGATAAGAAGTCAAAACGATTTACCGATGCTTTGGAAGGTCATCCGCTTGTTAAGGAGATAAGAGCTTCGGGTCTGCTCATTGCCATAGATCTATACAAGGCGGAGCACAACCAGAAGGTAGTGCCAATGCTGCTTGATGAGGGTGTTATGGGCGATTGGTTCCTTTTTTCTCCCACGGCATTCAGAATTGCACCTCCGCTGTGCATAAGCTACCAGGAGATTGATTATGCCTTGGAGAGGATAATCAGAGTGTTGGATAAATTGAAAAATAGTGATCTTTAGAGTTGGTCTTTATGGCAAAAACAGTAAACAGACAAAAGGAAAAAACCGAAAAAAACATTGATATTCTCAGTCTTGAGATGGGGAAAAGGCCACCCCAGGCTATTGAGATTGAGGAGGCTGTCCTTGGTGCTTTGATGCTGGAGCCTAATGCTGCTTCTGATATTGTAGATCTGATAGTTCCCGAATGTTTCTATAAGGAGAGCAACAGAAAGATATATACAGCAATTGTCAGCCTCATCCGCAAGCATGCGCCGGTGGATATTTTTACCATTTCCGATGAGCTGAAGAACCAGGGGGAACTTGATGAGGTGGGAGGTACTGTATATCTAAGTCAGCTCAGCATGAAAATCGGTGCTGCAGCTCATATAGATTACCATTCAAAGATTCTGCTTCAGAAATATATACAGAGGGAGTTAATAGCCATTTCATACGAGGTCCAGAGAGACTCATTTGATGACACCATATCTGTTGATGACTTGCTTGACACGACGCAGCAAAAAATCTTCACGCTTTCCGACAGGAACATGAAGAGAGACACTCAACATATCGATTCTGTAATAGATCAGGCAATAGATGACCTTCAGTCCACTCAGCTAAGGGAGGACGGACTTAGCGGTGTTCCTTCAGGCTATACTGGCATTGATAGGGTTACCCTTGGATGGCAACCTTCCGATCTGGTTATTATTGCGGCAAGACCATCTGTCGGTAAGACTGCTTTTGTGCTTACCATGGCAAGAAACATGACTGTGGAGCATAATGTCCCTGTTGCCTTTTTCTCTCTGGAGATGTCATCATTGCAGCTTGCAAAGAGGTTGATGATAAGTGAGACGGGACTGGAACCTGAAAAAATCAAGGGAGGAAAGAAGCTGGCAGACTATGAATGGGAACAGCTCCATTCAAAAATAAGTCAGTTGGTGAAAGCTCCCCTTTACATAGATGATACACCTTCTCTTTCAATTTATGAGTTCAGGTCAAAAGCCAGACGTCTGGTGGCAAATGCAGGTGTGAAGATGATTATTATCGACTACCTTCAGTTGATGACAGGTCCTCCAGAACTTAAAGGAATGCGTGAACAAGAGGTGTCATCAATATCAAGATCATTAAAATCTATTGCTAAGGAGCTGAATGTTCCTATCATTGCTCTTTCTCAGTTGAGCCGTGCAGTTGAGACAAGGGGTGGGGCCAAGAGGCCTCAGCTGAGTGACCTTAGGGAATCTGGAGCTATTGAGCAGGATGCGGATATCGTTATGTTCATACACAGGCCGGACTATTATGGTCTGACTGACGATAATCCTGAACTAAAAGGAATGACCGATATTATAATAGCAAAACATAGGAATGGTGAGGTAAGGGATGTCCAAATGCGCTTCAGGAACTCTGAGGTGAGATTTGTGGATGTTACGGATTCGGCTCTCTCTATGGATCCTTTTGCTCAAAGTGGTGTGGAGACATTCGCTTCTAAAATGAACGGGGCTGAGTTCAGCTCCAATTCAGATTTCGAAAGCGAATTTTAATATGTACCGTGCCTTTTATACATTACTGTCATTGATGATAGCCTTCTCCTGTTTTTCTCAGGAGAGGGAAAAAACCAGTCTCCAGGTAAAAGACAACCTAAAGTATCAGGATCTGGTTTTTGAGCACGGAGAGACCCTCCGGTATATAATCAATTATACATGGGGAGCAATTAATACTGATGTTGGTGAGGCAAACCTTTCCCTTCAGTATTTTGTCGGTACTGACGAACCTTACTTCCATGTTACGGCTACAGGCAGGACTTACAAATTTTATGATGTATTTTTTCAGGTGCGGGATTTTTATGAGTCCAAGTTCTATTCCAGAAACCTCAGGCCGTTTTACTTTCATAGGAATATTCTGGAGGGTAAGTATAAAATGAAGAATACTTTTACTTTTTTGCCTAATTATCAGATTAAAGCGCGATGGCAGAAAAGCAACAAGACTCCAAAGGATACTCTTCTTAACGGGAAAATTTCCACTTTTGACCTTCTCTCTCTCTTCTATTTTGCCAGGAACAAGGACTTTGACAATGATAAAATAGGAGTTGAACAGCCGATCTCTTTTGTTATTGATGGGGAAATGTTTGATTTATATTACAGATACTTAGGTAAATGCGTAAAAAAAGTTCCTGGCATGGGGACATATAGGACTATAAAGTTTGCAGCCAGAGTAATTGCCGGAGAGATTTTTTCCGGAAAAGAGGAGCTGGTTTTCTGGGTAACTGACGACAATAATAAAATCCCACTCTTGTTTGAATCTCCCATAGTAGTAGGAAAGGTTGCTGGCAGGCTTGCGGGGTTCTCTAATGTAAAATATCCGATGACAAGTAAAATCAAATAGATGAGCAGAACAGTCAAAATAAAACATGAAGGAGTTGTCGTTGATTGCGACAATGAATATATATCAATTGAGATTACAGGTGAAACCAACTGTCGGGAGTGTTGCGTGAAACCAATGTGCACTTTGAGTGATGAAAAAACCAAAATCGTTCAGGTAGAGAATAAAGGGTTTAACCTTATGGAAAGTGGAGCTAAGGTTAACCTTATTGGAAAGAAGATCCTGGGGCTGCGGTCGGTTTGGGTATGCTATCTTATACCACTTACAATTTTACTGATTTCTATACTGTCGCTTTACATCCTTGACTTAGAGGAGCTTCTTATCGGGTTAGGGGCTTTGGCGGCATTGGTTGTCTATTATTTAATAATATTCCTTTCTGGAGATAGGATGAAAAAGGAATGGTCTTTTACTGTAGAGAAATAGCATCAAATTATTATTATGACTAAAAATTTATTGGAGATTGAAAAGATTCTCCGTGAGGGAGATGTAGAAAAAGCGCATGGAGAATTGCTGATGCTGCTTGAAAAGGAACCAAATAATGATTCTGCCTGGTATATGCTGGGTGGAATACTAAGAAGGCAACAGCTTTGGGGCGAAGCAATAAACGCGTTGAATAAAGCTAAATTCTTGAATCCTTCTGGTCCTGCGGCTCATGCTATAGAGTCTATATACGAAATTTTAAGATTTCACAATACTGACATGATGAATCCGTGACCAAACAGGATTGAGGACGATGCCAGACCCTCTACCTCTTGCAGATTGTGTGTTACGTGGATTATTGTCTGACCGGAGTCTTTAAGGATTCGAAGAGTCTCTTTTGCCTCTCTCCTAAGCCCTTCGTCCAATGCGGATAGAGGTTCGTCAAGAAGCAGGATTTTTGGATGGTAGGCTATTGCTCTTGAAAGGGCAACCCTTTGCCGCTCTCCTCCGGAAAGGCCCTCAATATCCCGATTCAAAAGTTTGTCCACAGAGAAATATTCAGCTATTGCTTTTACCCTCTTCCTGACAAGGATTTTGTCTTCACCCATAATAATTAGGGGGAACGCAATGTTTTCAAAAACAGTAAGATGTGGGAATAGGGCATAATCCTGAAACAGAAGTCCTACCGGTCTGGATCTTGGAGAAGTAAATGTGTGGTCTATATCATCTATCAAGATCCGACCGCATTTGGGACTCCTTAGCCCGGCAATCAACTCCATCAACATGGATTTTCCGGAGCCGGAAGGACCTGATATTGCCATATAGCCACCCTTCTCAAGTTCAAATGATATAGGGCCGAGGTTAAAATCCCCAATAGAATATTCCAGAGAATCTATCTTTAGCATCATTTCTTTTGGTATATTCTCAATATTATAAAAATAACCAGAGTAACAGCAACAAATATTGCCGCAACCGGTCTCGCATAATCCAATCCAAACGAGTTAAACCGGTCAAAGATAAGTACCGGAGTTGTCATAGGGTGGTAAGCTACAATAACCACAGCTCCAAACTCGCTCATACCGCGAGCAAACATAAGTACCATTCCCGATATGACAGATCTTTTTGCCAATGGCAAGCTTATTTTGGTGAAAATATGATATCTGGATGCTCCAAGAGTTTCGGCGGCCTGTTCAAGCCTTGCTGGTACTGCCGCAAAGCCGTCACGGGCAGAATTTATTAAAAACGGTATACTCACGAAGGCCATTGCCATACCTATCGCTATTGGCGAGCCAACAAGATTAAGTCCAAAAGAAGATGCTAGTGATCCAAGGAGAGAGTCTCTTGAAATGAAGCCAAGAAGCGCAATACCGGCAGCAGAGTGTGGAATTACTATTGGAAGGTCTATAATAGCCTCAATCAACCCTTTTAAAGGAAATTTCTTACGGGCAAGAATATAGGCCAACGGAAGAGCGAAAAAAGATGCAGCAAGCGTTACCAGAGCAGAGATGAAGAGTGTCCGGTAAATGCTTTCCCCTACTTGACTGTCTTTTAGAGTTGTGAAAAACTCGGGCGCCTTAAGCGAAAAGAAAAGACCTAGCAGTGGGGCAATGAGGAAAATCAGGATGATTCCCCCCATAAAAGCAAAGATTGAATAGGTTAAATTAGAGTCCCGGCTAAATCTCATAAGCCAAAGATAGACAATTTTTATATCTTTGTTTCCCAAACTAATAATCGAATTACATTATGCTACGCTCAAAACTGATCCCTTTGTCCCTTGCGGTTGCCTTTATTATATCGGCAACCATTCCTCTAACTGCGCAGAATGGCAGTAAGACAAAAAATATTCCACAGACCGAAGTGAAAGGTGCTGTGAGTGATACTACTAAGAAGGCTACTGAAAAAACTCCTGAAAAGGGACCTGCCTTAATTGAAAAATTTGTGAAGAGTGATGCCAAAATAATGAAAGGTCTCACTACTGTATATAACCAGGAAGGACGGTATTTTATCAATATCAATGATTCACTTTTAAATAGAGATATTCTGATGGTAACCAGGATATCCAGGGCTGCGGAGGGAATCCGTGCCTCATTTGATGGCTATGCCGGTGATCAGGTTAACGAAGGAATGTATCGGTTTGACAAGAGCCCTAATAATAAGATATTCATGAGAAAAATTGTTGGAAGGGAGAGATCAAAGGATAGTACACAGGCAATGTACTACTCTGTCCAGAATTCCAACCTTCCTGCAATCGTTGCAACATTCGAGATAAAGGCTCAGTCTGCGGATAAAACTGACAACATAATTGATGTAACGGATCTTTTCAACTCTGATTCGGAGACTTTCTTTTTTACAAAACGCAGCAAGACTGCGTTTAAACTTGGTGGCATGCAGAGAGAGAGCTCATACATAACATCAGTGAGAACATATCCTATAAACACAGAGGTTAAAAGTATAAAGACATATTCCCGTACAGAGGGTGGAGAAAATGCAACTTATGAGCTTAACAACTCTTTTGTATTGTTGCCAAAAGTTCCAATGACAGCAAGATATGCAGATGACAGAGTCGGTTACTTCACAGAAGGATATGTGGATTTTGATCAAAACCCACAAGGTGTCAAGAATATTGAAATGATAACAAGATGGAGGCTTGAGCCTAAACCGGAAGATATGGCTAAGTACAAAAGGGGAGAGTTGGTGGAGCCAGCCAAACCGATCGTATTCTACATAGATCCAGCAACTCCAAAGGAATGGGTTCCATATCTTATTAAAGGTGTGAACGACTGGCAGCCTCTTTTTGAGAAGGCCGGTTTCAAGAATGCCATATATGCACTTGAGGCTCCTTCTAAGGACAAAGATTCTACATGGACACTTGAAGATGCAAGATATTCGGCCATTGTCTACAAACCATCTGATATTCCAAACGCCAGCGGCCCTCATGTAAGTGACCCACGTTCAGGTGAGATAATTGAGAGCCATATCAACTGGTACCACAATGTTATGTCACTACTGAGAAACTGGTATTTTGTCCAATGTTCTGCAGTTGATCCGGATGCAAGGAAAATGACTTTCGACAATAAACTGATGGGACAGCTGATAAGATTTGTCTCTTCGCATGAGGTTGGACACACACTTGGTCTCAGACACAACTTCGGAGGAACCTCTCTCTATACAACACAACAGCTGAGAGATCCTAAATTCCTTAAAGAGAATGGACATACAACCTCCATTATGGACTATTCAAGGTTCAACTATGTAGCGCAACCTTCTGACAATATTCCAAGAGAACTGCTCTTCCCAAGGCTGAGCCATTACGATTATTGGTCAATCGAATGGGGATACAGGAGATTTCCTGAGATAAACGATCCAGTGAAGGAGCTTCCGAAAATAAACAAATGGATAATCGAGAAGACTAAGGACAAGAGATTCTTGTTTGGGACTGAATCAAGTGCCAATGATCCAAGACTTCAGTCTGAAGATCTCGGAGCAAACCAGATGGAGGCTAACGCGCTTGGTATAAATAACTTGAAAATCACTATGTCTAACCTTGAAAAGTGGACCAGAGAACCAAATAAGGATTATGAAAACCTTAAGACACTGCATGGAGAGATAAATAGTCAGTATTGCAGATATATCGGTCATGTTGTAAAATGGGTTGGAGGTATATACCAGGAGCCAAAGACTGTAGAGCAGCCAGGTGATGTGTTCACTGTCGTAGAGAAGGCAAAACAGCAGGAGGCTATGAACTTCCTTGACAAGTACCTGTTCAGCGAAGCTCCGACATGGCTGGTTCCTGATGAGTATATGAACAAGTTTGTAACCAGACCGGAGCAGTTTATAACAAGAGCGTACTCTACTGCTTTGGGATCTCTTTTAAGCAAGAGGGTTATCATGAATCTTTCAAGTGCAGAGAAGACGTTTGGAAGCAATACCTATACCCCTTCAGACCTTTTCAGAAACCTCGATTCTGTTATTTTTGCAAAACCGGTATTGAATACATATGAAAGGCTATTGCAGAAGGTATATGTGATAAGCCTATGTGACCTTTATACAGGAGCCAGTGCTATGTCCATGGGAATGCCTGCACAGCCTACCTCTAATCCAAAAGATGTGACTGAGTCGTCTGCTATTGCTTACTATCAGATTATGAAGACCCTTAACTACCTTAAAGGTATGCATACCGGGGATTTCAATTCAGATGCTCATTATGCATATCTAATCCGTTATGTAGAAAAAATACTTAGTGCAGATAAATAGATCAGATATTATATTGCCGGCAATTGTAATTACTGTTGTTTCAACTCTTCTTGCAATTGTCCAGACTGTTCCGGATAAGCCGCTTCTGCTTGCAGAGCGGCTCTTCCGTTTCGGTGGGTGGCTACAGATTGCCATAGTGGCTGCTTATGCCGGTTTTCTTTCATTCCATATGCAGTTCAGAGAGAAGAGGGAGCATTACAGGGTCTTGTCTTGGTTGATATTTTCGATAGTGTTTTATTCCCAACTGATATTGGGCATAGGTGTGGATTCTCTCTTTCTGATGACAGGTAAGTTACATCTGCCTTTTCCAGCAATAATTCTTGCTGGACCTGTATACAGATTTAGCTCATGGTACATGATTATTCTATTTTTCAGCACGGTTCTTCTTACAGGCCCGGCTTGGTGCAGCCATCTTTGCTATTTTGGAGCTTTTGATGCAGTGGCAGCAAGGGTAAAAAAGAGAAGGGGAGAGGCAAGTTTCTGGTTAAAGCCTGTGGTCTTAACTTTGATTGTTGCAATTGCCTTTATTTTGAGAGTGTTGAAGGGGTCCGGCGAAACGGCCACACTTTTGGGAATACTTCTGGGTGTAATCGGACTTTCAATAGTTATCTTTATTTCAAGAAGGAGGGGGTATATGTATCATTGTACCCATTTTTGCCCGATAGGGACAATCGTGAATAGCATAAAAAAGATATCTCCTTTCAGATATAGAATAAATGACAACTGCACCAAATGCAACAGATGTATCAAAAGCTGCAGCTATTTTGCTTTAAGCAAGGAGGGTTTGGCAAACGGTGTGATAGGCAGAACCTGCACTTATTGCGGGGATTGCATTACCAGTTGCAGGCACGATGCGTTCGAATACAGATTTTTAGGGCTCTCTGCAGTTGCCGCGGAGAGGTTGTGGATTATCCTTACAGTGTCGCTACATGCACTGTTTATAGCAATAGCAAGAGTCTAGTATGGTTGTCAGTGATTGTCTATTCCCAACCTCATGTAGATGAGATGTTCCAGCAGGGGAGTTATCTCCCGTACATATTCCATAACCGCTTTTTTACTGCCCGGAAGGGTGAAGACCAGACTCTCTTTTGCAAGGCCGGCAATACTTCTGCTTACCAGTGCGTTTGGTTTTTCTGCGCCATATTTCAGCCGGATAAATTCCATTATTCCGGGAATTTCCTTGTCTAAAAACGGCTTAACGACTTCCGGAGTATAATCTTCCGGACCGATCCCTGTACCTCCTGAAGTGAAAATTATATCCACCCCACCAGCCGTCATTTCGGTAAGTATGGCTGCAAGCATCTCCTTGTCATCAGAGATGAGCCTGTAATCAAATTCATATCTCCATCCGACGTTCTTGCAAAAGTCATCCATATCCGACATTATCTGAGGACCACTAAGATCAGGATAGACCCCCATTGAGGCTCGGGTACTCAGAGTTATGATTCCTATCTTATAAACTTTTGGTATATATTCAAGAACATCACCTTCCTGTACTTTCCCGGTTTTTACAACCTTTGCAAAAATGCCCTCGTTTGGCATAATGCACTTTCCAACCTCCCTGAATATCGAACAACCATCGGCATGGCACTTTTTCCCAATCTGGGTTATAATGAGTTCGAGATTCTTACCGATAAGCCGGTCCCCGGGTTTTGTCTCGTTAAGTCTGATTCCTTTTGTAGTGAGGTTTTCGGCAAAATCACCATTATTGAAATTTCTGCCTGCAATCTTCTGGAATGCAATAATGCTCTCAATACCTAAAAGACTTACCTGTCTGTGCCACTTTCCGGAATGGGAATCGCCGGAGATTCCTTCCATAGTGAGTTCGGCAGAACCAACCGCCACTTTTGATGTGCCCTTCTCTTTTGAAATGTTGACTGATATGATTTCCAAGGAGTCCATATTAACTTGTTTATATTGTTTTTAAAGGTTCTTTGTGCTTTTCCACCAGTTCGGTGTTGTCTATGACCATAGACTTGTCCACTGCCTTGCACATATCATAGACTGTAAGAAGTGCTACACTCACTGCGGTAAGTGCCTCCATCTCGACACCCGTGTTTCCTGTACACCTCACAAGGCTCACTGCAGATACTCCATCGTGTTCAAGTGTTAGTTCCACATCTATTTTTGTAAGTAATAATGGATGGCATAGAGGTATTAGTTCAGAACATTTTTTCGCAGCCATTATCCCCGCAATCTGCGCACAGGATAATACTGATCCTTTCTTAAGGTTATTCTCCTTTATCAGTTCAATTGTTTCATTTGCCAGCCGGATGTGGCCTTTAGCCTTGGCAACTCGATTGGATATGCCCTTATCTCCCACGTCCACCATATTGACCTTGCCATCCTCTTTTGTATGGCTGAATTTGTTGCTTTTCATATTAACCTCCTATGTTGTAAAAAGATCCGGAAGAGTTGTGTCCGCCTTTTGCCGGCTTGTGCTGCAATGCTTTCTCTATTGCTTTTTGTGCGCCAAGCTCTCTTATGTCAAACCCGATGTCGTTGAATAGACATGGTTTGAGCATGCCTGTTGCTGTGAGCCTTATCCTGTTGCAGTTGGCACAGTCTCCTCCCTCGCCTCCATCTACCCTTCCAAATGTGCCGTTTTTCAGATTCATTAAAGGAATATATCTGACTATCAGGCCTTCTTTTTCAGCATATCTTGCAACACTCTGAGCATCCTCCTCTGAACTGTCATGATTTACAACACAATTTATCTTTATAGGCTTCAACCCTGCTTTTTTTGCTGCGGATATACCTCCCAAAACGCTGTCTAAGTTACCTCCCCTTGTTATATCGGAATATTTTTTTGGGTCCATGGTATCCAGGCTGATGTTGATTCTCTTTAGACCGGCATTGCTGAGATCCTGCGCAAATTCAGAGAGCAGGATTCCATTTGTGGTCATAGAGAGGTCTTTTATCCCATCTATCGATGCAAGACTGGCAATCAATTTTACAACTTCTCTCCTTACCAGAGGCTCTCCTCCGGTAATCCTTACTTTGGATATGCCCTTACAAACCGCGATTCTGGTGAAATCCTCGATCTCCCCGAATGTCAGTATTCTGGAGTGGTCTACCAACTGTACACCCTCCTCAGGCATGCAATACCTGCATCTGAGATTGCATCTGTCTGTTACGGATATTCTCAGGTAATTTATATTCCTTCCGACACTATCTTCCATATTACTATTCCTATACTGACAGATACATTTAATGAGTGTTTGGTGCCGAACTGTGGAATCTCTACAACAGAGTCACTTATATCTACAACCTCTTGCTGTACCCCCTTCACCTCGTTTCCGAAAACCAAAGCGTATTTCACTCCTTCAGTAGGGACAAAATCATTCAGCATTGTTGAGTTTTCGGTCTGTTCAACCGAAATTATTGTATATCCATTCTCCTTCAGAGCCTTAACAGCTTCCGTGCAATCTTCCCTATATTCCCACTCTACGCTATCTTCTGCTCCCAATGCAGATTTGTGTATCTCCGGTGAAGGTGGCGTTGCACAAATACCGCACAACACTATCTTTTCCAAAGCAAATGCATCGGCGGTACGAAATGCAGCCCCAATGTTGTGCTGGCTTCTAATATTGTCCAGAACAAGAACTAAAGGGGTCTTTGGGATGGATTTGAATTCCTCTTTTGACAGGCGATTTAATTCACAGATTTTTAGTTTTCTGTACATTTTTTATTATTATATTTGCAAATATAGGGAAACCCCAATTATTAATCAACACAATTATGGGCATAGAAGTAAAACTGACATTGATTCAAAACGGCCCTTTAAAAGTAGAGGGACCTGTTAAAGTCATCCATCCTGATGGCAAGGAAGAGGGGAAAAGCAGTTGCTATATCTGCAGATGCGGAAAATCGGGAAATAAGCCTTGGTGCGACGGCTCTCACGCAAAGTAACTGCAAATCTGGCATTCCACGGATAAACTTTTTGCTATCTTTATCGTCTAATGTAATAAAACCTGATTCTGATGAAGGCAGCACATAAGTATATTCTCTATTTAAGCATACCTCTCCTATTAATAATTGCTTTTATATTTTATAAATCCTTTATAATCAAAGGTGAAGGCTCTCATATAAAAGAGGGTGATGCAAAAAAAGAAAAATCCGGACGACGCGGCGGAGGTTCAAAATCTCTGCCCGTTTCTGTTTTCATAGCTGTCTTCCACCATTCTGAAGAGGGGCTTATGAGCCCGGGTACATTAGTTTCAAACGATAAGGTTGAAATGGCCAGTGAACTTTCGGGCAGAGTAATCAGCATAAATTTCAAAGAGGGGCAGTTCGTCAGGAAAGGAAGTGTACTGGTCAAGCTTAATGATGATGAGCTTCAATCACAGCTTACAAGGGCGAAATATCAATATACTCTTCTTGAGCAGAAGCTTGAGAGACAGAAAATATTGCTTGACAAGGAGGCTGTCAGCAGGGAGGAATATGATCAGGTCTCAACGGAATTCAATTTGCTTAAACAGGATATTGAACAACTTGAGATAAAGATAGCAAAGATGAAAATAAAGGCTCCATTCGACGGGGTCATCGGCTTCAGGAACATAAGTCTTGGAGCATTGCTTTTACCAAATTCAAAAGTTGCAACTATTGTGGACCTTGCCAATCTGGTCCTTGAATTTTCTATTCCCGAAAAATATATCTCCAACCAGCTCTTGGGGTCAAAGGTAAGCTTTACTGTTGGAGGAATGAGCAGAATTTTTTCAGCTGTAATTTACGCTATTGATCCTGAAATTGATCTGAAGACTAGGTCTATAATGTTGAGAGCAAGGTATAATAACCGAGACGGGGCATTGAGGCCTGGAATGTTTGCCAAGGTTAGTATGAATGCTAATAAAAAGGTGGACAATATATATCTTCCTAATGAGTCAATAGTCTCCAACGTAAAAGGCCGGTCCGTCTGGATTGTCAAAAACGGTAATGCAGAGATGAAGGATGTCATTACAGGGACAAGGACGGTGGATATGATGGAAATCCTCTCAGGCGTGGATAAGGGCGATACGATTATTACTTCCGGACTGATGCAGTTGAGGGAAGGGATGTCTGTGATACCAACAAATATTTAAAATCAAGGGAATGAGTATCACCTCTACCACAATCAACAGACCTGTATTGGCGACTGTAATGAGTCTGCTGATAATGATATTTGGAGCAATTGGTTATATATCCTTGGGAGTGAGAGATTATCCAAGTGTAGACAATCCTGTAATTTCTGTCCGTTGCTCCTTTCCCGGGGCAAATGCAGATGTAATAGAGACTCAGATTACTGAACCGCTGGAAGCGGCGGTAAACGGTATCCCTGGTATTAGAGCAATTTCAAGCTCGAGCAGGGATGGTTCAAGTTCCATTAACATTGAGTTCAATCTGGAGGTAGATCTTGAGACTGCCGCTAATGACGTAAGGGATAAGGTATCTGGCGCTATGAGGCAACTTCCGCAGGATGTAGATCCACCGGTTGTGGAAAAATCAGATGCAGATGCCCAGCCTATATATTCAGTAACACTTCAGAGCGGGACAAGAGATATAATAAACCTAAGCGAGTATGCCGAGGTTAATTTTAAAGAGAGGCTTCAGACTATAAGTGGGGTAAGCAGTGTAGGAATATGGGGATCGAAAAGATACTCCATAAGGATGAAGATGGATCCTCTTCTTCTTGCTGCATACAAGATAACTCCTCTGGATGTACGTCAGGCAGTGACCAGGGAAAATGTTGAGCTTCCATCAGGAACTATTGAAGGAACTACAATGGAGCTTACTGTAAGAACTTTGGGAAAATTCAAGACCGTAGAGGATTTTAATAATCTTATCATATTAAAGGATGAAGGAAGGATTGTAAGGTTTTCAGACATAGGGGTTGCTGAGGTTGATGCAGAAAACACCCGCACGATCCTAAAGCGGAATGGAGTACCTATGGTTGCCTGTGTACTCACACCTCAGCCCGGAGCCAACTATATCAATATTGTGGATGATGCTGAAAAAGCGGTAAAGGAGCTTAAAAAATCTCTTCCAAAAGATATTGAGGTTGGAGTAGGATTCGATAATACTATTTTTATAAGGGATTCAATATCTGAGGTAAAGACTACCATTTTTCAGGCGTTTGCCCTTGTAGTCCTTATCATATTCCTCTTTCTTAGGAACTGGAGGACAACTATTATTCCGATAATTGCAATACCTATATCCATTATTGGTACGTTCTTTATAATGTATCTGGCAGGGTTCTCGATAAATATTCTTACCCTTTTGGCTATGGTCCTGGCAATTGGTCTGGTAGTGGACGATGCCATAGTTGTAATGGAGAACATATACACCAAAGTAGAGAGAGGAATGCCTCCCAAACAGGCCAGTATAGAGGGTTCCCGGGAGATTTTCTTTGCAGTGATATCTACGACAGTCACTTTGGTTTCTGTATTCTTCCCAATTGTGTTTTTACAGGGAGTGACAGGAAGCCTGTTCCGAGAATTTTCGATAGTCATTGCCGGTGCTGTGATTATCTCAGCTTTTGTCGCTCTTACATTTACTCCTATGATTTCCAGCAAGCTGCTTAAAACAGGAGTGAATCAGGGTGGATTCTATAGGCGTACAGAACCCTTCTTTATGTGGCTTAATAAAGCTTATATAGGCTCGCTTGCCAAATTTATGGAGAGACGTTGGATGGCCGTAGCTTTTCTTTGTCTGTCTGTTGGTTTCATTGTCTGGCTATGGGTTTCAATACCGACAGAGATGGCTCCTTTGGAAGACAGGTCTATGATTAATATATCAAGCACTGCTCAGGAGGGGGCAACATACGACTATATGCTAAAATACTCCGATCAGGTGTGGGATGTCATTGACTCAGATGTGAAGGAAAAGGATGGGGTCATGCAGATGGTTGGAATGGGGTCCAGGAACAAAGCAAACTTTCAGATATCGTTGGTTAATCCGGATTTGAGAAAGAGAAGCCAGCAGGAGATAGCGGATGAACTGTCGGTTGAAGTTGCCAAGCTGACCGGGGCTAAAAGTTTTGTGACCCAACAGCAGACCTTTGGAGGAAGAAGGGGGGGGATGCCTGTGCAGTTTGTTATACAGGCTAAAAACCTTGATTCCCTTAAGGAGGCTATTCCAAGATTTATGTCAGAGGTTGCTCAAAGCGAGGTTTTCTCAAACTCCGATGTCAACCTAAAGTTCACCAAGCCGGAGCTAAGTATATCAATTGACAGGGATAAGGCTTCCCTTATGGGAGTCTCTATTCAGAACATAGCACAGACGCTGCAGCTCTCTATGAGCGAGCAAAGAATTGGCTATTTTATAAGAAACGGGAAACAATATCAGATACTGAGCCAGATAGAGCAGAATATGAGAAATAAACCGCTGGATCTGGCAAATATCTCTATAAGAAATGATCAGGGAGAGCTGATTCAACTGGATAACCTTATAAAGATGGAGGAGAGCAGCACTCCGCCACAACTCTATCGCTACAACCGGTTTGTCTCGGCAACTGTCTCAGCTGCACTTTCAAAGGGTTACACCCTTGGACAGGGAATTACGGAGATGGAGAAGATTGCAGGCAATGTGCTAAATCCGGATAACTTTTCTACAGCTCTTTCAGGACAGTCCAAGGATTTTGTTGAGAGCACTTCCAGCCTGCTTTTTGCTTTTGTCCTGGCTTTGATATTGATTTATCTGGTTTTGGCGGCGCAGTTCGAAAGTTTCAAGGATCCTCTGATAATAATGTTTACAGTTCCACTGGCTATAGTAGGAGCCTTGATATGTCTGTGGGGTTACGGAGAGACAATGAATATTTTCAGTGAGATAGGCCTTATAATGCTTATAGGTCTTGTGTCCAAGAATGGAATACTTATGGTTGAATTCGCAAACCAGAGAAAGCTTGCCGGCCTTGATAAACATGATGCAATAATGAATTCTGCATCCACAAGGTTCCGGCCTATTCTGATGACAAGTCTGGCAACGATACTTGGAATACTGCCTATGGTCTTTGCATCCGGTTCAGGAGCGGAGAGCCGTGTTGCGATGGGTGTGGCTGTGGCAGGGGGACTGGTTTTCGCTACCTTCTTTACTCTCTATATAATACCAGCGATGTACTCATTTATCTCTTCTTCGAACTCTAATACTACATCAAAATGAACCGGATAAGCAAAAGCGGCATGCTTCTCATATATTTAATGTTTCCCCTTATAACTCTTGGACAGGAGCAGGTAACCTTAGAGCATTGTATTTCCCGGGCTTTGGAAAACAACCTGTCAGTCAAGATATCCGGAAATGAATTGCAGATTGTCAAAAACAATGTAACCTCAGCGCCATTTCTGCCTACGTTGACAATTGGCTCAAAACTAAACGAAAGTTCAATGAGACAGAGGAATCTGAATGAAAGTGGAGTAAGGGAAAAGAGCAGTACAGACGCAGGTACTGTAATTAACGGGGCAACCCTTAGCTGGAGGCTGTTTGATGGTTTTGCTATGTTTGCTGTAAAAGATAAGCAAAAAGAACTTTTAGTTCAGGGGGAATATGATTTCCGCTCTGTTGTTGAAGACCTTGTCATGAAAATTTCAACTCAGTATTACCTTATAATCAGCTTGCAGAACCAGGTTAAACTGCTGAATGAGGGGGTTGGCATCTCTCAGACAAGGTATAATCAGGCTCTTACAAAGTATAGAATCGGAAGTAACTCTGGATTGGAATACAAACAAGCTAAAATTTATCTTAACAGTGACTCTTCCAAGCTTCTTCTTCAGCAGGAAAGTGTCAGGAATGCATATATCGAACTTTTCAGGTTAATGAATGTTCCGCTTGGATCTAAGCTTGGGATTTCCGACACGATCATTCCGGAACCTCTTCTTAAAGTTGAAGATTTGATCAAAACGGGTATGGAGAACAATACTGAACTCATGGCTGCAAGGTCGGGAGAGAAATTGGCTCATCTGGACCTTAAGATTGCGGAATCTGCCCATTATCCAACTCTTGACTTTACTGCCGGTTACAACTATAATCTAAACAAGAATCTTTACCATCCTTCCAGATATAATGAGGCCAACGGTTATAACTGGGGTTTTAACCTTTCTCTGCCTATATTTGATGGCAATGAGGTCAGAAGGAAGGTGAAGAATGCAAGGATATCTCAGGAAAATGCTTCATTAGGCTATGAACAGACCAGACAGAATCTGGAAAGCGAACTGCTTCAATTGTACAATATTTATACGAATAATTTGAGGCTGATAGAATTTGAACGAGAGAGTACTGAGGCTGCCTGGCTTAACCTTGACGCTGCCCTTGAGAAATACCGGCTGGGTGCACTCTCTGGCATAGAGTTCAGAGATATTCAGTTATCCTATATGGATGCCTCGGACAGAATGTTGAAGGCAACATACGAAGCAAAAATATCTGAAATCAAACTGCACCTTCTGGTTGGAGATCTTTCCCGAAAAAAATAAACTTACAGAAAATTCAAGGACTGTTTTTGTACTGGGCTATGGGATTATATCTCATAGAGATCAGTTGATTTATCTTTTATGGAAACTGAATTACACACCAATTCAGTCAACTGTACAGCGTTAACCACTACATTTAACACGTAGATAATCAAGCATATGAAAATATATGCCTGATATATTGCAATTTATATTAAAAATAGTTGTCTTTTGACTAACGATTTTTAGGGCAAGTGGTGTTATATATATAGAGTTAATAGTTTCTATATGAGACAACAATAAGAATTAGAAATGCAAATTACGTCAAAATCGTTACTACAGCTTAATTATAGGAGGAATATTATGAAAAAAATTAAATTATGTTTGATTCTATTGCTATGCTCTTTGGGAAGTGCATACGCTCAATTTCCGGGATCTAGGGCGATTCCAATTGAGGAAACTGCAAGAGATCGTATTGTATCTAATTTAAAAAGCATAGAAGGCTTAACAGAGATTCAGATCAATAAATTGGTAGAAATAGATCTGAAGATAGATAAGGAGCTCCCTTTTCTTACTACTTTTTTTACTGACAATAAAAAGTGGAGAGAAAGATTGGATAGGGTTGGAGTAATGAAGGAGATACTCTATAAAGATGTATTGACACCTAAACAGATGGAGGAGTTTTCCAAACTTCTTAAAGAATGGAAGGAGCGCCGGGATTCAAAATCAAAAAAATAAACTTAAAACAAATGTCCTCCGGGAACAGAATTCTCTTGCAAGAGCATCTATGAAAAGGTTTATAACGGTAATTGTGTGTTCTCTAATAGCGTTTTCCGCTTTTGCGCAAAATCAGAGTGAGGGGCGGAACTCAATCAGGATGATTCTGATCGATAGTATTGACAATAAGCCGGTCAATAATGCTGTCGTTAAGGTTTTTGTCAATGAAAACCAGGAGTCGCCATATTACGGGATCTCCGACAGCAAGGGTTATGTTGAGATAACCAGGCTGATTAAAGGTAAATACACTGCAATAATCGAACATATGAGCTATTCAATCCTGTTGATTGATGTTCCGAAAGGACAGAACCGCATTATCGATCTTGGCAAAGTAATATTAAAGCATAAAGTCATTGCCATAGATGAGGTTGTTGTCAAAGCAGAGGGTTCTATTGTGCAGAAAGGCGATACGACGGAATATAATGCGAGGTTTTTTAATCCAGCACCCAACGACTACCTTAAAGATTTGCTTAAAAAAATGCCCGGACTGGAATTGTCAGGAGGAGAGATATATTTTAAAGGAGAAAAAGTTCAGATACTTACAGTTGAAAATCGACCATTCTTCGCATCTGATAAAACAGTAGCTCTGGACAACCTGCCTGCTTATGCAGTAAAAAAAATAAGTGTATTTAAACGAAAAAAACAGTTCTTAGAGGGAATAGAAGAGAACATCAATGCTCCCATCCAGTTAAATATTATACTTAAAGATGATATGAAAGTTGGATGGATTGGTAACGTGACACCAGGGTACGGTAGCAAGGACAGATATCTGGTCAAGGGTTTTGTCGGACGATTTGATAAAAAAGCCACAGCGGCAGTTATTGGTTCTGCAAATAATACATCCAGAGATGCAGGCCCCGGTACGACATACAACATGGGTATGCCCCAGTCTCAATCAAGTCCGGGTGAATATGAGGGAGAGATTGAGACAATATTAGCCGGTGCCGATTATGCCAAATCAAGCACCGAGTCTATTAACAGTATTTACGCAAATTCGACCTACCGGTACTCTAATACCTATCTTGAGAAGTCAACAAAACGCGAAACAACATTGCCGGAAGGTTTTAGTACATACATTTCTGAAAATCTCTCGAATACCAGAAACGATGCTTTTACTGCCACTTTTTCTCAAGTCCACAAAACAGAAAGAGGTGCCGATAAAGCAAACTTCTATATACAATTCAATCCTGTGATTTCTTATAACTCGGCCAAATCTGATTCCCGGATGACTTCGGCCTCTTATATGTCCGGCAACGAACAAAATCATACCAGCAGCGAATCATTGAATAATGGCGAAAACAGAAATCTTATGATTAACGCACCACTGACAATCTCAAGGTTAAAAAAAGCTAAAACTAAATTCTACTTATCAGAAGTTGATTTGTCGTTTAACATTAACAGCATAAATTCCGATAATTACATCAAGTCCTTGACTCGCTTGTCTGATAACGAGTTGTCGCGTATAGACCAGAGACGGGACGAAAAAAATAATCGTATTAATATTAACGGCAGTCTCAGTTTCCAGATATTGGTTAAATACCTAACCTTGAATTATAACTTCAGCTACCTGACTACCACCTCCGATATCCGGGCATTTAATTACGACAGCATCCTTGGCAAGTATGTTAATCAGGATGAAGGTAGTAGCGGATATATAGAAAATCAGATTATCGATAACAGTATTACCCTGAAATATACATTACCGCTAAAAAAAAGACGGAGTGAATATTTGATTATTTCTGCCGAATTAAAACCAACACTAAACCGTATTTACACAAAACAATTATCAGATCAATATTTCAGATGGGATATTATTCCTATTATACGCTATAATTATCACGGGTTTAAGGCAATATATTCGGCAAAGAGCAATTATCCATCACTCATGCAGTTGCACAGAATCGTGAATAATAATAATCCGTTATTTATAAGGACCGGGAACCCAAACCTGCGCTCTGAATATAACCACACACTAAGCGTAGGCAAGTTTGGTGGAGTGGGCTACTATGATATAGGACTGTCATTAACACAAAATAAAATTATTGAAAAAAGTGACATTGACGAACATGGTATAACATACACTATGCCTGTAAACAAAGGAACGGCATTTAATGCGAGTTCCAGATTTTCTCTAATGCAGGTTAAATTAACAAGAAGGATAGGATTCTCAGGGAGCCTCGGTGCTTCATACAACAGAGGTTTCGGTTATATTAATAATGAAGAATATACATCAAACAGCGTCACTCCGAACGGATCTTTAGGGCTTTGGTATAAATCCACTTTTTTCGAAGCAGGAATAAACGTAAATACCAGATACTCCAACTCCTGGTTTTCAATAGATAAAGTCAAGGATCGATCTACCTGGATAAACATTTTGGCAGCAAATATGAAATGGGCTTTACCTTATGGTTTTAATCTGATATCCGACTACTCCCACTATTTTTATCGTGGGTTCAGTTATAACAACGATCCGGCAAGGATATGGAATGCGGAGGTTTGTAAATCAATACTAAATAACAAGATTATTTTAAGTGTGAAAGGATATGATATATTGAATCAAACTAAAAATAAGAAGATTATTTATTCAGAAAACTTTGTTCAGGAGGAGAGTTACAACATAATAGGCCGATACGTCATGTTCAGTTTAAGTACCAAGTTCGGAAAATTTGGAAGATAAACCTTATTATTTGCCTCTTAAAAGTTTGAAGAGATCCCTGTCGGGCCAGATGCTCACTTTCTGGAGGGCATTTTTGAACAGACCGTCGATTTGTCTTGGGAAACGCGCCCCTTTCCACGAACTGGTATTTGTAATAAACACTATGGAAACCCCATCTCTCTGATACTTTATGAGAGCACTGGTCCCGGAGAGAGTCCCGGTCCTCATCCAGTCACCGTTGCCGTTAATCTTTGCCCATCCTATGGGTAGGATCTGCTTAGTGCTGGTAGTCATTTTATCGATACTCTTCTTTGATATTATGTCAGGGATATTGGGACGTCCATCTATTGAGGCTACAAATAGAAGCAGTTCAGAGGGAGAGGCTACCCATGCACCTGCGCCTAAGAGCCCTTCGATATTATTCCCACCATAGCATCTGGGACGCATGGTTCCGGACCCGTCGAAGGCCTCAACCAACTCTTCATTCTCCGGCTGATAATATCTTACCTCATTGGGGTATTTTTTTGAGTAATAATTTTTTGCAATATGCATATCGAATATTCCGGTTGGGTGAAGAATGCTGTCTTTGACATATTTCTCATAGCTGGTTCCGCTTAAAACCTCAATAATGCGGGAAAGTATGAGATAGCCAAGATTTGAATATTTTGTGCCGGTTCCCGGGGTGAAACCAAGATTCCTGTCAAGGGCATAGGCTATCACATCGTCGGTTGACGGAATTGAATCCATGTGCAGTCTCGATCTTACCAGCCGTGTACTGAACATAGGGTCTCCGCCTCCAATTGTAAAACCACCCCTGTGTCGGAGAAGGTCTTCAATTGTAATGTTACGCATCCGCTTGTCACGGATATTTTGGAACTGAGGAAGATCCAGGACACCACCTGTGCTGAAAGGTTTTGAGGATAGGCTTATAAGACTGTCTTCGGTCATTTTCATAATGGCAGTGGCAGTAATAAGTTTGGAAAGGGATGCAATACGGAGAATGTTGCGTACATCCATTTTTACACCAGCCTCCTCGTCTGCCCAACCGTAACCTTTGGTATATATGAGCTTCTCATTTTTCATTATGGCAATTGAAGCTCCTTTTATCCTCCATTCCCGCATGAATTTCTCTATTTGGGAATCAAGCTTCTTTGCCTCTGGCAAATCTGAAAGGTCGTTTGATAGAAGGTGGTTTATTGCAGTGGGAAGTTCCTCCTCTATGGGAACCTCTCTGATTTCTTTGGAATCTGTATATATGTGCCTGATAAACAGGGATAGGGAGATAGCTGCGAGTATAAGAAATGAGGTTGCGAATATCTTAAAATTACTACTTTTCTTCTTCATTAAGAAATTATAAAATATGTCAGAAATAGATGTTACCTTTACCCCCATAAATGTGGTTTATTCTGCACCACGAAAGGCAGGGATATAGTATGGGGGTTAGCTACTATTTGCCTGCCTTTTTGTTATGATGCATACTGCTATTCCAGACGGAATCTTACAACTACGGAATGTTCGAACCTTATCTTTTCAAAGTCCAGTGAAGGTAAAGCCTCCTCACTATCCATTTCCATCAACGACATACCTCTTGCAGCGGCAACACTCTTGAACATACGTGGAGAGTTGTCATAACTCTGAACGAAGATAGCATCTCCAAGTTTTCTTCCAAGAGATTGAGCCAAAGCCCCTGCATTTTTTTTCGCATTGGCGGCTGCCATGACCATAACGTCCTGTTTTACCTCTTCCATATTGGAAAGAGATGTCTTTGCTATACTGACCTGAGGAATAGCAAGCGATTCCAGCTCCTGGAATACTTTTATCAGCATTTCAGTAGAACGGACTTTAAGAACGTAAGATTTGGACGTGAGGACAACATCTTTTTTTAGAAGATATTTCTGGAGCAAAGTGGACATATCCTGTATCTGCATATCCTCTTTGAGGTCTATTCCCAGAGTTGTGAATCTCTTGAACATATCCTTTTCCTGTTTTTCAAGAGAGGCCTTGCCTTTGTTGTCCTTTTCGTTTATGGTGATATTGAGGTATATTTCATCCGGAGTCACTTCGCGTTCTGCTCTGGCATTAACTTCGATATAGTTCTGGTCAATAAAGTTTTTCTCCTGAGCAGACATAGTTGCTGCAATCAGGAGAACGGACATTGTAAGTAATATACGTTTCATAATATTATTTAGTTTGAATTGGTAGAAAAAATCGTTGCATAAATTGTACCACATACAGCTATTAATAAATCTTTTATTATATTTACATGACAAAATATTCCAGACGGCTTAAATGTGGAAATAATATTTTGCAGCTCTAATAATTGTCATCAATTCTAATCGGACTAACACTGCGCAGGAGGATTCCCTACAATCTCCCGTATAACTCTTAAAGCCGCCACATATAAAAGCTCCCAGCTTTTATTCTATCCCTTAGTCTATAGTAGATTTTTAATTATTTGATGATGAAACCAATTACTGATCTTATCAAGGACCTTGCAGACCAATATGGCAGAGAAAGGAACAACCTTCTTCCTATTCTCCAGGGGGTGGTGGAACAGGAAAAATACCTTTCTGAATATTCAATGATTGAGATAGCCAGAGAGCTGGACCTGCCTGCGGCTGAAGTTTTCGGGACAGCAACATTCTACTCTTTTCTTGAACATAGAAAAATGGGGAGATATGTGATAAGGATATGTAAGACAATTACTTGTTCTATGAAGGGCGAGAATCAGATTTTGCTGGCCATTCAGGAGATGCTAAAAATAGGTGTGGGTGAGACCACCCCTGACGGTAATTTTACATTGCTTCAGACAAATTGTCTTGGCTTCTGCCATAAAGCACCTGCAATGCTTATCAACAATGAAGTGTATAACGAGCTGACTCCGGAAAAAATCCGCGAGATACTGAGTATGTACATGAACAGGAAAAGGGAGGATGGTACAGATGTCAACTAATTATCAACTTAAAAGGGCCGATTTCATCTTTAAGAATGAAAACGACTGGGAAGAGGTGTTAAGTAAAAGCTTAAACCGTTCTCCCCAAGAACTGATTAATGAATTGATCAGCTCGGAACTGAAAGGCAGAGGCGGTGCCGGTTTTCCTACAGGTCTAAAATGGAAGGTCTGTGCAGAGGCCGCGGACGATACGAAGTATGTAATATGCAATGCAGATGAGGGCGAGCCGGGAACATTCAAGGACCGTGAGATTCTTTCCAGAGTGCCATTCAAAGTTCTGACAGCTATTGCTATATGTGGTTATGTCACTGGGGCCAGGAATGGCTTCATCTATCTCCGAGGCGAGTATTTCTTTTTACAGCCGGAGCTGAACAAGGCTATCAGGGAGTTTGAGTATTACTGCAGGGAGATCAAGTTCGATTTCACTATAAGGATATTCATGGGAAGTGGAGCCTATATCTGTGGGGAGGAGACGGCGCTCTTCGAATCAATGGAGGGAAAACGCGGAGAGCCAAGAAACAAGCCTCCTTTCCCTTCTACATATGGCTATATGGGCAAGCCTACTGTAATCAACAATGTAGAGACTCTTGCACATACATATACGATTTTTAAATATGGCTCGAAACGCTTTTACGATCTGGGGGTCCAGTATTCCAGAGGTTCAAAATTGTTTTCTGTCTCAGGAGATACCCCGAAACCTGGAATTTATGAATTGGAGCTGGGTATGAGCCTTGCAGATTTTGTAGAAGAGTTCGGTGATGACGACACAAAGGCAGTTCAGGTTGGTGGTGCATCAGGCTTTCTGGTGCCACGGAAAAAATTCAACGAGACAAATATCGGCTTTCAGGGTAAGCTTACCGGAATCTCCTTGCCTACAGGAGGATCTATGATGCTTTTCAACAGCTCCCGCTCTATGTACAATGTCTTGGACAACTACCTTAAGTTTTTTGCAGAAGAGTCTTGCGGACAATGTACTCCATGCAGGGTTGGCTGCCAGCAGCTTATGAGAGGGATCAAGGCCATAAAGCGGGGGGAAAAGAATGCCCAGTATCTTGATAAGTTATTACGGTTGACCGAAACCATGCAATACACTGCCAAATGTGGTCTTGGACAATCGGTGGCTAACTCGTTTTCGTCTATTGTCGAAAATTTCAGGGAAGAGATGATTTACTAATTCTGACAAATTATCTGTTATGGGAAAGAAAATTAAAATATCAATCAATGGTGTATCCGTTGAAATTGAGCCGGGAACATCCATACTGGACGCTGCCCGCCAGACAGGTGTTATCATCCCAACCCTATGCTATCACAAAGACTTGTGTGTTGCAGGCAACTGTAGGGTTTGCGTCATAGAGATTGTCGGACAGAAGAGACTGGCAACAGCCTGTGCAACACCCTGTGAGGAGGGAATGGAGATACTTACCAACTCCCTTAAAGTGAGAAACTCGCGAAAACACATAATCGAACTGTTGCTGTCGGAGCACAATTCAGACTGTACCCGCTGTTACAAAAACGGCAAATGTGAGCTTCAGTTGCTTACCTCTGAGTATAAAATCATGAATCAGGATTTTATAAATCTGTTTCCATTCAAAAACTACACAATAGATATGTTCTCGCCATCTATTGTCAAGGATGACAGCAAATGTATACGTTGCCAGAGATGTGTGAGGACTTGTGCCGAACTGCAAGGAGTGAACGCTCTTGCCGTGGCGTACAAGGGTGATCAGATGAAAATTGCCACCTTCTTTGAAAAGGCAATGAACGATGTTGTATGCACCAATTGTGGCCAGTGCATAAATCATTGTCCAACCGGAGCACTTGTGGAGAAAAACTATATTGAAGAGGTGTGGGATGCAATTGCCGACAAAACAAAACATGTTGTTGTCCAGACAGCTCCTGCTGTCCGCGTTGGCTTGGGTGAGGAACTGGGATTTGAACCCGGAACGCGCGTTACAGGAAAAATGGTCACAGCACTAAAACGATTGGGCTTTGATGCGGTAATGGACACAGATTTCACGGCCGATCTCACAATAGTCGAGGAGGGGACTGAGTTGCTTACCCGTCTGCGAGGAGCGTTGGTTGAACATGACCCTTTGGTAAAACTGCCAATGGCAACCTCTTGTTCTCCCGGATGGATAAAGTATGTAGAACACTTGTACCCAACCTGCTTGGATCACTTGTCATCGTGCAAGTCCCCACAGCAGATGTTCGGGGCTCTGGTAAAGACCTACTATGCCAAGGCTCGTAATCTGGACCCCGGAAATATTGTGTCGGTTTCAATAATGCCTTGCACAGCCAAGAAATTTGAGGCAAACAGACCGGAGATGCATGACAGTGGCTATAAGGATGTGGATTATGTGCTCACAACCAGGGAGCTGGCTATAATGATAAAACAGGCCGGAATAGATTTCATGAAGCTGGGAGAGACACATTTTGACAGGCTGATGGGAGAATCTACCGGAGCAGGAGTGATTTTCGGTGCAACGGGAGGTGTTATGGAGGCAGCGCTTCGTACAGCTTACGAGCTTGTAACAGGCCGGGACGTACCATTTGAAAACCTGAATATAACCCCGGTACGCGGAATGGAAGGAGTAAAGGAGGCAACACTTAAAATTGACAAAACGCTCAAAGAGTGGTCATTTCTTGAGGGAGTTGAGCTGAAATGTGCAGTCGCACATGGTCTGGTAAACGCTAAAAAAGTTATGGATTCAATAATTTCAGGTAAGTCAGATTACCATTTTGTTGAGTTTATGGCCTGTCCCGGAGGCTGTCTGGGTGGCGGTGGACAACCTATTCCTACAAACCCGGAGATCAGGCTCAAACGTGCCGAGGCTATATATGCCGAAGACGCAGGGATGCCATTACGCAAATCACATCTGAACCCAGAAGTAATCAAACTTTATAAGGATTTCCTGGAGAAACCTCTGGGCGAGAAATCGCACCATCTTCTTCATACCAAATACACTCCTAGAAAGAGATACTAATATCCAACAATAAATAACAGCCTATGAATGCAAATGTCGAGAACCAGGTCGATACGAAAATTATCGACGAGATAATTTCCAGGCACAAAGGGAAGCCGGGCGAATTGCTGACTGTAATGGAAGAGATACAGGAGGCAAATGAGTACAAGTTTCTTGATGAATCGAGCATGGATTATCTCTCCTCTAACACAAAAGTGCCGCTGTCACAAATATACAGCGTGGCAACTTTCTATTCGTTTTTCAATCTTAAACCACAGGGAAAACACTCACTTATTGTATGCCGGGGAACAGCCTGTCATACTAAGGGCTCTAAAATCCTGTTAGATGATCTTGCTCTTCTTCCCGGCTGCAAAGAGGCCTTCGATGCTGGGGAGGCAAGCTTTACGACCGAAGATAAGCTTATTACTATCAAAACTGTAGCATGTTTCGGACAGTGTGCCTTGGCTCCTGTTGTCGCAGTTGACGGAGTGATATACAGTAACGTTACATCGGAAGAGATTAAGAAATTATTACAAAACTTACAGGAGGATAATAAAGATGAGAATATCAGACTTAGCTAAACTTAACGAGATTAAAGAGAGTGCTGCAAAAAAAATCCTCCCCGACAAGCCCTACATTGCTATCGGTATGGGCACATGCGGAATCGGAAGAGGAGCAGAGGTACTGTTTGACAGTTTCGAGAGAACAATAAAGGAGAAGGAGCTTGACATCCTGTTAAAAAAGACAGGCTGTTTTGGATACTGTTCGGAGGAGCCGCTTGTGAATATCTATATTCCAGGACATCCTTTGATAATAATGCATAAAATATCTGAAAACGACGTTATTCCTATCATTACCGGAATTGTAAAAGGAATAATGCCATACAGAAACGTATTATGTAGGATTGAGGAGTGGGATTTTATAACGGGTAAATTCAAGTTTGGGGAGGGGTTGACCGACTATCCTTTGTGGAACGAAGTACCTTTCTTCAAATGGCAGAAAAAAATAGTATTGCGTAACTGCGGTCTCATTGTTCCCGATGATATCGAAGAGTATATTGCCGTTGGGGGATTTTTCCCGTTATACAATGCTCTGCATAAAATGACTCCAGTTTCAGTCATAGAGGAGGTAAAGAGTTCCAGGCTTAGAGGAAGAGGGGGCGCGGGCTTTCCTACAGGACAGAAATGGGAACTTATGGCAAAAGTGAAGGCAGACCAGAAATATATCATTTGTAATGCAGATGAGGGAGATCCGGGGGCCTTTATGAATAGGAATGAAATTGAAAGTGACCCTTTCATGCTTGTAGAAGGAATGACGATTGGCGCATTCGCGATGGGAGCATCAAAAGGAATCGTATATATAAGGGCGGAATACCCGCTTGCCGTAAGGCGTCTCAAGGAGGCAATACGGCAGGCAAAGGATTACGGATTGCTGGGAGAGAACATCCTTAATTCGGGCTTCAGCTTTGATATTGACATTGTTGAGGGTGCAGGTGCATTCGTTTGTGGAGAGGAGACAGCTCTGATACATAGTATCGAAGGCAAGTCCGGCCGTCCATCTCCACGACCTCCATATCCTGCCGAAAAAGGCTTGTACGGGATGCCTACAAACATCAATAACGTAGAAACATGGTGCAATATACCGGTTGTTATCTCCAAAGGTGGAAAATGGTTTACGGAAACTGGTACAGAACGCAGTGCCGGGACTAAGGTCTTTTCATTGGTAGGCAAAGTGAAAAACACAGGTCTGATTGAGATGCCTCTTGGTTCCACATTGGAGACAATTGTCTTCAAAATAGGAGAGGGTACCGGCTCTCAGAAAAGAGTCAAGGCAGTTCAGACCGGTGGACCTTCCGGGGGCTGTATACCTGTTGAGTATTTAAATACACCAGTAGACTATGAGTCACTCAACTCTCTTGGGTCCATAATGGGATCAGGAGGTATGGTTGTAATGGATCAGGACAACTGTATGGTGGATGTTGCCCGTTATTTTACAGAATTTTCCAATGGTGAATCATGCGGAAAATGCACACCTTGCCGCGAAGGGCTGGCTCAGACCCTTGAGATACTGAACAGGTTTACCAAGGGGGATGCCAGCGAGGCTGATATACATAAACTTGAAAGTCTGGGGAAAGTGATAAAGAACAGTGCCCTTTGCGGCCTTGGACAGACAGCTCCCAACCCGGTTCTCACAACTTTGCGGTATTTCAGAGATGAGTATGACCATCATATGATTGAGAAGAAATGTGAGCCTGGCATCTGTCAGAGTCTTTTCAGTGCACTTTGTGAGAACAGTTGCCCAATGCACATGAATATTCCAAGATATCTCCAGCTTCTGAAGGAGGATAATCTGGAAGATGCATTTGAGTCTACCTTAAGGGACAACCCTCTGCCATCTACAATTGGCCGTATATGTCACTTCCACTGTCAGATGAAGTGCAGACGGGAGAGCATAGATGCTCCGGTATCTCAGGGGGATATACACCGCTATATTGCAGACACAATCTATCGTGAGGGAAAAGCTCAGAAAATATATGAAAAGATAATTAAGGGGAAACTACCACCGACTCATAAGCGTATTGCAATTGTGGGTGGAGGCCCTGCAGGACTTACTGCGGCCTTCTATCTGGTACGCCTGGGCCATGAGGTCACAATATTTGATTCGGAATCGGAGGCAGGCGGCATTTTAAGGTGGGCTATTCCTAAATATAGGCTTCCGGTTGATATTCTTAAATCGGAAATTCAGTTTATCAAGGATCTGGGAGTGAATTTCGTTATGAATACTACAATCGGGAAGGATATCTCCATGGAAAGCCTGGAAAATGAATTCAATACTATTATTCTGGCTGTCGGGGCACACAAGGATATTTCATTAAGTGTAACCGGCAATGAGCTGGAGGGCGTGTTGTCCGGAATGGAATTCTTAAAGGATGTAGCCAAATCGGCCAAGCCAAAAATAGGGAAGAATGTAGTGGTTATAGGCGCGGGAAACGTAGCTATCGATGCCGCTCGTACTGCGCAGAGATTTGGCTCAGAGGTCACTGTTGTGTACAGAAGGCTGAAATCAGATATGCCTGCAAACAAGGACGAGATAAAGGGAGCCGAGATAGAAGGCGTCAACTTTCTTTTCCTCTGCAACCCAAAGGAGATACTGGCAGACACCAACGATAAGGTTCGAGGTATCGAGCTTATGAAAATGGCCTCTGGAGACCTGGATCTTTCAAACCGCCGCAAACCGGTACCAACAGGAGAATCTTTCATAATTTCCTGCGATACCGTCATAATGGCCGTAGGGGAAGAGGTAGATGCTACGTTTGCCAAGGAGTATGGTATCAAGCTGGCAAGCAATGGCAATATAGATTCAGATCACTTCACATTCATCACTAGCCATCCTAAGGTATATGCCATAGGAGATGCTGTTACAGGACCTGCAACCGCTGCGGAAGCAATGGGAATTGCAAAGAAAGCGGCTGAGATCATAGATTATAATCTTATGAACAAGCGCCGTTTCCATAAACTGTTCAGGGGATTTGACTATAGCGATGAGGTTCCTCTGAAACCTGAAGGGGGGAACCGTCACTATGCCATCAGAAGACCTTTCGAAGAGAGAAAAGGCAACTTCGATGAAGTCAATCTGGGTTATTCAAAAGAGCAGGCCCATGCCGAGGCGTCAAGATGCCTGCGCTGCGATGTTCGTGTAACTGTAAATACTGAGGAGGACTAATTATGGAAACAAAAAAAATAAATATCACCGTTAATGGAAAACCGCAGCAGGTAACCGGAGGGAGAACCATACTGGATGCTTGTGAGGAGATCGGGATAAAGATTCCATCTCTATGTTATCTAAAGGATGTTTCAAGCAACGCTTCGTGTGGAATATGCGTTGTTGAGGTAAAGGGGGCAAAAACCCTTGTAAGATCATGTATAAGCAATGCTTATGAAGGGATGGAGATTAAAACCTATTCTCCTCTTATCAGCCAGGTAAGACGCACGAATCTTGAACTTATTCTTGCCAACCATCCAAAGGATTGTCTCATTTGTGAAAGAAACGGCAATTGTGAGTTGCAAAGCCTTGCATCCACTCTTGGAATTAGCGAGACATCTTTCCCAAAAACCAAAAAGGCTGACAAGACAGATGAGACATCTTTGTCGCTGGTCAGGACACCAGAAAAATGTATCCTTTGCGGAAGATGCATATCCGTATGTTCTGATGTTCAGACGGTAAATGCAATAGATTTCACCGGACGAGGCCTAAGAAGCAAAGTCTCTACCTACCGTGACAAGGGGCTGGGGAATGTTGCCTGTACAAACTGCGGGCAATGCGCGCTGGTCTGTCCTACTGCTGCTATTATTGAGAGGGATGACTCTAAAAATGTTCTCAGTGACATATATAGCGATAAATTCGTTATTGTCCAGACTGCTCCTGCAATACGTGTCGGGATAGGAGAGGCCATGGGAATGGAAGAGGGAGCTCTTGTTACAGGTAAGATGGTTGCAGGGCTCAGAAAGTTAGGCTTTGATAAGGTTTTTGATACTCAATTCACTGCCGATCTTACAATTATGGAAGAGGGCTATGAGCTGATAAAACGATTGAAGAGTGGCGGGACCTTGCCAATGGTCACCTCATGTTCACCAGGCTGGATAAAATTTATTGAACATTTCTTTCCTAATTCCCTTGGACATCTGTCAACGTGCAAGTCTCCTCAGCAGATGTTTGGAGCAGTTGCCAAGACATATTATGCAGAGAAGATGGGAATTGACCCCCGTAAAATGGTGGTGGTGTCTATAATGCCTTGTACTGCAAAGAAATATGAGTGCAAGAGGCCGGAGATGAATTCTGCATTCCATTATTGGAAGGAGACTCTCTCTCTTTCTGAAAAAGATAACTTCTTTGACGTTGACTATGTATTGACAACTCGCGAATTGGCAAAGTTGTTCAGGCAGACAGGTGTGGATTTTGCCCATCTGCCTGAAGAGGAGTTTGATACACCTCTTGGCATATCTACCGGTGCAGGTGCGATTTTCGCCGCAACTGGAGGCGTTATGGAGGCAGCTGTAAGGACTGCATATGAAGTTGTGACCGGCAAGGCTATGGGGAAAATTGACCTTATGGATGTCCGAGGTTTCGATGGTATAAAAGAGGCAGAGCTGGACCTTAACGGAACCAAACTAAAAGTTGCTGTTGCCCACTCTCTCAAAAATGCCCGTACTTTGCTTGATCAGATTGAGCAGGGTAAGTCCCCCTACGCTTTTATTGAGGTGATGACCTGTCCGGGAGGATGTCTTGGAGGAGGAGGACAATCTATTCCGACTACGTGGGAAATAAGGCAAAAAAGGGCCGACTCCATTTATAGGGAAGATTTTAACAAGCCTATAAGGAAGTCCCACGAGAATCCTGCAATAAAGACAATCTATTCCGAGTTTCTTATAGAACCTCTCGGTCACAAGTCTCATGAATTGCTCCACACTGGCTATGTCAAGAGAGGAGTCTATTAGTCAGTCTTCTCTCCGGGCCGGGTTTTGTCTACACATTTTGCCCTTTGGTCTACATTAATTGTGTGACGGTATCTGGGTAAATATATTTGCGCATTGTAAAATTGATTTATGATGCGCAAATTATTTTATTCAACATCTCTTCTGCTACTCCTGTTATTTATTATGCCGGATAAAGCTTTGTCTCAGTCTGTGGAAAGTCTTAGATTGCCAAGAGACTATAGGGGTTATCTTGATGAAATACTTCAGTCTATGGGTAACGACCTTAAGATCCGTTTTGTATTTGATTCTTCACATGTGCATAGATACAAGACCTCATTCTACACTTACGATGAAAAGACAGTGGGGGGTGCTCTGAAGGTTATGAGGAATGCATGGGATATGGTTACACTTCTTGGCAAAGACGGATACATCTATATTGCAAAGGATTCGGTGCATCTCGCAGATTTACAGACTATGAAGAGCCTTTCCAAGGACAAGGTGGAGGCTGAACATAGGACGGTAAGAAGTAAAATGGATCCTGTCAAAAGGAACTTTTTACTTTCAGGGGAGATCTTCGACAAGAACAGTGGAGAGAGGATTCCATTTGCCTCCTTGTATGTTGAGGGAACCACACGTGGAGTGTCAACTGATGCAAACGGTCACTTTGCCCTCGAAAAAGTTCCAAGTGATACATCGGTTATAGTTGTCTCCTATCTGGGATATGAAACCAAACGCATAGAACTGACACCCGGGAGAGAGAATAAACCTATGCAGATTGATATAGAACCTCAGAAACAAGAAATTGCAGAGGTATTCGTCTATGGACGGAAAGACGACAAAGCTCTTCTTCAGTCTACTACCGAGCATAAAATAAAAATGGCACCGATTGCACTCAAGATTCTCCCTAATGTGGGAGAGAGGGATATAATGCGAGGTTTCCAGCTTATGCCGGGAGTGAGTGCGTCCAACGAAGGTTCTTCAGGAATGTATGTCAGAGGCGGAACGCCTGACCAAAACCTGATTGTCTACGATGGGTTTACAGTTTATCATGTAGATCACCTATATGGCTTTTACAGTGCATTCAACTCCAATGCCATTAAGGATGTCCAGCTATATAAAGGTGGATTTGAGTCTAAATTTGGGGGGCGTTTGTCAAGTGTTACAGAGATAACCGGCAAAGACGGAAATGATCGGAAAATAAGTGGCGGAGCTGAGATAAGCCTTTTAAGCTTTAATGGATATGCAGAGATTCCTGTCGGGGACAAGGTTACATCTTTATTTGCATACCGACGTTCCTATCAGGGTTATCTCTATAAAAAGATATCTAATCAGAACAACGGGGATGTTGCATCATCGCAGCCTAAGTTCGGAGGCCGTTCAGCACAGGCAAATTCTTACTTTTATGATGTTAACGGAAAAATTACAATTAAAGCAACGGAGAGAGATATAATATCCCTTAGTTTTCTTGATGGGACTGATTATCTTGATAACAGTCCTAAGTTTGGGATGCCTAAAGGACCAGGCGGAGGAGGAAATGAGTCAGGCTTGTCCATAAAAATGAGCAATTCAGACTACACTGAATATGGCAACATTGGTGGCAGTGGGCGATGGGCTCGCAAATGGGATGAAAAACTGACATCGAATCTCCTTATAGGCTATTCCAATTTTTATAGTACCCGCGATTCAAGAAGAACGATAACATTTTCCGGGGAAAATGGGAAGGGCAGCCTAAGTAATGGAATTCTGGAAGATAATAACCTCAAGGATTTCAGTGTGAAAAACGACTGGAAATACAGCTTGAATGATAAAAATATTCTAGAATTCGGCGCATTCGGTACCTATTACGACATCAATTACAGCTATTCAGAAAATGACAGCACCACAGTTCTTCAGAAAGCAAACAAATCTGCACTTGCCGGAGCATATTTTCAAGATAAGATTTCGCTGTATGGAAAGAATCTTACAATAATTCCGGGGGTAAGGATGAATTATTACAGTGAGACAAATAAGTTATATATTGAACCACGTCTTTCCGGTAGCTATAAATTTTCGCCGAAGTTAAACATGAACTTTGCAACGGGCCTTTTCTATCAGTTTGCGAACAGAGTCGTACGTGAAGACGTGATGTCCGGAAATAAGGATTTCTGGATACTCTCAGATGGAAAGGACATTCCCGTCAGCTCCTCGGTACACTTTAACTTAGGGCTTAATTATGATCTTCCGGACTACCTTTTCAGTGCAGAGGCATACTATAAGATCAACAGGAACGTGACAGAATATACAACAAGGTTCAATTCAAAACCAGATTCACAGACACAGGTTTCTGAACTATTCTTCACAGGAAACGGATACTCTACAGGAATTGAATTCCTGGCGCAGAAAAAGGCCGGAAATATCAATGGATGGTTAAGTTATACAATAGGGGAGGCCAAGAACAGGTATCTGACCCAATCGCCAAAATACTTCTACGCCAATCAGAATGTGACCCATGAATTCAAAATTGTAGGAATATACAAAATGGGGAAAATAGACTTTTCAGCATCATGGATCTTTGCTTCCGGCAGACCATATACTGCACCACTCGGAGCATATTCCATAACACTTCTGGATGGAACGACCGCCGATTATTTCTCGGTAAGCGATAAAAATACATTCAGACTTCCAAACTATCACAGACTTGACGTAGCTGCGTCATATCATTTCAATTTGTTTGGAAGCACTGGTCAGCAGAACGCCATAAGCTTTTCCATTTTTAATTTATACAATCGTAATAATATAAGTTCCAAGCAATTTCAGATTGTAGACCATTCCATACTTGAGAGTGGAGTCTCATATCTGGGAATAACTCCAAACCTTTCATTAACAATCAATTTCTAATATGATGAAAAGATTCAATATAGTTATAATGCTTCTGATAACATTGATCTCTTGTCAGAAAACAGAAGTAGCACAATTTCAGGACAAGGCTGTTGTGGAGGCTTATCTTTTTGCAGGTCATACACCTGTGGTGACAATATCAAAACAAATTCCATTTCTGGATGATGCAGCCTTTTCAGACATGGATGTAGACAAGCTTTCAATACAGATCACAGAAGAGAGTACTGGAAAGATATATCCGTTAACTGCTATGGGCGGAGGAAAATATACCAACAACAATTTACATGCAGTTGTCGGAGAGACCTATCACATATCTTTCCCATATAACGGAGAGATTGTGGAGGCAACCACTACAGTGCCAACAAAACCACTCCGGGCAAAACTATCTCAGTCATCAATTACTGTTACACCTCCGGGAGAATTTGGAGGAGGCGGACCTGGTAATTCAGATGTCAATATAATATGGGAAAATGAGGATAATAGCTACTACCTTATAGTAGTGGAAAATATAGAGACCAATCCTGTCGCTGTTTTTGATGAGGAAGACTATACTGATGAAGATCTTCCATCCTTGAATTTCCGTTCAGAACCGACTACCAGTGACACTGTGAAGATAAGTTCAAGAACCTTCCAATACTATGGCAGACATAGGATTCTCTTGCATAAGATACAGCCCGAATATGCACTGCTATATAGTAAAAACAGTAATAGTTCCCAGTCTCTCTCGGAGATTCACGCAAATGTGACCAATGGATTTGGGATTTTTACCGCCATAAACACAGACACTCTCTATCTGAGGGTGCTGAAACCGTAAGGAATGGGATTTATACTTTGAGGAATTGCTGATAGTTTTCTCTGTAATTATTGCTTAGTTGCAAACAAAGATTACCGGGTAAATATATGGTGCCTTTCTGAAATTCCTTTATAAAATTCATATTGACAATGTGAGACTTGCTAATTCTAACTATTTCCGGAAGAGAGAGAAGCTCACTTATTGACTTCAATGTGTGCTTTGTAATGATAGGTTTTGACTGAAAAGTGGTATATATCTTTACATAGTCCTTCAAACCTTCTATATAAACTATGTCTGCTTCCCGGAGCTTTATGTTCCTGTATTCACTTTTAAGAATCAACTGCTTGTCAGGGAGGTTGCTCTCCGATCGTATTAGAGAATGCAAGTGTTTCGCTTTTTCGACAGCTTGCCTGAATCTCTTTGTCTTTATTGGTTTTAGGACATAGTCCAGAACATTCAGGGAAAAACCATCAACAGCATAGTCGGAATATGCAGAAACAATGATTATCATAGGCGGGCTTGGCAGTCTCTCTATAAGCTGAAGACCATTTAACAATGGCATCTGTATGTCTGTGAATAGAAGATCTACCGGGTTCTCTTCCATGAAGTGAAAAATTTCCTGAGGATTACGGCCTGAACAGATAAGCTCTAATTCCGGGAACTGGAGTATATTATCGCACAACAATTCCAATGCGTATTTTTCGTCATCAATAGCGACACACCGTATCATTTGCAATCAATTATAAGTTTCACTATAAACCATCCGCCATCTTCGGGCCCTTCGTAGAGCTTGTATTTTTGCGGGTAAAGAAGATCAAGTCTTCTCTTGATATTTGCCAGACCAAGGCCTGAGTATGTAGAGAGGGATGAAATGCACTGAGATGAAAATTTATTCTTTACCTCAAAATATAAAGTTCCTCCGGTAGAGCTGGCGGAGATATCAATAACCGGAGAATCAACCATTGACGTCCCATGCTTGAATGCGTTCTCTATTATTGGCATCAACAACATTGGCTCCATTTCAAGGTCAGGGTCTATTTCTGAGAATGATGTGTTTATTTTAACCTCCTCTCCAAATCTTAATCTTTGCAACGAAAGATATTGTTCTATTACCATAATCTCATGTCCTGCCTTGCTCCGATGTCTTGTATCGTAAATCACATAGCGGAGGATATCAGACAACGTATTCACCGCACTCTCTACTTTTTCCGGATATTTACGGGAAAATACCACAATCATGTTCATAACATTGAACAGGAAATGAGGGTTAATCTGATTTCTTAAAAAAGAAATCTCGCTCTCTTTCAGATGTTTGTCCGTGATGCTCTTGTCCTTGATTATTGTTATGCTGGAACTCAGCATGAACATGAACAGGAAAAGCATTGAGTCGAAGAATAAATTATGGAATACCTGCATATGCAACGAAAATTCCAGTACTGTCCTTACACCCACAATTGCAGCAATGGCAAACAGATTAAATAATGCATATTTTAAATATTTTCTTTGTCGGTACCATTTTGCAAAAACCAGATAGTTGAGGTAGAAATAGAGAATTACAAATGGCATAAGAGTCCACATAGGATTATACATGGGAGCGGGAGGCATATGACCCACAAAGTGAAGATTGTCAGGCATTGGATGAGACGGCCTTTCCCGAAGGGCTGTCGGCGCAATTATGAATACCATCCAGAAAAGGATATGAATGGTCCATTCAAAAAACTCAGGTCTGAACTTTATGCTTTTTTTCATTTCATCCCTGGTATAGCAAAAAATATTCCTAAAATTAAATAGCCACAGGATATTTTGTATATTTGAAAAAGAGTAGATTAATATATAAAGTCTTGATCGAAAAAAAAATAGAGATACACAACCAGATTGAAGAAATTTCCAGAATAAATGATTTTCTGGAGAAACTGGGAGAGGAGTGGGGGCTCTCTGCATCTCTGCTCCTCTCTTTGACACTGGTCATGGAGGAGGCACTGACCAACATTATCTCTTATGGCTATGAGGATGGCAAGAGCCATCGGATTGAGGTACATTTCACAAAATTACATGAAGCACTTTCTATCTGCATCATAGATGATGGGTTAGAGTATGACCCTACATTAAGGCCGGACCCTGATATCAACCTCTCTGCTGAAGAGAGAGAAATAGGAGGTTTGGGGATATTCCTGATTAAAAAAATAATGGACCAAGTGCATTACAAAAGAAAAAATGGCAGAAACTATTTAACCCTGAATAAAAAATTATAGGGTTTTTCATATCTGAACGATCTTAATGGTACAAGACTCCATTTACAAATCATTAAAATGAGATAGATATGAAAACAAAAGTTTTACAAACCCTTGGGTTTATGTTAGTGCTCCTTTTGCTTTGCGGGAGTACGCCAATGTGGTCGCAGTACAGCAAAGATTTCTACACAGTGAAGGGTATTGTCAAAGACGTACATTCGCTCAAGAATCTTGGAAATGCCAACATTTCAGTCCGGGGAACTAGTGTTGGAACTGTCACAAATGCTGACGGTGAATTCTCAATAAAGATAAAAGATTCCCTTAACGCTAAATCCATAGAGGT
This sequence comes from uncultured Muribaculaceae bacterium, assembly GCA_964533215.1. Lineage (GTDB taxonomy): Bacteria > Bacteroidota > Bacteroidia > Bacteroidales > UBA932 > Bact-08. Next base: position 821,385 of record CAZHLJ010000001.1, read on the forward strand.
TTCTCTTATTGGATATTCTACGGAGATCTATCAACTTAATGGAGAAAATGCAGACAATGTCAAGATTTATCTGGAACCTAAGCAAACAATTCTAGATGCAGTCACTGTTTATGCTATGGATGCAGAACAGTTGGTAAAGAGTGCCATCAATAAAATTGAATCAAATTATAATCATGAACCTAGCATGCTTTCAGGGTTTTACAGAGAGACTATTAAAAAGAGAAGAAGCTATGTCAACGTATCAGAAGCAATAGTCGAGATTTACAAGACCCCATATAAAGAGGGTGTCTACAAGGATGCTATACAAATCTACAAGGGACGTAGATTGCTGAGTCCTGATCCAAAAGATACTCTTCTTGTCAAATTGCTCGGAGGGCCAAACCTGTCCATCTATATTGATGCAGCTAAGAATCCCGATTTGATACTTAATGCTGAGACACTTTCATTTTACAAGTACAAAATGGAAGGAACAGCAATGATAGATAACAGGTCACATTATGTAGTAAGTTTTGAACCACAAGTCGTTCTGCCTTATGCACTGTTCTTTGGCAAATTATATATAGATGTCAACACACTTGCCTTCTCCCGTGCAGAGTTCAATATAAGCATGGATGACCGCAACAAGGCAACAGCAGCAATTCTAAAGAAGAAACCTTTCGGCATGCATTTCAAACCTGAGGAGATATCATTCCTGGTTACATATAAGCTGAGAGATGGCATAAGTTATCTAAACTATATCAAAAGCGAAGTCAGATTCAAATGTGACTGGAAACGAAAGCTGTTTTCCACCAATTATGCTATAGTATCGGAGACCGTGATAACAGGTGGGAAAAATGGGGATTCCTCACGTATTCCTTACAAACTTGAATTCAGAGATAACCAGTCTCTTACAGAAAAAGTGAGTAGCTTTGCCGATCCAGCCTTCTGGGAAGACTACAACATAATTGAACCGGATGTATCATTGGAGTCTGCCGTTAACAAGCTAAAAAAAGAGAACAGCAAATAAATCAATAGCATTTTGTATATTTGATATGAGTATTATACACTCTATATTATGATAAACGATCTGTTGCTGCTCAGAAAAATAAAAGAGGGGGATATCGGGACATTCGAATATGTTTTCCGGCAAAACTATTCCCCTCTTCTATATTACGCAGTAAGTATAACCGGTAGGATGGATGTGGCGGAGGAGATATTACAGGAGTTGTTTTATGTACTATGGAGAGATCGTGAAAAACTACAGATTTTACGCTCGATGAAAGGATACTTATACGGAGCTGTCAGAAACAGGTCTCTTCAGTATCTGGAGCATCGCAGGATAAGAGAAAATTACATAGAGAGCCATCTGGTACAGGGTACATCGGATAATCCGCCTGATCCTCAAGATGAGCTGGAGTTTAAGGAGTTGGAGGAGATCGTAGTTAAGACAATGGAAAAAATGCCGGAACGGCGACTCATGATTTTTAAAATGCACCGTTTTGAAAGCCGGAAGTACATTGAGATTGCAGATCTATTATCACTTTCTGTCAAGACCGTAGAGGCAGAAATCAGCAAGGCTCTAAAAACATTAAGGAAAGAAATTGAATATCATACAAGCTTATCATTATGATACAAACTAACAACAGCAAAAAAACAGATCAGGCGTGGGACCGTCTATATTCCCGCCTTGACCAGGATGGGCTGCTGACTGAAAAGAGGCAGATAAGGCAACCCATATTCAACGCTACCACATTAAGGTGGGCTGCTAGTCTGGTGATTCTGGTAAGCGCCACCATGTTCATAATTTTTGGCACGAACAGTCAAAAAACAGAGCTGCTCTCTTTGCACAACAACGCAAAGTCAAGCTCATTGGTAACAACACTGGAAGATGGCTCGGTTGTATATCTTGCCGGGAATTCAACATTAACATACCCAAAGCACTTTAAAAAGAATAGAAGAGATGTACAGATTAAAGGAGATGCTTTTTTTCAAATAAGCAAGAACAAAAAGGCTCCATTTACTGTTAGGACTGACCGCATAAATATTGAAGTGCTGGGGACATCTTTCAATGTGAAGACTAGCTGCAAGATGAGTCCTTCAATATCAGTAAACACAGGTGTTGTGAAGGTTACAATGAGAGAGGACGGACAGTCGGCCCAATTGGTTGCAGGAGAAACTGCAGTAATTCACAAGAATCATCTGCAGACCATGCAGACAGAGGATGCAATGCAATTTGTACGCTATCTGGAAAGGATGCACTTCAAAGACGAGCGGCTTTCCGATGTTATTGCGGTTATCAATAGAAACATGGATGGAATTACACTTGAGATTGAGCCAGGTCTCGAAGAGAGACTGATTACAGCAAGCTTTTCAGGAAATTCACCTGAATCTATGGCCCAGTTGATTTGTATTGCCTTGAATCTTAAATATTCCCGGAATCTGAATACAATTCAAATTCATGAATAAGTACTCGTTTCAATTGTTGTTTGTATGCCTTTCGCTTATTTTGACGCTGAATCTTTCGGCAGATGAAAAATCTTTGCAGGATGTAAGAATTCAGATAACGAAAGGTAGAGGAAGCATATATCAACTTTTAAATCATGTGTCGGAGCAATCCGGCTATTTGCTGATATATGACAGCCAGCTTATTGACAACGATAAGATTGTAAAGGTGCCTAAAGGCATATACACGCTTAATGAGGCAATACTTAGGATTACAGGTAATGACCGTATCTCTATACGAATTCTAGGGAACCATATTCTGCTGTACCTCCCTGAACAAGAAAAAGAAATAAAGGAGACAATACCAAATGCAGTTGAAAAAACAGATAAAACCAGATACTTTACAATTGAGGGGACTCTACGGGATCATCTCACAAGTGAACCGATAATTTATGGCTCCGTTGGCATAAGCGGCAACTCTTTCGGAACTATTTCAAACCAAAATGGAGAGTTCAAGCTTACACTTCCCGACTCTCTCTATAATTCTGTTATAAAGCTCTCTCATATAGGTTATATTACAAGGGAAGTTGAGTCCTCACTTTTAGCCGGCAGGCATATTGTCTTCTATATGGACCAAAAGGTTATCCCTCTTCAGGAAGTTGTGGTACGGGTTGTTGATCCATTACCGATAATAAAAGAGATGATGGACAGACGTAATGAGAATTATTCGACTGATCCAGTTTATATGACTGCTTTTTATAGAGAAGGAGTGGAATACAAGCATAGCACAAACTTAAGCGAGGCTGTCTTCGAAATCTATAAAACCGGATATCAGGACGGAGTTAACAGTGAGCAGGTAAAGTTGCTTAAAATGAGACAAATCAGCACTGTCGATAAAAAAGATACATTGGCAGCCAAATTCAAATCCAGCGTGCATGCTTGTCAATTGCTGGATCTGCCAAAAAACCCACCTGAATTCCTTCAGCCGGAGAATATGTCTCAATATTCATTTGTGCATACAGATATCACTAATATTGATGACCGTAGGGTATATGTCTTTTCCTTTGAACAGAATGACCTGATAACTGATCCGTTATTTCGCGGGCAGCTTTTCGTTGATGCAGAAAACTTTGCCCTCATTAAAGCTCGTTTTGAAATAAACCCGGCATATGTGAGGAAGACAAAAAATATTTTCATAGTCAAGAGAAGCCGCAATCTAGATGTTGTACCACAGAAAGTCGTCTATGAAGTTTCATACAAACCTGTCAACAATGTTTATTATATAAGTCATGTCCGTGGAGATTTGGAATTCAGAGTGAAGAAAAAAAACACACTTTTTGGTTCAAATCTGCACGCATGGTTTGAGATGGTGAATTGTAAAATTGATACTAAAGATGTAAGACGATTCCAAAACAATGATAGGATTTCAACTCAGGATATTTTTTCAGAGACAAGGTTCTCCTATGACAAGGATTTTTGGGGTAACTTTAACGTAATATTACCCGAAGAGAGGCTAATGGAGATCATCCGAAACTACAATTTTGGCCAAGAAAAGTAAAATAAAAAAATCTGAAATATTTCGTATAATGAAAAATTATTTTATATTTGTATGGGATAATTGATTTAAAATGAATGAAAAACAAATTGCATTATAGGATTGCAGATCATTCGGTGGAAGTTTATTCCTATTTTCAGGATAAATTATCCAAGCTACTCCCCGGGTTTGAGAGTTTCGATGTTGACTCGGATAATACAGAACCATTGATACAGCTCTACAGAGACTTTGAATTTGATACTTATGAGGAGGTAAATCGAAGGAAAGGTCAGATAATAATCCATAGATTTGATATGGAAAAAGATTACTGCACATTCAGCAAAATGGGGAGTAAATACTATTTTACAATTGAAGACTGTGACGGAGATAGTATAATTGAGTTTGAAATGGAAATTGGTTCTCCAAGGGTGAGATGTAGAATGAAACCCGATTTTAAAGACCGACAGATTTTCATGCCAAATCAAAATCAGCTTCAGCTCTCTTTGTGGATGGCACTTTCGTTTGCCGGTATCCCCAAGAAATTTTCGGCAGTAATTTCCTCTGTTGTAGTTTACAATAACAAAGCAATCATGTTTCTTGGTGAATCGGGAACAGGCAAAAACGCACATGCTAAATTGTGGTGTAGTCATATTTCTGAAAGTAAGCTGCTTAATGATGTCAGCCCGATCCTGAGTATAGATGGCGACACGCCGTATATCTACGGATCCCCTTGGAATGGTAAAGGAAGACGTTCTGTAAACGAAAGATATCCCCTTGCAGCAGTTGTGCGCTTAAGAACTCATTACCGTAACCAGATAGAGCAGATGAACAAACTGGAGTCGTTTGGGGCTCTCTATTCTGCATTCCCACAATCCTATCTTAAGGACGAATACTTCGAAGAGCATATCTGCTCAATAATATCAAGGGTAATATCGACAACGCCGGTCTATTTGCTGCACTGCCTTCCGGACAAGGAGGCGGTGGAGATGGTGATGGATACCGTTAAACCATGATCTGTACATATCGGGCATTTTCGGCGTTTCACAGATTTCCTGACGGAATAGAGCAAATATCTCTTGCATAACCTTCATCGTTTGATAATTTTGCTCTCAATAACATTAACGCAAATTTGTATGAAAGTATTAGACAAGGGGCGCAGCACCCGGCACGGCGGATTGAATATTGTCGTAGTTGCTGCAATATTTATTTTTGTAGGGATTTTATTTTTGGGGCGGAATCTGGGCTTTGTGGATTATGGGGTTTTCAGGATATTTGTATCATGGCAGATGCTTCTTATTGTTATAGGATTAGTCTCTTTGACCAAAAGACAGTCCTCAAGCGGCATAATATTGATAGGAGTCGGAGCCTTTTTTCTGATTCCTCGTATAATGGGTGTTGGACACGAATGGATAGGTACATATTGGCCCCTGGTTTTTGTGCTGATAGGAATATTGCTTTTGTTCAGGCTTTTCAGACCGGAAAGAGCGTGTCCTTGCCTAGGGAATTTTGCTCAGGAGACCTCTTATTCAACTGAAAAGGGTTTTGTGAATTCTGTCAATACTTTTGGTTCAGTGAGACAGATAGTACTGGATCCTGTTTTCAAAGGGGCAAAAATTTCAAACACCTTTGGTGGGACCATACTTGACCTTAGACATACAGTGTTGGAAGCTCAGGAGACATTTATAGATGTGGACTGCACATTTGGCGGAATTGAAATCTATGTTCCAAGCAATTGGAATATAGATATAAAAACACAGAATCTGGCAGGAGGGAGTGATGATAAGCGCTATCGTTCGAGAGATGTTATTGATAGTGAACATAAACTTATTTTACGAGGGAACATTACCTTCGGAGGACTTGAAATCAAAAGTTGATGATGAGTCCGCATCCTTTATCTGAGTCATATCTGAAAAGTACAGGTGGAATAGTTGTCGCTGTTATTGCGGCAACTATTCTTAGTTATCTTTTGGCTTTTTACTCCGCAGCAGATATTTCAACTTCAATTGTAATAAGTTCTCTATATATTTTCTTGTTGTCAATTGCCGGCTATATATGCTGGAATCTCTTGAGCTACCTAAAGACTTTTTTTTCAGAGATTTTCTTATTGGTGGTAGTTCAATTATTATGTATCGCAGGTATGGTAGCAACTTTGTTTGTAGCAGAACCATATTCACCGGTGATATTAAAAGGCGTAATTCCTCTGTGCCTTGCATTTGGATCTTTATGCTTTATTATCCTTATCCAGTGGTACAGGGCGATAATTTGTAAGGAGCTGATGCAACAGATGGAAGATAACATGCGGAATGAAATACCTAAATCTGAGAAGGTGGAGGTTTTAGATAAAATTTCCGTAAAAGAGGGCTCTCAGATACATATTGTACGTCTGGAGGAGCTGCTTTACATACAGGCTTATGGGGATTATGTATTGCTTTATACTAATAAAGGAAGGTTTTTGAAGGAGCAGACAATGAAATTTTTTGAGAATCACCTACCTATGTCATTTATCAGAATACACAGGTCATGTATAGTCAATTCGGAAATGATAGCACGAGTTGAACTTTTTGGAAAAGAGAGTTACAATGTCTATTTGAATAATGGGGTGACACTCAAGGCTAGTACAACAGGATACAGGCTTCTGAAAGAAAAACTTTATCTATAATTTCTGTTCTCATTAAACCTTTTACGACAACCGCTGTCTTATTAACAAACAATCTTTAAATGATTAGAAGGACAACGGCGTTTTGTTTCATTCTCCTTGCCAATATTATATTATTGGTTCAAGTCGCTGTCCCGTTTCAACTAAAGTGTAGAAATTGTGAGAGAAGGTGTAGCTATCACTTTGTCTGTGATGCAAAAAAACATTCAGAAACTAATCAAAACAAAAGTAAAGGCTGCAAAAAAAGATGCAATTTCTGTATCTTGAAGCAAGCGGCTGTATTTCCCCCTAACTCTGACAGACCGGAGAGCAGATGGCTGAAATTTCCTAATAATCATCATGGTTTTCAAGGTGTTTTATCTGATTTGCAGTTGGAGACCTATATCTCCATGTCTGCTTCAAATGCAGACCCTCCACCATTGATTACATCATCTCACTCGCATTTTATAAACTCAGTAAAAGGATTACGTGCTCCTCCAGTGGCTTAAGCTTTTGGATTCCAATAAGTACAAGTTTTAATTAATTACGACTCCTTTTAACAACAATAAAAACAATAAAATGAAAAAGATATTACTATTTTCTTGCATGATATTAATGGTGCTAGGCGCCAAAAACGCAGCATTTGCACAAACCAAGGAACAGGAAGCTGAAATTTCCTCAGACGTTCCAGAACTAAGAGCTTTCCATACAATAATATATCCTTTGTGGCATAAGGCATATCCTGCAAAAGACTTTGCTGCCATAAAAAGTTTTGTTCCACAGATCAAAGCAAACATGGAGAAGATGAACAGTGCGAAACTTCCAGGCATCCTTAGAGACAAAGAGGCTCAGTGGAAGGAACAACTTGTGAAATTCAACGCAATGGCAGATACTTACTACAAAGCTTGCGCAGATAACAACGAAGAGGGAATGCTTAAAGCTGCTGAAAACTTCCACAGAGGATATGAGGCTATGAACAGAGTTGTAAAACCTTTCGTTCCTGAGATGGATGCTTATCACCAGACACTTTACGTAATTTACCACAAACTGAATACAGAAAAAGATTACAAGGCAATTTCTGCTCTAATGGATAAGTTCATTGCTCAGGCAGAAGCTCTTCCAAAGACAGATATGGTTAAGTTGGAAAAACGTCTTAAGGATAAGACTCCTAAATACAGTGTAGCTGTGAAAGAGATCTACGACAACACCGTGGCTCTGAAGGCAGCACTTGGCAAGAAAAGTGCAAAGGAGAAAGCAGCTGCTGTAGAGACTCTACACACTTCTTATAAAAAATTGGAAGCTGTTTTTGAATAATTTAACCCCTGAAAATTAGCAGGCTAACCCCCTGAAGCTAAACCTGATTGATTGGTAAAACATTCAGTCAGGTTTTTTTATACCTATTCTTCATGGTATCCAGACCTGCCCTGGCGGCCTGGGAATGTTGAAATCTACGGTTAATCCGATATACTTTTCCATCTTTTAACAGTCTGGCACCTGTCTGATGAAAATGAAACGGAATGCCATGAGCCAGGCATTGCCTGCTGATATCCAAAACCCATTCGTAGTCCATCACTCGGGACTCATTGCCCGATTCACCTCCAAGCCAGAGTTCGCAGATCTCATTCGCCAGGTAAGGCTCCAGATTCATTGCACTTAAAAGAGGCTCGCAGATTATGTGCTTATGCTTTATAGGAGCTTGCAGGAAGATGGGCAGACGTATATCCGCCATCTGCTGATTTTCGACGGTGCAGCCTATCTCTACATTTTCGTAGCCATCGCCCCAGTCCTCCGGAAGGCATAGATGAAACCTCTCAATCCGTTTGGTCAGAATAATAAATGTGAGGTCTTTCCGGCATCTTATCATCGCCCATACTTCATTACGCCAATCATCAGCATCGTCTACAAAAAAGTCGGAGGTGAAACATGCATAGACCAACTCTCCGGATGGAATCTTATATCTGCCATCACGCAGACGCTTTATGGGAAGATTGAAGTTGGCTGTCTTTGTGACTATGCTGCTGTCCTTCTCGTGCATGGCATCCTGCCGGTAAACATAACAGTGACGGCACCCTTCGCTATACTTGTGGCAACCGTGCCATGGATTCCAGACTACACCCATTTTAAATTCATTACCAAACGTAAGGAAGGATTTTGTATCGTGTTTTCTCTGAATATTCAATATAGCCCTTCAATTCGTCTTTTAAAGTCATATCCTCCATATTTGTCCGTATAATAATCAGTAGAATGGAGGCAAATATCGGAATTATGCTCCATAATGAGCCAAACAGTAATGGAAATCCTGACAATTGAATAATTGAGCCCAGATAGGCCGGATGCCTGACCACTTTGTATAATCCAGTCTCACAGACAATATGATTCCTGTCTGTCTGGATCCTGACAGTGCTTGAGAAAAACCGATTCTGCTTCTGAGCAATAAGAAACAGCAATTGACCCGATACAGTCAGAATTATCCCTGACATATATATGCCCCAATGAAAATCAGGTGACCAGTGATAACGGCCGGAATCCAGCCCTGCAATTACATACATCGCGATTGTAACGAGGAAGGATAGTCCCAGAATTCTCTTATCCCAGCTCTTGGTATTTTCACCAGGTCTGGAACGTTCTTTCATCAACTCGGGGTCTATTCTCAGAATAGTGTAATTTAAAAATATCATGACAAGGCCAATCGACACATAAGTCAGTCCTTGCCAATAGACAATCCTCCCGGCACTTGCAAATAAGATTGCAAAGAATGAAAGCGAGCCAATAATTTGTTTGATCATATATTTTGCTTTCACAACTCAAGCGTTACTTATTTCAACTTGTTATCTAGCTTTAATATATTGATTAATCTTGCATCATTTCTTTTGTCCGGGATAATCTGACCCTGAAGCAGGCCAGGATAACCAAGACTGACTTCCATAGCCTTCCTGAAACTTGTCATAATCGGGTCAATCACAACCCAATCACAAGAGGCAGATGAGTAGCTTGGCCAGAAATACCCAGTGTAGACCAACGTGCCATTGGCCATAACCGCAAATGCCAGACCATGCAAAGGGAGATTAAGTTTTTCAATAGCCTTTTTAGCCCTGTCACTCAGTTGGTAAGTAAATTCAGACGAGTCATAGGACAAAATGTCCGAGTAATATATCAATGGAGAACTTTGTGTAATTACCGAACTTTCATTTATCTGGTAGGAATTGCCAACCTTTGAAAAAGATTCAAGCAAATAAACCTCAATCTTACCTTTTGAGTTTGGAAGATCCTCGTTTTTCTCGCATCCAAATGCCACCAAAGCGAGTAGTGCAATAACAGAATAAAATAGTTTTGTTTTCATAGTAGTCTATTATTTAATTCAGTGTGGTGAATTTAAGAAAAAAATGTGGATTAATTGTTATATTTTATTGTCGTAATATTGTCAAAATCTGCATCATCGGTACGGTTATTTTCCGGTTTCGAAGTTAACCGCGTAGCTTTTAATGGCTATACCCTCGGGAGATTTGAAACCCCTGCCTGTGAGAACAAACTGATAAGCTTTTTTAGGTAATAGTTCGACACCCATGACAACTGACATGTTTCCAGGAGTGTATTCAATCTTTAAGATTTTTGGGAAAGCTTCAGGACCAGACTGCCCATAAACGATTGAGTAAGCCTTGCCGCTTAGCGGTTTGTCGAAGTTTATGGTTATTGTTTTAACTGTAGGACTCACGTTTTTGTCACCATTCGAAAATTCCGAAATTGAAGATACTTTAGGTCTCCTGGTTTCAATTTCAAGACCAATTGACAAATATCGTTTATACTCAACGGCAAGTTTCGGAACATAACTCTCCAGATTTGGGTAAATATCTCTTTGAGAACTATATTTGTCTAACTCCCCAACAAGCTCCTTGATCCAGAAGAACCCCCTGTCAATCTGATTCTGAGTCTCCCTCTGAATTGCAGCATCGGCATAATTGTGATCTTTCATATACTTTATAACAGATGCACGGACAAGAGCCTCGTTCATCATTATGAGCCAACCTCCATAAGCCTGCGACCGCATTTCATTTTCGACCAAAGAGAAAAGCTGTTCGCCGCACTCTTTAAGCAAGTTGCTGTTTTTCAGATTTATGTGGTTAATAAACGAGTGGTTGAATTCGTGCAGTAGGGTAGGGAAGTAGTCCTCAACTCTAAAGAGAGGCATACCTGTACTGTCGGTACTCCATGCACCCATAATAGCAAAGGCCTCTTTGTTGCCATCTTTATAATTGACAGAGACTCCGTAATTACCCGGTCCATTGCCAAGGCCGTTGATAATAGTGAATTTCTCAGATGCTCCCTGCCCGTAAAAAGTCTTGTACCAATTTATATCTATCTGCTCATACACCGGAAGGAAACGATTTGCCACCTCTTTGTAAAAATCCTTATTGCTTTTGAAGAACTCCTCACAATGAGCGTCGGTATAAAATTTTCTGAGAAGAAACGTGAATTTATCAGCACACTCCGCACCCCATCTCTTTTCCAGAGAGTTGGCCGCAATATCTTTCCTGAGAAACAGATTCTTGTCGAGATTCACAGCCATAGACATCACCGCATCATAACCCAGCCCCCGTTCATTCATAACCGATTTAACATACCGGATAAGTTCATGATCTCTGAACTTGTTGAAATGATCCTCTATTTTGCTGACATACAATTTGATATCTTTAGAGGAATATTCCGCCCTGCCCGCCAGTCGGAAAACGATACTCATCAGCTCCACACGATTATCAACCAGAGGCCTCTCCAGAACCTGTTTCACCTGTGCAGAAGAATACAGGCATACAAATATCAGTAAGGCGGATAAAAATAATTTTTTCATATTTTACTTAATTTTATATCAATTTATCAATATCTCCACTCATAATATTTTGAAGATTATTCTTTATTTTAATTTCATCCCAATTCCACCATTGGATTTGGATTAATTTTTTTATCGTTTCTTCGGAATATCGTTTCTTTATTTCTTTTGCAGGTACTCCCCCAACAATCGTATATGGAGGAACGTCTTTTGTAACAACAGCTCTAGTGCCTATTATTGCACCGTCTCCAATCTTAACCCCTTGCATTATAACAGCCTCATAACCAATCCAGACATCGTTCCCGATTATTATATCACCTTCATTATCCCAAGCGTCTGTTACATTATTTCTATCTAAATTCCACTCTTCAAAGAAAAGAGGAAATGGAAATGTCGATAAAGATGACATTTTATGATTTCCCGATGTAAACATAAATTTTGCACCGCAAGCAATTGAACAAAATTTTCCAATTATTAATTTATCGTTATTGATTGGATAATGATACAAAACATTGTTGTTTTCGAATTGAGTTGGGTCTTTTTCGAAATCGTTATACATTGTGTACTCTCCAACAATAATATTAGGTTTTGTAATTGTCGGTTTCAAATACACCGTCTCTTTATCACCTGTTCTCGGATATACTTTTTTACTATTCATTTTTTTTAATCATATTAATTATCTGTTGAGGCGAAGCCCAAGCCGGTACTCCGGCGTAGCAAATACATGCTGCTAGATGCTGTGCTGCATTTTTATATCAATTCTTTTTCCATCCACACCACATCAAAATATTTATCAAATTTTTTACCCGCATTTTTAAAATGGCCACATTTTACAAATCCATTTTTTCCATGAAACTATTGGGGAGTATTATAGCCGTACTTTTATCTTAAAATAAAACTAATTGGATATATAAATTCAACTTTTACGGGAGTATTATTTACCAACCCAGGCTTCCACTTTGGAGAAGCTTCTATAACTCTCTTAGCTTCGTTTTTTAATAACACGTTTTCACCTTTTATTACATTTAGAAATTTGACTTCACCAGTCTCTGTAATTAAAAATTGAACATAAATTATTCCTTCTATACCTTTCTTCTGTGCTTCATTGGGGTAAATAAGGTGTCTGCTTACATAATCTCTAAAAGCATCTAATCCATTTGGAAATTCTGGCATTGTCTCTGAGACTGAATATATAGTGCCGTACTCTTTAATACTTTTCTTACACCATTTTATTTTTTCTTCGTTTTTGAAAATTGTTTTATAGGTCTTTAAGTCTTTTTTCTGGGAAATATCCAGTTTATATATTGTTCCATCTTTCATTAAAGCTATTGTACTATCAGAAAGACCTTGACAAAAGGATGTCTGTAAAGAAATGGATGCAAAAATAATTGTAATCAAAGAGAACTTTTTCATAGGATTCATTTTAGTATGGTATACAACAGTCAGGGCTATGCGACGCAGTGGATGTCGTGGATGCGAACTTGTCACCCGAGCAGAAAGCTTGCAAGCAAGAGCTAAGAACGCCTAATCACTTAAATTCCAGTGGTGCATGAACCTTTATTGTAAGCAACCATTTTTATTTCATAACTTTTTATAATAATTCTAATCTCAAATTACGCTGCTCTGTAAATGGCGTTTCAAATTGACAGTTCTTATATTCTTTGTCGCAATTGATTTTAATTTTAAGATTGAGTTGGTTGAACATTGTAGCATTGATGATTTTTCCGTCCGATTTTTGAATTGTGCTATTGATGTTAAAATACTCTCTGCCATATTGAACCATATATTTTTCAGCACCGGTTTGCATTACCATTTGAAAATTATTAATTGTATTAGGAACAACAGGTACATTCATATCAGGTGTTAAAAAAGAAAGGCAAGGTTGAGACGGTGGGGAAAAAGTTGTAAGAATCATTACCTGATTTTTTGTAATATCAGTCATCTTTAAAGAAATTGCAATGCAATCTTCACCCTTTAAAATATAAGATCCATTTGAGAAATCAGCAATAACTGGCTCTTTATTTATTATACTATCACCTTTGTTATTAAGTTTAGTTGCCCCAACCAAAGGACTTACGGCAACAAAAAAGGTATTAAAATCTTGTATAGGTTCAGTCATATCAGGAACCTCAATTTTTGGAAGGTCAATTTTACCTCTTGGGTCTAGCGAAATTATGTAAGGTTTTACCGAAAGTGCTGCTTTGGTTGCATCTATTGTGTCTTTAGTATTTATTGTTTTTCTATAAATCCAACGAACTTCATCATAAGGAGTCCCAAGACTGTCCTTGATGACCCTTAACTCGCAAATTGCAATATTAGTATGGTCAAATTTTCCATCGTGAAATTCTTCCATTGTAAGTTTATAGCGATAAATTTCACCTATTTTATATTTTCTGCCAAATAAATCACTTGCCGGCAATCCTGCATTTTGAGAGAACAATGGATAAGTAACGTTTAGAAATAAAATCATAAACAATACCGAAATGACATTTGATTTTTTAGTCTGTGTTTTCATAATTTATCTGTGAGTGTTTTCTGTCACACAACGGTCAATTGTATGATTAGTGGCAGATTGCATGGTACTTTCCTTTCAAACCGCTACGCTGTTTGAGCGGGCGACAAACCTTGATATTTACCACATCGCCTTCCATTACTTATACAAAATGTGTGCGCCCTGCATGAGCAGAGCACACCCTGCCCGAAGCTCATTGTAAAATTCAAAAGTACAAATTTATTTTCAAGAAAGTGAAGGGTTTGGTGTATTTTTCCAGAGGGTGTAAGTCCCTTATGCGCAAGGGTAACGTCTTGAAGCATTAGCAAGTCGCAAGGAGGTTTACCGTGAGGTATACACTGAAGGCAGCGAAATACGAAGTATTCATGAACACCATTGAAAATTAACGTTAAGTGAATATACTGCAAAATCCGGTACTGACGAAAAGGAAGGCTACATTCGTACCTACGTATGTAAAGGGAGAAAGAGGCAAATACCAGTTGGTGGTAAGCGAGAAAGGGTGGAAGTCGTTAAAGCAAAAACTCAAGGCAATCACAAGAAAAACTACACCATGCACCTTTGACGAGCGCATCCGAAGAATCAAAGAAGTCCAGAGAGGCTGGCTGGGGTACTACCGAATGGCAAGTATCCAAGTCAAACTAAAAGAGCTTGACAGATGGCTGCGAAACCGTCTGAGGTATTGCATCTGGCATCATTGGAACAAACCTGAGAGAAAGAGGAAAAACCTCATTCGACTGGGAGTAGACCGGGAACATGCCTTTTCATGGAGCAGGACAAGAATGGGAGGGTGGGCAGTTGCCCAGAGTCCCATTCTTGTCACGACGATTACTTTAGAACGCCTGTGTAAAAGAGGTTACGAGGCTATGTTTACACATTACTTGAAAATTGCCCCACATCTTAATGAACCGCTGTATACGAGACCCGTATGTACAGTGGTGTGAGAGGCTCTCCCCGTCGGGTTAACTGGCGGGGCAGTCTACTCGATTACCACTTCGGGGTTTTTTTTTATTTTTTTTATTCGTCATCTCGTCGATTACAATAATCATTTTCAGCTCTAATTTTAGATTGTAATTCAGTTTTATTGGGGTTATAATCTGTTAATTCATAAAATCGATTCAATGTTTTTTCAGTAAATTCAGTATAATTCCTTCTATTTATTTTATACTTAAACATTTTATTTACCGAATGTGTAAATATCTTTGGTTTTATGTCACTGTTAATTATAGTTGTTATTCTAACATAAATTTTAGAATGTGTCTTTAAATTTATGTGGTCTAAAAACCCTAAATCGTATTGAAACATATGATTTGATGTGTTCTCATTTAATGTGTTTTTATTTTCGTTTTTTTCATATTCTTTGTTAGATAATTTTCTTTCACAAAAAATATGATTGAATAGTCTGAAACCACTCACAAATTCAATATCTGGTGTCTCTGTTATTAAGAAATTTTGTTTTTTATTTTGAATACTAACACTCAATAACATCTTGCTATTATTATCAATAAATCGAATAACAGCGCTTGATTTGAATGGATTGAATAGCGAAATAAACCCAAATAACATGTCCTTACCCACTGTCCATAAAAATGCAACTAATGCAATTAAATTTGCAAGAGATTGAGTGTCAAAATTTTTAAAGTAATTACAAATAATTGTCCACATATTTTTGTCTTTTAAGTTTTCTTTTTTCTCTGTCAACTTTGTCCACCAACTTGTCTTTGTCTTTGGTGTTGCACTGTCGTTTTTTAAACTGAGTGGTAACGGTTTGGCGGTATGTTTTTGTTGCCGATTTCGAAGCACTTTCCTGTCATGTTACACGAGAGTTTATTAGATGCTGAAACGCTGAAACCCGCACTATCTCGGCAATAAAATATACCGTCTGTTATGCACTGGCGGTTCTTGTCTGTCCGTGTGTTTGGGTCAAATTGCACTTTCATATTAAACTTGTCAATGCTATCATTAATTCCTTTATTGTCAGGGTCGGTGGTGCGTTGGAGTATTTTAATTTTTTCTTTAAAGAGGGGGATAAAAATTTTGAAATTCTCTCTGGGTTGGGGCAGACACACTCTTTGGCAAGCTTTGGTTTGAGCTTGTGCTTGTGGGGTTTGACAATGTGTGTGGCTGCTGCGATAGCTCATTCGGCATTCCATATTACAATAGATTGACTTTTTATAAGCAACTAAATACTTTTCATAAAATCACATAAAAAAATACAATTAAAAAATAAGTTAAAAAGAAATATCCATTAACTCTGCATTATCTTCGGAATTAAAAAGTCTATTAACCGCAAGGGATTCATTGATAACGGAAGAAGTATTTTGTAAATTTTCAATTTTGATTTCCTTCTCTGAAATTTTTGTTAAATTCTTAATTAACTGTGATTCATAATCGTAAACATATTCTTCAATTGACGGAGAAACATCTATTTTTAATGCTTGATTTAAACTTTTTATTTCGTCTTTCCTTCTTCTTATTGCTTCAATTAATTCAGTTTCATCAACTATTTCATTGATTTTGTATGTGTTTGACATAAAATAATTAAGTTCTTTTTCCCAACACCTATTTACATTACTTTGATATACTTCATAGAATTCAGTCCAAGCATTTTGATTTGATACAATAAAATCAGAATAAATTTCATGTCTTGAAATCAGTTTAGATAAGGCTTCTATTAAAAAATGAGAAGGGAGATTTTCTGATAGCTTAATAAACATTTCATCTAAAGAAAAGGAAAAGCGATTTAATAGATTATTATTTGCAATGTAATCTAAAATTTCAATAAGATATTCTCTATCGTACCAGCTTAATGTATTAATTTTCAAATTATCCATTATTGAAACTACCATTATTTCTATTTCTTTCCATTGAAACAAACGGATTAAACAAATAACAGTATCAATTTCTGAATTACCAGTAAGCGAATTTAAATTTGAAACTTTTGAAGTTAATATATCGAGTAGTTTTTTACGATTATTTGTGTCTAAATAAATTCTTTTGGAGTCTTTTCCAATTTTAGTCGTAATCCTACCTTTAAATTGTTCAAAATAATATGCAGAATTATAAATGTTAAAGTATTCATCTAAATCTTTGGATGAAAAATAAAAATATAAAAAATCTTCAATTGATGGATTAAAAAACCGATACTCTGTTGAATTACTATATTTCTCAATTTTTATTGTTCTGTTTATAAAAGCACCTACCAATTCTTGCAGGACCTTATTGAAAACATTACCTTTCCGTTGATAATTATTGTATTTAACTTCAAAAGCAATACGAGATTCAAAAGCATTTTTTAATATATGTTCACTTATCACAAATCTACTACCCAAAGAATACATTGTTGAAAGTAGTATTCTTGCATTTTCTGAAATCTGGACTGTGTAGGACTTTTCCCAAATTTTTTCAGGATTTTCTAAAAAACTAATAACTTCAACTTCATATTCAACATTCCTTTGAAGGCGTTCAATATCTGTAAAAAACTCAACAAGACGGGGGTTGTAGTTATTATGCATAATTACTTTCCAATAGAATTGATTCTTAAAAAATACAGATTTTAAATCTTCTGATAGATTAGAAAAATAGATATGATTATAAAGAATTTTTGCTTTTTCCAAATTTCCATAATCTTCTATTTTAACCTCATGTTGAGAAATATCAATTTTTGAATTATTAATTATTTCGGATTCGCTTTTTGCCTGATTTAGAATAGTAGTTCTGCATGTAAGAATTAATCGTTTATTTTTATCGCTTTTAACTCTTTCAATAAAATTTATAATTGCAGAATCTACATTACGAGAACTAGTAAGGTCTAATGTAATTGTTCCTAAGAAATCGTTAAAATAAAATACTTGTTTCGCACCAGATTCAAAAGCTTCTTCTGCCTCTCTAATTTCTGTAACATAAACTAATTCATAATTTTCGGCTAATAATTGATATGTCAACATATCTGCCAAAGTAGTTTTTCCAATGCCTGGAGCACCAGTAATCAGAATAAAATGTTTATTATTTAATATTTCAACAGATAAGCCGTGAGTTTGATTTGGAACAAATATTTTAATTCTTTCTTTTATTTTTGAATCAACAAATTCCGAACGACCATGAACACCGTTTTTAAGAATTCTTTTTAAAACCGCAGTACTTGAAAGCCATAATTTAAAATGAACCTTTACTATTTCAGGATTTGCACGAAGAAAATAGTTTAAGTCCTCTTTGCCAAGAATATCATCAGATGAAAGGATATAAGGGTTTAAAATATTTATAATATCTTCTTTATTTTTGTAACTAAGAGGTAATGAGGTTACCAGAATATATCTTTTGGGATTTAATTTTTTAACCTTACTTAACTCCTCTTTTTTTAAAGAACTTTTTAATTTAGACAAGCCTGAACCTAAATAATGCTTAACCTGTACAATTATTTCATTTTCACTATTATTAGACGCATATCTTAAGTCAGCACCTTGGTCAGCCCCCATTTTAAAAGACTGAAAATTAATATTCAGTCTTTTTGATAGAATATCTTGTGCTAATTCTTCTAAATCTTTGTCTTGTAATGTTGAAAAATTATAGCTCATTGGTAAACACTTATAAGGGATAAATAAAGTAATGCGGTTTTGTTTAAAAAACTAATATCAGCTATTTTGACTTACCTTGGACGGATTTTTAATTAATTGGTCAACTTTTATAAGTTCATCAAGAATCTCCATAACAATTGTTCCATCAAAATCATCTCTATCAGCTTCCTCGTGTGTTCCTTTATTAAGGTAATTCCAAATAACAGCATTATTTTTTTCTAATTCCAAAACCCATTCAAGAAACGGAATGTAAACTTTAAATTTGGGTTCTTCTAATTTTGTAAATTTCTTTTTTAACGATTCTATTAGAGTTTTGAGTTCTGGTTTAGCTTTTGGATTGCGAAGAGTGACAGAAAGGGATGAATCATAAAGAGGATTATTACACAATCTTTTCCAAAGTGAATCACCAATATTTTCAAGCGCTTTTCTACAGCGCTCCAAAGTATCTTTTTTATTACCCTTTCTGTAAAATTCCGCAGCTTGTACCAAATAATTAAATGCTTCATTTTCTAAAACATCAATTTTACGATTCTCGGGTTTTAATAATGTTATTAGCTTTACTTGGTCTTTGTATTGTTCCTTTGTGAAAAATTTATTTTCAATTTCCCGGATATATTCTTCTGAATGGGATGTTATAATAATTTGCTTATCTTTTAACTTATCATTTTCCAACAACAATTTGCTGATTTGCCCCCTGTGGTCATCGTCAATAGCATTAACAACATCATCAAAAATGATAAAAGGTAATTTTTGATGAACAACTTTTGCCAATAAAATGGAAAGACCTAAACAGCGAGTGTGACCTTCGCTTAAAATGTGCATTGCATCAAATGCCTGCTCTGGTTTATCCTGAAACCAAATATTTATTCTTGCACCAGCTTTTGAGGGTAATTCAATTTTATCGATTAATTCAAATTTTGAATCTTCGCAATTTATTGAATTATAAAACTCTTTTGTCAACGTGTTTAAATTTGCTACAAGTGAAACAGGTAATAGATTTTTATATGAATTTAATCTACTCAAAAATGCATTGTATGCCTCAATATATTTTTTATTTTCTTCGATTAATATTTTTTCAGTTTCAACACTTTGAATTAAGGCTTTATTTGCTGTATCAAAATCAGCGATAGCTTTGTTACCATCAGCAATTGCAGTATTGTGATTCTTTTCAAGGGTTTTAATATTATCAATACTTTCCTTTATCTTTTTTAGTTTAATCTTTTCGTCTTTCAACAAAGTTATTGAGGCTGTATGTTTTTCAACTTTTTCATTGCTGAATTTAAAATCTGCATCTAATAGAATTAAATTAGCTTTCTGTTCAATTATACTTTTTAAACTTGCTTCTACATTATGCAAATATTCTTCATTTTTTAATATATCGTATTTTTGTAATGAAAGTGATTTCTGAAAAGTTATCGAAATTTCTTTTGCAAAATCAACAGCATCTTTTAAGCGTTTTTCAAATAACAAAACAAAGCCAGATATTAATTCTATAACAGTTTCCCAAGATTGGGCTCTTTCACTTTCAATTAATGCGATTTCCTCCAATTCTTTTAATTTGGCTTTTGCATTATCATAAGGATTTATTTTTGTTTCTGTAATTAGTGTTTCGCAAACAGGGCATTTGTCGGTAATAGTTAATTCAAACTCTTTAACTGCTTCAAATATTTTCCTGAAATTTATTTTATCTTTTTCGTTATTGTACTTTTCATTCTTATCTTTGAATAATTTTATGGCTTTCTCGATGCTTTCAATTTCTATTAGTATTTCTTCCGTATCTTTATAATCATACTTTTTAGGCACTGGCTTTTGTAATTCTTCATCAATTAGGTCAATGCGGCTTTTGACTTTAGTTTCAACATTTCCATTGACATATAAATCTAATTCTTCAAAGGTTTTCCCAAGTTTGCTATCCTCGATGATTTTAGTCTTATCTGCTTTTAAATCCTCAATTTTTGCTTTTGACGATTCAATATTTTTCTTATGAAATTCTATATCTGCTTTCTTTTTATCAAGTTCTTTTTGTTTTTCTGCTTCAATTGGAATCTTCCCCGAAATGTTTTTTGTAAATTCATTTATAAAGGAGTAGAACTCATCTAAACCGAATAAACTAGCCAAAAGCTGAGTTTGTAATGATTCTGTTTTTGAGGAGTAACGAGCAAAATCAATAATTCTGTTTTTTTCAATAAAGCAGAAATAGTATAAATCAGGATTCGGAACGATTTCAACAATGGAGCCCTCAATTGAAAGCCCTTTTAATACCGGTGTAATAAACCTTCCATTATCAACATTTGTGATATAAGCTACCTTGTCCATTCTTTTTGCACCAGCTTCGCTCAAATAATTCAATAAAGAATATTCCAACGCTTCACAAAAACTTGTCTTACCGCTGCCATTAGGCCCATAAACCAATATTTTTGAAAAATCAAAATTGAAAATTCTCTTTTCTGAAAATCCTCTAAAGCTTTCTATTTCCAGTGATTTAAGGTTTGTAATAGCTAATTGTTCATTTAACTCGTTTTCTTCTGAAATTGCTAGTACATCGCTAACAGTTCCCCTATTTTGATTTATCAAATCATAAATATGCGATGCTCTATAACCTTGTGCAGTACCAAGTTCAGCAACACTATCAAAATTGTTGTTGATGAGATTTATTAATTTTTTCTCATAAGATGTCAATTCCTCTGATTGTTGAGCCTTAATAAAGCCTTCAAATTGTTTTTTGATTTTATTATATGCTGACATAAGAAAATATTTATATAACTTGATTTCGGCAGATTTTAACCTCTGCTGCCATATTTATTTTTTCTTCGTTCTCCGTATACTGTTTTGATTCAGATTTCCAGAATTTTATTATTTCACCCTTACAACTAAAAAATCTGTGAACTGTGGCAAAAAATGGCTCTTTTGATTTTGACGAAGCGTTGGCATTGTGTGTCAGGGCAAAAGAAAATGTGCCATTTGTGGGCTGGCAGTAGAATTTCAAAATTTTTGTGCGATGGGTTAAAAAATTAAAATACATTCGAGTCGGCAATGAGTGTCGGGTTATTTGCCTGTCATTTTCGTTTTTCATACCAAGTTTAATATTCCATATTATTGTCAATTTGCTGTGTTGTTGTCTCTTCTCCGCTTGTGCATAACGGACGGGGGTACGGGGCTGCCACCCTATTCTTATAAACCACTTGTCCCCGGGTGGCTGAACTGTACCTTGTGTTATGGGTGCGGTTGCTTTCATAATGTTATTCTCGTCTATTATCTCTTTACTGATTGGATGCATAATGTCTACTCTCCAACTTGATTCTTCCCTCAATCTGCCTCTTTATTCTTCGCCGTTATTCTCTGTCTTGTTTACTATTGGCACAGTCTGCAAACAAATAACTAATTGTATCTTAACCAACTAATTCCTTCGCAACTGACCCATAACTTGGTTATATGTGTAGCTTTGTTGCTTATGTAGTGTCACTTCAGGAGTCCTGGTTTACCTTTTGGTGTATAGTTGTTTTCGGAAGGTTTACTGAGCATAACTACATCTCGGGCAATGCTACGTAAAATTATGATTTTTAATTATTTTACCCAAATATTTGTAAGGAAATTATCAAAAGTGCGGCAACCTCCGCGACACCCTTTCTGGATGATCTTTCAGTTTTTGCATAAAAATTGACAGTGCAACAGCCGCAGTGGCATTGCAAATGAGCATTTGGGCACCCACTCAAGGAGCGAGCGTTAAAAAAACAACCGGCGCCTGTCTCCAAATCTATACCAGCATAATCAAGAAGGCGCATTTGTTTTTTAGCGAGAGACTGTTTAGTGGGTAAATGCGGTTGCATGCCAGCCAGACTGTTGCACGACAAGACAAAATGCAAAAATTCCAGCACAAAAAGCCCCAAAACGAAAAAAGAGTCACACTTTTTAGTGTAACTCCTTCATTTTGAAGCTCCTCGTCTAGGACTTGAACCTAGGACCCCCTGATTAACAGTCAGGTGCTCTAACCAACTGAGCTAACGAGGAATTTTTATTTCCAGTGCCGGGAGTGGTATTTCCCGTATTGGGAGTGCAAATGTAAAAGGAAATTTGTAAAACTGCAAATCTTTTCAATAGATTTTTTAACTTTGTACTTACAACTTTCGTTTAACTATGAATTTAAAAACTCTCTCAAGGCTTCTAAAAGAACTACTTCTCACCAATGACAGAGTATCTCTTCCCGGTATGGGAAGTTTTATTGCAGAGCTGGCACCATCCGTTTTTTCGGACAGAGCCATGGTCATTCACCCACCATTCAGGAGAATACTGTTCCGCACAAGCGAAATATGGAACGACGGATTGCTTGAAGACCTCTTCGCAAGAGAGATGCTGCTGGATATAGACGTAGCCAAAGAGAAGATACAGGAGTTCCTGAAAGATTTCAAGGCAGAGCTCAATTCAAAGAAAAGCATAGTCATCCCGGATTTAGGAACAATGAGGGCAACAGACCAGAAAGACTACTTTTTTGTAGCCTCCAAAGACCTGTTCATATACCCCGATGCGTACGGACTGGAACCAATAAACATCAAGGTACTCTCCAAACCGGGAACAGTAGAGCAACTCGGCTACAAAGAGAGCAACAGAAGATATAAACATGTAGAAAGCGCACCAAAGGAGAAGAAAGAGAGAAAGCCATTAAGCACAGGCGCAAAAAAAACGATAGCCTATATTGCAGTATTTTTAGTACTGATAGCTATCGTTACTCTTATGGTTATCTTTAAAGACGAAATAAAGCCCGTATGGGAGTGGATTCTTTACAGCAAAGAGGAGCGAGAGCTACTCAAGCTCCTCTAGCCGCAAAACCTCTATTTATCCAATTGAAGCCCCGTTTATGAGCCTCTCTTCAGGAGAGACTATCCTCATCTTGCCATTCTCCTCTTTTGCCATCAGGATCATCCCCTTTGATTCAATCCCCTTTATGGTCCTGGGAGCAAGATTGGCAAGTATGCAGATCTGTTTCCCAACCATAACCTCAGGAGTATAATATTCAGCAATCCCGGATACAATGACGCGAGTATCAATACCGGTGTCTATGGTAAGCTTGAGCAATTTATCCGTTTTAGGCACACGCTCGGCCTCAAGTACTGTGGCAGTGCGTATATCCATCTTCATGAAATCATCGAATGTGCACAAATCCTTCTGTGGAGCAACCTCTGCCTTCTCTTCCGGTTTTGCTGTCAATGCCGCAGCCTCGTTGTTGGAACGGGTTGCCTCAAGTTTTGCAATCTGTGCATCAACGGCAGAATCCTCAATCTTGTCAAAAAGAAGTTTTGCCTCATGAATTATATGACCTGGTTGCAGAATAACATCTGAACCAAAATCTTCCCAACGTCTGTTCTTCATATTTAGCATGTAGGATAGCTTCTGTGTTGTGTGAGGAAGGAAAGGCTCAAAGGCGATGGCAAGGTTGGCGCAGATCTGTAATGAAACATTCATTATGGTTGCAACCCTCTCCATATCTGTCTTTGCAATTTTCCAAGGCTCAGTCTCAGTAAGGTACTTATTTCCTAATCTAGCCAGGTTCATAGCCTCCTTCAGTGCTTCGCGGAAACGGTAGTTCTCAAGGCTCTCCTCAATAGCAGCCTTGATGGAAGGGATCTGACTTAGAGTCTCCTCGTCAATCGGTTCGCTTTTGATGATTGCAGGGACCTCTCCGGCAAAATACTTATGAGTAAGCACAACAGCACGGTTTACAAAATTACCGAATATGGCAACCAGTTCGCTGTTGTTCCTTGTCTGAAAATCCTTCCAGGTGAAGTCGTTGTCCTTGGTCTCCGGTGCATTTGCACAAAGTACATACCTCAGTACATCTTCCTGTCCCGGAAAATCCTCCAGGTATTCGTGTAGCCATACAGCCCAGTTGCGCGAAGTAGATATCTTGTTGCCCTCAAGGTTGAGGAACTCATTTGCAGGAACATTCTCAGGCAAGATGAATCCGTCACCATATGCCTTGAGCATTGCAGGGAAAACTATGCAGTGGAACACAATGTTGTCTTTTCCAATGAAGTGAACCATCTTGGTATCTTCGCTCTTCCACCATTTTTCCCAGTCGTCTGGAAGTAGCTCTATTGTGTTTGATATATATCCGATAGGGGCGTCGAACCATACGTAGAGAACCTTTCCCTCTGCACCGGCAACAGGAACAGGTACTCCCCAGTCAAGGTCGCGGCTGACTGCTCTTGGCTGTAAACCACCATCCAGCCATGATTTACATTGTCCGTAAACATTGCTTTTCCACTCTTTGTGACCTTTCAGTATCCACTCCTTGAGCCACTCTTCGTACTGATCCAGAGGGAGGTACCAGTGAGAGGTCTTGCGCATTACAGGGGCGTTGCCGCTCAATGCGGAACGAGGGTTGATCAGCTCGGTAGGGCTGAGTGTGCTTCCACATTTCTCGCATTGGTCGCCATAGGCATTCTCTGCTCCACATTTTGGGCAAGTACCTACGATATAACGGTCTGCAAGAAATTGCCTGGCCTCTTCGTCGTAGTACTGCTCGCTCTCTTTTTCGACAAACTTACCTTCCAGGTATAGTTTCCTGAAGAAGTCAGATGCCGTTTTATGATGGGTCTTTGAGCTTGTGCGGGAGTAGATGTCGAAACTTATTCCAAGACGCTCGAAAGAGTCTTTGATTATCATATGATACTTGTCCACAATCTCCTGCGGAGTGAGACCCTGCTGTTTTGCCTTTATTGTGATAGGTACGCCGTGTTCGTCAGAACCACAGATGAACTTGACATCCCGGCCGCGCATTCGAAGATACCTCACGTAGATATCTGCAGGTATGTAAACACCCGCTAGGTGGCCAATATGTACAGCCCCATTGGCATAAGGAAGGGCAGCTGTAACCAGATGTCTTTTGTAGTTCTTTTCCATTTTGAGAATAATTAGACCGCAAAGATAAGAAAAATGTCAAATCGTCAACCTGTTTAGCTCTTTGGCAAACGAGTTGCGTATATGCATCAGTATCTGAAGTTGTTTTAAGATACTGTTTTGCAGTTCTTCATCTTTCTCTTCCTGCGCCTTGACCAACTTATTGCATAGGTCCTGATATGCTATTGATGTGATTTTGGCCTTGTAAAGTAAAATTGATTTTGGAACAATGGTGGAGAGCACGTTCTCTTCCGGAATCACAGACTTTATGAATGTCTTTATGGTAAGGCTGTGTTCCTGATGAAGCAGACCCAGCACCACCTGTACAAACTCCTGATTCCTGTGGTTAAGGAAATGTTTCTGGATATCCTCCTGACCCAGCTCACGGATCTGGAAATATTCGTCGAAGATGTTTTTGTATACCAGGTTCTGAAGCTCAAGATCGTCATTCTGAAGCTCGGTAAGAATAAACTGAGATACCTTTATTGTGGTGTCTTCACCCTCATCCTTGCCGAAAAGTGGATATTCGCCAAATTTTATAAGGTAATATAGGAGCTCCTTCTCGGCGGCTTCGCAGAATGTGTCCTTTACAAAGTCCGGAACTCTCTCTCCGGTTTCAAGTGGTGGAAAATATTTAGGCAGTCCCGGTTCGGGGTCTATGGTGGAATCTGATGAGTATGCGCCGTATTGCCTCTTCTTACGCAGTTTCTTCACCTCCTGTGCAAGGATGCTTTCGTCTATCTTGAGCCTTTGGCTGCAATCTTCGATATATACAGTCCTGCTTATTGCGTCAGGAATTACAGCAATGCTTGCCACTACCTCCGATATAAGCTGAGCTCTCTTGATAGGGTCCTTTCGCGTCTCCTCTGCCAGCAACTGGGTCTTGAATGCAATGAAATCTTCCTCTGCATTCTGCAGGAAATCCTTAAGCTCCTCTGTAGTGTGCTTTCTGGCGAAAGAGTCCGGGTCTTCGCCATCAGGGAAGAGAGCAACTTTCACCTGCAGACCTTCTTCCAGTAGCATGTCTATGCCCCTTATGGATGCCTTTATCCCGGCTGCATCTCCATCGTACAGAACTGTAACCTGCGGGGCAAAACGCTTGATAAGCCTTATCTGGTCTATTGTCAGAGATGTGCCGCTGGATGCAACCACATTCTCCACACCAGCCTGATGAAGCGATATTACATCGGTATATCCCTCGACTAGGTAGCATTTCTGGAGTTTGGAAATTGCAGACTTGGCAAAGAATATTCCGTAAAGGGAGCGGCTCTTTACATAGATCTCACTTTCGGGAGAGTTTATGTACTTTGCAATATTCTTGTCTGTGCGCAGGGTTCTTCCTCCAAAAGCAATCACACGCCCGGAAATGGAGTGGATAGGAAACATGACCCTGTCGTAGAATCTGTCTGCCAACTCTCCGGTTCCCTCTCTCTCAATTCCGAGACCGGTTGCCACAATGAACTCCTTTTTATAGCCGGCTCTCAGTGCTGCGGCACACATACCGTCCCTTCCGTCGGGAGACCAACCCAGCATGAATTTGCGGATGGTCTCTTCCGTGAACCCTCTCTCCTTGAAATAGCTTATGCCTATTGCCTGCCCCTTCTGTGAATTCCAAAGGGCATTGGTATAGAACTCCTGTGCAAACTGGGAGACTATCATAAGGCTTTCGCCCTTCAGTCGGTTCTCGACCTCCTGAGCGCTCTCCTCTCTGTCGGCAACCTCTATGTCGTACTTCTTGCCCAGGAATCTGAGAGCTTCCACGTATGAGAGCTGCTCATGTTCCATTACGAAGTTTACTACGTTGCCGGCTTTGCCGCATCCAAAGCATTTGTAGATGCCACGGGTGGGGGAGACGGAGAACGATGGTGTCTTCTCATTATGAAAAGGGCAGCAAGCTATGTAGTTTGCCCCCCTTCTCTTAAGTGTCACAAAATCGCTGATGACATCAACAATCTGTGCTGCATCAAGAATTTTGTCTATTGTGGTTTTACTAATCATTCATAAATCAGAAGCTCTTGATGCCAACTGCTGCCTTTACCTCTTTCATTGTTGCCTGTGCATTCTCCCTTGCCATATCCATTCCTCTCTTTGCAACCTTGCGAAGGTAAGCATCATCGTTGTAAACCTCCTCAATACGTGCACGGATAGGAAGAGTGTGCTTGCAGATATCTGCAGCCAGCTGTTTTTTGAGATCTCCGTATCTGATTGAGCAGTTGTTGTATGCCTCTGTGAAATGTGCAACTGTATCCGGTGCGGATACGATTTTTAAAAGTGTGAAGATGTTTTCTATTGACTCAGGCATTTTGCTGTTTGGCTCGGTTGGACCGGAGTCTGTAACTGCCTTCATCACTTTTTTGTGGATTGTCTTTTCGTCGTCACACAGATAGATTCCGTTTCCTTCACTTTTGCCCATCTTGCCGCTGCCGTCCAACCCCGGAACCTTGATAAGGTCGCTGCCGAAGTTGAAAGCCTGAGGCTCGGGAAAGACTTCTGCTCCGTACAAATTGTTGAACCTGCGGGCAAGAACCCTTGCCATTTCCAGGTGCTGCTCCTGATCTTTGCCTACGGGAACTTTATTGGCTCTCTGCACCAAAATGTCGGAAGCCATAAGTACAGGGTATGTAAGAAGACCTGCATTTACATTGTCCTCCTGTTTGCGTACCTTGTCTTTGAAGGAGGCTGTCCTTTCAAGCTCTCCTTTATAGGTTATCATGTTTAGCAGAACATAGAGTTCTACTACTTCAGGAACATCGCTCTGAACAAAAATTGCCGATTTTTCGGGATCAAGGCCCGAGGCTAGATATTCTGAAAGGATTGTCTTTACCCCTTCATGAAAATCTGCCGGATGCGGATGAGTGGTGAGCGAGTGCAGGTCTGCTATGAAAAAATAGCAGTTGTACTCATCTTGCATCTGTATGTAATTTCTAAGTGCACCGAAATAGTTGCCAAGGTGCAGATGACCCGTAGAACGAATCCCACTTAATACTGTTTCCATTAAATTTTTAGATCTTATAAGAAAAATTAGTCTTTGCTTTCCAGAAGTTTAGCTCTGATTTTGGCTTCAACCTCCTCCATCAAGGATGGATTGTCCACAAGCATCTGTTTAACGGCATCCCTTCCCTGACCTATTTTGGTATCTCCATAGCTGAACCATGAGCCACTCTTTTTGATAATATCGAACTCTACGCCAAGGTCAACAACCTCTCCGAGTTTTGATATGCCCTCTCCGAAGACAATGTCGAACTCAGCTTTTCTGAAAGGCGGTGCCATCTTGTTCTTCACAATCTTGGCGCGTACTCTGTTTCCGGTAGCATCCTCGCCGTCCTTCAACTGAGTGATCCTGCGTACATCCACCCTTACAGAGGCGTAAAACTTGAGGGCGTTACCGCCGGTTGTTGTCTCGGGATTGCCAAACATTACCCCGATCTTTTCGCGGAGCTGGTTTATGAATATGCAGCAGGTGTTTGTCTTGCTTATGTTGGCTGTGAGCTTCCTCAGTGCCTGACTCATAAGCCGGGCCTGAAGTCCCATTTTTGAATCACCCATCTCTCCCTCGATCTCTGCCTTTGGAGTCAATGCTGCAACAGAGTCAATTACAATTACATCAATTGCGCCGGAACGGATAAGACTGTCTGTGATTTCAAGAGCCTGTTCACCGTTGTCAGGCTGTGAGATGAGAAGAGTATCTACATTCACACCCAGATTCTTTGCGTATGTCCTGTCGAAAGCGTGCTCTGCGTCTATAATTGCTGCTATTCCACCCGCTTTCTGAGCCTCGGCAATTGCATGAATTGCCAGTGTGGTCTTACCACTTGATTCCGGGCCATATATTTCTATAACCCTTCCTCTTGGATATCCTCCTATTCCAAGTGCATGGTCAAGTGCTATTGAACCCGACCCAATAGTCGAAACTTCCCATTTTGGCTGCTCGCCCATCCTCATAACGGTGCCTTTTCCGTAATCCTTCTCAATCTTGTCAAGTGTGGCTTGTAAAGCCTTCAACTTCTCGGGACTTATTTCAGCACCCTTTTTTACTTCTTCACTCTCCTTTGCCATAATGTTTGTGTTTTAAATTCATGCAAAATTAACAAATGATTTTTAATTTTCAGTACATTTGCAGAATGAAAAAATGGTTACTTGGAAAGACCCTTGAGGAGTTAAAAGATATCTCTGAAGATCTTTCACTTCCGTCGTTTACAGCAAAGCAACTGGCAGAGTGGCTCTATAAGAAAAAGGCCTCAGATATAGATCAAATGACCAATCTGTCCAAGCGTGCCAGAGAGGCACTCTCTGTAGACTATGAGGTTGGTGGGTTTGCTTCTATAGACAAACAGATTTCGTCCGACGGAACAAAAAAATATCTTTTCCCTACAATTGGTGGGGATACTATTGAATCGGTGATGATTCCGGAAGAGGATAGGGCTACATTATGTGTCTCTTCTGAGTGTGGGTGCAAGATGGGATGCAAGTTCTGTATGACGGCACGTCTTGGCTTCAAGGGACAGCTTACGGCAGGGGAGATAATATCCCAGTTTATTAACATAGACGAGACTGACAAGCTTACAAATGCTGTGTATATGGGCATGGGAGAGCCGCTTGACAACTATGATGCGGTTATTAAAAGTATAGAGATAATCACTGCCGACTGGGGGTTTGCGTGGAGTCCCAAGAGGATTACTCTATCTACCATTGGTGTATATCCTGCCCTGCAGGAGTTTCTGGAAAAAAGCAAGTGCCATCTGGCAATTTCATTGCACAACCCAATTGATGAGGAGAGAGATGAGCTGATGCCTGTGCAGAAAGCCTGGCCTATTGCCGAAACCGTCAGCCTTATAAAGAAGTATGACTTCTCTGGCCAGAGGAGGGTCAGCTTTGAATATATAATGTTCAATGGCTGGAACGATTCCAAGAGACATGCAGATGCCCTCACAAGATTGCTTAAAGGGATCGAATGCAGGGTGAATCTTATAAGGTTTCACCAGATACCGGATTTTCCTTTGGTGTCCTCACCCGATGCCAGGATAGAGCTTTTCAAGACAAGGCTGAATAATGCCGGTATCTTGACTACAGTAAGGGCTTCCAGAGGAGAGGACATCCTTGCTGCATGCGGAATGTTGAGTGGAAATAACAGACTAAAAAGATAAAATTTGGAAAAGAGAATTCACTATCAGGGGCTTAGTGCCAATGAGGTATTGGAAAGCAGAGAAAAAAACGGATCTAACCTTCTTACACCTCCAAAGAGAGACCCTCTATGGAAACTTTTTATTGAAAAATTTGGCGATCCCATAATAAGGATACTGCTTATTGCAGCTTTTCTTTCGTTGGGAATTTCGTTTATCCACAACGAGTTTATTGAGACAATCGGAATATTCTGTGCAATTTTTCTTGCAACGGGAGTCTCTTTTTGGTTTGAAATGGATGCCAATAAGAAATTCGATCTTCTTAATCAGGTAAATGACGAGAATCTCTTAAAGGTAATAAGGGATGGCAACATTAGAGAAATTCCTAAAAAGGATATTGTAGTTGGAGACATTGTCGTATTGGACACAGGGGAGGAGATACCTGCAGATGGAGAGCTTGTTGAGGCAGTTTCACTCTCTGTGAATGAATCATCCCTTACAGGAGAGCCTGTAATTGAAAAAAGTACTGACCCTCAGTATTTCGATGAAGAGGCAACTTATCCTACAAATCATATTCTCCGGGGAACAACTATCGTGGAGGGGCACTGTATATACAGGGTCTTTGCAGTTGGAGACTCCACGGAGTTCGGAAAGGTTGCGGAAAAGGCTACAGAGGCAAATGAGGAGGAGACTCCTCTAAACAAGCAGCTTGGCGGTCTGGCTAAATTTATTGGATTTGCCGGATTCGTTCTGGCAATATTCACCTTTATCACCCTGTTTGTAAAGGATATTTTCATGGGAGGGTCGGATTATTCTCTCGGTCAGATAGGTCTGCTTGGGTCGGTTATCCTTGGATTGGTGGTAATGGCCGTAAAAATATGGATGCCAATTGTGTATGATGGTCTTGAGATGATGGGCAAAAAGATAAGCCTGCCAAAATGGGTGGCCGAAGGTAGCTGGTTCAAATGGTTCTTCCTTGGACTTTTGACTGTGGTAGTCGTTGCCTCTGCCGGTTATCTTTTTGGAGTTGATCCTTTGGATTCAGGACAGTGGATATCCCTGGATGTGGCCGGAAGGATACTTCAATATTTCATGGTTGCTGTAACGTTGATAGTAGTAGCTGTCCCTGAGGGACTTCCAATGTCTGTTACACTTAGCCTTGCCCTAAGTATGAGAAGGATGCTTCAGACAAACAATCTTGTGAGAAAGATGCATGCTACTGAGACAATGGGAGCTGCCACCGTTATCTGCACGGATAAGACAGGAACTCTGACCCAGAATCAGATGAGAGTTGCCGACACAGCCTTTGAGGGGTTGAGTGAGCAGAATCTGGGCGATGGCGAACAGAGCATACTCATAAAGGAGAACATATCTTTCAACTCAACTGCCTTTCTGGACTTTTCGGATACAGAGAAGATAAAGGCTCTTGGCAATCCCACTGAGGGAGCTTTGCTGCTTTGGCTTCACAGTAAGAACGTAAACTACCTTGATGTGAGGGAGGGGGCTAAGATTGTCGATCAGCTCACATTCTCAACTGAGAGAAAGTATATGGCTACCATTGTAGATTCCGAGGACTTGGGTAAAAAGATCCTTTATGTGAAGGGCGCACCGGAGATAGTTATATCCAAATGCAAGGATGCTCCTGAAGGGATTCATGACAAACTTCTGAAATATCAGAATCAGGCTATGAGGACTCTAGGTTTTGCGTACAAAGTCCTTTCCGGAAATCTCGACCATTCGATTGAGGACCTTGCCTCGAGTGGCCTTACATATCTTGGTGTTGTGGCAATTTCTGACCCTGTCAGGGAAGATGTTCCAGAGGCAGTCGCAAAATGCCTTAGAGCCGGGATAGATGTAAAGATTGTGACAGGGGATACCCCTGGAACAGCAAAGGAGATAGGCAGACAGATAGGTATCCTTAGTGAAAATGATGGTGATGATGCAGTAATAACGGGGGTTGATTTTGAGAATCTGACAGATGAGCAAGCCTTTGCCCGTGTCTTGAAACTTAAGATCATGTGCAGGGCCCGGCCAACCGACAAGCAACGTCTGGTCCAGCTGCTTCAGAAGGCTGGCGCAGTTGTGGCAGTTACCGGTGATGGTACAAATGATGCCCCTGCCCTTAACCATGCCCATGTGGGTCTCTCTATGGGTACAGGAACCTCTGTTGCAAAAGAGGCAAGTGATATAACCCTTCTGGATGACTCTTTCAACAGCATTGCAACTGCTGTGATGTGGGGAAGATCGCTCTATCAGAACATTCAGAGGTTTATTCTTTTCCAGCTTACGATAAATTTAAGTGCAATGATTATCGTTCTTCTGGGATCAATCTTCGGACATGAGCTTCCTCTGACAGTTACACAGATGCTTTGGGTCAATCTTATAATGGACACTTTTGCGGCAGGTGCACTTGCATCATTGCCTCCAAACAATAAAGTAATGGAGAGCAAGCCAAGAAAGTCGACAGATTTTATAATAACTAAATCCATGAGGAGGATAATCCTCTTTACGGGAGTACTCTTCGTTGCCCTTTTGTTTGGATTGCTGTTTATATTTAAGGATGCAGAAGGTGCAATCTCCAGATATAATCTTTCGGTGTTTTTCACTGTCTTCGTGATGCTCCAGTTCTGGAACATGTTCAATGCAAAGACATATGGAGTGGGAGGATCTGCATTTAAAGGAATTTCAAAATGTCCCGGTTTTGTTCTTGTCTCAATTCTTATTGTGGTAGGGCAATTCCTGATTGTTCAGTTTGGTGGGGATGTTTTCCGTACAGAACCGATTTTACTTAAGGACTGGCTCCTGATCATAGGGTCTACCTCTATTGTATTGTGGGTTGGAGAGATAACCAGAATGATAAAAAAGTTTACAGACAGATAGACTTGAAAAAGAATGTCAATGAAGGCTCACAGCCTCTTGCCTACATGCAGAGGATATGCTCTTTAAGAGAGTATTGTGAACATGATATTCGTTTGAAACTGAAAAGATTTAATCTTTCCGAAACTGAGACTGAGTCAATTATTGTAAAGTTGAAGGCAGATAAATTCCTTGATGAGGACAGGTATGCATCAGCGTTTGTCAGGGATAAATCGCGTCTTGGAGGATGGGGCTCCCGTAAAATAGCCTTTGCGCTCAAGAATAAAAGAGTGGCCGACAGGGTGATAGACAATGCTCTCTCTCAGATTGACCACGATACTGAGAGGGGTACTCTGGAAAAGATACTTGCCACAAAGGCAAAGGAGCTTAGGAAGGAAGAGGATAGAGACAAGCTAAGGTCGAAGCTTATAAGATTTGCGCTTACGCGTGGTTTTGGATATGATAAGATTTTAGAGGTCCTTAACAAAATAATTGGTTAACTTTGTAGCCAATAAAACTGAATTATAATGGTTAATCTGGATCAATTGAGAGATGTCCAGCAGCGGGTTTCTGCGCTGAGGAGGTCTCTTTGACATCGATAGTAAAAAAGTAGAGTTAGAGGAGTGTGAGGCTAAGACTCTTGCATCAGACTTTTGGAATGATCCAAAGGAGGCAGAGTTGTTTCTCAAGAAGGTATCATCAATAAAATATTGGGTAAAGGGTTTTTCTGACATCGAAAAGGATGCAGAAGACCTGGAAGTGTTTATTGATTATGCCAAAGAGGATGGTTCAATGGAGGAGGAGCTGGACTCGCACTATAAGGAGCTTATTACCAAGATTGAAGCATTGGAATTCAGAAATATGCTTGGAGAAGAGGGTGATAATCTGGGGGCAATATTAAAGATCAATTCCGGAGCTGGAGGTACTGAAAGTAATGATTGGTCCTCCATGCTTATGAGGATGTATGTCCGCTGGGGTGAGAGAAACGGATACAAAGTCCATATCTATGACCTACTTGAAGGCGAGGAGGCAGGAATAAAGTCTGTCACCATTGAGTTTGAGGGCGATTGGGCATATGGATACCTTAAAGCCGAAAATGGAGTTCACCGGTTGGTGAGAATTTCCCCTTTCAATGCTCAAGGGAAACGCCAGACTACTTTTTCAAGTGTTTTTGTATATCCTGCGGTAGATGATACCATCGAGATTGAGATAAATCCCGGAGATCTGGAATGGGACACATTCCGTTCAGGTGGGGCAGGAGGTCAGAACGTGAACAAGGTTGAGACTGGGGTGAGAGTACGCCATCTTCCTTCGGGAATAATGGTTGAGAACACTGAAACCCGTTCACAATTGGATAACCGTCAGAATGCGCTAAGAATACTTAAATCGCACCTTTACGAACTGGAGCTTAGAAAGAGAAAGGAGAAGGCTGCGGAGTTGGAGGGTAAGAAGCTCAGGATTGAGTGGGGATCACAGATAAGGAGTTATGTGCTGCACCCGTACAAAATGGTTAAGGATTTAAGAACAGGCTATGAGACATCGGATACCCAGGCTGTACTCGATGGTGATATAAATGAGTTTATGAAGTCGTTCTTAATGGAAAATTGATTTTTAAATATATAGTTATGGAATTCAAGTATCAGGAAATGTTCCCACTGGGAAAAGACAAGACAGAATATCACCTTCTTACAAAGGACTTTGTGTCTGTAACTCAGTTTGAAGGTAAAGAGATATTAAAAGTGGATAAAGAGGGTTTGCGTCTGTTGGCCAGACAGGCTATGCACGACATAGCTTTTATGCTGCGTCCTGAGCACAATGAAATGGTTGCCAAGATACTTAGTGACCCGGAAGCAAGCGTCAATGACAAAGCTGTTGCACTTACCATGCTGCTTAATGCAGACGTGGCTTCAAAAGGTGTACTTCCTTTCTGTCAGGATACCGGAACGGCTACAATAGTTGCCAAGAAGGGGCAGGGTGTATGGACAGGCGGCGGTGACGAGGAAGCTCTATCTCATGGAGTATATGATACTTATACTCAGGATAACCTGAGGTATTCACAGAATGCTCCTCTGGATATGTACAAGGAGAAAAATACTGGATGCAATCTTCCTGCGCAGATAGACCTTTACTCGATAGATGGTAACGAGTATAAGTTCCTGTTTGTTGCCAAGGGCGGTGGATCGGCAAACAAGAGCTACCTCTTCCAGGAGACAAAGGCTCTGCTAAACCCCGCAACTCTTGAGAAGTTTCTTATTGAGAAGATGAAGACACTTGGAACTGCTGCCTGCCCTCCATATCATATTGCTTTTGTAATTGGTGGGACATCTGCTGAGACCTGCATGAAGACAGTAAAGCTTGCTTCTGTCAAATATCTGGATGAGCTTCCAAAAACAGGAAGTGAGGGTGGAAATGCTTTCAGAGACCTGGAACTTGAGGCAAAACTTCTCAAGGCAGCTCAATCTCTCGGAATAGGAGCTCAGTTCGGAGGTAAGTATTTTGCTCACGATATCAGAGTTATACGTCTTCCAAGGCACGGAGCCTCATGTCCTGTCGGTATGGGTGTTTCATGCAGTGCAGACAGAAACATAAAGGCAAAGATAAATAAGGATGGTATCTGGTTGGAAACGCTGGATTCAAATCCTATAAGACTTGTTCCTGAAAAGCTTAGAGTCGGCAATGCTGCTCACGCAGGAGGAATTCACATCAATCTTAACCGTCCGATGAAAGAGGTTCTTGCAGAACTTTCCAAACATCCGGTCTCTACCTTCCTGCTTCTGGATGGTACAATAATAGTCGGAAGGGATATTGCTCATGCAAAACTTAAGGAGCGTCTCGATGCAGGAGAGGGACTGCCTCAGTACCTGAAAGATCATCCAATCTATTATGCGGGACCGGCAAAGACCCCTGTCGGACTTCCAAGTGGATCGTTCGGACCTACCACTGCTGGCCGTATGGACTCATACGTTGACCTTTTCCAAAGCAATGGCGGTAGCTTGATAATGATAGCAAAAGGTAACAGAAGCCAGCAAGTGACAGATGCCTGCAAGAAGCATGGCGGTTTCTACTTAGGAAGCATTGGAGGCCCTGCTGCAATTCTTGCTCAGGATAGCATAAAGAAGGTTGAGGTGCTTGAGTATCCTGAACTTGGGATGGAGGCTATTTGGAAAATCGAGGTTGAGAACTTCCCTGCCTTTATTCTTGTTGATGATAAGGGTAATGACTTCTTTAAAAAGTTGATGTAGGAAAACATTAATAAAGTAATAGTATGAGCGACTCCTTTTTCGGTCTCTTTCATACACACACCAGTTGGCTGTATACTAAAATATACGAAAACAGCCTCTTCTTTTTCGACTACTGGTCGCTGGTTCATCTATGGAGCGGGATAACATTAATCCTGCTCCTTACTGCTTTCAGGCTAAGACGGAAGTGGCTTTTACTATTTACTATATTACTACTTTATGAAGTTCTGGAGATTGCCTTCCTATACTTTGCCTTGGATATTTTCAGGCCGGAAACCTTCAAGGATCAAGGTACGGATATTGTCATTGGCCTTTTTGGTGGAGCTGTCGGCTATCTTATGACATCGAGAAGGAAACTTCAGATTATCTTCTCTTCATTCACATTGGCATTTGTCTGGGTAGGCAATTACCAATATCATTACAATATACCGTCGCTGAACACTCCGGGGCTGAATCTGTGGGCATTTTCACTTTGGTGGATAGGAGGGTGCCTTATAATAGAGCTCTTTCTGTTCATCAGAAAGAGGATTGAAAGCAGGACTCTCCAGTTGCTTACCTTCTGGCTGTCTTATGTGACTTTACTTCTGTTTATAGAATACATTGGCTATAATTTGCTAAATATAAGTGAAATGAGCTATTCAAGAAATAGTTATCTGATCTTCGGGCTTATTCATGGTAATTTCTGGCTTCATCTTTACTACCTTGTCGCTCCTTTCCTTATAATCATGTTCTATACAATTGTGAATAAACTTGTATCTCTTGGAAAAATGAACGAAAACCAAGTCGCTAAAGCATAGTTATAAAACCAGTGAAAAATATGTTTATAATAATTTCCCTTTTGGTAATTCTCGGAGTCACTTCGTATGTCTTTATAAGAGGTTGGCAATCGATGCAATATAGTATTTGGCTGAGAATTGCCTTCACCTTTGTATATTTTGGCTCCTTTGGATGCTTTTTTCTAAAAATGTTCTATGGAGACAATATGCCGGAAAATATTTCCGGACTCCTCTCGGCTGTGGGTTTCACCTGGTTGGTGGCAGTCATATACTTTGCCCTGTTTGCCCTCTCTCTTGACATTATCAGGCTGGCAAACCACTTTTTTAATTTCTATCCGGAATTTGTGCGTTCCGATTATCCTCTGGTCAAGCTTCTAAGCGCATCTCTTGGTGTTGTGGCTATATCTTTGATCCTGTTTTGCGGAAATATTAAGTTCAATAATCCGAAGGTTACAAAGCTGGATATATCTCTTGAGAGATATTCCATGGGTAGGGAGATAAGGATTGTCATGGCGAGTGACCTTCATCTCAGCTCTTATATCGGCAAGAAGGAGCTTGATAGATATGTGTCTCTAATAAACAGTCAGAAACCTGATATTGTAATCCTTGCAGGTGATATTGCCGACAGAAGTGTCAAACCCCTTTCTGATGAGAATGCTTCTGAAGTGCTATCTGCAATCAAATCCAGATATGGAGTATTTGCAATAAGCGGAAATCATGAATTTTACGGAGGTGAGCGTGAGAAGATATATGATTACATAAAATCTTCAGGAATCACATTTTTGCTGGACTCCTCAGTATTAGTTGCTGACAGTTCTCTTTATATAGTCGGGAGGGATGACAGGACAAACAGAAAACGGTCCTCATTGGAGAGTCTTGTGTCAGGATTGGACAGAGATATTCCTAAAATTTTACTTGATCATCAGCCTTACAATCTGGATGAAGCCATGCGCAACGGCATTGATCTCCAGCTTTCCGGACATACACACAATGGACAGTTCTGGCCGGGAAACCTTATTGTAAGATGGATATTTGAGTTACCTTACGGATATATGAAAAAAGGTGATACGCACTACTATGTCTCTTCCGGAGTAGGTCTATGGGGACCGAAGTACAGAATAGGTACAGAATCGGAAATAGTATTATTGAACGTTAAATATTAATGGTGTACGGCCAAAGGGTTACCAACTGCCACCGGCTCCGCCGCCGCCGAACCCGCCGCCGCCGAATCCTCCAAATCCGCCACCGCCGAACCCGCCGCTGCTACCTCCACCAAAACCTCCGCCATGTCTTCCTGATCCGGAAAGAATAGATCCCAGAAGCAATACGTCCAACGCACTCGGACCTCTTCTGCCTCCTCCTCCTATATTGGTAGGTCCCTTCTTTTTAAAGACCATGGCCAAAAAGAAGATTACCATGAATACAACTACTGCGATTGCTCCTGATCCGGAATCCTTTGTCTTTGCAGCATATTGCGCAGATGTATATTCCCCGGCAGCAATAGGCATTATCACGGCCAAAGCTTTATTTACTCCGCCAATATAGTTGTCTGAACGGAATTCCGGAATCATTTCGTTTTCTACAATCCTTTTGCAGATAGCATCAGGAAGCGCACCTTCAAGCCCATATCCTGTTGCGATGAAAACTTCTCCCCTTTCATTGCCGTTTTTAGGTTTTATAAGAATGACAACTCCGTTATCAAACTTTTCCTGACCAACTTTCCATTGTTCGCCTATTGAGTATGCCATCTGAGACTTATCCATGCCCCCAAGGTCATTCATTGTAGCCACAACTATCTGGTTGGAAGTCTTATTTGAGAAATCTACCAGTTTGGTCTCCAGCGTGGAAACTTGCTCACTGGTGAAAATGCCTGCCAGATCATTAACCAACCGTGGCGGTGAGGGTCTTGCAGGAACCTGAGCCGAGATCCATGTGCTGCTTATAAGCAGAAGCAGGGTGATAATTGCCGTTGCCCTATTCGCCAAATGAGATTTCATTACTCTGTTCATTTACATCGTCATTTTGATATGGGAAAAACTCTTTTAGCTTATCACCGGCCATACAAATAGCAAGTGTAAGTCCAGGTACAATATCGCCGGATGCTAAATAACTAAGCATCTTCAGCTTGATGTCGTCCCAAAAATTTGCGGGAACCTTTGTATTGATACCGGTATCTCCGATAATTGCATATTTTCTGGAGTTGATAGCCAGATATATGAGTACGCCGTTACGTTCCTTTGTCTGGAACATCTTGATTTTATTGAAGATATACACAGCTCTCTCCACAGGATCACCTTTGCAGGCAGATTCTATGTGCACCCTTATCTCTCCGGAGGTGTTGAGTTCTGCAGATTCAATGGCTTTAACAATTAAAGTCTGATCTGCCTTGGAAATCAGGTTAGAAGATGACACGGCTTAAAACTCCACTTTTGGAGCATTTTCTGAACCCTCTTTTGCCTCAAAGTAGGCCTTTCTCTCAAACCCACAGATACCGGCAATAATATTTCTGGGGAACTGGCGGATGAATGTGTTGTATTCTTTTGCAACATCATTGAATTTCTGCCTTTCAACAGTTATCCTGTTCTCTGTTCCTTCCAGCTGAGCCTGGAGTTCAAGGAAATTCTGGTTTGCCTTTAGGTCAGGATAGCGTTCCACAACAACCATCAACTTACCCAATGCTGTACTTAGTTCTCCTTGTGCAGCCTGAAATTTGTTCAGACTCTCCTGTGTCATTTTTGTAGGATCTATTGTTGTCTGGGTAGCCTTTGCCCTGGCATTCACAACACCTTCGAGAGTCTCCTGCTCGTGTGCGGCATACCCTTTTACAGTTGCGACAAGGTTGGGAATAAGGTCTGCTCGTCTCTGATAAACGTTTTCAACCTGCGACCATGCCGAGGTGACTTGCTCTTCGCCGGCAACCATTTTGTTGTATCCACCCATGGCCCAGAAGAAAAATATAGCTAAAACGCCAAGGACCACAAGAAGAGTAATAATGCCTTTTGATAGTTTCATAAGATTAAAATTTAGTGGTTATTATTATTTTGTGGGAATTCTACGGACACACCTTACAGATGCACCAAAAGAACTTTTATTGGCATAATTGTACGGGAAGTCGGCATTGTCAAAGTAGATGTACCTATATCCTGCATTCCTGGAATCCTTTTCAGTAGACGACCACCAGAAACCATATAGATTCAGGTTCTCGAAGTTCGACAGTTCTCTGGAGATATTTCCACCCGGAAGGGCGTTCCACGAAAATAGATTTCCTTTAACATTGTTTGGACTGTACTTCCAAATATTTCCTGAGTTCAACAGCGCGTTGACAGTTACTTTCCCGCCAAGCCCGGTCCATTTGTTGTCAAATGCCAAGGCTGTGCCTCCATTCAGAGCTTTAGCCAGATCTTCCCAGTCCTTTTCTGTTGGAACTGACCATCCGGCAGGGCAAATTCCTTGAGGACCTACTCCAAGGGTGTTGGCAGAGACTCCTCCTGTTGCCTCGTCCCAAGAGTACAAACGGCCAAAGATATATGCTATTGCATCTGCATTTTTGTATGGTTTTCCAGCTCCTTTCCAATTTAAGTTTCCGGTAAACCAATCCAGATTTCCAATAGAGTTGTAATAATATTTCTGTCCGTCTCTGGAATCCAGAATTGAGTACGGAGTCTTTACAACGCCTGAAAAGTTCTCTTCTGAGAAAGGGTCTATGACAGTAGTGGATTGTGACAAGGATTTGCTGTTATATACTTTATTGTCATCTGAGGCAAGGCATGTGATTATGTAATCTCCGCATTTTGCGGGAGCAATGACAACTGCATTCTGCCCTTTTATTGAATCCACACTAAATCCGGTGGTAGTCCATTTATATGTGATTCCCGAAGCAGGTACGGTAATGCCGGAAGCATTCAGTTTAACCTCGCTGGAGGCAAGGACGTATACCGGGAGGTTATAGGAAAGAGTCCCGGTCATGTATTCTTTATCAGAAGAATCAGAGTCTTTATCATCCTTACTACAAGAGGTTCCGATGCATACAGAAGCAATGATTATCGGAATAAAAAAACTGGCAAATTGTCTCATATAATTTATTATAGTTCTTTTGTAACATACAAAGATATGTTTTTTTATCTAAATTTGTGCCAAACTACTCAGTAGCCATGAAATATTGCAGAGAGAGCCTTTTTATTTTTCAGATAATAATTTATACATCTTTATTAACCATTGGGTGCACTACTCTCAAAGAGTACAGGACTATCGATGGCTTTACCCAAGGAACGACTTTTCACATAGCATATTCTGCTGATATTCCCGATTCTCTGGATAGTGTTGTGGGGACAACCCTTAAAAGGGTGGACAACTCTCTCTCTGTATACAACGATAGCTCAATTATTTCAAGATTGAACAGGGGAGAGAATGTCCGGATGGATTCAATTTTCATAAATGTGTTCAATAAATCAAGAGAGATGTACAACATAAGCGAAGGTGCCTTTGATATTTCGGGAGCACCGTTCTTTGACGCTTGGGGGTTCGGATTCAAGAACAGAGTGCATGTCACTCAGAAAATCATAGACAGCATAAAGGTTTTTGTGGGAATGGACAAGGTGAGGATAGAGAATGGGGTGCTTATAAAAAGTGATCCGAGGCTTTCTTTGAATGCCAATGCGATAGCCCAAGGCTATACTCCAGATCTGATCGCTTCTGAGTTTGACAGATTGGGTATAAAAAACTATATGATTGAGGTTGGAGGAGAGATCTTTTGCAAAGGGGTGAATCCTGA
The DNA here is from genome assembly GCA_964533215.1 of uncultured Muribaculaceae bacterium. Classification (GTDB taxonomy): domain Bacteria; phylum Bacteroidota; class Bacteroidia; order Bacteroidales; family UBA932; genus Bact-08. Next base: position 863,536 of record CAZHLJ010000001.1, read on the forward strand.
AGGGAAAGAGTGGACTGTTGGAATTGACAAGCCTGTAGAGGGGAATATGGATCCGGGTGAAAACCTTCAGACTATAATCTCCATTTCCGGCAGAGGATTGGCCACATCTGGCAACTACCGCAAATTTTATGAAGAGGGAGGCGAGAAATATTCCCATACAATAGATCCAAGGACGGGCTATCCTGTCAGGCACAATCTTCTGAGTGCAACGGTAATTGCAGAAGATGCCATGACTGCAGATGCTTATGCTACCTATTTTATGGTGATAGGATTGGAAAAGACAGAAAAGTTTCTGGAAAATAACAAGCAGATAGATGCCTACCTTGTCTATTCTCAGGGGAACGAATTCAAGGTCTTTAAGACAAATGGAGTGAAGATCAAATAAACAGATAAACTTAACCTAACCTAAACAACTATGTCAGACAATATTTCAAGAAGAGGTTTCCTGAAAAGCTCACTTGTGGCCGGAGCGGCGATGAGCCTTGGATTTTACGATTCAAAGAAAATCAGTGTCAATAACCATTTTGACACGATAATTTCAAATGGCTTGATTTATACAGGAGATGGTAAAGCCCCAATAAATGGATCTCTTGGAATAAAAAACGGTAAGATAGCGGCTATAGGCTCTATCGGAGAGAGTGCTGACAAGATTGTAGATGCAAAAGGTTATGCGGTATCACCAGGCTTTATAGACATACATTCTCATACAGATGATAGGATTTTTGATGCTCTGCTTGGTGATAGCAAGATTTTTCAAGGGGTGACCACAGATGTTAGTGGAAACTGTGGAGAGAGTGTCTTCCCTAAGCGTGGATGGAGAAGCATTTCGGATTTCAATGAAGAACTTTCAAAGCAGAAATTTGGGTTCAATTTCAGAAGTTTTATAGGACAGGGAACACTTAGGGAGGTTGTTGTAGGACCTAATAATATTCCGGCCACTGCCGCTCAGATAGATGAAATGAAGGCTTTGCTGGAGCAGGAGCTGGAGAGGGGTGCTGTCGGTATGACCTGCGGGCTTGAGTATGTGCCTAGTTCATACGCCTCTGACGATGAGATTGTGGAATTACTGAAAGTTGTAGCTAAACATGATAAGCTCTTTGCAATTCACATGAGAAATGAGGATGACAGGGTAGAGGAGTCGGTTGCCGAAGCTATATCGCTGGCTAAAAGATCCGGTGCCAGATTGGAGATATCACATCTTAAGGCTCAGAATGCAAGGAACTGGCACAAGGCCCCCGCTCTCATAAAGCAGATCGAAACAGCTTCGAAGGAGGGTCTGGACATAGCATTTGACCGTTACCCATACATTGCCTTCTCCACAGATATGACCATCTTCATGCCTTTGGACGATCGTCAGGGGACAACAGACGAGGTGATTGCAAGATTGCAGAACGAGCAGAAATCAAAATCCATTGGAGAGTATACGGAGGGAAGGATTGGCAGGTTGGGTGGTCCGCAGAATGTTGTCGTGACATCGTCCAGGTTGCCTGAGAATAAAAAATATATTGGCTTGAATCTGGAGGAGTGTGCAAAATTATCCGGTCTGGATGTGTGGCCATTCATGAAGAAGCTTATGATAGACGAAAGGATGAAGGTTGATATCATCGGCTTTGCAATGAAGGAGGAGAATGTAAAACTGTTCTTGTCTCATCCTCTTGGTATGCCTATATCGGATTGCGGAATGTACTCACCTACAGGCAAGTTGTCGGAAAGTATGCCTCACCCAAGGGCTTATGGCAGTTTTCCTAGATTCATTGGAAAATATTGCAGAGACGAAAAACTCATGAATCTTTCACAGGCAATCCATAAATGTACAGCTCTTCCTGCCTCTAGAATCAAGCTCAGGGATAGGGGCTTGCTATCTGTCGGATATAAGGCAGATATAGTTGTGTTTAATCCTGACACTATAATAGACAGAGCCACTTTTGCTGAACCACACCAGTTTGCGGCGGGAATTGAACATGTTCTGGTAAACGGAATATGGACAATCAAGAATGGTCTGGCGACCGGAGATATGGGAGGCGAGACCGTATAGGGCTGTTTATTCTGCCGACTCTTCGCTTTTTTCAAAAGCGTGTACGATTTTAGAGACAAGCGCGTGCCTTACGATATCTTCTTTTTCGAAGTTGATGGTTGTAATGCCCTTGATCTTGCTGCATAGTTCAACACCTTTAAGCAGACCGGAATCCGATTTTTTAGGAAGATCTACCTGTGTAGCATCACCGGTCACAATAAATTTTGCATTGTTTCCCATTCTGGTCAGAAACATCTTAAGTTGTCCCAAGGTGGTATTCTGTGCTTCGTCCAGAATTACGAAAGCATTGTCTAATGTACGTCCTCTCATATAGGCTAGGGGCGCTATCTGAATGGTGCCATCTTCCATAAGAGTCTGTAGCTTTTTTGAAGGAAGCATGTCTCTAAGGGCATCGTAGAGTGGCTGAAGGTATGGGTCTAGTTTTTCTCTCAGATCCCCGGGTAAAAACCCTAGTCTTTCACCGGCTTCTACGGCTGGACGGGTGAGAATAAGCCTTTTTACCTCCTTGTTCTTGAGGGCCCTCACGGCAAGGGCTATTGCAGTATATGTCTTGCCTGTACCGGCAGGTCCTACTGCAAAAATGAGATCGTTCTGGTAATAGCCTGCCACCAGTTTCCTTTGATTCTTTGTTCTGGCCCGTATGACTTTTCCGTCTGTTCCGTAGACAATTATATCCTTCTCGTCCGAATCACTCTTGGTGCTGTTTGCCGATCCGTCAAACAGGCTGTTTATGTCATCTTCGTTAAGACGACTTTTGCGGCCTCTCAAATCGGTAAGTATGTTTAGTTTTTCTTCGAACTTTGTTATGTCGCTGACACTCCCGCGAAGAAAAATCTCCGACCCTCTAGCAACAACTTTCATTTTTGGAAAGTAACTGCTAAGCAGGTCGATGAGTTTATTGTTGATGCCAAAAATATCGATCGGGTCGATTTCCTCAAGTGTAATTATCCTCTCTATCATTTCTTAAACCGTAAATAGTGCTGTTTCATGTTCCTGTAATCTCCCTTGTCTTTGAAAAGATCGGGCCTTTCCAGAAACTCCTTGATTGGCAAAATTGAGAAATTTTTGTCAAACATCTTTGGTCTGGAGGTCCATATATATTCGAACTCCGGTGGAAGAATTCTTTTTTTGCCCTCTTTATCCTTGGATAACAGTATTCCTGCAATCATGCCTATTCTGGTGTTTTGTGCTGTCATACTGGAAATTGCGTTTCCCAAAGAGTAGACAGTTATATGTCTTATTTCGCCGCTTTGCTCGTATTCTATTCTGTAGTCCTGAGGTACGTGAGGATGTGAGCCAATTATAATGTCTGCCCCGTTCTTATAGAAAAAACTTTCAATACGTTCCTGCTCCTTTGAGTGTTTGAGACTGTATTCATTACCCCAGTGAAGACAGACAATTATAAAATCCGGACCGGACTCTACAGCTCTTGCCAGATCCCTCTTTATCGCTGATGTGTCCAGAATCTTCACCACAAAAGGGGAAGGTATGCGTATGCCGTTTGTTCCGTATGTATAGTTGAGGAAAGCTATCCGAAAGTTTTTTACTTTGACTATCAGTGGATTCTTTTCATTTTCCTCTTGACTGTCGCGGTAAATACCTGTATACAAGACACTGAGACTGTCGTATGCATCAATAGCCCCCTGCAGTCCTCTCTTTCCTTTGTCGCATATGTGATTGTTAGCGGCAAGGAAGAGGTCTATGCCGGCCTTTTTGGAGCCGGATATAAGAGAGTGAGGAGAAGAGAAGCTTGGATATCCTGTGTATGGTGGTTTGGCAAAAGATGTCTCCATATTTGCAACCCTGAAGTCTGCCTGTTCAAATATATTTTCCAGATACCGGAAATATGAAGAGTAGTCATATGAAGATGGGCTATTGCTCTTTCCTTTTGAGTGGCGGGCAGCATCCAACTGTGTCTGGTGTTGCATTATGTCTCCAATGAAGAGTAACTTAAGAGTGTCATTATCATTCGAAAGGAAATTTGACACCAAAGCTTGTAAATATATGAAAAGGACCATTTTCATGTTTCAAATATACATTTATTTTTCTCTTTCTGCTAAATTAGCTACTTTTGTCAAAGTACAAATTTCCTTATGTATAGTAAATTATGAGAAGGTTGAATTTGGTTGTCTTCCTCGTTGGTATCTCTTTTCTCCTCTCTGGATGTGACTGGGTAAGAGGTGAGTTGGGGATGCCGCAGTCGTCAGATCTAAAAGTGGCAAGAGAAAAAAAAATAGCTGCTGCTGCCGAACAGGCAAAAAAAGATCAGGCCCGCATAAAAATGATGGACTCTTTGGCTGCGGTTGCTGATACCCTCTCTGCCAAGCAGGATTCTCTTAAAAACACTATTGCCGTTACGGCTTCAGATACTCAGGGGAGGTACCATGTGATTATGGGGAGTTTCAAGGATTCCCTTAATTGCAGTAAATTATCATCAATACTCATAAAACACGGATACAAACCATCACTTGTAAAGCTTAAAAACGGCTATACACTCGTCTCTGCAGCCTCTTTCAACAATCAGGGAGATGCAAACCGGGAGATGCAAAAGATATTGGATACAGACTATGCACCTGATGATATCTGGGTATATGATATGAAAAAAAATAACAAATAAATATTAAAAATAAATTAATGAAAACCACTGCATTTACAGAAAAACACATCGCTTTAGGAGCAAAAATGGTACCATTTGCCGGTTACAACATGCCGGTAGAATACTTCGGAATTAACGAAGAACATAATCACGTAAGGACAAAAGTAGGAGTCTTTGATGTCTCTCATATGGGCGAGATATGGGTTAAGGGTCCAAATGCACTTGCATTTCTTCAATACACAACATCTAATGATGTTTCAGCACTCGTTCCGGGTAAGGTTCAGTACTCTTGCTTCCCTAACGGAAAAGGTGGTATTGTGGATGACCTTCTTGTTTACTGCATAGATTCAGTTACATATCTGCTTGTAGTCAATGCCTCAAATGTTGACAAAGACTATGCTCATCTATGTTCTGTAGCTCCAAAGTTCAATATCACTCCAGGGAAGGAGTTATACAACGCTTCTGACGAGATCTGCCAGTTAGCCGTTCAAGGTCCTCTTGCACTCAAGGCAATGCAGAAGATCTGTGATCAGAATGTGACTGATATGGAGTACTATACTTTTAAGAAATTAACTTGTGCAGGCATTCCCAACGCTATCTTCTCAACTACCGGTTACACTGGAGCGGGTGGATGCGAGATCTATGTAGCAAATGAGGATGCTGACAAATTGTGGAAGGCAGTTTTCGAAGCTGGTGCTGAGTTTGATATCAAGGCTATCGGTCTTGGTGCAAGAGACACTCTCCGTCTGGAAATGGGCTTTTGCCTTTACGGAAACGATATAGATGACACAACCTCACCAATAGAGGCAGGCCTTGGTTGGATCACCAAATTCAACGATACCAAGGGTGACTTTATTGACAAGGATTACATGCTTAAACAAAAAGCAGAGGGGCTTAAACGCAAGCTGGTTGCTTTTGAGTTGGTAGACAAAGGCATTCCGAGACATGGCTACGAGGTTTGCGACGCATCTGGCACAGTAATTGGTGTTGTTACCTCAGGAACAATGGGCCCTTCAGTTAAAAAACCGGTTGGAATGGCGTATGTAGCTGCAGCCTTCGGTAAGGTGGACAGCGAAATATTCATTAAGGTAAGAGACAGGCTGCTCAAGGCAAAGGTTGTGAAAGCACCTTTCTACAAGTAGTAACAAGATGTCGGATCTCAATTGGGCAGATGAGTTATCCTGTGCGGTGACTGTCTGTGACAAGGAAGCAAATGTGGTTTACCAGAATAGTAAAGCACGCAAGACATTTAAGAAGTACGGCAATCTGATTGGCAAGAATCTGAAAGACTGCCACGGTGAGAACTCGTGGCAGAAAATTTCAGAAATGCTGGAGAGTGGGGAATCCAATACCTACACTATAGACAAACAGGGTGTAAGGAAGATGATTCACCAGACCCCATGGTTCAAGGATGGCATTCTTATGGGGCTTGTCGAGTTTTCGATAGAACTTCCGGATGAAATGCCTCACTTTATCAGATAATTTAACTTTTCAGTAATGGCAAAATTCAGATTTGTTCACAACAACATCAATGTAAGGGATCTGCAAAAAAGCATTGATTTCTACAATGAGGCACTAGGGCTTACAGAGACCAGAAGAATTGTCCGGGATGAGTTCATTATTGTATTTCTTGCTGATGGTCAATCGGAACATCAGTTGGAACTTACATGGCTCAAAAATTGGGATAAGCCCTATAATCTTGGTGATAATGAGTTCCATCTGGCGTTCAGGACGGACGACTTCGATTCTGCCTATAAAAAACATAAGGAGATGGGATGTATATGCTTCGAAAATCCGAAGATGGGTATATATTTCATAACAGATCCCGATGGTTATTGGTTGGAAGTACTGCCTACAAGAGATATAAAATGAGAAAGAAGCAATTTCTGATACTTTTCCTGCTGATTTCATTTTCTGCAGATCTCTTCTCACAGGGAGATGTTGAATCCCGTTTGAGGATGCATGTCAAAGCCCTTACGGCTGATTCATTGAAAGGTAGGGCTGCCGGCACCAAAGGGGAGAGCATTGCGGCGGACTATATATATAAGACTCTTACCGAGTTAGATGTTACCAACCTGTACAATCGAGAAGGACAGGATTTCTCATTTGTCTCAGAAAAGGGAGATACAATAAAATCCAGAAATATTGTTGCTGTAATTGAGGGATACGATCCTGCTCTTAAAAACGAATTTGTTCTGATTGGGGCTCATTACGATTGCCTTGGCCAGAACAGGATTTTAATTGATGGGAAAGAGACCTATCAGACTTACAGGGGGGCAGATGCCAATGCTTCCGGAGTGGCAACTCTTCTTGAGGTTGCCCGTCAGATAAGAAGTGAATCCTTCAATTTTAAAAGATCTGTAATTATAGCAGCCTTCGGTGCCGGTGAGCCCGGACAGATGGGTTCATGGTATTTTGTAAACAGAGCATTCAAATATATTGACAAGGTTGAGTTGATGATCAACCTGGATATGGTCGGCAGATCGGGGGGAGAGAATTTCCCTCAAGTCTATACACTTCTTCCTGGAGTAGAACTCTCCACCATTCTTAGAGATGTATCAGATCTTCCGGCAATGATATCACCAAAAATAACTGCTACCGACTTTGTAAGGTCGGATCATCAAAGTTTCGGTTCGGCAGGGATACCTGTGGCATTTGTCACCACCGGCCGACACAGAGATGACCATACAATAAGAGATCTGCCTGAAAACCTGGACTACAAGGGTATGTCAGATATAGCCCGATATGTTCTTGAACTGGCAAAAAGTGCTGCCAACCTTGAAAAGCCGCTTCCTAAAACAATATTGTCGGGAAATGCTTCTGATCAGAGCACTGGCAAGGGAAACACAGATAAAATCTATGCCACTCAAGAGGTTGACCAGCCACCGACATTTCTTCGTGGTGACCAGAGACAATTTCTGGACAAGTGGGTGTATGACTATCTTAAATACCCAAAATCCGCAATCAATCAGGGAATTCAGGGGAGAGTCATAGTGGAATTCATCGTGGAGAAAAACGGGGAGGTCTCTTCCGTAGAGGTTTCCAAATCAGTTGATGATGCACTGGATGCTGAGGCTGTTAAGGTAGTGAAGGCTTCACCTAAGTGGAAGGCAGGTATTAAAGGTGGTGTGCCTGTCAGGGTGAAATTAGCGGTGCCAATAGAATTTAAACTAAAAAAATAGCATTTTTTACTACCTTTGCGCTCTGAAAAAACAGTCGCATAATGGAGTATAATTTTCTTGAAATTGAGCAGCGATGGCATCGCTACTGGTCTGAAAAAAAAACATTTAAAGTAGAAACGGATAGTTCCAAACCAAAATTTTATGTTTTGGATATGTTCCCTTACCCTTCAGGGGCGGGATTGCATGTAGGACATCCCCTTGGATATATTGCAAGTGACATATATAGCCGGTTTAAAAGGCTTAAGGGTTTTAATGTGCTGCATCCAATGGGATATGATGCTTTTGGCCTTCCGGCAGAGCAATATGCAATTCAGACTGGGCAGCATCCTGCCACAACTACAGAGAAAAATATAGAACGTTATCGTGAGCAGCTGGACAGAATCGGGTTTTCCTATGATTGGTCCCGCGAGGTGAGAACTTGTGATCCTAAATATTACAAATGGACGCAATGGGCTTTCCTTGAGATGTTTGCACATTGGTATAACAGTAAGACACAGAAGGCGGAAAAGATTTCTGACCTTGTTTCAATATTTTCAAAAGAGGGGAATGGAAACATATCGGCTGCTTGTGGAAATGTAGAGCCATTCACTGCCGGGCAATGGAACTCTTTCAGTGAGGCAGAAAAATCTGCAGTCTTGATGCAGTATAGAATTGCATATTTAGGAGAGACATCTGTAAACTGGTGTGCCGCATTGGGGACCGTGCTTGCAAATGATGAGGTGAAGGAGGGGCTTTCTGTAAGGGGAGGACATCCGGTTGAACAGAGGAAGATGAAACAGTGGCAGCTCAGGGTTTCGGCTTATGCAGAGAGACTTTTGAACGATATGGAGAGTCTTGAGTGGAGCGACTCGCTTAAGGACATGCAACGTAACTGGATAGGCAGGTCACAGGGAGCTGAAATGATATTCAAGGTTTCAAACGGGAGTCAGGAGTATGATATGGAGATTTTTACAACAAGGGCGGATACAGTCTTTGGGGTTACATTCATGGTTCTTGCACCGGAGAGTGACTGGGTTGGAATTCTTACAACACAGGATAGAAAAGCAGAGGTGGATGAGTATCTGGTAAGCGCGAAGAGGAAGACAGAGAGGGAGAGAATGGCTGAGACCAGAAAAGTTACAGGCGTATTCACGGGAAGCTATGCTGTAAACCCTTTTACAAAAGAGAGAATTCCTGTATGGGTATCGGAATATGTTCTTGCAGGATACGGAACCGGAGCTATTATGGCAGTGCCTGCGCATGACAGCAGGGACTATGCTTTTGCAAGACAGTTCAACCTTCCGGTAATACCTCTGATAGAGGGTTGTGATATCTCGTCAGAGAGCTTTGATGCAAAAGAGGGAGTCATGTGCAACTCCGGTTTCCTGAACGGTATGAGTGTGAAGGAGGCAATTCCGGCTGCAATAGAAGAGGTTGAGAAGAGAGGAATTGGAAAGAGGAAGGTCAATTACCGTCTGAGAGATGCAATTTTCTCACGTCAGCGCTACTGGGGAGAGCCTTTTCCTATTTATTATAAAGATGGAGAGGCCATACCGATGGATATCAAGGATCTTCCGTTGGAACTTCCGGAAGTGGACAAGTTCCTGCCCACAGAGAGCGGAGAACCACCTTTGGCAAGGGCAGAAAACTGGAAATACAACGGATATCCTATTGAAAAGAGTACAATGCCAGGTTTTGCAGGCAGCAGTGCTTATTATCTGAGATATATGGATCCGGGGAATGACGGAGAGCTTGTAGGTAAGGAGGCAAATGGATATTGGAGAAATGTAGATTTATATATCGGCGGTACTGAACACGCTACGGGCCATCTTATCTACTCACGTTTCTGGAACAAGTTCCTGTTTGATCTTGGATATGTATGCGAGAGGGAGCCTTTTAAGAAACTGATAAATCAGGGTATGATCCAGGGCCGTTCAAACTTCGTATACAGGGTAAAGGGTACTAATAAATTTGTATCACTTGGACTGAAGGATGGATACGATACCACCGAGATACATGTAGATGTAAATATTGTAAACAACGATAGACTTGATATGGAGGCATTCAGGAGGTGGATGCCTGATTATGCAGAGGCTGAGTTCATCACTGAAAATGGAGAATACATCTGCGGATGGGCTGTGGAGAAGATGAGCAAGTCTATGTTCAATGTGGTTAATCCGGATCAGATCTGTACAAGTTATGGGGCTGATACTTTGAGAATGTATGAAATGTTCCTTGGACCTTTGGAACAGTCAAAGCCATGGGATACAAAAGGAATGGATGGGGTGCATCGTTTTATCAAAAAATTCTGGAGACTTTTCTTCCAGAGAGATGTTTTTGTTGTTTCACCTGAGAAAGCCGATCCAAATGAGCTGAAGATTCTACATAAGCTCATCAAGAAGGTACAGGAGGATATAGAAAACTTCTCCTTCAATACCAGTGTAAGTGCATTTATGATTGCTACCAACGATCTTTCCGAGATAAAATGTAACAAGAGAGAGATACTGGAGCCAATGCTTGTCCTTCTCTCTCCTTATGCACCACATGTCTGTGAGGAGCTCTGGAATATGCTTGGAAACAACGAGAGCATATCATTTGCCTCTTTTCCGGAATATAATCAGGCATATACAGTTGAAGACTCCTTTGAGTACCCTGTCTCATTCAATGGAAAACTCCGCTTCAAGAAAACTCTTGCTGCAGGTTTGCCGGTCAAGGAGATAGAAGCAGCTGTGCTTGCTGATGAAAATATAACGAAGTATCTGGGAGGTAATCAGATTAAGAAAATTATAATTGTCCAGGACAAGATAGTTAATATAGTTTGCTGATGGTTTTACAATCTTTTCAGGTTGATGCTTTCACGGAGAATCTTTTTTCCGGGAATCCTGCAGCTGTTGTGATGTTGAAAGAGAAGCTGCCGGATGGTACTCTCAGGAAAATCGCGCAGGAAAATGCAGTGCCTGAAACAGCATTCATACTTCCCGATGGAGAGGATTTTTCACTTAGGTGGTTCACTCCGGATATTGAAATGGATCTCTGCGGCCATGCGACACTGGCTTCAGCCCATATAATTTTTACTCAGTACAAGTACAGCAGACCAGAGATTGTCTTTAAAACAGCATCGGGCCTTCTCTCTGTAAAAAGAGATTCAGACGGCTATGCTTTGGATTTTCCCGAGAGAGAGGCTCATAATGCAAAACTTCCCCAGGAGATTTATGAAAGCCTGAGTATAAAACCTGTGGAAGTGTTAAAGGCAAGGGATTATATGTTGGTCTACCAACAGCAGGAGGATATAGAGAAGATAGAAGTAGATAGATCTGTTTTTGACAAGGTAAATATTGATCCTGGTGGAGTTATTGTAACAGCTCCAGGCCGTAACTGTGATTTTGTATCAAGATTCTTCACTCCTCAGGCAACCCTTCTTGAAGATCCTGTCACAGGTTCGGCACATTGCACTTTGGCTCCTTATTGGGGTAAAAGATATAACAAGCTATCTATGAATGCAATGCAACTTTCAAAAAGAGGAGGGGTTGTAGAGTGTTCTCTCCTAAATGGAAGAGTTATAATAAAAGGTAAAGCTGTAATTTATTCCAAGTCGGAAATATTTATATAATACTAGAATGAAAAGTGTTGTCCTGAAAAATTTAAAGTCCTATACAATAATGACTTTTGGGTTGTTTTTGTATGTGTTCAGTTGGACTGCGTTCCTGATCCCTCATGAGATTGCCGGAGGAGGAGTGAGTGGTGTGGCCTCGGTAATCAAGTATGCCACCGGTTTCGAAGTTTCGTATACCTTTCTGATAATTAATGCAATATTATTGTGTATCGGTTTTCTTATTCTGGGAAACGTATTCGGTTTCAAGACAATTTACTGTATACTGCTGGCTTCGGTTTTATTTAAAGTCCTGCCTTTTATACCATGGGTGTCAGATATAGACGATAAACTGATCAATGCCGTTATTGGGGGTACAATAAGTGGCGTGGGAATAGGAATAATCTTTCTTCAAGGAGGTAGCTCAGGTGGGACTGATATTATTGCCCTTATTATTGCAAAATTCAAGGATTTGTCGCCCGGAAGAGTTTTTCTCTATTGCGACCTGGTTATTGTGGGATCAATAATTTTAATACCAGGCAAGACCTTGGAAGATATCATTTATGGATATATAGTAATGGTCTCGTTCTCCTATGTGGTTGATATGGTTTTGACAGGAGACAAGCAATCGGTACAGATACTTATTTTCTCTTCTAAATATAAGGAGATCGCAGACAGGGTTGTCAGCGATATGGGAAGAGGTGTAACCGCGCTCTCATCTACAGGCTGGTATTCACAATCAGAGGGTAAAGTTTTGATAGTTGTAGTGCGTAAGTCTCAGATGTCTGAGGTAAATGAGCTGGTACGTGAAATGGACCGGGATGCATTTATATCGGTGTCTACAGTAATGAGTGTCTATGGACAGGGTTTCGATCAAATTAAAGGAGGTAAAATCAAATGGAGAAAAAAACAAAACTTATCTTAAACGGAATAAAGGAATACACCCTCATCACAGTAGGCCTCCTGATATACACTCTTGGGTGGATAGTGTTCTTGATACCAAATGGGCTTGTCGGAGGAGGTGTGACAGGTATCTCTGCGATTATATATTATGCAACAGGATTTCCTGTCAGCTACTCTTTTTTCATAATCAACGCTATCTTGCTTGCAATTGCCTTGAAGATTCTAGGTAAGTCTTTTGGACTTAAGACAGTATTTGCTATAATTGCCGTAACTATTTTTTTCGATCGGCTTCCAGGTCTTGTGCCTAAGGAGCTTATCAATGATATTGCAATCGGTAATGGCAAATTACTTTGTGCAATAATAGGAGGTGCATGTTCTGGCGGAGGTATCGCTATTGCTTTTACTCAAGGTGGAAGCACCGGCGGGACAGATATAGTAGCCCTTATGATAAACAAATACAGGAATGTCTCTCCGGGCAGGATCATCCTTATGCTCGATATATTTATTATTGCCAGCTCGGTTATTGTCCCTACTCAAGAATCTTTGGGTCACAGGATTGCAATCATAATATATGGATATGTCCTGATAACAGTCACCAGCTACACTGTTGACCTGGTATTGTCCGGGGCAAGGCAGTCGATTCAAATATTCATTTTTTCAAAGCATTATGAGGAGATTGCTGACAAAATAACTTCAATTGGAAGAGGCGTGACAGTGATAGATGCCAAGGGCTGGTTTACAAAACAGGAGGGTAAGGTGCTTATGGTGATTGTCCGTAGAACAGAATCCAATTTTGTATATAAAGTGGTAAGAGAGGTTGACAGGGATGCATTCCTTTCAGTCGGCAATGTTATGGGAGTTTACGGACAAGGGTTTGACAAAATGAAAAAATAGCAAAAATCGATATTTATTTTTTTCTCACTTTAGAAATTTTATATAAAATCAGATAAATTATTAACTTGTAGCATATTAGTTTGGTTTAAATTAAGATTATTTTTAATTTTGATAAACTTAATTTTAGTGTTATGGGTATTTTGTGTAATTATAACGAAGTTCAGTCATGGATTGAATTTCTAAGCGCAACAATCTATTTTGTAATTGCTACCTATCTTATTTTTCTTCTTTTCTTAAAGTGGCACATTCCGGAAAAAGAGAAGGAATATCTACAGGCATTATCCCTTGGTTTCCTTGCAATTTCAATTGTATTTGTAATACGGCAGATTACACATCATTCAGATCCTTCAGTCTCTTTCTATAAATCAGATCTCTCTTCGGCAATGCTGATGATGTTGCTGGGATTGCCTGCCCAGCATTACTGTGCGACACATATTGGTTTCTATGACCCGTCTATGAAAGCTCATATCTTCATCCTGTCAACACTTATCGTCATAAATATATTCACCCCGTTTGTTTCAGACGAGTCATACCTTTACATTTTCCTCTCACTGTTATTATTCAATAATTTTTTTCTGGTATATAAGTTTTTCCTTAGAGTTAAGTCTCTTGCCAAGGAAGATAGAACTTCTTTGATATTAATAAAAAACGACATTTTTATCTTTATTTCTGTCTCCTTTTTCTCTGTAGTAATGGCGTTGCTTTTTGTATTAGGATTCAGTCATTTGTACATAAAATTGATACTTTCGATATCATTTGTAATTAATGCTTTGCTGTTTGTTAAAACTGCAATGCCATTTTCTGTAAAAAAGCTGATAGATCCGATTCCTGCTATTGATAGCACAGATTCCTTACAGGATGACCGACATAAAATTAACAGGCAATTCGCAGACAGCGTAAGGATTGATGAACTTTACGACAGGCTTCTCGCATATTTCGAGCGAGACAAGCCATATCTTAAATCAGACCTTAAGATCAAGGAGGTTTCGCTCTATCTTTATACAAACAAGACCTATCTCTCGAGAGTGATAAACGACAAGAATAACCAGAATTTCAATCAATTCGTCAACTATTACAGAATAGAGGAGGTTAAGAGGCTTTTCAGAGAGAACAGCAACCTTAATATTCAGGAATTATGCACCCTTTCCGGGTTTGGATCAATGGCAACTTTTTCAATAGCATTCAGGTTTCATCTTGGTTATACCCCGGCTGACTGGTGCAAGGAGCAGAAATTAAAGGTTCACAATGATCAGGTACGAGCGTAGTATAAGGGTTATAAAAAAGGTTTTGTTTTTGTCGGGACTTTTGACAGAAGAGTCTGTTGAAGGTTATCCCAAAAATGCTCCTCAATTTGGGCTGAAGGCTGAGAAGGTAATTGTATCCAAACAACTTTATTTGAATCCTGAGTTGACAATCAATATGTTGGCAAGAGAAATCGGGACAAATAGAACATATCTTTCTAAGTTTTTCAGCAATGAAAAAGGTTGCATGTTCAGGGATTATATCAATCTTCTACGTGCAGAACAGGCAAAATCCTTACTGGAATCGGTAAAACGGTACGCAATTGCTGATATAGCAATCATGTCCGGCTTTGGAAGTGTAAGATCAATGAATAGGATATTCTGCAAGAAATACGGAAAACTACCTTCACAGATGCGTAGGGAACTTCTTAGAGCAAACTCAGAACCTCTTCCTCAATAGTATCTTCATTGCGTAGGTTTGTTCTTATAAAATTCTGTCTGTCAGGAGTGTTTTTACCCATGTAGAACTCAAGAAGCTCCGGAATGTTGTCGTCATTTCCAAGGCGTATCTTGTCCAACCTTATATTCTCACCTATAAAGTACTTGAACTCATCAGGAGAGATCTCTCCAAGACCTTTGAATCGGGTAATCTCCGGATTGGCCCCAAGTTTCTTTATGGCCCTATCTCGCTCATCTATCGAGTAGCAGTATAATGTCTCTTTTTTGTTCCTTACACGGAAAAGAGGGGTCTGTAATATGTAAAGGTGGCCCTGTCTTATGAGATCCGGAAAGAACTGAAGGAAGAAGGTGAGCAGTAGGAGACGTATGTGCATACCGTCGACATCGGCATCGGTTGCAATTATAATCTTGTTGTAACGAAGGTTTTCAAGGTCCTCTTCTATGTTAAGGGCTGCCTGAAGAAGATTGAACTCTTCGTTTTCATATACTATTTTCTTTGTTAGGCCATATGAGTTCTGTGGTTTTCCCTTAAGACTGAATACAGCCTGAATTCCCACATCCCTGCTTTTGGTTATAGATCCGCTTGCAGAATCTCCCTCCGTCAGAAACAGCATGCTCTCTTCCGCTCTCTCGTTTTTATCTGTATAGTGTATACGGCAGTCACGAAGCTTCTTGTTGTGCATGTTTGCCTTTTTTGCCCGGTCTCTGGCAAGCTTCTGGATGCCGGAAATTGCCTTTCTCTCCTTTTCGGAATCCTGTATTTTTCTGAGTATTGCATCAGCAACATCCGGATGACGGTGGAGGTAATTGTCCAGTTGTTCCTTTAGAAAATCTCCTATGAAGTTTCTTACGCTTACTCCGCCTGCCGACATCTCCTTTGAGCCCAGTTTTGTCTTTGTCTGGGATTCGAATACCGGCTCCTGAACCTTGATGCTCACTGCAGCAATCATGGATTGACGTATATCGCTTGGATCGAAATCCTTTTTGTAAAACTCCTTGATGGTCTTGGCAACAGCCTCCCTGAAGGCTGCAAGGTGAGTTCCACCCTGAGTTGTAAACTGACCGTTGACAAACGAAGAAATACCCTCACCATAATCATTGCCATGTGTCAGTGCAATCTCAATGTCGTCGCCTTTCAGGTGAATTGGTGAGTAAAGAGGCTCCTTGGTAAGCGATTCGTTCAAAAGGTCCAGCAAACCGTTCTTGGACACATACTCAGTTCCATCAAGCTTTATTGTCAGTCCTGTATTGAGGTACGAATAGTTTTTTATCATACTCTCAACAAATTCAAGATTGTAGGTGAAATTGCCAAACAGCTCCTCATCCGGGATGAATGTCACCATTGTCCCGTTTTTCTCATTGCTCTCAGATCTCAACTCCTCAATCAATTCACCTCTGCTGAATCTTGCTATCTGACTTTCTCCCTCCCTGAAAGACTGCACAATGAAGGAGACAGAGAGAGCATTGACAGCTTTGATACCGACACCATTCAATCCTACCGACTTCTTGAAGGCAGTATCGTCATACTTTGCACCGGTATTCATCCTGCTGGCTGCATCCACAACACTGCCCAGAGGAATTCCTCTTCCGTAGTCCCTCACAGAGACAACTCTCTCCTTTATTGAAATTATTATGGACTTTCCATACCCCATTGCATACTCGTCAATGGAATTATCCATAACCTCCTTCAAAAGAACATATATACCATCATCAGGTGAAGCGCCGTCTCCAAGTTTTCCGATATACATACCCGGTCTGCGACGGATATGTTCATTCCACTCTAATGTTTTGACTTCATTCTCGGTATATGTGTTCATCTGGGAAAAATTTTACACAAAGTTAGCAAAATTTAGCTTACTGAAATAAGATGTTCTGCAATTTGAACAGCATTCGTGGCAGCTCCTCTTCTAAGATTGTCGGCCACAATCCACAGATTGATTCCATTAGGAATAGAGTAGTCACGTCTTATCCTTCCAACAAAAACATCATCCTTGCCATAAGCATAAAGAGGCATAGGATAGACGTTGTTTGCCGGGTCATCTGCTAGAGTGACTCCAGGTGTTATGGAAAGAATTTTGAATATTTCTGAGAGTTCAAACTTAGATTCAAACTCTACATTTACAGATTCGGAATGTCCACCCTCTACTGGAACTCTAACGGTGGTTGGTGATACCATTATTGAGTCGTCACCAAATATTTTACGAGTCTCATTGACCATTTTCATCTCCTCTTTGGTATAACCATCCTCAAGAAAAGAGTCTATGTGAGGAATGACGTTTCTGTCTATCGGATATTTGTAAGCCTTGCAGAATTCAACCCCAGTTTTGCCCTCTCTCTCACTGTTAAGCTGATCTATCCCTTTTTGCCCGCTTCCTGTAACAGATTGATATGTAGATACTACAATCCGTTTTATTTTTAGACGGCTGTGAAGCAGATTAAGGGCAACTACCATCTGGATTGTTGAACAGTTAGGATTTGCTATTATCATGTCACTTTTGGAAATGGCAGAAGCATTTACTTCCGGTACAACCAGTTTAATCTCAGGGTCCATTCTCCAGCAAGAGGAGTTATCGATAACCTTGCAGCCAATCTCTGCGAACCTTGGTGCCCATATCTTTGAAATATCTGAACCTGCAGAGAACAGGGCGATTTGAGGTTTACACTCCAATGCTTGTTCCAAGGTTTTTACCGTCCAGTTTGTGCCATTAAATACAACACTCTTGCCTGCCGACTTCTCAGAAGCCACCGGAATTAATTCTGTAACCGGAAAATTCCTCTCTTCAAGAATTTCCACCATTTTTCTGCCAACCACTCCGGTTGCGCCCACAACTGCTACTCTCATGATTTTATTTTTAATATGTCGTTGAATATACCGGTTGCTGTCTGTCTGGCACCAGCGCCAGCACCCACAATTCGTATAGGGGAAGGATAGTCCCGGCTGTAAATTATTATTGCATTGTCTGTCCCTGTTATATTGTATAGAGGGTGAGATGGCTCAAGGGACCTTAACCCTGTCTTGCATTTTCCATCTCTGATTGTAGCCACGAACCTCAGATTTTCACCCTTGGATTGTGACTCCAAGTAGAGATTCTTGAATATATCCTCATTATCTTCAAGTATTTTATAGAAATTCTCTCCCGACTCAGCCAGCATCTCTTTTGTCAGCAAAGGAGTTGTCTCGACATCCGATGATTCTGTCTCATTTCCTATCTCTCGGGATAGTATAATTGTTTTTCTAAGCACATCTGTGCCGGAAAGGTCTAGTCTCGGATCTGGTTCTGTATAGCCAGATTCCTGAGCCCGTCTCACCAGTTTTGAAAAGCTCATTGTGCCGTTGTAGTTGCTGAAAAGATAGTTCAGAGTACCTGACAGTATTGCCTCAATGGACTCTATCTTGTCGCCGCTCTGTTTCATCTGCTGGATTGTGGAGATTACCGGAAGAGCCGCCCCGACCGTGGTCTCGTAGAAAAATGAATGTCCACCGGCTATAGCACTCTCTTTAAGCGCGCGATAGTTTTCCATGCCGGAAGAGTGGGCAATCTTATTGCATGCAACAACGGAGAAGCCGTTGGAGAAAAATTCCTGATAAGAGGAGGCAACCATCTGACTTGCGGTGCAATCTACAAAAACACTGTTGCTCATTCCCATTTCAAAACAACGTTGGCTGAATTTATAAATTCCGGCTTCCTCCCCGCTGCTAAGGTTATCCTCAATTGTTCCTGGAGCAATACCGGCCCGGCTGAAGCACATCTTCTTGCTGTTGCATATCCCAACAATTACAATATCCCTTCTGGATATCTTTGAGATATAGGAGCTCTGAGATTCGATTATGGATATCAGTTCCCTGGCAACATTTCCGTAGCCGGCAATAAAAAGGTTAATCCTTTTTACACTCTCTCCAAAGAACTCTTTATGAACGACTCTGAGAGCCTCGTCTGAATCTTCTCTGCGGACAACAGTCGAGATGTTTTTTTCGGAAGAACCTTGAGCGATTGCCCGTATATTTATACCAGCTCTTCCCAGAGCATTGAACATCTTGCCACTGGTTCCTGATTGATTCTTCATGTCATCGCCTACAAGGGTGATTATTGAGAAGCCGGACTCGACTTTAAGCGGATTTACCTTGTTGAGGCTGATTTCATATGCAAATGCTTCATCGGCAGAAAGCCTGGCCTTTTCAGAGTCAGCCTCGTCAATCGCAACGCACATTGTGTGGACAGATGATGCTTGTGTGATAAGGATGATATTAATCCCGCTTTTAGCCAAAGCAGCAAAGAGTCTGCTTGAATAACCCGGCACACCTACCATTCCGCTTCCCTCCATTGATAGCAACGCAATCTTATTGCTGCATGATAAACCCTTTACCTTTCCGGGACTTTCAGGAGGACAATTTTCAATTACTGTCCCTTTATCTTCTGGGGCAAAGGTGTTTTTAACTATGATCGGTATACCTTTGCTCACAACAGGTTGTATTGTTGGGGGATAGACAACCTTTGCGCCAAAATGGGACAACTCCAGAGCCTCGTTGTAGGATATATGGTCTATGGTAGCAGCCTCTTTAACTACCCTTGGATCGGCTGTCATCATACCATTTACATCGCTCCATATCTCTAATACCCTTGCCTCTGTAGCTACAGCGAACAGAGAGGCAGTATAGTCCGATCCACCTCTTCCAAGAGTTGTGGTTCTATTTGCCGAATCACTGGCAATGAATCCTGGAATGATGTAAAGGCGGGATTTCTGATTTGTTATAAGCTTTCTGATATTTGAATAACTCACTTTTGTGTCTACAATGTTCTGAGAATTATGAAGATCTGTTTTGATAAGCTCTCTTGCATCCACCCAGAGGTTGTTGATTCCCAGGGATGTGAATTTGACACTTATAATTTTTGTCGAGGCAATCTCTCCGAAACTCATTATAAGATCCAACGAGTAGTTACTTAGCTCCTTTAGATAATATACGCCTTTGCATATCTCCCTCAGCTGATTGAAATGGCTCTTTATTTTCTGTTCTATAGGCTGCTGAAAATCAACAGGGATAAGCTCCTCAATTATTGTGAAATGTTGTTTTTCAAGATCGTCAATCTGTTTTTCGTATGAGTCATCCTGAACGGATGCGAGTCTGCCTATCTCTATCAGTTTGTCTGTACACCCGCTTATGGCAGATGATACCAGTACAGTCCTGTCTTTTTTGACACTCTCCTTTACAATCTTTACAACATTGGATATGTTTGTGGCATCAGCAACTGAGCTTCCGCCAAATTTAAGAATCTGCATCTAGTTTAAGAATTTTATATGTTTTTTTATGGCATTCGTGATTTCCCGCCACTCCAGAAGGAATCCATCGTGTCCGAATTGCGAGGATATCTTCTCAAAATTGGAGTGGTCGATTTTGTTGTACAGGTATACCTGCTCCTCCAGAGGGAAAAGCATGTCACTGTCTATTCCTATAATCAGAGTGTTGGCTTTGATTGTTGATAGTGCGTTTTCAACTCCACCGCGTCCTCTTCCCACATTGTGGCTGTCTACGGATTTAGACAAGGTATAATACGAGTATGCATCGAAACGCTCCTTGAGTTTCTTACCCTGATATTGTTGGTAGCTGCATGCTCTTTGAGCAAAGAGGAAATCATCGTCATTCTCCTGCTGTGTAATGCCGTATCCGTGGAAAGATCTGTACGATATCAGGGCTATGGATCTTGCAACTGCAAGCCCTTGCTTTCCACCATCGATATCATTCTGCTCCTCAAAGGTGCTGTCGGCATAAAGAGCCATTCTCTGAGACTCGTTGAATGCAGTTCCCCAAGGAGAGACCTTTGCATTGCAAGCCAGTAGAACCATGTTCCTTACAATTTCTGGATATATTATGCTCCACTCGAGTGCTTGGAAGCCTCCTATTGAACCTCCTACTACAAGGTCAATCGTGTCAATTCCCAAATGCTCCCTCAACAGGTTATGTGCTCTTACAATATCTCTGACTGTAACCTTTGGAAAGGAGAGGAGGTATCGTGAGCTGGAATCCTTGAACGAGGCCGGACCACTACTGCCGTAACAAGACCCGATCATATTTGCACAGATAATTGCATATTTTTCTGTATCAAACAATTTTCCTTGCCCTACCAGATCTTCCCACCAATCTTCAGGATCGGAATTTGCGGTAAGAGCATGACATATCCAGATAACTTTTTTGCCATCTGAAAAATTTCCTGAGTGGTTGTAGCAGATTTCAAGACTATCCAGACTCTCTCCGCTCTCAAAAATAAATGGCTTATTATATTTGAATGTTTCTCGCTTCATTTCTCAGATTCTATTTAGTGCCTGGTCAATATCTGCTTTTATGTCATCTATGTGTTCGATGCCAATGGAGAGTCTCAGCATGTTTGCCTTTAACCCGGCGGCCTCAAGTGCCTCAGGACTAAGCTGAGCGTGTGTGGTTGAAGCTGAGTGTGTGATCAGGGTTTTATTGTCTCCCACATTTACCAGATGTGTCACAAGTGTCAAGGCCTCTACAAATTTTGCAGTCTGGCTCTTGTCTCCCTTAATGCAGAAAGAGAGTACGCCACCAAAGCCGCCTCTGAGGTATTTCTTTGCATTGGCATGGTTGGGATTATCTTTAAGCCCCGGATAATTAACCGACTCCACTTTTGGATGCGCGCTCAACCATTCTGCAAGTTCGAGAGCATTTTCAAGAATCCTTCCCATTCTCAGAGATAGAGTCTCTACACCCTGAAGCAGCAGAAAGGCATTGAAAGGACTTAGTGCGCAACCCCAGTCTCTCAGCCCCTCAACTCTAGCCCTGGTTGCAAAAGCAGCATTTCCGAATGAGTTGCAGAATACAAGACCGTGGTATGATTCGCAAGGCTCTGTGAAGCGAGGAAATTTACCTGAACCCCAGTCGAAATTTCCTCCATCTACAACAACTCCTCCAAGACTGTTCCCGTGTCCGCCAATCCATTTTGTAGCTGACTGAACAACTACATTTGCACCCAATTCGATTGGCCTGCAGAGAAAACCAGCGCCACCGAATGTGTTGTCTACAATCAGAGGAATGGAATGTTTTCGGCACACTTCAGCAACTTTTTCGAAATCTGGAATGAAAAAATCGGAGTTACCAATAGATTCAAGGTATATGGCTTTTGTCCTATTGTCAATCAAAGATTCAAACTCTTCAGCACTCCCTTTCTTTGTAAAGCGAAATTCAATTCCCAGCCTTCTGAAACTGGTCTCAAACTGATTGTATGTCCCTCCGTATAATGCGGATGACGAGACAATATTGTCTCCCTGTTCTGCAATATTTTGAATTGCTATAAATTGAGCGGCCATCCCGGACGAGACGGCAACTGCTGCAGACCCTCCCTCCAAGGCGGCGATCCTTTTTTCAAAGACATCCGTGGTTGGATTAGAGAGACGAGTGTAGATATTTCCTGCCTGTTCAAGAGCAAAAAGCTTTGCGCCATGCTCCACGCTGTTAAATACGAATGAGGCTGTCTGATGTATAGGGGTGACACACGAACCTTGAGAAGGATCAGGAGTGTGACCGGCATGCACCTGAAGTGTGTCAAAATGAGTATAGTTCATTTAAAGAATATTAAAAAATTGGTTGGGAAAAAAAGATAAGAAATTTATGAGGCCTCGCTCAAAGGATCTATTTAAGACCCAAAATCGTCGTCAATGCATCATGGCGATGCATTCGTTTATTCATCATCATTGATGATGACATGACAGAGAAAGAAGCAGAAAGTGTTCTGCCTGAATGAATTTGTATGAAATTCTCTCTGTTCATTTTTTTCTAGTTGAGACAAAGGTATTTATTGTGACAATTACTTCCAAATTTTTCTTTTAGGATAAGTATGGTTACATTCGCCGCTTAAATTTTTTTAATATGTACAATCAGGTTACCGAGATCAAGAGAGAATTGCTGGAAAGAGTTTGTGATCTCTGCTTTAAAGAAGAATTAATCGAGAAAATTGACAGGATACCCTTGGAAATGAGGCCTAAAGGAAGTCAGCTAAGTCGTTGCTGCATTCATAAGGATAGGTCTGTAATAAAATACAGGCTCATGACTATTCTTGGCTTCAATGTTACTGATGAGACCGATGAGTTGACCATGCTTAAAGAGTATGCACAAATGTCAAAGGAGAGGAAAGAGTTTACTGATGTCATGCTTACGGTAGTGGATGAGGCCTGCAGCTCTTGCCGCAAGCATAATTATACAGTCACAAACCTTTGCCGGGGTTGTGTAGGGCGTCCCTGCACCTATGCATGTAATAAAGATGCAATCAAGATAAATAAAAAGGCAATCATAGATCCCACTCTTTGCGTAAGTTGTGGAAGATGTATGGATGCTTGTCGTTTTCACGCCATAGTATACACTCCTGTTCCGTGTGAAGAGGTTTGTCCTGTAGGAGCAATATCAAAAGTTAATAAAGGTATTGAGCATATTGACTCTGAAAAATGTGTAAATTGCGGGAAGTGCAGTGAGGCGTGTCCTTATGGTGCAATAATGGAGAAGACCTATCTGGTTCAGATTATTGAATTGTTGATGAATCCTGAGAAGAGGGTGGTTGCAATGGTTGCACCGGCGATTGCCGGTCAATATAAAGCATCCCTTCCGCAGATTCTGGGTGCAGTCAAGAGTTGTGGTTTCGATGAAGTTGTAGAGGTTGCTGCCGGAGCCAATGTGACTTCTGCAAATGAGGCGGCAGAGTGGGAAGAGAGAATTGTTGAGAAGGGAGAGCCATTTATGACAACATCTTGCTGCCCTTCCTATAAGCAGTGGGCAGAGAAGTATCTGCCGGAACTTGTCCCATATATTTCACATACGGCAACTCCTGCATCATATACCGCAGAAATTGTGAAGAAGAGAGACCCTGAAGCTGTCACTGTATTTATAGGTCCATGCCTGGCAAAAAGAGTAGAGGGTTATTATGATCCGAATGTCGATTTTGTAATGACGTTTGAAGAGATAGATGCAATGATGGGGTCAAAGGGTGTTAGTCCTTTTAAATGTGAGAATTGTGATCCAGATCCATTGATTGAGAAGAGTGGACGGCAATACGCCAGGTCCGGAGGAGTCTCATCTTCTGTGGCACAGTATGTGAAGCATCCTGAGTTGCTTAAAGCTGAGGTTGTGAATGGGCTGAACAAAGAGTCTTTTAAGATGTTAAAAAATATTGTAGCCAATGGAACATCTGATTCAAATCTCCTGGAGGTTATGATGTGTGAGGGGGGCTGTGTGAATGGGTGTAGTGTGATAGCCTCTCCAAAGACAGCGGCAAGACAAATATTGGCGTTGGAAAAGGCGAAAAAATAAAACAAATATATCATGGGACGGGAACTTGTAATTTATACGGAAAAAACTAACTGCCAGGATTGCTATAAATGTATTAAGGTCTGTCCCGTTAAGTCAATCAAGGTGGAGGATTTCAGTGCCTCCGTCATAAGCAACACATGTGTCTATTGCGGTAAGTGTATAAATGCTTGTCCTGCAGGAGCCAAGAGATATCGGGAGGAGATTGATTCCGTGCAGGAGTGGGTAGCCAACGGAGAACCGATGATTGCCTGTCTAGCCCCATCTTTTATTGCAGATTTCGAAGATGTGAAGTTCGAAAGCCTGCTGAAGGCTCTGCATTGCCTTGGCTTTTCAGGAGTCTCCGAAACAGCCCTAGGTGCCGATGCTGTTGCAGAAAAAACAAATGAATACCTTGGTAAAAGTACATATGACAAGGTTATAGCAACATGCTGCCCATCTGTGGTTAATTACATCAAGATCTACTACCCGGAACACGAAAAGTACCTTGCCCCTTTTGCCTCACCAATGATAGCCCACGCAAGG
Source organism: uncultured Muribaculaceae bacterium (assembly GCA_964533215.1). Taxonomy (GTDB): domain Bacteria; phylum Bacteroidota; class Bacteroidia; order Bacteroidales; family UBA932; genus Bact-08. Next base: position 888,249 of record CAZHLJ010000001.1, read on the forward strand.
ATCCTCCGCAAGAACGGATATAAGAGCCATAAGCTGGTCTTTATTGGCCCGTGTGTGGCAAAAAAACAGGAGAGTGACCTTTATGGCGATGAGATTGATGCCGTTCTCACTTTTGATGAGTTTCGTAAGCTGATGGATATGGAGGGGATTGTCTTTGCCGATATGGACAGGGTGTCACTTCCGGATAAGTTTGTGATAGGAGCTTCTCAAAGGGCGGGACTCTTTCCGGTCAATCACGGAATGATAAGCACCATGTGCAAGGATATCGAACCTGTGGATGCTCAGTTCATGAGCTTCTCGGGTATGAAGTCTGTGATGGAGGTGTGCGGTGAGCTTTCTGAATGGAATCCAGGTCAGAAAGTATTTATAGAGATGACGGCGTGTGACGGAGGGTGCATAAAAGGACCTGCCACATCAAAGAGACAGGGAGTTGCCGGCAAGAGGAATAAACTCCTCAAGGAGTACGATATATTCAGACGCTCCGGTCTTGCAGCCAGTCTGCCGGAAACTGAAATAGATCTTTCCAGCGAAAGGTATAAGGTTCCCTACAAGATTAACTGCCTATACAGTGAAAGCGATATACAGGAGGTTCTGAACTCTATGGGAAAACGGACCAAGGCAGATGAACTTAACTGTTCCGGCTGCGGCTACGACAATTGCAGGGCCTATGCTGTTGCCCTGTTGGAGGGAAAGGCAGAGAGGGAGATGTGTATCTCGCAGATGCGTAAGGAGGCACAGAACCAGGCCTCGATCCTTCTCAGAAAGATGCCATACGGAGTCGTGCTGGTAGACGAGAATCTAAGGATCATAGATGCAAATGAGAAATTCGTTGCATTAGGAGGAGAGGAGATTGCCATGATATCAGAGGCTCTTGGGGGCCTTTCCGGTGCAGATCTTAAAAAAATCCTCCCTTACCATAAGTATTTTTCAGCAGTACTTGCCAGTGGTGAGGAGTCTGGAGAGTTCGAAATTAGAGAGGAAGAGAGGAATGTAAGACTTTCGATTGTGAGTATACAGCCGAACAAGTTGATATGTGGAATAATCCAGAATATGGATGACTCCCAGCTTATGAAGGAGATAATCTCAGATAAAATCAAGGAGGTTATACGTCAGAATGCCGAATCAGTACAAAGGATTGCATATATTCTGGGAGAGAGTGCCTCATTTACCGAAAGTGTCCTCAAGACAGTGATAGATCCGGATAAAAAATAACTGATGCAATGGATTTTACCGGACAAGAAGAGAAATTTTTCATTGAAATAGCATACAGCCAACAATTTAAAAAAGGTCAGATTGTTGGAGGCGATACCTTTCTATCCAGAAAACTGGATGGCGAGGACCGATTCATAGCTGTACTTTCAGATGGCCTTGGAAGCGGGATAAAAGCAAATGTGCTTAGCACACTCACTGCATCAATGGCCATAAACTACAGGCTTCAGCACATCCCACTAGTGGATTCGCTCATCAGCATTATGGATACCCTGCCTAAGGACTCAGCCAAGAATATAAGCTATGCCACCTGTTCCATTGTGGACATAGACTATTCAGGCGAGGCGCATATTGTTGAGTTTGACAATCCGGACATAATACTTTTGCGAGAGTCCACCCACATTGAGACTCGTAAGAAGATAGTGAAGCTGGACACCACTCAGGGTGAGAGAGTGCTGCTGGATTCACATCTTATGCTCTTCAAGGGAGACAGGCTGATAATTGTGAGCGATGGTGTTACCCAGTCGGGATTGGGACTGCCGGGTATGTCGCTTGGCTGGGAGAGGTCTCGTCTGATTGAATTTGTAAGTGACTTTGTGGTCAAGCATCCTGAGATTTCGGCCAAGGATCTCTCCAAAGTCGTAATGCAAAAGGCTCTCAACAACGATCTTTTTGAGGCAAAAGATGATATCACCTGTGGGGTGATATATCTCAGAGCGCCAAGGAAACTGCTTATTTGTACCGGACCTCCCTTCGAATCTTCAAACGACCCTGTGATGGCCGGTATGTTCGATGAGTATAATGGCAAAAAGGTCATCTGTGGGGGAACGACTGCACACATCCTTGCCAGGGAGCTGGATAGGAAGGTTACCGGAGACAACCGTCAGCAGGTTAAGACAAACTTGCCTACCACTGCAAAAATGGAGGGGGCGCAATTGGTGACCGAAGGAATCCTGACGCTGGGCCATCTTGCAGACCTTATTCAGAATTACAAGGATGATGAACATATGGAGGAATCTCCTGCTGCTGATATCCTGAAGCTGATTCTGGAGAGCGATATCATTGACATCCTGATGGGTACCAGGATAAATGAGGCTCATTACGACCCGTCTCTGCCTGTTGAGATGGAGATCCGCAGAAACCTGATCCGACGTCTTAAGGTGCTACTGGAGACTGTCTTTCTCAAGAAAGTCAGGATAAAATATATCTGATTAAAATTTAGATTATGAGAAAATTTTTGTCAATTATCATTATGGCAGCGACAGGCTTGATGTTGTCCGTCTCTGCGAATGCTCAGATGGTGGAGGTTAAGGATTTGCTCGCGGAGGGCAGCTTTACTTCCGGTATGGAGGGGCCTGCGGTGGATTCCAAAGGAAACCTGTATGCAGTCAACTTCCAGAAACAGGGGACGGTTGGTGTCGTAACTCCTTCCGGAGAGGCTTCTATATATGTCATTCTCCCCGAGGGTTCCATAGGTAATGGGATAAGGTTTGACCGGGCTGGTTTCATGTATATTGCCGATTACAAAAAGCACAATATCCTGAAAATTGATCCTCGTTACAGGACTCTCAAGATATTTGCCCACAACGACAAGATGAATCAGCCCAATGATATTGCCATCTCGCCTGTTACTGAGTTTCTTTATGCCAGTGATCCCAACTGGAGCGATTCTACCGGAAATCTATGGATGATAAACCGTAAGGGTGATACCTTTCTACTTGAGGGTAACATTGGGACCACAAATGGTGTCGAGGTCAGTCCTGATGGCAAGCACCTGTATGTTAACGAGTCTATCCAGAGAAAGATATGGGTTTATGATATCAAGAAAGATGGTTTTGTGAAGAACAAGAGGTTGTTCTTCTCTTTTGATGATTTTGGTATGGATGGCATGCGTTGTGATTCAAAGGGTAATCTTTATGTGACCCGGCATGGTAAAGGGAGTGTCGTTATGTTGTCCAAGAGTGGGAAGCTGCTTAGGGAAATTCAGCTTAAAGGGAAGCTTTGCTCGAATATTGCTTTAGGTGGCGATGCCGACAATCCGACTTTCTATGTGACAATGGCCGACCGTGGCTGCTTCGAGTATTTCAGGCTCAAGTAGTCTGCTAGCAATACGATTTTGCATCTTTTTTCTTGCAGTGCAATAGTCTGACGGGCATGCAACCGCATTTACCCACTTTCCGCTCGCTCCTCTAAAAATCAAAGGCGAACCCGATACTGTGCTTGTGCATACTGGCTGCCGGGTTTCGCTACTTGATTTTTTACGATCCGCTTCCGGAGTGGGTGCCCAAATGCATCCTTTGCAATGCCCTTTCAGGCTGTTGCACTGTCAATTTTGGATGCAAAATCAGACTGTGCGTTTGAAGAACATGTCAATACATTTTTTTTTGTATTAAACTATGGAAAATTGCTGCTCAATTACTTCAGGATATTGTTGCCATATTTTGCCATCAATTTCCTTTCCATTTGTTTTCTTCGTTCTTTTTACTTTATCTGATCCCCAAGTTCCCCATTGTTTAAAGAAAAATGCAACATCTTCTTCTTCACATTGTTGCTTGATTTTGAAAACCCAATCTTTTTCCATCGGCCTAGCTTTATTTCCACTTTCGCCACCAACAATTACCCAATCAATTTTTGTTAAATTAATCTTTCCTAAATCTTCAAGTAATGGCTCTATTGACAAAAATAATACAGTTGCATTAAGTTGTCTTAACATATCAATTCGAGGCAATCCTTCTTTTTTATTCTCAACTGTTACGCCAAGCCAGATGTTTCTGGGAATTTCTCTATTTGAAAGATATTGCAACATTCTATCTGCTCTTTTTGTTAGAATTTGATAGGTATGATGAGGCGTTTTTTCAATTACATTAAATATTTTATTTAAATAATCCTCAGGCATATCCTTATGAAAAATATCGCTCATGGAATTAACAAAATAGACTGTTGATTTTTTTCTTTTTAAAGGTTCAGATAGTCTGCTTTGAACTAGATTAAAACTAAATCCGTTTTCATAGCCTTCTACACCAATTGCTTGTAAACGAATTGCCATCGTTTCTGCATAGCAGTTTTTGCATCCTGAACTAATTTTTGTACAACCTGCAGATGGGTTCCAAGTTTTTTCTGTCCACTCAATTTTATGTGCCATCGTTTAACCTTTTTATGTGGTATTCTTTTGCTCTATGAATATTTGAAGATTGATTATTAGTATTTCCAAGTCTGTCAATTAACTTTTCTCGTGTGAGTTTTTGTATAACTTCTGTAAATAGCCTCGGTTCACATCCTTTTTGCATTACAAATTTTAATCCTGAAATATTATTAGATATTTTTCCCGATAAAATTAATTGTTTTATTTCATCTGAGACAATTTCTTTTTTTACATTAGTTTCTGAATGATAATACAAAGTCCCTTTTTCAAAATTGTTGTCAATATTATAGTTGGCTTCCCCTGAAAAAACATCATGCTTCCAGCAAACTTTTAAAAACTTTTCCATCCCTAGTGTATGATTAGTGCCAAATATCAAGCCGTAATAGTTGCCTTTTTTCTCTTCTTTTCTTATAGAAAAATGATGTAAATAATATTCTTTCTCAGAAGGAATTAAATCTCGAAAATAATTCGCAACAGCCCTGTGAATTTCATTAGGTTTGATATTATCAAAATCAATTTTGGATGTATCAATATATTTCTTAGTGTTTTGATGTTCCCTAAATCTGCTAATGAATGAAGTAGAGATAAAAAAAATGAAATCAGTCTTTGGGTATGAGATTAATTTTTTGAAAATTTGTTCATCGATTTGGCTAAATCCGTATTGGTCAAGCAATATAAATTTGCCATAATCTTTGCTTTTAAAAATATTTGTCATCAGGGAGTCTGAAAACATGTCTTTAAAATTAAAATTATGAACGCTGTATTGATAAATACAATCATTACAATTATTTTCATGCTTACATTGTTCAATATAATGGCTTACATTTCGTCTAAGTTCCTCACTTTTATCTTGACAGCTCTCATTAAATATAAACGAGATTCTCTTTTTAGCATTAATACAGTATTTTTTACCAGATCCTTTTGCTCTATTCAATAGTACTAAAGGACTTCCTGGATTATTCTCAATGTCTTTTCCACTACCAGCAAAGAAATCAAAAACATAAATAGCCTTAGTATATAGGTTATTATTAAACACGGGCAGCCACTCTTCAAAACATTCCCCAAAAATATCTAGCTTCAATTTAGTTGCTTCATCGAACACGGTTTTGTTTATATCCTTTGCCATAAAATTATATTTCAGTATTCATCTTTAAATAAATTTAGAGCTTTTGCCTAATGATAGGCTGAACAATGTCTTAAAGGTACAAAATCTATTATTTCATAAAAAAAATTACTTAGTGAATATCTGATTTTTATGCGAGTATTCTATATTTTTTCATCCAAATTGGGTAAAATAGTGAGAATTCCATTACGACACTTGCTGACTAGGGTGTGCAACATGAGAGATTCTAGAACGCATCTCAAAATTGAATGAGCGATAGTCTGAGAGGGCATTGCAAATGATGCATTTGGGCACCCACTTTGTGAGCGTAGCGGGAAAAAACAAGAAACGACGACCTGCAGCTATTTTGCAATAGCATAAATTGGTCGTCGTCTTTGTTTTTTAGCGTAGCGAACAGATAGTGGGTAAATGCGGTTGCATGCCCTTAAGGCTATCGCTCATCAAACAAAAGAGATGCAAAATGTAAACGGATGGGAGACTCACACAATGTGCTTCCCCGTGTGAATATCAGTGTGATTGTAATACCGCTTCTTGATCCAGAATGCAACATTCACCAGACCGATCATTACAGGAACTTCTACGAGTGGACCGATAACTGCGGCAAAAGCCTCTCCCGAGTTAATTCCGAAGATGGCGATGGCAACAGCGATCGCAAGCTCAAAATTGTTGCTGGCTGCAGTAAATGAAAGAGTGACCGACTGTTCGTAAGTAGCACCGGATCTCTTGCTGAGGAAGAAAGAGACCAAGAACATGACCAGAAAGTAAATCACCAACGGAATAGCAATCCGCACAACATCCATAGGAATTTTGACAATGTATTCCCCCTTGAGAGAGAACATCACCACAATTGTAAATAGCAAGGCAATAAGTGTAAGAGGACTTATCTTAGGGACAAATTTAGTCTGATACCACTCCTTGCTTTTTACACGGATAAGTGTGAAACGGGTCAAGAATCCTGCAATCATGGGAATCCCAAGATAAATGAAGACACTTTTGGCAATTGTGCCGATTGTAATCTGTGCAACAGAATCATTTACGGGCAGCCCGAACCAGCCGGGTAAAATGGCAATGAACACATAGGCATAGAGAGAAAAGAGTAGAACCTGGAAAAGCGAATTGAATGCAACCAAACCGGCGGCATACTCATTATCGCCTTTAGCCAGATCATTCCAGACAATCACCATGGCGATGCAACGTGCAAGACCAATCAGTATTACACCGTACATATAATCGATATTGAACTGCAGGAAGATGATTGCCAGCAGGAACATCAAGACCGGACCGATTATCCAGTTCTGGACAAGAGAGAGCCCTAAAACCTTTGTGTTTTTAAATACATCGCCCAACTCTTCGTACTTAACCTTTGCAAGAGGAGGGTACATCATCACTATAAGACCAATAGCTATAGGAATGTTTGTTGTTCCGCTTGAGAAGCTGTTCCAGAAACCGGCAATATCGGGGCTTGCCCAACCCATGAAAACCCCTGCGAACATAGCAAGGAATATCCAGATAGTCAGGTATCTGTCTAGAAATTTAAGTTTTTTACCAGATGGCATGATAATTTATTTTTAGGTTAGGTTTTTTTATTTGTCCTCTTTATATATTGTCCTGCCCGGCCTTAACGTACATCTGCACGAGCCTGACACCTGAAGGTCCTTGGATACAATTATCGGCATTCCGTCACGTTCCCAGTCATGCATTCCGCAGGCCAGGCAGACAGCACTGAATCCATTGTCCAAAAGCAGTGGATAGAGTTTTTTTGATTCCAGACCGAAGCTGTCTGCAATAATCAGCAATTTTTCCTTGTATTGTTGGATCAAACTTATGTCAAAACTATTGAAAGGGACAAAGATAGTCTCCTTTACATCGCAACGTTTGTACGCAAATTCGTACTCGGTCCTGATGTCCAGAAGAACCGCCTCTCCACTGCTAAGCAATGGAAATGCATCTTTGGGATAGATATACTCAGTTCCCTCCTCTGTCCTTACAAACTTCTTCATATATTTTCATGAAGGCTTGTAGGCCGACACAGTTATACTGAAAATACCGGCATCACCTTTTTTCATTATCTCCTCAGGAATCTCGATTTCGCTATTCTTGTGGATGGTTATATTTTGGAATCCTTGGTCGGATATGATTTTCACGTACTTGTCCATATCTATGGCACCGGAAACACATCCTACATACATCTCCGCATCTTCCTTGACTTTTTTGGGAAGATTGCCTTTGGTTACCACGTCTGAGACACAAAAATGGCCTGACGGCTTGAGCACTCGCATGATTTGTGCAAATGCCTTGTTTTTGTCAGGGACAAGATTCAATACGCAATTGGATACAACAACGTCAAATTTATTGTCTTCCAGAGGCATCTCTTCGATATCTCCCTTTACAAACCTTACGTTTGAATAGCCAAGCTTTTTGTTGTTCTCGGTTGCCCTTTCTACCATTTCTTCTGTAAAATCCAAGCCGGTCACACATCCTGTATCTCCAACAATGGCACGAGCGACAAAACAGTCGTTTCCTGCACCACTTCCGAGATCCAGTACATTATCACCTTTATTTATTCCGGCAAACTGTGTCGGTATCCCACAACCCAGCCCAAGATCGGCATCAGCATTATAACCAGCCATGCCGGCATAATCCCCCGAACTCATATTTATGTTCGTCTCTCCACAACACGACTGAGTCCCGCAGCAGGATTGTTTTGTCTGGCCGACGCCTTTTTTTGCAATCTGACCATACTTCTCCTGTACGATAAGTTTCAATTTTTCAGCTTTCATAATTGTAATTTTATTTCATTCAGATACAATTCATAAAATCTCGCTTTTATCTCATCCCTTACCCGACAGAACTCACTATGAATGAACTCGGGTGAGCCGACTGCCTCAGATGGATCTTCAAATCCAATATGCATACGGCTTTTTACCTTGCCGGGAAATACCGGGCATGTCTCTTTGGCATTGTCACAGACTGTTATTACATAATCCCAGTTTTCATTAAGATAATCATCTACCAACTTTGGAACGTTTTTGCCAATATCTATACCTACCTCTCTCATTACCTTCACAGCAGTCTGATTAACCTGCCTTGCCGGCTTTGTCCCGGCCGAACAGACGGTAATCCTTCTGTCAAAGCTCTCTAGAAAGCCCTGCGCCATCTGACTGCGACAGCTGTTTCCGGTGCATAGGATCAAAATTTTCAAAACTTCTTTTTAATATCTTCAGTAGAAAAATAACCGGTGTGTCTGAAGTACTCCTTTCCCTGCCTGTCAAGCAAGACCTGTGTGGGAATCATCACTATCCCAAAATAGTTCATGATTTTCTGATTCTCCGGCAGGAGCACATTAAGGAATCGTACATTCACCTTATCAGGATAATCCCTTTCAATATCACTCATTACCACCTTCATTCTCTTACACGCAGAGCATCCGGTGGCACCGAACTCAAGGAAGGTATATTGGTACGGCAGTCCGTTCTTCGAGTAATTGTATGCAGAGTCTATACGTTGTGCTTCAGATTTTGCAATTTCCGAGCCGACTTGTGATTTCATCAACTGGGATGAAAATCCTGTTAGGTCATCCTTGAAGACAAAAAGAGCAATCAGAAGCACAACCGATAGGATAATTGACCCCCAAGTGAAAAATTGTTTCAACATATTGCTGATTAGTTAACTAGTGAGTTAAAATATTGAATTGAATAAAAATCCAACAATCATTATACCTGTTGCGACTATACCAACGAAGGTAAGTATCAGCGGTAGCTTGAGAACCTTCTTGAGGATAATCATCTCCGGCAGAGATAGTCCTATCACAGCCATCATAAATGCCAAGGCTGTTCCCAACGGGACTCCTTTCTCTATGAAGACGCTTACAATAGGGATGATTCCTGCTGCATTTGAATATAGAGGAACTCCTATCAATACAGAGAGAGGCACAGAGTACCAAGCGCTCTTACCCATAAGAGAGGTCATATAGCTCTCCGGTACATATCCGTGTGCAGCAGCTCCTACGGCTATGCCTAAAACTATATATATCCATACTTTGCCCACAATATCCTTCACAGCAGTAAGGCCAAGCCCAATGCGCTTTTCAAAAGTTATCTGCTCTTCTGCATTTTCATTGTTGTCAGCGTTCAGTTTGTAAACCCAATTCTCTACATGCCTCTCCAGTTTAAGTTTTCCAATTACAAATCCGGAAACGATTGCTATTATTAATCCAGTCAGCACATATATGGAGGCCACCTTCCAACCGAATAAGCCAAAAAGCAAAATAACGGCAACTTCGTTTATCATAGGGGCTGATATCAGAAATGAAAACGTAACGCCAAGTGGTACGCCGGCCTGCACAAAGCCGAGGAAAAGTGGAATAGCAGAGCAGGTGCAGAAAGGGGTTACTATTCCCAGCAAGGCAGCCATTACGTTGCCGGTGAACAAGGATTTGCCTTCCAATACTTTACGGGTTCTTTCAGGAGTGAAGTATGTACGGATTATTCCGACGAAGAATATAATCAGGACCAACAACATAAGCACCTTAGGAACTTCAAAGACGAAGAACCTCAGAGATTCTGTCAAGTGCAATCCTTTTTGCAGGCCAAATACTTTATCTATCAGCAAATCTGCTAAAAATTGCAGATTGTGATACAATACATACCAGATTGCAATACCGGCAGCGATTTTTATAATTTTAGTCCAATTCATACTAATATGCGCGTAAAATATAATATATGCCGACAAGGATGAATAATACTGCAATCACCTTGCGGAACCAGAATTCAAAAGACTTGATCCTTTTATAGAAACCACCTATGCCCGAGAGTGTATATGCCAGAAGCCATGAGACTATGATAACCGGTATGCCGGTTGCTATTGCAAAAATAAGGGGAAGATACAGACCAGATGCGCTGCTTATCGTGATAGGGACAAGCATTCCAAAGTAAAGGACGCCGCTGTAGGGACAAAAGGCAAGAGCAAAGAGTATTCCAAGCAGGATTGCATCTAAGTAGCCCCAACCTTTCTTTTCCTGCATTTTTGATGTCAATCCGCTCATTCCGGGAATTTTGACCTTTATCAGATCAAGCATGAAGATGCCTATGATAATTAGTGCTGGACCTAGAATTTTTTCTCCGTACTGTTGGAAAAATCCGGAAAACTTAAACTGGTCTGCTCCTAAATATAGACCTAATGCTATGGCTGTATAAGTAATTGCGCGGCCAAGAGTATAAAGGAGTCCATTGATAAATACTCGGTTGCGGTTCTCTATATCCTTGCTGATAAACCCAATGGCGGTGATATTCGTTGCCAGAGGGCATGGACTGATGGCTGTCATCAGCCCAAGAACCAATGCAGAGACCCATGGTAAGGTGCTGCTGTCAAGAAGATTATTCAGTATATCCATATTTGACTACAATAGAAGCGCGTCAATCTTCTCCTTTATTATTGATTTGAATTTGGCAGGGTCTTTACGGGCATACATGAAGCCATCGTTGGTTAGGTTGATTTTATCTTTGCCTTTTACAATGAGCAGAGCCTGACCGGGTACCTGCAGCTTCTCTGCAATTGCCTTGCTGGATTCATCGTCAAGATTGATTGATTTAAAACTGATCTTGTTGCCATACAGAGCCTGAATGTCGGCCTTGGCTTCTGATTCAACTGCCAGGCACGTTGGACAGCGTGATGTCAAGTGAAAGTAGTAGACCTCGACTTTCGGGGCATTTGCAGGGCTTTGTTTTTTGTTAACCTGTGCTGTGCAAGTGAATGAAGTGAATGCCATGATAACGGCAAAAGCTAAAAGAATAGTGCGTTTCATAAATATTTGTTGATTTTAAATGTTGCTTAGAACTTGTCTGATCTCTTCGGAAGATGGCACCCTTCCCTTTATCTCCACCTTTTCGTTCACCACGAGTGCAGGCAGGGATAATACATTATACTTCATTATCTCCATTATATCTTCCACTTTTGTAATGGTGGCGTCAATGTTGTTTTTCTCCACGACCTCGCGCGTAAGTTTTTCAAGTGTTCTGCAATTTGAACAGCCTGTACCTAAAATTTTAATTTCCACAGCAATCTGATTTTTGAATGTTAGTATTGAATTGATTAAAAAATTTGTCAAGCATCTGCTTTGCATCATTCCAGTTCTCACGGTTGATGCAATATTTTATATATGGAGGGTTTATCTCTCCCTGGATAAGCCCGGCTTTCTTTAGTTCCTTGAGATGTTCGGAAAGGGTAGAACGTGCGATGGGAAGATTTTCAGCCATATCTCCGCTATAGCAACAGCGATCCAAATTGTTGGCCAAATAGTCCATGATGAAAATGCGGACAGGGTGGGAGAGGGCCTTTGCATAGGCGGCAATCTTTACCTGATCCGGAGTGAAGTGTTTTTTTGTAGCTTGTTTCGAATTCATTTTGCATTTCGTAAAAAGACGAAACAAATTTATGTAGAAAAATCTGAACGTGCAAATGATTCGAATATTTTTTCAAGTTTGAGAAATTCTTGAATGCATCTCAAAATTGAGTGAGCGATAGCCTGAGAGGGCATTGCAAAGGATGCATTTGGGCACCCACTTTGTGAGCGCAGCGAGAAAAAACAAGAAACGACGACCTGTAGCTATTTTTGCATCAGCATAATATTGGTCGTCGTCTTTGTTTTTTAGCGTAGTGAACAGGTAGTGGGTAAATGCGGTTGCATGCCCTTAAGGCCATCGCTAATCAATATGCGTCCCTGTGTGAATCCGTGTGAACCGCGCGAATCCCAGCATCATCAGTGCTGAGAGTAGCGCAGTGGCAGCGCCGAAGTAGAACGGTACACTTGAGTTGACCTTGTCATACAGCACTCCTGCGATAAGGCTTGCAGGAAGCAATGTCGCACCCAGCAAGGCATTGTAGATGCCCAGCCCAGTTCCTTGCTTGTTAGAGTCTATCATATCCGAGACAAAAGCCTTCTGAATACCATCGGTAGCAGCAGAGTAAAGCCCGTAAAGAGCAAATAGAGCCACAATCGCACCAATGCTGGTTGTTATTCCAAATCCATAATAGACAATGGCATAGATCAAATAACCAACTATAAGCACCTTCTCCCTGCCTATCCTGTCCGAAAGAGAGCCAATTGGTATGGCCAGCAGAACCGAGACGACACTTGAAGCCAGATAGACAAGAGGGATGAAAGCAACCTTGACACCCACTTCATTAGCCTTTACCATCAGCAAAGCATCTGTTGAATTGCCAAGGGTGAAGATAAAGGCGATGGCAAGAAACAGATAGTACTTTTTGGGAAAATCAGAGAAATGGAATTTTTTGAAAAGAGATCCGGCAGGCTTTCTAGCCTCCTTTATCCCGAAAATAATAACAAGAATGCCCAGTATAGAGGGAATGCCTGCGAGGAGAAAAATGATACGGTAGTCGCCGGGAAATATAAGCAGCAGAGAAAAGGCAATAAGAGGGCCGACAATGGCCCCACTGTTATCCATAGCCTTCTGTAATCCGAAACTCTTGCCGGTCTCGCCGTTAATGACAGACCCCGCTACAAGACTGTCGCGCGGAGCTGTCCTTATACCCTTGCCGACCCTTTCCACAAACCTGAGGCCCAGAACCTGCAAAGGGGAAACGACAAAGGAGTAGAGAGGAATTATGATAGATGAGATTCCGTAACCTATTATCATAAAAGGCTTGTTCTTGCCTATCTTGTCACTCCAGAATCCGGACAAAGCTTTGATGAGTGCCGCGGTACTCTCTGCTATACCCTCGATGAGTGAAAGGCTGGTCTTTGATGCACCGATTGACAGCAAGAACATTGGCATTACAGAGTATATCATCTTAGTTGAGGTGTCAGTAAGAAAACTGGTCAGCCCTGTAAACATAATGTTCCGGCTAAAACCGAAGAAGCGTTTTTCCTTTTTGACAACTCTTTCAGCCATTTTATATTTATTGATTGCAACTCCACAAATATAACGAGGAAATTCCATTAAATTATTGATTATTATTCGAAAAAAAATTGTAATATTGTATATAGGATCGAAAAATTATGAAAATTTTTACATCCATACAAATCTCGGAGATTGACCGATATACAATTAAAAATGAGCCTGTTTCCCAGGCGGATCTGATTGAAAGGGCCTCCTTTAAAATTGCAAGTTGGTTAAATCATAATGTATCTCACGAGAAAAAGCTGCTGTTTTTTGCCGGTCCGGGAAATAATGGTGCTGATGCACTTGCTGTTTCAAGAATGGTAGTTGATTACGGTTATAAATGTGAAGTATATCGTTTGGGTTCTGAAAACCCTGTCCCGGAAATTTCACCTGACGCAGTTGTAATTGATGGTCTTTTCGGATCAGGTTTAAACAGGTCACTTGAAGGATTGGCAGAAAAGGTTGTCTGTAAGATAAACTCATCCGGAGCGACTGTTATCTCCATCGACATACCTAGCGGACTGTTCTGCGAGGACAACTCTCACAACGATCTTTCAAAAGTAATCCGCGCTACACATACCCTCACATTCCAATTTCCAAAACTAAGTTTCTTCTTTCCCGAACACAGTGAAATTCTCGGAAACTGGTCGGTATTGCCAATAGGCCTTAATAAGGATGCGATAGAAAAAATTGCAACGCCTTTCCACTATTTGAATGAAGATTACGTTTTTGGAATAATCAGACATAGAGAAAAATTTTCTCACAAAGGAAATTATGGTCATGCATTGCTCATCTCAGGCTCTTTTGGAAAAATGGGAGCAGCAGTGCTGGCTTCAAGGGCATGCCTGAGGTCCGGAGTGGGGCTGATTACTTCCCATATTCCTGCAAAAGGATATGAAATAATGCAGGTCACGGTTCCTGAAGCAATGTGCAGCATAGACTCGTCAGACTTTTTCTTCTCAGATATTCCGGATCTGAAACCATTTACGGCGGTGGGTGCAGGCCCGGGACTTGGGAACAATAAAATGTCGGGACAAGCTCTCAGGAAGCTAATAGAGGCAAAACCTTCGAAAATGGTTCTGGATGCTGATGCCTTGAATATTATGGCAAACGAGAGAGATCTGCTGGACCTTCTTCCGGAAAACACTGTCCTTACCCCGCATCCTAAGGAATTTGAACGTCTTGCGGGTAAAAGCGGAGACTCTTACAGCCGATTGCTCCTTCAAATGGAGTTTTCAAAAAAGCATAATGTCATTGTGGTACTTAAAGGAGCTCATACATGCATCTCTTTGCCGGACGGAGAGGTGTGGTTCAATACAACGGGAAACCCAGGGATGGCTACTGCTGGAAGCGGAGATGTCTTGACCGGAGTGATACTTGCTCTCCTGTCTCAGAACTATACTCCGGATAATGCTGCCAAGATAGGGGTGTTCATTCATGGTCTTGCAGGGGATTTCGCAGCCGGACACAAAGGCGAGACATCCCTGATTGCAAGTGATATTGTAGAATCGTTAGGAACAGCTTTTACAAAAAACAGATATTATGAAAAATTTTAAAAAAGGGATGTTGATCATTTCATGTTTGACATTCTGTGTTCTGTCTTGCACAAGTAAAGGGGGTGTCGAACAACCGGTTCTTGGATCGAGAACTGTGAAGATAATTAAGGAAAAGGATTATAAATTCAAAGACCTTAATAAAAATGGGAAACTGGATATTTACGAGGACTGGCGGCTCTCTCCTGACCAGAGGAGCAAAGACCTTCTTTCGAAGATGTCTGTAGAAGAAAAGGTGGGCTTTATGCTCATTAGTGCCACAAGGCTCAAGAATGACTGGTCTTACGAAGAGAGTAAGACAACCGGCACGATTACGAGTGATTTCAACGAAGAGGATCTGGAGCAAGGGGAGAATATTTTCACCCGTGTTCCACTGCCTGTGGCTATAATGACCTCTGCCGGTACAACCAAAGGTGTGACTCAATACCATCTGCGGCACTTCACCCTTAATGTCAACCTTAATTCAAGGATGCAAGCCGAATGGTCAAACAAGCTTCAGGCTTTATGCGAAAGCACACCTCTGGGCATTCCTGCATTGGTTGCATCAAATACCCGCAACCATATTTCCGGATCTGCCGGAACCGTTGCCGGAGTAACATCATTTTCTATGTGGCCTGACGAACTTGGCCTCTCGGCAACACGAGACCTGCCTCTTATAAAGGAGTTTGCGGATATCGTGCGCAAGGAGTGGATAGCTGTAGGTTTGAGAAAAGGGTATATGTATTCAGCTGACCTTTCCACCGAACCTCGTTGGCAAAAGGTAAATCAGACATTTGGAGAGAATGCCGATTGGACTGGGAAGATCATATCCGAGGTAGTCTTAGGTCTGCAAGGAGATCAGTTGAATTCAGAATCAGTTGCATTGACGATTAATCACTTCCCGGGCGGAGGTGCATCTAAGGCAGGACTTGATCCCCATTTCGCCTTTGGAAAAAGTGCAGTATTCCCCGGAAAGATGTTCACAAACAACCTTATCCCTTTTGAAGCAGCAATAGAGGCGGGAGCTTCGGCAATCATGCCTTGCTACTCTGTCCCGGTAGGCACAGAATACGAAGAGGTTGCTTATGCATTCAACAAAGGAATACTTACAGACCTTCTCAGAGGAAAACTCGGGTTCAAAGGGATAATCAACACTGAAACCGGTCCTATCGGAATGATGCCTTGGGGAGTTGAAAAGCTGACCATTTATCAGAGATACAAAAAGGCTATAGAGGCCGGGGTTAATCTGTTTGCAGGAACTGCAGATCCTCAATATCTGATGAAGACAGTCAAGGATGGTATGGTAGATATGAGCTTGATTGACAGCTCTGTAGTCCTTCTTCTAAAAGAGCAGTTTAAACTTGGGCTTTTCGAAAACCCATACGTGGATGAAGATGCTGCAGTGAGAATTGTGGGAAACAAGAAATTTGTTGAGAAAGCCAATATTGCAATGCGCAAATCCATAGTCTTGCTAAGAAATGAGAATAATTTCCTTCCTATTAAGGAAAAGAAAAAGGTCTATTTTGAAATTTACGAGAAGATATATGGAACAAAGCTTTCAGGTCCAGGAGATGTCTATATTCCGACTGAAAAGAGATCTGATGTCGAGTTTGTAAAGACACCGCAACAGGCCGATGTAATCCTTTTGTGGATAAAACCTATGGCCAGACCACTCTATACGCCTGATGACTCTCCTCTTGAAATATCACTCTCCAAATGCTCTGTTGATGTTGGGTATATCAATAATCTGACATACAGGAAGCCTACTGTTTTGGCAATAAACTACTCCAACCCTTGGGTGATTGATGAGATTTACAACGACAAGGCCAAAGGAAACATAAAAGGTGTTCTTGCAACCTTTGGAACGACACCTGAAGCAATCCTGGATATTATCACAGGTGTGTTCAACCCATCGGCAAAGATGCCTTTCACCACTCCAATCTCAAACAAAGCTGTATTAACACAGAAAGAGGATGTTCCGGGATACCTTGAAGGAGATGCATATCCACTGTTCAAATACGACGAAGGGTTGAGCTATGCACAAGGAGAAAGCAAATAAACGGATTGTAACTATTGATTTGTTTCAGATTTAAAAAGTTTTTTGTGTAAATTGCCTCAAAATTAATACTATATGAAACGACAGGCAATTTTACTCAAATCATTGTTTTTTTTAATCGTTACTAGTCTTTTCTACAATGATTTAAATGCTCAGCAAACACAAGGTATCTCATCTGCAGAAATAGACAGATTGGTGGAAAGAACGTTGAAAACGTTTGATGTCCCGGGTATTGCAGTGGCAGTTGTCAAGGATGGTAAGGTAATCCACTCGAAGGGATATGGTGTAAGATCACTCAAGACAATGCAAAAAACAGATGAAAATACTCTGTTTGCAATAGCCTCCAACAGCAAGGCATTCACAGCTGCTGCAATGGGCATATTGGTGGACGAGGGTAAATTGGACTGGAATGACCATGTTATAGACTATATTCCCGAATTCAGATTATATAATCCATATGTCACAGAGGAGTTCACAATAAAGGATCTGCTTACCCATCGTAGTGGTCTTGGACTTGGTGCGGGAGATCTTATGCTTTGGCCGGACTCCTCAGATTTTGTACTTAAGGATATCATTCACAATATGAGATATCTTAAACCTGTATCATCTTTCCGTACAAAATATGATTATGACAATCTTCTTTATGTTATTGCTGGAGAGGTTATTGCCAGAGTATCTGGAGTTAGCTGGGAGGAATTTGTGGAGAGTAGGATAATGAGACCGCTTCGTATGGACAAGAGCGCAGGATGTTATGACAGACTTAAAGACAGGTCAGATATAATAGATGCCCATATAGCGGTAGATGGCGTAGTACGTGCAGTACCTATGTCATTCACCAATGTTGGAAATGCAGCAGGGGGAATCTACAGCAGTGTGGCAGAAATGAGCAAATGGGCAATAATGCAGCTGAACGATGGAAAATATGGAGAAAGGCTTTCAAAACAGATATTTTCGGGAGAAGTCCATCAGGAGATGTGGTCACAGCAAACCATAATCCCTGTTTGGGACAAAGGTCCATACAACACTCATTTTCATAGCTATGGTCTAGGCTGGGGCCTGACAGATGTAAATGGATACAAAATGGTTGCACATACCGGAGGACTTACCGGGGTTGTTACGCAGGTTCAGCTTATTCCAGATCTCAAGCTTGGCATAATAGTCTTGACAAACCAACAGGTTGGAGCAGCATTCACCGCCATTGCAAATACAATTCTGGATAGCTATTTTGGCATAAAGGGTATTGACCGGGTAAAAGAGAATTACGACCGTGTAAAGGCTAATGCCCAACAGGCTGCGGATGTCACAGGACCAGTGTGGAAGCAGGTGGAGGAGATGAGTAAAATGGCCTTGGCAGAGAGCAGAACCGCAGATTATTGGGCTGCTTATTCTGGGATATACACAGATAAATGGTTCGGAGATGTTAAGATCGCCATAAAAGATGGAAAGGTCCTGTTCAACTCATTACGCTCACCTAAGATGGCAGGGGAGATGCTCTATTATGGAGGGAACACATTTGTGGTAAAATGGAACGACAGAGGTTTTGATGCCGATGCATTTGCTTACTTTAACCTCGATGTCAAGGGGAAACCTTCCGGCTTTAAAATGGCTGCGATATCTCCGGCAACCGATTTCAGCTACGATTTTCAGGATCTGGATTTTCACCGGAAATAGTGTCAAGGTACTTTTGATAAAAGTGTGGTTTTCGCATACCTGCAACATGTAGCCTTGTATCTCTTTTAGATTGGCTATAGCCTTTAAGGCATGGCAACCACAAATACCCGTTTGAAATCAAGGTACTTTTGATAAAAGTGTGGTTTTAGGATATCTGCGACATGTGAGGCCTTGCATCTTTTTATTTGAAATGCTGTAGATCTTCGGACATGGCAACCAGGTTTACCCACTATAAGTTCGCTCCTCTAAAAACACATGCGACTTTTTGCTTCTGTAGATTAGGAGACAGTGTCGCTAGGGTGTTTTTTACGAGTCGCTTACTAAGTGGGTACCCAAACCTATCCTTTGCAATGTCCTCAGATTCTCCAGCATATTCTTTTCATTGAGATGCAAGGCATAAGTAAATTGTGGTTTGCTGGATTGATACAAGTCGCTCCGTTAAAAAACAAATGCGGAAACCATGATTATGCTATAGAGGAGAGGATACAGGTTTCCGCTGGTTGTTTTTTGTACACTTCGCTCCTTGAGTGGGTACCCATTTGTTCATTTGCAATGCCTTTTCAGGCTACAGCACAATCATAATTTAGATGCAAGGTGCAAGTAATCTTAGAATTGTCCTTAAAACTCACACTTTTATCTTTTTAGCACCTTGAGAGGGTTGTGCCGGGATATGTGTCCAAGTCATTGATGGTTGTGATTATGCCGGAATGTGATTTTTCCAGAATTTCCAGAATTTTGGTTTTGAAAAACTATGGCAGCAAAATGGCAGTCTATAATCATTCAACTTAAAGCATACAGAAGGATTCATGTCAAATGCAAAACCAAGGGCCTCTTTGTAATCCGGCTTGGAAAGCTGGCTCACTGCGCCCTTCTTTGGTGCAAGAGCCCAGTATATATCCTCGTTGAATAATGAGCTTTTGCCAAGGTTTGAGATATAGCTTTCAATGTTGGCTTTGTCTTCAATTGTAATGTCACGGAACAACTTTGTCTTTCTCAAGGAGACGCCGCCATTTCCTACCTGGTAATACTGAGATGAGCGGTCAGCCATGTTTCGCATTTTGTTGAATCGTTTTCTCAGATGTACAAACGCCACGTTTAGAATGCCTTTGCTACTCTCACGAGGTATCCACGGAGCACCGATATAGTCGTAATCTTTCAGGCACCACTCTTCTAGCTCGTCACGGAAAGCATAACCATCTGTCTGGTAGATGAAGATATACTTATAATCCAGAAAAGCCTCATAGAAACCGGTAGAGAGCATAAGTCTGTTGTACCCACGCAGGTTGCTGAAGTAATGATCGTCAAAACAGACAACCTTTGCAGGTGAGAATTGCTTTTGGATATTGCTTATATCCAGACTTTGCGGCTTTACAAAGAAGATGTCAAATTTTTTGCCCCAAAAACCGAAGCATTGTTCGAGAGCCATAAGCTCCAGTTTGTCCAGATTCGCTTTATAGACAGGCACCAATATAGCCACAAGTTCTTTAGGATTTGCTACGCTTTTTTCAGGCATACACTAGATATTAAAAATAGCTGCCCTGACTTGAGAGCAGCTATTTTCAGGTTAATATATTGAAATACTGTCCAGAATTAATTAAAATTTCTGAAGCAGGAGTTCCATCAATTTAATAGAGGCAACTGAAACTGATGTTCCAGGGCCAAAAATTGCAGCAGCACCGGCTTTGTAGAGAGCATCGTAATCCTGTGCAGGAATCACACCACCTACGATAACCATGATATCCTCACGGCCAAGCTTCTTGAGCTCGTCAATGATCTGAGGAACCAAAGTTTTGTGACCGGCGGCAAGAGATGAGACGCCAACTACGTGAACGTCATTTTCAACTGCCTGTTTTGCTGCTTCGGCTGGGGTCTGGAACAGAGGTCCCATATCCACGTCAAAGCCACAGTCAGCATAACCGGTGGCAACAACCTTTGCACCACGGTCATGACCATCCTGGCCAAGTTTGGCAATCATTATACGAGGCTGACGACCCTCTTTCTTGGCAAACTCAGAAACAAGCATCTTAGCTTTCTCAAAGTCGCTGTCGTTTTTAACTTCACTTGAGTAAACACCTGTATTCATACGGATAACTGCTTTATATCTTCCGGCTACCTCTTCGCAGGCATCAGAAATCTCACCAAGAGAGGCACGAACCTTAGCTGCCTCAATTGCCAGTTCCAGAAGGTTTCCGGTTTTTGTCCTTGCTGCATTTGTAATAGCTGCCAGAGCTGCCTTAACCTTAGTCTCGTCTCTGTTTGCACGAAGCTCTTTAAGTCTGGCAATCTGTGATTCACGAACCATAGTATTGTCAATGTCCAGAGTCTCCAATGGATCCTCTTTATCCAGACGATACTTGTTGATACCCACGATAGTGTCAATACCGGAGTCGATGCGAGCCTGTTTGCGGGCAGCAGCCTCTTCGATTCTCAGTTTTGGAATACCGGTCTCGATAGCCTTAGCCATTCCACCAAGTTTCTCAACCTCCTGGATATGTCCCCAAGCGCGTTCTGCAATTTCTGCGGTAAGTTTCTCAACATAGTATGAACCAGCCCATGGGTCAAGAGACTTACAGATATTAGTCTCTTCCTGAAGATAGATCTGAGTGTTTCTTGCGATACGGGCAGAGAAATCTGTAGGAAGTGCAATAGCCTCGTCAAGAGCATTTGTGTGGAGAGACTGAGTGTGACCCAGACCTGCAGCCATAGCCTCGATACAAGTTCTTGCAACGTTGTTGTATGGATCCTGCTCGGTAAGCGACCAACCTGAAGTCTGGCAGTGAGTTCTCAAAGAGAGAGACTTGTCGTTCTTAGGGTTGAACTGGTTAACCAACCTTGCCCAGATCATACGTGCAGCACGCATCTTGGCAATCTCCATGAAGTGATTCATACCGATTGCCCAGAAGAATGAAAGACGAGGAGCAAACTGATCCACGCTCATCCCTGCAGCTATACCTGTTCTAAGGTACTCAAGACCATCTGCCAGAGTATAAGCCATCTCGATATCGCAAGTTGCACCGGCTTCCTGCATATGGTAACCAGATATTGAGATAGAGTTGAACTTAGGCATGTTCTTGGCTGTATACGAGAAAATGTCACCAATTATTCTCATTGAGAATTCCGGTGGGTAGATATATGTATTTCTAACCATGAACTCCTTAAGGATGTCATTCTGGATAGTACCAGCCATCTCCTCAAGTTTTGCCCCTTGCTCCATACCTGCAACAATGTAGAATGCAAGAATAGGAAGAACGGCACCATTCATAGTCATGGAAACAGACATTTTGTTCAGAGGAATCTGATCAAACAGAACCTTCATGTCCTCAACGCTGCAGATACTTACACCAGCTTTTCCTACGTCACCTACAACGCGGGGATGGTCGGCATCGTATCCGCGGTGAGTGGCAAGGTCAAAAGCAACAGAGAGACCCTTCTGACCAGCAGCAAGGTTTCTACGGTAAAATGCATTTGACTCCTCAGCTGTCGAAAAACCGGCATACTGACGGACAGTCCATGGCTTGTTTACATACATTGTACTGTATGGTCCACGAAGAAATGGAGGGATACCAGCTGCATAGTTAAGGTGCTCAAGACCTTCCAGATCTGAGGCATTGTATACCCCTTTCAGTGCGATCTGTTCCGGAGTCATCCATGTCGACTGCTCTTGAGCGGTTGCAGCGGCACCTCCGGTATATTTTATTTCTGAAAATTTTGGACGCATATCTTATAATTTTTTACTACTTGATTCCCAATTGAGTTTGATATACTTTTAAAGTTTCAAGAATGTTGCTCTTGACACTAATAAAGTTTTTAATTCCTTTAGCAATAAGCTCTTCTTTGCAAGCAGGCTCACCGGCTACAACTATTATAGCTTTCTTGCCTGCAAGCTCCATGATCTTAGGAGCAGCCTCTGCATACTCTTCGTCAGAAGAACAAGCAACTATGATGTCGGCTTTGGCAGCGATAGCAGCCTCAACTCCCTCCTCGATAGTAGAGAAACGGTTGTTGTCAACCACTTCAAAACCGGCAACAGCAAAGAAGTTACATGCAAATTGTGCACGGGCTCTGCAGAAAGCAAGGCTTCCGAATGTTAGCATGAAGGCTTTAGGTTGTTTGCCGCTTAACTCGGTGGCAAAACGAAGTGCTTCGAATGCCTGAGCTCCACGGTATTTTTCAATTGGTTCAGCAATAGGATTTTTACTCTTTTCCCAGTTGGCACCGCGAGTGACAACGTCAAGAGTGATATCCTTGTCTGCTTTCTCAGTGAAGTTAGGATATTGGTTACTTCCAAGTATTGTCTCCCTGCGGGTGGCAATGTTATTGTCTTTCTTTGTAGAAGAGGCTTTAACCTCGGCCTGAACAAAACCTGCAATGAAGGCTTGGGTATATCCGCCTTTCTCCTCAACTTGCTTGAATAGTTTCCATGCCTCTTCAGCAATGGAAGCGGTAAGATTCTCGATGTAGTATGAACCGGCAGCAACGTCAACGATCTTGTCGAAGTGAGATTCCTCTTTGAGAATTGACTGAACATTTCTGGCAATACGGTTGCTGAATTCTCCTGGCTCGCGGTACTGGTAATCGAAAGGTAGGACCTCCATTGAGTCCACACCTGCAATTGCACCACTCATAGCCTCGGTAGTTGCGCGGAGCATGTTTACATATGAGTCGTAAACAGTCTGGTTCCACTCACTGGTTACAGCGTGTACCTTCATTTTCTGGCAGCACTCTTTTGCAACGCCATACTCTTTTGTGATATTTGCCCAAAGCATTCTTGCAGCACGGAATTTGGCGATTTCCATAAAGTAGTTGGATCCGATTGCAAATGTGAATTTGATCCTGCGGGCAGCCTCTTCCGGTGCAAATCCCATCTCGGTGAGCATGTTCAGGTATTCACTACCCATTGCCAGTGCAAAAGCCAACTCCTGTACAGAGGTTGAACCAGCATTGTTGAATGCAAATCCTTCCACACCAACCACACGAATTCTAGGATATTCTGCCACTGCCTCAACACAGCATTTAAGCTTTGTTGCATAGTCCGAACAGCAGAAGTTACCTGTTGTTGTCATCTCTTTCAACGGATCAAAGTCGAATGAGGCATAAACCTCTTCTGCTTTGGCTCCGGTAGCCTTAGCATAAGAGATGAATGACTTTATTATGTCAGGAGTAGCGCAAGAACATCCTTCAAAATTAACCTCAGTCTTTGCAACATTGATACCTTTTAAAAGCTTTGCCATTTCAGCTTCAGAGACTCCCTTCTTTCCATCAATGCAGAAACCTACGGATTCAACACCTTTCTTAAGGCCATCAATAGCCTGAGCGTTTGCTTCCTCGAAATTGTTGCTGCAAGCGCAGTAACCCTGACGGATCTTCCAGTCGTTTGTCCCCTTTGTACCTCTTACGAAAGGGAATGCCCCGGGAGCACTAGCAAGGTGCTTTAAATTTGTAAGGTTCTCGGCACGATAGTAAGGGCGAACTGCAATCCCTTCAGGTGTCTTCCATACGAGTTTCTTCTCGTAATCAGCTCCTTTTAAGTCTTTTGTTATCACCTCTTCCCATTGTGCAGTGGAAACAGGCGGAAACTCAGCAAATAATTTTTCTGCCATATTTATGATTTTAATTATTGAACATTTACTCAGAAATAATTGGCAAAGGTATATATTCTTTCCTAATATTAAACCTTTTATTGCCATGTTAGTCTTAATAGCAAACGATCTTTTAATACAAATAAAATGAAAAAGTTTATCAGCACGCTGGCTATGTTATCGATTATCTTAACATTATCGGCACAGGAACAAAAACAAGAACAAAAGAGAGAAATTGTGATCAAAAAGGAGGGTTTCATGAAGGCCAATCCTTTAACACTTGCTCCTAAGTTTAGCCCTGAACAGCAGAAGCAGATGACTGAGTTCAAGCTGGAGCTCCAGAAGGAGATGATACAACTCCATAACCAATTGGGTGAAAAGAAGGCTCAACTCAAGACTCTGCAGCAAGTTGAAAAACCAAACATGAAAAGCATCTATTCAAAGATTGACGAGATCTCAGATCTTCAGAACAGGGAAATGAAACTAATGGCCGATCATCAGAACAAGGTAAGATCTATTCTCACCGATGAGCAGAGAGTCAGATTTGATATGAACCAAGGCAAGCTTTGTATGCAGCACAAAC
Organism: uncultured Muribaculaceae bacterium; assembly: GCA_964533215.1. GTDB lineage: Bacteria > Bacteroidota > Bacteroidia > Bacteroidales > UBA932 > Bact-08. The sequence goes on from CAZHLJ010000001.1 coordinate 913,045, forward strand.
AAGGAATGAGGGCAATGCAAGGTAGGCCTGGTAAAGAAAACGGAATGATGCATGGCACACAATCACCAAAAATGATGATGAAGATGAATCGACCTGATTCTATGAAGATGCAGAAAGCTAAGAATTAATTCTCGTCGCCTTTCTCAAGATCTGTGGCTTGTCCACCATATTTTTGCATGTCGGCATCAGTATCGTTTAAAGATTTCTTTTTGATACTTTTGCCGGCATCTTCTTTTATATCCTTTGATGCAACTTTGTCCTTCAATACAGCATTTCTTAGAACGAAATTCTGTCCAAGATATTTCCTCCTTACTTCAGGATTGTTTGCCAACACCTCGGCAGTACCACTCTCCAATATGCTCCCTTCGTACAGCAGGTAGGCCCTGTCCGTAATAGCCAATGTTTCATGCACATTGTGGTCGGTAATGATGATACCTATGTTTTTAGTCTTGAGTTTGGCAATTATATGCTGAATGTCCTCAACGGCAATAGGGTCAACTCCGGCAAAAGGCTCATCGAGCAAGATGAACTTTGGGTCGATTGCCAGAGCCCTGGCAATTTCACATCTGCGGCGCTCACCTCCCGATAACTGAATACCATAACTCTTTCTCACTGGTTGAAGCCCGAACTCGTCCAGCAGAACCTCAAGCCTTTCAGTCCTCTCCTTCTTTGAAAGGTTGGAAAGCTCCATTACGGACATTATATTATCCTCAACGCTGAGTTTTCTGAAAACAGATGCCTCTTGGGCAAGATATCCCAAACCCTTCTGAGCACGTTTGTACATAGGCAGTTCAGTAATCTCTTCATTATCCAGAAAGATTTTTCCCGAATTTGGCTTTATAAGGCCTGTTATCATATAAAAACTTGTAGTCTTTCCTGCTCCGTTAGGCCCCAGCAAACCCACAATCTCACCCTGCTCAACCTCAACCGAGACACTCTTTACCACAGTACGGTTGCCATATTTCTTTACTAAATTGCTACAATGTAAACGCATCTTCTATCTGTTTTGGGAGTACTCTATTTTAACTCCAGTTTTAAATCTTTCTGGAGTTCCCTCAACTCCGGGTAGTTTTCAAGCAAAAACTTTGCCTTTTCACTAGGCATATATAGTTTATTATCTTTTTTATCCTCAGGGACTACATCAAGTATAAGCTCCACCGATTTGTTGTTCAGATTTTTCCGGAGATATGCAAGAAGCCTTACAAGGCATTTCTCCTCCATCCATTTTTTCTGAAGATCGTTGCTTACAAAGAAGTGTATGGTGTTGTTGTCTCCAATTGTTGGTTGAGACTGACGCAGCGTCGTTGCCAACCTTGGCAGGGAACTCTCTGAGTCTGCCATTTTCTGCCATACCTCCTCCAGTCTATTTGCGTCGAAAGCCTCGTCACCAAATTCCTTTGGCTTAGCCTCAACCTTTGCGGAGATATTCTCAGCCTCCTTTCTCAGATCTTTTATAGATGTTGTTGTCGCTTTGAGCGGAGATGCTTTTGGAACAGCAGGTTTTTGTATGTGGGTAACCTCCTCTTTCTTGGTCTCTGGTATTATCTCACCCTTTGCCTCAACCCTGGATTCTAATTTGGCCTCAGCCTTTGCTTCGACCTGGACTTCCGACCCAGGCCTGATATCACCGCCCACCCAGGCAGGAGCATTCAGCCTGCATAGTTTGAACAGCGCAAACTCAATGTGCAGACGGGGATGTCCGCTGGATTTATACCCGGCCTCACAAGCAGAGGTTATGTTCAGCGCATCGTAAAGGAAGCTTATCGGGCATCTTTCTGCCTGCTCCCGGTATCTCTCAATAAGAGAAGGGGCAAGCTCAAGAAGTTTTGCTGTATTCTTATCCTTGCAAACCAAAAGGTCGCGGAAATGTGTGCTCAACCCACCTATGAAATGTAGTGAATTGAAACCTTTAGCCAGTATCTCATCGAAAATCAGCAACGCCTCACTATGCTCTGAATTTAGAAAATGGTTGGTTAGGCGGATATAATATTCGTAATCAAGGACATTTAAGGTGGAGATCACCTGATCGTATGTTACGTTTTCTCCGCAGAAAGCGACAGTCTGGTCGAACAGGGTGAGGGCATCCCTCATTGCACCGTCAGCCTTCTGTGCAATAACATGAAGAGCCTCAAGGTCTATCGTGACATTCTCCTTTGTGGCAATATCTGTAAGATTGGCGACAATGCCATCCACGGAGATCCTGTTAAAGTCAAATGTCTGGCATCTGGATAGGATTGTAGGGAGTATCTTGTGTTTTTCCGTCGTGGCCAGAATGAAAATCGCATGAGCCGGCGGTTCTTCAAGAGTCTTTAGAAAGGCATTGAAGGCAGCCTGTGAGAGCATGTGGACCTCATCGATAATGTAGACGCTGTACTTGCCTATCTGTGGAGGGATTCTTACCAACTCGTTTAACTGGCGGATATCCTCAACTGAGTTGTTTGAAGCAGCATCCAGTTCATGAATGGAGTAGGAACGGCCTTCTGCAAAAGAGAGGCACGACTCGCATACTCCGCAAGACTCCATATTCTCTTTTGGGTCCAGGCAGTTGATGGTCTTGGCAAAAATCCTTGCTGTGGTAGTCTTGCCTACACCTCTTGGACCACAAAACAAATATGCATGAGCCAACTGGTTACGGAGTATGGAATTCTTAAGAGTTTTGGCAATATTTGCCTGACCAACAAGAGTTTCAAAACTATTTGGCCTATACTTCCGGGCTGATACAATAAATCTTTCCATACCAGGCAAAAGTACAAATTTTTATCTAATTTTGCATTTAATAAAGATATCTTAATATGAGACAATTTTTTCTGATTCTAATATCCTTTTTCCTTGTTACAAACATCCATGCACAGAAGCTTATCAAAGAGACTAAAAGTAACTTCAATAACTTTGGAGCAAAGGCTACTAAAGTGGTCATACCCAGCAATAGCCTGACAGATCTCTCTCTTAGGGATGCAGTTAAAAAGGGGTGGAAAATCTCTCCCTATGAATTTTGTTCTGCTCAGGAGTATGAGAAGATAAAGGAGGACACTTCATTCTTCTTTTTACTCCGCACAGATGGCATATTCGGCAATGAGTATGAGCCAAGACTTGAATATCTTACTCTTATAAAGGGTGGCCCTGAGTTTAGAAGAGGTCTCTTTACCAGTGCAGAGATTATATCCCTTCCTTTTCAGGCAAGAGACGATGAGTCCGGTCAGATACTTCCGTTCATCCCGGCATACCTGGATATCATGCAGAACTACATATATAAAGTACAGAAAGATGTACTTCTGGCATTTGCCGGTTCCTCCTCTTATGGCGAAAACCTTGAGGGAATAAAGGGCAGGTCAATCCTTTTCAACAAAAACGACATAGGATTTCCCACAAAGGAGGATGAGATAAAATGGATATTCAGAAGCAGGGCTGATACGGTTGACACAGGAGAGATTGAGAAAGCACTCTATGAATCGACTCCGAATCTTGTAGTGAGCCTTGTTATTGCGCCAACCGGCGGACCCAGGGGGGGCTACTGCTACAAATTACTGATAGGGACAGAAAACCATGAGCTGTTTTTCTTCCGCAGGCACAAAATCAGCTCCAGACTGCCTGCAGGTTTCTCCAGGGAGGACATCAGGAAAATTTCAATTCCCTATCAACTTTAAATAATGAATATAGCTTTCAAACAAATATCGTCGCCAGTTGCCTATTGTGCCCTTAGCGTCAAGGTCGGCACCAGAGACGAAGTGTCTGCTTTAAATGGGATAGCTCACTTTACAGAGCATATGATCTTCAAGGGAACCACTACCAGAAGTGCCAACACAGTAAACAACTATCTTGAAAAACTGGGAGGAGAGCTCAATGCCTACACCACCAAGGAGGAGACGGTGATATATGCAACTGTCCTCAAGGAGGATCTTCCAAAGGCTGTAGAGCTGCTTTCCGACCTTGCTTTCAACTCCACCTTCCCTGAGAAGGAGCTGCTAAAAGAGAGAGAGGTGATACTTGAGGAGATATCATCCTATAAAGACAGCCCGTCGGAGCTTATATTTGATGACTTCGATGAACACATATTCGGCAAGCATCCGCTTTCCAGGCCGATACTGGGTACGCGTGCCAGCATAAAGAATATAGGTTCGGATGATATACGCAAATTCACGTCAGAACACTACAGAACGAACAATATGAGTTTTGCTCTTGTGGCTGATATTGCCGAAGAGAAGGGCTTAAAGCTGATAAACCGATGGTTTGGCAATGGAGCTGTCAAAATTTCTGACAGGGAAGAGAGTTTCACAGTGCCCGATATAAAGGATCCGGAGCTGAGGTGTAAGGTCATTCCCAAAAAGACTCACCAGTCTCATTGCGTGATAGGGGCAACTGCCTACACTCTTTATGAGGATAAAAGACTTCCTCTGGCACTTCTTACCAACATACTTGGAGGACCTGCTCTCAACTCTATCCTGAACAGGGTACTGCGTGAAAAATACGGCCTGGCATACAATGTAGATGCCACCTACACTCCATATCACGACACCGGCCTTTTTACAATATATTTCGGCACCGACAAAAATAATGTGGATAGATGTATAGAGTTGGTAGACAAGGAACTTGCAAGCCTTATGCAGAAAGAGCTGTCGCCATATCAGCTTAAAGCAGCCAAGAAACAGTTGCTTGGACAGCTCTCCATCTCAATGGACAATGCAGAATCACAGTGTCTCTCCATGGGCAAGTCACTTTTGGTATATGGAAAGGTGGAGTCAATTGAGACTATACGGGAGAAGATAGCTCAGATAACGGCCGAAAATCTGAATGAAGTTGCACGGGAGATACTCGCTGCCGACAAACGGTATACCTTGATTTATAAATAATTTCTAATCCTAAATGATATGTTGACCGATCTTGACAAATACATGGAGGAGAATTCGACACCACTTGCCGAAGCTCTGAAATGGCTCGAGAGGGAGACCAATATACGTACAAATCATGCCAGAATGCTATCCGGCCCGGTTGTTGGGAGAGTTCTGGAGATGGTCTCCGCGATGCTCAAACCTGAAAAGATTCTTGAGATAGGGACGTTTACAGGATATTCAGCCATTTGTCTTGCTCATGGGCTCTCTCCGGAGGGACATCTGGATGCCATTGAGATAAATGACGAGCTCGGATCTTTGATAGAGGAGGGGTTTTCCAAGGCTGGGCTGTCGGACAGGATATCACTCCATTTTGGGGATGCAAAGGTTATTATACCTCAGCTCAAGGCTGCCATTCAAGTGCAGGAAGAGATGTATGACATGGTCTATATAGATGCCAACAAGAGGGAGTATTGCCTCTATTACGATCTTGTATTTGACATTCTAAAGCCCGGAGGCTATATCATTGCAGACAATGTGCTGTGGGATGGCAAGGTATATCAGAATCCTGTTCCTGCAGATGCCCAGACACAGGAAATCCTGAGATTCAACAAGAAGATAAAAGAAGACCACCGGGTAGAGAACTTTATCTTGCCTCTTCGCGATGGTCTTAATATAATCAGAAAGCTTTAGTCAGCCTGCTGTATAAGCGCTATTTGTATTCTACCTCCATATCGTAGTTCCATCTACCAAAATAGAGGTTTTCACCTCTCCATTCAACCTCTCCGCGTTGGAAATCGACAGTCTCACTTCTAGGGTAAATCTTAGCAGGGAAAAATGGCTGAGAGATGTCGTCATTGACAATCATCCTGTATGCATCCAACCCTTTGCTGAAAAAGTAGAAGGCATCGTCATTGCCGGCAGCCCTCTTCACTCTTCCGAATGACTGGTCTACTGGAACCCAACCAATAACAGGATAGTATACCTCTGCCCAATCGTGTAGGTTGACATTGCCCGGGTGCATCATCCAACCTGACTGCCATTTTGCGGGAACTCCTGCACATCTTGCCATAGTTATGAAAAGCAGCGAAACCTGTCCGCAGTCGCCATGCCTGTTGGCAAGCACATATTCGGGAATATTCTCGATTGTTGAGTATTCACGGGCACTTGCCCAAGGGAAGTTCTTGTCTATCCACTCCCAGATTTTCCTGACTTTAAGATATGGGTTTTTCTCAGTCCCGACAACCTCTTTTGTAAGACTCTTTATCTTATCGCTGAACACAATATGCGGAGCTCTTTCGGAGGTATACTCCTTGTAGATTGAGTCCTGAGTGTTGTAAGGTTCTATTTCCGCCGGCTTGAATCGGAAGCACTGGTTGTAAGATGTATATGAAAGTTCGAAACCGAATCTGGTTGGTTCTCCAGCCTTGGCAATGCCCTCCATATATATGCTTTTGTGAGCATATCCATCAGGGGCAATCAGATAACCGGGTTGTGATGTGGATATCAGCGTTATATCTGAATGGGCCTTTTTATCTGTTCTTGGGTATGGCATCCATACTCTGATGACCTCTCCGGCCGGAACCTCGTCTGCCATTACTGTTATGGTGTACTTTATCTTCATCCTGACAGGCTTGACATAGGCAGACTTGCTGCCTTGTGCCTCTTTGACCACCTCTGGTATATACTTGGTCAGGAGACGTGTCAGTGAGTCACCGTTTGCCGCGTCAGGGTCTTTGAAGTGCTTTGCTGCAGTACTGTCTATTCTGAAAAGGTTTCTTCCCGCATTGCGGAAATATTTTTTCTTTCCGTCTATGGTAAGGTTTTCCAAAGCGTTTGTGCTCTCCCATTCCTCAATCTCCTCTTTTGTAACTTCGGGATAAAACCTCTTTATGTAAGAGATTATGGTTGTATCGTCGGCTTTAAAGTCCTGACGGATCCTATCCATCCTCAATAGTTTGAAATTCAAATCGTACCTCTCTTCCGGTGTGAGCGAGTCGCTCGTCAGGTAAAGGTTTATCAATTTTGCTGCCTCGGTGAACTCTCCTTTGGCTATTGACTTGTCGATCTGTGCTGGAGTTGGCAGCTTGTCGGAAACTGGCCCTCCACAAGCAACAAGCATGGTGGAGAGCAACAGGAGCGCAAGATGTCTCATCTTTGTGTGACTATTTGCAACGTTCGTAGTAGGAGCGGTCTCTGGTGTCTACTCTTATCCTTTCACCTTGGTTGATGAAAAGCGGAACCATGATCTCTGCGCCTGTCTCTATCGTTGCTGCCTTAAGGGCGTTGGTTGAGGCTGTATCGCCTTTGACTGCAGGCTCTGTGTAGGTAATCTCCATCTCTACAAACTGTGGAAGTTCGCATGTGAGCACTCTCTCCTGGTCTGCAAGAAACATCATTTCAACATTCTGTCCCTCTTTCATAAGGTCTGCATTGTCTACCATGTCTGCTTGCAGGGATATTTGCTCGAATGTCTCGTTGTGCATAAAGTTATAGCCCATGTCGTCTTTATAGAGGAATTGGTAAGGTCTTCTCTCGACGCTGATAATCTCTATTTTCTCGCCTGCGTTATATGTATTTTCAAGGATACGGCCATTTTCCAGGTTTCTCATTTTTACCTTTACAAATGCTCCGCCTTTTCCTGGTTTAACGTGCTGGAACCATACGATGGAGCATGGTTTTCCGTTAAAATCAATACACAAGCCATTTTTAAAATCTGCTGTAGTTGCCATATTATATTTTTAAATTTGTGGCAAAGATAGGATTTTTTGATTAGTTTTTTGCAGTAACTGTTTTTAGTGTAACTTTGGTCTGCTAATCGGGATGTAGCGCAGTTGGTAGCGCACTACGTTCGGGACGTAGGGGTCGGGCGTTCGAGTCGCCCCATTCCGACAATTTTGATGTGTTAGATGGATTCCTTGTCACTTTTTTTTGCAGGAATCAAAATATGTGCTACTTTTGCACTCCCTAAAGACAAGGTGCCATAGCTCAGTTGGTAGAGCAAAGGACTGAAAATCCTTGTGTCCCCGGTTCGATTCCTGGTGGCACCACCTTCAAGAAAAGCAGTTACAGTGACGTAGCTGCTTTTTTTGTGCTTTTAGGGGCAATTAAATTGTTGATGTATAGCAGATTGGCGTTTTGTTGTTTTCTGATTTCTTTGAGGCGATAGTCTTGAGGGAAATTTGGCGACAAATCTCAATCAATATCTTTTTAACGGTTTTTACTGCGATTTATGCAGGTTGTGTAAACCAAGGTGTAAACCGGATATTAAGTAAAAAGTGTGGTTTGTTTCGCCGTCTAGGTGTGGATTTTCGGATGCTGCGGTATTGGCCTTGCATCTCTTTTTTTAGATTGGCTATAGCCTTTAAGGCATGGCAACCACAAATACCCACTTCGCAGTCTCTCCGTTAAAAAACAAATGCGGAAACCATGATTATGCTATAGAAGAGAGGAGACAGGTTTTCCGCTGGTTGTTTTTTTGCCACTTCGCTCCTTGAGTGGGTGCCCATTTGCTCTCTTGCAATGCCTTTTCAGACTACAGCACAATCATTATTTAGATGCAAGGCCCATGAAATTCTTTTGCAAGTATCCTCAAACTCCACACCTAGATCTGCTTTTTCCACACTTTTTGATATAGTTTTTACAAATATTTGGGTAAAATAATTAAAAATCATAATTTTACGTTGTGTTGCCTGAGATATAGTTATGTTATCCATTTTTTTGATTCCGGTGTAAGCCTAGATCAGCAAGACTACAGAAATTGATATCCTTACTTATTTAGTATGACCGGCTAAGGAATATAAACTAGACCCTAAAAGGTAAACCTAGACCACAGAAGAGACACTACATAAGAAACAAAGCTACACCTGTAAATAAGTTACCACCAAGGTTAAAAACTACATTAGCTAATAATCATGACTATAGAAACAATGACAGAAAAGACAAAGAAAATTATCAACAAGTTAGAAAAAGCAATTTCAACTAAAGATTCAGAGAAAATTAGAGAAGCCATATCAGATAGTGGTATTCTAGAAATGATGAAATATATTGTTGAAAAGGATTGCAATTCTCAATTATTTAGAGTTAGATCACAATCGACGAGGGATAAATTTCCTTGTTCAAATATTGATCATTTTTCATACAATCCTAGCCCTAGAATTGGTCGTTGTAACAAAGAAAATGAGCCTTTATTTTATACGTCACTAGAAAGCAGAACCGCTGTACAAGAAATGATTCGAGAAGAACTTGTAGGAAATAACATTTGGCTATCATTATGGTTGCCAAAGAAACCTATGAGATGTCTTGTTTTCTTGTTTGACCCCTCTGAAATAGAAGATGACTATACGAAAAAAATGCATCATGATATAGTAGATAATTTAAAGATAGCAGATCCTGATTTTGAAGAAAAGTTACCATTGTATCAATGGGTGTCTAGTCAATTTTTAAGTAAGGATTACTCTTTTTCTAGCGAACTATGTCATGAATTATTCAAAGCTCATAACATTGATGGCATATTGTATCCAAGTTATGCAGGAAAGAGTCACGGATTAAATTTAGTTTTAACAAAAGACTTTGCTGATAATCAATTGTATTTTCAAGACATACTATCTCTGAAAATTCATGAATGGAAATTCCCTCAAGAATCAAAATATATGATACTAGGCGAATCTTTAATCCAAGAAAATGGAGACATTAAATGGCTATCGTATAATTATGACACAACTGCGCCATTTATAACAGAAAGAAGAGTACTAGAAAAATCAATAGGAAAGGGGAAAATTCAATTTGACAACAATTTCTCAGTGATATAAACGAATTATTAAAGTGTAAGAAAATAAAACCCAGGTGGTAACAATGCAAAAAAATAATAGCAGGTTCAGTAGTAAATCAAAGGATTTTAGCCCGCTTCAACTTTCTTGTAATTTGACAGGAATGAAGCCCGCAATCGGCTACTATTCTTATACCAACCATTTGCATCAAGTATAAAAAATTGAGTAGCTCAATAGATACGTGTGGAATTGACATATTGACAAATAAATATATGTGAAACTTAGCTCTAAGATAGGTTGGTGCAAACTGAATGAATTTATATTGTTTTCTCCATGCTCAAAAAAGAAACCCCAATCCACATTGCAGTACATTTGGAAACCCACACTAGCCGATGCTCAAACCAAAGGTTTTCAAAATAGCTGCAATATCACTAACATACTTTAGAATTTCTACATATTTATTTAAACTATCTAAATAAATATGTATTTTTACTAAATAATAAGCTATAAAAATGACAGTTTTAGGTGAATTTTTATCAGATAAATCTATTAAAAAAGCTGAAGTTTCCCGTAAAACCGGAATAAGTACTTCTCGATTAAGCGAACTTAGCAGAAACGATGCTACAAAATTAAAGGCTGAAGAGTTATTTTTAATTGCGTTAGCAATTGATGTTCCCCCAAGTGAAATATTGAATAAAGTTTGTGGTCATTTAAAACTTAAGAATTTAAAGTAATGGATAGAAAACCTACATATATTGATTTGTTTGCTGGTTGTGGTGGCCTTTCTCTGGGACTTCATAATGCAGGTTGGAAAGGTTTATTTGCAATTGAAAAAAGTCCCGATGCTTTTAAAACTTTAAGATACAATCTTATTGATAAGAAGAGACATTTCAATTGGCCTGAATGGTTGCCAAAGGAGAGTATGGAAATTGATAGTGCTATGCAACTATACAAAGACGAACTTTTTAAGTTGCAAAACAAAGTAGACCTTGTTGCAGGAGGACCGCCGTGTCAAGGTTTTTCAATGGCTGGAAGAAGGAAAGAAAATGACCATCGAAATAATTTAATTAAATCATACATTGATTTCATAAAAATAATAAAACCAAAAATTCTTTTTTTTGAAAATGTAAAGGGTTTTACTTTGGAATTTAAAAAGAATAAAGATAAGGGTAAAGAGTATTCAACATATGTTGAAAATGCGCTTAATCGTGCTGGGTATTTTGTCAAAGGTGAGCTAGTTAATTTTGGGGATTATGGAATACCGCAAAAAAGAACTAGATTCATTCTGGTTGGTGTAAGGAAAGATTTTGATAATGCTTCAAAGGAATTAGTTGAATCTTTTTTTACAACTTTAAAAGGCAACAGATTTTCATTTCTCTCTCAGAAAAAACTAACTATCGAAACAAATCTCAAAGATGCAATTTCGGATTTATTAAAAACAAATGGACTAAAAGATTCTCCTGATTCAAAAGGGTTTCAAGCTGGAACATATTCTAAAATATCCAGTCCTTATCAAGCTTTGATGCGTGAAGGAGTTGATTTCAAGATTGCAGATAGTCATCGTTTTCCTAAACATAGATCAGAGATCATAGAAAAATTTGAGATAATATTAAATACTTGTAAGAAAAACAAAGACATTGATGCTAAAACAAGAGCGCATTTTAATATTAAAAAGCATACGATAATTCCACTTGATGGAAATGGAAAAAGTCCAACAATAACGACTCTTCCGGATGATTATATTCATTATTCAGAACCAAGAATATTAACTGTCAGGGAATATGCAAGAATTCAGTCATTTCCAGATTGGTATCAGTTTCAAGGTAAATATACAACAGGTGGAAAACTCAGAACAAAGGAAGTTCCAAGATATTCTCAAATTGGAAATGCTATACCTCCGCTATTTGGGGAACAAAGCGGTATTGTATTAAAACAACTAATAAGCTAATGGTACACCAACTTCAATTTAAAATTAGTGCTGCATTAAAGAATATCATTGGACGAGATTTAATTAATGATGATTTTATTGCTGTTTTTGAACTTGTAAAAAATGCTTATGATGCTCATGCTAATTATGTTGAAATAATTTTTGATAAGTATGATTCTTCGTTTACCAAAATAACAATTAAAGATGATGGTAAAGGTATGAATTATGATGACTTAATAAATAAATGGCTTTTTGTTGCATATTCAGCAAAGAAAGACGGGACAGAAGAAGATAGCTACGACTATAGAGATGAAATTAAAGTAAAGAGAGCATATGCGGGTGCTAAGGGAATCGGGCGATTTTCATGTGATCGGCTAGGTACAAATCTATATTTAGAAACGATCAAAGATGAACCCAATGCTAAGGTTGAAATTCTTTTGACCGATTGGGAAAAGTTTGAGGAGAATTTGAATGATGAGTTTGTAAACATAAGTGTTATTCACGATACAATTGCAAAAAGCAATTATCAAAAGATAAAAGGAACTGTTCTCGAAATTACTAGTTTAAGAAGTGAGTGGGATAGAGATAAACTCTTAAAACTTAAAAGTGCTCTGGCTAAATTAGTTAATCCAAATACTAAAAATTCAGATGATTCTTTCAATATTAACTTAATTGTTGATTCTGAATTGGAGGAAGATAAAAGAGTAGAGAAGATTGGAAAAGAAACGAAGTTGTCTGATGAAGCTATATATAATGATGTTGTAAATGGAGAAGTAAGAAACCAAATATTTGAAACACTAGATTTAAAGACAACAAAAATTATATCAGAAGTATCATCTAAAGAAGAAAATATAATTACAACAACTTTATTTGAAGGAGGGAAAGTTGTATATAAAATAAAAGAAGAAAATTTTCTTATAAATCTTCATGATATTGACTTTACAATATATTTTTTAAATCGATCTGCTAAATATACTTTCAGTAGAAGAATGGGAATTCAGCCAGTTCAGTATGGGCATATTTTTGTTTACAAAAATGGATTGAGAATTTTCCCTTACGGAGAAAGAGGTGAAGACCCTCTAAAAATGGATAATAGAAAAGCTCAAGGTAGAACAAGAAATCTTGGAACACGGGAAGTGATTGGATATATAGATATTCAAGGAGAGAATGATGAGCTAAGAGAAACCTCAAGTCGTGGAGATGGATTGATTAAAACTCAAACGTATAATGAATTATATGATTGGTTTTATAATACACTCAGAAGATTAGAAAAATACATTATTGAGGTTTCAGACTGGGGTAAGGATTTATCAGAAGATGATTACGTAAAGCTTGATGAACATGATAAAGTAATTGCACTACAGAATATTGTTTCTAAATTATCAAAATCAAAAAACTTAATTTCTATTGAATATGCTGATGATTTGTTTCAGATTTTAGAAAATAAGCAAGAAGGCTCGGCAAGAAGTGTGCTTTCGGACATAAAACAAAAGATAAATGATGATAATTTCGACAAAAAAGAAGTATTAAAAGGCATTGAGAAAGCCGAAAAGAAAATATTAAATCTTGAAAAAATTAAAGATGAAGCTGACGATGCAGCTCTTGAGGAATTTATCAAAAATGAGGGCTTAACCAATGAACTTGAATTCGAAAAGAAAAAAGGTTCCTGGCAAGGAGCATTAATAGGTACTGATAAAGAAAGAATTATTGGGTTACAACATCAAATTTTTCACTCATCTGGTCGCATTAATCGAAATATTAAATTACTTCTTCAACATCTTAATCCTGAATTAATAGACGAAACAACTCGTAAACATATTACAGTTATGTCTTTGGAAGCAGCAAAAATAAATTCTATTGCGAATTTCGTTACAAAGGCAAATTTCAATTTGAAAGCTAGTGAAATTGAGAGAGATGTTGTTGAGTTTATGGTTGGCTATTTAAATGAAATCTACATAGCTGACGATAAAATTATTGATTCTAAATTAAATATTTTTGTAAATATAAAAGACAACTTAGAACACATAAAAGAGATAAGACCTTTAGAAATAACAACTTTAATTGATAACCTAATTTCTAATTCTGAAAAAGCTGGGGCAAGTAAAATGATATTCAGTTTTTCCAAAAAGAAGGATATTTTACTAATTGAAGTTTTTGATGATGGAAAAAAAGGAATTGAAAAGGAAAATCTAGAAAGAATTTTTGAATTAGGTTATACGACAACAAATGGAACTGGAATTGGGTTGTATCAGGCAAAGGATATTGTTATAAGAATGAATGGAAATATTATTGCAGAATCAACAAAAGGAATTGGAACCACTTTTAAAATAACTCTATAAAAATGAAACTGAATTATAAAATACTTTGGTTAGATGATAATATGGATGAAATTCTTAGCGATGATTATCCCAATGACATAAATACATACTTAAAAGAACAAGGTTTTGAACCTGTGTTGGTTACTGTAAAAAACGAAAACGAATTCTTTGAAAAGTTAAATGATTCGTTTGATTTAATACTAACAGATTTTCATTTAAATGAATCAACTAAAGGCACCAGAAATGGTGATGTTATAATAGAGGAAGTTAGAAATAAGTCCATTTTTACAGAGATTATGTTTTATTCTGCTCAAGGTGATGTGGCAGATACAATTAAAAAAGACAGAATTACTTTCTTTGATACAAAAAGAGTTGCTGGAAACATTCATTATGAGAAAATAGTTGAAAAAACAATAAATCTCATTAGCTTAACAATAAAGAAGTTTCAACATATTGTTGCTATGAGAGGTATGATAATGAATGAAACTAGTAGCTTGGATTTGCAAATGCTTGATATTATAAAAAAAGCTTTAAAAACGGAGGAAATAAATTTTGATAATCTAGCCCCTAAAATCTATGATGAACTCAACGAATTGTATGATTCAAAAAAAAAGTTCGTGGATGAATGCAGAAAAGATGGAAAATTTAATACTTTAACTAAGGATAATTTTGTTTTTAGTGCTGATTTTAAAATCAAAACATTAGGTCAAATATTAAACATCTTGAATTTAGAGGATTTCTCAGAGGATTACAAAGAGGAAATAAATTCTATGAGAAATAAATTTGCCCATTCCAAATTATTAAAGGATGATACAACTGGTAGAGAGTATTTTAGGCATGGTGAATCGGGCTTAACTTATGATGAAGAATTGTGTAAGAAAATTAGAAAAGACATAATAAAGCATAGAAATAATTTCACTCAAACATTGTCAAAAATTGAATCCCTCAAACAGTCGTAAAGCTCATTTGCAATAGGCCGGAAAAACTTCCTGTTTTGAGGTAATAGTGATGTAGCAGTAAGGGCTGTGATAGTGTACTCGTTAATAGGATCCTGCATGGCTGTAGGAATAAGTCCGCACGAATGGCTGACGGATGTACCATCTAAGTTATATTCTTAACGGGAAAGGGAATAATGAAGAACTGTTACCCCATATGTGGGCAAAAAACAAATTTCAGTCTAAATACCACCCAATTTGTGCCAACTTTTATCAAATTGAATCAAATTTGCACAAACTTATATCAAGTCACACAAAATAATGTCAAATTTTAGCATAATCGCACAAATTAGTATAAATTATATGTTATTTATGGGAGGCTTATGGAAGAAGCAGGTTGGAATGTTATTATTGTTGGGAATGAGAACTAAAAAATGTAAAGCAACGGAGTGATACTATGCGAAGAATTATTCAAGAGATAGTGCAATGGAACAAGAGTTTTTAGAAAAGACTTACAATAAGACAGAAGAATCTGTTTTTACATTACTTACTTTGGCCTCGCAGATATCCCAATCATATGATTCTATATTTGACAATGAAGATACTATCAATTCAGATTTCGCAATATCAAAGAACTACTCTTATCATAAACTAATAAACAATACTATTTATGATGCTTTAGTATCTCAAATAATATTAAAATCAGTAGCATTTATTGATGAATGGAACGGTTATTTTGGAATAAAAACAGAAAAAAAGGACTTTGAAAAAATAATGCAAGTTAAAAAACTTGCAAAACCAGCTTATGCGTGTTTATTGGAGTGGAAAGAGCTTTATGATTATAGGAATCAGGCTTTGGCGCATAATCACAGAGATAAGAACAAACGAAATATATACCTAACCGGTAAAAAATTCAATAAAGCACCTCAATCAGAAGGTGAAATTCTATTACTTTCATTTTGCATATACAAGATAGCAGAGATTATTTCTAAATTTTTTCAAGAAGAAACAGTGAAAGTCATCCAGATTATAGAACAGAAAATTATAAGTAGGAATGCTGAACTGTATACTGAGACTCCTTTTTCAAAAGATTGCAGAAGCAGGATTAGGTCTGTAGATGAACAGATTTCCAAACTCCTAAATAATTTGTAGATTGCCAATAAGGTTACACAAAAGCCCCATATTAAAAAACACATTATTCAAGAAAATAATATACGAATTCTGAAATAAAGTCATTTTCGTCTTACGAACAAAACAAAAACAGTATGTTTTCGTCTTGTCAAGG
This sequence comes from uncultured Muribaculaceae bacterium, assembly GCA_964533215.1. Classification (GTDB taxonomy): domain Bacteria; phylum Bacteroidota; class Bacteroidia; order Bacteroidales; family UBA932; genus Bact-08. The sequence continues at coordinate 929,105 of CAZHLJ010000001.1, forward strand.
AGACAAAAATAAATATGCTATCCTATATTTTGTTTTATTTCCCAAATGCTCTATATTTACTGCATAATAGAAACAAAATGTCGGTATGAGTTTTCTGGAATTCAAGGAAAAAATGTTCGATCTGGCATGCTTCAATATCTATCAGGTATATGCATGGCAGCCGGATTTTGACCGCAATAACCTTACCCGTTGGACTAAGAGGGGGTATCTTATCCGGTTACGGCAGGGGTATTTTGCTTTTTCAGAATATAAGCACAAGCCGGATTATTACCTCTATTTTGCTAATCGAATCTACCGCCCTTCTTACATCAGCTTGCACACGGCTCTGGCCTTTTATGGGATGATACCGGAGGCGGTGGTGCAAATAACCAGTGTCTCTTCTCTGAAAACGGCATCATTCAGTAACGACTTTGGCGACTACTCTTATAAGAATGTCAAGGAGAACCTGATGTTCGGGTACGAGTTAAAGCCAATGGCAGACAATTGCACCATACAGTTTGCTACACCTGAAAAGGCACTGCTAGATTTGCTGTACCTCTATCCGTTCTACGATAATGAACTGGAATTGCAGGAATTGCGTTTGGATGAAGATTACTTGCGAGATGATTTGAACAAGGATTTATTGATGGGTTATTGCGCTAAGTTTCAAAGCAAGGCGCTTGACTATAGGGTGAAATTGCTTTTTAAGACTTATGATTTATGATACAGATTGAACAGATAAGGAATTATTTTCCGGCTCAAATCCGTGGAAATTCGAGTTTCGATAAGTACATATTGAAAGAGTATTTGCAGTTGATGATTCTCGATTACCTTTCTTCAACGCCGTACATCCAAAAGATGGTTTTTATTGGAGGGACGAACCTGCGTTTGGTAAAGGGGATAGACCGGTTCTCCGAGGATTTGGATTTTGACTGCAAAGGGCTGTCGAAAGATGAGTTTCTTGAAATGACAAACGGAGTAATCCAATTTCTGGAACGTTCAGGATTGAGGGTGGAAGCGAAAGATAAGGAAAACCCGGAACTGACGGCTTTCCGGCGGAATATACATTTCCCAGAACTGTTGTTTGATTTAGGATTGAACGGACATAAGGAAGAACGTTTTTTGATAAAAGTCGAAAGCCAAGACCAAGGAATTCTTTATCCTCTGCTTATCACGAATATCAAAGGCTGCGGATTCTTTTTTCCGTTTCCTGTTCCTTCCGATGGTGTTTTGTGCAGTATGAAAATTTCCGCCATGTTAGCCCGGGCTAAAGGGCGTGATTTTTATGACCTGATGTTTTTATTAGCACAAACAAAGCCCGATTACGATTTTCTTTCGAAGCGCTGCGGAGTCCGTAATTTGCAGGAGTTTAAACAGGCTACTGCTGAATTGCTGAAAACAGTCGATTTGAAGAAAAAGCAAAAGGATTTTGAACACCAGCTTTTTGAAAAAGCAAATAGTGAGAAGATTTTGCGTTTTGGGGAATTTGTAGATTCACTGGTATGATGATCCCATACACATTAAAAAAACTCTACATATCTTCCATCGACAAGCAAACCATATCGATCTTGTACTTAGGTAGCAACTTATTTTTAAGGTGTTTAACCTTTGCAGCAAATAGCTCAGGCTTGAAATTTTTCTTTTGCCGTTTTACTTCTGCTACTACTGCTTGATTTTTCTCTAATTTCAGGGCAACAATATCAATTTCGTTTTGATCGCCTTTAGGCTCCCACCATGAGCCAATAGCCCGGTACTGAAAGCTTTCGGCAAATTGCTGTTTGAAATATTTTTCCAATATGATACCCGAATAAGTGGGATAGTCAGATTTGATGATAGTCTGCAAACCGATAAAGTTCTTTATCTCTATCAGTGAACGATGACGGTCGAAATAGTTAAACCAAAATCGGATAAAGTTATCCTGTATCTCATATCGTACGGCTTGACTTCCTTCTTTTGCCAATATTGGGCGTTGACGGACAATGATATTGTAATCCTCAATCAATCGTTTGATTTGACCGCCTATGCTTTTATCTCCTAGTGCAGATTCTATTTCGGGTTGTGTATTGATACCGCCGGAAATGGCGCTTAGGATTGAAAAATATGTGGCATAATTTTTCCCAAACTCTTCTATCAGTAAGTTTTTTCCTTCATCGGTAAAAGGGGAGTTTTCCCGAATCATAAACGAAATCATTTCGTCTATATTCAATGTAATGTTATCACAAAACAATTCCACATATTTTGGAACTCCACCTGTGAAAGAATAGAGAGCGAGCAAGTCATCATTGGTGTAATCCGGATTGTAATCATGCATGATTTCTTTCAGCGTGGTCAAATCAAATGCGGATAACTTGATGATATTATCTGCTCTGCCAAATAAAGGCTCTTTATTGCTTTGGAATATTTTCTGCATCAATGAATAAACAGAGCCCGACACAATCAAATTCATTTTAGATTTTTTGCGGTAGGTATCCCAGATATTTTGCATATCGCTATATACCGATTCATTGATGTTGTAGAACTCCTGAAACTCGTCAATAACAAGATTGAACGGTCTATTTGATGCCAATTCCATTAAAAATTGGAACAAAGACCGGAATGTACGGATTTCCGCAGGAACAAATGTATTGAGCGATTGACTTATAATAGGAGTGAACTCTGAACAAAGCGTGGCTTCAGCTTTACGACCGACAAATAAATAGACAGTCGGCAAGCCTTCAACTGATTTCAAGACAAGACTTGTTTTACCGATTCTTCTTCTTCCGGTTACTACTGTCAGACGGGAATGGTCACTGAAAGATAAATTTTGTATCCGTTGCAGTTCTGCTAACTCGCTGGTTCTGTTATAAAATTTCATACTCCCTATTTTTGTTATGCTCGTAACCGTTACGGCGGTTACAAAGATAAATAAATTTCTAGAGAATCAAAATAGTTCGACTTTTTTCAAAAAATCACTCAAATTGCAAACTTCCACATCATTTTTAAATGGGTAAGATGCTGATACAGGAGCAATAATATATGTTTTATCCGGTTTTATGGTTTCTAGAGCTCTCCAAAAGCCTTTGGTTACCTGCGGTGCCGATGAGGCTTTGCATTCTACGGCAATCACTCGAGTACCTCTCTCAATAAGCAGATCTAGCTCATCCCCTGTAGCACTTCGATAAAAAGAAAATTTGCAATCCCTCAATGAGGAAATAATATTTTCAATTACAAACCCTTCCCAAGATGCTCCGAAAACAGGGTTGCCCATCAGAGAGTTGAAATAATCCACTTGTAACAGTCGATGTAATAAACCGCTATCTCTTACATAGATTTTTGGGGATTTAACCAAACGTTTCTTGATATTCTTTTCAAATGGTGGTAACGAACGGATAATAAAGGTTTGCTCCATCAGGTCGATATATCGGCGGATAGTTTGATAGGTTACACCTAGCGATTCCCCCAATTTGGACGAATTAAAAAGTTGCCCTTGATTGTGTGCACACATTGTCAAGAGGCGACGAAGTTGCAATGCGGGAATTTGAAACCCGAGTTGTGGAATGTCCCGTTCTACATATGTCCTAAGGAAATTTTCTCTCCAGAGTACGCTACCTTGGTCTGATGAAGCGAGAAAACTATCAGGATACCCTCCACGAAGCCAGAACTTATTTAATTCAGAATTAGCATTTCGTTCAACTTCTTCAATCGTAAATGGTGTGAGTTCAATAAGTCCGACCCTTCCGGCTAATGATTCTGACGTTTTCTGTATGAGGTCTTGCGAGGCAGACCCAAGCAAAATGAATCTTCCTGGACGGCGATTACGGTCTATTTCACTTCTCAATACAGAAAAAAGTTCCGGTACTAACTGAATTTCGTCCAAACAAATTGTCACATCCTGATTAGCCTGGAAGAATAACATTGGTTCTCTCACCTTATTCAGGTCATCCAAATTCTGAAGGTCTAAATACAGATAAGTATCCGAATTTTTATAGATCATTTTCACCAAAGTGGACTTTCCGCATTGTCTCGGACCTAAAATGACAACCGCGGGAAATACGCTTAGATTCTCATTTACAAATGTTTCTATATTTCTGTCAATCAATTTGTGCATATCATAAATACTATTTCTATTTTGCATAAATATAGCATATTTTTTATTTTTGTTAAAATAATTTATTAATCATAGTTTTATGCCCTAAACTTAGAATTTAAACTTTAATGAGAAAACTACTGCTGCCGGCGTTGGTCATCATGATCGCGCTATTGGCAAGTTGCCAGAAAGAAGATTCCCCAAGCCTTCCGGATAAGGATAAAGATGAGTATATTCCTGCTAAACCTGTTGAAGGGAGGATTTCTCTCGCTTATGTTACCTACTGGGGAACTTCAATTCCCGATCCTACATTTCTTACTAACATCAATTATGCTTTTGCCGAACTTTACGTAGTTGACGGCGTCTACAAAGGGTTTAAACTTCAGGGGAAAGAAGAGCGTTTCAGACAGATTGCCTCGCTTAAAAGTCGATATCCCAACCTGAAAATTTCTATTTCATTTACTCATGTTGTCGATAATGCCGACAATTCGCAAGGAGGCGGATTCTCTGCTTTAGCAAAATCTGACGAATACAGAAAAGCTTTCGCTCAGGACTGTAAAAATTTCCTGATAAAATGGGGCATTGACGGTGTGGATATCGATTGGGAATTTCCCGGAATATCGTGGAGCGGCCATGCTTGCGATCCTGCATTCGATGTGCAGAATTACACTTTGCTTATCAAACAGTTGCGTGAGACTTTAGGCTCTGAATATTTGCTCACCTATGCAGGGTATGTAAAAGACAAGGTAACTGCTGCCAATGGTTATAAATATATAGATGTGGCGGCTGTGGATCCATATGTGGATTTTGTAAACATTATGACTTACAATCTGGATTCCGCTCCTCATCATCAATCGGCTTTGGTCGATGCTACTGCTTACTGGGATTGCCAGCGTACGGTAGATGCCTATCGCAAGGCAGGAGTAGCTTACAATAAAATGGTTTTAGGTGTTCCGTTTTATGGCCTGCACTCTTTTTCTGAAAAGCCAACCTCTTTGACCTATAAAACCATATTGAATTTAGACTCGCAGATCTACAAAATTGATAATTGGGATGCTGCAGCGAGTGTCCCATACGTAACCAAAAACGGAGTCTATTTCTGTGGATATGACAATGCCAAAAGCATTTCGATAAAAGGACAATGGCTGCTCAATCTTGGAATGAAGGGCATAATGTACTGGGAGTACGATGGAGATGATGCTTCGGGGACGCTTAGAAAGGCCGTCTGGGAAGCTGTTATGAAAAAATAAAAACTTTAATATTAAAAACACAATGTCACTTTTGTTAAGAAAACTTTTGCTGGTTGCTTTTATTTTGACTGGCGCTGCAGGTTCTGCTTTTGCTCAAACCGATCCTAATGATCACACACCGTATGGAGATAACAAACAAGCCGGAGCCTTTGCTCAGGTGGGAGATGCTAAGATATATTATGAGATATACGGGAGCGGTGTTCCTATGGTTATCCTTCACGGGAATAGGGGGAGTATTTCGGTTATGCATAACCAGATTTCATATTTTTCAAAAAAATATAAGGTAATTGCAATTGATAGCAGAGGTTGCGGAAAATCGCAGCTAGGTAAGGATTCCCTTACTTATGACAATATGGCCAACGATGTAGCCGCAATTCTGAGCAAGTTGAATATCGACAGTACATATATTATTGGGTATAGCGATGGCGCTATAGTCGGACTAACCGTTGCTATGAAATGTCCTGATAAAGTGAAGAAGATGGTCTCTTTCGGTGGTAATGTCCAACCCGACACAAATGCCTTGAACGCAAGTTATGTAATTGACAACAACCACAAAAGGAGGATTGAGGCTGAACAGATGCTGGCTAAAGGCGATACTACCAAAGATTGGTATTTCAGAGTTCAGTGTTTCAGACTGATAGAGTTTCAGCCAAAGTACACGGCTGAGGATCTCCATAAGATAAAGGCGCATGTTATGGTTATGTCTACGGACCGTGATATTGTAAAGGAGGAACACACTCTGTTTATTTACAGAAATATTCCAAAATCCAGTCTTTGTATCATCCCGGGAGAACCTCACGGTCTGCCTAGACAAAACCCTGCACTGTTCAATATGATGGTGGATACCTTCTTTAGTAAGCCCTATACTCCGGAGAATTAATTAGCTTGCCGATCAATTCTGCAATACCTAGAGCGCACTCTGAAATGCTTTCATAATTGACTATTTCGAGATTGTCTTTTGGGGTGTGTGTAATTTCCTGACACTCCATGTTCTCAATAAACCACTGCGAACTTACTGCAATAGCCGGACGGCCGTTTTGCAGGAAGATACTGTGGTCGCCTTGACACCATGGCAATCCTTCTACAAGTCCGGGGGCATCCCAAAGCACTTCATGCAGGGCATCTAAAATGTTGTCCGGCAGTTCGAAAGGGGAGAAACAGGATGGACCTTCCTTGTATCCGGCTCCGTCGATATTAATATTCAACAGTATGTCATTAAAATGGCTGGCATTCTGCTCTATATACTTAATCTGCCCAGGTGCGCCGTAATAGTCCTCCCCGTTGAAAAATACCAGTTCTATCGGGTATTTTCCGGTATAATCTTTTAATTGTTCGGCCAACAACAAGACTGTTGTTACTCCCGATCCGTTGTCTATCGCACCGGTTGTTCCGATTTTAGTATCGATATGGGCAGTGATGACGATTTTGTTTTGAGTCTGGGAACTGTTTCGCCCTATTATATTAAAAGCGGTTCCGGGAATACGTTTGGCTTTTGAAATCACTTCTATCGTCTCTCCTGCGTGGGCGACCAGCTTTTCGCCTTCAGTATCTTTCATGTAGACAGATGGTATGTCTAAATCGCCATCTTCAAACAATGGAAACGGGTAAACCCCGCCTGCTGTGGCCGAATTACGCTCTGTCGCACAAATCAGGGCTTTAGGATTGCCTTTTTCCAATAAAGATATGAGATGCTGATGCTCTTCAGGATTCCAGAAAGGGTAATTCTTAGGAGCGATTTGCTGAGCGGCTATTTCACCGTAAAGAAGGAGTATTTTATCTTTGATATCTGTCTTTTCCAATTGACTTACGGTTTCTATTGCAAGCAATTCTCCATTTACAGAACAACCCAATGAATATTGAGAAGAGAAGACTTCAAATGATTGTCCGTTACAGGTTAATGTTGCACCATCGGTTTTCCAGTCAATTACAGGCAACTCGGTTGCTTCGGTTTCCCAGCCGAAATCCTTCAATATTTTCTCAACATACGCAGTAGCCTTGCGATTTTCTTCACTTCCTACGCGGCGTTCTCCGATTTCGGAGCATAATACATACAGGTGCGATTTTGCTTTTTCCGTCAATGCTTTTTTGTCCATGGTTTATATATTTATTGATGAGGGGACAAAAGTAGAACTTGAAGAGGTTGCGGAATTGTAAAAAAAGGACAAGTGCAGTTAACTGAAGTAGTCGGAATGAGGGGGACAAATGGAAAGGTATTCGCTTGGAGTATAGCCGGAGAGCCTCTTGAATTCCTTAATCATATGCGACTGGTCGAAGAAGCCGGATTCATAAGCAAGTGATGTCAAAGATGTTTGTGGCCTGGTTTCGAGAATATGTAGGGCTCGTTGGAAACGGATTGTCCGCGAGAACTCTTTCGGACTGGCTCCGATATATTCAGAAAATATACGGTTGAACTGTTTGGTGCTCAAGCAGGCAGCATCGGCAAGCCGGGCGATGTCGCCCTGACCGGAATGGATCAGCCGCATGGTTGTTTCTAATCGTTTCAGGTTATGTTCCGCAAGGTGGGTAAGGCGTTTCAATAGGAATTTTTCAATCAGGAGAATACATAATCGATCGTCTTCGGTGCTTGTCAAGGAGTTTTCCAATACCGACAGCTCTTTGTCTTCGAGGTCTCCGGCTGTCAGGCGTAAACCTAAAGTCTTGTTTGTAGGAATACTAAAGAACGCTCGTACTCCGATAGGATGGAAGACCACCGAAATCATATTTATTTGCCCATCATACTTTAAGTCGGCAAATGTTCTTTCCTGTCCGCTAAGAAAAGCTCGGGGATGAAGTTCGTTTTCATAAATAGACAACAGGCGCTTTCCTCGGTGGAAAATCAGACTCATCATACCTGTCGGGACGGTCCGTGCCAATGCAGTCGAATTGCCGACTGTCTTTAACAGCCAGTAATGCTTGACGTAAGGGGCTAGCAAAGATGTGGGTTGGATGATTCTGAACTCTTCCATAAAAACAAATATCCCGACAAAGATACTGGTTTACCGGGACAGATGATTGTAAAAAAGAGACATTTAATTAGAGATCATAGCCTATCTGCCTGATCAGATCAATTATTCTTGCTGAGTATCCGCATTCGTTGTCGTACCATCCCAGGATCTGGATGAAGTCTTCTCCCAGCACTTTTGTAGCGAGGGAGTCGAAAATGACGGAGTGTCGGTTGTTATTGACATCACTGCTCACTATGGGATCTTCGCAATACTCAAGATATGCCTTGAGGTCGGTTTCGGAATGTCTGAGGAATGCCTCGTTGATGCTCTCTACTGTTACTTTTTTGTCCAGTTGTGCAGTCAGCTCCACAAAAGAGCTGTCAGATACGGGAACCCTGGTTGCAAAGCCATCAAAGCAGTTTTCCAGTTCAGGAAAGATGATTTTTGTTGTTTTAATGGCGCTTGAAGTGGTGGGGATGATATTGTTGATGGCAGATCTGGCTCTTCTGTAATCTGAATGGAAGCCATCCTGAAGATTCTGGTTGTTTGTCGTTGGGTGAACTGTGTTCATGAATGCTCTCTTTATCCCGAACTCCTCCTTAAGGACCTGAAGCATAATGGCAACGCAGTTAGTAGTACATGATGCATTGGATATGACCCTGTCTCTCTTTTTAATGAGGGTATTGTTGACGCCCATTACAACAGTTCTGTCCATGGAATCGTCATTTGCAGGGCAGCTAAGTATTACCTTTTTTGCTCCGTTGTCCAGATGCCCCTCTAAAAGTGGTTTTTCCAGAAATTTACCGCATGAGTCAACTACGATGTCTGCATTGCTCTTATCCCAAGGTATTTCTGAGGGATTATTGTAATTGGTCACAAGAATCTTTATTCCATTTACAATTATGTGGCTGTCGTCATAATCTATCTTACCATCACATTTTCCGTGTACACTGTCATATTTAAGCAAATGAGACATTAATCCGGTGTCCATTTTATCGTTGACATGTACAACCTCTAATCCTTGGGTGTTGCTCGCAAGCCTGAATACCATCTTGCCAATTCGTCCAAAACCATTAATGCCTATTCTGATTGGGCTGGCTATCGGTTTTTCTAACATATATGCTGTCTGAGATAATATATTGTTAATTTTTCTAAGCCCAAAGTTATTATTTTTCTCTTTTTAGTTATAATAATTACTAATTTACTTCTTTGCGAAGTAGAAATATTATCACAAAAATGATTGCGGATTAATAATTTTATTATGGCATACTTGTTGATTATCAGCAACAATATAAAAATCTGATAATGAAAAATAACGTTAAAATTTGGTTAAAATTTTCTATTTTATCAATAATCTATATCCTATGGGTGATTTGGTTGCAAAATTTATGGTTTTTATTTGGTATTGGTATTATATTCGATTATTACATAACCAAAAAGGTCAACTGGATATTCTGGAAAAAACGTGAGGGGACAAATAATCGGTTTGTTGAATGGCTGGATGCGATTATTTTTGCACTGGTGGCTGTAAGTGTAATCAATATTTTTATTTTTCAGAATTATCAGATTCCTTCAAGCTCGATGGAAAAAACTTTGCTTGTAGGTGATTTTTTGTGTGTCAGCTAAGTTGACTTTGGCCCCCGTCTTCCAAATACTCCAGTTTCTTTTCCTCTAGTCCAGAATACCTTGCCTCTGACAAACGGCGTTAAATCCTACTTGGAGTGGATAAGTTTGCCATACAAGCGTTTAATGGGCTTAGGTAAGATCAAACGGGGTGATATTGTGGTCTTTAATTTTCCTGAAGGAGATACTGTAGTGATTGGACACTCTGATGTTCCGTATTATCAGATAGTAAGGGATTCATCTGAAATGATGAGGTATAACGATAGACGTTCTGGGTTAAAGGAGAAGTCGGATAAAGAGTATTATAGCATGGCTCGTCAGACTGTATGGAAAAATTTTGATATTGTAGCTAGGCCTATTGATAAACGTGATAATTATGTGAAAAGATGTGTCGCTATTGCAGGAGACACACTTCAGGTTATTAATGGAAGAGTTTATATAAATGGTAGCCCTCAAGAGATGTTTCCAGGCATTCAGCAAAATTATCTGATTTATATTAAGGATGGTGAGTATATCGCTGACTATGTATTTGAAAGAATGGGGATTTCATCTATTTCCAGACAGGGAAATGTAATTTCAGCTTTGCTTACATACGAGGAACTTAACAGAATCAAGAATAACAGAAGCATCCAAAAAATTGTCGAAGATGATTTTTATAACCAGTATTCAAAGGAATATTTTCCCAATGATACTAATTACCATTGGTCAATCAATAATTATGGACCATTATATATACCTAAGAAATCCGCAACAATCAAAATAGATACAACGAATATTTGTTTATATGGGCGGATAATCTCCTGTTATGAGAAGAATGATTTACAAATTCGAAATGGACGGATTTATATAAATGGAAAGCAGACAAATACATATACTTTTAAAATGGACTATTTCTGGATGATGGGAGATAACAGGCATAACAGCCTTGATTCACGTTTCTGGGGATTTGTGCCTGAAGATCATATTGTTGGAAAACCTAAATTTATATGGCTTTCATTGGATAAGGACAGGAAACTGTATAACCGTATAAGGTGGAGCAGAATGTTTACCAGCATATAATGGTTGTAGAGAAAATAATATTCCTACCTTTAACTATCATTATAACGAATCTCTTTTATACATGGGTTATTTATTGTCCCCTTTTAAAAAATATATATGGGGTTGTGTTCCTTATTCCTATCATCGATTGTTCAATCCTAAATCTCACAAAATAAAATACTTAAAGTTTATCAAGGAGCGTGGATATACACATTATCCTTATGAGTATGCCGACAAATATATCAATATGAATGTAGATGTATTGACGGATGGGGATAAAGGACTGTCTTACGTAATGCATCGAGGTTGTAAGAAATTATATTTCCCAAGAGACTTTACAGCAAAGAAAATCGTAAGATTGTACAGATCGCTGATGATTGAGCAGGATATGGCTTCTTGCCATCATTACGTTGATTCTATTCAGGAGTTCGAGGGAAAAACATTAATTGATATTGGATCTGCAGAGGGTCTTACCTCATTGGATGCTATTGAGGCGGTTAACTCCATAGTTCTTTTCGAATGTGATCCAAGATGGATAGAGGCTCTGGAGGCTACATTTGAACCTTGGAAAGAGAAGGTGCAGATATGCAGGAATTATATCAGCGACAACAACGATGGACAGAACCAGACTTTAGACAACTTTTTTCAAAAAAGATCTAAAGAAAACATATTCCTGAAAATGGATATTGAAGGTGAAGAGCGTAATGCTTTGGCGGGGGCTGCATCGTTATTTTCTACTGCTAACAATCTGGATTTTGCAATATGTACATATCATAGAAAAGATGACGATGAAGTGATTTCTTGTTTTCTAAACGGATATGATTGTACCTTCTGTCAGCGCAAAGGCTTGTTGTTTTATAAACACAGCCTTCGCCCATGTCTGATACGCGGAAATAAAAGGTAATAGGTTATTATTGACAACTAATTGATAGAGAATTCTTTTTTTAATTGCTTCCAGATTTCGTAGCTTATAAGGCGGTAGTGTGGGGAGTATGCATTTGTATACTGTTTACTGTGACTCACTACATACTCGCCGCCCATCAGCAAGCCTTCAAGATATTCCTTGTCACCCTCGTAGTTAGGTATATCAACGTTCATTGTAGTGATTATATCCTCAATTCTTATCCACTCGTTTTTCCACTCAGGTAAGGAAACTTTTTTTGCATTTTCTGAGCTCTTTACAAAAGCCTGAAAGAAACGGTTTAATGGTATTTTTCCCGTTTTGACTAATGATAGGTTTACTCTCACGAAATTTCCCTCGTATCCTGTCACCTCTGCTTCGGGACCAGAGGCATCATGGAAAGAGTTTAGCTCCTGTCTTAGAAAAGCGGCGGCTTTGGCTGTGTCTGATAGCATATGCCCGGGACCGAACTTATCCTGAAAGAAGGATTTGTAAATATCAATCAAGGTGGACTTAGGATATGTGGTTAATTGTCGTGTGACGGCCTCTTCAATCCCTTGTCTGTATATAACTTCGTCTGAAGCATTGCTGCAGCAGATAAAAAGTGTCAGTGAAAATAATAAAAAAGGTTTGACTTTCATCTCAAAATTTTGGAATGGCAAAAATATTCAAATAATCGTTATGGTACACTCTTTTTAGAACATATTATAAAAAGAAAATGGATTATCTTATGTAAAAGCTCAAGTTCTGAATGGTTTTGGTGTTATTAAAGCTATATTTGTAAAAAAAGAGATGAATTATCTTTATTTGATCATTCTTGCTGTCATTCTGTTCATAGCAGGAATTAAAATTGTCAGACCAACCGAGCGAGGCCTTATTGAGCGTCTTGGTAAGTATCACAAATTTGCAAATCCTGGGTTCCACTGGATAATTCCTGGAATTGAGCGTATGTTTTTGGTAAATGTTACTGAACAGATGGTCAATGCCGAGTCTCAGGAGATTATAACCAACGACAACCTGAATGCAAGCGTAGATGCGCAGGTTTACTTCAAGGTGAAACCGGACGAGGAGAGCGTGAAAAACTCAATATATTTTGTAAATAATTACAAAATGCAGATAGTCAATCTGGCACGTACAACCTTGCGTAATATTATCGGTACTATGACTCTGAAATCTGCCAACAGTGAACGTGGAAAAATAAATTTGGACTTGTATAAAACTCTACACACTGAGACTGAAAACTGGGGTATTGAGATAGTCCGCACTGAGTTGAAGGAGATTGATCCGCCGAGAGATGTACAGGAAACCATGAATAAAGTGGTAAAGGCAGAGAACGAGAAGATTGCTGCCATCGATTCTGCCACTGCTGCAGAAACTGTTGCAGATGGTATAAAGCGAGCCAAGATTAAAGAGGCTGAGGGTTACAAGCAATCGAAAATATTACATGCCGAGGGTGAAGCTGAGGCCATCAAGCTGGTAAATGAGGCTGCCGACAAGTATTTTGTAGGCAATGCACAATTGCTGAGGAAACTGGAGGCCTTGGAAACATCTCTGGGAAATAATGCAAAAATTGTTGTGCCGACAGGAACTGAATTGGTGAATGTAATTGGAGAGATGGCCGGTGTAATGCCATTGATCCAAAAGGAAAAGAAATAGTATCTCTAATCCGATTCTTCAAGGGTAAATATCTCATTTACTGTTTTGCCGAAATATCTTGATATTTTAAGGGCAAGAACAGTCGATGGGATATATTTATTTAACTCTATTGCATTTATAGCCTGTCTTGAAACTCCTGCTATCTTTGATAGCTCTTCCTGAGTTATATTTTTGATAGCTCTTTCTACCTTAAGACTGTTTTTCATCTTTGGATGCTCTTTTTGATTTATACAAAATGTAGTAGAAGCGAAGATTGAATATTACCAGGAAGGCAAATATGCTGCCCAGATGAATTTCTGCAAAGAGCCATCCGTAGATGAACATGATTGAAAGCAAAAACAAGGCAAACAGAACATACATTGTCCATAACAATGACTCCAGACGGATGTTGGCGGTAAATTCATCTTCTGATTTCTGCTTTGAGAATCCGATGAAGATAGATCCAAGAACAAACATTATTGAAGCCAGCTCAAATAAAACATCGTCATGGATGAATTCCATTACATGCTTTCCGGAGAAAAATCCTGAATCATAAATGCAAAAAACCGGGAAGTGAGTCAAAAACTTGATGTCGCCAAAGATGTTGACATACAGAAGCAATAAGGAAACCAGACCAATCAGTGTAAAACCGATTTTGATAAATCTGTTTGGGAACAGGAGTTTTGATTTCATAATAATTGATTTTGAAAATTTGATACGAATGTAATGTAAACTTTACATAAAAGCAAGTAAAGTTTACATTTTTATATTGAAATAAATTGAGTAATTTTAATATTCAAACAAATATGTTTAAAGGATGAAAACGTGTGGGGAGTTTAAAGCAGATGGTGCTTCAATTTATTATGAAGTGCGAGGCTCAGGCCCTCTCTTGCTGATGATTTCTGGGGGAGGCTGCGATGCCAATACTTATGATAATGTTGCTGATAATCTTGCTTCGGCATATACTGTGGTGACTTATGACCGGAGGGGGTATTCGCGCAGTAAGCTGGATAATCCTGAAGAGGTTCCAACGATTGAGTCTCATGGCGATGATGCCCACTTGCTGCTGCAAAAGCTTACATCTGACCCTGCATACGTCTTTGGGAACAGCGCGGGCGCAGTGGTGGGACTCGAGTTGGTTAGCCGCTATCCTGAGCAGGTGCGGAGACTTATAGCGCATGAGCCGCCTAAAGTGATATCTGCAAATCCTGACGATGACAGACTGGACGATCTTAGAAAGATTATTGCCGAGGGTGGTCCGACTGCACTTCAGAGGCACATCGGACTTGATTTTCATGAAAATAAATTCCGTACTTATGAGGAGAAGAAACGCAAGGAAGAGAACATGAAGTTTTTTATAATAAAGGAGCCTCTGGCAATATCTAGATATAAGTACAGTCTGGATAGGCTGGAATCAGCAGCAAAAAACAATCTGATAATAATAGGAGGCTCCTCTACAGCGAAAGAGGCCGTAGGGTATCATGGAGCAGTTATGGCGGCTAAATTCTTCAGCCTTGAGATTGTGGAATTTCCGGGTAATCACGCCGGATACAAAAGATATCCAAAAGAATATGCTAGGAAAATTCTAGAGGTTTTAGATGTCAAGTTCAACCGATAGGTAGTTACCTGGGTTTAAACCCTATTACTACTAGCCCATATGAGTTGTATTCGCCGAAATCGTCGACATCGTAGTATCCTTTGAACGGTGGGTAATAGTTGTAGTTTATGTAGAACTTGTTCTCTGAGTTGTACCCTTCAATGTTGAACCAGTGCCCCTCTACGTTACCGGGATCGCCTGGTTTCGGAGATGTTGCCTTTCTGGCGGCAATCATTACAGGACGACCGTTTGCCAGCTCCTTTTTGAGGAGTTTTATCCACTCGTCCTTGGAATATTCCCATCTTTTGGCAAAGCGCACATCATTGCTTATGTTGAAATATTTTTTGAGACCTGCTATATAGATATCTCCCGGTGTAGCGACATCTACAAAGTTGGTCAGGCATACGGCTCCGGCAGCTAGAAATAGTTTGGCAACATCCTTATACTCGCTGAAAGGAGATGTATTGCTTATAGTATTCGGGAGATTGTTATAGTCGATTTTAAGTGTGTCAAAATTAAGCCGGAACCTGACATCACTTGTCGTATTGGGTGCATCCACAGTACCAGAGCCGTAGATCTGCCCTTTCCAGTATGCAAGTACGCGGGAGAGAGTTGTAGGACCGCACGGGGCAGGATATTTCCCATTCACGCTGTTTTTTCCTGTGAATGCAGGGTAATAGAAATTGAATGGCCAGGCAAATACATTCCATGTAGTGGTCAATAATGGATCTACAGCTTCGGGGAACGAGTTCTCGTCAAGGGTCTTGAAACTAACATCCTCACCATAGCTTGTCCCTTTTTCATTTGTTGCAAATGCCCGTACATGATAAGATGTGTTTATCTGCAGATTGCTCACCTCGCAGATAAAAGTCTGCTCCTTGCTTACGGAGGTGATTACATTATCGGTTTTTGCAGGGTTGGCATTGGCCGACCAGCAAACACCTCTTTCGCTTATTGAAGCTCCTCCGTCTGAGGTTATCTGAGCAGTGACTTTTGCCCCAGTGTAGAGAATATTCTTGATCTCTACAGTTTTTACGGTGGGCGCATTCTTTTCTACAGGTTTCCCATTGTTGTCATCGGAGCCTTTACTGCAGGAGTAAAAAGAAAAAATAGCAAGTAGAATCAAAAGACTCCATTTGCTAAAGTTAAGTATGCTTTTCATAAAATTAATAATGATTTTGTGCATAAAAATAAAATATATTTTATTCATATGCAAGTGCTTGCGCCGTATGTTATATTTAGTACATTTATGCATATAATAAGAATAGTTATGAATATTAAAATGCCAGACTCACTCTATAGAATCTGCATTTTTGCTTTAATCTTTACATGAATTTTCAACACCTCTTTTGGGCAGACAGTTTACGCAGGAGATATACAATATGGAGACAATAAGCAAGCTGGTTCTTTCGCCCAGATAGGTGATGTAGAAGTTTATTATTAAACACACGGGCTGCTAAAGGAGAACCCTTTTCTGTTCAATATTATGGATGAATCATTCTTCGACAAGCCATTCGTGTCTGAGACTCAGAGATGAGAATTATTGCTGAAAGTAAAAGTGCCGCCACCTTGTTTCAAAATCATCTGCCCATCTGCGGGTTTGAACTCTATGACTATTCTTCCATCAGCCGATCTGAAAACATCTTTGTCGGTCGCTTCCAAATCAAAAGGGGGCTGACCGCTTCCCTGGGCAATAAGCTTGTTTCCCTTTTTCGTGAAGGTTATCTTTATGGGTAGCTGCTTGCTTGAGTACTCGCCAAGATACTTGTCCAGATCTTCTGTGCGGAGAGTGATGGTTTTAAATGAAGGAACCTCAAAAGGCTTGTTGTAATAACAGCTGAGTGCACAAACCATTATAGTGTTCAGGCTGAAATTCGTCCCATTCGATGTTACTGCTACGCTTACATTATCTTCCGGCAGAATTGCCAGAAATGAGGCGAATCCGTCTATTCCGCCTGTATGACCGTACAGTCGTTTGTTGTAAAAAGGATATTGGAATATACCCATCCCATAGCCATCTTTTATCATAGTCATCTGTTTAAGGCTGCTTTCTGATATAAGCTTGCCTGCGAAAAGAACCTCAATAAACTTGGTCAGATCTTCCGGATTGGATACAACAGCTCCTGCTCCTAGCGGAACCGACATGTCTGTTTCGGCTTCCTTTGCCCATTTCCCATTATATGAATATGAAAAGCACTCATGGTTTTCCAAGTTGATCTTACCTCCATAGTAAGTTCTTTTCAACTCTAAAGGTTTGGTAATCTTATTTTTTATAAGCTCTTTATATGGCTTCTTGTAGATTTTCTCGAGAATGATTGTAAGCAGTACATAGTTTGAATTGCTGTACTGACTTTTACTGTCCGGCTCAAACTCGCTCTTGCCTTGTTCAATTTTGGCAAGCAACTCTTTTTCGCTTATCGGTTTGGTGTTCCATTTCAGGTAATCGCTGTCTTCGGTGAAACTGTGTATTCCGCTTCGATGATTGAGTAGATTGCCGATAGTTATCTTGTTGGCATTCTTGATGTCTGGGAAGTAAAGATCTATTGTTTGGTCAAGGGTAAGTCTTTTTTCTTCAATTGCTTTAAAAACAAGAGTGGCAGTGAACATCTTGGAAATCGATCCAATCCTGAATTTACTCTCTGGAGTGGACTTTCTCAGAGTTTCAATCTCTTCATATCCGATTGCACGAGAATATATGATCTGACCATTGTCTGATACGGCAATGCTTCCCATGAATTTGTCGCTGTTTTCCAGGTTTTGCATCAAAGTGTCCAGCTTGGCGAAGTCTGGTTTCTGTGCCCATAAGTTTCCTGTAAATACTAACAGGAATAAAATATATGAGATTAATGATTTTGTTTTCATTTTTTTAATTTTAAGTATTCTATGTATGAATAGGCAACGCAAATTATAGACATAATAATTATTATAATCGTGAATAAAATCCCCAGTGCTATATTGTTTTGCAAGACCAAGCATAGCAGCATGATAAGCAGACCACCTGCCATCCACAGTCGTCCTCCTAACCGATGAGTCTTTTTCCACACAGTTTCGTTCTCAAGGGTCCACGGAGTCCTTATTCCGAAAAAATAGTTGGCTCTTACTGTCTGCAGATAGTTTCCTAATATCACGAACAGCAAACCAAGGAGAGCAAATAAGTATGCTGGATTCTTAAAACTCCCACCCTTAGATATGTAAATGAGATATACCGCCAGAAGAGAGAGGAAAACAGTGAAAATTGCACGTAATGAGTTATATTTCCCGCCCATCAGTTGAATCTTCTTTTTTGGATCGAGAACCGGCACCAGAAGCATTATCAGATTGATAAATATACCCAGTGATGCAGGGACAGCCCATAGTGAGTCCTTGTGTGACCAGCCATTTGCTGTGCCGTCCAGTCCAAAATGAGTGGGAACCTGTTCAGGCAGATTGTCGTATATGTTGGCAAGATAGATGTATGGAAGTATGGAAATTGCCAATAGAATAATTTCCAGCAAGTACTTTTTCATTGTTATTTTTTTAATGTCAAAATATATTCGAGAAGGTCGTTTATTATTGTTGTGTTGATTGAGTAGAGAACATACTGCCCTTTCTTGACTGTTGTCACCAGTCCTGCGCGCTTAAGCTTGTCCAGATGGTGAGATATGCTTGGGGCAGTCATTTGAAAATTTGCAGCAATGTCCCCGGCGGTCATATCCTGCTTGCGCAACAGCTTGAGTATCTCTCTCCGGACCGGGTCGTTCATTGCTTTGAATACATCGTTCATTTTATAGAGCAGATTATATAATTAGACAAATATCTAAATATCTAATTAAATTCCCAAAAAAACTATTATATTTATTTAAAAATAAAGGGAGGTATCGTTATGGCAAAAGTATTGTACATCAAGGCAAACGCAAGACCGGATGGGATTTCCAGGACTTTCAGAATTTCGGATAGTTTTATTGAAGCCTACAAGAAAGCTAATCCCACAGATGAGATTATAACTTTAGACCTGTACAAGGTGGGTATAGATTTCCTGTCTGCAGGGGATCTTCTGGATATGCATAATCCCAATGCTGAAGAAGACAGAAACCATCCAATCCTTAAGTATTCATACCAATTTCTGGAATCAGACAAGTATGTGATAGCAGAACCTTTGTGGAACTTAAGCATACCGGCTGTTTTAAAAGCCTATCTGGATTACGTTACGGTAACTGGAATAACATTCAACTATACTGCCAATGGTCCAGTGGGAATGTGCCAGGGACGGAAAGCAGTTAACATTACATCAAGGGGAGGAGCTTATCTTGAGGGTCCAGGTTCGGCTTTTGAGATGGGAGACAGGTATTTAAGAACATTATTTGCATTTTTTGGTATAAGAGACTTCACGACAATAGCAGCAGAGGAACTTGATGTTATTGGAAAAGATGTGGATGCAATCGTAGGAAAAGCAATGGATGAAGCGCGAAAATTAGTTGACAGTGGCTGGTAATCAATATTATGAATGAAAAAACACAAAGAATCAAAAAACAAGTGGGGAGGGGGCTGGACTGAAAAGAAACTGGATGCTTTCGCTAGATATGTCTCGGATTATTTGACCATAATCGGTAAGAAATCCTATCTGAAGACAATCTATTTTGATGGTTTTGCCGGGAGTGGGGAGAGGAAGTCCAATATTCAGTCTGAGCTGTATGAGCAGTTGATGATATCTGAAGATGAGGAAAAAGTTTACAAGGGGTCAGCAGAAAGAGTGCTGAATCTGCCAAAGAATGCCTCTTTCGATTATTACTGTTTCTCGGATAAAGATGCAGAATCGTTATCTAAACTTAAGGATAAGCTTGCAAAATATCAGGAGAGAAACATCAATCAGTTTATATTCCGGGAAGGAGACTGTAACGCACATATTTTGGAGCTATCCAAGGCATTGAAAAGAGAGAACACATATTCGGCTTTGGTGATCCTCGATCCGTTTGACATGCAAATAAACTGGGAGTCGATATCTGCATTGAAAAATACAAGAGCAGATATATGGATACTTGTTCCTACGGTTGTAATTGTAAATATTTTACTGGACAAAAATGGGGAAATGAGGAATTTTCATAAATTACAGCCATTTTTTGGGATGACAGTGAAAGAGATAAAGGAGTATTTTTCTGCCGATGAGGCTGATGCATTACAGATTGATGAAGAGGATGTTATCGGAAAAGTGACCAAACAAATTGAGAAAATAGCAGAGCTATATGTGGAACGTCTCAGATATGTTTGGGCTAATGTCCTGGAAGAACCAATATGCCTGAAAAATCCGGAAGGCCTGCCGGTCTTGCATTTGATATACGCGTCTAATAACACATCTGCAATAAAAATCTCAAAAGAGATTATAAAGAGCGTTTAAATAAACTTCAGCTATGTAGTAAGGGTGTTTTGTTTGTTTTGCGTCATTATTATATGATGACACAAGAGACCACTATAAATAAACTATAATATACCTACTAAATCAAGCTAAGTAAAACAAAACACTATGAACAAAATTTTTACTAAGTGGCATTATTTTGTTGTGCCACTATTATGTTTCCTCCTTCTTTCCGTGAAGCTCTCCGGAGCCGACCAACAGGAGAGGATAACCCTTAACCTTAAGAAGGCTTCAATTACTCAATTCTTTAAAGAAATTGAGAAGAGGAGCTCTTATAAATTCTTTTACAAGGACTCTCAGGTAGAAAATGCACCTGAGGTAAGCGTGAATGCGGATAATTTGCCCCTTGCCGAAATTTTGAAAAGAGTTTTCGATAAATCGAATCTCTCTTATGAGATATCAGGTAATCAGATTGTAATCAAGCAGAAAGCATCTGTAAAAAAGATGATGAAAATTACCGGTATTGTCACTGATAAAAAAAAAGAGCCACTTCCTGGTGTCGCAGTAATTGTTGTAGGAACCAATATCGGGGCTAATACCAATTTAAATGGAGAGTTTTCGATAGATGTACCGTCTGATTATAATGACCTGGATTTTAAAATGATAGGTATGGTTAATCAGAAAGTGAGACTGGACAGACGGACTTTTTACCAGATCATATTGGAAGAGAATGCAACTTCATTTTCCGATGTTGTTGTAACGGGTATTGTAACACACAATTCCAAAAGTTTTACTGGTAACGCCTCTGTATACAAAGGAGACGAATTAAAAACAGTGGGTCGCCAAAACATTATAAAGAGTCTTAGCATTCTGGATCCGACTGTGGCTATTATTGAAAATTCAACTATGGGTTCTGATCCTAGCAATATGCCAAAGATTCGTTTTCGTGGCGAAAGCTCTTTCCAAGGATTTGAAAATATTGATAAATCAGGATTGACAAATGACCCGAACCAGCCGTTATTTATTCTGGATGGATATCAGACAACATTGGCCACAATTATAGACCTGGACATGAATCGTGTCGAGTCTGTTACTGTATTGAAGGATGCAGCGGCTGGAGCTATATATGGATCCAGGGCAGCCAATGGAGTGATAGTTGTCAAGACTGTTCAACCAAAAGAGGGAGAGTTGAGGGTCAGCTATGGACTTAATATGGATTTCAACCTTCCGGA
Source organism: uncultured Muribaculaceae bacterium (assembly GCA_964533215.1). GTDB lineage: Bacteria > Bacteroidota > Bacteroidia > Bacteroidales > UBA932 > Bact-08. The sequence goes on from CAZHLJ010000001.1 coordinate 950,700, forward strand.
TCTTTCCAGCTATAATTTGTTAAATGCAAAGGAAAATCTGGAATTATATGATAGACTTGGAATGTACCGCAATGATGATGGTACTCTTAATCCGGCGTATAATCAAATTTCCCGTTGGGTGGCAGAGGGTGTAAATACAGATTGGCTTGCGCAACCAGTGCGTAATTCGGTTGGATATAAACATTCGTTGAATCTATCAGGGGGAGACCGCAGGATGCGTTATTCTGTTGATGCCAATTATTCAACCAATCCAGGTGTAATGAAAGGCTCATTCAGAAATAATTATGGATCAGGTGTTCAGCTGTCGTATAATCTGAATGATAAGCTACTCTTCACAAACAGACTTTCTGTCTCTCAGACAAAATCAAAAGAGTCCCCCTATGGGAGTTATGCAGATTATACAAGCATAAACTCATTCTACCCGATTAGGGATAGTTATGGTAAATTGTATAAATACTATTATTATCAAAATGAATACGACCAGCCTTTCAATGTCTGGGGAACCAGTGGCAATATCCCTGTGAATCCATTGTATGAAGCCTCTGTGGGGAATGAAAATAAAGGTGAAGACCTGAATTTGAATGAAAACCTGGCAGTTGAATGGAAGTTGCTGCCTACGCTCCGCATCAGTGGAATGTTAAACTATACCAAATCTAACGAGACAGCTAGTTCGTTTTTATCTCCCAATTCTGCCACATACGCAGAATATGGCGATTATGTGGGAGGCACCAATGGAGCACAGGAGTTATTGAAAGGGAGATATACCTATGCCCAGACTGCTAAAGATTATCTGGAAAGTAATGTATTAGCCACTTGGTCTAAGAGTATTGACAAACATTTTGCTACAGTCTCAGTAGGAACATCAATGTCCGATTCCAAAAGCAAATTATATGGATTTACAGCCCAAGGTTTTGGAGAAGGTGATAAAGCAGAGCCAGCTTATGCGCAAGGCTATGAAAAGGGGGGGGCTCCTAGTAATTCAGAAGGACATATCCGACTTGCCAGCTTCTTTGCCTCCGGCAACTATGCATTTGATAGCCGTTACCTTTTCGATTTCTCTTATCGTCTGGATGGTTCTTCTCAATTTGGAACGACAAAGAAAACAGCACCTTTCTACAGTGTGGGAATTGGTTGGAATCTTCACAATGAGTCCTTTATTAAAAAATTGTCTTATATAAATATGTTCAAAATCCGTGGTAGTTACGGTGAAGTTGGAACTGTCAACTTCTCTCCTTATCAGGCGCGGGATACATACCAGAATACAAAGGATGATCGTTATGATGGTAACATAGGTGTCACTTTAAGTGCCCTAGGTAATCAGAATCTAAGGTGGCAGTCCACCCGTTCTCTAGAGCTTGGTACAACCATAGGATTGTTTGACAGGTTGGATCTTTCTATGAGTTACTACAACAGGCTTACCTCTGATATGGTGTTGCCAGTGACAACCCCACCTTCAGTGGGGTTCAGCAGCTTTATCGAAAATCTGGGGAAAATGAAAAATAGAGGATATGAAATTTCCTTACGTGCTTTTGTAGTTAAAAACAGTGATATGAGTCTGGCTCTTTTTGGAACTGTTGCTCATAATTCGAATAAAATCCTTTCTATCTCATCGGCTTTGGAGTCTTTTAACAAGAGTGCCGAGTCATCATCTGGAAAAACTGAAAATGAGAACAGAATAGCATCTCATAAATTCCTGACAAAATATGAGGAAGGGAAGTCTACTACTGCGATATATGCAGTACGTTCGCTCGGTATAGATCCAATGACAGGCCAGGAGCTGTTTCTGACAAAAGATGGAAATCCTACATTGGCTTGGATTGCATCTGACAAGGTGGTTGTGGGTGATACTGAACCTGTAGTGAGAGGAACTTTCGGTGCGAATATCGGTTGGAAAGGTTTGTTCTTGAATGCAACTTTCTCATACTCATGTGGTGGACAGGTCTATAACTCAACATTGGTTGATAAGGTGGAAAACTCCAACAAATATAAAAATGTTGACAAACGAGTATTGACCGAGACTTGGCAGAAACCCGGTGATATTGTAAGGTACAAGGCCAATGTAACCGGAAGATATGCGCTGTCATATACCTATGCAAGCTCACGTTTTGTGCAGGACTTGAATAGCCTTCAACTCTCTTCCTTGTCTGTTCAATATGAACTGCCCGGAAAACTAATCAGACCGATACATATGCAAAGTATGAGGCTTTCGTTCAATATGTCTGATATTTTATATTCCTCAACAGTGAAAAGAGAGAGAGGAACTTCATATCCTTTTGCACGCTCTTTTAGTTTTGGTTTACGTACGAATTTCTAAAAAATGAATTTATGAAGAGAATAATATTATATGTTTTTATTTCATCCTTTTTTATCAGTTTGTCAGGATGTAGTGATTGGCTGGATGTAAGTCCTTCCACAGAAAAAGACCGTAATGATTTAATTGCAACTGAAAGTGGCTTTAAACAGATGTTGTATGGGTGTTACATCAATATGGTTAATGAAAGTCTTTACGGACATCAATTATCGTATGGAGCCATGGAAGGCTTTGCCAAAAATTATGTCTGGTCACTTTCTTCACGCTATCAATTTACGGATGTGACTGTAAGACCTACAATAGATGCTATATGGAGCAAAATGTACAACAATATTGCTAATGTAAATAGTATTTTGAATGATATTGAGAGCAAGAAAGATCTTTTCTCAAATAAAGAGGGAGATATATTGGAGGCAGAAGCCCTGGCAATGAGGGCCTATATGCATTTTGACCTTCTGCGTATGTTTGCCCCGGCTTATGTTGGGAATGAGGCTACAATTGCCATTCCTTATGTAGAAAAATTCGAGCGCGCTCGTTACCCTCATTTAAGTGAGGCTGACGTAATGAAAAAGGTATTCGCAGACTTGGACAAGGCAGAAACCTTGTTTAAAAGTGCCAATGACCCTATCCTGACGGGGATTGCAACCACCTTTTCCGGGAAAGGAAATTTCCTGGCAAACCGTCAGTACCGTTTTAATTACTGGGCAGTTTTGGCTTTAAAAGCCCGCGCATATATGTATATGGGTAATAGTAATTCAGCTAAGGAATATGCTCAAAAAGTGATAAATGGCGGGCCTTTCCAGTGGGTGGATCCAGCTAATCTTACAGGCAAAAATCCTGACAGAGTATTCGTTTCGGAGATTATATGTGCATTGAATGTTCCTAAAATGAGTACCTATTATACAAACTATTTCACCTCAGAAAAATATTCCCTCAGCGATGGCTGGGGTGTATATGGCTTGAATGTATTTGAAGATGGTAACGATTATCGTTATTTGTATTTGCTGACAAATAACAAGGCTAAGGATAAGGTTATCTCATGTAAATATGATCAGGCTCCGTCGTCATCTTCGACTCTCAAAAAAGAGACTCTCCCTTTATTAAGATTAGGTGAAATGTATTTAATTGCTGCAGAATGCAACATTGAGTCAAATCCGGCAGAGGCCACAAGATTATTACGTGAACTGAAGATGCATAGAGGCTATTTATCTTCAGACAAGGGGGTTATGGACAATGCTTCTGCCTCTAAGCTGATGGAATACGTAAAAAAAGAGATGAGAAAGGAAACCTATGCAGAAGGACAGACCTTTTTCATGTATAAAAGGTTGAAGATGTCTGCAATTCCAGACTTTAACCCTTGGATGTCGAGCGCAACATATACAATGAAGCCATCTTATTATACTTTCCCACTTCCTGAAGACGAAAAGGAATATGGGAATATCCCTAACTCCTAATTATTCTTATAAATATTTAGATTATGAAGAAAATTCTATATATATCATTATGGGCAATTGCTCTTTTGCAAATAAGCTGCTCAACGGACGAAATCGAGTTTTTTGACTCAAACGATTACATTTATTTCAATGTAGAAAAGGAGACTGGGGCAAAGTATCCGGCACTCTCTTATACATTTACTTTTCAGGATGCATCTGTAAAGGATACAATATATGAGATTCCTGTTACTTTCCTTGGCCGCTTTAAAAATGAGGCTTCAACTTTTGAATTGAAGGTGGTAGATTCCTTAACTACAGCACAAAAAGATGTTCATTACAAAATCCTGGATGCGAGTGAGCAATTCATACCGGCAAATAAGAGTGCCGGAAGCGCAAGGATTCAATTACTTCGTACAGCCGACATGAAGACAAAATCATACAATTTGGTTTTGCAATTGGTTGACAACAAGAATTTCAAGGTGGGACCTGTTGGTGTTATTAAGATAAATATTACAGATCAGCTTGTAAAACCCAACTGGTGGGTATACTCTCCTTATGTAAGGTATCTTGGCGAGTATTCTCCCACAAAGCTTCTTTTGTGGTTTGAGTTTAACGGAGTAAAAGATGGGAAAGATCCTTTTGATACTGATAAATATGTCTATTGGACAGACCGTGGTACAGGCAACTTCATCTATAAGAACTTCAGGGATTCCGAAATGAAATTTACTATTGTGGCATTTAAGAACTGGCTTCTCGATGTCAAGAATAATCCTTATGACATTGATTTGAAAAAGCCTGTGGCTCAAAGTTTAGGCAATTACTAATTAATAATTATGATCAAATGAAAAAAATATACATATTGTTATTTACTATAGCATGCTTCGTATCTTCCTGTATCAAAGATAACGGCAACTATGATTATACACCATTGAAGGAGGTTGGTATCAGTGGCCTGGATAATTCATATCGTTTCATCCTTCAGGAACCAAAAACCCTGAAGCCTCAGATCACTACAGATATAAATCCGTCTAATCTGGTTTACTGTTGGCGTATAGGTGCAGACACACTCTCTAAAGAAAAGGATTTTTCTTATACATTTAAAGAGGTTCTGACCTCTGGTAACCAGATGGTGTTTGAAGTAATAGACAAAACAACTAACGTAAGGTATACCAAAAGGATGACTGTTGCTGTTGTCTCTCCTTTTCAAACGGGATGGATGCTCTTTGGAGATTCCAAAAATGTTCCTACTTTATCATTCTTGTCCTATGAAGAGGGTAATAATTATTATTCTGATATTTATACGACAATTAATAAAGTGCCATTGACAGGGAAGCCCAAAATGGTAAAACAGTTGATATATCAGGATGGCTTTACAGGTACTTATTGCGATAGAGTCAGCGTAATCTGCGAAGGTGGGAAGAGTGCTGAACTGGATGGGACAAGTCTTATAAAACGCAAGTTTTATGATGATGAGTTCAAAGCCGGACCTTTGAATGTTGCTGCAATAGGTTCTGAATTTTATACTATTGACCGAGCTCTTTTCCTCTTTAGCAACGGTAAGATTTATGCTAAAGTTCCGGGAGGCATGGGTACTCCTGACGAGGCTTGTTACCAGTATCCATTGGATGGTGATGCAAAAGGATATAAGGTGGGCTGTGGCTATGCAAAAGGATATCAGTATTCTGATTACTTTCTGGCGCTTGATGAGTTGAACCATCGTTACGTATGTTTCAGAAGCTCGTCTCTCTCTACTAAAGTGACTTCGCTGATAGTCGATGAAAAAGGATCGGCCAAGGCATTTGACCCTGAAAATGTGAACGGGAAATCTGTATGGATGGGACAGGCAAACAATTTCAATGTCCTTAGTATATTGAAGACAGATGCCGGGAAATATGTTTTGCATGTTCTTACGGCATCGTGGGATGGATCATGGACATTGCTTGCCAAATATGATTTTCCGGATGGTGTGATTGATGACCAGACCTGCTTTGCTCCTCATGCAGTGAATCCATATCTGATGATTGGTGCCGGCAAGAAACTGATGGCATTGAATCTTGGCGCCCTCTCTTCCGGAGCCGGGGCCTTAAATGATATTGCCACTTATGAAGCTCCTATTACAGCCATGCATTATGCATACGACAACCTTAAAAATGTAAACGAGTTTGCTGTTGCCATAAATACAAATTCCACTTCAAGTTCATTACTTCTTGTGAATCCTTCTTTGACAGCCAAGGGAGAAATCCTGAAAAGATATGATAATATAGCCGGTAAACTGGTGAGTATTTGGCGTAAAATAATGTAAATAAGATGAGAGCAATATTTTTATTTTTATTCTGTAGCATGGCGTTTGCTGCAAATGCCACAGATTTCAGGATTCATGGCGACGTAGCTGATGTGGCTGATGGTACAGTCCTGTATCTCCGTCTGGTGGGGCCCCCTGAAAAGGATATAGACAGTGTCAAGATATTAAATGGTAAATTTGAGTTCAAAGGGAAAGCTACGGCTACACCTACCTGGGCTACCCTTTCCATAAAAGGAAAGTTTTTGCCACTTACCGATCTGTATCTTGAGGAAGGAGACATTTACGTTTATGGGAAGCTTTATCAATGCGAAGCCAAAGGAACCAGGACAAACGAAGAGTACCTTGACTTCAAGCACACTTTGACACCAATGTATGGCGAAGTATATAATATTCATGGTGCAGTTGCTTCAAAAACAGTTCCCTCTTCTCAGGATAGTCTTAATGCAGGGTTGAAGAGGTATGAAGAAAAACTTGACAAAGCTGAATTGGACTATATACGGAAATATCCGGCTTCGGTTATATCATTGCAGCTATTGGTCTATAAATCATCTCACATGTCAGGAGCCAAGACTCTACAGACAATTTCCTTGCTTGACACCTCTCTGCAGAAAACCCAACAGGTTCTTAATATAAAAGAATATGCCACAAGACTGATCGGTTGCGAGGAGGGTACCATGGCACCTGATTTTTCGCTGGAAACATCAACTGGCACCACATTCTCTTTGTCAGAAAAAAGAGGTAAATACATTTTGCTGGACTTTTGGGCATCATGGTGTGCTCCTTGTAGAAACGCCTTGCCTGAGGTTGCCCGTCTTAATGAAAAGTACAGGGGCAATAAATTCGAAATTATTGGTGTCTCTGTAGACCGTAAGACCGATAAGTGGAAAAAAGCATTGGCCGAGGATGGTTGCTCCTGGACACAAGTTTGTGATCCTACAGGTAAGGTGGCCAATCTCTATGCTGTATCTGCCATACCATTGATGGTAATTGTATCTCCTGATGGTAAGATAATGAAACGGATACTGAACAAAGAAGATTTAGTAGACATACTGGATAAAATATTTTAATGACTCAACCTCCACACAGATTTTCTTAAATGAAGCTAGGTGTGGAGGTTTTCCAAAATTTATTACTACAATTGTATTTGATTAATTCCTTTATTTTTCGCTATTATTGGATAATGTATTGGATATCAATGTCGAGAATTCCGTTACTTCTCTCAGGGGTGGTAGCGAGCTTGCCTTTACGACATTATTCAACCATTACAATCTCAATCTTTGTTCCTATGCTTTCAGAATATTGAATAATAATGAAGAGGCAAGAGAGATAGTACACATTACATTCTGCAGGATATGGGATCGAAGGAAGAGTCTGGAGATCAAGGAGTCGCTTGAATCGTATTTGTATAAATCAGTATACAATAACTGCATCTCACTTTTACGCAAGAAGAAGCAGCATGCGATGTATGTAGAACTTGGTATGGCAGATATATATTTTAACAGAATAATACAGAACCCTCATGCAGAGATGAAACTCATCGACTCTGAATACAGAAAGTATATTTTGTCTGCTATCAATGAACTTCCGGAACGTTGCAGGGAAATTTTTATCAAATGCAAAATTGAAGGTAAAACATATCCGGAGGTTGCGAAAATGCTCGGTATTTCGGTTAAAACCGTTGAGACGCAGATGTCAAATGCTCTTAAAAAACTCAGGAAAAACCTTGATTGGCTATTAATTTTACTAATTGCATAAGGGTATTTTGTTTTATTTGCGTCATTATTTATAGAAAGAAAAGTTATGTCTCAAGAAACAGTACATAAAGACATTGATGCCCTGTTATCCAGAATTCTTCAGGGAAACGCTTCAGAAGAAGATGCAAAATTCTTTTCGGAATGGATCAAAGATTACCGGAACGAAATTTATTTTGACAAATATAAGGAGATGTGGCATGTGGCTGCAGATAATGCATATGTCTTAAATAACAAACCTCTTGATAGCGCTAGATTTGTCAGTTACATCAGAAATACTGTAAGGAGGGAAAGGCAAAGAAGGATTTTTACAATCTCTTTTTCTGCTGCTGCTTCCATAATATTGCTTATTGGAGTTACATATTTTACAGGTCTCTATAATATCATTCTTGTAGATAAACAGGATTTCACCGCTTTGAACTATTCCAGAGATTCTGTCAGAATAGAATTGAATAACGGAAGGATTGTGAAGAAGGTAAAAGGGACCGAGAAATATTTTACAACTCTTGATGCTATTATTGTCAAAGATAAAGGGGATTCTCTCCTAAAGAAAACGAAGGAGAAGGTCTATAATACAGTATCCACACCGCCGGGAGAAAGGGTGGCAATGTTACTTTCTGATGGCACAAAGGTGTATTTGACCTCCAATTCATATTTGAGATACCCGGCAAGCTTTGATAAGGATAAAAGAGAGGTAACCCTTGTAGGACGTGCGTATTTTGAGGTGTATAAGTCAAAGGTCCCATTTTTAGTCAATACTTCGGATATGAATATTGAAGTTCTGGGGACTTCTTTTGACGTTGAATCCAGAAATACCGGGTCAAGTGCTTCTGTAATTCTTGTCGAGGGGTCTGTCAAAGTACACTCAGATGGGAAGACTACTATTATACATCCGGATGAACAAATGAGCCTGTCAAGAATAGATAAAGTAGTATCTGTAAAGAGCGTAGATTCTAAATCGCTTACTATGTGGAAAGATGGAGTACTTGTTGTGGATGGTCAGACATTTGATGAGTTAATAGAGAGTCTTTCATTGTGGTATGGAGTTCGGATTGTCGATGAGTCTAGCGTTTCAAAAATTGAAAAATTTAACGGGAGATTTGACCGTGAGGGTATTGAAGCTGCAATCAAAGCAATCTGCATAAGTGCAAATACCAGATATAAAATTGAGAATGGTAAACTTATTTTAGAAGATAATTGATTTTCTAGATTTCCACACCGAGCAAAAGCTTAAGAGCATAACCAACAAAGAAGGAGAAGGCTGCCACTCCCAGACTTATGAACGTCATTTCCAGGAAGCGTGCCTTGAAGTTCAAATCTTTGGCTATTGAAATATAGTAATTGAAGAGGAAGATAATCATTACAGCAGTTATCAGAGTGACAGACAGAGCTATGAACTTGCTTGTGAGCAGCAGGAATGGCAATATAAGCAGTGCAACTGTAATAAGATACGCAACACCTGTGTAGACAGCAGATTTTTTAGCCTGTTCATCACCCTCGGCTTTTGAAGAGAGATAATCCGAAGCTGCCATTGAAAGTGCAGCCGAAATACCTGTAACTAATCCCACAAGAGAGATTATCTTGTTATCGTTCAGTGCCAGAGTGAAACCTGCAAGTGCTCCTGTAAGTTCTACAAGAGCATCGTTAAGGCCCAACACTATCGAACCTACGAATTGCAGTCCCTCTTCGTCCAGCATGGAGAGCAGCTCTTTTTCATGGGCAAGTTCCTCTTCTGAAAATGTTCTGGCTTCAGGAAAATATTCTGAGAGTCGGTCATAAAGCTTCGAACCTGTTCCTTCACGTTTTTCCATCAACTTAAGCACAAAAGACAGACCCAGTAAACGCGCAAGCATTACTGTCCTGGATACCCGAAACATATCCGGTTTTACCTCTTTCCCCGATTTTTTCTGCCAGAACCTGGCGTGACCATTCTCCTGCTGCCCTATCTTACTAAGTATTTCTGCATTTTTGCTGTCCTTGCATTGCTCCGACAAACGCATGTAAATCAAATGTTCAGTCTCTTCGGTCTGTTGTGCATCTAGCACTAGTTTCATTATCTTTTGGTCCATACTCTTAAAGTGAGATTATCTTCTACGGTATATCGAACCGGATTCTTCTCTCCCTTTTTTCTTTTCGGATTCATTTTTCTTTTCAGGCTCGGTGCTTCTTTTTGGTTCAGATTTCTTAGGTTCTATTGCCCTGTGATCGTCACCTCTTCTTGGATTGGGCTGAATTACAGGCCTGGGATTATCCTGAGCTCCTTGTCTTGGACTTTGCTTGTCGTCGTCTTGCCTTACATTTCTGGAATTGTTATCTGGCCTTGGATTATATCCCTGACTTGGACGATATATCTGTTTGCGGCGGTCGCTCGGATTTGGGCGATAGCTGTCATTTGGACGATGATTAAAATTTGGTCTGTGATCTAAATATGGACGGTTGTCATGGTTGGAGAAATATCCCCAGAATGAGACATTGTGAACTATTTCCGAGATATACCTTATCATGGACAGTTCCGGACGATATACGAACCTTCCTCCGGCAACGGGTCTGCCTGTTGTAAAGAAAGTTCCATACCTGCCTTCCTGTTCGTATATAAACCCATCGGTACCGTAACCCATAATTTTTCCCCATCTCGATATTGTCTTGACATAGCGGCCGTCTCTTTCAAACAGATTGAGAGCAACCGAGTATCTTCTTCCTGAGTTGGTTTCATCTATCAATGATACACTGCGGCTGGAGTAGTCCTCAATAAGCTCGAACATAAGATAGCGATCATGGAATGGCCCCCAGTTTATATAATACCCGGTACGTGCATCCAATGGAGCTTTGAGATTGGATAGGATCCATTCTCTGCCGATAGAGGGGTAAACAGGATATCGCTGTATATTCCAGACCTGACCTTCAGAATAGGTTGATGTTAGAAAAGCCGGGGTGTTATCATCATAGTTTCCATCATAATCGTCATCATTATTGCTGTTGGTGCCGAGAATAGATGACAGGTATGTTATCTTTTCCAACTCCGGACGATATGTTACCGATGCTCCGTATCTTAATGGATCAGTAGAAAAGAATGTACCTAACGAGCCTTCCTGCTCATACATGAATCCACCTGAACCGAAACCGATCAGTCTTCCCCATCTGGATACAGACTTGACAAATCTGCCGTTACTTTCGTATAAGTTGAGTGAAACTGTATATTTTGTGCGGGAATTGTAAACATCATCAATAAAAGATGCTCCACGAGGTGCGTCGTATGCCTCCAGTGAAAACATCAGGTAGCGGTCATTGTGTCTTCCCCAGTCTATAATTGTGCCTGTACTGACATCAAGAGGCGTTCTTAGTCCTGATAATCTCCACTCCCTTCCGGCCGAAGGGTAGACAGGCCAACGCTGAGCGTCCCATACAACATCTCGGGTAAAATGCTCTGTAAGCAATATAGATCCGTTTATATCCCTGTCTGTTATCTGTGCATACGTTATAATGCTGGAAAGTGCAGACAGTGCACATATTAAAAAAAGTTTAAGGCTGATTGTTTTCATAAAAAATTAAATGCAAAGACCGTTCCTAAAAAAGCCATTTTTGGCAAATTTTATTTACGGCGTATTGTTTGTCTTTTGCTTGTGGTCATCTCAGCAGCATAGGCATCATAACCAATGGCCTTTATCCTGTTAAGGCAGGCACTTCTGTCAGAATTGAATATATATCCAAACATTGTTGACATAAAGTTTATGCATTTCTTGCATGCCTTGAAATCGGATATGTTACAATCTGAACAACTTTGGAATTTATTTTCTATGCAGCAGGTTCTCGTTTTACACCATGTTGCTTTGGTGTTATCCTTGCAGCCAGGACATTTCCCTGACAGATATGTCCGGCATGCACCACAATACAGACCACAAAATGCAATCAGTTTTGGATCTGAGATAATCTCTTTTTGAATTGTTGTCTTCATATTTCTAGTTTGCATAAAGGTAGATGTTTGGAGATTTATCTCAAAATTTTTCAGTTTGAAAAACGAGCTCTCTCGTCATACTTAAGATTATCCGGATTATAATAATCGTCTATCCAGGAGTTGTCAGCTCTTAAACAAAGTTCACTTTCGGCACCAGTTCCTTTCTTTTTCTGATTATAACGGAAACGGTAATGGTCATAAAGTCTCATCATTTCGCAGAAATAAGTGTCTGCAACCTCTGTGTCTCCTTTTATAACTACAAAATTCTCGTCGTTTTTCTCTGAGGCAGGTTTGCTGAAATTATGAGAGCCAACTATGACTGTTGGGTTATCAGTGGTGAAGTCCGTAATCAAAGTCTTGAGATGTACGTATATTGTACCTCGTTGCTTCTTAGTGCTTTCTTTCAAAAAACCTTCCAACCCATTTTCAAGAAAAGCAGGAGCTGTAAAGGAGCGGTTTCTATGGAAACCTGTGATCTGGCTCCTACTGTTCTGTAAGCCAAACCTGATAACGCTTGGATCCTGATTCTCCAAGGCAGCAGTAATCCGGTCATGCAGCTTGAATGCAGAGCAAATGAATATTTCGGAAGAGGCACCATTAATTGTCTCTTCCAAAAGATCAATATCAACATAACCTACCCTTGGGCTGAAAGAGAAAAATATAGCTTTGTCCTTTTCTATAGGAAGATTCTCCTTGATGTATTTTTTCGTATCACCATATCCACGGCTTACCAAAAGCTGCTCGAAAAGAGCTTCATATTCTCTGGCAAGCTGCTTGTCATATATTGTATGGACGACATTAGCCTGACGCCAAAGACCGTTAGGAGTAAAATTTGCAGTACCGGTCAGTACTGCCTCAGGAACATAGTTCCCGGCATCATCTCTCTTTTTTAAGACGATAAATTTCTGATGAAATAAAGCTGTGGTATGACGAGCCGTTTTTTGATCATCGGATAATGGCTTCAAGTGCAGCTCGTTTTCAACTGTCTGTTTGTCACCAGGCTGACCATGATATATAACCCTTATTTTAATTCCTTTATCTCCCATCTGCTTCAGCAGCCCCACAAACCCATCATATTCAAATTCGAAAAGGGCCAGGTCAAGGGCATAATTCTCATCCTTAGCTTCTTGTATAAATCCTTCAATATGCTGGAGCATGCCCCTGGTTAACCAATTGCGCGCTTCAAGATGCAATGGATTACTTTCGTCGTCAGGATTGGTCTCTCCAAATTTTCTGGAGTAGGCCTGACTGGCTGCTACTGCTCTATTGAATACGATGCGATGCTTCCCACTGGTTATGGATTCTGTCCTGACATTCACCTGAGGACCTTCCAGATACTTTAGATTATCAGGAGTACCATGCACTGTCCATAGTTCATAACAGTATTCGGTATCCGGGTATACAGAGTAATCTGACCATCTGAATTTCTGGATAGGTGCAATATTTGTATCGGCAAGTTTAAAATCAGGAGCCTCTGAAGTCTTGAATTTAAGTAAACTCTGCAGCCATTTCCACTCTCCATTACTGACTTTTCTTCTTATGGCGAACCCTAGAAATCCGTTCTTTAGTTCATCTGAAATATCAAAAGCCAGGAGGATTCCTGTTGTTCCGGCATATACTTTCAAAGCAATGCCATTTTTTATATTTCTGTTTCTCATGTTCCGGTTTTTGTATGTGTTCAACTTTTGTAAATGCAATATGCATTTTCGTATAATCTTCCTTTAGTGAAATAACATGCGCCACGGCAGCCTGCCCGGCAGAAAATTCCCATATCACACTCTTTGCATTTTCCGCTTAACAAAGCAGAGTCGAATTTTCTGTTATAAGAAAAACTGCTGTCATCCTGCCAAATATCATGAAGACTTTTTTTACGAAGATTGCCCTCAATAAATCTCTCATCACATAAGGATTCACACCCTTTTACATTTCCTGTACTGTCAATTCCAATTACGGTCAATCCAGCCTGGCATCCTGACCAATAGTTGACATTGCCGGGTAGACCCCTTATAAATCTTTCATCCTCATTATAATATCCGATATTATCACCTGTATATATAGTTATTCTGTTTTCTTCTCTTTTAGTCTTGATAAAAGCGGTAAGTTTTTTTATGTTTTGCAGACATATAGGCATCTCTTTGCTGTCACTTAAGTTTCCCATAGGATTTGCAAGCTGAAGCTGCCATATTTTTACATTATTATCTATTAAGAAATAGTATAACTCTTCAATGTCAGAAAAATTGCTGTCAAGTATAGTTGTGTTCACTCCAATTGGGATCTTCTCATTGTTCAGGCGGTCAATTGTCAGCTTGAGACGTGAAAAAGATTTTGAATTGTTTCGGATCCTGTTGTGATTATCTTCCATGCCATCTATTGAGAGGGCAACATTGGAAAGATTTGCGTACTGAACCTCCTTAACCTGTTTGTCTCCAAAGAGAAACCCATTTGTTATAATGTTTGCTGTAACATTGTTCTCAGTCAGTTTGCGTGCGATTTTTTCCCATCCGTCATAAAGGAAGACCTCCCCGCCAATTAATGAGACATGCTTTACCCCCTCTTCCACGAGTTCATCCGCTATAACCAAAGCTTCATTTAATGACAATTCATTTATGAGTTTCTTACCTGCACGGGAACCGCAGTGGAGGCAGTTCATGTTGCATTGCAAAGTCAATTCCCATACGCAATTTATGGGTTTGTGTTTATTGTAATCCATCAATTATATATGATTTTTGTCAATATAAAGACCGGAGGGGGTTAATTCCCGGTCTTCTTGTTTTTGATTAGTTAGGTTTGGCCATGTAGAGAACGACAGTAGGAGGGTATCCCATAATCTGTCCTGAGTTCGCACCAATAATAACGGTGTTGCCCAGGTTTGTTCTGAAATGCCAGTAAGGTTCAGGTGCTGCAGGATGAACCAAAGGCCATGAGAGTGATATCTCTGTGAAAAGATCTCCACCGTTCTGGGTTTTGAAAATTTTGATTGCCTCTTCGATTTCAATTTTATATCCGTCAAAAGGCGATATTCCCAAAGGACAGTTCACAGGCTGAGGCTGGGTCATTCCAATAAGTGGCGGCTGTGCAGTGTAAAATGAATAGCATACACCATCTTTGGCTCGAACAATAACATCCCATCCAAGAATGTCATGGAGTTCACTGCCAATACCATTTTTTATTCTTGCGTTTTTCCTTTCAAGACCGATACAGGTAGTGCCAGATTGTTCTGGTAACATCGAACTTAAATCCGAAGGTTTCATAATTCTTTCTTTTAAATTAATTTTTTATTTTACGATTCTTGATGAAAAGGTGTCCAAAGGCACCTTTTATAGGGGTTCGGTTGACATTTGAGACAATCAAACCCAATTTTTGCTGGCATAATCATCTTCTATTCATTTAACCTCCTTTTTAATTAGTTATATTAAAGATATAATGTAATATTCGCTATTACAAATATATTTGAGGATATATATTTGCAGTACAGATACTTACACTAAACTTAAAATATATGAAATTTGATTTTTAATTGCCCATCAGGACTTTCTCGATCTTGTTGGCAGATTGCCTGACAGAAGAACAATTATGATTGACAGCATCCATGGAATGAATGTTACAGAAAAATCCTGTGGGAGATAATTCCAAAGCAGTAATACGATAAACAACAATATGATGTAAGTGATTGATATGATTCTGCCAATACGTTTGTTCCTGACCAAGAGTAGAACCAGCGATGGAAGAGTCCAGCAGATATTCAGATTGTGAGAAAAAGCCGGATTTACCGTTATAATGCCAATTGTAAGAAGAATCAACCCGGAAAGCCCTACAGTTGTTATCACAGTGTAAAACACAATCTTTCTGCTTTTATTCCACAGAGATAAAAGTAAAATCATCGCCGTAATCAACCAAGGAAATAGGTAAGACCAATTACTATCGTTTTTTGAAAGAGATCCATAAGCGATTATTTTGTGTTCTTTAACTAAAGGCGCTTTCTGCAGAATATCCATGATATAAAATGGAAGAAACATATAATCAGAAGTAGTTGCAATTTTATCACACTCTCTCCCCAGAATAAAGTTAATCCCAAAATTTATCCAGTAATTGTCAGTAATATATGGTTTAAGCAGTTGTCTGAAACTCTTGTTCTTATACTGGCTGCTGTCAAGTCTGACGGCTTTTTCTGTTGAGCCCAAAATGACATCCCTTACCCTGGTGGCGCAATTGTCATAAAAGAAATCATATCTGTAATACCTGTCTGATGAGTTGTAGCATCTCATTAACTTGTCGAACACGTTATTTCTTTCTATGAGACTCATGTTAAGAACCTGTTCATGAATTTTCTGCTTAGCCGTGTATGCATAGCGCATAAAGGTGTTGTAATCAACAACGGAAAGGAAATATTTCAGGTTGCCCTTGACAAACTTCAAGTAGAAAAATGGCTCATTAAAATCAAATGATCCGAAATTAAAAACGTCGTCAATCCCTAATGAATCATCAATAACCCTTATGGAGGAGTGCCCAAAAATAGTAGCATACTCATTCCCTGGTTCAGAAGTCAAGACCGAAATTTTGGAACGGTGTGATAATGAGAATCCGGAAATTGGAATAGTAAGTAGTAGTATTGCAAGGATAATGGTTTTCATTGCAGCAGCTATTGTGAAGGCTAGTTAGACTGGCTCTCGCTCAGGAATTTATTACTTATAACCTCTTGATAGCTCTTCGAAACCGGAATGTCAGGGATATTCTGTTCATCAATCTCAAGCATAAGCCCCTCCTTTGTACGTCTGATAACCTTCACCCGGTTGAAGTTGACCAGATAGGACCTATGGCAACGCCCTACAGGACTTCTTCGCAATAGAGACTCAAGATTCTTAAGGCTGTTCCTCAAAAGATAGGTTTTAGCCTTGCCATTAGTAGTATAATGAATGATCACATAATTATCAGCAGACTCAATGTAAAGAAGGTCGGCCAATAAAATTGAGAGACGGAGAATACCCTTTTCATCTTTGAATGCAATGCTCTTTAGAGGATTCAGCTCCTGTGCGTCACCCTCTTCTATTCGTTGAAGTTTCCTGTTGCTCTCCTGCCATCCAAAGTAAAACCATAAGGCCGCGTATGGGAGAAGAAGTATAAGAGCCGTATTTACAGTGGCACTCTTAAAAACAGCCATTACATCAACAGAATCTCCTCCTTTCATTTTTACTGAAATGGAGTAGAATGTATAGAAAAGAGACATAAAGAGAATCTCGACAAGAACCCAAATGGTATATCTGACATATGAGATTTCATGACGACGGCTATAAAAATACATAATAAGGCGACTTATTATGACCACCAGGACTCCTGTAAGGATTATCAGGCTTGTATATACGAGATACATGAACTCAGAAACATTAGGATACCAGTTCCTGGATCCGAATGGCTTGTAAATGTTTATGAATACCAATGCGAAAATCGCAGTCAGTACCACCAACTTTACAATGTTGTGTTTCTCGTTTACAAATTTTGGTATGTTCATGGCTTTTCATTACAAATATAGATAAAATTATTTCACCCCATTTATTTAAATTTCACCCCATATTTCACGTTTTTATCCCACAAGTGCCTCCCAGGAACCATTTTTAACACATCTGTCACTCTCTTCATTTTCTTTGCAAGAAAAATAGGGAAATGAAACTGCGAAACTTTACTTTTGAAGAGACACTTGGGAAGGGAGAGATAATAAAAGACATGAGGAAATGTATCACTCCCTCATTTTTTAACACGACTGATGATAAAATCAGCGAGAATCTCTCATTCGAATATCCCATAGTAGAGCCTGAAAATTCACAAAGGCTGATTCAGGGTAAATACAACTCAGTAATCCTGCTATTCCATGGGCTTAATGAAAGGAACTGGGACAAATATTACTCTTGGGCTGAATATATAGCAAACCATACAGGAAAACCAGTGCTTATGTTTCCGATAGCATTTCATATGAACCGTTCTCCCAAGGAGTGGAGCAACCCGCGTGCAATGCAACCATTTGTGATAAACGAACTGTCACATACCCCGCAGCCATTTCATCTTACATTTCTGAATTTTGCCCTGAGCCTAAGGATAAAGGCAGACCCTTTCCGTTTTTATCTTGCAGGGCGCGAGACTATCAACAATGTTTGTCAGCTTATGGGTCAGATAAGGAGGGGAGATCATCCCCTTATAGACAGCGCTGCTTCAGTAGATATATTTGCCTATTCAATAGGAGCCCTTATGTCTCAGGTAATGCTTTTGGCAAATCCTCAAAACTACTTTACCAAGAGCAGGCTCTTCATGTTTTGCGGCGGCTCTTTGTTCAACCAGATGAACGGCGAATCAAAGATGATCATGGACAGGGATTCATTTCGTGCACTTCTGGATTACTACCGCAACCGCTTCATCTTCTATAAATACGAAAACAGGTTGAAAGGCGACCTTCTGGAACTGGCCTTTGTGAGTCATATAGACTATTCAGTCAACAGAGAGTACAGGGAGGATTTTTACGAGGAGTTCGGACCAAGGATCAAGGTTATTTCTCTTAAAGGAGACAAAGTGATCCCAACAAGCGGAATCAAGTCCGCCCTTGGCAAGGAACACTTAAATTGCCTTGAGGAACTTGATTTTCCATTCGAATATAGTCATGAGATTCCTTTTCCAGCAGACGGACCAAAGGTCGATCCGAAAATTAAAAGATACTGGTTTGAAAAGGTATTCGCTAAAGCTTCTGACTTTTTAAATTAGACCCTTAAGCAAAGAGTGTGGATCTGTATTGTCTTTTTCGATATCCTTGAAATAATTGACCGTGCCAACCTTTAGTTCAACAGTAGAGGCATCATCACAAACGATAATTCCTTTTCTATGAAGCTGAAGCACACTCACCGTATACATGTGGTTTACACTGCCTTCAATTGCCTCGTAAAGAGCTCTTGCTTTATGATGCCCATTCACAATTATCATAACCTCCTTGGCATCCATAATGGTTCCGACTCCAACAGTCAGGGCAGTTCTTGGAACTTTGCTGATATCGTTGTCAAAGAAACGTGAGTTTGCGATTATTGTGTCTGTAGTAAGGCTCTTGATCCTGGTCCTTGATGTAAGAGAAGAACCTGGCTCATTGAACGCAATGTGCCCGTCAGGACCTATGCCCCCCATGAAGAGGTCTATTCCTCCGTAGGAAGCCATCTTTTTCTCATAGTCTTCGCACTCCTGAACAAGGTCTGATGCATTTCCATCTAGGATGTTTGCGTTTTCTCTTCGGATGTCTATGTACTGGAAAAATGTATTCCACATGAACGAGAAATAAGACTGAGGATGCTCTTTCGGAATTCCGATGTATTCATCCATGTTGAAAGTAACTACATTTTTGAAAGAGACCAGACCCTCTTTATAGAATCTGATTAGTTCCTTATATGTTCCTTTAGGAGTTGATCCTGTAGGTAGTCCAAGCACAAATGGTTTCTGTTCAGTAGGCGCAAATTCATTAATCCGTTTTACTATATAGGCAGCAGCCCATTGAGAAATCTCTTCGTAAGAATTTTGAATAATTAGTCGCATATCTGGTAATTTAAATTTTAGTCTAACAATTGTTTCCCAGCAACTCACGCGCGTTAGCCACTGCAGCCTGAGTAAGGTTGGAACCACTTAACATCCTTGCCAGTTCCTGGACTCTCTCCTGATTTGATATCTCTCGTATGTTTGTCCTTGTAACTCCTTTCTCATCTAAATCTTTGTATACCAACAGGTGTGTTTTACCTTTGCTGGCTATTTGGGGAAGATGAGTAATTGCAAATATCTGCATTTTCTTTGAAAGAGCATCAATAAGATTGCCCATTTTGTCTGCAATTTTGCCTGATACCCCACTGTCAATTTCGTCAAATATCATAGATGGCATACCTTTGCCTTTGGCCATCAACGCTTTAAGGCATAACATTATTCTTGATAACTCTCCACCTGACGCTACCTTTGATAGTTCTCTTGGAGCAATATTTTTATTGGCAGAGAAGAAAAATGCCACAGAATCCCTGCCGGAATTGTTGAAAGAGTCACATTCCTTTATTTCCACTTCAAACACCGCATGGGGCATTTCTAATTCCCGGACAGTTGAAACCATTTCGTTTATGAAGTCTGATGAGGCCTTGACCCTTGCAGAATGTAGCCTCCCGGCAAGCAGATCTCTCTCAGACATTAGATCAGCTATCCTTTTCTCTTCTTTTTCCAATTCATCCTGATAACTGTTTGTCAGAAGCAGTCGCTCCCTTAGCTGTTCCCTTATCTCAATAAGAGACCCTACATTCTCAGCATGATGTTTCTTTATAAGAGAATATATCGCAGATATCCTCTCCTCCAGAAGTTTTGCCCTTTCAGGCTGTGTGGTGATGGATTCTGCTCTAGTTGTCAGATCCTGCTCTATGTCCTTAAGTTCTATACGACAGCTCTCCAGACGCTCAGCAATAGGAACAATAGCTTTGAAGTCTGAGGATATCTTGCTTGAAATATTTATTGCCTCTTTAAGATTCTGAACAACAGAGATACCGGCAGGGGAGAGCAGTGTCACAATATTGAGAATTGATCCCCTAATCTCTTCTGCATTGTTCAATATGCGGAATTCCTCTTCTATCTCATCAAGCTCTCCAATACTTAACCTGGCTTCTTCCAATTGATTAAATTGAAATTGATTGTATTCAGCCTCAGCCTCTTGCCTGGCAATCTTTGTCTTCAACTCATTTCTTAAAGTCATGTGCTGATTGAGATTCCCGTAGCACTCCTGATACTTGGCTATAAGATCGCCATTTTTCGCATAGGAGTCCAGTACGGACATCTGAAAATTAGAGTCGGCGAGCAGCAGATGCTGATGCTGGGCATGTATGTCTATGATTTTTTCTGAAAGTTCTTTGAGAAACTGAACTGTGACCGGCTCGTCATTTATGAATGAACGGGATTTGCCTGCCGGGGAAAGCACCCTTCTAAGAGTCAGTATTGTTGAAAATTCCAACGAATTTTCATCGAAAATCCTTCTGAATTCAGAATCGTCGTCAATTCCGAATACTGCCTCAACGATGCAATTCTTTGTCTTATCCTTGATTATGGAGGCATCAGCCTTTGCTCCTAGCAGAAGTGAAATCGCTCCCATGAGTATGGACTTGCCGGCCCCGGTTTCGCCTGTGATAATAATCAATCCATCCGGAAAATCAATCTCCAGATTCTCGATAAGCGCGTAGTTGGAAACATTTAATGATTTGAGCATAAAAGCAGTTTTTCAACGAAATCTATTATGTCTGTTGCCACCACTGCCTTCTCCTTAAGAGGATAATCCAATGGCTCTCCTACTTTGGGAATTATTGTAATCTTGTTTGTATCTGTGCCAAACCCGGCACCTTTGTCTTTCATCGAATTGAGCACAATGGCATCCAGATTTTTATTTTCCAGTTTCTTGCGTGCATTTGAAAGTTCGTTGTCGGTTTCTAAGGCAAACCCGACATGGATACATTTTTCTCTCTTGATTTTGCCTAATGAGGCCGCGATGTCTTTTGTCGGAGTCAGCTCGAGAGAGTAATTCTCCTTCTCTCGCTTAATCTTGCTATCCGCTTGTCTTATAGGTGTAAAATCAGCTACAGCTGCGCAGAGTATCGTCGCTTCAACTCCCTCTTTGTATGCAGATAAAGTTGCATCATACATCTGTTTTGCTGATAAAACATCAATGCGACGGATATTTTTGTTTATAATCGGAAGGTTTACTGGACCGCTTACCAAGACAACCTCCGCACCCCTCATTGCACACTCCTCTGCCAGAGCATAGCCCATCTTTCCAGAAGAGTGGTTTGATATATACCTTACCGGGTCTATTGATTCACGAGTCGGGCCGGCAGTGATTAATATTTTCTTGCCGGATAAGCTGCTTTCTTTATTAAGAAGCACTTCTATAAACTTTATTATCTCCTCCGGTTCCTCCATTCTCCCTTTCCCGTCCAGCCCACTGGCAAGTTCGCCTGAAGATGGCTCAATGATGCTTACACCTCTTCTTTCTAGAGTTTTAAGATTTTCCTGAGTAGCAGGATGCTGAAACATGTCCAGATCCATTGCAGGAGCTAAGGCAACTGGACAGCGAGATGAGAGATATGTTGTAAGCAGAAGGTTGTCTGCCACACCGGTTGCCATTTTTGCAATGGTGTTTGCAGTTGCAGGAGCAATAAGATATAGGTCAGCCCACAGTCCAAGAGAGACATGACTGTTCCAGTCACCATTTTCCGGATTGTAGAATTCGACCAGAATAGGATTTTTGGAAAGGGTTGCCATAGTGAGGGGGGTGACAAATTGTTTTGCCATTACTGTCATTATAACCTTTACGTCAGCACCTTGCTTGACCAGTAATCTGGCAAGGAGTGCTGATTTGTACGCAGCAATGCTGCCGGTTACCCCCAGCAATATGTGTTTGCCCTTAAGCATCTACTCCTCTATCTTTCGGTAATAGATTTGATTGTCCTCAAATTCACTTATTGCCATAAGTGTTGGTTTAGGCAACTTTTCATAATAGCGGGAGATTTCAATCTGCTCTCTATTTTCAAAAGTCTCTTCCAACGTATCTGCGAAATTCGAAAACTCTTCGAGTTTCTGGCTAAGCTCTTGCTTGATCTCTGCTGAAATCTGGTTTGATCTCTTTGCAATGATCATTACAGATTGGTAGATATTACCTGTCGGTGCAGAAAGCTTGGATAGATCCCTGGTGATAGTGTTGTTGGGAACCTGTTTTTTAATTTCCATATCTATTTTTTGTTCTTATTTGTTTTGTCTTGTGTGTATGTTTGAGCTTTTTCGAACATCTGATCAACCTCCTTGCGATATTTTGAGTCTGGATATTCGCTTATAAAATTGTAATACTCGTCTGTAAGTGCCACGAAGCGCTCCCTTTGTTTGGAAGGAATACTGTTGACGGCATATTTGAAATTGGCGGCAACAATGTAATACATTATGTCCTCCCTGTATTGGTTGTCAGCATTATCTTTCAATACGTTTTTCAGAGCATATGCGGCCGACCTGTAATCCTCAATTGTGTAATATAGCTTAGCGGCCTCGAAACTTTTTTTGTCCAGTCTCTCCTGTAGATCAACAAGCATGTCACGGCATCTTTTCAGATTTGGTGAATTAGGATGCTCATATACATATTCGTTGATTGCAGACATAGCTTTATATGTAGGCATCTGATCAAGCTCGTAACGGTAGGTTCCTTTGTAGAGGCACTCCAATCTCAGAAACTTTGCTTCATCACTGAATGGACTCCTTGGAAACACCTGTGTGAACTGGTCAAAGTTGGCCTCTGCATTTGTTATATCACCGTACTTGTAGTTGCTCAGTCCAAGGTAAAATTGTACTGTATCGTCCCTTTCTGTATCCTTTACGGACATCAGCAGCTGATCGAAAAGGGATGAGGCTTTCAAATACCGTTTGGCATTGAAATATTGCATTGCCCCTTTGTACTTCATGTCTACATCAGCAGTCTTAAGAAGTGCATCATACTGCGACTTGCAGGAGGTAATCATCACTCCTGCCAAAACGATAACAAATACTTTACCTGGTTTCATTGGCTTGTTTATTTATTTTCCTGTAAAAATCTCTCTGCATCCAGAGCTGCCTTACAACCAGATCCGGCGGCGGTGATAGCCTGACGATAACTTGGATCCTGTACATCGCCTGCGGCAAACACTCCCGGAACATTGGTCTTGGAACCTTTACCCTCGGTTATGATATAGCCCTCTTCATTTACATTTACCCATTTGCTGAAAAGTTCAGAATTCGGGTGATGACCGATTGCTAGGAAAAAGCCGTGGATATCGATTTTCTTCTCTGTACCGTTCTTATGAACAAGAATCGCACCAGTAACTCCATCTGTGAGTGTGCCGATGATTTCTTTTGTATTATATTGCCATAGTATTTCTATGTTAGGGGTGTTTTTTACCCTCTCCTGCATTGCCTTAGAGGCTCTTAGAACATCCCTTCTTACAATCAGGTATACTTTATTGCAAAGACCTGAAAGATAGCTTGCCTCTTCGCATGCTGTATCTCCGCCTCCTACTACGGCAACATCCTTACCTCTGTAGAAGAATCCGTCACATGTTGCGCAGGCAGAAACTCCAGAACCCCTGAATCTATCTTCAGATTCAAGTCCCAGATATTTGGCAGTTGCGCCTGTGGATATAATTATTGTCTCTGCTAGAATATCTTTTTCCTCGTCGATAGTGATCTTGAAAGGTCTTTTAGAAAGATCAGCATTGGTTACAAGACCTGACCTGATGTCTGCACCGAATCTCAATGCCTGTTTTTTTAGCTGATCCATCATCTCCTGTCCGGTAATTCCTTCCGGATACCCTGGGAAATTATCAATTTCTGTAGTTGTTGTTAGTTGGCCACCTGGTTGGATACCTTCATACAAAACTGGTTGAAGATTAGCTCTGGAGGCATAGATTGCAGCTGTAAAACCTGAAGGACCGCTGCCGATGATTAGACATTTTACTTTCTCGATTTCCATGGATATTTATTGATTATTATTGTCAACCTGCAAAGGTATAAATTTTTTCCGTATTGCCATCTCGAGTCTTAACTCCCAAACTAGAAGGAGTGACATAAACCATCTGGAAAACAGGAGCCAAAGAGCCATACCTCCAATAGAGGATAGCAGTAGCACATCTTCAAGATTGCTATGTGAAATGGAAATATGATTGTTCAAAAGATCTATATCCTTTTTACTTACCTTGCCGTTTTCATATTCATCTATCATTACCGCTGCTCCGTATGCAAGACCAAGTATGTTTGCCACAATCCAAAGAAAGGAGGTTTTTGCAGGAAGTCCGAAAATACTGAGGATAGGTCTCAGAAATTTGGAAATCCACCGGATTATGCCAAATTCTGATAGCAGCCGCTGGAGTATTGAGAGAGAGAATATCAGAACAACCATTTTAATGACTACGGTTATCGTTGAATGTACCCAATCCGACACCATTTCCATAAATGGGACGTTTGCCAGGCTCGCATGAGAGGAGACTGAGGCTGCCTCCCCGGGCATGACAATATTGAGAAGGAAGCCAAGGATGAAGGCAGAAAGAGTCCGGACTATCACAATTCTTATTGCAGAAGAGCCGGTTTTTTTCTGTACGGCTGTCTCGATTATCATATTATGAGCACAAAGGACCATCACCGAAATTATGGTAATGGCCCTTATATCCATGTCCAAAGAGACAATAACAGCTATTGCTGAGTATACATTTACGAAATAACCGGTTACAAAAGCTAAGGCTGCCTCCCCAGGTAATCCAAGTAAATTGAAAACGGGATTGATTAGCCTTGAAAACCAAGGTAAAATATTGAAATATCTCAGGAAAAGGATTCCAATCGAAATAAGTACCGTTACTTTTACCAGCCAAAGGCAAGTTTTGAATGTATTGGGCAGTATCTCTTTTACCGAGTCAATAGCTCTCTGTTTTGCAGATTTTTCCATATTCGTAAATAATCCGCAAATGTAGCTAATATTATCTTTTAGTAGTTATTTTTCTTAGGTTCGAA
Source organism: uncultured Muribaculaceae bacterium (assembly GCA_964533215.1). GTDB lineage: Bacteria > Bacteroidota > Bacteroidia > Bacteroidales > UBA932 > Bact-08. The sequence goes on from CAZHLJ010000001.1 coordinate 976,003, forward strand.
ATAAGCCTTTGGATGGTTGCATGCAGGACAGTTTTCAAGAGCTTTTTTGCCTTTATGCACATATCCGCAGTTGCGGCATTGCCACTCGATCTCTTCTTCCCTCTCAAAGAATTTGTCCTCTTCCAGCCTTGCATGAAGTGTACGATATCTCTTTTCGTGTTCTGCCTCCACTTTGGCAATCATCTTGAATGCAGTGGCAATCTGAGGGAAACCCTCTTCCATGGCTGTCTCGGCAAACGCAGGATAGAGTTCGCTCCACTCTTCTTTTTCTCCGGCAGCTGAGGCTGCAAGATTATCTTTGGTTGTACCGATTATCCCGGCCGGATAGCTTGCTGTAATTTCTACCATACCACCTTCAAGAAATTTGAAAAATCTTTTGGCATGTTCCTTCTCCTGTTCTGCTGTCTCAGCAAAAACATCAGCAATTTTTTCAAAACCCTCTTTTTTTGCAACGCTTGAGAAATAGGTATATCTGTTTCTTGCCTGAGATTCCCCTGCAAAGGCTTTTAAAAGATTCTGCTCTGTTTTTGTCCCTTTAATGCTTTTTTCCATAGATGTTTTCTTTAAAAATTAGTATTCATGTTCAACAAATATAATAAAAATATTTGTTGAATTTGTACATTTGCAGAACTCTCATTTTAACAATCAACAGATGAAAAACATAAAATTGGAACAGTTCAGGACATACATGTCCGAGAGATCTTTATCGGCATTCATTGTACCTTCATGCGACCCTCATTTTGGAGAATACATTCAAGATCATTTTAAATGTCTGGAGTGGATTTCAGGATTTAACGGATCTGCAGGTACTGTTGCACTCACTATTAATGATGCCGCTCTTTGGACAGATTCAAGATATTTTATTCAGGCGGAAGAGCAATTGCACGGATCGGGAATTGAACTTAAAAAGATGAGAATGCCTGGAACTGAGTCAGTTGAAAAATGGCTTACTGATAGGCTTGAGAAAGGAGCAAAAGTGGGTGTGGATGCGAATCTTTTCTCTCTTGCCGAGTTTAATTCATTAAAAGAGGAGCTTTTCCCACTCGAACTTGTAATGTGCCAGGATCCATTTGAGATTGTATGGGACGGCAGGCCGGCTTTGTATTCTAATGAAGCAACCTTCCTTGATGAGACATATTCAGGGGAATCCATATCCTCAAAGCATAGACGGGTAGTTGATGCTATCGGTTGTTCAAGTGATTTCATATATCTTGTGTCGGTGTGCGACGATATTGCTTGGTTGTGTAACCTGCGTGGAAGCGATATAGAATACAATCCGTTGGTACTTTCTTATGCTGCAGTTACTAGGGATTCTGTGATACTTTTTGCAGCCAAGTCTGCAATTTCTGCAGAATTGTCGGCAAGACTAAAGTCAGAGGGGATAAGAATTGAAGATTACAATTACTTTACTGAGTTTATAGGGAATTATCCTAAAGATAGTGTACGCATTGCGCCCAGAGAAAAAATTTCAGTAAGGAATGCTGCTGCTGCCCAGAGAAATGGAGCAATATTCATATCGGACAGAATGCGTGGAGGGGTCATTGCCAATCTTAAGGCGGTCAAGAATAATACTGAGATTGATGGATTTAGAAAAGCCATGCTTATGGATGCAATCGCTTGGGTAAAGCTTTGGATTTATATGGATGAAAATCTGATAAATGGTGAAAAGGCACTTTCTGAATGGGACGTGGCTGCAAAGCTTATCGATTTTCGTTCTGAGTGCAATGACTACCTTGGAGAGAGCTTCAGTCCAATCTCTGCTTTTGGAAAAAACGGAGCTTTGCCTCATTATGAGCTATCTCAGAGTAGTTCAGATATAATTGGGAATAATAACTTCCTTTTAGTTGATACGGGTGGACACTATACCTTCGGCACAACTGATACTACCCGGACGTTTGCTATCGGCACTCTTACCCAGGAGCAAAAAAGGGATTATTCTTTGGTGCTTAAGGGAATGATAAATTTAAGCATGGCAAGGTTTCTTAAGGGAACAAGGGGTGCATCGCTGGATTTTCTTGCGAGGGGGCCAATAAGCTCGGCAGGCAAGATATATCTGCATGGAACAGGACACGGGATAGGGCATCGTCTTTGTGTACATGAGGGACCTCAAAGCATAAGGATGGAGGATAACCCTGTGACAATTGAACCTGGAATGGTTATGTCTAATGAGCCTGCTGTCTATGAGAGCGGAAGCTATGGAATAAGGCTGGAAAATACAATTCTTTGCAGGGAATGGACCGAGACCCAGTATGGGACATTTTATCAGTTTGAGACGCTTACCCTTATACCAATCGACACTAAGCCAATAGATAAAGAGATTCTTGGTAAAGAAGGTGTTGAATGGCTCAATAAATACCATTCAACTGTTTATGAAAAACTTGTACCTTATCTAAACGAGACTGAGAAAAAATGGCTAGCGGTCAAAACGGCTGACATTCACTGAGTAATCCGGATTGAAGATTACCTGTCTGGCAGTATTGTTTATAAACCCACTGTTTCCATCTTTTCTGACGAAGCGCATGTCGTTTTGTAGCAAAGCCTTTGCATAACCTTCCATTTTATCAGGGAAGTCTGATCCATATTGGTAAAGAGCACTCAAAAAGAAATAGGCCACATCATAAGCCTGGAAGGAGTATGGAGTGGGCTCTGTACCATAAAGGGCCCTGTATCTGGCAAGGAAATCCTTTACATTGTCAGAAGTGTAGTCAATATAGTACTGTAGGGAGAGATGGAGATTCATAGAGTGGAAATAGTTGATGTCAACGACTTCGAAATTACGCCATCTTGGTGTCCCGTATACAGTAATCCGGTAATTACTCCTCGTTTCCAACAGGCTAAGGTTTCTCAGAACATCAGAGACAAATGCCTCAGAGTTTGAGAGTACAACAACATCGTTCATAGATGTTTTTGAGAGCTTGCTTGCAAGCTGAGGCGATATTGCCCGCCCGGAAAGTACATTATACGAAAATGAAGAGAAGTTGATGCCCTTGCTCTCCAGTATCTCCTTTGTCATTGAAACCAATGCAGCCTCTGTGTTGCCGGACTCAGAAATGAGGGTCACGGAACTTCTGGGATTAAGGTTCTTAAGTAACTCTACTTGCTGGTAATAAAGATTGGAGCTTACCTGAAAAAACTTCGGATGACCTTCTACCAGAGTCTCTGTTTGTGTGTCCATTGGCGAAACCATAGGAATGCCATTTTCCGAAGCAAAATCCAGAACAGGAGTTATGTCGTTCTTGAATATTGGACCGATTATCAGATCGCTTCCGTCTAGCTTGCCGGTTTGAGCGAGTAATTTTCCAGTTGAGTAGTCTGCAAGGTCAAATACTTTCATATTCAGGTTCATGCCTTCATTCTTAAGGTCTTCCAGAGCAAGAAGGAAACCTTGGTAAAAATCCAGATAGTTGTTGTTTCCATCCTGACTAGTTGAGACTTTACTACCAACCGGCAATATCAGCGATACATCAAAAGTCTCGGAAGATGGACTCTTGAAAATAGGAAACCGGTCATATTTCTTTTCAGGTTCTTGTTCAACAACCTTGCTAACTGTGTTTACAATCTGTGTCTCTTCTTCCTTTACATCTGTAACGGTTAGAGGAATCTTTAACACTTGTCTCACCTGAATGAGGTCGCCTTCAAGTGAGTTGAGTTTTGCAATCGATTCTTCTGTTACATTGTATTTTTTTGCAATGGAAGTAAGGTTTTCGTACCATCTTACAGTGTGGTTAAGGTACTTCTGCTGGGTAGCTCCCACTTTTCTTATGTAAAGAGCATTGCCGGCCTTTAGACCACTACGTATATCAGGATTATCCTCTTCTAAAGTCTTGTAGTCAATGCCATAAGCCTTGCAGATGGAAAAAATGGTCTGATTATGTTCCACTACGTGAACAAAGAATGTAGATCCGTTTCTGATGACTGTCTGCTGAGATGTCACAACAGGTGCAGGTGTAAACTGACCATAGGCGGTTGGTTTACAAAAAATAAATAAAGCAAGAAAAATTGTTACAAGATATCTCATAATCTTGCAAGCATGTTTTTTATATTTGTTTCGATCCTTTCGTAAATATCATTGTTGTATTCGGCACGTACAAAAGTGCTTCCGGTTATGCTTTCGTATAATTCAATATACCTGTCAGAGATTGACCTCACAATTTCATCGGTCATTTCAGGAACCTTCTGTCCTGCCTGTCCTGAAAAGTTGTTCGCCATAAGCCACTCTCTCACAAACTCCTTCGAGAGCTGTCTTTGAGGCTCTCCTTTAGCGAAAAGGTCAGCATATGTGTTGCTATAGAAGTATCTAGAAGAATCAGGTGTATGGATTTCGTCCATCAGATATATTTTATCTCCTTTTTTCCCAAACTCGTATTTGGTATCTACCAGAATAAGTCCTCTTTCTGCAGCTATCTCAGATCCTCTCTTGAATAGAGCCAGAGTGTATTCCTCCAGCTTGGTGTAATCAGCTTCGTTAATAAGGCCACTTGCCAATATCTCTTCCCTTGAGATGTCCTGATCATGTTCACCGATTTCTGCTTTGGTGGTGGGGGTGATTATTGGTTTCTCGAATTTTTGGTGTTCTTTCATGCCATCGGGGATCCTAACGCCGCAAAACTCCCTGCTGCCTGCCTTGTATGCTCTCCAAGAACTTCCGGTAAGATATGCTCTAACTATCATTTCAACGGGGAAGCCTACACATTTATGGCCAATTGTCACCATTGGATCAGGTGTGGCAATTTTCCAGTTAGGTACGATATCAGATGTGCTGTCCAGGAATTTAGAAGCAATCTGGTTAAGCACTTGGCCTTTGTATGGAATACCCTTTGGGAGGACTACGTCAAATGCAGAAATTCTGTCGGTAGCCACCATTACAAGGTAATCTTCTCCGATGCTGTACACATCTCTTACTTTACCTACATATTTGCTGGTCTGTCCTTGAAAATCGAATTCTGTACGGGTAATTGCATTCATTTTGTTAAAATTTTATCTTAAAGGGTTTTATAAAAATCGGTCAATTTTATAGAGAAGTTGTTCCATGAAAGTTTCTCCTTCTCTTTTATAATGTTTTCCGACAGAGTGCCTTTAAGGCCTCTGTCAAAGTAATCATTTATTGCATCAGTTATGGCTTCAGAATTTACTGTCTCAACAACTATGCCAGTCCCGGGAACTGCAATGGCCTCTTTAAGACCTCCGACATCTGTCGTAATCATTGGTAATTCAAAGTGATAAGATATGGCACTTATTCCGCTTTGAGTTGCAGACCTGTAAGGGAGAACGCACACATCACTTGCTGAGAAGAAGTAAGGGACTTCACTGTCCGAGATATACCTTGTAAAAAGCTTTATTCTATTTTTATTGGGAGATTTATCTATCTGCTCCTGATATTTGTCGAAACTTCCATAAGGCTCTCCCGCAATTATGAGTTGGTAGCTCTCGTCAAGTCTGGAGAAAGAGTCTATTAGTATGTCCAGACCTTTGTAGTCTCTTATCAGTCCAAAGAAGAGTATGTTTTTTTTATTGTCTTCGATACCCAGTCTGACAATAGCCTCCTCTCTTCCTACCTTCTCTCCGAAGTGGTTGTAAATAGGGTGGGGCGTGCTTATGAATTTAGCATCGGGTTTATATGACACAAGATCTTTACCGACAGCATCTGAAAGGACAACGAACCCATCATTTGAGCCTAAATAGTATTTTGTAAAAGGAGCATCAAAAAACCTTGGTTCATGAGGTATTACATTGTCAAGGATGGATATGACTTTAGTCTTCTGGAGCTGATGTCTGGCAACGTAGCCTTGAGATGGACCGAAATATGACATCCAGTAACGCATCAGCAACAGATCCGGTTCCCACTGACGTATTGCCCTGGCTGTCGAGATGTAGCTTAAAGGGTTGGCTGTATCAAGTACAGGTGTGCTTTCAATCTTGACGGCCATATCATCCTTCTCGACAAATTGAGTTTTGCCGGGGAAAAGTAAGCTGGGATACTGTCTTGTGTAATTGAAAGCCTTTACCTCATTGGACTTGCTCAGCTCTTGGAAAATATTGGCATTGAACTGGGCAATTCCACCCCTGTATGGGTAAAAGCAAGATAAAATTGCTATTCTCACCCAGATGTGTATTATTTTTTACTCTTAGTTGCTACGTATTCTTCATTTAATCCGTTAACAACATCTCTGGTGATATTCAAGGTAGAATCGGCCTGAAGTACAGTGTTGGTTGATCCTGAAGTGTTCACGATCATTGCAAATTTCTTGTCTTCATTATATTTGACGAGATATTTGTTGAGGGCATCCATTACTTTTCTAAACAAAACCTGTTCCTCTTCAGACATTTCCATTTGTTTCTGCTGGCTGAATTCCTGAAGTTCCTTGTTGCGAGCTGCCAACTGTTGCTGAGTTGCCTCTGCTTGTGCGCGGGTAATCAAACCTTTCTGAACCTTCTCCTGAAAATCATTGTAGTCACGTTCGAAAGCTCTGCCTTTCTTGCTAAGGTCGTCCTGAATGACCTGTGCTTTTGATTCAAGTTCTGATTTGAGATCGTTGAACATGTCATACTGGCTTACTAATGAATCCATCTGAATATAGACCACGCTGCCTGGTGTGGCAGTAGACCCGCCTATTTCAGAGCTAGCTTTGCCAGAATCTGATTTTGAAGTGAAGTGTAAAACAAACAGTACGATTACTGCTACAGATAAAACCACGTTGGTTATTAATGAGGCGTTTTTCATTTGAGTTAATGTTTATATGGGACAAATATAATTAATAATTTTTTAACTGTCTAATATATGCCTGTATAGTATTTTCCAGTCCCATATATAGAGCATCGCAGATAAGAGCATGGCCGATGGAGACTTCCAACAAACCCGGAATATTTTTGTAAAAGTAGTTGAGGTTCTCCAGATTAAGATCATGCCCGGCATTCAGTCCTAATCCAACTTTTCCCGCCTCGATGGCTGCCTTTACAAAAGGATCTATTGCAGCCTCATGATTTTTGCTGTAATTCGCCGCATAAGATTCTGTATAGAGTTCCACCCTGTCACAACCAGTATCGGCAGCGTGACGTATCATCTCGATATCTGCATTCACAAATATGGATGTCCTTATGCCCTCCTGCTTGAACAGCTTGCATATATCCCTTAGAAATATTTTGTTGACTTTTGTATCCCAACCGCAATTTGATGTGAGTACATCGTGTGAGTCTGGAACGAGAGTTACTTGTGCGGGTTTGAGTTCCAGTACCAGATCCCTGAAGGAGTCTATCGGATTTCCCTCTATATTGAATTCTGTTGTCACTATTTGTTTCAGATCCCTAGCATCGCTGTATCTGATATGTCTTTCGTCCGGTCTTGGGTGGATTGTTATTCCTTCAGCACCGAACCTCTCACAATCCAACGCTGCTTTTAACACATCCGGTAAATTACCTCCCCGGGCATTCCTGAGTGTAGCGAATTTATTTATATTTACGCTTAATTTTGTCATAATAGATGCAAATTTATGTATTTTTGACAATTATTATACCACAAATATGAAGATAGCGATATTTGCACGAGATATTGACCTTGCATGGAGAGACAGGCTCTGTTTCATTATAAAGACTTTGGTGGAGAAGGATGTTGAACTCTGTTATTACAAACCATTCTATGACAAGGTTAAAGATGACTATCGCCTCAACATTCCTTACGGAACTAGATTTTCATGTAATTCCGAGTTGCCGGCTGATACGGATTTCTTCTTGTGCTTCGGTGGGGACGGTACATTTCTGGAGTCTCTCACACTTGTCAAGGATAGAGGCATACCTGTCGCAGGAATCAATTTTGGACGGCTGGGATTTCTCACCACAGCAGATCTAGACCCGAGTCTTTCATGGATAGATGACCTGCTTTCGGGCAATTTCAAGATAGAGAAGAGAACTGTTATCAAGGTCGAATCTTCGAATCTTCCGGAAGATATTTTTCCTTATGCCATAAATGAGGTTACCGTACAGAGGAAGGAGCCATCCATGCTGGCCGTCAATGTAAAGGTTAATGGCAAGACTTTGCCAACATATTGGTCTGATGGTCTTGTGTTGGCAACTCCGACAGGCTCGACTGCATATTCGCTGAGTGTAGGCGGCCCTATTGCCCTTCCTGCATCAAGAATACTTATTCTGGCACCGATTGCTCCTCATAATTTAAATGTGAGGCCATTGGTTGTCCCGGATGATACTGAAATTGAGATTTCTGTCTCTTCAAGATGGAAGGAGGCATTTCTAAGCCTAGATAACAGGTCGGTTTTAATCTCTTCAGGAGAAAGTTTTAGAATATCCAAAGCGGAGTTCGAATTAAATTACATATCCCTTCCGTCAAGTAGTTTCATAGGTGCGCTTAAAGACAAGCTTAAATGGGGACAGGATAAAAGAAACAGCTGAAATATCTTATATGAATACTTACACTATACCGGAGCACGTGACAATTATAATGGACGGGAACGGCAGATGGGCAAAAATGAGGGGTTTGGACAGGCTTTACGGTCACAAGGAGGGAGTGGAATCTGTAAGGGCTGCCACTGAGTTTGCAGCAGAAAAGGGAATAAAGTACCTGAGTCTTTTTGCATTCTCTGAAGAGAACTGGAACAGGCCAAAGGATGAGGTTATTGGATTGATGGGCCTTATGATAGATGCAATAGCTGCTGAGACTCCCACTCTTATGAAAAACAGTATTAAGTTCAGAGTGATTGGAGATCTCTCCAAGCTTCCTGATGCTTTAAAGGAAAAGATAGCTGCCACAGAGCAGGCTACATCCTCCAATAATGGACTTACAATGATTATTTTCCTCAGCTATAGTGGAAAATGGGATATTTTGCAGGCAGCCCGCAGATATGCAGAGGATGTCGCTAAGGCAGGTATGGGGGAGGATTCTATAAAAACGCCTGATCCAGAGTATTTTGAGTCATTACTTAGTACTTCCGGCATTCCGAATCCGGATTTACTGATAAGAACCAGCGGAGAGCAGAGAATCAGTAATTACCTTCTATGGCAGGTTGCTTACAGTGAATTTTATTTCACCGATGTTCTTTGGCCCGATTTTCGCAAAACTGACTTTCAGAAAGCTCTTGACATCTTTTCCGTAAGGGAGAGAAGATACGGCAAAACAGGAGAACAGGTAAATAATCTTAATCAAACAGGCATTGAATACAAATAAAAGCTTATATTTGCGTTTTCACAGTCAGAGATTGCAAATGAAGTCGTTAGCGGTAGCGTTACTAGTAGTAATAATTGCACCTTTCAACAAGGTTATAGCCCAGGATAGTTCAATAGTCAGAACTACCGTTGTAGATTACAATCAGCCAAAGGATTATATAATAGGGGGTATTAAGGTTTCAGGGATTAAGTTTCTGAGGCCGGATCAGATTCTCTCTTATACTGGCTACTCGGTAGGTGATTCTATCAGAATACCTAGTGAGGAGGTCTCTTCAATGATAAAAAGAATATGGATGCAGCGATGGTTTTCCGACGTTGCTCTGTATATAGACTACACTGTTAAGGATACTGCTTATCTTAACCTTTATCTGCAGGAACGTCCAAGAGTTTCCAGATGGGATTTCGATGGAGTTAAGAATGCAGAGAAAACAGATCTCAATGAGAAGCTCAAGCTCCGCAGGGGCAGTGAGTTGTCTGACTACATAATCAATTCAACTTCCGAGATAATAAGAAAGTTCTTTGTTGAAAAGGGTTTTCTTCAGACGGAGGTGAGCATAAGACAGGAGATGGATTCTACGATCAATAACGCAGTTAAAGTGACTTTTGTGGTTGACCGTAAATCAAAAGTCAAGATCAAGAAGATTATATTCGAGGGGAATGATAATGTCAAGGGCTCAAAACTGGCCGGAAAGATGAAGAAGACCAAAGATATGAGGCTTCTTAATTTCTTTTCCAGCAAGAAATTCAACGAGAAGGAGTATGATAACGACAAGAAGCTCATGCTTGAGGCATATAGTGAGAGAGGATACCGAGACGCAAAAATCGTCAAGGACTCAATTTATTATATTGAGCCGGGTAGGATGGGTATCAAGTTTACCATAGACGAGGGTAAGAAATACTATTTCAGAAATATTACATGGACTGGTAACTCCATATTCCCATCGGAGGCTCTCAATAGTATACTTAGGATAAAGAAAGGTGATGTTTACGACGTGGTATCCATGGAGGACAGGCTTTTCAGGGCAGAATCCGGAAATGTATCAAAAGAGTATCAGGATCTTGGTTTTTTGTTTTTCAATCTATCTCCAGTTGAGGTAAAGATCGAAGGCGATTCTGTAGATGTTGAGATGAGAATGTACGAAGGCAAACAGGCTACTTTCAACCGTATAATGATAAACGGTAACAACATCACACATGAGAAGATAGCCAGACGAGAGATTTTTACAAGACCGGGATATCTTTACAGTCAATCTGATTTCGAACGCTCGTTAAGAGAACTCTCTTCAATGGGTCACTTTGAACCTGAGAAACTGATGTCGCCATCCGGTTATAATATAGTTCCTAATCAGAACAACAATACCGTGGATATCTCCTATAATGTGGAAGAAAAGTCCAACAGTCAGTTTGAAGTTGCCGGAGGTTGGGGCGGAAATACATTTGTAGGTACTTTGGGGTTGAGTTTCAATAACTTCTCCATTAAAAGAATATTTGACAGAAAAGCATGGAGGCCTGTTCCACTTGGAGATGGACAACAGTTCGCAATCCGTTTCCAGACAAACGGTACTTATTACACAGCCTTGACTGCCAGTTTTACTGAACCATGGCTGTTCGGTAACAAGCCAACATCTTTGAATATATCTACCTATTATACAAGACAAACCAACTCGTATTACTTCTATCAGAACTCTAACCAGAGCATGGAGGTATATGGTGCCTCAATAGGTATAGGTACAAGGCTTAAGTGGCCTGACAACTGGTTCGTCCTATATAATGAGATAAGTGCCCAATCATATAAACTGAATGACTGGCAAGGTTATTTCATCTTTAACGATGGAGTTTCCAATAACTTCAGTTATAAGATAAATCTTCAGAGAAACTCTACTGACCAACCTATTTATCCACGTAAAGGTTCAGATTTCCTTCTCGGTTTGCAGCTTACTCCTCCATACTCTCTCTTCAGATCGGACGACACAGACTACAAAAACATGGCTGACTCTAAAAAGTATAAATGGATTGAGTATCATAAATGGACTTTTAAAGGCACTCAGTATACAAGTCTGACAAAGGATCTTGTCCTGATGACCAGAGCTTACTTCGGTTACCTTGGATATTATAACCGTAAACTGGGATATTCTCCATTCGAAGGGTTCGTAGTAGGTGGAGACGGTATGTCTGGTTATAATACTTATGGATCGGAAGTTGTTGGTCTCAGAGGTTATGCCAATTCGTCCCTTACTCCATCATCAAATGGTGGCGCTTATGCAGGTAATGTGTATGATAAATTTTCCCTGGAACTGAGATACCCGCTTGTCCTGCAAGCTCAGTCTACTATCTATGCCCTGGTGTTTCTTGAGGGAGGTAACTGTTGGTCTGATATAAACGACTTTAATCCGTTTTCTATAAAACGCTCTGCCGGATTTGGCGTGAGAGTGTTGCTCCCTATCGTTGGTATGCTTGGTATAGACTGGGGATACGGGTTTGATCCAGTTGGTACCAAGAAAAAAGGAGGAAGCAATTTCCACTTTGTTATAGGACAACAATTTTAACAACAATTAAATATTTACATTATGAGAAGAGTTTTATTAATTACGCTGATTGTATTGGCCTCTTCCGCAGCTGTTCAGGCCCAATCATTTGGTTATGTAAATACAGAAAAGATTCTTGAGAAAATTCCGGAGTATACTATTGCCCAACAGCAGATCGACAGATTGAAAAAACAATATGATGCTCAGATTGAGACTGAAATGAAGGTCGTTGAGAATCTGTATAATAAATATCAGTCGGAAAAAGCATCTCTTGATCAGAATCAGAGACAGGCAAGGGAAAATGAGATAATTTCCAAAGAGAGAGCTGCAAAGGAACTTCAAAAGAGCTATTTTGGACAGGATGGAACTATGGCTGCGAAATCCAAGGAATTGTTAAACCCAATCAAAGACAAAGTCCAGGCAGCTATTGAAAAGATTGCCGGAGAGAATGGCATAATACTTGTCTTTGATATAGCAACTGCTCAGGGAATTATTTATAACAATCCTGCTTATGATCTTACTTCCAAGGTGTTACAGAAATTAAACTATCGTTAAGAAACCAAAAATATTATCTATATGAAACATTTTTCAAAAATTCTACTGGTGCTTTTTCTTTTTTCTGCTTCCACATCTTTTGCACAGACTTTTAAATTCGGACACATCAATTCTCAGGATTTGATTAATCTAATGTCTGAAAGAGATAGTGCTGTTGTTAAACTTGACAAGTATTCAAAAGACCTACAGGCTACCATGGAAGGATTCCAGACCGAATACATGACAAAGGCTCAGGTTTATCAACAAAAGCAAGCTACCTGGACTGCTGCGGTGCTTGAGTCAAAACAGAGAGAACTTCAGGAAATCCAAAGCAGACTTGAAAACTTCCAGCAGAGTGCCAGTCAGGAATATCGTCAAATGGAGCAACTTTTCTATGCTCCTGTGATTCAGAAAGCAAATGAGGTAATCAACAAGATTGGTAAGGATAAGGGTTTCACCTATATCTTCGATACATCTACAGGTGTTGTTCCATTTATCAATACTGCTCAGAGTGAAGATATCATGTCTCTGGCAAAGACTGCCCTGAATATCCCGGCAGACAAAAAACCATTCCAACTACCTGCTCCAGCAGAGGAAGCTCAGGCTGCTGCACCAAAAGCCGCTGCTCCTAAAGCAAAATAAGGTTTTTTTTTATAACTTTACAGCTGCACATCTATTTGTGCGGCTGTTTTTTTATGGAGGAAACTAGAAAGGCACCATCACCATCTATCATAGGTATTTTTGATTCCGGTGTCGGAGGATTATCAGTATGGAAAGAACTGATCAAAGTTGTACCCGGCAACCCAATGCTTTACCTCTCGGATAACGCATATTGCCCGTACGGACCACGTACTCAGGAAGAGGTAATTGCCAGAACAAAAAAGATTTCTGACTTTTTTATCTCCAAAGGTGCTGAAATCATAGTAGTTGCTTGTAATACAGCTACTGCAGCGGCCATTGATGCTTTGAGAAAAAACTATGATGTTCCATTTATCGGGATGGAACCGGCAGTCAAGCCTGCCGCGCTTCACTCTAAGAGTGGGGTTATTGGAGTTCTTGCAACTCAGGGAACCTTTAAAGGGAAACTATATCACAGGACACTGGAACGTTTTGCTTCAGATGTTAAGGTGATTGAGAAGATCGGGACAGGTTTGGTGGAACTTGTTGAGTCAGGCGAGACAGACACAAAAAAAACAAAGGAATTTCTAAAGCAATATATAGATCCCATGGTCGCAGGGAAAGCAGATCATATAGTTCTTGGGTGTACCCATTACCCATTTCTAAAGAATGCAATACAAGAGGTGGCAGGAAATGATATTGTTATTGTAGATCCGGCTCCGGCTGTAGCGCATCATACATTCAACATCCTTGTTCAAAACGGGATGTTCTCATCTGAACATATAGACCCATCTATTCAAACGAAATTCTACTCCACCGGAATATCAGACAATCTTGTAAGGATGGTTAAATCCATCATTCCGTCTGTTCCAAAGGAGAACTTTTATAATAATCCACTTTAAAACAAAATATATGACAGCTGGAAGTCTTTTTTATTTTGCACCCTTGGCAGCAATAACTGCTTTAGCTTGTGCTTACTATTTTTTCAATCAGATGATGAAGGAGAGTGAGGGAACCTCTAAAATGCAGGAGATTGCATCCTATGTTAGAAAAGGTGCTATGGCCTACCTAAAGCAACAGTACAAAGTAGTCTCGATAGTTTTCATTATTATCAGCCTGTTCTTTGCTGTTCTTGCCTATGGGTTTGGTATTCAGAATCCGTGGGTGCCTTTTGCTTTTCTCACAGGAGGTTTTTTTTCAGGACTTGCTGGCTTTATTGGAATGAAATCTGCAACTTATGCTTCTGCAAGGACTGCAAATGCTGCAAGAAGATCTTTGAATAGCGCCCTGAGGCTGGCTTTCCGTTCTGGAGCAGTTATGGGCCTTGTCGTTGTTGGACTTGGACTTCTGGACATATCGATGTGGTATATCATTCTGGATCATTTTGTGGATGTGACTGGGGCTCAGAAACTGGTGATAATAACCACCACGATGCTTACCTTTGGAATGGGAGCATCTACCCAAGCGCTTTTTGCAAGAGTTGGAGGTGGTATTTACACTAAGGCTGCTGACGTTGGTGCCGACCTTGTAGGAAAGGTGGAAGCGGGTATTCCGGAGGATGACCCACGCAATCCGGCAACAATTGCAGACAATGTGGGAGATAATGTGGGAGATGTCGCGGGCATGGGTGCAGATCTTTATGAATCTTACTGTGGTTCAATACTGGCAACCTCAGCTTTGGGAGCATCTGCCTTCTATATTAATCCTGAGCTTCAAATGAAGGCGGTATTCGCACCAATGCTTATAGCCGCTGTAGGTATAATGCTTTCCATAATCGGGATTTTCATTGTAAGGACAAAAGAGGGTGCTGGAATGAAGGAGTTACTTCGTTCTCTTGGAGTCGGCGTTAACTTCAGTTCTGTGCTTATAGCAATTTCGACTTTTGGAATCTTGTATCTGCTCCAGATTGATAACTGGGTGGGTATATCTTTCTCTGTTGTCACAGGACTTATTGCCGGAATAATAATAGGTCAGTCTGCAGAATACTATACATCTCATTCATACAAACCTACAAAACGAGTTGCGGATAGTTCCAAGACAGGACCGGCAACAGTTATTATTTCCGGAATCGGCCTTGGAATGGTTTCAACTGCCATACCGGTTATCACTATAGCTTTTGCAATAATAATCTCGTTCCTGTGTGCAACTAACTTCGACGTTGCAAATATGCTCAATGCGCATAATTTAAGCCTTGGACTTTACGGTATCGGCATTGCAGCTGTAGGTATGCTCTCAACTTTAGGAATAACACTTGCCACTGACGCGTATGGCCCTATAGCTGATAATGCCGGAGGAAATGCAGAGATGAGCAAGCTTGATCCTGAAGTCCGCAAGCGTACGGATGTCCTCGATGCACTTGGAAATACTACTGCCGCCACAGGAAAGGGTTTTGCGATAGGTTCTGCCGCTCTTACAGCCCTTGCTCTTCTTGCCTCGTATATTGAGGAGGTTAAAATAGCACTTATACGTATTGGACAGACAACAATAGATGTTGCGGGAAGTGTAGTGAACACAGCAGAAGCCACTATTCCTGATTTTATGGACTATTATCAGATCAATCTTATGAATCCTAAGGTTCTTGCTGGTGTGTTTATCGGATCTATGATGTCATTCCTATTCTGTGGACTCACTATGAATGCAGTGGGAAGGGCAGCCCAGAAAATGGTTGAAGAGGTTCGCCGTCAGTTCAGAGAGATAAAAGGAATTCTTGAAGGAACCGCTACTCCTGATTATGCAAAATGCGTTGCTATCTCAACAAAGGGGGCACAGCAAGAAATGTTGTTTCCCTCTCTACTGGCAATTGTAACGCCTGTTGTTACTGGTGCGATTTTCGGTGTTTCGGGTGTCATGGGACTACTAGTAGGAGGTCTTGGTGCAGGTTTTGTCCTTGCGATATTTATGGCAAATGCCGGTGGGGCATGGGATAATGCAAAGAAATATGTAGAAGAGGGTAATATGGGAGGAAAAGGTTCAGAAAATCACAAGGCAACCATAGTAGGAGATACCGTTGGTGATCCTTTCAAAGACACCTCTGGCCCTTCTCTTAATATCCTTATCAAGCTTATGAGTATGGTATCCATAGTAATGGCCGGATTAACAGCCGCATTCAGCATATTTTAAAGTGCGGCAGGATTTAGATCTGGTTGTTCATCTATGACAAGCATCTCTTGGAGAAAATGAGTTATTTCATTTTTTTCAACTTTGCGCCTTATTATGATGCCGTTTTGGTCTACGAAAATGTTCTGGGGAATGGACTTGACGTGGTATAGCTTTGCAGCAGCATTATTCCAAAATTGTAAATCAGAAACATTATCCCATATGAGTTTGTCATCGGCTATTCCTTTTGACCAATCATCAACGTTTTTGTCAAGAGAAACGCTAAGAATGCCGAATCCTGCTTCGCTGAATCTGCTGTAAATGCCGGACAGGGCTGGATGGAATTTACGGCAAGGAACACACCATGATGCCCAGAAGTCTAACATGGTTACTTTGTTCTTTGTGTATATGCTTGAAAACGAAATTGATTTCCCACTAGGATCTTTCATCGTGAAATCCGGAGCTTTATTCCCAGGCTCCAGTTTTTTAAGGGATCTGATTGCCTCTTCAAATGCTTTCAGGTATCTGTTTTCTGCATAGCTTGGAATATTCCTGAATGTTGCAAGTCTGGCTTCCATCTTCTCAATAGGATGCTCCTCGATGGTTTTGAAATATTGAATAAGAGTATAGGGAGAAGTAGGATTGTTAGCAAAAAAAGTTGAATCAACCTTTCTTGACTCAGTCTGAAAACTGTCTAAAATTGAAATTATGGAGTCTTTTCTGGCTTGAGCTGTCTCATTTTTATGATACTCTCTGACAAGAGAGTCAAGGTTAAATTTAGTGGCAATTTTTTCGTGTTGTTTTCTCAGGGCTGTAACAATATCGTTTGTTACACCGCCGCTAATTACTGCTTTATCAAGTTCCTCCGCTGCAGCCTCTATCCTGAAATGGGAATTGTCAAGAAAGAGGGAGATTCTACCTTTAATCCGGTCAAATGTTATCGAATAATCTTCAGGTGTGGATACTTTACCTTCAAAGGTAAATTTGCCATCTATAAGATCGGCGGTGTCCAGAATAGGCTCATCCTGCGAGAGATTTGAGAGAAATACCTTACCGCTGGAGACACTGTCACCTGTTATAGTGCCGTCTATGGTATAACCATCATGCATGGAGGTTGTGCAGGCAAAAAGGCTAAAAGCGGCAGAAAGTGCAACAAAGATTGCTTTTTTCATTTTGTGTCGTTTGAAGACTCTTCTTCTGTATACCATTCTTTGTATTTAAGATAGCCTTGTGCGTTTTTGTGAGCTGAGGCACCAATTTCAGGAGAACCATCCTTGACTTTCTTTGCAGGAATTCCGGCATATATACCAGGCTCAAGTATAGCGTTGCTAAGGACTACAGCACCTGCTGCGATTATCGTATTGTCAGGTATAACAGCATTATCCATAAGGATAGCACCCATCCCTACCAATACATTGTTACCAACCTTGGCTCCATGAATGATTGCGTTATGACCAACCGACACATCGTTTCCAATTTCCACAACTGACTTTTTGTGAAGTGTGTGTAATACTGCACCATCCTGAATATTTACTCTATCCCCTAAAATAATAGGGTTAACATCTCCTCTTAAAACAGAGCTGTACCAAATACTGCAATCGTCACCAATAACAACATCTCCTATTATTGCAGCGTTTTCTGCTATAAAGCACCGCTCTCCAATTTTGGGCTCAACCCCATTTAGTTTTCTTATAATCGACATCTTTTTTACTAAAAATCAAATGGCAAAATTAATATTTCCTGCCAATTATCCAAATTAGCTAAATAGGACAAAATGTGCAAATCTATAAGTGCTAGGAAGTAATTTGCTTAACATATCATATATTATGGCAAATATTTTATGATGATTTAATATTTGTCCTAAAAAAGGTTTTTTGAATAAGAATAATAGCTACATTTGTGGATGAATTTCATAAAATAAGTGATATGCAACACAAAATCATTGATACTAAAGAGGTTGTAATTCGGTTTACTGGTGATTCCGGTGATGGGATGCAACTTACTGGTACTTTATTTGCAGATGCATCTGCATTATTCGGCAACGATATTTCTACTTTTCCAGACTATCCTGCAGAGATAAGAGCTCCACAGGGCACTGTTGCCGGAGTATCTGGATTCCAGGTGAATATCGGAAGTGGAGAGATTAAAACTCCCGGTGATTTTTGCGATGTACTGGTGGCAATGAATCCTGCTGCATTAAGGGCTAATGCTCAATGGACAAAGCCGACTGCAACAATAATTCTGGACTCTGATACTTTTGATGAAAAAGGGATTCTCAAAGCAGGGTTTAAAACAATGGATCCTATTACAGAACTCAATATTCAGGATAGAAATATTATTTTCACACCAATTTCAGACTTGACAAGAGAGAGTCTTAAGGAGAGTGGACTTGATGCGAAAGCTATCCTTCGCTCGAAGAACATGTTTACATTGGGAATGTGTTACTATTTGTTCAACCGTCCGATGGAATCTACCTTCAGATACCTTGAAAACAAATTCAAGAAGAAACCTGAGCTTATCGAACCAAACAAGAAGGTTTTGCAAGATGGTTTCAATTACGCTGGAAACATTCATGCTATTGCAAATACATATACGGTTCAGCCGGCTAAGTTGGAAAAGGGTACTTATAGAAACATAAACGGTAATCAGGCAACAGCTTGGGGTCTTCTTGCCGCTTCTGAAAAATCCGGAAGGCCGTTGTTCTGCGGCTCTTACCCAATAACTCCGGCAACCAGCATATTGGAGGAGTTAGCTCTTCGTAAGGATCTTAATGCAAAGACTCTCCAGTGCGAAGATGAAATTGCGGGTATCTGCACATCTATTGGAGCTGCTTATGCCGGAAACTTTGCTGTTACCACAACTTCAGGCCCAGGTTTGTCTCTAAAGACAGAGGCATTAGGCTTGGCCATGATCACTGAGCTTCCTTTAGTTATTGTGGATGTACAGAGAGGAGGGCCTTCAACTGGTATTCCTACTAAGACAGAGCAGACAGACCTTAATCAAGCTCTCTATGGAAGAAATGGAGAGTGCCCGATTGCAATAATTGCTGCCCATTCACCTTCGCATTGCTTCGATGCTGCTTTTTATGCAGGTAAATATGCAATGGAGCATATGATGCCGGTTTTGTTGCTTACAGAGGGCTTTATTGGAAATGGTTCTGAACCTTGGAGAATTCCAAGCATGAAGGATTATCCTGAAATAAAACCACCAATTATAACAGAAGCTGAAGAAGTACCTTTCTGGCCATACAAGAGAGATGAGCTCAGAATGGCAAGAAGATGGGCACTTCCGGGGACTATTGGTACTGAGCATAGAGTAGGTGGGCTTGAAAAAAATAATAATGGAGCAATTTCTTCTGATCCGCTTGTTCACGAAAGAATGGTTAAGGAGAGAGCCGAAAAAGTTGCCAGAATGGCAAACTTTATTCCGGAGCAGGCTGTAATAGGCGAAGAGAAGGGTGATGTGCTCATTGTAGGATGGGGTGGAACTTTCGGACATCTTTACACTGCCGTGAAAGAGTTACATGAGGAGGGTAAGAATGTCAGTCTTGCACATTTTGACTATATATTCCCATTACCAAAGAACACTGCAGACGTGTTCAAGAACTTTAAAAAAATTATTGTTTGCGAGTTAAACAGCGGCCAGTTCGCTGCTTACCTGAGAGATAAATTCCCGCAGTACAGTTATCTCCAGTATAACAAAATCCAGGGTCAGCCATTTATTGTAAAAGAGATTGTTGACGCTGTAAATGCAATCCTATAATTTGTTTAACAAGAAAAATATCAAGAGATGAAATATACACCACAGGATTTCAAAAGTAATCAAGAGGTTAAATGGTGCCCTGGTTGTGGAGACCATGCCATATTGGCATCTGTACAGAGAGCTATGCCCGAGGTTTGTGAAGCTCTTAACTATACTAAAGAGAGATTTGTCTTTGTGTCCGGAATAGGATGTTCTTCCCGTTTTCCATATTATATGGATACATACGGATTTCATGGTATCCACGGAAGAGCTTCGGCAATTTCTACCGGGGTGAAGGTTGCCAACCCGACACTTACTGTATGGCAGATTACTGGAGACGGTGATGCACTGGCTATTGGAGGAAACCACTTTATCCATGCAATCCGCAGAAATATAGATATTAACATTATACTCTTCAATAACCAGATTTATGGCTTAACAAAGGGTCAGTACTCTCCGACCTCAAAGTTGGGTATGATTACCAAAACATCTCCATATGGTACTGTTGAGCATCCGTTTAACCCAGGAGCACTTATACTAGGTGCAAGGGGTACTTTCTTTGCAAGAAGCCTGGATGTTGAACTAAAACTCACTCAGGATATTATGGTTGCTTCTGCAAAACATGATGGTACAGCTGTGACAGAGGTGCTGGTAAATTGTGTGATCTATAATGATAAAACCCACGCTACCGTTTCAGATAAGGAGTTCCGTGCAGACAGAACCATTGTTCTTAAACATGGTGAGCCTATGATTTTCGGTAAAGACCGTGACAAAGGCCTCGTACTTGACGGGCGGAAGCTAAAGGTGGTGAAAATAGGAGAAAACGGCATTACTGAGAAGGATATTCTCATTCACGATGCTGAGGAGGAAAATCCGGGAATGCACTCAATGCTTATTGATATGAAATATCCTGAGTATCCGATAGCACTAGGTGTGATTCGTGCAGTTAAGGATAAAACCTATGACGATAATGTGCGTGATCAAGTTATTGATGTGAGGGAACATGCCCGTATCCACAATATGGACGAACTCCTTAACAGTGGAGCAACTTGGGAAGTAAAATAGAAATTCCATAAATATTCAAATACTTAATAAATCAAAATCAAATCAATTATGAAAGTAGCAGAAATTATGGCCAATCTGGAGAAGAAATATGGCCATGAAAAAGAGTACTTACAAGCAGTTCGCGAAGTGCTGGAATCAATCGAGGAAGTTTATAATCAACATCCTGAATTTGAGAAGGCAAAAATCGTAGAGAGATTAGTTGAACCTGATCGTATCTTTACATTCCGTATCTCATGGGTAGACGACAATGGAGAGGTTCAGAACAACCTTGCATACCGTGTGCAGTTCAATAATGCAATCGGCCCATACAAAGGTGGTATTCGTTTCCATCCTTCCGTTACCCCTTCTATCCTTAAATTCTTAGGCTTTGAGCAGACTTTCAAGAATGCTTTGACTACTCTTCCTATGGGTGGTGGTAAAGGTGGTTCGGATTTCAATCCAAAAGGAAAATCCGACAATGAGATCATGCGTTTCTGCCAGGCTTACGTTACTGAGCTATGGCGTCACATTGGACCTGATACAGACGTTCCTGCAGGTGATATAGGAGTTGGTGGACGTGAAGTAGGTTTTATGTACGGAATGTACAAAAAACTTTCTCATGAAAACACTGGCGTATTCACAGGTAAGGGCTCTACTTTCGGAGGTTCACTGATCCGTCCTGAAGCTACTGGCTTTGGTGCTGTTTACTTTGTTAACCATATGCTAAAAACTAAGGGAATCGAAATCAAAGGTAAGAGAGTTTCTGTTTCTGGCTTTGGTAACGTTGCTTGGGGTGCTGCTTTAAAAGCTACAGAGCTTGGAGCTAAGGTTGTTGCACTTTCAGGTCCTGATGGAGTTATTATTGACGAGGCTGGAATGGACGCAGAGAAAATAGCTTACATGTTGGAACTACGCGCATCTAACAATGACGTTGTTGCTCCGTATGCAACTAAATTCCCTGGTTCTAAATTCATTGCCGGTAAGAAAGCTTTCAGCGTGAAGGTTGATATCGCATTACCTTGTGCTTTCCAGAATGAGCTTAACGGTGACGATGCCAAGGAACTTATCAAGAACGGCGTTTGCTGTGTAGCTGAAGTTTCTAACATGGGATGTACTCCTGAAGCAATTGAGGAGTTCCTCAAAGCTAAGGTGCTGTTTGCTCCAGGTAAGGCTGTAAATGCAGGTGGTGTTGCTGTTTCAGGTCTTGAAATGACACAGAACGCTATGCATATCAGTTGGACTGCAGAGGAGGTAGACTCAAAACTGAAACAGATCATGACAAGTATTCACGAAGCTTGTACCAAATATGGTACACAGAAGGATGGATATGTTAACTATGTTAAAGGTGCCAACATTGCAGGCTTCATGAAAGTTGCACAGGCTACTTTGGAACAAGGCGTTATCTAGTATTCAGATATTGTTTATATCATAAAAGGGGTGTCTCAAATTGGGACGCCCCTTCTTTGTTGACAGAAACCTTATTCCGATGTCTTTATTGCATAAAAATGACCATTCGAGTCGCCAAAATATATTATTCCATTTTCAACAAGCGGGTCCGAGAGTATTGATCCTAATCCAAGAATTTTTTTTTCGGATTGTATGTAATCCTTATCATATAGTACGAAGTCGGTTTTGAAACTTCCGTCATCGTTATATATTTCGGAATAGTGTTTTTTGCTCTCTTCTGTCTGAAAGAGTGTCTCGATCTCTCCAGAGAGTGGGTTTGTAGAATACAGTTTGCCGTTGAAACAGCCAAATACTATTTTTCCGTTTACCTGACTTGCCGTTCCATAGACCCGCATATTAAGTCTCAGTGTAAACAATACCTCCCCGGAGGAAGCTTCCATGCAGTAAAATTTGTGTGAGTCAGAGGTGCCGAAGTAGATATTGTCACCGTAGAGAAAAGGTGTTGCAATAATCCATCCTCCACCATCCCTCATGTTCCACCTGCATGTTCCTGTCTTTATGTTCAGTGCATATATATTATAGTCCCGACTCCCGAAATAGGCTGTATTCTTATATATAAGAGCTGCTTTTTGAATCTCTCCTTTTGGAAAATACTCGGCTCCAACAGTCTTGAATTTCCAGATCAGTTTCCCGTTTCGGGAATTCAATGCATAAAAATAACCATCAAAACTGCCTATATACACAACATTATCTCGGACAACCGGTGTGGCATGTACAATTCCGTTGGTTTTGAAACTCCAGACGGGTTTGCCACTTTTAGAACAAATCGCATATATAGTACTGTCGCCGCTTCCAACATATACAATACTGCTATCTATGACTGGGGAGGAGATGTAGTAATCCCATATATCCTGTCTTTTCTCTCCTCTGGTTGCAAACTTCCACAAAAGCTTGCCTGTCTCTTTATCAAGAGAGTAGATGTTGCCGTCAGAGCTGTTTATGAATATTCTGTTTCCAGAAACAAGAGGTGTGGAACTTACCTTTCCCTCAGTTTTAAACTTCCATGCAAGTTGGCCTGAATTTTTGTCAAGAGAATATAAATAGTTATCACTACTTCCAAAATAGATTCTGTCTCCACAGGTTACGGGTGATGAGTAAATCTCTGCATCAGTTGAGAATGTCCATAAAACAGGATGTCCTGCACTTGAGATTATATAGCAAAAGATAAGTATGGAAAATATAAATATACGTTTCATGCAGTGGTTAAGGTTTGTCGTATTAATAAAATGATTGCAAATTGAAAAAGACAACTGCGATTTAAAATCACAGTTGCCTTGTATCAAATCAGTAAGCTAACAAATATAACTACTTTTTCAAGGTAATGGTAGCTGTTTTGTAGTATTTGGCAACAGGTAATGTTGCAGATGATAGGTTAATAACCAATTTACTACTTCCTGTTGGCAATAATGCATAATTTACGGCTATTGGCAGCAGGACCTGATATTTTCCGGCATCAATAGTGCATGATGTTGGGACTGTAACTGCAGATGCACAGGTTGTAAGGGTTGCATCGACAGCTACTGATGCTGTCTCTGCAGCTTGCGGTGCGTTTGCAATCAGTTGAACTGGAATAGATATCGAAGTTGTCGAAGATGTAACTGTGAAAGTGTAAGCTGCAAGTGAGAAGGCTATCTGAGGATCCCCGTCATATTCCTTAGTTTCCTTCTCGCAAGAAACAATTACAGACAACATTAATACTAATAAAAATATTTTAGCTAGATTTTTCATATTCAATGTTTTGATGGATTAGTATTGATTTTGGACCATATTTGGGTTAGCGTCAATTTCTGCCTGTGGTATAGGCATGGCAAGCTTCAGGTTAGGATAGGTGATTGTTGTATAAAGGGTATTATCTGATTTATACGCGCTGTTTATTGTTTTCTTAAGGCGTTTTAGATCGAATAGGTAATGACCTTCGTATAACAGCTCTTTTCTCCTTTCCAGGAAAATGGCATCAAGCAGATTAGCCTGAGAAATAGTTGGCGAGGTAGATGCGGCAGAAGCATCAGCTCTTTTGCGGATTAGATCCAGGTAAGTAATTGCTGTTGTAAGAACATTTTTTGCAGCATTAGCTTCTGCGTACATAAGATATACATCAGAAAGACGCATCACAGGAGTGTCTGACAAAGCTGTTGTGCCAGCTTTTCCAGGATATTTTCCACAAAATGTCCAACCAACAGATGTGCCGGTTCCACCAATAAACAGACCTTTTCTTATGTCAGTTGAAGTGAATAATGATACAACTGAGGCTGGTACCCTTAAGTCTCCATATCCTGTCTGGAGATAGATGTATCCAAGGCAATTGGTGGCGCCATAATCGTCTGGTTTGAAGTTTATAGAAAACATAAACTCATTATTAGCAAGAGCATTGTTGTCTTTTCCCCATGCTGCGACATAATTCGCACTTGTTAGCAAGCTGTAGCCGCTGTTCTTGACAATATCATCAAGCACAGGGAGAGCTTTGTCATAATCAAGCTGGGTCATGTATACTTTTGCAAGAATAGCTTTTGCACTCCATTGGTTTATGTAATAAGGCCCTGTGATAAGTGATGCTCCGGTGGAAAGATTGGTTATAGCCGATGTAAGGTCCGCAATTATTTTTGTATAAACCTCACTAACTTTTTCCCTTGCCGGTTTTTCATAAACAATGATTTTGTCCAGATATGGAATTCCAAGAGAGTTCTCATTTCCGTTGTATGTCTGAGCATAAAACCTTACAAGGTCGAAATGTGCCAAAGCCCTTAGAGCCAGGCACTGTCCTTTTATTGACGCTTTCTGTACATCGGAAGCCTCAATATTGTCAATAAGGGCCAGAATCTTGTTTGCCCGCATAATAGCTGTGTATGCCCTACTCCAAAAGTAGTTCATGTCAGCTGTGTTAGCAGTAACAGACCACTGACCTTCAGCAATGAAACGGTTTGAATTGTTAGGGGATATTATTGTGTTATCGGTAAAGCAATCGCCGTATACAACAAAGTCCCTACCGTAGTAATATGTGTTCTGCAGTCCGTCATACACACCATTAAGGGCATATAATGCACTGTTGTAGTTTGATATCGCTTTGGTGTCAGATATCGAAGAAGCTGGCTGTTGATCCAGAAATCCTTCACAAGAGAGAATGGAAACAGCAACTGCCAATACCCCTGTAATCTTTAATATATTTTTCATCGTATATTCTTTTAGTATTATAATTTCTAGAATTTAATGTCTAAGCCAAAGGTTATGGTTTTGGCATTTGGATATCCTAAGTAGTAATAACCTGAACGGCCGACTTCAGGGTCTGCATCAGGGAATTTGGTTGCGGTAAATAAGTTAGTGCCCTGAACGTATGCTCTGACTTTACTTATTTTTACCAAATTTGTCCATTTGAGAGGAAGAGTGTAGCCAAGGGTTACGTCTCTTAAACGAATATATGATCCGTCAAAGATTATCTTATCCATTCCATATCCTCCATATGTTGCAGCTGCATATCCATAATATGCTTTAGGATATTGAGCTATGTCACCCTCTTTTCTCCATCTGTCTGTTGCTATAGAGGAGTGCTGATTCCTTAGTGCACCGTAACCCATCCCGGTAGCAGTCAGCCACGAAGAATCGTAAATTTTATTTCCATAAGTGTAGTAGAAAGATAGAGATAGGTCAAAACCATAGGCATCCACTCTGGTTGACAAACCACCATAGAATTTTGGAGCAGCTGTACCGCACTCCTTACGGTTGTCACCAGCCTGAGTAATGTCGTAGATAATATTTCCATCAACATCGTAGTACATAGGACGACCGTCAGCAGGGTTGACTCCGGCCCAAGGTCTTGTATAGAACGTCTGAATATCTCTTCCAACTTTATATATCCAAGGAGAATTTATTATTGGAGATGCAGAGACTAGTTTTGTGACCTTGTTCTTGTTGCTGGTTATATTGAAGTCGATAGTCCAACGCAAATGCTTTGTAGCAACAGGAACGGCATTTAGTGTAAACTCAAGACCCTTGTTATTCATTGATCCTATGTTGGAAGTAATATCTGAGAATCCTGATGTGAGAGACAATGGCATTGACAGCAACAAATCTTTTGTATCCCTGTTGTAGAACTCTATTGTTCCTCCGAGTCTGCTGTCAAGAAGAGAAAAGTCCAGACCAACATTGAACGATTGGGCTTTTTCCCATGTAAGCTCAGGATTTGCAATCTGAGAAGGATATGTACCGGCAGAACCAAAGTAGTTTGCACCACCGCCATAAAGTCCAAGTGCCGCATATTTTCCTATACCAGAAGAGTTACCTGCAGTTCCGTAGCTGGAACGAAGCGTTGCTGATGTCAGCCAGGAAAGATTCTTGGCAAAGTTTTCTGAAGATATCCTCCAAGAGGCTCCAACAGACCAGAAATTATTCCATTTTTTTGACAGCTTTGAAGATCCGTCTCTGCGGACCATTCCTGAGAAAAAGTATTTGTTGCTGAAGTTATAGTCCAGTTTTGAGAAAAACGAAGATAAGCTCATTCCGCTATGTGATCCGGAAATGGCGTAATTAGTAGCTCCCTGAGACATCTCATGGAAATCTGTTCCTGGAAAATCTTGTTTGGTAGCATCTGCATTATTGAATTTCTCACCTTGATTTTCCTGTCCAAGCAGAAGGTTGAAGTTGTGATTTCCGAATGATTTGATGTAGTTCAATGTTACATTCTCAGTCCAGTTGAATTCTTCCGAAACGCTTGTCTCTGATGTTCCTCTGAGGTAAGATGCGGAGTTACCTTTACACCTTGGGTCTCTCCACTCTTTTTCTGTAAGGAAGAAGTAATCCAGACCTGCCAATGCCTTAAGGATAAGGCCTTTTGTTATATCCCACTGACCTGTTATGTTTGATGTGGTTTTTGATGTTCTTGAAACGAACTCATCATATTTCTGGTTTGCGATGAAGTTGGCATTTGCATAAGTAACCATGTTATTTATGTTAATACCATTTTCAGGTTCCAATACAGAGAATGAGCCATTAGAATATAGGTATGAACCTTTGTCTATAACTCCTGGGTCAATAGGTGCATACATCAACGCTCCGAATACAGGATTTACATAATAACCTGAAGTTGTCATTGGAGACTGCTGTTCGCTGTAGGTAAGTCCAATGTTCATCCCAAATTTAAGGTTGTCTGCTATGTTATGGTCTAGATTCAACCTTCCGGTGTAACGGGTCATATCAGTTTTTGTAACGATACCATTTTGGTCAAGATATGAGAAAGATGTGAAGAACCGGGTCTTATCTGTCCCACCTCTTATTCCAAGGTCAATTGACTGAGTGGGAGCGTTGTCTTTATAAGCATATTTGAACCAGTCGAAATCATAAAAATCCTTGCTGGAATTTCTTACAGGGAAAGTGTTTACAAGATAGCTGTTAATCTGCTTTCCATTAACATCGGTGGTTGTAGCTGAATAGCCTGCATTTATGCGAGCATCCGTGATATAGTCAATGTACTGGTCTTTATTGAGCGTAGTAAAACTTTTGGATACCCTTGAAGAGAAACCTTGGGTTATTTTCAGAGATACTTCAGTCTTTCCTGCAGCTCCTCTCTTGGTGGTAATTAGAATAACACCATTTGATGCACGTGAGCCGTAGATTGAAGTGGCGGATGCATCCTTAAGGATCACCAAAGATTCGATGTCGTTGGCATTTAACGATGCAAGAGCATTCATGTTGTCAGAAGAGGCTGTGGCAGCCGTCTGAGTCATGTTTCCGTAGTTTCCAGATGCAACTGCGACACCATCTACTATATATAAAGGTGCCGTACCTGCGTTGATTGAGCCGATACCTCGGATGGTGACACTTTGACCAGCTCCAGGCTGTCCGGAGTTTGAAACAGATAACACGCCGGCGGCATTACCTTGCAGAGCCTTATCGAAAGATGAAACTGGTATTTCCAGTTTCTCTCTCTTGACAACTGACGCAGCTCCTGTGAATGTTCCTTTTTGAGAGACTCCATAACCTGTTGTTACAATGACTTCTGCAAGTGAAAATTCATCAGATTGCATTGTTATGTCAATTACCTGCCTGTTATTGACGGCAACTTCAACAGATTTCATTCCCATCATTTGGAAAATAAGAACTCCTTTAGATGGAACCGAAAGGCGGTAGACGCCATCCATGTTGGTCATGGTGGCAACTTTTCCTGTCTGCCCCTTCAGTATTACAGCAACTCCAGGGATAGGGGCCCCTCCTGAAGCATCCTTTACTGTACCGGAAACCTGAATGTTTTGGGCACACACACTTTCTCCCAACAATAAAAGTAGAGAGAACATTAATAATCTAAATTCTTTCATGTTTAGTTTTGGTTAATAATTAATTTAGGTATATACA
Organism: uncultured Muribaculaceae bacterium; assembly: GCA_964533215.1. Taxonomy (GTDB): domain Bacteria; phylum Bacteroidota; class Bacteroidia; order Bacteroidales; family UBA932; genus Bact-08. The sequence goes on from CAZHLJ010000001.1 coordinate 1,004,538, forward strand.
GAACTTCTTTCAAGAATTTTTCATTTATTTTCAGGTACAAAATCGTTATTCAAATTTAATATTAATTTTCATAAGTCCAAATCGACTAGTATTTTAAGCAAAATATTTTTTGGTATAAACGGTCGACTTTTATTCAGAATTTGTGAGATGATTTGATTATCGAAATATGTAAGCAGAATGTTGAAAACAGTATGAAAAAAGGGCAAAAAAGTATATAAACATTATCCATAACGAAGAATTTGTAAGCTAAAGCGAAAAAAATAATTTTTATGCTGTATGTGATAAAGTGATGAATATTTTTAAGGAATTGGCCTTGTTTGTAACATTTCAATATAAAATACTGTGAATATGTATTATATAGTAATCAAATAAATATAAAAAAAGATGAATTATTTACAATTCTAATTTTATTTTGTGGATTTTTATTTTAACTTTGTTCTACCTAGAATTGAATACATTGTAACTTAACTTAACTTAAATTATTAACTAAAACTTTCGTACATGAAAAAAATTAGATTGTTTTTAACAGCTGTGTTGCTTGTGTTGACAGCTGGGCTTACTTTTGCCCAGAATAAACAAGTGACAGGAACTGTTACTGATGCAGGCACTGGTGATCCAATTGCTTTTGCGTCTGTTTCGCTGAAAGGTACCAAGGTGGGAATGTCTACTGATGAATCGGGGAAGTATTCAATCAGCGCCCCTGCCAATGGTATGCTAGTCATTAGCTTCATTGGTTACAAAACTGTAGAAGTCCCTGTTAACAACAGAGCTGTTGTTAACGTGTCTCTTACGTCAGATGCTTCTATCCTGGAAGATGTTGTCGTTATAGCCTATGGCGTGGCAAAAAAATCGGCATTTACCGGATCTGCCTCTACAATGAAAGCAGATAAAATAGCAGCACGTTCAGTGTCAAATGTGACTAATGCCCTTGCAGGGCAGGTTGCAGGTGTGCAGGTTGTGTCAAACAATGGACAGCCAGGTACAGCTGCTACCATAAGGGTCCGCGGTATTGGTTCAATGAGTGCAAGTAATGCCCCATTGTATGTGGTAGATGGTATTCCTTACGAGGGAACCATGTCTGCAATAAATCCGCAGGATATAGAGACTATGACAGTCTTGAAAGATGCAGCAGCCAGCTCAATTTATGGTGCTCGTGGAGCAAATGGAATAATACTTATAACTACAAAGAAAGCAAACACAAAGGATGCTTTGGTTACATTTGATGCCAAGTGGGGAAGGAACTCGCGTGCGATTCCAAATTATGATGTGATGGATGACCCTGCAATGTATTATGAGACATTTTACCGCGCTCTATACAATGCAAAAGCATACAATGGATCAAGTGCTGCCGCTTCATATGCCTACGCTGATGCCACTTTATTGAATTCATCCGGCGGTCTTGGATATATGGTTTATACAGTTCCTGCAGGTGAGAAATTCATTGGTACAAATTTCAAATTAAATCCCAATGCCACTTTAGGATATTCAGACGGAAAATACTATTATACACCGGACGATTGGTATAAAGAGGTTTTTGATAACGGGAATCTGCGTCAGGAATATAATTTGGCAGTTTCAGGATCGACTGATAAATTAAACATATATTTTTCTACCGGTTACCTTGATGATTCAGGTATAGTTTCAGGATCTGGTTTTTCTCGTATTACTTCCCGTCTTAAGGCAGATTACCAGGCAAAGGATTGGTTAAAAGTGGGTGCAAATGCTGCATATACTTATTACGATTCGCAATCACCGGATGCGCAGACCTCATGGGGCTCTTCTGCAAATCTATTCTACATTTCCAATATGATAGCCCCGATCTATCCTATGTATGTCCGCAATGCAGACGGTACTATAAAGGTTGATAATCGTGGAATTACAGTGTATGACTTTGGCGGTTCTTCCACCAACTTTACTCGTGCATTTATGCCTTTGTCCAACCCTGCAATCACTTTGAAACTTGATCAGACACATGCTTTCACAGATGTAGTAAATAGTAAGTGGTATGGTATTATCACTCCTTTCGATGGTATGCAGATTACTGCTAATATTGGTGCAAATGTGCGCAACCAGCGCTCGAACAGTCTTTCCAATCAATTCTACGGAGGATCTGTAGGTAGTGAGGGATATGTGTCTGTTAGCCATTATCGTGAATTTGCGGTTAATCAGCAATATTTGCTGACATACAAAAAGAAAATAGGAGGTTCTCACAATATTGACCTCTTGGCAGGATATGAATCTTACGATCTGAAAATACAAAATCTTGGAGGTTCAAACACAAAACTTTATAATCCTTATGTTGGTGAGTTGAACAATGCTATTCAGACTCCGCCAAATGTCAACTCTAATACAGACCGTTATACTATGAAGAGCTTCCTGGCCCGTGCCCAGTATGACTTTAATGATAGATATTTCCTTAGTGTTTCCTATCGTAGAGATGGTTCTTCCCGTTTTCATCCGGACCACCGTTGGGGTGATTACGTAAGTATTGGAGGTGCCTGGCTTATCAGCAAGGAAAACTTCCTAAATACTGTAAATTGGATAAATATGCTAAAATTAAAGGCAAGTTATGGTATGCAGGGTAATGACAATATTGGTAATTACTATGCCTATCTTGATCAGTTCAAGGTTACAAACAGTAATGGACAATATGCCGTAGCGTTCGCTTACAAAGGAAATAAAGACATAACATGGGAAACTTCCTATGCATTTAATGGTGGTGTAGACTTCGAATTGTTCGGCAGCAGATTAAACGGAACTATTGAATATTTCAACCGTAGGACTGTTGACCAGCTTTATAACCAGCCGGTACCAGTCTCTTTAGGATACTCGTCAATCCCTATGAATGTCGGAACAATTGCTAATAAAGGTGTTGAGGTTGACTTGAATGGTACTATACTTAGGAGTAAAAATATTTTGTGGACAGCTAACTTTAATGCAACTCATTATAAAAACGAGATAATTGATTTGGCTGAAGGCCCTAAAGCTGCCGGTGGAATAAAAGGTTCTAATTATATTTACAGGATTGGCGGATCACTTTACAATTCGTACATGCGTAAGTTTGCAGGCGTTGACCCTCTCACAGGTAAGTCTCTTTTCTATTTGGATCCTGACAAAGGGGACATGACAAAAACAGACGATTATACAAAAGCCGTACAATCAGATCTTGGTTCGACTCTTGCTAAAGTTTATGGAGGTCTGGGAACTACATTTAATGCTTATGGTTTTGACCTCTCGGTTCAGTTCTCATATCAGTTGGGAGGTAAGTTGTACGACGGTTCTTATGAGGCTTTGATGCATCAAGGTGATGGTAAAGGTCGTAATTGGTCTATGGATATTCTAAAATCATGGACACCTGAAAAGCCTTCAACAAAATATCCAAGACTTGATGCTTCGATTGTAAGTGACCAGAAACAATCATCCAGATTCCTTACAAGTTCGGATTATCTGAGTTTAAACAGTGTTATGTTAGGATACACATTGCCTAAGCAGTGGATCAAGCTTGCTAAAATGTCTAATGTCCGTATTTATTTATCTGCTGATAACTTAGGAATAATCTCTGCACGTAAAGGGTTAGACCCACGTCAATCTTTAGGCCTTGGTAGTTCTACAACTTCCGGAAACTACAGCTATTCAGCTATGCGCACAATTACCGGCGGTATTTCTTTATCATTTTAGTTTGATCTGAATAATAATTAGAATTATGAAATTAATTAAACAAATATATATTATTGCTTTGGGTAGTTTCTCTTTATTATCTTGCGTTAATCTTAACACTGAGCCACAGGGAGGTACTTTCACCTCTGATCAGAAAAGCAAGATAGCAGAAGCTATCCCTCAAAGACTTGCAGCCGATGTGAATGGAATGTTCTCAATCATTGGCAAGCAATATTGCGTTTTTGGTTCTACATCATCAAGAGATGACGATGCAGGATTCCCTACTGTATGCCTTTCTCAGGACCTTAATGGCCCTGATATGGTCTCTGACGATAGTGGCTACAACTGGTTTTCAGTAAGTAGTGCATATGAAGATAGAAATGATACTTATGCTAACCCTTATGAAAGATGGGCAGTATTTTATAATCAACTTAAACTTGCCAATGATATTCTTGCAACAATTCCTGCCAACACAGAAGATGCTACCTTGAAGATATATCAGGCTCAGGCAAAGGCTGTACGTGCTTTTGATTTTCTATCATTGGTTCCGTACTATCAGTTTAAATATAAAGGACACGAAAATGATCCTTCTGTCCCTATCATTACTGAATCGATGAAGGGTGATCCTTCAAACAATCCTCGTGCAGCACTAAAAGATGTATATGCACTTATTATGAGTGATTTGAATGATGCTATCAAAGGTCTTGAAGGTTATGCAAGAACCAACAAGTCGGAAATTGATCAGAAAATTGCCTATGGACTTCGTGCCCGTGCAAATTTGTATATGGAAAACTGGGCAGCCGCTGCCGATGATGCAACAAAAGCGATGGTAGGGTATACCCCATATAGCAGAGCTCAGGTATCCAAACCTGCTTTTGTCAGTGCTGCTGATCAAAACTGGATGTGGGCAATCATATTGACACCTACAAACATTCCGGACGCTTATCCATCATGGCCAGCCGTTCTTGGTTCATTCTCTGCAGATTCTTATTCTGCTGGAGTTGGTTGCTATAAGTCAATAAACAATTTGCTATTCAATAAAATTCCTTCAACTGATGTACGTAAAGGCTGGTGGGTTGATGAAAATCTACACTCTCCTAATTTAGCTTCGGTGACATGGGGTAGTGCTACAGGAGATGCAGTTGCCAAACTAGCAATTACCGATGTAAAGTTGCCTTTTATCCCTTATACAAATGTTAAATTTGGACAATATGAATTTATTGGCAATAACATCAATGCAGGTGACTGGTGTATAATGCGTGTTGAGGAGATGATCTTGATCAAGGCCGAAGCTACAGCTATGGCAGGTGGACTTGCTGCAGGCAAGCAAGTTCTTGAAGATTTTGTAAAGACTTACCGCGATCCTGCATACTCTTCAAAGGCAACCAGTGCTGCAGCTTTCCAGGATGAAGTATGGTTCCAGCGTAGAGTTGAACTTTGGGGAGAAGGATTTTCAATCTCTGATATTATGAGACTTCAAAAGAATATTGTACGTTTCACCTCTTCTGTTGCAACTAATTTCCCTGAAGCGTTTAAGTTTAATTTAGCAGCTAATGATCCTTATTTACTACTCCGTATCCCTCAGAAAGAGACAAATAACAACAGGGGAATTCCGGTTTCGGCCAATAATAAGGGCGGTGCGTTACCTGTTTCAGGTGCCGGTGCAGGATTGACTGATGGTGTTGTTGTTTATTAGTAAAAATATTTAATTTATGAATTAAGGAGATAAAAATATGAAACTACTAAATAATTTCAGATCTAGCATTTTATTGGCATCATTGTCAGTATTGCTTTTCGCAACCACGTCCTGTGAAGACAAAATTGAGCGGGAAGACTCGCCAGCATATAATACTAGCAGTTCTAACGTTTATTTTGCGGCTTCGAACAAATCAAGTGTCATCCTGGGAGTAGATGCGAAAAGTTTCGAGGTAACTATCAGCAGGGAAAAATCCACTGCTGCACAAACAGTTGCATTGTCATGTGAATCAGTTTTCGGGGACACAATTGTAGTTCCTGCCAGCGTATCATTTGCAGCAGGGGAATCACAAAAGAAGATAACCATAACCGTCAGTAATATGAAGCTGATGAAATCATATCATCTAGCCATTGCTATTGATCGTGAGCAGACAAAACCATATGTAGCTCAGACTGTTTACCCTCGTTATGAGTTAAATGTACTTAAAGAGGATTTCGCTCCATATGCTTCAGGTACTTACTCAGATTTATTCTTTGCTCCAGGTGATGACTACATAAGTTGGCCTTTAACACTTGAGTACTCACCTATGACTCAGGTTTATCGTCTGAAAAAATGCTGGAACTACGAAGGATATGATGTTACATTCAAATGGGATAAGGCATCTAAAGTAACTATGATTGGAACAGCTGTTGATGACTTCATTGCAATAAAGACCGGATACGTTCATGCGAAATACGGAATGGTGTCTGCGTATTATAGCACAGTTACCTATAATGCTGCAACCAAAACCTTTACATTCCCTATAGACTGGAGAGTAAGTGCCGGAAGTTTTGGCGCTTACGATGATTATTATAAAATCACAAGTTTGTTGTAAGATCAATTGACTTGAGATTCTGATACGGAAGGCGACCGAAAATCAAATTTGGTCGCCTTCTTTATTAATCTTCGTACATAATTTTTCGGATATATTATTATTGTCTATTTTTGTATAAGTCCGATTTATATTAACAGCTAACAGCTTGATTATGAAATTATATATAAGAATATTCTTATCGTTGTTAATCACAACATCCTTTTTTAGTTGCCAAAAAGAAGTTTCTCCAACCTTATCACTCTCGACGAGTCAGGTTGATATAGCTAATGTTGACGGATCATATGAGATTACCGTGACTTCAAACAGCAACTGGACTGCAACAGTGACAGAATCGTGGTTTACAGTTACCCCATCCAGTGGAAAGGGTAATGGTACCATTAAGGTTACTGCTTCAAATAACTTTTCAGATGTTGCAAGGACAGGTTCACTAAAGGTCGTCTGCAAGGATTTGTTTAAGATTGTCTCTTTCTCGCAGAGTTTCTCCCAATTAAGTATTGATGCCGATACTCTTTTGTTTTCAAAAGATGGTGGAGCCAAAATCTTGAATATATCCTCAAATACTAAATGGCAGCTTGAGATACCCTCTTCTGCCAACTGGATAAATGCAAGTGTTTTAAGCGGAGATGGAAATTTGTCCGTTTCTTTTTCTACCCTCGCAAATACTGTGGGGGCTGCAAGGAGTGCAAATGTGTTGCTCAAATATGGATCATCACTGAAAACTATAACTATTTCTCAAAGTCGGGCAAAGAATTCTGCCCCTACTGCTCCAATAATTTCATATCCTGCTGACAATTCAACAAACGTTTTGACAATTCCGGGATTTTCTTGGACTGCCTCAACTGATATAGATAATGACCCGGTCACTTATACTCTCTACTATTCAAAAGACAATGTAAACTGGACAGAAGCAAGTACTACCAAAAATCTGTTTTATCCGACATCTCATCTGAGTGAAAATACAACATACAAATGGAAGGTAAAGGCTACTGATTCATATGGAGATTATACGATTTCCAGTCTCTTCTCATTCACCACTGGTTTGAAAAGCGGCTATGCAGACGGTGAGTACAGAATTCACCAAAATGCGACACTTGGTGTGAACGGAGATGCTGCGGAAATTTTGATTATGGGTGATGGTTATACAGGGGAGAGTTTTCAGGAAGGAGGTACATTTGAACAGAATGTCAAAGAGGGCATAGATAACTTTTTTAGTGTAGAACCTTACAAAAGCTACAAAAATTATTTCAGGGTATATAAAATGGCTGCCCACTCTGCAGACAATGGTGCCACCCAGAAAGATAAAAACAGTTACAAATCTACGGCCTTCAGCTCTAGTTTCAATGGTGGATCTGCTATTTCATGTAATTCTGATGAAGTTTTCAGATATGCGAGAAAAATTTCAGGTATGACAGATGCACGATTGAAAAAATTGTTGATTATCATTATTGTAAACCAGAATAGATATGCCGGGACATGCTTTATGTGGGGAGATGGCCGGGCTATTGCCCTTTGTCCTCTAAGCAGATCTGTATCTACCGGTACATCTTTCAAGAATGTTATCAACCATGAGGCTGGGGGGCATGGATTTGGCAAACTGGCAGATGAGTACATCAATAATGAGGGTAAAACTATACCTGATGACGCCAAAGCAGATGCACAAGCCTACTTTGCAATTGACTTTTATCCTAATGTTGATTTTACTTCTGATCCTACCGCTGCAAGATGGAAACATTTTATTGATAGACAAGGGTATGGAAGGGTTGGCCTTTATCAAGGTGCCCTCTATTATTCTCTTGGTGTCTGGAAACCAGAGACATCCAGTTGCATGGTCTACAATGAACCTTACTATAATGCTCCCAGCAGGGAGGCCATGGTAAAAAGGATAATGTCCTACTCAGGGAATACGTTTAATTTCAACGATTTTGTTAATAAGGATATCGAGAAATCGCCTTCAAATGCTTCACAGGTATTTACCAAGAGCGTAAATCCATTCACGTTTGTTCCACTTGCTCCGCCAGTATTTAAACACTGATTTTGAATATAAGCACGATTCGAAGTAGTTGCATTGGCTATATTTTTCTAATTTTGCGGAGTTATGAAATTTTATAGGAATATTCTTTCGCTTTTCTTTTTTGCACTTTTCCTTTTAAGTTGCGAGAAGGACATTAAACCATCACTCGACCTCTCTTCTACAAAGGCTGACGTTGCCAATACAAGAGATACGGTTGAGATTGCTGTTACTTGCAATACAAACTGGACGGCAACTATATCTGATATCTGGTGTACCATCACTCCAAAAAGCGGTGATGGTAACGGAGTTATTAAGGTTATAACCGCAAATAACCCATCTACCAAAGCAAGAAGTGCTACTTTACAGATCTATTGCCAAGGTTTAAGGAAATCTGCGTTAATAAACCAGAGCTCTTCAGTGTTGACTGTTGCTGAAAGCTCTTTCCTTTTTGAAAAGGGTGTAAATTCCAAAATCCTTAATATAACTGCCAATACCAAGTGGGAGCTAGTGATACCATCAACTATCACTTGGTTGACAGCAAGTTCTGCGAGTGGTTCCGGTAATGCCTCAATAATCCTGACCGCAAAGGAAAACAGTTCCGGCCCTGAAAGGAGTGCGGAATTGCTTTTAAAATACAGTTCAGAGCAGAAAATTATAAAAGTTGTTCAGAAGAGAGCTCTCAACACACCTCCAACTCTTCCTGTAATTTCATATCCTGCCGACAATGCTACTAATGTAAATACAATCCCTTGCTTCAAGTGGGCTGCCTCAACCGATCCGGATAATGACGCTATCTCCTATACAGTGTATTATTCAAAGGATAATATAAACTGGAGCGAAATAAGCACAACCGACACTCAGGTATTCCTGAAATCTCATTTAAATGAGAATACTACATATAGATGGAAGTTAAGGGCAAAGGATTCTTATGATGACTATGTTACATCTGAGATCTATACTTTTACGACCGGATCAAAAAGTGGCTATGCTGATGGGGAATACAGAATCCACCAGAATTCAACTATTGGGAAAAACGGTGCAGCACCAGAAATTTTGTTTATAGGAGATGGATTTACCGCTGGTGATTTTCAGGAGAATGCACTTTTCGAGCAGAATGTGAAAGAGGGGATAGATGCCTTTTTCAACGTTGAACCATATAAGAGTTACCGAAACTATTTCAGGGTATATAAGATGGCGGCCTATTCAGCGGAAAGCGGGGCTTCGCAGGCAGATAAATCAATCATAAAGAACACTGCCCTTGGCTCAAGTTTCAATGGCGGCTCTTCAGTTTCTATAAACACTGATGCAGTCTTTAACTATGCGAAGAAGATTCCTGGTGTGGATGAAGCAAGATTGCGTAAAATGTTGATTGTTGTTTTGGTCAATCAGGACAGATATGCTGGCACAACTCTTATGTGGAGTGATGGTACTGCAATTGCTATTTGCCCGGTCAGCCGGTCAGCCGAAGATGGCTACAAGTTCAAGAATGTAATCAGTCATGAGGCCGGAGGACATGGATTTGGCAAGCTTGCAGATGAGTATATCAATTTCCAGAATAAGGAGATTCCTGCAGAGAATAAAACAGAAGCTCAGCAGTTCATTTCGGAGGGCTTTTTTGCCAATATAGACTTTACTGGTGTTGCAAACTTAGTCAAATGGAATCATCTCATTTCGTTGCAAGGATATGACCGAGTAGGCGTATATCAAGGAGCTTATTACTACTCTCTGGGTGTATGGAGATCCGAAACCTCAAGCTGTATGGTTTATAATGAGCTTTATTATAATGCGCCAAGCAGGGAGGCTATTGTGAAGCGGATTCTGACATATGCCGGGTACAGTTACAGTTTCAGTGACTTTGTAGATAATGACATACAAAAAGCTCCTTCCACCGCAGCCCAGGCATTCACAAAAGGTGTAAACCGATTAACATTCGTTCCGTTGGCACATCCGGTATTAATCAAACGATAACAATAGATTCACAATCAACCAGTGAAAATAAGAAAGCCGGCTCAATCTGAACCGGCTTCCTTACGTCAAAAAATTTGTTTGTAGTTAACTACTCTTTTTTACTTTTAACCATTCTCTGATAATCGTCCATAGAGGTTACAACAACCTTTTCGAACTCTCTGGTTCCTGTACCTGCCGGGATAAGATGTCCGCAGATTACATTCTCTTTAAGTCCTTCCAGATAGTCTTTCTTGCCATGGATAGCAGCTTCGCTCAGAACCTTTGTAGTTTCCTGGAAAGAAGCCGCAGACATAAAGCTGGTCGTACGTAGTGCTGCGCGTGTAATACCTTGCAGTATCTGGTTAGAAGTTGCTGGCATTGCGTCGCGGGCTTCAACAGTTTTAAGGTCTTTACGCTTGAGTATGGAGTTTTCGTCACGTAGGCGGCGAACAGAAACAATCTGACCCGGCTTTAATTCGGTCGAGTCACCAGCATCCTGAACTACCTTCTTGTCATAAATATTGTCATTCTCATGCATAAAGTCCCATCTGTCCACCAATTGCTCAGGCAAGAAACGTGTATCACCAGGATCCACAATTTCAAGCTTGCGCATCATCTGACGGACAATTATCTCAAAATGCTTATCGTTAATCTTAACACCCTGCATACGGTATACCTCCTGAACCTCATTCACAATGTATTCCTGAACCTTTGTAGGGCCTAGGATTGCAAGAATATCGGTAGGGGATACTGCTCCTTCAGAGAGCGGCATACCAGCTCTAACATAGTCATTCTCTTGTACAAGTATCTGTTTTGAGAGAGGAACTGAATAACGTTTCTCTTCTCCAGTCTTGGACTTGATAATTATTTCGCGGTTACCTCTCTTTATCTTACCCATCAGAACCTCTCCATTTATCTCTGTGACAATTGCAGGGTTCGATGGATTACGGGCTTCAAACAGCTCGGTAACACGAGGAAGACCACCTGTGATATCTCCGGATTTTCCGATTGCTCTTGGAATCTTTACAAGCACATCTCCAATTTTAACTTTCTTGCCGTTTTCGACCATAATATGGGCGCCAACTGGTAAGTTGTATTGTTTGAGATCAATCTTGTCATCCATTATCTTGATGGTTGGATTCTTAGATTTGTCACGGGATTCAATAACCACTTTCTCTTTATGAAGTGAATACTCATCTGCTGCCTCTTCTCTGTATGTAACACCCTCGATAAGACTGTCAAAAACAGCTTTACCATTGTGTTCGGCGATTGTAACAGCGTTGTATGCATCCCATTCGCAGATCTTATCTCCCTTCTTCACAACATCTCCATTTTTGAAATAGAGATTTGCTCCGTATGGGATATCGTGTTGAGATAGTGTAATATCTGTATTATTGTCGACTATGCGCATTTCTGCTGTACGTCCGATAACGATTTCCTGCTGAACACCATCTTCGCCGACACGTGTGATGGTACGTAGCTCATCAAACTCAAGTCTACCTTCGTATCTAGCAACAATTTCACTTTCTGATGCGATGTTTGAAGCTGTACCACCGACATGGAATGTTCTAAGAGTAAGCTGTGTACCTGGCTCCCCGATTGATTGGGCAGCAATTACACCTACAACCTCACCTTTTTCAACCATTCTGCCGGTAGAAAGGTTACGACCGTAACACCTTGCACATACACCTTTCTTTGATTCGCATGTCAATACGGAACGAATTTCAACCTGCTCGATAGGTAGAGATTGTATAAGCGCAGCAATATCTTCTGTAATCTGTTCACCAGCCTCGATGATCAACTCACCTGTAAGCGGATTGTAAATATCGTGTACCGATGTTCTGCCTAAGATTCTGTCGTACAGAGATTCTACGATTTCATCCTTGTTCTTGATGGCTGTTGCAACAAGACCACGTAAAGTACCACAATCATCTTCATTAATGATAACATCATGAGATACATCCACAAGACGACGAGTCAAGTAACCTGCATCGGCCGTCTTAAGAGCAGTATCTGCAAGACCCTTTCTGGCACCATGGGTAGAGATAAAGTACTCAAGAACGGACAATCCCTCTTTAAAGTTAGACAAAATCGGGTTTTCAATGATTTCAGCACTTTGGGCACCTGACTTTTGAGGTTTTGCCATAAGACCACGCATACCAGAGAGCTGACGTATCTGCTCTTTAGATCCACGGGCTCCAGAGTGAAGCATCATGAAAACAGGGTTGAAACCTTGCTGATCCTGAGAAATTCTCTTTTCAACAATGTTTGTAAGCTTAGAGTTGGTTGTTGTCCAGATATCGATTATCTGGTTATATCTTTCATTGTTGGTGATAAGACCGTTATTGTAAGAGAACATAATGTTCTCCACAGCCTTGTAACCTTCATCTACAAGCTCTTTCTTTTCCGGAGGGATAATTACATCAGCAAGGTTGAACGAAAGACCTCCCTTGAAAGCCATCGTGTAGCCAATTGCCTTGATATCATCCAGGAACTGTGCCGTTCTTGCCACACCGGCAACTTTAAGCACATTACCGATGATATCTCTTAAAGATTTCTTTGTAAGAATCTCATTGATGTAGCCAACCTCTTTTGGAACAACCTGGTTGAACAAAATTCTTCCTGCAGTTGTCTTTTTAAGAGCATAACCTTTGGAAAGATCCATGAAATCTACAGGTAATCTTACTTCAATTTCTGCGTGAAGATCCAATCTTCCCTCATTATTGCTTATAATAACCTCTTCCGGACCATAGAACTTCATTCCTTCTCCCTTAACACCTGGGCGAGGTTTCGTAATATAGTACAAACCAAGCACCATGTCCTGTGACGGAACGGTGATAGGCGCTCCATTTGCAGGATTAAGAATATTGTGGGAACCTAGCATCAGAAGTTGAGCCTCAAGAATTGCAGCATTTCCCAACGGAAGGTGGACTGCCATCTGGTCACCGTCAAAGTCTGCATTGAATGCAGTACAAGCAAGCGGATGGAGTTGAATAGCCTTGCCCTCTATCAGTTTAGGCTGGAATGCCTGAATACCCAGACGGTGCAGGGTAGGAGCACGGTTAAGAAGAACAGGATGGCCCTTCATAACATTTTCCAGAATGTCCCAAATAACAGGGTCCTTACGGTCTACAATTTTTTTGGCAGATTTGACTGTCTTTACAATACCGCGTTCGATAAGTTTTCTTATTACAAACGGTTTGAAAAGCTCTGCGGCCATATCCTTAGGAATACCGCACTCGTGCATTTTCAATTCCGGTCCTACAACAATTACGGAACGGGCAGAATAGTCGACCCTCTTACCCAAGAGGTTCTGACGGAAACGTCCTTGTTTTCCTTTTAAGCTGTCTGATAGTGATTTGAGTGTGCGGTTTGCCTCAGTCTTAACTGCGTTGGACTTGCGGGAGTTATCGAACAGAGAGTCTACTGCTTCCTGAAGCATTCTCTTCTCATTACGAAGTATTACTTCCGGAGCCTTTATCTCTATCAACCTCTTCAAGCGGTTGTTGCGGATGATAACCCTACGATACAAGTCGTTAAGATCGGATGTGGCAAAACGACCACCATCCAGAGGAACCAATGGACGAAGTTCCGGCGGGATCACGGGAACGACCTTTAGAATCATCCATTCAGGGTTGTTTATCTCTTTAGATTCGCGGAAAGCCTCTACTACGCTAAGCCTCTTAAGCGCATCAGCCTTTCTTTGCTGAGAAGTCTCTGTCTCGGTTTTATGGCGAAGTTCATACGAAAGCTCGTCCAGTTTGATCTTGGACAGCATCTTGTATATTGCTTCGGCACCCATACCTGCAAGAAACTTGTTTGGATCATTGTCGTCCAGCAGCTGATTATCTTTTGGAAGAGTGTCAAGAATGGCAAGATATTCATCCTCTGTTAGGAAGTCGTTTATCTTTATGCCATCTTTCTCTTTGATACCTGGCTGAATGACTACGTAGCGCTCATAGTATATTATCGCCTCCAGTTTTTTAGACGGAATACCAAGAAGGTATCCGATCTTGTTTGGAGTTGAACGGAAATACCAGATATGTGCAACAGGTACTGTAAGTGTTATGTGTCCCATTCTCTCACGACGTACCTTTTTCTCAGTCACCTCAACACCACATCTGTCGCAAATAATACCACGATAACGGATTCTCTTGTATTTTCCGCAATGACATTCATAGTCCTTGTAAGGACCAAAGATGCGTTCGCAGAAGAGACCATCCCTCTCTGGCTTATACGTACGGTAGTTTACTGTTTCCGGCTTCAAGACCTCGCCCGAGGATTTCTCAAGGATCTCCTCAGGTGAAGCTAAGCCTATAGTAATTTGGTTGAAATTGCTTTTAACCTTAATCTCTTTCTTGAAAGACATATTATTCTGTTTTCAAATTTTCAAATACAATTAACAAATTAGTCCAGGTTAATGCTAAGTCCAAGACCACGGAGCTCATGGAGCAGCACGTTCAGCGACTCCGGTATTCCCGGTGTCGGCATAGGATCACCTTTGACAATAGCCTCATAGGCTCTCGATCTTCCTACAACGTCGTCAGACTTGATTGTGAGAATTTCCTGCAGGATATTGGCAGCACCGAATGCCTCCAGTGCCCATACCTCCATCTCACCGAATCTCTGACCTCCGAACTGAGCTTTACCACCAAGCGGCTGTTGTGTAATGAGAGAGTAAGGACCTATCGAACGGGCATGCATCTTATCGTCAACCATATGGCCGAGTTTAAGCATATAGATGACACCTACTGTGGCAGGCTGGTCAAACAGTTCACCCGTTCCACCATCTCTCAGGTAAGTCTTTCCATATCTTGGGACGCCAGCCTTATCCGTAAGTTCGCAGATCTCATCTAGAGTTGCTCCGTCAAAGATAGGGGTGCTGAAACGCTCGCCCAATTCCTTACCTGCCCATCCGAGAACAGTTTCGTAGATCTGTCCAAGGTTCATACGGGAAGGCACACCAAGAGGGTTAAGTACGATATCAACGGTAGTTCCGTTCTCCAAAAACGGCATATCCTCGTCCCTTACAACTTTGGCTACGATACCTTTATTTCCGTGACGACCTGCCATCTTATCACCAACTCTTACCTTTCTCTTCTTGGCAACGTAAACTTTAGCCAACTGCATTATACCGGTTGGAAGTTCATCTCCGATTGTAAGGTTGTACTTGATCCTCTTAAGCTCTGCATCGAACTCCTTATATGCAATAAGGTAGTTGTTTATCAACAGCTTAATAAGGTTATTTGTATTCTTGTCAGAAGTCCACTTTACAGGGTTGATGTTTTCATAGTCGATCTTATCTAAAAGATCCATTTTGAAATCAACACCCTTTCCAATGATTTCAACACCGTAAAGGTCACTGATACCCTGAGATTGTTTTCCCTCGAGGATAGACATAAGTCTCTCAAGGAAATTCTGGCGAAGAGCGGCAGCTTTTCTGTTGAAATTTTCTTCTGCGTGTTGGATCTGATTTTTAGACACAGATTTTCCTTTCTTGTTGTTCTCTTTTGCAACCCTTGAAAACAATCTCTTGTCTATGATAGTTCCTCTGAGAGAAGGAGAGGCTTTTAAGGAAGCATCCTTAACATCACCGGCTTTATCACCGAAAATGGCTCTCAGCAGTTTCTCCTCAGGAGAAGGGTCACTTTCACCCTTAGGTGTGATCTTACCGATAAGAATATCGCCAGGTTCGATGTTTGCACCTATTCTGATGATACCATTTTCGTCAAGGTCTTTGGTGGCCTCCTCACTTACATTAGGAATATCTGAGGTAAGTTCCTCCATACCACGTTTGGTATCGCGGACTTCCATAATATATTCGTCAACATGTATAGAGGTAAAGACATCTTCGCGGAGCATTCTTTCTGAGAGAACGATTGCATCCTCAAAGTTGTATCCTTTCCAAGGCATGAATGCAACCTTAAGGTTACGGCCCAATGCAAGCTCCCCATTCTGGGTTGCATAACCATCTGTCATGATCTGGCCCGGAACAACCTTATCTCCTTTTTTAACAATTGGCTTAAGAGTGATTGAGGTATTCTGATTGGTTTTTCTGTATAGAGGAAGCTTGTAAACTGTAATTTCAGGATCAAAACTTACAAATCTTTCAGCCTCAGTCTGTTCGTATTTTACATGAATTTCACGTGCGTCTACGTATACAACCTCTCCCTTACCTCTTGCGTTGATTTGTGTCCTTGAATCCTGAATAACAGGTCCTTCCAGTCCTGTTCCTACGATAGGTGCTTCAGGCTTGATAAGTGGAACAGCCTGGCGCATCATGTTTGATCCCATCAGAGCACGGTTTGCATCGTCATGTTCCAGGAATGGAATAAGAGATGCAGCAATGGATGCAATTTGGTTAGGTGCAACATCTACAAGGTGTACCTCTTCTTTGCCTACTACAGGATAGTCTGCCTCAAAACGGCATTTGATCCTTTCGTCAGTCATATTTCCTTCTTCGTCAATATGAACATTTGCCTGAGCTACCATTTTCTCCTCTTCCTCCTCGGCACTCATATATACGCAACCTTTCACAGTCATGTCTACAACGCCGTTCTCTACCTTGCGGTAAGGAGTCTCGATGAAGCCAAGGTCGTTGATTTTTGCATAAACGCAGAGAGAAGAGATCAGTCCGATATTCGGACCTTCCGGTGTCTCAATAGGACAAAGACGTCCATAGTGAGTATAGTGCACGTCGCGTACCTCAAAACCTGCCCTGTCTCTGGAAAGACCGCCTGGTCCCAAAGCTGAAAGACGACGTTTATGAGTCATCTCTGCAAGAGGATTGGTCTGATCCATAAACTGGGATAGCTGACTGGTTCCAAAGAACGAGTTTATCACAGAAGAGAGAGTCTTTGCGTTGATAAGGTCGATAGGAGTGAAGACCTCATTGTCGCGTACGTTCATCCTCTCACGTATTGTACGTGCCATGCGGGAAAGACCCACACTGAACTGATTTGCAAGCTGCTCTCCAACTGTTCTGATACGACGGTTACTCAAGTGGTCGATATCATCTACTGTTGCCTTGGAGTTTATCAACTGAATCAGATAACGGATAATCTCAATGATATCTGCCTTTGTAAGAACTCTGGTCTCTTCTGGAGTGGCAAGATTTAACTTACGGTTCAGTCTGTAACGTCCAACCTCACCAAGATCGTATCTCTTGTCAGAGAAGAACAGCTTGTCGATTACATCTCTTGCTGTAGCCTCATCTGGTGGTTCAGAGTTACGAAGTTGCCTGTATGTATAGAAGACCGCCTCTTTTTCAGAGTTACACTGGTCTTTCTGTAATGTATTGTGAATAATCGCGAAATCACTGATGTTTGCCTCCTCCTTGTGAACAAGGATGGTGCTTACACCCGATTCTATAATAATGTCTATATGGTGTTCTTCCAGAATAGTCTCACGATCCAGAACGATTTCGTTTCTCTCAATGTATACAACCTCTCCGGTATCCTCATCTACGAAATCTTCATTCCATGTTTTTAGTACTCTGGCTGCAAGTTTACTACCAACGCATTTCTTGAGATTGGCCTTATTGACCTTTATCTCATTGGCAAGTCCGAAAATGTCAAGTATATCCTTGTCACTTTCATAGCCTATTGCTCTAAGTAGGGTAGTAACCGGTAATTTTTTCTTTCTGTCGATATATGCATACATCACATTATTGATGTCTGTTGCAAATTCGATCCATGAACCCTTGAATGGGATAATACGTGCTGAATATAGTTTGGTTCCGTTAGCGTGTACGCTTTGTCCAAAGAATACACCAGGAGAACGGTGAAGCTGAGAAACCACAATCCTCTCAGAACCATTAATTACAAATGTACCTCTAGGGGTCATGTATGGAATCGTCCCGAGGTAAACATCCTGGATAACCGTGTCGAAATCTTCATGTTCAGGATCTGTACAGAACAGTTTGAGTTTTGCTTTGAGAGGAACGCTATATGTTAATCCTCTATCCAGACACTCCTCAATTGAATAGCGAGGTGGGTCAATGAAATAGTCAATAAACTCAAGAACAAAATTATTACGGGTATCTGTAATAGGGAAAATTTCTTGGAAAACTTTGAAAAGACCCTCGTTCTTACGATTTTCCGGGGTTGTCTCAAGTTGGAAGAAATCCTTGAAAGACTTCAGCTGCACTTCTAGAAAATCTGGATAATCTAAGAGTGACTTGGAAGTCGCGAATGTAATCCGCTGATTATTTGTTTTTTGCGACATTGTTTATGGATTGGTTGAAAATAAACTAAAATAACGACAAAAAGGCTTAGAGCCCTTAAATGGCTCTAAACCTGTTATTGTGCCCGATCAACGGGATTTTGGAGTTATTTAACTTCAACTTCTCCGCCTGCTTCTTCTAATTGAGCTTTTACTTGTTCTGCTTCAGCCTTGGAAATTTTCTCTTTGATAGCCTTAGGAGCGGCATCAACTAGATCCTTAGCTTCTTTCAAACCTAAACCTGTAATCTCTTTTACAACTTTTACTATTTGTAATTTAGCCTGTCCAGGTGATTTAAGAATTACATCGAATTGAGTCTGTTCAGCCTCAGCAGCAGCGCCGGCAGCAGCAGGAGCAGCAGCAACAGCAACAGCAGCAGCAGCTGGTTCAATTCCATATTCATCTTTTAGAACTTTTGCCAATTCTTGTACATCTTTTACAGATAGGTTTACTAGTTCTTCTGCAAATTTTTTGATATCTGCCATGGTTATTAATTTTTTAAACGTTTAAAATTCTTTTTAATTTATTTTTCTGAAAGGGTCTTTACAATACCTGCAATTTTACCACCTGCATTCGATTGAAGAGCAGATATAACATTGTTGATAGGTGATTGGAGAAGACCGATGATGTCACCGATAAGTTCTTCGCGTGATTTAATTGATACCAATGCGTCAAGCTGATTTTCACCAACATAAGCACATTCTTGAACGAGAGCACCCTTTAGGATTGGTTTGCCATATTGCTTGCCAAATTCTTTGATCAGTTTTGCAGGGGCATTAGCTACCTCAGTAAACATAACCGCAGATGGGCCCTCTAGAACAGGGAATAGTAATTCAGCGTCAGTAAAAGCCTTTTGTTCCAAAGCTTTACGAAACAGGGTGTTTTTTACAACAACCAGTTTGATTTGCTTTTCGAAGCAAGCGCGACGCAATTTAGCTGTAACCTCTGCGTTTAGGCAAGAGATATCTGCTAAATAAAAATTAGGTGTTTTCTCTAATTGCGCTGCCAGACTTTCAATAATTTGTGTTTTTTCCTCTTTTCTCATAAAACATATTTATTATTCAGCAGCACTAACAGTCTTGCTATCGATGTTTATACCAGGGCTCATTGTAGAGGACAGGAATATACTCTTTACATAAGTTCCCTTTAAAGCCTGTGGTTTCAATTTAATAACGGTATTTAAGAATTCAATTGCGTTTTCAGCCAAAGCTTCGGCAGAAAAAGAAACCTTACCTACACTAGCGTGTACAATACCTTGTTTGTCAACTTTAAAGTCGATTTTACCAGCCTTAACTTCGTTAACGGCTTTACCAACTTCCATTGTAACAGTACCGGTTTTAGGGTTTGGCATCAATCCACGTGGACCGAGGATACGACCAATTGCACCAATTTTAGCCATCACAGATGGGGTACAAATGATAACATCGATGTCAGTCCAGCCACCTTTTATCTTCTCAATATACTCGTCCAGTCCGACATAATCTGCACCAGCTTCCTTAGCCTCTGCTTCTTTGTCAGGAGTACATAGTACCAATACACGGACTGTCTTGCCTGTTCCATGCGGAAGAGTCACAACGCCGCGTACCATTTGGTTCGCCTTACGAGGGTCAACACCCAGACGAACAGCAATATCAACTGAAGCATCAAATTTGGTGAAAGATGTCTCTTTTACCAAGTTGCAAGCTTCTGCCAACTTGTACTGTTTATTTGAGTCTACCTTTGCGTATACTACTTTTTGATTTTTTGTCAGCTTACTCATTTTCGCAGGATTTTTTATTTAACATCTTCGGGAAATGCCCCGGTTACAGTAATACCCATACTACGTGCAGTTCCTGCAACCATTGACATGGCTGACTTAAGGGTGAATGCATTCATATCAGGCATTTTGTCTGTAGCTATTGCACGGATTTGTTCCCAAGTGACAGAACCTACCTTTTTACGGTTAGGTTCGGCGGATCCTGATTGGATCTTCGCAGCCTCTTTTAATTGCACGGCAACCGGTGGTTGTTTGACGATAAAAGTAAATGATTTATCGCCGTAAACAGTGATAATGACAGGTAATATCTTACCAGCCTTATCTTGGGTGCGAGCATTAAATTGCTTGCAAAAGTCCATTATGTTTACGCCCTTTGAACCCAAAGCAGGTCCTACCGGAGGTGAGGGATTAGCTGCGCCGCCTTTGATCTGCAATTTAATGAGAGCGGCAACTTCTTTAGCCATAATGTTTTATTGTTTATTCTTTTACTACTTGAACAAAATTTAACTCTAAAAGAGTCTTCCTTCCAAAAATCTTTACCATAACCTTCAGCTTTTTCTTGTCTTCCACAATCTCCTCAACGGTTCCATCGAACCCATTGAAAGGACCGTCAATGACCTTTACAGCTTCTCCTATGATAAATGGAGTGATATTCTCCTCTTCCTGATCTACAAGTTCGTCGACACGTCCTAAAATACGGTTAACTTCAGACATGCGGAGCGGAACGGGTTCCTTCTCTTTTCCTGCTTTTTCTGTCAGAAAACCTGATACATGAGGGAGATTCCTTATAAGGTGTTGAATCTCTCCGGTCAAGGCAGCCTCAATGAGAATGTAGCCTGGATAGAAAATTCTCTCCATACTAACTTTTTTACCATTTTTAACTTGGTAAATCTTCTCTGTAGGAATTAAAACCTGAGAGACATAGTCTTCAAGATTCAATCTCTTGATCTCGTTATCTATGTACTCCTTCGCCTTTTTTTCTTTCCCACCGGCAGCTCTTAGAACATACCATTTTTTGGAAATCTCACCCATAAGTTTAGTACAACAACTTGTAAATAAAAGTCATAATATTTCTGAACCCAAAGTCCATAATAAAAACGACAATAGCAAAAATCAGTGAAGCTATCATAACAACAATAGCCGAACTCTGCAGCTGAGACCATGTAGGCCAGCTAACCTTTTTCACTAATTCAGTGTACGATTCTTGAAGATACAACTTAATCTTGTTCATTTTTTTATGATTATCGGCTGAAACAAAGGAAGCGTTTTTGCCTCAACCTGATTATTTCTACCTGGTCGTAACCCCCGGTATTGCAGGGGCAGAGCGATTCGAACGCCCATCAACGGTTTTGGAGACCGCTATTCTACCCTTGAACTATGCCCCTAAAAAGTTAGTCACCCTTTGGTGAGGTGACTAACTGGTATTATTTCTTAATTAGTCGAGAATCTCAGTTACCTGACCTGCTCCAACTGTACGGCCACCCTCGCGGATTGCGAACTGAAGACCTTGGTTGATAGCAACTGGGTAGATAAGTTCAACTGTAATAGTAACGTTGTCACCCGGCATTACCATCTCGGTTCCTTCTGGAAGCATGATCTCACCAGTAATATCCATTGTGCGGATAAAGAACTGAGGACGATATCTGTTGTGGAATGGAGTGTGACGGCCACCTTCATCTTTCTTAAGTACGTAAATCTCTGCCTTGAATTTCTTATGAGGAGTGATAGTACCTGGTTTAGCAATAACCTGACCACGTTTGATGTCTTTTTTATCAATACCGCGAAGAAGAAGACCTACGTTATCACCAGCTTCACCTCTGTCAAGGATTTTACGGAACATCTCAACACCTGTGACAACTGATTTCTTTGGCTCTTCACCAAGACCGATGATTTGAACCTCTTCACCTGTTTTGATAACACCTGTCTCAATACGACCAGTAGCAACTGTTCCACGACCAGTGATTGAGAATACGTCCTCAACTGGCATAAGGAAAGGTTTGTCAACATCTCTTGGAGGAAGTGGAATGTACTCATCAACTGCGTTCATAAGTTCCATTACTTTGTCTTCCCACTGAGGGTCACCGTTCAATGCTCCAAGAGCAGAACCACGGATAACAGGAGCGTTGTCTCCATCATATTTATAGAATGAAAGAAGCTCACGAACTTCCATCTCAACCAAGTCAATCATTTCAGGGTCGTCAACGATGTCAACCTTGTTAAGGAAAACAACGATTCTAGGAACGTTTACCTGACGAGCAAGAAGAATATGCTCACGAGTCTGAGGCATAGGACCGTCTGTTGCAGCAACAACGATGATAGCACCGTCCATCTGAGCAGCACCTGTAACCATGTTCTTTACATAGTCAGCATGGCCTGGACAGTCAACGTGTGCATAGTGACGTTTTTCTGTCTGATACTCGATGTGTGCAGTATTGATAGTAATACCACGCTCTTTTTCTTCAGGAGCGTTGTCGATAGAGTCGAAAGAACGGACTTCAGAAAGACCCTTTCTTGCCAAAACCATAGTGATAGCAGCAGTCAGAGTTGTCTTACCATGGTCAACGTGACCGATGGTTCCGATGTTTACGTGCGGCTTGTCCCTTTTGTAAGTTTCTTTTGCCATAATAATAGAAATTTAATTTATAATGAATTATTTACACACTTGTAGAGCCGGTGATGGGAATTGAACCCATGACCTCTTCCTTACCAAGGAAGCGCTCTACCTCTGAGCTACACTGGCTTACTTAAGAGCGGAAGACGAGGTTCGAACCCGCGACCCTCAGCTTGGAAGGCTGATGCTCTACCGACTGAGCTACTTCCGCAAAATAAAAAATCGTGGGGAGAGCAGGATTCGAACCTACGAAGGCGTACGCCAGCAGATTTACAGTCTGCCCCAGTTGGCCACTTTGGTATCTCCCCAAGAAAACAATCGTTCAAAAAACTTTAGAGCCGATGGAGGGATTCGAACCCCCGACCAGCTGATTACAAATCAGCTGCTCTGGCCAACTGAGCTACATCGGCATTTAAGCTAATTCCCTTTTCATTTAAGGGACTGCAAAGATATAGGTTTTTGATTAATCTCCAAAAAAAAATAGAAAATTATTGAGGGCATTTCAAAAAAACTTTACATAAACAGTATTAGACCTATATTATATGCAATAAATCCGGCCAGCCACGCGACTGCTATTGTGGAAAATATTGAGAGCAGTGCCCATTTCCAGGTGCCACTCTCTTTTCTGATTGTATATGCTGTTGCCACGCATGGCATGTAAAGCAGGGAAAAGATCATAAATGATAAAGCATTGGCCTTGTTGAATATTTTTTCATCTTTAATGCGGCTCATTAACGAGGTGTTTTGTTCTGAACCGGGATGGCGATTGTCAGGAGCTTGATATACAACCCCAAGCGTACTTATTATAAACTCTTTGGCGGTTATGCCAGTGATTAGGCTTACACTCATCTTCCAGTCAAATCCAAGAGGTGAAAGAGCTGGTTCCAGAGCTTTGCCAAAATCTTCCAGATATGATGATCTGTCAGGATCGGGAGCGTTCTTGTCTTTAAGCGGGAAGTAGTCAAGTGCCCATACGATAATAACAGCCAAAAGCACTACCGTACCTATTTTTTTTATGTAAGTGGCAGCTGCCTCCCACATATTTATCAGCGAGTCTACAAATGAAGGCTTCTTATATGGTGGAAGGGGTATTGCATAGTCCCTTTTTCCGAAGTTGAAGAATATCTTTTTGAAGATCAATGCCATGATTATTCCTGTCAGTATTCCTCCGAAATAGAGTAAGCTTAGGGTAAGTACTTGGTGCTCAGGAAAAAATATTCCGGAAAATAGAAGAAATGTAGGAATCCTTGCGCTGCAGGGGATATATGGTATCATTAGCATTGTAAGGATTCTGTCCGATTTATTTTGAATGGTCCTGGTCGCCATTATTGCCGGAACGTTACAGCCAAATCCCATCAAAAGAGGTATGAAAGAACTTCCGTGCAGCCCTATGTGGTGCATGTACTTATCCATGATTGTGGCTGCTCTTGGCAGGTACATCGTCTCTTGCAGCAGTGAGAGAAAGAAAAACAGTATCAAGATATTTGGGAGGAAGGCGAGAACGCTTCCCACACCCATTATTACTCCCTGACTTAATAAATCGTTAATCCAGCCTTCTGAAATATTTTTGTGCAGCAGAATTGCCGACTGATCCATCAGCCATTCAATTCCAGCCTGTGGATATGCACCTAGGCGGAATGTGCAGAAAAATATCAGCCAGATTATAAAAACGAAAATAAGGAGACCCCAGAGAGGGTGTGTCAGGACAGAGTCCAACCTGTTTGTCTCGGCATCGTTGAGCCATGTTTTTTGTCTTGGCTCTTTAAAATACTTTAGCTCTTTGAATTTTATTTCCTTATTATCTTTTTGCAACATTTATAATTGTATTATATATGCTCTCTTCGTCGTATCCACACTCTGCCTGCAACTCTTGTATGGTGCCCTGTTCGATGAATCTGTCAGGCACGCCAAGTCCGATGACTTTCACGGCAAGTGCGTTTGATGCAATATATTCACATATTGCAGAATTAAGCCCACCAATAATAGTCGCATCCTCAACAGTAATTATCACGCTGCAACTCTCAGTCGCTTTTTTTATTGCATCAGTGTCTATAGGCTTGATAAAGCGCATATCGTAATGTAGAACGGATATACCTTTTTCACCAGCTCTCTTTACAGCTTTCAGTGCCTTGTTTCCTATAGTTCCAATACTGAGGACGGCTATTCCATCTCCATCTTGAAGCAGACATGCCTTGCCTGGGGCTATTTTGTTAAAATCTCCCCTCCAGTCAAGACCTTCACCATATCCTCTCGGATAGCGTATTACTGTGGATCCATATTCCGGAAATTGTACTGAGTACAGAAGGTTTTTAAGATCGACCTCGTTTAGGGGAGCTGCAATGGTGATGTTGGGGACACATCTGAAGTACGAAAGATCAAATACGCCATGGTGAGTTGCACCATCTTCACCAACCAGACCACCTCTGTCAAGACAGAAGATTACTTTTAAATTTTGCAGTGCCACATCATGTATTACACCGTCATAGGCTCTCTGCATAAAGCTTGAGTAGATATTGCAGTATGGAAGCAGACCTTGTGATGCAAGTCCTGCGGAGAATGTAACTGCGTGCTGTTCTGCGATACCCACATCAAATGTCCTTTCCGGTATCTCCCTCATGATTATGTTCATGGAACATCCGGATGACATTGCAGGTGTTATTCCTATTATTTTTGAATTCGTACGGGCGAGATTAAGGAGTGTCTCTCCGAAAACATCTTGGTATTTGGTTCTTTTTTCATCTGAATTTGTAATCCTCTTTCCAGTGTACTTGTCGAAAGTCCCCGGAGCATGCCATATACTCTGATTCTCTTCTGCGGGTTTGTATCCTTTGCCTTTTGTCGTTATTATGTGAAGGAGTTTTGGCCCTTTTATCTCTTTCAGGTTTTTCAGCGTCGTGATAAGCTGACTCAGATTGTTTCCGTCAATAGCGCCAAAATACCTGAATCCCATTGATTCAAATATCGAACCGTTCTTGAAAAAGGCCATTTTGGTGCTGAATACAAATTTTTGTATTACCCTTCTTAGCCTTTTTGAGCCAACCACATCCCAGATTTTATTTTTTATTTTATTGTAAGTGGGAGAGGTTGAGAGCTTTAATAAATAATTATGCAGAGCTGTGACGTTGGGGTCAATAGATATCCCATTGTCATTAAGTATTACAAGGATGTCAGATTTAAGGGCACCTGCATTGTTAAGACCTTCAAAAGCAAGACCTCCGGTGAGAGCTCCATCTCCAATAATAGCAACTATCTTATCGTCTTTTCCTTCAAGGTTGCTTGCAACTGCTATTCCCAGAGCGGCTGAAATTGATGTGGAAGAGTGACCAACTCCAAAGGCATCGTAAGGACTCTCTGATATTTTGGGGAAGCCGCTGATTCCGTTATGCTTACGGTTTTCTTTGAATTGTTCTCTTCTTCCTGTCAGAATTTTATGAGAATATGCCTGGTGACCGACATCCCATATCAATTTATCCTTAGGAGTGTTATAAACATAGTGAAGTGCTACGGTAAGTTCGACCGTGCCTAGGCTGGAGGCAAAGTGTCCGGGGTTATGTGCGCAACATTCAATCAGATATTCTCTCAATTCATCGCAGACCTTGTGTAAGTCGCTATTATTCAGCTTTTTTAAATCTGCGGGAGTATTTATTCTGTCTAGGATTTCCACTTTAAAGTTCTCTAAATTACAACGCAGCAAGGTACAAAATATTTGCCAGATGCCGGAATTTTAATTTTATTTTGCAAATTGAAGAAATTAGCATAGTTTAGTAACCTTTTTATAACAAAATAACAATTAAAATAGTTTACCTGTGGAAAAAAAATTACTACTCTTAAGAGATAGGGCGGCCATTCGTTGGACTGCACTGGTCTTATTGGCTTTGATGATGTTCTTTGCCTACATGTTCGTTGATGTCTTATCTCCTTTACAAAGCTTGCTGGAAACGGGTAGGGGTTGGACGCCAAATACTTATGGTACATTTGCAAGTTCTGAGTATTTCTTGAATGTCTTTGCCCTATTCTTGATATTTGCCGGAATAATCCTTGATAAGATAGGTGTCCGTGCTACTGCTCTTCTTTCTGGAACAGTAATGGTCATCGGCGCATCTATTAAGTTTTATGCTGTGAGCTCTGCATTTGCAGGAACAGGTCTGGAACTTTGGCTGAATTCATGGTGGACCTCTTTCCCTGCATCTGCAAAACTGGCATCTCTCGGATTCATGATTTTTGGCTGTGGTGTTGAAATGGCGGGTATTACAGTTTCTAAAGGAATTGTAAAGTGGTTTAAGGATAAAGAGATGGCTTTGGCTATGGGTATTGAGATGGCAATTGCACGTCTGGGCGTTTTTGCTGTTTTCAGATTATCACCAAGAATAGCAGATGCATTTGGCGGAGATGTAAGCAAACCAGTATTGGTGGTTTTGATTCTGTTGCTTATCGGCCTTATCTGTTTCATGACATATTTCTTCTTCGACAAGAAACTGGAACAGCAACTTGGTGATAGAGGTGATGAGCCTGAAGAGCCGTTTAAGATAAGTGATTTGGGTATATTGTTCACCAGTAAGACATTCCTTATTGTTGCCGGTCTTTGTGTATTATACTATTCTGCAATTTTCCCTTTCCAGAAATTTGCAGCCAACATGCTTGAATGTCGTCTTAACATAACTAATACAGCAGCAAGTGATATATTCTCTTACTTCCCTATTGGCGCTATGCTTCTTACCCCTCTATTGGGCGCATATCTTGATAATAAAGGAAAAGGTGCAACAATGCTGATATTAGGTGCAATTCTTATGATCGCATGTCACTTGATATTTGCCTTGATCCCTGCTGCATACTTTACACCGGTTGTTGCATATGCTGCAATTGTTATTCTTGGTGTCAGCTTCTCATTGGTCCCTGCAGCTCTTTGGCCATCGGTTCCAAAACTTGTTGAAAACCGCTATCTTGGTTCAGCTTACTCTGTTGTTTTCTGGATTCAGAACATTGGACTGATGCTTACTCCTATGCTTATCGGTTGGGCATTGACTTCATCAAACGCCGGTATTTCAAATCCTAAGGAGTACAACTACACATTACCTATGTTGATCTTTGCTGCCTTTGGCGTTCTTGCACTGGTACTTGGGTTCTGGCTGAAAATTGAGGATAAGAAGGGTGGATATGGTTTGGAATTGCCTAATATCAAAAAATAACAAGATCTAGCTAAACTTAAACTTAAACTATGAATTCAGCTGTAAAATTACTGAAAAACTCCAGGAGTGCCCGTTGGATTGTACTGCTTAGCCTCTCTATTCCAATGTTCGCCTCATATTTCTTTGACGATTTCTTCAGTGGAATCGGGCAGATTTTTAATAATCCTGAAATTCTGGATCTTGCATGGACTCAGAGCGACTACGGATTCTACGGAGGGGCTTACTCGCTTCTCTGTGTATGGGGTGGCCTTGTAATTTGTGGTATGTTGCTTGATAAATGGGGGGTAAGGTTTACCGGTTCCCTGTTTGTCGGTTTGATGATTGGCGGTTCGGCATTGGTTGTTTATGCAATCTCGGCAAGTTTTTCGGAGAGTTGGTTATATATGGCTCTGGGAAAAGTATTTGCCAAACCTTCCCTTGCTCTTGCCTATGCGGGATGTTCCATTTTTGGTCTTGGAAGTGAAATTGCCGGAGTGGCGGTTACCCGTTCCATAGCCAAATGGTTTAAGGGAAAAGAGATGGCTTTGGCAATGGGTCTCCAGTTGGCATTGGCCCGTATGGGTACGGCTGCTGCTCTTATTGTTGTTCCAAGGATCGTTAATATCAAGCAGGATTACATTCCTTTCTCCGAAACGAGCAAACCTGCACTTATCGCAATGATACTCATGGGAGTGGCTTTGGTGCTTTGGTCTATGTTTATTTTCATGGACAGTAAGTATGATAGCCAGAATGCGGCTGAAGACATAAGAAATGATGTAAAGAAGGAGAAGGAGGAGAAATTTAAATTTTCTGATATCCTTAAGATTCTTGGTAACAGGCAATTCATTCTCATCTCTTTGCTCTGTGTTTTCTTTTACTGTTGTATTATCTCTTTCCGACGTTTTGCAACCACAATTATCATCCCTCGTTTTGGAATAGATGGCGACATTGCTTCGTTGATGGTCTCTTTGATTCCATTCTGCACAATGATCTTCACTCCGATTTTTGGTTCTCTTATAGACACTAAGGGTAGAGCAAGTCATTTTATGATACTTGGGTCATTCCTTGTGCTTATCTCGCATCTTATAATTGGTTTTGCTCCCGGTATCGAGTTTTTCGGTTATATGGGCGTGGCAATTCTGGGTGTTGGTTACTCTTTGGTTCCCGCTGCTATGTGGCCTACAGTGCCGAAGATTGTTCCGGAGAAAAATCTGGGTACTGCCTATTCTCTGATTTATTGGATACAGAATATGGGTATGCTTATCGTACCGATATTTGTTGGAATTATCATTACTAAAACCAATGAGTCTTTTCCAGTCAAGGAGGAGGCAAACCTGCATTCGGCTATAAATGCTGAGTATTTCTTTGTTGCTCTTTCTCTTGTTGCTATTGCAGTAGCGTTTATGCTTCGTAGGTCTTCACTGCAGAATCCGCAGCTTAAGATTGATGTTCCTAACAAGGTTATGAAGTAGATTCGTAGATTTCTATAATATGGAGGGCGTCAGAATTCATTTTGTCGCCCTCTTTTTTTGTCATATTTCATTGTTGCAGCTGCGCGAGGTGGTGCGGTTTATTTAGTCAAGGTGGGGATTTTCGGATACTGCACCGGGTTTACCCACTTCGTATTCCCCAAAAAACCAGACCACCTGTGGAGCAATTAACTAGTAAAAAATCAATACTTCATCCTATTTGATTATGATGAATGTATCATAAATTTAGGGAGTTATGCTTTTTATGAACAATATTTTAGTGTTGAAGGGGATAGAACTAAGAATAAACAATCGGATTTTCAAAAATAGTGTCATATTCAGATTATTATGGCGGTATCAGACTGGTTTTTATTCAGTTGATAATGCTATTCAAATAAAAGCTTATTGAAAATGCCGAAATAAAATCTTATTTTTGTTTACTGTGCAATTTTTTGAAAATGAAAGTTGCGAAACCATTTCAAGTTTTGAGTCTATTTAATGGGGGTTTGGGATACATTTATTTTTTATAATTAGTTTATTCATATGAAAAAAGTTATTTTTCTTTTATTTATGATTGTTTCAAATTTATCATTTGGACAGCTTCTAATAGTTACTCCATCTGGTTTAAAAGATGCTAATGACACTGATAAACCATTTGTAGTAATTCAGGTAAAAGAAAAATCGGCAAAACAGTTATACGATGAATCCATTAATTTCATAAATAAGTACTACAAAAGTGCGAATGATGTTATAAAAGGTAAAATAGAGGGAGAATATCTGAAGTTTATCACATATGCTCCATCATTTACAACGATGAAAAATGTACTAGCTAGACCTTCTTTAGATGCTAAATATACTACAGAACTCTCATTTAAGGATGGCAAAATTAAATATGAAATAATTGAATTAGAGATATTAGTTGAGGGTGGTTTACCTTTACACTTTGAAGGTAGTGGCATAAGTTCTTTTTATATTTATAATACAAAAGGGAAAGTGGTTAGAGAGGATGCAAAAAGTGGGATTGAAAGATATTTTAACGGACAAATAAGTATTCTTTCTATGTATTTACAAAATTCCGGAGGGGAAGAATGGTAAGAAGCCATAGTAAGTGCACCAGATAAAGATTAAATATGTGACAGAAGTATCATAATTTGTGATAATTAAAAAAAACATAATAATCTGAATACCAAACATAATTTATAAGTATAGAAAACTTTTACATCTTGTGACACTATGCAAAAGTATGGCACAAACAGTACAAGGTGTGGAGTTTGAGGGATGCTTGCATGGATGGGTTTGGGTACCCACTAAGTGAACGGAGCGTAAGAAAATCGAGTAGCAGACCCGCGAGCCCATCTGCATAAGCCCAATAATCGGGGCTGCCTTTGATTTTCAGCGGAGGGAACGCGAAGTGGGTAAACCCGGTGCAGCATCCGAAAACCCACACCTTGACTGCAAGCCATACTTTTGCCTCCACTCAAGGAGAGATTATTCACATGGGTATTCACATTGGGACGCATCTTGAGTGATCACACAATATACGTCCCCATGTAAATAAGAAGGAGCTGTCTAATGACAGCCCCTAAGTTATTTCTGTATTGTGTGTTACTGAGTTGTTCCCTTGATTGTTATTGAGCGACTTCCCTTATTATTGTCTGATCTCTGTCTGGTCCTAAGGAGATGATGTTGATAGGAACGCCAACCTCTTTCTCAATAAACCTGACATAATTCATGAACTCAAACGGAAGATCATCCTCCTTTGTAACCTTGGTGAGATCGCGTTTCCACCCCTTGAACTCTTTGTAAACAGGCTCAATCTCTGCATATGTGTCATAAGGCACATTGGTAGTAATCTTACCATCTACCTTGTATGACACCGCAATCTTTATGATATCAAGAGTATCAAGCACATCGGCCTTCATCATTATAAGCTGGTTGACACCATTTATCATGACAGCATATTTCAATGCAACAAGATCCAGCCATCCTGTTCTTCTTGGCCTGCCGGTGGTGGCACCAAATTCGTGACCTAACTGGCGAAGCTCTTCTCCGGTCTCGTCGTTAAGCTCTGTTGGAAAAGGCCCACTGCCTACGCGTGTACAGTATGCTTTGAAAATGCCGGAAACTGTTCCGATATGTGAAGGAGAGACACCAAGGCCGGTACATGCTCCGGCGCAGGTTGTGGTGGATGAAGTGACGAAAGGGTAGGAGCCGAAATCGACATCCAGCATGGATCCCTGAGCACCTTCTGCCAGAACCCTCTTGTTCTCTTCCAGAAACTGGTTTATTGTGTATTCTCCATCTATCAGAGTGAAGCTCCTGAGGTAATTCACAGCATCAAGCCACTTTGCCTCATTCTCCTCACTGTTGTATTCGAAGTCGAATTGCTTAAGGAAGCTGATATGCTTTGTCTTGAGCGCATAGAATCTTTCAAGAAAATTATCTGCGATTATATCACCCACTCTAAGACCGTTTCTGCCGGTCTTATCCATATAGGTAGGCCCGATCCCTTTAAGTGTGGAACCGATTTTAGAAGCTCCTTTGGATGCTTCTGACGCAGCATCGATGATTCTGTGGGTAGGTAAGATAAGATGTGCCTTTTTGGAAATCAGCAGGCGTTCATGAATTGGAACACCAAGCTCTTTCAGTTGAAGACACTCCTCCATGAAAATTATCGGATCTAGTACGACCCCGTTTCCAATGATATTCTGTGCATTTTTTCTGAAAACTCCTGAAGGAATGCTGTGCAGGACAAATTTCTTATCTTCAAACTGAAGAGAATGGCCTGCATTTGGACCTCCTTGGAACCTTGCAATAACAGGATAACCCTTAGCTAAAACATCAACGATTTTTCCTTTCCCCTCATCTCCCCATTGTAATCCTAAAATAACATCAACTTTCATAAGTAATTAATTTTTTTAAAATGGCAGATCGTCTGGTAAATCTTCAGTTGCAGCTTCTGCCGGAGCCACAATTTGTTGAATACTCTTGGCTGGTTCTGCAGCCTCTGTTCTTTTGCCTAACATCTGGATATTGTCTGCCAGAATTTCGATAGAATATCGTTTCTGCCCAGCCTGATCTACCCAGGAGTTGGTTCTGATCTTCCCCTCAACAAATAGTTGAGACCCTTTTTTTACATATTTCTCCACTCTTTCTGCAAGAGTCTTCCAACAAACGATGTTGTGCCATTCGGTCTGATCCTGCCAATCACCGTTTTTATCCTTGAAACGCTCGCTCGTTGCAAGTGGAAAGCTGGCTACCATTGAATCATTTTCCAAGTGCCGGATTTCGGGATCTTTGCCGACATTTCCTATTAACATTACCTTATTTAGTGACATAGCTGTAGCCTTTGATTCCCTACAAAGGTAAAAAACTTTATATATTATTTATCATAAATCGCATCGACTCGAGATTGGGCGGAGTCGTTGTAAAAAGTAAAAATGACTGAACTGCTTGATACAGCAGCCATGATTTGCCGGATATATATGTTGCACCGGATTTTTTTTCTGTAAAAGAAAGATGTGGGGAGCGATAGTTTGCTTCCAGTATCTTTTTCCCTGAGTAGTCAATGGTTTTCAGCACTTCAATTGGCTCAGAAATGGTGTTGATGAAAAGGTCACAACTCATGACTTCATCTTTCAGAAAGTTGATAGTGTTAAAACCCAGTCCTGCTTTTATAGAGAAATCCCTTGCTTTGTCAGGAGAGCGGTTTATGATTGTAACCTCACAGCCTGCAGATTTTGCAGCAAGTGCAGCTGCTTTTCCGGCACCTCCGCAGCCAAGTACCAAGGCCTTTTCCCCATGAGAGACGTAACCCCTGATGCTCTCCTGTACGCCGTAAAAATCCGTGTTAAAAGCAGATATCACTCCATTTTCGTTTATCAGAAGGTTGGAGGCACCTATCAGCCCTACAAGAGGATCTATCTTGCCCGCATATTTTAGCACATCCTCTTTATATGGTGCTGTTACATTTACCCCATTGAAGCCCTCATCGAGGAACTTACTCATGGCTTCCTCAATGGTATTTGTCTCAAGGAGTTCGTATGTATGGGCAGAACCTGGGTATGCTGCACGGAAAAGTTCCGGACTCAGGCTGTGTGAGATAGGTTTTCCTATGAGTGCAAAACGCATTATTGAAGAATTGAATTGTTCAAAACTTAAAACCTCTTTGCCGTAGAGCTTCAAAACAGATTATTGCCGTAGAGACGGAGACATTGAGGGAGTCTATCACTCCGTTCATAGGTATCTTGATTCTTGCATCGGCATGTTCTCTCCAGAATTGCTTCAGTCCATCAGATTCGCTGCCCATTACAATTGCACTGGGGCCGGACATATCGGTTTCATGATAAAAACCGGCAGCCTGAAGTTCAGCTGTGAATATGCTGATATTGTTGTCCTTTAGCCATTTATAGCAATCTTCCGAGTTGCAGCAGCATACTTGATTTGTAAATATACCTCCCAGACTGGAGCGGATTATATTTGGATTGAAAAGGTCTGTAAGAGGGTCACATACAATGACAGCATCTATCCTTGCTGCATCTGCTGTCCTTAGTATGGCGCCCAGATTTCCGGGTTTCTCTACGGACTCAAGAACTATGACAAGAGGATTTTTGGAAAGTATAATCTCTGTGAGTTGCCTTTTTTTCTCGCGGACAATTGCTATCACACCTTCTGTACCACCTCTGTATGCAATTTTTGAGTATACTTCCAGAGGAAGTGAGTAGAGGTGTCTGCAAGAGACATTCTCTGCTTTCTCTTTGGGATACTGTTCGGGAACATAAAAGAGAGAGTCAATCTCATATCCGCCTGATATGCATGCCTCTAGTTCCCTTATGCCCTCTACTATGAAAACCTCCTTCTCCCTGCGCTCCTTGGATTTCTCCTGAAGTGCAATTATCTCTTTTATTTTTGGATTCTTAAGGGAAGAGAGTTGATCTGTATACATCTTTGTTTACTTTTCCGGACGCATTTGTGGGAAGAAGAGCACATCCTGAATAGAGGATGAGTTTGTCATAAACATTGTAAGCCTGTCTATGCCGATTCCCATACCGGATGTTGGCGGCATGCCGTATTCCAATGCTCTTACAAAGTCCATGTCTATGAACATAGCTTCGTCGTCTCCTTTGTCCTTTAGCTTAAGCTGATCCTGGAATCTTTCCAGCTGGTCGATAGGGTCGTTTAGCTCGCTGTATGCATTGGCCAGCTCCTTGCCGTTGACAAAAAGTTCGAAACGTTCTGTAAGGGAAGGGTTGGATCTGTGTCTTTTTGTGAGAGGTGATGTCTCAACAGGATAGTCTGTGATGAATGTAGGTTGTATCAGATGCTTTTCGCAATACTCTCCGAAAATTGCATCGATCAGTTTACCTACGCCCATACTCTTATCTACAGCAACATTAAGCTTTTTGCAAACTTCACGCATCTCATCCTCACCCATACCTGCAACGTCAACACCTGCATACTCCTTTATGGCTTCAAGCATCGGCAGTCTCCTGTATGGAGCCTTGAATTCAATCTCTTTGTCTCCCAATGTGAGATTTGTCTTGTTATTCACAGCTATTGCCACCTTTTCTATCATCTTCTCTACAAACTCCATCATCCAGAAGTAGTCTTTGTAGGCAACATATATCTCAAGGACAGTAAATTCTGGATTGTGTGTACGGTCCATTCCTTCGTTACGGAAGTCTTTGGCAAATTCATATACACCGGAGTAGCCACCGACAATAAGTCTCTTCAGATAAAGCTCATTTGCTATTCTCAGATATAGAGGAATGTCAAGAGCATTGTGGTGAGTTATGAATGGTCTTGCTGTTGCTCCGCCTGGAATCGGCTGGAGTATAGGTGTCTCTACCTCCAGGTAGTCATGTTCGTTGAAGAAACTGCGCATTGTGTTTATTATCTTGCTGCGCTTGGCGAATGTCTCTCTTACAGAAGGATTCACAATAAGGTCTACATAACGCATACGGTATCTAAGCTCAGGATCTGAAAATGCATCATATACCTGCCCCTCTTTCTCTTTTACAATAGGAAGTACCCTAAGTGATTTGCTAAGCACCTTCATCTCCTTGGCGTGAATGGATAATTCTCCGGCTTGTGTTATAAAAGTGAAACCCTTTATGCCGATAATGTCGCCGATGTCCAAAAGTTTCTTGAAAACAGTGTTGTACAGAGTCTTGTCTTCACCGGGACAGATTTCGTCTCTTTTGAGATAAACCTGAATCAAGCCTTTCTCGTCCTGAAGCTCGATAAATGCAGCTGCGCCCATGATCCTGCGTTTCATAATTCTGCCGGCAATGCTTACATCCTGAAGATTTTTTATTTCAGGATCGAAATCTTGCCTTATCTGGCTGGTTGTTACATTTATTTCGAAGGCCTCAGCAGGGTAAGGATTAATGCCCAGATCAAGCATAGCCTTGAGAGATTCCCGTCTGTTTTGTTCTTGTTCGTTTAGCTCTGTGTACTCCATTGGATTCAATCTTTTGTTAAAATGCAAAAGTAATTTTTTTTAGCGACTTGTGAAAATATTAAGTACATTTGCGAGGATATGGCCTTAGATAAAAAATGGATAGTAAAAGAACCCGGTAATCCGGCCTTGGTACGTCAGTTGTCATCGGATCTTGGAATAGATCAGACACTGGCAAATCTTTTAGTTCAGAGAGGTATCAAAAACCAGGTAGAGGCAAGGTCATTTCTAAAACCTCAACTAGATCAGATTCACGACCCTTTTCTTATGAAAGACATGGACAAGGCTGTTGAAAGACTGACCTGGGCCATGAACAAAAACGAAAAGATATTGATTTACGGAGATTATGATGTGGATGGTACCACGGCTGTCTCTTTGGTCTACTCTTTTCTAAGAAGGTACACCGAGACTAATCTTGAATATTACATCCCAAACAGATACACAGAAGGTTATGGTGTGTCATACAAAGGAATAGACTGGGCTCACGAAAATGGCTTCTCTCTGATAATTGCCTTGGATTGCGGAATAAAAGCGGTGGAGAAGGTCAAGTATGCAAAGGAGAGGGGAATTGATTTCATTATATGTGACCACCATCTGCCTGATGAACATCTGCCTGAAGCTATTGCTGTCCTGGATCCAAAGAGAACTGACTGCAATTACCCTTACGATGACCTTTCCGGTTGTGGTGTGGGTTTCAAGTTTATGCAGGCTTTTGCAAAAACGAAGGGAATTCCGTTTGATGAGATAATTCCTTTGCTGGATCTGCTTGCCGTAAGCATCGCTTCGGACCTGGTCTCTATAACAGGAGAAAACAGGGTTCTGGCATACTTCGGATTAAAGCAGCTTAACCAGTCTCCAAGAAAAGGTCTTCTATCAATCATAAAGCTTGCCGGACTGGAAAAGCATATGATCACAATAGACGACATTGTTTTCAAGATTGGACCTAGAATAAATGCCGCAGGCAGGATGGAGTCAGGGAAGACAGCGGTAGACCTTCTTACTTCGAGAAATGATAATGATGCCAGGATTATTGGCGACACAATAAATACCCACAACAACGACAGAAAGAATGAGGATCGCAAGATAACTCTTGAGGCAAGTGAGATGGCTTCACTTATGGAGAATTTCTCACTCAAGCGATCTACTGTTGTATATAATCCGGACTGGCACAAAGGTGTTCTTGGAATAGTTGCCTCAAGGCTTGTAGAGACATATTACAGGCCTACAATTGTACTTTGTAAATCCAATGGTCTTATTACTGGTTCTGCCAGAAGTATTCCCGGCTTTGATCTTTATGAGGCTATTGAGAGTTGTTCCGATCTTCTGGAGAACTTTGGTGGACATATGTATGCTGCCGGACTTACTCTTAGGGAGGATAACTACAAGAGTTTCTGTGATAGGTTTGAGTCTTTTGTCGCTAATAAAATTACTAGTGAGATACTTACTCCAGTAATCAATATAGATACATATCTGGACTTTAAGCAGATAACCCCACGATTCTTTAATGTGTTAAAACAGTTCCAGCCGTTTGGCCCTGGAAATCTCTCTCCTGTGTTTATTTCGGAAAACGTTTATGACAATGGTAATGGACGCAAAGTGGGGTCTGAATCCGGACATCTTAAGCTTGAGCTTATTCAGGAGGATGACTTCCATCGTCATATTTCTGC
The DNA here is from genome assembly GCA_964533215.1 of uncultured Muribaculaceae bacterium. Lineage (GTDB taxonomy): Bacteria > Bacteroidota > Bacteroidia > Bacteroidales > UBA932 > Bact-08. Next base: position 1,042,074 of record CAZHLJ010000001.1, read on the forward strand.
CATTGCTTTCAACAGGTCTGAGCATTTCGAGCACCTTAAGGCGGGCAACCCTGTTGACATATGTTATTCAATAGCCGAAAACTATTACAGAGGTATTGCCAACATTCAGTTGAGGGTAAAGGACATCAAGCTTATTGAGGATATTATATAGAGCTTAATATCTCCGTTATCAGCTCCTTCACAGATTTGTTGTCCACATCTATAGCCAGTGAGCAGCAATACTCATAGCCTGACCTTCTGGTTTCAAAAAGCTCTCGGATTCCTTTTTCGTACTCTTCTGAAGTTAATTTTTCAATATTGGGCCTGCCTCTCCAACTTTTGGACAACCGGTCAATTTGAGTCTCCTGAGTTGCCTTAAGATAAATACAGAAGGTCTGGTTCTTAACAATCTCCTGGTTTGCCTTGGAAATGAGAGTACCTCCGCCAAGAGATATAATCAGGACTTTTTCACGGTTTCCGTCAATAATGCTCTTTAAATAATATTCTTCCTTTTCACGGAAGTATTGCTCACCCTTTTCCTTGAAAATATCTTCAACCTTGAGCCCTTCTGCTGCCTCGATGAAAGTATCCAGATCTATTACCTTGCAGTAAAGGTATCTTGCAAGTTGAGCGGAAATAGTGCTTTTTCCGACCCCCATAAAACCAGTCAGGCTGATTATCATATTAAAAGAGTGTTGGCAGGATTGGTTCTGAAGAGTCTTCCGAAGAGAACTCCTCCGTAATGTTTTCCGTATCGTCTCCGTTTGAGTCAAGGATTTCGGTATTTACCTCTTTTTCCAATGGCTCTATGAACTTTATTTCTCCAACTTCGAAAGTGGTCAATCTCTTTCCTTTTGCACGGAATCCCTTACTGGCGATAAATTCGTCAACATCTATATTCTCCGGTAAGCGTTTTGCATGTTTTCCGGCAAACATGATCTCTAACTGAGGGAATTTATCTGTAGATATACTGTGTAGGAATGAGCCTGGAGCGTCTGAGATGAAAGATGTGACAATGTTGTCGTTAGGCTCAAAACTAAACCTCTTTACATAGTAACAATTTTGTTCGCCGTCGAAGTAAACTGCGGAATAGATCTTGTGTATGTCGAGCTTCTCCACAACGAGGATGTCGCCCTGATAACGGTTACTAAGATCGTAGTTTGTGGTATAGTACTCTCCGTTTTTGCAAACTACCAGAATATGGTCATGGTTAAGAAAATCCCCGAGATATAATCCGCGGGAATCTATATTAAGCCTGTTGATGTCCTGATCGAACCAGATGGATTGACCGCCAAATTGCGATACTCCAAGCGATTTGAGTTGAATCTTGTGTATTGGGTTTCTGCTAAGGATGTTACCCATTGAGCCCCTTCCTTTTATTGCGAGAGTGGAGAAATCAAATTCAAAAATCAGCTTTTTAAGCTTTGGCCTTGGTTTCAGGAATATCTTAAGGACCTCTGCCTCACCGTTTGGATTGGCTGTGAACCAAAGTACCTGAGAACCATCTTTTCCTTGGGTAAGGTCATATGCCTTGTCTCTTGTGACACCAGTTACGGCGAACCTCTTTATATATATGAAACCACCCTTGCCGTCTCGGTAAACAGCATTATATATGCACCTCTCGTCGTTTTTGTTGAAAATCCCGATGTGGATTATCTCTCTTCCTATAAAGGCCTTTTCGCTTATCTTGGTGACAAAATACTGCCCGTTCTTCAGAAATACAATGATGTCGTCAATGTCAGAACATTCACATACATACTCGGCATTGTCGTCCCTCTTAAGATCCATACCTACGAAACCTTCGGTGCGGTTTGCATATAGTTTTGCGTTGGCTACAACAACCCTGGTGGCCTCTATTGTCTCGAAATTACTTAGCTCTGTCTTGCGGGGAAACTTTGATCCGTATTTTTTCTTTAGCTGGGTGTAATATTTTATTGTGAAAGCAATAAGATGATCAAGATTGTTTTTTACCTCAGCCATCTCCTCTTCAAATTTCCTGATTGCCTCATCCAACAGCTTTACGTCGAACATGGAGATTTTTCTCACCGGTTTTTCAACCAGTTTAAGGACATCATCAGGAGTGATCTCCTTCCTTAGCTGACTTTGATATTTTAGGAGCTCCTCCTCAACGGCCTTGAGCTGATCATTCCAGCTTTTAGACTCTAGTTCAAGTATCCTGTATATTCTTTGTTCGAAAAATATCTTCTCAAGTGAAGTATAGTGCCATGCATCTTCCAGTTCGCCTAGCCTTATGTCAAGTTCCTGTTTCAATAAAGACTTGGTATAGTCAGTATTGTGACGGAGTATCTCATCCACTCCCAGAAATTGAGGACGGTCGTCTTTGATTACACAGGAGTTTGGAGAGATGGATGTCTCGCAATCTGTGAATGCGTATAAGGCATCTATCGTCTTGTCCGGTGAAATGTCGTTATGAAGATGAACGACAATCTCAGCACCCTCGGATGTGTTGTCGTCGACTTTCCTTATTTTTATTTTACCCTTGTCGTTTGCCTTAAGGATAGATTCTATAAGCTTGGAAGTGGTCTGCCCGAAAGGGATCTCTGTTATAACCAGAGTCTTTTTATCCAGTTTGGTGATCTTGGCCCTCACTTTGACAACAGAGCCTCTTAGTCCTTGGCTGTATCTGGTACAGTCAGCCAGTCCTCCAGTGGGGAAATCAGGATAGATAGTAAACTCCTGTCCATTAAGATAGGCAATGGATGCGTCAATAAGTTCGTTGAAGTTGTGCGGAAGTATCTTAGAAGCAAGTCCTACAGCAATTCCCTCTACGCCCTGTGCAAGCAAAAGAGGAAATTTTGAAGGCAGGTTGACTGGTTCCTGATTCCTTCCGTCATAGGAACTCATCCAGACGGTGGTCTTTGGATTAAATAATATCTCGTTTGCGAACTTACTGAGTCGGGCTTCTATATACCTTGGTGCAGCAGCGCTGTCTCCGGTAAGAATGTTTCCCCAGTTACCCTGACACTCAACCAAAAGGTCTTTTTGACCCAGTTGAACCAGTGCGTCTCCAATTGATGCGTCTCCGTGAGGATGGTACTGCATTGTAGACCCGATAATGTTGGCAACCTTGTTAAACCGCCCGTCATCCATCTTTTTCATTGCATGGAGTATGCGCCTTTGGACAGGTTTAAGTCCATCATTAATGTGAGGGACTGCTCGCTCAAGAATAACATAAGAGGCATAATCGAGGAACCAGTCTTTGTACATACCCGTAAGTTTGTACTTTTTGTCGCCCTCGTTTATCAGTTTGTCATACTTGTTGCTCTCTGCAGCATCAGGATTGTCAGCCGGATCAACGGCTTCAAGTTCGAAATCTAAGTCTGGGGTACTCATTCTTTTTATAGTTATCTTAATCTAAGATGTACCCGAACTGTTTTAGTTTTCTTTTGTCTTCTCTCCAGTTGGGATTCACCTTTACAAATATCTGCAAAAATACCTTTTTTTCAAAAAAAGTCTCCATGTCAATTCGTGCCTGTGTGCCAACTCTCTTGAGGGAAGTGCCTTTATTTCCGATGATTATGCCTTTTTGAGAATCTCTTAATACATTTATCACGGCATCTATGTGGTAAATGTTCTCCTTCTCCTTGAACGTCTCGATTATAACCTCTGTGCAATAGGGAATCTCTTTATTGTAGTTGAGAAGTATTTTTTCTCGTATTATCTCAGAGGCGAAGAACCTAAGATTCCTATCTGTCAGGACATCTTTATCGTACCAAGCGGGATTTGCCGGAATAAGCTCAAGTATCCTGTTGAACAGAGAGTCAAGATTGAATTTTTCGGTCGCAGAAACAGGGAATATTTCAGCTTTAGGAACAATTTCATTCCATTTTCTGTATATCTCTTCAAGTTGTGCCTGGTTACTTAAGTCTATCTTATTTATCACCACCAGAACAGGAGAATCCACCCTGTTTAGTTTTTCTATATATTCGGCATTCTTTGTGCTTTTCTCCACAACATCTGTAACGTAGAGAATTATATCTGCGTCTCCTATAGCGGTCTCTACAAATTGCATCATGCTCTCCTGTAGTTCGTAATTCGGCTTTAGGATACCTGGAGTGTCAGAATATACTATCTGATAATCCTCTCCGTTTACGATGCCCATTATTCTGTGACGGGTGGTCTGAGCCTTTGCTGTGACAATTGAAAGTCTTTCGCCTACCAGTGCGTTCATAAGCGTAGATTTGCCAACATTAGGGTTTCCTATAATGTTGACAAATCCTGCTTTGTGTATTTTGTTGTTCTCCATGTTATTCAAAGGCACCCATTTTTAACATGGTAACCTCTTGTTCTGTAAGAAAACGCCACTGACCTCTTCTAAGGTTTTTCTTAGTAAGCCCTGCAAAAAAGACTCTGTCAAGTTTTTTTACCTTGTAGCCAAGGTGTTCAAACATCCTTCTTACAATTCTGTTCCTTCCTGAATGAATCTCGAGTCCAACCTGGCTCTTGTCTTCGTCTATGTATGAAAGTGAGTCTGCATGCATTGGACCGTCTTCCAGATTGATGCCATCCAACAGTGCCTTGAAGTCGCTGCCTGATAAGTTTTTATCCAGAAATACGTGATATATCTTCTTACTCATATTTGAAGGGTGAGTCAACTTCTCTGTCAGTTCTCCGTCATTTGTAAGAAGAAGCACTCCGGTGGTTGACTTGTCTAACCTTCCAACGGGATATACTCTTTGAGAGCAATTTCCGGAGATAAGATCCATAACTGTCTTTTCGGCGTTAGGATCGGATAGGGTAGTCACAAAATCCTTAGGTTTATTCATAAGTAGATAGACCTTTTCTTCTCCCCTGAGTCTCTCTCCGTTGAAACGAACATCGTCCTGAGCTTGTATTTTTGTTCCAAGTTCTGTTATTATCTGTCCGTTTACACTAACGAGACCAGCAATGATGTATTCATCTGCCTCTCTACGTGAGCATACACCAGAATTGGCAATGAATTTATTGAGTCTGATTCCCTCTTCATCAACGGCCTTGCGTCTTCTTGGCTTTGGTGTATATGCTTCTGCTTTTGGCCTGTAATCTCGTTGAGGTCTCTCTGCGTGATCCTCTCCGAAAGATCTTTTAGGTCTGTCGCTTTCAAACGGTTCTGTACTCTTTTCGAATTTTCTTTTAGGTCTGTCGGAATCAAAAGCCCTCTCTGTTCTTTCGCCGTCAAAAGGTTTGCGGTCTCTGTCAAAAGGCTTGCTATCTCTGTCGAATGGTTTACGGTCCCTGTCAAACGGTTTGTCATCGCGGCTTCCATAAGCTCTTTTAGGTCTGTCTGAGCTGTAAGCCCTCTTTGGTCTTTCGCCGTCAAAAGGTTTGCGGTCTCTGTCGAAAGGTTTACGATCCCTGTCGAACGGTTTGTCATCGCGGCTTCCGTAAGCTCTTTTAGGTCTGTCTGAACTGTAAGCCCTCTTTGGTCTTTCGCCGTCAAAAGGTTTGCGGTCTCTGTCGAATGGTTTACGGTCCCTGTCAAACGGTTTGTCATCGCGGCTTCCATAAGCTCTTTTAGGTCTGTCTGAGCTGTAAGCCCTCTTTGGTCTTTCGCCGTCAAAAGGTTTGCGGTCTCTGTCGAAAGGTTTACGATCCCTGTCGAACGGTTTGTCATCGCGGCTTCCGTAAGCTCTTTTAGGTCTGTCTGAACTGTAAGCCCTCTTTGGTCTTTCGCCGTCAAAAGGTTTGCGGTCTCTGTCAAATGGTTTACGATCCCTGTCAAACGGTTTGTCATCACGGTCTCCGTAAGTTCTCTTTGGCCTGTCTGAGCTGTATGCTCTTTTAGGTCTTTCACTGTCAAATGGTCTACCATCACGGCTGCCATAGGTTCTTCCTGGTCTCTCTGAGTCAGAGGACCTTTTTGGTCTGTTACTGTCAGATGGCCTACCATCACGGCTGCCATAAGCTCTTTTTGGTCTACCGGCAGACATTGCTCCGGTACGACTTGGTCTTGTATTATTTCTCATCTATATAGAATTCGGGGGCAAAGTTAGGTCAATAAGATATATTTTCCTATTTTTACATATTAATTTAGCAGAAATAGATTTATGGCTGCATTCATGTCAAAAATTGTTAGCAAGCTGAGAATTACACCTCTTTTCAAAGAGAATTTCAGAGTATCAATAAAGTCAATCCTGAGCAGCAGGCTAAGGTCTGTTCTTACGATTATGATAATTGCAATTGGTATTACTTCCCTTATCGGAATATTGACTGCCACAGATTCTCTCAAGGCTTTGATGAAGGAGAATTTCGGCAAGATGGGGGCCAATTCATTTTCAATAAGGTCGCTTTACTCCGATAATCAATCCGGTGACAGCAGGGCGAGGGTGTTAAACAAGAGAAACATCACATTTTCTCAGGCAAGCTTCTTCGTGGAAAATTATAAAATACCTTCCATCTCAACAATATACGCAACTGCGGTCAATAATGCCACAATCAAGTATGGGTCGGCCAAGACCAATCCAACAATTAGGGTGAACGCAATAGATCAAAGTTATCTTGGGTATGTAGGGGCAAAAATAAAGAATGGAAGAAATCTTAACAACAGAGATATGGAGGCAATGTCCTTTACTGCTGTTGTGGGGTCAGGGATAGTCAAGTCTATATTTAAGGAGACCAATCCTTTAGGCAAGATAATCTCTGTAGGAGCTGCCAGATATCAGGTTGTAGGCGTACTTGAGTCTCAGGGAAGCTCTTTTGGCGGTGGAGTGGACAATCAGGTGCTTATTCCGCTTACAAATGCAAGGATAACATTTCTTAATGACAACTCGTTCTATAATATAGGCGTTATTCCAAATGAGGGTGTGAGCCAGACCAAGGCCATAGATGCTGCAGAACAGCTTTTCAGGTCTGTAAGAAGATTGAGTCCAATGGATAGGTCGGATTTTAGGATCACCAAGTCCGATGCAATGATGGAGGATGTCATGAAAATAATGTCCTATGTGACGATCGCTGCATTTGTGATAGGTATAATTACTTTATTGGGAGCAGCGGTTGGGTTGATGAATATAATGCTTGTCTCTGTAAAGGAGAGGACGAGGGAGATCGGGACTCGTAAAGCTCTTGGGGCAAATTCAAAAACTATAAAGCAGCAATTTCTTTTTGAGTCGATTGTCATTGGTCAGTTGGGAGGCGCACTCGGAATAATTATGGGGATAATTGTAGGGAATCTTACTGCTGCTATCATGAAGAGCCCGTTTGTAATCCCGTGGCTCTGGATGTTCTTTGGGGTGCTTGTATGCCTTCTTGTGAGTGTTGCTTCCGGATATCTGCCGGCTGTCAAAGCCTCCAAGCTAGATCCTATTGAGGCCCTCAGGTACGAGTAATAATCAGCACTTTTGCAACTTGATATTTTATCGGAGTCTGAAAATGTAAGTGATAGTGCCCTCCTGTACCGCAGGAGCCGAAGAACTTAGATTGAATTTTGCCTTGAGTGCGGCTTTTTTTGCAGCTTCCCACAATGTCTTGTCCTGAACAGTTGTACCACTAACTCCCGGCGTGGCACCTATTACGGTACCATATTGATCTACTGATATTTTTACAACTACTTTGCCGGATAGGTTTACAGTATATTCAGGTGCAGGCAGGTTGCCCATAAGACTTCTTCCGGCAAGTCTTGCTGATGGTTCTCCTTCAGTACTGCCTGTTTTGGTGTTGCCAGCAGGGTGTCCGGCAGTCAGCCTTTCACTTATCTCTTTTGCAACAGTAGGAGACAAGGAATCCCCATTACCGGTGCTTGGGAAAAGAGCTCTTCTGTCAACGGGCTTTGCTCTGGGAGCTTCATAGCGCTCAACGTCTCCTTTATTTCCCATTGTTGTTTCCATTCCCTTATTGGCTTTTTTTCCGATTATTGCAGATTCGGACCTTTGTACCAACTTAATCTCTTTTTTAGGATTTGGGTTTTCAGACCTTGGCTCATTGCCGGATTTTACTTCAATAGGTTTCACCTCCACAAGTTTTGGCGGTTCCTTGTCAAATTCGACCTCAATTCCAACAGGTTTAGGATGAGGATTGACAGCCCTCAGCCCTGTTGCGAAGAGAAAAGCTAAAATCAGAAGGTGAACGCCAATGGTCATTGCTAGACCTACCATCTGTGCTTTATTTTCCTTTTTGTCGAATTTATCAGGGAACTTAAACATAATTATTCGGGGGATGTGGCCAGTATTATTTTATAATCATTCCTTTTTGCGATATTCATAACATTGACAACCTGCTCTACAGGAACACTCTTGTCTACATACAGAGATATTGTAGGATTTTCTTCATTCTGAAGCTTCTGCTTTACCAAACCTTCAATTTCGTCAAAATTGACAGGTGTCATGTTTCCATCTATGTGGTATGAGTATGTGTCTGACTGAGTATAATGCTTTATAGAGACGCTCACCCCTGATTTTGAAGAGGTCTGGGTTGTGCTTTTTGGCAGCAAAAGCTTGAGAGCATTGGGATTTATCAATGTAGAGGTGCAGAGAAAGAAAATCAGCATAAGAAACACAACGTCAGACATTGAGGACATGCTGAAATTTGGCTCTACTTTAGCACGACGCTTTAAAATCATGGCTGTTACTATTGTTTGTTAGCAGGTTCATGGAGAAGATCCATGAATTCAATTGTATAACTCTCCATCTTGAATACAACATCATCAATTCTGGCTACAAGATAGTTATAGCCAAAAAGAGCGGCAATGCCCACAACAAGGCCGCCAACGGTAGTTACCATTGCAACATATATACCACCGGAAAGCAGTGATATGTCAATGTTGTTGCCTGCCTGAGCCATATTGTAAAATGCCTGTATCATACCCACAACTGTTCCAAGGAAGCCTATCATAGGGGCACCCCCGGCAATTGTGGCAAGAAATGGCAATCCTTTTTCCAATCTTGCAACTTCTACGTTGCCAATGTTTTCTACAGCTGCATCTATATCCGGCAGAGGCCTGCCAATTCGTTGGATGCCTTTCTCAATTAGACGGGCAATAGGGGTATCCTGAGACTGACATAGGGTAAGGGCAGATTTTATTTTTCCTTCATGAACGTAGTCTCGTATGTTTCTCATGAAATTCTCATCTATCTGCGATGCTTTCTTTATTGCCCACCATCTTTCGCCAAAAAGATAGATTGTCAGTATGGATAGGAAAGCCAAAGGGATCATTATAGGTCCACCTTTGATAGTCATATCTATAAGAGAGAAAGATGCCTCTGCTTTTGCAGGGATGGCAGCCGCCTGGGTCGCTGCCTGAGTTGCTGCCTCGATGCCCTCTTGGGCAAAAGCTGTAAGAAACTGAAAGATCATATTGCTGTTTTTTTAGATACTATGTTATGATTGCAAAATTAACAAAATTATTCAGGATTATTTATCTTACTATGCTTATGTCCGTAGATAAAGTACAAAGCAAGACCTATGGCCATCCATGCGATAAATCGTATCCAGTTGGTTAGTCCTAGCTCCGTAATAAGATAAATATTAGTGAGTAGTCCAAGAACCGGAATTAGAGAAAGATTTTTTCTTATTGAATGATAGATAATTATCAGAGAGGAAATAATAAATCCCCACATTGGAATCTTGTGTTTGAATACACTCCAGAAGGTCAGGTCAGGGTTTTTTGCATCTTGCAGAGACAAAAAGGTTGATATGCCGTCAAGATTTATGTAAACAACAAGGAACAGTACTGCAGCAATAATGGGTGGTAAAAATTTACGACTGCTGTAGAATGGGACACGAAAGCCTTTTTTAACTGCATTAGCATCTTCTTTCTCAAGAACCAGGATACCTCCGCAGACTACAATAAATGCAAACAAGGTACCTATGCTGGTCAGATCTGTAACCTCCGTAAGATTCATAAAGAGAGTAGGAATTGCAACAAAAAAACCGGTTACCACTGTTGCATATGATGGGGTGTGAAAACGTTTGTGTACCTTAGAGAATCGAGGAGGCAAAAGACCATCGCGGCTCATACTCATCCATATGCGAGGTTGCCCAACCTGAAAAACAAGAAGGACACTGGCCATGGCCACGATTGCGCTGATTGCTATCACTCCTGAAAGCCAGTTCAAATGTAATTTTTGAAATACAAATGCCAACGGGTCGCCCACAGCAAGTTCCTTGTAGCTTACCATGCCGGTAAGGACCAGACTTACTGCGATGTATAGAATAATGCATATTATCAGACAGTAGAACATGGCTCTAGGGAGGTCACGCTGAGGATTTTTACACTCCTCTGCAGTAGTGGAAATGGCATCAAATCCGATATAAGCGAAAAAGACTGCAGATACACCCTTTAGCACCCCACCCAGACCGTTGGGTGCAAAAGGCGACCAGTTGTCTGTATTGACATAAAATGAACCGATTGCTATCACTAATAGCAAAATAATCATCTTTATGGCAACCATAATGTTGCTTGCAACTTTTGTCTCATATATGCCTACATAGACCAGTGCAGTTATAAACACAACAACCGAAAAGGCAGGAATATCCGCAATTAACCTTATGCCAAACAGTTGTGGCGCATCATTCCATGCTCGGAAAGATTCCTGGATTGATGTAGTCAGAGTATCGAATCCGGTTCCATTGGCCATTAATAATGATGCTTCCTTAAATCCCCTGGCAGCAGATAGATAGTCGGTTGTCATATATTCCGGGATAGTAAATCCAAATCCCTTCATCATACCCGAGAAATAGTCAGACCACGAGATTGCAACAGCGATATTTCCTACGGCATATTCCATTATCAAGCTCCAACCTATGACCCAAGCTACCAATTCTCCAAAACTGACGTAAGCATATGTGTAGGCACTTCCGCTTATGGGAACCCTTGAGGCAAACTCGGCGTAACAAAGTGCCGAAAAGCCACAAGCTATTGCAGTGAAGATGAATAGCAGGGAGACAGCAGGCCCGCCGTTATAAGCAGCGTTGCCAATAGTGCTGAAGATGCCTGCCCCAACAATACCGGCAACACCTAATGCCGTCAGGTCAAGTACGGTCAGGTTTTTATTCAGGTGGTCTGCTCCTTTGGAGTTGTCTGAATTTTTAATTATTTGTGATAAGGATTTTTTTCTGGAGTAGTCCTCAAACATCGGCTATTAATTATCTGCTTCAAATGTAAATATTTTACATCGAATTTTTCAAGGCTTCTTCCAGTTTTGGAAATTTATATTCAAAGCCGGCCTCCGAAATAATACCGGGAACAGCCTTTTGTCCGTGCACCAGCATCTCGGACATTTGCCCCATGGCTATTTTCAACAAGAACTCTGGAACGGGCATCCATGATGGTCTGTTCATAGTTTTTCCAAGAGCCTTGCTGAACTCTTTCATGGTTGAAGGATTTGGAGATACTGCATTGACCGGTCCTTTAATCTCCTTATGTTCGATTATAAACTGTATTATCCTAGTGAGATCTTCAACATGAATCCATGAAAGCCACTGCTTTCCACTCCCCAATGGACCTCCAAGATAGTATTTGTATGGGATTGTCATCTTGTTCAGAGCTCCTTCGTCTCCCAGTACTATGCCTGTTCTTAGGGTCACTACTCTGGTGAGGCCATTTTTTACCTTGTACGCCTCATCTTCCCATTTTTGACATACCTCTGCCAGAAAATCACTGCCGGCATGTTCAGATTCGGTAACCTCTTCATCGCCGCGGGCTCCGTAATATCCTACGGCAGATCCATTTATCAGCACATCTGAATGGATTATCTTACTGTTTATTGCCTTGACAATTGCTCTGGTTGTCCTTACCCTGCTTGCAAGAATCTCCTCTTTTACGGACATGTCCCAACGACGTTTACCTATGGATTCTCCTGCCAGGTTGACTATTGCGTCAATCTTATCCGGAATTGTGATGGATGAGATGGGAGAGACGCTGTTCCAATAAATGGCATGGACATTACTCCCTGATATAGGAAGTTTGCCTTGAGAGTTTCTTGTGACAATAAAGACATCATATCCATCGGCAAGCAGGTTCGTTGTGAGATTTCTGCCTATAAAGCCCGTTCCTCCAAAGATTATGATATTCATTGTAGTTGTATTTTGTTAATTTCCAAAACGATATCCAATTCCGGATTCAGTATTCAGAAGCTTTGGGCTGGAGGGGTTGTCTTCTACCTTTTTACGTAGCTGTGCTATAAAAACTCTTAAGTATTGGGTTTGCTCTATGTAACCCATGCCCCAGACCTCTTTTAAAATATATTGGTGAGTCAAGACTCTTCCCTCATTTATTGCTAATAAGGACAATAATGAAAATTCGGTTGATGTAAGTTTTATAATTTCGTTATTCTTGCGTGCAATGTGGTTTGTCAAGTCAATCGTCAATGAGCCGAATTCCAGGATTGTTTTTTCCTGGCCCTTGCTTTGCCTGATGGCAACCCGGATTCTGGCTAATAGCTCTCCTGTTCTGAACGGTTTGGTAAGGTAATCATTTGCCCCGCAATCCAAGGCTTTTATTATCTCATCCTCAGAATTACGAACAGAAAGAATTATTATTGGTTTGAGATACCACTCTCTAAGCCTTTTAAGTACAACTAGCCCATCTGTGTCAGGTAATCCTAAATCAAGAATTATCAAGCCTGGGGCTCGTGTTGAGGCCATAGTCAAACCATCTTTGCCATTTGAAGCCTCAATGATTTTATATCCATTGGCAGAAAGAGTTATTTCCAACAAACGGCGTATCTGTTCCTCGTCGTCGATAATTAATATTATATCATTTAATTGAGTCATTTTTCCGAGGGCTTGTCAATTTCATTTAATCCAGCAACCTTTACGGGAATTTTAATTGTAAAGATGGCACCACCGTTTTTGCGGTTCTTTGCACAAATTGTACCTTCATGAGCTTCAATAAACCCTTTCGCAATTGAAAGTCCAAGGCCTGTACCTCCAAACCTGGCATCTTTTCCACGATAGAACTTGTTGAATACCGAGGTCATATCTGACGATGGGAAACCACAACCTCTGTCCATAATCTGCATTGTAAGGAAGCCTTGGTCATAAAAGATCTTTAATCTTATGCTGGAATCCTGTGGCGCATTTTGAGTTGCGTTAAGTACAAGGTTGTGAAGCACTTGTTCGATAAGCCCAAAATCCAGCTGAACCAGTGGGGTCTCTTCCGGAATCACTACTGAAAATTTGAATTTATGCAGTTCTTGTTTTAGGGAACTTGCCACTTTATTTGCAAGATCGTGTACGTCACACCAGTCTAGTCTTGGTGTGATATGTCCGGATTCAAGACGAGACATATTCAGCAAATTTTCGATAAGGCGGTTTAACCGTATAGATGCGGTGTTGATTTCCTGATAGAGTTTTTCTTGTGTCTCGACAGGATATGTCTGCATGAGCAGTGTGTCAGTTGCACCCATTATTGTTGCTACCGGAATCCTGAGCTCATGCGATATTGAGTTGAACAATGTCTTGTAGAGCTTATCCGATTCATTAAGCAGATAGGCCTGCTTTGCCATATTCCGTAAATACTCGCGTTCAAATTTCCCAGATATCTGGGAAATGAATGCTTCCCAAAATTGCTCTTCATCCCTCGTAAATATCTTTTTTTGCTTTATTGCAATGACTCCTAAATTCATCAGATTGCCTTTAAGAGGATAAAATGTGAAATTTGAAGAGGGTAGGGTGTCTGTATGTCTTCCTGCTTTAGTTGTATGTTGGAATGTCCATGAGGCAACACTTATATCATTGCGGGTAAAGTTTGAATCACTATTGCTGGAATTGTTTTCTTCCAAGTGGTTTGACTCGTTTTTGAGTAATATCCGACTTTCAAGGTTAAAATACTTCCTAATGTCGTTGACAGAAATGGTTATAACCTCATCTATTCCCATCGCTGTTGAAAGTTCCTGTGTAAGCTGATAAAGAGCATCGGTACGTTCTTCCCGGATTCTTATGTTCCTCTCCTGTTTACGTATCCTGGAGGTCAGAACCCCGTTTAGCAGTGCTATTATAAAAAACATTATCAGCATAAGCATATCTTCAGGACGATCAACGTGCAACGTATATGGGGGAGGAATGAAAAAATAATCCCAAGTGACAGCACTTAATGCGGCAGAGATAAGAATAGGTCCAGTTCCATAGAAAAATGCAAGTATTGCTACGATAAACAATAATGCAAAAGACACTACCTGATATCCTATGAATCCTTTAAAAAAGAAGAATATGACAGAAGTAAGTATGACGACAAGAGATGATATAAGGTATTGCCTGATATTTGATGAAAAGAATGGTAATGGAATCTTTCTCCGGAATTTTTCTTTGGAAATGTTGTCTGAACCAAGTATGTAGACATCTATGTTACCACTATATCGGATAAGTCTGTTGACAAAATTCCCCAAACGTATAAGAGTTAGTAGATTGCGAACGCGGGGCTTGCCTATGATTATATGTGTGCTGTTCTCCTTCTGCGCAAAATCCACAATTGCTTTTACAATGTCATTACTAGTCACAATGCGGAACTTGATTCCAAGTTGCTTGGAAAGATTTATATTCTTGTCCAATTGTTCCCTCTCCTTTGGAGCAAGCTCTCTAGATGTCTCTACATAAACAGCCTGCAGGTCGCCACCCATGGCGTAGGAGAGATTTTTGGCCCATCTGAGTAATTTTGCCGACTGCATTGTGTAGCTTACTGCAACCAGCAAATGTAACCCTGATTTCCAAGGCCCTTTGATACGTTTCAGCTGCATGTAGTCCTGTAACTGCTTGTCGACCCTGTCTGCAACAATGCGTAAGGCCATTTCACGCAATGCAGTAATGTTTCCTTTACGGAAAAAATTCTCAATGGCCTCTTTCGAACGCTCACTTGTGTATACCTTACCTTCTGAGAGCCTTTGCAAAAGCTCATCAGGTGTCAGGTCTACCAACTCAACCTCATCTGCATTTTCGAAAATTTCATCCGGAATGGTTTCCCTCACGATTACCCCTGTAATCTGTGCAACCGTATCTGAACGACTTTCAAGATGCTGAACGTTTACTGTTGTATATACACTTATGCCATTATTCAGAAGCTCAATGACATCCTGAAATCTTTTAAGGTGACGGCATCCTGGGGCATTGGTATGTGCAAGTTCATCAACAAGTACAATCTGTGGATTCCTGGCAATGATAGAGTCAAGGTCCATCTCTTGTACTTTTGTCGATTTGTATTCGTACTCCTTTCTGGGAATTAATTCAAAGCCTTTTAACAGTAGCGCTGTTTCCTTTCTGTTGTGAGTCTCTATGTATCCTATTATAATATCATTACCCTTCTGTTTCTCTGCCTGTGCCGTTTGAAGCATGGTATAGGTCTTGCCGACGCCGGCACACATGCCGAAGAATATTTTCAGCTTGCCGCGTTTGCTTTTCTCTTCTTCAAGTTTCAAAGAGGCTAAAAGCTCATCAGGATTGGGTCTGTTATCAATTGAATCCATTTCAATGTTAAAGTTATATCTTTTTTTCTGTTTTATTCAAGCTGATTTGGTCAATTTCAAGGTTTAAAACTAATACGTTTATACGTTTTTCACCTAGAAAGGAAAATTGAGGATTCTCGGTGTTTTTTATAATGCATTCCATCAATTTTTTTCTCTGGCCACTATTGAAATTGCGTGCGTCAGCAATTCTGTCTGCTTGTAAGAATGCCGCCACGGGTGAGATATGTGGGTCAATTCCGCTTGCTGAGGCAAATAGCATTTCGGAAGGAACCTGATAAGAACTATCCAAATGGTTGAACTCTATAAATTGTTTTCTGTTTTGATAAACCTGATTTTTCAATTTGATATTCGTCAAGCCATAATTAGAACCCCCTGACGGTAGTGGATTATATGAGATTGCAGATGGTCGGGAAGAAAAGTAGATTGTGCTGTCGAACTTCTGGCCAATCAGCTTGCTGCCGATGATTATGTTATCTCTTACAATCAGACTGCCATTTGCTTTTGATGGGAAAACCAGTTGTGCAATGCCTGTGACTATTAGTGGGTAAATTATCCCTGTCAGGATTGTAAGGAAGAGAAATATCTTTAAAGAGATGACAAGTGTTTTCATATCTTTTTTACAGATTAATGAGTAAATCAATAAGCTTTATGCCAATAAATGGGGCAATTATTCCTCCTAATCCAAAAATCAGGAGGTTTCTTGATAAAGCTGCATTTCCAGAGACGGGTCGGTAACGTACACCCCTTAGTGCCAAAGGAACCAATAGCAAAATAATAATAGCGTTGAAGATAACAGCACTCAATATTGCACTCTGTGGCGAACCAAGATTCATTACGTTCAATGCTGAGAGTGGTCCGATACCGTTTTTGCCCGAATAGAGAGAGAGAGTTATTGCAGGAATAATTGCAAAATATTTTGCCACATCGTTTGCAATACTAAATGTTGTCAATGCTCCTCGTGTCATCAGCAGTTGTTTTCCTACTTCAACCACCTCTATCAGCTTTGTTGGGTTGCTGTCCAGATCAACCATGTTTCCTGCTTCCCTGGCGGCCTGGGTACCTGAGTTCATAGCAATGCCTATGTCTGCCTGAGCTAGTGCCGGAGCATCATTTGTGCCATCACCTATCATGCCTACAAGATGTCCTACTGATTGCTCTTCCCTTATACGGCGTAATTTGTCTTCAGGTCTGGCCTCCGCCATAAAATCGTCAACCCCTGCTTCCGCTGCTATTGCAGCGGCAGTTAATGGATTATCACCTGTAATCATTACAGTCCTTATGCCCATTTTCCTTAATTCGGAAAAGCGCTGCTTTATTCCTCCTTTCACTATATCCTTAAGATGAACTACTCCCAGAACTTTCTTATCTTCTGCCACAACCAATGGAGTAGCTCCCTGCTGTGCCAGTTCTGATACTATATCCTGAATGCTTTGAGGGTAGAACCCATTGTTGCTCTCTATAAATTTGTGTATTGCATCTGACGATCCTTTGCGGATATGATGCATAGTGCCATCTTCTGCTGTGAAATCTATCCCACTCATTCTCGATTGTGCTGTAAATGGAACGAAATTAATATTTAGGTCATGAACCTCCCTTCCTCTAATATTGAACTTCTCTTTAGCAAGAACCACTATGGAACGACCTTCAGGAGTTTCGTCAGAAAGAGATGATAACTGGGCAGCATTGGCCAGTTCTTCTATTGTAACACCTTCTGCTGTTATGAAGTCTGTTGCCATTCTGTTGCCCAATGTTATAGTCCCGGTCTTGTCAAGCAACAGGACATCTACATCACCGGCTGCCTCTATGGCACGTCCGCTTGTGGCGATTACGTTTCGCTGTATAAGCCTGTCCATTCCGCTTATTCCAATGGCGTTGAGCAAGCCTCCTATGGTTGTAGGAATAAGGCATACCAACAGGGCTATAAGCACAGGAAGAGTAAGGCTCTGAGATAAAGGCAATCCTGAGGCAGAAAGACTATAATTGAAGAATGCGGGAAGTGTGGCAACAGCTAACAGGAATATTATCGATAGTCCGGATAATAGGATTGACAGAGCTATTTCATTAGGTGTTTTCTGGCGTTTTGCTCCTTCTACTAATGCTATCATTCGGTCAATAAATGTGTTGCCTGATTCGATTGTTATACGTATCATAATCCTGTCGCTGATAACCATAGTTCCACCAGTTACAGCAGATCGGTCTCCACCGCTTTCGCGTATGACAGGAGCCGACTCTCCGGTTATGGCAGATTCGTCTACACTGGCAACTCCATCAATTACTTCACCATCGGAGGGAATCACGTCTCCAGCCTCGCAAATGACAACATCTCCCTTCCTGAGCTCTGTTGCAAAGACAGAAACTTCATTCTTGCCAACCATTTTACGGGCTTTGGTCTGAGTACGGTTTTTGCGAAGGTTCTCTGCCTGAGCCTTTCCTCTTCCCTCCGCAATTGCCTCTGAGAAATTGGCAAAAAACACTGTTACCCAAAGCCATAGAGCTATTTGTAAGTTGAAGGAAGAGAAGTGTCCTGAAATTATGTCAGCAAGAACTACGATTGTTGTAAGAACCGATCCAATGGCAACAATGAATATTACAGGGTTTTTAACAAGCTTGGCCGGGTTGAACTTAATCACGCTCTCCTTTGCAGCCTGTATAAGTACTTTCTTGTTGAATATACTATTATTGGTTTTTTTATTCATCTTATTGAAATTTAAAAAGATACTCCACTATTCATTAGTAAATGCTCGACTACAGGTCCGAGTGATAAGGCTGGGAAATGAGTAAGACCGCCAATAATTATGATAACAGCAATGAGCAGGCCGATAAACAATCCGTTGTCGGTGCGGAATGTGCCTGTAGAGACAGGTGCAATTTTCTTTTTGGACATATTGCCGGCTATTGCCATAACAGGAATAATTACCCCAAACCTTCCTATGAGCATTCCAATGCTCAATGTTATATTGTAAAACAATGTGTTTGCGTTTAGCCCGGCAAAGGCACTTCCATTATTTCCTGCGGCAGAACTGAAAGCGTAAAGAATCTCTGACAGGCCATGTGGACCTGAATTATTCAAGCTTGAAAGTCCAACCTCACCTACAGAAGCCCATGCGGAAAAAAACAGAATAATGATGTTTGGAGCAAGGACAGCAATAATTGCCATTTGCACTTCAAATGCATCGATTTTTTTTCCAAGATATTCTGGGGTACGACCAACCATTAGCCCGGCGATGAAAACAGTAAGGATAATAAATATTACCATTCCATATAAACCTGATCCTACCCCTCCGAAGATAACCTCGCCGAGCATGAGATTGATCATCGGTATCATTCCTGCTATTGGGGAAAGAGTGTCGTGTAATGCTATCACGGATCCATTTGACGCTGCAGTGGTGGATGTTGCCCAAAGAATGCTGTTGGTTATCCCAAAGCGGGTCTCCTTACCTTCCATTAATGGCAGATGTCCAAAGATGGGATTGGCAGAGTATTCTGCATAAAGGGCAAAAGCGAGCCCTGCTAACAATAGGAGAAGCATAGTGAAAAAAATCGTCCATCCATGACGTGTGGATCCAACCATTTTTCCGTATGTAAATGTCAGAGCTGCAGGGATAAGCAATAAGGATAGCATTTCAAGCAAGTTGCTGAATGGTGTCGGATTTTCAAAAGGGTGGGCGCTGTTTGCATTAAAAAAACCACCGCCGTTTGTTCCCAGTTGTTTTATTGCAACTTGCGATGCAACAGGGCCCATTGGAATAACCTGACTATCTCCTTGTAATGTCTGAGCCGTTTCACAGGACTTGAAGTTTTGAACGGCCCCTTCACCTACAAGGGTAATAGATAGTAATAATGAAAGCGGTAATAGTACATATAGTGTCGCGCGTGTCAGATCTACCCAGAAATTACCAAGCTTGTCAGTTGTTTTTCTTGAAATACCCCTTATGAGTGCAAGCAAAACGGCAATTCCTGTTGCAGCACTAACAAAATTCTGTACAGTAAGTCCAATCATCTGTACAAAATGACTCAAGGTTGTTTCACCTGCATATCCCTGCCAATTTGTATTTGTCATGAAACTAACCGATGTGTTTATAGCTGAATGCCAAGATACATTTGGAAGATTTGCCGGGTTCAGGGGTAAATAAATTTGAAGAATTTGGATGAGAAATACAAACACAAATCCGATAAAGTTGAATGCCAGCAGACAGAATAAATAAGATTTCCAGTTTGCATCATTATCGGGACTCACCTTGGTGAATTTGTACGTCAACTTTTCCAGCCATCCAAATACAGGTAGCATAAAGTGTCTCTTCCCAGTGAAAACCTTGTACATATAATTACCCAGGATGGGTGTAAGGCCAATAAGCAGGGAAAAAAAGAGTATTATCTGAAATACATCAAGTGCAGTCATATCTTAAAATTTTTCTGGTTTAACCAATGAATAGATAAGATATCCCAAAATAAGAAGAGCAATTGCAGCCCCTATTACTAGTAAAAAAGTAGAGTCCATTTCATATCGTTTTTGACGATACAAAATTATATCGGATTATATAAGTGTTTTATAAAGATTGCCTTGTCAGGCATAAAGATTTTATAAAAAATCTTTATTTTATAGATGTTTACTGTTTTTGTCCGGAACCAATATAAGTCTAAGCGAAGAGTCTTTTGTAATGTATGCCCAAGCCCAGTTTATGAAAATAATAAGTTTGTTTTTTACGCTCAATATTAGCATCAAATGGAGAAACATCCAGATACCCCAGGCAAGATAGCCCTTCAGCTTGAAGGATTTCAGGTCAACGACTGCTTTGTTGGTTCCTATAGTGGCCATTGCTCCTAAATCTCTGTACTCGTATTCAATGGTTTTTTTCCCTTGTATTATGTGCTTAAGGTTTTTTGCAAGTCTCTTGGCTTGGTTTATGGCTACATTGGCTACCTGTGGATGTCCTTTTGGATACAATGGGGTTTCCATATAACAGATATCGCCTATTGCATATATGTTTTCAGAGCCTTGTACCTTGTTTGTACGGTCTACTTTTATCCTGTTGCCGAAAACAATGCTACCCTCAGGTAGCCCATTTATGGAATTAGCTGTAACACCCGCAGCCCAGATGACAGTCTTAGTCCTTATAGATTCTCCGTTGCTTAAAGATAAAACGGTTCCGTCATAGTTTTTAACAAAAGTCTCAGTCAAAATATTCACCCCCATTTTTCGAAGATATTTTTCGGAAGTATATTTTGATTTGTCGCTCATATTATTCAATGTGTGCTTGCTACCTTCAATAAGATAGATGTTGAACCTGGAAAAATCTATCTTTGGATAATCTCTGGGCAATACATGCTTTTTAATTTCGGCAAAGGCTCCTGACAGTTCAACGCCGGTAGCTCCTGCACCCACAATCACCAAATTCAGTAACTCCTCTTTTTTATCTTCAGGGGCAGAAATTACATCTTCGAAAATCTGCAGTATGTGATTTCGTATTGTTATGGCTTCATATGTCGATTTTAATGTGAGCGCATGTTTCTGAATCTCCTCGTTTCCAAAGAAATTTGTCCTGCAGCCCATTGCAATTATCAGAATGTCATATCCGAACTCGCCTATGGTTGTTGAGACTGTATTCTGACTTGCATTTATGCCGGTGACTTCTGCGAGCCTTATCTGGATATTGGTTTTATTTCTGAAAATATATCTGATTGGGAAGGATATGGTGGAAGGTTCAATCTGAGAGGTAGCCACTTGATAGAACAATGGCTGGAACTGATGGTGATTAACCTTGTCTATCAGTAAGATATCGAATAAATCCTCGTCAAGGTTTGTCGCAAGTTGCACTCCGGCAAAACCGGCACCAATTATAAGAATCTTTTGTTTCATTTCCTGTATTTCAAGTAGTCAAGAATGAATTCAACAGCATTGTCAAGTCCAATTTTACCGGTATTGATGGAAATATCATAGTTTCTTGCGTCTTCCCACTCCTTTCCTGTAAATGTCTTTACATAGATTGCCCGTTCCTTGTCACTTTTTACCATCATTTTCCGGGCCTCCTCTTTTGATACCTTATACATTTTCTGAATCCTTTCTTCCCTGAATTCATTATCCGCGTACAAAAATATCTTTACAATACCAGAGTTATCCTTAAGAACATCAAAACCACATCTGCCAATTATCACGGCTGAATTATCCTTTGCAATACGCTGGATGATTCCAGCCTCCGTTTCAAACAACTCACGGTCTGTTGGAGCTAGATTTTTCTGAGGGTCGTAAACATCCGGGACAAATGCTCTTGTTTGCAGGAAAGATTCCCAGAAAGTAGGCCTTTTTTCATCATAAGATGCCACTTCCTCCTCCTGCACAGAAAGTTGTTTTGCCGCTTCGATGATTATTTCACGGTCGGCGTAAAAAATGTCCAGTTTTTCTGCAAGTTTCTGTCCTAAGTATGCACCGCCGCTTCCAAGCTGACGGTTTATTGTAATAACGGTTTTTTTAGTCTTTTCCATTGCAGTGTCATTGTTTAAACTTATTTTGTTCTAATATAACAATTTTGAACGACAAATGGATTAAGGTATTGAAATTTTAATTTCCGGTTATGCTGTGTTTTTTTCCGTAGCAAAAGTATACTACAAGCCCAATGGCCATCCATACTATCAATCGGACCCAAGTGTCACCAGGAAGCATTAACATGACGGTGAAAGATGAAAGTATGCCTAAAATGGGAACCAATGGAAACATGGGAACTTTGAAATGGCGTTTGATATCAGGCTGTTTGTATCTTAGGACAATAATGCCTCCACTGACAATGACAAAGGCAAGGAGAGTGCCAATCGATACCAATTCCCCCAATAAACCTATTGGGAAAAGTCCGGCAATAATACCGGCTACGGCTCCTGTCAGGATTGTTGTGATATGTGGAGTCTTGAATTTAGGATGAACCTTGCAGAATGTTTTCGGCAGCAAGCCATCTTTTGCCATTGAAAAGAAGATTCTTGGCTGGCCCATAAGCAATACCAGGACTACAGAAGAGAGACCTGCAATAGCACCTATCTTGACAGGATATCTTAGCCAGAAGAGACCTTCTCCGGCAGTATTAACGGCAACGGCAACAGGAGCAGGATCATTGAGGTTTGGGAAATAGACAATTCCGGTCATAACCAGTCCGACAAGAATGTAAAGGATCGTGCATACAACTAATGAACCAAGTATTCCCCATGGCATGTCTCTTTGCGGATTCTTTGCCTCCTGGGCTGTTGTTGAAACGGCATCAAATCCAATGTAGGCAAAGAAAATCACTCCTGCTGCCCTCATTATGCCACTCCACCCATACTGTCCGAAGGTACCGCTGTTTTGTGGAATGAAAGGAGTCCAGTTTGCAGTGTGTATGAAACTGATGCCAAAACCAATGAAAAGCAATATAACTGCAACCTTTATCACAACAATTATATTATTGAAGTTTGCAGACTCTTTTATTCCTATCACCAACAGTGTTGTAATCAGTCCGACAATGAAAACGGCGGGGAAATTTATGAAGGCTCCGGTTGTACTCCATGCACCTGTTGCTGTATCAAAGGCAAGAGGAGCGCTTGATATGGATGAAGGCAATGTTATTCCCAGATCATTCAGAAAACTCACGACATAACCAGACCATCCGACTGCGACTGTTGACGCACCGAACAGGTATTCCAGAATAAGATCCCAACCGATTATCCATGCAATAAATTCTCCCAGGGTAGCATACGCATAAGTATATGCACTTCCGGCAATTGGAATCATAGAGGCAAACTCTGCATAGCATAATCCTGCAAAAGCGCAGGCAATACCGGCTACGATAAATGAAATCACGACGGCAGGCCCTGCATAACTTGCTGCAGCCTGTCCTGTGAGTACAAATATTCCGGCACCGATTATTGCTCCGATCCCTAAAGTGATAAGATTGAACCTGCCAAGCGTCCTTTTCAGACTGTTTTTTTCGTCCGAAGCTTCGCTCATCAGCCCTTCGATTGATTTTTTTGCCCAGATGTTTGCCATAAGTTTAAGTTTATAAGTAAAAGTAGCTATAAGATTTGAATCAAGTCCATTGGACTGTTCAAAATATACTTTGCACCGGTTGCCGTGAGCTCCTCTTTTGTCCTGAAACCCCACAAGACACCAACAGGGTACATCCCGGCTTTATTGGCAGTCTCCATGTCAACCCCGGTGTCGCCCAGATAAACTATCTCTTCGGGTATGATTCCGAAAGCTTTGCTTATCTGCAAGGCTCCAACCGGACTGGGTTTTTTTAATGCTTCATCACTTAACCCTTTCACCACCTCAAAATTCCAGTATGGCAGAAGTTCAGATACGATTTTCTTTGTAAGCTCATGCGCCTTGTTGGAAAACACTGCGAGCTTCATATTGCGTGCGGCCAACTCGTTTAGCAGGTCCGGGATTCCATCATAAGGCTTTGTCTTGTTCATGCAATTGTCCCGATACGTCTCGATCATAGATTGATAGCATTTGGTTATCAACTCTTCAGATCTCTCTTTTTCTGGTATAGCTCTCCTTACCAGATTCCGTATTCCGTTTCCTACAAAATATTTATATGCCTGTAGTTCATGAACAGGTAGATTGTTGCTTCTTAGTACAGTGTTCATGGAGTCAGCCAGATCTTCAATAGAGTCAACAAGTGTCCCGTCCAGATCAAAAATAATACCTCTAAATCTCATGTAACAAAATTAGTAAAAATTCAGTAATCCTTTTTATACCTTTGCACCCCGATATCAAATTTTGTGTCTATGAATGAGCGGATATGGAATAAGGATTTTATTTTTCTTATTCTTTCTAACTTTTTGATGTACATTACTTATTATGCGATCCTGTCAGCTCTGCCTATCTATTTAGTGAGCGAACTTCATGCATCTGAAACGCAGGTTGGAATCGCAGTCGGGGCATATACAATAGCTTCTGTCCTGGTTCGCCCTTTTTCGGGCTTCTCTCTTGACAGGTTTGGAAGACGTACCATCTTCTTACTGGCTTTAATGGTTTATACCCTATTGTTTGCAGGATATTTGGTTGCCATAACAATAACCTCTATAATGCTGCTCCGGTTTGCACAAGGCCTTACATGGGGTTTCACTACAGTTTCCGGATCTACCATTGCTGCTGATATAATACCGGTATCCAAGAGGGGAGAGGGCATCGGCTACTTTGCTCTTTCCACAACACTAGGAATGTCAGTTGGTCCAATCATTGGACTGTTTATTTGTCACCAGTGGGGGTACACAGAAATGTTCATCTCAGGATGCCTGATCAGCATTGCCAGTCTGGCATGCGCATATTCAATTCATCTGCGTAAGCGGTTCGTGGTTGGGAAGAAAATTCAGTTTAAATGGAGCGGGCTTTTAGACAGAAGCTCCATAAGACCTTCTGTAAATGTATTCATTACGATGATTGCATATGGAGGATTGCTCTCTTTTGTTGCTCTTTATGGCCGTGAGATAGGGATTCAAAACTCGTCACTATATTTTCTTATTTTCTCTATTGGAATAGCCGCTGCAAGGCTCTCTGCCGGAAAGGTGTTTGACAGAGAGGGACCTGGAAGGATTCTGTCAATCTGTTTGGTTTTGATGATCATAGGTTTTCCATTACTTGCTATGGCAAAAAACGCAGTACTCTTCTATGCTTCAGCAATAATAATCGGATTTGGCAATGGAGTCATATTTCCAACTTTTCAGTCGATGGTAAATAATCTCGCAGACTCGGAGCATCGCGGAGCTGCCAATTCCACCCTTTATACAGCTGTGGATCTTGGTATGGGATTAGGAATGATAATGGCGGGATTGATAGCCCAACATATATCCATGTCTGCAATCTTCTGGATAAGTGCTATTGTAAGCCTTTCAGGGCTGTTATATTTCCGGACTCTAGTTCTCAGACAGTATGAGCGACTTGCTGAATCATAGGATTTTATGGAAGTAATTATTGAAGAAGAGGACTTGATAATATAACGAATTGCTCCAATATTCCTTGGCATGCTTGCCGGGTCTCTCTGTATAATCATGCTTTATGTTCAGATATAGCATCTTCTGGTGAAGTTCTCTGTTTACTGTAATAAAGAAATCATCAACCCCGCAGTCGAATGTCAATGCGAGATTATCGCCTTTAAGCAGATATAATTGTGATATAACAGTGTTCCTCTCCCAGTTTTCAGGGTATTTGTCCATATCTCCCAGTCTTTTTGCTATATCCCATTTTAATGGGAATGGACGAAAATCCACTCCTCCACTCATACTTCCTGCAGCACCAAAAATATCCTGATGCCTTATTGAGAGATAGAGTGCACCATGTCCACCCATACTTAAGCCGGTAATTGCACGTCCTTCACGTCCTTTTATCGTATTGAACTTGCTGTCAATAAATCCAGTGAGCTCTTTTGTGACGTAGGTTTCGTATTTCATTGAAGGGTCTACAGGGCTGTCGAAGTACCAACTTGAATAATCGCCGTCAACACTCACAATGATAATGTTATAAAGATCTGCAAATTGTTCTATCTGAGGATATGTCTTAACCCAATATGCATAGTTTCCTCCGTAACCATGTAACAGATAAAGTACAGGGTAATTCTTCCCGTTTCTGTCGTATTTTTCAGGAGTGACGACACAGGCTTTTGTCTCTTTTTTCATGGAATTACTGTAGACAACAAGTGTGTCTACATTAGCAGCATTAAGGAATATTGCAATAGTAAGGAAATAGAGTGATAGTAAGGGACGTTTCATTTTATGTATTTTTGTAAGATTATTTATCTGATTCTCTGACATGTAGGACAAAAATAGATAGAACCTCCCATATATGCCTCTTTGAGAATGGCATTTCCGCAAATGGGACAAGGATCGTTAATTGTATTTTTTGAGAGCAGTGTCTTGTAACCGCCGTTTTTGCCGAACAGATCCTTTTCAGTGTCCCGTCCACCTTTGTCAGTCATGTTTTTTAGTGTGACCTTCAGGCAATGGTATAGCTCTTCTTTTTCAAAATCTGATATGGTGGATTTCTTGCGTTTAGGGTGAATACCTGCATTGAAGAGGATGTCTTGCAAGACCCCGTTGCCAACACCGGGAATGCGCTGTTCTGTAGCAAGCAGAGCCTTGATGGAGAGATCTTTTGTGGTGCTTTTGAAGATATTGTCAAAAAATGATTCATCAAATCTGTCATCAAGAGGTGAAATGCTGCCAAGACTGCGCTGATGATATGAGTTGTCGAATTTACCCTTATATGCAGAGATTCCTCCATACATTGCAACGGTGAAAGCAATACAGCTTCCATCATCAAAAGCAACCAGAAGCTGATGTTTTTCCGGCCTTGGCTCATAAGAGGAGTAGTACCTCATGTTAGTACCGTCATTTATAGTAATGAATGTATCATCATCGCAGCAGAGATCTACAAACATTCCATGCCCTCTTGCAGAAAGTATATGCCTACCCGTAAGAATTCCTGCGTATTTAGCGGGATCACCGCAATAGAATGCAAATTTATGAATGCTTGTAGCATTGATTACTTCTGATATTCTTTTGTTTGTCAAGACATCGTCCGCCTGCAGACTGATTGTCTTGGATTCGGGGATTTCCAACATATAATTAAGTGTTATTATAATACAATCATTAATACTTTTATTGTCATAATTTTAATTATTAAGTGCTTTATAGCGTCGTCCCCAGAATTTATATTTGGTCAGTGATGTGTAAACCATCAGACGCTCAATGAATGAGAAACGCATCAGATAGTGAATTAGACGGTAAAAAATTCCAAGAAAAAACAATAAGACCAGTGTTTCAAGGATGAAATCAGCAATTTTATTTTCGAGGTTAAAGAGCAGATTGAAATATTTCAGGGCAATGCCTGTCAAGACTGACGAGAACAGTAGATAGCCAATAATAAATCCGTGGGCAGTCTCAATAGCCTTTTTGGGGCAATTACCCGTACACTTCATGCAACTTTCACATCTAAAAGTCCAAAATGGTCTTTTATCGACTTTAATTATTGCTTTAACCGGACACCCTTTAATGCAGATGTCACAATTGTTGCAATCTTTTGATGCATAGAATGTCTTGGCAAACATAAATCGTCCGGCAAGAAAATATCCTAAAGAGACCGGAGATATGATTATATCTTGAACGATTTCGCGTAGTGCTCTGAAATCCCTTTCCCCTGAAATAATTTTCTCGGCACACTTAGTAACCTTTGCTTTGTTCACTTCGTGAAGGTATGTAACAGTCTTTGCATTTAGCCCAGGGTGAACGGATATCCAGTTTGAAGGCAAGTCAACAGGTACCATACCATTTATAGAATATCCTTTAAGCTTCAGTATGAATGCAGAAAAATAAAATGCGATTCCGGTGAGTCCCGGCAAGTTAAATTTCCCAATCAGCATACCAGCCCTGGTATTCATAAGCAGAACTTTATTCCTGTTTCCAGTTTGCGGGAAACGTAATATGAAGTTCAGCATCACCGGAGGATAGTTAAATCCATGAATTGGTGAAACTAAAACCAGTAATGCATCACAAGGAGGCGTGGCAATTGAGAGTCTGTCGATCTCGGCAATATTAATGACTTTACATTCAGTTCCATGTTTTGCCGAAACATCTGAGAACCATTTTGCAACATTCCGTGAATTGCCGGTTCCTGAAAAATAGTATATTATGATTTGACCAAACGTGTCCATTTCAGTATTCAACTTCAATTCCATATTTGTCCAAAAGACCAGAGATTCCATTTATGGAAAATCGCGCTTTCTTGATTCTATTTTTTTCGGGGTCAATTGAAAAATTGTAGGAAGTCCTGAAGTCTGCTTTTTCAAGTGTAGTATTGTCAAACGTTGCTCCTGAAAAGTCACAGTTGTCAAATAAGGAACTTGATAAATTACATTCTGTAAAGTCAGTTTCCTGTAACTTGCAATTTCGGAAAATCGTTTGTTTTGCAGGTATCTTGTAGAACGAAGAGTTATTAAGTATACAATTGTCAAAACTGAACGAAATGCCAAATTCGTTGCAGTTGCTGAAATTTATTCCCAACATCTTGCAGCTTTTGAATTTAATATCCCGGAGTGCTGCTCGTGTCAATCTTACAAGACTAAGATTACACTCTATAAATTCACAGTCAATAAATCTAAACTCAGATAGATCTGAGTTGGAAAGATCACAGCAGACGAACCTGCAATTATCATAGTCACCCTTTGATAAAGGGTTTTCCTTGAAGTTAGTTTTTTCAAAAGTCTGCTCTTCTATTGTAACCTGTTCCATTATTTTATATTAATGCAAACCCATATGACATGGGTATTTCGATATTGTGTTGATTCTTAAATTTTTCGATTCTTCTGATAGATGTTTCTCCCTGTCCCTTTACTTTTTCATAAAGTGCTGCATAATCAATAAATCGCTGAATAGTAGTATAATGCTGAATTTTTCTAAAATCATGGCATTTAAGTGCATCCCAGCTATTGGTTACTTTTTCCTTTTCATCAACAATATATGCCCATTCTGAACCTGGCCAGTGATCGCTGACAAGAACGTCTGAAGTTATGGTAAAGGCGTGTTTGACAGCTATTTCGGTACTTTTCATTTCGTGCAGGCAAAATTCAAAAAGTACGACATCGGCCTCTAATCTGACATCTTCGAATTCAGAATGGATGAGCGTGAATTTATGAATAAGGTCTTGCTTTACCAAACAAACAGACAATTTCTTAAGAGCTTCACTGTCGTTATCAACGGCATATACCATTTTTGCACTTCTGGCGTATTCAATAAATTGCCCGCCTCCAGCTCCAACGGATATAATAGTTTTATCTTTGAAATCGTAAAACGATAGGAGGTTAGCCACAATGATTCCTGTATCTACAGCCATGACTATAATGTTTTTATCATTTCAAATTGTTTGCCCTTCAACGGAATATTGTTGGACTCTAGAAACGCAGTCATGGCCTCACAGTTTATTTCAGAATTTACGGCTTTGACAGAGGAGTGTCTGTTGCGGAAGAGCGCCTCCTTAAGTAAGGCTGTTCCGATTCCCTGCCTTCGATATGCCTTGTCAACAGCAATTTGCGTCAGATCACCTGAATTTGGTTCAAATATGCAATATCCTATCAATCTTTGTCCATCATACGCTCCTATTACTCTGAAATCGTCAGCACATCTAAGGATGGCCTCAAAGCTGTTTTGCCATGATGGGATAAAGTCCCAAAACGATATCAAGTTTTCAGTTGCACTATCCAAACAGGTTTCTTTAATAGATAATGAAGATCTCAACTGTTTGTCATGCAACTTGACATCTATATTGGGTTGGACAAAATAATTAAAATCCCTGCTTACAGTAAAACCAAGTTTTTTA
This sequence comes from uncultured Muribaculaceae bacterium, assembly GCA_964533215.1. Taxonomy (GTDB): domain Bacteria; phylum Bacteroidota; class Bacteroidia; order Bacteroidales; family UBA932; genus Bact-08. Next base: position 1,071,777 of record CAZHLJ010000001.1, read on the forward strand.
TAAACAGAGACTGCACTTTCATTGTGCTGCAACACTTCCAGCAGATATTGCGATATGCCTGCATCTTTCAGGTAGGGTATAGAATATGTGAATATCTTTGATGCCATACCTTTACCCCGGAAAGCTTCAATTGTTCCTGTACCAGTGTCATAAGCCGTTTTCTTTCCGTTAAACATGCCTATTCCATTTAGAGTGAAGGAGACTAACTTGTCATTCACAAATGTGCCAAATGAGAGCTTGGGAACAAATCCTCTGCGCTTTAGCATAATCTGGAGTTCATCTTTATTCACCTTAACTTCATAGCTTCCGAATGCCTCGTTGAATGCTGAATATAATGTGTCGAAGCTTATACTGTCTAGAGGTTTGATTGTTTCCATGTTGTCTGGTTGCTTTATTTTATGATTTTGGATATTTCTATTTCCGGTGCGTTGTTAAAATCCAACATTGCATTAATTAATCTTACAGACTCAAAATATGACAGGTCGGCAGTGGTGATTGATCTAGCTTTTACTATTCCGGAGCTGAGCAAAAACTGGCGCTGAACGCCATTGAGTAAAGGCTCTGAAGGTGTAAACAAATTGCTGCCATCAGAAAAAACAAGATTGCTATATGAAGTATCTGTTATGAATCCATTTTTAACGATAATTATATCATCGGCCTCTTCTCTCTGTTCATATAGTCTGTTGAGGAACGATCTGTCTTCGTTTTTATAGCGATAGTCTATACTGTCGCAATATACCAATTTTAGAGAAGAAATCTGTCTTGGGGTATAATCAGTAATCTGGGTATCAGTTATCTTTTTGTCATAAAGTATCCTGCATTTGTAAGTGCCTTTATAATAATTTGGAGACATATCAACAAAGTCAAGTATATTCAAAGGCTCTTTTTCTCCAAATATTTCAAAGCGAGTCTCATTTAGCCGTTTGTTGTGAAAGGAAACAATAGCAATTTTCCCATCCTTAATGCACATTGTCTCAATAAATCGGCACATACACTTTTTCTATTAACTCCAGATACACTTTTTCGAAGGCTTGAGTTGCTCTAACCGTACTCATTTTATTTACGTTGTTTGGGCAAATTTAGGATATTAATTTTAGATTTTCCTATACTCACTTGGGGATAGCCCTGCCCGTAATTTAAAATATTTGCAAAAAAATGCCTGGTCTGCGAAATTCATTTGATCTGCAATAATCTGAATGCTGTCATGCGTTGATTTCAAACGTATTTTAAGTTCCAGCACCACATAGTCGTCTATCCATTGTTTGGCACCGTGACCACTGATTTCTGTTGTTATCATAGAAAGATACTTTGGTGAAATACACAAAGCGTCAGCGTAAAAACAGACATCTCTTTTGCTTTCATAATTGCTCATTACAAGATTACAGAATTCCTCAAATATTTCGGTTTTCCGATTGCGTCTGGATGTCGATAGATACAAATCGTCTCTATGGATTTTGGCATATAACTCCAGAAAATAGATACGCAGAAGATTAACCATAATCTCTTCGCGGCAACAATTATCAGTGTCAGAAAACTTTCTGTAAATCATGGAAAAACGCACCTTCTCTTCCTCAAGTGCATCAGATGTGACTTTGTAATAGAAATGCTGACGAAGAAATGAAAGAAAATCTGGGGGGAAACGGAAAATAACCTCCTGCAGCATCGATGGAGAAATTGAAAAAAACATTACAGAAAAATCGCTGCTTACCTTGATCTGTTCTACAATCTGTGTCGGGAAAAGAACCATGATTTCCGATGCCGTGAAACGATGTTTTATCAGATTCACCTCCATTTCTGCCCAACCGTGCAGACAATAGCACACTATGCAACGGCCTACCTTTGAAAGCGATCCGGCAAGTGGTAAGGAATTGCTGTCCAGTGATATTTCAATCTCTTCCTCTAGATTCATTGTTATTCCAATTTTGACTGCATAAGTACAATTTTAAAGTCTGAAAATCAAATTTTACTGGAAATTTTGACAAATAATGAGGTAAAAGAGAAAGGTCTAATAAAATTAAACGCCCTACTTTTGCACCCCTTAAAAATTCAATTTCAATATGAACCTGAAATCTTATCTGTTAATATCCTTTGTATTTCTGACAAATGTCATTTCTGCTCAATCTGGAAATGGCCGCGTCATTTCACTTGATTCCGTTTTTGTATTAATGGAGCGCAACAGTACGCAACTGAAAATGTCGGATGCAATAGTGGAAAATACAAAGCAAGCTATGTCAGTTGTGGAGAATGACAGATTGCCATCGATAAGCGTTGGCCTATCTGCTTTGTATTTGGGCGATGCCACTGTTTACGACCGGAATCTTTCGAACTCACAAAATTCTCCCATGCCTCATTCCGGAAATAGTTTTTCATTAGAAGCATCTTACCTGGTTTTTGCCGGAGGTGCTGTCTCCAACTCAATTGACAAAGCCGGATTGGAAGTTCAGGTAGCACATCTGGCTCACGTGAAGAAAATTTCTGAAATGCGATTTCTTGTTGCAGGATATTATTTGGATTTGTTCAAACTCCGAAACCAGCGGAAGGTCTTCTTGAAAAATATTGAGCAGACAGAAGTCCTGATAGAACATGTCAGTGCCAGAAAGACGGAAGGTATGGCTCTAGCCAATGACATCACAAGATATGAGCTTATGATGCAGAATCTTAGACTCTCTCTGATTGAAATTGAAAACAGCATAAGCATTATCAACAAACATTTGGTAATCACGCTAGGTTTGTCTTCGGAGACTATAATTCTTCCTGACACAACATTTCTAAATCTTAAGCTTGAATCGAAACAAGTCACTCAGGATGAATTAATGCTAATTGCCCAGGAAAACCGTCCGGAATTACGCTCGACAGATTTAGACATATCGATTGCAAAAAAAGATGTAAGAATTGCAAAAGCAGGTTATTATCCATCTTTTGCCATTATAGCTTCAGATAATTTTAACGGGCCAATAACCGTTGAAATACCAACAATAAATAAGAATCTCAATTACTGGTATGTTGGTGTTGGTGTGAAATACGATTTAGCTTCACTTTATAAATCAAAAAAAAATGTCCGGCTGGCAAAAGGAGGTCAGACAGTGGCACAATATGCAAGGAATGTTGAGCTGGAAAATACTCAGACTTCTGTTCATAACGCTTATACAAACTTTATTGAATCGTTTGACAAGCTAAGGGTCTATGAAAAGACATTTCAACTCGCTACAGAAAACTACTCAATCATAAATAACAGATATCTAAATGGTCTGGTGCTTATCACTGAAATGCTTGATGCAAGTAATATGAAGTTGAATGCCGAGCTACAAGTCGTAAATGCAAATCTGGACATTATTTACAACCATTATAAACTGCTTCGTGAAATAGGGAAGCTGTAAAATGCTAAAACTGAAAATTATAAAAATATGAGAAAGGAAAGAATGAGATTGGTATACAATATTGTAGTAGTGGCAACGCTTGTGGGCTGTATCTTTTGGGTATGTTCGCGGTTTGTTCACTTGGGTAATGTGGAATTCACAGACAATGCCCAGGTAAAGCAGCAGATTGTTCCAATAAACACACGTGTGCAAGGTTATATAAAAAAGATTTACATTGATGAATATCAGCATGTGAAGAAAGGAGACACTTTATTGGTGATAGACGATGTGGAGTATCGCTTCCGTCTTGCTCAGGCCGAAGCCGATTTTCAAAACGCAACTGTCGGCAAGAGGGCTATGGGAACAACCATTCTTACCACGCAAAGCAACATCGGAGTTTCGGAAGCAGGTGTTGAAGAGAGTAAAATTAAAATGGAAAATGCCGCAAGAGAGTATGTGCGATACAAGAATCTATTGGAGCAGCAAGCTGTCACCAAACAGCAGTTCGATGACATGAAAGCTGAATATGATGCTGCCAGAGCTAGGTTTAAACAGATGCAGCGTCAAAGCGCCACTACATCTCTGGTTAAAGATGAGCAGACATTACGTCTCAACCAGAACGATGCTCAGATAAAGTTGGCTTCGGCGGCAGTAGAGTTGGCACGCCTTAATCTTTCCTACACCGTAATCCTGGCTCCATGTGATGGAGTTACAGGACGCAAGACTATTGAAGAGGGTCAGCTTCTGCAACCTGGACAGGCAGTTCTCGATTTGGTGAACGAAACAGAAAAATGGGTTATTGCCAATTATAAAGAGACCCAGACTTCCAATATCAAAGAGGGCATGATGGTGGAGATTAAGGTTGATGCAATACCTGATGTGATATTCAAAGGAACTGTAAAATCGATATCGCGTGCCACAGGCGCAAGTTTTTCCCTTTTCTCACAAGATAATTCTGCCGGTAATTTTGTAAAAGTTGAACAAAGGATACCTGTCAGGATAGAGTTTTCCAAAGACAATAAACCACAAGATCTTGCACTGTTGCGTTCAGGAATGAATGTAGAATGTGAGGTGAAATATCTGGCTTATGCATCATAGTTCCGGACCTTTTTCCATACCAGATATCCGGAATATTATTCCTGAAAAAGTAAAGCCATGGATACTACTTGCGTTCTTTATTATTTACCAGTTTTCTGGAGGTGTCTATCTTGCTTCTGTGAGTGAAATGAAGGGTACGCTTGCACTGATGCAGGAGGATATCATGATGGCGGGCTATGCATCTTTGGTGGGACTGGCTCTCACATTTACAATTATGTTCCGTCTTAAATTCCGTTTTTCAATCAAAACGAGTCTTACAATTACCGCTATAGGGTTGATAATCTGCAATCTTATCTGTATTCATACAGGCAGCGTTCCAGTGATGGTGGCAACATGCTTTGTGGCAGGCATCTTCAGAATGTGGGGTACTTTTACCTGCAATTCCACAATCCAGTTATGGGTTACACCCAAACGGGACATGTCAGTATGGCTTTGCTATATCAATCTGTTTGTGCAGGGATGTATAGAACTATCAGGTTTGGCTACTATTTATACAGCTTATCTAAGTACCTGGAAATATATGCACTGGGTAAGTATTGCATCTCTGTTTTTTCTGGCACTTGTCACTTTCCTCATATTCCGACATTACCGCTCCATGAAAAAAATGCCGCTTACAGGAATTGACTGGATAGGGATGGCTTTGTGGGCTGTTACAATTCTTAGTGCCATTTTTGTACTGAACTACGGCGAATACTACGATTGGTATAGATCAATCAACATCAGGATGGGAACTCTGTTTGGGCTGATTGCTCTGACTCTTAATATTTGGCGGGCCTCATTTATCGAACAACCGTTCATAGCTCTGAAGACCTGGACTTTTCGCAATGTATGGCTCACCTTTGGGCTATATATAGTGATAGACGTTTTACTCAGCCCGTCACACTCATTTGAACACATCTATACAGAATCAATTCTCGGTTACGACACGCTGAATGTCATCTCTCTGAACTGGGCAGTGCTGTTTGGTATAGTGTGCGGAGTATTATTCATGTATCGATATTTTGCATTGCGCAAATGGACTTTCAGGACTATGACACTTATCGGGTTTTCGCTTATAATAGTTTACCTGTTGATAATGTATTTCATTATAGATTTTAATTTGCCAAAAGAGATGCTTTTGATTCCGATATTCATACGTGGCCTGGGTTACATCATCATAGTTATAACATTCATTACATCGCTTACAGTGCTTCCCTTTGAGAACTTTTTCCAGTCACTCTCAATACAGACATTTGTCAGTGCTTGTTTAGGAGGGCTTATCGGCAACACCATTCTTTCCCATATCTTTAAGATAACATTAAAGAAGAATGTAATGCTGCTTAGTGCTAACCTGGACAACGTAAACCCTATGGTAAGACACTCTTCGGCAACTGCCCTTTTCCGGAGTCTGCATGCGCAAGCCATGATGGTAAGCATGAAAGAGATCTATGGTTTGCTTTGCATCTTGGGTATTGTCTGCATGATAATCTACTCATACCATTTTATTCGAAACATTCCTGCATCATTAAGGTTTTATTGATCTCTTTTAAGCAATATGGAGTATGTGTCAGATATGCATTTAAACCAAGATAGTTAAAATTATAAATTGAATCTATTAGTATGTCGGGAGTACATGGCTCATATTTAAATCCAGGGAACAACCGTTTACCTAAAATGTTTATAAATGGTTTCGTGAAAATTGTTGTCCCTTTTGGTATAATGTTGTCGCCATTAGATAAATATTCAGCCAAGTGTCTATAAGCAAACAGGTCTTTCCATATTTCAACAAAAAGACATTACTTCTTCCAGACATTATCTGGGTTATTTCATATCCGTTTTTGTTACCACTCCATCTATTATTATAAGTGTTTTTCAACGCTGGAATGTTACTGTTTTATCTGTTCATTCGACAAGGCTGATGCAATAAATCATTGTTTAAACATGACAAGCCTCTGTGCTGTTCAAATCCCTTTTCTCTAAAATGTCGCCCAATGAAATTTCTGAAAAATCCTTGATGCAGAACGTAGCCCCAACATTAATTAATTCATTTTCCGTATGGCTTGTAGTTAGTCCAATTACTTTCAGTCCTGCATTTCTTGCAGATATTACACCCGAAATTGAATCCTCAAATACAATGCAGTTATCCTTAGAAATACCTAATCCTTGAACCGTTTTCAAATAGATTTCCGGGTTTGGCTTACCTGATGAAACCTTAGTTTTGTCAATAATTAGATCGAAATAGTCCAAAATCCGGAACCGATTCAGGATTAGATCAACATTTTCCGGTGGTGCTGATGTTGCTAAGGCAATTTTGTGTTTTTTTCTAGAGACGGATTCAATAAATTGTAAAAATCCATTAACCGGCTCAATATTCTCAGACTTGCCAATGATTGTCCTGTATTCAGAATCTATCTCATTACTCAATTCTTCCAACTCTGTTTTCGAGTAATTAACCTTCAATAGCTCAACTATAGCCTCATCTCCTGTTGTGCCAAAGATAAGATCTTTAAAAATAGAATCATTAACTTCAATTCCTCTTCGATTCAGAAAATTTGTCCAAGCTATTTTATGATATGGGTTGCTGTCAATTATCACCCCATCCATATCAAATATTACTCCAAGGCTCAAGTCTTTTTGTTGCATATTCATTTAAAATGTAAACACCATCAGACAAATGTACCATAAAAAAACATCACACAATATCTTCCCTCATTTGTGAATCAATTTGTGTGATGTTTTTAATAAAGCCAGGTTTTCAGGCCAGTTGTTTAGCGATGCATTGGCCTTTGATTTGCAGGGTCATTTTGAGCTTTCTCTCTGTAAATCTTGTATTTTTCAGTTCCTAAAACTGATTCAATCTTACCCTGAAGTCCTTTGATAATTGAGCCAAGTTTTTCTTTGTCATTAATTGATGCCTGGGCCTCTTTTTGATAGTCAACAAATATTTGCTGAAGTTTTGTGCTGTCATCTTTTGTAACCTCTACATACTTGGCAATTTTGGCGATTTTCTCTTTAGCAAATGATACAGGTTCTTTTGGTCCCATTTGTTGATGCTGTGCGCTAGCGCTAAGTGCAGACAAGGCAATAGCGATAGATAAAATGATTTTTTTCATGATATGAATATTTAATGACACTTAGACTTAATAACGCAATATTAGTTTAATTGTCACGCTTTGTCTCTTTTAAGATTACATCATGCGCGCCACCCTCAATAATGCTGGTGGAAGAAACCAAGGTTATTTTTGCTATTCGTTTTAATTCAGATATAGATAAAGCACCACAACTGCACATTGTAGATTTTATCTTACCTAATGTTACATCAAGGTTATCTTTCAGCTTCCCGGCATAAGGGACATAACTGTCAACCCCTTCTTCAAATTTAAGGCTGTTGCTTCCTCCCATGTCATATCTTTGCCAGTTTCTTGCACGGTTAGAACCCTCTCCCCAATACTCTTTTACATAGGTTCCGCCAATAATTAATTTTTTTGTAGGACTTTCGTCAAAACGGGCAAAATACCTTCCCATCATTATGAAGTCGGCCCCCATTGCCAATGCAAGCACCATATGGTAATCCTGCACAATTCCTCCGTCAGAGCAAATAGGAACATATACGCCATTTTTCTCGAAATACTCATCCCGAGCCTTCGATACCTCAATCAATGCAGTAGCCTGACCTCTGCCTATACCTTTCTGCTCTCGGGTTATACATATAGAGCCGCCTCCAATACCAACTTTTATGAAATCTGCCCCAGCATCAGCCAGATAATTAAACCCTTCTTTGTCAACTACATTCCCTGCCCCGATTTTTACCTTATCGCCAAATTTATCCCTTACAAACTGGATTGTCTCTTTTTGATATTCTGAAAAACCATCTGAAGAGTCTATACATAAAATGTCTACGCCGGCGTTAACTAACTTTGGTATACGTTCAGCATAGTCTCTTGTGTTTATACCGGCTCCGACAAGCAATTTTTTCTGGGTGTCAAGCAGCTCGTTTGGATTGTTTTTATGACTATCGTAATCTTTTCTGAAAACGAAATACTTCAGACGTTGTTTTTCATCAATTATTGGAAGTGCGTTGATTTTATTATCCCAGATAATGTCATTTGCTTCATCAAGAGTTATTCCATACTTTCCGGTAATTAACTTTGAGAAAGGTGTCATAAAGTCTCTTATTTTTTTGTCAGGATTATCTTTGCCAGGACGATAATCCCTGCTAGTCACCATTCCAAGAAGCTTGCCATTTGAAGTTCCATCATCGGTAATTCCAATTGTAGAAAAGCCTGTCTTGCTCTTTAATTCAATTACATCTTTCAGTGTCTGGTCCGGCATCAGGTTGGCGTCACTTATTACAAATCCGGCCTTGTATTTCTTTACCTTTCTCACCATTTCGGCCTGTTCATCAATTGACTGAGAACCAAAAATGAATGAAATGCCACCATTCCTGGCCAATGCAATGGCCATGTTTGAATCTGACACAGACTGCATTATAGCAGAAACAAAAGGAATGTTTAAAACGATATCCGAACCTTTTCCTTTTGAATATCTGACTAAGGGAGTCTTCAAATTGATTCTGTCAGGAACGCAGTCTTTCGATGTTAAGCCCGGAATAAGTATGTATTCATTGAACGTCCTTGAAATATCATTAATGATTTGTGCCATAAACCTATTGTTAAAAAATTTTGCAAATTTACAGAAATCCAGACAAAAAGTAGTATTTCGTTTGTGTTTATCGGAGAATATATCCAGATAACTCGTCACGCTTGATTCTAAAGGTAAGATAACCTGTCGAATCGAGAAATATCTTGATAAATTCATCTGCAGGAATTTGATAGTTTATTTCAAGTTCTTCTTTCCAAAGTCCAATTATCCGGATGATTTTATCTTTAAGAACCCTGCCATGTTGAAATCCATTTTCAAACGGAGTCCCGTTTAAATGGAGAATTGGCAAATTAGTGCAGGTTGTGTCCAGAACCATATCGTCATCTAGCTCTCCACTCTTATCATTTCCAAAAGAATCAAGGGGAAAAGAGACAAATAAAATAATAGAGATTAATGTAAATCAAATTTACCTATTTTAAGATGAAAAATTAAGTTTTTTATAAAATAAATTTGTTTTTACTATAATAAACCAGAAATTTGCAAAATTTAATAACAATTTTGATCGATATAGTATAAAATGATTAAAACTACAATCGTAATAGGAGTAATTGGTGCCGATGTACATGCAGTGGGAAATAAAATTATCGCCTTTGCATTGAATCAGGCAGGTTTTGATGTTGTAAATCTAGGAGTTATGGTTTCTCAAGACGAATATATTGCCGCGGCTGTGGAGACAGGTGCCAAAGCAATTTTAGTCTCATCTTTGTATGGACATGGTGAGATTGATTGTAATGGTATGAGGGAGAAATGTGATGAGGCAGGCCTTAAGGATATTCCGTTGATTGCCGGAGGAAACTTAGTCGTGGGCAAACAAGATTTTCACGACGTTGAGAAACGTTTTGCATCAATGGGTTTTACTAAAATATACCCTCCCGGGACATCTTTGGAAACGACTATCTCTGATTTGAAAAAAATCCTTCATATTGAATAGATATGATCTGTCTTACCGTCGATTTCGGCAGCACGTATACAAAACTGACAGCGATTGATACAAGTAGTGCTCAGGTATTGGGTACGGCTAGTGCGTTTACAACCATCGAGACAGATGTTATGGATGGTTTTAATGTTGCATTGTCCGATCTGGAGTCGAAAATCCCGAATTTCAAATATGATGATTTGCTTTGCTGCAGCAGTGCTGCAGGGGGCCTGAAAATGGTGGCATTGGGGCTAGTCCCGGAGCTTACGGCTAAAGCAGCTAAAATGGCGGCTTCCAGTGCTGGGGCAAAAGTCGTCCGAACCTATTCATATGAGATATCCAAGGCAGAACAGGACGATATTTACGAAATTGATCCCGATCTTATTCTCCTTTGCGGAGGCACGGACGGTGGAAATAAAGATGTAATTATTGCAAATGCAAAGCGTCTTTGTGCAATAGACAGAAATTTTTCGATAATTGTTGCGGGCAACAAAAGTGCCTCATACGAGCTGGAGGATGTTTTTAAAAATTCAGGAAAGGACTATGTGATTACAAAGAATGTAATGCCATCGTTTAATGTTCTGGATATAGAACCGGCCAAAAAATGTATCAAAGATCTTTTTATTAGAAAGATTATTGATGCAAAAGGGCTATCGCAGGTTCAGACAATGACAACTCACGAAATTGTACCTACGCCTCTTGCCGTTCTTACAGCTTGTGAGCTATTTAGTAAAGGCACGAAGCATACTTCCGGAATTGGAGACTTGATGGCTATTGACCTAGGCGGAGCAACGACAGATGTATACTCAATGTCTAAAGGAACTCCTTCTTTTAGCAATGCCGTTATTAAAGGATTTGCAGAGCCTTTCAGCAAGCGTACAGTAGAGGGAGACCTGGGAATGAGGTATTGTCTCTCGTCTCTGATTGAAGAGACAGATACCGAAAATATGGCACAAGAGATAGGGGTGGAAGAGTCAGAAATACTAAATTGGGTAAACAGATGCAAGTCTGTTCCGGATATTATTGCCCCGGATGGAAGTACTGAGTTGCTAATAGAGGAAGCGTTGGCGCGCAAGGCTATTGAGGTTGCTGTTGAAAGACACTGCGGAGTGATTGAAAAAGTTTATACTCCTATGGGTGAAATGATTGCTATTACAGGTAAGGACCTAAGCAATATTCCTTATGTTGTTGGGATAGGAGGAGCCATTATCAACAGTCACAATCCTGAATATATTCTTGAAGGGGTTAAGTATACACCAAAAACATTAAACCGCATGAAGCCCAGACAACCGCGCTATATGTTGGATAGGAGATATATATTTGCTTCAATGGGGCTTCTTAGCCTAATTGATGCTGAACTGGCATTAAAAATGATGCTTAAAGAGATTATAATAATTCAATAAAAGTCCTGTAAAAATGGAAATATCAAACAAAAAATTATCCAATGATTCATTCTTTTCTGAAAGAAAAGAGGTTTTGACTCAATGGAAGACCGGGAAAAATGTCGATTTCGAAGAGGTGGTCAAATATCAGAAATCTATTTCAGAAGAAAAAAGGTTTGGAAATAAACTTATCAAGGCTGTCAATGAAGGAGTTACACTTACTCAACCAAGAGCTGGTGTCGCACTGTATGATGAACATATTAAATTGCTTCAATATCTTGAAAATGAAGGTGAGGCAGATTTATTGCCAACAACTGTTGACAGTTATACCAGATTGAATAGATACAACGAAGCTGAAAACGGAATAGAAAAGAGTCGCGAGAGCGGAAGATCAATGCTAAATGGATTTCCGATTGTCAACTATGGAGTGGACATCTGCAGGCTTGTCACATCTTCGTTAAAGAGTCCTGTTCAGGTGAGACATGGGACTCCAGATGCAAGACTACTTACTGAGATATCTATAGCAGGCGGATTTACCTCATATGAGGGAGGTGGAATCTCGTACAACATACCTTATTCAAAAAACCACTCACTTGAGAGAACAATAGCTTACTGGCAGTATGCTGACAGGCTCGTGGGATTATATGAAGAGGCTGGTGTTTCTATTAACAGAGAGCCTTTCGGACCGTTGACTGGTACTTTGGTTGCTCCTTGTATATCCAACTCTGTCGCAGTAATTGAAGCTCTTCTTGCCGCTGAACAAGGAGTTAAAGACATTACTGTTGGGTATGGTCAGTGTGGAAATCTAATACAGGATGTTGCCGCAGTTTGCTCATTAAAGAGTGTAATAAGAGAATATCTGGATAAATTTGGCTACAATGATGTGAGGATTACAACTGTATTCCATCAGTGGATGGGCGGATTCCCTCAGGATGAGTCTAAATCTTTTGCTGTAATCTCATGGGGTGCAGCAGCAGCAGTTTTGGCAAAAGCCACGAAAGTAATAGTCAAGACACCACATGAAGCAATGGGTGTTCCAACCAAAGAGGCTAATGCTGCAGGTCTGAAGGCTACCAAACAACTTACATCTATGCTCAAGGATCAGGATTTTACAAACATACCTGCCGTACTACTGGAGAGTGAGATTATCAGACAGGAGATGAAGTGCATCCTTGATAAGGTAGAAGAGCTTGGAAAGGGGGATTATGCTGTGGGTACAATAGCAGCATTTGAAGCTGGTGTGATTGACGTGCCTTTTGCTCCAAGTAAATTCAATGCCGGAAAGGTAATGCCTGCAAGAGACAATACTGGCGCAATCCGTCTGTTGGATGTGGGAAATATTCCTCTTACTGCCGATCTTAAGGATTTTCACAGAAAGAAACTGGAGGAGAGGGGAGCTTTTGAAAAGAGGCCTGTTAACTTCCAGATGGTAATAGATGATGTTTACGCTATCGGAAAAGGATTTCTGGTAGGAAGACCAAAATAAAATTAAAAAATTTACAATAAGTTATGAAGATAAAAAATGTAATTTGCTCAGCTGGAAAAACAGGGTTCTTTTTTGATGACCAAAAGGCCATAAAAGCTGGTGCAAAAAACGATGGTGCTTTTTATGAAGGTAAACCTCTTACAGAGGGGTTTACTGCAATCAGACAATCAGGAGAGTCGATTTCCGTTCTTTTCATCCTCGAAAACGGAGCTATTGCTCACGGAGATTGTGCTGCAGTTCAATATTCAGGAGCAGGTGGAAGAGATCCTCTCTTTCTTGCAAAAGATTTCATTCCAATTATCGAGAAAGAGATTGCGCCATTGTATATTGGTAAAGAGATAACCTCATTCAGAGAGATGGCAGACATAGTGGACAAGAGAATAAGTCCGTCTACCGGTAAGATTTACCATACAGCCATCCGCTATGGTGTAACCCAGGCGTGCCTCGATGCAGTTGCGAAGAGCAAATCCAAACTTATGGCTCAGGTAATTGCTGAGGAATATCATACAACTGTTTCAGAAAAAATGATTCCTATTTTCTCTCAATCAGGAGACGACAGGTACTTGAATGCAGACAAAATGATAATGAAGGGTGCCGATATTTTGCCTCACGCGCTGTTTAACCATGCAGAAAATAAAGTGGGACTTAAGGGCGAAAAACTCATGGGCTATGTAGAGTGGCTAAGAGACCGTATAATTAAGCTTAAGCCTTACGAAAATTATATGCCATCTATACATATTGATGTATATGGTACTCTTAGTATTGTATTCAACAATGACTTTGAGAAAATAGCAGATTATATCGGAGTTCTTGCAGAGAAGGCAAAACCTTTCGACCTTAGAATCGAAGGCCCCGTAGATATGGGAAACAAAGAGGATCAGATTAAAGGTCTTGCAGCAATCAGCGAGTTCATGGCCAAGAAAGGCGTAAATGCGCGTATAGTTGCAGACGAATGGTGTAACACTCTTGAGGATGTAAAGGATTTTACAGAGTTCAAGGCAGGTCATATTGCTCAGATAAAGACACCGGATCTTGGCGGAATAAACAATACTATCGAGGCTGTACTTTACTGCAAGGAAAATGGTATGGGAGCATATCTGGGTGGTACATGCAACGAGACAAACAGATCTGCAGAAGTATGTGCTCACATTGCAATGGCAACTTCTCCAATGCAGTATCTTGCAAAACCAGGAATGGGCGTAGATGAGGGATACATGATCGTCTTCAATGAGATGAACAGAGTACTTGCCCTTAAGGACAAACTGTAGAATTGAGATATTATATTAATTAACAAATAAAAAGGCAAAACATGGAAGAGATAAGAGTTCTTTCCCCTACTGCAATTTTAGGGTATGGGTTCCCACTGGACTCCTTTAAAGAGGGTATGAAGCGGAAGCCTCATGTAATTGCAGTGGATGCAGGATCAACAGACCCGGGTCCTTACTACTTAGGTGCAGGAATATCATTTACTGATAGAAATTCCGTAAAAAGAGACTTGGAAATTATGATCCCAGCTGCTCTGGAAGCAAAAATTCCGGTAATAATCGGTACTGCAGGTGGATCAGGCGGACGTCCTCATGTTGAACTTACCGTCAATATTATTAAAGAGATTGCAAAGGAGAGAAAACTCACCTTCAAAATGGCAGTTATTCAGTCCGAGTTTGATAAAGAGTATATCAAAGAAAAGCTTGCCAAAGGTGATATTGCTCCTTTGAAACCAGCTAAGGAAATTACAGCTGAGGATGTGGATCAGTCTGTACGAATTGTTGCCCAGATGGGAGAGGAGCCATACATTAAAGCTCTTGAAAGTGGTGCCGATGTAATTCTTGCCGGTAGATCATATGACCCTTCTGTCTTCTCATCGCTTCCTATTATGAAGGGATTCGATAAAGGGCTTGCAATGCATATGGGTAAGATACTTGAGTGTGCAGCGATTGCAGCAGTACCAGGAAGTGGAAGTGACTGTATGTTCGGTTATCTGCAGAAAGACTGCTTCATACTTGAGCCGCTCTCTCCGCTTAGAAAGTGTACAACTCTCTCTGTTGCTGCTCATACTCTTTACGAAAAATCGAATCCTTATCTTCTTCCGGGACCTGGAGGAGCTATCAATCTTCACGAGTCTACATTTGAACAGATCTCAGACAACAAGGTGAAAGTTTCTGGAAGTAAGTTTGTACCTACAGACGGATATTTTGTGAAACTTGAGGGTGTAAAGAAAGTTGGTTACAGAACAATCTCGTTTGCAGCTTGTACAGACCCTATTGAAATAAGCAAGATGGATGATATTGTAAAAAGCGTGAAGGACAGGGTGAAGAACAACTTCGAGAACTTTGGCATAAAAGACTTCTTCCTTGATTTTAAAATTTATGGAAAGAATGGTGTTATGGGAATGTTCCCTAGTAAAGTAGACACTGTTCCTAATGAATTGATGATAATTATCGAGGCCATAGCTGAAACACAGGAGCAGGCTGATACAATTTGCGGTTTCGCAAGAAGTACCATGCTACATTTTGGCTACGAGGGGAGAATTGCAACTGCCGGTAACCTTGCATTTCCGTTCTCACCATCTGACTGCCATGTAGGAGAGGTATTCGAATTCAATGTTTATCATCTGATGAAAGTGGATAATTCTTTGGATATTTTCCCTATTACATATACACAATTTAACGAAGGCATCTAAAGCAGGAGGATAATAATATGGAATACAATTTAATGGATGTTGCATCTGTCATCAGAAGCAAAAACTCAGGACCTTACGAACTTACATTTGATATTATATTCAAAGAGTTTGAAATGTATGAGAAGGTAAAGGCTGGCAGAGTGATAAATGAAAAGGTATTTGCCCCGCTATACAATATTCCCGAGTCGGACATCTTGAGCCTGGTCTATTTTGACCCGGCAAAAGCTGTGAAAATTACGATTGTAAGACCGATTCCTTCCGGAGCATTGGGCGAGACAGACGTATATGGTGCACAACAACACGCACCACTGATGAAGCTGAAATTTAAACTATAGTCAACTGAGATATGCGCAATCTTATACAGGAATATTCAGTTTCGTCTCAATATTTTGCTCCCAGGGGCAAGGAACGAATGATGTTTCTTGGTGAGCAAATATCTCATAGCCATGTGCATTTTTCAGATAGACTGATAGGAATAGTAGGTGATGCAGGTTCGGGAAAATCATCTCTCATAAGAGGGATGTTTCCCGGACTTGAATTGTCTAACGATGATAATGAGATAAGCCCGAGAAAAATCATGCAGGTGAGAGAATCCTTGGATGAAATGCGGGTTGCCTCATCCTATCATATAGATGTCCGCTTTCAGATGGCATTTACACAGATGTACGAGATAGCGGATTTTGTAAAACACTTGCTGGAACATCAAAGAAGGGTGATTGTGGAACATTTCGACTTGCTCTATCCCGTATTGGGAATAAATGCAGATTTAATAGTCGGGATAGGAGAGGAGATTATTGTAGCACGTCCGAGTGTTTTTGGTCCATTACCACAGAGTATATACGAGATAGTCAGCACATCTCTCAAATATCGTAAAATGGCACATACTGTGGAAGATATCACTATTCTTCTACTCGGGTTAGAATTCGGTATCGGAACTGATGCTTATTTCAGCTCGGATATAAGAAAAGGTTTTGTGCTTAAATTTCTGAAGGAATGTGACTTGGATTTTGAAAGGCTAGATGTTCTGATTAAGAATAAATTAGAAGAAAATTTACCAGTCGCATATTATGACGAGGACCACATAATGATAGGCGACAGAGTTGTATTGTGTGATGGCCCACGGCTTCATGTGAGCAATACTTTGCAGGTAAAAAACTTTGAATTGGTAAAGAGATTCATTTGGGACTCAAAGACAAGTACCTATTGTCTTGTAGGCCTCATCGACAATAACTCGCAGGAATTGGATAACAGGAACACCACGCATTTTTTAAAGAGGAAAGATTAAGATAATGAAACAGATAGAAGCAAGTAAGATATCGGAACTTGTAGAGAGACTATGTATAGAGGCCAACTATATTCTTGCAGATGACATATATAATTGCCTTAATAAATGTCAGAGAGAAGAGAAGTCGAGCCTGGGGAGAGACATTCTTGGAACAATAATCCAAAACGCTCAAATAGCAAAAACGGAAAATTGCCCGATATGCCAGGACACTGGTATGACAGTTGTTTTTGTTACCATTGGACAGGATGTCCACATCGAGGGAATGCCCATTGAAGAGGCCATAAACGAAGGTGTGAGGAATGGTTATGAAAAGGGCTATCTGCGTAAATCTGTTGTAAAAGATCCAATTGACAGGGTCAATACTAAGGACAATACTCCTGCGATTATTCATTACGAGATCGTTCCTGGGGAAAAATTGCATATTGTTGTCGCGCCAAAAGGATTTGGAAGTGAGAACAAAAGTCAGTTGAAAATGCTTGTGCCAAGCCAAGGTGTTCAAGGTGTGAAAGATTTTATAATAAAAACTGTCTCAGAAGCAGGAGCAAATCCTTGCCCTCCAATTATTGTAGGCGTTGGTATTGGCGGGACAATGGAAAAATGTGCATTACTGAGCAAGAGGGCTCTCTTGAGACCTGTTGGGTCTGTCAATGAAAATCCACAGCTTGCAGAACTGGAAGCTGAGTTGCTGGATTCCATAAACGCCCTTGGAATAGGACCTGCCGGATTCGGTGGTACAACAACTGCATTGTGTGTTAATATCCTTACATATGCTACTCATATTGCTGGACTTCCGGTTTCTGTCAATATTGGTTGTCATGCAACCAGGCATGCTGAAGGAGAATTATAGGAGGTTATTATGAAAGAAAGAATTGAAATTACAACCCCTCTGAATGATGATGTTATAAGAGGACTTAAGGCTGGGGATATGGTTTATATCTCAGGTACGATATATACTGCAAGGGACGCTGCCCATAAAATCATGTGTGAGCAATTGGCAAATGGTGAAAAAATGCCGTTTGATTTTAAAGGTGCCATAGTATATTATGCAGGTCCATGTCCTGCGAAACCAGGACAACCTATCGGCTCTGTAGGTCCGACAACAAGCGGCCGGATGGATATATACACACCCACACTAATAGAGCATGGCCTAAAGGCTATTATAGGCAAAGGCCTGCGTAACCAAGAGGTGATTGACTCATTAGTCAGCCATACAGGTGTATATTTTGCTGCAATCGGCGGAGCAGCTGCTTATATGGCAAAATGCGTGGTTAAAGCCGAGGTCATAGCATTTGACGAGCTAGGTACGGAGGCCGTGAGAAAGCTGGAAGTAAAGGATTTTCCTGCAATAGTTGCCATTGATTGTCAGGGGAACAATATGTACGAGAAGGGCCGGAAGGAATTCGAGCGGGTTTCAAAATGAGAGTTCACTAACCTTGCATTTTTAATCGCCAAGTAATAAACGGGTCTTTACTTCTTTGGATTTTTAGATAGAACTTCCAGTAAAACATATCTGACTGAGTAGGGGGTTGCCTGTGTGATTTTTTTTACGTTTAAAGCATACTCATATCCTTTCTCATAAGAGAATCCATCAATCTTGGTCAGAGCCATCCAGTTATCCGTCCCATTCTCCTTAACACGTAATGCATCATATACCTTTGGTGCTTGTCCGCCCTCTTCATACTCGCTAGGATACTTAGGAGTAAACTTGACCGTCTCCGAAGCTACAAAAAGGCAAATGTTTTTCTCGCTATCTTTTGTGATGACCTTATTTTTGGAAAGAAGCTCAACAAATATATATTTGACTGATGAAACATCCTGAGGAGGTTCCTTCATCCAGACCTTTTTCACTTTAAAGGTATATTCATAACCTCTTTCATATTCAAAGTCAAACCCTTCCGTGATGATATCAACCAACATATGCTTTTGATTGTTATCGCTGTCAGAGAATATCAATGGTTCTGTAACAACATTATTCATTACACTGGCTCCATATCCAGTCTCTGCATAAATTGTCATCTCTACGATTTTCTCTCTGTCTCCTTCTTCTTTAATACAGCTGTAAAGGGACGCACATAAACAGATTATGCTTACAAATAATACAAGTCTTTTCATTTCAGTAATTTCCTATGAATTTATATATCTGATAGATGATAAATCCATTTTAAACGCTGCATGAATATGATAATTATTTTATTTTTTCTCGTAATCGATCTATAACCTTTGCGCTCACCCAATATACATCCATGTCATTTTTTTCATCGGTATAACGAGTGAAGAACAGGTACTTTCCATCTGGACTGACTGTTGGGAAAGCTTCTTGATAACTGGTGTTTATATCCTCTCCCATGCTGATTGGTTCAGACCATGCGTCGGAATGAATGTCATGAAAGCTGATAAATAGATCTCCATATTCACTTCGCCTGAGAGAAGAAAAAATCAAATAACTATTATCTCTGGCAATATAGGGAGTCCAGTCCTCTGATGTAGAGTTTATACTTGATGGCAATGTCTCAGGCAAAAGATAATCTCCATTTTTCAAATTTGATCTTAATATATCGCATGTCCAATTCTCGCCTATCCATTTATAATCTATAAAATAAAGAGTTCCATCGTTGGTGGATGATGCTTGATTCTGACCATTGGCAGTGTTTATAGTTGGACTGATGCTTTGGGGCTTGCTCCATCTATTGCCATGTCTTTCAATAAACCATATGTCGCGGTTCTTCTCTGTTTCGGTAGAAAAATATAGTCTATTACCATCATTGGATAAAAAAGGATCCATCCAATTCACACTCTCCCCAAATGGGGCAAAATTTACAGGTTTTGTCCAACGATTGTTAATCCTTGACATAACCCATAAATTTGTTTTGCCACCATTAGACTGGTCTTCACGAGAAACCCAATACACTTCGTTACCATCGGGTGAGAAAATTGCAGGGCTGTGCTCCATACTTTTTCCGGAAATTAAACCTGGGGCAAATATTACAGGAGTATCACCGGGAGGAGTCATTCCCAGATAATCTCCATATAAATCGGTGAATTGCTGTCCAAATAGCGAGCTTGCAAATAGACATAAAATGATAATCACGAATTCTTTTTTCATATTTGCCCGATTTAAAATTGATACTCTACAAAAGTTTGACTGGGATACAAATATCTAGGATAAATCTGCGTTTGACATCTTCTTCAGGTGAATTGTAGTATAACTCATAAGGATACCCATCCCTTGGTTGGTAGCCACTTTCTGCCAACCACAGGCACATTGTATTCCATGCTTTTTCAAACCCTTTCTCATCAATTTCAAAGTGTCCCACAGCATATTTTCCTCCGTCCAATTTCATTTTGCCTATCTCTCCTTCCACTTTCACATCGGATTCAACAGTGATGCAGGCACTTTGGCGGACTTGCTCAATGGCTGTTATTGCAGGGTCATCATGATAAACCGTAATGGTTTTTGTCTTTGGAAAATTCAAAAGACCTCTTGGGCCTGCCCATTTAATCAGTTTTTCATACGCTTTCCCGATTTGGTTAAACTGACCGGTGTGCCGACAGTAAACAACGTTAAATTCGGGCATCTCTTTAATTTCAACTTTTGTGTCCATGATAATAAAATTTGAGTGATTGATTTGATTTAAATTGTCACTGCAAAGTTGTACTCTATAATCAGGACTTAGTTGATTTATCTTGCGAGTCAGTTGTCCATTCTTGCTAAAATATAACCCATCTTTTGCAAAAACCGCCTTTTCTGTTTCTCTGAATTCTTTGGCAGTCAATCCAAAATATTTACGGAATGTGCGGCTAAAATGAGCTACACTGCCAAACCCACAGTTAGAGGCAATTTCGCTTATTGAAATGTTTTCCTCGTTCCTAAGTTGTTGAGCTGCTTTTTCTATCCTTATCCGTTGGATAAAAGAGTTTAGTGTTTCATTAGTAAGGCTTGAAAAAATCCTATGGAAGTGAAAAGGTGAAAAACAGGCAATCTGAGAGATCTTATCGAGCGATATCTCTTCATCGATATGTTTCTCGATATAGTCCATCACCATATTTATCCTTGCGATATATTCCCTTCTGCTTCTCTCTTTTGTATTCATTTTTCTGATTTTTTTGGAGTGGCAAACCAATTATCAATTACATTATCAGTTTATTTACTCCGATCACCAACAGGATGCTCAATGTGCTCAGTGTAGTATAATAACCGACACCCTTCATATTCAGTTTAAGTAAATAGCTGCTTCTCCATGTAATAAGTGATAAGGCAGATATTACTATTATTGCTGCTGTATATGGTCCTATATTAAGAATTGATGATATTTTAGCTTCATCCTGAATCCTGAATTCTCCAAAAACAATTGAGAAAATACGAGTAAATGCGGCAAAGAAAACGAACGGATAGGCATATATGGATTTTGTCTTTTCAATTATTGCTGAAAAAATTAAAGCCTGAAGAATAGTAAACGCAGGTCCTCCCATACTAATATATAAACCATGAGCTTTATCCAGATAGTATCCGCTACGAGCTGTTGAATCATTCAAGCTTAAGACCATGTCATTGCCTAGCAGCTCTCCTACAAACCAGTGCCCAAATTCATGAAAAAGGTAAGAGCAGAAAGCAACCGGAATAAACATTAAAGCAATTTTCCAGCTGATTCTGCTTTCGATAAGATCATTCTTTATACTCATTCCCAGATATTATTCCTTGGTATTATTTTCATAAGGCAAATATCGTCCCCCATTTTTATACTTTTCAACAGCTCTACATCCACCTCGCAGCCAAAAGCTTTTTCGAAAAGGACCTTGCTGTAACCTGTAGTGCATTGGCACCATGTGTCAGTATCTAATCTATCTACATCGGCAAGCATAGGACAAGGACAAAATGGAAATTGAAGATGGAGCTCACCATTCATGTATGATAGGCCAGCCGCCCTTGCCTTCTCCTGGTTTGCAAATTCTTCCCAGTCAGAGGATGATTCAATCAACTCTTTCACAAGATTGTATTTTTCATCCATCTCATATCCACATTGACAGTTCATCCGTATCTTCTTTACAGAGGCTACATCAAAGTTATCTTCCAATCTCCTCATGGTGTTCTTTACCCAAGTGGGGTTATCCTCGGACGAAGATTCCCCGTTATTTCCAAATACAACTTTTTTTGCAACCAATACGTCACTTTCAACTTTCACTGCACTGTAAATTGCCTGCTCATGAATTTTTCTAATATCAAACATAACGAAATCTTATTTTTAATTTTAAATACCGTTTTTAAACAACAGAACCCATTTCAATCGGGGCTATCCCATTGGCAGTAATTATATTCTCATCGATGATCGCTCTTATTTATCTAAAGTATTTAATTTTTGTGTTTGATCATTTTCAAAACATTCTCAATGAGAACATCTCTTTCCTTGTAATCTTTTTCTGAGGTTATTATTTCAATGTCAGGATCAATGCCATTTCCTTCGATTAATTTTCCATCAAGAGTGTAGGGAATAGTGCTTATCCGGATAGAGTCTTACAGGGATTGCAAAGGTTCTTTTATCAATCCACTCGGGCTTTCCTGTAACTTGAGGCGAATTTTTCGTCTGCGCTGCTGAATACCCCGGAGACATGTCCTGATCGAATTTTATTATTATTATTTTAGTTAATTCAGGATCAACGTTGCAGTCGCCAAAAGAAGGAGTTGTGCTGATAACTTTTGGAGGTTCTACTCGGTTTTGAGCAGTAGTAATAGTGCATACAAATACAGTAAAAATTAGTGCTGAAATTGCTTTCTTCATTGCCCATTCGTTTTTTATTAATAAAAGACTACATTTTATCTCTAGTCGTACATTTTCATTACTTACGGCTTAAAACGAATATAAAGGTACAAAACTATTTTTTCAAAGTGGCCATATCAATTACAAAACGGTACTTAACATCACCTTTTTGCATTCGGTCAAAAGCTTCATTTACTTGTTGAATTTTAATAAGTTCAATATCGGCCGTGATATTGTGTCTGGCACAGAAATCAAGCATTTCCTGAGTTTCTGCAATACCTCCGATATTTGAACCCGAAAAACTGCGACGTCCCATTATAACATTGAAAGCGCCCACTTCAAGAGGTTCCGGAGGTAAACCAACAAGTACCACACTTCCATCGTGACGTAGAAGATTGAGATAGGTATTTACATCGTGTTTAGCAGAAACTGTATCGATAATGAAATGCAACTTATGGGCATATTTGCTCATTTGTTCTGCATCTGAAGACAATACGGCAACATCTGCACCTAAACGTTTGGCGTCTTCGACCTTTGACGGTGATGTTGTAAATACAATTACTTCTGCACCCATTGCTTTGGCTATTCTGATTGCCAGATGTCCCAATCCTCCAATTCCTGATATACCTACTTTTTTACCTGGGCCAGCCTGCCAATGTTTCAATGGAGAATACACTGTAATACCGGCACAAAGCAGCGGTGCTGCCGATGCCAAGTCTAGAGATTCAGGTACATGTAACATATATTTCTCGTTGCAAACGTAGCTTTCGGAAAATCCGCCGTAGGTCGCACCTCCTAAATATTTATCGGGGCTATTGAACGAATAGGTTACTCCTTCGTCGCAGAATTGTTCCAGATTGTCTTCGCAGTATTCGCATTTTCCGCAGGAATCAACAATACAACCTATTGCAGAAAGTTCGCCAACTCTGAAATTTTTAACATGTGCACCAACCCGGGTAACCTTTCCAACAATTTCGTGTCCGGGAACTATAGGCCACATAGTGCCGCCGAAATCGTTTTTTATCTGGTGCAAATCGGAGTGACAAATACCACAATAAAAGATTTCCATCTCTACATCGTGAGGCTGCAATTCTCTACGTTTAACATTCATTGCATGAAGAGGAATGTTTACTGCTTCTGTACCAAATGCTTTTATAATTTTTGTTTCCATCATTTTATCATTTTAATTTCATGTAACCACTTTATAACCTCTGATTTCGCATCCTTTACAGAACTACCTCTAATAGGAAGACCGTCTAAAACTGTCGATTTTGGACAAAGATTCTTAATATCCGAAACGCTGCGCCCCATACGGCTTCCTTCGTGTGTAATAAAGGGGACAATGGTTTTTTCCGACAGATTAAAACTCGATAAAAATGTGGCAACCGGGGGAGCAATAGTACTCCACCAATTGGGCGAACCAACAAAAATCACATCGTATGATTCAATGTTATTGATTTTTGTTTTCAGTTCAGGTCTAAAGCTGGCGTTAATTTCTTTTTTTGCCTGGTCCACAACTGCTTTATAATCTTTAGGATAATCCTTTACCGGTTGAATTTCAAAAATATCGGCACCGGTAGCATTTTTGATCTGTTCTGCAATTATGCGGGTATTGCCGCTGTGAGAAAAATAAACCACCAGCATCTTCTTTGATGCTGTCTGTGCTTGTGAAATCATATTTGTAGCTAATATTGTAATAATGGTTAATAAAAAGACTTTTGCTTTCATAGTTTATTGTTTGGATTGTTTTTATTCCGGGATAACTTCATTCAGACATTTGAGTGCATTAAGTGTTCGCGGGTAACCGATGTATGGCAACAACTGTGTTGTTACACTCAGAAGTGTTTCTTTATTGTTGCCCACATTCACATTGCCCTGAATGTGTCCCTTTACCTGCGATTCAGTTCCACCCATGCTTATTAGCATAGAATAAGTTAAGAGCTCTCTGGTTTTGACATCTAATCCGGTTCGGGTTAAGTAATCGCCGAAACAATTGGCTGATAAATACTTTTGTATATGAAGCTGATTTTTAGGTGATGTCTCGTACATCTTATCTATCATGTCACCAAAAATGGCTTTTTGTAGTGCCAACCCTTTTTCGTAGCGGCTTTCCGGAGTTGTGGCTGATTGCCCTTCCAAAGGAAGATCTATTCCATTTCTTGAAAATATTTCATTGGTTACATTAATAAAATCGATAACCTTTGCAATACCAACATAAGGTACAGATTGATACAATACTTCTTTAACTTCAACCGGGCTTACACCCACATTGAGCGCTGCGTTGACAAACATTTTATATTCAGTTAAAGCACCTTGTGCAATGCACGAACCCATTATCATCATTACTCTGGTTTTAGTATCAATATTGCCGTGATTTACAACTTCGTCAAATGCCCAATTATCGAAAATTTCAATAAGTTCCGGGTCGGTTTGGGTTGCTTTAGATTTGTAGTTTGGCCAGAGTTCTTCGTGGTTCTTCAAGGCCGCTTCAGTTAAGGTAACTGAAATATTTTTTGAAGCGGCTGTCGCTTTTGCATATTGCTCGTCATCTACTTCTTTTAACCAAGTAACTTTGTTGTCCTCCGGATTAGTTTCAATTGCCAAATGCGAGAACCAACTATCAGGGGATGCTCCATGCCAGTGAACAACATTATATGGAATTTCGACAATATCACCCGGTAGAAGCATCCGGGCAGGTTCTCCTATAGCTTGATAATATCCCTTTCCATCAACTACAATAAGAATTTGACCATGCGTGTGACTATGCCAGTTATTACGACAACCGGGTTCAAATGTGACATTAAGTATTGGACAATTTAGGTCCTTATTTTGAGTTAAAGGAGCCAAAAAAGCCTGTCCGGTAAAGTATTTAGAATACATTTCAGGAAGTTTGTTTCCCTGAGGAAAAACGCTGATTTTAGATGTTTCTTCTTTCATATCTTGTGCATTCAAATTAATAAATTGGCTGAATAACAGGGAGCTTGCAATTGTTAAAATAGTTTTCTCCCATTGCAGCCGTAGCAAAAGGTACAAATGAAAGAATAAACAGGTTAAGCATATTTATCCAAAGCACATTATTATCAACTTTAGTAACCGTTTGAAATAAGTGATGATGACTTGCCCAATTTAATCCTACAAAAAGGAAACTTACGGCATAGCTTAAGAATAAAGGCCACATCTCCAAATAACTTTCTATTGTAGGGTCCTCTGGAGTTTTAAATTGTAGAACCATAATTGTAATTATAATGGCCATGACCCCGTCTGTAAAAGTTTCAATTCTATTTTTTTCCATAATCCATTTATTAAGGGTTACAAACCAGTCCTTCTTTCCAATTCTTCGGGATATCGTTCTCCCAGAACTTTAATTTTTGCCAAAGCAGAATTGATTTCAGATAAATCACTACTTGTGAGCAAAAGATTTGCGGCGCCAATATTTTCTTCCAGACGGAGAAGCTTTGTCGTTCCGGGAATAGGAACAATGAATGATTTTTGAGCTAAAATCCATGAAAGAGCTACCTGAGCCGGAGATGCGTTCTTTTGTTCTGCTATTTTGTTTAATAAATCTATCAGCCCCTGATTGGCTTCCAAATTCTCAGGTGAAAACCTGGGTACTATACTTCTGAAATCATTCTTTTCAAATTTGGCATCTTTACTGATTTTACCTGTGAGAAAACCTTTTCCCAAAGGACTAAAAGGAACAAACCCGATTCCCAGTTCTTCGAGAGTTGGAATTAATTCTTCTTCGGGACGCCTCCACCAGAGGGAATATTCGCTTTGAACGGCAGTCAGGGGATGCACTGCATGAGCTCTGCGAATGGTATTAACTCCTGCTTCTGAAAGGCCCCAATTTTTGATTTTACCTTCTTTAATTAAATCCTTTATTGTTCCGGCTACTTCTTCAATGGGCGTATTAACATCAACCCGGTGTTGGTAGTACAAATCAATAACTTCAATGTTAAGTCGTTTCAAAGAACCTTCGACCGACTTTCGTATATATGCAGGGCTGCTGTCCTGTATCTGCTTTCCATCCTGAATTTTAATTCCAAACTTTGTGGCAATAACCACTTGTTTACGGAAAGGAGCCAATGCTTCACCAACAAGTTCTTCATTAGTATATGGACCGTACATCTCTGCAGTATCAAAAAATGTGATACCTCTATCAAAAGCAGCTCTAATAAGTGAAATACTATCTTTTTTTTCGAGTGTATTACTATAGGCATAGTTTAGACCCATGCAACCCAATCCGATTTCGGATATTTTCATTCCGCTGTTTCCAAGTTCTCTTTTTTCCATCTCTTTTTTTTCTGTTTGATTAAATCAAAAAATCACGATGCAAAGATGAGGGGAAAAAGAGTATTGATTCTTATACGTATTACTGGTTCTTGTACCAAGATTACTGATAATGATTTTCAGGTTGATATTTAATAAAAAAGCTGTTTACCTTTACATCGGAATTTTAAAAAAAAACTATGGACGAGATATTGAAATTGGACAATATCGCTCAATATAATTCATTGAGAGGAATAGAAACCTTACACCCTTTAGTAAGCGTGGTTGATATGTCGAAAGCAACACCAACGCAAAGTGCTAGGATACATTTTGGCTTTTACTGTGTCTTTTTGAAAGAGGTGAAGTGCGGTGATTTGAAATACGGATGCAATTATTATGATTATCAGGAGGGAACTCTTGTGTTTGTTGCTCCTGGGCAAATAATTGGAGTTAATAGCAATGAGATTGTTCAACCCAAGGGTTGGGCGCTGCTCTTTCATCCCGATTTAATTCGCGGAACCTCTCTGGGACACAATATTAAAGACTATACATTTTTCTCATATGAGGTTTATGAAGCACTTCACCTTTCTGAGAAGGAGAGGCAAATTGTGATAGATTGCCTTAATAAAATTGATCATGAATTAAAGCAGGCTATCGATAAGCATAGTAAAACTCTAATTGCAAATAATATCGAGTTGCTTCTCAACTATTGTATGCGTTTCTACGATCGTCAGTTTATTACCCGGAGTAATGTAAATAAAGATATTTTAGTCAAGTTTGAAAAGTTACTCGACAACTATTTCCAGTCCGAAATAACTCAATCGATAGGCTTGCCCACTGTAAAATATTGTGCTGACCAATTGCATCTGTCTGCAAACTATTTTGGCGACTTAATAAAAAAAGAGACGGGAAAATCGGCACAGGAACATATTCAGTTAAAATTAATAGATCTTGCTAAGGAGAGAATCTTTGACAAAAGTAAATCGGTCAGCCAAATAGCTTATGAATTAGGATTTAAGTATCCACAACACTTTAGCCGAATGTTTAAAAATGAAACAGGGTATACACCAAATGAATACAGGTCGTTAAATTAAAGCTGGATCTCAAAATTTGAATATGAAAATGTCCCATTTCCATGCTTTAGCATTCCTTTTTTGTACAGTTGTGTAAAGGCTTTGTCCATATCTCCAATGATTGACACAGGAATATCCAAATCGTGGTGTGCCGGTAATATCCTACTTACAGACAAAGGCAATAAACTCTTGATTGAATTCATATAGGCAATCGGATCTGTTGAGGGAAAATATGCAAACAGTTTTCCAATATAAATCAAATCGCCAGTAAATAAATAACCTTTCTCTTTTTCATAAAAGCAAATATGTCCTGGAGAATGCCCCGGTGTATGTAAAACCTGAATCGTCCGTTCTCCTAGCTCTATTGTATCTTTATCGGCCAGCACCCTTGTTGGTGTTCCTTCAAACAGATAATAATTATCAACATCAAATTCAATGGGAAAATCGCATGGCTCTTCTATCAAAAAGTTCCTAACTTGCTCTATTGTCAAAGGGAACCCTCCGTTGATCCAATCTATCTCATCCTTATGGACATAAAAATCGCTGAAATACTTATGCCCGCCTATATGATCGTAGTGCACATGTGTTGCTACTGCTGTGATAGGGTTATCTGTTAATTTCTTCACCTGCTCCCAGATGTTTTCCACTCCAAGTCCGGTATCAATCAATAGACTTTTCTCTGTACCATTCAACAAGTAGCAATGAGTCTCTTCCCAATGTTTATATTCGCTTATAACATATGTGCTGTCATCAATCCTATCGACCGTAAACCATTCTTCTTTTTTACTATTCATCTTATTATTTATAAGTTGTCATTTTTCTTTGTCCTCATATAATTGCCTTGAAGTCAAAATTGCTCGCATATTATCTAAAGCCCACTCTACTAAACTATTAAGGTGCAGCATAAGTCCACTTCCAGAGTCAGTAAGACAATATTCAACTCTAGGTGGAACTTCCGGATACACTTTTCTGACAATAAGGCCATCTGCTTCTAATGAGCGTAAAGTTACTGTCAACATTCGTTGCGAAATGTCTCCGATAGATTTGTTAATATCGCTAAAACGCATTACGCCATTTGCTTTCAACGTCACAAGAACTAATAGCGACCATTTGTCACCAAGCCTGCTAAGGATATCCCGGATAGGACAATTTCCTACATGTGAAAAAGTTTTCATTATTTTTTGAAATTAGTATATTGCAAATCAGTATTACTTACCTTTTTGTAACTTCATTACCAAGAAGTTAGTTCTTGTATATAATAATTACTAATCGTACGTTTGCACTACAAAAGTAATCTAATTACTATAAGTAATCATTATGTTTATTATAAAAAATAAAAATATGGCAAAGAAAGTTGCAGTATTAGTGGTAAACCCGGTAAACGGATTTGGATTATTCCAGTATCTGGAATCATTTTTTGAGAATGGCATTCCGTATAAAACGTTTGCAGTAGCAGAAACTACGAAAATAAAGACGAATTCAGGAATAAGCCTTCAAACTGACGATTTGGTTGCTAATCTAAAGGGATATGAAAATGAGTATGATGCCCTTGTTTTCTCTTGTGGCGATGCAATGCCAAAATTCAGCGAAAATGCAGCAAAACAATTCAATCAAGACATGTTGTCGGTTATAAAAGACTTCGCTGAAAAGGACAAAATATTAGCAGGTCATTGTGTGGCAGCCTTGATTTTCGACAAGGTAGGAATTGCTAAAGGCAGAAAAGTAGCATGCCATCCGTTTATTAAATCGGTTGTAAAAGGTTGTATTGGAACTGATGAAAAATCAGTCGTTGACGGAAATATCTATACAGCTCAAACTGAACACACCATAAGTTCACTTATGCCGGAACTTATAAAAGTGTTGGGCTAATTTATATAATAAGGATATAAGATATCTTGGGAAAAGCGTTATTTTTGTCGATATGAGTGTGGTTTTAACTCAAAATTACATTTTGGAGA
Organism: uncultured Muribaculaceae bacterium; assembly: GCA_964533215.1. Lineage (GTDB taxonomy): Bacteria > Bacteroidota > Bacteroidia > Bacteroidales > UBA932 > Bact-08. The sequence goes on from CAZHLJ010000001.1 coordinate 1,101,674, forward strand.
GTTATCTGCACTCATTTCCTTTTATTTACGACCTTATTGGAAACGCATGGCAAAAATTTCATCGGCTGCATTTGCAGATACTAAACCGCATTACAACATACTTGACGGATTGCGTGGTGCAGCAGCATTGACAGTTGTATGTTTTCATATTTTTGAAGCCTATGCGACCAGTCATTTAGACCAGAAAATCAACCATGGATATATGGCTGTCGATTTCTTCTTTATACTCTCCGGCTTTGTTGTTGGATATGCTTACGACGACCGGTGGAAAACTATGTCGGTAAAAGAATTCATCAAGCGCAGATTTATCCGCTTGCATCCGATGGTGGTAATCGGGGCTATTATCGGGGCTGTTATGTTTTACACTCAAGGTTGTTCCGTTTGGGATGTCTCAAAAGTATCTTTAACGATGCTGCTCATAGCTACATTAATGAATGCTTTTTTAATTCCGGCAACTCCAGGTTCAGAAATTCGTGGAGTCGGAGAAATGTATCCGCTGAATGGTCCAAGCTGGTCTCTTCTTTTTGAGTATATCGGCAATATTCTGTATGCGTTCTTTATACGCAAACTTCCTACCAAAGCTCTGCTTGTGTTAGTTCTCCTTGCCGGTATAGGATTGGCGGCTTTTTCCATTTGTGGACCATATGGCGATGTATGTGTAGGATACTCTATGACTGGCGACAATATGCTCGGTGGTTCTCTGCGCCTGTTATTCTCGTTCTCTGCAGGGTTGCTTCTATCACGCATTTTTAAACCTATCAAAATAAAAGGTGCTTTTTGGATAGGTAGCCTGTCTATTGTCGTTTTGTCAGCAGTGCCACGAATTGGCGGAAGCGATAATTTATGGATGAATGGATTGTACGACACTCTCTGTTTTGCTGTTGTTTTTCCGATACTTGTTTATATTGGTGCTTCCGGAAAGACAACTGACAAAATAACCACACGAATATGCAAATTTCTGGGAGATATATCGTACCCTCTGTATATGGTACATTATCCCTTTATATACCTGTACTATGCCTGGGTCAAAAATGAAAATCTCACATTCGTACAATCTTTACCCGGCGCTATAGCTCTTGTTGTAGGGAGTGTGATACTGGCTTATCTGAGCTTGAAATTATATGATGAACCGGTGCGCAGATTTTTAACAAAGCATCTTCTGCATACAACAAAACCTAAGGGATTATAGCTGGGTACTACCAAATTTTATATCAGTCCAATATTTAGGAGCACCAGAGATTTTCAGATAGGTTTTTTTCCAAAGATTGTCTCCATATTCTCATTGTATTTCATTTATTTTCCATTCGAGGAGATTTTAATCAAAGATGCTTCATTTTTCATGTAGAAACGAATGGACAAGAACCTTAAAATTAATTGTCAATAAAATACACAGGCTTATACCCAAAAGAAAATAAGATGTTTGTTGCTTTTACTTTTTTTCCTTTATCCTGAAAAACAATATCGATTGATTTTATATTTTCGTAACCATTATCACCCCTATAATATTTCCCATTTTTAATATAGTAATAATATGGAATTAGTCCTTCTGAAAGAGGCTTTCCATTGGAATCATAAGAGTAAGACATTCTCCATAATTTTCTCAAATCCTTAAAAGAGGAAACAGCTTGAGCCGGAATAAATGTTTCTCCGTAATTTTCGACATTTTTACTGATTGATCCTTTTGGAGAATGTACTTCATAGATGTCTTTGTAAGATAGTATTTTATTTCCTGCTTTTAATCCTGCTTTTGCTCCTGTTCCGTCAGGATCTACGCAGGCAATAGTAGCTGGATTATTACCATCGAAATAAATATCAAGATTTTGGCAGGTGCCGGTAAAAATAGGGCAAATGAAAACAGATAGAGGTTTAAATGTGAAAAATGCTTCTGAAAAGAATTTCTGTTTTGCATAAGCTATTATTGTCTGTTTATTTTCTTTTTCTTCAGAACAACTTACAGACCAGATAACGGGAGGTATGCTAGGTTTTTTCTTCAGTTGGGCAGCATCCATTACGGATACTTCTACCTTATACAGATAACTGACATCTGTATGACCTTCTTGTTGCTTCGAGGTTATATACTGTCGTGCACCCCAACCGTTGAAAATATCGTACCCATATTTATATTGGGTACTTATTGAGGTTGTCGGAGGTGTATATTGCTCTTTTTTACCTGTATATAGTTCAATAATAAATAACATTTGAGGTTTTTCCGTATCTCTTTCCAATCCAAAAGAAGATAATTCCATTATTAATTCATCAGCAAACATTTTTTTATCAATGGCAGTACATCCACTCTCTGCAAATTCTATATCGTATGTCTTGTATTTAAAAAAATCCACATTTTTATCTCTATACACTTCATATCCGGTGAAGAATATTTCCTGAGAATTTTTATACAGTACACGTAGTTCATCTTCAGAAAGAACTTTTGACGGATGGACTGAGCAAGGCAACCCGGAAATAGTTTTGCTTAAATCTTTATTCCAACGCCTGATGGAAAATGTTGCAGATGGCTTAGACTCAAATAAGGAATAAATTGCATCTTCGGAAAGATTCTTTGTGCTCTTCCCATCTATTGCAATAACCACATCCGCGCCAATTAAATCGTAAGAATAAGCCACTATTGGATAATTGGCTTTTTCACCATTTATGGAAACCTCGTGCATTTCAAAGCGGAGCCGATAGTAGTAATAATCAGTCGCAAAAAGGGATGTTGAGATAAGTATTGACAGAAATGAAAGTAAAAAGGTTTTTTTCATCTGTTCTTAATTTATTTAGTTAATATATTATTCCAGAGAACGTAGTATGTTGCAGTTGTACTTTTTGCGGACATTACCGTTGAGTGCAATTATTTTTTATAGCCAATAGATTCTTCCCCATCAAGGATATCATCAAACAATGCCAGAATCAATGCTGTGTAAATTTATAGTTTTTTTACAACTCTACCTAAATATTTGTGAGGTGCCACCCTGGATGCTAAAATGGTATTAGTCAGGTATTTATGAGTACTATTTATAAATAACTGGATATTAATTGATTATATTTTGGAGTGGCAAACCAATTTTTAGGGATATTCAACCCGTGTGAGGAAGAGTGCGTGTGCCGGTGCTGAGATGCCGGCGGAGCTACGGTTTTTTGCAGCGAGAATTTCCTTGATGCTTTCTGGCTGCTGTTTGCCACGGCCGACATCCAGCAGTGAGCCTACGACTGCTCTCACCATGTTGCGCAGGAAGCGGTTGGCACTAATTGTAAAGCAAAAAGCAGTATCTTGTGGAAGAGGAAGAGCGGAAGAGAGAACAGGATCATAATTAATTTCGTATGATTGCTCAAACGGCAGACCAGAAGAGGTCGGGAGCGTTTTTGCACCAACGTTGCCTGACATAAAGGCAGATGAAAAACAAAGCGGGGAGCCGGGAGTCCAGAATGCCTCTGTCACGGTGCAGATATTGGTCTTGACATCTGAGTGAAGCTTTGCCATGGATGTGAAATCCTTCTCTCCCAGAAGGTAAGAGGCAGCCAGGTTCATTGCATCCAGGTTAATATCGTATGGGAAGAAATAAGAAAACTCGCTGGCAAAAGAGTCCTTTTTTGTATGGATGTAATATTTGTATGTGCGGCTGATTGCATCGAAGCGTGCATGTGCGTCATCAGGTACATGAAAAATGTCAAAAAGTGTAATGTCAGCAGGTAGAATGGCATTTATTTTGTAAATCAGCTTGGGGTAATCTTGTGCCAGTATCGGGTTTGGGGAGTCGAAATGGGCAATGTAGCCAGTAGCATGAACTCCTGTATCTGTTCTTCCGGCCCCTGTGATCCCAATAACTGTTCCAAGATAGATAGAGAATGCTCTTTCAATCTCTGCCTGAACAGAAGGTCTATTAACCTGCACTTGCCACCCGCTGTAGGCACTGCCCCTGTAAGAAAGAGAAATAAAGTAACGCATTCTTAAAAAAGAGTTAAATTTGTAAATTTGACAGCTACAAAAATACAAAATCATTTTATATGGAAACCGTAAATATCAAAGAACTAAACGAAAGAATTCAGAGAGAGAGTGCCTTTGTAGATATTATCACTCTGGAGATGAACAAGGTGATTGTCGGTCAGAAACAACTGGTAGAGAGCCTTATGATAGGTTTGCTTGCAGATGGCCACATTCTCCTGGAGGGGGTACCCGGTTTGGCAAAGACACTTGCCATAAATACATTGTCCTCAATAGTGGATGCGCAGTTCAGTCGTATTCAGTTCACTCCCGACCTTTTACCGGCAGATTTGATCGGTACGCTCATCTATAGTCAGAAAACCGAGCAATTTCAGATCAAGAAAGGACCTGTATTTGCAAATTTTGTATTGGCAGATGAAATAAACCGTTCTCCGGCTAAGGTTCAGTCAGCACTGTTGGAGGCAATGCAGGAGAGACAGGTTACCATTGGAGATCAAAGTTTCAAGCTTCCGAACCCTTTCCTTGTAATGGCTACCCAGAACCCGATTGAGCAGGAGGGTACATATCCGCTTCCTGAAGCGCAGGTTGACCGTTTCATGTTAAAAGTGGTTGTCACCTATCCTAAGAAAGAGGAGGAAAAGCTGATTATCAGAATGAATAACAGCGGGGAATTTCCAAAGGCAAACAAAGTACTAAAACCGGAAGATATAGTTCGTGCAAGAGAGGTCGTGAGAGAGGTCTATATGGATGAGAAGATAGAAAAATACATTGTAGATATAGTTTTTGCAACTAGAAACCCAGAGGAATATGGGCTCAAGAATCTTAAGGATCTGATCTCTTACGGTGGATCTCCAAGGGCAAGTATCTACCTGGCTATGGCTGCAAAGGCATATGCATTTATCAAGAGAAGAGGATATGTTATTCCAGAGGATGTTAGGGCAGTATGCTATGAGGTTCTTAGACACAGGATCGGTCTTACCTACGAAGCTGAGGCAGAAAACATCACTTCGGAGAACATCATCACAGAAATAATGAACGCAGTAGAAGTTCCTTAGTATGTCATCATTAGAGTTACTAAAAAAGGTTCGGAAAATTGAGATTAAAACCAAAGGGTTATCTCGACAGATATTTGCTGGAGAATACCATTCTGCCTTTAAGGGCAGAGGTATGGCCTTCAGTGAGGTCAGGGAATATCAGTATGGAGACGATGTCAGGAGTATGGACTGGAACGTGACTGCTAGACTTAATGCTCCGTATATCAAGGTATTCGAGGAGGAGAGAGAGCTGACAGTTGTGCTGTTGGTAGATGTAAGCGGGTCGAGGGCATTCGGTACAACAACCAAACTCAAGAAAGAGTTGATTGCAGAGCTGGCGGCAGTGCTTTCATTCTCTGCATCTGCAAACAACGATAAGGTTGGGGCACTCTTTTTCAGCTCGAAGGTCGAAAAATTCATCCCGCCCAAAAAAGGGAGAAGCCACCTTTTGAGAATTATAAGGGAGCTTCTTGATTTTGAACCGGAAAACAGAGGAACTGATATAGGTGAGGCTCTCCGGTTTCTGACTAACGCAATAAAGAAGAGATGCACGGCGTTTCTGCTTTCGGACATGATTGATGTGGATTCGCAGTTAAGACCTAATTTCGAGAATGCTCTGAAAATTGCAGCAAACAGACATGACCTATCTGTGGTATCTGTTTACGATCCAAGGGAGAGAGAGCTTCCTGATGTAGGACTTGTGAGGATCATGGATTCTGAAAGTGGCGAGGAAGAGTGGGTTGATACATCAAGCAAAGTGGTTAGAGATCACTTCAATGACTGGAACAGCAAAGTTCAGCTATCTACGCAGCAGTGTTTGAGAAAGTATAAGATTGACTCTGTTAGCATCTCTACTAATGAAGATTATGTAAAGGGTTTAATAGCTCTGTTTAAAAATAGATAAGAGGTATGACATTAAAAGATACATTACTTATTGGCGATCAGACAACTTTGAGCTTTAAAACTACAGTTCCAAAGGGTACGAAATTTATTTTTCCCACACCGTCAAATCCTGTAACCGAAGGGGTGGAGGTTGTCGGGACTCCTACCATAGATACAATCTCAAACGTTGGCGGACAGTTGAATCTGGAGACAAAGATTGTACTGACCTCCTTCGACAGTGGTTCATACGTACTGCCAAAGCTTCCATACTATCTGGAAAAGGCTGACGGGACAGTGGACACTCTTTGGTTTGAGGGGGGAAAGCTCAATGTTACAACAATACAGATAGATACTACTACTTATAAACCTTTCGATGTAAAGGGTCAGCTTACATATCCATATACCGTAAAGGAGTTCGTCCCATGGTTCGGTCTTCTGGCATTGCTCATTCTGTTGGGGTATCTGCTTGTAAGGTTTTTGAAGAACCGCAAGAAGAAAGGGTCGCTGTTCAGCAAGCCTGTAATCCCCGATCCTCCACATATTGTGGCTCTGCGGGAGCTTGAAAAGATCAGGGGCGAAAAATTATGGATGAACAATCAGGAGAAGCTATATTATACGAGCATAACTGATATACTTAGAGTATATATCGAGCAAAGGTTCAACATTCAGACTATGGAGAAGACCTCTGGTGAAATTCTGGATTCTCTCTCCAAAGAGAAGTTAGAGCCTGCTGTGTTTGCAGACTTAAAGGATCTTCTCAAACTGGCAGATCTGGTTAAGTTCGCAAAATATAAAGCGACGTCTATGGATAACGAGAATGCTGTTCCTTATGCGGTAAAGTTCGTAAATGCGACTTTTATGCAGAAGATGGAGCAGGAGAAGACAGAACAAGAAAAAGGGAGGTAATATGTTTTTTGAATATCCTAGTTTACTTTTTTTGGAGCTACTGCTCATCCCTCTTGTCGCACTGTACATATGGCGTGAGATAAAAGGCTCAGCTCCTACAATCCGCGTCTCTTCAATAGGGCCGTGGAGCGGGAAGGGAGGGCGTTTGAAAAAGGCTTCCAGGCATCTTCCGTTTATATTCAGGATAATTGCCATTGCTGCAATAATTGTTGCAATTGCGCGTCCACGTTCTGCTCAGGATTTTGAAAAGACAAATACTGAGGGGATAGATATTGTGTTTGCCTTGGACATATCCACAAGTATGCTTGCCAGAGACTTCAACCCGGACAGGATCAGTGCAGCCAAGGATATAGCGATAGAGTTCATTGCACAAAGACCAAACGACAGAATGGGTGTCGTTGTCTTTGCTGGAGAGAGCTTCACTCAGTGCCCCTTGACAACCGACAGGGCAACACTCATCAATCTTATGAAGGAGGTACAGACCGGTTATATAGAAGATGGTACTGCTTTGGGAAATGGTCTGGCAACAGCTGTCTCAAGGTTGCAGGATTCAAAGGCCAAGAGCAAGGTCATCATCCTTTTGACAGATGGTGTGAACAATAGAGGTGAGGTGGCTCCGCTTATGGCTGCTGAGATTGCCAAGACTTATGGAGTAAGAGTCTACACAATAGGTGTCGGTGCCATGGGTATGGCTCCGTATCCTGTAATGACGCCATTCGGAGTGGAGATACAGCAGGTGCAGGTGGAGATTGATGAACCTCTTCTTCAGCAGATTGCAAATGAAACCGGAGGAAAGTACTTCCGTGCCACAGACAATACCAAACTTCTGGAGATTTATGGTGAGATAAACCAGATGGAAAAGAATAAAACCGAGGTTGACTCTTTTCCGGTATACAAGGAGTTGTTCATGAGGTTTGCGCTCATCGCACTTTGTGCACTTCTCTTTGAGATAATATCACGACTTTTTGTTTCACGAAGAATACCATAAAATATATGTTACAGTTTGCTCAAATAGAATATCTGTCATTAATTCTGATTATTCCTTTCCTGTTTCTTTTCTTCGCTCTTTCCAGAAGAGGCCGGAGGAAGAGGGTGGAAAAGTTCGGTAACAGGGACATTGTTGAAAGTCTTATGCCACGCGTATCCAAGAGCAGAGGATGGATAAAGCTCTCTATCTTTTCCCTGGCGATCTTCTTTTTTGCAATAGGTCTTGCCAGGCCACAGATAGGTGCCAAATTGAAGGAGGTAGACACCAAGGGCGTAGAGATAATGATTGCCTTGGACGTTTCAAATTCCATGCTTGCAGAGGATTACTCTCCAAATAGACTGGAGAGGGCAAAACTTGCAATTTCACGTCTGGTGGATAAACTCAAGAATGACAGGATAGGCCTGATAGTTTTTGCTGGCCAGGCATATGTTCAGCTGCCTATCACTACCGATTATGTCTCTGCGAAGATATTTCTTAACAGCATCAATACAGGAACCGTTCCCGTTCAGGGAACAGCTCTGAGCGATGCCATCAATACCGGAATCAAAGGGTTCAGTCAGGAGAGTAAAAACAGCAGGGTTATAATTCTTATAACTGACGGAGAGAATCACGAGGACGATCCCGTTGAGGCAGCCAAGACCGCCAATAAAATGGGTGTGAATGTCTATACTCTTGGTATCGGTTCAGAAGAGGGTAAGCCAATTCCTATGCCTGATGGACAGCTACTGAAAGATAAGGAGGGAAACATTGTAGTTACCAAGCTTGACGAGCAGACTCTGGTCAAGATTGCCGAAGCAGGAGGTGGTGTATATGTAAGGGCAGGCAATAATGATTTCGGTTTGGATGCCATTGTTGACAAGATTCACAATATGGACAAACAGAGTTATAAATCAGTGGTGTTTGAAGATTTCAACGAGCAGTATATGTATTTCTTTGGAATCGCATTGTTCTTCCTGATACTTGACTTTTTTATTCTTAACAGAAGAGGAAAAAACTTTTTTAAATAGCAGTTACTCATGAAAGGTTTTATTTTGACTTTATTTTCAGTACTTGTTTTTATCACTGCCGGAGCGCAGAGTGAGAGGGGAGAGATCCGTTCCGGAAATGCTGCCTTCAAGAAGGGGAATTACCAGAAGGCAGAGATTGATTACAGGAGAGCACTGGAAAAAAATCCCAATTCGATTCAGGCTAAATACAATCTTGGGAATGCACTTTATAAGCTAAACAACTCGCCTGAGGCAGAAAAGATAATTTCACCTCTGGTAGATTCTACGCAGGATAATGGGCTTAAGGCTAAGGCTTTCCATAATCTTGGTAACTTCAATCTATCTCAGAAAAAATATAAGGAGTCCATAGAATCATACAAAAACGCATTGAGAATCAATCCGGGTGATATAGAGACAAAGTCCAATCTGGCTTATGCGCAGAAGATGCTTAAGAATGAGCAGAACAAGCAGAACAAAGATCAGAACAAGGACCAGGATCAGGATAAGAACAAAGACAAGAATAAAGATCAGAACAAGGATCAGAATCAGGATAAAAACAAGGACAACAAGCAGCAGCCACCTCCAAAGATATCACCGGAGGCTGCTCAACAGATGCTTCAAGCTATACAAAACAAGGAAAAAGAGACTCAGGACAAGGTGAAGAATGAAAAAGTAAGGGTATCTTCGCATCAAAAGGAAAAAAATTGGTAATAGAAAATTATAGTAAAATATATGATCAGAATCTATTTTAAAAGGGTAACACTATTGTTGAGTTCAATGATGATTGTTCTCTTGGCTTCGGCTCAGTCAACCTTTACTGTTGAAGCGCCTGGAGTTGTGGGGTTGGATGAGAGTTTCAGACTTATTTTTACTGCAAGTGCTGAACCTTCCAGTTTTAATCCTCCGCCATTTTCCGGTTTCGATGTATTAGCCGGGCCTTCATCTTCAACTATGAGCAGCACGCAGATTATCAATGGGAAGCGTACTGATACATATCAAGTGAGTTATACTTATATTCTCCAGCCGAAATCTTTGGGTAAATTTACTATTCCGTCTGCCTCTGTAATGATAGGGGGGAAGGGATATAAATCACAGCCGGTTACAATTGAGGTGGTCAAGGGTGATGGAGGAGGATCTAACGGCAGCACTGCGAAAGGCAACTCTGCTCAGTCTTCCTCTGCAACCGGGAATATATCAGGTGACGATATCTTTATGCGCATGAGTGTGAGTAAAGGGAGGGTTGTAAAGGGAGAGCATTTGATAGCTACGCTTAAAATTTATACAAAGGTGCCGATTGCCGGTTTTGAAAATGTAAAGTTTCCTACATTCAATGGCTTCTGGAGTCAGGAGGTTGACACTCCATCAAACATCGAATTCGTAAGGGAGAATGTAAATGGAAAGATATATAATGCTGCTGTTCTCAGAAGATACATGCTGCTTCCTCAGCAGACGGGTTCTCTTACAATTGACCCATCTGAGATGATTTGCCAGATTCAGGTAAGATCATCAGCCGGTGGAAGATCTGTTTTCGATGATTTCTTCGATACTTTTCAGACGGTAAAAAAGAGAATTACTGCTCCAAGTATCCGTGTTCAGGTAGATCCGCTACCTTCGGGTGCTCCTGCCGCCTTTGCCGGGGGAGTGGGAGATTTTCAAATGACTGCAAGGCTTAATAAAGACACCGTGAATGCCAATGAGGCTGTTTCGTTGATAGTAACAATAAGTGGTACCGGAAACATCAATCTGATAGAGGCTCCAAAATTGGATTTTCCGGCAGATTTTGAGGTGTATGATGTTAAAACGTCTGACAGAAGCAACAAGTCTGGCAGAGGTGCATCGGGCAGTAAGGAGTTTGAATATCCTTTGATACCAAGGGGTGAGGGACACTTCACTTTGGGACCTGTTCAGTTCAGCTATTATGATATATCAAAGAAAAAATATATTTCACTCTCGTCTGGTCCGTTGACTCTTGGTGTTGGGAAGGATACAGGAGGAGGTGCGGTATCAGGGTCATCACTATCTTTGGGTGTAAACAAACAAGCAGTAAAGAGTATAGGCAGTGATGTCAGGTATATTAAAACAGGCTCTTCTCAGCTTAAAAGGGGAAATCAGTTCTTTATGGGTTCTGTGACATACATTGCCCTTATAGTTATAATCATTGCACTTTACTTTATTCTTGACAAGTTCCTGTCAAAACGCATAGAAAGGAACAGAGATGTTGCAGGAGCAAGGAACCGCAGGGCAAATAAAGTGGCAAAGGCGCGACTTAAGAATGCAGAGCAGTTGCTTAGACAAAAACAGTATTCCCGTTTCTATGAGGAGCTTCACAGGGCTTTGCTTGGATATTGTTCTGATAAGCTAAACCTTCCACTTTCCGATCTTTCGAGAGACAATATTGCAGATACTCTTTCAAGTAAATCTGTAAAGGATGAGCTTATCAAGGAACTTCTTTCGTTGATTGAGGCTTGTGAATATGCAAGGTATGCTCCTGATCCGGGAGGAATGGAGATGGACAACAACTATACGAGGGCGATTAAATTGATTTCAGATTTGGAGGTTTAGATATGAAAAGATTAGCAATATTTATATATTTCACTTTTGTAATTTCGCTTCTGAGTGCACAGACACCAAAGGAGCTATGGAAAAGTGCCAATGATTTTTATTCAAAATCTAACTACACAGAAGCTCTTAAAAGCTATCTGAAAATAGAGGAGATGGGGTATGCTTCGGAATCTCTGTTCTATAACATTGGAAACACATATTTCAAGCAAAAGGAGATAGGGAAATCTATTCTCTATTATGAACGGGCTCTTAAGCTGAACCCTTCGGACGATGATGTCCTTAATAACCTTGCTTTGGCCAAGGAGTACTCTTTGGATAAGATAGAGGATATTCCGGATTTTATTCTCAAGACTTGGACAGAAGATTTGAATTATTCACTATCTTCAGACAAATGGGCTTCAATATCTTTGGTACTCTTTGCTGCAACAGTATTATTGCTGCTGAACTTCCGCTTTGGAAGAAGTTCCAGAATAAGGAAATTGTCATTTTTTATTGGAATGGCATCTCTGCTGTTTGGTCTATGCTCGGGATATTTTTCTCTTAATCAGAAGCATCGGTATAACCTTAAGAATACGGCTATTGTCATGAAGACTATCAGCACCGTGAGAAGTTCTCCTGATAATTCCGGAAAAAGTCTGTTCCTTCTTCATGAAGGTACAAAAGTGGAACTTCTTGAAGAGCTTGGTCAGTGGAAAAGGGTAGAACTTGCTGATGGCAGACAGGGTTGGATTTTCTCAGTGGACATTGAGATTATATAAACCTTCACGGGAGAGCAGGTGGTCAAGATTGGCCAGATTATATAGTACGATGGCCATCACAACTGAGGTGTGATTCATATATACAGGAATGCTCATATTGTACATATCCCTTTCTGTGTGCCATATTTCGTTATAGTTGAAGTCAAAACCTTTTGGATCACTCTCTTTTGGATCGTATGAGCCAAGGCTTATTGTTGGTACTCCATTCATTGCAAAGTGCGCATGGTCTGAACCGCCTGCTGTTTTAGGCATCGGCCTTGGCCCTGCTTCTCTCAGTTTAAGAGAAAATCGGAAGTCTGGGTTTATACTGTCCAGAGGTTTGCAAACTTTCTCAAAGTCTTCATACATTGCCAGTGGAACAGTTGCACTGTTTGCAACAGTGGGGCCTCCATCACGGTTGAAATAATTTGATATTTTGTCAAGCTTGTCAGGATTGTGCTTTACCCAATATTCTGAGCCCCAAAGGCCGAACTCTTCACCCGCCCAAAGACAGAATAGGATTGTTCTTCTTGGCTTGGCTCCGGAGGAGGTTATCAGTCTGGCTGCTTCAAGATTTGGCGCAACACCGCTGCCGCAATCAACTCCTCCTGATGCAACATCATAAGCATCTAAGTGAGCCCCACTCATTACATATTCATCCGGGAATTCACTTCCTCTTATTATCCCGATCACATTATGGTATTTGACAGGACCTGGCTTAAAATAGTTGCGTATGTCAAACTCAAGTTGGAAAAACTGTCTCTCTTTTACTTTCTGAGCAATTATCTGATATTGTTTTTCGTCAAGCTTAATATCAGGACAAGCAGGCAGGGAATCGAAACTCATTTTCTTTAGATTTTTCTTGTCATAGAGAGCCCTTACCGGCACTTTTGAAGACTGAATAAGTCCAAGTATTCCAGCCTCCCTCATCTGTTTGTAGAAGAGGGCAGGAGCATCCTTAAATTCCTTGAGAGGTTTCTGGCTTGCCTTCGGACTTTTTTCATTGATTCTTTTTATTGAATCGTTATAATATGATATCCTAAGATTCTCCTTAATAATATTTGCTCTCTCTATGTCAGCCTCTTCAGAATAATCGATGGGCCATCCTTCATTCTCTCCTGTGATAAGAACCCATGCACCGCTAAGCCGGCCTTTCATTCTGTCAAACTCTGCCTGAGTTTTAGGCTCCATTACAACATGTCCCCTTTGAACACCCTTTGTGCCGGATGTATAAGAGGGTGTAGCAAAGTGAAGATTAAAGCCATCCTCGCTAAGCATTCTCCCAAACCAAGGACCTCTGTTAAACCCAACAGGAAGTGATCCAACCTCTTGTATCTCAACCTCCATACCCCATTTCTTGAATAATCCTGCTACCCAGAAGGTGGCATTTTCATATGCATCAGAACCTAAAAGTCTTCCGCCTATCCTGTTTGTGAGCACATCCAGATGATTCATTGTTCTGTTATCAGTTGTGCCTGTCTTGATTATTTTGTCAATCACGCTCATATCCTGAGCTTCAATATGTGTTGACACAAGAAGTGCCGTGATTGCAGCAAGAAAGATGGTTGAGATTTTCATTGGAGTAAATACTAATTTTTTGGCGGCCTCTTATCCTTGTAAATTCCGTAATTTGCAGAATCTTCCTCTACAGAAATTCTATGGGCAGGGGCTGGATATTTTGCTTTGACAGAAGTCGCCGGCAAAGCAGGAAACTTACCTGTAGTGATATATGTAAGAGCGGCATTCAGCCAGTCCTCCTTAACCCCGAAATCGTGATAAAGATCGTCCGGTCTTTCATTGTCAGGGGCAATTCCGTTCTCATAGTGTCCATAGCCTTGGCTGTTTACGCTAAAAAATGCAATTGGAAGGAAAACATAATCAGGGCTGGTCTGGTCATTTTCCGGATAGAACCATACGTACATGCCATTTGGTTTTCCATAGGTGGTTCTCCCAATCTGCACAACATTCATCAGAGGGTCCAAACCGTTGATTATTATTTCACTTGCTGAAGCCGTGCCTTTGCTTGTAAGAATTATTATCCTTCTCAGGTCAAGGGAGTTTGCAACTCTTTTGACAATTGTCATTGTTGACTCATCGTTGTCGTATTGAGCGAGTTTGTCATTATGCTCCCTGCGGGCTATAATTTTACCTTCAGCACTTGCAGGAGCAAGGTAGTTGGCTAGTAAAGATGTAGCCTTTCCGTCCCCCCCTCCATTATATCTTAAATCCAGAACAAGTTCTTGAATTCCTGCACTTTTAAATATAGCCATTGCATCGTCAATGTCAGATAACATAGTGGCCTTGAAGGCGTAGTAATTAAAATAACCCACAGGATAGGGAAGATTTGGAAAATCATTGTGGGTAATAACCATGCTCTTCAATACAGATCTGGTGCTAACCTCACGTGCAGTTGCTGTAAATGTCGTGGAGTTTCCATCAAGATCTTTAAATGTAAATGTGTTTGTAACATGAGAAAGTGTGGAGTTGAATGTTTCAGCTTTGATAAGATCCATTACAGGTGTACCATTAAGATGTGTCAGTTCGTAACCCCTTTTCACTCCTTTTTCCGACAAAGGAGAATTGTCGAAGATGTACCTTACCCTTACACCATAATCGTTATAGTAATCCACTGCTTGACTGAAACTTGCCCCGTATGTCTGATATACTCCGGCTTCTGAAGAAAGATAATCACTTCCTGACATCATCCACGACCACCTGTCCTGAGGCACGAGAAGGGTGTCGAAGTAGTCATAAATAGAGTTAACGCCGGAAGCCTTAATGCCTTTAGGGATATCCTTATACCAGTAGTAGACATCGTTCATTAAGCCGAAAAGGTAAGTCTTGGTTTTGGTAGGCTCGTCTTTAGCAGCGCCATTGTTCTTTTCACAGGATATATTGATTGTTAAAGAGATAATAGCCAGGATTAATAGACTTGCTTTTCGAGGATTATTTTTCATTGTTTTTGTAATTTGAACTCAAAAATAAACAAATTAAGGGAATTATTGTTATAGAAGATATGAATTCAAACAATGATAATTATTAATTTAAAGCAAATTGGATATGGAAAATAATATAACATCGATTGAGACTAAGAATGTTTTTGCTGCTAAGGGTAATCCATTAACACTTTTGGGACGTCAGATAAAAGTTGGTGATATTGCACCCGAAATTGTGGCTTCCGACATTTCTATGAATGATGTGAAACTATCTGATTTTAAAGGCAAGATAGTTGTGTTGAGCGTTTTTCCTTCGATTGATACGCCTGTTTGTGCGACTCAGACAAGGACCTTTAACAAAAAAGCGACAGAACTCTCTTCAGAAGTAGTCATACTGACTATCTCTAAGGATCTGCCGTTTGCCTTGGGTCGTTTCTGTGCTGCTGAGGGAATAAATAATATTCATACTCTTTCCGATTTTAAATTTTCAAGATTCGGTCTGGAGTATGGCTTTTTGATCAAGGAAAATCAACTTCTGGCTAGAGGTGTTGTGATTATTGATAAGAAGGGCGTGGTGCAGTATAAAGAGATAACAAAAGATATTGTGATTGAACCTGATTACGATGAGGCAATAGAGGTAATAAAGCAGCTTGTGTAGGTAGAATGTCTTATGAGATGCGAAGGAAGGAGTTGTCAGAGGACAGCTCCTTCTGTTTTTTAATTTGACCCTACCTTTGTCTTTTTGACAACAAGATGGATAGATACACCAAAACCTACTGCAATCAGGAATATTCTTACATGAAGATTCTCGGTTGCAAAGAAAAAAGTTGCAGCAAGGGTAATCCAGAGAAGGGTAATCGTTTTTATCTTGACCCTCAGTGGCATCCCCTCTCTGGAGATATAGTTGTGAATATACGGCCCAAGATATTTGTTGTTAAGCAGCCATTTTAACCTTTTTTTTGAGGAGTTCATGTAAAAGTAAGCAGCAAGAAGCAGAAAAGGTGTGGTTGGAAGGAGTGGTAAGAAGATGCCTATTGTGCCTAAGGCTACTAAAATTGTGGCAATTACCAGATAAATATTTTTTTTCAAGGGAGTCAGAGTTATCTTTTTTATATATTTGCAAATATACAACTTAACCTTAACTATGAATTTATTTACTTCTATTGCAGAGAGCATAAGTGCTGCTCTGTGGGGTTGGCCCATGATTATCCTCCTCTTGGGTACCCACTTGTATCTGACAATCATTTTGAAGTTTCCCCAAAGAAAAATTTTTACTGCAATCAAGCTCTCTGTAACCAAAGATAAAGGTGCAAGCGGAGATGTAAGTCAGTTTGGGGCCTTGTCTACAGCTTTGGCTGCGACAATTGGAACCGGTAATATTGTTGGTGTGGCAACTGCTGTCGCGCTTGGTGGCCCGGGAGCAGTCTTCTGGTGTTGGATAACCGGTGTGCTTGGTATTGCTACAAAATATTCGGAGGGACTTCTTGCTATCAAATACAGGGTGAAGACCTCTGACGGGACAATGCTGGGTGGACCTATGTACGCATTGGAACGTGGCTTGAAGATGAAATGGATGGCAGTACTGTTTTGCATCTTTGCTGCAATTGCGGCATTTGGGATTGGCAACACAGTCCAGGCGAATTCAATTGCTCTTATAATCAAGGAGACATATAATATTCCAACATTATATACCGGAATTGGTATAAGTATATCTACAGCGTTGGTTATATTATTTGGAGTCAAGGGCATAGCAAAAGTGTGTGAGACACTTGTCCCATTCATGGCAATATTCTACATCTTGGGTTGTCTGTTTATCCTTTATGTCAACTCCCCTTATCTGAAAGAGACATTTTCTTTGATATTTGAAGCTGCATTCAGTGCTAAAGCTGCAGGTGCCGGATTTGCCGGAACAGCAATAATGATGGCTGCTCGTTTTGGAATTGCCCGTGGGCTATTCTCCAATGAATCCGGTCTAGGATCTGCACCAATTGTTGCCGCTGCCGCTAAAACCCGCAACCCTGTACGCCAGGCACTGGTTTCATCAACAGGTACATTCTGGGATACTGTTGTTGTCTGCGCCATGACAGGTCTGGTAGTAGTGAGTACTTTAATTGCCTATCCGGAAATTGACCATACACAAGGGGCAGTACTTACAAAACTCGCCTTTTCCAAAGTTCCTTTCGGGTCTATAATTCTGACAATAGGTATAATAACATTTGCATTCTCCACCATTCTTGGCTGGAGCTATTACGGAGAGAGAGCAATAGAGTATCTCAGTGGTAAAAAGTATATACTGGCTTACAGAATTGCGTGGATAGTTGCCGCTTTTGTGGGGTCGATAGTGAATTTGTCACTGGTGTGGACCATTGCAGACAGTATGAATGCTCTGATGGCACTGCCTAACCTTGTTGCGCTTCTGCTGCTCTCAAAGGTTTTGATTAAAGAGACAAATAAATATCTTTGGTCGGGAAATCTGGATATGGCAGACACAGAAGATATACCGACTATCAGTAAGTAAAAAGAGGCTCTTATGGAAAATTAGGTGGAGCCATAAATTTCAAGTGGAGGCAAAAGTATGGATTATTTTCAGTCTAGGTGTGGATCTGCTTTTTCCGTACTTTCGCTCAATTATGATTTTTAACCAAATCTGCTCCACATATTCTTCAACTTGAGCCATAAAAGTAAACTGTGTGTATAAAAAAGTGAGCTCAAAAAGTTTTGTTTAACTTTTTGGGCTCACTTCAATTTTAAGACACTCTATTTATGGCTGTTTTTGATTTTTTTGTAACTCTTTCTTATTCCAGAAGAAGTAAGATAAAGAGAGGAGCAATGCTATTGCTCCCGGGATTGCCAGCACTTCTCCAAGAGGAAAAACCTCAGAATTCCAGCAAAGGACAAGAACAGCTGTTTGCGAAAAACTGTGGATAATACCAATAAGAGCCGAATATAGAATTTTCCTTCTCTCTCCACTATATGCGGCACTAATAAAAAAGAGCCACCATGGCCATGCAAGAAAAAGCAAGGATGTATATATATGTTGAGGGAAATCGCGATTACTCTCGTTCTTTAGATTACGAAATGCCAGATATTCTATGGCAAAATATATAAGGACAATTATAAAAGCAATCATAAAATAGATTTTGATTTTTCTTGTAATTTATATTACCTATTTAACAGGCAGGAAGCTGTATTTCTTTCCGTAGTCTCGCATCTGCTGTAGAAAATCTGTAGGGTATTCTATCTTGTAGTCGATAACCTTGCCGTCTTTTTCCACAGGAGTGATGTCTGGGTTTATAAAGCCACCGTATGGTTTGAGATTGAGTGAAGCATATCTCTCCTTAAGTTCCTTGTGCAATGCAGGGTCTATGTTTATGGCATAGGTTGTAACCAGATTTTTACCTGCATTATAATCTCCCTCAGATTTTATACGTTGAATCTCTTTCAGAAGCTGACCAAAAAGATTACGAAGCTTTGTGTAGTCGTTTATTACAAAATAGGTTTTGCCATCCCTGACCTTCTTCTCTATTACATTATCTGCCTTCCCTTTTTCGTAGCACCACTCTGAAATCAGCTTGCGGTCCTGCATATGAGCCTGAGTAACGGTCTTGCCAAGATCTATGCGGACGAACTGGGTGAATATGCCATTGCGGATATATGATATGTACTCAGCCTTATATGCATCGGCAGTTGGAATTATGCCAAGCTCTACAAGTTTTGGATCTGCAAGATAGTAAAGAGCGAAAAGGTCTGCACGAGCCTCTTCCAAAGTCGAGCTGTAATTCTTCAGCGCATTAGGAGATGTTCCCTCTTTAAGTTGACCGGAACCATGCCCAAGACATTCATGAAGGTCGGTGTGAAGCATATCGGTTATTGTGCCATACTCCTTAATAAGTTTCTTCTCGGCATCGTCCCATGAAAATTCGTTGGTCATATTCTTTGGAGACTCCTCAGCTGCTTTAGCATAAGCTTCAGTTATGTTTGCAACAGTTACAGATTTTGAACCGAAGTCCTTTCTTATCCAGTCAGCATTTGGAAGGTTTATACCAAGAGGCGAAACAGGATAGCAGTCGCCTCCGAGCTGTACAGCGGAGATTACCTTTGCAGATACACCCTTGACCTCTTTCTTTTTGTACTTAGGGTCAATAGGAGAGTTATCCTCGAACCATTGGGCATTATCACTTATTATCTGCGTGAGCTTGGAAGCTTCCAGATCTTTTATGTTGACCATGGATTCCCAGGTTGCCTTCATTCCCAGGGGATCATTATAATTCTCGATGAAGCCATTTATAAAGTCTACCTGAGAACTTACATCCTTCACCCATACAACATTATACGCATCCCATGTCTTAAGATCACCGGTCCTGTAATAGTCTATCAAAAGAGATATATAAGTCTTCTGTGTTTCATTCTCTGCAACTGCTGCAGCCTTTTCCAAGTGTGATATTATCTGCTCGATTGCAGGTCCATACAAACCGCCAGCTTTATAAACATTTTCGTATATTCTACCGTTTTCCTTTACAAGCTTTGAGTTTAAACCATACGAAATTGGCCTGGGATCTTTTGGATCTTCCATTTTGGCATAAAAACTTTCAGCTTCGGCCTTGTTGACCCCCTCGTAAAAATTGACAGAACTTCCAAGAAGCAGGTCTCCTTGATTAGATATGTTCTTTCTTTGAGGATAAATTGCAGGATCAAAAAGGATAGGAATTATTTCTGCTACAAGTGAGTCTTGCCCGGTCTGCGACATCAGCCCTTTGAAGAACTCCTGACCGCAGCCAGGAATAATTTTTTCCTCAGCATAATGGTGGTGTATTCCATTACTAAAAAAGACACGTTTAGCGTACACTATAAAATCTTTGTAATCTTTAGTTGTTGTGTCACCTTTGTAATTGTCCAGAATTGTCTCAAGAACCTTGCGGATCTTAAGGCCATACTTGAAGTTCTGGTCCCAGAAGATATCCCTTCCGCATTTTGCAGCTTCACTCAGATGATAGACATACTCCTTTTGTTTGAAAGTGAGAGAGTCCCATCCGGGAATCTGGTAACGTATAACTTTAATATCGGCAAATTCATCTGCCAGATATTTAAAAGGTTCCTCTTTTACCTCCTTGGAACCATTTTGGCAAGAGCTTGCAAGAAGCCCTATTGTAGTTGCAAATAGCATAATTTTTAAGTAGTTCATCTGAATTCAATATTTTTAACAAAGATATGTTTTTTTGCTACATTTGCCCGACCAAAATCTAGATTAAATATTACTTCTATATTACAATGCAGGGAATTTACTCTATCCTTCTTCTGATAGTAGCCAATATATTTATGACGTTTGCGTGGTACGGACACCTGAAGCTGCAGCAAATGGGTGTGATCAACCACTGGCCTTTGATAGGAGTCATACTATTTTCATGGATGATTGCTCTGGCAGAGTATATGTTTCAGGTGCCTGCCAATAGGATAGGTTTTATTGGAAATGGGGGAGTCTTCTCATTGATGCAATTGAAGATCATACAAGAGATTATTACACTGGTTGTTTTTACAGTATTTTCCTTGGTGGTTTTCAAGGCTGATCTTCATTGGAATCATTTTGCTGCTTTTCTTTGTTTGATTCTGGCAGTATACTTTGTGTTTATGGAGTAGGAGTTACGGCAATGTTTAAAGATTAAGCAGAAAATAATTACTTTTGTCACTGTTACACTAACAAGATAAAATGAAAATATCCAGATTTGTAGGTACTGCAATCATTGTAAGTATATTAGTTCTACTAAGTTCCTGTATAAAAAAAGAATCAGACAGCAAGCAGTACCACAGGGTGGTGATCCTATATATGGCTGCAAACAATAATCTGAGCAGCTATGCTACAAACAATATTGTAAGTCTCAAGGAGGGATATCTCCCTAAAGAGAATAGCAGGGATATAGTCTTGGTCTATTCCCACCTTTCAGGATCCAATCCAACTCTTCTAAGATTATATAAGAATAATGCCGGAGTTGCCCAGGAAGATGTTGTAGCAAACTTCGAAAGTCAGAACTCTGCTACACCTGAGGTGCTTAAGGGAGTGCTTGACAAGGCTGGTATTATATTCCCTGCAGAAGAATACGGACTTATACTATGGTCACATGGATCTGGCTGGTTACCGGATGGATATTATAGTAACCCATCTGGGTTTAATGTTTATATGCATGATCCTTATTCAGGAATTGTCAAGAGTTTTGCTGAAGATAATGGCACCGAGATGGAAGTAATGGATTTAAGCAAGGCAATCCCTTACCATTTATCATTTGTCATCTTTGACTGCTGCCTGATGGGAGGAATAGAGGTTGCATACGAGCTGAAAGACAAGTGCGATTATATTGTCGCTTCTCCAACAGAAATCATGGCAACAAGCTTCCCTTACGATAAGATTATGAAGCCACTTTTCGAAAGTACTTCGGATCTTCTTGAGGTTGGACAGACTTATTACGATTATTATAATGGAATGAGTGGAGTATATAGGTCAGCAACATTGGCTGTTTACAAGACGAATATGCTTCCTCAGGTTGCGATAGCAAGTAAAAACATTTTTACAAATAACCGTTCAAAAATAGCCTCTCTTGATCTTGGGAAGATTCAGAAATATTATAGGTTGAACAGACACTGGTTTTATGATATGTCCGATTTCATGGAGAATATTGCCACTCCATCTGAGTTTGCTGCTTTCAAGACGGCTTTGGATAATGCAGTGATTGCAAAATGGAATACAGAGAGTTTTATTGACTTTACTATTACCAGATATTCTGGTATCAGCACTTATATACAAAATCCGGCTAACACATACCTTGATAACTTTTATAAAGGTTATCAGTGGAATATAGACTGCGGTATGGTGCAGTAGCAAATTGTTGCAGGGATAATATTTTTTTGTACCTTTGCAAACTCTAAAAAAGGCAACTTTTTTGGTGCAATGGGATCCGGAAGTCCCGGATTGAGTAACACATTTTAAATCAATTTTATGAAAACAATCAAATTAAACGGTAACCTAAGAGAGATTTCTAACAAGCAAGCTACTAAAACTTTAAGAAGAAATGCACAGGTTCCATGCATTCTTTATGGAAAAGGAG
This sequence comes from uncultured Muribaculaceae bacterium, assembly GCA_964533215.1. Classification (GTDB taxonomy): domain Bacteria; phylum Bacteroidota; class Bacteroidia; order Bacteroidales; family UBA932; genus Bact-08. The sequence continues at coordinate 1,123,739 of CAZHLJ010000001.1, forward strand.
TTGAAAACATTCTTTTTTCTGTAGATGAAAAAGAGCTTCTTTTAACAATCAATACACCAAATTCATATATTTTTGAATTGGAAATTGCTGGCAAACAATATCTTGCTGTCCGTCACTGCGCACAATACCATCCTGTTACAGACGAACCTTTGCACATTGACTTCCTTGCAGTCTCTGCAGACAAACCTGTTGCAATAGATGTTCCTGTAATTATCACAGGTAATTCTGAAGGTGTTCGTGAAGGTGGTAAGCTTATTCTCACTACAAGAAAGGTGAAAATATCTGCTGACTTGAAGAACCTTCCTGACACTGTTACAGTAGATATTACCAACCTTAAGATGGGTAAGACCATTGTTGCCGGTGATTTGAAATATGATAATATCCAGGTGCTTACACCAAAGAATACAATTATCTGCGCCGTTAAAATGACACGTGCGGCTATTGGAGCAGCAGCAGCGGCTACATCAAAATAGTAACCAATTATATCGAGTATGAGCTATCTGATTGTCGGATTGGGAAATATCGGAATTGAATATGCTGACACTCGCCATAATATAGGATTTAATGTGTTGGATGCCTTAGCTAAGGCATCCAACATCTCTTTTAATAGCCAACGTTATGGCTCTGTGGCTGAGTACAGATTCAAGGGTAAGAGCTTTATTCTTCTGAAACCATCAACATATATGAATTTAAGCGGTAAGTCTGTAAACTATTGGCTGCAGGCAGAGAATATACCTGTGGAGAATATGCTGGTAGTTGTTGATGACCTCGCTTTGCCATTAGGTACAATTCGTATGAGAAAGCAGGGCAGTGACGGGGGACATAATGGGCTTAAAAATATCACGGAAGTATTGGGAAATAGTAATTTTGCCCGTCTAAGGATTGGCATTGGTGATAATTTCGGCAGAGGGCAACAGGTAGATTATGTTCTTGGAAAATGGAGAGATGATGAGATAAAAGAGTTGCCTGCAATCTGTGATAAAGCAATAGAAGCCATTAAATCTTTCGGAACGATAGGCATAGAACGTACAATGAATGTCTGCAATACAAAATGAGCCGTCTGGACAAATATCTTTGGTCAATCAGGGTTTACAAAACCAGGGCTGATGCTACAGAAGCCTGCAAGACAGGACGTATTAAGGTTAACAATGTGGATGGAAAGGCATCAAGAGATGTTAAGCCTAATGATGAAATTACTGTACGTAAGGGCAATGTCCATTTCAAATATAAGGTTATTGAACCCATTGATAAAAGACAACCTGCAAAGCTAGTGGAGTTGTATGCTCTTAACATAACGCCGCAGGAAGAACTAGATAAAATCAATGCACCAAAGGAGACTATCTTCCTTGTCCGTGATAGAGGCACAGGTCGCCCAACAAAAAAGGATAGAAGGGATATGGACGACCTTCTGGATAATCTTGACAGCTTTGATCTGGATGCTGCTGATGACCTTTAGACCTATTTACCTGTAATCTCCAATAACTTGCACAAAGCGGAGTTCTTTTCTATGGTGTATTCACCCATTGATGCAGGAATTAAAATGGTCTCCCCTTTTACAATTTTCTCAACAGAGCTTTCAGTGGTGATTTTCGCTTCACCCTCTGTGCAGATGTAAATAATAAAACTGCCATAATCCTGACTGAACAACCTTTTTGCTTTGGCTATCTCTAATAAGTTCACTTTAAAGTAGTCGCAATCAACAAGCTCCTCCTTTTTCTCTATGATGGAGTTTTCGAATTTGCTGTAGTTAATGCAGTCTATTGCCAGATCAAGATGTGTTTCTCTTGCTGTTGAAGGGTTGTGTTCCCTTCCCCAATCATATACTCGGTAGGTTATATCGGATACCTGCTGAATTTCTGCCACTAGAATACCACCGGTTGCGGCATGTATTGTACCGGGCTCTATGAAGAAATAATCGCCTTTTCTTGGAGTAACAACATTCAGCAAATCAACAACAGTATCATCATTGCATTTATCATATAATTCCTGAGGTGTTGTATCCCTGTTGAAACCTATATAGATTTTTGCCGTAGGATCTGCATCCAGTATATACCAGAATTCGGTCTTTCCATAAGAATCATGCCTCTCAAGTGCTATTTCATCATTAGGATGAACTTGTACAGATAGTCTGTCCTGAATGTCAAGTATCTTGATAAGGATAGGAAATTCGCTTCCGAACTTTTCATATATCTCATCACCCACAAGCTCTCCAAGGTATGTCTCTACTATCTCATTTATGTCGTTTCCTTCCAGAAAACCATTTTTTACTATAGATATATCATCCTGCACACCGCTAAGCTCCCAACTCTCTCCAATAGGCTTTGAACTTGCAGACCGTTTGTTGAAAGATTTTACGAGATTGTTTCCTCCCCACACTCTCTCTTTGAGGATGGGCTCAAATTTTATTGGATAAAGATTTTGCATAATAATTATTCATAATTAATATTGCGCCTATAGAATAAGCAAGTGCAATAAGATATATAACGTAGTAATAGTTGCCTGGTATCAGATCATAATAACCGGCATCGTCCGGGAGTCCCGGAAAGAAAATTGTGATAAGATAGGCAAATCCGTTATTGATGAAATGGATGAAAATTGAAGCCCATAGAGACCGTGTCTTCCAGTATACCCAACCCATCAGAACTCCTATAAGAAAAGCAGGAATTGCCTGCCAAGGATTCAAGTGGATAACCCCGAATATTGCTGAGGACCAAAGAATGGCTTTGGTAGGAGAGGTGTGTTCAAGTAACCCTCTTAGAATTATGCCTCGGCAGAAAAGCTCCTCGAGAAGAGGAGCAAATATAACCAACATAAGCAGACTGCTTATTTTATTCTCGGCTACCTGGTTGAGTAGCTCTTTCATAAAGTCCGGAGTCTCCATCCACATGGTGAGAGGCTCAATTACAATATTGACAGCAAAGACCAATGGTAGGATCATAACGAAACTAAGAGGTGCTCCAATCTTCCCGAATTGAGGTGCATTTAATGGGATAGCTTCTCTCTCTATGACATTGCTCTTGTACGGCCTTATCATCCATAGATAAGGGGGTATGAAGATAAGAGGGTAGGTGATTATTGTAAGCCAGCCCTTGAGTGCCGGAAATATTAATCCGATGAAAAGTGATACGGCACCGCTTAGGATAGCCCCGCCAACAATCAGAAAGAGAGCTAAAGTCCAGCTCTCTTTAAGGTCAGGCAGATATGTGGTTAATCTGTTGCTCATTAAGTCAGATTTTAAAAAGCGGTGTAGGATATTTCCCCTCCTTAACCAATCCGGCAATTCTGGTAACAACCTGTTCTCGATCCTCTTTATAGGTAACTCCAAACCATTGATCCGGGGTGTTGAGAAGAGTGCAGCTGGCCTTTCCTCTTTCAAGGATCTGGTTTACTACGTATGGAATGTAGAATTCGGATGTTAGTTCATTCATGTTTTTTCTAAGGAAATCTTCAAAGATGATTTTTCCATCATTAAAAAAATCAGGTGTGAAACCCCACATATTCATGGAAACTACATTATCGTCTTTAAAAATAACCCGTTCCCCATTGGAATTTTCTCCTGTTATCTTATCACCTTCTCTTACAATTTTATGGTGTTCCTCTACAGATGTGAGAAATCTGTTGCTGTCTGAGGTGCATATTCCCCTTGAAACTCCTCCCGACTCAGAGAGTGTATTTGAGATGTTGAAGCCAACCATACAGTACTCTCCTGTGTGTCCAATCCTTTCTGTCAAGAATTTTCCAAGGACTTCAAAAGATCTCTGTCCGTAGTAATCATCTGCATTGATTACCGCAAATGGTGTATCTATGACTTTTTCTGCGACCATTACAGCGTGACCTGTTCCTAACGGTTTTGTGCGTTCAGGGTTTATTGTGAAACCTTCCGGAATCATATTGAGTTCCTGATCTACAAATTCAAAGTCAATTGAGTTCCCATATCTACTCCGGATTCTCTCTTCAAACTCATTCCTGAAGTGTTTGCGGATTACAAAAACAACTTTTCCAAATCCTGCACGTATAGCATCATAAACTGAATAATCCATTATTGTTTCCCCACTCGGGCCAACACCATCCATCTGCTTCAATCCTCCGTATCTGCTGCCCATTCCTGCAGCTAGTATCATTAAAGTCGGTTTTGTCATATTGCTTGTCTCATTAATATATATCTAAGACAAAATTATTATTAATTTTGTGAAAATTACCATAAAAACCCAAAAGAGAGATGTGGCAAAGGTTTTTGGATTCCAAAATTTTCAGGATAATAAAAAATAAATTCCTTATTGTAGGCATTGTGTTTGCTGTCTGGATTACCTTTTTTGACAACAATAGCTTGATTGACTGGGCGAAGGTGGTCTTGAATATAAGTGATCAGGAGAAACAGAAGGATTATTACAATAAAGAAATTGAGGCTACAGAAGAGAAACTACTTGAATTGGGTTCGAATTTGGACAGCCTTGAAAAATTTGCCAGAGAGCAGTATTTCTTCAAAGAGGAAGGGGAGGATATCTTTATTGTCCAAGAGAGGAAATAGTAAGTAAATCCCTTAAGTCTGAAGAGTTATAGGTTGGACCTCCTTCGCAAGGAACAGAACGGACGTTGTAAAAGAACTGGTCAATCCCAAAAATCATAGCTCCTTCTATATCGTTGGCAAAGTCATCTCCAACCATAATTGATTCCTTTTTTACCCCATTTATTGCCTTGAGAGCTCTTTTGAATATAATAGGCGAGGGCTTGAGGACTCCCTGCTCCTCGGAAATAAGCACAGCTTCAAAAAAAATGTCAATACCGGAGTTTTTTAGCTTCCGGTACTGAACTTCTTTAAAACCGTTTGTAATGAGAGCCATTCTGGCACCCCTTTCCTTTAGGATTGTGAGCACTTCTTTTGCATGAGGCATTAGAATCCTCTGATTTGGCATGTTATTCAGATAATCCTCTCCCATTCTTCTTGCGAACTCTGTGTCATCGATTCCAAATATTAGCAGCGTCTGATAGAACCTTTTCCAGCGTAGCTCCTCCTTAGGAATCAAACCCATTTCGTAATCTCTCCACAATTCGTGGTTGATCTTCTCATATGAATGGAAAAACCCATTTTTGTCATTTATGGGCAACTGATAACTATCCAACAGTTCGTATATGTTGCTTCTGGCATTGGCATCGAAATCCCAAAGCGTCCTGTCAAGATCGAAGAGAAAATATCTATAATTCTTTGACACAATTATTTTGTGTAATAGTCTATCATGTCATTGATTGCTTTTCTGCATACAGGACAAAAGCCCGGCGCACTATTCGTCTTCATCTTGCAATCTGGACATGGTCTGTATATGCCTTTAGCCATATATCCGCCACCTTCGTTTAGGCCGACTCCATCTTTGTCCATCATACTCTTCCATTTGGAATCGAAGTTTACAAGTGTTGTGAGGTTTGGTTCCCAGGGTTCTACCTTTAAATTATAAAAATCTTCATATGCAACATCTGATGTATAGTATTCATCTCCCAATCCAGCAAAACTATGTCCGAATTCATGAATGAAGACCGTCGCTTCTGTAGGGTGGTCTGCCATGCTAAGTCCGTAGTAGTTATATATACCACCGCCGCCATACTTGTTGGTGTTGACAATGACGTACAGAGCATCGTAGGGGGTGTTGGAGGCTGTCTGTGCTACGATTTTCTGATTAGGAGCTGTCAGATATCTGTCAATTTTGAATGTGTAGAAGTTTGAGGAGACAGCAGTGTTCTTCCAGATATCATTGTGAGGAATATCTGTCCCGCTATCTTTTGATACAGACTCAACTGCCCAGATGTTGAAATCAGACTTGCGTGATTTATATGGCTCAACCAAAAACAGATATTCCGCAAATTTTGCGGCATCTTTCCTGAACTTATCCATCTCATCAGCAGTATAGCCCTCTGCAATGAAAACAACATCCACTTTCTTTGAAGGATCTCCGTTTGTCAGAATTGGGACAACCTTATAGTCGTTCTCTTTCTCAGCACTGATAGTTTTGTCGTTTGGATCAATATTCATACTGTATAATTCAGAGAACTTACCTGTTTTTTTAACTCTTTCATAGAAAACGACCTTGACGGGTTCATTTGGAAAAGGTATACAGTAAGACCCAGAAAAAGCTTTCGGAGTTGTTTTAGCCTCTGCAGTTGTTCTCCATTCCTGAAAAAGGTTGTTGAACCCTTTTGAAAAAATCACCTTCCCTGAACTATTGAAAACCTTATACTGATATTCTCCGTAGTTAAAAGGATCTTGTGATACAGGCCCGCTCCAAGAAGCCTCTTTATGCAGTCCCTCCAAGAAAATTTCCTGTTTGATTGCGTCACCTGCGAAGACCATATCCAATCGGAGTCTTTGTGTCGGCTGTGAGTAAAATGGGATAGATATAAGTGTAAACGCGATGATAAAAACCAGCTTTTTCATTTTGGATTGATTTTATATTCCTGTATATGAGAATGGGGTTATTGCTTTTAATTCTGTCTTGATGTCATCGGAGACATCAAGACCCTCAATGAAACATTGAATGGACTCCTTGGAAATTGTTTGGTTTGTCCTGGTAAGAGACTTTAGAGCTTCATAAGGATTTGGATAGTCTTCTCTTCTTAGGATTGTCTGAATGCCTTCTGCTACAACAGCCCAGTTTGAATCCAGATCTTTATTAATTGCAGATTCGTTGAGGATAAGTTTATTTAGACCTTTTTCGACAGACTTGAAGGAGATTATGCTATGAGCCAGAGGAACACCTACATTCCTCAATACTGTCGAGTCTGTAAGGTCTCTTTGAAGACGGGATATTGGAAGCTTAGCAGATAGGTGTGAGAATAGTGCATTTGCAATACCGAGATTACCCTCTGCATTTTCGAAATCGATAGGGTTCACCTTGTGTGGCATTGCCGAAGAACCAACCTCTCCGGTCTTGATTTTTTGTCTGAAGTACTCCATTGAGACATAACTCCAGATGTCCCTGCAAAGATCAATAAGAATTGTATTTATTCTTTTCAAATTATCAAAAAGCGCTGCAGTGTAATCGTAGTGCTCAATTTGGGTGGTAGGATAAGATCTTTTCAGCCCGAGTGTTCCTTCAACAAATTTTATCGCAAAACTGTTCCAGTCAATCTGAGGGTATGCGACTTTATGAGCATTGAAATTGCCTGTAGCTCCACCAAACTTTGCTGAATATGGTACGGCTTCAAGGGTTGACAGTTGCTCATTAAGACGTGTTACATAAACATTCAACTCTTTACCTAGTCTTGTGGGAGACGCTGGTTGGCCATGTGTATGAGCAAGCATTGGAATGTTTTCCCACTCTTTTGAAAGATTTGTTAAGATATTGATAATTTTGTGTAACTGAGGTAGATATACTTCTCTGACACCTTCCAGCAGACTCAGAGGGACAGATGTGTTGTTTATGTCCTGTGATGTAAGTCCAAAGTGAACGAACTCTTTATATTTTTCCAGTCCGAGCTTCTCAAACCTGCCTTTTATAAAGTACTCAACAGCCTTAACGTCGTGATTTGTGGTTTTTTCAATTTCCTTTATCTGCAGTGCATCTTCCGGAGTGAAACTCTTGTATGTATCACGAAGTTCATTGTAGCACTCCTTGTTGACACCATTCAATTGTTTAAGCGGTATTTCGCACAATGCGATAAAGTATTCTATTTCGACTTTAACCCTGTATCTGATAAGTGCAAATTCGGAATAGTAACCCGACAGCTCTTCAACTTGTTTGTAATATCTTCCGTCAATCGGAGAAATGGCTGATAGTGAATTATTTATCATGTATATTCATGTGTTTGAAAACTTCAAAATTAGCAAAAAAAACAATACTACTTTCCTGAAATCTTGAGGAAAAGCTTTACAATTTGCTTTGTTTCCTTAATATCGTGAACCCTAAGTATATCTGCACCATGAATAAGTGCCTGAAGATGCAAGGCCGATGTAGCAGTCAATGAATCTTCGGGAGAGATCTCAAGAAAACGGTATATCATGCTTTTTCTGGAAATGCCGACAAGAATAGGGTAGAACTTACCTGAATCCCCGGATTGAATTTTAAATTTTTCCAACCCGGTGAGTAGCTCGTAATTTTGGTCGATATTTTTTGAGAAGCCGAAACCTGGATCTAGAATAAGATTTTTTATTCCGGCATTTTTTGCTTTTGGTATAAAATCCATAAAATAGTTCCGTATATCTTCCACTACATTGTCATAATCACAGAACTGCTGCATGTTTTCCGGAGTACCTCTTTTGTGCATTGCTATGTATGGCAGTTCAAGCTTTCCAACCTTTTCGAGCATTCCTGGGTCGTCTTCTCCTGCAGAGATATCATTTACTATAAAATCGCCAATGAAATCGTAAGAGCGTTCAACAATATCAGACCTGAAGGTGTCAATTGATATTTCTGAAGAGGGATATCTCTTAAGGACAAGCCTAAGTGCAGGCTTCAAATATTCCCACTCCTGTTCCAACGATATGCTTTTCAGCCCCGGCCTGGTAGAACAGGCTCCAATGTCTATTATATCAGCACCCTCTTCGAGCATTTGCTCAAACTTTTTTATAAGCTGCTCATCATTAATACATCTGCTCTCGGCGTAGAAGGAATCTGGATTAACGTTAATGATTCCCATTACCTTTGGCTCATCGTAATTTATCATTATTTCTATTAAATTGTCTAACTTTGTTTGATATCACAAATATAAGATTTATTATGTTCATTGTGCTGGAAGGTTTGGATGGAGCAGGCAAGTCTACTCAGATTGCTCTGCTGAAAAAATATTTTGAAGAGAAAAACATTGATGTCAATTACCTGCATTTCCCCAGATTCGATTCACCTGTGTTCGGAGATCTCATAGCGCGGTTCCTAAGGGGCGATTTAGGAACTATTGACAATGTACACCCTATGTTGATAGCCCTGCTTTTCGCCGGAGACCGCAAAGATGCATCCTCCATGATAAAAGGCTGGCTGGATAGTGGAAAATGCGTCATTCTGGACAGATACATCTATTCAAATATAGCTTTTCAATGTGCGAAGGTTGAAGATCCTCTGGAGTCTGAGAGACTCAGGGATTGGATATTTGATATGGAATATAACCATTTTGCAATACCAAAGCCTGATTTGAACCTTTTCTTAGATGTTCCCCTGAGTTTCGTAGGTAAAAAATTGAATGAGGAGAGAGATGGGGATGACAGAGAATATCTAAATGGGAAAAAGGATATACATGAGGCGAATCTCGATTTTCAGTCCAAGGTAAGGGATAGATACCTTAAGGAGTGTAAACGTGATATCGATTTTGTCAGAATTGACTGTGCAGGGATAAATGGTGAAATTCTTGCAGCTGACAGAATATATAAACTTCTAATAGAAAGAATAGAAAAACTACTTTAAGATGAAAATCCTGAGAGCATTTGCCAGACTGATAGTAGGCGTTACATTTATATTTTCCGGCTTTTCAAAAATTATTGACCCTGTAGGTGCCGGTCTGATTGTAGGGGAATATTTTAAAATTGTTGGAATAGAATCTTTTACGCATTTGTTTCAGCTTTTTGGAGTTTTACTTTCTGGAGTTGAACTTTTGCTTGGTATCTCTCTCCTTCTTGGGCTTAGAATGAAAATATCCTCTAGGGCTGCAATGTACTTTATCTGTTTCTTTACCTGCATAACATTCATTTTAGCCATTTTTAATCCAATAAAGGAGTGCGGATGTTTTGGTGAAGTTCTGAAGCTTACAAACTGGCAAACGTTCTACAAAAATTTACTCTTACTGCTTTTAGTACTAGTCCTGTTTTTCCAGAGAGACAAGTTTATCCCGATAGCACCGGAAAAATGGGAAAATATTTTTGTGGGGCTATTTGTTTTGCTGATAGCTATATTACCGGTTTATTCTTATAGACATCTTCCTCTTATGGACTTTATGGATTATAAGGTTGGAACTGATATCTCGGAAAAACTTAATGTATCACAGAATTCAGGAGGTTCGAATTATGAGACAGCCCTCTTTTATAAAAAAAATGGGAAGGTGGTTGAGTTTACCATAGACAATCTGCCGGATTCAACATGGACTTTTGTAGACTCAAAAACGAAACAGAAGTCTTCGTCAAATTTACCTACTCTTATAAATTTTGCCGTATCAGACAGAGATGGAACCTATCTTACAGATTCGTTGCTTTCAATTAAAGGCAAACTGTTTATTACATCAATCCCATATTTGGAAAAGCTTAAGCCATCTGCCTTTTACAAGATAAAGCAGATGAATATGATGCTTAAGGAAAAAGGGATTCCACACATAATACTTACAGGGTCTTCCCCTGGAGGAATTGATAGCGTTAACGGGAAATTATCTGATGTAAACATTTATTATACAGATTATAAGACACTCCTTACAATGAACCGTTCCAATGGAGGTTTGATATACCTAAACGATGCGATAGTAACTGCAAAGTGGTCAATTGCAGATATGCCTTTGAAATCTCTTGACAAGGTATTGGGAGAAGATCCGGAACTGCTGGCTGCTAAGGCAAGTATCAGCGAGCAACTTGCAGCAGAGGTGACGGCGGTGATTATATTGCTGCTTATTGCCGTAATGAGATATATATGTAAGTTTGCTTATACCCATAAAACAACGTCAGATGAAAATATTTCAGAATCATAATTTAAAGAAATTAAATACATTAGGTTTGAATGCCTATTCCAGATACTTTGCTTCTCCTGCTTCTTTGGATGAGTTAAAGAGACTTCTGGAAAATCAGGAATATAAAAATATTCCAAAAATGGTAATAGGTTCCGGGTCAAATATTCTTTTCAGCAAGGATTTCGATGGGCTTATGATTCACCCCTCAATGATGGAGATAAAAATTGTAAAAGATACTGATGAATCTGTCTATCTAAGAGCCGGCGCAGGTGTTGTATGGGATGATTTTGTAACGTATACAGTGGACAGAGGTTGGGGAGGTTTGGAAAATCTATCATGGATTCCAGGGTGTGTAGGAGCAGCTCCTGTGCAGAATATTGGAGCTTATGGAGTTGAGGCGAAAGACTCTATCTATGAGGTGGAATTTATAGATATTGACACTTTGTGTGAAAATAGAATTAAAGGCGATGAGTGCAATTTCGGTTATAGAGACAGTATATTCAAGAGAGAGTTGAAATCAAGGGTTGTAATTACTTTTGTTACTTTCAAGCTTACAAAGTATCCGAGGATTAACAGTAACTATGCAGATGTAAGTGAGGCTCTGAAAGGATTTGAGCACCCTACATTACAAAATTTAAGAGATATAATAATAGATATCAGAAAGAGGAAATTGCCAGATCCTGCAGTTGTAGGAAACGCTGGAAGCTTCTTCAAGAATCCAGTTGTTCCTGAAGAAATTGCCTTGTCCGTTCAAGCCGTAAATCCCACATTACGTTTGTTCCCTTCTGCTCCAGGTTTTAACAAGATTCCTGCTGCGTGGCTCATTGAGCAATGTGGTTTTAAAGGGAAAAGATTTGGGAATGTGGGAGTACACTCCAACCAACCTCTTGTCCTTCTTGCATACGAGGGCGCTAAAGGAGAAGAGCTTATTGAGCTATCTTCCACAATATGCAGAACAGTAAAGGAGAAATTTGGTATTGATATTGAGCCGGAGGTCAATATCTTTTAGAGCTTACGCTTAATCTCCACAATTGTATATGCTTCCAGTATATCGCCTATTCTGATGTCGTTGTAACCATCAACATTCAGACCGCAATCGTAACCAGCAGCTACCTCTTTTACATCATCCTTGAAACGCTTCAACGATCCTAGTGTTCCGGAATATATAACTATACCATCGCGTATGATGCGGACCTTGGCATTTCTTACAAGCTTGCCCTCCTTTACCATACATCCGGCAATTGTTCCAACCTTGGATATCTTGAAGCTTTCACGAACCTCTGCTGTTGCAGTGATCTCTTCCTTCTCTTCAGGTGCGAGCATTCCCTCTATACCACTTCTTACTTCGTTGATTGCATCGTATATTACAGAATAGAGACGGATTTCGATCTCTTCCTTATCTGCAAGTTTGCGGGCATTTGAAGACGGCCTTACCTGGAATCCGATGATAATGGCATTTGATGCAGCCGCCAAAAGTACATCGCTTTCCGAAATAGCACCTACAGCCTTGTGTATTACATTTACGTGAATTTCCTCTGTAGAAAGCTTGATCAGTGAATCTGAAAGCGCCTCAATTGATCCATCCACGTCACCTTTGACAATGACATTAAGTTCCTGGAAGTTTCCAATGGCAATACGACGGCCAATCTCTTCCAAAGTAATGTGTTTCTGGGTTTTGAGACCTTGTATTCTAAGGAGCTGTTCGCGTTTGTTTGCTAGATCACGAGCCTCTTTTTCATCGGCCATTACATTGAATACTTCACCTGCTGCAGGAGCACCGTTAAGTCCAAGAATTGATGCAGGAGTGGAAGGACCAGCTTCTGATATCTTCTGCCCTCTCTCATTGAACATAGCTTTAACTCTTCCTGTATGGCTTCCACTTAAAATTATATCTCCTGTTTTCAGAGTACCTGCATGCACAAGAATAGTGGCAAGGTAGCCCCTTCCTTTATCCAAAGATGACTCAATGATAGTTCCGTTAGCTCTTTTATTTGGATTAGCTTTAAGATCGAGAAGTTCAGCTTCAAGTAGAATCTTCTCAAGAAGTTTGTCAACGTTCAATCCTTTTTTTGCAGAAATTTCCTGACACTGATATTTACCACCCCAGTCTTCAACCAAGAGGTTCATTGTAGCAAGTTGTTCACGGATTTTTTCTCCGCTTGCTCCAGGCTTGTCAATCTTGTTGATGGCAAAAATCATTGGAACACCAGCTGCCTGAGCGTGGTTGATAGCCTCTTTTGTCTGAGGCATTACGGCATCGTCTGCCGCAATTATTATAATTACAATGTCTGTAACCTTTGCTCCACGGGCACGCATCGCAGTAAAGGCTTCATGGCCTGGAGTATCCAGAAATGTTATTCTCTGGCCACTAGGAAGTTTGACATTATATGCGCCTATATGCTGTGTAATTCCTCCGGCCTCACCGGCAATTACGTTGGCTTTTCTGATGTAGTCAAGAAGTGATGTCTTACCATGGTCTACGTGACCCATAACTGTAACAATAGGTGGGCGAGGAAGAAGATCTTCTTCGGTGTCAACTTCGTCATGTATTGCATCTTGTATATCTGCTGTGACAAATTCTACAGTATAGCCAAATTCTTCTGCAACCAAAACCATTGCCTCAGCATCAAGTCTCTGGTTTATTGAAACCATAAGGCCTAAGTTCATGCAGGCTTCAATAACCTTGGTGACAGTGACATCCATCATTACAGAAAGATCGTTGACCGTTACAAACTCAGTAACTTTAAGAATGCTGCTTGTTGTCTCTTGCAACTCCTGTTCTTCAATCATTTTCTGGCTGGCTAGATCTCTCTTGTCTCTACGATATTTTGAGCCCTTTGTCTTGCCTTTTCCCTCAACCATTTTTGCATAGGTCTCTTTTATCTGTTTTTGAACAGCATCTTCATCGACCTCGCTTCTTACTGGTTTAAACCTTTCCTTCAAGCTCTTTGTATTGCTTGGCCTGCTCGGAACAGCTCCAGGTCTGGCAGGAGCAGCATTTCTGTTAGGATTGTTACTGCGGTTCTGATCTCCGTGTCCCTCTTTGGTAACATCTATCTTCTCCTTGTGGTTCTTATGAATTCTCTCTCTCTTCCCTTTATTGATTGAAAGAGAGTTGCTCGCTTTCTGCTCTGGTTTCTTCTTTTCAAATTGAGAAAGATCCATTGTACCGCTGATCTTTGGACCGGTCAGCTTTTCGAATTTGGTTTCGATATGCTCAATTACCTGTGGTGTTTCTGGTTGGGGTATTTCAACCTTTTTCTGCATATCCTTGGGTTTAATAAGCTCTTTTTTCACTACCGGTTCAACGATTTTTTGTTCTTCAACAGGTTTATGTAAATCTGCAGGATCAGGGTTTTTAATAGATTCCCTGATCTGTTCAGCAGGTTTTGGAAGCTCTGCTGCTACAGGCTGTTCTTTTGGTTTTGGTTGTTCTATTGGGTTGGACATTTCCTCAGGTTTTGGCTGTTCAACTGGCTTGGGTTGTTCTATAGGCTTTGGCTGCTCTATAGGTTTGACCGGTTCAACAGGTTTTGGCAGCTCAACAGGTTTTGGTTGTTCAACCGGCTCTGTATGCACAGCCGAAGGAACCTGTGGTGCAGGCTTTGGCTGTTCGACTGGTCTGTTGTAACTGTCGAGGTCCATTTTTCCTACGATTTTTGGAGTGGGAGATTCTGCAATTGTAGTTTTAATGAAAACCTCTTTGACAGGAACGTAGTCATCTTCTTCATCTGATTTTGAAGCATCGGCCTTTTCTGTAATATCTTTTACCTTTATTGCAACCTTTTTTGATTGCTCCTTAATCAGTTGCTCTTTGCCAAATTCTTTTTGGATAAGAGTATAGATTTCAGGAGTGAGTTTGGTTGCCGGTGAGGCTTCAATCTCAATTTTTTTACCTTTAAGAAAATCAATAAGGGTACCCATTCCAATATTGAAATCCTTTAAAACTCTGTTAACTCTGATGTTTTCGTTTGCTGTCATATATATCCTCCCAATTTTAACTATTCGAATTCTGAACGCAGGATTTTCTGTATTTCCATTACTGTCTCCTCCTCAAGGTCTGCTCTTCTTACAATCTCAGAAACAGGCAAGGCCAGAACACTCTTTGCTGTATCACAACCTATAGATTTTAATGCAGCTATCACCCAATCTTCAATTTCATCACTGAACTCAGTAAGAAGCACATCTTCCTCATCCTCTTCAATATCCCTGAATACATCAATCTCCATTCCTACAAGCATTCCGGCAAGTTTAATGTTGCTTCCACCTTTTCCGATTGCAAGGGATACGTCATTAGGCTTAAGATATACTCCTACACGTTTTTCAGCCTCATTAATCTTGATAGCAGAAACCTTAGCAGGACTCAACGCTCTCTGAATAAGAAGCTGCATGTTTGAAGTCCAGTTTATTATATCAATATTCTCATTTCTAAGTTCTCTTACAATGCCATGGATTCTTGATCCTTTAACACCCACACATGCTCCGACAGGATCAATCCTTTCGTCATATGATTCTACGGCAACTTTAGCCCTTTCACCAGGCATACGCACTATCTTCTTGATTGTTATAAGACCGTCAAAGATCTCAGGAACCTCCTGCTCAAACAATCTTTCAAGGAATACTGCAGCGGTTCTCGACAATATAATCACAGGATTATTGTTCTTCATGTCTACCCTGGAAACGACAGCACGGACAGAATCTCCTTTTCTAAAGAAATCAGAAGGAATCTGTTCTGTCTTTGGAAGCAGCAATTCGTTACCCTCCTCATCCATGACCAAGACCTCTTTCTTCCATACCTGATAGACCTCTCCAACGATGATTTCTCCGATACGGTCTTTGTATTTGTTGTAAAGGTTTGCTTTTTCAATATCCATTATTCTTCCGGAAAGGTTCTGACGGAGATTGAGAATGCCCCTTCTACCAAAACTTGCAAGCTTTACCTCCTCAGTATATTGCTCTCCGATTTCATAAGAATTGTCAATTTTAGACACCTCTTCAAGAGAAATCTGAGTGTTAGGATCTTCCACCGACTCCACAACTTCACGGTTTCTCCATATTTCGAAGTCGCCTTTGTCTATGTTTATAATAATGTCGAAGTTGTCTGCCGTACCATACATTTTAATCAGTTGGTTACGGAAAATATCCTCCAGAACGCTCATCATTGTCGGACGGTCAATGTTTTTTAGTTCCTTGAATTCAGCAAATGTGCTAATTAAATTTAACCCTTCCATATAGGTAAATTGCTTTAAATATTATCTAAAATTTATAAATGGCTTTGTATGTTTTATTTCGCTAAAGCTGTACACTTCATTTTTCTCAACCCGCTCACGCTTCTTCTTTCCTTCAACTTTTTCCAGCTTTGTATAATTCAGTTTGATTTTATCCTCAGCTGCTTCTGACAATATACCAGTCAGCTTTGTTCCATTCTTAAGCAGTACCTCAACCTCTTTTCCTAAAAATTTGAGGTATTGCCTGAATACCTTGAAAGGTTGATCCAGACCGGCTGAGGTGACAGTAAGGGAAAAATCTTCAGAATCCCTGTCCAGACCCTCTTCAACAATCCTGCTGACAGCTACACAATTGCTGATGTCAACATTGTCAGAAGATTCTATTGTAATTTCAATGTCATTGTCGGGACTGATTGTAACATCAACCAAAAACAGAGAGTTGTCATTAAGATAGTTCTCTATAATATTTGCGATTGTCTCTTTTTGTATCATTGTTGTATTTATAAAATAAGGGGACTGCCGTCCCCTTAAATCTTTTGCCCTAAACCGAGGCAAAGGTAGATATTATATATATTATATCAAAATATTTTAATATTTTATAACTTTACATTATGATTGGAAATTTTAAAATAATCAATGATCCTGTTCATGGTTTTATAAACATCCCTTACGGATTAATTCTTGAAATCATTGAACATCCATATTTTCAAAGACTTAGAGATATTAAGCAGCTGGGTCTTACTAATCTGGTCTATCCTGGGGCCACTCATTCAAGATTATTACATGCTTTGGGTGCGATGCATCTTATGAAGGAGGCAATTAATAGTCTAAGGGCAAAGGGTGTAATTATAACTGCAGCAGAAGAGGAAGCGTCACTCTCTGCTATACTTCTCCACGACATCGGACACGGACCTTTCAGCCATGCGTTGGAAAACAATATTATCAGAGGCGTTTCCCATGAAGAGATCTCACTGGCTCTTATGAGGACTATAAATGATGAAAAGGGTGGCAGGCTTGATATGGCTTTGGAGATATTTGAAGATAAGTATCCGAAACACTTTTTGCATCAGCTCGTTTCCAGTCAGCTTGATGTTGACAGACTTGATTATCTCAAGAGAGACAGTTTTTTCTCTGGGGTTGCTGAAGGGATGATCGGCTTGGAGAGGATTATAAAGATGATGTATGTACATGACAACTCTCTGGTTGTTGAGCAGAAGGGTATTTACTCTATTGAAAAATTCCTGATCTCCAGAAGACTTATGTATTGGCAGGTCTATCTTCATAAAACAGTCATTGCTGCAGAGCAGGTGCTGATCCAGATTTTGAGAAGAGCAAGGTTGTTGGCTGTCGAGTCTGTTGCTTTGCCTGGTTCTCCTGCAATCATTTTTTTTCTTAAAAATAGTTTCTCTCCAGAAGAACTTAGCAGGAAGGATATCTTAGATAAGTTCACATTACTGGATGACACTGACCTTATGTCTGCTATCAAGCAATGGCAGTTTTCTGACGATAAGGTTTTGTCATACTTATGTAAAATGTTAACAGCTAGAAATTTGCCTAAAATTATGCTTTCATCGGCACCTATTGATGAAGCTCTTGTAAATAATGTAAAGGAAAATCTGATAGGAATGGAAATATTTAATCCTCGGGATATAGATTATTTTGTTCAAACTGGAGAGGTTGTAAACAGTGGGTATGATTCTCATGAAGAGGATATAATGATCCTTTCTAAAGATGGAAGCTTGCAAAATGTGTATGACATATCTGATATGCTATCTGCCAAAGCTTTTTCCCAAATCACAAAAAAGTATTTCCTTTGCACTTCGAAAATATATAAACATGGAAGTTAAAGCACAGACTATTGCGGATTTATTAAATGGAGAGATAATCGGAGACCCGGAGACGATTGTAAGTTCAATAGCAAAAATTGAACAAGGCAAGAAAGGATCCCTCTGTTTCTTTGCAAATGCCCAATACGAAAAATATCTATATAACACAAAAGCGACTATTGTTCTTATTAACAAAGACTTTGTCCCATCAGCAAAAATTCCGGCTCCTTGCATCATCAAAGTTGACAATGCATATAAGGCTATGCCTTCACTGCTTGATATGTTCAACACGATAAAGGCCAAAAATAAAAGGGGAAGAGGATTTTTTACAAAAATTTCCTGGACTGCGAAGATTGGAAAGGAGGCATATGTAGGGTCCCACTCATACGTTGGCAAATATGTTGTAATAGGTAACGGATCACAAGTTTACCCTCACTCATATATCGGTGACTATGTTACAATTGGAGATAATACAATAATATATCCCGGAGTTAAGATTTATGCTGCATGCAAGATAGGCTCTAACTGTATTATTCATGCAAATGTTGTAATCGGTGCAGATGGTTTTGGCTTTGCCCATAATGCAGACGGCTCATATACTAAGGTGCCTCAGATTGGAAACGTTGTAATTGAAGATGATTGTGAAATTGGTGCAAATACAACAATAGACAGAGCCACAATGGGGTCAACTATGATTCATAAAGGCGTCAAATTGGATAACTTGATTCAGATTGCTCATAATGTTGAGGTTGGTGAGAATACGGTCATGGCGGCACAGGTTGGAGTTGCCGGTTCCTCTAAGATTGGCAAAAATTGTGTCATAGGAGGACAAGTAGGCATAGGAGATCATGTAGACATAGCTGATGGTACTATGATTGTCTCCCAAGCTGGTGTCATGAGCAGTGTCAAAGAGAAAGGAAAAGTAATTGCGGGGAGTCCTGCCATAGATTATAAAGATTATTTAAAGTCTTATGCCATCTTCAGAAGGTTGCACAAACAATAGGATAAATGGTGGTAAAACAGAAAACAATAAAAAAAACTCTTAAATTTTCAGGAAAAGGACTTCACACCGGCAGACGAGTAACAATGGAAGTATTGCCTGCGCCGGAAAATCATGGTATAAAATTTCAAAGGACAGATCTTGAGGGGAAACCTCTTGTTGAAGCTTTGGCAGACCATGTTTCTACAACGCAAAGAGGTACTACGTTGCAAAAAGGAGATGTCTCTGTATCAACGGTAGAACATATTCTTTCTGCTCTTTACGGTTTAGGAGTGGATAATTCCCTAATTAAAATAGATGGGCCCGAGGTTCCTATTCTGGATGGAAGTGCTATCCTGTTTGCTCGTGAGATATCTGAATCAGGGTTAACAGAACAGAATGCGGACAAAAGATATTTCGTTCCCAGGGAAAAGATATATTATAAGGATGAAGAGAGTGGTGCAGAAATAACAGTTATTCCGGATGATACCTTCTCCATTGATCTGACTATTGATTTTAATTCCGAGGTTATAGGAAACCAGTCTGCGGAATTAAATTGCAAATCAGATTATACTAAGGATATAGCTCCGGCCAGAACGTTCGTCTTTTTGCACGATGTGATGCCACTTATTAAAAAAGGGCTGATAAAAGGCGGTGACCTTAAGAACGCAATAGTCATCGTAGAGAAACAAATACCAGAGGAAGATATCGAGACACTTTCGCGAGAGTTTGATATCCCAAAGGAGAAATGTCTTAAAACTGGTTATCTTAATAATGATTTGAGATATATTAACGAATGTGCAAGACACAAGCTGCTTGATGTAATTGGTGATTTTTCGCTTGTGGGTTTTCCTATGAAAGTGAAAATAATTGCCAATAAATCAGGACATAAAATAAATACTATAGTTGCAAAAATTATTAGAAAAGAAGCGATGGAAAGTTTAAACAATGAAATCCCAAAATTTGATCCGAACAAGGAGCCTTTGATAGATATCAATGGAATTAAAAAGTTATTACCTCACAGGCCTCCGTTTTTAATGGTAGACAGAATTACAGAGATGACTCCGGAATATGTCGTTGGTATAAAGAATATTGGAGTGAATGAAGGATATTTCATAGGTCATTTCCCTGATGAACCTGTAATGCCTGGCGTATTGATTGTTGAAGCTATGGGCCAGGTAGGAGGTATTCTGGTTCTTTCCGGGCTGGATGAGCCTGAAAAATATTCAACTTATTTCGCAAAATTTGACAATGTCAGATTCAAACGTAAAGTTGTTCCCGGCGATACTCTAGTTATAAAAGTCTATTTTACAGCATCTATAAGACGATCTATCGTATGTATGAGAGGTGAGGCTTATATTGGTGATACACTTGCATGTCAGGGAGATATGGTAGCACAAGTGATAAAGAATAAATAGGTACAAGTAATATTTTTAATTATGGAACTAACTCACATTCATCCAAATGCTAAAATTGGGAAGGACGTTACAATAGACCAGTTTTCTTACATTGCCGGAAATGTGGAAATTGGTGATGGTACTTGCATTGGGCCTCATGTTACAATACTTGACTATGTGAAAATCGGCAAGAACTGTAAAATATCTGCAGGTGCTATTTTAGGTGGTGAGCCGCAGGATTACAAGTTCGGAGGTGAGGTTACATATGTGGAAATAGGAGACAACACTATAATTAGAGAGTTTGCTACAGTTCACAGAGGAACAAAAGAGGGTAGGGGAAAGACTGTCGTGGGAGAAAACTGTATGATAATGGCTTATGCACATGTCGCTCACGACTGTATTATTGGTAACAATGCTATTATAGTAAGCTATGTTGCCCTTGGAGGATTTGTTGAGGTAGGAGAATTTGCAAATATTGGCGGGCATACAGCAGTACATCAGTTTTCCAAAATAGGTGCATATGCAATGCTAGGTGGCTGTACGCTGGTTGTCAAGGATATACCACCCTATGCGTTAGTTGGCAGCAGGCCTACTACTTTCCATAATCTTAACCTTGTAGGTCTGAGAAGAAATGGATTTTCAAGAGAACAGATTGATAGAATAAGTGAAATGTACAGAGTCATTTATAGAAGCGGACTTAATATGTCAGAAGCCTGCAAGAAGATTGAAGAAGAATTTGAAGAATCAGTTGAAAAAAGGACTATACTTGACTTTATAAAAACATCTAAAAGAGGAGTTTTAAAGAGGATTTCATCTTCCCACTCAGATGAATAGTCAGATTAACACCAGTTACCTTACATCTGCATATTTACCTCCTTTGGACTATTTCAGAGTGATTGGTAAATCTGAAAATGTGCTTATAGAAAACTGTGAAAATTACCAGAAGCAATCTTACAGAAGCCGTTGTCATATATATAGTGACAGCGGCCTCATGCCTTTGATCGTACCTGTTGTAAGGCAACCTGACCACTCCGCTAAAATATCCGATGTCAGAATCGACTATTCAAAAGATTGGCAGAAACAACACTGGAGAGCAATTGTGTCTGCCTACAAATCATCTCCCTATTTCGATTATTATCAAGATGACATCAGCCCTTTCTACTTTAACCGCGAAGAGTCTCTTTTTAATTTTAATTATAAGCTTCTAATGATATTGACTGACCTTATAGGAATTGACGCTAATATTGGTGTCACAAAAGAATATTGTCAGAACTATGGTGAAACAGATTATAGGGAAAGCATACATCCAAAGCGAAAGTGCTTGCAGGATATCAATGAAAATGGGCGTTACCATCAGGTATTCGCCCATAAACATGGTTTTATTCCAAACCTTTCTATTATAGACCTTCTTTTTAATGAAGGACCTAATTCCTTATCTTATCTTTAAAACCTGAAGCCGAGAGTCATCAGGAATTTCCATCCTGAGAGATCTAATGAACCTACAGGTGCCTGCATTATAGTTACGTTGTTGGATTTTACGTCGTTGTATAGAGAAAAGTTCTCAGATTTGCTTAACCTGCGTTGCAGACCAAAGTCAGCGAACATCCCACCTTTAGTACGAATGCCTGCACCAAAGGAAAAATATTCATTATCATATCCATTATTACGTTCCGGATTCTGATAATATGAGTAGCCGGCACGCAGTGCTAAACTACTTACGGGTTTTATTTCCATTCCAAAACGGAAATTATTTACACAACGGAATTCATTGGAAATAGCATTATTTTCTGCGTTAAAATTGGCTCCGTTTGACCCATCTTCATCCATCTTAATTGAAGAATAATCCACTATTTCATAATCAGCACTTAAAGCTCCCCATTTTCCAAACACATACGAAACACCTAAGTTTGCATTCATAGGTGAAGTTACGATATAGTCATAATTTCCAAGTGGAGATAAGATTGACTGGCTGTATCCATCGCTGAATCTTGAGTTTATTCGTTCATCCCACTCATCTGAAAGGGACATATAAGTAGGAGTTGATATAGATGCACCGAGTCTCAAACCTTTCACAGGCAAATAAATTACACCTAGTTTAGCATTAATTCCAGCTCCAGATGTACTCTGGTTGTATGTATGTGTGAAACTCTTGAATTTGGAATTAAAATCAGCCACGTTAACAGCAGCTTCAGAGTATCTTTGATAATCTGTGTATTGCAGAGTCTGGATTCCAACACTGGCCCCAAAAAAGAATTTGTCTGACATATTTGCTCCCATATTCAAAATAAATTCCGACACTCCACCTGTTGTCTCTCTTGTGAAATTCTGATCAAGGTTACCTCCAATGACGATGGAAGTTCCTGAAATGTTTTCAGTGGCAGCTATGTAATCCTTGTCTGAGTCAGGAAGCAGATCCATTAAATTCGAATTCCAGGCTAAAACACCTTTCCAGGAAGCCCCGCTTGAATAATATGGATATGTGTCATTCTGCTTTTGAATATCCAGTTCGCTTGATTTTATTCCACCGACACTGTTTGCAACATCAGAAAGCCAGCTGGATTTTGAGGTCCTACCGCTTACTGAATATCTGTTGTTAAAATTGTTAAGCTTGTTAATCGCAAATGACAGATTAAAGCCTGATAACTTAGCACTCCTTTTGGATGTGTTGAAATAGCTCACATATCCCAATGATGAAACCCCGAATTTTGAAAAGGCATCATTGGAATTGTTTCCAAGATAGAGAGATTCGGTGTTTGATCTTGATATTGAAGGGGTAAATTGAAATTCAGAATATCTATAGACAGCAGAACTGGCCGGATTGATACTCAATGTTCCAATATCACCACCAAGTGATGTGAATGCATTTCCCATTGCCAAACTTCTGGCGCTGCCCTCGTAGAAGTGTTGAGAATATCTAAGGGCGTCGTACCTGTTCTGCGACGATATTGCTGTTGTAAGAAATAAAGCCGTTAAAATTAAAATTGTCCTTTTCATGTTGTTATCTCCTGTAAACAGAACCTCCTCCGGAATTGCCACTGTTGCTGTTGCTGCTGCCACTGTTACCAGAGTTTCCGCTGGTTGAGCTTCTTTCTGGAACAGAGTAGCTATTTGTCCGGCTGACGTTCTCATTTGTATTACGACTTGTGTTCACATTGGATCTTTCCGGAGCATTGCTCCTTTCAGTATTGTTTGTCTGAGTGCTTCTTCGGTAAACCGGCTGAGAATTTCCAACAGAAGATTCTGTACTGGTCACAGGCTGTCTGTATGAAGATGTGCTTCTCCTATAGCTGGAACCTCTGTCGGATGTGTTCTGACTTTTAACTATGTCTGTATTGTAGACTGCTCCAGAAACACCTGTAGCCGGATCTCTTCTGTAGAGACTTTGTGACCTGTTGGTTGAAACATTTTCTGAACGATTACTGAACCTGTCGTTACCTCGTACCTGTGTAACATTGGCATCTCTTCTCAAGTAACTTCCTCCTGAGTTGATTTCGTTTCTTCCTGAAGGCCTGCCATTATTGGAGTCATTTCTCCTGCCATAAATTATGGCACGTTCGTTATTCCCGCCGTGGTGATTGTAGTTATCCCCGCCATGATACCAATATGGGTCACCCCAATATCCGCCCCAATATCCGCCCCAATATCCGCCCCAATATCCGCCGTATAAACCTCCATAATACCAAGGATCCCACCAACCAAACATTCCGTAATATGGTCCGTACCAAGAACTATAATACGGACTGTACCAAGGTGCGTAAAAAGGACTGTAAAAAGGACTGTATCCAAAGTGCCTGAAATACCAAGGATTGTAGTAGTTGAAATACCAAGGATAGTCCCAAGCGTCACCCCACCCTTGTGTAAACGTAAGATTTATTACATAAAAAGGAGAATCAAACTTGCACAATCTATCTTCATAAGATTCCTCAGAATCTGATGACAAAGTTGTATCTTGTACATCTGTTACAATGAATTCTGTTTCATCTTCCTTAACGGATTGATTTAATGCATTCCTTGTTTCTCCCTGCAATATTATAAGTTTATCACTCGTTGCAGGATTAAGTGTCACCTCATGCATCTCTTTGGCATTATAGTAAATTGGATCATCGTATGATGAAGAAGTATAATGGTTTGTCACACCACACGAGACAAGGATAACACCGAAAGATAATAGAATAATAACTTGCTTTTTCATTGCACACCTCCTGGGTATTAATATTATTTGTACTTTTGTGCCTCAATACAAAGATAATCAAAAATTATACCAATTATACTAATAATAGCAAAAAGAGATGGCAAAAGAGGTAACTAACAGAGAAGACAACTATTCTTTATGGTACAATAATCTTGTAATTAAAGCTGATCTGGCAGAGAACTCGGCTGTGAGAGGTTGTATGGTAATAAAGCCTTATGGATATGCAATTTGGGAAAAAATCCAAGCTCAGCTTGATAAAATGTTCAAGGAGACTGGCCATCAGAATGCATATTTTCCGCTGTTTATCCCAAAATCTTTTTTAAGCAAAGAGGCTGAACATGTGGAGGGTTTTGCAAAAGAGTGTGCAGTAGTGACCCATCATAGATTGATGGCAAATCCAGACGGACCGGGTGTCGTTGTGGACCCAGATGCAAAACTGGAAGAGGAGTTAGTGGTAAGGCCCACTTCGGAGACGATTATATGGAGTACATATAAAAACTGGATCAAATCATATAGGGACCTGCCTTTGCTTATTAATCAGTGGGCTAATGTTGTCCGTTGGGAAATGAGGACAAGGCTGTTTTTAAGGACTGCAGAGTTTCTTTGGCAAGAGGGACATACTGCCCATTCAACAAAACAGGAGGCTATTGAGGAGGCGGAAAGAATGATTCAGGTCTATGCACAATTTGCCAGAGATTTTATGTCCATACCCGTGATTGTTGGCAAAAAATCCGAGAGCGAAAGGTTCGCTGGTGCGTTGGATACCTATTGCATAGAGGCTATGATGCAAGACGGCAAAGCTTTGCAAGCTGGGACTTCTCATTTTCTGGGGCAAAATTTTGCCAAAGCTTTCGATGTGCAGTTTGCCAATAAAGAGGGTGGCCTAGAATATGTATGGGCAACTTCCTGGGGAGTTTCAACCCGATTGATGGGTGCTCTTGTAATGGCACACAGCGATAACAATGGGCTTGTGCTTCCTCCAAAACTTGCACCTATTCAGGTAGTTATGGTTCCTATATTTAAAACGGAAGAGGAACACGAGAAGATACTGGATAAAATGAAAGAGATAAAGTCCGGTCTTGAAAAACTAGGAATTTCATCGAAGATTGATGATCGTGACAACCTACGTTCTGGCTTCAAATTTGCTGAGTGGGAACTCAAAGGTGTCCCTGTAAGGGTGGCAATTGGGCCGAGAGATATTACAAACGGTACTGTAGAACTTGCAAGGAGAGACAATCTGACAAAGGAATTTGTTCCTAGTGAAGGGCTTGAATCGCGTATTCAGATTTTACTGGAGGATATTCAAACGAATATCTACAATAAGGCTCTTGCTTTTAGAAAAGCAAACACCATAAAGGTAGATGATTATGAAACGTTCAAGCAAAAAATAGAAGAGGGTGGATTCCTTTTGTGTCATTGGGATGGAACTTCTGAGACAGAGGAGAGGATAAAGGAAGAGACAAAGGCTACAATAAGATGTATCCCGCTGGAAGATGTAGAACAGGAGGAGGGTTACTGCGTGTATAGCGGAAAGCCATCCAGACAAAGGGTGATCTTTGCGAGAGCATATTGATTTGACAAAATTTATTAACTTTACAAAATCCAAAAACTAATTTTATTCATATAATGGCAGCAGATTTACCGTCCAGACAGCAAGAGATTCTAAATGGACTAAACACCAAGTCTCATATCAAATTAAAGGTCTTTAACCAGACAATGGAAGTCTTCAACCAGTTGAAGGACATCCTGAATGAGATGAGCAATGACCTTAACGACCTTCTGGAAAATAACAATGACCGGAGGGTGAGGCTGGAATACAGAGACAGAGGTAAATTTGAGGCAGAGTTAAAATTCGCAGATGATGTATTGATTTTCAGTATGCACTCTGATATCTTCCAGTTCGACAGAGACCATTCTGTATGGAAGACAGATTTCGTAAAGAAAGATGTGAATAATTCATATTGTGGTGTGATAAGTGTTTACAACTTTCTTTCGGACTCTCTTAAATACAACAGAAGTGAGGATCTGGGTTATCTGGTTGCAAGGATATTTGTAAATAAGGATAAGTTCTTTCTTGTAGAAGGAAAAAGACAAAAAAATAAGGTCGTAAGTACATTCGGAAAGAAACAGATGGGGAAAGAGGAGATTGTCTCTATTGTTGAGACAGCTGTGCTTTACACGCTTTCGTTTGACCTTCTTATCCCACCTTTTGATTTGGTTAAAGTTGCAAGCGTTGAGCAGATGAATGACAAGATAGAGAGTGCCAAGCTTCAAACTGGAAAGAGAATGGGTTATAAGTATAACTCTGATGATGTATTGGAGGATTAATAGATTCTGAATGCAATGAGAAGAAATGTAGAAGTTTTTTTGTTGACGCTTTCAGTATCTTTATTTTCTCTATGCAATCTTTCTGCTCAGGAGAATAAAGAGAGACTGAGTTCTGGTATTCAGTTATGCTTAGATGTTGCCTCCAAATATAAGATTCCGCAACCAGCCGTAGAAAAGGCTCCTATACCAAGCAACTGGAAAAAAGGAACACTTCTTCAGTTAGGTTTTACCCAGACATCATTCTCAAACTGGTCTGCCGGTGGTAACTCCTCGGTAGCTCTTAATGCATACATTAACTACTATGCCAACTATACATTAAAGGATATTTCTTTTGAAAACCGAGTGCAGGTTGCCTATGGATTCATTCAATCATTTGACGACAGATATAAGAAAAGTGATGATAAATTCATTCTGGACTCAAAGTTAGGATACAAAGCATGGGATCATGTATTTGCCTCAGCAATCTTTAACTTCAAGACACAAATGTCTAATGGATTTGATTACCCATCCAATGCTGAACCTAGACTTAATTCAGGCCCATTTGCTCCTGCCTACGTTTCGTTAGGTTTGGGTCTTGACTTTAAGCCTAATCCAACCTTTTCGCTAATACTTTCACCTTTGACAGGAAACTTGGTCATGGTGGAAAAAAGATCTCTCAGGAAAAAGTATGGCAATGCAATAGATGAACCTACTCGTCTAAAACTGGGTGCTCAGATGAAGGGTGAGTTTAAAAAGAAGATAAATAAGAACCTTAATCTAGAGACGTCAGCAACTTTTTTCTCTGATTTTCTGGGGAATCCGGAAAATATCAAGGTGAACTGGGATCTATTCCTGGATGCAAAAATTAATAAGTTCTTTTCAACAAGCTTAAGGACAAACCTTATCTATGACGATGATGTACTCATAGATAACAAGGCTGGAGAGCTAGGCCCTAGAATTCAGTTTAAAGAGATCCTTCAGGTAGGCTTTTCGTATACATTTGGGGAATTTAAAAAGTAATGCTTAACGAATTCAAGGAGAATCTATTTTCTTTGATAGAAAAAGATTGTTCCGTAAAGTTAGAAATAAAGCCTTCTATTTTGGCTGCGGTCAGTGGCGGAGTGGACTCTATGACTATGGCTTCACTTTTATTCGAATGCTATAAAGGAAACTTTGCAATTGCGACTGTAAATTTCAATCTTAGAGGTGCAGAGGGCGATGATGACGAAGCGCTGGTATGTAAATGGGCAACTGAGAGAGGAATTCCATATTTTACCTGCTCATTTGATACAGAGGCATATGCTAAAAAGGAGAAGATTTCGGTTGAGATGGCTGCCAGAGACCTTCGGTATTCTTGGTTTTATGACCTTATGGAGAGAGAGGGATATGACTATCTGGCGATAGCCCACAACCTCAATGACTCGGTAGAGACTCTTTTCCTTAACATATTAAGAGGCACCGGAGTTGATGGATTAGGAGGCATCAAAGAAAAAAACGGGAAAATTATAAGGCCACTGCTTAAATTCACAAGGCAGGATATTTTGGATTACGTTTATAAAGCCGATATCCCATTCAGGCAGGACAAGACCAATCTGGAGTGCAGATATAGCCGTAATCGTATAAGGAATGCTGTTTTTCCCGAGTTTGAGGCAATCAATCCATCTTTTCTTCGCACTGTGGCGAGAGATATCGATTATTTTACTGCGGCAGGAGAGATCATTCAAGAGCAATTTGCTCAGAAGAAAGAAAAGCTGATTGAATACAGTGAGGGGCGGATAAAGGCTAGGATAAGCATACAGGCGTTGAAGGAAGAGACTCATTCTAAGTACTGGTTATTCATCTTGCTCGAGGAGTTTGGATATAACTCATCTCAGACAGATCAGGTTTTTGAATCTCTAAACGGACAGCCAGGAAAAGCATTTCATTCATTGAACCATCTTATTATAAAGGATAGGGATTATCTACTGATATATTCAAAAGATGATAATTGTACCACAAGTGAAGACCCGTTCTTGAACAGGATTATGATTCAATCTCCTGGTGTTGGTGGCTTCCCGGTGGTTTTTAGTGGTCATAATCTCAACTTCTCGCTTTATCCCAGAGAGACTCTTTTCACGCCATTAGCCTCAAAGACAACCTTTTTTCTGGATGCAGATAAAATCAAATTCCCATTGTTATGCAGATTCTGGCAGGAGGGTGATCGTTTTATTCCCTTAGGTATGGCAGGGTTCAAGAAACTCAGTGATTTCTTTATTGACGAAAAACTGGATCTGAAAAGCAAGGATAATCAGATTGTTTTAGTATCTCAGGGTGAGATAATATGCATAATCGGTCACCGTATAGATGACCGATTTAAAATTACAGCACAAACTTCAAAAATTCTTGAAGTCAGGATCAGTTGAACCTGATGTTGAAAGGAATACGTGCGTAAGTCCTGACACCTTTCTCTGTTCTAAGGTTTGCATATGCTTTCTCAAGAAGCATATCAGGATTGGCAATTACCTTTGCACTTTCAGCGGTCTGACTCAGTTCCTCAATGATTTTATCCAATTTGGATTTAATGACAGGATACTCTACCAGACGGTATGAGTCGAGCTTGCTCATTGCGGCAGCTGTGATTATGGCTTCATGCAGACCTCCCTTCTCATCAGCAAGTCCGATTTTTACAGCATCGTAACCAGACCAGATTCTGCCTTGGGCTATGGAGTCAACAGAGGCTGTAGAAAGATTTCTGCCATCTGCAACAAGTTTTAGGAATTGGTTGTATATGATTTCAACAGATGATTGTATGAAAGTAATCTCTTCATTGTCCAAAGCGCGGTAGCCGGAAAGGATATCGCTGTGTTTGTTTGTGTTGACAGTGCCGGTATTTATGGAAAGATGCTTGCTCATGGCTTTCTGCGCATTGATTGCCATGCTGAACACACCGATGGAGCCGGTTAATGTAGTGTTGTTTGTAATGATCTTATCTGCGTTTGCAGAGATCCAGTATCCACCTGATGCAGCGTAATCACCCATACTTACTATCACGGGTTTGTGCTTGCGCAATAGGGCAAGTTCTCTCTCAATTATATCGGCACTCTGAGCTGATCCTCCAGGAGAATTTACGCGTAGGACAACAGCTTTTACTGTACTGTCTTTTCTTACCTTGGATAGAACAGCTGCAAAGGTTTCAGAAGCGATGTTGTCGTCACCCTTACCCATAATTATTTCTCCATTGGCATATACGACTGCTATTTTGTTCTTCTCTTTGAAATTAGTCTTCTTGGTTGCCTTAGAATAATCGGTGTTTGAAATGAACTTTAAATCCTTTTCTTCCTTAACACCAAAAAGATGTGTAAGTGTATCATTTATCTCGTCGTTGTATAGAAGACCATCTACAAGACCTGCTTCAAGAGCCTTTTGAGCAGAGTTCAATTCCAGATTGCTTGTTATCTCATTTATTCTTGCAATAGGAATCCGTCTTGAAGATGCGATGTCTTCTGTCCATGTATTCCAAACAGCATTAAGATATGCCTGAAGTTGTTCGCGGTTTTCATCACTCATTTTATTGCTTATGAATTGTTCCGCTGCTGCTTTGAATTTACCATGGCGGATAAGTTGAACCTCAATGCCCATTTTATCCATAAGATCTTTAAAAAACAAAGTGTTTACACTAAGGCCTGTAAGTGCCGCAGAACCAGCAGGATTGAGGTATATTTTGTCTGATACGGATGCCAGATAGTATCCTGCCTGCGAATAGTTGTCTGCATATGAGATTATGGCTTTTCCACTTTCATGGAAACGTTTGAGAGCAGCTCTGATCTCTTCAATGTGGGTTACCCCTGCACTTAGATTGTTAAGATTCATATATATAAACTTAATCGAAGGATCTGCAGCAGCTTTGTCTATTGTCTGAATGAAATCCAGAATGCTTGTTGTCTTGGATGTTACTTTTGACATTGGACTGATTGCAGAAAATGGATCGTCCAGAGCTTGTTCAGTGATTGTATTCGCAAAATCTATTCCTAGGATAGCCGAATCCGGTACGGTTGGCGTAGTTGTTTCAGCTATGGAAGCAATTGAGCTGATGACTCCTATCAAAATAAAGGTGCCTAGGACCATCGCCAACAGGGAGCCTATGAATGTTCCCCCAATAATTTTTAGAAAGTTTTTCATAATGATGATATTAACTATGCAAAACTAACTAAAAAGTTATTCAGGTGCAAAAGTTAAAATTAAATATTGTTTTTTTAAAAATAGTTGTATATTTGTACTATAAGAATAGTACAATAATATAATAAGACAAAGATGGATTTTAAACTAGACCCAAAAAGCGGTATACCGTTTTACCGTCAGATTATAGATCAGATTAAATTTGGAATAGCTTCCGGAAATCTGAAAATCGGTGAGCAACTGCCAACAGTCCGTGCCTTGGCCGTTGACCTTATGGTCAATCTTAATACAGTAGCCAAAGCATACAAGGAGCTGGAAATTCAAAACGTTCTTGAGACACAGCAAGGGACGGGTACATTTATAAACAGAGCAGATATTGTAATTTCTGAGCGGGAGAAAAGTGACAAGCTTAAAGAGATCTGCAATCAGTTCTCCACTATAGCTTACTGTTATGGTTTTACTAAAGATGATATTATTAACGAGCTGAATAAACTAACTAAATAACTTTTATAATTATGAATGCAAATTTCGTTACCAAGGGTTTCTTTAACCCTATTTCAATTACAGTATTTATAATACTGGCAGGACTATCATTGGCACTTTTTCTTATGGATATAATAGGTATCTATTTATTCGCTTCATTACTTGTTATTGCTGTTCTTATTGCAACCTCAATCCATATTGCTGATCAGTGGGAGAAAGGTGTTGTGCTCAGAATGGGTAAATTCAAGGGTTTGAGAGGTCCTGGCCCCTTTATGATTATTCCGATTGTAGATCATGTAGTGAATTATATCGACCAAAGAGTTAGGGTTACAGAGTTCAAGGCAGAGCAGACTCTTACAAAAGATACTGTTCCGGTCAATGTCGATGCCGTTGTATATTGGACTGTATGGGATGTTGAAAAGTCTGCCTTGGAGGTTCAGGATTACGAAGAGGCCATTGCATATATTTCACAGACAGGTCTGAGAGATACTATTGGAAAGCATGAATTGTCAGAACTTTTGCAGGAGAGAGAAAAAATTGCCGAAGATTTGCAAAAGGTGCTTGATGGTAATACTAATCCATGGGGAATTACCTGTCAGACCGTTGGTATAAAAGATATAATTATCCCACAGGCTCTTGCGGATGCTATGAGTAAGGAGGCTCAGGCAGAGAGGGAGCGTAGGGCCAGGGTAATTCTTGGAACTGCTGAGACTGAGATTGCTGAGAAATTTGCCTTAGCAAGCCTTCAGTATAAAAATAATCCTGTCGCACTGCATCTTAGGGGTATGAACATGCTTTTCGAGGGTTTGAAAGAGAAGGGGTCTATGGTTATAGTTCCTAGTTCAGCGTTAGATTCAATGAATCTTGGAGCAATGGGAGGATTGGTGTCCTTTGGAAAATCAGCCGAGCAATAAATGTATTCTCAGAACGAAGTCCGTGGGGATGGGTTACAGCTCCTTTCTTAGCCTGTAACCTACTCCTCGGATATTTTCTATATTGACGGAGGTGTCAGCAAGCTTTTTTCTTAAGTGAGAAGCAAGGGCTTCCAGAGACTTCTTTGTATCTATGTCTTTATCCTCCCATATTGCTGTAACCAGATCGGTTACTTTGCAAATCTGATTATAATTGTTGCAGAGTATCTGAAGCAGCTTGTTCTCATAGAACGAAAGAGTTATTGAAGAACCATCCTGTTGGATAAGACTTCTTTCGTCGGGTGAAAAATTAAGATTTCCTAAAGTGAAAATATCGTTGTTCTTGTGTGATATCTGCATGCATTTCTGAACGCGAATCAACAACTCTCTAAGTCCGAATGGTTTTTTCAAATAGTCGCTGCAGCCTATTTCGAACCCGTTTGCAACGCTACTGTCGTCACTTATAGATGTTATGAATATTATCGGGATATTCTTGTCTATCAATCTTATCATTCGGGCGAGCTCAAATCCATCAATTTCAGGCATATTTACATCAAAAAGACATAAATCCGGATGAAAGATATTGTATTGTTCATACGCAGATCTACCATCATTTACAAAGGTGAGCTCATAACCATTCATCTTCAAGAACTCACACATTGCATATCCGAAGTTCACTTCATCGTCTGCCAATAGAATTTTCTTTCCCATGCTCGTTGTTGATTAATAAAAGGGTAAATTTGCTTCCGACTCCAACCTCACTCGTGAGAAGCACCTTCCCTTTATGAGATTTGACAACCCACATAACATAGTTCAAGCCTAACCCGAAACCTTTTCCTTTTTGAGAGTGCTCCCTTTTGCTTACTCTGTAGAACTTTTCAAAAACCTTGGCCTGCTCCTCTTTAGGGATGCCTATACCATTATCTTCTACTGATATACGGAAGTACTTGCCTTCCAGTCCGGTTGTAATATGTATATTGACAGAATCGTTGGAATATTTGATTGCATTATCAATAAGGTTACCGATAGCGTTTGATATATGTAGCTTGTCTCCGAATACCATTTCATGGTCGGCGGATATCTCTGTAGTTATTGTCACACTTTTCCTTGATTCAACGTTATGGCGGGCAATATGCGGTTCAATTGCCTCGTTAATGTTGAATAGAACCTTGTTTAGTAGAGCTTGTCTCTTTTCGAATTTATTTATGTCCAGGATATTGTCTATAAGTCCATTAAGGAAATAAAGCTGTTCCTTGGCTTTTCCCAGGAAATATGGAGCTGTCTTACTGTCAGCAATCTCACCAACCTCCAGGTTGGTTATGGATGCCTGAAGTGGGGAGCGAAGTTCGTGTGTAAGGAAATGTGTAATGTTCTCCCTTAGTTTAGCCAGTGATACCTGCTTGTAAAGCATCCGTGTCTGCATTACTATACTTATAAGTATAAATACCGTCAGGACCAAGGAGAGTAATAATATTGAAAGAAGATCTCCCTTGAATACGGATTTAGGGTAAAACACCACAGCGGTTATTGACATTTTCTTTGAAACAGTCAGTGGTACCTTGATTTCAAATGAAGGATGAAACAGTTGGATGCTGTTTTTATTGTCAGATACAGTTATACTTTTAGATTTCTTCTCAGACTGATATGTAATAATGAAATCCGTACTCTTTGCTGATTCTTTAAGAAGCTTGGAAAAATATACCGATAACGTATCAAGCCTGAGAGGAGCAAAACTTTTATATGCTTCTTGCAAAGCTTCTTCTAAAGTTATTTGAGAGATATTTTTTGTTTGATCCTTTAGATCGATAGTGAAATTGTTATCCTTTTTATCTTTTTCTTCTGTATTAGGAAGATTATTTGAAATTGTGACCTTAAAAGAGTTATCTGCGGTGATTCCGGATAGACGAGAGTCCAATTCTACGTTTATTGCCTTTTTTAACAGGACTTCAGAGTCTTTTCTAAACTTAATCTGTTCATTTTCAATCACTCTGTAAAGCCATACTCCCTGAAGAGCCAGTAACAAAAGAATTGCAAATATGGATATTGAGAGTGCGCGGTTTAACATTTTTCAGTAATCTATCAGTATTTAGTCAGCATTTTATATGCAAATGTAACAATTTTTATTAATTCATTTGTATAACAATTCAACAACAAAACTTTTAAAGACATGAATACAACCTTTCAAAAACTGAATGAGCAAGAGAAGATTGATGTGGAAGGAGGAAGATTTGTGATAACCTTTATCGACATGAATAGTATAAAATGCTGCGAGGTAATAGAAAATTGTACTGACAGATATCAATCAGCAGAAATTGTTATTTGCTGACAACTTGCTGATTTTCAAATAGTATACCTATTATTAATAATAATATTCAACAATTCACCAATAAACATTTAAGACATGAAAACAACATTTGAGACACTGAATGAACAAGAGATGACCAACGTAAACGGCGGAAGGACAGTTATCACCATTATTGACAAGAACGGAAGGAAATTGTATATAGTTATTGAGGACGGAATCGATTTTGGCAGCAGATAAAACAACCAATAAACATTTAAGACATGAAAACAACATTTGAGACACTGAATGAACAAGAG
>CAZHLJ010000001.1:1158543-1381060 GCA_964533215.1 uncultured Muribaculaceae bacterium
GCGGAAGGACAGTTATCACCATTATTGACAAGAACGGAAGGAAATTGTATATAGTGATAGAGGATGGAATCGATTTTGGCAATATTTAAATATTGTTAGCTAGTAAATTTTAATAAAAGCACCATTTTGGCAGACATGATATATATTGTGTCAATGTGATTATATTTCTTAGATCATTATACTTTTGAAAAAATTCAGACATTTCCCCCAACTAGATTCGATGGACTGTGGTCCGGCATCCTTGAGAATGGTAGCAATGCACTATGGCCGTCATTATTCTTTGGAGACTTTAAGAAAAAAGTGCGAGTTTACAAAAGAAGGAGTTAATCTCTTCGGTATTGCCAAAGCGGCAGAGAGCATAGGCTTTAGAACAATTGGTGCAAGATTGTCATTTGAGGAGCTTTGCAAAGCGACAATGCCTTCCATTATCCACTGGAACCAAAATCATTTTGTGGTTTTATATGGGGTTAAGGGTAGAGGGGACAAGCTTAGATTGCTCATAGCAGATCCAGGTACTGGTTTGGTAAAGCTTACCGAGGACGAATTCAAAAAATCGTGGTTCAGTACAGTCAGCAATGGAGAGGGAAGAGGCATCGCCCTTTTTCTGGAAACTACTCCACAATTTTATAAAATAGAGGGAGAGAGTGTAAATACAAGAGGTTTCGGCTTTTTATACTCATATGTGAGACCCTATAAAAAACTCATAATACAACTTTTTACCGGATTATTGGTTGGCAGTCTTCTGCAACTCATATTTCCATTCTTGACCCAAAGTATAGTCGATGTCGGAATCGGGTCTCAAAATCTCAACTTTATATGGTTGGTCCTGATTGCTCAGCTCATGCTTACTATAAGTATGTCCTCAGTTGATTTCATACGCGGGTGGATACTTCTCCATCTTGGAACGAGGGTAAACATATCACTTATCTCTGACTTCCTCACCAAACTGATGAAGCTGCCAATAGGCTTTTTTGATACAAAAATGACCGGCGACTTAATGCAGAGGATCGGAGATCACAAAAGAATACAGTCATTCCTTACGGGATCATCACTGAACATCCTATTTTCATTGTTCAATATAATAATATTCGGAGCTGTACTGCTTTATTACAGTCCGCTGATTTTTCTGATTTTCATTGTTGCATCTGTTATATACGTTATATGGGTGATGCTTTTTATGAAAAGACGCAGAGAGTTGGATAACAAGGCGTTCACTCAGAACGCGGCAAATCAGAATTCTGTAATACAACTTATTACAGGTATGCAGGAGATTAAACTGAATTCGTGCGAAAGGCAGAAAAGGTGGGAATGGGAGAGAATTCAGGCAAAACTTTTCAAGGTAAATATTAAAGGACTTGCTTTGGGACAATATCAAGAGGCAGGAGCCACCTTGATCAATCAATTGAAAAATATTTTTATAACAATAGTAGCTGCCAGTTCAGTACTCAACGGAGATCTTACATTAGGTATGATGCTCTCTGTCCAGTACATCAACGGACAGCTCAACTCGCCAATAACTCAGATAATTAGTTTTCTCCAAGCGTCTCAGGATGCAAAACTGAGTCTGGAAAGACTTTCAGAAATACATGAAAAAGATGATGAGGAAGATAAGGATTTAGAATTGCTTACAGAAATTCCAGAATCAAAATCGATATCCATAGAGGATTTGTTCTTCAAATACGAGGGAGCGGGATCAGAGTTGGTATTGAAAGACATTAATATCAATATCCCTCCAGGGAAAATAACCGCACTGGTAGGTACGAGTGGAAGCGGAAAGACAACTCTGGTAAAACTACTGCTTGGGTTTTACCTTCCAACCAAGGGCGCAATAAAGTATGGAGAGAATTCACTTAATTCTCTGAGTATGGGAGCTTGGAGGAAAAAGTGCGGTGTAGTAATGCAGGATGGATATATCTTTTCAGATACCATTGCCGGTAACATTGCTCCAGGGGATGACAAGATTGACACAGAAAGACTTCGTAAAGCGGTTGATATAGCAAATATAAGAGAGTTTGTGGAGAGCCTCCCTTTATCATATAATACAAAAATAGGCCAAGAAGGACATGGCCTCAGTCAAGGACAGAAACAAAGAATCCTGATTGCTAGGGCGGTTTACAAAGACCCACAGTTTATAATGTTTGATGAGGCTACCAATGCTCTGGATGCCAACAATGAAAAGCAGATTATGGATAACCTCAATGATTTTTTTGTTGGAAGAACAGTGCTGATTGTTGCCCATAGGCTAAGCACTGTCAAGAATGCAGATAACATTATTGTGCTGGACAAAGGTGTCATAATTGAATCCGGCAATCACCAAGAGTTGGTTGAAAAGGGTGGTGCCTACTATCAGCTTGTTAAAAACCAGTTGTATGTCTGAGAATAAAAAGATAGAAATAAGATCGGAAGATATTAACGATATTCTTTCCAGGCCACCTAGATGGATATTGAGATGGGGTAGCACTGTAATTCTCCTTATTGTAGCCATTCTTATTATCGGTAGTGCATTATTCAGGTATCCAGACACTCTGAAGGCACCTGTTCTCGTCACATCTGAAAACCTGCCAGCTCAGCTAATGGCAAAAACCACGGGTAGGATTCAGAAAATTTTCAAAGAGGATGGAGATTCTGTTTCCAAAGGAGATCTTATAGCCACGATTGATAACCCGACATCCTATGAGAGCTACCTGAAGTTGAAAGCAGTATCTTCTTACTTTTCTGATACAATTGTTTCCAACGGTGAATTTGTCAAATGCCAATTCCCTTCAAACCTTCAGTTAGGTACTATGCAGACTGCTTATACTCAATTTCTGAAAAGTTTAAATGAGTATAGAAATTTTTTTGAAATCAACTATCATCATAAAAAGATTGAAATTATTAAGAGGCAGATAGAGACGCAGAAGTCAATACGACAATTGGCTGAAAAACAATTGACTATTTCCAAAGAGCAGATGGAAATATCGGATAAAATCCACAAGAGAGATGTATCTCTGTTTGATCAGAAAGTTCTTTCTCAATATGATATAGAGAAGAGTAAAAGTGCTCAG
The DNA here is from genome assembly GCA_964533215.1 of uncultured Muribaculaceae bacterium. Lineage (GTDB taxonomy): Bacteria > Bacteroidota > Bacteroidia > Bacteroidales > UBA932 > Bact-08. The sequence continues at coordinate 1,161,588 of CAZHLJ010000001.1, forward strand.
CTTGCTACAAGACATGAGTTTGAGACTGCACAGACAGCTCTTAACAATATAAAATTAAGCATATTACAGGCTGAACAAAGTGTATTTGATCTTGAGCTGGATAGAGAGGAGAAGATTAACCTGTTGGAGAGGTCTCTGCTTGGAGATTTTGACAATCTAAAAGCGGAAATGAAGGAATGGGAGCAGAATTATCTTTTGATAAGTCCTGTAAAGGGAAAGGTCTCTTTTACGAAGTTCTGGCAGGAAAATCAAAACATCTCCGTTGGTGATGTGGTCTTTACAGTGGTGCCTTTCAGCGATGCAAAAATCACAGGTAAGATCTATCTGCCGATGAATGGTGCAGGAAAAGTAAAAGTGGGACAAAAGGTAAACATTAAATTGGATAATTATCCTTATATGGAATTCGGTATGGTTCAGGTAAAGGTAAGTTATATCTCTGTCCTGCCTACAGAAGTTGATAAAAATAAGGTGTATATTATAGGTGTAGAGTTTCCTGAGAGGTTAAGGACCAATTATGATACAGACCTTGTTTTTACTGAGGAGATGCACGGAGAGGCGGAGATCATTACAGATGATCTTAGTTTGTTGCAAAGAATAATATTTCCTGTAAAACATATACTAAAAAGCAGGTTTTAAATAGTGCTATGAACATAACTGCCATAATACTGTCGCTTGGGCTAATTTCGGCTGTATTTACAAGTCTGATAGCATCTTGTATTCACAGGAAAAGGTGGCATAAGAAAAACAGGAAATCTGTTTTCCTTAAAATAAACCTATGTCTTAGCAGTTTTTATCAATTCAATGCAATTTTCTACAACCCATACTCATTCATAAGAGAGTTGATGATAAATACAATGGTTATCTCTTTGATATTTAAATATTTGATTTGTGAGCATGGACATTTGCAATTCAGGTGTATAATCGGCATATTTATTGTTACAATTATATTCAGGTCAATTTGCCAGTTGATAGTCTATTCAAAATTTTACGATGAAGAACTTGTAAAATAAAATAAAGTCGTACTTTTGTGCTGTGAAGAGAGTTTTTCAACATATATCATTATTATTCCTTCTCTCAGCTTATCTGCTGGGGACTGTCGGTTTTGGAATACATGAATGTTCTTCATCAGGTTCCATAAACGTGGTTCTCCCATTTAAAAGTGCCCATTGTAATCCGTCTCTGCACAAACATTGTCCATGTTGTGGAATGCATCAATGCCACAATAAGTCACATCTTCAAAAAAAGTGCTGTCAGACTTTAATGCACCATCTGGATAAAGACTACGATGTTAATCAGATAAATTTATGTTCTCAGCTGATTTCACCTGATCTGACAGCTTACTTGGATGTTAATGATGGTTGCTTAAATCTGCAGATTCAATCGATTAATTCAGAAATTATTACCGGCGATCCGCCGCCAATATTAAACCATAGCACATATTCATTCCATTCTCAGTGGAGATTGTAGAGATTCTGTTTATATATAGACAGTTATCTTTTACAATTAAATATGAATATGAAAAAATCACTAATATCATTATTATTAATTATTTCAGCATTCTCGTTCCTTAACGCACAGACAGTAAATGGTGTAGTTAAGGTTCAGAAAGCTAATGGAGAAGTGGAGCCTCTTGCCTCCGCATCGGTTTATTGGTTGGAGGGAAATCTATCTTTGATTTCTAATGAGGACGGAAGTTTTTCCTTCGATCGAAAAAAATCGGAAAATGTTTCATTAATAGCAGCTTACATTGGTCATGTAAATGACACCTTAGTCCTTGGCGCAAAGGACAATAGCGCAGAACTGATTCTTAGGGAGAATGCAAAGGTTCTCGGCGAGGTAAAGGTTCATGGAAGGCAGAAAGGGAATTACCTTTCAAAAATCACTCCTGTAAAGACAGAGGTAATTTCAGCATCGGGTTTATGCAAGATGGCTTGCTGTAATCTTGCCGAAAGTTTCGAAAACTCTGCCAGTGTTACTGTAGGATACTCAGACGCAATAACGGGTGCACGACAGATCAGATTACTCGGACTTTCCGGGCAGTACACTCAAATGCTGGATGAAAACCGTCCTGTAATGAGGGGGATAGCAGCCCCATTTGGCCTTTCCTATGTTCCTGGCCAGTGGCTTGAGAGCATTCAGATTGCCAAAGGTCCCTCCTCAGTTGTGAATGGTCTTGAGGCTATCTCTGGTCAGATTAATCTTGAACATAGAAAGCCAACAACAGAAAAACCATTCTTTATCAATCTGTACACGAACAGTGACCTGATGACCGAGGCCAATATTGCCTCTTCCCTTCAGTTAAATAAAAAATTGAGTACAGTTATACTGGGTCATTTTTCAAACAATCCTACCGGACATGACGGAAATGGTGATGGCTTCAGGGATGAGCCGCTTTCCACGCAATTCAATTTTGCCAACCGTTGGTTGTACATTGCTGAGAACGGAGTACAGGTACGTCTGGGATTCAAAGCCTTGTCTGATGATAGGGTTGGAGGATCGTGTGACTATGAGAAGGATTCTCCAAGAGATTTAAATCTTTGGGGATCGAGAATCAAGAACAAAGGACTAAATGGTTATCTGAAAGTGGGTGTTCCTCTTAATGCCGACAACAGCAAGAATATTGCAACTATCATTGACTTCAACCACCACAGACTGGACTCATGGTTCGGACCTAAGGATTACAATGCAGAGCAGAATTCGGGCTTTTTCAATCTTATGTTTCAGAATACGATCAATGACAATCATAAATACATTCTCGGCCTGAGCGGACAATACGACAAGGTCGGAGATGTTGTCAAGAATCATTTTATGCCGGCTGACTTTATTGACTGCGGCAGAGAGGAGATGTCTCTGGGTGGATATGGTGAGTATACCTATACCCAGAGAGAAAAAATGACAATAGTTGCCGGATTGAGACTGGAAAACAATAATCTTCATGGTTGGCTGTTCTCACCTAGAGCAAATGTGAAGTACTCCCTGACTGATGATATTATTGTCAGAGCTTCAGGAGGAAGAGGATTCCGCTCATCTGATGTGATTGCAGACAACCTCGGAATGTTGTCAACAGGCCGGAGGATAAAGATTGAAAACAATCTTGACATGGAAGATGCATGGACCTATGGAGCAAATATAACCAAGACCTTCCCATTAGGTCAGGGAGAAGATGCTTCGCTCAGTTTCGACTATTTCAGGACTGATTTCAACAAGCAGATAATAGTTGACCAAGAGAGGAATCTGGATTATATCTGGCTTTACAACTTGGATGGACGTTCATTCACCAATACCTATCAGTTTGATTTTTCACTTGAACCCATCAAAAGGTTCACGATTCTTGCAACTTACAAGTATACCGATGCAAAGGTTACAATGGCTGGGCAAGGCTTGGTTGAAAAGCCTCTTACCAGCAGATACAAGGGGGTGCTGAATCTCCAGTATGCTACAAGGATGAACAAATGGACATTTGATTTTACCACACAGGTTAATGGGCCAAGCAAACTTTACAGTTTTTGCGACAAAAAAGAATCCCCTGTATATACTATATTATTTGCTCAGGTGACAAAGAAGTTCAAAGATCTGGATGTTTATGTGGGAGTTGACAATCTTACAAACTACCGTCAGAAAAATGCTATCATCAATGCTGATGATCCATTTTCTCCGGGGTTTAACTCTTCTGTTATCTGGGGACCACTAATGGGTAGAAAAGTCTATGCAGGTCTTAGATTTACAATTTGGAAATAATCAAACTTAATTATAGAAAATTTTATACTTTTACAAACAAATCAAATTATGAAAACAATTATCAAATCTTTTACTTTAATATTAGTTTCAGCTATGTTTTTATTTGCTAACAATTCAAATGCTCAGGATAAGAAAGTGAAGAAAGAATCTGAGGTTACTTTCTCAGTATCAATCGATTGTCCTAGTTGTGTAAAGAAATTGGAGGCAAAATTGCCTTACGAGGCAGGTGTTAAAGACCTAAAAGTAGATCTTGCCACTAAAACAGTCTGGTTTAAATTTGACAATAAGAAAACTGACAAGGAAAAATTGGCCAAGGCACTTGAAACTCTTGGATACCCTGCCAAAGAGGTTGAAAAAAAATAATTTAGCATGAAAAGACTTTTGTCTTTTGCAATATTGGTTGTAATCACCTTTGGTTCACTTTTTTCACAAGTGACCAAGGGTGATTCTCCTTTTTACGAGCAGATGAGGACTCTACCTTTCCATGAGAGGGAAGAGCTTATTTATAAAGAGATAACTGCCGGGAATATTCCCGATTATTTAAAAGGTTTTGTGGTAGTCAAGACTATCCAGCGAGACGTTGCCGGACGCAGGCACAGAGTTAAACTCTTTGTCAAACCAGACTATCTCTCAATAGGCAACAACCAGAACTCTTTTATAATACCTATGGGACCTGTCACAGCTCAAAGAATTGCTGATTTTTTTGATTGCTCACTGCCAACTCCTAAAATTGTAGACATTATTTACAAACATTCCCTGTTAAAGTTGGAACCTTTCAACTATATACCTCGCGAAGACCGGAATGAGAATCCAGATATTCTTAATGACCATTCCCGTGTTATTTTCGCCCAGATAAAGGCTGCTGGAAAGAAACCCGGGATTTTTGTTGCAGGAACCAAGAAGGATGTTGTAATCAGTTCAAAGTTGAACGATTCTGCAAGAACGCATCATGTGACCATATACGGCTGGCATAAACTCGATGGGAATGTAATACAGCCTTTATATAATCATCATATTGACACCTATGTTGATTATAGCCATGGAATAAGGTTGATTTCCAACAATGTTGTTATCGATGGCAAAATCTACAACTACAGAGAGATCTTGAAAGATCCTCTGCTTCATTCATTGCTTAACGATGAGCCAGATCCATTATTAAAGACATCCTATCTGGAAAAATAGTATTTTAATTTATTAACCAATTACCATAAACTATGAAGAGACTTACGCTTATATTGACATTACTGACGACTTGTGTGCTATGTTTTGCTTCTGCCCCACAGTCCTGGATTAGGATAAATCAAGCCGGATATCTACCAAAAGATATCAAAGTTGCAGTTTTTATCTCACTAGATACAAAATCGGTTCCTGGGTTTGAACTGTTTGACGCTTGCACAGGCAAATCTCTTCTTAAAGGTGAAGGTAAGTTGGTAAATGCCTCCTTATGGGGGATGAAAAGCGCCTACAGGTTTGATTTCTCAAAATTAGAGAAGGAAGGTGGATATTACATAGTTTCGAACGGAGTCAAATCTCCTGATTTTAAAATTTCCTCCGACTCATATGATGGTCTGGCGGATTACCTGCTTGTCTATATGCGTCAGCAAAGGTGTGGCGATAACCCTTACACTGGTGCTCTTTGCCATCAGGATGACGGCTACATAGTAAATCATCCGACAAGGACAGGCGAAAAGATAGATGTTAGAGGCGGATGGCACGATGCAACTGATTATCTTCAGTACCAGACTACTTCTGCAGCGGCTGTATATCAACTTATGTTTGCATGGGAACAGCAGAAAGACAAATCTGTCTTTAAAGATTATTATAACGACCGAGGAAGAAGAGGTGCCAACGGAATACCTGATATCCTCGATGAAATAAGATATGGATTGGAATGGCTTATGAGGATGAATCCCGAAGATAAGGTTATGTTCAACCAGATTGCTGATGACAGGGATCATGCCGGATTCAGGCTGCCTCAAAAGGATTCTGTGGATTATGGATGGGGAAAGGGAACAGGAAGACCTGTCTATTTTGTTACAGGAGAACCAACAGGTTTAGGAAAGCATATAAACAGGACTACAGGAGTCTCTTCTGCTGCAGGAAAATTTGCATCAAGCTTTGCTCTTGGAGCTGAAGTCTTCAAGACAATCGACCCTGAATTTGCTAAGGCGATGAGAGATAAAGCTGAAAAGGCGTATGATTTTGCAGTTGAAAAGCCCGGAAACACTCAGACTGCATGTGTTGTATCGCCATATTTTTATGAAGAGGACACATATGTGGATGACATAGAACTTGCTGCTGCCACTTTTTACAATTACGGCAAGGATGCCTCTTGGAGCAAAAAGGCTGACTACTGGGGCGAACTGGAACCTATTACTCCTTGGATGGAACTTGGCAGGGGCAGACATTATCAGTATTATCCATTTATCAACCTGGGCCATTACTATCTCTCAAAATCATCTGATCCCAAAATCAGGGCAAAATATCTGGGATACATGAAGCAGGGGTTGGAAGATCTCAAGGCAAGAGCAGGTGACGATCCGTTTATCTATGGAGTTCCTTTCCTGTGGTGCTCAAACAATCTTGTGTCAGCAGCCATTACTCAGGCCTATCTGTATAGGGAAGCCTCAGGAGACAATTCCTATCTGGAAATGGAAATGGCACTGAGGGACTGGCTTTTCGGGTGTAATCCTTGGGGAACCTCAATGATTGTCGGTTTCCCGGAGGGTGGCGACTACCCTGACTCCCCTCATTCTTCATATACTAAGAAAAATGGTGACCTTACATATGGTGGATTGGTGGATGGGCCGATCTATAATGAACTTTTCAAGGAGAGGGCAGGCGGAGCTCTGACAAAACCAGATTCGTATGCAGTTTTTAATAATGGAAGGGCTGTTTATCACGACGATATGGGTGACTATTCATCTAATGAGCCAACTATGGATGGAACTGCTGGTCTCTGTTATTATTTTGCTTCAATGGAGAACGAGGGTCGTAACTTGGAACCATCTAATGTAGTAAGGGACAGTGAGGGGGCAATAGTAAGAATAGATTCCGATAAAAAGGTCATTCATCTGATTTTCTCGGCCGATTCTATGTTTCAAGGGGGAGAAAAAATCTTGTCAGTATTGTCAAAAAATAAAATAAAAGGCTCTTTTTTCTTTACGGGAAATTTCTTAAGGCTAGCTTCCCAGAAAAAGATGATAGAGAAAATCATAAAAGCCGGACACTATGTAGGCGGTCACTCAGACAAACATCTGCTTTATGCACCATGGGGAGATAGGGGCAAATCCTTGCTTTCACAAGATAGTATAGCTCATGATCTTAGAAATAATTTTGCGGAACTGGCTAAGTTTGGGATTGAGCCCTCAGCCGCAACCTGGTTCCTGCCTCCATACGAATATTACAACAAGGAATCGGTATATGTTGCTGCAAGAATGGGCCTGAAATCCATGAATTATACGTCGGGTACAGCCACTCCAGCCGACTACACAGAACCATCCATGAAGAATTACCGTACCAGTCAGGAACTTATAGACAAATTATTCAGCTTCGAGAAATCGGACGGCCTAAACGGAGCAATAATACTCATTCATCCAGGTGTTGTTGATGAACGGACAGATAAACTTTATAACAGACTGGATGAAATTGTGAAGCGTTTGAAAAAACTTGGTTACACTTTTGACAGATTGTTCTGATTTTTCGTTCACATTACTTAACTTTGTCCCTCATTTCTGAAATTCGGTACTAATATGTATAAAATACTTGCAAAGAGGTTTCTTACCCCCATCATCTGTCTTATGGATGTAGAGGCACCAAGGATGGCTCGATCGGCTAAGCCTGGCCAGTTTCTGATTGTACGCTCACATGAAAAGGGAGAGAGAATCCCTTTGACAATATGTGACTATGATGCTGATAGAGGCACGGTAACTATAGTTACACAAATAGTGGGTGCTTCCAGCCGTCAGATATGCCACCTGAACGAGGGAGACTCTTTTTTAGACTGTGTAGGACCTTTAGGCAGACCTTCCGAGTTCATTCATCTTTCAGATCAGGAACTTAAAGATAAAAGGTTCATTTTTATTGCCGGTGGATTGGGAACAGCTCCCGTATATCCTCAGGTGAAATATTTTCATTCAAAAGGAGCGAAAATCGATGTTATCATTGGTGCGAAGAACAAGGATATGGTAATATTGGAAGAGGAGATGAAAGCTGTCTGCGATAACCTTTACATCTGTACGGATGACGGATCTGCCGGCAAAAAAGGTTTTGTGACAGAGATGTTCAAGGAACTGCTGGACGGAGTGAATGCAGGAAAGATTAACGGAGGGGTCAAATACGACCATGCAATTGCAATAGGCCCTATGATAATGATGAAATTTGTGACTCTTACTGCAAAACCATATGGTATTCCTCTGGTCGTAAGCCTGAACACCTTGATGGTGGATGGTACCGGTATGTGTGGAGCTTGTCGGGTATCCATTGGAGGCAAGACTAAATTTGCCTGTGTTGATGGGCCTGAATTTGATGCTTATATGGTAGATTTTGATGAGGCAATGCGTCGTCAGGTGATGTATAAGACTATCGAGGTAGAGGCAGATCACAAATGCAAAATAGGGTTGGATAAAGATTAATTTACGCAGAGATATGAAGAACAAGATACCAAGAGTCCCTGTAAGAGAACAGGATCCGTTAGTAAGAGCAAGGAATTTTGCTGAAGTCTCCTTTGGCTACAATAAAGAAGAGGCAATGCTTGAGGCTTCACGCTGTCTTGGATGCAAAAAACCCTCTTGTGTTCCTTCCTGTCCTGTAAACATTCAGATACCTCAGTTTATAACTGCTGTTGAGGCGGGGAATTTCAAGGAAGCTGCAGCAATCATAGCACAGGATAGTTCTTTGCCGGCAGTTTGTGGAAGAGTGTGTCCTCAGGAGAGTCAATGTGAGGGGACATGCATACTTGGTGTAAAGGGGGAATCTGTGGCGATTGGAAAACTGGAACGTTTTGTTGCTGATTGGAGCAGGGAGAATGGTGTCAAGTTTTCAGAAAAGGCTCCTTCAAACGGGTTAAAAGTCGCAATTGTAGGAAGTGGCCCTGCAGGTCTGGCCTGCGCCACAGACCTTGCAAAAATGGGATACGATGTAACTATATTTGAAGTTCTTCATGAGGCGGGAGGTGTATTGCAATATGGAATCCCTGAATTCCGTCTTCCAAAGGAGAGTGTTGTCAAGACAGAGATAGAAAATGTAAAGGCTTTAGGTGTCAAAATAGAGACAAATATTGTGGTTGGAAGGACTGTAACCATTGATTCCCTTATGGATGAAGAGGGTTTTAAGGCTGTCTTTATTGGTTCAGGAGCTGGCCTTCCAAAGTTTATGGGCATTCCGGGAGAAAATCTTAACGGAGTACTTTCAGCGAATGAATTCCTTACTCGTAACAACCTTATGCGTGCCTACGATCCTTCTTATGACACTCCTATTTATGTTGGGAAGAGAGTCGCGGTTGTTGGTGGTGGCAATGTGGCAATGGATGCTGCGCGTACAGCTCTTCGTCTTGGTGCTGAGGTTACTGTTGTCTATAGACGGACCGAGAAAGAGTTGCCTGCCCGTGTAGAGGAGGTGCATCATGCCAAGCAGGAGGGAATAGTATTCCGTATGCTTACAAATCCTGTTGAGGTACTTGGTGATGAAAAAGGATGGGTAAAAGGGCTCAGGTGCATAAAAATGGAACTTGGAGAGCCGGATGAAAGCGGAAGACGCTCTCCGGTGCCTGTTCCGGACTCTTACTTTGATATAGAGACAGATGTTATGATAATGTCATTGGGTACATCCCCCAATCCTCTTATAGCCTCTACAACTCCCGGCCTTCAGACTAATAAATGGAGCTGTCTTGTAGCTTCTGAAGATGGAGCTACCACTCGTCCTGGTGTTTTTGCGGGAGGTGATGCCGTTACCGGAGCTGCAACAGTTATACTGGCTATGGGTGCCGGCCGTAAGGCCGCCGCAGCCATAAACAAATATCTTACAAAGTAACCGATATATTCAAAATGTCACAAAAACCTTCAATACCAAAAGGTACAAGAGATTTCGGACCAAAAGAAATGGCCGGAAGAGATTATATTTTCAATACAATACGTAGTGTCTTTAAACTTTACGGCTATTCTCCCATAGAGACTCCTGCAATGGAAAACCTCTCGACACTTCTAGGCAAGTATGGCGATGAAGGGGATAAGCTACTCTTCAAAGTGCTTAATTCAGGAGATGCATTTTCCGGTGTTGATTCGTCGTTGTTTGAAAACAGCAATGCTCTTTCCTTAAAGGTCTGCGAGAAGGGGCTAAGATATGACCTGACTGTCCCTTTTGCACGTTTTGTTGTTCAGCATCAGAATGAACTGGTATTCCCGTTCAAAAGATATCAGATACAACCTGTCTGGAGGGCAGACCGTCCACAGAAGGGGCGTTATCGCGAATTTTACCAGTGTGATGTAGATGTAATAGGGAGTAAATCCCTTATAAATGAACTTGAACTCGTACAAATTGTAGATGCCGTCTTTCAGAAGCTGGACATTAATGTATGCATAAAGATAAACAACCGTAAGGTTCTCTCCGGTATTTCAGAGGTAATAGGTCATCCTGACAAACTTATCGATATAACTGTCGCCATTGATAAGATTGATAAAATTGGCATTGAGGCTGTAAAGGAGGAATTGAGATCAAAGGGATTGGACGAAAAAGCAATTGGCACAATTGAACCTATTCTGAACCTGAAGGGTACAACGTTGGAAAAACTATCGGCGATGAGGCCTATTCTAGTTTCTTCTCAAGTAGGCACTCTTGGCCTAGATGAGCTGGAAACTGTTTTCGGACTGATAGAGGCTGTGGGGATAAATCAGGAGGTTGAACTAGACCTATCTCTGGCTCGAGGCCTTAACTATTATACAGGTGCAATCTTTGAGGTAAAGGCAAAGGATACAGAAATGGGAAGTATTTGCGGTGGTGGACGTTATGATGATCTTACAGGCATTTTCGGTCTGCCGGATGTATCTGGTGTAGGTATCTCTTTCGGTGCTGACAGGATATATGATGTTCTTCTCACTCTGAATAAGTTCCCTTCTGAGGCGGTTGGTGGGACAAAGATTTTGTTTACAAACCTTGGAGAAAAAGAGGTGTCATACTCATTACCGCTTTTGAAATCAATACGCCAGGCTGGAATAGTTGCTGAAATATATACTGAAAGTGCAAAGCTTAGAAAACAGTTCGATTATGCCGACAAGAGAGCAATTCCATATATGATTATAGTTGGAGAAGATGAAATGAGCAAGGGTTGTGTGAATCTTAAGAACCTAGTTACAGGCGAGCAGGAGACATTGTTTAAGGAGCAATTACTTGATAGTCTAAAGATTAGGTTTTAATTACGGTCAAAGATAAAATTAAATTTGTATTATCCTAGAGTTTACACTATCTTTGTACTCCAATTCAAACGGAATTACTAAATAGAAATATATCGCGGAGTGGAGCAGTTGGTAGCTCGTTGGGCTCATAACCCAAAGGTCGTAGGTTCGAGTCCTGCCTCCGCTACTCAAAAAGAATCAGTTTAACTGGTTCTTTTTTTTTATTGTATATTGAATAAGTAAAACAATTATTATTTCTAGTTTTTTCCTATCTTCAAAAAATAGACTAATAAATAGAAAATAATGATCAGTGAGTTCGACAACAGAGCCCGTAACTGGGACAGTAATCCGATGCATTTTGAGAGGTCGCAGGCTATTGCAAACTCTCTCTTGGAGATGATTCCTGTAAGTCAATCCATGAAAGCTTTGGAATATGGTGCCGGTACTGGAATATTAAGTTTTTTGCTATCAAGGAGGTTTTCTGAAATAACCTTAATGGATAGTTCAGAGGAGATGGTTAATGTCATGCTCGATAAAGTAGAAGCAAGTGGACTGAAGAATTTAAAACCATTGTTCTGCGACCTTGTACAAGACGATTATGTTTTGAGCAAGTTTGATTGCGTATTTTCACAGATGGTATTGCACCACATTGCCAATATAGATAATATGCTTTATAAATGGAAGAATATGCTTATGCCGGGAGGTTATCTTGCTATTTCCGATTTGCTCCCTGAGGATGGTTCTTTCCACAATCCAGAGACAAAGGTTCATTTTGGATTTGATCCTCACGAGATTGCTGATAAACTTAAATCTTTAGGTTTTAGTGAAATTGACTATAGGACTTGTTATGTGATAAAACAACCTAACGGGAGAGAATACCCACTGTTTTTGCTAGTAGCAAAGATGTAAATGCGTATCTTTGTTGTTAGAATCTGCAAACTATGAGTTTTAAAATAAGAGAGGCTAACGAAAAGGACAACAAGATAATTTTTGACTTTATCTGTGAATTGGCCGAGTATGAGAAATTGAGTGGTGAGGTTACCGCAACCGAGGAGTTGCTTTATAAAAGCCTTTTTATAAAGCGGCAGGCCGAAGTTCTAATTGCCGAACTTGATGGCGAGCCAATTGGTTTTGCTCTCTACTTCCATAACTTCTCTACTTTTAAGGGAAGGGCCTGTTTATATTTGGAAGATCTATATCTAAAGCCTGAGTACAGAGGGAATGGATATGGGAAAAAAATCTTCAAAGAGCTTGCAAAGATTGCTATACAAAGAGAATGTGATAGATTTGACTGGTCGGTGCTGGACTGGAACGAACCGTCTGTCAAGTTCTATAAAAAGATGGGAGCTGTACCAATGGACGAATGGACTGTTTACAGACTCACGGGTGAGCCACTACGACAGCTTGCAGGTAAAATATAACCTAATTATAATAAATGAAAAGAATGACTATTGCACTTGTTGCGCATGACAACAGAAAGAAAGACCTGATTGAATGGGTCGAATATAACAAGGGAACTTTATTAAAACATAAGCTGGTCTGCACAGGAACTACCGGAAGGATGGTTGAGGCTGCTCTTACCCAGAATCCAAAAAAAGAAGATCCCAAGATAGATATTACATTGCTTAAGTCCGGACCTCTTGGGGGAGACCAGCAACTTGGGTCGCTTATCTGTGAAGGTAAGGTAGATATGCTCTTTTTCTTGTGGGACCCTATGCAGCCGCAGCCTCATGATGTTGATGTAAAGGCTCTTCTAAGGATATCAAGCCTATATAATATACCAACGGCAACAAATCGCTCGACAGCAGATTTCCTTATCTCGTCACCACTATTTGACAGTGATTATAAACCTAAGCTAAAAGGCTTCTCCGATTATTTAGGCCGGAAACTGGACTTGTAACAGCAATTTGTCAAATTTCATATTTCAGCCTCACCTGAAATATTGAAGCAGCTTCACGTTTGCCCTCAATGAAGATTGAGCGCAGACCGTTACTGTCAATCTCCATAGCTCTGAAAAATTCTATGTTTTCACCAAGTCTGCTCTCTGCGTTGAAGTTGATTGCCATATCAGTTACAGTCATCTTTGTAACAAGATCATTGTCAATATAATCGAAAGCCCATTCTATGTATTTTGCATTGTTGGTGTGCCTGTTTATATCTATGTCGCTGAAAGAGACGACCCTTTTGCCAACATATTCCATTTGATGCGGAGAAACCAGTCTGTCAGCGGCTTCCTTGATAGCATTACGTGGATTGTAACCGGGAGAATTTTCCCCCATAATATTGTCCAGCCTTTGCAGCTTTCGTGTATTTGTGTCTATTATAAGCCATGATGAAGTGGCAATAATAATCTGGTTGCCTTTGCTGTCAAGAACTTCGTAGTCTCTGAATCCAAAGAGTCTGTCGCTTCCTTTGTGCCAGGTTTCGATAGATATCTCATCTTTCCATTTTGGCAAACTGAGGAATTTCACGTGAATCCTGGAAAGTACCCAAGCAACGCTCTCCTTTATCAGGTTGTCGTAACCGAAGCCGAGAGAATCGGCTTGCTGACCGGCAATCTCCTGAGCAATGTTCATAAATGCGAATATCTTCAGATTTGCATTAATATCTGTTTCGTAACTTTTTATCCTCAGATTCTCTTTGTAACTATCCATCTTTATAATCCTCCTATTCAAAATTCGTTGGCAAAAATAGAGATTAAATTGGGAAAAAGTCTAAATTTCGTTTACCTTTGTATCCCTGAATAACAATCCAACTTAATATTTATGAGCACCAAGTATGTATTTGTTTTGGGAGGGGTTACCTCTTCCTTGGGAAAAGGTATTATTGCATCTTCGCTAGCTAAGCTGCTTAAAGCAAGAGGTTTGGCGGTAACGATCCAAAAATTTGATCCCTATATCAATGTAGATCCTGGCACACTTAACCCATATGAACATGGTGAGTGTTATGTAACAGAAGATGGTGCTGAAACTGACTTGGACCTTGGACATTACGAAAGATTCCTTGGAGTATATACATCCAAGGCAAATAATGTGACTACAGGCAAAATATACAGAACAGTAATTGACAAGGAGCGTCAGGGAGCCTACCTAGGTAAGACAGTACAGATAATTCCTCATATAACAGATGAAATCAAAAGAAGGATGCTTCTTATCGGGAAATCCGGCAAGTACGATGTGATCATCACAGAACTTGGCGGAACTGTCGGTGATATGGAGTCTCTACCATTTATTGAGGCTGTACGTCAACTCCAATGGGAACTTCCTGAAGAGGATTTCCTTGTAATTCATTTGACTTTAGTGCCTTACCTTAGTGCTGCCAAAGAGCTTAAAACTAAGCCGACACAGCACTCTGTGAGGATGTTGCAGCAAAATGGAGTACATCCGGATGTAATTGTTTGCAGGACGGAACATCCGCTTCCTGCCGATATAAGAAGAAAGGTCGCTCTTTTCTGCAATGTAAGACCAAATGCTGTTATAGAGTCTATTGATGCAAAAAGCATATATGAAGTTCCTCTGAATATGTATAGGGAGAAGTTGGATGAGATAGTGATGAAGAGGTTTGGCATCGATGCTGAAACTCATCCTCTTGATCTTACAAAATGGAAAATATTCCTTGAAAAGCTTGCCAATCCAAAGGACACTGTAGATATAGCTTTAGTTGGTAAATATGTGGAGTTGCAGGACGCCTATAAATCTATTCTGGAGTCTTTTATACATGCAGGTGCAGAAAATGAGTGTAAAGTCCGTGTTCATTGTATTCACAGTGAATATATTACTGAAGCAAATGTAGAGGAGAAATTAAAAGGAATGTCTGGAATTCTTGTAGCGCCGGGTTTTGGAGAGAGGGGTATAGAAGGAAAGATTGTGGCTGTCAAATATGCCAGAGAACAGAAAGTTCCTTTCTTTGGAATATGTCTTGGAATGCAAATGGCAGTCATAGAATATTCAAGAAATGTTCTTGGTCTTGATGACGCAATGACAACAGAGATCAAGCAGAATGCCAAACATCCAGTTATAGATTTGATGGAGGACCAGAAGAGCCTGACAATAAAGGGTGGTACAATGAGGCTGGGCGCTTACTCATGCCAGATTGCTGAGGGTTCTCTTGCATGGAAAATATATGGACAACAAGAGGTTTCGGAAAGACATAGGCACCGTTATGAGGTGAATGAGGCCTACGTTGACGCCTTGGCAAGCGGAGGACTTATTCCGAGCGGAAGAAATGCAGATACAGGCTTGGTAGAGATAATGGAGATTCCGGAACATCCTTTCTTTATTGGAGTACAGTTTCATCCGGAGTTAAAGAGCACACCGGAGAAACCACAACCTATTTTTGTTGCTTTTGTAAAGGCTTCACTCGATTATAAAAATGCAAAAAAGAACAGCAAGGCTTCTAAATAATTTGCCATTGGCACTGTGCATTTCAGGGCTTTTCATGGTAAATATGGCAATTGCCCAGAACGTAGGTTCCGGCAAACCTAAAACTTACAGGGTTAAGGTTCTGGAGACCTTGCCTCATGATGCTGGATCCTATACCCAAGGGCTATTTTTCGACAAGCAGCAGCTTTATGAAAGTGCTGGACAATATGGTGAGTCGAAGTTCAAAAAAGTTGACCTCAAAAATGGTACTACATTGAAAAGTATCAGTTTTCCAAAGGAATATTTTGCAGAAGGTTCAACCGTTATAGGAAACAAACTCTATATTCTGACCTGGATGGAAAGGGTGGTTTTTGTCTATGACATAAATACATTCAAGTCCTTAGGAACATTTTTCAATCCTAAAGAGGGTTGGGGGCTGACTACAGATGGAAGTCAGCTTATAATGAGTGATGGATCTTCTTTTATTTATTTCATTGATCCCTCAAACTTTAAAGAAAAATCAAAAATTGAGGTCAAATCTGCCGGTAGGAGCATTTCAAAAATTAATGAACTGGAGTATGTAAATGGTGATATCTGGGCAAATGAATATTGTACAGATAGAATACACATTATTGACTCCCGTACAGGAGTTGTTAAGACCACAATTGACTGCAGAAACCTTTTGCCGGATAACCTTAAGACATCATTGACAGATGTGCTTAACGGGATTGCATATAATTCTGTTACAAAGCAGATTTACGTCACTGGTAAATATTGGCCAAGGATGTACAGGATTCAGATTCCCAAGTAAGTTTCACAGGTTGTTGGCTTGGTTGCCCTTATTATGTGTCTCTTGCCTTTTGGTCCGGGAAGCCTGCTGACCTCAAATCCGGATTCCCTGAGAGCTTGTTTTACTATTCCTTTTGAGCAGTAAGTAACCAATATCCCTCCAGGTTTAATGGCATCATAAATTGAACAGAAAATCTCAACTGACCAGAGTTCCGGCTGGGTGTTGGGAGAGAAGGCATCAAAATATACAATATCATATTCAGAAACAGAAAGTGAAATAGAGTCAGAACTGGATTTGACTCCGGCATATCGGACAAGGTCTGAATTCAGCTTGAGAAGAGAGAAGTTGGGTAAAAGCAGAGTCCATTTTTCCCATTCGCAATATTGTATTTCTTTGCAAGTATTTTGCAATATATCATTCAAGCAGCCTGACAGGTCTAGTGTATTTTGACTGACAATTGCATTCATATGATCAAGAGCCTGAAACTCTTCATCGCTTATTGGGAATTTTTCAATCCCTGTATATTTTATACGGACATTTTTGTTCTCAAAAGTGTACAAAGCTGTCAGCAGACAATTCAGCCCCGTGCCAAGTCCGACTTCAAAAATATTGATCTCAAGTGAAGTACTGTTTTCAGGTTTTTTTCGTGTGGTCAAGTTCTTCAGGTAATATTTCAAGCCGCATTCGATAAAGATATGGCAGCTCTCTGCAAGAGCCCCGTTCATTGAGTGGTAGGATTCGTCAAACTCCTCCAGTTTTAAAGTATTCGACCCATCTGCACTTCTTGTCAATTGCCTGTTCATGCTTATAAAATTGAGCAAATTTATAAGTTTTCTATCTATTTTTTTATCTTTGTAGTTTATAATTTGTAAAAATCAAATATTGATATACCATGGCAATTATTACAGGCCTTCTAAAGAAAGTTTTCGGTACAAAATCCGATAGGGATATAAAAGAGATCCAACCTTATGTATACAAAGCAATTGAGTCCTTCAAAAGAATAGACCTTCTCTCTCATGATGAACTCAGAGCTGAGAGTCAGAAGCTTAAAATTCAGATAGCTGAAAGAATAGCGGAAGATGAGGCACGCAAAAAAGAGTTGAGAGTCAAGCTGGAGGATGTTATGATTGAGGTTGGTGAGAAAGAGGCTCTTGCAACCGAGGTGGATAAGCTGACAAAGAAGATAGATGAAAAAATTGAGGAGGTTTTATTGGAAATACTTCCAGATGCTTTTGCAATAATGAAATCTACGGCCAGACGTCTTAAGGAAAACGGCGAAATTCGTGTAATAGCTTCGGAAAACGATAGAAATCTTGCTGCAAAAAGAGATTTCGTTACAATAGATGGAGATACAGCTATATGGAAGAACAGCTGGATGGCAGGTGGAACGACCATCACTTGGGATATGGTCCACTATGATGTCCAGTTGATAGGAGGTGTGGCACTTCATCAGGGAAAAATATCAGAGATGGCAACAGGTGAGGGTAAGACCTTGGTTGCAACACTACCGGTGTTCCTCAATGCCTTGGCAGGAAAAGGTGTTCATGTTGTGACTGTGAATGACTACCTCTCCAAACGTGACTCGGAATGGATGGGGCCACTCTATCAGTTCCATGGCCTTACTGTAGATTGCATAGACAAACATGAACCTAACTCTGATGCAAGAAAGGCAGCCTATAAAGCCGATGTGACATTTGGTACAAACAACGAATTCGGGTTTGACTACCTTCGTGACAATATGGCAATCAATCAGGAAGATCTTGTTCAAAGGAAACACCACTATGCTATCGTCGATGAGGTCGACTCAGTATTGATTGATGACGCAAGAACTCCTTTGATTATTTCCGGACCCGTACCTAAGGGAGAAGACCAACAGTTCAATGAGTACAAGCCATTTGTGGAAAGAATATATGCTGCACAAAGAACCTTGGTGACTCAATTGCTTAACGATGCAAAAAAGAAGTTTTCAGAAGGAAAGGAAGAGGATGGCGGAATGCTTTTGTTGAGAGCATACAAAGGTCTTCCAAGATATAGTCCTCTCATCAAATATCTGAGTGAATCAGGTATGAAACAGGTTCTGCTGAAGACAGAGAACTTCTACATGCAGGACAACAACAAGCAGATGCACAAGGTTACGGATGACCTTTACTTCATTATAGACGAGAAACAAAAATCGGTTGAGCTTACAGACAAAGGACACGAACTTATCTCACAGAGTGTGAGTGATAATAAGTTTTTTATCCTGCCTGATATAGGACTTGAAATTGCTGAGATGGAAAAGAGGGAGATAACTCCTGAGGAGAAAGTGGCTGCCAAGGATGCACTTCTAACAGATTATGCACTCAAGAGCGAACGTGTACATACCGTAAACCAATTGCTCAAAGCATATACTATGTTCGAAAAAGATATAGAATATGTGGTTCTGGACAACAAGATTAAGATTGTGGACGAGCAGACCGGACGTATTCTGGAAGGAAGAAGATATTCAGATGGTCTACATCAGGCGATAGAGGCAAAGGAGATGGTTAAGGTAGAGGCTGCCACCCAGACCTTCGCTACAATAACATTGCAAAACTACTTCAGAATGTACCATAAACTGGCAGGTATGACAGGTACAGCCGAGACAGAGGCTGGTGAGTTCTGGTCAATCTACAAGCTGGATGTCGTAGTTATTCCTACCAACAGACCTATTGTCAGGAATGATATGGAGGATCTTATCTTCAAGACCAAGAGAGAAAAATTCAATGCCGTAATTGACGAGATAGTTAAGCTGACCACAGCAGGTCGTCCCGTCCTGGTTGGTACAACCTCAGTTGAAGTTTCTGAGTTATTAAGCAGGATGCTGAAAATCAGAGGCATAAAACATAATGTCCTAAATGCAAAGCAGCATGCTAAAGAGGCAGAGATAGTCGCCGAAGCTGGTCAGTCAGGATGTGTGACAATAGCAACAAATATGGCTGGTCGTGGTACAGATATCAAGCTAGGGCAGGGAGTGAAGGAGGCAGGTGGATTGGCCATTATTGGTACTGAACGACACGATTCAAGACGTGTCGACAGACAGTTGAGAGGACGTGCCGGTCGTCAGGGTGATCCTGGTTCATCAAGTTTTTATGTCTCTTTGGAGGATGACCTCATGAGGCTTTTCGGGTCTGAGAGGATAGCTGGACTTGTAGATAAGATGGGAATGAAAGATGGAGAGGTACTTCAACACTCAATGTTGTCAAAATCCATTGAACGTGCCCAGAGGAAAGTTGAGGAGAATAATTTTGGAATCCGTAAACGTCTGCTTGAATATGACGACGTTATGAATTCTCAGAGAGAGGTTATCTATACCCGCAGAAGAAATGCCCTTTACGGAGAGAGAGTGGACGTGGATGTTCAGAACATGTTTACTGATTACTGCGAAAACCTTGTTGCCTCTCATCATGGAGCAACTGATTACGAACAATTTTCATATGATTCCATCCGTAATCTATCAGTAGATCCAGGTATGGAGGAGTCCTTCTATGAAAAAGCATCTTTAGAGGAGGTTTCTGATGCATTCTACAATAATGTTCTGACAGTATACAAGAGAAGGACAGACCTTCTTGTACAGCAGTCATGGCCGATAATGAAGCAGATATATGAGACACAAAGTGCCACATATGAAAACATAGCCATTCCTATCAGTGACGGCACAAAGATGACCCAACTGGTGGTCAACCTTAAAAAAGCTTATGAGAATCAAGGTAAGGAGGTTGTAAGGGCTCTTAACAAGAGCATTACTCTATTAATGATAGATGAGCATTGGAAAGAACATCTAAGGGAAATGGATGAGCTTAAACAGTCTGTGCAAAATGCGACATATGAACAGAAAGATCCGCTTTTGATATACAAATTTGAAAGTTTCGAGCTATTTAAAGGTGTTTTGGACAAGGTGAGCAAAGATGTACTTTCATTCCTTCTTAAGGCTCATATCCCTATGAGAGAGTCTCAGCAGGCCCCTGAGGTAAATGTCAGACAGGAGCAACGTAGAAAGACGGACCTGAGCAATATGCAGACCTCAAGGCAGGATCTCTCAACTTCTGCGGGAGAGCCTAAATCACAGGCTCCTGTCCATGTAGAGAAAAAGGTTGGGAGAAATGAGCCATGTCCTTGCGGAAGCGGTAAAAAGTATAAAAATTGTCATGGAGCTAACGAATAAAGTATGTTTGATTTATTAGTAATTGGATCTGGCCCGGGAGGGTATGTAGCAGCGATTCGCGCATCGCAACTAGGTATGAACACTGCAATTATAGAGAGGTCGGAATTGGGAGGAATCTGCCTTAATTGGGGTTGCGTGCCAACAAAGGCATTATTGAAAAGTGCTCAGGCACTACATTATGCACAACATTCAGTTGATTATGGTTTTGAAATTGAAGGTACAATAAAGCCTGATATCGAAAAAATAGTTGCCAGAAGCAGGAGTGTTGCTGCCGGCATGAATAAGGGGGTTGAATATCTCCTAAAGAAAAACAAGATTACAGTTATAAATGGTACTGCAAGGCTTTGCGGTGAGGGTAAGGTAGAGGTTACTGCTCAGGACCAGACGAAATCGGTTGTGGAGTCAAAGAATATTATCATTGCCACCGGTTCAAGGCCAAACTCATTGCCATTTGCGCCGATAGATGGTGAAAAAATAATCTCATACAGACAGGCTCTTGTACCCGAGACTCTTCCTAAAAGCATGGCTGTCATCGGTTCCGGGGCTATCGGAAGTGAGTTCGCATTCTTTTATCGTTCACTTGGAGTTGAAGTTTATCTGATAGAATATCTGGATAACGTTGTTCCTTTGGAAGATGATGATGTATCTGCACAATTGAGCCGTTCTTTCCGTAAAATGGGAATGAAGGTTATGGTTTCGGCACAGGTTAAGAGTGTTGAAAAGGTAGGAGATATCTGCAGGCTTTTGGTGCAGACAAAGAAAGGGGAAGAGATTGTAGAGGTTGAGAGAGTACTCTCTGCTGTTGGAGTTGTTGCCAATATCGATAATATTGGTCTGGAAGACCTTGGAGTTGAAACTGAGAGGAGAAAAATAAAGGTAGATGAGTATTACTCTACAAATATTGCAGGTATTTATGCAATTGGTGATGTAATAGCTACGCCGGCTCTTGCTCATGTGGCTTCAGCTGAAGGTATATGCTGTGTGGAGAAAATTGCGGGAATGGATCCAAAACCAGTCAATTATGATAACATACCCGGCTGCACTTTCACCTCACCTGAGATTGCCTCAGTAGGCATCACTGAGAGAGTTGCCAAAGAAAAGGGGTTGGAGTACAAAGTCGGAAAGTTCCCATTCACTGCATCAGGAAAGGCTGCTGCTGCTGGAGAAAAGGATGGATTTGTAAAAATGATCGTTGATTCCAACACCGATGAGGTTATAGGAGTCCATATGATAGGTGCCAATGTTACGGAAATGGTCTCTGGTATGGTTGTGGCACGTAATTTGGGTGTCAAGGCCAAAGAAATCATTCATTCCATTCATCCACACCCAACAATGAGTGAGGCAATTATGGAGGCTGCGGCTGCAGCGCACGGAGAAGTTATTCATATTTAAAGATAATAATAGATTATGTCAAGAAATGAAACAGTCACCCAGGTTAATGAGGTAAACAGGATTTCTGCCAGCACTGAGTTCCGTGGTGACATTATTGCCAATTGTGACATTAGAATTGACGGTTACTTTGAAGGTAACTTAAATATTACAGGAAAACTTGTAGTTGGAGAGGCCGCAAAATTATATGGAAGTGTAATCTGTAATAGTTGCGATATTTGGGGTATTATGGAAGGTAAGGTAATAGTGAAGGAGGTCTTTGGATTAAGGAAATCAGGATCCATTACTGGAAATGTGGGATGTCAACGTATATTTATTGAGGAGGGAGGCACATTTAGTGGATCATGCAAAATGATCACGGAAGAGAACTTTGAGGAGCTTAAATCCAAAATGTTGGAGAAGTAATAAAAAAGCCGGATAAAGTATCCGGCTTTTTTATTATCTGTATAATTTCAGGTATCATTACTCTAATACCGAGACATAAGTATTTGCATTTCCAATATCTATTCCAACGTATGCCGTAGACTTGACACTTTCAAGACCGTATGAGAGATCATCATCCTTGTATGAGGTGCTGTTCCCTGAATTGCTTGAACTGCTCATTTGCTTTGAGTTGATAGCATATCCTATAGCCGCACATCTGTCCGGATTCTGGAACACATTTACGTTGCAGACATCTTTGAACTCTTCTTCAAAAAGATTAACAAGATCTTGATAATAAGCTCCACCACCAACTAGGTAAATTTTTGGACAAATTTCAAAATCCTCGTCTTTTATAAACTTGTTGATAGTAGGGGAAACTACGTTTGAATAATATAGCTTCAATGCTCTCTTGCGTTGCTCGGTGAAATCTTTACGTTTGCGGTCAATATAAGTGAAGCCTTTTGCAAAAACCTGATCTATCTGATGTTCTGTCCTAAGCTTTAGGAATGAGTTAAGAAGCAGCTCCTGACTGAAAATATTTACTGCATAGCTGATTCCATGAGTGCTGAAAATAGATCTGCTTAAAAGTCCGTTTGGAGTACTGACAGCACCTTCGCATGTTCCATACCCGAGACTTATAATGATATAATTGCCATCAGTGGGATTTTCGCCCTTTCTAACAGCTAAGTCGCAACCGCCAACTTCAGGAAGTACTCCGACAGATGTGATAGGAATTAACCTTTGTTCTGTGTTGGCATTTCCCTTTTCGTCTGCCCTGTAGAAAGTTATAAGCTTCTCAGTTTTGAAGAATTCCTCTGCGTCGTCTTTATTTATTTGATATGTTGCAAAAGGAAAACCAACTGTGACTGCCATTTTTGGGAATTTCCCGGATTTTGACCCACTCATGCAAATGTTGCTTGCAAGAAGAAGGGCAGATTGACTGATCAATTTATAATCTGTATCGGCAGGAGAAGCATTAATAGATTTGTGTGGAGATGTTCCTTCGTTAAAAGCTTGTAGGCCGACGATATAATCTATGCCATCAATCTTGATTTTAGCAAAACCCAGAACAGGATCGTTGTTGGTATAGTACTCGCGTATTGTAGCTTCATAGACACTCGGAAAAGAAAATGTTTTATCCATAGTTTGAAATATGATATTTTATGTGAAAGTAATAATTATTTTTTAATTAGAGTTAAAATGATTCCTTTATCTTATAGATATTTCTTTCACTACTGTTTCGGGAGATCAATTCACCTATAAATCCAGCTAAAAACAGTTGCATACCAATAATCAGAGCAACCAGCGAGATGTAAAACAGCGGCTGGTCGGTGACAGCCCTGTATTTGAGGCCATGTGCCTGAGAAACAATTTTGTCGATAATAATGTATAGAGCGGTCATCCCACCGAAGAAAAAGGTAAGGCTGCCAATCAGTCCAAAGAAGTGCATTGGTTTTTTGCCAAACCTGGATAAAAACCAAAGAGAGAGAAGGTCCAGGAAACCATTGACAAACCTGTTCATCCCAAATTTGCTCTTCCCAAATTTACGAGCTTGATGCTTGACTGGCTTTTCTCCTATTTTGTTGAAACCGGCATTTTTGGCAATATATGGTATATACCTGTGCATTTCTCCATATACTTCAATATTTTTTATAACATCCTTCCTGTAGGCCTTAAGACCACAGTTCATGTCGTGAAGCTTTACCCCAGTTACTTTTCTGGCTGTGGCATTGTATATTTTTGAAGGAATGTTCTTGGCAAATACGTTGTCTTTTCTTTTCTTTTTCCAGCCTGAAACGAGATCATAACCTCCTGAAACAATCATTTCATAAAGTGCAGGAATCTCTTCCGGACTATCCTGGAGGTCTGCATCCATGGTAACGACGACCTCTCCTTGTGCGGCCTCAAAACCACAGTATAGAGCTGCCGATTTGCCATAATTCCTACGGAAACGTATGCCTCTGATTATACCTGGATACTTGTCCGTAAGTTCCTTTACAACTTTCCATGATGAGTCGGTACTTCCGTCGTCAACCAATACAACTTCATATTGTAAGTTTTGTTCCGATAAAGATCTGTTTATCCATGAAAGAAGCTCAGGGAGAGACTCTTCTTCGTTATAAAGAGAAATAATTATTGAGAGATCCATCTGTTGCTGGGGGGTTAAGGAATGTTATTCGGTGAAAATGCTGCCCTTCTTTGTATAGTTGGCTATAATAGACGATGCAAGAAGCCCGAAGAGAGTGTCATATATCAGCGAGGATATGAAAGATATCTGAGGGAAATAGTTTTCAAACTTAGCAAGCATCTCCGATGCCTGAGGATTGCTGCTTCCCATGGCCTGAGAAGCCTGTTCCAAAGTTGCTGCTATACTGTCAGGAAAAATCACTGCATAATGCAGAAACAAATAGCATGCACAAATAACTGATGATAGAAGACAAGTTATGAAACCAAAATTCAAGCCATCCTTGTAAGTGAACAACTCATGGCTATTACTGTAATCTTTTATAAAATAATATAGTAGACCAATACTTCCGGCAAATTTGACAATCCATATAAGGATGCTTGCAGCCGTCCCGGGAGTGAAAACAGCTTGAATTAGAGTTGCTATTATAGTTATGAGAGCCAGTAAAAGTCCGTCAAGTGCGGCAATACTCCATTTGTTTTTTTGCATAATTTATTGATTATTAGGTTTGTCTGTTAATCTTAGGTTCACCAAATTTAAGTAAAAATGTAGACTAAGCAAAATTTATAGATTAATAAAAAATAGTTACATTTGCAGTTTATTGAATATAGCACTTAATTATGATTAATATTACTTTTCCGGACGGTAGTGTTCGTGCATTTGAAAAGGGTGTGACAGCGCATGACATTGCAATGAGCATCAGTCCAAGACTGGCGCAGGACATTCTTGCAGCTACTGTCAATTCTACAATTTATGAACTGAACAGACCCATAAATGAAGATTCTTCGATAAGACTTCATAAATGGGAAGACCAACAGGCAAAAAGCACGTTCTGGCACTCATCGTCCCATCTGATGGCTGAGGCTCTTCAGATTCTCTATCCTGATATAAAATTCGGTATAGGACCTTCCATTGAGGTAGGGTTTTACTATGATGTGGATCTGGGAGACAAGACTATTACAGAGGCAGATCTTGCCAGGATAGAGGATAAAATGCTTGAACTCGCACGCCAGAAGGAGTCATTTGTCAGAAGAGATGTGACCAAGGAAGAGGCTATGGCTACCTACACTCAGAAAGGCGATGAATATAAATGTGATTTGATAAAGGATCTGCAGGATGGAACTATATCGTTTTATACAAACGGTTCTTTTACTGATCTTTGCCGTGGACCTCATTTGGTGGACACCTCTGTCATCAAGGCAGTAAAACTTACATCTATTGCGGGCGCATACTGGAGGGGTAATGAAAAGAACAAAATGCTTACCCGTATATATGGTGTCACATTCCCTCAGAAAAAATTACTGGACGAGTACCTAGTACTTATGGAAGAGGCCAAGAAGCGTGATCATAGGAAACTTGGAAAGGAGCTTGAGCTTTTCGCTTTCTCTCAAAGAGTTGGTCAGGGACTTCCTTTATGGCTTCCAAGAGGTGCACAGCTCAGAGAGAGATTGGAGAATTTCCTTAAAGCGGTGCAAAAGAAGGGTGGTTACCTGCCGGTCATAACTCCACACATAGGGCAGAAGGAGCTTTATGTCACTTCCGGTCATTATGCAAAATATGGTGCTGACTCTTTTCAGCCAATCCATACACCACAAGAGGGAGAGGAGTTTCTTCTGAAACCAATGAATTGCCCTCATCACTGCGAAATATACAAGACAAAGCCTCGTTCTTACAAGGATCTTCCTTTGAGGTTTGCCGAATTTGGCACAGTTTATCGCTATGAACAAAGTGGGGAGCTCCATGGTTTGACCCGGGTAAGAGGCTTTACTCAGGATGATGCTCACATTTTCTGTCGTCAGGATCAGATAAAGGAAGAGTTCAATAAGGTTATCGACATAGTTTTATATATATTTAAAACTCTTGATTTTAAAGAGTATACGGCTCAGATTTCACTCAGGGACCCTAATAACAGGGAGAAATATATTGGAACAGACGAAAACTGGGAGAAGGCAGAGAGAGCAATTATCGAGTCTGCTGCAGAGAAGGGCTTAAAAACTGTCATTGAGTATGGTGAGGCTGCCTTCTATGGCCCTAAGCTTGACTTTATGGTAAGGGATGCAATTGGAAGGAAGTGGCAGCTAGGGACAATTCAGGTTGACTATAACCTTCCTGAGAGGTTTGAACTGGAATATGTTGGGTCTGATGACAAGAAGTATCGTCCTGTAATGATCCACAGAGCTCCGTTCGGCTCAATGGAGAGATTTGTAGCTGTGCTTATAGAGCATACAGGTGGCAAGTTCCCTCTTTGGCTGGCCCCTGAGCAAGCGGTGATACTCCCAATAAGTGAAAAATTTAACGAGTTTGCAAAAAAAGTTGTAGATTTACTTAATAATAACGATATTCGCGCCTCAATTGACGACAGGAACGAAACTATCGGCAAAAAGATAAGGGAGAATGAGCTTAAAAGAGTTCCGTTCCTCCTTATTGTTGGTGAAAAAGAGGCTGAAGCCAATATGGTCTCTGTTCGCAAACAAGGCGATGGCGATAAAGGCCAGATGTCAATTGAAGGGTTTGTCAAGCTTATAGAAGACGAGATAAAACAACAGATTAATTAACTTAAAATAGGAGGATTTACTTATCGCTACACCTTTTAAACCACGCCCGGGAGGATTTATCAAACGGACACCTACACAGAATCGGCCTGCAAATTCCGGCCCAAGGCCTCAAATGGGCGGTTCTAAAGAAGCAGGTCCGAAAATGAATAATGAGATTACAGCTGCTCGCGTAAGAGTAGTTGGCGAAAATGTCCCTAATCCTGGAGTTTTTTCCCTTTTTGAGGCAATAAAGATGGCAGAGGCGTTAGAGCTGGATTTAGTGGAGATTTCTCCAAACGTTGATCCACCTGTCTGCAAGATCATCGACTATCAGAAGTATATCTATCAGCAGAGGAAAAAGGCAAAGGAGATGAAAGCCAATGCCAGTAAGGTTGTTATTAAAGAGATACGTTTCGGTCCAAATACAGATGAACACGATTTTCAGTTTAAGCTCAAGCATGCTCAGGAATTCCTACAAGAGGGTTCTAAAGTTAAGGCTTTCGTGTTTTTTAAAGGAAGATCGATTCTTTTCTCTCAGCAAGGTGAGAAGCTGCTGCTTCGATTTGCCCTGGAGCTTGAAGAAGTCGGGAAAGCTGAGCAGATGCCAAAATTAGAGGGAAAGCGTATGATAATGATGCTTACACCTGTTAAGAAGAATAAATAATTTTAACTATTTAAAATAAGTACAAATGCCCAAAATCAAGACCATCTCCGGTGCCAAAAAGCGTTTTACGCTTACCGGATCGGGAAAGGTGAAAAGAAAGCATGCTTTCAAAAGTCACATTTTAACCAAAAAAACTACAAAACAGAAACGTAATCTGACCTATTCTTCAACTGTTGATAAGACAGATGAGAAGAGAATCAAGATTATGTTGCTTGCGTAACTATTTATTAACCTGGATGAACAGCTGAAAAGTCTCTCAAAGGGGAGGGCGCTGACATTCTTAAAAACAAATCAAAATGCCAAGATCGGTCAATTCGGTAGCGTCAAGAGCTCGCCGTAAAAAAATTCTGAAACTCACACGAGGTAATTTTCTTGCCCGTGCAAATGTGTGGACGGTAGCAAAGAACACCTGGGAAAAGGGTCTTCAATATGCTTATCGTGATCGTAAAACCAAAAAACGTCATTTCCGTTCTCTTTGGATACAGAGAATAAATGCTGCTGCAAGGCAACATGGGATGAACTACTCTGAGTTTATGGGTCTTATTGCCAAAAACAACATCGGTCTAAACCGGAAGGTACTTGCCGATTTAGCGATGAACAATCCAAAAGCTTTCGAAGTTATTATCAATTCAGTAAAAAAATAGATTTCTTTGAAAAATCTCCAGATATTAGGTAACAGGTGGTTCAAATGTGCATTTTGGGCCACTTTGTACTTACTTTGGGTTATTTGGTTCGGTAATTTGTGGTTCATTCTTGGACTGCTTATTATATTCGACCTTTATATCACGAAGAAGGTTAAATGGGCTTTCTGGAAAAAGAGATATAAAAAAGGGGAAAAGAGAAACGCCTGGTTAGACTGGCTTGATGCAATCATTTTTGCTCTCATTGCCTCCACATTCATAAAGGCTTTCTTTTTTGAGGCCTATATGATTCCAACCTCTTCAATGGAGAGAACTCTTATGACTGGTGACTATCTCTTTGTGAGCAAAGTTGCCTATGGTCCTAAGGTCTCTCAGACACCTATCTCGTTTCCATTGGTTCATAATGTTTTGCCTATTACCGGAGGGGAGTCATACCTCAAATGGATCAAGAATCCCTACAGGAGGATGGCTGGTTTCAGAAAAGTCAAGAATGATGATATAGTTGTATTCAACTTCCCACATGGAGATACTGTACTCAAAGCAGATCCCACAGCCGATTACTACACTTATGTGAGACTATATGGTCGGGATTATACTCTTAAGACCTATGGTCCTGTAGTTGTACGACCGGATGATAAGAAAGACAACTATGTAAAGAGGTGTGTTGCAATTGCGGGTGATTCGCTTGAGATTATAAACGGTAAGGTTCATATCAATGGGGTTCCTCAAAAGAACTACCCAGGAATACAGAACACCTATACTGTCTATACCAACGGTACACCTATTAATTCCAAAATAA
Source organism: uncultured Muribaculaceae bacterium (assembly GCA_964533215.1). Lineage (GTDB taxonomy): Bacteria > Bacteroidota > Bacteroidia > Bacteroidales > UBA932 > Bact-08. Next base: position 1,190,683 of record CAZHLJ010000001.1, read on the forward strand.
TTGAGGATATGGGACTAAATGTGGGAGAACTTTTCTTCGACTCAAATCTTCCCGGATATCCTGCCTTTCCTTTAAATGAGGATGAGGTTGCCAAAGTCAAGTCTTTTGGAAATGTAGTTGAAATACGCCAGAACATAGATACATATCCTCCTGATGTTCCAGATTCCCCGCTTATGATCTTTCCTTTTTCGGAAAACTTCAAGTGGACAAGGGATAATTTTGGACCGCTGTGGATTCCAGCAGCTGGAAGCAGTGTAGATCTTTCTTTGGAAAATCTGCCTTTGTACAGCAGGATCATTACAGCATACGAGCATAACAAGCTAGAGGTTAAGGGTGGTCAGATATTTATCAATGGAAAGGTTGCAGCCAGCTATACTTTTAAATTGAATTACTACTTTATGATGGGTGACAACAGACATAATTCGCTCGATTCCCGCTACTGGGGGTTTGTGCCGGAATCTCACATTGTTGGAACACCATCTGTCGTTTGGTTTTCGAAGGACCAATACAACTCTTTTCCAAAGAATATAAGGTGGAAGAGGATTTTTAAAAATGTGTAAATATTTGGAAAATATAAAAGAAATCCCGATATTTGCAGCCCCTTAAAGGGTATTTTAACGAAATAATAAATACAGTATACAAAAATGGCACGTGTTTGTCAAGTTACAGGTAAAAAAAGGATGATCGGGAACAATGTTTCTCACTCAAAGCGTCGTACCAAACGCGAGTTCGCTCCAAATTTGCAGAACAAACGTTTCTGGCTGGAAGAAGAGCAGAGGTTCATCAATCTTAAGGTTTCTGCCGCAGGGATGCGCACAATCAACAAAAATGGCTTAAGTGCAGTAATCAAGAAAGCACAAGCTCAAGGTTTACTTAATTTGGTATAATATAGAAGAATATGGCAAAGAAAGGTAATAGAGTTCAGGTTATCCTCGAGTGTACCGAACAGAGAGAAAGTGGTGTTCCAGGAATTTCACGTTACATCACCACAAAAAATAAAAAGAATACGACTCAGCGTCTGGAACGTAAGAAATACAATCCTTTTCTAAAGAAAGTGACTGTACATCGTGAGATTAAGTAATAAGAACAAAAAATAAGATTATACAATGGCAAAGAAAGTAGTTGCTACCTTCGGTGGCACAAAGGGCTCAGGAAAGAACAATGTTAAGTGTATTCGTATGGTACGCTCTGAGCGTAGTGGTTCTTATGCTTTCCAGGAGGAGATGGTTCCAACTGAGTTGGCAAAAGAGTATTTCGAAAAGAAATAAATTCTTTATTAGATATTAAATTTGGGCTGTATCATTAAGATGCAGCCTTTTTTTTATTGTTATTAAAACGTGTAAGGGATTGAAAGGTATGTTGTAAGATTATTGTGGTCATCCATCTCAATAGACATTGTTCCTTCCAGTTCTTCTGTCAGATTCTTTGTTATGTCTATTTTTTGATTCTGGTAGATCAGATCGGTTGGACAAATATCCTTTTTACCAGAGATGTAAGCAATCAGATATTGCTTTTTTGTCATGTCGATTGATATGTTGTAGCTCTTTATGTAAAACTGGATTTTTGACTTGTATTCAAATAATTCGTACCCGATTTCGATACACTTGTTCTTGCTGCCGTTAGATAGCTTTATGTTGGTCTCAATCATATTGAACAATAGCATGTATAGCTTATTGTAATTTGTATATATGAAAAGGTTTGAGTCTTCTGCCTGTCGTAGTATTTTCAGGTTATAATCCCCTTTTATAGCGGCTTCTTCGAAATGCTCTATTAGTTTGCATAACATTGGCTCTATTGTGGCGATATCTTTTTTCTCTGGGATATGTTCTCCCGAAATCACAGGTGATAATCCACACATACTCTCTATTGCATTGGAGAGCTGTTCAGAGCTTTGCCTGATAGTAGACAGGTAATGGTTTGTTTCCCCTGCTTGCACCTCAGAATTAGGAAGGCTTACTATACAGCTCATTTGTTCTAATGCTTTGTTCAATGGAGATTTTACATCCTGGGCAAGATTTCTTATAAGAGATTTTCGAGCCTCATTGGAAAATATAGCCTCGTTTGAAAGTTGGTTGAGTTTGTCAGCCAAGATTTTAATTGCAATGTTCTTTTCAAGAATACCAAGGAAATTGTCATCGTCATATACGGCAAGTGCATCAGTGGAAATCTTGTTGAATTTTAATAGGATTTCATTAAGAGTGTCGTTTATCTGAATTATCTCCTTATTTGTAAGGCATTCAAGAACGGATTTGTCATAACTGCCAATGACGTCCAGAGATGACAGGATACCAAAATATTTTTGACGTTCATCCACTACCACAGCGTACCCCTTGTCATTGAGAAAGCTTTCGCACTTTTTGACAGGATCTTCCGGATGAACCGTCGGATATTTATCGGTAAGGCAATTCTGGATGTTCATATTTTTGCTTTTTACATGAATTGTCTTTTTTATAGGGTAAACTCCTTCACACAACGAACAGCAAATCCATAACCTCTCCAAAGGGTATTTGTAGAAGTCGGATAGGTATTGTTTAGATATAAGTTGTATGAATTTGTACCTGAAACAGTAGCAGACCAGCAACCACCTTCAGAGTTGGCAGAACCGACAATTCCAGAACATCCATTTCGATAGCCATTCAAGCTCCAATAACCAGCATTATATGGGTTAGTCCAAGTCCAACCATAATTTGCATATGTTCCGTTAGAGTTGTACAGCCCAGTCCATGGAGAATATCCACTTCTGAAAGGAGGAACCCTCCATCCGGCAGGACATGGGTCAAATATAGTCTTGGCTGTCGGAGTGGTAGCACTGGCTCCTCCCCACAAAGCATCATTTTTATTGGTAGAGTTAGAGAACCAATCATAGGGTGAGGTAGATTTGAAGTAAAAGATATTCGGTTTTAAGTATGAGCTGTCTATATTATTGTTTACGCTTACCTCTCTGTAGTTTATTGACGTAACCTTTCCGTAGAGTGTAGCTTCTGTAGATGAAGAGGTTAATGTTGTAGAACCAGGAAAAGGATCTTTCCTTCCCCATTGATAAACAAGCCCAATTGTTCCTATCTGACCAGGAGTATTATCTGTTGCGCCAAGGTTGCGGTCCATGAAATCCAGAGGGTTGCTTGTGTTGAAATTGTATATAGTACCAGTATTCGGATTATAGCTTGTAACCCATATATGCCAGCTCCAGAGTATATTTCCGGTTCCATTAGCTCCGCTGTATGCTGCGATGACGGCATTGCCGGGAGAGCCCGAAGCAGTTGCGCAAACAGTCTGTGCTGTTGAGTTGAAGCTACTTAGGGTTATAAGGCCGTTAGATGTCTGCCATAAAACAGCAATAGAAGCTGCTGTATGTGTCGTAGGAAGCCCTGTACCTGCAACATCTCCTCCGTTACCCTTGATTCCAATTGGAATATTGATTGTGCTGTTTGGAGCGATTATATGACAATTTGCAGGGGAAACAGGATCTCCAATTGTTGTGATACGGGAGTCTGTAATGTCAATGCCTGTGATTGATAGGTTTATGCTGTGTGATGCATTGGAGTTTATATTGTAGTCTGTTATGGAGTTTTTTCCGATAAAAATCTTGTAGATTACAGTTTTAGTGGAAGTGTAGGCTCCATATGGAAAATATTCTCCTGTGATTTCAAGATAGGTCGACTTTGTTGGTGCAGTACCGGCTTTCTGTAATGCTGAGGTATTTGAAGAGACCTGTCCCCTGATGTTTTCTGGCATATAAAAAACTGCATAGCCCGAGGTCTGTCCAATACCACTGCCTGGAGAAGGATAATCTATAGTGGAAGAAGGCTCTGCAACGGTTGAGTTGGATGGGTTACTCAAGTATGAAGATACAGCAGGGACGGACTTAAGTGCAATTGAGGTGACCTTAATGATTGCTCCAACCTCTCCAGTTTTCAATGAAAGAGTGCAAGTATAATTAAGGGTTATCTTTGCACTAAGACGAGATAAACTTGCAGATATTGATGTTCCGTTTGCAGTTATGTCTCCCTGGTAGATTCCCGTCATAGGCAAGTAGTATTTGCCGGAGATAAGTGTAAAATTATTATTTTCAGAGGTATATGTTATTGTTCTCGCCTTTAAGGTTGAAATTGCATAGCTGTTCAAAGGGGCGTTTGCAGAGTTGAACAGAGTATTGTTTCCTGTATTTGCAATGAAATATACACTTTGCCCTGAGCCTGTCAGCAGGTTAAGATTCATATTGGTTATTTGGGGAGCGCTGTAGTAATCGGCCTTAACCAATACCGAGGCATCTTCTTGTCCGTTAAACTGGAGAACCCACAAATCTGCTACACTGTTTTCATCGATTGTATTATTGGTTTTTGTTGCTGAGATATCCAGCGAGGAGACACTAAGCTTGCACGAAACCTTGGCCGGGAAACCGCTGTCAATAGGACCATGACCTGAATCTGCAGCCTTTTGGCAAGCGAGCAATAATAGAACGGATGATATGTATATTATAAATTTTTGCATAGTATTTATATTAAAATTCCTTTACACAACGTACTGAACATCCAGAACTCCTGCCTACGGCATCAGATATAATACCATTGCTTGTTATTCTTATACCTTTTAGAGGGCTAGCCGATAAATAATACGCAATATCGGTACCATAGGAAAGTGATCCATCCGAGCCATAACGCAATCCTCCACCCGGATAATAACCTGCAAAGTAAGGGTTTAACCAATTTGCTCCTCTATTGGCCCAAACAAATGTCTGTCCTATAAGTACGCTCCAAGGAGAGATTCCTGTGCCGTTTCTGAAAGGTGGTACTCTCCAACCAGCAGGGCAGGGATCGAAAATTGTCTTGGGTGAAGGGGTAATTATGTTTGCCCCCCCCCATAGATTGTCGTTTCCACCATTACTTGTGTTGGTGTACCAATCGAAGGAAATGTTGGATTCGGTGTAGAATGAGGCTGGATTTAAAATTGAATTTGATAGATTATTTGCAGATGTATTTCCTGTCTTTGTTATGGTTGTTGGGGAGGGGGTGTAAATGTAAGGTTCATTATAACTGGCGAATGCAGAAGAGCAAGGAAAAGGATCTTTTCTTCCCCATTGGTATAGCATTCCTATGCAGCCTACATCAGCGGGAGTTTTATTTATTGCTCCGAGGTTCCTGTCCATGAAAATAAGGGCGTTGTCCGGATTAAAACACATTTTCAAGCTGTTATCAGGCGTGTAGGTTGTAACCCAGATGTGCCAGCTCCAAAGAATATTCCCGGATCCATCTTTCGCTGCCAATACGGCATTTCCTGAGTAGTCTTTTGATGCTTTTATCCTTACAGTTTGGGTCAGTTCATTGAAATTTTCAATGGAAACAAGGCCTGATGTACTTTGCCATACAATTGATACAGATGCGGCAGTATGAGTTACAGAAAGCCCTGTGCCAGCAACAGCCGCTGGGTTTCCGTTTCCTTTTATCCCTACGGGAAAAGTTAAGGAGGAATCAGGAGCAACGATGTAGCAGTTTGCTGTGGACTGTTTCCCTTGTTCGGTATATAAAGGGGAATCGCTATCAGTCCATGATGTGACGGTCAGACTCTCAATCGTAAGCCCTTTTGTGTTGGATATTTTTATCTTGTAGATATACTGATTGCCTTTTATCCATGATAAGGAGCCTGTCCCTCCAGTTGGTATCGAATAAGTGTTGCCGTCAATTGTGAACTTGAATCTTATCTTTGACTGATCAGCAATAGTTACAGGTACCAACAAGAGATATCCGTTTTTAAGCCCATCCAAGGTGGCTGCCGAGTTACCCGGATCTGCCGTAAGGTTTATTGTGCTCCCCACATTGCTGGCTACAATAGAAGATGTCGTGCTGCCACCTGTAATAGAGCCAGTGGGAATGCTCATCTTAAGATCGTTACTTGCAGATTTGTTTATGTAGAAACAGGATGTTGTAGTATTTTCAATCTCTATGTTGGAAATACTACCTGTGTATGGATAATTGTCTTTATATATTACAAAAGCAATCTGAGCAAGTGAATGATTCATTTTCAAATTGACAGATGTGTTTGAAATTGTTATGCTGTTGTTCCCATCAGGAGTGGTTTTGTCTTGTGCAGACCATAGATAATCTGTCTGGGCATTCATATCCTGACTGCCAGGGATGTTGAGTAATAATGACGATGTTTCTCCTGTGCCGGAAAAGTTACCGGGAGTGGAAGAATATGGTGAGTAGGCATAGATCTTCGCAGGAGATGAAGTGAGGGAAATTAAACTAGCCATTTTCCAAGATGAGTTGTTGTACGATAATGCGATATTATCAATACCTGATTGATAAAGGGCATTTCCGGAAGCGTTAGTGATTTGCACGCCTATGGTCTGATTCGTTATTGTAGAGTTGTCAACAATTGCCTTTGTAGATGGAATAACTGATGGCGTAATGGAAAGAGGAATAGGTGATACAGGTAAAGCGTCCTCTTTATGACAGGCCAAAAATAGAAAAATTGACAATATTGAAAAAAGTACTCTATTCATATTTATATAATTAACTATATGTTTCTACCATTCACGCACACATCTTACTGACGCTCCTGTTGCTCTGGCTCCGTAATTGAAATTAGCACCAGATGAGGTGATCCAAAAATAGTTGCCTTGAGCATTATAGTAATCTTCGCAAGATGATGTCCAGAAATTACCATTTGACCCAACACTGTTTAGATTTCCGAGACTATATCCGCGCGTACCGGCTGCAGGGAAAAAACCTATGCCGGCAGATGTCCAGGCGTATCCATTTGTATTCCAAAAAAGAGATCCTGAATATCTTTCCATTCCAGAGAAAGGGGATGAAGATGTGTTGGTTTTATAGTGACTCGGAACTCTCCAGCCTGACGGGCATGGATCGAAAGTAGATTTTGCCAATCCGAAAGCATAGCCATTCCACAAACCTTTATTGCCATCGTATGCGTTATTACCGTTTGTGTACCAGTCTCCGGAGTTATTATTTGTGTAAAAAGTCATAGGATGTTTTATGGCATTACTTAAGTTAGAATAAACACTTACAGCCTCTTTTGTTATAGTTACATATGAAGGCTCTTTGGCATTATTGTATTCTGAACTTCCCGGGAAAGGCTCTTTTCTGCCCCACTGATATAACATACCATATGAATTTACATCTGATGCTGCAGTTGATGTGGCACCAAGATTCCGATCCATAAATTCGTTGGAGACACCTGCTAGGTTTGTATATTTATAAGTTTTGCCGGTATCCGGATTGTAATCTGTCACCCATATGTGCCATGACCAAAGGATTGTGGTTCCATCGCTGTCATATGCTGCAATTAGTGCATTCCCTGTTATAGATGCACTGGTTGCCGAGACAGATATGGTTTGATTTGTGCTGTTTAATGTCCCAAGAGTTACCAGACCGGTGGTTGTTTGCCATAAAATGCTCACAGATGAGGCTGTGTGAGTAATAGGAGAATAACCGGTTTTTCCCTCCCCTTTTACTCCAACAGGAATAATTATAGTTTTTCCGGGAGCAAGTATATGACAATTGGCAGGTTTAGAAGTTGGTATAACTGTCGGTCCCGAAATGTCTGTGTTGGAAACAGTGTTTGAAATCCAAGGAGCTACGGTCACACTCTCCATTGTCAAGGTCTCAGAAAGTTTTAAGGTGTAAATGTACTGATTTCCTTTCTGCCAAGACAGGGATCCTGTGCCACCAGTGGATATGGAATAGGTTTTGCCATCGATCGTCAGTAAGAAACGTATGCTTGTCTGATCTGCAATGGTAACCGGAGCGAATAATATATATGCGTTCTTTAGCTCATCAAGTGTCGATGGCGTTGAGCCGGGATCTGCTGTAAGGCTTATTGTGTTCCCGACATTTGTGGCTGAAATTGCATAAGAGGAGCTACCTCCTGAAATTGTGCCGTCAGAAAGTTTCATTTTAAGGTCATTTGTTCCAGATTTGCTTATTTTGAAACTAGATGTAGCTATGTCTTTTATTTTTACTTGTGTCAGGTTTCCCGCACCTGTGTAGTTGCTTTTATAAATTACAAAAGAGACCTGTGCCAGTGAATGGTTCATTTGCAGAGAGACTGTGGGGTTTAGATTTGAAATGCTGTTACTGCCTCCGGCTGTTGTTGTGCTTTGAGCTGCCCAAAGGTAATCTGTCTGATTTGTCATATCCTGGTAGGCTTGAATATTGAGTAGTCTTGCTGCAGTCTCACCAGTGCCTGAAAAGTCACCTGCTACAGATGAATACGGACTATATGCATAAATTTTTGCTGGGGCAGAGGAGACACCCACTGTTGCCCCAAAAATCCATGAAGAGTTGTAGGTTAGAGTAGTGTTGTCTATTCCTGTCTGGTAAAGTGTATTCCCTGAAATATTTGTAAGTTGCACTCCTATCTGCTGGCTTGTCAGATTCCCGTCATTAACTAGAGCTTTAGTTGTCTTTGCCGGAAATACAGGGGTGACTTTCAGCGGATTCATAGTGCTAAAGGATTCACTTTCCTTCATGCACGATGGCAAAAGAAGAGCTAATGATATGTATAAAAAGATATTCCGCATATATTAAATCATTGTATGAAAATTTCTAAAATTCCTTTACACATCGGATAGATCTGCCGCCGCCATATCTTGTTCTATCCTCAGGGTAAATACTTGTGTTGAACATAAGATTATAACCATTATTCACAGCAGCTGAGGCAGACCAATATCCACCTACAGATCCAGTATTTATCAAATTTCCATTATCTGCGGCGCGTAATCCGGTAGATGGCCAATATCCTGTAGTTGCTCCATTAAATCCGTATGTGCTCGACGTTACCGCGAAAGAGCTCCATGGAGACACTGAATTTCTGAAAGGCGGAACGCGCCAACCTAAAGGGCAAGGATCGAATATTGTTTTGGCATTGACAGTAAAAGTGCTCGGACTTCCCCACAGTTCAAGGTTGTAAATTCCAGAATTGCTATACCAAGAGTATGGTTCAACATCATAACAATAAAAGGTACCTGGGTTTAGAATAGAATTTGCCAAGTTATTACTAATGCTTACAGTGGCTTTATTTATAGTTGTAATTGTTCCTGAAAGAGTAGGTTCTGTGGTTGCTGTATTTGTAGATGCATTTGGAAAAGGATCTTTTCTTCCCCACTGGTATAGAAGCCCGTATGTGCCAACATTTCCAATAATATTGTTTGTGGCCCCAAGGTTTCTATCCATGAATGTCAGAGGATTGCTTGTGTTGAAGTTGTACGTGGTTCCTGCATCAGGGTTGTAGTTTGTAACCCATATATGCCAGCTCCATAGTATGTTTCCTGTGCCGTTTGCGCCGCTATAGGCTGCAATGACAGCATTCCCACCTGTGGATGGAGATGAATTTGCTGTTACGGTAACCATTTGTGAAGCAGAATTGAAATCACTTACAGTAACAAGATTATCTGATGTTTGCCATAAAACGGCAACTGATGCGGCGGTGTGGTTTACAGAGAGTCCTGTGCCGGCAACATTCTCTGCTTCTCCATTGCCTTTTATTCCGACAGGAATCCTGCTATAGTTTCCGGGAGCTACTATATAGCAGTTTGCAGTAGATGGAACAACATCTTGCCCTCCTATTTCCTTTCCTGAGGTGACATTTGTACCCCAAGGTGCAACTGAAACTCCGGATAGCGAAAGTGCAGTTCCTGAAAGTTTTAATGTGTAAATGTATTGGTTACCCTTTTGCCAATTAAGAGATCCTGTTCCTCCGGTAGGGACAGAGTAGGTGTCGCCATCTATAGTGAAGATAAACCTTAACTTTGTCTGGTCCGGTATTGTGACAGGAACCATAAGGAAATAACCGTTCTTAAGGCCATCCAGAGTAGCCTGGTCGTTTCCGGGGTCAGATAAAAGGGATATCGCACTGCCTACATTTGATACCATCAGGAAAGGAGAGGCCTGTCCACCTGATATTGATCCGTCTGCTATATTCATTCTTAGGTCGTTGGTTCCGGTTTTATTGACAATGAAGCTGGAATTGGAATAATCCTTGATCTCTATTTGTGAAATATTTCCTGCTGCAGGATAGAACTCCTTATAGATTACAAATGCAACCTGAGCCAGCGAGTGGCTCATTGTCAGTGCAACGGTTGTATTGGAACCGGTAATGCTGGTGCTTCCATTTGAAGTGGTTGTGCTTTGAGCAGCCCAAAGGTAATCTGTCTGGCTGCTCATCAACTGTCGGGCATCTATGTCCATTTTACGGACAGATGCTTCCCCTATGCCTGTAAAATCGCCGGCAGTTGCTGAATATGGCGCGTATGCATAAATTTTTGCGTGGGCAGATGTAAGGTTGACTGTTGTTGCAAGGCTCCACGATGAGCTGTAGGTTAAAGCGAGGTTTTCGCACCCTGTCTGATAGATGGCTGTTCCAGCTTCATTTGTAATCTGTACGCCGATTTGCTGTCCGGTGATATTTGAACCATCAACCAGAGCTTTTGTGACAGGAGTTACAGAAGGGGTGATTTCCAGAGGACTTGCCGGACTCTCGCTGCCATTTTCTTTCCGGCAGGAGACAAGTAACAAAAAGAAGCTGATATATATAAGAGTTCTATTCATGATTTCTATGACTTTATTCCTTTACGCATCTTACAGAGTATCCGGAAGCACGGGATACTGAAGTTACAGTGGCTTTTACAAGAGATTTGAAATACATATTGTACGAAGTTGATCCGTTAGGTGTTGCTGTCCAATAATATCCATAACTACCTACAGAGCCCAGCACACCCCCCAATGCGTTACGGTAGCCTGCACCAGGATAATAGTAGATGCTTAGATAAGTTCCATTATACCATCTGAGCCCAGAGTAGGTACTTGTGCTCATAGTTCTTGTTGATGTCCATGTGCTCCATGGGTTTGTAAATGAACTGCTTGCTTTTTTGCCGTTAGGCACTCTCCATCCGGCTGGGCAAGGGTCGAATATTGATTTCAATTGTCCGTATTCACCACTCCAAGAATCTTTTCCTCCTGCCGCTGTATATGCTACGATTGCAGAGGCCGTACTTCCTGCCCAATTATTTAAAAACAGTAATGGATACATGATTGAGTATGAGAGCTGAGAGGTATATGAGATTGGAGCTGCACCGGCATCGGCGGAACTCACATAGGTGTCTGAAGTGCCAACCGTAAGACCAGTGTAGGCTGGTTTTGTAAAATTAAAAATCGGTAATACAGTAGCAGCACCTGTGGTAGAACCATTTGAACCAGGAAAAGGATCTTTTCTTCCCCATTGGTAAAACAGACCGCCACAAGTGGCGAATGTAGCGCCAGAACTATTTGTTGATATGCCAGTTGCTCCAAGATTTCTGTCCATCCATATGTTTCCGTTGATGCTCTCCTCTGCGGGAGTTGCTGTCACCCATATATGCCAAGACCAGAGAACGGTTGTGCCATCTGTGTCATAGGCTGCAATAACAGCATTGCCGGGTGATGCTGAAGCAGTGATTGTCACAGTTTGGGTTGCGGGATTAAAATTACTTAAGGTAACCAGACCATCTGCAGTTTCCCATAGTTTTCCTACAGAGACAGCAGTATGGGTAGTTGAAATGTTTCCCAATGCTGCCGATGCGTCATCTCCATTCCCCTTGATGTTTACAGGAATTGTTATTGAAGCGCCTGGTGCCACTATATATGAATTGGCGGTGGGTATTACAAGATCATCTCCGTTAGTATCAATTTTATTAATAGCGTTTGTACCCCATGGGGCTACGGTTACTCCTGAAACGGACATTGTCGTTTTCCCTAGCTTAACTTTATATATATACTGATTTCCCTTTTGCCAGTTTACAGATCCACTTCCGAGCGATACAGTATATGCAACATTGTCTATGGTAAAGGTAAATTGAATTTTTGTCTGGTCTGCAATGGAAACAGGAGTAACAAGTATATAACCATTCTTAAGGCCATCCAAGGTAGCAGGAGCTGTGCCTGGATCTGATGTGAGGTTAATTGTGTTTGTCAATCCGGTAACAGTAAGAGTGGACGATGTATTGCCGCCGGATACTATACCATTGGCAAGGCTCATTTTAAGATCATTGTTAATCTCCTTGTTTACCTTGAAACCTGATGATGCTGAGTTGTCTGTTATGGATATTTGGGTAAGATTACCCGGACTTTGGTAGTCTCCTTTATATATTACAAAAGCTACTTGAGCCATTGCGTGGTTAAGATTTAAAGCCACAGATGAATTGGAGGCATTTATGGCGGATCCTCCGGAAGTGGACTGAGCCGCCCAGAGATAGTCAGTCTGAGCTGTCATTATCCTGCTGGATGGAATATTAAGCAATAGCTGAGCCGTTGACCCGGTACCTGTCAGGTCTCCGGTTGTATTGGAGTATGGAGCATAGGCATAAATTTTAGCAGATGTTGAAGTGAGGGCCACAGTACTGGAGAGATTCCACATAGAGGCAGCATATGTTAATGCAATATTATCGCTTCCGGTCTGGTAAAGAGCACTGCCGGCAGCATCTGTGACATGAATGCCAATCGATTGAGTTGAAATTGTTGAGCCATCTACAAGAGCCTTGGTCGCCTGGACTGCGACAGATGGAGTTATCTTCAGATCAACTGTATAATCATTAATATTCTCCTCTTTTTTACAAGAGAGTAACAGAGCGACGGATAATATATATATAATAATTTTCTGCATATTTATGAGCTATGTTTTATTGTTACCATACACATCTAATGTTACTGCCACTAGCCCTTGAAACTGTATATGCAGTATTTACATTATCATAATTAATAGAAAATCCATTGCCTACATTAGAGGAGGAGCTTGCAGACCATAAATATCCAGAGGAGCCTACACTAGTAAGAGAACCACTTGTGCTTAGACGACAACCTGCAATAGGGTAGTAATATTTTATCTTGATTCTTGTGTCGGTATTTGCCAACAGAACAGCTGAGTAATGATAATTGTAACTATATCTTGTTCCAAGTTGAGTATTAATCCAAGGAGCTATGTAAGTAGAGCCAAGTCTCTTGCCGCTTGGTACTCTCCACCCGGAGGGGCATGGGTCATAGATTGATTTTGTCTCTCCATACTCTCCTGCCCATGAGTCCTTTCCTCCAACAGCAGTGTATGCTGCCGCGGCTGTGGCTGTGCTTCCTGCCCAGTTAAGCAGAAAAAGCATTGGATTTTTTATGGAATATGCAAGCTGAGAGGTGTAAGAAATTGGAGCTGCACTTGCATCTGCAGATTTTACATATGTATCGGCTGTTGTTGTTGTCAATCCTGTATATGCCGGCATCGTGAAGTTATATATTGTCAGAGGAGTGGATGAGTTGGATGCTGCTGTCGGACCCGGGAATGGATCTTTCCTTCCCCATTGATAGCATAATCCCGAACACTTGGTATAGTCCGCATCAGAAGTGTTGTTAGCAACTACGATTGCTCCAAGGTTACGGTCCATCCATACATATCCATTGAATTGTTCTATGGCCGGAGTAGGTGTAACCCAAATATGCCAAGACCAAAGTATAGTGGTGCCATCGGTGTCGTATGCTGCAATTACCGCATTGCCTGATGAGCTTGATGCATTAACAGTGACTGTCTGCGCACTGATGTTAAAGTCGCTGATAGTAACCAAACCATCTACTGTTTCCCATATTTTGCCCATAGATATTGCAGTATGAAATACAGAAATTCCACCCAGAGCAGCTGATTCATAATCTCCATTTCCTTTAATGTTGACTGGGATGGTAATTGATCCGCCGGGGGAAACTATGTAACAGTTGGCAGGAGCTGCAGTAGATCCCACTTTGTCATTTTCATACAAATCTTCCCATATTGCGACAGATGCGCTTTTCTTGGAGAGATTGACAACCGCACTTAGAGCAGATCCTTTTGTTAAAGCAATTGATGGATTGGATATTACATACTCTCTGTCAATCATTTCTCCTTCGAGGCGTAGGGTCAGTTTTATAGAAGTAATTGTAGAACCGGGTATTAATAAAAATTTCCCGTTTGAGACCTGAAGAGGGGTATTTGAAGGAATTGCAGAAGAGAGGTTGCCTATGTAAAAAAAGGTCTCTCCTCCGGCAACATTTGTCGTGGCCATTTCCCCGGTGGTTACCCTCATTGTTGCCCTCTGTTTTTCGGCTGTTGTAATGGAGACCGATTTGAGGGACGCAGTTTCAGAAAAGGTCTTCATTACTTTTATGCGGACAAGTGAGAGGGCATGATTGTATGTGAAATTTACAGTAGGAGAGATGCTAGTTCCGGTCATCGGTGTTGCCCACATATAATCTTCCTGGTCCAGTGGAGAGTAGGGAATCTTGATATCTATTGTTGGGACACTGCCTGAGTTAAATATTGGTGATTCTACTTTTGGATAATAGGAGTAGAAAGCGACTTTTTGTCCTTCCGTATAATAATAGTCAGGAGAGATTTTTATGGTACTTGGTGTTCCGGGGAAGAGCAGTCCTTGAATGTTATATGCGCTAAAATTTCCTTGTGCAGTCGGCCATACTACCGAAGTTTCATTTTCTCCTGTGTACGATAGGGCGAAGATACCCACCTTTCCTCCGGTGGGTATGCTTTCGCCTACATCTATTGGTGTTTTGGTCGAAGCTTCGGAAACAGATGCAAAGAACATAGCCTTTACACCAGAACAATTTGAAACCGCTCCATCTTTTGTACAGGCTGCCAGAGAAAGCAGCAATACCAGTAATGTTATTTTTCCTTGCCTGACCATAAATATTTACCTTTTTATTCGATTACCACCTCGCCATTATAGCTCGATGCCCATGGTGTTACAGTTACGCTCTGTATTGAAGCAGCAGTTCCAGATAATTTAACCTTGTAGATAAACTGACTTCCCATAGCCCAAGTAAGTGCTGCACCAGCTGGCAATGAAACAGAATAGTCTTTGGCATCAATGGTAAATTTAAAAGTAACCTTTGTAGGATCTGATATAGTGGCAGGAACTACTAGTGCCCATGCATCTACTAATGTTTTTAGTGTAGCAGGAGTATTTGTAGGGTCCGGATCAGCTGTGCGGCTGATTGTTTTTCCAACACTTGTAACTGAGATTGTAGGTGAAGCTTCACCTCCTGTGATTGCACCTGTTGCCAGACCCATTTTAAGATCATTAGTGCCACTCTTGTTTATTTTCAGATTTGATGTAGCAGTTCCATCAGCAATAGCAATAGCTGAAAGGTTGCCAGTTCCGGAAAAGTTGTCTTTGTAAAATACAAAGGCTATCTGAGCAAGGGCATGGTTCATTGTGAGTGTAACACTTGGTTTGGAATTGCTGATATTGTCTGTTCCTCCGAAAGTTGTTTTGTCCTGTGCAGCATATAGGTAGTCTATCTGATCGGACATTGTCTGAGTGGCAGGAATATTTAGTAATAGAGCTGCGGAAGTTCCAGTTCCAGAGAAATTTGAGGCAGAATATGGACAGTAGGCATAAATCTTTGCAGGGTTAGATGAGAGGTAAACCTGAGTTCCCATAGTCCATGGCGTACCATTTGTCATGGAGATATTATTGTAGATTGACTGATTGTCATATAGAGCACTTCCATCAGATTTAGCAACCTGTATTCCAATAGTCTGGCTGGTAATTGTAGAAGCATCCATCAGAGCCTTGGTAGATTCTATGGAGACTGTCGGAGTTATTGAAAGAGAAACTAATCTATCTTTAATAATATCTGTGTTTTTCATACAACTTGCTGAAATCAGCAAAATGGAGGCGAATATATATAATTTTTTCATAAATAGGTGTAAGTTTATTCTTTGTTTACTGAATGTTTACATCGTCACCTGATACTGGAGACCAGTCTGTAATTGTTACATTTGAGATTGACATGCCAGTACCTGAAAGTTTTACTTTATAGATGTACTGTTTGCCAGCTTCCCAAGCGATTGAGGATGTTGATAATACAGACGATGTTTTACCATCAATGGTAAAAGTGAATTGAATGTCACCAACACCTATGGCTGTAGTAGGAACTACTAAGGTTGTTGCATTCACCTGTGCACGTAGACCTGCAGGTGTTGTTGCTGGTAATTCAGAACCTGGCACTGCAGAAGAAGATGGTATTGTTATACCGGCAAGGCTATTTCTTGTTATTGTTCCGGTTGTACCTCCTGTTATCCCACCATTTGCGATAGCCATAGCCATAGTGTTTGTTTCTTCACTTACTTTTACCCATGTAGAAGTAGTTGCATCTTTGATGGTAAACTGAGAAAGACTGCCGGCTCCTCCGTAGTTTTCTTTGTATACAACAAATGAAACCTGAGCAAGTGCATGGTTCATTGAAAGGCTTGCTGCATTCTTTCCACTTGCGTTGCTTACCAGCACGCTAGCCTCTGTAAGAGGAGTTGAATACATATAGTCAGTTTCTGATCCTAAATTTGCAGTAGAACTTACTATAGCAGGGATAGTGGCTGTTGCGCCTAGTCCGGTAACTGTTGCAGTGTAAGGGTAATAGCCATATACTTTACCTTGTGTTGCAGTGAGGTAAAAAGGTGTTGCTGTCGCCCATGAAGTTGTAGCAGGTTCACCAGAGACAGTTGCTGTGAATTGTAGATTTGTAGATGCTCCTGTTTCATAAGCGGCATCGGTTGCATTAAGAACCTGAACGCCAATGGCTGCTCCGTTTACGAAATTGGTGCCGTTAATGATTGCCTTTGTAGATGGTTCGATTGAAATCCCTGCTTTTACAGAAAGAGCAACTTTTTCATCTGACCTGTTTAGGTTTTCCTGTTTAGTACAAGATACTAGCGCGATTGCTAATATGATTGTAAAGATGGCTGAATTTTTCATGATTGCGATTTGTTAGTATTATTTATTTGTTTTTATTTTATGCTATTGGTTACATCTATATCGCCGAAACTCTCCATCCAAGGAGTGAGAGTTGCAGATAAATTAAGTTCTTGAGAGGATGCCGGGATATTTACAGTATACATATATGACTCACCAGCATTAAAGGCCCGGGAAATTGTTCCATTGTATACTTTTTCGGCAGTAGTACTCTTCACGCTCTCTCCAATTGTCACTTTTATAGTGATGTTCATAATTTCATCCTTGTTAATGAAAAAGCATACAGGAGCTATATATAGCTTTCCATTTGTTCCGCTTGCTTTTACTGACGGGGCAGATCCGGAAGGGGTGAGTTTTTTATCAGAAAGATTAAGTGTGGCAGAATTATAGAAACCGCTTATCTCTATTGATGAGGTTGATCCTAAAACGACATCTGTGTCTGCACAAACAACATTGAATGATATCTGGGATACAGAGTGTTCAAACAGGAGTGTTGCTGTGTTGTTGGTTTCACTTGCGCCTGTAATTGTAGCCTTTGTTGCAAGCAGCACATCGTCTCCGTGGGTGAATCCGCCTATAGATTCCGGTGACAAGATTCCTTGCTTATATGGTGCATAGCCATATATATCATAATCCTTAGCTGTCGTGAGATATACCGGCCCCCCTGTGAGTGCTCCTGATATACCTGCCGTATAGAGTCTATTGGAGAATTCAACGTTTGCTGAATTTAGCGGTGAATCTCTTAAAGGCACATAAATGCCAACTGTAAGCCCTTGAGGCATAGGCATATCTGTTTTGGTCACTACAGATGAGCTTCCACTTAGCTTAAGTTCAAACTTGCTGTCACTCTTGTTAGAGTCTGAGTTGTCCTTAGCGCATCCTGTAATAAGCAGTAGGATTATAATAGAAGATATGAAAGATTGCCTTTTCATTTTGTTTACGTAAATGATTCTTATGGTCTTACTACTATGTCTTCTGCTGAAACAGGGATCCAGTCAGTCAAGGTTCCGTTTATGTCCAGATAAGTTGTGGTTATCTTGATATTGTATGAGTAGGAATTTCCAGTAAGGAATGTAGTTGTTACAGCTCCTGTGTATATTTGTTCACCGGAAGTTGCTCCCGGTATTGTAACCTTTACATACAGAGTCATGGCTGTAGTTGCTGGGGCAAAGCATAAAGGGGTGCCCTGTTGAGTTATTTTAATTGTATTGTCTGCAGCTCCCGGAGTAACAGCACCTGTCTCTAAATTCAATGTAAGACCATTGGTAAACCCTGAAACTTCGAATGTTGCGCCTGAATATGGAAAAGCATTCTTTGTTGACTGATCTCTATTATCTAAAAGTGTGAACTTTACCTGCGAGGTCTTATGCACAAAACTTAGATTTGCAGTATTTTTTCCGGCAGTCACACCTCTTAGTGTTCTGTTTACCTCTGCCCATAATACATCTGTCCCTTTAGCGAAAGAAATTGAACTTGGGTTAAGAGGTGTTCCGGTAGCGCGTGGGGCATAGGCGTAGACATCATAATCCTTACCTGTTGATAAGTAAACGGCTTCTCCTCCAATAGTTCCATCTGAATTAACGGTGAAAAGCTTGTTGCCAATGACCGCTGAAGAGAGAGTCTCGGCAGAGCCGCTAGTGACATTGGGAACGTATACTCCTATGTTTATTCCCGAATTTAAAGGAACATTTACTTTGGTTGGAACAATTTCTAATGTCTTACCGCTTAGAGAAAGATAGGATGCACCATCTTTAGTGGAATTCTCTTTTGCGCAACTTGTTGTTAATAGAACAGCTATGATAGCAGGGATATATATTTTTCTCATCAGTTATTTATTTCAATCCTATATTTTCTGTTGTGGAAACCCATGATTTAAGCTTTGCGTTAAAGCCTCCTTCAGCCTCTTTCAGAATATCTACGAAAACTGTAACGTTTACACCAACTATTACATTTTTCAAAGCGTCAGAGACATCCACCTTTACATCTTTTGTAGTATTGTCTTCAAAAGTGAAGTTCAATGTCAACTCGCTGTCATTGTTTTCAGAGGCAATTCCAAATAGGTTTACGCTTACATCAAAATCGGAACTGTTTACATTGTCCACAATAAGGCTGGCTGCATCAGCTTTGCCGGACAGTAGCTCTCCATTATGTAAGGTTAATCCTTTTGAAATCCCGGTCAGTCTGACTTGACAATTCTTGATTGAACTTACCTCTCCTGAAAAATTGAATTTTATGTTTGCCTTTTTAGAATATTCTACTGGTGATAGTACAAAACTTTGAGAAAGATCCGGTTCAAATGTTACATTGCCAAGTGATATGCCATATACCCTCTCCGGTTGTACTATGATATCTCCTGCCTTGGTTTCAGCCGGTGCAGCTATGGCACATGCTGTAAGATAGTCTTCCAGATTTCTGTATACCATGCCTTTCGTATCTGTATTAAAGGCTAGAATGTCGTAGTTCTGAGCAGGAAGCATTCCGGAGAAACCTTTGGATGTTGCATTCTTGATGAATACCCTCCCGTCTTCTCCGTAAAAATATAATTTCATGGAATCAGATGGACTATCCCAGTTTGGAAGTTTTGACCATTGGAACGATACTGTCACTTTGGCCATTTTTTCACTTTCGTCAAAAGCTCTCTTGGTACATCCGACAAAAAGTGTTGTCAATAATAGTATGGCAAAGAATTTTTTCATTTCGCTTAATTTTTAACTCGTTTACCAAATCGGTACATAATGTTGAATCGTAGTCCCTGTAGTTTGAAACCTTTCTGAGATCCGGATTCTTTGAAGTAAAATCCTCCATTCTGGACTTCGTATGAATCCCAGTTATCAATCCTGTAACCTCCTCGTGCTCCGATTTCCAACGACAGTCTACTGTTAAATAGTGGCTGGACAAAACCCAATGAGAATCCTGCCCCGTAGTAGTTTCCTGTATATCCGTAATTACTTATAGATGCTTTTCTTACATCAAACTCTCCGGTAACTCCATAGATACCAGTGTAGAACTTTCTAAATGCGCCTTTGTTCTTTCCATTGTTGCTTAACCAGATCCTTGGCTCACAAGCAATACCGTTAATATTCCACCATTCGGTTTCGTTGGCACCGATAGTTCTGTCTATAGGGGCGTAAATACCGTCTACCGCAACGGAGAATCTTTGGGCGAAATAGATTTCAAGCTCAAGATTGGGAATATATTCGCCGCGTTCCTGCTCAAGAGATGGTGAAAAACCGGCCCAGTAAATGGCATTTGTCTTTATTCCTAAAAATGGGTGAATTATGCCGTTTGTTTGTTTTTGTGTCTTTTGCGTATTCGTTTCAATCTGTAAGGCATTGGTCGCAACTGCTTTTTTTGGTGTATCTGTAATTTTTTGTTCTTTAAGTTTTTGCGTTTCAGATGCTTTTTGTGCTTCAGCGGCTCTTTGAGCAATCTCCGCTTTTTTTAGTTCTTCGGCTTTTTGTTGTTCTGCTATTTTCTGTGCTTCAGCAGCCTTTTGTGCTTCAGCAGCCCTCTGTATCTCCTCCGCTCTTTGTTGTTCCGCTCTTTGTTGTTCCGCAATTCTTTGTTCTTCAGCAGCTTTCATTGATTCTGCTGAAATTTTTTGTTCCGTAGCTTTATTGCCTTTATATGGGATATTGCCATATTTGGAGATTGCAATTTTTAAATTACCCTGTGTTGGGTTTAATGTGTAATAAATATTACAGCTGTTACTATTTGATACAGGTTCTTTGACGATAGTAATTTTTACTACATTATTGGTATTCTGCGAGTTGTCTATATAAAAAGTAAAACACTCATTACCCAAACCAAATTTGGTTTTCAGATAGGCTCTTACGACACTGCCTTGAAGCGATATTGTGTTTATTGACTTTAGGTCATCCGTCTTGTCCGAGCCTATATATCCAGATAGTTCTATATGAGCTCTGCCTGATTTGAGATTTGCAATGTTAGCACTTACCTCTGAATTTAATTGATTGAAAACGTATGAATTGCTGCTGTAACTTCTTTCCAGAGTAGTGCCACCTGGAGCAAATGAAAGTAAAAATTCACCTGAACCGGTCCCGGAATTTTGACTAAAGGCAGTCATGGAGGAGAAAAGAAAAATTAATATTATGATTGATTTTTTCATTTTTTTTTGATGACAGAGTTTCAAAATTTTTACTGACAACTTGCTTATTTATTTTTGCAACTTGCTTGTTTTTATATGCAATTATATTACGAAAATATGGATTAACCAAATATTTTTTTTTACCAAATTGTATTAATTGTATAAAAATAGATTTTATTTTTAGCTAAACATCTAAAAAACAGAGGTTTAATTTTGTTTGATTTTTATATTAATCACTGATTTGTTTTATAAGTATAATTAAGCAAATTATCAGTATTTTTTTATTGCTGTAATTAGTTGATAAATAGACAATAATGATTTTTTTAAACCTTAAATATCGTTTTTTTTATCCTTTTTGCTGATAATTTGCTGAAAAATTCACGATTTCTGATTATTATAATATTTGTAAAAAAAATGAAATTATGATTATTTATTTTTTAAATTTATATCATATACAATTGTATTATAGATTATTATAAATTATAAAAAAATGATTAAATTGAATTTATTATAAACCGTAAAAATTAAATATACTATATTGTAAAAATAATTTACATATATCTATAATCAATTTAAAATAAGATGATTAAAATTTTTTAATTTTTATTAAAGATGTACCACTCCAAATCATAAAATATTGGTAGTGTTGATTTATCAATTACATGAAATTAATTTAGTTAAAAGGCAATTATTTTTTTTTATAATTTTATAATATGTAATAAATCAAAGTTTTAGTATTTTAGTAATATTTTTATCTCTGGTCTTTACTATGTTTTTATAATTTATGATTAATTATTAATTGCAGCTTACATTTTATCAGTTATTACTATCTGCTCCTTTTAGTGAAGCCTTTTGCAGGAAATTTGTATCTTTGACGATTAAATATATTGAAATGGGAATATTCGGGATTTTTGGTTCAAAGTCTAAAGAGGAGAAACAGGCGTTAAATGAGGGACTTGAAAAGACCAAAACAGGAATTTTTGACAAACTTTCCAGAGCTATTGTTGGTAAATCCAAGGTAGATGACGATACCCTGGACAGTATTGAGGAGGCTTTGATTGCCTCAGACATTGGCGTGGAGACAACCCTGAGGATAATAGAAAGGCTAGAGGAGAGGGTCGCCAGAGATAAATTCATGAACGTTACTGAGCTTAACTCTATTCTCAGAGAAGAGATCGAAGGATTATTGAATATTGATGCAAATTATCAAGGTGAGATACCTTTTGACTTTTCTAAAAAACCTTATGTAATAATGGTTGTTGGTGTTAACGGTGTTGGCAAGACTACAACAATAGGCAAGTTGGCTGCCAGACTGAAGGCTTCGGATAAAAAAGTTATTCTTGGTGCTGCAGATACTTTTCGTGCGGCTGCTGTTGATCAGCTTACTATATGGAGCGAAAGGGCAGGTGTTCCGATTGTGAAACAACAGATGGGCTCTGACCCGGCTTCTGTGGCTTATGATACAATCTCCTCTGCCATTTCCCAGAATGCAGATGTTGTTCTGATAGATACTGCAGGACGTCTACACAACAAGGTCAATCTCATGAATGAACTTACAAAGATAAGGAACGTGATGCGGAAACTTATTCCGGATGCTCCCCACGAGGTGCTCTTGGTTTTAGACGGTTCTACAGGCCAGAATGCATATCAGCAGGCAAAGGAGTTTACAAAAGCTACCGATGTAACTGCCCTTGCTGTAACAAAGCTTGATGGAACGGCCAAAGGTGGTGTTGTGATTGGGATATCGGATCAGTTCAAGATACCTGTGAAATTTATTGGAGTAGGAGAGAAGATTGAAGATCTACAGGTTTTTAACAAAAAGGAATTTGTTGAGTCGCTTTTTTAAAATATATCGAATATGGAAATTTCGTACAATTGGTTGAAAAATTATATTAATTTGAATATCGGCCCGAATGAGGTTGAAAAGATTCTAACATCCATAGGACTGGAGGTTGAGGCCATGGAGCAGGTAGAACAGATTCCAGGAGGACTTGAGGGTGTTGTTGTTGGTGAGGTGATAGAGTGTGAAAAACATCCGGATGCTGACAAACTCAGTATAACCAAGGTGAACGCTGGTGGAGATGAATTGCTCCAGATAGTATGTGGTGCGCCGAATGTTGCTGCCGGGCAGAAAGTATTGGTTGCGACTGTAGGGACAAACCTTACATTTGGTGGAGAGCAGGTTAAGATAAAAAGGTCAAAAATACGGGGAGTAGAGAGCTTGGGTATGATCTGTGCTGAAGATGAATTGGGTATAGGGACTTCTCATGATGGTATAATGGTTCTGCCTGGGGATGCCAGGGTAGGCTCTGCGGCAAGGGATTTTCTGAACCTTAAGAGTGACACTGTCTTTGAAATCGGGTTGACTCCAAATAGGATAGATGCTGCTTCTCACATAGGTGTGGCAAGGGATCTTTCTGCATACTTAAGGCTTTATGGAAAGAGTGGGGAGATGAGGCTTCCTGACACGGATGGTTTTGAGAAACTGGAAAAATCTCAATCCGTCACCAAACCTATCGAAATTTGTGTTGAAACCAAAAGTGGATCTCCAAGATACTCTGGTCTTACATTTGATAACATCACTGTAACTTCATCTCCTGAGTGGCTTCAGACGGCACTGAGATCTATCGGCCTAAGACCTATCAATAATGTTGTGGATATTACCAACTTTATTTTGCATGAGACTGGTCAGCCTTTGCATGCTTTTGATTATAACAAGATTGAAGGAGGAAAGATTGTAGTGAGAGAGGCTAAGGCGGGAGAGCGTTTCGTTACTTTGGACGGCGTTGAAAGAGAACTTTCGCCTGAGGATGTAATGATCTGCAATGTCAACAGCCCGATGTGTATCGGTGGTGTTTTTGGCGGTTTGCATTCCGGCGTTACCAATGAAACAACAGCTATTTTTCTTGAAAGTGCTTACTTCAATCCGGTTGCTATAAGAAAGACTTCCAAGAGGCATGGACTTAAGACAGATGCTTCTTTCAGATATGAGAGAGGTGCAGATCCTGAAAATGTTCCTTTTGCACTGAAGAGGGCAGCAATACTTCTTCAGGAGGTTGCAGGAGCCAGAGTTGTGGGAGATATTAAGGAGATTTATCCCGAAACCTTGGAAAGAGCTAAAATCTCGCTCAATTTTTCAAGAATTGAAGATTTTATAGGGAAAAAGATTGGTGCGAAAACAATAATGGATATTCTGAGCTTTATGGATTTTGACGTTGTAACGAGAGATGAGTCCGGTGCAGAAGTCCTTGCTCCTTTATATCGAGTGGATGTTACCAGAGAATGTGATGTTGTAGAGGAGGTACTCAGGATTTATGGATATAACAACATTGAGCTTCCTACAAGCGTCCACGCTTCAATAAATGCTACACCTAAACCTGATCCTGAGAGAGTTCGTTCTATTGCGGCTGATTTTCTGGCAAGCAATGGGTTCAATGAGATGATGAACAACTCTTTGACCAAGAGTGAATATTATGCAAGTTTCAAGACTTATCCTCAGGATAATCTTGTAAAGATACTTAATCCTCTTAGCTCTGACCTGAATTCCATGCGTCAGACTTTGTTGCTTAGTGGCCTTGAGGTTGTGGCATACAATATAAACCGTCAGCATCAGGATCTCAGACTTTTTGAAATGGGAAATGTCTACTCGATTGAGAAAGGTTTGGATAAGAATCTTTTGGATTCATATACTGAATTGCCAAAATTGTCCTTGATTGTCACAGGCCCCGGAAACACAACGTGGAGATCCACTGCCAGACCTGCGACATATTTCTCTTTAAAGGGCTATCTGGAATTGCTCTTAAAAAGGTTCGGTGTAGATCTTGACGATATGGAATATTCAGCCGCTCCTGCTGATATATTTGCGGAGGGTCTTGTTTATAGAACGACTGGAGGCAAAGAGCTTGCTGTAATGGGTACAATAAGCAACTCGTTGCTTAAGCAGTTTGGAATAAAGCAACAGGTTTTTGCTGCTGAAGTCTCTTGGAACGTGCTGTTTAATCTGGTCAAAAAACATAAAGTATCATATAACGAACTGCCTAAGTTTCCTGAGGTAAGAAGGGATTTGGCTCTTTTGATTGATGAGAGTGTCTCATTTGCTGAATTGAGAAAAGTTGCCTTCAAGACTGAAAAGAAGATTCTTAAGCAAGTAACCTTGTTTGATGTCTACAGGGGAGATAAGATTCCTGCTGGCAAGAAACAGTATGCTTTAAGCTTTACATTGCAGGACTTGGAAAAAACCTTGACCGATAAATATGTGGAGGATGTAATGAACAAGCTTCTCTCTTCATTTATTGAAAGATTTGGTGCCTCTTTGAGATAATATTATGATTAAGACTTTTGCCTGCAGGGTTGACAAGTATCTTAAGCTTGTCAAGTTTTCGCACACTTTATTTGCGCTGCCCTTTGCGCTTGTCGGTTTTTTTCTTGCAATAAAACTGACAGATTATGAATTTTCGTGGCGTTTGCTCTGCTTGATTTTGCTTGCTATGGTTTTTGGCCGGAATTCGGCAATGGGTTTCAACCGATATTTGGACAGAGAGATAGACGCGAAGAACCCGAGAACAGCAAATCGAGAGATTCCTGCAGGGATTCTCTCACCTATGTCTGTTAAATACTTTGTAATTTGCAATGTAATGCTCTTTTTTATAGTTGTGTTCTTCATCAACAAGCTATGCTTCATGCTTTCGTTTCCTGCTATGGCTGTGTTGCTTTCATACAGCTACATGAAAAGATATACATCTCTATGTCACTATGTATTAGGCTTGGCTTTGGCAATAGCACCTACGGGAGCATATCTAAGTATTGCAGGTGAGTTTCATGCTGCACCATTGATACTGTCCGTGATAGTGTTGTTATGGGTGAGTGGCTTTGATATCATTTACTCATTGGGCGATGAGGAGTTTGATAAGGCTCAAAAGCTTCATTCGGTGCCTCAGCTATGGGGGAAAAAGAGAGGCTTGATTATCTCTGCCGCCGGACATTCTCTTGTAGTTCCTCTCCTCTATCTTTTGTATGTTATTGCAGATTTAGGTACGATCTATCTTGTTGGTGCATCAGTTTTTACCCTGCTTCTTATATACCAGCATCTTATTGTATCTCCGACAAACCTCTCAAGGCTCAATGCTGCTTTCTTTACCTCTAATGGTGTAGCCTCTGTTATTTTCGCAGCATTTGCCATTTGGGACATTCTGGCAGGATAGGACTCATCCTGATTTAGTAATAAAAAAGAAGCACAAATCCTTTTATGTGATTTGTGCTTCTTCTATTTACTTCCAGTTTTCCTTATCGGCAATTATTTGCGTCCGTACTGTGCAAGGTCGCCTAGCTCTTCTTCTATTCTTAGCAACTGGTTGTACTTTGCCATCCTGTCAGAGCGGCTTAGCGAACCAGTCTTGATCTGACCAGAGTTTGTAGCAACAGCAATGTCTGCAATAGTAGAGTCTTCTGTCTCGCCTGAACGGTGTGAAGTTACAGATGTATATTTGTTGCGGTGAGCAAGCTCAATTGCATTAAGAGTCTCTGTAAGCGTGCCGATCTGGTTAACCTTGATCAAAATTGAGTTAGCACATCCAGTCTCAATTCCTTTTCTAAGATATTCTACGTTGGTAACAAACAGGTCATCACCAACCAGCTGAATCTTAGATCCCAATGTATCAGTAAGAAGTTTCCATCCATTCCAGTCGTCTTCTGCCATACCGTCTTCGATGGAATCTATAGGGAATTTGTCGGCAAGTGATTTCAGATATGCAACCTGTTCTGCTGCATTTCTTTTTGCACCATTAGGACCTTCAAATTTAGAGTAGTCGTAGATGCCATCTTTATAAAATTCAGAAGCAGCACAGTCAAGACCTATCATAATATCCTTGCCGGCAACATATCCTGCTTTAGTGATAGCGGCGATGATTGACTCCAGAGCATCCTCAGTACCATTAAGTGTAGGAGCAAATCCTCCCTCGTCTCCTACGGCTGTACTAAGACCTCTGTCGTGGAAAATTTTCTTCAGGTTGTGAAATACCTCAGCACCCATTCTCAGACCCTCCTTGAAGCTGTTGGCACCAACAGGACGGATCATGAATTCCTGGAAAGCGATAGGGGCATCTGAGTGAGAACCTCCGTTGATGATATTCATCATAGGAACTGGAAGGGTGACAGCGTTGGTTCCACCAATGTATCTGTAAAGTGGAACTTGAAGATAGTTCGCTGCAGCTTTGGCTACGGCAAGAGAAACGCCCAAAATGGCATTTGCTCCCAATTTTGATTTGGTAGGAGTTCCATCTAGTTCGATAAGGGTTTTGTCTATCTGTGCCTGGTTTAGGGCGCTCATGCCCATAATTACAGGAGCTATTACCTCGTTTACATTTTTAACAGCTTTCAGTACACCTTTACCCATGTATCTTGACTTGTCGCCATCTCTTAATTCAAGAGCCTCGTTGGTTCCTGTAGATGCTCCAGATGGAACGGCAGCTCTTCCGAAAGCGCCTGATAAAAGTTCGACATCAACCTCTACTGTTGGATTTCCGCGTG
The DNA here is from genome assembly GCA_964533215.1 of uncultured Muribaculaceae bacterium. Taxonomy (GTDB): domain Bacteria; phylum Bacteroidota; class Bacteroidia; order Bacteroidales; family UBA932; genus Bact-08. Next base: position 1,218,093 of record CAZHLJ010000001.1, read on the forward strand.
AGTCTAAAATCTCACGAGCATGAACATTGCAAATTTCCATAATCTTAAAATCTGTTTTTTGTTAATTCGTTATTGTTAATCTCTCAATAGATAATCTATTGTACTTACTACCCGCACTACTTTTATGTGAGGGGTGTTTGCATCTCTGTCCGTAATAGTGAATTGTCCTTGGTTGGCACATTTTATTTTTCCAAGCTTGCTTTGGGAATCCTTTGCAAATTTTTCTGCAGAGGCACGGGCGTTTTTAGTGGCCTCCTCAATCATAGCAGGCTTTATCTCATTCAGCCTGGTATATAAAAACTGAGTCTGGTATTCAAAATCACCGGCACTTATTGCAACTCCCTTTTGCAACAGGTCGGATTGTCCGGAAATAATCTCCCTTATCTTGTCGACCTTGGATGATGTAACGGTAACGATACTGGTTACATTATACCTGTATCTGCTTACCTGACTCTGATACCTTTCTGCACTCATGTCAATGATTTTTGGTGCGGAAATAGAAATTTCACTTTTGTCAATCCCTTTGGAATTAAGGAATTCGACTATTATCCCATTCTTTTCATTGATGGTTTTGTAAAGAACTGAAAGTTCATCCCCGATTTCCTTGTAAACAATTGGCCAGATTACCTTGTCGGATGGGACCTCCATCTCGGCCAGACCTTTTACGCTCACAACTCTGTCGTATGATTTGAAAGATGTTACGGAACTCTTGATAAACAAGCCCAGAGCCATAAGCCCGATCATAATAAATAGTCCCAAAAAGTTAAACTTGTTTGCACTAATACTATTCATAATTTATCTAAATTTGCAGGCAAATATAACATCAAATTTCAAGCCATGAAAACTAAACTTTTTTTTATGTCGGCAATAGCCATGACAGTAATCAGTATTACAAGTGTTAATGCGCAAGTAATGAATGATATAAAGGTGGTTTCGGGCATGGTGGATACTGTGATAAATGCAAGACATACAATTATAGGAACGACAAAATCCGGCTCCGATGTGTATATAAATGGTAACAAAGTGAAACAATATAAGTCAGGCTCTTTTGGAACAATGATAGATCTTGTTTCTGGGGATAATCCTGTTGAAATAAAAACAATATACGATGGAGTCGTATCGGAAAAGAAATTCTCTGTATATTACAAGGCAGGTAAATCGGATAAGAAGATAACGGATCAAGCAGGAGATTCATTCAGCAGCAGCACCCTCCACTTAGTTGTTACCAAACCCGGTGCTTACCTCAATTATGGAGCAGGTCAGGACAGGCTTGGCGGGGCTAAGATCAACTTTCTTTCCGAGGGTATAAGAATGGAGCTTCTCGATTCTGTGGGGAGTCTCTTCAAGGTAAGACTATCGGAAAGGAATTATGCCTTCATTCCGAAAGAATATGCAGATAAAGCCAAGCCAGGCTCAAAGCTCCCTTTTTCATTGACTGGGTCGTGGAGCGTTTCCAATGCAGGAGATGTGGACAGAGTGACATTAAACCTAGAAGAGCGGCAACCTTATACTGTAAGACATGAGAAAAACCCTGATAGGATTGTTATAGATATATACGGGGCAGCCTGTAATTCTAATTGGATAACACAGTATTTTGGGCTAAAAGTTATTGATTATGTTGATTTTCAGCAAATTCAGCCAGATGTATTTAGAGTGGTCTTAAACCTCAAGAACAAATACAGTTGGGGGTATAATTTGGAATATTCTGGTAATAATCTGATAATTAATGTTAAACATGGTCCAAAGCCGAAAATGAAGGGTATGGTGATTGGTATTGATGCTGGTCACGGAGGAAGCGCATCAGGCGCAGTAAGCCCTTCAGGATTCAAGGAAAAAGATTTAAACCTTGCAATGGCATATATGTTGAAACAGGAGTTGGAGCGTAGGGGTGCCAGGGTTGTCCTCAGCAGGAAGGATGATTCAGACATATCAATGGGAGAGAGATTATCTGTCTTTAGAAGAGAAAATATAGACCTGTTGGTTTCCATCCATTGCAATGCTGGTGGTAATCCGCTTGTTGCCGGAGGTACCAGTACATATTACAGGCATATCGAATATCGTGATCTTGCCGCATCTATACTTAAACGACTGATTAAGCTAGAGGGGGTGAAAAATTTCGGTCTTATCGGCAATTTCAACTTTTCCCTCAATGCTCCTACTATGTTTCCTTCCGTTTTGGTAGAGACTCTTTTTATGAGCTCTTTGCCGGATGAAGAGAAGATTGTAGATAAGGAGTTTCAGAAGAAAATTATGAAACAGGTTGCGAAGGGTTTGGATGATTATCTGAAAAAGGTACGAGATGGGATTTGAACTAAAATCGAATTATAAACCCACAGGTGACCAGCCTGCGGCTATTGACCAACTGACTGAATATATTTCGGGAGGTGTGCCGGCTTCCACATTGCTTGGTGTTACAGGCTCAGGGAAGACCTTTACCATGGCAAATGTAATAGAGAGGTTGCAAAGGCCTACGCTTATCCTCAGCCACAACAAGACCCTTGCCGCACAGTTGTACGGTGAGTTCAAATCTTTTTTCCCAAATAATGCTGTAGAGTACTTCGTATCCTATTACGACTACTATCAGCCGGAGGCATATATGCCAACTTCAGATACTTACATAGAAAAAGATCTCAGTATAAATGACGAGCTGGAGAAACTCAGACTGTCAGCCTCAAGCGCGCTGCTTTCCGGAAGGAGGGATGTGATTGTCATATCAAGTGTGTCATGCTTATACGGAATAGGTAATCCGGAAGATTTTCATGCCAATACTATTTTGATAAAAAGAGGAGATCATATATCCAGAAGCAAGCTTCTCTATGCACTGGTGGATAGCCTATACTCCAGAAACGAGACCGAATTCAAGAGGGGGGTGTTCAGGGTCAAGGGAGACACTGTGGATATTTATCTTGCATACTCAGATTCAGCCTGTCGTATAATCTTTTTCGGGGACGAAGTTGAGAGTATTGAGCTGTTTGACCCATTGACTGGTTCGCGGATAGACGAAGTGGCTGAAATCTCTATTTATCCTGCAAACATCTTCGTTACAACAAAGGATAGGATGAAGGGTGCGATTGTTCAGATACAGGATGACATGATGCATCAGTATTCATATTTTGCTGAGATAGGAAAGCATCTTGAGGCAAAGCGTCTTAAACAGAGAGTTGAGTATGACCTTGAAATGATAAAGGAGATTGGTTACTGTCCCGGGATAGAAAATTATTCCAGATATTTTGACGGACGTACAAAAGGAATGCGGCCATTTTGTCTGATTGATTATTTTCCTAACGATTTCATAACCTTCATTGACGAAAGTCATGTTACTATTCCTCAGATAAGGGCAATGTATGGAGGGGACCGTTCAAGAAAGGAGACTCTTATTGAATACGGGTTCAGATTGCCGGCCGCGGCAGACAACAGGCCTTTAAAATTTAGTGAGTTTGAGGAGATTATAGGGCAACGTGTCTTTGTAAGCGCAACTCCGGCAGACTACGAACTGAACATTTCCGAAGGGTTGATTGTTGAACAGGTGGTAAGGCCCACAGGGTTGCTTGACCCGCCTATTGAGGTGAGGCCGACAAAAAATCAGATAGATGATCTTCTGGAAGAGATCAGGATAAGAACTGTAAAGGACGAAAGGGTGCTCATCACCACTCTTACAAAAAGGATGGCTGAGGAATTGGATAAGTATATGTCTCACATAGATATCAGATGCAGGTACATTCATTCAGATGTTGATACTCTTGAAAGAATAGAGATTCTTGAAGACTTTCAGGCAGGCAGATTCGATGTGCTTATTGGAGTAAATCTGCTTAGAGAGGGACTGGATCTCCCGCAGGTGTCACTTGTGGCAATACTGGATGCAGACAAGGAGGGTTTCCTCAGGTCGGCACGTTCTTTGACTCAGACAGCAGGAAGGGCTGCCAGAAACGTCGAGGGAAGGGTTATAATGTATGCAGACACAATCACCCGTTCCATGAAGATAACAATTGAGGAGACGGAAAGGAGAAGAAAGAAACAGGAAGAGTACAACAAAGAGAACAATATTCAACCGAAACAGGTAGAGAAACAAATCCGGAATGTTTTGGGTAGATTGAAAGAGTTTCAGGAAGAGGAATCGGATGCAAATCCTATCCTTGCTGATCCTGTGATGGCCTTCCTTAAACCTGACCAGATAAAGGAGGCTATTTCAGAGGCAAAGGGAGAGATGGAGAAGGCTGCAGCCGATTTGGATTTTTTGAGAGCTGCCAAGTTCCGCGATGAAATGAACGCATTAAAGAAACTTTTGGAAAAGTAGGTTATGATTTCAGAAAAATTGGATAAAGTTTTAGATAGCTGTATAGGAGATGAACAGAAGTGGCTGTTAAAATCCTATGAACTGGCAAAAAATGCACTGGAGTCACTTACCCGAAGCAATGGTACGCCCTTTATAAACCATGCAGTTGGCGTAGCAGAGATAGTTGCCTTTGAAGTGGGGTTGATGCCTGCTTCCATAGCTGCTGTATTTCTTCATGAAGCATCAAGATCAAACAACCAGCTTCTTGAAGAACATCGTAAAGAGTTTAACGATGAAATTATTGCAATGGCTCAGAGTCTTAATAAGATTTCCGAGATCAAGCCAAAAGATACAGGTCTTCAGGCTGATAATTACAGAAAACTGATAGTGTCCTATTCTCACGATCCTAGGGTCAGCCTCATCAAGCTTGCAGACCGTCTGGAGATAATGAGGAATCTGGATTACTTTACGAAATCCAACCAGATAAGAAAGGCTACCGAAACATTACTTCTCTATGCACCGTTGGCACATCAACTTGGCCTATATAATCTTAAAAGTGAATTGGAAGACCTCTCTTTCAAGCATACTGATCCTGAGCAGTACCGATTAATCTCTAACAAGCTTAAAGCCGGGGAACGCGACAGGAAGAGACTTGTGGAAATCTTTGTAAAGCCCATAGAGCAAAGTTTGAAAAATGCCAATATAAGCTATACGCTTAAAAGCAGGACTAAGACAGCATATTCGATTTGGAAAAAGATGCAGGCTCAACAAATACCTTTTGAGGGCGTGGCAGATGTCTTTGCAATAAGAATAATAATCGATTCACCTCCTGAAAATGAGAAAGAGCTTTGCTGGCAGATATATTCTTTTGTTACAGAGCATTATGAGCCGGATACGACAAGACTCAGGGACTGGATTACAGTGCCAAAGGCTAATGGTTACGAATCCTTGCATACTACTGTTGAAACAAAGGATAAGCAGAGAGTTGAAGTTCAGATACGCTCCAAAAGAATGGACGATATTGCTGAGAATGGCCATGCAGCCCACTGGTCGTATAAAGGAGTAAAATACGATAAGGGGATGAACGACTGGCTTGGAGGTGTAAAGGTACTTTTGGAGTCCAATGACAAGAGACAGGTTCCCCACTTCCTTAATTTCGTATTGGACGAGATTTTTGTATTCACACCTGATGGGGATCTTAGAAGGCTTCCTGCAGGTTCCTGCGTACTGGATTTTGCATTTGACATCCATTCAAATCTGGGAGTCAAGTGTTCAGGAGCAAAAATTAATGGGAAAGCCGTCTCTATAAGAGAAAAACTCAATACGGGAGACGTTGTGGAGATAATGAGCAACAAAAATCAAAAGCCATCACAGGACTGGCTCAATTATGTTGTCTCATCAAAAGCAAAGGCCAAGATAAAGCAGAAGCTGAAAGAGGAGGAGGGTAAGAGAGCAATGACGGGCAAGGAGCTTCTGGAAAGAAGAATGACCAATTGGAAACTGGAATTGAATGATGAGTTTTTGGGCTATCTTATCAAGCACTACAAGTACAAGACAATAAACGAATTTTATGCGGCACTTGCAGATTCGGTTGTTGATATTTCTGAAATCAAAGGGTTGGCATCGACAAAGACAAAGCAGGAGCTGCCTGCTGATCTAAAAGATGAATCATCTACTGTGTCAAGTCAGTCAAGGATAGCCTCAAAAAATGAGCCTGCCGGTTACGATTATCTTATTATTGATGATAAGCTTAACAATGTAGGATTCAAACTCGCAAAATGCTGCAATCCGATAATGGGAGACGAGGTGTTTGGATTCGTTACTATAAAGGAGGGGGTGAAGATTCACAGGATAACCTGCCCTAACGCCTCCAGACTTATGGATAATTATCCATACAGGATTCAAAAGGTAAAATGGAGGGAATCCTCTACAGGGCAGAATTTCCAGACCTCCCTCCGAATCGTCTCATATGGTGATGCCGGGCTTAGCCAGCAGATAATGGAGGTTGTGAATTCTCTCTACATATCTCTGAGATTCTTCTCGATTTCTGAGCATAAGGGTATGTATGAGGCAAGGATGCAGGTAGCTGTTCCAAACAATCAGGCTCTTGATAAGCTGATCTTCAATCTGAAGAAAATCAAGGGGGTAAAATCAGTAAGTAGAACAACAAATGGTTGACAATACAATTAAAATAAAGGGAGCCAGGCTAAACAACCTGAAAAATATTTCGCTAGAGATACCACGCGAAAAGATGGTAGTCATATCTGGGATATCAGGATCAGGAAAATCCAGCCTAGCATTCGATACTATATTTGCAGAGGGACAGCGCCGTTTTGTGGAGAGTCTCTCATCTTTTGCCCGTCAGTTTTTAGGTAGAATGACAAAGCCGGATGTAGATGAAATAACGGGAATTCCACCTGCAATTGCCATAGAACAGAAGGTAAATACAAGCAACCCTCGTTCCACTGTAGGAACCAGCACAGAGATATATGACTATCTGAGACTGCTTTATGCCAGGATAGGAAAGACCTACTCTCCTATAAGTGGGGAGGTGGTGAAAAAACATACTGTCAATGATATACTTAAATATATCTATACCTTTCCATTTGGCTCGGCTGTCTATATTCTGGCTCCAATAGGCTGGGAGAGCAAGGAGACTCGTGTGGAGAGATTGCTTATTCTTAGGGATGAGGGCTTTTCAAGGCTTTATGCGGATGGGCAGGTTGTAAGGATAGAGAGTGTTCTAAGTAAGGAATTTGAGACTGAAAGTCCAGTTTACCTTTTGGTCGACAGGGTGATTCTGGAGGAGGGTGAGGATATGAAAAACAGGCTGATGGACTCTGTTCAGACAGCCGTTGAGGTAAGAAGGGGGCTAGGTACGGAGAGGGGAACGGTTTTTATATCTACTGGAGAAAAGGAGGAGGTGCCCAGAATTTTTTCAACTCTGTTTGAGGCAGACGGAATTGAATTCGAGGAACCTTCAGAACTTATGTTCAGCTTCAATAACCCGATAGGGGCATGTCCACAGTGCTCAGGCTACGGAAGAATCGTTGGGATTGACGAGGGCCTTGTTGTACCTGATCCAACACTTTCTATATATCAGGAGGCTATTGCATGTTGGAGGGGGGAGACAATGAAGACCTTCTATAATGATTTTATACTCTCCGCTGCAAAGTTTGATTTTCCAATACATAGGCCATTCTTTGAGCTGACACCTGAACAGAAGTTGCTGTTGTGGACAGGAAATGAGTATTTTACCGGGTTGAATGGTTTCTTTAAAATTATTGAGTCCAACAAGTACAAAATTCAATATCGTTATTTGCTAAGCAGGTACTCCGGAAAGACCACCTGCCCGGAATGTATGGGTAAAAGGCTCAAAAAGGAGGCTCTTTATGTCAAGGTATGTGGAAAGAGTATAAGCGACCTTCTTGATATGAGCATGGATGAACTCTACGAATTCATATTAACCATGGAGTTGTCTGAATTTGAGAGAAAGGTAGCGGCAAGAATTTTGAAAGAGCTGGAAACACGGGTTTTCTGTATGATTTCCGTGGGACTTTCATATCTTACCCTAAACAGAGCCTCTAACACTCTGAGTGGAGGTGAGAGTCAGAGGATAAACCTGGTGAGCTCAATAGGCAGCAGTCTCGTTGGTTCATTATACATACTTGACGAGCCCAGCATAGGACTTCATCCGAGGGATACACAGAAACTTATATCAGTACTTAAGCAATTGAGAGACCTTGGAAATTCAGTGCTTATAGTGGAGCACGATGAAGAGATAATCAGGGCTGCAGACCAATTGATTGACATAGGCCCGTTTGCAGGAAACTATGGAGGGGAGATGGTTTACCAAGGTGAGGTGAAACCGACTCTTTCCAAGGAAGAGTGTGGTAAGAGCCAGACCCTTGCATTCCTTTATGGATATGAAAAGATAGAACTTCCAAAAGAGAGGCGAAGATGGAACAGCGCCATTGAAGTTATAGGTGCTGCAGAGCACAATCTGAAGGGAATCAATGTGAGATTTCCACTTAAAGTCCTTACTGCTGTAACAGGAGTGAGCGGTTCCGGAAAATCCACACTGGTAAGGGATATTTTTTATCCGGCAGTATGCAGGAAGATAAACCAGTTTGGAGACAAACCAGGTGCACATAAGGATATTGAAGGGGATATGAATAAGATAACTGCTGTAGAGTATATAGATCAGAACCCGATAGGGAAGTCCACCCGTTCAAATCCTGCAACCTACCTTAAGGTGTATGACGAGATAAGAAGGCTTTTTTCTGAGCAGCCATATGCAAAAGCTAACGGTTATGGACACTCTCATTTTTCTTTCAACATCGATGGTGGCAGATGCCCTGATTGTCAGGGTGAAGGTGTGATAAAGATAGAGATGCAGTTCATGGCAGATGTGCAGATGGTCTGTGAATCCTGTGGAGGCAAAAGATTCAAGCAGGATATTCTGGAAGTAAGGTATAAAGAGAAGAATATCAATGATGTTTTAAATATGAGTGTGGATGCTGCCATAGATTTCTTCTCTGCCCAGAAGGAGCCTGCAGCAAAGAGGATCGCAGAGAAGTTGATGCCCCTTAAGGCTGTAGGTCTTTCATATGTACAGCTGGGACAGAGCAGTAGCACGCTAAGTGGAGGTGAAAGCCAGAGGGTCAAGCTAGCCTCTTTTTTAGGGAAAGAATCTACAAGCGGGTCAATCCTTTTTATTTTTGATGAGCCTACAACAGGTCTCCATTTTCATGATATCCGTATGCTTCTGGACTCTTTCAACGCTCTTATCAACAGGGGACACACTGTTGTGGTTGTTGAACACAATATGGATGTTGTAAAATGTGCAGATTGGGTCATTGACCTTGGTCCCGAGGGTGGAGATGCGGGAGGTCGTGTAGTCTTTGAGGGGCAGCCCGAGCAGCTTGTAAATTTAAAAGACAACTATACTGCGCAAGCTCTTATCGGGAAGTTGTAATAGAGTTTATAAGATAGAAGATCAGTTTAGTCCTGTTCTCCAACACCTGCCAGTTAATGAAATAATAATCATCAGTTGGCTTGTAGGTATGCATGTGTATCCCTGATGTGAAAAGCAGTGATGGGATGCCTTTTTTTACAAAAGAGTGTTGGTCAGACGATTTGTAGAACAGATCTGCAAATGCCGGACTTCCGTAAAAGCTGTAATCCACATCAATATTCAGATTGTAGAATCTGTTGACGGCATCGATTTTTCTTTTTAAATCTTTATTCGTATTTGCGCCCAAAACCAATACATAGTTGGTATCTGCCCTTGGAGGAGCAAAAATGGTACCTATCTGGTCTATGTTTATATTGCAAAGGATGTTTTTTTTAGGAATAGGCAAACTGTTCATGAAGTATTCCGATCCTGCCATATTGCTCTCCTTTCCATCGAAGGCAGCAAAGACTATGTTTATCCGAGGCCCCTCCTTGGCTGCTCTCATAAGTGAAAACTGGCGGGCAATATTCAATAGAGCTGCTACGCCGGAGGCATTGTCGTCGGCACCGTTGTATATTCTTCCTCCAAGCACTCCAAGATGGTCGTAGTGAGCTGAAACAACAATATACTGGTCGGAATATTGCTGTGCCTGTACAACTCCGATAATGTTCCTTCCTATCACTGAATCTTTAAGGTCGCGAATGTTTTTGTAGAAACTTTGTGTAATTGATTGATCGTAAAAAGGTATCAGCCCCCATTTTTCAAACTCTTCCCTTATCATAGTACCGGAAATGCTGTGTCCTGACGTTCCGATGCCTCGTCCAAGGGTTAAGTCATCTGAAAGGTAAGTAACATACTCTTCAAGGACGTTGCGATCGATGCCAGATGCATATTTGTCTGAATTCTGTGAAAATGCGTATTGCGTGAAGGTTATAAGAAATAATAATATTATGGATAGAGAGGAATATTTCTTCATTTATAAATGTTTATATTTGTCAAAAATAATCTATTTGAATTGAATTATGCAAAATAAAAGAGGCAGAAAGCGATCCAGACCGGCTAAAAAAAATAAAAACAGGGTGTTAAAATTTTTCAAGTATCTGTTTGTATATATTCCTCTTACGTTTTTTGCGGTATCAATTCTATCTATTCTTGTGATGAAGTGGGTGCCGGTCTATTGCACTCCACTTATGATTATCAGGAGCATAGAGCATATATCTGATGATTCTTTCACTACCTACAAAACTTGGAAACCGTTGGACAAGATTTCCAGAAATATGCAAATGGCTGTTATCGCAGCTGAGGATAACAGATTTGAAGATCACTGGGGATTTGACTGGGAAGCTATTGACAAGGCCATTGATTATAACAAACGAGGCAGAAGGATACGCGGAGCTAGTACCATCTCCCAGCAGACTGCTAAAAACGTGTTTCTTTACCCTTCGAGGTCTTGGATAAGGAAAGGGCTGGAGGCCTATTTTACCCTCGGAATTGAGCTTGTATGGGGCAAGGAGAGGATACTGGAGGTCTACTTGAATGTAGCAGAGATGGGCAAGGGTGTTTATGGAGCAGAAGCTGCGGCAAATCAGTTTTTTCAAAAATCGGCACAGAAATTGACAACAAGAGAGAGTGCACTTATCGCGGCATGCCTCCCAAATCCAATGAAGCGACGGGCTGACCATCCTACGGGGTATCTCAGTGCGCGAGCTTCACATATTCAGTCGCTGATGGGCATGATAGAGGTTCCTGAATGGTTAAGGAAAAGTAAAAGAGTAAATAATGAGAAATAAGTTTCTTCTTGTGCTGCTAATAAGTCTGCTTACTGCAGATCTTGCCTTCTCACAATACGACAGACAACAGTTTTTTAACAGGGGAAGGCAATTCCTTATAGAAGGAAAATATTCCCAGGCTATTGAGAATTTCAATATACTGACACATCTCGACACAACTCTGCATGAGGCGTATTTCTTTAGAGGTATTGCTAAGTATAATCTTGGAGACTTTCTTGGGGCTCAGTTCGATTTTGACCGCACCCTTTCGATAAATCCTATATACACCCCTGCTTACCACTACAGAGCAATTACATTAAGCAGGATTGGTAAATACGACCTTGCCCTCAAGGATCTTGAGGAGGCTGTGGATCTCAGGCCAAGCTATACAGGACTCTATTTCAGCCGTGGTGTGACATATTTCCTGTCGCAGCAGTTCGATAAGGCAGTGCAGGATTTTAACCGCTTTATCAGGCATGAGCCTAAAGTTGCCGATGCCTATCTCAATAGGGGAGCTTCCTACCTTTTCCTTGGAGATACTACAAAAGCACTGGAAGACTACAATGCGGCAATCAACCTTAATATATTCGATCCAGAAGGGTATGTGAGACGTTCAAGAATCCATGTTATGCAGAATAATCTCAAGGATGCAATAAGTGACCTTGACCACGCCATTTTGCTTGACTCTACCAATACTTTCGCCTATTTCAACAGAGCGTTGGCAAAATATAATAACAAGGATATAATGGGAGGCCTGGCAGATCTTGAAAAGGTTCTTAAAGAAGATCCGGGTAATGCACTCACTCTTTACAACAGGGCTTTGATAAGGTCTCAGATAGGAGACTACAACAATGCTTTGGAAGACTATGACAAGGTTATCTCCATCAATCCTAACAATGTGCTTGCTTATTACAACAGAGCTGCACTTTTTATGCAGTTGGGCAGATACAGGGATGCAATGGATGATTATTCTCAGGCGATAAACCTATATCCTGACTTTGCAAATGCATATATGAACCGGTCATATGTAAAGAATCAGCTTGGGCAGTTTAATTCTGCCAAGAGGGACTATGAGATTGCGCAAAAAAAGATTCGGGATTACAAATCCATGGCCGGAGATTCGCTCAAAGCCTCTGCTTTTGCAGATACCACAAAAAAATATGACAGATTGCTTGCCTTGGATGCTGACTTTGCAAAGAAGGATTTCAACAACAATCTTCTTCAGTTTAAAGATGTTGACATAAGACTGAAGCCTCTGTATAAATTCAAAGCCGATGAAACAAAGAAAGATATGCAGGCTCTTGAAAGAACTTATGAAGACAAGAAATCTGAATTTTTTGTTTCGCAGGTGCCAATTCCTGTCCGACTCTCGTCAGATCCTGCAACTATATCAGCAGAAAGACTTCAGATATTTGTAGATTTTCTGGATAAAAGCCTAAAATCCGGCAAGGATTCAAAAACTCTTTTTGCCAAAGGGGTTCTGGAGTCAAACATGAAGAAGTTCAACACTGCCCTGGAATGCTATAACCAAGCAATAGACATAGATCCGGGTGAGTCTTTTTACTATATCAACAGAGGTGCCCTTCAGTCGGAAATGATTGATTTCATCTCTTCTATTGAAAGTAATGTACAGGTTCTTACACTGGACAATGCGGGTGCAACAAGAGCAAAGGTTCAGGAGCAGGCGACAAAGAGCTACGATTACACTGCTGCAATTCATGATATGAAGAGGGCTATGGAGCTTTCACCGGAATTCCCTTACATATATTATAATCTGGGCAATCTTTACTGCCTATCCAACGATCTCCCTGAGTCTATCCTTCAATACACAAAGGCTCTGGAACTCTATCCTTATATTGGGGAAGCCTACTATAACCGTGGATTGGTTCTCATATATCTCAAGGATAAGGAAAAGGGATGTATAGACCTAAGTAAAGCAGGAGAATTGGGAATCTCCGAGGCTTATAAAGTGATCAAGAAATATTGCACAGAGGAGGAAAGGTAGAAGACCTCTGTTTACTTTCTTAGCCGGCTTGTAGACTTGACCAACTCTTCATCCCTTGAAATATATATTTTTGCCAGGAATGTGAAGAGAGCAGCAACTGCAGGAATTAATGAATGTAACGTGAAAACGGGTTTTTCCGGAACTGAAAAGATGCAGTATAGAATTACTGCCTGATAAGCCATCAGTATTATAATATTAAGAATTGACAGCTTTATCTGGAGCTGCCTGCGGCGATACAGAAATATTGAAACCAGTGATATTGCTGTTGTTATTATTGTAAAGATTAAAGAGGTTCCTTCAATTGTCTGTAAAAAGAGCGAGCAGAGCAATAGTGCAGAAGCAAGCAGAAAAAGTGTCTGAATTCGTTGTAGCATAATAATCCGATTTTTGCGCAAAAATATAAAATAAAGGCTATTTTTGTAAACTAAATCGATAATTTATGAATGCAATCGCACCTTCTGAACTTATTATCAATGGAGATGGTTCAATATTTCATCTGCATATCAGGCCAGAGGAGTTGGCAGATGTTGTCATATTGGTTGGAGATCCAGGTAGAGTTGAAATGGTAGCATCCTTCTTTGATTCGAAGGAATTTGTAAGGCAATCCAGGGAGTTTGTTACAATAACAGGATCATATAAAGGGCGCAGAGTGACAGCTCTCTCTACCGGCATAGGAACAGACAATATTGATATTGTCATGAACGAGTTGGACGCTTTGGCGAATATTGACTTCATAACAAGAATGCCGAAGCCGGATCATAAAAAGCTTACAATACTCAGGATAGGCACATCGGGGGCAATTCAACCCGATATCCCTCTTGGATCTTTTGTCCTGTCACATATTTCAATTGGTTGTGATGGTTTATTAAACTGGTATGCAAACAGAAATTCTGTTACAATTCCGGATATGGAGGAGGCTTTTGTGAATCATTGCGGATGGCTCAGGCAGCTTCCGGCTCCATATTTTGCTAAGGACAGCCAGAAGATAATTGATGTCATGAAGGACTGTACAATAAAAGGAGTTACAATCTCTGCCTCTGGGTTTTATGGTCCTCAGGGAAGGGTGCTGAGATTACCACTCTCAATGCCGGATATGGTGAGCAAGTTTGAGTCTTTTGAATACAAAGGTGATAGAATAACCAATTTTGAAATGGAGGGTTCTGCCATTGCCGGGTTATCAGCCCTTCTGGGACATGATGCAGCTACTGTATGCTGTATAATTGCAAACAGGCACCTTCACGAAAGTCAGCCTGACTACAAACAATATATAAACAAATTAGTGGAAATTTCATTGGAGAGATTGACTAAACTATAGTTTATGAGGATAGACCCCGAGATCATATCCCTATTGTCTTTGATAGACGATCCTGACGCCACTGTTAAAGAGGCTGTCAGGGACAGGATACTGACACGAGGAGAGGTTGCAATTGAGCAACTCGAACTTCTTGCAGACATGGAGCTCTCAGACGATAAGAAAGCTTTTTATGGCAAATACATAGAAGATCTTAAAGAGGATCTCATCTGTGACAGGATTGAGTCTTATCTGCAATCTCCGGATCCTATGCTGTTAAAAGGCATCTATTTGATATCCCGATCAATTGATTTTACCCTTAACGAGTATGACTTCATTAATTCTGTTGAGAGGCTTTCAGACGAGATAAGTATAGAGTTGTCTGAAGATAAGACAGCCACCGAGAATGTCGGAATTTTCAACTATCTTTTTTTTAATAACCTAGGTTTCGATCACTGCGATACACTCATTCAAAATGAAGAGAATGCCCTAATCAATAATGTAATTGATTCCAAGAAAGGTAATCCTGTTTCCATATCTCTGATATATTTCATGCTTGCAAGATTGGCCGGTTTGCCCATTTACCCGCTTTGTTTTCCGGGAGGTTTTGTTCCGGTTTATCTAGACAATGAAAATAGGATATTGTTTTATCTTAATATATTCAAAAAAGGTTCTATATTCCTGGAAGACAGCCTTAAACAGTTTTTTGACGACATAGGGCTTTTATATACTACAGAAAGTCTGAAAGTGGAACAGGATAAGTCTTTAGTCTCCATTTATGCGGAATTGCTGAATTATCTATATAAATCGCAGGAAAAATTCAAGATGTCCGATAGAATGGAGCGAATTTTGTCAGTATTCGGAGAGAGGAGATACCTGTGATCCGTAAAATAAAAACCTCCATAATCATATAGATTACAGAGGTTTTGAAGTTTTAGTACTAGGTTAAGTAATAGCTAATAACTAATGTTACACAAATATAATAAAATATTTTAATATTGTTTACAAATCTGTATATCGCTAAAAAATTGTGGAAGAAAGGGGCTGCCGAAAAGAGGGGATTGACAGGTTCCAGTTCGTTGATTGCCGGTTTCTCGGTAGCTGTAAGTGTGCTTGTAATGGTCTTGGCCATAGCTGTTTCGGATGGATTCAGGCACGAGATCAGAACAAAGGCTGTAGGATTTTCAGGGGAGATTATTCTGAACAGTCCTGGAGTCGATCCTACAACAAATCTTTTTCCGATAAGGAGCGATCTTTCATATATCAACGACTTGACAGGCTTGTCTGATATTAAGTCTATTCAGGGGGTTGCTTACAGATCAGGAATGCTGAAAAGTGGGGAACAGATACAGGGTGTTGTTTTAAAAGGTGTAGGCAAGGATTATGACTGGAGTTTCTTCAAATCCTCACTCTCTCAGGGAAGATTGCCGGATTTTTCAGACACGACAGCCAGTAAGGAGATAATCCTTTCCGAAAGGTTGGCCGGAATAATGGGCTATTCGGTAGGTGATGCCGTACAAATGTATTTCATAGACAAAACTGTTCGCGTTGCAAAATACAGGTTGGTAGGTCTATATGATGCTCAACTGGAAGATATTGATAAGACACTGGTGGTCGCAGATCTTCGTGAGGTCCAGAGATTGAACTGTTGGACAGAAAAAGAAGTTTCCGGACTGGAGGTCCTTCTGAAAACGGGGGCCGATATTGATTATAATGGAGAAAAAATAGACCAGATTATAATTGAAAAGTGCAAAGAGGAAGATCCTTCTGTTGCTGTCAGCAAGATAAATGACATTTTCCCTCATCTTTTTGACTGGTTGCGCCTGCTTGATTTCAATGTCCTGGTTGTTCTGTTATTGATGATTCTAGTTGCAGGCTTCAATATGATATCAGGACTTTTGATAATACTTTTTGAGAAGATCTCAATGATTGGACTTCTAAAGGCTCTGGGCATGAGAGATTCCAGCATTCACAGGATTTTTCTTTTAAGGGCCTCCTTTATTGTCTTATGTGGAATGATTGCCGGTAATTTTATGGCGGTCTCTCTTGCTATTATCCAGAAGAGATATTCTTTATTAGGTCTTGATCCTGAAAATTATTTTGTAAAATCAGTCCCGATACATCTTGATTTTGCCAAGATATTCATTCTCAACGTTGCGGCTTTCGTGATTATAATGTTGGTAATGTTGCTTACCTCGTTTTTTATTTCTAAGATAAGTCCTGATAAGACCATCAGAGTCAAATAATGCCCTATTTGACCATCACTTTGTAGTCCTCGTACCTGGATAGTACGTCATTAACAAAATTGATTGTCTCCATACCGTTGAATGTGCCGAATCTGAGTAGACCCAAAGGAAGATTCTCCTGAATCCGCATCATTGGAATAACATCGATAATAGAGTTCCAGCTATTTGGATTTTCTCCTTTATGTTCGGCAAACTTTCTGACATCTTCTATTCGTCCTTCTCCCGCATTGTAAGCAGCCAAAACGAATTTTACAGAATTTACAGAATCCATTTTCTCACAGGAGTACATCTTCTGTAAACGCTTGATCAGTCTTGTTCCAGCTTGAATGTTTTGGTCTGGATCGTATATGTCGTTAATACCAAATTGCTTTGCGGTTGCATGCTTGATCTGCATAAGCCCATGTGCTCCTCTGCCACTTTGTGCGTTCATGGAAAATTTGGATTCCTGGAAGATAAGTGCAGCAAGAAGGCGCCAGTCCCAATCAATTTTTGTCGAGTATTTCTTGATGATGTTGTCGTATGGGGAAAGAAGCGATACTGGATTCGAGGAGGAGATTCTGTGGCCTTTATATCTGCGGAAGTATTTGCCTATCAGGTTGTCATATTCCCTTGTCTGTCTATAGTGCCCGAACCAGTTGTTCAGATGCTGCAGCAGGTCATAATTACTCTTCTTGACTACCCATACATGGCTATATTCGTTCAGATCGATACTTGAAATGACATCTGCCTGGTATTCATCGGGAATTGTGTCGTTCTGTGAATCGACAACCAGAATGTCAACATTGCCGCTCATCAGTTCCTCCCATGGATTGATGTTACGGACTGGCTTGATGTCAATATCGCATTTCTGTCTTGTTGCGAATTTCTTTAGGATGTCGAAATGAAAACCAACAGTATGTCCCTGCTTAAGGTAAATACCATCCTTTACGTTTACCAATGCACAAAGTGTATCGCTTTCAAGAGAGGTGTAGTCTCTCTCATTGTGCACAGAATTCTTGAATGCGTTCATAAAAAAAAGAACGGCAATAATCAAGATGATCACAAAATATTTTACCGGGGCCTTCATAGGCAACCTGATTAATAGATGTAGAATGGCCAGTGGATACCCACTTTAATAGCGGTCTTTGGCCTTATGTAGTGATTTGCTGAAAAATAATCTCCGTCAGGCCAACCCTGAGACGAATTTAAATATTTAATGAAAATGCTGGCACGTTTCCACTGAATATTCAAGAATGCATCAATATAAGGATAATCTCCGATTTTTCTGTCATTCTGCACGTGGAACTGGCCTAATGCAGGACTATACGAAGGAGCATAGTATTCTGTATTATAGGTTACGTCTGCTCCTAATTGCGCCTTCATGACATTTTTGACAACAGCGAACTCAATGTAATATCTGAGATTGGCACTCAGTTTTGGAAGGGGCATGACCTCACTGTTAGAGGTGTATTGATATAGAATACGGTTATCTAAATGTAGTATACCAAGTCTGAAGTTTTTACTAAGGTAGGCTGTCATTATACTTTCCACATGGTTGTGCTGATCTATGACCCCGTCATTTCCATAGTAAATAAGATTGTTTACCAAGGCATATCCGAAGAATGCCTGCATCTTGAACGCAGGAATGTCAAGCATACCTTCAAACCTTGTTTCTGTAGTCTTACTGAAGTTGTTATCCCAATAATAGTGGTTTGTGTAAAGGAAATTCTGGAACCATCCGGGTGACGTTGAGGCAATCTTTATTCTGGCAGTAAGATGAACGCCATCTTTGATAGGATAGGCTGAAAATCTTAACTTTCCGTCCAGGTTGAAATCTCCCGAATTGTATCCGGCAACGAAGAGCTTGCCGAAAGCGTTCCACTGAAAATATTTTCTGAACAGACCAGAGGCTCCTGCGTAAAGGTAAAGGTTGTCATATCTCTTGTTGGAGGGAGATCGCAGATAAAACTCAGGCCTGAAACTGTATGTGCTTAGTATTTGGTAACCTGCACCGCCATCCAGTCTTGAGATGATCGCGTCCTGATCCCAAGGTTGAATCCTCATGAAAATCTTATTCTCAAACATGGTGACTCTTGTTGTGTCATAGCTGGTTGTAGGAGATATGTTGAACCAATTGTGGTAAAAATCTCTTCCCACCTGGTCTGAGGCTGCTATTTCATCTGAATAAGCCCTGTTGTAAGTAGAAAATTCAATAGAGTGTCCGAAATAGGTTATGGTACCTTCCCCTGCCTTTAATGAATCCCGAGATGTACTGTCTGCCTTAGAAAATCTTATGGGAATTCCATAAGAATGTGTGAGAAACAGGGTATTCCTTCTTAGAGTGTTTTTAGCACTCAAAAGGTTAAACGAAAGTTCCTTAGCATCTATAAGCGTGTCAAGGACTTTCGTGTCATCCGTGACACCGCCGTTTTCAGCCCTTTTTATTCCTTGGTAGATATATCCACCATTCATCACATATCTCTTGCCTAAATAATTTGTACTTAAAGAAAAATTCCTATTGTCAGTCTTCTCTTGTCCTAAAAGACCCGAGGCTCCGAATCTTTCATAATTTATCGCAAAATTGAATGCAGGTGATAAGTTTTGTGTATGAAGGAATTTTATATCAGACTCTTCCTTGTCCTTATTGGCGAACATTGTTCCCCAGTATGCCAACTCTGTGTATGGAGTCTTTGTGTTATATAAAGGTAGAGTCTCCGGGGTGTAGCCATATACCAGATATGGCGAGAATTCGTCAAAGACCTCAAGCCTGTCGCGTTTGAAATAGTTGTGAAGCAAGACCGCTGAACCTGAAATGCCAAGATAAGTTGCTCCGACATCTTTCTTGTAAAAAGGATAGTCAAAGAAGTTGTCATTTAATGTTGTATCAGGTTTTAGGAAAGAGATGTCGTTGAGATATTGATTGTGTTTCCAGAGAATTATCCTTTTGTACTTTAGGCTGTCCGGTACAATATATGTCTCAAGAATACGAGGTTTGGCCCATCTTATACTATCTCTTAATGCTTTGATGCTGTCTCTTTCTTCCTTTAATTTTAGTTTCAACTGATATCGCATCTCTTGTTTAAGAGCTGTAGAGTCCATTTGTTTTGGGATTGAGTCCTGCTCAATCTCCTGGCTTTGGGCTATATTGAAACATAGCATTGTAACCATCAAGGCTACAATGCTACCAGCGTTTCTAATATTGAAAATTTTGTATCTAAGCATAATAAAGTGCAAACATACAAAAAATGGACAATATTGTTGCAAAAGGGTTACACTCCTTTCACCAGTTCTTTGTATTTCGCAAGACATCCATCAAGTCTTTCCTGTGCTGTTGTGTCACCAGGAACGTTGTGAGAAGGGTGAATGTAGAGGTGGACGCCTCTATCTGCAAGTATTTCTGCAGCAGTTGTTATAGTCATCCATACCAAGGTTACAAAAGCCAATGTAGAGACAGGACCTACTTTATCTTGGTGATTCTTCAAAGGAACACTTGCATCTACGAGTGGAGCACATGAGTCTACTACTATATCTGCAATTTCAAAGAGGTTTTTTCCTGTGGAGTGGCGGCTTTTCTTACCCTTTGTCTGGGCAGCAGAACCATAAACGATGACTTTCATTCCAAGCTCCTTGGCTTTCAATGCGACGTCAATGTTTACGTTGTTTATGCCTGTATGTGAGAATATCCACATTGTGTCTCTTTTGTCAAAGTCATAGGCTTTCATAATTGCATCGCCATAACCTGGAGTTCTTTCAAGAAAAAGGAACTGATGTATACCCATTTGTCCGGTGATACCGGTAAAGAATGTCATAGGTAGTTCTACAATTGGATGAAAGCCGACAAAACCTCCTATTCTTGGATACATCTCCTCGACAGGAATTGTAGCGTGACCACAACCAAAAGTGTGGACCATACGTCCGGCCTGAATGCTGTCTGCCATCACTGTTGCTGCTTTTTTGATGTTCTCAAGTTGACTCTCCTCAATATTGGACATCACCTCTCTTGCATTTTTTAACCATTCTAATGCTAACATAATCTTAGTTTTATTATTTGAGTTTATTTGAAATTATATTTCTATTGCTAATGAAGTACAGTAGTGTAATCATGAATGTACAAGCCACAACCAGCACTGGGAATGCTTTTAGATCTATTATACCTACCAGAAGATTAATAAGGGTGTTTCCTGTCAGTGCTATCACCAGAGCAAAACTGAATGCCGTTCCCGAGATATCCTTATAACGCTCTCCAATCTCGCTGAATATAACAGGGAAGGTAGATGCCATGCCGAAACCAAGAAGGAATGTTCCGGCTATTGATGCTGAATTTGTGTTTAACATGCTGATAAACAACATTCCTAAAGCAGCTATCAGCATACTTGTCGTTAGAAGTGTGATTTTTGAAAATTTCCTAAGCAGGAAGCTCAGAAGTAATCTACCCACACCCATTCCTACAACAATAAAGCTTAAAGCGTAGAGAGCCGTCTGAGGATTTAAGCCCTTGCTGATCTCCATATAGCTTGGTATCCAGTTGTTGCATATACCCTCAAGGCCACTTTGAAAAAATAGGGCAAAGCTGAGAATGAGGATTATAGGTTCTTTTGCCATTTCAAGGATCTTTTTTACAGGAAACCCTTGTTTGTATTTTGCAGATGGAAAATCCACAAAAAGGTAGTAGATTATAGAAAAAGCCATTAGTATTCCAGCTCCGGCAACTATTGGAGTGTATGAGATTGTTTTGGTAAGAGATGCGAATAGCAGTGGGATGGTAATAGCCCCAACGGTATAAAATATGCCAAGAACGCTGAGGTTTGATGCCCTTGAATGATCCGATGAGGCATCGGAGACCAACGCATTTGTAAGGCCATTCAATATACCACCACCCAATCCGATGAAGAATATAGCAAAGCGTATCTCTCCAATTTTAGTGCAGAAAGCAAGCATTTCAAGCCCAATGACGGCAATGATGCTGGCTGCAATCATAAGGTTCTTGTAGCCATACCTGTCAATAACAGGACCAAATAACATTGACCCAAGTAGAACTCCAAGAGGAAGTAATCCTGCAAGTGTTGAGGCAACCGAAGTGTCAAGAGAAAAGCGGGAGATAAGAGAAGGAAGTACAGCTCCCATAACAACAAATGCTACCCCGAAGAAAGCCATTCCAGAAAACGCTGCTGCCAGCACAGGTCCGTTTTTTCTACTTTTCATAGATTTATTTATTTTGACTGTTAATGATAGCTATTGCTCCAGCTCCATATAGGCCGGCAAGATGAGGTAATTGAGTGGCAGTGAACTTGCATTGCTTAATGGAGATAGGCTGAGCCCACTTAACGGCCTCCATATATATCCTGTCAATTAATGCTGCCGCCGGTCCAAAAATACCACCGCCAAAGATAACCATTTCCGGGTTAAACAGGCTTACAAAGTTTGCTGCTGCCATGCCCCACATCTCAATTGCCTTATCAATAACCTGAACTGAGATAGGGTCTTTGCTCTCTAATGCGTCAAAAACCTCATGTGCAGTAATCATTTCAGGCTTTATCTCAGATAGTTTTCCTTTATATTGAGGATTCTGACGGATAAGTTTAATAGCCTGAAGTGCTATTCCGGTTCCTGAAGCGTAAGACTCAAAACATCCACACTGGTCATACTCGCTTGAGTATGGAGGTTGCAGGGCCATCCATCCTGTTGCGCCAACGATGTCGGAGGCACCATGCAATACCATTCCGTCTACTAGTATTCCAGCTCCAATACCAGTGCCTACTGCCATGAAAACAGCATTACTGAGCCCTTTGGCAGCTCCCTGGCTGGCTTCCCCTAGAATGTAACATGTCCGGTCACTCTCAATTACAACCCTTGAGTGAGGAAAACGTCTTCTTACTTCGTCGCGAAGGGGGTAATTTTCCCACCCGGGTATATTCGGAGCCCAGACATTTCCAGTTTTGGAATAAGCTATTCCTGGAATGCAAATTCCGATGCTTTTTTCATCTTCCTCCTTGATTGATCCCTTCTCCATCAATTTTTGGCACAATGTAAAGATAAGTTCTGCCACATCCTTTCCTTCTCGTCCTTCCAGAAGTAAGGTTTCCTGTATAAGGATAGTGTTTGACTCTAAAAACAGAGCTCCGGATATTTTGGTTCCTCCAAGATCAAGACCGATATATACCATATTGCAAAGTTTTAATTGGTTTATTTTAAGTTTCTGCGTGTTTTAACAGGAGACAGGCACCTTTCTTCTTGAGGGTCCGGATCGTGTCGAGATGCCCCTGAAGGTCTACATATGCCAGCCCATCAACGTTTACATATAAAGTGTACCCAGCATTAAGAAGGTCCAGGGAACTTTCCATGATGCAGAATTCGGTTGCAATACCGCTGATGACTATAATTTTTTCCGGGTTTGTTCTTTTTAGATATTCGCAGATTGTTTCTCCAGGGCCGTTTTCTGCGTCAAAACAAGAGTATTGCTCTTCTATGCTGGTTTTTCCTTTATAAAAAATGTTATTCTTATTCGGACGGGATGACTCTGATTTGATTTTCGTTATAAAGTCTTCATGTATCTGCTGCCCCCGAGTGCCACAGACGCAATGAGCAGGCCATCTGCCTCCGTTATCTATGAAGGAACAGTGATTTGCAGGATGACAGTCACCAACATACAATACTTTCTGGTTTGGGTTGGAGTTGATATATTCAATTGCCTTTTCAATTGCGGGAATAGCGTTTTTACAGGCTAAGGAGCCGTCAATAAAATCGTAGAGCATGTCTACAATTATATGTGTGACTTTATTTGAGTTCAGCTCCATCGAAATTGCGAATTTCATTTACCAATGAATCAATCAAACTCTCTTTAAGATCGAACAGGTCATCTGAAATATCGACCTTGTAAAAATGTGGGTTGATAATTCTCTTTTCGGTTTCATTTAGAGAATCAAGGTTGCTAAGGTAGTAATTTCTTTTTTCCCGAACATGCTTTTCTTCGTTAAGTTTTACGCCGTTTTTCATTACCAGCTCTTGAAGAGGTCTGAAGTCGTATGACATTTTTTCAAAGGTAGTTATCTTGGTGTCATCATGTTCATCCCTTAAAGTTATAGATTCTCTGTTCTCAATTTTTTTTGATAGTGTGTCACCCCTCAGACAAGTGACATCTGCCTTGAAAAAGCCGTTCTGGATTATACGGTATGTTATCTGAAACCCGGGATTGATTATCTTGCTTTTGCTCTCAGTTCTTTTCAATACACCTTCCCCATCTATCTGGACAAGTTTATACACATTGCCAAAGCAAGGGTTGTGCTTGCTAGTGGCAATAGCATCGCCCACTCCATAGGCATCTATTTTTGCATTCTGATGCTCAAGGTCAGATATAATATACTCATCCAGAGAGTTGGTGGCAAAAATCCTGCATTTTTTCAATCCAGCATTGTCCAACTCCTCCCTGCATTTTGAAGAGAGATAAGCAAGGTCACCGCTGTCCAGACGAATACCGTATCCTTGACTGTAATTATCATCAACACCACAGTTAATGAACGCCTTGATGGAATTCTTCAAGCCACATCTTAGTGTGTCATACGTGTCTATTAGTAGAATCAAAGGTTCACCGAAATGAGATTTTATATAGGTCTCAAAAGCCTTAAGTTCGCCGGCAACAGAACATCCGAATGTAGAGACAAAACTATGTGCCATTGTTCCTGAAGCTGGAGTTCCGAAAATATCTGACGTGAGAATATTTGAAGAGCTTTCGCAACCTCCTATGTATGCTGCTTTTGCGCCATATGTTGCAGCCCATGGCCCATGGGCTCTTCTGGAGCCAAACTCGCTAATCGGCTTGGTCGTAGCACGGGAAACTCTTGAAGCCTTGGTTGCAATGGCCATCTGGTGGTTCATTATGCACAGCAATGGAGTTTCAAGAACCTGAGCTTCTATGAGAGGACCCTCCACAATAATGACAGGTTGTGTTGGAAACGCAATTTCCCCCTCTCTCATTGCGTAAACATTTCCTGTAAATTTCATGCCTGAGAGATATTCGCAAAATTTTCTATTCTCCTCTCCGGGCATGAATTTCTCGAAGAATCCAACGTCAGCACTTCCAAGACCGGAAATCATATCCAGAGCCTCCTGTATGCCACAGACTACAGCCCAGTTGTTTTTGTCCGGGGCACTTCTGTAAAACAAATTGAAGACAGCAGTCTTGTTGTGTAGTCCCATATCGAAAAACGTCTTGCCCATTGTATACTGGTACTTGTCTGAGCAGTATGAGATATTCAAATTTTTCATAATGAAGGTTTATTATGAAGTAAAGGTAGCAATTATTCATCCACAAGGTTACTCACAACCAGATCCTGAGTTATATGGAGAATTATTATTGGAATGATGGAGTTAAAGACAATGTATAAAAATCCAAACAACAATCCGGCAAGAGTTGGCCTTATGGCACTTTTCCCTTGGTAGATATGTCCTATACCAAAAAGTATTGAGGAGATTAAAAGTACAAGCCATATAGATAGCTGAGGAAAAAGAAGAGGAATGGCAAAGAAGAGGTAACCTCGGTACTGAATCTCTTCTGAGATGCCTGCAGTAATCGATACTAAGGTCCAGGCTTTACGTTCCATTTTATTAACAGGGAGAAATGCAATGATGTCTTCCGGAAGTTGCTTTATAGATTCCTGTCGGCTCTCTTTGCTTAATCTCAGTAAAACGATTGAGTATATGTTATATCCCAGATAGGCAAGGAATACAAGTATTGAAGAGTATGTCACCCAAATATTCACATGAGTGGGCTCAATGATTATACGGCTGAAACCAAGATCTTTGAGGCTGAATCCGCACAGCAGAGTGGTGATGACTATTACAAGGGTAGGGGCCCAGGACATTAACATAGACTCCTTATACCACTCTATCTTATTATAGTGTAACCTGACATTATTCTTTGATAAGCGTTTTTTTTGATAGTAACCTGAAATTGGATATACGAAAGAGAAGAGAATGATTGCCAGTACAAAAAGGATATATTGTACTATCATAATTATAGTCTGTAGCCTATCCCTATATTAACTCCACTATTGATAAGTCTGTAATTCTTCCATGGGAGCAGACCATGAAGCCTTATATTTGGACCAAAGGTCACAACGAGACCGTTATCGAATGAGAACTCAGCCCCAAATATCCCCGATAGCCCTATTCCGTTAAGATCCCTGTCACCACTGTTTATACTGAAAACAGGACCACCACCGACGTAAAGGAATTTAAGAAAGTGGTATCTAACCATAACAGGCAAACTGAAAATGTTAATGTTCACATTTTCAGAAGCAGGATAAGTTCCTGTAGGAGCAGGAGTCATTCTGAACCTGTTCCCTACATAAGACAATCCGGTGACAATATCCAGATTTCTCTCCAACTCCACTGACCCCATAGCTCCAAAACCGTAAAAGCCCCTGCCAGAGTAACTAGGACTGCCGACAATTCCCCTTGTGTTGTATAGATCTGTTCCTCCAAAAGAGTAGACAAAGCTTACCGTTGCCTTGGCTGAAGTAAGTTTGGTCAATATCGGACTACCTGACTGAGCAGATAAGAGGTTTAAACTCAGTAGAAATATCAGATTAAGAGAGAGTATTCTTTTCATGTGAGAAATATTTGTAGCATCAAATATAGAATTTTTTAGAAGATTAAAAGAAGTATCCTGCTTTTCTCATCTCTGCCGGGGTTTTAAAAGGCTTATCTGGTTTGAGATATCGCTCAAGAAATATGTAAATTGAAAATCTTATATCTGAAGCCACTTTTGTGTCTATCCGGTCAAAACCGTGTCCTCCGGGAGAGGCGTTGAACACCTTGTATTCAAATTTCTTGTCATGAGCCTTGAGAGAGTCTATCATAAGCAGAACCTCCTCCACGTAAACATCATTGTCTATTGTATTTGTGTGAATCAGCAGAGGTTTGGACAGATCTTTTGCATAAGTGGATGGAGAACGTCTTTTGTACTCAGCGGGATTCTCCTTAATTGTCTGTCCTATGTGATAGGCTGGTGTAAAGTAATCGGAATATTCTTGCCCATGTGATGTAAGCCGGTTCTCCAGATCGCTTACCGGAACTCCGGCAAAGGCGCATTTGTACTTTTCCGGATAACGTAGGATATTCATAAGCGAGATCATCCCTCCATGGCTCCATCCTATTATACCGATCCGGCTGCTGTCCACAAATGAGTAATTTTCCGCCATATAATCCCTGCTTGCAAGCACATCTTCATTCTCCAGTCCTCCATAATCTATGTTTTCATAAAAGGCCTTGCCATAACCTGTGCTTCCTCTGTATTCTGCTGAAACTACAACATATCCCTGGGAAATCAGTTCTCTCACAATATGCGCGTAATATGTTGTGAAATCTGCATGTATTCCGCTATGTGGCAATACAATCAGAGGATACTTCCTGTTAGGGTCAACCGATTTGGGGATGAATACATAGGCATAAAACTGCAATGGATTTGAGGCAAATTTGTCATCCTTGCTTTTAGGCTTCCACCTGGGAGGGCCGGCAAGCCTCACCTTGTCTACATATGCAAGGTCGCCTAGCTTCTGATACCACAATATATCATCAATCTGCTTGGATAGAATATCAAAATTGTGTGAGTAGTCCTCAATCTGATTTTTGAGAGAGACAATCTCCTTTTGCATCAAAGTGTCCATCTCCGCTTTTGTGGTCTTGCCCGATTGAGCAGAGACCTTATAGCTAAACATGAAAATTATTGAAATGGCTACAGCAGAGTTCAGTATAGTTTTGGATAAGTTTGAAGTTTTCATAAAATTTAACCTTTGTCAAATTTACATCAAAAATTCATAAATAAAAAAGCCACTGTAAACTAATTGCTTACAGTGGCTTGCATATAGAATCCAACCCTTATTTATGGGATTTACTTAACTTCTTCAAAATCCACATCGGTCACCTCTTTGTCCGAACCGTTGTTGTTTGAACCGCCATTGTCTGAGCTTCCTGCTCCTGGGTTTGGCCCGGCTCCAGGACCTTCAGAAGGGCCTCCCTGGGCAGCTTTTGCCATATCTTCCGAAGCGGCGTGCCATGCAGCGTTCATCGCTTCCATAGCCTTGTCGATAGCAGCAAGGTCGGCCGATTTGTGAGCCTCTTTAAGGGTAGCCAGTGCACTTTCAATAGCACCCCTCTTGTCGGCAGGAATCTTGTCTCCGTATTCCTTTAGGTTCTTTTCGCTCTGGAAAATCATTCCGTCAGCAGCGTTAATTTTGTCCACGCGCTCTTTTTCAGCTTTATCTGCAGCCTCATTGGCCTTTGCCTCATCCTTCATTCTCTTGATCTCGGCCTCGCTAAGTCCGCTGGAAGCTTCGATTCTGATCTTCTGCTCCTTGCCGGTGCCTTTATCTTTTGCAGATACGTTAAGGATACCGTTTGCATCGATATCGAATGTCACCTCAATCTGAGGAACTCCTCTTGGCGCAGGAGCAATTCCATCCAGATGGAAACGTCCGATAGTCTTGTTGTCCTTAGCCATTGGCCTTTCACCTTGAAGAACATGTATCTCCACAGAAGGCTGATTGTCACTTGCAGTACTGAATACTTCAGATTTGCGGGTAGGGATAGTAGTATTTGACTCAATAAGTTTTGTCATAACAGAGCCATAGGTCTCAATACCGAGTGATAGAGGAGTAACGTCCAGTAGAAGCACGTCTTTAACGTCGCCGGCAAGTACACCACCTTGAATGGCAGCACCTACGGCAACAACTTCGTCAGGATTTACACCTTTGCTTGGAGCCTTACCAAAGAACTTTTCAACTATCTGCTGTATTGCAGGAATACGTGTTGAACCACCAACCAGAAGTACCTCGTCTATATCGCTGGCCTTGTAGTTAGCATCACTTAGAGCTTTGCGGCAAGGTTCAACTGTTTTCTGGATAAGAGAGTCGCAGATCTGCTCAAATTTTGCGCGGGTAAGAGTTTTGACCAAGTGCTTTGGAACTCCGTCCACAGGCATTATGTAAGGAAGATTTATCTCTGTAGATGTCTGGCTGGAAAGCTCAATCTTTGCCTTCTCTGCTGCCTCTTTAAGTCTCTGAAGGGCCATAGGGTCTTTCCTAAGGTCAAGACCGCTGTTTTCGCTCTTGAACTCATCTGCCAGCCAATCTATAATCATTTGGTCAAAATCGTCACCACCAAGGTGAGTGTCGCCATTTGTAGATTTAACTTCAAAAACGCCTTCACCAAGTTCAAGTATAGAGATATCAAATGTACCACCACCAAGGTCGAACACAGCTACTTTCATGTCTCTGTGCATCTTGTCAAGGCCATAAGCCAAAGCAGCTGCTGTAGGCTCATTTATGATTCTTTTAACCTTAAGTCCGGCAATTTCCCCAGCCTCTTTGGTTGCCTGTCTTTGTGAATCGCTGAAATATGCAGGAACGGTAATCACAGCCTCGGTAACCTCCTGTCCAAGGTAATCTTCTGCAGTCTTTTTCATCTTCTGAAGGATCATTGCAGAGATCTCCTGTGGTGTATATAGACGTCCATCGATGTTTACTCTTGAGGTATTGTTATCGCCCTTGTCTACCTTATAAGGAACGCGGTGTACCTCAGGCTGTACACGATCGTAACTTTCGCCCATAAACCTTTTGATGGAGAAGATTGTTCTTGTAGGATTTGTGATAGCCTGTCTTTTTGCAGGATCACCGATTTTCCTTTCGCCATTGTCTGCAAAGGCAACAACAGAAGGAGTGGTTCTTTTTCCTTCACTGTTGATTATGACGGTTGGTTCGTTACCCTCCATTACTGCTACGCAGGAGTTTGTTGTACCAAGGTCAATTCCGATAATTTTTCCCATAATATCTTTAAAATTTTATTTGTTTTCTTATTCTTTACCTTTGACATATCTAACATTGTGCCAAAGGATGAAAACTGACAAGGTGTCAGACACTCCATTTTAAATATTTCATTAGCTTTGTGGCTGATTTTAATAAATTCAAAATGTCTGTTGAAGGTAAAAAACGCATAATTACAACATATAGTTTGTTGGATATGAAGCAGAGAGGAGAAAAAATCTCTATGTTGACTGCATATGACTATACATCGGCCAAAATTATTGATGAAGCCGGAATAGATATCATTCTTGTCGGTGATTCTGCTGCAAATGTTATGGCTGGTCACGAAACAACTCTTCCAATCACACTGGATCAGATGATCTATCACGCTCAAAGTGTGGTGAGGGCTGTTAAGAATCCCATGGTTGTTGTAGATATGCCATTCGGAACCTATCAGGGTAATTCCAAACTGGCCGTATCTAGTGCCATACGTATAATGAAGGAGGCAGAGGCTGATGCCCTCAAGCTGGAAGGCGGGTCGGAAATTGTAGAATCGATAAGCCGTATTCTTTCTGCAGGGATTCCTGTTATGGGACATCTGGGATTGACACCCCAGTCTATTCACAAGTTTGGTACATATTCAGTTAGAGCTAAGGAAGAGGCTGAGGCCAAGAAACTTATGGAAGATGCCATTGCTTTGGAAGATGCTGGCTGCTTTGCTGTTGTACTGGAGAAGATACCAGCTACATTAGGGGCAAAGGTTGCCTCGACATTGAAGATTCCTGTTATTGGGATCGGAGCCGGAAATGGAGTGGACGGACAGGTTCTTGTCATGCATGATATGTTGGGCCTTACACAGGAATTCTCTCCGAGGTTCCTTCGCCGTTACCACAATCTACATGATGAGATGCTGAAGGCTGTACAAAATTATATAAGCGACGTTAAAAGCAGGGAATTTCCAAATGACCAGGAACAATACTGATCCTCAGATCTTATATGAAGATAATCATCTGATTATTGTCAACAAGAGATCCGGAGAGATCGTTCAGGGAGACAAAACGGGTGATATGCCTTTGAGTGAAATAATCGCCGGCTATATTGCTGCCAGAGACAATAAGCCTGGTGCGGCTTTTATTGGTGTACCTCATAGGTTGGACAGGCCTGTGACAGGAATAGCGGTTTTTGCAAAAACATCCAAGGCCCTTGAAAGATTGAACGAGATGTTCCGAGAGGGGAGAGTGGTTAAAAAATATTGGGCCATAGTTGCAAACAAACCAGATCCTCCTGAAGGAGAATTGAAGCATTACCTTGTCAGGAACGAGAAACAGAATAAGTCTTACGCAAACTTGCTTCCCAAGAAGGATGCAAAGGAGGCTCGTCTTAGATACAGACTTCTTTCCAGCGGAGATAGATATTGTCTTCTTGAGGTTGAGCTTCTAACAGGAAGGCATCACCAGATTAGATGCCAATTGGCAGAAATTGGATGTCCTATAAAAGGTGACCTTAAATATGGGGCACCTCGTTCAAATCCGGATGGCAGCATATCTCTTCATGCCCGTAGCATAAAATTCATACACCCTGTAAAAAAGGTGGAAATGTTTATTGAGGCTCCTGTCCCACAGGATAATCTCTGGAAAGCTCTGACGGAAAAAATATAAGGATAACTGTATTATACCTTAAGGCAGGAGAGGTCTATTCCAGCCTCTTCTCCTTCACGTATCTGAGAGGAGGAGACATCTACAGTCGGTGCACCAATCAGGGGTAGTTTATATTTTCGGCAAAGCGCTGGTCCATCGAATCCGGTTCTCGGGTATACCCATACCTCGTACTCATCCAATATCTCCCTCCAGCATTTCCATTTCTCCAGTATAAATAAATTATCTGCTCCAATAATGAGAATGAATTTATTGTCAGGTTCCAGCTCACTGAACTTTCGTAGTGTGTTGATAGTGTAAAGGGGTTTTGGCAAAGTGAACTCAATGTCAGACACAGTAATTCCTTCACCCATTTCTGCAACAACTTCTCGGACATGTTTCAGTCGCTCAATTCCGCCATTGTCTGACAGATCGGCTTTCAGAGGGTTTTGTGGGCTGACTATCAGCCTGACCTGATCGATATCAGAGCATCCTATAAGATATTTGCAAATGGCAACGTGGCCAATGTGCATTGGGTTGAAAGATCCGAAATATAGTGCTATACGCATTTTGCCGGCAGGTTTGTTTTTTCAGGTCTGTATTATTCCGAATAAAATTCTCTGACTATTTCCTCTGCCTCTATCAGACACTTGTCAAGAGTGTCATTGATAAGGATTTTGTCGAAGAATTCTGTATATAAGAGTTCCTCTTTTGCTTTTGCGACACGTCTTTCAATTGATTCTGCAGTCTCTGTCCCGCGGGCAATAAGTCGTTCTCGAAGAATTTCGATTGAAGGAGGCTTCACATAGACAGAGAGAGCATTATTGCCGTAAAGTCTTTTAAGGTTAACAGCTCCCTTTACATCTATGTCGAACACAATAATTGACCCTTTGGACCATATTCGCTCGACTTCACTTTTAAGAGTGCCGTAATAGTAACCAGAATAAACCTCCTCGTATTCCACGAACTCCCCGGCGTCGATTCTCTTTTTAAACTCATCTTTGGTAAGGAAAAAGTATTCACGTCCATCTGTCTCTGTTCCTCTTGGCAGACGTGATGTTGCGGAAATGGAAAAATCCAGGAATTTAAATTTATCCAGCAGGTGTCGTACGACGGTGGTTTTTCCGGCTCCAGAAGGGGCTGAGAATATCAGTACTTTATTCATAAAGATCTTTTTCGTTTTTAACCTTTGAAAGATCGACCAGAAATCTTGAAACCTTCTCTGTGCAATCTTTTAGGAATCTCTCTCCTTTTTCTTTAGTTGCGGCTTTTGGGTTGCCGACTCCCGTATCATTTGATGCATAGATCCATCTGCGTGGGGTCCATGCCCATTTTTCTCTGAATCCTTCAAATTTTAATTTATGTTCTGTTCCATCACCGGCTTCGGATAGCGGAAGGATAAGCTCCGGTGCAGCAGACATCATGCTTGAGGTTTCAAGCTCGTCGGCATGATCTCCGGGGTTAGTGAAATACCCCTGTGGCTTGCATACCTGCCACCAGTTGATTGAACTGATAAGGATGTCCGGGAACTCCAGAGTCAGTTCTCTGATAAGAGGCACAAAGTTATTTCCTCCATGAGCATTCAATATGACCAGCTTCTTTATACCATGCTTGTCCAGTACTTCCAGAATGTCATGGATTATTGCCATCTGGGTGGAGGGTCTCATGTTCATGCAAAGTTTGATATCCATCTGCCCGGTATTCAATCCGTATGCGATTGATGGAAGGACAATACAGCCTGCCCCCTCTTTGTTGGCTATGCCGGCAGCATCGGCAGCAACTTTTTCTGCTAAAATGGTATCAGTTCCGTAGGGTAGGTGATAATTGTGAGCCTCAGTAGCTCCCCATGGTAATATAGCTATTTTAAACTCCTCATCCTTAACTGTTTTCCAATTGGATTCGCGAAGAACCTGTAATTTCATAATATTCAATTTGTCCGCAAAGTTAGATTTTTATGTTAACTTTGCCTCGATAAAAATTATAAATTTTATATATTATGATTTCATACAAAGAATTAGGTCTAGTAAACTCTAAAGAGCTGTTTGCTAAAGCCGTCAAGGGTGGTTATGCAATCCCTGCCTTTAACTTCAATAATATGGAGCAGATGCAGGCTATCATATCTGCATGTGTTGAGACAAAATCTCCTGTGATCCTTCAGGTTTCAAGTGGAGCTAGAAAATATGCCAATCAGACTCTTTTACGCTATATGGCCCAGGGTGCCGTTGAATATGCAAAGGAGTTAGGACAGAACATTCCAATCGTTTTACACCTTGACCATGGTGATACATTTGAATTATGCAAATCTTGTATTGATATGGGCTTCTCCTCTGTTATGATTGATGGCTCGCATTTTCCTTTTGATCAAAATGTGGAACTTACAAAACAGGTTGTTGAGTATGCTCACAAACATGATGTAACTGTTGAGGGCGAGCTTGGAGTCCTTGCAGGTGTTGAAGATGAGGTATCTGCTGAGCATCACACTTATACTCAGCCGGAAGAGGTTGAAGAGTTTGTAAAAAGGACCGGTGTAGATTCGCTTGCTATTTCTATCGGAACGTCTCATGGTGCTTTTAAATTCAAACCCGGCCAGAAACCTGAGATTCGTCTTGATATTCTTAAAGAGATAGAGAAAAGGATCCCTGGATTCCCAATAGTGCTTCATGGTTCTTCAAGTGTACCTCAGGATATAGTCGCCGAGATAAACAAATATGGCGGCAAGTTGAAGGATTCAATAGGTATTCCGGAAGAGCAGCTTCGTAAGGCAGCTGCCAGTGCTGTATGTAAGATCAACATCGATTCTGATGGACGTCTTGCTATGACAGGTGCTATAAGGAAAGTTTTTGCTGAAAAGCCGGAAGAGTTTGATCCTCGTAAATATCTGGGACCTGCCCGTGACGCTCTGAAAGCGCTTTATAAGCATAAGGTAGTTGAAGTACTAGGAAGCAACGATAAGATGTAATATCTTATCCGCACACTCTTTTGGAGAGTAATTTATATGAATTATAAAAAGGATGTCTGATTTCAGATGTCCTTTTTTTATGCTTGCTTACTTCACACTGTGTCAACCTTTTTCAGGACGGGACATCTGACCAAGTTATTCGTGGCAATTAACAATGAATCAATATATTAGCCCATAATGTACAAAGAGCTAAAATTCTCACGATCAACTCAATGCCACGAATGACTTGGTCAGTTGACTGTTTTTTTTGTTAGTTAGTATAAACTAACTATATTTGCCACATGAAAAATCTTATAAATGCTGTTTCGCAACTCTCCAATATGATGGTTCAAATGGAGGAGAAGGCAAAGGAACAGTATAATACAGCAGGCCTGACTCAGACTCAGATGCATTACCTTGAGACAATAGGTATACTGGGAAATCCAAATATGACAGAGCTCGCGAGGGCCTTGCAGCTTTCGAAACCAACAGTTACCGTTGCTATTGACAAGCTTATTGAACATGGCTGTGTAAGTAAGGTACAGTCAGATCAGGATCGGAGAACTACTCACCTCCATCTGTCTGAAGAGGGGCTCAGACTCAATCAGACTCATAGTTTTGCCCATAGATCCATTGCAGAACGCTTCTCTAAGAAACTGGACAAACAGGAAATAGAGACATTAATAGAATTAATCAACAAGACAATAAAGTAATTTTTTTTATCAAATTGTTAGCACATACTAATTATTATGAAAAATTCTTCCACACCTCATAGCTACCAAGGTCTTACACAAGATCAGGTAAAAACCCGACAAAACACGGATGGCTATAATGAGCTGCCATCATCAAAAAACAAAGGAGCTTGGCAAATAGCGTTAGGAGTATTAAAGGAACCTATGTTCATACTACTGGTGACCTGTGGCACACTTTATCTAGTCCTGGGTGATATTCAGGAGGGTATCATGCTTATGAGTTTTGTGGTTTTCGTCATGGGAATAGAGTATTTTCAAGAGAGAAAGACAGAGAAAGCATTGGATGCCTTGAAGGACCTCGCCAGCCCCAGAGCGTTGGTTATAAGGGAAGGCAAGACTATCAGGATTGCCGGAAGAGAAGTCGTTGTCGGAGATGTTGTTGTTTTACAGGAGGGTGACAGGGTGCCGGCAGACGGTAAGGTCTTGGATTGTGTAAACCTGTTGGTGGATGAATCTTTGCTGACAGGTGAATCTGTATCGGTGAGGAAAAGAGAGTGGGAAGAAGGAGAGGGTGAAATGATTCCGGGAGGTGATGATATTCCTTATGTATTTTCAGGCACAATGGTGGTTCAGGGTAATGGGATTTTTGAGGTTACAGCAATAGGATCAAAGACGGAGTTGGGAAAAATAGGGAATGCCCTGGAGTCCGTGAAAGAGGAGCCAACCAAGCTTAAAAGAGAGATGGGATCACTTGTAAAAAAGATTGCCATAGGAGGTGTATTTCTCTGTGTTCTGGTAGTTGTGCTTTATACAGTGACAAGAGGAGATCTTCTAAAAGGATTTCTTTCCGGTATAACTCTTGCCATGGCAATGTTGCCTGAAGAGTTCCCTGTGGTTCTTACAATATTCCTTGCTCTGGGAGCTTGGAGAATGTCAAAGAAATCTGTACTTACGAGAAAACCTGCCGCCATTGAGACATTAGGCTCAGCAACAGTACTTTGCACCGATAAAACTGGTACGCTCACGCAGAATAAGATGACTGTCAATTCGCTTTACAGCAAGGATGGTGAAATTGCTGTAAATGTAATTTCTACAAAAGTATTTCCAGAACAATTCCATGAAATTATTGAGTATGGCATTTTATCAAGCCAGACCAATCCTTTCGACCCGATGGAGAAGGCTATAACTAATATCGGGGATAACTATCTGCAAAATACTGAACATATTCATCATGACTGGAAAATGGAAAAGGAGTATCCTCTTTCCAAAGAGATGCTGGCTATGTCACGAGTGTTTTCCAATCCAAATGCCCACACAAGGGTAATTGCTGCAAAAGGGGCTCCCGAAGCGATATTCGATCTTTGCCACTTGGATAATGATAAGATTGCACAGTATAGCAAGGCCGTATCTGATTTTGCTTCGTCCGGACTGCGAGTGTTAGGGGTTGCCAAGGCTCATATTTCTCCAGAAGATCTTCCTGAAGGACAGCATGACTTCGATTTTGAATTTGTTGGTCTGATCGGCCTTTCCGATCCAATAAGGGAGAGTGCTCCTGTTGCTGTTAAAGAGTGCTACAAGGCAGGTATCAGGGTAATAATGATTACCGGAGACTATCCTGTAACAGCAATGAATATTGGTAAAGAGATCGGTCTGAAACACCCGGGACTTTGTATTACAGGTCCGGAACTTAGCGCAATGAGTGAGGAGGAACTCTGTGAAAAAATAAAGAAGGTCAACATTTTTGCAAGGGTTGTACCGGAGCAGAAATTGAAAATTGTAAATGCGTTAAAGCAGAACAGAGAGATTGTAGCAATGACGGGAGACGGTGTGAATGATGCTCCTGCTTTGAAAGCGGCACATATCGGTGTGGCAATGGGAGAGAAGGGGACTGATGTCGCAAGGGAGGCCTCCTCTCTAGTTCTTATGGACGACAATTTTGAATCTATTGTTGGGGCTGTGAAGATGGGCAGAAGAATATTTGATAACCTTCAGAAGGCGCTCAGTTACATTTTTGCAATACATGTACCTATTGCCGGTTTATCTCTGGTACCTGTCTTTTTTGCAGACCTGCCGTTGATCCTATGGCCAATTCATATAGTCTTCATGGAACTTATCATCGACCCGGCTTGTTCAATCATATTTGAGGCTGAAAAGGAGGAAAAAAATGTAATGTCTCGTCCACCTAAGTCCATCGATGAACCATTCTTCGGTTTTGGAAAAATCCTGCTAAGTTGTTCTCAGGGCATAGGTATTCTTCTGATAACCCTTTTAGTCTATTTCATTGGCTTGGATATGCAATATTCTGAAAACGAAGTGAGGACTTTGACTTTTGTCACACTCATATCTTCAAACATTGCTGTTATACTTTCAAATAGATCTTGGTCCAACAATATTTTCCGGATAATCGTTTCGCCAAACAAGAGCGTAAAATGGGTAGCGGGAGGGGCAATATTCTTCCTCGTCCTTATACTGAATGTGCCATTTTTGCTTGATCTGTTTCAGTTTGAGAGCATAAACCTTATGGAAACGATTACCTGTGTATTTCTTGGATTCTTCAGTATTACATGGTTCGAAATTTACAAGGTGGTAAGAAGAAAGAGGGAAGAAAGACAACTCATGCAGGAGAAGTAGAAGGTTTACATTAAAATAAACAGGAGCTGTTCTGAAAAGAGCAGCTCCTGTTTGTTTATAAGATTGAATTTTTTGCTTATCAGCGGGCCATACCACCCATTATGTCGAGCAGTTCGTTGGTAATTGCTTGCTGGCGGCTCTTGTTGTACTGCACAGTCAACTCCTGGATAAGCTTCTTCGCATTTTCTGTCGCAAGCTGCATAGCAACCATACGTGCAGCATGTTCAGACGCATTTGAGTCCATAAGAATTGCAAATATTTTGAATGCCAGAACTTTGTCGAGCAGTTCGGAAATTATCTCCTCTCTGCCGGGCTCAAGGATATAGTCGGCTGGTGTGCTTTTTATATCCGTGAAAGAGCTCATAGGTAAATATCTCTCTCTTAGAACAACCTGATTTGCAGTTGTATTAAAGTGATTGTAAATTATTTCAACTCTGTCTACAGCATTTGTCTTGAATAACTCCATCAATTTCATGGCAATTGCTGAACATTGAACGTAGTCAGGCTTATCTACAATCTTAAAGTCGGTTTTCTCAATTGAATAATTATGGCTGAGAGATTTTGATATCTTTTTTCCGATAGGGAAAAGGATAATGTTCTCTTTCCCTAAATTCTGATACTCCTCAATGACACTTTTCACCATCTTCTCTACATTCACATTAAATGCCCCGCAGAGTGATGAATTGGATGATACAGCAACAATTGCCACTCTTTTTACCTCACGTACCTCCTGGTAAGGGGAGCTTTGACCCTCTTGACCGGCTAATGTTTCTGTCAGTATATCCTTAAGTGCATTTTGATAGGGAATCAGGTTTTTTGCAGCAACTTGCGCCCTATGCAACTTCGCAGAAGAAATCATCCTCATGGCCGAAGTTATCTTTAAGGTGCTGTTTACCGAAGCAATCCTGATTTTTATCTCTTTAAGTGATGCCATTTTTATTTTCTGTTCATTATACCTACTACAGTTGCAGCTGTTTGTTCAATAGCAGAAGTCACGCTGTCATCCAGAATTCCTTTCCGGAGCTTATCCAGAGTGTCAGTGCTCTTGAGGGCATTTATGAAGTCTTTCTCAAAAGCAGCAACTTTCTCAAGTGAAAGGTCCTTTAAAAGTCCGTGAGTACCGCAATATAGAATGGCAATCTGCTCTTCGGTAGGCATTGGTGAATATTGAGGTTGTATAAGCAGCCTTGTGTTTTTCTGACCTTTGTCAATAGTACGGGCAGTAACGGGATCGAGATCTCCTCCGAATTTTGTAAAAGCTTCCAGCTCGCGGTATTGTGCCTGGTCAATTTTTAACGTACCAGCAACCTTTTTCATGGCCTTTACCTGAGCATTACCTCCAACACGGGAAACTGATATACCCACATTGATTGCAGGACGGTTACCTTGATTGAAGAGATTTGTATCAAGAAATATCTGACCATCAGTAATTGAGATTACGTTTGTAGGGATATATGCAGCAACGTCACCGGCTTGCGTCTCAATAATAGGAAGAGCAGTGAGGGAACCGCCACATTTTACTTTACCTGCAAGAGATGCAGGAAGGTCGTTCATCTTTTCGGCAACATCCTGTTGATTGATTATTTTTGCAGATCTCTCAAGAAGTCTTGAGTGCAGGTAGAAAATATCACCGGGATAGGCCTCACGTCCTGAAGGACGGCGAAGAATAAGTGAAAGCTCGCGGTATGCAACAGCCTGTTTTGAAAGGTCGTCATATACAACAAGAGCGTGACATCCGGTATCTCTGAAATATTCCCCGATTGCTGCCCCCGCAAAAGGAGCAAAATACTGAAGTGCAGCAGAGTCTGAAGCGGTGGCAGATATTACTACAGTGTAGTCCATAGCACCCTTCTCCCTCAATACATTAACAATCGAAGCAACAGTTGAGCCTTTCTGCCCGATAGCAACATATATGCAGTAAACAGGTTTCCCAGCATGGAAGTTGTCCTTCTGGTTCAGTATGGTGTCAATAGCAATGGCTGTCTTTCCTGTCTGACGGTCACCTATTATCAGCTCTCTTTGCCCACGTCCGATAGGTATCATTGCATCTATAGCCTTCAGACCTGTCTGAAGAGGTTCGTTTACCGGTTGCCTGAATATTACACCTGGAGCTTTTCTCTCTAGAGGCATCTCTGTAAGGTTGCCCTCAATTGAGCCTAACCCGTCAAGAGGTTGTCCGAGCGGATTTATAACTCTTCCCAGCAAACCCTCTCCAACTTTAATTGAGGCTATCCTTCCGGTTCGTTTTACACGGTCTCCCTCTTTAATATGGTAGGAGGCACCAAGTAATACGGCACCCACATTATCCTCTTCAAGGTTCATTACAACGGCTTCCATTCCATTGTCGAATTCCAGGAGTTCATTAGCCTCTGCATTGAGCAGTCCATAAATTCGGGCTACTCCATCACTCACTTGGAGCACTGTACCTACCTCTTCGAAGTTTAGTTTAGTGTTCATACCCTTGAGTTGCTGCCTCAAGAGTTCGGAAACTTCGCTTGTTTTTATATTTTCGGACATATAATCTTATTTACTTGTTGTTTATCGCTAAAAACTGCGTTTTGATCCTCTTTAATTGAGTTGCAACACTCGCATCCATGCGATTGAAGTTTAATTCAAAGACAAAGCCTCCGAGAATTTCGGGATTTGTACTTTTTTCCAACTCAACAGGGCCATGAGTCTTAGCAGTAATCATTTTTTTGATCTTCTCTTCAATCTCGTCAGAAATTGGAACAGCTGTAACCAGGTTGCAAAGGCTGATGTTTTTGTTTTTCTGGTATAAAACAGTGTACATAAGAGCAATTGAACGCAGCATATTGCCCCTTTTGTTTGTAAGCACCAGATTTAAAAACCTGTCAAACTCATCAGAGACCTTACCTCCAGAAGCAACTTTTAACATTGATAACTTATCTTCATGAGAGAAGATAGGGCTTGCCAGGGAATCGTCCAATTCCGGAACCTCACTGAAACTCTGGAAAAGTCTTTTAACCTGAATGTAAACCTCATCCTCCACACCCTCTTCGAGTGCGTAGGAAAGTAAAGCTTTCGCGTAGCGAGTGGAAATAATACCTCTGTTCATTACTCTAAGACTTCAAATCAGATGTCTCTTCCAGAAATCTGTCAATAATACTCATTTGAGCCTGCGTTTTGCTCAATTCAGTTCTTACAACTTTTTCCGCAATTTCTACAGAAAGCATTGCAATCTGTGAACGTATGCTTCTGATCGCTGCTTCTTTTTCCTTTTCGATCTCCTTTTTGGCATCCTCAACCTGCTTGGCAGTAAGCTCTTTAGCCTCTTGCTTTGCGGCGTTGATTATGCTATCTTTCATATGGTTGGCTTCATGAAGGATTTTTATCTGCTCCTCACGGGCTGAACTGATGATAGCATCGCTTTCAGCCTTAAAGTTGTCGAGCTGATCTTTTGCAAGCTTGGCATCGTCCAGGGACTTTTGGATATAGGCCCTTCGCTCTTCAACCATCTTGACGATAACAGGAAAGCCAAATTTTGCCAGTATAAAAAATACAGTACCGAATGAGATAATCATCCAGAACAGTAAACCGGGATCTGGTAAAAGTAGTGACATAGTTTATGGATTAAAGAGCGAGGAAGCAGACTACAATTGCGAAAAGACAAGCACCTTCAATCAAGGCAGCTGCAATGATCATTGTCATTCTGATATCGTTGGCAGCTTCAGGCTGACGGGCAATTGCTTCCATTGCATAACTACCAATCTTGCCAATTCCTAAACCAGCTCCGATGGCAGCTAAACCAGCTCCCAATGCAGCACCTAACGTACCTATTCCGGCTACTGCAGCCTCTAAAAATGTAAACAGAAACATAATCTAAATATTTTATAGTTTGTTAATTAATAAGCTTCTACTTTGTGTTTTTCTACTTGTGACAGCCCGATAAATATAGAAGAGAGCATTGTAAATACATAGGCCTGAATATAGGCAACCAGTATCTCGACACAATTCATGAAAATGCTCAGTACCACCGATAATACAGTCAT
Source organism: uncultured Muribaculaceae bacterium (assembly GCA_964533215.1). Classification (GTDB taxonomy): domain Bacteria; phylum Bacteroidota; class Bacteroidia; order Bacteroidales; family UBA932; genus Bact-08. The sequence continues at coordinate 1,259,315 of CAZHLJ010000001.1, forward strand.
TCCTGTGTTTACGGCGGGTCCCATTGCTACGGTTATAAATATAAGGGATGTCAATGATATTATTATTGCGTGTCCAGCAGTTATGTTGGCAAAGAGTCGGATCATAAGGGCAAAAGGCTTGGTAAGGATACCGAATATCTCAATTACAGGCATCAATGGGATAGGGGCTTTCATCCACAACGGTACATCAGGCCAAAGAATTTCTTTCCAGTATTCTTTTGTTCCGGAGATATTTACTGTGAAGAAAGTACACAGAGCCAGTACCATTGTGATGGCAATATTACCAGTAACATTGGCTCCGGCAGGGAAAATAGGTATCAGCCCAATGACATTGTTGATGAAGATAAAGAAGAATGCTGTGAGCAGATAAGGGGCATATTTCTCATATCCCTTTCCTACACTTGGCTTTATGATGCTGTCATGTACATCCATAATGAACATTTCCATTGCTCCATTAAATCCTTTTGGTGCAGCGAGCGGTCTCTTTTTATACCATTTTGCAACTGACATTATGATGCAAATGAGGATAATGCTGTTAAGCATAAGTGATGCAGCATTCTTTGTTATAGAGATGTCAATCGGTCTGATCTCTTCTCCTGAAGGCGAAGTCTCAACAACTTTTCCTGCATACTTTCCTTCTTCCGCAATTTTAAAATTTTTGTAGGTCTCTCCCTCTGCCAGTCTTGAAGAGAGGAATACATTAAGACCCTCGCTCTTGCTTATAACTATTATTGGCAGCGGAACAGAAAAATGGATATGGCCCCATGTGACAACGTGCCATCCATACGAGTCGCCAATATGTGAAAATACCATTTTCTTGGCATCTATTTCTTCGGCCCGTAATGATGCACCTCCAATAAAAATAAAGGAGATAAGGCAGACTAATATTTTAAACTTTCGGCTCATTTTCTTATTCTTTCCTTCTCAAACTTAATAAATATGTATGTTTCTATAATCAGATAGAAAAAGTAAAAAGCAAGAGTCACCATGGCAAATCCGAATGTGTTTACACCTACATATAAAGTGTAAAGAAGTACGGAAACCAGTGTAATAATAAGCTTGATTCCCCTCATCATCATATACACATTGATTATCTTTTTCGGATTATGTTTTCTGCATAAAATCATAGCTCTGAACAGTACAAAACCCATTATGGTGAAGTACCCGGGAATTACGGGATACCAACTGAAATAATAGTCAGGGAAGGACTCGGATAGAATCAGCCCGACTATCAGGCCTGCCATTATATAGAAAAACAGCAGTACAAATACCAGTTTCCAATGGATTTTCTCAAACATTACAATTTATATTAATCTATGCAAATGGTTATTACATCTTTTTTTATCTTGATGAAACCGCCATTGATTTTCAGCGATTCCAGAGGCCCATTCTTCTCTCTGCGATATAATATATCTCCGGCATCTAATGTGGAAATAAGTGGAGCGTGCCTTGGGAGCATTTCGAATTTACCGGCCCTTCCGGGAAGAGCTACGGATTCCACTTCTCCATTAAATATAGTTGTATCTGGTTGTAGGATTATGAGCTTCATACCTTTTGCACTTATTCTTGTTTCAGCATCTTCTGTCCCTTCTCGATAGCCTCTTCGATTGTGCCTACATTAAGGAATGCCTGCTCAGGAAGATAGTCAACCTCACCATTAAGTATCATCTGAAAACCTCTTATTGTATCCTCTATGGAAACCATTGTCCCTTTTACACCTGTGAACTGTTCTGCTACAGTGAACGGTTGTGACAGGAATCGCTGAACTCTGCGCGCACGGTTTACAATCATCTTGTCCTCGTCAGATAGCTCCTCCATACCAAGGATAGAGATGATATCCTGCAACTCTTTATTTCTCTGAAGTATTTGTTTTACACGTTGTGCAGTCTGGTAATGTTCTTCACCTACGATAAGTGGGTCAAGAATTCTGGAAGTTGAGTCCAAAGGGTCAACAGCCGGATAGATACCCAACTCTGAAATTTTTCTGCTCAATACAGTAGTTGCATCCAAATGTGAAAAAGTTGTAGAAGGGGCAGGGTCAGTCAAGTCATCGGCAGGAACGTAGACAGCCTGGATTGATGTTATGGATCCTTTCTTAGTAGAGGCAATTCTCTCCTGCATCACACCCATCTCAGTTGCTAATGTAGGCTGGTATCCAACAGCAGAAGGCATTCGACCCAAAAGAGCAGAAACCTCTGAACCTGCTTGTGTGAACCTGAATATGTTATCTATAAAGAATAGAATATCATTTACATCTGTTCCCTCGTCTCTGAAAGATTCGGCAACTGAAAGACCTGATAAGGCAACACTGGAACGAGCTCCAGGAGGTTCATTCATCTGCCCGAATACGAGAGTTGCCTGAGATTTTGCCAACTCATCCTTGTCTACTTTGGAGAGATCCCACTTGCCCTCCTCCATGCTCTTTTCGAACTCCTTGCCATAGCGGATAACGCCGGATTCTATCATCTCACGCAAAAGATCGTTACCCTCCCTTGTACGTTCTCCAACACCGGCAAAAACTGAAAATCCGTTATGCTTCTTTGCAATGTTGTTGATGAGTTCCATTATGATTACGGTCTTACCCACACCGGCACCTCCGAAGAGGCCAATCTTACCTCCCTTTGAATATGGTTCAAGAAGGTCAATGACCTTTATACCTGTATATAGAACTTCTCTGGTTGTCAGTAGTTCGTCGAATTTTGGCGGATCTCTGTGGATGGAGTATGCACCAGACATATTCATCTGCCCCATTCCATCGATAGCCTCTCCGACAACATTCATAAGACGGCCCTTTATCTGATCTCCGATTGGCATGAGGATTGGTGTCCCTATAGCGACTGCCTCCATTCCTCGTCTTAAACCATCGGTAGAATCCATTGCTACCGTTCTAACTGTCTTTTCTCCAATATGCTGTTGCACCTCCAGAATGAGAGTCTTGCCGTTTTCACGGACAATACTAATTGCATCATGGATGCTTGGAAGTACAATCTTACTTTTGGAACTTTCGTTTTCAAAACTGATATCTACTACCGGACCAATAACCTGAGAGATGTGACCAACTATTTGCTCTGCCATTTCTTTGTGAAAAATTTATTAAAGGCAAAGTTAAGAATTTTTTTTTGTTAATCACCCTTTAAGCAGCGGAATCATGAAAATAGATAGCAAAAGTTCTGTACAAAAAGTGTGTCCATTTTCCAAAGGGAACAATAATAAGAGCCCATTGAGCTAAAATTGTAAAGTGTATGATGTAGAGCCATTTGTTGCTTTCAATGATGTCGGTATCTATGAAAAGACGTACGGAAAAAGCGGTGAATCCCATAAGGAAAAGCCATATTACAAACAGCCAGTCGGATGGTTGTGAATGCTTGCTGATCTCCTTTCTGCTTTTCATCCGGCTAACGACAAAAATGAAGGTGATTACAAATACAATTGCACTCACAGAATAGCCAAGAATTATCACAAAAACACTTTTAGTACCGAACCAGTCAAGAAAGACTGTAGTGAACAACAATGTAAGGTATCCAATCACTAATATGAAGTGCTCGAACCATCTTGTCTTATTGTCGTCACAACCCAATGCCCTTTTTTGTGTAAACATATGGATGAAGAAATCTCCGAGAGTCCTCGCGTAGTTCTTTATCGGTATCTTTATGCCAGGCTTTAAAATTGTAAAATACCACATTCGTATTATGTTGGGAACAAGTATAAACACCATCACTCCAGCGATTGCATACATCTCAAAGTAATGTCCTGCCTGTATGATTCCATCAAGTTGGAAATCCTTGTAAGAGGCAAACCAGATGACACCGATGGCAACGGCAAGCATTGCTGCAATAGTTGTATATACAGATTTGTAAAATAATCCAGATAACCCAGTCCAGTCGTATCTGGCAGTCAGATACCTTCTTAAGGACATCATCAGTTCTCCCGGATTTGCAGTCTGAGGACATAAAGATGAGCACTCTCCACAGTAATAGCATAGCCATGGCTTTAGTGAGCCTGATATCTCATCTTCAGCACCCAATGTGCTCATTCTAACCATCTCCCTGGGAAAAGCATCCTCCTTTGTTGCAAGAGAGCACACCCCTGTGCAGTTGCCACAGTTATAGCAGGCATTGAAATCTTTTGCTCCGTATCTCTTAAGCTCTTTGCTGAATCTTGGATTTATCTTAGTCATTTTTGCTGATTTTATATTTGAAGTATTCATCCATATCGTCTATGCTTCCTGTACGCACAAAGCCGAATTTTACTAAAGATAGAAGATAATAGACCATCTCATCGTTTGCCATTCCTGTACGTTCACTTAGTTGGGCAATTGTGAGATCCTCTTTGCTGAGCTCTTTCAGAATAGCTCTTTTCCTTTCGTTGAAATCCTTTAGATTCTTTTTGACGCTCTCTGAAACCTTGCGTCTCTCTCTCATTATTTTTACCGTCTGACCTTTTTCTCCGTTCATAATATGTCTGTTTATTTTGCCAGGATATCTATCATGCTCTCAATTTCCTTGTTTGAAAATGTTGCCAGTTCCAATGCATCTTCAGGACAAACAGGAAGGCACATTCCGCATCCTTTACAGGATGACTTGCTTATTGAAGCTATAGCTTTGCCGTTTTCTTCAACTCTCGCTATTGCATTGAAAGGGCAGGCATCCACGCATGCTCCGCACCATTTGCAGCTCTCCTTGTCCACATAAGCAATAATAGGTTCAAGTTCCAGCTCTCCTTTGCTTACGAATGAGTGAGATTTCGCTGCAGCAGAGAGCGCCGAGTTCACAGATTCCATAACATTCTTTGGTCCTTGACAAGTTCCGGCAATCGTTACTCCGTCAATAACAGTCTCTACAGGACGAAGCTTGACGTGAATCTCGTTGAAAAAATGGTCTCGTCCCTTTGGTAATTTAAAAAGTGTGCCGATTGAATTATCCTTGTCCGGGACCATTCCCGTTACAAGGACAACTAGGTCTACATCTGCTTCCCACTCTCGCTTTCCTGAAAGAATATCCTTAGCTTTTATAACGATTGAATTTTTATGTTGCTCAACAATAGGCTGTTCCTTATCGGGATATTGGATAAAAATGTCTCCTTGCCTGTTTGATTCATTGTAAAGAAGCTCTTGTGACCCGTAAGTTCTTACCCCACGTGTAAAATGGTAATTCTGAATATGGCCAAACTTCCTCTTTACATCCAGTGCTGTCTGTATTGCAGCTGTACAGCAGTATCGTGAGCAATATTTGTTATCACCGTTTATCTGACGGCTACCGACACAATATATGTAGGCAATGCTGTTTATATCATTACCATTAACTGTCAGTTTTTTGAGATTGCTTTTTGAAAGTATCTCCTTAAACTGAGGAAGTGTCACCACATTTGGAATTACGTTATAACCTGATTCTCCATCAAGAGGTTTATATGAGTTGAAACCTGTGGATATCAGTACAGAACCTACGTTTAGTTCTTTACTATCATTGTTTTTGCTTGATGAAGAGCCATTCTCTATTATTGTAAGCTTGAAGTCTCCAATACTGCCCGAACTCTCCACAACCTGAGAATTTGTAAAAACCTCAATTGCTTCATTATTATCAATCTCCTCTTTCAATCGCTCTATAAGTATCTTACCTGATACCTTATGAGGAGCAACAACATCAATTGAAGCAATGTTTCCTCCTACATGGTCTTCCCGTTCGATGAGAAATACCTTATCGTTCATTTGCGCTAGTGAGATAGCTGCTTTCATGCCGCTTATTCCTGCGCCAATCACAGCAACAGCCCTTTTTGACTTAATGGTTATTGGATCAAGTGATTGAGCAAATCTTGCTTTTGCGATGGCTGCCTTAACTAACGAGATAGCCTTTTCCGTAGCTCCAGCCTTATCGTCGGAGTGAGCCCACGAGGCTTGTTCCCGGATGTTTGCGTGCACATAATTGTATCTGTTAAGCCCTGCTCTTTCGCTGACACCTCTGAATGTGCTAAGGTGAAGTTTTGGAGAGCAGGAGGCTACCACTATGCCACTCAGGTTGTTCGAAATAATGTCAGCCTCCATCTCTTTCTGATTTGAGTCGCCGCATGCAAACATTGTTGTCTTGGCAAGATATACGCAATCATCATCTGCAATAGCCTCCTTAACCCTCTCAATATCCACATAGTCTGAGATGTTTCCGCCACAGGCACAAATGTATACGCCTAGTTTTTTTTTCATTTTCTGATTATTGTTTTAGATAACTGATTGCTCCACAAGAAGCAGCTCCTGCCGAAAGTATCGAGTCGGGAATATCCTTCGGGCCTGATGCCGTCCCGGAAACAAATACCCCTTCTATCGTTGTCCTTGAGGGATTCAGTAATGGATCTGTCTGTGTAACATAGCTAAGAGCATCTATGCCTAGAGTGTTGCCTGGGAATAGGGATGAGGCATCTTTGTTGGCAAGTACTCCAACAGAGAGAACTACCATGTCATGTTCACTCTCTTTTATCTTCCCTGTTTGTATATCTTCATATCTCAATGTGAGATTCCCATTTGCCGATTCTGTTATCTTGCCAATCTTTCCCTTAATGAAATTAACTCCCATTCCTTTTGCCTGTTCGTAAAATTCGTCGTAACCTTTTCCAAACGCTCTTATATCTATGTAGTAGATTGTCACATCAGCCATTGGAAGAGCGCCCATAAGCAACTGAGCCTGTTTGATTGAGTACATGCAACATATCTGAGAACAGATTGGATTTCCTACTGAATCATCTCTGGAGCCTGCACAAAGAACATAGGCTATCTTGTCGGGGACTTTCCCGTCACTGGGTCTGAGTATAGTGTTGAATGGTCTGGTTGGTGCCAGTTGTCTCTCCATTTGCATTGATGTAAGTACATTCTTGCACTCTCCAAATCCGTATCTTGGTATCCTTACAGGGTCAAACAGGTTGAATCCCGTTGCCACAACAACGGTTTTGGCCTTTATTAAATAATTAACTTTTTCCTGAGTGAAATCTATGCAACTTGAAGGACACGCCTTTTCACAAGCTCCGCAAAGGGTGCAGTTTTCTATATCTATTGCTGCAATCTTAGGGCTGGCTATGCTGAAAGGAATATATGCAGCTTTCCTTCCAATCAGATTGAACTGATACTGGTCGCGTACTATTACCGGACATACATTTTCACATTGCTGACATCCTGTGCAATCTTCGGCTATGACATAGCGAGGACGTCTGGTAACCATTGCTTCAAACTCCTTCTCACCCTTTTTCTCAATTCTGTTGACATCTGTTTCTGTGAAAATTGTAATATTTGAGTGTCTGGAAATCTCCGAGACTTTTGGAGTGGTTATACAGGCAGAACAGTCAAGTGTTGGGAACACCTTGCTAAGTAATATCATCTTGCCACCTATTGAAAGATCTTTTTCTATGATGATTACCTTGTAGCCATTGTTAGCGAGGTTAAGTGCAGTCTCTCCACCTGCTATTCCTCCTCCAATAACCATTGCATCGAAATATAGTGTTGTTGACTCTTGTTGCATTCTCAATCAATTTTTGCTTTTAACAGGTACTCGTTGAAACTTTTAATCTGTTTTACGAAAGATTCGCTGCATACAGAACATATTGCAGCCATACGCAGACGCGCAGGATCAATCTCTCTTTCCTTCATCATCTGATGTGTCTTACCGACCAGGTTACCGGTCTTTTCTGTGCAAGATTCTCCAAAAGCACAGTCACTTCCGTCTGCAGCTATGAAGACACCGTCAAACCCCTGTTCAAAAGCCCTCAATATCCATCTGGGTTTTATGCTGCTGGAGCAACGCAGAGCGATGGTGTATACCTGAGGAGGATAGTGTAGTTTCAGCAATCCTGCCATATCAATGGCAGGATCGGAGATCTTCTCTGTTGAAAATACTAGAATCTTTGCGCTTATAGCCATTTTTAAATTGGTCTGGTTTAGTTTTTACGCATGTAGATCTTGTAGTATCCATTTTCCTCAACTGTCCCAAGAAAGTCGTGACCTTGCTTTGAACACCATTTTGGGATGTCAACTTTAGTTCCTTCATCGGCTGATAGAATCTCCATGATCTCTCCCTCTTCTATTGTCCCGATTGCTTTTTTTGCTTCCAGTAGTGGTCCCGGGCAAGCAGTTCCCCTTGCATCAACACTCTTTGATACGGTGATGTTTTTCAATTCTTCTTGTGTCATAATCCAAATTTTTATAATTATTTTAAATACTAAATACTAAATAAACAACTGGGCTGCACTTTCTCCGGCATCGGCAACAAACGTGGCTGCACCAGCAAAGCTAAGGTGAGGGTAATCTATCATCTCCTCCTTCTTGAAGCCCATCAAGCCCATAGACATTTCACATACAGTAATCTCAATGCCTAGCTCGCCGGCGGTCTTGAACATTTGATCCAACGACATCACATTCTGCTTTTTCATCAGATACTTAATCATCAAAGGTCCCATTCCCCCCATATTCATTTTTGAAAGCTTTAGATTATCCTTGCTCTTTGGCAGCATGATGCCAAACATCTTAGATATGAAGTCTTTCCCTTTTGGGTGCTTGTTCTTATCCCGCAATGCAGATAAGGCCCAGAAGGAGAAAAAAATCTTCACTTTTGTATCCATCGCAGCAGCAGCAATTGATATAACCATTGCTGCCAGGATTTTATCCATGTCGCCTGACACGCAGGCTATGGCCAACTGGTCTTTTCTGCTGTTCTGTACGGTTGTAACCTTTTTCTGCAGCTTTTCTATCTGCTGTTGCAGTTCTTTAATCTGTTGTTGTAAATCTTCTTGCATGACTGTTCTTAATTTTTGACAAAACTACTGCTGTAAATGGTTCAATTTCGTATATTTGGTATGATATGTATTTACAAAAATTGTGATTTATGTCACAATGATATTATCTTTGCTGCTGTAAACAATTTCTTATGGAAAATAAATGTGCAATATGTCTCAATAAGTCTGCAGCTGCAGGAAAATTGACCACGGAAGAGTCTTTGGAGATGTCTGCCAACTGTCTTACAGTATTGTTCAAAAAAGGCGACTCAATTATAAGGCAAGGTACATATTCCACTAATGTTGCGTACCTTAAGACCGGCCTTGTAAAGATTCATATAAACGGCCCATACCATATTCAATTGGTTCGTCTTGTCAAGCCCTCAAATTATCTTGGGTTGCCGACAACTTTCGGAGACAAGATAAACCAGTACTCTGTATCTGCTGTTGAAGATTCAGAGGTCTGTTTCATAGATATCTCCTTCTTTAGAAAAATGCTTGCCACCAATCCTGATTTTTCCAATCAGATTTTGATTGAGTTGTGTAAAGGAGAGCTGGAGTCGTATCAGAAATGCGTTAATCGCACTCAAAAGCAGACTCGTGGCAAACTTGCAGATGTCCTTTTGGATTTTGCAGATAATATATATCATTCCGATAGTTTTGTGATTAATGTCACACAGGAGGATATGGGAAACCTTATAGATGCTTCAAGGGAGAGTATAAACAGGGTTTTGTCGGAATTTGTAAAAGACGGAGTGCTGAAAATCTCCGGAAAACAGGTGGAAATTATCAATAAACAGATGCTTAGAACAATCAGCGTTAATGGTTGATTCTCTCAGAAGTGGTGGACATAGTGCCATTTTGTCTTATTAATCCATTTGGCAAATTTTTTGTGATTACCTTTGTCGGATTAAAAAAGAGTAAAAAACATATATATTGTGATGAAAGAACAAAAGAGAGACAAACACGAACATGTTCATGACAAGGAGAAGCCAGAAGCAGAGGAGATAAACAAATCTGTAGCTGACGAGCAAAAAAACACTGAAGATCAGATTGCGGAATTGAATGACAGATATTTGCGTTTAGCCGCTGAGTTCGACAATTACAGGCGTCGTTCTGCCAAGGAGAGATTAGAGCTTGTGATGACTGCCGGAGAGGATACTATCATTGGAATCCTCCCAATCCTGGACGACATGGAAAGGGCTCTTGATGTTTTGCGCAAAGCTGATGGTGATCATCTTGCAGCAATAGAAGGAACAGAACTGATTTACAAAAAACTTTATGCTTATTTGGAGAGCAAGGGGCTAAAGGTAATTGAATCAATGGGTAATGAACTTAATACAGATCTGCATGAGGCGATAGCTCAAATGCCTGCTCCTGAAACGGCTCATAAAAATAAAATCATTGATGTAGTTCAACAGGGATATACTCTGAATGGCAAGGTTATCCGTTTTGCCAAAGTCGTTGTTGGCATTTAAAATTTAAATAATGGATAAGAGAGATTATTACGAAGTGCTGGGAGTGTCCAGAAGTGCCTCTTCCGATGAAATAAAAAAAGCATACAGAAAGCTCGCACTTAAATATCATCCTGATAAAAATCCTGGAAACAAGGAGGCTGAGGAAAAGTTTAAAGAGGCAGCAGAGGCATACGATGTTTTAAGCAATCCAGACAAGAAATCACGTTACGATCAGTTCGGACATGCAGGAATGAGCGGCTCTGCCAATAATGGTGGAGGTTTTGGAGGAGCAGGGTTCTCTATGGATGATATTTTCAGCCAGTTTGGTGATATATTCGGTGGACACTTTGGCGGAGGTTTTAGTGGTTTTGGCGGTTTTGGCGGGTCGTCAAGAGGTGGCCGTAGAGTTAACAGAGGATCGGACATCCGTATAAGGGTAAAGCTTGATCTAAAGGATATTGCCCATGGAGCAGAAAAGAAGGTTAAAATAAACAAGCAGGTTATGTGCCGCGACTGTAATGGCAGAGGAGCCAAGTCAGAAGCTGATGTACATACATGCGAAACCTGTAAGGGTTCAGGGCAGGTGACCAGAATGACCCAGACAATCCTGGGAACCATGCAGACTGCATCAGTCTGCCCATCATGTGGAGGAGAGGGCAAGAGAATAATTAACCCCTGTCCGAAATGCGGTGGTGATGGACTTGTTAAGGAGATGGAGGAGATCTCATTCAAAATACCGGCAGGTGTGGCTCAGGGAATGCAGCTGACTGTCCAAGGCAAGGGTAATGCGGCCAAGAGGGGAGGAGTCAACGGAGATCTTCTGGTTGTTATTGAGGAGGAGGAACATCCTGAATTGCAGCGAGATGGTAATGATCTTATTTATTCCCTATTTATTTCGATACCGGATGCAGCCCTTGGATGCGATGCCGATATTCCATCGGTGGACGGAAAGCTTAGAATAAAAGTCGAAGCTGGTACTCAATCCGGCAAAATATTGAGACTTAGATCTAAAGGTCTGCCGGACGTAAATGGCTATGGAAATGGTGATATGCTGGTATACATTCAGGTATGGACACCTAAAAAATTAGACAGACAAGAGAGGGAACTGCTTGAGAAATTAAGAGGTTCCGACAATTTTAAACCTAACCCTAATAGAGACGACAGAAACTTCTTCGATAGAATGAAGCATATGTTCTCTTAATTTATACCCTCATGAGATATTTCGCCCTGACTTTGGCCTCATTGTTTTTTGTTATCAATTTATCCGGCCAGAGTAAAACTTACGGAGCAACTGCTGCTCCGGATTTCTTTCGCCTTCCTTTAGACTTGGTACCCAATCTTTCAGGTAGCTATGGAGAGCTTAGAGCCACACATTTTCATGCCGGACTGGATTTCAGGACAGGAGGAGTTGTGGGGGCCAGAATCTCTGCTGCAGGAGAGGGCTACATCTGTAAGATAACTGTATCCCCTTTTGGATACGGAAATGCTATATACATAAGACACACAAACGGCAAAACCACTGTCTATGGACATCTTCTGGACTTTGCTCCAAAGGTTGCAGGGTGGGTCAAGAAAAAGCAATATGAAAGTGAGAGCTTTGCTGTAAGCCTGGAACCTGACTCAACCCTTTTTCCTGTCAATAAAGGTGATTTAATTGGAAGAACTGGTAATTCCGGTTCTTCGGGAGGTCCTCATCTACATTTTGAAATAAGAGATACAGAAAAACAGATTCCGCTTGATCCGGTAAAAGAGGGCAATTTCAAGATAACGGACAACATTGCACCTCTCATCAGAAGAGTTAGTTTTTTTGCCATATCAAATGCCAAGACCCTGCCTGTCACAGCTCTCGTAAAAAGCTTTACAGAGCCATCCGCTATTGTGACCGCCTTGCCAGACACTTTCTACGTGGCTGTTGATGCAATCGACAGGATGAACAACACAAGTGCAAGATTAGCTGTTGCCAACTATAACTATTATCTGGACAATGAGAAGATATTTTCATTCACCCCTGTTGCAATTCCTTTTGACAAGGGAAGATATATAAATGCCTTGGTCGATTACTGTGAAAAGCAGCAGTATGGCAGGTCTATGGTAAAGAGTTGGGTGGAACCCGGAAATGGGCTTGTTTCAAATATCAAGGCAAAAAACAATGGTCTTTTTGTCTTATCTGATGACAACGAGCATACTGTTATGGTTGAAACGTTGGATTATAAAGGTAACAGGGCAACACGCTCATTTAAAGTCAAAAGGGGGGGAGTGAATACTGCTTTACCGGTGAAAGGCTCTTTCTCAAATGCTAACGGAAAGATAATGCCATGGTTCATAGCCAACTCTTACGAGTCCGGATCTATGAAACTGACACTACCTATAGGATCCTTGTACAGCTCTATTTTGTTTACAGCCGATTCATCTATTTTCAGAGGTGCAAAAATGTGGAGAGTGGGGGACGAGGTTGTTCCTCTGCAGGTCTATGGCAAGTTGTCCTTGAAACCGGAAATCAAGCCAGAGCTAAGGAATAAGGCTGTAATTGTTGTTGTAGGCAAAAACGGAAGATACGGGTCTCTTGGAGGAGAATGGAAAGGAGAATATCTTGAAACATCAATAGGTTCATTTGGTAAATTTCTAGTTACAGTAGATACCTTGGCTCCTAAAATATTTCCGTTTTTTAAGGAGGGAATGAACGTTTCTACAAGGAAAGCACTCAAGATCTCAATATCTGACGACCTGTCGGGAATCGGTTCTTACAAAGTTCAGATAGATGGTAAGTGGATTTTAGCTAACTTCGATGGCAAGACCGGCAGTCTTACCGTTGATCTTGACGCTGATAAAATTACTAAAGGCAAGGCCCATATAATGACTGTCACTGTGGGAGACAACAGAGGAAACGTAAATACAGTAAATACATCTTTTGTATGGTGAAAATTATTGGTTTGATGTCAGGCACTTCATTGGATGGGCTTGATATCTGTTATGTCCAGTTTGATTTTAATGGGGATAAGTGGAACTACAACATAATCAAGGCTGAGGCTGAGGATTATCCAAGTGATGTTAAGGATAAGCTGTCAAATGCACAGAATATGAGTGCTCTTGAATATGCTCTCTTTAACTCGGATTATGGACTTTACATTGGACAAAGAGTAAAGGCATTCATGCAGAGAAATAATGCTGTGCCTGATTATATAGCCTCACATGGTCATACAGTATTTCATCAACCATCAAAAAGGTTTACGGCTCAGATTGGGTCTGGAGCAGGAATCGCTGCTGAAACAGGAATAGATACAATTTGCGACTTCAGGACTACTGATGTTGCACTATATGGACAGGGAGCTCCACTTGTTCCTGTGGGAGACAGGAATCTTTTTGGAGAATATGATTACTGCCTGAATCTGGGTGGGTTTTCGAATATCTCTTCTGAAAGCAATGGGACACGTGTTGCCTATGATATATCTCCGGTAAACTATGTGCTTAACCACTATACCAGAAAAATCGGCCTTGAATATGACCTTGATGGGAACATAGCGCGTGAAGGGAAGGTTAACGCTAGTCTTCTTGAAAAATTGAACGTTCTGGATTTTTATACTCATAGCGGGCCAAAATCTTTGGGAAGGGAGTGGGTTGAGGATATAATCATTCCTGTGATAGATTCATATTATCTAAGTATAAATGATAACCTTGCTACATTCTGTGAACATGTTGCTGTTCAGATCGGAAATAATATAAAAGCGGGCAAAGTGCTTCTGACTGGTGGTGGAGCTTTTAATAAATATCTGGTAGAGAGGATGTCTGCCAATGCACCTCAATGTGAATACTACGTTCCGGATGCTCAGACTGTCAACTTTAAGGAGGCTCTTATCTTTGCATTTTTGGGCGCGCTCTTTGTCTATAATATTCCAAATTGCCTCTCATCTGTAACCGGAGCAAGGCATGATTCTATTGGTGGCGCTCTTTACAAGGCAAGAGTTAAGTAAATATTTTTGTTATCTGGAAATAAATTCATACATTTGCAGTCCTAAAAATAAAAGCAACCGCTTATAAGAACACAGGAGTCTATAATGTTGCGCTAATACATTGACGAAAATGGATTTAATTAAAATTGCAGAACAATCATTTGCCGGTGAGGTAAAAGAGTATCCAGCTTTCAGGGCAGGTGATACAATTACCGTTACCTACAAGATCAAGGAGGAGAACAAGGAGCGTCTTCAGAAATACCGTGGAGTAGTTATTCAAAGAAAAGGTACTGGTACTACAGAGACTTTTACCGTTCGTAAGATTTCCAACGGTGTGGGTGTTGAGAGAATTTTTCCAATAACCTCTCCTTTCATTGACACTATCGAACTTAACAAACGTGGTAAAGTTCGCCGTGCAAGAATTTTCTATCTGAGAGAGCTTACTGGTAAGAAAGCCCGTATCAAAGAGAGAAAATATAACGTAGTAAAAGATTTAGGAGAGTAATCCCCTTATAAGGCCCCGTAGCTCAACTGAATAGAGTATCTGACTACGGATCAGACGGTTACAGGTTTGAATCCTGTCGGGGTCACTGAACAACAAATTTCACACCATTAAACCGCTCATTTCGAGCGGTTTTTTGTTTTTATGCAATGGAAAAAGCATGTTTTATACCAACATTGCATGGCGTATAACAATATAATTGTGAAATAAAGCTGCGATATGGTTAAAGCAGAATAAAACCACTTACTTTTTTATTTGATTCCTTGTAAGTTGGATTCACACAATTTGCGTCCCCTTGCGGATCCATATTTGAATCTGATTTGGTGGCAGAATATGGGACATAACGGACAAGATAAAGCTTGTATCCACTTATTTTTGATAGCAGAACGGACATCGAGATTGACTCTTTTTTTATCTCATTGTAAAAAATATAGGTTTGAGAAAAAAGACCTGAATAAGCATAGCGTTCTTCAAGGAATTTAGCCAATGTGCTGCCGTAAGATTCGCTGACAGTGACGCTGCTTTCTTTCAATAGATTATTTTCGTCAAATTCGTAGATTATTAATGGATAGATTTTGTTGTTGGTCAAATATGATATCCCACTGGAGGTCTCACTGCTGGGAGTCCCGTACTGACTGATAATCTGGGATTTTGTTTTAGTCCAATCCATGCAAGGTTCAGGGTATAGATTATAAGAAGGCCTTACAATAACTTTGACTTTAGCAGACCCTTTTTTAGAGGATACAACAATATTTGTACTACCTATCCTGTTAGCCGTAATCAGACCGTTTTCATCAACAGTGGCGTGATATTCGTCTTCGGAATAATATATGGCATTATTTACGTTAGCTGTAAGCTGGTAATAATTTTTAAATTCCATATTTACACTCTCGGTATCTAATGTAAGGCTTATGTCTTTTTCTGTACAAGAAAACAGGCATGCTGCAAGAAGAATAATTAGTAGCGGAAATATTTGTTTCATAAAATCCAAGCTTTGATAAAATCAAAGATAAGAATTCCAATTTTATTTTGTACAAAAATGATTGTTCTGTTAATTTTATATATAAATTTACATACATTTTTTGAGTAAGGATTTACAGAATGAGCAAATTATTTAAAAATACGGCTGTTTTTTCGTTAGGACTAGCGTGTTTTATCATAATAGCCCATCTTGTTATACCTCATCACCATGATTTCGACACATCATCGTCCTGTGAATCCACCAGCCATTGCCATGCTTTAAACTACCTTGTAGAAAATAAGCTTACATCTTTGCTGGAGTTCGAAAAGAAAATCGCCTCCATAGATTTTCCCTCTTTCGAATTTCTGCCGGCCGGTATCTCAGAGGCTTTATCTGCCTGTAATTATGTCAAAAATATTTTGTTTCCGGAGTCAACAGGAATCCCGATTGACTCTATTTTTCCTGATATCATATCATTGAGGGCTCCTCCTTCTTTAGTTTGACGTATAGCTTTTTCTATTTAACAGATGCAGTTAATATCGCATCTTGGTTTTATCAGTACGGAAATAACTAAAGAAATCATATTATGGTTGAAAAAATCATTCGTTTTTCTATAAAGAATAAATTTATAGTCGGGTTGTTTGTTGCAGCATTGATAGGGTGGGGAATCTATTCCCTGACAGTGTTGCCTATAGACGCAATCCCTGACACCACCAACAATCAGGTGCAGGTAATTTCCCTGGCACCGTCATTGGCTGTACAAGAGGTGGAAAGTTCGATAACAGCACCAATAGAGGTGGCTGTAGCTAATATACCAGACATAATAGAACTCCGCTCAATTTCCCGTCTGGGGTTGTCCGTAGTAACGGTTGTCTTCAAAGATGGAGTAGACATATACTGGGCGAGACAGCAGTTGAGTGAGAGGCTGAAGGAGGCAGAGGAGTCAATTCCGGAAGGCCTTGCCAAAATTGAACTCGCGCCCATTTCAACAGGATTGGGCGAGATATATCAGTATAGGTTGGCTGTGGACAAAGGGCTGGAAAACAAGTATACCCCGATGGAACTGCGTACTTTGCAGGATTGGGTCGTGCGACGTGAAATGCTGGGCACTCCCGGTGTAGCAGAAATAAACAGTTACGGAGGTTTCGTTAAGCAGTACGAAATTGCGATTGATCCTGATAAGCTCAAGGGGATGAATCTTACATTGACAGATATTTTCAATGCTCTTGAACGTAACAATGAAAATACGGGGAGTGCCTATATTGACAAGAATCCCACAGCATATTTTATCCGCGGTATTGGTCTGGTTAAAAATTTGGAAGATATCGAAAGTATATCGGTAAAAAACACACCATCAGGGATTCCTGTCTTGATAAGAGATGTGGCAACAGTCCAATATGGAAGTGCAACACGTTACGGAGCTTTTGTTGTGGACACTTCTGAGGCAGTTGGAGGAGTTATAATGATGCTGAAGGGTGCAAATGCGCACAAAGTGATTGATAATGTCGAAAACAGGATTCAGTCCATTCAGAAATCTCTCCCTAAAGGAGTTAAGATAGAGCCTTACCTGAATAGGTCTGAGCTTGTAGGAAGAGCTATCGGGACAGTTTCAAAGAACCTTCTGGAAGGAGCACTGATTGTAATATTCATTCTGGTGCTTTTGCTTGGGAATCTTCGGGCAGGTCTGGTAGTGGCTTCAGTTATCCCACTTTCCATGTTGTTTGCCATTTCACTTATGAACCTTTTTGGGGTCTCCGGCAATCTGATGAGTCTGGGAGCAATCGACTTCGGATTGATTGTAGATGGTGCAGTGATTATTGTGGAGAGTGCAGTTCATAGGATAAGCATGAGCAAACACCATCATCCTGGAGTTTCAAGGCTTTCGCAGGCACAAATGGATGAGAATGTATTTGAGTCAGCCAAGAGGATGATGAGTTCAGCCACATTCGGACAAGTCATCATTCTTATTGTGTACCTGCCAATAATTGCATTGGTCGGTATTGAGGGCAAGATGTTCAGGCCTATGGCCCAGGTGGTCACATTTGCATTACTAGGGGCCGCAATTCTATCTCTGACATATGTCCCTATGATCTCTGCCTTGTTTCTTAGTAAAAAGACGGAGCATAAGCGCAATATCTCAGATAAAATAATGGATGGGTTACATAAGGTCTTTAACCCAATCATAGTATCCGTGCTGAGACACAAGCTGATTGTCTCGTCATCGGTAATAATATTATTCTTCTTCAGCCTATTTGTATTCATGCGTCTGGGAGGTGAGTTTATCCCACAATTGGAGGAGGGCGACCTGGCAGCGGGAGTGATAACCCTTCAGGGAGGATCTCTCTCAAACACTATCCATGTTGTCAAGCAAGCCAATAAAATACTTTTGGACAATTTTCCTGAAATAAAGCATGTTGCCTGTAAGATCGGAGCCGGTGAAATTCCAACAGATCCTACACCAATGGAGACAGGGGATTATATAATTACTTTAAAAGACAAAAGTGAGTGGACTAGTGCAAAAACAAGAGAGGAGCTGGTTGCCAGGATGGAAGAGAAGCTCGTAGTGCTGGCAGGTGTTAAATTTGAATTCCAGCAACCTATACAGATGCGATTCAATGAATTGTTGTCCGGCTCAAGACAGGATATAGCTGTGAAAATATTCGGGGATGACCTTAATACTCTGTCAGAAAAGGCAGTGGAGGTGAACAGGATAATCCAGCATATAGATGGAGTTGAAGATATCAACGTGGAAAAGGTTACAGGGCTGGCACAGGTACAGGTCGAATACAACCGCGAACGGCTGGCCCAGTACGGACTATCTGTCAGTGATATGAACCTTATCCTTAGAACTGCATTTGCAGGTAGCCAGGCCGGTGTGGTATATGACCAGGAGAAAAGATTCGGACTGGTTGTAAGACTGAATGAGGATTACCGGAAAAGCATAGATGATGTGAGAAACCTTTCTGTATCTCTTCCCAATGGCGGGCAGATTCCTTTCGAACAAGTTGCAGATGTCCAGATTAAATCAGGCCCTGCACAGGTTTCAAGAGAGAACACCAAGCGTCGTATAACAATTGGCTTTAATGTCCGAAACAGAGATGTCCAGAGTGTTATCAAGCAAGTAACCAATATTATTGATAAGGAAGTTAAGCTACCTACCGGTTATTATGTCTCTTATGGAGGTCAGTTCCAGAATCTGGAGGCTGCAAAGGCCAGACTGTCAATTGCAGTTCCGGTAGCCCTGCTCCTTATTTTTGTGTTGCTTTTCTTTACTTTCAAATCGGTCAAACAGTCGTTGCTGATATTCTCTGCAGTGCCAATGGCTGCAATAGGTGGAGTTTTTGCATTATGGATGAGAGGTATGAACTTCTCAATATCTGCCGGAGTTGGTTTCATTGCTTTGTTCGGAGTTGCTGTACTTAATGGGATAGTTCTCATTGCAGAATTTAACCGTCTGGAAAAAGAGGGTGTTGCAGATATTACTGAAAGAGTGCTTAAAGGACTGAGTACACGTCTCAGACCGGTGATTGTAACTGCAGCTGTGGCTTCTCTGGGCTTTCTGCCAATGGCGTTGTCTACATCTGCCGGAGCTGAGGTCCAAAGGCCTCTTGCAACTGTGGTGATAGGAGGGCTTATTACTGCCACCATCCTAACTTTATTTGTATTGCCGATCTTTTACGTCTTCTTCTCCACACACAGTTTCAGGTCTGTCTTTAAAAAGAGATCTATCAAGAATCTGTCTATGCTGTTGATATTCCTTACAGGATCATCTTTGTTTGCATCTGTGAATGCTCAACAGGTAAAAGTCATAGATATGAAGAAGGCAGTTCAGATGGCCTTGGATAGCAATCTTGCAATCCGTTCTTCTCAATATAACCTGGATGCACAAAAGGTGTTGAAGGGTGCATCCTGGGACATTCCAAAAACCTCTTTAGACGGACAATATGGACAGTTCAACTCTTTCACAAAGGATAACAGCTATACAATATCTCAGTCGATTGCTTTTCCCACGGTTTACATAAACCAGAACAAGCTTGCAACAGAAAATGTAAAAAGCGGAGAATTTCAGTTGAAGACTTCGCAGCTTGAGATTGCAAGTCAGGTGAAACAGGCATACTGGCAACTTGTCTTTCTGCTTTCGAAGGAGAGACTTTTGGCTTATCAGGATAGTTTGTATTCAGGCTTTAACAGGGCGGCCACCATCAGGGCAAAAACCGGAGAGACAAACAACCTTGAAATGGTTACTGCACGTTCACAAAGTATGGTGGCAAAAAATCAGTTGCGTCAGATTAAAACCGATATTGCTGTCATTACAAGAAAGCTTCAGACTCTTTTAAATACAGACTCTAAACTTCGCTCCGCAGATACTATTTTGCGGCGTGCAGAGTTCTTTCCTGTCGAAGAGAGTGCAGCCTTAACCCAGAATCCATCCATGGGATACATGAAGCAGCAGGTTGTCATCTCTGATTATGAAAAAAGGGTGGAACGCAGTAAGATGATGCCTGAGTTTAACATTGGCTACTTTAGTCAGACCATCCAAGGAGTCCAGGAGGTAAATGGAAACCCCAGGTCTTTTGGTAAAAGAGACCGTTTCACAGGTGTGCAGGCAGGAATTTCCATTCCTTTATGGTTTGTTCCATATACTTCAAGGACAAAAGCGGCCAGTATGAAAACTCAGGCTGCCAAGACTGACTCTGAATATTATGCGAAGTCACTGTCAGAAGAGTATCGCTCTTTATTGGATGAATTCAATAAATACAATAATAGTCTGGAATTTTATGAAAAACAGGCACTTCCGGAGGCAGAGCTGATCATTAAGTATGCTTCCAAGAGCTACGAGTCCGGTTCTATGGATTATCTGGACTATATTCAGAATCTAAACAGGGCTTTAGACATAAAGCAAAATTATCTTGATGTGCTTAACCAGTATAATCAGACCATAGTTTCCATAGATCTTATAACAGGTAAAATTTTTTAAAACAGCAATTTTATGACAAAATATAATTTATTAACATCAGCAATACTCTCTACCTTGTTTGTCACCTTGGTTTCATGTGGTGGAGGGAAAAAGGAAGAGGTCAAAGAGGCTGAAGTACTTCCGGAAAATATTGTAGAAATGCGTGGAGATCAGATCAAACTGGCCAATATCGAGACCGGAACAGTTGAAATGCGTTCTCTTAGCGGAACACTCAAAGCCAGTGGCATTGTAACTGCCCCGCCTCAGAATCTGGCAACTGTCTGTATGCCGATGGGTGGCTTTGTTAAAAGCACATCCCTTATGCCTGGAAATTCAGTGAGAAAAGGCCAGGTGCTTGCAATTATGGAAAATCAGGATTTCGTGGATATCCAGCAAACTTATCTTGAGGCCAAAAGCAAACTTGATTTTGCCACTGCCGAGTATAAGAGGCAGAATGAACTTTACAGCAGTGAGGTCTCTTCAGAAAAGAACATGCAGCAGGTTACATCAGACTACAAAAGTCTCAAAGCCCAGGTTAATGCTCTCAGACAGAAACTTGCATTGATAGGTATAAATTACGAGAAGCTTAATGAGGACAATATCAGCCGTTCGGTCGCACTTGTCTCGCCTATCTCGGGATATGTCAAATCTGTAAATGCCAATATTGGCAAATTTGCCTCTGCATCGGATGTGCTGTTTGAAATTGTAAACAAGAGCAACCTGTTTCTGGAACTTACCCTGTTTGAGAAAGATGCAAATAAGGTCTCAAATGGGCAAAAAATCCATTTCTTCATCAACAACGAGACAGAGCAGCACGATGCGGTGTTGTATCAGACCGGAAAGACCATCAGCGATGACAAGACATATAAAGTTTATGCCAAGGTTTCAAGCACTTGCAAGAATGTGTTGCCCGGAATGTATGTGAGTGCTACCATAGATGCGACTACAAACAAGGTCTCATCGTTGCCTTCCGACGCAATAGTTAGTTTTGAGGGCAAGGACTATATTTTCATTCAGGAAAAAGAGAAAACTGAAAATGGACAGCCCTTTACAGAGTATCGTATGGTTGAGATTCACAAAGGTGTCTCAGATGGCGGTTATTCTGAAGTGGAACTACCGGATGGTGTGGATATCCAGACCATAAAGGTTGTTGTAAAGGGAGCTTATAATCTTCTTTCTGCAATGAAAAATGCAGGGGAGATGAGTTGCTAGTTACGGAGTATCCCTAAGTCAAGATTGATTGAGGCGCCGGAAGCGATATTGATCAGGTTAAACCGGTTGTTGTCAAAGAGAGTCTTCTCCAGATTTGTGTGTAACTTAATTGTCATCCCTTGAGTGACGTACTTTTCTACAAAAAGTCCCCAGGTAAGGTTCAGACCATTGGAGGATGAAATTAGGTAATCATGGAGCTCTCTTTCCAACAATCTGGAATAGCCGGCTGTCAGCTTCGTTCCAATCCGGCAGCTTCTGGTTATTGGAGCAGAGTATTGTGGCCCTATCCCTATGTTGTACCAGGAAAGGGGCGGACCGTCAATTTCAAACCGGCCCCTGTCTATACTGGTCTTGACAGTATATGTAGATGCCACGGTGTTTAACGCCCAGTTCCTGTCAAGATAAAACACACCTTCAACCCCTGCTGAGGATCCCCAGTGGCATCTCATCCTCACTCCGTTATCTGTAGGGAGAGTGTTGAGGATCTTATTGAATCCGACGACAAGGCCGAGGTAGGAGGTTGGTTTGTTGATGTCAAGAGTTCCATAATCTTTGTCGGACATCAATAGCCCTTTCTCTTTGAAGATGATGTTGGAGAACATGTAGCCTAACTCTGTTGAGAGTATGCCGATACCAGCACCGAGCAGGACGTCATGCAAGTAATGTCTGTTGTTCAAGACTCTGGAGACTGCTGTCGCTGTAGCAAGTGAATAGGCTCCAACGCTATACCATGGGCTTAGCGTGAGGCCGTATTCGTGATGGACCATGGTTGCGCTCATAAATGCAAGTGCGGTATGTCCGCTTGGATAGCTCTCTCTCCCTTTCCCATTTGGCCGGGGCTCCCTTACACTATACTTTACACCATTGGTGATGGCAGTCATTGTCACAGCTGAGAATGCATGTGTGACAAGAAGTCTCTTCCAGGAACTTTTTCCTTCGATTCCTGCTATTCTCATTCCATACAGCATCATGGTAGGTGTGTACTGGATGTAATCATCCATCCTGTTTGTAAATTTAGGAGCAAACTCCGTCCTTAAATCCTGGTATCTCTTTCCGGGGCTGTAAAGGGCAATTCCGGATATTATAAAAGGTGCTGCAATGTAAGTCTTTTGTATAAACTGGTTTTTTAGCAATGAGTCAATCCTGTTCTCCTGCCTTAAATGGAAATCGCATGAGGATATATGTTGCGGATATGCAGAAACAACTGTAGAAAGGACAGCCGTTGTTGCTAAACAGTATTTTATAAAGTTCATTATGTTTGCCATAAGCTATAACAGAGGGCTAAGTAACCGTGCAAGTGCCTCTTTAACTTGATTCCCAACGCTTCTTTTTGCCCATTTTGAGCTGGCTAGTGACTTGCAGCGTTCCGTATCTTTCAAAAATTGCTTGTCTATCTGTTGAGTAATGTCACTGTTGTAAATTATGCTTGTTATCTCAAAATTATGCTCAAGCGAGCGGTTGTCGAAATTGGCAGAACCAATCAGACATAACTCACCATCTATACTTATCACTTTTGAATGGTTGAACCCTTTGCTGAAGAGATATACTTTTACTCCTGCTTCTAAAAGTTCTGTTGCATAGGACATTGTGCTCCAGTATGCAAGGGTTGTGTCACTCTTCTCCGGCAACATCAGTGATACCTGGACACCCCCCAAGGCGGCAATTTTCAGTGCATTCAAAAGGGATTCGTTAGGGGTGAAATAGGGTGTTATAATATAAATGTTGCTTTTTGCATTTGTAATTGCTGCAAAATAGCACTGCATTATACTTGCCCAGTCGCTGTCAGGCCCTGATGTCACTATTTGTGAATAGAAATGGTAATTTTCACCCTCCACCTTGATATTTGATGAGTTTATGGATGGGAAGTATTTCTTTTTTCTCTTGAACTGGCGGTTTATGATAAAATACCTGTCGAGCAAAAAGCTGGACTGAAGTGCCGACACAGACTCACCGATAATCTTTATGTGTGTGTCCCTCCACTCCTCAAACTGGCCACCGTCATAGTATCTGTCGGCAATATTGACCCCTCCGAGAAATCCTATGACACCGTCTACTACGAGGATTTTTCTATGATTGCGGTAATTAACCTTTGAAGTGGGTGACATAAACCGGACAGGAGCGAAGACCAGAACCTCTATGCCGGCAGATTTCAAATCCTCAGTATAAGGTTTCTTTAGTTTCCAGCAGCCAACATCGTCATATATGACTCTTACCTCGACTCCCTCTCTGGCCTTGTCTATCAGAAGATCCTTGAAAAGTCTTCCTATTTTGTCATCTTCGATTATATATGACTGTAAATGAATATGTTGCCTGGCCTCGCTTATGCTTTCATACATTGCATTGAGGGCAGACTTGCCGGAAGAGTATATCTCAATGTTTGTGTTAAGACCGATGATGCTTTTATTGCCTCTGATATTCAGGTTAATGAGCTTCCGGAACTGGTTTAGTTCTGCCGGAACAGATTCAGGATGAGTATCAAAGAGTTTCATCTGTTTGTGGCTCACAAGACGGCGATATCTCTCGTCGTGAACTCCTTTGCGGCTATAAATCTTTGATTTCCTGTAATTTTGTCCGAAAAGCAGGTATAGGATAAGTCCTATGTAGGGTAGAAGAAGTATAACCACTATCCATGAAAAGGACTTGACAGGATCCAGTTTTTTATATATGATACGAGCCGAAGCTATTATTGCAAGTAGATAATAGACAAGATAGATGACAAGTGATATGATCTTATCGTAAGTCATTTTTTCTGGCAGTATAAAGCAATGCTACACCTCCTGTTAATGATCTGTATCTTACATCGGTAAATCCACCTTCGGACAGCTCGGAGCAGAATTGCTCATATTGGGGGAATTTCATTACCGACTCGGGTAAATATGTGTATGCATTTGCATCTTTTGATATTATCCTTCCAATAAGAGGAAGAATATAGAGGAAATAGATGTTGAACATTCCTCTCCAAAGGATGTTTCTGGGCGTGGCAAATTCCAGAATTGCAAGAGTCCCGTTAGGGCTTAGGACTCTGTTTATCTCCTTGAAGGACTGTGGTCTGTTCTGAAAATTGCGTATGCCGAAAGCTATTGTCACAGAGTCCACACTATTGTCCGGAAGTGGAATCAGTTCTGCCGGTGCTAAAATATATTCCGGTTTGAGCGGGTCTTCTGCAGAGATTTTTCTGCTTTTTTCCTTAGCTATCTCCAGCATCCCTTCTGCAATATCCACTCCTAGGGCTTTTAGTCCAGCCTTGTACAACGAAATTGTAAGATCTCCGGTCCCACAGGCCAAGTCGAGGACTTTACCCGGATTTTCTGACTTTACGAATCTTACCTGCTTTCTTCTCCATCCTTTGTCTATTCCCAAAGAGAGAAGGTGGTTCAAAAGATCATACTTTCCTGCGATGCTGTTGAACATAGAGGATATTGCTTTATGATCTTTGTTGAGAGTCTTGTCCATTACCCAATGAAGTCAGCGACAAATCCGAAAGACAGATCGTCAAGCCTGAATTCGCCTTTTGTAACGTGGCCTAGTAATGTAAGACGGATGCAATTGTTAAAAAAGAAATCCACCAGCTTTCCTTCATTTTCTGTAGTTACGCTGATAAGAAAAGATGTGTTATTGTCGTTGTATAGAAATTGCTTGTCACTCATTTCGGCATCCCCGGTGATGTCAAATCCAAGTTTTTTTACTGCGCAGGCTTCTGCAAGGCCACAAAAAAGACCGGCATGGTGAAGAGAATGGGCGCTTTCCACTAATTTATTCTCGATAGCATCGTAAAGGATTTCCAGGGCGGAGCTGTTATCGTCTTCTCCCTCTTTGTATTCTCCCACTAGATAGATTGTGTCACCTTTTTTGTTGAAGTTCATTGGTACCTTGTGACCATCTTTGGAAAATTGAGGGTCAAAGGGGTTCTTGATATACTTTGAAATGCTTGCGTGTAACTCTGTGCTTTCACTTAAAATACCGCTAATTTCAACTAGATCCTCAATGTCTGAAATCTGTTTTTTGAAATTGTCGTTCATAAATAGTTCAAATTTTGTTTCGGCTAAGTTACGAATTTTTCCTAAACTATTTCAAACTATAAAAAATCGTACTATCTTTGCACCACCTAGCCCAGATGGTGAAATTGGTAGACACGCTACTTTGAGGGGGTAGTGCCGGTTCCGGTGTGCAAGTTCGAGTCTTGTTCTGGGCACCAAATTTTAAAATACTGTAAGTGACTCTAAATGGGTCACTTATTTTTTTTGTATCTCCCCAAATTATCATAAATTTTTGAAAAGAGGCAAAAGTGCGGACCTTTTTCTGTCTAGGTATGGGTTTTCGGATATCTTCGGTAATGGCCTTGTATCTCTCTATGTGAATTGCTGTAGATCTTCGGACATGCAACCACATTTACCCGCTATGCGTTCGTTCCTCTAAAAAACAAATGCGCCCTTTTGATTATGTCGATATAGATTTGGAGTCAGGTCGCCGGTTGTTTTTTTACGAGTCTCTCACTAAGCGGGTACCCAAATGTTCATTTGCAATGTCCTCAGATTCTCCAGCATATTCTTTACTTGAGATGCAAGGCGAATGAAGCTTTTGAGATATAATTCAAACTCCACTCCTTAACATATTTTGCCACACTTTTACATTGCTTTATACTTTAAATATAGAAACAAGCCTTGAAAAGATTTTTCACAAATATTTGGGTAAAATGATTAAAAATCATAAATTTACGATGTGCTACCTAAGACAAGATCCTGCAATCCGTCCTTTAGTATACACATAAACTTATCTTATGAAAACTCTAAATCTTTTATCATTTTTTTTAATGTTTTCGTTGCTATTTTATAGTTGTAACAAAGACATCGCAAAAACAGAAGAATCGAAAACAGAAGAACCGAAAGTAGTCGACTTGAATATTTTTAACGGTACTTATACTGGTTTTTTAACTGTTCAATACATCTCAGAAACTAAAACAGGAGCAACAACTTTAGTGTTGGACAAGGGGAAATACACTTGTTCTGGAAATTTTAACACTATCCCAGCAGGAGGGTCGGGGACATTTTTTGCCAAAGGAGATACAATCACCTTTAATGTTCTGGGCGGTTGGACTGCTAACTTTGACGCGAACTTAGTTCTACATGGTAAGTATAAATACACATTAGATGGCAATAAGCTGACACTATTGACAGTTAATACTATTGGTCAGTACAAATACAACCTCGGGAGAAATTGACAACAGCAAAAACGGGACAAACAACTTAAAACAAAATTCTATGAAAAATGTAATAATTAATATTTCTCTCACAATTATTATTTTAACAGCATTTTCATTTACTCTGACATCTTGTAATCAATCTGGACAGGACAAAACAACCATACAAAGCCAGAATGAACAAAAAAAGCATGAAACGATAGAAAAAATAGATCAAATTTATGATAAGGCGACATATAACCAAGGGGGCATAAGATCAATTTTAACTTTCTCGAGAAGAGCCGCAACGAACTTTGATACATTTGTTTATCTTGCTGAAATGGCAAATGAATTTGGATATCATACAGATGCTTTTGTTTATATCGCTAGATATGCATCCAAGGCAAAGGTAGAAACTGATTATTTTAAGCAGCTTGCAGATCTGTCAGTAATGAAATTAAGCGAGACGAAAAAAATAGAGGTAATAGCATGTGATATATCAAAATTAAAGACACCTACCAGTACCAAAATTGAAAATGAATTACAGGAGTTTAGAAATGCTGCTGATTTTAAAACCTTAGATGAAGCAAAAGCATATAATAAGAGAATTTCCAATGTTAAGAAATAATAGAAACGATAAACAGTTTCAATTAAGTTGAACATTAACTGCATTTTGATTTTAGAAAGATCGAACTTTAACAAAGCTGATCATAAGTTTGAGTATTATGATAATATACTGATTGCTATCGATGGAGTTCCATGTAATTCGTGTTTCCGAACAATCTTAAGCAACGAAGATTCTATTTTGACGGAATATTTTCAACAATAAGCCACTATGCATAGCAGCGTGTAGCCGCAAATGCGGGTTTTCGGTTTGTTGTAGCTTTATTATTATTAACTTCGTTTACAGTAGCGTAAAGTACTCTGTTGTTAAGGCCACAACTTTCTGCAACACGCGAAACGTTATGTGACATTTTAAAGAAGAAGACATATGGCATTTTTTACATTTGAGGATAAGAAAGTTTATTATAAAGAAATTGGGACAGGGGAACCGATATTGTTATTAGCAGGAAATACGGCTTCTTCAAAAATGTTTAAATCTATAATTGGTAAATATTCTAAAGATTTCAAAGTGATTTTGATTGATTTTCCTGGGCATGGAAAATCTGATAGACTTGAAAAATTTGAGATTGATTTTTGGTATTATAACTCAAGAGTATGTTATCAGTTGATTGATTTTTTAAAACTCGATAAAGTTTCTGTTATTGGAACAAGCGGAGGTGCATTAGTCGCAATAAATTTAGGTATAGAGCATCCAGAAAAAATTAAATATTTAATCGCAGATAGTTTTGAAGGTGAATATCCTTTAAATTCATACATAGACTCATTAGAAAGTGATAGAGAAAAAGGAAAGAAGAACATATTTGCAAAATTGTTTTGGTTTTTTAATCATGGTTTTGATTGGAAAAAAATAGTGGATTTGGATACAGAGATGCTGGTTAATTTTTCAAAACAAGGTAAATCATTTTTTCATAAGTCAATTTCGGAATTAATAGTTCCAACTTTATTGACAGGTAGTAAACTCGATGAGTATTGTGATTCATTGGATAAAATATATGAAGCATTGAAAATGAAAAATGATAAACTTGAAATTCATATGTTTGATAAAGGGAAACATCCAGCAATGTTAACAAACAAGAATGGCTTTTATGAACTAGTGAAAGACAGAATAAAAAATGCCACATAACATGTGGTTGAATATTGTTACTGATGATGCAACAGCGAGGTTTTTGCTCACCACAAAACTCATTAACGGTGGATAGGTAAATAAAACACACAATATGAAAACTTTTAACTTAAAGAAAATATTAAGACTCTATTTGCCTTCGGTTATATTTTTCGGGTTTTTAGCTACTCATGCATTAGCATCAAATATGCTTTTAATAAACATAATAGCGGGTATCTTCGCTTTACTGATAGTAGTGAATTTGTTTCTCCAGAATATGCTTTTAAGCAGAATACTCGGAACGTTTTTTCTTTTAGGCTCGTTATACATGGTGTTGGCATTTTTTGATGATGTTTTTGATGGAGAAGCAACTATAGAATACCTCTTTGGATTCTTTATGATACTATTCAGTATTGCGATGTCAATATTGTTAATAATTGGATATAATAAGCACCATCAAGAAGAAATCAATGGGCATACAGAAGCATAGATACAAGTAAAACAGCACATAACATCAGCTTGCATTCACGCTAACGCGCAAACTGCAAGCCTCCAACCGTTAGCGGTCATGCTATAGTGACCAATGCTAGCTTGAAACGATAGTAATAAATGACAACAAATAAACTGAAAACAATGAACTTCCGACAACTTTTTTTATTCATCTTTCTTTTGTCTGCCACAGTTGTTCACGGACAAGTTACCAACAGCAATTTTTCTAAGTTTGCAATTAAACAAGATAGTTTATTCAACCTTGCTTACAAACAAAAAAATGTCAATACCTACAACAAACTGCTGAATGAGTTTTTATCCGAATATGGCAAACTATCTGTGGACGACAAAAACAAATTTTCAAAAAATCTAAAGAGTGCATATTACAATCTTTGTTGCACCTATTCCTTATTAAACAACAAACAAATGGCACTGAAATATCTAAATAAAGCTATTGAAGCTGGATACGTGAACTACAAACGCATTCAGTTGGACAGCGATTTAGATAATATCCGAAAGGAGAAAGATTTTCAAGGCATCAATAATCGATTAAGGAATATTGGCGATTATATTTATATACTTAAAAAAGCAGAAAAATACAATCCTGCAGACCAAAGACAAGTTCCGAAATTTACATATCAATCAAGCGACAATCCAAACTTAAGGATCTTGCGCAAAACATTCAATCTGGACTCTATTGCAGGGACAGGAAATGATATTTCACAAATTTTAAACTTGATGCATTGGGTACACAATTTAATTCCGCATGATGGGAATCATGCCAATCCTGTTGTTAAAAATGCACTGAGCATTATTAATGAATGCAAAAAGGAACATAGAGGATTAAATTGCAGGGGTTTGGCGACAGTTTTGAATGAGTGTTATTTGTCAATGGGTATTAAGTCGAGATTTATTACCTGCCTCCCCAAAGACAGCTTAAAAATTGATTTTGACTGCCATGTAATTAATTCGGTTTACTCAACCTCACTAAAAAAATGGATATGGATTGACCCCACAAATGATGCTTATGTAATGAATGAGAAAGGAGAATTGTTAAGCATAGCAGAGGTAAGAGAAAGATTAATATCAGACAAGCCTCTAATATTAAATCCGGATGCAAATTGGAATCATAAAACTTCACTGACTAAAGAAATATATTTAAAAAACTACATGGCCAAGAATTTATACATACTTAAATGTCCATTGAGCAGTGAATACGATACTGAGACACAAGCATCCGACAAGTTGATTAATTATATCATGCTTCTTCCGTTAGATTATTTTAATCAAACACCTGACAAGTCAGAAGAAAAAATCGAACAAACAAATACAACTTATATAACATACAAGACAAACAACCAAAAATTATTTTGGCAAACACCTTGAAAAGCAAAGGGCCCGGGCTGCTTTTCGGCTAGACTGGAAATCTCCCGCAAGACACTGCAGCAAACTCACCAGCGTACCCAACAGCGGAAACTTTATAGGGCAAAAAAATAATCTGTGGAACAAAAAGATTACATATTGAGGGATATTGAGAAGATCGGAATGATAATAAGTACTATCCGACAAAAACTCTTTGGAGGTAATGGAAATCTATCTTTAACCGTTGAGAAACAATTTAAAGAGTTGAAAGAGATGTTGTTGGATGAAACAAATTTCGACCTTGATAAAATGTTGTCCTTAAGCATTGAAGAATCTAATGAATATATAAGTAGTTTTAAGGGTTTTAGTGTCGAGAATATTGAGCTTATAGCGGAATGTATTTCTAAAATATGTCTTATCGATAATTCTGGCGTTTCAAAAGAATATCTTGGAAAAGCACTGCAACTATATGAAATTTGTAATTTTAAAAGCAAAACTTATTCATTTGAACGAGAAACGAATATAAAGACAATAAAAAATACCCAACTATGAATATAGTACAAATTTTGATGTCAATTTCTTTTATGGTTATTATTGGTTGTAGCCCCAAAAAAGAGCAGGTTAATCATTTCTCTTCTTCAAATGATACCATCATTCTCAAAGCAGAAAAGGTAAAAGGCCTTGGTGTTTTTTCTGCTGGAGCAGGAGAGATATATTTTAAAGACACAATAGAGGAATATGATTATCCAGTAATTTTTCCTAAAAATATTACTGACATTAAACTTGCATGGCAATATGTAGATATGAAGCCATTTGAATATGGATATTCAAAAAAAGGAGAATTTGATAAGTCAACATTTTTAAAATATGTGTCAGCAATGAAAATTGACACGTTTAATATCCCCTCCATAAAAGATAATTCTATCAGTATAATGTCAGGTCGAAGAGGGAATGACACTATATTCATTGTCGACGAGAATAATAACAAGGACTTTAGAGATGATTCGGTAAGGTTATATTACAAAATGGATTGGAAGACAACCTCAAAACTTATTAAGTGTAAATACAAAATATATAATGGTCAAAAAATGGTTGAAGATTCCAGCTGGGTAAATATTGGAAATATGGGAAATAAGGAACTACTGTTTTTTGTATCCCATCATCTAGAATCTACATTTTCAATAGATAATAAAAATTACCAAATTGGAGTTGTAGATAGACAATCTAACTTTTGTTTTGACGAGCCTATTCTTGCATTGACATCCCAAAATGGAATAAAAAAAGATACTCTGTTAGAAAAGGATTTGTTAAAAAAAGGTGAATGTTTGAAGATAAAAGATACATACTATCGTTTTGATGAAATTTCAAATGATGGTAAATTCATTACCCTGATAAAAGAAAAGGACTTCAACAATATTGTGGGAACTCAGGTTGGCATGCTAGCTCCTGATTTTAATTGCCATTCAATTGATGGAGATTTTATCTCTCTCAAAGATTATAAAGGGAAGTATTTTTTGCTTATCAATGTTTCAGCTTGTTATTCTGAAAAAAGCAGCTACGAATGCTACAAAGAATTGACAGAAACATATAACGGCAAATTTGATTTTCTTGGCATAGACAATTCACCCGTTACTCTCAGGAATAACATAAGAACATTAAACCTTTCAGGTAAATTTGCTATTGTAGATGAAAATGTGATGCTAAAAGCATATAGACCCGAATTCTGTTCAAGAACTTGTTACTTGATCAATCCAGAAGGTCGCATTGTTGATAAATTTAAGATATTTGACTGGAAATCTAATCTGGCAAACACATTTGGAGTTATTAAAGCTTCTTGGTAATTTAATAGGGGAAAGGCAACAGGGATATGGTGAAAATAGAAAAAATTATAGAAAATAAGAAACAATTCCTTGACTTATTGTTGTTGGCAGACGAGCAGGAAAATATGATAGACAAGTATTTGCCGAATGGAGACTTGTTTGCTTTATATGATGATGATTTGAAAAGTGTTTGCGTTGTCGTGCCGATAAATAACGAAACCTGCGAGTTGAAAAACATAGCTACATACGAGAAATATCAAGGCAAAGGGTACGGCAGGGCACTGATAAATTTTATTTCTGAGTGCTACAAAAACGACTACAAAACAATGCTTGTAGGAACAGGCGAAACTCCGGTAATCTTGTCGTTCTATGAAGGGTGCGGATTTGAAAAGTCTCATCGGGTAAAGAATTTTTTTACAGAAAATTACGACCATCCTATGTTCGATGGCGACATACAACTTGTTGACATGATATATCTTAAAAAGGATTTGTGGAAAATTTATTAAAATTAAGACCTTTACAAGATACAGATGTTGAGCAATTGAAAATATGGTTGTTCAAAGACCATATTTTAAAATGGTATCACGATACTGACGATTGGTTTAAAGAGATAAAAGGAAGAAGGAGTGAATTTAGTTTCTTGCACCATTTTATTGTTAATAAAGGAGATGAGCCAATAGGGTTTTGCCAATATTATGATTGTTTTGATGCAAAGGAACTTTGGTATTCTGTAGAAAACAGGGGAGAAGTATTCAGTATTGATTATCTGATTGGAGAAGAAAAATATTTGCGAAAAGGTTTTGGAAAACAGATAATAAAACAACTTATTGACGAAATAAGCAAAGAAAATGACAAATTCGAAATTATTGTACAGCCCGAAATGGAGAATACAGCCTCAAACAAAACTCTGTTGGCTAATGCTTTTATCTATGATGAAAATAAACAATACTATACTATTAAAATAGGAACTCAGATATTTGAGACAAAATGATGACAAAATGCACTACTGCTTTAATAATTATAGACATTCAAAACGACATATGAAATTTGAACGAACATATTTGACCTTTTTAATCGCTTTCGTTCTGACAGTTTGTTCAATAGGCTATGGACAGAATACTATAAAACTTGACAATGACTTTGAAATTAAAGTCGGGCAAAAAGAAGACTTAGAAACGTTTGAGACCCACATGCTATTTATACTGGAACATAAGAACAAACAACTTTATATTGACACGTCATCAGCAGAATACGAGTTTGGAGACAAATTATATCCAATGGTCAGGAAGCTTGACAACGAAACATTTGAAATTTTAGTTGAAGTAAACGACCGACCAAGCAAAAATTATTTAAAATATTTTAAGGTTCATAAAGACAAAATAGTTCGCATAGAAAAATTACCGACCTTTATTTCCAAACCATCAAATCTGGATACTGACGACAATTTAGAGTTAGCCGGTTTTTGGGAGTGGGGTGAAATGTTTGGTGAAAACTACTCCCTGACTGCTTACAATCCAATAATTTATTACGAATTAAGGCCAAGCGGAATAACTTTGGACAGCGCTTTGACAATTAGCATAAACAAAGAAATTTATGGATGCTTTCACGGCTTTGACTATAATGAAAATGTAGAAATTAAGATGAGTGAAAACAAAAAATGGGACGAAGAAATAAACAGGATCAAAGCATCTAAATAAAGTCCAACTCTAAACATCAGCTACAAGAAATAATGGATAAAATATTAACATTCACTGACAGACAAGCCTTTCGTGAATGGCTTGGCAAGTATGGTACTGAGAGCGATGGCATATGGTTGCTTTTTAGCAAAAAGGGGGAAATTGTCACACTATCTGCCAACGATGCATTGGAAGAAGCGCTTTGCCACGGATGGATAGACGGGCAAATGCAATCCCTTGACGACTATACTTACAGGAAGTACTTCGCAAGACGTATTCCTAAAAGCAAATGGTCTGCTAAAAACAAAAAGCTTGCACAAACCCTTATGCAAGATGGCTTAATGACCCAACATGGTTTAGAAGCCATCGAGCAAGCCAGAAAAAATGGTTCATGGGATAATGCGGAACGTATCTTAATTAACGACGGACAAATGCAGATGTTTAGGGAGATCATTCGTCCTTATGAAGCTGCTTATGCCAATTTATCGGCTATGTCGAATTCGGTACAGCGTACTTATACCGGATTTTATCTTGACGCCAAATCCGACAAGACCCGGCAAGCCAGGTTGGAAAGGATTATTGATAGGCTTAATAAAAATTTGAAGCCAATGTAAAATTTCCATATATTTTTGGGTAAAACAATTAATAATCATAAATTTACTATCACTTAATACTAACAAACTATGGATCTGATAATATTTATTTGGCTTCTCCTTCCAATTGCATTATTAGTCACATTTTTCATTGGAATTGTAAAAAAGAACAAACGACTCTGGATTACCTCTTTGATTTTCTTTATTTTAATTACACTTGCAGTGGTTGGTTACATTACTACACCATTATAGCTTAAGGAGACAACAGAATGCCCCAAGTTATTATTGACGAAAAATCGTGTACCAGATGCAATACATGTGCAACGGTATGTGTTATGGGAATTATTGATAAGGCTACAGATTCAAAGTATCCGGCAATACCCGAGGAAAAGGTGGATTATTGCCTGAAATGTGGACATTGCGAATCTTTTTGTCCGCAGAAGGCTCTTACTCTGGATTTTCTTATTGAAGAGAAGCTTGATATAACCTCTTCTGAAGGTCAGATTGAACCTCAGAACTTAGCATTGTATATAAAAATGCGACGTTCTGTGAGACATTTTACTTCCAAGCCTGTCGGCAAGGAGTTGATTGCTGAGGTTATTGATGTTGCCCGTTATGCTGCATCGGGGGGGAACGGGCAACCTGTAAAATGGATTGTCATTCATAACTCCTCAGATGTAAAACTTATTGCTGGTTTAACCATTGATTGGATGAGAACAATTCAAAATACATCACATCCGCTTGCAGATTATGTACCTGCACTAATTTCATCCTGGGATAATGGATTGGACTTGATTTGCCGCAGTGCTCCTCATTTACTTTTTGCGCATGTTCCTGTTGAGCCGATTGACGACCCTACAGAAGCAATTATCGCATTGACTCATTTTGATATTGCTGCGCCTTCTTTTGGTATCGGCACATGTTGGGCTGGATTTGTAAAAATGGCGATAGACAGTTATAAACCACTTAAGGATTTCCTGTCAATACCTGAAGGCCGAAAAGCAGCTTGTCCAATGTTGTTTGGATATCCAAAGTATAAAATAACTTCTGTCCCAAGACGGAACCCTGCCGATATTTCATGGAGATAATATCACAAATAATAATAAAAGCTATATGATTTGTTCTCTCAAACAACAGGATTATGACAAGTGGATTGAATTAGCAAGAGAAGTAGAACCGCTATTCGGACCGATGGCTGATTCCCCTGAATTTCAAGAAGGAATTAAGATTTGTATTCAAAATAATAATGCGTTTGGCATTAAGCATGACAATGATGATTTGGCAGGGATTATTGCTTTGGATAGACTTAATAATGAAATATTGTGGTTAGCTGTTGGCAAAAAATATCGTGGAAATAATTATGGTGACAAGCTAGTCAAAGAAGCAATAAAAGAACTTGATAGTAATGGAGATATTTATGTCCAGACTTTCTCAGAAGTGGTTGAAGAGGGACGGAGTGCCAGAATTATTTATGAAAGAAATGGGTTTGTTGACTTTAAAAATGCAGGCAAAAATCCGGCAAACATTGAGACGGTTGTAATGATTAGATTTGAGTGCGGCATCAACGGTTGAAATTCTACGTAACATATATGATACTGAGTTATGATTGAAACGAAAAGACTATTAATAAGACCTTTGACAGCGGAGGAGTTAAAAAAACATATTGATTCTCCCACCAATTTCGCACTAGAGCTCGGATTGATTCCATCTCAATCTTTAATTGATAATGAAACAAAAGAAGCAATTTTAAATGACCTTTTGCCTAATATTATTGATGCTACAAAAGATTCAGATTTTTATACAATGTGGATTGTGATAGAGAAAAATAAAAAGGCAATCATTGGAGGTATTTGTTTTCACGGAGAACCAAATGAAAATAGAGAAGTTGAGATTGGATATGGAACTGATATGGAATATAGAAATAAAGGCTATATGACAGAAACCATTTCAGGATTGATTCAGTGGATTCGAGAGTTTAAAGACGTTAAATCGATAACTGCGGAGACTGAGAGCTCTAATATCTCTTCGATAAAAGTACTGGAGAAAAATAATTTTAAATTGATTCACCAGAGCGATAATTCTGTAATTTTGAAATTGGATCTTGCAAAATAATCCAAGATAGCCAAGAAATAATGGTAAGCTTTCGGCCCGAAACGGCAATCATAACAAGCAGGCAAATAGTGACTGATAATATGGAAATACGTATAAATGTGAAAAATGCAGGTCTGGTCTTGCTCAATAATTATATTCCTCTTTTATTTAAACGTTTGAATATTACTACAGACAGTAAATTCGTTAATGAAACCACTCAATCAGAAGCGGTGCATTATCTTCAGTATGTAGTTACCGGACTTTCACAAACAGATGATTCGCTTGTTTCTTTAAACAAGATACTTTGTGGTTTGCCTCTATCTTCTCCTGTAAAATGCGGATTTGATATTTCTGAGGAGAGCGGCCTCCTTGTTAATGGGTTGATTGAGGCTGTTATTAATCATTGGTCTGCGATTGGGTCATCATCAGTTCAGGGCTTTAGGAATAATTGGCTTGTAAGGGACGGGGCATTGTCAGAAAAATATGATTGCTGGGAATTAACAGTATCTAAACGTTCGTATGATATTTTGCTAAATAAGGCTCCATTTTCATTTTCAACCATCAAGTACCCATGGATGATCAAACCGTTGCATATCAATTGGTGAGTTGATAAAGGTTCCATCTGCGTACAATTTTAGCCTACTCACTTCCTGCTCAAAAGTGATAAAATGACAAGCCGGAAACTAAGTTCCGACTCAAAAATCTACAAAGTGAAAACTTAAAAAATGTTAAAGCACTATAACTCGGCTAAGTACTTCTTTGTGACATCAATAATAGTATCGGCGTATTTATAGATATCATCTATTGATTCCAGCGGATGCCTGATTTCTTTTTTATCGTCGTTAATAGTTGCCAAATATTTCTTAGAACCGTTGAGATATAACCTGCAAATTGTCTTACGGTTATTATCGTCAAATAGTATTGCAAAATATGTTTTCGCATCACGTTGGGCAACTCTGGATATATTGATATATTGACGCAATATTGCTCGGACTATCATGAATCCCTCGATCTCTTCTGGGGTCGTGGTTGTCTCTGGAACATCTGGAATTGGTTCAGTATTTTGTTGCGCAATATTTTCCTCTGTGCTTGGATCTTGTTGCATTGCAGATTTTAATCTCTCTGCAATCAGATCATTTATATAATTTGTAATAGATTTTTTCGTCAAAGTTGTAAATTGATCGAGTAACTTGGAAGTTATTGTGCCCTCATATATTTGTTTTGCAAAATATTTAGTTAGCTCTGGGCTTGGATTAGCAAATTCTTTAGCTAAAAGGGCTTTTAGCTCACTAGTATATTTTAATTCACTGGCAGAACTTAATATAGTGTCAATATTAAAATATGATTTATGAAACTTCTTAAGTTCTTCTATATGTGAATCTTTAACTTCAGTTATATCAAATTCTAAAAATGGCTTTTCATCCATTTTGTTGGGCTCCATTAGGTCTGTATAAAATCTGTAATTTACACCATTAGTCAAAACGCCAAACTTTGCTTTCGATACATGAAAGTATCTAAGTAGTTGATTGTCATGCAGTGTTAAATCCTGTTGCCAATGTTTGCATTCAATCAAGATGATAGGTTCTCCTTCTTTCATGATTGCATAATCAATTTTTTCTCCCTTTTTAGTTCCGATGTCACAGACCATTTCCGGAATTACTTCAAAGGGATTGAACACGTCATATCCAAGAGTATTGATAAATGGCATTATCAACGCATTTTTTGTAGCTTCTTCAGTATTAATACTTTCTTTAAGTTTGATAACTCTTTCTGCAAGCTGTTTGATTGAATCTTTAAAGTCCATAATATATTATTTGTTTTTATCCGAGTGCTAGACTCTTAATAGACTTCTTGTCAAGCTAGTCTTAAAGCTGGTTCTTGATATTCCAAGCTCAGTATCAGTATCAAGGGTGGATACGTTCTTATATTCAAATATACTAGGTAAATATAAAAATAAAATTCAAAAAACGGGATATTATATCATAATTTTTCATTTTAATTGCTTGATGGTGCGCGGGGTGTGGGGTTTGAGTGATGCTTGCAAGGAGGGTTTGGGTACCCACTAAGCGAATGTAGCGTAAGAAAATCGAGTAGCAGGCCCGAGAACTGGTCTGCCTGATAATAATATAGGGACTGCCTTTGATTTTTAGCGGAGAGAGCGATAAGTGGGTAAACCTGATGCAGCATCAGAAAACCCACACCAAGCCTACAAGCAAGCAATTTGCCTTAAAAACCGACTAAGGTTATTTATCAACATTTTCTATGTATAAGATAGTTTTCTAACTTTGCACCTCTTTTGAAAATTAACAGATATACAAAGAAATTATAAGATGAAAATTGCTTTTCTTGACGCAGCAACAATGGGAACTGACATCTCTTTATCACCCATTGAAGAACTAGGACAACTCAAATGCTATGACACAACACTACCGGAACAGAGAGAAGAGAGAATAAAAGACGCAGATGTAGTGATAGTAAACAAGGTTGTCATGGATAAAGCAACAATAGATGCAGCCCCTAGTCTAAAGTTGATTTGCGTTGCTGCCACAGGAACGAATAATGTGGATATTCCTTATGCTGCTTCAAAGGGGATTCCTGTAAAGAATGCCGTGGCATACTCAACCGAGAGCGTTGTCCAGATAACCTTTACACATATACTTGCTCTACTAAGCAATTCACACTATTTCGATAACCATGTGAAAAATGGAGACTACTCAAAGAGCATCAATTTCACAAACACAGAGAAGACCTTTGCTGAAATCAGTGGTATGAATTTCGGAATCATTGGTATGGGAACCATTGGCAGAAGGGTTGCAGAGATAGCTGAATTGTTTGGAGCTAATGTTTCGTATTATTCCACAAATGGGGTTGCCCATAATAAAAAATATCCATCAGTGAGCCTGAACGAACTCTTGGCAAAATCGGACATCATCTCTATTCATGCTCCTCTTAATGAAAAGACACAGAATCTTATAACTCTGGAAGAACTCAAGAAGATGAAAACCAGCGCCATAATTGTAAATATGGGTAGGGGAGGTATAATAAATGAGGAGGATCTGGCTAAGGCTATTGATTATGACCTGATTGCCGGTGCAGCAGTTGATGTGTATGTTCAGGAACCGATTCCTTCCGACCATCCATACTTGAAGATAAAGAAAAGTGAAAAGATACTTTTATCGCCTCATATCGGGTGGGCAAGCAAGGAGGCACGTATGCTGCTTGTAGAAAAGATAGCCGCTAATATCAAGTCTATTTAAAAGGAGAACTGCTATTTGAGCGGTGAGTCCGGCTCTTTTTTCATGTAGTTGTATTCCAACTTGTCTACAAGCCTGGGAAAGAACTTGTTTAGAATCACGGTAAGCTTACCTATTGGTGTGAGTATTACCTGTGCCTTGCGTTTGTTTATACCTTTTATAAGGTGTCTGGCGCACTCTTGGGCAGTCATCATCTTATCCTCTTCACGCGGGGTTTTGCCTTGCTGGCTGCCATCTGCCACCAGTGCAGATTCTCTTACGTTGGAAGCCGTGAAGCCTGGCGCAAATATCATAACATGAAGATTATCCTTGAGGTGTTCAACACGAAGGGTGTCCAGGAATCCATATATGGCAAACTTTGATGCGGAGTAACCCGTTCTGGCAGGGAGGCCTTTGAAGCCGGCAATTGAAATAACTCCTACAACAGAACCCTGTGTTTTTAAAATATGGGGTAGGGCATATTTTGTACAATACACCGTACCCCAGAAATTCACGTCCATAAGCTGTCTTATAACACAAAGGTCAAGGTCTTTGAAAAGAGCCCGCATAGATATTCCTGCATTGTTTACTAGAATGTCTATCCTGCCAAAGTGGTTTACAGATTGGTCTATAAGGTTTATGCAATCCTGCTCCTGAGAGACATCCGCCTTGACGGAAATAACCTCAGTAATTGCAGAGAGTTCGGTTTCAATCTCCTTAAGCTTATCAATACTCCTGGCAGCCAGGACAACCTTGGCTCCCTCTTTTGCAAACTCCCTGGCAGCAGCCAGACCTATACCGGAACTAGCTCCAGTTATTATTACAACCTTGTTTTTAAGCATCTTATGGTTAATCGATATTAAAGAATTGCCTTATTGGGCATCTCTTCACCCTTGTACGCTCCTGCCTCTAGTTTCTTGGCAATCTCTCCGAATGCGTTTAATGTGTATTCAACGTTTTCGAGTGAATGCATAGAGGTTGGGATAAGCCTGTACATGATCACTCCCTTAGGAACAACCGGATATACCACCACTGAGCAGAAAATCTTGTAGTTCTCACGAAGATCCACCAGAATATTGGTTGCCTCGTCTACATTTCCCTCAAGGAATACAGGAGTCACACATGCCTGAGCCTTACCAATGTTAAAGCCTCTTTTCCTCAAACCGTCCTGAAGTGCCCTGGTTATAACCCAGAGTTTCTCTCTTAGTTCAGGCATTGTCCTTATCATGTCCAGACGTTTAAGACAGCCTTCGACCAATGGCATTGGCAGTGATTTGGCATAGATCTGAGAACGGAGGTTATATCTTAAATAATTGATGATGCTTGTAGGACCTGCAACGAAACCACCTATCGCAGCCATAGATTTTGCGAAAGCACCAAAGTATAGGTCTATCTGGTCCATTACATTGTAGTACTCAGATGTTCCGCGGCCATTATCTCCCATTACTCCGAACCCGTGAGCATCATCGATAAGTATTCTGAAATGGTATTTTTTCTTAAGTTCAACAATCTTGTCAAGTATACCAAGGTCACCGGTCATTCCGTATACACCTTCTGTTATAAGTAGGATACCGCCACCTGTCTCTGCTGTAAGCTTAGTTGCTCTCTCAAGTGCTTTTTCGCACTTCTCAATATCGTTGTGAGGGTAAACAATTCTCTGACCCATATGAAGTCTTACTCCATCCATGATACAGGCATGGGCTTCAGAGTCATATACTATAATGTCGTGTCTGGTAAGTATTGCATCTATAGTGGAAACCATACCTTGATAACCGAAGTTGAACAGGTAAGCATCTTCCTTCTTTTCAAAATCTGCAAGCTCTCTTTCAAGTTGTTCGTGAAGACTTGTATGGCCCGACATCATTCTGGCTCCCATAGGGTATCCAAGTCCCCATTTGGCAGCTGCCTCTGCATCCGCTTTCCTTACTTCAGGATGGTTGGCAAGTCCAAGATAGTTGTTGAAAGTCCATGCGAGAACTTCTTGCCCGTTAAACTTCATTATCGGTTGAATAGGACCCTCCAGTTTTGGAAAAGTAAAATAACCGTGTGCTTTTTTTCTGTACTGTCCCAGCGGACCTCCTTCATCGTTGGTGATTCTGTCAAAAATATCCATTGTAAATTAATTATGTGTAACGTAATTTGCGACCTAAACGAAGAGTTGACGATCTCTTTATCCTATTGATTGAGCAGAGTTTGGAAATAGAAACACCGGTTCTCATTGCAATTTTTCCAAGAGTATCTCCTCTTCGGATAACCCAGAATCGGATCTTCTCGATCTCTTTTTTATATGCAAAGTTTTGAGCGCAAAGTGAAAATGTATTGTTGTTTGTTGTATATGTGTCGAAATTTATGATATCGTGAGGGTTTATAGGGTTGCCAAGATATCTTGTCTCAAAGTGAAGATGATTACCGGTAGATCGGCCTGTACTGCCTCCGAGACCCAGGAAAGAACCAGCCTTGATTGAGTCACCCTGATTTACCAGGATCTGACTCAGGTGAGCATATAGTGTTTCCAACCCATTGTTGTGCCTGATCAGCACATAGTTGCCATAATCCCTTGCTCTTTTTGTTATTCTGACAACTCCGTCAAATGCACATTTTATAGAATCTCCTCTATTGACTTTAAGGTCAATTCCAAAGTGATGCCGCCATCTTCTGAAGCCAAAGTCTGATGTTATATATTGCTCTACAGGAGCGCAATAACCCTTTAGGTCGAGAACTACGGTGTCTTTCATGCCAACAAGGTTTACTTGGTAGGGGTTGATCTTTGTATCACTCCAGATATCGTACTCCTCAGGCATTTCGGTAAAATCCAGTGACCTTACAAAGTCAAGAATGGGAGATATCTCATGCTTGAAGTATAGCTTGAAAATATCACTATTGTAAAGTGGAGTGAACTTTGGTAGTTCAGGCAGAGGAGAGGCAGGCTTAGGAACCATAGGACCGGAGTCTCTTCTTCTTGAAGCACCGGAAACAGTACATGCAATTAAAAGAGAGAAAAGAAATAATAGAAATGTGAATTTTGGATTGTTAAGCATCAATATTAGCGTATTTTGCGTGAGCTTCAATAAATTCTCTTCTTGGTGGAACATCGTCTCCCATCAGCATTGAAAATATTCTGTCTGCCTCCGCTGCATTGTCGATGCTTACCTGCTTGAGGAACCTGTTTTGAGGATCCATAGTTGTGTCCCATAGCTGTACGGCGTTCATCTCACCGAGACCTTTGTACCTTTGAACGTGCAGACCGGTCTCCTTACCTTTTCCGAGTGCCTCTATTGCCCTTATCCTGTCTTCGTCAGTCCAGCAGTATTGCTCCTGTTTTCCTTTCTTAACAAGGAAGAGCGGTGGAGTGGCTATGTATACATAACCATTCTTTATAAGGTCCTGCATATATCTGAAGAAGAAGGTCAGGATAAGTGTGTCAATGTGGCTTCCGTCCACATCGGCATCCGTCATCAGTATGACCTTGTGATAGCGTAGTTTCGAAATATTAAGTGCTTTTGAGTCTTCCTCTGTTCCTATGGTTACACCCAGTGCAGTGTATATATTACGGATCTCCTCACTTTCAAAGACTCTGTGTTCCATTGCTTTTTCAACATTCAGGATTTTACCCCTCAATGGCAGGATGGCCTGGTACATTCTGTCTCGCCCTGTTTTGGCGGTTCCACCTGCGGAATCTCCCTCGACAAGGAACAGCTCACATTTGGCAGGGTCCCTGTCTGAGCAGTCTGCCAGCTTGCCAGGTAGTCCGGAACCTGACATTACTGTCTTCCTCTGAACCAACTCACGTGCTTTTCTTGCTGCATGACGTGCTGTAGCTGCAAGAATAACCTTGTCAATGATGTTCTTGGCATCTTTTGGATTCTCTTCAAGATATATTTCCAGTGCAGTTGTTGTGGCTTGGGAAACAGCGGCCATAACCTCAGAGTTACCCAGTTTCGTCTTTGTCTGGCCTTCAAACTGTGGTTCTGAAACCTTGACCGAAATAATCGCCGTCAGACCCTCTCTGAAGTCAGATGCGTCTATCTCAAATTTAAGTTTGGAGAGCATGCCGTTTTTGTCAGCATAGTTTTTAAGCGTGGTTGTGAGACCTCTCTTAAAACCGCTAAGGTGGGTACCACCCTCTATTGTGTTGATATTGTTTACGTATGAGTG
This sequence comes from uncultured Muribaculaceae bacterium, assembly GCA_964533215.1. Lineage (GTDB taxonomy): Bacteria > Bacteroidota > Bacteroidia > Bacteroidales > UBA932 > Bact-08. The sequence continues at coordinate 1,303,417 of CAZHLJ010000001.1, forward strand.
GATGTTCTCTGCAAATCCGTTGTTGTACTGCATTGCAACCTCGATTGGTATACCGGTCTTGTCACTCTCCAGATAAATAGGTTTCTCTGTGAGTATTTCACGTGTACCGTCAAGGTATTGTACGAATTCCATTAGTCCCAGGTCTGAATGGAATGTCTCTGTTGCAGGTTTATGTTCAGTTGAATCTCCATTGCCGTTCTCTGAATCTGGCTCCTGTTCCCTCATGTCTGTAAGGGTAAGTGTCAGCCCTTTGTTGAGGAATGCGAGCTCTCTCAGACGTGTCGCAAGTATCTCATAGTTGTATATTGTACTCTGAGTGAAGATTTCGCTGTCCGGTTTAAAGGTTATTATTGTACCTCTTCTTTCTGAATCTCCTACTTCCTTTACCGGGTACAAAGGGAATCCCCTTTCAAACTCTTGAATGAAATATTTGCCCTCTCTGTATATTTCGGCAGTAAGATGGGACGAAAGCGCATTTACGCAAGAGACACCAACACCGTGAAGACCTCCCGATACTTTATATGAGTCTTTGCTGAACTTTCCACCCGCATGGAGGACTGTCAGAACAACTTCCAAGGCAGAGCGGCCCTCTTTTTCATGCATACCGGTAGGTATGCCTCTTCCGTTATCTGACACTGTAACTGAATTGTCAGGGTTTATCACTACCTCGATATTTGTACAATGACCTGCCAGAGCCTCGTCGATAGAGTTATCCACTACTTCATATACCAAATGGTGAAGACCTCTGGAGCCAACATCACCAATGTACATTGAAGGGCGTTTTCTAACGGCCTCTAAACCTTCCAGGACTTGAATACTGTCAGCAGAATACTGCGTGCTTGCAGAAATGGATTCGTTTTCCTTCATTTTAAATCTCTCTGTTTTTAAAGATGACAAAGTTAGGGAAAATAGAGAAAAAATCCTAATAATTTTCAAGAAATTACTAGGATTTAATTATGATTTAAGTAGTTGATAATCAGAGTTTAAAAATAACTCCGGCCCCGGCTCCAATACCTGGACTGCTATAATACATCTGGTAAAGTTCGCTTGCATCCAGAATGTTATTGAGCTTAAGATAGAACGATATTTTTTTATTATAGACGTAAGTCACATCCAGATTCAAAGTGGCAAAAGATGAGGTAAATTCGTTATCTGAATTTAAGGATTGGTCTTTGAAAGGGTTAAAGTGATAAAGTACCTGGGTTTTGGACCTGTAGTGCAGGGAGGCTCCGAATATCAGCCTCTCTCTCCAGTTATATCGTCCGAATGCATTTAGTTCAAAAGGAGGTAAGTTGTAAACTGTGGAGGAGTCCTTATTTGTATAGTCATTATATTCAAAGCTCAATCCTGATTCAAAATCAGTGGACTTCCAGAAAAACTCTCCTCCAATACCGAGCTTGTGCATGTCTTTGTATACTGGTATAAATGAGTTTCTTGGACCAATCCAAATGCTGGAATAATAGTTAAGGTTCATATGGTTTATGTACTTGGTGTATCCTCCATAGATATGGTACGATAACCTCTCCTTGATCTCACCTTTCAGCCCGATTCTTGCTATGATTGGTTCCTCTGTGGTGCGAAGTTCTATATTAGGGGTTATCCATGGATTATCCTCCATGGTACCCTGATATGTTCTGAAATTGTTTTTCCCATCCACCATTGCATATAGCCATAATCTGTTTTTTGCAATTTCGTATGTGATGTTCCCGGTTAAAAAAATGTTGAAGGATTCAACGGATGGAATTACATATTTGTCGAATCGCAGCCCTAGCTCGAACAGCCATCTGTCTTTGCTGAAAGTGTAATAAGGATGTATCTCCATATCGTATCTGTCCAGGCTGTTTGTATTTGTACTGTTTGATGTCTGGTATCTGAAGCCAAAAAGAAACTTGTTGAACTTTCCAAATTTTGGTCCTACGGCGCCGTTGATACAAATATAATTTTCATTGAAATCTCTAAGCGTGTTGTACTGGTTGTTCAGGATGAATTTCTCGTAGTTTCCTTTATCCCCCATGCGACTATAACTGAAGCCAAGGTTATAGTAAAATGAGTTAGGCCGGTTATTGGTTGAGCGGATAAAGAATTTACCTCCTATCTTGTCATATGTGTGTGAAAGAGTGTCTTTCATATAGGAGAGGTTGTATCTTCTTGGTAGAGTCTTGGCGTCCGGCGCAAAAACAGAGATCTCTACCGGCAATATATATTCGATGTCTTCCGGTTGGTTGTATCCGTAAAAGCTGAATAGATCTTTTTTATAGTCCAGGTTTATTCCCATTTCGCCTCCCTTCCAGCTATAGCCAAAATTAACTCCTGCGTTGTTCTGGTATGATGGCGCAGATACTTTGTACTTATCTCTCGATGTGCTGTTCCTGTCTGTGTTAACCAATGGCACGTCTCCCCAGAAAGAGTTGTGTTTAGCGTAAACTGTGAGAGACAGATTTGATGGGAGATTGGGCTGGTAATACATGTCCAGATGAGGGTTGAGAGGTATGTTTAGCCCAAGATTGCCATAAAAAACAGGATATATGGCGGCAGCAGATGACTCAATCTGGGCAGAAGGAAGAGGTGAAAACTCGTAAAGATCTTTTATCGCTTTATCAAAAATTGAATAGTTGAAATTCAGGTTGAAGTTGCTTAAAGTGTCAGAGTACGTTGTGTTGAGCTTCCCTTTTTGAATCTCTAGCAACTTGGCATCAAAATCACGTCTGACTTCAAGTACCGGATCAATTTTTTGTTGCGCACAAAGCGGTTGCAGCAGTGCCGGAGCACTTAGGATAGTAAAACTGATAAAAATTTGTCTTGTTATGCTCATAATCTTGATCTCTATTTTGCTCTGTTTTCAATTTTAGAAAGCCTCATCTTTATCTGCTCGGCAATGTCGTCCTTGGTTTTTGGCTTATAAGAATCAAGAATGCTTTTGAAAGTTGCTTCTGCCTGTTTCCAATTTTCTCGTTCTGCGTAGCTGTCTCCAAGAAGTATGTAGCTTTTTGCAAGCCAGTATGATTGAGGAGTACGCGAGTCAGAAAAAGCAAAAACCTCTTTCTCCACTGCTGCAAAATCACCATTGTCAAAAGTGTTGGATATGAGCAGGTAATTGCATTCTGCACCTTCGGGAGTTATTTTGTTTTTAGCCAGATCCTTTAGCAATGGAAGTGCATTTGCTCTTTCGCCCAACATATAGTAAGACTTGGCCATTATATATTTTACCCTGAATTTGTCAGTCTCGCTTAGATTGAAGTTGCCTGCCCTTTGTGACTCTGCAAGAGCATTCTCATATTGACGGTCCATATAGAATGAATTCATCTTTCCCATCTGAGCCTCAATCTTGTTGTTTTCCAATGCTGCAATCATGCTGAGGGTTGAGTAGCCCTTGAGAGCCTGAGGGTAGTTTTCCAACTGGTAGGATATTCTGGCGTAGTTGAGAGTAGCCAGTTCAGAGAAAGATCCCTCTCCCTTTTCCATTACCTTGAAAAATGCGTCTAGAGCAAGCTGAGGCTTTCCTATTTTCTGATATGACTCGCCAAGATAGAACCAAGCTTGAGATATTTTTGTACCGTTTGGATGGCGGTTTATAAATGACGTGAGGGAGCTGATTGCTGAAGGGTAATTTCCGGCAAGATATTGCTTCTCTGCCGAGTTGAATATCATCTGCTCCTTGTCGTCTGTATTCTTGGCTTTTGAAAGTCCGAGCTTGTCCAGATAGTCGAGATAGGTCTCAGAATCTCCTCTTTCCGAATAGATATTTTCCAGGCCGGCTATCGCACTTTGTGCCTCTGGTGAAAGAGGGCTCTCTTCAAGGATTCTCTTGTAATACTCTATGGCTTTGTCGCCCTCTTGCTGATTTATACACACAAGTCCCATCTCTAGCAGGGCTTTTGTGTAGTAGTGGCTGTCACGGAAGTCTGTGCTAAGCTCTTGAAAGTATTTCATTGCTCCAGCATTGTCACCTGCTTGAACCAATGTGCGGCCAAGCTCGTAAACAAATTCCGGGTAATACTTGGTTCTGGTGTTTGTTCCAACAATCTCCTTGAGCTCATCTATCTTCTTGTGGTCTTCTCCGAGAAGTCCGTATGATATTGCCATCTGATACCTGGCATAGGAACTTGTCAGAGGATCTTTGTCCTGTACCTGGGAAAAGACATCAACGGCTCCCCTGTAATCTCTCTGCATGAAAAGGCAGTCTCCAAGCCTAAGCCTTGCCTCAGTTGCGTACAATGCCTTTGGCGAACTTATGTACTTTTTGAACCAATCCTGAGCTTGCTTGAAGTTGCCTGTCTTGAAATATCCGTAGGCAAGATTGTATACAGCTGTGTTATATTCCTGAGTCTGTCTGAACTTTTCATCCTTGGTTACTAGTATCAGGTTGATATCAATGGATTTCTGGAACTGGTCGTCACGGAAAAGGGATTCCGCAAGCCAGAATCTTGCGACGTTCTTTAGGGCGTAATTAGCTCCTGAATTGGAAATGGAAAGCTCAAAGTATTGAATTGCATCTCTGTACCCACCCAAATTGACAAGCTGCATTCCCCGGAGAAATGAAGCCTTTTGCAGATTCTGTAAATCTCTGGCAGACGGATTTTTAATTTTGGACAAGGTTTCTACGGCCGATTTGTAATCCTGCGAAAGCAGATAATAGCTGGCGATATAGTTTTGAATCTCATTGAATTTAGGTTCAGGAGGTGAAAATTCATTCAGATACTGCTGGAATTTGCTTATGTCGGAGTTAAGGTCGAAAGAGAGCTTTGCATAATTGAACATTGCATCCTCTTTTATGAGTTGGTCTGATTCATCTGTAGCAGCTATTTTAAAGGCATTTAGTGCCATCTGCTTGTTTTTTAGTTCTACATAACACTGTCCGATATGGTATTGGGCATTCTGTGAGAGGCTGTCCTTTGTAGTAGCAGCTTTATTCAAAGATTCTATTGCTCCTTTGTAATTTTTAAGCTTGTATGAGATTATACCCTGATAGTACACATCTTTTCTTGAAAGTTCACCGCTGGAGAGTGAGTATTTGTCGAAATAGTATTTTGCCTTTTCAGTATTGTTTTTGTAAAAATAAGATTCCGAGAGCATTCTGGCTGTTTTGGTTTTGAACTCCTGAGATACCAGCTCATAGACCTTATCTCCATTTTGAGTTACCTTGTCGAAATCCTTTAACATAAAATTCGACTCCAGTTTGTAGAATTGAGCAAGGATTGAGAATCTAGGGTCATTCTCTATACGGGAGAATATCTCTATTGCCTTTGGAAAATTCTTCTTCATGTAATATATGTAGGCGGAATAATAGAGACTAGGGTTTGTATAGGATGTGTATACACCCTTGGAGACTCTGTCAAGTTCGGAGAGAGCCATCTCAAGATTACCAGTTCTCATATGTGTATACCCGAGCTTGAAATCGTACTCTACGCGCTTCTCTTTTGTCAGATTGCTCCTGACTATCTTTGCGAGTATCTCGAGAGCCTTGTCAAAAGAATTTTCATTGAAGTGATGGGATGCATATTTGAGGTAAATATCTTCCAATTGACTTGAGTATGGATGTGATGCTTCGTATGAAGAAACAAGGCCGTCAAGGTTCGGTTTTGACAATTCGATTGCTATCAAGACTTTGTATCCTTCGGCTTCGGCCCTGCCTATGACCTTATAGTCATCGGCCAGTCTTAGGGCATTGTCAAACTCCAAGTCTGCTGCCTGAAAAAAAGATTTATTGTAAAGTTCAACCCCGCGGTTGAAATGTTCTGAATACTTATTGTCGTTCTGCCTGGCATCCATTTTCTCGGCTGAAAATAGAGAAAGTATTACCAGAAAACCAACGGCACATCTCTTTATTATGTTTATCATGAGATAATTTATTTGTCAGATAATGGTTTAAAGTCCAAATTTAGTAAATTTGCATTAATAAAGCGACAAAATATATGCCATCTCATTCAGATAAACCCTTAATAGAGTTAGTAAAAGTTGATATAGTCAAAGAGGATAGTCTTATTCTTTCAGACGTTTCTCTTAAAGTTTTTCCTGCAGATTTTATTTATCTGGTAGGTAAAGTAGGGAGTGGAAAGTCTTCCGTGATAAAAACCATAATAGGGGAGATTCCTGTCAGAAAGGGAGAGGCCCGGGTTGCCGGCTTTGACCTTACCAGGATAAAAGAGGGCGAGATTCCTCTTCTCAGGAGAAGTATTGGTGTTGTTTTCCAGGATTTTCAGCTGCTTTCAGACCGTTCTGTATACGAAAACCTGAAATTCGTATTGCTAGCAACTGGCTGGAAAGATAAAAATCAGATAGATAGGGTTATAAAAGACAAACTTGAGAGTGTTGGAATGTTTCTTAAAGCTCATAAGATGCCTCATCAGTTGTCTGGAGGTGAACAGCAGAGGGTGGCAATTGCAAGAGCCCTTCTCAATGATCCCCGGATTATTCTGGCTGATGAGCCTACCGGCAATCTGGATATAGATTCTGCTTACGAGTTTATGGATCTTCTTATGAAGATTCATCGTGAGAGCAATACTGCAATAATTGTTGTAACGCACAATAGGGCACTCTTCAAAAGATATCCTGGCAGGGTGATGCTTTGTGAGAATCTTGCCTGCAAAGAACTGGAGATGCTTCAAGAGATAGATTTCTCTCAATTGCTTGACGAGTAGCTGTCTTATGGAAAAGAGTGAGCGTTTCAGCAAGATTATTGAATGGTTTGAACTTAATATGCCTGTGGCAGCAAGTGAGCTGCATTTTGATAATCCTTTTGAGCTGCTTGTTTCTGTAATTCTTTCGGCTCAGTGTACTGATAAAAGGGTAAATATGGTAACTCCTGAACTGTTCAGAAGGTATCCTACGCCTGAGCTGCTTTCCAAGGCCTCTGTAAACGATGTGCTTAAGCTTGTTTCGTCTGTAACCTACCCAAACAGCAAAAGTGAATATCTTGTAAGAATGGCTCAGACTCTGGTTTTTAAATTCGGCTCAAGAGTTCCTTCCGATCCGGAAAAATTGCAAATGCTTCCGGGGGTTGGCAGAAAGACGGCCAATGTAGTTGCCTCCATAGTATATGACAGACCGGTAATCGCCGTAGATACTCATGTGTTCAGAATATCAAGGAGACTGGGTCTGTCAGACAAGGAGACCCCACTTGGTGTAGAACTTGACCTTACGGAAAATATCCCGGAAGACAAGAGAGCTAAGGCACATCACTGGCTCATTCTTCATGGAAGGCATGTATGTGTTGCCAGAAAACCAAAATGTGGAGAGTGTGGTCTGAGCGGATTTTGCCTACATTATCATATTCATGGCAGTACTGATCTCCATAAATGAGGCACCTGTTGTCTGACCGAAGCTGCCGGCAACAACTCCAATCATATCCTTTCTGTAAAAGCATTTGTCCTTAAGCAAGTTCTTGACAGCCCCCTTTACAAAATCCTCCTTGCTGTCATAGATATCTGTATAATAGCTGTATACGCCATATGACATTGCTAATTCCCTCATTACATGTTCCTGATAACATTTTGCATAGATGGGAATCTTAGGTCTGAAAGCGGATAGGTATCTTCCGGTTCTGCCGGACATTGTGTCCAGTACAATAGCCTTTATGGGAAGACTTGCCGTGGCATTGACTATACCTTTGGCTAGCACGGCGGCTACAGGCTCTGTCACATCTTCAAGTATAAGCTGATGGAAAGGTTCGTGTTGCTTCTCAATCTCAAGTGCGATTTTTGTCATAGTCTGCACAGCCTCAAGCGGATATAGCCCATTGGCTGTCTCTCCGCTCAGCATTATTGCATCTGTACTTTGATATATGGCGTTTGCCACATCTGTAACCTCGGCTCTAGTAGGCCTTGGATGTTCAATCATGGAGTGAAGCATCTGTGTGGCTATGATTACAGGTTTTTTTCTTACATGGCATTTGGAAATTATATCTCTTTGAATGCTTGGGATTTTCTGATATTCTATCTCAACGCCGAGGTCCCCTCTGGCAACCATGACGCCATAACAGAATGAAAGTATATCATCTATATTGTTGACACCCTCCTGATTTTCAATTTTGGAAATGATTTTAAGATGGCTGTTGTGATCGTCGAGAATTTTCTGAACGGCTAAGAGGTCGTCTCTGTTTCTGACAAAAGAGTGGGCAATGAAATCCAGATTATTCTCGATTGCCCAAAGTATAAATTCCCGGTCCCTGTCTGATATTGATGGAAGTTTAATGCTAACGTTTGGGACGTTGAGGCTCTTCTTACCTTTAATAACCCCTTTGTTGTCCGCAACACAGATCAGTCTTCCGTTACCCTTGCCTGTTGTTGTAAGCGATATCTCGCCATCGTCAATTAGTATGTTGACCCCGATTGGAACCTCTTCCACGAAATTTGAGTAATTTGTAAAAAGCAGCCCTTTCTTTGAGATTCCTGACAAATCATCGGCAAACTCAATTGTCTCGCCAGCCTCAATTGCGAAACCGTTGCTGTTTTCCATTTGTGTTATTCTTATCTCAGGTCCTTTTGTGTCAATAAGGATTGCAATCCTGTTGGAAACTTTCCTTACATTCTCTACTATTTTCAAAGAAGAGTCCAGAGAAGTGTGGGCTGAGTTAATTCTCACGACATTCATTCCGGCACTGTATAATGATTGTATAAACTCAGGATCGCACCTCTTGTCCGATATCGTGCAGATGATCTTGGTTTTCTTTTCGTGCATAATTATGTTAATTTTGTTTTGCAAAAGTAACTCATTTTTATTTGAAAAAGACCTTTCGTAACAATTTCATAGCAGACTTCGCCTCATACCTGAGACTGGAGAGGTCTCTATCGGATAATACGATAAGTTCTTACTGTTCCGACATTGGAAAGCTGGATTCTTTTCTCTGCAACAATAATTGCTCAGATGTGCATATTGATCTGGATAAGGTATCACCTGATCAGCTTTCCGAATTTCTCTTGTTCCAACATGGACTATCGCTCTCTAAAAGATCACAGGCTCGTCTTATAAGCTCTTTGAAGGCTTTCTATAAATTTCTTGAGATGGAAGGGACTATTGATTCCAATCCTACAGAGCAACTGGACTCGCCAAAGATAAGACCATACCTTCCTGTGGTTCTATCTGTATCGGAGGTGGAAAAAATAATTGATTCTGTTGATTTGTCATTGGAAGAGGGTCATAGAAATAAGGCTGTTTTTGAAGTTCTCTATTCCTGCGGGCTAAGGGTTAGTGAACTTGTAAATCTAAGGATTTCAAATTTATTCCTTTCCGAAGGTTTTATCAAAGTCATGGGAAAGGGGAGCAAGCAGAGGCTTGTGCCGATAGGTGGACCGGCGACAGATGCCCTGACAATCTACCTTGGTATGCGCAGATTATCAAAAGTAGGCAAAGGTTGCGACGACATTGTCTTCCTGAATAGAAGGGGAGGGAAGATAAGCCGAGAGATGATATTCATAATTGTCCGAAAGCAAGCAGCTATTGCCGGAATAAGCAAGGAGATATCCCCTCACACTTTCAGGCACTCATTTGCAACTCATCTAGTTGAAAATGGAGCTGATCTCCGAGTCGTGCAGGAGATGCTTGGGCACGAAAGCATCCTTACAACAGAAATATATACCCATGTAAACAGTGAGCGGTGGAGAGAGGGCATACTGCGCTGTCATCCGAGAAAATAAGGATTATATAAGACTATCCTTGATCTGGCCTGTACAGACAAAGTACTTTTGCAACACCATAAGTCCGGTAATACGCTCTGTTTTCCTTCTTCGGAACTGATTTGCATATTCATGAGCGTTATCTATAATTGCCTGGGCCTCTTCCGGATGTGAAATATAGTATTTGAGTCTCTCTTCAAGATTGGAATAATCAGGCTTTATCTCTACATAGTGGTAATCCGGTATAAGGGTTCCCTCCATGTACCATGTCTCATATTTTGGTCTTGGCATTACTGCAAGAGAGTTTGAAGACATTACCCATTTAAGATTTGATGCTACGTCATTTCCTTCCAGACACAAAATGAACTTGTAATCAAGGTGTCCGTCTATGGACATTGGTTTGACAAGCCATTCAGGATGTCTGTCGAGTTTTTTGTTTGTATTTCCAAGGTTGCACATTGGGTGACCGAAGTACATTTCCCAGAATCTTTCACGATGCGGTTGGGCAACAAATGTTCTGCCAATGAGCATGTCCTTCTTTTCAGTAAACTTTTTCTTGTCCTTGACCAATACAAAATGACGTGTCTTGTTTAGTGGTAGTATTACTGAATTGGAGTTTTCTCCTTCTATTGGTCTGCTTTTTACAAGTGAAGGAGTAAGTGGCACTCTTGTGACATCACCGAAAAGGAACCCCGCTTTGTATCCCTGATCGAAAAATCTTGTATATTCATACGTATCAAATACATATACGCTGCCAGATTTTTTTCCGTTAAATATCGCACCGAGCTTAAGTTTGTCCAGCGAAGCCATCTCAGTGCCATCGGCAGCTTTGGAAACAGGTGTTGATGTGAGACCGGTAAGCTTGTTGTAATAGTTCACACGTCTGGAAATATAATCCTGCTCTGCCTTACTCATTTTCTTAAAACGAGAAAGAATGAGGGTCTTTCTCATTCGGGAGAAAGACCGTGGCATTATATATCTGAAACAACTTACAGCGTAATACAGGAACTTGTTGTTCCTCCGATTTTTCCTCATGGGAAATTTACAATTTACAGGCATCTTTATTCCCACTCAATTGTTGCTGGTGGTTTTGAGGATATGTCATAGACAACCCTGTTCACTCCTTTTACTTTATTTATTATGTCGTTGGAGACTTTTGCAAGAAATTCGTAAGGAAGATGTACCCAGTCTGCTGTCATTCCATCAGTAGAGGTAACAGCCCTCAAGGCTATTGTGTATTCATATGTCCTTTCATCTCCCATGACACCGACACTCTTGATTGGAAGAAGTATTGTTGCTGCCTGCCATACTTTATCATAGAGGTCAGCATCTCTCAGACCCTGTATGAAGTGGAAGTCTGCCTCCTTAAGAATGTCCAGCTTCTCTTTTGTTATCTCACCTAAAACGCGTATTCCAAGACCTGGTCCGGGGAAAGGATGTCGTGATATCAGTTCGTTTTTGATACCCAATGCGCGGCCGACCCTGCGTACTTCATCTTTGAAAAGAGAACGCAAAGGCTCGACTATCTTCAGTTTCATATAGTCTGGAAGTCCTCCCACGTTGTGGTGTGACTTGATGGTTGCACTTGGACCGTTCACAGAGGATGATTCGATTACATCCGGATATATTGTCCCTTGTGCCAGCCATGAAGCGTTTTCCACCTTGTGTGCCTCGGCATCAAAAACTTCAATAAAGACTCTTCCTATTGCCTTTCTCTTTTTTTCAGGATCTGATATCCCTTTGAGTGCACTGAGGAATTTTTCGCCTGCATCAACCCCGGTTACATTCAGCCCCATGTCTTTATATGATTCAAGAACCGAAGAGAATTCATCTTTTCTTAAAAGGCCGTTGTCAACAAATATACAGTGTAGGTTTTTACCTATGGCCTTATGAAGAAGCACAGCGGCAACGGTAGAGTCTACACCACCTGAGAGTCCGAGTATCACACTGTCGCTTCCGATCTTATCCTTCAGCTCTTTTACAGTGCTTTCTATAAATGAGTCAGGTGTCCAGTCTCCTTTGCATCCGCATATCGTTTTGACAAAATTTTCAAGAATCTGAGGTCCGAATTCAGTATGAAAAACTTCCGGATGAAACTGTACTGCAAAAGTCTCTTCTCCATCTATACGGTATGCAGCATTTGCAATGTCCCCTGTAGATGCTACTGGTATGGCTCCTTCAGGAAGTCTGGATATGGTATCACCATGAGACATCCATACTTGTGAGTTGCTTGGTATGTTCTTAAACAATGGACAGCTTGAATCGTCTACTTGCAGCATTGCACGGCCATATTCTCTAGCCAATGATGCATTGACTTCACCGCCAAAGTGTTGAGCGAGATACTGAGCACCATAGCAGACTGCCATTAATGGTAATTTCCCCTTTATATTTGACAGATCAACTCTCGGCGCCTGTGGGTCTCTTACAGAAAAAGGACTGCCGGAAAGAATTACCCCTTTGACACTTGAATCCAGTTCAGGGATTTTATTAAAAGGAGCAATCTCGCAATATACATTAAGTTCCCTCAACCTGCGTCCAATCAGCTGAGTAAATTGAGAACCAAAGTCCAGAATGATTATTTTTTCTACCATTAGGTAATTATTTTTCGTAAATTAACCCGCAAAAATAATATTTTATATCTACTTTTGCCGCCTAATTATGCAAAAAATAAGAAATATTGCCATTATCGCACACGTAGACCATGGCAAAACCACACTTGTGGACAGAATGATTCTCCAGGCAACGATAGCCAGAGATGCAGAAAAGATGGGAGAGCTGATCATGGACAGCAACGACCTGGAAAGAGAGAGAGGGATTACGATCCTTGCTAAAAATGTATCCGTTCCATATAAAGACTATAAGATAAACATTATTGACACTCCAGGCCATGCTGATTTTGGAGGTGAAGTTGAGAGGGTGCTCAATATGGTTGATGGGGTTCTTCTTTTGGTGGACGCTTTTGAAGGAACAATGCCTCAGACTCGCTTTGTGCTTCAAAAAGCTATAGAGATGGGCAAGAAACCTATTGTAGTCATTAATAAGGTTGATAAACTAAACTGTCGTCCTGATGATGTGAATGAACAGGTCTTCGACCTTATGTTCAGCCTTAATGCCACCGAAGAGCAGCTTGATTTTAAAACTGTTTACGGAAGCGCAAAACAGGGGTGGATGTCTCTTGACTGGAGAAAGCCTGCTACCGATATTACGGCTCTTTTGGATACAATCCTTGAGGAGATTCCAGAACCGGAGATGTTGGAAGGAACTCCGCAGATGCTTATATCATCGCTGGAATATTCTCCATATGTAGGCCGTATTGCAATCGGCAGGTTGAGAAGAGGTTCGCTTAAGCCTGGAATGGCTGTCTCTCTTTGCAAGAGGGATGGAACCAAGGAGAAGTCAAGGATTAAGGATATTATGATTTATCTTGGCATAGAAAAAGTAAAGTCTGATGAGGTTCTCAGTGGCGATATTTGTGCTGTAGTGGGTATCGATGGCTTTGAGATAGGTGATACCATTGCTGATATTGAGAATCCGGAGGCACTTCCACCAATTGCTGTGGATGAGCCTACTATGAGTATGCTATTTACCATAAACGACTCTCCTTTCTTTGGAAAAGAGGGCAAGTTCGTAACTTCACGACATCTTAAAGAGAGGTTGGAAAAGGAGTTGGAGAAAAATCTGGCTTTAAGGGTAAAGGATGGACTTACTGCGGATTCATTCGTTGTGAGCGGAAGGGGTATCCTTCACCTCTCTATTTTGATTGAGACCATGCGCAGGGAGGGATTCGAACTTCAGGTAGGACAGCCTAAGGTTCTGGATAAAACTATAAATGGTGTGCGTTGCGAACCAATGGAGCACCTTACGATTGATGTTCCTGAAGATATGGTAGGTAAAGGTATTGAGATGGCAACTCGCCGTAAAGGCAGTCTTCTTCATATGGAACACAGGGGAGACAGGGTGCATCTGGATTTTGATATTCCTACAAGAGGATTGATTGGATTGAGGAGCAACCTGATGACTGCAACTCAGGGGGAGGCTGTCGTAGCTCACCGCTTTAAATCGTATGAGCCGTTCAAGGGTGATATCGAAAAACGCAGCAATGGCTCTCTGGTTGCTCTCGAGACAGGATTGGCAGTGGCTTATGCAATGGATAAATTACAGGATAGGGGTAAATTCTTCATTCATCCGGGTGATGAGATCTATTCAGGTCAGGTTATCGGTGAACATTCCAGGGCAGACGATCTGGGTATCAATATCTGCAAAACAAAGAAGCTCACCAATGTGAGAGCTTCGGGTACAGATGATAAGGCAATTCTTGTTCCTCCCATTATTTTCAGTCTGGAAGAGGCTCTTGAGTATATTCAAGAAGATGAGTTGGTTGAAGTGACACCAAAATCTATGAGACTCCGTAAAACATATCTTGACGAGAACGAAAGAAAAAGAAGAAAGGGTTAATAGGTTGCTATTTTCAAAAAAAAGTTTAACTTTGCGGGCTCATTTTATTTATGGGAAAGAGTTCTAATAGAGATTACACAATTCCTATCAAAGGATTGTCAACAGGCAGACATGATTTCAATTTTACCATTGACCATGCCTTCTTTGATGAATTTGGGAACTCTGACATAATGGATGCATCTCTGGTCGTTGAGGTTGTGCTGGAGAGGGAGATTGCATGGATGAGGATAGAGAGTGATATTAAAGGTGAAGTGGGAGTTGAGTGTGACAGATGTCTGGAAGAGGTTAAGCTGCCACTGGAGACCAAGGCAAGTTTGTTGGTGAAGTTTGTAAGAAGCGAAGGGGAAACAGATGATGATGAGGTTATAACACTCGATCCTAATGAAAGTGAGTTGGATCTCAGACAGTTTTTCTATGATTATATCTGCCTGGCCCTGCCACTTCAAAAAGTACATAATGAGGGAGATTGTGACCCGGAAATGATTGCCAGGTTGAATGCTGCCGGAGAAGTGAAGAAGAGTACAGGGGAGAAAGGCTCTCCTTTTGACAAATTGAAAGATTTATTGAATTAATACAGTTTAAAATATTTTATAATGGCACATCCGAAACACAAAATTTCAAGACAACGCAGAAACAAGCGTAGAACTCATGATAAGGCACCACTTCCTACTCTTGGTACTTGTTCAAATTGCGGTGCTGCTGTACTTTATCACCGAGTTTGCCCAGAGTGCGGCTTTTATAGAGGTCGTCTCGTGATTGAAAAGGCGTCATCATAGTGAAATGAGGATCGGTCTGGATGTTATGGGTGGCGACTACGCCCCGCAGAACATTGTTTTGGGGGCTATTCAATCCTACTCAGATCTTCAAACCGGCACTGTCCTATACCTTTTAGGTGATCAGTTAGAGATTACCGAGATCTGTCGTAATTGTGACTTTGATCCCGGTAATTTTGTGATAATACACTGTTCACAAACTATCCTGATGGGAGAAAATGCTGTCAGGTCGTATCAGAAGAAAACCGACTCAAGTATTGTAGTCGGCTTTAATATGCTCAAGAATGGCCAGATCGATGCGTTGGCCAGTGCCGGTAATACAGGTGTCATGCTCGCCGGTTCGTACAATACTCTCAGACCCCTGCCCGGTGTCCTGAGGCCATGCATCTCTGTAGAGATACCCCTCCCGAATGGGAAAAAGATTCTTATGCTGGACGTGGGGTTCAATACAGACAGTAAGCCAGATGTTCTTTATCAGTTTGGGATTCTTGGTTCAATTTATGCCCGTACTATGATGGGCGTTGATAACCCAAGAGTTGCGTTGCTTAACATTGGAGAGGAGGAGGAGAAAGGCAATATGGTAACCAAAGAGGCCTTCAGGTTGATGTCAGATTCGTTGGACTTCAACTTTGTTGGTAATATGGAGGCGAACCATGTTTTTTCCGGAGATATAGCAGATGTACTTGTTACAGATGGTTTTTCCGGGAATATTTGTCTGAAGCAGGCAGAGGGAATGTACAATCTTATTAAGGAGTTAGGCATTGAAAACAACTATCTGGAGGGATTTAATTATGAAAACTACGGAGGTACACCGGTTCTGGGTATTTCTGCACCAGTAATAATTGGTCATGGGGCGTCCAGTCCGCGGGCTGTATCAAACATGATATTTCAAGCGGAAAGGTCTTTGAACAAAAATCTTGTAGACAAAATTAAAAAGGCAATGTTTTATGAGTAACATAAAGGCTGTTATCACCGGAATCGAGGCTTATATTCCGGATTACATACTGACAAACGACGAACTCTCCACAATGGTCGATACTACTGATGAGTGGATCATGTCCCGCATTGGAGTTAAAGAGAGGAGAATATTGAAGGAAGATGGTCTTGGTACTTCATATATGGGTGCAGAGGCTGTAAAAAGGCTGCTGGAGAAGACCGGAACAAAACCGGAAGAGGTGGATCTGCTGATTTGTGCGACAGTTAGTCCTGATATGCTTTTCCCTGCTACTGCAAATGTTATATGTGATAAGGTCGGAATCATGAATGCTTGGGGTTACGATATTAATGCAGGCTGTTCAGGTTTTATTTTCTCATTCTCTACAATTGCACCTCTTATCGAGACCGGACGTTCAAAAAAGGCAATACTTGTAACAGGAGAGAGGATGTCTGCTATGACAAACTATCAGGATAGGACTACTTGTCCTCTGTTTGGAGATGCTGCCGTAGCAATGCTGATTGAGCCATCAGAAGATTCTACATTGGGTCTGATTGATTCTGAGCTCCATGTTGACGGAATTGGACGTCACTACCTATATCAGAAAGCAGGCGGATCGCTTTACCCCCCAACGCAGGAGTCGGTAAAAAACAGGGAGCATTTTATACATCAGGATGGTCAGGTCGTTTTCAAATATGCAGTCAGCAGAATGGCAGACGTATCTGTTGATATGATGAATAAGCATAATCTTAAAGCTGAGGATGTTACATATCTTATTCCTCATCAGGCAAACCTCAGGATTATTGACGCTACAGGCAAGAGAATGGGCGTGGATAAAGAAAAAATCCTAATAAACATTGAAAAATTTGGGAATACTGCCGGAACTTCCATACCTTTGGTGTTGTGGGATTTTGAGAGCAAGTTCAAAAAGGGGGATACACTTATTTTATCTGCCTTTGGTGCAGGGTTCACTTGGGGAGCTTTGTACTACAAGTGGGGATACGATCCTAAATAATATAGCGGCCCTATAGTTCAAGGGATAGAACGGAAGTTTCCTAAACTTCAGATTCGCGTTCGAGTCGCGGTGGGGCTACAAAAAATCATTTTACACGTTGAAAGCGCTCAGTTTGGGCGCTTTTTTCTTTTGTTACTTCATTTACCCTGTTTGGGTCAAGGTGCTTTCGATAGGAGTGTGGTTTTCGGATATCTGCATCTGGATTACCCACTTCCCGTTCATTTCGCTAAAAAACAAATGCGCCCTTTCTATTATGCCGATATATATTTGGAGTCAGGTCGCCGGTTGTTTTTTTACGCTGCATTCACTGAGTGGGTGCCCAATCCCTCCATGCAAGTATCCTTCAAACTCACACTTCTCTTTTTTTGCACCTTGCCATTCACATGGGGACGCACCTTGAGTGATCACACAATATACGTCACCATGTGAATTATTTGTCTTTCAGCATGTAGACAGTCCCTTTGTTTTTCCCAACCGATTCAATTATTTGCTCAATTTTCATATACTGCAAATCTTTCTTAAGCGTGTTGATTGAAATATCCATATTGTATCTATAAAGTATCTATATATTGACATCCAAGTTCTGGTTAATTATTGTTTTTCTGCACTATTGTTGACGTTTTTACTGCTTTTCTTGACTCAGGTTATATCTCTACATACATAAGAGAGGTGGCAAGCTAGAAGAGGGGGCAATGAGAGATGGGAACTTCTGTCTACTCATTCCGCAAGAAGATCCGGAGCAACTAATATGCATTTGGCCGGAATGCCAGATGACCTCATTATGGCCTGTCCCGGGCATAGCTCTACTGCCCAATTGTATCAATATATTAAGACTAATAGGATTAAGAAAATAGAAGAGCTGAGGAAGTGCAAATACTTTCTATAGTTTTTTTGAAAATCAATAAAATGATTCTCTCTATATAGATCAAATCCTTGATAACGGACGAGGCGTTAGGTCATATTGAATAGACACTTTTCTGCGATGCTTCCCAACGACAGGCCTACCAGTCACATTTATTGAGGAGCCGATATAGAAATATTAAAATTCTATTCCTTCTTTGTTTTTCTGTTATCATCCATTATCTTGTCTAATCTTATTTTAAAATGGACCATTTGGGCAAAATTGAAAATATTGATGACAGTATCACATATTAAAAAAAGAGAAAAAATAGATAAGAAAATTACGAAAAATGAGAGAGTGTAATTAGTATTATTCATAATCACTTGACTTGATGCTTCAAAATTCATCGCGATGAATAATGAGATAACGAAACTGAAAAATAGAGTAATAATTTGAATAAGAATTGATAAAGCAAAGGTCCCATTTACAATTTGAAAAAAACTTAAATTTCCTCTATTTGATAAAGGGTCTGACATCGACTTAATAATATTCCTATCTCCGAACCCAATAATTATTGCATAACCTCCTATACAGAATCCTAATAAAGAAGGGAATATGCTAATAGATAGGGCTATAACTTTATTTAATAGTAAATAACTATTTATCGAGAAAAATATAAATGGACAAAAAATAAGGATTGACAAAAGTATTGATACATAAGTGGTTTTGTCATTAATAAGCTTCCAAATATATGTCTTATTACACAATAGTCCCTTGTATCCAACTTCATGTAATTCTTTAAGATCATTTAGTTCCTTGTCGATATTCATCTAAAATTTTTTCAGCTAAATTGTTACTTACATTATCTGGATCGCACGAAAGTACTAATTTTTCAGGATGTCGCTCAGTATTTATATATTTTTTTTTGCCATTATTTTTTATTGTTGCATGTGCGAAACCATTCTTTTTAGCAACACCAATCGCTCCTTTTACAAGTTGACTATCGAGTGAAATAGATTCTCCCTTTTTTGGTTTTATCACGAGGTCTAAGCTTCTGGCTTTTGCTTTTTTAATTTGCTCATCCATATATTGTTCTGCTTCCTTATAATTATCGGAATTACTGTAAGAAATACTAATTTCAAGTTTTTCAATAATTTCGGCCTCAATAATTTCTCTAAAAATATCTTCCGATTGTTCTATGATTACATCATATTCAGGTGTAGCACCTACAGCTTCTTTTATTGCAGATTGAAAGAAACTTTGTGCTGAAAAGATATTGAAATTACTATTCACTAATAATGCAAACCTATGTGCTTTAGGAACGAATACGAAATCTGTCTCAATTAAATTGGGGAATAAGTTTGGAGGTAATTGAAATTCACTTACAGCCAAACTTGTTAAATCAATCCAATCTTTTCCGTCAATTGAAGTGAATTTTGAAAATTTCCCATATAAATATTTAGTTTGTCCACTTACTGTGGATTCAAAAAGAAGTCGGAGGATTGCATATTTTCCTCCTGGAACTTTAAATGCAAGTTTTTTTTCGTGGATCTGTTTTAAAAGATTAAGATAAACATCCTCTGAGACTGGGGGATTGGAAATAAACTTAATATTAAGCACCTGAATTGTAACATTCTTTCTTTTCTCAATTTCTGTTTGATTATTCATAAGTTAGTATGTTTAAGTTGGTTTCGGCTTTAATACATTCGAGCCATTTGTTTAAATAGGGTATTATTTCTTCGTCGATATTATATATTTGAATATATCCTTCCTCGGCAGGTTCATTGTTAGGCATGAAGTTCACAAAATAACCGTCACGCTCCCCATTAATGAATATTCCGTTATAGACTGAGAAGTAACAATTGTCATAGGTCAACCTGATTTCCCCACATACACAAACCCGGAACTGTTTTATCGAGAACCCGGGAAAGGCTTCGATTGTCTCAGTGAAAAGTTTACTTTGACTTTCGGATAACTCCATTTTATCAAATATGCCTGCCATACATTTTATAAGATTAATATGTATCAATTTTCAATTCTTTGTCATGGAACTCATCATCTAAATAGTGCTGAACCTCATGGACATATTTGCATCCATTCTCTTTGACGATTTCTTGGAAATTTTTTCCTTTATAGAAGTATTTTTTGAAAGCATCGTGGTAATATGAATAATCAGTCCGGAAAATAGGAGATGGTTCATTATATCCAATAGTAGCGGCAGCAATTATAGGGTCATAATAAATATTGAGATCATCCTTACCGTTGATAGGTATAGGTTCAATATCTGACATTGGAATAGGCTGCTTGCACTCAAATATTTCAATAAATGAGGATTTAATTTCCCTTATTGTGAAAATATTGACTTTTGATCCTTGAATACGATTAATGTGATATTTCGTAATATCTTTAATACGAATGAAATCTCCTTTTCTGAATGGCTCGATTTTTAGTTTGTAAAGTCCACGTTCAACTCTTATAAAATGCTCACTGTATTGACCATTGCCGACAGAGTGTTTAGCAATGAATCCTGGACTTTTACTCAAAAATGAAAAATCCTTTGATTTAAATTGCTCTTTAACCATACCTGAGTTTACAGCATCCCTAATACGTTGAGTTAAATTTGGTTCTTTCATAGTTAGTCGGTGTTGATGTTATTTCATCGGTGGTTTATTTGCCGCTGATAACTTTTTATTTAGAGCATTTTTTTTGGATTTTGCTATATCTGGTTGTACAAAATAGAAATCAAAAAGTTGCTCAATTACATCAAGCAACCATTCTGCTTCTTCAGGTTCCACATCAATAATTTCACCGGTTGATGTACTTTTCATTGGATGAGCAGCAAAATTGCCAACATTTCTAACAGAGTCAATATTATCTGATAAATATGATGGTAATTTTTGACTGTCTATAACCTGCTGAATTTCGTCAGCTAAATTCCCATTTTTTATTCCGGCTTTTTCCCTTAGTATGTTCTGTAAACATCTGCGACTAAGTGCAGCACTTGCTTTTGGGCTAAGATCCAAAATTAAACAAGCTTCTTTATAGTCATTAGCAAAGATTAGTTCTACAGACGATGGGACAGGTTGTCGGGATGAGGTCATTGGCCAAACAATCCGTTCAAACGCGTAATGTGTTTCATTGAGTATTACATTCGTACAGAAAATTTTAATAATGATTTTGTTGCAATCACTATTTGGGCAAATCATAGATGTTGCATACCAGTTTCCTTCTGAATCAATATCAAGTAGTGATCCATCGAAGTCTTCATGTATTTCTTTTAAGCAATGCGGACACTTCATAGTTTTTTAAGTGTTTGAGTTATGCGTTGGTTCTGAAACTTTGCCAACTATTTACCAAGATTAGTTTTGAATATTTATTGTTTTAATCACAAGTTTCTGTAAATGATCTGAGATTTGTCTTAATATTTTTTCAAAATCAAACATTATATTTATTATCTCGTAAGGGTCAATCGTTTCAATATAGTGCAATTGGTTATCAATATCGGGGTCTCTATGGGCAATAATATTCATCCGGATCTGTTTTAAATTTTCAAAGTGAATTGTACTAAATTTTCCAAATTCTTTCTGAAGACTTTTTAACTCCATTAAATAGTTACTTGCCTCTGAAATATCTTTAAATATATTCTTGAAGTCCTTGCCCAACATTCCAGGAATATCATTTAGTGCTTCATATATCAACAGCACCACTTGTCTTGCGAAATAAACTTTCTGCCATTTTTTCGTTTCATAGAGCAAACTATAACCAACAGAAACTAAATCATAAGACAAAATGTTGATAAATCCAAAAACATTCCACATGATAATATGGTCGTTAGTTCCTTTATCTGTAGCAAGTTTTTTTATTTTTTTTATCAAAAGAATATTTGAATCAAGAACAGCATATCTCTCAATAAATCTTTTTTCGTACTCATTTTTATTATCGACTAAGTCTCTTTCTCTATATATGTCAACTTTATAGGATGTCAATTGTTCTTGCATTGTAATCAATATTTTAGATTATAATTTATTTTTCCTCCTAAACGCCTAGGAGGCAATAGGATCTTTATCAGCCCACAGACCAACCTTTTTTGATCTGTCCAACTGCTCCATTTCTGAGAGCCGTTTTTTCCTTGTTGTACTGTTTAGAGTGCCATGAGTATTCGGATTTAATCAACTCATAGTTTAGAGTGTCTTTGCCGACGATGATTAAACCGAGAGTGCGACCATAACGATCTTTTCCATGTGAGATTAGAACTGCTTCTTTGCCAAAACAAAAATCAGACGTAAACTGCTTTGCCCTATAGCCAAAGGCTTGTTTGGACTCAGGACAATCAACCGCATCCAGTCTGACCTTAATCTGAATTCTATCTTGGGTAAGTAGAACAACTATATCACCATCGGTAACGCCGATGATTTTTCCATTAATTCTTTCATTAACTGGACTTAGCAAGAGGAATAAGAAGAATAAAAAGCTCCTCATTACCTCTTAATGTAAGTTTTATTACCGTTGGAATTTATGTAATATCTTCCTCCTCTTGGCCCGGTGTATATTGTCCGGCTAGAAGAGGTTGTAGAGCTTTTTGTGGGCTCATATGTCGATTTATGTTGCCAACAATAATCGCTACCCGGGTCAGCATTTCTTTTGCATTGTGATCCGGCATTTGTGATTGCCTTACACCGCTGTTTCTCAGATGTTGTTTGTACGGCCGAGGTGCTTGCCTCAGTTGTTACCGGACTTGCGGGATTTGTTTGGGCAGAATTTGAATCGATTATCCTTGATGAGATTATTCTCTCAAGGATTGTTACTCTGGATTTGAGCGCTTCAATCTCCTCCTGCATTTTCTGTATGTCTTGAGCAGACATGGCTAATGATGAGAACAGTAGGATGGCTAAAAATAATATCTTTTTCATAGGTTTAAGTTATATCGTCATTGAGAAATCTTTATTGCAAATCCTCTGATCTCATAATATTCAGTTCTTGATGCATATTCTCTCGTTGTCGAGTTATATATGTTGGAGGATACTGTGCACTTTAAATTAGCAATCCCGTTCGCCCCTACTTTTTTTGCTTCATCAACTACAATTTTTAATAACTCATCGGCGCTTATGACTTCTTTGTAAATTTCTCCTGGAAACGACCTCTTTGAATATAGAGCATCTTCAATTTTCTTAACAGGTTGTCGATTACCTTGACTTACCATATCTGCAGGAGAAACCCTTATATACAACTCTCCGCAGGGGGTAAACTTTCCTGTAAATGGATCAGGGCTTAAGAAAAAAACATTTTCAGTATAGGGCCTGAAATCGAAAAAATTGACATCAACAATTCTTTGTGCTAATTTTGGTGAACAGCCAGAGATTAGTAAAATAAGAAAAAGAGCCAGCACAAGCTTTCTCATAGTATATAGTTATTTTGGTTAGACGTTTAAGTAGACTTCTTACCAAGCTAGTCTTAAAGCTGGTCCCGTCTGATTCTACCTTTCACTAGAAATATTGATGTGATGTTGTCCTTTGCGATGCTTGTATCCCCAGAGTAGCCAGAAATACGAAGTATCGTATATAAATAAAATTATAATAATCGCGTAATATTTTGTTTTTCATGTAGTAAGGGTTAAAAATAGGCACTTCCCATAATTCTCCCCACTGGTCAAGGTGCTAAAAAGAGAAAAAGTGTGAGTTTGAAGGATACTTGCATGGAGGGATTGGGCACCCACTCAGTGAATGCAGCGTAAAAAAACAACCGGCGAACCAATCATAAATTTTCCCGTTTTTTGCATCAATAATTGACAGTGCAACAGCCGTAGTGGCATTGCAAGTGAGCATTTGGGCACCCCACTCAAGGAACGAGCGTTCAAAAAACAACCAGCGCCCGTCTCCAAATCTATACGCATAATCAAAAAGGCGCATTTGTTTTTTAGCAAGTGACTGCTAAGGGGGTAAATGCGGTTGCATGCCAACTAGGCTGTTGCACTACAAGACAAGATGCAGAAAAACAAGCATAATCAAAAGGGCGCATTTGTTTTTTAGCGGAATGAACGCAAAGTGGGTAATCCCGGTGCAGATATCCGAAAACCACACTTTTCTCAAAAGCACCTTGACCTCAACTTGGTGAATGCGGTTGCCATATAGTGGCTATGATTATTTAAATTGTTAAAAGTAAATATAATCAAAATGCATATCTTTGACAAACTTGTATTATCGTAATAATCTATAGCAAAATTTACTTTCTTTCCGCATGATCAAAGTAGGAAAATCCGATCTCTTTTGGAATTACGGAGCCAGTTTCATGAGGGTGGCTTCTGGAGTCATTGTTCTGCCTCTGATATTGAGAATGCTGCCGAGCGAGGAGGTGGGACTCTGGACAGTAATGATTGGATTGAATTCAATGATTTACCTTCTGGATTTCGGCTTTTTCCCGACCTTCTCCAGATCTATCACCTATATTTTTTCCGGAGCGAGAGAGCTTAAGGCAGAGGGGTTTGAGTCAATAGAGGAGGGGAGGGAGATCAACTACTCCTTGCTTAAAGGAAACCTTAATGCAATGAGGTATTTTTATGCAGGAGTTGCACTGTTG
The DNA here is from genome assembly GCA_964533215.1 of uncultured Muribaculaceae bacterium. Classification (GTDB taxonomy): domain Bacteria; phylum Bacteroidota; class Bacteroidia; order Bacteroidales; family UBA932; genus Bact-08. The sequence continues at coordinate 1,327,619 of CAZHLJ010000001.1, forward strand.
CTTATCCTGACCCTTTTTACCGGTGGATACTGGTATATAGAAAGGCTTCTCGTTGGTTTTAAGGGAGACATGACGGTTGCGAGGACAGCTTGGTATCTCTATGGAATTCTTCTCTCATACCAATTTTACACCTATTATTTTGATGGATTGCTGGTAGGGAGAGGTATGATCAAGAGATCACGTCAGATTATTGTCCTCTCTCAGTCTGTCCATATAGTTCTTGCAACAATACTTCTTCTTTCAGGTTTTGGCATAATCTCTATGGTTATCAGCCAGACGACATCCACAATAGTAAACAGAATGCTTGCCTATAGGGCTTTTTATGATAAGGAGACAAAGACCGGTCTTCTGAAAGCCAAAGCAGAGAACTGGAAGAAAATAATAAAGACTCTTTGGCAGACTGCATATAAATCTGGGCTGGCTAATCTGAGCTGGGTATTTACAAACAAGATGCTGACGGTACTAGGTGCTGCCTATATCCCACTCGTGGCAATGGGGTCATACGGAATCACCAAGCAGATAGTAGATATAACGTATTCCTTGTCTGTGGTATGGTTTGTCACATATTACCCTAAACTTACTCAGGAAAGGGTTAAAAACTCCCTAAACGAGGTGAAACGACTCTATGTAAAGGGGCAGTTTATTGCAATTGGCGTTTTTGCCGTTATTGCTGCCGGAGTTGTTTTGTTTGGAGATTGGGGGATGAAGATAATAGATAGCTCTACTCCGTTTCTGGATAAAAAAATGATGCTGTTGTTCTTCCTTGCTGCGTTATTTGAAGCATTGACCTATCTGTCAACATCTGTCCTTCTTAGCCGGAATGCAGTGCCTCACTATAAGGCCCAGACTGTTACGGCTTTGGTGACAGCAGCACTCTTGGTGATTATCCTTAAGTATACCAGTGTTGGAGTTTTGGCACTCATAATTGTGCCATTCATTTCGCAATTGGTTTATCACCACTGGAGGTGGACCCTTATGGTGATTAAGGAGCTTGGCGTAAAGATGGATGACTATATTAAATTTTTAGCCGACATTCCTGGGAATCTCGGCTTAAGGTAGCTTAACTGTCAGGTAAGCTATTATCGTCTTCCTGATCTTCTCTCTCTGCGGCTAGGTTTATCCCCACTCTTTTTCTTCCCCTCTTTGCGATAACCCTCTTTACGATTGTCATCCCTTCCTCTTGATTCTCTTCTGCCTTCGCCTCTGCTATCTTCTCTTACATCAGATCTTCTGTCATCTTTGAATCTATCCTCTCTTCTATGCGGTGCATTGGATGATCTCTCAGATGTATGTGAATCACTTGTCTCGGTTACAATTTGAACTTTGAGCGTGATACCTTTGTAATCAGTTCCGTTTACCTCTTCTACAAGATATTCGGCAGCTTTTGATGTTACAGAGACAAAAGAGAGTTCTCTTCTGATATCAATCTTTCCAACTCCGTTTTGTCCAACTCCGCAAGATGACATGAGCCTTATCAGGTGCCTTGGTGATGTGTTGGTTCTGTAACCAAGATTAACCTTTAGCCATGTAAAACCTTTTTCAGATGCTCCCGGAAGAATATCTCTGACAGATCCGTCATTATTTTTCCTACTGTTCTCTTCTTGAAGATTAAGATCAGGGGAGTGGCGGTAATAGTCCAGGAAACGATTGAACTCTATTGAGAGTACCTTCTGTATAATCTCCTCCTTGCTTATATCCTTCCACTTTTCGTTTATCAGGTTCACATATTCTGCAATCTCCTCCTTAACATCCACTGTCTCGATTTGCTGAATCAGATGGAGCAGCTGCATTGAGCAAACCTCTTTACCTGTAGGAATTTTTGCTTGTGAAAAAGTCTTTCCGATAAGCTTCTCTATTCTTCTTATCTTGTGCTGTTCCTTGCTGTTTATAATGGCAATTGAAATACCATTCTTGTCTGCACGTCCGGTTCTTCCGCTTCTATGTGTATATTGTTCGGCTTCATCAGGCAGGTTGTAGTTGATTACATGAGTTAGCTCACTTACATCTATACCTCTTGCCGCAACGTCAGTGGCTACCAACAAGCTTAAAGTCTTGCTTTTGAATCTTCCCATCACTTGATCCCTTTGACCCTGAGAAAGTTCTCCGTGTAAAGCGTCTGCGTTGTACCCATCCTTTACCAATGCATCTGCAATCTCCTGAGTCTCCTGTCTTGTCCTGCAGAAAATTATTCCATATATGTCAGGATTATAGTCTGCTATTCTTTTAAGTGCCAGGTATCTGTCTTTTGCGTGAACCACATAATAGTAATGTTTCACATTATTCGAGCCGGAGTTTCTTGCACCAACAGTTATTATCTCAGGATTGCTCATATAATGCTTTGCAATTCCTTCAACTTCAAGAGGGAGAGTGGCTGAGAAAAGAAGTGACCTTCTGTTTTCAGGAGCCCTTTCTAAAATAGAATCCAACTCGTCCTTGAATCCCATGTTAAGCATTTCGTCTGCCTCATCCAGAACTAGTGTGTCGATCTCATCTATTTGTGCAACACCACGGTTAAGGAGGTCAACCATCCTTCCTGGAGTTGCAACGATTATATGTGCACCTTTTTTTAGTGCCCTTATTTGTGTCTCTATGCTGGCTCCGCCATATACAGAAACAATATTCAAGCCTTCATAGTATTTTCCGTAACGCTTGATGTCATCGGTTATCTGTCTGCAGAGTTCTCTTGTCGGACTCAAAATCAGAGCTTGAGTGTGAGACTGTTTTGTGTCAAGAGTTTCCAGTATTGGAAGTCCAAAAGCAGCAGTCTTGCCTGTACCTGTCTGTGCGAGGCATACGATGTCTTTTTTCTCTTGAATTAATGTTGGAATTACTCTCTCCTGAACTGGTGTAGGATTTAGAAAGCCCAATTCGGTTATGGCCTTGATAATGTTCTGATTAAGGCCTAGTTCTTGGAATTGCTTGGTCATGTATGATTTTTGAAAGGGCAAAGGTATGCTTAATTATTGAATAATAGCATTTTTTATTCGGCTATCTCTCCTCCTGAGATAAATCCGCTAATGAAAGCATCCATGTTTTTAAGCACAATGATTGCAATAATAGCCAATATTGCGATGATTGCCCAAGTGACGATTTGCCTGTTTTTTTTCTTCATGATTTTTGAATTTTGCTTGGTTCAAACCTATTAATAAAAAATGGGACAAGAGTTCATAATTGAAAATTAATTACCTTTGGAATTATGATTTATCTGATTCTGGTTTTTAATTTCTAATACTGGGAATTTTATGAGTAAAGTGAAATATATTGGCGTTTTTGGCAAGAGAAATACCGGGAAAAGTTCTCTGATAAATACAATCACTGGTCAGGATGTTGCAATAGTTTCTGACACTCCTGGCACAACAACTGATCCTGTCCGTAAAAGGATGGAAATATTCGGAATAGGTCCGGTTGTACTTATTGATACTGCCGGGATTGATGATTCGGGTGAACTTGGGGGGCTGAGGGTAAGAAAGAGCAAGCAGGTAATCAATCAGATAGATCTGGCGATATTGCTTTTTACCAATAATCAGCTTGATAAATATGAGAAGGAACTGATTAAAGAGTTTAAGGAAGAGAGCGTGCCATTTATTCTTTTGCATAATCAATCTGATATTATCCCTCTTGATCCAAAACTTGCCCTTGAGTGTACCGAGAAATATGGAATTGATGTTTTGGAATTCTCATGCAATATGTTTGATGTGGAGGAGCAAACGAAGGCTGTTGAAATGTTGACCTCTTTTATTGTCAAAGGTCTTCAGTCTTCTCAAAGCTCTGGAGTTGGCCTCTTTGAAGGTTTGGCAGATAAAGGTGATAATGTGTTGCTGGTTTGCCCAATAGACAGCGAAGCCCCTGAAGGGAGACTTATTTTGCCTCAGATGAATGCAATAAGAGACCTCCTTGATCGCGGCGCTGTGGCTATTGTCCTTCAGCCGGAGGCAATCGAAGATTATTTAAACACGAGCAGCATTAAGCCAAGACTAATAGTTACAGATAGCCAGGCCTTTGACAGAATATCGGATATTGTACCGGATGATATTCCTCTTACCGGCTTCAGCCCTCTTCTTGCAAGAAGTAAAGGTTTTTTTGGGTACTACCTTAGTGGAACGCCAAAGATTGATACTCTTAAAGATGGGGACAGGATATTAATTCTTGAGTCTTGCTCTCATCATAGTTCATGTGAGGATATTGGAAGAGTGAAAATTCCCAGGCTTTTACAGAAAAAAACCGGAAAAAATCTTGAATGGGATGTAGTTGCAGGTCTTGACGATATACCACGCGGGATAAAGGAGTATTCAATTGTCATACAATGTGGCGGCTGCATGATTACAAACCGTCAGCTTTTTTCAAGGCTAAGGCCGGCTATAGATGCTGGTGTTCCCGTATCAAACTATGGAATGACCCTTGCATGGTGTATGGGCATATATTCGCGGGCCATCAAGCCATTATCTGAGAGTATTTAATATTTGAATTTATGATTATGAATCTGGAGGATATTTCCAGGGAGGAGATAATTCACTATCTCGAAGAACAGGATCCCGTCAAAATTAAAAATTATCTAGAACAGGCTTACAAAGTTAAGGTTGAAAATATTGGAAACAAGGTCTTTCTCAGGGGGCTGATAGAGCTTTCCAATATCTGTGTGAAAAATTGCTATTATTGTGGAATAAGGCATGACAATGACAAGGTCGCGCGGTATGAGCTTTCAGATAGTCAGGTACTGGAGGCGGCTGAGTTTGCATGGAAAGCACGTTACGGCTCTTTGGTTTTACAGGCAGGTGAGAGAAGCTCTTTATCCTATACCAGACGAATTACCATTCTTGTAAAAAAGATTAAGGAGATTTCCAAAGGGGAACTAGGTATAACTCTCTCTCTGGGTGAACAGCCAAAGGAGGTTTACAAGGAGTGGTTTGAAGCCGGAGCTCACAGGTATCTGCTCAGAATTGAGTCCTCAAGTCCGGACCTCTATCATAAAATCCACCCCAATAATGCTCTCCATTCTTTCGAACGCAGGGTTCAGGCTATACTTGATTTGAAAGATATTGGATATCAGACGGGAACTGGCGTTATGATAGGCCTCCCTTATCAGACAGTAGAAAATCTTGCCGACGATCTTCTTTTTATGAAGAGGATAGGGGTGCATATGGTTGGAATGGGACCATATTTGAAACATTCAGATACCCCTCTTGGACAACTAGTTGAACATAACCCTACTCTCGACATGACATTGAAAATGATTGCAACCTTAAGAATGATGATGCCAAAGATAAATATCGCCGCGACTACAGCCTTGCAAGTGATTGACCCATATGGCAGAGAGAGGGCGGTTATGTCGGGAGCAAACATCATAATGCCTAACATGACAATATCAGATGTTAGAGCAAACTATCAGATTTATGAAAACAAACCAGGAATCCTGGACGATGCTGAACTTACAAAATCCAAGCTTGAGCACAATCTGGAAGAGAATGGCATAGAGATAGGGTGGTCTGAATGGGGCGATTCCAAAGCCTTTAAAGCGTAGAAGCTTTAGTAAAAGCTGTTTTTAGAATCAATGTGTCTCGAAAGCCACTCTTTAAGAATCTCTCTCTCTTTTGTACTTATAGCCGAACCTGGTCTTAGTATTGTGTAGGAGAGAGGGGGCATTGAATGGTCGGCAACAACACTCCCTACTCTTTCCAATATAGCCGGGTCAGCAACCTCACCAGTCTTGATGGCTTCAAAAGATGGCTCAAGGTCAATGCTTTTATAAGCATTTGCAGCATCTTTCTTGATTTTTCCACCTAGCATTGGCCAATCTGAATAAAAAGGCAATCGTGGATTCTGACTGTGGCAAACCACACATCCCGAGTTGTCAAAAATTGCAACAACTTTTGCATCGGGAAGAAGATTATTAGTTGGTTCTTGATCAATAGCTCTAAAGGTAATTACAAGGGCCATTGACAGAATCAACAACCCTAAAATGGTCTTTGAAAGCTTATTCATAGGTCAAGTTTAGTTTTGCGCTGCCTTCTTAAGAATAATTTCAACATTTTTTGAAATAGCCCCTGCCGAAATTGTAGCTCCACTGTAGCTATCAGCTGTGGCTTTTTTCTTTAAAGCGTCACTTATCTTTAATCCGTTCCAGCTGTTAAAATAGTTTTGTTTTTCCAGTTTCTTCAAATATGCCGCTGTCTCCCAGTTGCTGAGAATAGCTACTTTTTTGATAACCTTATCTTTGTCTGTTACAATTAATACTGGAGTAGTATTGTTATATCCGATAATGCCGTCAGAATAGGGTTTGCTTGACAAACAGTACCCAAGGACTTTCTTGTTGGCATCAACGATATTGAACCATACTCCCTTACTCTTTTCAACTGCTGTCGCTTCAGGATATACAGTCTTGACAACATCCAGACCTGAAATTTCCTTTAGTACAGGTGCCCCGGCTTTTCCCCTCTTTTCAGGAGTTTGAGAAAACATTGCAGTTGACAACACGAATGTAGCAAATAATAACGAGATATACTTTTTCATTTTGATTTTGGTTATAATTATTTTGTTTAGACAAAAAAGGCCGGGGAAAGTTTAATCTTTACCGGCCTTAATTTCATAAATTGGATGAATTACTTAGCATCCTTGATTGCAGCCTGTGCAGCAGCCAGACGAGCAATCGGAACGCGGAATGGAGAGCATGAGACATAGTTCATGCCAACTTTGTGGCAGAATTCTACCGAAGCAGGGTCTCCACCATGTTCACCGCAAATACCAACCTTAAGTTTGGCATTTGTGCTGCGTCCACCTTTAACACCAATCTCCACAAGTCTGCCAACAGCTGACTGGTCTAGAGTCTGGAAAGGATCTGCTGGAAGGATTTTCTTTGAAAGATAATCACCCATGAAAGCTCCTACATCGTCACGAGAGAATCCGAATGTCATCTGGGTAAGGTCATTTGTTCCGAAAGAGAAGAACTGTGCAGTCTGTGCCATTTCGTCAGCAAGAAGGGCAGCTCTAGGGATTTCGATCATAGTACCGTAAAGGTATGAGATCTTCACGCCAAATTTATTCTCTGTCTCTGCATGAATCTTATCGCAGATTACTTTCTGGTTGTCAAGCTCTTTTACAGAAACTGTAACAGGGATCATAAGTTCCGGCTGTGGTTTGAAACCCTCCTTGATTAATTCTGCAGTTGCTTCGAAGATTGCTTTGAATTGTGTCTCACTTACTTCTGGGTATGTGATTCCAAGACGTACTCCACGGTGACCCATCATAGGATTTACCTCGTGTAGTGTCTCTCCGCGTTTCTTTACATCTTCAACAGATACATTAAGTTCTTTTGCGAGTTCCATCTGTTTATCTGTTGCCTGAGGAACAAACTCATGCAAAGGTGGGTCAAGGAGACGGAATGTGACAGGCTTGCCGTCCATTACCTTCATTGTGCCTTTTACGGCAGCTTTGATATATGGTTCCAACTCGCTCAGAGCTTTTACTCTTTCTTCCAATGTGTTTGAAAGAATCATCTTGCGAAGTTTTGAAAGAGGCTGTTCTGAGTTAAGTCCGTAGAACATATGCTCAATTCTGAACAGACCGATTCCCTCAGCACCAAAGTTGATGGCGTTCTGAGCATCCTCAGGAGTATCAGCATTTGTGCGTACACCCAGTACTCTGTATTTGTCTACGATTTTCATGTATTCAACAAAACGTGGATTTTCCGAAGCATCCATTGTTTCGATAGCTTGGTCGTAAACAAAGCCTTTGCTTCCGTTCAAACTGAATACATCGCCTTCGTTGTATGTTTTTCCGTTAATTGTGACAGTCTTTGCCTTAAAGTTGATATGTACAGCATCGCAACCGACAATACAGCATTTACCCCATCCACGGGCAACGAGTGCAGCGTGAGAAGTCATACCTCCGCGGGCGGTAAGAAGACCGTCAGCAGCGCGCATACCCTCTACATCTTCCGGGTTGGTCTCCTCGCGTACGAGAATCACTTTCTGGTGTGCAGCAGCAGCTTCAACAGCAGCCTCAGCAGTAAATACGATTTTACCTACTGAACCACCTGGACCTGCAGGAAGACCTTTAGCTATTACAGTAGCTGCCTTTTCTGATTTAGGATCCAAAATTGGATGGAGAAGCTCGTCCAACTGAGCAGGTGCTAAACGAAGAACAGCTGTCTTTTCGTCAATGAGACCTTCGTGAAGCATATCCATTGCCATGTTGAGGGCGGCCATACCGGTTCTCTTGCCAATACGGCACTGTAACATCCAAAGCTTACCATCCTGAATTGTAAACTCGATGTCCTGCATGTCGCGGAAGTGTTTCTCCAGGTTCTTCTGGATACCGTCAAGCTCTTTATAAACTACAGGCATTGCTGTCTCAAGGGATGAAAGATGCTTGTTCTGGTCGTTTTTGGTTGACTCATTCAGAGGGTTAGGTGTGCGGATACCAGCAACAACGTCCTCTCCTTGTGCATTTATCAGCCACTCTCCGTAGAATTTGGCTTCTCCGGTGGCAGGGTTGCGGGAGAAAGCAACACCAGTTGCCGAGTTGTCACCCATGTTTCCGAATACCATTGCCTGAACAGTAACTGCTGTTCCCCATTCATCAGGAATACCTTCAATTCTTCTGTATGAGATAGCCCTCTTACCGTTCCATGATTTGAAAACGGCTCCGATACCGCCAAGCAGTTGCTCGTATGCGTTATCAGGGAAAGATGTGCCAAGAACCTCTTTTACCTTTTTCTTGAAATCTTCGCAAATTTTGATAAGGTCTTCTGCAGAAAGGTCTGTATCGTTTTTGTATCCTTTTGCAGTCTTGACATCGTGAAGCATTCTGTCAAGCTGAACGCGGATTCCTTTGCCCTCCTCAGGCTCTATTCCTTCTGCCTTCTCCATCACTACGTCTGAGTACATCATGATAAGACGACGGTATGCATCATATACAAAACGAGGGTTCTGAGTCTTCTTTATAAGACCAGGGATTGTTTCTGAGCAGAGACCGATATTTAGGACGGTCTCCATCATGCCCGGCATAGAGCTTCTTGCACCGGAACGACAAGATACCAAAAGAGGATTCTCCTTGTCACCGAACTTCATGTTCATTACAGCCTCAGTCTTGGCTAATGCAGCATTGATTTCTGCCTTAAGTCCTTCTGGTAGCTGCATCTTGTTTTCGTAATACTCGTTACATGTATCGGTTGTGATTGTGAAACCGCCGGGAACAGGAATTCCTAAAGTACACATTTCTGCAAGGTTGGCACCTTTGCCACCCAATAAGTTTTTCATTGAGCCATTTCCATCGGCACTCTTGCCTCCGAACAGGTAAACTCGTTTAATGTCTGACATAAATTATCTATTATATTTGGTTTGTTTTCAATTTTTTAAAAATTTGGAGAGCAAATGTAAGAAAAAATCACAGAAGTTTTCCTGCCAGTTCAGATAATTCTGAACGCTCTCCTTTTATTAAATTAATATGGGCAAAAATTTCCTGACCATACATTTTCTCACCAAGATGGGTAAGTCCATTTGAATGAATGTCCAGATAAGGAGAGTCTATCTGGTGAACATCTCCTGTGAATACCAGCTTGGTACCCTCGCCCGCTCTTGTTATTATAGTCTTTACTTCGTGAGGTGTGAGATTCTGGGCTTCATCTATAATGAAGAAGACATTTGAAAGGCTTCTTCCACGGATGTATGCAAGTGCAGAGATTAGAAGCTTCTCGTTCTTAAGCATCTCTTCAATTCTCACAGCCTCTTTGCTGGTTGGCTTGAAAGATTTCTTTATTACTGCAAGGTTGTCAAAAAGAGGAAGCATGTATGGTCCCATTTTTTCCTTTGCATCGCCGGGAAGGAAACCCATCTCCTGGTTTTTTAGCGGGATTACAGGTCTTGCAAGAAGAATCTGATCGTATTCGCTTTCAAGTTCCATTGCAGCAGCAAGCGCAAGCAAAGTTTTGCCTGTACCTGCTGTACCTGTAAGGGACACCAGTTTTATATCAGGGTTTAGCAAAGCATCTATAGCAAATGTCTGTTCGTCGTTACGGGGATCTATTCCATAAGCCCTGCGTCTTTTCACACCTATAAGGCTATTACTTGAACCATTATATCTTGCAAGCACCGGATTGTTACCGGTGGGACTCTTTATGGAATAAAGCTGATTGCTTGGCTGGTTGCTGAGCTTGAATTCAGAAGCAGGAACTCCATCATTCTGGTAAAAGAGCTTGTCTATTACATTCTGCGGAATGCCTGATAAATGAATAACCTCTTTCTTTATGTTCTCGATCCTCTCTTCTGCAATTTTATCGGTGAGATAGTCCTGCGCGTCTATGCGAAGAGCCTTGGCCTTTAATCTGAGGTTGACATCTTTTGTGACCAACGCTACGACCCTGTCAGGATTTTTTTCCTTTACCCAATGTGTAGTGGCAAGGATTCTGTGATCCTGAGTGTCTTCGAAGAAAGATTCAGCCATCTGGTCGCTTAACGGATGTCCAAGCTCAATTTTCAAAAGTCCCTTTCCTTTTCCGATGCTCACACCTTTGTCAAAAAGCTGGTTGTCTGTGATCTTATCCATTTCACGGACAAATTCCCTGGCATTGTAATTAATGGAATCATCTCCTTTCTTGAATTTGTCCAACTCTTCCAGTACAGCGATAGGTATGACTATGTCGTTTTCCTGGAAATTATGAATCGCATTGAAATCATGAAGGATGACATTTGTATCCAATACAAATATCTTCGGGAGCTTCTTTTTTGCCATAATGATTAGTTATTACATTCTACCCATTTTCTTGCATTTATGAACATCTCAATCCAAGGAGAGACCTCGTCATTTTTCCTTGCCTGAGGGTAGTGTGCCCAGTTGTGAGGATAAATGCATCTCTCAGGATGAGGCATCATTCCAAGGTGCCTTCCGTCAATGCTGCACACACCTGCGATTCCTTCCGGTGAGCCGTTCGGATTGGCCGGGTATTCATTGTAGTTGAACCTTAGTGCCACATTGTATTCGGATATCTTCTTAGGGAACCAGAACTTACCCTCTCCGTGAGCCACCCATATTCCCAATTTGGAACCGGTGAGCGATGAAAGCATTATGGCAGGAGATTTTTTAACCTCAACCCCAACAAATGCACTCTCGTACTTGTGACTGTCGTTATGTTTCATCTTTGGAGAATTCTCGCGGTCATCAGGTGTTATGAAACCAAGCTCTGCCATCAACTGACAGCCGTTGCATACACCCAGACTTAACGTATCCTTTCTGGCATAGAAATTCTCGATGGCTTTTTTAGCCTTTTCGTTGTACAGGAATGCTCCTGCCCATCCTTTGGCTGAACCTAATGTGTCTGCATTGGAGAAGCCACCCACAAAAACAATCATTCTCACCTCTTCAAGTGTCTCCCTTCCGCTGATAAGGTCTGTCATATGGACATCCTTTACGTCGAATCCTGCAAAATACAGAGCCCAGGCCATATCCCTGTCCCCATTTGAGCCTTTTTCCCTGATAATGGCAGCCACCGGCCTTTTGGACGAGTTGTCAGTAGGTAGTTTATAATCGGACACCTTTCCTGTGAAGGCAGAAGGGAATGAAAACTCTATCGGCTGGTTCTTGTAATTTGCGAAACGTTGGGCAGCAAGTTTCTCACCTACCTGTTTAATATCGAATAGATACGATGTCTTGAACCAAAGATCACGATAGTGGTCAATATCCAGTTTTAGATTTAGCTTGTATGACTTAAGATGTAGCTTACGCTCTTTTTTGTATTTACCTATCTTATAAATATTTACATTGTTGCTGTATGCAATTTCCTCAACCTCGCTGCGCTTGCTGTCCGACACCTGTATAAGCACACCGGCTGCTTCTGAGAACAGAAGCCTGATTGGATCTTTTTCATTCAAGACCTCCAGATTGACCTCCATGCCACCCTCCTTGTTAGGAAAGTTCATCTCAAGCAGAGCTGTTATAAGTCCACCTGCAGAGATGTCATGACCGGAAAGTATAAGGTCTTTTTCAACCATCACCTGGATAGAGTTGAAACATTCGGCGAAGTAAGGAGCATAATCTATATCCGGCACCTCGTTTCCAAGCTGATTGGTAATCTGCGCAAATGCTGATCCTCCAAGGGCAAAGCTCTCTTCTGTAAGTGAAGTGAATGGTATATAATATATAACAGCCTCTGTATCTTTTATTACAGCCGGCTTGACAACTTTTCTGATGTCCTTGCTCTCTCCAACGGTAGAGACTATAAGTGTTCCTGGTGAAAGAACCTTGTCGCCGTCAGGATACTTCTGGGTCATGGACATAGAATCCTTGCCGGTAGGTATATTTATACCAAGTTCAATGGCAAAGTCGCTTGCAGCCTTAACTGCACTGTAAAGACGTGCATCTTCGCCTTCGTTCCGGCATGGCCACATCCAGTTTGCAGATAGGGAGATTCCCTTAAGGTTTCCTTCAAGAGGAGTCCAGACAACATTCGTAAGAGCTTCTGAAATAGCCATCCTGCTACCTGCTGCTGGGTCTATCATTGCAACCATTGGAGCGTGTCCGATGGATGTTGCTATGCCTCTCTTGTCGTTATGACCTATTGCTGTAACGCCAAGATTGTTCAAAGGAAGTTGAATTTCTCCCACTGTCTGTTGAGTTGCAATGAGACCGCCTACGGAACGGTCAACCTTATTGGTAAGCCAGTCCTTGCAAGCGACAGACTCAAGCTGCATGACTTGCTCCAGATAGTATTCTATATCTTCTACATCGTATTCCAACGGATCCCAGTCCAACTGAACATATCTGTCCTCCATTATGGTTTTAGGGGCAGAACCGAACATGTCTTCCATATCAAGGTCAATAGGTTTTTCTCCTGTCTGCTTATTTTCCAAGGTAAAATTGTGTCTTCCCGTCGCTTCTCCTATGACATACATAGGCGCTCTCTCTCTCTCAGCTATCTTCTTAAGCTCCTCAACATCTTCTGCTTTAACCACAAGTCCCATACGCTCCTGAGATTCATTTCCAATTATCTCTTTGGCAGAAAGGGTAGGGTCTCCTATAGGAAGCTTGCTGATGTCAATATCTCCTCCAATCTCCTCGACAAGTTCTGAAAGACAATTCAAATGTCCTCCGGCACCATGATCGTGAACGGAAATTATAGAATTGCGGTCACTTTCGGCCAAGGCGCGGATTGCATTGTAAGCTCTCTTTTGCATCTCCGGATTGGATCTTTGTATGGCATTCAGCTCTATCGAGTTGTCGAACTCTCCTGTGGCAACGGATGAGACAGCTCCTCCGCCCATTCCAATGCGGTAATTGTCTCCGCCAAGGAGTACCACCTTGTCACCTTTCTGAGGTGCATCTTTTTTTGCATATACTTTTTTTGCGTATCCTATGCCGCCAGCCATCATTATCACTTTGTCGAACCCGAAGTTCCTCATCATCTCCGAATACTCGAATGTAAGCAGAGAGCCGCAAATGAGCGGTTGTCCGAATTTGTTTCCGAAATCGCTTGCTCCGTTTGATGCCTTTATTAATATCTCCTGAGGAGTCTGATACAACCATTCCCTTTCAGGAGTGCATTCCCAATCCCGGTCGTCTACATCGAACCTTGGGTAGGAAGTCATATATACAGCAGTTCCTGCTATAGGGAAAGAGCCTTTTCCTCCGGCAATCCTGTCCCTTATCTCTCCGCCGCTTCCTGTAGCAGCACCATTGAATGGTTCCACTGTAGTTGGAAAATTATGTGTCTCGGCCTTCAGGGAAATTACAGTGTCTTCTTTGCTTACCTTGAAAAAATCGGGTTTGTCTCCCGACTGTGGGTGGAAAAGAGAGACGTGCGGACCATCTATGAAGGCGCAGTTATCTTTATATGCCGATATAATTCTGTTTGGATTTTCCTGAGATGTCTTTTTGATTAGCTTGAATAGGCTGGATTCCATTTCTTTACCATCAATGATAAATGTGCCGTTGAATATTTTGTGACGGCAATGTTCAGAATTCACCTGAGAAAAACCGAAAACCTCACTATCCGTGAGTGGACGGTTCAGTTTTTTGCTCAATGAGTCAAGATATCCAATCTCCTCTTCACTTAGAGCCAGACCCTCTTCCTTATTATACTCTGCTATGTCTGTTATCTGTTTGACTGGTTCAGGTTCCCTCTTGATGTCAAAGATCTGCTGGTCCAATCCGTTGTACATCCTCTGCAACATTTTGTCATGATCTGCATCCATTCCGGAAACTTCAAAGAACTCTTCTATGCGTTCAATACCAAGAATATTCATATTTTGAGTTATCTCGACAGATGTAGTGCTCCATGGAGTAATCATCTCTTTACGAGGTCCTACAAAATAACCTGTAACTAAGTTGTCCGGGTGCAGAACGGCATTGCCAAAAAGCCACTTGAGTGCCTCAATGTTTTCTGTATTTAACTCGTTTTTAGTTTTAACGGCTATAATGCTGTCAAGTTCTGTTCGAAAGAATTGGATCATAAGTGAAATATATATAATAATCGGTAAAATTACTGCTTTTTGACCAAAGTCGAAAATAATTTATTAATGTAACAATTATATAACGATAATTTGTCAATTTTGTAAAAAATTGAGTTATGCAGAATCAAACATTATATCAAGAAGAGATTGAATTTATCTTTAAACAGTTTCCCTCTTTTCAAATAGTGGGCAAAATGGCTTACAAACCGGGCATTGAGACAATGAAGGAGTTTGATGAAGCTTTGGGCTATCCTCATAAAAAATTTTATACTATCCATATTGCTGGTACAAACGGCAAAGGTTCAGTCTCTCATATGCTTGCAGCTGTTTTACAGAAGGCGGGCGTTAAGGTGGGGCTCTACACATCTCCGCATCTTACAGATTTCAGAGAGAGGATTAAAATCAATGGTGAGATGATTTCCAAGGATGACGTGCTTGACTTTATCACTACATGGAAACCTTTTATGATGGAGAAAAAGCCATCTTTTTTTGAGATAACTACAGCCATGGCATTTGATTACTTTGCAAAACAGAATGTAGATGTTGCTGTTATAGAGACCGGGCTGGGAGGCAGGCTGGACTCAACGAATGTAATCACTCCTCTTTTGAGCATAATTACCAATATTGCTTTGGATCATTGTGAACATCTTGGATTCTCTCTTGGTGAGATAGCAAGGGAAAAGGCGGGTATAATAAAGCCTAACGTTCCCGTTGTTGTTGGCGAGTATCTCAATGAGACCAGATATATCTTTGAACAGGTTGCAAAAGAGAATCAGTCTAAGATAGTTTTCGCTCAGGAGTCAAGGTTCAAGGAGGTTCTTGCATCTGACTATGATTTGGATCTCAAAGGTGATTATCAGACTCACAATATACGCACTGTGCTTACATCTTTGTCGTTGTTGTCTCAGAATGTCAAGTTCTCCAAATTGGTGGAGCAGGGGTGGAGCGATGAAAATATACGGACGGCGCTTAAGACTGCCGCAAAATTAACAGGGCTTAGAGGAAGATGGGAATCTCTTTCTGAAAATCCTCCGGTGATATGTGATACCGGACACAATGCCAATGGATTGAGAATTGTCTTTTCGCAGTTGCGCAGACAGAAGGCAGAAAGACTTTTTATAATTCTTGGGTTTGTTGCAGACAAGGATCTGGAAAAAATACTGGGCCTTATGCCAAAGAATGCCTACTACTATTTTACCAATGCAAAGATAGACAGAGCTTTGGATGCCAATGTGCTGGCAAAAAGGGCAATCTCCCTGGGATTTGAAGGTGAGGTGAAGACCTCTGTTGAGATGTCAATAAGGGATTATAAGAAAATTTACAGGGAAGGAGACCTGCTTTTTATAGGTGGTTCTACCTTCATTGTGGCGGAGGCAATAGATTTTTTTGAAAAAAACATGAATTTTTTTGCAAATTAAAAAAATGAAGATATCTTTGCACTCCCAATCACAAAGAAAGGGCTTCAAAGGGAGCATAGCTCAGTTGGTTTAGAGCATCTGCCTTACAAGCAGAGGGTCGGGGGTTCGACTCCCTCTACTCCCACAAAAAGCGACTACGAAAGTAGCCGCTTTTTTTTCATATTTAAAATCAGATCGATAAGGGCATGGAACAAAAAAAATCACGGGAAAATGTACAATGCTTTCATGCAAGAGTGAAGGAACCAGAAGAATTGATAGAGTTTTTGAGTATTCACTTTGCAGGTAAAAGCCGTAGTGGATTGAAATCCATGCTATCTAAAGGACAGATAAGTATTAATGGAAAGCCTCAAACCAAATTTAATTTTCCTCTTCAAACGGGAGATGATGTTACATTTGGTCTCGGTAAACCAGTTTATGAATTCAGGCATCCTAAAATTAAAATAGTGTTTGAAGACAATGACTTGATCGTAATAGAGAAGTCTGAAGGCTTACTTGCTGTTGCTACCGATGGGGGAAGGGATGAAATGACCGCATTTGGCATTCTATCTGACTTTTTGAGACGAAAAGATCCCCGAAACCGCTTGTTCGTTGTGCATCGCATTGACAGGGAAACGTCCGGTTTAATTATGTACGCCAAAACCAGGAAGGCGCAGCTGACATTACAGGATAATTGGTATGAAAATGTAACCGAAAGGGTTTATATCGCTGTTGTGGAAGGCGTTCCGGCAAAAGAAGAAGATACGATCTTTTCCTATCTGAGAGAAAGTAAGGCTTGCAAGGTTTATTCAAGCAAAATAAATAACGGAGGAAAAGAAGCTGTCACTCATTATCGTATTTTGCGCAAAAACAAACAATATGCAATGCTTAAGGTAGAACTTGATACAGGCAGGAAAAATCAAATTCGGGTACATATGCAAGAAATTGGGCATCCCATTATTGGAGACAAAAAGTATGGTGCAGGCATTTCTCCCATTGGGCGCATAGGGCTACACGCTGCCGTATTGGCATTTGTACACCCCATCACAGGAGAATCCATGCGTTTTGAAACATCCATCCCCCGTAAATTTTCGGGACTGTTTTAAAATCTTCTACTATTAAACTTATTGCTGTGAGTTTCGTCTAAATTTTCATAACCCAATTCACATATAATGAAAAAATTGTTTCTAATATCTGTATCCTTAGTGTTTTTCAGTTTCTTACAAGCGCAGAACAAACCTTTGGACAAATCGGTCTTTGATACATGGAGATCCATTGAAAGCTTTTCTATCTCGGATAATGGCTCATGGAGTTTTACTCAGTACAAGAACAAGAAGGATGGCTTTATACTAGTGGTGAAAATGAAGGATAACTCTTTTACTGAAAGTATTGTCGGCGGGGAGTTCGTCAAATTCTTCAATAACCAGAAATCTGCTGTCTATAAGGTAAAAGATACCCTCTTTGCTGTTAAATTAAGCACTAAGGAATTTAATAAGCTTGGTATTTGCAAAAAGGTAGAGACAGATAATGGATCGCCATATCTTTCTTATTTCAAAGGTAAGACCCTTTTTATAAGGAATATCGAAAGTGGCAGATGTGATTCTATCCAGTCGGCAATTAAAAGTAGTTTTGTATATCCGAAAATGGCGGTTGCGATTATCAAAAGAGACAGCACAACCTCAATGATTGCGATCAATCTGAAGAATGATAATAAGTTATGTGTTGATACAATATATTCTTGCGTAAACAGGTATATCACAGATTTTTCTTCTAACAGCAAAGGTAGCAGGATCTTATTCTTTTCTGCCAAGGATAGTCTGGCAGAGAGAGGTATTGAGACAATATCAGTTGAAACAAACGGCAAGGGATTCAGCCTCCTGAAGCTGGATGATAAAGTACTCCCTGAAGGTATGTGCTTTAACTATAAAAAAGGGATTTCATTCTCATCTAATGAAAAATACCTGAAGTTTGAAATTACATCTGTACAACCGATAAAAAAAGAGGTCAAGAAGAAAGAGATGAAACCTGCTTTTGAATATGAAATCTGGAGATGGAGCGACACTCTTCTGCCAATTCAGAAGGAGAAGAACCAGATTGCCAGATCCAGCCTGAAATGTGTATACTACCCGGAGAGTGGGAAGTTTGTACAAGTGGCAAGCGGTCTTGGAGTATTTGTAATTCCTGATGAAAACTCGCAATTCGGATATGAATTCAACGATGCTCCGTACCAGTTCAAATCTCTATGGAAATATCCTCTTCCAAAGGATATTCATTGTGTAAATATTGTCACTGGAGAGAAGAAGATTCTTTTGAAGGAGTTTGAGGGATCTTTTGCCTTCTCGTCCTCTTCGCCTCAGATTTTTACATATGAGCCAAAAGAGGAGGGTTGGTTTGTTACCGATATCAATACATTGAAAAAAACGAAATTGTCTTCAAAGTTGCCCTATCCTGTAAAGGTAGTTGACTTTGACGAACCACAATTGCCGGGCTCTTACGGACAAGCAGGAATGACTGAAGATGGTAAATACTTTATTGTATATGATCAGTTTGATATATGGGCTCTGCCAATTTCAGGCAATGGTGAACCAATCTGTCTTACAAATGGGTTTGGAAGGAGAAACAATATAAGATTCAAAATATTAAGCGATACCGACAAGAGCACCAAATCTGAAAAGGTTAACCTTAAATCTACACTAATCCTTGAATCGGTCAATTTGGATAACAGATATGCTGGCTTTTATAGATTGGAGAAGGGGAAGAACCCTGTAAAACTGATAGAGGAGCCATGTAAATACTCTTTCGTTAAACCGCTGGGCAAAGACAAGTATATAATAAAGAGGGAGAGTTTTAAAGAGTCTCCAGATTTTTGGCTGGCTGACAATAATTTCAAGCCTGTTGAAAGGCTGACGGATCTGAATGATCAGCACAAGGGATATAGCTTTGGCGATTCAAAAGTCATAACATGGAATGATTCTTCAGGAACAAAGCAGACAGGTATTCTTTATACACCGGAAAATTATGATCCATCTAAAAAATACCCTACCATTGTCTACTTTTACGAGACTATGAGTCAGGAGACATATCTCTTCTATCAGCCCGCTCCAACTACTTCAGAAATCAATCCTGCGATGTTTGTAAGCAGAGGTTATGTTGTGTTCATGCCGGATATTCACTATGAGATAGGCTGGCCAGGAAAATGCTGTGTAAATGCAGTTGTCAGTGGTACAAAACATTTGATAGACTCTGGAATAATCGATCCGAAAAGGGTTGGTGTAGAGGGTCACAGTTGGGGAGGATATCAGGTTGCTTTTCTGATAACCCAGACAAATCTGTTTACCTGTGCCTGTTCGGAGGCTGCTGTTGCGAACATGACATCGGCATATTCCGGAATACGTTCAGGAGCTGGTAAACCAAGAATGTTCATGTATGAATGCTCTCAAAGCAGAATAGGAGGAAACTTGTGGGAGAAGCAGGAAAATTATATAAAGAACTCGCCCATTTTCTATCTTGACCATGTGACTACCCCTCTATTATCAAGACATAGCGATGATGATGAGGCCGTTCCATATTCTCAGGGCCTGGAATTGTTCCTCGGTCTCAAGAGGCTTGGAAAAGAGGTGTGGATGTTCAACTATAAGGGTGACGGACACAATATAAGGAAGAGGGAGATTGCAGTTGACTGGACAAAGCGAATGGATGAATATTTTGACTATTATCTGCTAGGAAAGAAAAGACCAGACTGGATGAGATAATCCATAGGCTTGATATAGTATTTTGTTCAAAAATAAGCTATTTTTGTCATAATGATAGTTTTGAATAAAATAAACCTGCAGTAATGAAAATTGATGTCTGGATAAAAAAGAATAGATTCTATATAAATATATTCATTGCTGCTTTTATCATAACCTTGCTTATACCAAACGAGGGCAAGTTTAAATATGAGTATACAAGGGGAAGGCCTTGGCTATATGAAACCTTGGTGGCTCCGGTTGATATTCCGATACTTAAAAGCGAAGCTGAACTAAAGGCTGAAAAAAATGCCAAGGCTGCTGATATCATACCATATTACAGATATCTGGACAAAATAAAAGGAGAGCAGATTGCAGCCCTCATGAATCTTTTGGATTCAGGCACCAACTCTGTACTTGTAAATAACATAAGAGCGTCAGTAGAAAAAATTTATGATAGAGGTCTTGTCAATGAATTTCCGGATACAAATCTTCTTGGCAAAGTAATTATAATCCAGAAAGGACCTGCAAGTTATGAGTCTCCCGCACTTGAGGTCTTTACAAGGAGAAGTGGTCTGGAGTTCATCAAAGAGAAAATATTGGAAGAGTTTCCTAATAAACTATATGTAAATGCAATAAGTGAATCCAAAATTGAACACTTACTTGTTCCTAATTTAATTATTGACAATAACACAACTCAGCTTGCTCACAAGAGTGCCTTGAGTTACATATCTCCAACAAAAGGTATTCTCTATACAGGTCAGATGATTGTTTCAAAAGGAGAGACAATAACTGCAGACATTGAACAACTGTTGGATTCTTATAAAGCCGAATATGAGCTTAGCATGGGCTATTCGGGCAATCTGGCACTTCTTAAACTAGGTCATTTCCTTACAATAATGGGAGTTCTGGCTCTCTTTCTAATACTTCTTTATTTTCTGAAAAAGGAGATTCTTTTCGATCAGAACAAACTGAATTTCATGTTGCTTCAGATGATTGTAATAGTTTTGGTGACGGTTGTCGTCAAAAAGATCAATCCTGAATATCTTTTTGTTGTACCATATTCTGTGATAGCACTCTATATCACATCGTTTTTTACATCCAAGATAGTGTTGCCACTCTACCTTCTATTCCTTCTTCCTGTTGTAATAATTGCGCAGAGCGGTTATGAGATATTTTTCATGAATGCGTTGGCAGGTGGCGTTGTGATAGCTGGCTTCACAAGATGGAACAAAGGATGGCTGCAGTTTGTAAATTCCCTTGCGGTTTTTATAAGTCTGGCTCTATCCTATATATCATTCAGGCTTATCGAATATGGGTCGTTTACTGGAATAGATCCCTCTTACTTTATCTATTTCTTGTGGAACTCGCTTCTGATTGTTGCCTCATACCCTTTGATCTTTATTTTTGAAAAGATTTTCGGTCTTGTTTCAAACACTAAGCTAAGAGACCTTTCTGACGCTACATCGCCTCTTTTGCAGCAACTTTCAGATAAGGCTCCAGGGACATTCCAACATTCACTTCAGGTTGCGACATTAGCTGAAAGCGCTGCCAGAGAGATAGGTGCCTACGCACTGCTGGCAAGAGTCGGTGCTCTTTACCATGACGTCGGGAAAATGACCAACCCATTTCTGTTTATTGAAAACCAAAAGAACGGGGAGATTAACCATCACGATTCGCTCTCTTCAATGGAGAGTGCCTCTCTTGTAATACAACATGTGGAGGAGGGTGCAGAACTTGCAAGAAAAGCAAAGATACCTCAGATAGTAATCGATTTTATTCTGTCACATCACGGTCGGTCCAAGACAACCTACTTCTACAACCAGTTTGTAAATAGTGGGGGGGACCCTTCGAAAACCGAAGATTTCAGATATAAGGGCATACTGCCTAGATATAAGGAACAGGTGATTGTTATGATTGCAGATGCTGTTGAGGCAGCTTCAAGAACATTGAAGGATTATTCCGATGAGAGCATATCTTCTCTTGTAGACAAGATGGTAGATATGAGAGTGTCCGATAATCAACTGGTAGATGCGGAGATATCAATCAGGGAGATTTCCATAATCAAAGAGGTTTTCAAGCAAAAAATCTCACAGGTGCATCATTCCAGAATTGCTTACCCAGCTTTGAAGAACCAACGATAAACTATAAATTCCGTATTTATGAGAAATATAGTATTTCTTCTTTTACTTACGTGTGTATTTAACTCCTGTCAGCAGAAAATTTCCGGTAACAATATTATCTATGTTAAGGACGGGCATTTTATAAAGAATGGCAAACCCTATTATTTCATAGGCGCAAATTTATGGTATGGGTCCATTCTGGCCTCTGAAGGGACGGGCGGTGATACAGCAAGACTTTGTAGAGAGTTGGATATGCTTAAAAACATTGGTGTGGATAATCTTCGTGTCCTGGTAGGAGCCGATGGCGAAAACGGAGTTGGTTATAAGGTTGAACCTGCGCTGCAAGTTTCTCCGGGAGTATATAATGACACACTGTTGCAGGGGTTGGATAGATTGTTGGCGGAACTTGGAAAGCGTGATATGAATGCGGTTTTGTATCTCAACAACTCATGGGATTGGTCGGGAGGATATTCTCAGTATCTTAAATGGACAGGCCATAAAAATGTGGCGGATTCAAATAAGGATAGCTGGGAAAATTATTGCGCTTATGTGACTCAGTTCCATGAAAGTGACAGTTGCAAGACACTTTTTGCCAACTATGTAAGAGATATAGTCTCCCGAAGAAACAGCATCACAGGTATTCCATATAAAGATGATCCGGCGATTTTCTCATGGCAGGTATCTAATGAGCCGCGTGCTTTTTCCGATAAAAATAAAGAGCTGTTTGCCAATTGGATTGGAGATGTGGCAAGGATGATAAAATCAATCGACCCCAATCACATGGTCTCAACAGGCAGTGAAGGCAAGTTCGGCTGTCAGACAGATATGGCTTTGTTTGAAAAGATACATTCATATCCTGAAATTGATTATCTGAATATCCATATCTGGCCTTATAACTGGCAGTGGATAACAAAGGAGAGTCTAACTGAGAATCTGGATTCAGCCATTAAACACACTAAGGAGTATCTGGAAGAGCATGGAATTGTTGCCAAAAAGCTAAAAAAACCACTTGTTGTTGAGGAGTTTGGTTATCCAAGAGAGAGCTTCCTTTTCTCGCCGGGATCTTCGGTTGCAAGCAGAGACTCATACTATGAGTTTGTGATGGGATTGTTGGCTGAGAGCGCAAAAAACAAAGATGTCCTGGCCGGGTGTAATTTCTGGGCATGGGGCGGATTTGCTCTACCAAATCCTGATAATCCTTTTTGGGTAAGAGGTGATGACTATTGTGGTGATCCAGCTCAGGAACCTCAAGGTCAGAATTCCGTTTTTGCCAAAGACAGTTCTACACTGAAAATTATAAAGAGATACAATGGGTTATTGAGGAATTAGAATTTTGAGTGTAATTCCCTTGCTCCATCTCCAATAGCCACCTCCATCACTCGGGGTATTTTTCTGAATGCAGAGTTATATCTTGCTGATACATTTTCGACCAAGGCATTGCAGGCATCTTTCTTAACCAGATTTATTGTACATCCTCCGAAACCGCCGCCCATCATCCTGGCTCCGATTACACCAGGGATTTCGGATGCTGCATCAACCAACGTATCCAGTTCCGGACAACTTACATTATAAAGTGTCTTCAGGCCGTTGTGTGAATCATACATCAGCTTTCCGAATTTTTCATAGTCCCCTTTATCTAATGCCTCGCAAGCCGAAAGGACTCTTGAGTTTTCTTCGATGACATACTTGCATCTTTTGTAAGTTGTTTCACAAAGTTCATCCTTATGTTCGTGCAAAAAATCAAGCGATAGATCCCTGAGCGATTTGATATTGGGATTTATCTTGCTAAGAATCTCGACACCTTTTTCACAGTCGTCTCTTCTCTGGTTGTATTCAGATGCTGCGAGTGAGTGCTTAACCCGAGTATCTATCAATACGAGACAATATCCTTGAGGGTTGAAAGGCTTATATTTATATGTCAAAGATCTGCAATCCAGCAATAATGCACTCTCTTTCTTTCCAAACATAGATACAAACTGGTCCATTATGCCACATTTGACTCCAATGTATTCATGTTCGCACTGTTGCCCGATTTTAACAAGATCCAGCTCTGAAAATCCAAAATCAAAAATTGAGTTGATTGAGAATGAGAAGAGATTTTCCAATGCTGCCGATGATGACAGACCGGCACCAACAGGGATGTTTCCGCCAAATACGCAATTAAAGCCATGAGGATTTTTGCCTCTCTGTCTCATAAGTTCTATTACTCCATAAATGTATTTTGCCCATTGTTCATCAGGTTTACATGCCCCGATTTTAAATTCAAGATACTGACTATAATCTATGGAATACAGCTTTACAGTATCAGAGTAGTTCTTTTGGATCATTCCGTATATTGAGTCTGTAATGGATGCGGGCAGTACGAAACAGTCGTTATAGTCTGTATGCTCTCCAATGAGATTGATTCGACCAGGTGCGCAAAAGAACCTACCTCGTGATGAAAATAGTTTTTCGAAATAATGGCTTATAGTTTTCAGCATTTTATAATTATTCAACAAAAATCTCATCGATAAAGATAAATCCTTCTCCACCTGCTCCTGCGTGCCAATCGGGAATTGTACCGAAATTACGGGCAGTAATTTTTACATATTTGGTCATTACCTTAAGATTATCTAAACAAAGATCGTGGATCTGGAGCGTGTAATCTTTGGGGTCAACGCTGTGACAAACCCGTCCAATAGGAGTGAATTTGATCCCGTCTGATGATATGGAAAATTCCACATATTCGGGCATCCATATCCAGGACTTGGCATCCTGAAGGAATCCGGCACCTATCCTATGAATCAGTTTCTCTGTTTTTATTTCAACTATAGCTTCAAAATCAGTTCCCTGATACCCTTGCCATCCGCCAAGACGAAAATTAAGAGATCCGCGGATCCCGTCAATAAGTCCTTGAGCTCCTCCGGCATTATATTGAGGATTGAATTTAGAGAGTAAACTTATTTTTAGGTTAGAATTTATCTTGTCGAGCGAAGTGTTGACCAAAAAGCTCTCCCTTCCTCTCTTGTCTATGCAGCAAGCTTTGATAATGGAGCTTTTGTCTATCATAAATGGAGAATCGTATCTGTCAAATTCATCATTGTCAACTGCGTACCATATAGAATAGTCAGGGCTCACAGACTTTATCGATACTTCGGTGGAAATTCTGAATATGTTGCCAGGTGTTTCAAACCAAGGGTTGATAACAAAAGAAGAGTCATTTATGAATGAACGAGGTCTATCCTGAGGATTGGTCGCAAAATCACTGTTAGGCGTTTGGCTCATTTCAAAGCAGAGCGTACTTCCTGACGTGATGTCAGAGTGTTTTATAAAAGACTTTGTGTATGGATTTCCGTTAAGTGTCGCCGACTTTATATATATGCCATCATCACTGGCTCCGGGTGCTTCAATTGTGAATTTTCTCTGATCTTCAAGGTTTATCACAGCTTTTGAGAAGAGAGGTGACCCAAGCACGTATGTGTCGTCGCCTGGGGTGACAGGATAGAAGCCCATTGCACTCATTACATACCAAGCCGACATCTGACCGCAATCGTCATTGCCGCAAAGTCCATCAGGAGCACAAGTGTAGAAAGTTTTCATAATCTTTCTGACCAACTGTTGTGTCTTCCAAGGCTTACCTGCATAGGCGTAAAGGTAGGCAGTATGATGGCTGGGCTCGTTACCATGCGCGTACTGGCCGATCAGACCGGTGATATCAACCTGTGTACGTCCGGTGGTTTTGTCTGAGGCAGAGAAAAGTTCGTCCAGTTTTGCCGAATATTTCTCATCTCCGCCCAACATTTTTATATGGCTTTCTATGTCCTGAGGAACATAAAAGCTGTACTGCCATGAGTTTGCTTCAGTAAAGTGTACGTTCACCTCAGATGGGTTAAATGGGGTAAGCCATTGCCCGTTTATTTTCGGTCGCATGAATCCGGTCTGTGGATCGAATATGTTTTTGTAATGCTGTGCACGCTTAATGTATATGTCAGACAGATCTTTGATCCCTTGTCTTTTTGCGACCTGTGCAATGCACCAGTCGTCGTAGGCATATTCCAGGGTCTTTGAAACGGATTCATGCTCCAGTTCCGCCGGTACATAGCCATTTTCTATATTAAAATCAATCCCGTACTCTTTTTTATTAGAACTGCTAACCATTGCATCCATAGCCTCATTAATGTCGAATCCACCTATGTTCTTGCATACAGCATCAGCAATTACAGAGACAGAGTGATACCCTATCATGCAGTTTGTCTCATTTCCGGATAGTTCCCAGATTGGTAATTTACCGGCTTCGCGGTACATTGAGAGGAATGATCTGATAAAATCAGTAGTGCGTTTCTGTTCTATAATCGTAAAGAGGGGGTGAAGTGCCCGATATGTGTCCCACAAAGAGAATACTGAATATTGCTCGTATCCTTCGGCTTTGTGCACCTCCCTGTCCATGCCCCGGTATTCCCCATTTGCATCGGAATAGAGGTTAGGAGAGATGGCTGTGTGGTAGAGTGCGGTGTAGAATGTTTTTTTATTTTCGGAATTTGTCGAGGTAACCTCAATTTTTCCAAGATAGTCGTTCCAAGCCTTTTCAGTACTAGCCTTCAGTTTATCGAACTCATAACCTTTTAATTCTGAGTATAGGTTTTCCTTTGCATTATTTTCGGAAACAGACGATATCCCGACCTTAACCAAAACAACATTATTCTTCTTTTCTGCAAAACTCAGCAATGCTTTATTGCCTTGTACATTTGTTTCTTTAATGGGCGATGAGAACTCCATATAGAAATATACAATCTGGTCAGTAGCCCAGTCACGGGATCGTCTGAATCCTTGGATAGTATGATCGTCCACGATTTCAAGCCTTGAATCAAGAACCTGGTCTCTGTGTGTGAGGTCTATAATAAGCTGAGGAGCAACATTTTTTTGAAAAGTGTATTTGTGTAAGCCAACTCTTTTCCCGGCAGTAAGCTGTGCCAGGACCTCCCATTTGTCAAGAAATACTTCGTAATAACCTGGAGAGGTCTTCTCTTTTGAATGGCTGAATGCCGATTTGTACAATTCATTATCAATATCAGAGTTGAAATACCCTTTTACCGGCATTACCAGGATATCGCAATAGTCAGCACAGCCAGTACCACTAAGGTGTGTATGGCTGAAACCGTATATCGTTGAATCGGAATAGTGATATCCTGAACATCCGTCCCAACCGCTGAGCCTTGTGTCCGGACTGAGCTGAACCATTCCGAAAGGGTAGGTGGCCCCAGGAAATGTGTGACCGTGGAGATCTGTACCTACAAATGGATTGACAAACTCTATGTAAGAATTGTTTTGGGAATATCCGGCAATTGACAATATCAGCGCCAGAACGGTAATGAGGTTGTGTTTAGCCATGTTTAAATTCCAATAATTAATGATTGTTATACAAAATTAGCTAATTTTGAAACCATTATTAAATAATTGTTTATGAAAGTAGCTGTACCTACCAGAGGTAATTTTGTTGATGATCATTTTGGTCATTGTGAGGCATATACGATTTTTACAGTCGATATAAATAATAAAATCATAGAGTCAGAAATATTGCCATCTCCACAGGGTTGCGGGTGTAAAAGCAATATTGCATCAGTGCTGGAACAAAAAGGAGTGACTGTAATGCTTGCAGGAAATATAGGAGAAGGTGCTTTTAATGTCCTGACCAGTCATGGTATTGATGTTTATAGAGGTAATACCGGAGATGTAAGGCAACTTGCAGAATCTTTCATACAAGGTAAAATAAGCGACTCCGGCAAAGGCTGCGATAGTCACGGCAAGCAAGATGAAGGACATGTTTGTAAATAGAGGTCAGACACAAATATATTTTGAGAACATTCTGCTGTATGAAAAAAACATATATTTTTTTTATCCTGTTCCTCTTTTCGATAAAGGTTTATGCTGATAATCTTTCCTCGTGCAATAAAATTCCGGATAACGACCTTGTTACAATAGGCAAAGTCTGGGGATTCCTCAAGTATCACCATCCCGCAGTTACTTCAGGCAAAAAGGATTGGGATCAGGAGCTCTTAAAACTGCTGGACAGAATAAATGTAAGGCAGGACTGTTCAAGCCTGAATTCAATACTTGAACGATGGGTTGACGAGCTTGGGCCGGTTACTGTTGCCAACCAAAAACCAGAGTACAAAGCTGACGATATTAAACTTATGCCCGACAATGATTGGATCCTGGATACTGCACGGTTAAGTAAGGGTCTAAGTTCAAAACTTGTAAGTATCGAATCTGCAAAGCGGCCAGGAAGACAATATTATTTTTATGATGTTTCAAAGCAAGGGCTGGAAATGTCTGCCAATGAAATTACTTACGAAGGTGCTGACGTAAATTGTAACTTGCGTTTATTATCGTTATATCGATTCTGGAATATTATCCAATATTTTTATCCTTACAAATATGCTATAGGCGTAAGTTGGGATGATATACTGACCAGATACGTTCCTGTAATGATAAAGCCTCAGACCAATAAAGAATACATTCTGAATCTGATGCGATTAACGGCAGAAGTAAATGATGCACATATAGCTTTAAGAGAGCAGGATTGGGTTTTCGGAAAAAACTATTTGCCGTCTGCATTGTCAGTTATTGAGAATAAGGTGTTGGTTACAGATTATTATGATAAAAACCTATCTTTAGAAAACGGAATTAACGTTGGGGATGAAATTTTAGAGATCAATGGAGTTCCAGTAAATAAACTTCTCAGTAATTTGCTCCCATATTGTTCCGGGGTAAACTTGCCAACAAGATTAAGAATAGCTTGTGATAAAATTGTACTTACAGACAGCGCTGATATCTCCTTGACAATCTCAAACAGCAATGGTGTAGTAATAAAAAAGACAACTTGCTTTTCGCCTGGAATTTTAAATGTAAAGACAAAATATCAGGCTAAAAAAGAACCGGTTATAATAGAAAACAATATTGCTTATATTTATCTGGGCAGTCTGAAAATAGATGCGTTAGACAAGAAATTGCCGGAAATCCTGAAAACTTCTGGTCTGATCCTCGATTTAAGAGGTTATCCTGTTGATGACTCAATCTATTATTTATTCGACTATTTACTGCCAAAGGAAAAAAGAAAATTTTATCAGGTAACTGTTCCAGATGCTTCCAGACCGGGATGTTTCCGTTTTCAGAAGGAGTCTCCTTCTCACTTCGTTTTCTCTGAGTTAAAAAAAGGGAACAGGTATAATGGGAAAGTCGTTGTACTAGTTGATGAACACACTCAAAGTGAAGCAGAAATGTGTGCTATGATGGCATCAGTGATTCCCAATGTCACTATTATCGGATCTCAGACAGCCGGCACAGATGGACCTGCGGCGCCGCTATATCTTCCAGGAAATGTATTGGTGCTTATAACGGCTGCAGGTGTATATAATCCTGACAGGTCGGAAACGGTACAAGTAGGAATAAAAATTTCTGAGCAGGTTAACCGGACAATTGAAGGTATTAGAACAGGTGTTGATCCACTTGTCAAAAGAGGGGTTGAAATAATTCAGGGAGAAACTGTAAAATAGACATTTAGATAACATTATAAAAAATGAAAAGAACAATAATATTTTTACTCCTTTCTATAGTTGCTTTTGTATTGGATTACAAGATTGATTTTTACAGAATATGGTTTGCTTATGTGCTATTTACCTGTGCAATAATATATTATGTTTATTTAAGGCTTGTGCGAAGCGGTAAAATAAAAGAAAAATATAAAGTACAGATTGATTACTTTTTTTTGACAATAAACTCAATTGCTTTTGCTGTAACTACTAAACAAATATTCTTTAGTTGAAAATAAATTTCCAGTGAAGTGGAGGCCAAAGTCTGGATTATTTTCAGTCTAGGTGTGGAGTTTCGGATGCTGCACCGGGTTTAGATTTCTTGTATAAGGTGTAAAGACTTCTTATCATATTTTTGTCGGACACTCACTATAACAAACACAATTATTTCATAATTTTAGTTATTTTAAAAGTCTAGTAATGAAATAATAAGAAATATTTATTATATTCGAAGTCAACATAACTCACAATAGTCAGCGCTTCTTATGAGAGTGTAAACAGCCCTCTAATTATAATATTTATGAATCATATTCGATTTTATTTTATTATTATTATATCAGCAACAATCGTATTAAGTTGCTCGCAGAAAAAAGAAGCAGCCCGAGCTTATTTCACTATCGACCCTAAAGACAGAAAAGTTTCAGTCCCTGTTAATTTGAACGACTCTATTCCTGCAAAATTCAGTTTTGATACTGGTGGCCATCTTGTTCTTGACTCCGCACTTGTTGCTGACCATCCGTCAATTTTAGAGAATATTCCCGTTTCTCCTGATACAATTCCTACTGGATCAGGTTGGTCAAAAAAACGTGTACCAGGTTTATTCTTTAAAAAGATTTCTCAAAAATTGAAAATTGGAAATTCTTCTGCCAAATATACTTGGATGACGATATTCAATTATAAAAAACACTTCAACAATCCTTCTGGTGACGAAGGAGTGTTCAATATTCCGCCGGATGACTCCGTAAATGTTTGGGAATTAAATTTTGATTATAATTTTTTAGAAGTACATAATGCAGACGGATTTAAAATGCCTGAGAATACACTCACTTATCCTCTTATATGGCCTAAAAATGAACCACGATATTATGTCGAGCTTCCTTTAAAAATACTATATTCAGATGGGGATACACTATCGATTACTAAAAAACCTTTTTTTATTGATTTAGGAATGGCTTGGGACATTGTATTAAATGTACGTAATCCGGAATTTGGTTTTTTTGATAAAAAGGCAGATGCTGTCTGGACAAAATTCCTTGATAGTTATACTAAACATTATAAAGTAAAATGTACTCTTTCTGATAATTTCTCTATGGATTCCTTACGTATATATACTTATAATTTCCCCAATTATCCATATCCTGCATATATGCTGGGATTGAATTTTTTAAAACGGTTCAATGTGTTTTTCGATATGAAAAACAGGCGATTAGGATTACAGCCGGTTAAGCATTTTCAAAGAGTAATTAATCCTTTACATCCTAGATATTACTTTAATATTCAAAAAAATACTACCGGGAAATTCATCATAACTGATATTGCGGATTATAAAGAAAATTATTTTAAGTCAACCGACTTACGTGAGGGAGATGAAGTTGTTATGATTAATAAAATGCCTGTTCAAAGTGTAACTCCAATAATTTTTAACAAGTTTTTAAGAAGGGACATAATGGTATTTGATCTTAAACGGGAAGGAAACCTGCAGAGGATAACCGTAAAGGTTAATCGTAACGAAAAACATGGCGATTGAAAATATAGTTTTATTAAGCCATATTAAAATATTAGACCACTATGAGAAAATTAGCATTTGTACTAGGGCTTATTATAACTCTCCATACAGCAATTTTTGCTCAGAATGTTGATTCCTTAAAATTAAACTATAACTATTTTTCTCAATACCTCTCTCCGGAGAAATTATACCTTCATATAGACAGAAATATTTTTGCCCCGGGAGAGACAATATGGTTCAAGGGATACCTTGAGAATAAATCATACCACTCGGTTATGCCAACCAGCAATTTTGCTTACGTTGAACTTTTGTGCGATACCGTTATTTCCAGAATTATGCTGAAGAAAGTGGATGAAGGATTTGAAGGACATCTGCCGTTGCCGGATGGGATAATTCCCGGGGAGTATATATTACGTGCTTATACCAACTGGAATAAAAACATGCCTGCAGAGTACATGTTTTATTCAAAAATACGGATTGTAGATTCCAATAATCCGTCAGAAAAAGAGCCGGTAAGCAAAAAAGATGATTTAAAAATTGACTTCTACCCTGAGAGCGGGAGGTATTTTGCAGGTATGATGGCTACAATTGCATTCAAGACAAATTACAACAACATCAAAGGATATATCCGGAACAGCAAAGGGGATAAGGTTACTGATTTTTGTACAGAGCACGACGGGATGGGTAGAATTATATTTTTTCCGGTAGAAGGGGAGAGATACTACGCAAAAGTTTCTTCCGGCGAATATTCGGATAAAATATATGAACTTCCGGAACCATCTGCCGACGGAGGGATGATCAACATCAAAAGCAATCAGGATGCTTTTATAATACAGTCGTATGTATCACATCGAGCTGCTTCCCTCGTTCTACACAACGGTTCGGAAATCTATTATTGCGAACCGGTGAATCAGGTAAGCAGTATTATCAGAGTTGACAAAAGAAATCTTTCCAGAGGGATCAATCATGCTTTGTTGATATCGCCAAATGGAGAGATACTGGCAGAGAGGCTTTTCTTTGTCTATGATAAGGAAGGTGTCAGGACAAACTTTAAATTTAACAAGGATATTTATGGGAGGAGAGAAAAAGTGACTGTAAGTGCCACAATCAAGGATCTTAACGGGGATCCTCTTGCAGGAGAATTTTCAGTATCGGTTTTAGATGGTAATTTCCAGGATTTTTCGCAGGAAGAAAATATCGATTCATATATGATGATTTCCAGCGAGCTGAAAGGTAAAATAAGTAATCCGGATTATTATTTTGATAATTCAGTCCCTCTGAATGAAAGGCAACGTGCAGCAGATCTGTTAATGATGGTTCAGGGGTGGAGGTATTATGATGTACTTTACTTGTTCAGCCATCATCCACAGGTTAAGTATGGGAAGGAATTCACACAATCAATATCAGGTTCTGTAAAAACCATGATGGGTCGTAAAACTAACGGATCCTCAATAATTATGTTTTCGCCTGAAATCGGGTTAAGTTATAAGAAAGACTTTGGAGGTAGTGATTTTTATATAGACAGTCTTGATTTTCCAGATGGAACGCCTTTTTTTCTGTTGGCTAACGAGCAGGTCGGTAAAAAGAATCTGACAGCTAATATAGAGAACGATGTCTTTGCACCCTGTTTTAAATATGCTCAATTCTATTGCATACCTGCAATTAGTATAAGTGAAGAAGGAATCGGAACCGGATCAGGCATCCGAAAATTAAATGTATTTCCTATTAGTAACAATGATTCCATAAAAATCATAAAATTAAAAGAGGCAGTTGTCACGGCAAGCGCATATTATATGCCCAAGCATAATCCTTCACCTTACGGTCAATCTTTTGAACGGTGGAATGTAAAAGAGAGAGAAGAACTTGAAAGGGATGACTCTAAGGAAGTTCAGGATTATTTAGTTCAAAACTACCCGAGCTTTTTTAAAATGGATGATCAAATTTACAGCAGACGAATCGGAAGCATACAACAAATAACGCAACCAACAGGGGAACAAGAGACAATAATAACCAATAATGAACCAATTTTATATGTTGACGGAGTAAGATGGTCTACAAAAGATTTAAGGGGTATGAATGTGAGAGATATTGAAACATTGATAGTATTGAAAGGAAATGATGGAGTACTATACAAATCTGTGTGGGGCGTTATTCTTATATCGACTCGCAGAGGTGATTCAGAAACGGATAAGCAGAATATAAAGTCAAAGGGTGTTGTAATAAATCCTCTGGGATGGCAAAAACCAACCAGATTTTACTCACCTGTTTATGATACTCCTGAAATGTATAATGCATCCAAACCTGATTACCGGACCACTGTTTATTGGAACCCTTCTATTAAAACAGATGAAAAAGGTTTTGTCACAATTGAGTTTTATACTTCGGACTATAAAAAACCATGCATCATCAGAATCGAGGGACGGACATCAGATAACAGATACATCAGTAAAACAACTTATTTGCAGGTAGAGTAACCTTGGCAAAGTGAAGTTGCTGTTGCAGTGCAAAGTGTAGCAAAAACAGGACAAGGTGCAGCATCCGAAAACCTACACCTTAACTGATATTGAAATTTTCCGCTCAACCTACTTTCTTATTTGAACTGTATTTTAACACCTTCCCAATTAGTCAAGGGGATAAAAAAAGAAAAAGTGTAGGTTTTAGGATGCTCCAAAATTCCACACGCCTTGCATCTCAATGTAATGAATATGCTGGAGAATCCGAGGACATTGCAAAGGAACGTTTGGGTACCCGCTTAGTGAGTGACTCGTAAAAAAACACCTTAGCGACCTTGACTCCTATTCTATATCAGCATAAACAAAAGGGTCGCATGTGTTTTTTAGAGGAACGAACGCGTAGCGGGTAAATGTGGTTGCCATGTCCGAAGATCTACAGCAGTTCAAATAGAGATGCAGGGCCATGAACGTAGATATCCAAAAACCAAACTTTTTCTCAACAGTACCTTGACTACAAGCGAGTAAGCGTGGTCGCAATGCCTTAAAGCACACTAGATATTAAGGTAGTTCCTTTAAAAAAAAGAAAAAGGGTACATGTTAAAATGCACCCTTTAATCTTGTCGAAAAGCTGTAAACTATTGATTTGCAGTTGTGTCTGTGGAGATGGGCGGACTCGAACCGCCGTCCAAACAAACCATCCAAAAGCTTTCTACACGCTTAGCCTGTTATTGATTGTCGGCGTTGAGCTGCTTGCAGGCATGCCACTCAAAACTTATCCTCTTTATCTTTGAGCATCGTAGAGGAGTAAATGCCCGCAGCCATACTTGTTTGATACCCCATATGTCTGACATAGTCGGCCTAAAGTCAGGCGGGATACTCGTCACGGCCGGACCTAGCCGGCGGCGATAAAGCGTAAAAGCTTAGCTTAATTACGCAGCGAGTGCATAGTTGTTGTTGCCAGTTAATGGCTTGTGACCCGGGATTATCGAGCCGGCCTCACAACGCTCGACGTGCTTACCTTCCGATTCAATTTGCTGTCAAAACCAAAACATCCCCGAAAGTTGCTGCAAAGGTATTATAAAAAATGAGATTATCTTCTAGAAAAAATATGGTGAGACAAAACGCCACAAACCTTCAAGTGTGGAAATAAGTCCAATTACGACAATGACAATGCCGGAAACTCTGTTGATCATGAGTAACTGCCTTAACCTGAATCTTTTTCGAAATATGTTGATTGAAGTGCTAAGTATGAACCACCATGTGGTAGCACCTATGAACACTCCCCAGAGAATCAACGAAAGAGCCCAGTCTTTTGAAAGACTGTCTACATCTACACCAACAAAGGCGAACATTCCCAAAATAAGAAATACAGATCCGGGGTTTGTCAAAGTCATTATGAAGGCAGAAAGAAAATCCTCAAAATGCTTCTTTCCACTTTTTGGAAGGCGTATCTGTTTGACAGGATTGGTAAGAAAAATCTTAAGCCCAATCAGAGCAACCACCAACCCGCCAAGAAGCAAGACATAATTTTCATAAAAATCAATGAACTGCTGCAGATATGCAAGACCCAAAACTGAAACTGCAGAAAAAATGGTATCGGTGACAGCAGCACCCATACCAGTTATAAACCCTGAGTTCCTGCCTTTACTAAGGGTTTTCTGTACGCACATGACACCAATAGGACCAAGTGGAATTGATGCTCCCATACCTACAATAATACCCTTAATAAGACTTGAAACCATATTTTATAATGCTATTTTTAAACCGACTCCAAAGTTAAATGGATTGTTTTTCTGTGCAATTCCAATGCCAAGAGATTCAAAATAGAAAGTGTTGTAGCGGTTATTTGTAATATTCTGCAAAAACAATGACAGTTCAAAAATAGAAAAATTAATTGAAGAGCCAAAGTTCACGGAGGTGTAAAAATCCTGAGCTACGTCATTTTTCTCTGTCCAGTAGATCTTTCCTGCGCCATTCAACTGAGCTGAAAGGTTTAGCCTTTTTATGAATTTGCCGGGAAACTCTTTGTTATAGTTAATATCCAGATGCAAAGTATTCTGAGGTACAAAAGGCACATACTTTTTTGAGTAGTCATTTTGATTATCGGTATAGTCTATGAACTTTGACTTGGTGTAGCCATAGTTAAGATCAGCATCAAAAGCCTTGCTGATTTTGTAGGATATATTTAATTCAAGACCGGTGCTGTAAGACTTGGCTGCATTCTTTGCAATTCTTCCAAGTCCGTTTCCGGAAGCAAACTGAACAACCTGTTGGTCTCTGCTTGCAATGTAGAATATTGCACCATTGAGAGAAAGTTTGTCAGGAATAAGTTCTCCGCTGTAACCTATTTCGTTGTTCCAGTTATACTCAGGATGATAAGATACTGTGTTGTCTGCATCAATCTCGCTCGATCCGCCTGTTATTGGAGAAGCACCGCCTCTTGTCATAAGTTTGGATTGCAGAAGATCTGAGAACATCTGTATATTATATCCACCGGCCTTGTATCCTCTTGCAGATGTGAAGAAAACCTTGTTTTCATCGTTGAATCGGTATTGAAGAGCAACCTTAGGAAGGAAAACCCCGGTCGATTGATCGTCAGATCCTTTTATTACAGCAGGAATAGTTTGGTGCATGGTTGTAGGAACACGAGGTATCTGGTACCAGATATCGTAAGACGTTTGATTGTCGTAGTCAAGGGATTGGTGTTCGTACTCGTATCTCAGACCAAGCGTCATAGATAGGCCGTCTATAAAGACTTTGCCCAGGGTCACCTGGTGAAATGCGGCAAATCCGTATGATTTCTGTCCGAACTCACCCTTTACAGGAATGGTCTCGTTTACAACATGCATTAGGAAAGGCATTGTGTGATTTTCGTACAGAGTGTTGAAAGTGCTCTGGAAAAATCTGAACACTCCATCTTTGCCAAATACAACGGGTGCACCTGTATGATTCTTCTGATAAAACCCTGATACACCGGAAACAAACTGGTAATTCTTATTGTTCTCAGACTTGAAGATAGCCTCTTGCGTAAAGTTGTTTATCTTCTGAGCCTGCATCATGGTAAAGAGTGAGGCAGGAGAGAAGTCCTGATCCAGCTTCATTGTGTCGTTCAGATACTGGTATGATGATATAAGGTTCATTTTCCATTTGGCAGCATTGTGGGTTATAACAAGACTGTTTGTACTCATCAGGCGTTTGTAGGAATTTGTGTCGTTGTAGTTTGGAGAAGAAGTCTTGCCTGTGGCCTTGTCATACTTGCCGTATGGATATGCATCTTGGTCTGTGTTTTCCAGGTGTGCGGTAGCCTCTGCACTCCATCTTGGAGCTATTTTCCACCCCAGCTTAAATCTCCCTCCGGCAGAAACACTCTTGTCTGCTTTCTTTCCATTGAACTTGTTGGTGAAAAAGCCATCCTGGTGAGAATAAAATCCACCTAAAGAGAATGCAAGGTTGTTGCTTATCTTATGATTTGTATTGAAACTGCCTCTGTATGTGCCGTAATTTCCGGCAAACAGGTTGATTTTAGTTGCAGATGGAGCAAATGGTGATATAGTTCTTATATGTATTATTCCTCCGAGTGCATTTCTCCCATATAAAGTACCTTGAGGACCTCTAAGCACCTCTATCCTGTCAATGTCCATTAAATCAAAATCGTAGGCACTCTTGTCTATGTATGGGACATTATCTACATATAAACCGACAGATGGAGAAGGGCTGTAGCGTGAACCGATGCCCCTTATATAAATTGCAGATGTGAGTTTTGATCCGTAGTCAGGAATGTAAAGATTTGGAACAACATATGATATATCCTTTATTGATGAGGTATGTGTCTTCTCTACAAAAGCACTGTTAAGAATAGACGTCGATGCAGGAATTTGCTTGAGAAAATAGGTCTCCTTTGGGGTGGAAATAACCGCAACTCCCTTGGGGTAATAGTAGATTGTTGTAT
Organism: uncultured Muribaculaceae bacterium; assembly: GCA_964533215.1. Taxonomy (GTDB): domain Bacteria; phylum Bacteroidota; class Bacteroidia; order Bacteroidales; family UBA932; genus Bact-08. The sequence continues at coordinate 1,364,998 of CAZHLJ010000001.1, forward strand.
CTTTGTTCAGGCTCTGTGCAGAAAGTGTCAGTGTTGAGACAATTGTCAGAAACAATGGCGCAATAAATTTTAAGATTCTCTTCATTTCGTACATTTCATTTAAAAGACCGCAAAATTAGCAAAATATGGTTAGAAAAAAGGTTTTAATTTTATGGGGACTGGTTCTCATTACCTCATTGCTGTTGTCGATACCATTCTTAATCCCTCATACAGGGTTACTTATGTTGATTGCCCTTGTTCCTTTGCTTTTGCTTGAAAAAAAACTTTCCGAATGGTCGGTGAAAAAGGGATGGGTTTACTACTATTCTGCTTTTTTCCTATGGAACCTCTTCTCCACATACTGGATATACAACGCTACCCTGGCCGGGGCGATTGCGGCAGTTGTGCTTAACGCATTGCAGATGTCGTTGGTATTTGCGATGTTCATCTGGTTTAAACGCAAGAGCAAACCTGTTTTGGGCTATCTTTTCCTTATTTTGGGCTGGCTTGCTTGGGAACACTTCTATTTCGAGGCAGAGATATCATGGCCGTGGCTGGTTCTTGGCAACGGGTTGGCTACTTCAGTCAGAAGCATACAGTGGTATGAGTTTACAGGAACTCTTGGCGGAAGCTTGTGGATTCTTTTATCGAATATTATCCTTTTCCATATAATCGACAACTTCAAGGAGCGCGTTAAGAGAGTCAACTCCTTGACTGTTGCTTTTCTTATCCTCATAATTGCCCCAATCTCTCTTTCTCAATGGATGTACCATAATTATAAAGAGGATAACAATCCAAAGAAATTTGTTGCACTCCAGCCAAACATAGACCCATATAATGATAAATTCTCCAATATGAGTCAGGATGAACAGGATGAGAAGCTACTCTCTATTGCCAATGAAGCTGTTGACGAATCTACTGATTTTATTGTTGCACCAGAGACTTTCACATGCGGGTTGGTGGAAAATGACCCATCCGGCAACGGGACTTATAACAAAATGAGAGAGTTCCTGAAGACTAAAAAGGCAAGCGATATTCTTTTCGGAGCAACTACCTACTATGTTTACCCCGATTTGCCGACTGATCCTGCACCTACCTATACGGCTAGAAAAATGGAAAACGGCTGGTATGATTCCTATAATACAGCTGTGTTTTTAGACAGTACAGGCAGAAACATGTTTTATCATAAGTCGAAACTGGTTGTCTTGGTGGAATATCTTCCTTACCCTCAGTACTTGAAATTCATAAGGACTCTTTCAATAGACCTTGGAGGTTCAAGCGGAAGTTATGGGACACAGAAGGAGAGGAGCGTTTATCGCTCTTCGGACAAGTCTGTAAGTATTGGAGCTGCTATATGTTATGAATCAATATACGGTAATTATTACAGAGATTATATACTAAAGGGAGCCAATGTGATGGCAATCATTACAAACGATGGATGGTGGGGCAATACACCGGGGTATCATCAACATCTGAGTTATGCATCACTTAGGGCCATCGAGACACGTCGCTCAATAGTGAGAAGTGCAAATACAGGTATATCTGCACTGATAAACCAGAGAGGAGACATTGTGCAAAAGACAGAGTGGTGGAAAAACGCATACCTCAGAGGAGATCTGAACCTTAACGATAAGATCACAATATTCGTGAAATATGGAGATGTTATCGGAAGTGCTGCCTATGTATCAATGGTGTTCTTTATTATCCTGGCTCTTCTCTTTATTCTAAAAATCCGCGTGAAGGGGATTCAATAAAATCTCCCAAACCAAGAGATTTCCATTTCTTATCAACAGATTCAATGGTCTCTATGGATGAGTGGGCAATTTTTGGCCATTCGCGCGTGTTTTTGCCTTTTGCTTTGGTTTTGCTGTCCATGACAAGTTTACCTTCTACAAACCGTGAGTCGCGGATAGGGTCGCAATTGTTCCCCCATAGCCACAAAGAGATATATTCGGATGTCAGGTCTACATTCTTGTCAAGCAATACGTTTATCAGCCCTTTTAAATCATCTTCGTTGTGTGTGAAGTGAATTGCCTTTAAACCTTCCGGATTGATATTCTCTTCCTGAGGTAACTGACCACCACACTCTTCGGGGTATTTTGCTGTAGCGTCAATCATCATTTTTCCTCCATATCCACATTGAGGAGCAGAGTGGTCCAGAATGTCAAGAGGACCTCTGCTGAAGTGAGTATCCCTGCGTGGTGAGTAGTTGGCGGCAATTGTTTCAAATAGCAGACTGTGATCGCGGATGTCTATATCCTGGTCAACGACAACCATAATCTTGTTGAACATCATCTGTCCGGCACCCCAAAGAGCGTGGGCAACTTTGATGGCATGTCCGGGGAAACTCTTCTTTATCTTTATAACAGCCAGGTTATGACCGACACCCTCTTCAGGAAGGTATAGGTCAACAATCTCTGGAACCATTGCAAATTTTATTGGAGTAAGGAATATCTTCTCTGTTGCATAGGCAATGTATTTATCTTCCTGAGGAGGAACTCCAACCAATGTAGCAGGGTAGATAGCCCCTTTCTTATGAGAAATGCATGTAATGTGCATTTTAGGGTATAGGTCAGCCAAAGAATAAAATCCTGTGTGATCACCAAAAGGACCTTCGATTACCCAATCTTCGTTTTTCTCGATGTATCCTTCAATTACAAAATCACAGTCGGCAGGGACTTGAAGTGGCTGGGTGAGGCAATCTGTTAGGGATACAGCCTTGTCCCTAAGGAAACCGGCAAGAAGGTATTCGTCTATTCCGTCAGGAAGCGGTGCTGTCGCAGCGTATGTATAGACAGGATCACCACCCAGTGCAACAGCTATCGGAAATTGATTTGTCTTGCTCTCTGCAAAGTGTCTTGCTCCAGTTTTGTGCCTGTGCCAGTGCATTCCTGTGGTACTCTCGGTAAAGACCTGCATCCTGTACATTCCAAGATTGCGTATTCCGCTCCTGGGATCCTTCGTGTGAACAAGAGGAAGAGTAATGAACCTTCCTCCATCGTCCGGCCAGCATTGCAAAATTGGCAGTCGGCTCAGCTCAGGTTTATACAAGACAATCTCCTGACAAGGGGAGTCTCCTTTATGTTTGACCGGAATCCAGTTTGAAGCCTCTTTAAGCTGAGGAAGCAATTTCAGTTTATCCATCAAGGAGTGACGTTCTTGTGTCAGTTCCTTGAGAAGTGAGTCGAAATATTGTGTTATCTCATCAAAGGAGTCTATTCCTAAAGCATATTTGATCCTCTCTTTGGAACCCATCATATTTGTCAGTACAGGAAATGATGTCCCTGTGTTTTCAAACAGAAGGGCCTTTCCTCCGTCCGGTTGCTTTGATACTCTATCTGTGATATCGGCAATTTCCAGAACCGGGTCTACAAATTCCTTTACCCTTATCAACTCTCCTTTGGAATCCAGAAAATCCACGAACTCCTGTAAACTCTTGTACATAATTATTCAGTTGTTATCTCGATGCCTCTTCAACCAGGTACATGATTGAAGAGTATGTTATTCCACTATGTTTTGAAAGTCCTATCTCGCAAGTGCGGGAGGTGGCATATCCCTCTTTGCAATCTTTACTCTGTTCTCTTAAAAATCTTAATCCATGTTGGTTAAGCTTAGGAAGCAAGAATCCCCTGTCTCCGGCAAAACCGCAGCAGTTGCTATCTATTACAACAACCTCAGAGGCGCACGTACGGGCAATGTCACAGAGGATGCCGTCTACCTCCATCTTCTTGGCACTGCAGACAGAAAATACAGCCACCTTCTTGTCAATCTTATGAATATTCAGTTTGTCCAGAAGGAATACCTTTATGAATTCTGCGGGCTCGTAAAGTTTTATTCTATCTCCCATGTTGCTCTTCATGGTGTAGAGGCAAGGACTCATGTCGCAGAGAATAGGATATTTTCCCCCTTCCGAGGCCTCTGTCAGTGCAGCCTCAAGCTTGTCTGATGCAAGTTTTCCTGCCTCTACAAAACCTTTGCTTGAAAAAGCCATGCCACAACAAAGATTATCCAGCCCTTTTGGATAGATTACATCAAAATTGGCTCTTTTGAGAAGAACTTCTGTTAGCCGTGTAATCTCCATGGCGTCGCTGTAATCTTTTGACACTCCCATACTTCTGGTTATACATGAAGGAAAATAGACAACCTTGGAGGTGGACTTCCCTTTAGCATTTTTCCTTTCATCGGAAATCTTTTTTGCCGCTTTAGGAAAGTGTTCATTCCAAAGAGGCACTGCTCCACCCGAAACTTTGTGCATTGCCGTGGCTACAGAACCGAACAACCTCTTGCCTGCAAGCAAACGTAAGAAGTATACTGAATCCAGACCCAACCTCATACCTTTTGTCACAAGATTCATATTTCGGGCAACCGATATTGCGATTTTCTCAGCTTTTGGAGAGTGTCCCTCGTGACGGAGCTCCTTTACCAGCTTTCCTGTGTCTATCTTGACAGGGCACTTCACATAGCAAAGGCTGTCAGTTGCACAGGTTGCAAGGCCGGAATATTTGTACAATTTGTTGATCTCGGCAGCTCTATGAGGCTCTTCACCTGAAGCCCTTAGCCTCTCCATCTCTCTGAAAACAGTCACCCTCTGTCTTGGTGAAAGAGTAAACCCTTCAGATACACAGGCCCCTTCGCAGAAACCACACTCCATACATTTATCAGCAGTTTCCCTTATAGAAGCCATCGGTTTGAAATTCTTTATATGAATTTGCTTGTCTTCATTGAGAATCACTCCGGGATTAAGTATCCCTTTTGGATCGAACAGCTCTTTGATCTCTTTCATCATGAGGTAAGCACTCTCTCCCCACTCTTTCTCCACAAAAGGAGCCATGTTCCTGCCAGTTCCGTGTTCAGCTTTCAGAGATCCGTCATATTTCCCTACAACCATATCTGCAAGATCATCCATAAAAGCACTATATCTATTTACCTCTGCATCATTGCCGAAATCAGGACTGAACATGAAATGGAGGTTCCCGGCGAGGGCATGACCGAATATCACAGCCTCTGTATAGCCGTGTTTTACAAAGAGGGCTTTAAGGTCCATGGTTGCAGATGCAAGCATTGGAACCGGGAAACAGATATCTTCAATTATTGATGTGCTGCCGCTTTTTCTCATACCGGCAACCGTAGGAAGAGTCTCCTTCCTTATTTTCCATAGTGTGGCCTGCTCTTTTGGGTCTTTTGTGAAAGTGAAAGGAAGCTCTGGTTCTATGCCTGAGATGCTTCCTGCTATCTGGTCGCTATTTCTTTGAAGCGAATCATCATCGTCAGCCTGTGTCTCTATTAAGAGTCCGGTAGCCTCTTTTGAGAGGCTCTTGAGGAAATCCGGCACCCCTTTCGCATTCTCGACAGAACGTATTGCAGCTCTGTCTATAAGTTCAACTGCCGAGACGGGCTGATCCCTTAGAATCTGGACAGCCTTGCACGCGAGCTCTATTGTCGGATAAATTGCCAGAGCCAATGCCTTGTACTTGTTCTCAATTACGGTGTTGTAAGTGATATCGGAAATGAATGCAAGTGTACCTTCCGAACCTATCATAAGGTGCTTCAGGATATCGAAACCGTCCGTAAAGTCTGTCAGAGCATTAAGGCTGTATCCGGTGGTGTTTTTAATTTTGAATTTGCGCTTTATCCTCTCGAAAAGAACTTCATCGGCCTTAACTCTGGATGCCATCTGTTCAAGTCCGGCAATTATATGACCGTTGCTCTTCATGAAAGAGCTCCTGCTCTCCTGACTGGCTGTGTCCAGGATTGTTCCATCAGAGAGTATTACTTTAATATCAGCCAGAGTCTTGTACGAGTTCTCAGATGTTCCGCAGCACATTCCACTTGCGTTGTTGGCAGCAATTCCTCCGATCATGGCGCTATCAATGGATGCAGGATCGGGGCCGATTTTCCTGCCGAATCTGGCAAGATAGCCGTTAGCCTGATAACCACGGATTCCCACCTGCAATTTTATCTTGTCACCTCCATCCAGAATCGTATGTTTATGCCATCCATGAGTTGCAATTACAAGAACAGAATCACTTATGGCCTGACCAGATAGAGAGGTGCCTGCAGCCCTGAATGTAACAGGAATGGATAGTTCCGACGCTTTCTGAACAACCAGTTGCAACTCTTTTTCTGAACTTACCTTAACAATCAGTTTAGGTATCAATCTGTAGAATGATGCGTCAGTACCAAAAGCCAATGTGCTGAGGGAATCGTGAAGGAGTCTCTCGCAGGGTATTTCTCGTATAAGCTCATCATAGAGCTCTTTATATTTTCCCGTTATCATTGTTTGTTTTTTTGCGAATATTCAATTTCCAGTAATTGCAGAAGTGCCTGATTATCCAGATTTCGTCCGGTGATAACCTTTCCTCTGTCCAACAGAAACATCTGTGGCGTCTTGATTACATTATAAAGCTTTTGAAAATTTGACTCAAAAGTGGGATCCCAGACGAATATCCAGTTTTTGTTTGCTTTAGTGTTATTAAATTCCTGCTCTATGAATCTCTTCAGATTTTCCTTACCGGATTGAGTGTAGACCGCATATACAGTAAGCTTTTCCGGAGGATACTTTCCTACAATCTCCTTGAGAAGCGGCAGCTCTTTTTTGCAGACGGCGCATTGGTCATCAAAAAAATAGACCAACGTGAAGTCGGATGAGACACTACTTAGTGAAACAGTACTGTCCTTAAGGTTTTTAAGTAGCAGGGGAGGAGCTGTCATTCCAAGAAGAGAATTTTCGTTGAATTCAATAAAAATCTGCAGTGCATTGAGATTCATGTCTTTTGGTAGCTCAACCTCCTTGCCTAGGTAATATTTCTTTCCGATATGAATTGCTATACTCTCCATACCCATTATTTCAGAGTTGTAGAATTTCTCGAATAGATGGCGTGTGATATGCGATTTTATGACAGGGTCTTTGCTGAATGAGATAAGGTAGTCGCAGGCTGTGATAAGAGAGTCTTTGCAGAAAGGGGTCATTGCAATATAGCCGTCTATGTATCCATCAAGTTTTACAATGGCTGAGTTTTTTTTGTTTAGAGTGCCCTTCTCCTGACCATTTACAAAGCCAAAGAGCAAGATAAACAAACTAATGAGCAACCCCTTCCTCAACATTTTCTTCTCAGTTTTTTGAATACTTGGATATATCTATTCCTTTTGGCATGAAGGAGCTGGCATCGCCACCGTTCAACAGCACATCCCTTACCACAGTGGAAGAGATGAAGGAGTATTCGTGACCTGAAGGGATGAAAACGGTAAGAATCTCAGGTTCCATTTTTGCATTTGCCTGAGCTACAACCCTCTCAAGTTCGAAGTCTGTGGTTGTCCTTAATCCTCTTACTATGAAACTTACTTTCATCTTCCGGCAGAGGTCTATTGTAAGTCCGGTATAGCTGCACACTTCTACATTGTCCATTCCGGCCGTGGCAGTCCTTATTATGCTCATTCTGTCTGCAATGGGGAAAAATCCGTTTTTCTGGATATTGACACCTACCGCTATAATGACCTTGTCAAAAAGCTTGAGGGCAGACTGGAGGACATCCATATGCCCAAGTGTGAATGGATCAAAAGATCCCGGGAAAATTGCGGTTTTCATCATATTCTTCTTTAAACTTCAACTTCACAGGAGAAGACAAATTTTGCAGGGCCTGTAAGGTGGATTCCGGAATAATTGTCTTGTCCGGAATAGATGAAATCGACCTCCAGCAATCCACCGATAGCCTGAACCTGAGTAGAGACAAATTCAGGAATCGGAGGATTCTTTTTCCCCTGAATTGTATTGTTGTTTTGAACTAGCTTATGGAATGCTATTGCAGCGGCTGTTGCGCCAGTGCCGCATGCGTAGGTTTCATCCTCCACACCTCTCTCGTATGTCCTGATTGACAATATAGAGGTACCTGTATTCAGGACCTGTCCCCAGTCTATTTGCACAAAGTTCACATTTGTTCCACCAGGGAAGAGAGGATGATTACGCCATAGCTTACCCTGTTCCTGGACATCAAAGTCCTTAAGGTTTTCCACGAAATTGACAAGGTGAGGGGAACCTGTATTGAGAAAATAACTTTTTGGTGAGTATTCCTTGACTTCAGAAACATCTATCATCCCAAGCCTTACCTGACATTCATTTGGAGAAAACTCCAGCAATTCCGCTTTATGTAAGCCGTCAATAGCCTCAAATTCGAAATTCTTTATTCCGCAGTGGGCGGCGAATGCCACCAGACACCTTCCCCCGTTGCCGCACATAGTACCCTCGCCACCATCTGAATTGAAGAACCTCATTGAAAAGTCATATCTGACACTTGATTCCAGCATCATCAGACCATCTCCGCCAATGCCGAATCGGCGGTCGCACAATTGGTGAATGATCTCTTTGGAAAGATTCAAATTTAGACTGCGATTGTCAATGACAATAAAATCATTGCCAGCGCCATGATATTTATATGCTTTGAGCTTCATTTTCGAGGTCTTTGGTTATATCAGTTGAAAATAAATTGTTATCTGTGTTTTCATAAGCCTTTTCAAGGTTCAGCAGGTAGCTTTTCTTGTCAAGGCCAATATTGAAACCTGTCAGCCTGTTCTGAGCTCCAAGTACCCTGTGGCAAGGAACGACAATAAGCAGGGGATTCATCTTACAGGCATTTCCTACTGCCCGGTTTGCATCCTTGGAATTGATAAGGTGGGCTATCTCCCCGTATGTCCTGACTTTTCCATATGGGATTTTATAAAGTTCTTCCCAAACTCTTCTTTGAAATCTTGTTCCTATGAATTTTAAAGGTAATTTGAACTCTGTCCTTTTTTCGGAGAAGTATTCATCCAACTGTTTTGCTGTCTCCAAAAGTATTGGGTGATTGCTGCCGTCAGAGGTATTGGCCTTACCCGATGCCTCAATCTCAGTTTCAGAAATATATTGAATTTCCAGCAAAGCATCTGAGTCGCAGATGAGTCTTAGCATGCCCATCGGACTATTGTAAACTCGGCTGAACCTTGTAGAATCAATCATCTCACGAAGCTCCTTTATCATCGATTGGGCAACTCTTTCCGATGCCCCGGCACCTCCGAACATCTCTTTTAACTTATGGTACTTCTGTATCATCTTTTCCCGCTCCTTGGCTTTTAGAAGATTTCTCAGCTCTTTTGCAATATTTTCAGCAGTACATTCATCCTGGAGAAGCTCCTTTACAACCTGTTGGTTGAAGATCAGATTTACAAGACTTACAAACTTGACTTTTATCAAAAGCCTAACAGAGAGAGCAGAAAGGCTGTTAGCCTTATAACAGACAACCTGAGGAGTCTCAAGCAGGGCTGCCTCAAGACTAGCAGTGCCGGAACAAAGAGCAGTTGCCTTGGAGTGTTTCATTATAGAATAGGTCTCCCCAAAAAGCAATTTGATTTTTGAGTCTGCCAGATATTTTTCATAATCACTTTTATCCATGGAAGGGGCACCAGCAAGCACAAACTGGTATTCTTCAAACTCCTTTTCCAGTTGTGTGAATATAGGCATCAAATATCTTATTTCTCCATTACGGCTCCCGGCAAGAAGGCCGATGATAGGCTTGTCGTTATCAAGTCCAGCTCTCTTGCGGAAATCTTCTATGGTCTCTGTATTGCATGGGTTTGCGGAGATGCTGTCCAGTAAAGGATTTCCATTGTAAATAGCTCTTATACCTTTTTGCTTGAAGTAATCAACCTCAAAAGGGAAAATGATGAACAATCTGTCTACATCCCTCTTCAGGTTTTTCACACGACCCTCTTTCCATGCCCATACAGTGGGAGAGATGTAGTAGAAAACCCTTATATTATTAGATTTGGCAAATGAGGCAATTCTGAAGTTAAAACCGGGATAGTCTATCAATATTACCACATCCGGCTGAAATTCAAGAATATCTTGCTTGCATAATTTAAGATTTCCTGTAATTTTTTTCAAGTTAAGGATTACCTCAACTATACCCATTACAGCTGTCTCCTTGTAGTGCTTCACCATTTCGCCACCTACGGCGGCCATAAGATCTCCTCCCCAGAAACGTATTTCTGCGCGTGAGTCAGAAGCAATCAGACCCTTCATAAGGTTTGACCCGTGAAGGTCACCGGAAGCTTCACCTGCAATAATGTAATATTTCATACTTACTTAGTATAATGAGTTGATAACCTGCCTGTCTAAAAATTCCAAGCAGACTCTAATCTTTTAAGTTCCTGGTAATCTGTGGTGTCTATTTTATGAGGCACAATGCTTACATAGCCGTCTTCAACTACATTGTGATCAGCTTCTACCACTCCGGGCTCCAGATTGAAAAACTCGCCAGTCATCCAGTAGTAGTTAAAACCATACGGATCTGTTCTCTCTTCAAACTCCTTTATCCATTGCCCTTTTCCCTGGTGAGAAAATCTGATGCCTTTTACTTCGCTGATATTGATGTTTGGAATATTGACGTTAAGGTAAATGTTTGGTCCGGCAGGCTCATTGAGATATTTTTCCAGTATTATTTTCCCAAAGTGGACAGCTGTGGAAAAATCAGCTTTCCTGTCATGTGAGCAAAGAGACAATCCTATTGATGGAATTCCGTATACCGTTCCCTCCGCAGCAGCACCCAGAGTACCGGAGTACAAAGAGGCAACCGAGGCGTTTGAACCGTGGTTGATGCCTGATACGAGCAAGTCGGGAGATTTGTTTACAAACAGTTGGTTCATAGCCATTTTTACACAGTCGGCAGGAGTCCCGGAGCAGGCATAGACCTTAAGTCCATCCTCTGTTTTAAGTTCTGTCAGTCTTAACGGCTTTCCGATGGTCAGAGCTGCAGACATTCCTGATTGAGCTTCAAATGGTGCTACAACAATGAGATCTCCATAGGGACGCATCATTTCAATAAGAGCCGAAATGCCTTTGGATTTCACACCATCGTCGTTGGTAATTAGAATTTTCCTTTTTTTGGTCATTATGCAATAAATATATTATCAATTTAATTTGCAAAACTACAAATTTTTGACTAGATTTTTGCGCAAAAGTATTTATATTTGCCTCCGATTTATGAGATGTTAATTTAATAAATAAACGAAAGATGAGCAAAATTAAAGTAGGTATTAATGGTTTCGGCCGTATCGGCCGTCTGGTGTTCAGAGCAGCACAGGAGAGAAATGATATCCAGGTTGTTGGGATCAACGATCTGATAGATGTTGACTATATGGCATATATGCTTAAATATGATACTGTTCACGGTCGTTTCAATGGTACAGTAGAGGTGAAAGACGGAATGCTTGTTGTTAATGGCAATGCAATAAGGGTAACTGCTGAGAAAGATCCTGCAAACCTTAAATGGAATGAAGTTGGAGCAGAATATGTTGTTGAATCAACAGGTCTTTTCCTTACTAAGGAAAAAGCTCAGGCTCACATCGCTGCCGGTGCTAAAAGAGTAATCATGTCTGCACCTTCAAAAGATGATACCCCTATGTTCGTATATGGTGTGAACAATAAAAAGTATGCCGGTGAAACCATCGTTTCAAATGCATCCTGCACCACAAACTGCCTTGCACCAATCGTTAAGGTTCTGAATGAGAATTTCGGTATTGTAGAAGGTCTTATGACAACTGTTCATGCTACCACTGCAACTCAGAAAACTGTTGACGGACCATCTGCAAAAGACTGGAGAGGTGGACGTGCAGCGGGTGCAAATATCATCCCTTCATCTACCGGAGCTGCTAAAGCTGTAGGCAAGGTGATTCCTGAAATGAACGGTAAACTTACAGGTATGTCGTTCCGTGTTCCTACAGTTGACGTTTCTGTCGTTGACCTTACATGCCGCCTTGAAAAAGCTGCCAGCTATCAGGATATCAAAGATGCAATGAAGAAAGCATCAGAAGGCGAGCTTAAAGGAGTATTGGGATATACAGAAGAGGCTGTGGTATCATCTGATTTCCTTACAGATCCACGCACTTCAATTTTCGATGCCGAGGCAGGAATCTCTTTGAATCCTAACTTCGTTAAAGTTGTCTCTTGGTACGATAACGAATGGGGCTATTCAAACAAAGTTCTTGAGATGATCGCACACATGAACACAGTAAAGTAAATCTGAGTCATTAGAATAAAATCTGAAGAGCTGCTTTAGGGCAGCTCTTTTTTTATAGTTATAATGCCAAATCCTACCATTGCTACAAATCTAGTAAATTGATAATATCCGTATGGTAAATGAAACAAACTAACAATAAAACAGCTAGAATTACTTTAATTAGTTTTTCCATGATTAGCGATTATTTTGAATTTAAAAAGTTGTCAATTCTTGTTTTAGTATTTGCTGGTAAATCAGAATGATATACTTCATAATGAGAAACATTCATTTCTTTAAACCACTTTTTCCATAGTGATTGTAAAATGTCTTCGTCAATTTTATTATTTGGATTTTCTGCCTTAACACCTAAAACCAAAACTTCTAAATTATTTAAATCGTTCCGTTTAGTTAAAATGCCAAAATCGTTTTGTTTGATTAATTGTTCCCAATTCTGTTTTCGGTACTGTGCTAAATTGCTATTCCCTAAAAGATAAGTATATCTGTTTTTATTGTTAAATACTGATTGTTTGTGATATAGATAACCATCAGTTAAAATAATAAGTATATTACGATAAGTTGTATCATTTGATATACAGAAATCTTTTACATCATCTTTAAAAAATCTCCAAATATCGCTACCTTCCCAAGTACTTGTCGCTATGGTTTCTTTATAAATATCTTCTAGTTTTTTTTGATAGAGTTCTGTAATACTATCATACACAGTTTTTCTTCCTTTATTATCCATTGTTGAACAATCAATATTGAGATTGTTTATAATAGCATTTATATTAGGATTTGACGGCGGAGGACTAAAAAAAACTCTAATTTTGCCCTTTGCTTTATAAGCGCCTAATTCTGACATATTTGATTTAAAACAATCAGTTATAGTTTTAATATTTTCAATATCATTGACCTGTGCTTCGGGATTTATTTGTGGATTTATTCTATCAGATAAATCTAAAAAAATTGAAATATTTAATTGTTTTACAAGAGGTTTTTGTGTTGTTGAATTTTGACTGTGACTTTGATTATCGCCTTTATTATTTCCACAAGCAGTAAAAATAACTGCAATAACTACAATAAAAAATAAACGTTTCATTTTCATAGATGTTAATTATTAGATATTGAGGATGACTTAATGAATTCTGATTTTCTTAGTTCAAATAAAAACTTATCTTTTATTTGTTCACATTCGTCAATTTGTGCTTGTGTTGAAACACTTGCTTTTAGAAAACCAATCCATCCTACGAAATAATTATTTAAACCTTCTCTTACATCATTAAAATAAAGGACATAAGATTCTGTTTGTATTTTTAACTTGTCTATTTGACCTTGTATATTGTTCTTTTCGGTTTTAAGTGCTGAAATTTTTTCTTTAATATTTTTGCATTCAATTTTATATTCTGCTATTTTTTGCTCTCTATTTTTGATTGCATACCTGACCTTATCCATTTTCTCAAATTCAGTCATAGTAAAACTAAACACTAATCCCCAAATAATATAAACTACAAATCCTGCAAAAATGATTATCCAAAAGTTCACTTCTTGAAAAGCCCTTCCAATAGTCATTGGTGGCATTTCTTGAAAAATTCCCCCTATCGTTATCTTATAGATTTCTTTTACGATGGCATATGCTATAATAAAGTCAAAAACAAATGTGACCAAAACTAAACCACAGACTTTAAGATATTTGATTTTCTCTTTTCCCTCTAAAAATTTATATATTAAGAAACCAAGTCCCAAAAAGACAGCTGGAATTGCTATAATAAAAATTAATTCTGTTAATCCATCTGCCCATGCTTTCCCTATTGCATTTGCATCGAAAATTGCTTGTGTGATTTTTGTGTCATCAGGTGTGAAATTCTTAAAGAATGCAGAGTATGCAGCTGAACTATAAAAAACCAATAAATAAATTGTGAGAAATATTATTATTATTAAACCAATAAAAAAACTTGTTTTTGCGAATGAGTCTCCAGAAACAATTTTGGGATTGTCTTTAATTTCGTCAATTTCTTTCGTAATTTTTTCTATCTTTTTTTCTTCGTGGTCTAATTTTTCTTGTTCACTTTTAAATTGGTTTTCGGTATTAGCTTTCTTTGTATCTAAAACAGCAATTTCTTGTCTTATTTCATTTTTTCGTTCATTTTGTTTCATATCATCTTGCTGTATATATCGTGTAAGTTGCATATATACAGCTTGTAATCTAGGTAATAAAGCTTGGGGAGTTCCACCACAATATCCTGCATCTTTTGTACCACGTGCTGTATAAGAAGCTCCTGAAATAACTGCAATTGAGTCATCTGAATTTGCTTTTTGTGATTTCAACCCATCAGAAATAGATTTCTGAATAGTAAATATATCTTTAAGTGCCATCTTTAAGAATTTTTTATTGCTTGTAATACTTCTTCAAATGATTTGTTTTCTTTCGCTTCTTCCAAAAGAAAATCAGAAATTGCTTCAATATTTTCATCCGCAAAACCTAGTCGTTTACTTGCATCTTGTAAAATAACTTTCTCTTTATCCTCAATTTTTCCATCAGCCCACGCAATTCGAGATAAGTTATATAGATATTCAATTCTTTCATCATTACTCAAACTCTCTAAAGAAATTAATGTGTTCGGTGAAAAGACAGCTTGTTGAATTTCTTCTTCTGAAAACCCACCTTTTTCTTTCCCAATTTGATAAAGTAATTCTAATTCTTTGGGATGTACTTCTGCATCAGCTAATAGCATTTGGTAGAGACCCAAAAACATTTTTTTTTGATTTTCGTCCATAGCAGTTTCGGTTATTGAATTTATTTTTTGTTAATTGATAATGTATCAAATTGATATTCCATTTGAACGCATTGTCTTTTCTAAACTTGCCAAACGCCTGTTAGCGGCTGGCTTGCTCTTCTTCAGTTTTTTAGCCAAGTTTATTGTTTGCAATTTTTGAAAATGCTGTAACCATTTTAAATACCTCTGCCATGTCACCACTATATAAATTAATGTCAGCGTTATTTTTTCTCCACATATTTGCTAATGTGTCAATTTGGTAAATCACTGATGGTTCAGGAATATTCAATTCTCTTGCGATGACTTTATAACCTTCTGTTTTTGCATATTGGAATGCCTTGTGAACTTCTGCTTCCGCAAGACCTTCGTAGTAAATTTTTTGAGCATTGTTTTTATTAACTTCTTTGTTGATTATTGAGATTGGAACATTTCGAAGGGCATCATTTATTGCCCCACCTAAATCAATATTTTGCAGAAGAACTGTTACAATCTGTATACCCCAATCGTCCGTTAAACGCTCAACCTCAGATTTTAATTTGGAATTTATTTCAGGCATACGGCTATAGTTTTTACCAACTGTTTGTTTTGAGCATTCAACTTGTGCAGTCGTTACTACAATATCCCTAATTTGTCTTCTTAATTGCTCCTTATTGCCTATGCTTGTTATGAATTTTTTTAGGTCAACGATTTTGTATCGGCAAACTATACATACAGCAGTAGTAATTCTGTTGTCAAGTGGGTCTGAACTTGGAGAATCAGAAGTGCCATGTGTAATAAAAATAGGAGAAGGTTTGCCATTATTTGAAACTTCATCCTCAGGATATTGTTCCTCAATGACCAATTTTGTTTCTTTTTGCAATTTGTAAGGTGGTAAAACATAAATGAGGCCAGAAGAAATTTGAAATTTTGGTTTCCCAAATAAGATAAGCACTCCAGTTTCATCTGGACCTACTTCTGTAAAACTACCTATAATAATAGCTACAATGGCTACAAGGCAAGCCGAATATAGAATTCGCATAATCCAAAGAAATTCAATCCCCATGTATTTGGATGGAGAAGCATTCCATAGGTAGATTGTTAGTCCGCCTAATAATATTAGAACACCAGCCGTGATGTAAAGTGCCTGTTTGTTATAAGATTCTCTGTCAATCATTGTCTGATTATTTTAATGTTAAAGTTAGCTTCTTGTTGTCAGTTTCAAGTTAGCACAGTCGCCATAAGCTTGCCGCTAACGTAAAAGTGTTTTATACATCGTTACCCTACAAATATAGTAAAAGTGAAACA
>CAZHLJ010000002.1:0-284048 GCA_964533215.1 uncultured Muribaculaceae bacterium
GTAGCCGCCATCTTTTGAAAGCGTCCGATGAGAAATCACCGGACGCTTTTTTTTTATTATATATATCAGTAAACCTTAGGTTCTGTTTTTTTGTACTATATTTGAATATATGATAATTGCCAGATGTTCAAACATTATATACTTGTAGGCGAAAAAAAATATGAGTTCAAGGAGGTTTTTAAAGACTTTTTTGCTTCTCAACTCTTTTTCGCAAAGAAGATCGTCAAAGATGAATATTTGGCAGAGGACATAGTTCAGGATGTCTTTTTGAAATTGTGGAGGTCTAACTCTGTTTTTCCTAATGAAATCTCCTTAAAGGCTTATATTTATCTCTCAACAAGAAATCATTGCATAGATTTTTTACGGTTAAAAAGACCTCTTATGGGAGAGATAGAACTGGCCTTGGACATAGAAGAAGAGGCTAATATTGTACTTAAGGAAGAGGCATTCAGATTATTGGAGGTGGCTATCTCTAAGCTTGCTCCTCAGTCCAGAACAATTATAATGCTATCTATGGATGGATTATCAATTCAAGAGATAGCTGAAAAATTAAATATTTCCGTAAATACAGTTAAGACCTTAAAAGCCAGGGCTTATAAGACTCTGAGAGCCCATTTCGGAGAAATTTTCATCATGTTGCTGTCATACTTTTTATAAATATTCCGTTATATAATAAGAGAGTGTTAAACATTCTCTTTATAATAAATGGAAGAAAAATATAAAAAGGCAATAGAACAGGCAAAATTTCTGGCCGATAGAATTTTAAATGATCCGTCAGAAGAGAATCTCAAAGAGTACCGTCTGAGAAAAAAGCAACTTTCCAGATTAAATATTGACAGGAAGTGGATTAACTTCTGGTTAAAGGTTAATTACAGAAAAGTTGTTTCTATATCTGCAGCGGCCGCTGTAGTTGCCGTAATAGGCACTTTATTTTTAAATTTCAATAAAGAAGGTTTTGAAAACACTGTGGTTCAAAATCATGTAAGCCTTATGCCCGCAAAAGGCGCTGTGGTTCTGAAGCTTGCTTCAGGAGAGTTTGTCGAGTTGGATTCTTCTGCTATTGGGAATAAGCTTGCAGGAGTAAAGGTAGATGCGCTTAAGGGTGTGATTTCTTATGATAAGGAGAGTTTAGGTTCAGATCCGTTCAACTCAATAAATGTCTTGAAAGAGGAATACAATGAACTATCCATTCCAAAGGGAAGATCATATTCTGTCGTCCTAAGCGATGGTACAAGAGTATGGCTGAATGCAATGAGTAAGCTGTATTATCCGGTTTCTTTCCATGGAGATGAGAGGAGAGTTAAAATAGAGGGAGAGGCTTTTTTTGATGTTAAAAGAGATGAGAAGAGGCCATTTATTGTCGAGACAAATACCTATTCAATCAAAGTTCTTGGAACTAAATTCAATGTAAACGCTTATCGGGAACAGAGAGTGGTCTCTACCACTCTGGTTTCAGGTCTTATAGAAATTCCGCTGGAAAATTCTCAAGTGGTGAAAATTACACCGGGCAAACAATTTCAGATGGATAAAGAGTCAAAGAGTATTAACATGGAAGATGTCGATACGGAGCTATATACTTCATGGATGAATGATGTTATGAGTATCAGGAATACTAAACTTTCAGATATCCTGGATATTATCAAACGAAGATATGATGTGGATATTGTGGTAAGCGACAATAGCATTCTGGAAGAAAAATTCACAGGTAAGGTTCCTTTAAATGATGACCTCTCAATTATTTTGGAGCAATTGGGAAAGGTCTCAGATGTCATGTTCGTTTTCCAGGATGGAAAACTTGTTGTAAAAAATAAATAAACCAATTAATCTCAACATTAAAACAAACTATGAAAAACAAAATCCAGTCAATAGTTCAGTTTGCTGTGATTATTATACTGATGGTCGCATGGACGAGTGCCGGTGCTCAACAGTTAAAATCATTCAAAGTGCAGAACGCTTCTTTGGAAGAGTGCTTGAAGCAGATTGAAAAACAGACAGGTTACGGTTATCTTTTTAAAGGTGAAAACATCAAATCTATTAAAGGAATAACATATACTGTCGAGAATACAGATTTAACCGCAGTTTTGAAGAGCATACTGATAAATACCGGCTATGAATTTGAAATCAACAATAAAGTGATCCTTATTAAAGAGCTGAAGAAGGCAGCTCCAGTAAAACAGACCTCTGTCCCAAAGGAGGTTTCCGTAAAACTGACAATTGTCGATAGCCTTACAAACGAGCCTCTCGTAGGTGCTACCTGCAATATCAAGAACTACAGTATTTATGGAATGGCTGACATAGAAGGAAAGGCTCTTTTACCAAACGTCCCTACAGGAGATATCCAGATGGATATTCAAATACTGGGGTATGAGCCTAAAACGGTATCTATGAAGATTGTATCTCCTATTGAACTAAAAGTGGCTCTTATCGCAACCTCTCTTGAACTGGAAGAGGTAACTGTGGTAGCTAAGGCTAGTGCGGCAGGAACCTCCACAAGTTCAAAAATTGGCCGTCAGGCAATGGATCACCTTCAGGCAACAAGCTTGAAGGATATAATGCAACTTATCCCAGGGCAATTAATTACAGGGGTAAATGATATGACAACGGCTTCAAAGATCAATATCAGGACTCTCAACTCGTCTGCAAACAGTGCATTCGGGACATCAATCCTGGTTGATGGTATTCCTGTTTCAGACAACGCTTCATTGCAGGATAAAACCGGTATTAACGCAACTGGAGCCACAGGTGTAGATCTAAGGCAAATTGGAGCAGATAATATTGAGTCTGTAGAGGTGATAAGGGGAATTCCTTCTGCTGAATATGGTGACCTTGCATCAGGTGCTGTTATCGTAAATACTAAAACTGGCTATACACCATATGAAATAAGGGCCAAAATAAATCCAAGCGACTTAAATGCATCATTCGGAAAGGGATGGAAACTTGGTAAGAAGTCTGGTACTATAAATTCTAACTTTGATTATGTACAGGCATGGGGAGATCCTCGTCAGAAGACATCTTCTTTTGACAGAATTTCAGCAGGTCTGGCATACAGCAGAACCATAGGAAAAATTTGGTATACCTCTACAAAAGTGTCGTTCAGTAGTTTATTGGATTCAAGAGGTGTTGATCCGGATGTTATTGCAGAAGGAACTGAGACGTCTCAAAAAAACCTGAATTTCAGAATCAGCCACAATGGTAAAATCAGTGTAAATGCAAAATTGATGAGGACATTATCTTATTCAATAGGTTACAGTGAATCCATTACCGAGTCAAAAAACAGTACTATTGTTGCCGCAGGAGGGGGAATGGCTGTAATTTCCTCTTTGACTCCGGGTTACTTTGAAGTGCCATACATTACAAATTCATACAGGGCTTCAGGAGGAACTGAGGGACATCCGAGAAGTCTGTTCGCAAAAATATCCAACGGTTTTACGGCCAATGTAGATAAGCTCCGCCAGAGATTTAACATGGGTCTTGAATACAAATGGGAAGAGAACAATGCAAGGGGTTACTACAATGATGATGACACAAAGCCGCTAAGGCCAAACAGTGATGGCCGTCCAAGACCATATTACGACATTCCTGCTCTAAACCAGATTTCTGCCTATTTTGAAGACAATATCGATTGGAAAGTTTCAAAAAAATTGTCAGTAAAGATACAGGCTGGTTTAAGATATAATCTAATGCAGCCCGGGATTGAGGAGCAGGTGTCTTCTCTATCTCCTAGAATAAATGCATCCATCCATATTTCTGACTGGATGGAGATACGGTCAGGTTGGGGATTGAACTCAAAGACACCAGGTTTATCTCACCTTTATCCGGAGCCGAAATATTCGGACAGGGTAGCAGCGAGATACCTGCCAACGGATATCAACAGTCAGTTTGTGATGTATCATACAAATATAAACTACATAAAGAGGTCCAATGATCTGAAAAATGCTACGAATACGAGATCTGAGATAGGCGTTGATATAAGTCTGAGGAACAATATGAAATTCAGTATCGTAGGATACAATGACTATATGCCTGACGGTTTTGGGAATTATACAGAATATCAGATTTTCTATTCAAAGTACTATGATGCGAATAAAGGTCTTATTATCAGACCTGGTATGAAACCTATGGTTGATTGGAATAATCCTGCAAGAGTTGATACAGTCTTTACTACTAACGGCAGGATCGGTAATACCGAAGCATCTTTGGACAGAGGTGTGGAATTTGATTTCGATTTCGGTCATATCAAGTCGATAAGAACTTCATTCTATCTGAGCGGCGCGTATATGCAGACGAAATCTTGGGATAACGGAAGAAGTTTCTCTAGTCCGGTTGGGGTTGCGGCAAATTCGGTTTACAGCCAGGGAGGATCTAATACTCCTCCGTTTAAACTTGAGTACCCTTCAGGCAGGTCTAAAAATATAAGTGAGAGATTCAGCACTGTTTTAAGAACAGTCACAAGCATACCTAAATTGAAAATGGTAGCATCACTTACAGGTCAGGTTGTCTGGTACAGTTCTACTGAAACAACCAACCAAAAAGCTGACCCTATCGGATGGATTGATACTGATTTATCTTACCACTCCATCACTAAGCAAATGCTGGACGATCCGAACTACAGAATCAAGGGGATATTGCTTTCTGATCAAAAGAAAGATCCCAAGGATGACGGGGCTACAATTTCTTCACCTTTGTGGATTATAAGTGCCAGATTGTCAAAGGATATATCAAAATCATTCGGATTCTCATTCTTCGTGAATAATGCATTCTTTTACACCCCTTACCAGTCAACAAATAAGTCCGGCACTTTGACTGAGAGAAATACCGGAACATTTTCATTCGGAATGGAGCTATTAATTAAAATATGATAAACAGTCAATTATGAAAAAATATACTTTATTACTGGCTATTTTCGCACTTATCGGGATATCGTTTTCATGTACCAGAGAGGAACCTCTGCCTGTCAGCTCCATATCGGTCACTGTGAATATGCCTGAAAATTTCAAGACAGATGTGAAGTTTGCAAACAAAGAGGTGGTCTTTAAAAGTTTGAGCAACACTTTCCGATTTACAACGGATAATCAAGGAAAGATTACTGTCAAAAATCTAATACCGGATGAATATTATGTAACAGCTTCATGGGAGATGACCGGCGCTGATTACAAGCAGATGATCACTAATCCTGAGCCTGTAGAGGATAAGGCCAAGGTACTTATTACTGCAGTATTGAATAATCATAAGATATTCACGGATATGGATATCAATCTCAACCTTGAAAAGTTGATTCTGAGAAGCCTGCTTATTTCAAAAATATATTATACCGGCACAAAGGATAATGCAAACAAGAATTACTCAACGGATGCATATATTGAAATATTCAATACCTCTGATGAGACTGTCTATATCGATGGGAAATATATTGCATTGACAGAATCAATGTCTCCGCCAGCATATCCTGCTAAAGATAATCCGGGTTTCATCTATGCCAGACAGATCTGCAAGTTTCCAGGGGATGGAGACGACTATCCGGTCCTCCCAGGTAAAAGCATGGTAATCGCGGCAAAAAGTGCCAGGGATCACAGACAAAGTGCTTCAACATCAGTCGATTTGTCGAAGGCAAATTTTGAGGTTAAAGATGCTGACGGTTCTGGAAACCCTGATGTCAAGGCGTTGCCGATAATTTCGAATTCGCTTACCGCTATTAAATTTCTTAATCTTTTAACCAGTGGTGGAAACGGAGTTTTTCTTTTCGAAACCAATGAGGATATTTTATCATGGCCGGAAGTATTTGCTCCTGGCAAGACTTCAGGCGAAAGATTCAGGAAGGTGCCTGTTGATGTTGTTATTGATGGCGTTGAATGTCTTAAGAACAACGTAGGTACAGGTCCTGATATTAATCTGAAGAGACTCCTTTTCGTGGTGGATGCGGGATATACATTTGTCAACGCAACGAGCGGTTATACTCATGAATCGCTGGAACGTAAGGTGATTGTTAAGAATGGAGTTGTAAAACTTAAAGATAGTAACAATAGTATTGAGGATTTTGTAATCTCACTCGATCCTACTCCTGGAATTTATGACAAACCTGAACTGATCAAATAGATTATGAAAAAAATTAACATATTGATATCATTGGCATTCTTAGTGGTCGTAAATATTGCGGCCGCTCAAAAGATAGATTCAATACCTTCTCCTGTATCTCTCAAAGAGAGAGAGCTTCAGATTTTAAGGCAACAATGGAATATAACTGATAACTCTGCAGGAATGGGCCTGAATATTATTTCCACCGGTAGTCTGACCACTCTGGGGGTCAGCAGGGGAGTGGGTGACCTTCATAGAGCTCAGGAGGGGTCTGCGAGAAACGGATTGGAGTTTAAAACTGACAGATATGACAAGTATAGTGATAAGTTGTATCTGAAGGGAACATTCAGTTTTAATCTGGATAAAGAGTTCGATAGAGCTTGGTCGGATGTGTTTCATACGTACAACTCCTCTCCATATATTTTCGGAAGCAGTGTAAAAGGTCTTTATGAAACGCAGACTTTTAATTTGTCTTTCATGGCATATTCTGCAAGGATAGGTAGGTTTAATTACGGAGTAGGTCTGGATTATAAAGTTGCAGATATGTCAAGGCAGAGGGATCCTCGCTCAAGGTCATATATTTTGGATTACAAGCTGACTCCTTCTATGACTTATAATATAAATGCAAATAATATTCTGGGTATCAATCTCTCTTATCGGTTTGAAAAGGAGAAAATGCCGAATATTACAACAGTTCAGACAGATCCGAATCTTAAGTATTATGATTTCAGAGGGTTGAATTATGTTGATGGGAAAATAGGAGGCTATAAAGGTTTTCAAAGGCAATTTGTAAGCGATTTTATAGGTGGAGCGGTTCAGTACAATTACCTGGGTGAATCTTCAAAGCTGCTTGTCTCTGCAGGAATGGATGCTCAGTGGCAGGATGTTCTGGGAAACAACAAACAAAGTCCCGGATCATATAATTCATATAACTATAACGTTGTTGCTGACTATTTCATGGAAAGTGGAATGTTTATCCACAATGTCAATATTAAAGGGTCGTACTTGGATGGTGGCGCAAATGAGTTCCGCCAGGAGCTTCAGAGCTACAAAAATCCTGTGACCGGAGAGACCACAGAAACGTGGATCACCAATTATGAATATAAAAACAGATACATGGTGAAAGTCTCTGATATAGCTCTATTTTATAAGATGATGAGATTGAAAGCTGACAAGAAGAGCATAAAATGGTATGTCAAACCATACCTCTCTTATAACCAGTTCTTGAATGTCTATTATCTTCCAAAGTCAGAATATAAGGTAAGTAAGTGCTTTGCCGGAGCTTACGCTTTTGTCTCTCTGTTCAGTAAAGGTGGCAGTGATGTGGATTTAACATTAAAGGCAATTGGTGGTTTTCCTGTTAAAACAGATCTCTCTCTGGCATCCGTCTCTGAATTGAACTCTGCTGTTTATGATATAGATATGTCATATCATAAGAAGAAAACCATTGAGACATTTGGTGACCTGAGGTATACTTTTCCTCTAAAGTTCGGTAAGACAGGACTTTTTGGATATGCCAGGATTTATGCAGGTGATATATTTGCATCAGGCTCATCTTCATGGTTCTCAACCGGATTCAGCATTGGTCTTTTAACATTATAAATAACATCCAAAAAATATCTGGGATGGAAAAGATATATAACAAATCATTGATTATTTTAATTGCAATTTGTGTGTTGTTAACACAATCCTGCGAAAAGATGGAGGAGGTAAGGTCATACGCTCCGGTACTTTCATTTGCAAAACAGTCAGAGACTGTAAAGACCGATACTGGAAGTTATGACTTGAAACTGGTATTGTCTAAACCTGCCCAAAAGGAGATTAAGGCCAAAGTAGATTTCACGGGTACTGCAATTGAGGGGGAACACTATTCAGTAGTTTCCAAAGAGGTTGTTTTTGCTCAGGGTGAAAAAGAGAGTGTGGTGAAAATAAATATTCTAAACGAGAATATTTATGATGAACTTTTGAGTGTCAAGTGCCTTCTCTCTCCTGGTACTGATTATTCAGTAGAGCCGGAACTGAACTCTGAATTTGTACTTACTTTTACAAAAGAGATTATACTGCCTACATTAAGCTTTAAGGCTGCCGATCAGTCGAAGTTTACAAATCCATACTTAGGAGAAACTCTCACATTCGAACTGAATCTTACAGAAGCACTCAGAAATGACTCTGAAGTGAGACTAAATGTAGAGGGTGGACTGACAATAGGTACGGACTTTTTAATCAATTCCGGTAATTCCAATACTTTGACAATTCCGAAATCGGTAACATCAAAAACATTTACTGTCACTTTCAAGAAAAAGGATAAAGCGGGATATGACCAGAATCTGAAGCTTACGCTTGTCCCTGTCACTGCAAAGAGCTGCATTGTAAAGGATATGGAATCAGTAACTAACATAATCGTTAAGGATCCTGTAGTAGACATGACTCCATTTTTCAAAACGGCAGCTCTGCTCAGCGGTTCAGGTTACCAAATGACACAAGCCATTAAGGCAACTGACGGAACTTATTCAGGGACCACTGTTGTAAACGTCTTGAATAATTCAGCCAAGGCCAATTACATGAGGAGTTACAGAAACCTTTCATTTAATACAGCATTCGGCTGCAATTCGAATTCACCCGGCGGAGATGTGCTGAGACTGTCAGATCTTCTGAATTTTAGTACTACAGATACAGTAGTTGCAGATTACGGAGTAGGAAAGACGACAAGATATTTCTCTCCAAGCGACTCGTTGCTGAGATTTGTCGCAGATGGCGAAAATATCAGAAAAGGTAAGGTATTTGCTCCGGCTCAGAAATTCAGGGCAAAACTTGTGCTCAAGGCAGATTGGGAAACTGGGACAAACGGTAATAAACAATGGCATCTTGATTCTAAGGCTACCGGTGGAAATATCCTTCTGTCAACTTATCCGTTGACCTTTGCAACAATGGATGTTGAGCTTGTCAGACTTGAAGGAACCTTCGACATGACTGAAATTACGCCGGTAATCTATTTTGATGCATGGTTTAGAAGCAGTTCTAAATACTTTATGAAAAATGTGCCGGCAACGTATGGTGTTGTCAAAGAGGGAGATTTATACAAAATAAGTTACAGATATACACCTAAATAATAATGCTAAAGATATTCAAACTCCTTGTGCTGCTTCTGATTATCCCTTTCACTGCTTCAGCACAGGGAGATTTTATAAAGATTCGCAGCGAGAAAGGTTATAAACTCGAAATACCTGATAAGTTGTTAGGCAAAGACCTTCTGTTCGGCTCTCGGATTATTGATATAAGTGAGCCTTCAGCAAAGGTTTATGCGGCCGGGCAGATGAGAACACCTCCTGTCGTGGTCCGTTTTACAAAGAGTGGAAAGACTCTGAGGATGGAAAAAATTGTTAATTTCTACAATGCTGATAAAAATGACCCGATATATAATTCCATTGCTAAAAATCAAATTGTATCTGCTGCGTATGTATTTGATATAGAGCAATCAACTTCGGAAAAACCTTCTGGCTTATCAGTGATAGATGTGTCAAGATTTTTTGCCGAGGAGGTTTCAATAGCCTGGCCCTTACCTGACAATGTGAAAATGGGGCGTCTTGATCCCAAGCTATCCTCAGTATTATTTATGAAGGAGTACGAGGATCACTTGAATATCAGAGTTCATTATGGTTATACAGGCGGGAAAGAACCATTCAGTATAACAGTGCAGTATTTTTTATTGTTGCTGCCGGAGCCTTTAAAACCCAGGTATAGTGATGATCGGGTAGGATATCAGACTATAAAAGTCAAAAAATATGAGTCAGGTAAGGTAATTACCGGAGACAAGATAATTTCCAGGTGGAGAATTGAGCCTAAACCGGATGACGTTTCAAAACATAAGAAAGGAATCTTGGTAGAACCGGCAAAACCAATTGTTGTTTACATAGACCCCTCATTTCCTATGGATTGGATTCCATATATAAAGTCAGGGGTAGAGGACTGGCAGAAGGCATTTGAGAAAATCGGTTTTAAGAATGCAATCGTTGCAAAGGAATTCCCTGAAAATGACCCAGACTTTGACCCTGAAGACATAAAGGTCAATTGTGTGAGATATCTTCCTGTAGAGGAGGCAAATGCTGCTGGTCAGATCTGGATTGACCCGAGAAGCGGAGAAATATTGCAAGGTGAGATATTATGGTGGAACAATGTTGTTTCTCTTATTAATATGTGGAAATTTTCTCAGACAGCTGCCGTTGACCCTGAGGCACGAAGACTTTCATACAGCAAAGAGATGCAAGGAGAGATGGTAAGATATGCCATAGCTCATGAGACCGGGCATATGCTGGGTTTACAACATAATATGCGAAGCTCTTTTGCATATCCTGTTGATTCTCTCCGATCTCCGTCTTTTACTCAGAAATATGGGACCACTGCCTCAATAATGGATTACGCCAGAAACAATCACGTCGCTCAACCGGGTGACTTGCAAAGAAAGGTAAGGATGACTCCTCCTGACTTGGGACCATTTGATTATATTTCGATAGAGTTCGGATATAAAATCTTTTACGAAGCAAAATCTCAGGAACAGGAGAAGAAAGAGCTGGATAAAATATTCTTATCGAGAAAAGATGATCCAATGAGTTGGTTCGGGCCATTCACGGCATCGTCTGTTTTTCCCGATCCGGCAGCACAATCGGAATCGCTGGGTGATGATGTGGTTAAATCGTCATTTTACGGAATTAAAAACTCAAGGATTATCCTTGAAAACCTGTTGGAATGGACTCTAAAATACGGAGGTGATGAAAAATTGCTGGCAGAAAGGTATGATGCGCTTATAAAACAGTACTACAAATATATAACTCTCAGTTTGTCATATATTGGCGGAGAATATGAGTACCAGGGGCCGATTGGAATGCATCCGGCAAGATTTGTTCCGGTAAGCTGCGAAAAGCAGAGAGAGGCTTTAAAATTTGTCCTTACAGAACTACTGGAAGCTCATAAGTATACAGTGAGAAACGAGCTTTTCCCTATTCTTGGATCATCTTATTCCGATGTAGTACATAAGAAGGAATCAGATATTGTCTCATCACTGCTCAGTGCTATTATCTTACCGAGAATAGCGGATTATATGTCGTTTATCCCGGGGTCGTTCAGTTTGAGTGAATATCTGGATGAAATTGACAGGACATTGCTGAATGCCCCTGCGGGTATGGATAATCCTTACCTTAAAAACATTCAGATATCATATGTGCAGGCGTTGTATTCTGCATCCCAGATGAAAAAGGGGGAAGAGGTTGTCTCCGGTTACAATGCATTTATAGCAGAAGCCGCATATAACCAGATTTTAAAAACAAGAAAAAAAATATCAAATTTTATCAATGCGGGATCTGGTGATGAAAATTACTGCAGATTCCTTTTAAGTATACTAAAAGCCGAAAACTAAATGAAAAAAATATTTCTTTCAATAATTGTCCTATTCTTATTATTTCCTTTTGCAAAAGCTGACGAAGGTATGTGGCTGCCACTTTTGATTAAAAATCAAAAATATGCTCAAATGAGGAAGTTGGGGATGAAGCTCAGTGCTGAGGAGATTTATAGTGTCAATAAGACTTGTATAAAAGATGCCGTAATCGGTCTTATGTCCGAAGGGTCAAATTTGAGAAGTTACGGGACTGCAAGTTTTATTTCTGACAAAGGATTGATTATTACGAATTATCATGTGGTAATGTCGTATATAGAACAGTTTTCTTCATCTGATAAGGATTTCATTAAGTATGGCTATTGGGCTCAAAATACATCGGAAGAGAGCTATTGCAGGGGTTTGGAGATGATGCAGCTTGTAAGGATAGAGGATGTAACCGACCGTATACTGGAAGGTACGGCTGATCTTAAAGGGCAGGAAAAGACAAACAGGATAAATGCAAACGGAAAGAAAATTGCAGAAGAGGCAACAAAAGGTACCAATTATGAGGTAAAGATGCAATCGTTATTCGGCAATAACCAGTATCTGATGAATATCTATATTGTTTATAAAGATATCAGGATGGTAGCTGCACCACCTTTTGCTTTGGGCAAATTCGGAGGGAATGAGGATAATTATTCATGGCCAAGGCATACTGCAGATTTTGCAATACTCAGGGTTTATGCCGGCGAAAACAATGAGCCTGAAAAATACTCAAAATCCAATGTGTTTTATAAACCTTCAAAAAGTCTGGCAATATCTATCGCAGGTGTCAAGGATGGCGATTTTGCAATGATTGTCGGTTATCCGGGAACTACCCGTCAGTATATTCCTTCATTTGCTCTGGATAAAATCATAAACTCTGAATTTGCCAGCCGGGTTGACATTATTGAGGAAAAGGTTAATATTCTAAAGCAGGCAATTGCGGATAATCCGGAAACAAAGTTCAGGTATACCACCAGGCTCTCTTCTGTGGGAAACAGTTATCTTAGATATAAAGGTCAGATTCAGGGTGTTCGCAGAATGGACCTCGTTAACAAAAAAAGAGAGGAGGAGAAGCTATTCAATGATTGGGCCAATTCCACTCCACAATTGAAAGAAGAGTACGGCTCGTTACTTAAAGATATGGAGGATCTCTATCAGGAGGTGTCTATATATAATCTGGCAGATCTTTATTTCAACGAGGCAGGCATTAACGGTTCAGAAATTGTACCTTTTATTGGTAAATTTGAAAAATTGGTATCTATCTGTTCAAGAAAAAAAATTGATCAAAAAGCTGCTGACAATGAGTGTAAAAGATTAATCGGTCTGACAGATCAGTTTTTTAAGAATTGGAGTTATGAAGTGGACAGAAAAATGTTCAGGAATCTGATGGTTAAATATTATCAGGACCTTCCGGAAAAGTTTAAGTCAAAGTCGATGATTGGATATGTAACAGAATATAACGGAGATATCGAGAAGCTCTCTCAAGATGTCTTTGCCAAGTCGATTTTTACCAAAAAGGAAGAGCTTGATAAATTTCTGAACTCTGAAAACAGAAATATTGACAGCACTATAAAGCAGGATGCTCTATATCAACTTGCAATCGGTTACTATATGATCAATGTAGAGAGAATTGCAAACCAAAGGGCTAAACTTCAGGCAAGTCAAATGGAATTGTTTGAAAAATATATGGAGGGGATTATTAAGATGAATGCCGGTAAAGTACTCTACCCGGATGCCAACAACTCTCAAAGAATTTCTTTTGGAAAGGTTTCGGGTGTAAAAGCCGAGGATGGCCTTTTATATTCCTGCACTACAACTATTGACGGAATGATGGATAAGTATCTTAATAATGATAGTAACGAAGAGTTCTATCTTCCCGGGAAAGTTAAGGAACTTATCCGAAAAAGAGATTTTGGAAGGTATGGTGACAAAGATGGAGGGCTTACTGTTAATTTTTTAACTGATTGTCATACTGCAAGCGGGAACTCAGGATCACCTGTGCTAAACCGTCACGGGGAGCTTATCGGTCTTAACTTTGATAGAATCTGGCAGGGTTTAGCATCAGACTACAGGTACGAACCGCAGATTTCCAGATCGATAGCTGTTGATGTGAGATTCATACTATTTTTAATCGAAAAGTATTCTCCTTCTTCTTATATCTTAGATGAACTTGTAATCAAATAATTGCATAAGTTATCCCATTAAAAAAGGACTCCGGACAAAATATCCTGAGTCCTTCGGGAGTTAAATAAACTATGAACTAACAAAATTGGTTGGCTAAACTTACATAGGTTATTCTCCTAATAATTCCTTTATCTTGCTATATAATTCCGGGAGGTCACCTAGTTCCCTCAGAATGATCTTACCATCCTTGTCAAGTAGTATTTTTGTGGGAAAGCCTTCAATATAATATAGCTCGACAAGGTTGGTTTTGTCAATACCGTAATTATTCAATAACTGTATCCATGTCATTCCGTCATCTGCGACAGCCTTCTTCCAGGACTCCTCGCATTTAGCCAGATCTTTGTTCTTTTCATTAGCTATACCGACAATTTCAAGTCCCTTGGATTTGTATTTCTCATAAAGCTCTTTAAGGTGAGGATGGCTTGCCCTGCATGGACCGCACCAACTGCCCCAAAAATCGAGTATGACATATTTTCCCTTTAATGAGCTCAATGTAAAATCTTTTCCATTTATATCCTTCTTTGTAAAATCAATACTCTGGCTTCCGGTTGGAGGAACCATTTTTCTCTTTTCTAAGGTCTTTTTTATTCCCTTCCATATTTCGGTACTCTTATTGTTCTCTCCCATTGAATTTAAAATTTTGCCAATGGTGGAGTCTTCCAGATCAGACCTTCTGAAAATCTCATCCATAAACAAAAGCGAGATGTAGGAATCCGGATATTGCGAAATATGCTTGATCTGGGTTTCTATAATTTTTTTATCAATATTTTTAACCTCCTGCATTGTCTCTTTTACGGTTTCTTTGTTGTCAGGGGTGATTTTTGAATACAGCTCATTTTTTTTGTCGAGAAACTCCTTAATTGACTTGTTATAGCTGTTGTTCTCTTCCATTATAGGAGTCCCAGTGATCTCTGCATTTTTTAAAGAGGAGCCTTTTATATAAGTAACACCTTCGGAAAGGAAGAATGAGACGAAATCTGTTTTTTGGCGATCTTCAAAAGATAAAAGATCTTCGCCCGGAGTGTACACTGTTAAACTTGCTCGTGAAGTTTGCGAAATCTTACCTGTTATCTCGAATTTGCCATTTTTAGTAGTGGCAGAGTCAACAAATGACTTTGGACCTCCCCAGCATGTAAGGCGCAACTTTACATCACTCTTTAGTCCTTGGAGCTCTCCTTTGATTATGAATGTCTTTTCTGCCTGATTATTTGGGGTTTGTGCACTGATAAAGCACGCAGAAAATAAACTTAGCGTAAATAGTAGTCGTTTTAAAATCATGAATAGTATGTTTATAAATTATTTGAATATTTCTGAGAGTGTTTTGCCCAAACCTTCTCCACGCAAGCTTTTTGCAATTATATTCCCGTCAGGACCGATAAGAAAATTTTCCGGAATAGCCTGAATCATATAGCTTTTACCAGCGGTATTGTCCCATCCTTTCAGGTCTGAAACCTGTTTCCATGGTAATTTGTCATCCTGTATAGCCTTTAACCACGCTTTTTTACTGTTGTCCATAGATATTGATAATATTTCCAATCCTTTTGCATGGTATTTCTCATACGCTTTCATCACATTGGGATTCTCTGCACGACAACCGCCGCACCAACTTGCCCAGAAATCTATCAGTAAATATTTTCCTTTGTAATCAGACAATTTTACCATATTACCGTCAATATCCGGTTGTGCAAAATCTATTGCTGGCTTTCCAGGACCAATTAACAGACCTTTTCTTTTAGTGTCAATTGTTTCAAGGAAATTCTTGGCAAGAAAAGTTTCCTGAATGGCCGGACTTAAGGCCTTTATCTGATTTTCCAATCCGCTCAATGAAGAGAAATCGGAATTTGTCGATAGATACATTGCTGCCTGACTGTTGCAGATAAGATATAAGCTTATATAACTATCAGCATGGGAGGTGATATAGTTATTTAGATATTCTGCCTTTTTCTGATAGCCTTCGCCCATTTTTTTCTGCAGGTTGCAAACAGTAGCCTTATCATTTTTTTTTCTGGCATTCTGAAGATCTTCCTGAATCTTGGCAAGCCCGGAATAATAGTCTGCTTCTTTTAAAATTTTATTGTAATCTGTTTCAAGAGTAGAGCCTTTAATAGTTAATTCTTTTATAGAATGGCTTGATTCATCATACTTTCCTTTTAATGAAATATAAGAGTTATCAAGGAAGAAGTCGCTTATTACATAATAATCATAGTTGTCAGGCTTGCAGATGACTGTAACTCTACTTGGCTCGTCTGCCTTCCCCTTGAATACAAAATTCCCGTTCGTGATTTTTGCTGAATCTTTAATATCTGTTCCATTGCGGATTATTCCGGAGAGATAAACGTAACCGGCCGTGAAATTCATTCCTTTTACATCTCCAGAAGAGCTTGTAAGTCCATCGATATGACCCTCGACGGTAAAAGTGGATTCAACTATTGCAGCATTTGCAACTTTATTTGTCTGAGCATAGCTCACGCTACATGCAATAATGGCTGCAAGTAATAAAAATTTTCTTTTCATATTTGTTTTTAATATAGAATGAATGAGTCAGATTCTCCTGACTCATTCATTGTCTGTACTTATCTGGAATAGCCATAATCCATTCCGTAGGAAATATACATGTCTGTATATGAATCGAATGGTGTAGTATTAAGATAGTGAGTCTCCTTAACCCTGCCTGTTCCTGATGTCGTTCTTACCGCCTTGCCATATGGAAGACCTCCGACCATATTGTACATATAGATATTGTATTTGCCGTTTTTATACGTTGCAATTGTCAGATAATCAAATTTTTTAGAAGCATTCCTGTCATATCGGTTGGAGATATAGGTGATTGTCTCGTCGCTTGGGAAACCCTCGATGTTCATCTCATATTCAATATTATTGACAGCGTCATAGTAGTATGGTTTATTATTGTCGATGAAATAGATAATCTGAGCCGTCCTTTCATTGGCAGCTATAAGTGATGCCGTGCGAAGCTTGGATGAAGGACTGATCTCTGTAATACTGCCTATTTTAGGAGGTCTGGACATACTGCTGGATGTAATTTTATATAAGTACACTTTGGATGTGTTTGCCTTGTCCCGGAACAGACCATATACAGTAGTTTTGTAAGAACCCATAAACAGACAATCGTAATTAAGATTGGTAGTTGGATATGCCGGATCTACAATGGTAGAGGCAACTCCGTTATAATTGGTGTAGAGCAACCGGTTATTGGTTTCATCCCAATTTACAACGCCAAGGGTTTTGGTGGAGAATCCCCAATGATCACTTCCTCCAGCCTCTCCATCGGGAAAACCTAATATACCGGACCCTGCCGAACTATTATTTGATGAGTAAGAACCTGTGCTTGACAGATAGCCGTTTGTCCAGAAAAATGTATAAAACTTGTAAGGTATGTCGTCAGGTTCTTCGTAAAACATTGTTGAGTGGTTGAAAATCAGACGCATGTCGGAGGCTCTCAATACATTCACCTTTTTATTATAGGTTATCAATCCGAGACAGTTGGCATTTGTTTTTGTGATAGTAATCGGGTCACTTAAAGGTTGACTGTATAGTATACTCATACTACGCGGAGCTCCTGAAAGAGCTGCACCCTGAGTATTAAGC
The DNA here is from genome assembly GCA_964533215.1 of uncultured Muribaculaceae bacterium. Classification (GTDB taxonomy): domain Bacteria; phylum Bacteroidota; class Bacteroidia; order Bacteroidales; family UBA932; genus Bact-08. The sequence goes on from CAZHLJ010000002.1 coordinate 17,276, forward strand.
AGAATATTGGGAATGACCCTACCGTCATCAAGCAGCAGGTCCATGTCAGTATTGCCGTTCTCATTCTCTTTAAAAATATAATGTCCCTGACTATATTCCGTTATAATCTTTAACGAAGTCTTTGAATGTGTATAAAAACCATTTGACTTGTTCTTGACATAATAATAGATGGTGTATAAGCCAGGAGCTTTTGATAAAAAGCAAGAGAGTTTGCTTTTCTTACTCAGTGTGTCGCATTTATTCTCTGCATCGTAAATCAACCATGTATATTCCATATCGGCTGGATTATACGTACTTGTAATCTGAGGTGTAATATTCAGACTGTCGATACCGGCAATTTTCGAATAACTGCTGTCGATACCTTTGATTGTAATATCACTTATAGGTGTGTAGTCATAGTTACCTTTATCCACATAACAAGATGTTACTAAGAAAATGGCAATGAGAGTCAGAAATATATGTGTTGTCTTTTTCATAATCAAAACAATTAAAAATTATTAATAAGCAGGGATGGCAACAACAGTTCCATCTGCCTCCTTTAGAACACCCAGCCCTTGGGCAGCTCTTGCCGCATTATATACTTCTAATTTTTTATATAATGCCTTAGATAAATATGTGCAGTAACCACCGTCATAGTTCGAGTTAACGCCATCTTCCCATGTACTGCCGCTGGTAAAGCCAAGAACATTGAGTATATAGTCATCATCCCATTTTTTACCTGTCTGCTCGATCAGAAACTGATGCTTCACAGGCCCATATGTGCCAAAATATCCATCGGCATAAATTGCCCAGCAAGTTGGTTTGGCAAGTTGGTCTGTGATTATAATTTTAGTCATGCTCCTGCTTGGATTGGCAATTTTGAAATTTTCATTATTCTTAACCCTTATCAAAAGGTTAACCGAAGATGTTTTTAATGAAGCATCGCGTTTCACAATTATCGGCACCCTGGCCTGAGATTTTCCGGCGGGGATGATGTAATAGCTTTTAACAGATGCATCGTCAAACGCAACATAATGTTTACCTACCAGAGCATTTGTCCCGGTTGTCTGTATCTGTTCAAAGGTGAAGTCTCGATCCTTGTCGGTGATGAAGCCTACTGTTTCAACCGTAACCCAGACTGTGTCAATTGTCCTTGTAGTAGGACCGTAGACAAAAGAGAAATTCTTTACGGTATCCTTTGCACTTTCATAATAGAAGTTCAGACCATTATCCGGATAGTGATAGACTTCCAGACCCTTTTCACATGAAGATAGGGCAGTTGCTATAATAACTGCAAAAATTGTATATATAAAATACTTGTTTTTCATAAAATAACCATTATTTACTATTAGGATTATATTCAGTATCAGGCAGTGGTACAATATAATTCTCCTCACTCACTGCAGCATCTCTCCAGAGCATTGAAGTCGAGCCTAGGCGTTTATATGTATAGAACATTTGACCTTCTCCGTAAAACTCTCTGCGGTATTCTTCCATTATTCCCTTTTTGACATCACTCATAGATGCAAATGCGTTTCCGCTGACCTGTACGTTGTGGGACAACTGGTATTGACTCCATAGAGTGTTTGCTTCACTCAGGTCTGCAGTGGTCTCCATTATAATCAAGTACATTTCTGAAAGTCTTATCAACGGAATGACCTGGTTCTTCTTGCTTGGTGAACTGCTTCCGTCTGTTTCATAATAATACTTTTTCAAGGTTGGGTAGATTGTGCCGGATTGATTAGTAAGTGTACGGGACCATACATTATTGTAGCGGTTGTTTGATGCTGTGCTTTGGTTTTCGAAAAGCTGATTTAACTGAGCCTGTGTTATTACATAGTTTGTGTTCCTTATTTGCTGAGCACCTGTGCCTAACACGTTTGGAGAGTATGTCATGATTGAGTAGGCATTCAACATCATCAGACATTCCGAAGGACATGCAATATAACCGGCAGGGATATCAGTTGCTCCGCTGAGCGTAATAAGAGATTTGCCGTCAGCACCTTTTGCCTCGATAATACTCTTTGCTGTCGAATATGCCTTCTGGGTGTTCCCCGTGTAAAGGTAGAGACGAGCCTGAAGTGCCTTTACAGCCCAATAATTGAAGTGATTTTGACGATAACAGATGAAATCATCCTGATTTTTATCTTGATATGAATTCAGGTAACTAAAAGTATATTTGAATATTGGGTCATTATCCTTAAGCAATGTTTCTGCTTTATCAAGGTCTGCCTGGATTTTCGCAACAAACTGATCGTAGTTGTAGTATGACGGAAGTATGTTTGAAGAGACAATTTCTGCATAAGGGAGTGATATTTGCTTTGTAGCATTTTTTGGTAATTGCCCAAAAAGACGAAGAATATCAAAATGGCAGAAGGCTCGTATTGCATAGGCTTCTCCTTCGATGACTGCGCGATTGGCAGGATTAGGTATTACAGAGCCTTTTTCTTCTACATATTTGATAATCATGTTTGTCTGGGCAATGACATTGAACAAGCCGGAATATATGGTGCTGGAGGCTGCCTTTGCATTATCTCCTGTGTACTTGAAAGTCATCAGTTCAAAGTCAACGGGGAGATATGTCTCGTCTATTTTCCACAGCTGAGCCATAGACTCAATATTGGTCATGGTGAGTTTTTCCCCATAAAGATTCCGATCTTTTAGTTTAATATAACAGCCGTTAAGCGCATCCTTGAAGCCGGAATAAGTTTCGAATAGTTTCTCTGCCGCGGTCTGCTTTTCCGGCTGAACGTCCAGCCACTTGCTGCAGGATGTTGCGAACAGTGATATTACTATAAAGCTATATAACAATATTTTTTTCATAACAATAAATCATAGATTGGTTAAAACATTAGTAATATGGAAGCTCCTATCCTTTGGGCAAATGGGTAACTGGTACCCCTCTCCCTTTTTACGGTTGAGAGATAGAACAGATCTGACATATTGAGGCCGAATGTGACAGACTGTATTGAATATTTTTTCAGCAAGGCTGACTGGTCAAGCTTATATTGAAGGCTGGCACTTTGCAGCTCAAATACATTCTCGTCCATTACAAAACGAGATGTGGCGCGGGTTGCATTATCGGAAAAACCTTTGAAGAATGTGACATCCCCAGGTTTGCTCCAGCGGGCACTTAAAACCCGTCGATCCACATTCTGGTCTCCTAATGTATATCTAGTCACTTCTACTTTATTGAGGAGAGTCTGATTGTATACCTGTCCACCCCAATAGTAGCCGAATGAGAGATTCAGGGTAAAGTTCTTATACCTTAACATAGAACTTAGATTTCCGCGGTAGAGAGGTTCGCTGTTCCCACAATACACCTTTGCCGATGGATACCATGTTTCTGTAATATTCCCATTTTTATCAAGGTAAAGCTCTTGCCCGGTACTTGGATCAATTCCTAATGAACGGACGGCCCATATTGAACTTTGAGAATATCCTTCGTAGAATAGAGAACTTACATCTACATTCTGTGCTTTATATGATTCTGTCTGTTCTTTTATAGCTTCGGATAATTTTTTGATTTTGTTCTTGTTATACGTAAGTTTGGCACTTAGCAACCAGACAAGGCCAGTCTGAGTATTTCTAAAAACATACCCGTTAAGGGAGGTTTCAAAACCGGAGTTCGTTACAGAACCGATGTTGTCTATATATGAAGAGTAACCGGTGGAACGTGGCAGGTCTCTTGAAGAGAGAAGTGCTGATGTTGTTTTATAGTAATAGTCAAATGTTGCATTCACTCTACTGTTTAAGATACTGAACTCAACTCCGACATTGAATTGGTCGGTCATCTGCCATTTGAGATTCTCATTACCCATTGCTACCAGATAGGCTCCGCTACGGTCAAGATACTTGTCACCTGTATAGTATTGATATGTCTGTAGAGCCTGATATGCCGAAAATTGCTGTGAACCGGTCTGCCCATAAGAAGCCCGTAGTCGTAATACATTGATCAGGTCATTGTCTTTAAGAAAATTTTCCCGATGCAAGTTCCAGCCAATACCGGCACTCCAGAATGGAGCGAATCTGTTTTTGCTTCCGAACTGAGAACTGCCGTCAACACGATATGAAAGGTCAACGTAATAACGGTTGGCATATGTATAATTAAAGTTACCAGTAAGACCAACACGACGCGACGTGCTTTCAACTCCAGATGGTATTCCTGACTTCTCATATTGTAGTGCATTCCCAAGAAAATCTACACTTTCACTGGTGAATCCTTCAAGGGCGAAATTATACAAATAATAATCGGTATTCTGAAGAGAATAGTCCAGACCAGCATATATCTGGTGTTTTTCTTTGAACTTCTTAGAATAACTTAATGTAATATTTGAATTGTAACTCAATGTGTTGCCTGTTCCGTACTTGTACAAGCCTTTACGGAAATAACCTTCTTCTGTCTCATAGGTTGATGTGTTGAATGTCGAATGTTCAGCCGGCAGGAAATAATCTGTTTCGGTTGATTTCTTGGAAACGCCTAATTGTGCAATCATTTTTAACTCTGGAAGTATGTTCCATTCGATTGAGAAATTATTTATGAGCTCTGTGTATCTGGACTCATCCTTTGAGTTGAGGGTAGCATCGAAAAGAGGGTTCTGAATTTTAGCAGAGTAGGGTAGAAGGTAAAGCCCTGAAAAATTCTTTATCAAATTCCCATCTTCATCATAGGGCTTGTAATATGGCTGCATGTTGGCATATGTGCTGAAGGAGCCATAAGGACTTTCGAGACCTTTATTGACACCAATGCTAAGTTGATTCTTGAAGATGACATTTTTATATGTGTATGCAAGAGTGATTGCCCCATTGAAGTTATCTCTCTGAGAACCCTTCATTGCTCCAGAAGTCTGATTATAGGCAAGAGAAGTTCCCCAACGGAATTCATTACTCCCTCCTTCCAAACGTAGATTATATTTTTTACTTACCCCCGTACGTATCGGGTAATGCAGCCAATCAGTGTTGACTCCTTCAAGCACATCCTTAAGGCGAGTTTCATACGATTTTTGTCTGTTATCACTTGTGAACGGTGTTGCTGAATTATAAAGACCAACACGCCTTTGCAACTCCAATAATTCAGAAGCATTCAGAAGGTCGTAAGATGACAGGTTCGGAATCTCCAGTGAAAGTCCGGCCTGAGCATTTATCTTAAGCTTTCCAGGCTGTGGAGCCTTTGTAATTACAACAATTACACCGTTTGCACCACGCGAACCGTAAATAGCTGTTGCAGAGGCATCCTTGAGGATGTTTATTGATTCGATGTCATCATCATTGTAGTCCATCAACTTGGTAAGAGATATCTCGAATCCGTCCATAATTATCAAAGGAGTGTTAACACTGCTTTTCAAACCGGTGTTATACTCTTCTACACTCATAGGAAGAGAGGAGTTACCACGCATGTTGATTTGAGGCAACGCATTAGGGTTACTACCGGCGGTGTTGTCGAGTGTAATGTTGATGGCCGGATCAATATTCTTCAATGTCTGAATAAGATTCTGTCCGCGGTATGCCTGAATCTCCTTTGCTGTGGCTGTTGTGACAGAACCTGTGTAACTCTCCTTAGCTTTTTTAAAGAGACCTGTTATTACAACCTCTTCTGCCTCTGCTGCAACATCTTCCAGAGTAATATTTATTCTTTGCTCACCCTGACCTGCAACGTTCATTTCACGAGCTTTCTTTCCAAGACAAGAAAAAATCACTATACCGTTTCTAGGAACTTCAATCTCGTAATACCCATTGGAACTTGTCATCATGCCTTTATTGCTCCCTTTCACAACAACGACGACCCCTTCCAATGGTTTGCCCGAAAAATCGGATACCGTACCTTTCAATATGTGTGTTGTTGGTTTCTGTGTCTGTTGCGGACTGCTTTTTCTAGGTTGAATTACAATGACCTCGCCTTGTGGTGAGTATGTGAATCCTGTACCAGTCAGGCATGCTTCCACACACTTGAGTACAGATGTCTCTTTTAAATTGAGGGAGATCAGTTTCTGCTCTTTTGAGACCTCTTCAACTTTGAAGAGCACTACATTGTTTGACCTTCTGTTAATCTCATTGAGAGCTTCGGAAAGCTTTGCATCTTTTAAATTGATTGAAATAAGTTTAGTTAAAGTCTGGCCTTGGCAAGGGACTTTCCACATGATTGATAATGCGAATATCAAACCAAATAGAAAGTAACTCCGGTACAAAGGCAATCTACTTAGTAGTTTCTTTGAGAATGGGTTTTTCATAATTTATATGGTTGTTAATAAAGTCTGGTAATGTGTTATTACTGTTTGATATGTATCGTCTTATTCTCCTTGTCAATCGTAAAGGATGGGCCCCCGGCCAGATTTATTGACTTTAAGGTTGTCTCGATATCACCGTATTTGCTGAATCTTCCACTGAAGGTGTTTGGCCCGCTTGCAGGTTTGTCATACACAAACTCGACACCGTACCATCTGCTTAGCACTCTCAATATCATATCAAGGTCTTCATTGTTAAACATGAAATACCCTGTGCGCCAAGCTATAGAAAAATATGGGTTTACAGTATGAGTCTCTATTTCATTGTTCTCACGTTCACAAACGGATTCCATTCCTGGAGAAAGTACTACGTTATTTCCGCCGCTACCTACAGAAACTTTTCCCTCGATAAGAGTTGTATATATCTTCTGCTCGTTTTCATAAGCCTTTATGTTAAAGCATGTTCCCAGTACTTGTATGGACTGATTCAGGCTATGTACGATAAAAGGTCTGTCGCTGTCGTGCTTGACTTCAAAATATGCCTCTCCCTTTAGGTTGACAACTCGTTTGTCTCCCTTGAAGCTCACTGGAAATTCAATTTCACTGAGTGAATTGAGCCATACTTTTGTACCATCACTAAGAGTGAATGTATATTCTCCACCAGCCTCAGTGATTATCTTATTTTTAATTTCCGCTTGTCCGACAGCAGTAGATTTATCTTTCTGACGATAGGTCAGTCCGCCGGCATCACGTACAATTATTGCTGAGGAAGCATCTATGCTGTCTGGAACGCCTTTGTCAAGATTGATTACATTCCCGGATTCCATGACTAGCTTGACCTTGGAATTGTGATTCCCCAAAAGAATGTTGTCGGAACTGTTTTTTTCAGAAAAGAACACCCATCCGGAGATAAACAGTAAAATACAGCCAACTGCGATGGATGCAGAGAGGGAGATTCTTCTGTTGGATTCTCTCCTCATAAGTTTACGCGCGATTACCATGCAGATTGCATTCATGTCGACAGTCTCAAGAATTTTCTCCTCTATCTTCAAACGCTTGAGCAACGATTCCCCACTGATTATATTCTTATATGTCTGCCTGTTCGCCTCGCTTTCGTCAAGCCAGTCGAGCAGCATTTCCCTTTCTTTTTCAGAGGCTTGATTTAGTTTTATTTTAACTATTATCTCTGCTAGTTGTTTTGCATTATTATAGTTCATAATAAAGAGTTTTCTATAAAGACACCACGGGAAGTCAAAGTGGATGATGAACACGAAAAGTTGTTTTTTTAAATAATTATGTCATAATTTAGCTGCTATAAAAATGGTGGTTATTAAGAACATTGATGTATTCATTAAAGAGCACTATGCCTCGGTATGTGCTGTTGCTGAGAGATTTGTCAAATCCTCTGCGATAGCTCAGGATATAGCTCAGGAGGTAATAATCAAGTTCTGGGTTAATCCTAACCGAGAGAACATATCTTCTGTTGATGACTACCTTTTTATAATGGCAAAAAATGCGTCGTTGAATTATCTTAGGGGTAAGAAAAGAGAGGAAAAAAGATATTTTTCATTACATCTGGACGGAGAAGATGAATGTGAACTATTCAACTTACTTGTTGAGGAAGAGTACAATCAATTGCTGATAAGTGCAATCGACCAGCTCCCAAAACCAAATGCGCGAGTGATAAGATATGCGCTTTCCGGATACAATAACAAAGAGATATCCGTCCTGCTGGGAATTTCTGTCAATACCATAAAATCAATGAAGTATTCGTCCATACGCAAATTAAGAGATTACTTCGAGTCTCTTTTTTAATTTTGGGGGAGTGATTTAAAAATGTATATTTATTCACTTGCGATTATGCAGGTGTGTATATATATTGTGCTGGAAATGAATTACTAATGACAAAAATTCTACTAAAAAATGAAGAAACTTCTTCTTATAGGAATCGCTTCCGTGCTCTCAACATCGATTTCTTTTGCTCAGAACGACTATGATTACAATCGTTTTGTCAAAGAATCTGGCGAAAGATCTGCTCTTTACAGGGGAGAGGAACCTCTGATATACAATTTCCGTACGAACGGAACATTCTATGCTTTTTCGGAAAACTTTGAAAAGGGTTCTGTCAGGTATAACGGGAAAATATATAAAGATGTATATCTCAATCTTAACAGTCATCTGGACGAACTGTATGTAAAAGCAGAAAAATCAATGGGAGTGACTGTCCTTAATAAGGAATTTGTTGAAGACTTCTCTTTTGGAGGCAGGAATTTCGTCAATTCAAGTACGGGTTACTACCAGGTTCTTTTTGATGGTTCTGTAAAACTCTATAAAAAGATTACAAAAAAATATGAGGAGAGATTGGAAGGGACGAATACGCGAAATCAGATGGAGAGGCTTTTCGTGCCATCGGTAAATTATTATCTGTGGGATGGAAAGAGACTCATAACCTTGAAAAGAATGTCGGATCTTTTATCATATTATAAGAGTGAAAGGAGAGCTATCAGGCAAATGATACGAGAAAACGGAGATAGATTCAGGAATGACAAGGATATCTCTTTTGCCGAAACCATACGATTTGTTGAATCCAGAAGCTCACACCTCCATGAATAAATTACTGTTGACACTATTAATGGCTGCATTCAGCTTTTCATACTCTGATGCACAGATCGGTAAAATTCAAATTGCCAATGTTGGCAGTGATTCTTTGAAGGTCCTGGTAAAAAAACACATTGGGTTGGATCTCTTTATCAAGATAGACAAGGGAGATGACTCTCTCAAATTTTCATTCAACTGTGGGCAAAACGATTTGCTGAAAGAGACTTCAAGGCAGTTGGAGCAGAAAGGTTACTCTATAACAATAATCGGGAACTCCCTTTTTATCCTGAAGGGTGCAGGGATAATGAAGGCTCTGCCTGACGATTATTTTCATGACAAAAATAATGGCAGCAATGTAAAATCGGACTATCTCGATGCTATTTCCACAAACGGCCAGGTGGCTGGTTCAGAAAACAAGATTTATAAAGTGGGTGATCCCAACTTCCCTAAAAAGAGTGGCCGGGCACTACTAAGAGGATACGTTAGGAATCAGGAAAGCGGTGAGCCCTTGTCCGGGGTTACTGTAATGATAGAAAAGCCTAACACCGTGGTGACAACCGACAGATTTGGATTCTACAGGATTTTATTGCCTATAGGAGTGTCTGATCTGATACTGAAAGGATATGGACTTGTTGATTCAAAACTGATGCTTGAGGTATCAGGAGATGGAGAGATGGATATTGCCATGAAGGATAAGATATACTCCTTGAAAGAATTTGTCCTGACGGCTGAGAGTGCCCAAAAGGTGAGGACAACTCAGATGGGGATGGAAAAGGTGAAAATTGACAGAATAAAGCATATACCATCAGTCTTTGGCGAGGCCGATGTGATGAAAGTCGTCCTTACATTACCCGGTGTGAAATCGGTTGGAGAGGCGTCTGGAGGATTCAATGTGAGAGGAGGCGCTACCGATCAAAACCTTATTCTTTTCAATGACGGAACACTTTATAACCCTACGCATCTTTTTGGACTTTTCTCTGCATTCAACCCCGATGTCGTGGAAGATGTGGAACTCTATAAAAGTACGATTCCGGCAAAGTTCGGTGGAAGAATATCTTCTGTCCTTGAAATTAACAGCAGAAACGGTGTCAATAATAAAATCACAGGTTCAGCAGGGATAGGACTTCTTACAAGCAAGTTTCATATAGAGGGCCCTATTGTAAAAAACAAAACCAACTTTATTGCGGGTGTAAGGACAACATACTCTAACTGGATTCTGGGAGTGCTGCCAAAAGAGAGTGGGTACAGAGATGGAAAAGCCTCCTTTAATGATGTTACTTTGGGATTGAGTCACAAATTTGATAAATCCAATACCGTTTATCTCTATGGATACTATTCCGGGGATGGGTTTAAATTCACTGCAGACACAAGCTATAGGTATCAGAATATAAATGCTTCCGTAAAATGGCGCAACATAATAAGCGACAAGCACAATATGCTGGTGAGTGCAGGATATGATCAGTATTCCTATAGTAATGAGGAGTCTGGAAACCCGATAAATGGGTATATAATGAAGTTCAATATAAGACAGATGTTCCTGAAGACAAATTTCAACACCTTGTTAAATGAGAAACACTCTTTGAACTACGGGCTTAATTCACTCTTTTACAACGTATCTCCAGGAACTATGACACCTGCATCAGATGAGTCTCTTGTTGCATCAAAAATCATGGATAAAGAGAAAGCTGTTGAACTAGCATTATATCTCAGCGATAGCTGGACTCTATCTGACAGGCTGTCCGTTGACCTAGGCTTGAGATACTCTTTTTACTCTGCCGTGGGGCCGAGGTCATACTACAGATATCTTGGTGAAAACCGAGGGGAGGATAATATTACTGATACAATAAGCGTTGGGAGAGGTGGTTTGGTCAAGCCTTATTACGGGCCGGAAATAAGAGTATCTGCAAGATACTCAATAACCGACGACCTGTCCTTAAAAGCCGGTTATAACAGTATGCGGCAATATATACATATGCTTTCAAATACGACGGCAGTCTCTCCGACTGATATCTGGAAACTGAGTGATGCCAATATTGCTCCACAGGAAGGATGGCAGGCTGCTTTCGGTGTGTACAGGAACGTGCTGCGAGGGAGAGTGGAGCTCTCTGTTGAGGGTTATTACAAGGAGATGAATAAATATCTTGATTATAAGAGTGGAGCTGTACTCAATATGAATGAGAATATTGAGAGGGATGTACTGACTACCAGAGGAAAGGCATATGGAATTGAAGTTATGGCAAAAAAGACATTGGGTAAACTTAATGGTTGGCTTGCCTATACCTATTCAAGGACACAGCTTAAGGAGAGTGGGAAAAAGGAGGTCTATACTATCAATAAAGGAGATTGGTATTCTGCATCTTACGACAAGCCACATGATTTGAAGCTCATATCCAATTATAAATTTACACAACGCTTCAGTATTTCAGTGAATATGGATTATTCAAGCGGAAGACCTGTCACGGTCCCGATCAGCAAGTATTTTTATGGAAATGGCTACAGACTGTACTACTCAGAAAGAAATGCATACAGAATCCCTGATTATTTCAGAATGGATGTCTCTGTTAATGTTGAGCCGAGTCATCATATAACCCTGTTGACACACAGCACGATAACCATCGGGGTTTATAACCTGACTGGTCGGAAAAATGCTTTTTCTGTGTATTATGACTCCAATAATGGGACTAAAATCAGGGGCTACAAACTATCTATATACGGAGCTCCTATACCTTATGTAAATTACAATATTAAATTCTGAAGATAAGAAGATGAGGAAAATTCTCTATAATATAGCAATGCTCATTGTCTCCACTATATCAGTCAATAGCTGCATCACACCTTTTGAGCCTAAGGGGATTGAGGGTACAGGAAATATGGTGGTTATCGAGGGAGATATAATCCAGAACGATACAACAAAAGTAATTGTCAGCAGATCCCTTGTGTTAAGCAAAGAAAATAAGGTCGATTATATTAAGAAAGCACAGGTATGGGTTGAAAGCGAAACCGGGCACATATATTCCGGCTACGAGACTCTGAAAAATGGTAAAACAAGCTATTATGTGCTCACAAAAGGTATTGACAGGACTCTTAAATACAAATTGTGCGTAAAGTTATACTCCGGACAACAATATGAGTCAGAACTGCTGCCGGTACTTGTCTCTCCCCGGATAGACTCGATAGGTTGCACAACCGACTTTGAGGACAAGACTGCAACATTTTATGTCAATACTCATGACCAGACGAATAGTACAAAGTATTATAAATGGACATTTACCGAAGCCTGGGAAATTCATTCACAATATTTCTCTACCTATGAATACAACAAGAATTTCAACAGAATTGACGAAATTCCTTTGGAAAAGAATCGCTATTATTGTTGGGGCGCAGCATCCTCGTCAAACATACTGATTGCCTCTACAGCAAACCTTGCTCAGGATGTCGTTTATAGAAAACCGCTTGTCTCCTATGGCCCAAACGAAAGAAAAATCAGTGTACTTTATTCGATGGAGCTTGTACAAATGGCAATTTCAAGAGAGTCTCACCAATATTGGGAGAATCTGAAAAAGAACTCGGATGACATAGGAGGAATTTTTTCTCCTCAGCCAAGTGAAACAGATGGAAATATTCATTGTGTGAGCAATGCCGCTGAACGAGTTATCGGGTATATAAGTGCAGGGACAATTGACAGAAAGAGAGTGTTTTTTTCTTCAAAAGATATTAGGATATATCAGGAGCCCCCAAGTTGTGACCTGATCACTGTTAATGCCGAGAATCCACTTCCACTGGGACCTCTTTTCGACGCAGACTATGATGTTATAAGTTACCTGGATATTCCCTATGAATCTGTATGGGCTCATAAGAATTGTGTAGACTGCAGGGTTTGGGGAACAAAGTTCAAACCTCTTTTTTGGCCCAATGACAATATATAAACCCAATCTCAATGAAAAAAAACATTCTTTGCTCACTATTCGCTGCACTTTTACTCCCGGCAGTTTTTAATATTGCTCTCTGCAATGCAGAGGGTAGGGTTATAGAAAGATTGTACACAGCAACGGACAAAGGAGCTTATATCTCAGGGGAGGCAATGTGGATTTCAGTCTACTGTTTCGATATTTCAAACAATAGTTGTACACTGTCAGGACTAAGCAACATCGCTTATCTGGAAGTGCATAATTCTACAGGCATTGCCTGCACATGTAAAATTGCGCTCAAGAGCGGGCGGGGGAGTGGCAGGCTCGTCTTGCCCCCAACTTTACCCACAGGGAACTATAGACTGATTGGATATACAAAACAGATGCTTAATGAAGATTCGGTAGTCTTTTCAGATAAGCTCATATCGATATACAACACTCTCACATCTGATCGTGTCCCTGGTAATGTAGAGGTCAAAATTGGCTCCGGACAGAGTAACCGACCAGCCAACAAATCTCAATTGATAAAGCCCACTGACAGTACGATTATTCTAAAAGTCAACGGCAATAAAGACGCAATTTTAAAAAACAATCATATTCTATTGTCTGTTGCAAATGCCGGCAAAGAAAGAGTTACGCTGAATATTTCCGTTGTAAAGGAAGATTCCATTCCAGCACCGTCGGCAGCAGATATATCATCTGTTCTTTCCGGATATATGTCAAAAGTAGGAAATGTCAATTTTACAGATAGGTATACTCCAGAATATGAAGGAGAAATTATCAAGGGCAAGATTTTCTATAATGGACCGGGTTTGATTTCAGAACAGATAGTTTTCTTGTCTGCAGCAAGGGGAATATCGGATATCTATTCCTCTCTGGTTGACAGTAAAGGTAATATCGCATTTTATACCAATTCTATTTATGGCGATAGAGAAATTATTCTTGAAGTTCCTAAAGCGGACACAAGCAGTAAGATATCATTTGAAATTAATGACCCTTTTCTGAGAGCATCTATAAAAACCATTCCCGGACTTTGTCTGAGCAAAAATGTGGAGCAGTCATTGAGTGAAAGGAGTATTGAAATGCAGATTGGAAGAAGATTTGAGGCTGATACACTTTTTGAAAAGATTCAAGTACACAATGATCCCCTTTTAAGAGTCAAACCCATTGTATACAATCTGGACGAATATACCAGATTCCCCTTTATGCAGGACGTTGTAGTGGAATTCATTTCTGAATTGAGATTCAGGAACATTGATGGTAAGACAGATCTTCAGATGAGGTTGGAAGAGGGTTTTAAGACAATGGTATATTCGAGAAACAACACTCTTGTTCTTATAGACGGCATACCGGTTTTTGATCATAAAAAAGTCCTTGATTATGATCCGCTTAAGGTAAAAAGTCTTTCATTGTATGGGAAAAGATATGCGATTGGAGTCGCTGGTTTTTCCGGAATTGTATCTCTTAAGACTTATAAAGGGGATTATTCCGGCCTTAAATTTGATAAAAACGTAAGAATTATGGATTTTCAAGGAGCCTTATATCCATGCCGGTTTACGGCTAAAGAGCTTGTAAATGCATCCAGAATCCCGGACCTTAGGAGTACCTTGTTTTTTGACCCTCAGATTGATATTGAACCAGGAGGAAAAAAAGACCTGACAATTTATACACCATCTTATTCTGGAACCTTCAAGATAACTGTTGAGGGAGTAGACCAAAAAGGGAAACCATTCTTAAGGGAATCTTTTTTTACTGTTAAGTAATTGTTTCAAGAGTCTGGATATTTGGGATTATTACCCCATTTTACTATTTTTGCGCCCTAAATAAAATTCCCATTATAAATGAGACTCTTTCTTTTTGTTCTTTCCATTCTGTCGTCATCCTGTTTTCTTACTGCCCAGGAAAAGAATCTGGGAACCCTTCCAAGGTTCGACTTTACTCTTAAAACGAAATATGAATATATACCGGAATCTAACATTGGAAGATTTTCTGTACGAAACTCCAGAGTTGGACTTTCGGGGAGCATCTCACCAGATGTTTCTTACAGGGTACAGCTTGAGTTGAGCAATACCGGTAAATTTGAAGTGTTGGACCTGTACGGCAATGTGAAATTGTTCAAAGGTTTTGACTTAACAATAGGGCAGTCAAGTATTCCTGTCTTTAATACATATCAGATAACTCCGGCTCAGATGCTTTTTGCCAACAGGACATTTCTTGGAAAATTCATATCAGGAAGCAGAGATATAGGATTATTGGCAAACTATCAGTTTGGGATATGTAAAACTCCTGTTGCACTGCAATTTGGTGTTTTTAATGGTTCGACAATCAACAACCCTGTCTGGACAAATAGGCCCTCTTATTCGGCAAGATTATTAGTGGGTAACATGTGCGGACTAAGAGCTACCGCAAAAATCTATCGTTATCCTTTAGCCTCAGAAACGGATTATATGATATGTGGCGCAGACCTGCGATATGGTGGAGAAAAATTCAAGATAGAATCAGAGGTTATGAACAGGCATAACTACTTCAATGGTGTGGATAGATTTACCTCTTGCCTTCAGGGTGCATACTCTTTCACTTTAAAAGAAGGCGGATTGGTCAAGAATATTATTCCCGCATTAAGATGGGATGGGATAGGGGAGAACATCAGGGAATCCGGTTTTGACGTTAACAGATTGACGGCCGGCATCTCTCTTGGACTCACATCTAAGCCTTTCACCTCTCTTATTAGATTTGATTATGAATGGTATTTTGTTAAAAATCCAATTCAAGAGCTATCTTTATATGATGAAATCTGTTCCAATAAATTTACGATGGAACTGTTGATACAACTATAAGCTTATGAAAATAATAATAAGAGGGGCGGATACCAGGGACAGTCAGGAAATTGTGAATTTCCAGCAGGAGATGGCACTTGAGACGGAAAATCTTTACCTTGACAAGGATGTGCTTACTCGAGGAGTGCATTCGGTCCTTAATGATCCGACAAAGGCAAGATACTTTGTCGCCGAATCGGATGGTGTGACTATAGGTATGCTTATGATCACTCTTGAATGGAGCGACTGGCGTAATGGTTGGGTTTGGTGGATACAATCTGTCTATACAAAGCCTGGATATAGAAAAATGGGCGTTTATAAATTGCTCTATGACCATGTCAGGAAGATAGTGGAGGCGTCTGAAGATATAAAAGGCATAAGGCTTTATGTTGATAAAAGAAACATAAGGGCACAGAAGGTTTATGAATCACTTGGCATGACAGGAGACCATTATACAACATATGAGTGGATGAAATAGATTTCGCTCATAAAACAAGAGTCCCCATACAACATTTGCTGTATGGGGACTCTTTTTTAAGCTATAGATTAGTATCTTCTTCTAGAATCTTCTCTTTTGCCATAACCACCGCCGAAACCACCACGGCTGTTGTCTCTGCTCTCTCTAGGTTTAGCAACGTTAACGTTGATAACCTTTCCGTCGTATTGACCACCGTTAAGATCTTTGATTGCTTTTTCGCCTTCTGCCTCGTTTGGCATTTCAACAAAACCAAATCCTCTAGATCTTCCTGTTTCTCTGTCTAAAATAACTTTAGCAGATGTGATTTCTCCGAATTCTCCGAATAGTTCTTTAAGATCAGCGTCATTTACGCCATAACTTAAATTTGAAATAAAAATGTTCATTAAATAAACTTTAATAAATAAGTAAATAAATAATTGATTGAATGGGTGTTAATAAAAATTAAAGTCTACTTAACAAAATCTTATAATAAAAACAGAAAAAGCTAGATGCTTTGAATAATTGGAGCTAACACTCATACGCCGCAAATGTAACACAATTTATTGATTAAACAATTTATTTTTTTATTGGCATGCTTGTTGAGGCTTTTTTTATTAAATTGAAATTCAGAAAATTCGAAATGTTAAGAGATGTCCGATATAAAGATATTGAGCAAGTGTTTAAGACTCCTGTTGTTCAACAGACAGCGTTTTGGTCTAAAATTAAAAAGCAGTTAGGTGTAGAATCTTTAGCCCTGAATTTTAAGGTAAGAAAATCTTTGATTAATGATTCAGGTGATGGGAAGGGATACATTATTTCTGACCTTCTGATACTGCTTATGCGGCCTGATGTAAATCATTATATAGCGTATGTGCCGTATGGTCCTGAAATTGAACCTAACGAAGATGCTCAAGGTGTTTTTCTCGAAGAGCTGTCCGAGCAGTTGAGACCATTCCTACCCAGAAATTGTATTATGATAAGATATGACCTTGCATGGGAGTCTCTTTGGGCCAACGAAGGAAGTTATTATGATGTGTCAGGTGGCTGGATGGGACCTCCGGAAAAGAATCTGCAGGAGCTGCGTGTTAACATGTGCACTGCTAAAAGCAATTTAAGAAAAGCAGGCTCAAATATACTACCTTCAAATACAATCTATCTAAACTTGTCCAGGAGTAAAGAATTACTGCTTCAAGGGATGAAGCCAAAAACCCGCTACAATATAATGCTGTCAGGAAGAAAAGGCGTTAATGTGCGCATTGCAGGGTTGGAAAATCTGGGCTTATGGTATGAATTATACACAGAGACTGCTGCCAGAAATAATTTTTACCTGCACTCAATAGAATACTTTCGTGTAATCCTCACAGAGAGAGCAAATGACACACTTTCTCCGGCAGAAGTACTTCTTCTGATTGCTGAGGTTGACTCTATTCCTCTTGCCGCAATGTTCTTGGTGATATCCGGAAACAGGGCAACATACTTGTATGGAGCCTCCTCCTCTCAAAGCAGGAACTACATGGCAACCTATTCCTTGCAATGGAGAGCAATCTCAATAGCCAAGGAGAAGGGTTGCAATCAATATGATATGTTTGGCGTCTCACCCAATGCTGACCCTTCTCACCCAATGTACGGATTGTACAGGTTTAAGACAGGTTTTGGAGGTAAGCTATTCCACAGCATGGGCTGCTGGGACTATCCGCTGGATCAGAAGAAGTATGCTTACTATTGTGCTTCTGAGATGTGGCAGCAGGGGTATCATCTGGGTTGACTACCCTAAATTTGCATTAAATAAAAAGATGTCTTAAAATTGTATCATGAGTAATATAGATTTTAAGAAGCTGTTGCTATCATTGATACTGATTACGACACTGTTGGGAATTTCCATAGATGTCTACGTAAATTCAATTGAGTCTGACATTTGGAAAGGACTCTCAATTTTTAAATATTTTACCTTACAGTCCAATGTACTTGTAATGGTATATTCTTTTATAGCTCTTTTCAATATTAATGGATTTGCAGACAAACCTGCTTTCAAGTCTCTACTGAGTCCCATCACATCATATATTATCCTTACTGGAATCACCTTTTTAATTTTGCTGGCGCCAACATCGACGGCTATGGGACTTCACAAGGTCGCTTCGAATCTTCTTCATTACCTTTCTCCTCCTCTGATGTTTTTTTTCTGGCTGATATTTGAAGAGAGAGAACTTGAATATTACATGGTAGGAAAGTGGTTGATATACCCGGTTGTTTTCATGTTCTGGGGACTTCTCCTAGCTGTCTCTTTTGGAGATTACCTGTACCCCTTCTTCGATTTGGAAAAATATGGTAACTTCCTTGTGATTTATCTTCTGCTTATGGCTGTATCTACAACAGCAATAAGCCTTTTCCTCGTTTTTGTGAAGAAAAGGCTTAAATTCAACCGGCTTTAGGCCGGCTTTATGGTCAAATTGACTAATCCAACTTGTGAATTGCAAGTCCACTCCTTAATTTAGGCTCGAACCATGTAGTCTTTGGAGGCATGATGTTCCCTGTATCTGCAATATCTATAAGCTGTTGCATGGAAACTGCATATAGAGCAAAAGCTGCAGCCATCTCTCCAGAGTCTACCCTTTTCTTCAGTTCACCAAGTCCGCGGATTCCTCCAATAAAGTCAATCCTCTTGGAAGTGCGTAGATCTTTAATGTCCAGAAGCTTGTCAAAAACAAGGTTAGATAGGACGGTAACGTCAAGTACCCCAATAGGATCGTTGTCATCGTAAGTTCCCTCTTTTGCAGTAAGAGAGTACCAGTGTCCACCCATGTACATTGCAAAATTGTGTAGCAGGTCGGGCCTGTAAATATCTGTACCCTTATCTTCAACTACAAAATCAACCTTTAGCTTTTCGATAAGCTGAGAGGGGGTCATTCCGTTAAGATCCTTTACAACGCGGTTGTAATCGATAATCTTAAGGTGGCTTTCAGGAAAAACTACGGCTAGGAAATAATTGTACTCCTCTTCACCTGTGTGGTTAGGATTCTGACGACGTTTTTCCTCTCCTACAAGAGCAGCAGCAGCTGTCCTGTGGTGTCCGTCGGCTACGTAAAATGCAGGTATGGTTGCGAATATCTCAGTGATACGTTTGATGTCATTGTCATCATCTACAAGCCAGAAATGATGTCCGAAACCATCTTCGGCAACGAAGTCATATTCGGCATTTTTTGTCTTGACTATCTTCTCTACAATGGAGTTGATTTCGCTGTTATCGGGATAAGCGAAGAATACAGGTTCTACATTTGCATTCTGTATGCGTACGTGGATCATTCTATCTTCTTCCTTATCCTTGCGGGTAAGCTCATGTTTTTTAATCTTGCCTGTCAGATAATCCTCAACGTTTGCCCCTACTACAAGTCCATATTGGGTTCGACCCTCCATAGTCTGTGCATAGACATAGTACATCTCTTTTTTATCCTGAACCAGCCATCCGTTACTTTGCCATTTCTTGAAGTTCTCGACAGCCTTGTCGTAAGCAGGCTGAGAGTGTTCGTCAATAATTGGATTGAAATCAATTTCCGGTTTAATGATATGAAGCAGGGACTTTTCTCCGGCTTCTGCCTGAGCCTCTGCTGAATTCAATACGTCATACGGGCGGGAAGCCACCTCACTTACAATTGCTTTTGGTGGCCTTATAGCTCCAAATGGTTTAACTTTTACCATCTTATTTTTCTATTCTTACTTTATGAATACTATTTGTTTAACTGAAATGTCTTATCGCCTGTTGCAAAGAACTTCACGATCTGGTTTGCAGCGGCAAGTCCTGCGTTGACATTGGCCTCGGCAGTCTCTGCCCCCATCTTCTTGGGAGAGGCAAACACTCTGTTGCCAAACTTCTCGTTAAGCAAAGCAATATTGTCTGGAGCAATGTCTGTGATATATTTGATATCAGTTCTCTCTTCCAGGATCTTAACCAGCTCATCTTCGTTGATTACCTCTTTGCGGGCTGTGTTTACAAGACAACCACCCTTAGGAAGTTTCGAAATATAGTTGTATCCGATGGATTTTTTAGTCTCAGGTGTTGCTGGTATATGAAGAGATACGAAGTCACTTTTACTATACAGCTCCTCAATAGAGGTTACAGGAATTGCACCCTCTTTTTCAATAGCTTCTGCCTTAACGAATGGATCAAGCGCGTAAACCTTCATTCCAAAGCCCATGGCGAGTCTTGCAACTAATCTTCCTACATTCCCGAACGCCTGTATACCCACAGACTTACCTTTAAGCTCGCTTCCGGTTCCGGGTCTGAAGCAGTTCCTTGAAATATAGATCATCATGCCAATAGCCAATTCGGCAACAGCGTTTGAGTTCTGTCCTGGAGTGTTCATTGCAACAACACTTTTCTCTGTACAAGCTGCAAGGTCAAGATTGTCGAACCCTGCTCCGGCCCTTACCACTATTTTAAGATTTTTGGCAGCTGATACAACCTCTTTTGTTACTTTATCCGAGCGGACTATGATTGCATCGGCATCGGCAGCTGCAGCATAAAACTGATCTACTGAAGTATATTTTTCCAGAAGGGACAAAGTGTGGCCAGCTCCCTCTACGATAGATCTTATACCCTCTACGGCCGCTTTTGCAAATGGCTTTTCAGTGGCTATTAATACTTTCATTTTAAAATCTTTTAATGATTAACCATTTATTTTTTCAAATTCCTGCATGCAGGCAACGAGAGCCTTTACGCTTTCCAACGGGCATGCGTTGTAAACAGATGCACGAAAGCCTCCTACTGAACGGTGACCTTTGATGCCAACCATTCCTCTCTCTTTCGCAAATGTCATGAAAGCCTCTTCCTTATCTTTATACTCTTCGCTCATTACGAAGCATATGTTCATAAGAGAACGGTCTTCCTTGGCAGCTGTTCCAACGAACATCTTGTTGCGGTCGATCTCATTGTAAAGTAGTTCTGCCTTTTCCTGATTCATTTTCTGAATAACTTTAAGCCCACCAATGCTCTTAACCCATTTGAGTGTCTCTGTCATTACAAAGATAGAGAATACCGGAGGGGTGTTGAACATTGAGTCATCTTTAATGTGGGTTCTGTAATCCAACATTGTAGGAAGATAACGGGAAACCTTTCCAAGTATATCCTCACGGATTATGGCAAAAACGACACCGGCAGGACCAACGTTCTTCTGAGCACCGCCATAAATCATTGCATACTTGCTTACGTCTACCGGACGGCTCATGATGTCAGATGACATATCAGCCACAAGATTGACAGGGCAATCCATATCCTCATGTATCTCAGTTCCGTAAATGGTATTGTTGGTTGTGATGTGGAAATAATCCAGGTCACTAGGGATTGTATAACCTTTAGGTATATAAGAGAAGTTCTTGTCTGCAGATGATGCTACTGCCACTGCGTTCCCGATCCCTTTGGCCTCTTTAAGGGCCTTCTTTGCCCAAACACCTGTTTCCAGATATCCGGCTTTGTTTTCCAGTAGGTTCATTGCTACATATAGAAACTGCAAGCTTGCTCCGCCGCCAAGGAATACAACCTTATATCCTTCTGGAATGTCAAGTAATTCTTTCCAAAGTGCACGACACTCATCCATAGTTGCTTCCCACTCTTTTGAACGATGAGATATTTCTATAACAGACATTCCGGTTCCCTTAAAATCCTGAAGAGCTTCGATGGCTGCATTGACTGCTGTTCTTGGAAGGACGCAAGGTCCTGCGTTAAAATTATGAGCTACTTTCATAATAATTATATTTTTAAATGTGAATATTCTGCCTCAAAGATAGCAAAAAATACTAAATCCAAACCATTATTGCCGAAAAATGGCTCAACTGTTAGGTTGCGATTAGCTGTTGCTTATAATTTTTAAGTTATTTTTGTCTGTAACTTTTTCGCAGTAGTGGCAAAGCAGCTGAAGCTCCTGTTTTTCATACAGCGTAGTGAAAAGTGTTTCAACAGGTTGGTGATTTGTGACACATACAGGATTCATACACCTTACAATGCCTTTGATAATGGAAGGTACAGACAGTTCTCTCTTCTCTACAACCTCGAAGTTCTGAATGATATTTATCTTAGCTTCAGGTGCAATGAGGGCAATCCTGTTTATCTCATCATCCTCAAAAAACTTATCGGCAATCTTTATAATGGCTTTCTTCCCTAAGAGTTTACTGTCCAGGTTTGTGCCAAAAGTTATCTGGTTGTTTATACTGCTCAATCCCAAAATATCTATTACTTTAAATAGTTGGTCGGCAGGAATGTGGTCCAATACTGTGCCGTTTTTAATTGCACTCACTTTTAAATGCTTTTCCATTTGGTGTATATTTATTTTTTAGCTAAAAGCTTGGCAATTATTGCCATTCTGGTGAAAACTCCATTTTTTGCCTGCTCAAAATAATATGCATGCGAGCTGTTGTCTACATCTATTGCAATTTCGTTTACTCTTGGAAGAGGATGAAGGATTTTCATATTTGGTTTTGCATTTTCCAGCATCGAGAGATTTAGACTGTAAACATTCTTGACACGCTCGTATTCTATTGCATCTGAAAATCTTTCCTGTTGAACCCTAGTCATATACAGGATATCGGCCTGTGCAATCCCATCTGTCAGGTTTCTTGTCTCTTGAAAAGGAATTCCTCTTTTCTGCAGATATTCCTTGTATTCGTTTGGCAGTTTTAGCTCCTCGGGAGCTGTGAATAGAAAGGAGGGGTTGAAGTGTGACATCGCCTGAAGCAGAGAGTGAACCGTCCTGCCATATTTAAGATCGCCAACGATATCTATATTAAGATTGTCCAGCCTCCCTTGTGTTTTTTTGATAGAGTATAGGTCCAGAAGTGTCTGTGAAGGATGTTGGTTGGCACCATCACCTGCATTTATAACAGGGACGGGAGAGACTTCAGAAGCATATCTTGCACTCCCTTCAAGAGGATGCCTCATGATAATAAGATCTGCGTAGTTGGAAACCATCTTTATGGTATCCTTAAGAGTTTCCCCCTTTGAGACGCTGGTGTTTACAGCATCTGAAAATCCAATAACCCTGGCACCAAGCCTGTTGGCTGCCGTCTCGAAGCTTAACCGGGTCCTGGTAGAGGGTTCAAAAAAGATAGTGGCAATAACTTTTCCCTTGAGAATTGGTTGAGAGGGATCTTTTTCGAACTCTGCAGCCATTTTTAGAACATCCAGAATTTCTTCTTTTGAGAAATCATGAATTGATATAAGGTCTTTTGGCATATGTTTATTTGTTAATTATACTTGTTTTATCTTTCCACCTGCATCTTCTATCGCTTTTGAAAACCGTCCTGCTTCACTCTGCCTGATACTGACTCTTATTTCGCAAAGATTGTCAAACTGCTGATGAATTATGCTGGCAGAAAGATCCTTGATTATTTTCATAATCGTATTCATAAGCATATATTCAAACGAAACATAGATTTCATTACAGGCAATTTTCTCTATTATATCACCATTATTCAGTGCATCAGCAGTCGCAGACTTATAGGCTCGGATCAATCCGGGGATTCCCAGCTTTGTCCCCCCGAAATATCTGACGACAACCACAAGCACATCGCTTAATTCGTTTGACAGCAGCTGCCCCAAAATGGGTTTTCCGGCAGAGAACGAGGGTTCACCATCGTCATTGGCTCTCCAGATTTCACCTCTGATACCCAGTCTATATGCGTAGCAATGGTGTTTTGCGTCAAAATGGCTCTTTCTTAACTCGGATAAAATACTATTAATCTCCTCTTCTGAGGATACTGGATATGCAAAAGAGAAAAATTTACTACCAAGCTCTTTATAAATTCCATTTGAAGGTTTGGACATTGATTTATAGGAGTCTGTGGGAGAATTTTCACTCATATGTTGACATTCATAGCGTTTGGTAAAAATAGCCTCTTTTACTAAATTTGCAAAATGTATAAAGAAGTTTTTGTCAGAGATTTTTCAACCCTTGGGACAACAGTCAGCAACATTCTTACAGAGCTGGACAACAACAATCTGTTAAATAGTGCTTTTGAGAAATCTGCGAGTCTGAATCCGTTATTTACTTTAGAAATGCAGAAAGAGGCATTAAGAGCTATTTGCCTTAAATTTCTTAAAAAAGATTGTCTCAATAACTGGCTGATGCCATATACTGCAGGATTGAGGGAGATGAATACCAAGGTGGGGGTAATTATGGCAGGAAATCTTCCGTTAGTTGGATTTCATGACTTTCTTACTGTAATGGCTTCTGGTTGCGTGGCTGAGATAAAGCTCTCCGGGAAAGACTCCTTCTTGCTCCCTGCGCTTTTTGAAATCCTTTGTCAGATTAACCCTTATTGGAGGGAAAGGGTGATATTTACTACTAAGCTACCTGAAAATATTGATCTCCTTATTGCCACCGGGTCTGAAGAGTCTGTGGGTATGTTTGAATCCAGGTATTGCAATGTAAGGAAAATTGTAAGAGGCTCAAGATCCAGTATAGCAGTATTGAGAGGAGATGAGAATATGGAAGAACTTAGAAATCTTTCATGCGACATCTTTCTTTATTTTGGGATGGGGTGTAGAAGTGTGAGTACGCTGCTGGTCCCCGCCGGCTACAAGTTTGAGAAGCTGTTGGAAGCCTTGTCTCATAAAGCTAAATCGATGGAAAATAAGGATTATATGGATGCTTACAGGTATCAGAAGGCTATGGCTCAGATGGCTAATGTTTGGTATATAGATGGGGGCTTCTATATTCTGCGGAAATTCAATGGCTTTTCTCCCCCTATTAGTGTTGTTAATATATTTACATATATCAGTGAGAGACAAGTTGAAGAGTTTATCGAATCGAACAAACAGCACCTTCAATGTGTTATTAGCAGAGACAGAATTATGTTTGGAGAGGCTCAATATCCGGCTGTCGATGAGTATGCCGACGGAGTAAATTCTTTAGATTTTATACTAAATAATAGTTAACTTTGCGTAAATTTAATTTGAAATGGTATACAGGTATAAGGCCACAATTGCCGGGAACAAGATTTTTCTGAGAGAGTATGAGATAAAAGGAAGCATCTCTCTCTACTCCCTACATTTGTTTTTACAGAACGACCTTGGATTTGCACCGGATCAAATAGTTATGTTCAGAGGATTGGACAAGCATAACAAAGTGAAAGGTGAGTACGGACTATTTAATCTGGGAGATGGCAGCATGGACTCTGTTACACTTGACAAGGTTATCTCTGCAGGTCAGTCAAAACTTATGTATGTATATGACATCTCCAAGGATAGGGCTATTACACTTGAACTGTTGTCAAAAGAGGAAGAACTCGCAAGAAGATCATATCCAAGGTTAGTTGCAGAGAAGGGCAAGAACCCAGACCAGTTTTCGGATAATTATGATGACTTTGAGCAGATGATCGAACTTAATGACTCTGAAAGCCTTTTCCAGGAGGACGAATTGCCGGAGGGCGATGAGTTGTAATCTATAAAAATGCACGACAAGAAGCTTTATGTTGTAATTGGACCTACTGCTGTGGGTAAGACGGATTATGCCATATCTCTTGCATTAAGGCTTGGATCTCCTATAATTTCCTGCGACTCCCGTCAGATATTCAAAGAGCTTCGTATAGGTACTGCTCCTCCCACTCCGGAGCAACTTGCAGCTGTAAGGCACTATTTCATATTTTCCCATTCAATTCACGACTACTATACTGCAGGGAAATATGAGGTTGAAGCTTTATCCTTGTTGGAAAAGCTGTTTAAGACTCATGACAATCTGGTAATGGCTGGAGGTTCTGGCTTTTATGTGGATGCTGTATGTAAAGGTATCGACGATTTTCCTCCCACGGACATAGCTATAAGAGAGACGCTGATGCAGAGGCTTGCCAAAGAGGGGTTGGAATCGCTCAGGCTGGAGCTTAAACTTCTTGACAGGGAGAGTTATGATACTATAGATATTGCAAACCCGCAAAGGGTGGTACGCGCCATGGAGGTCATTCTTCAGACAGGAGAAAAATTCTCATCTTTCAAAAGATATCAGAGCAAGGAGAGGAATTTCGAGATAGAAAAGATTTTAATAGAAAGGCCCAGAGAGGAGTTATATGAAAGAATCAACCAGAGAGTGGATAAGATGATGGAGGATGGTTTGCTGGAAGAGGTGAAATCGCTTTACGAGTTTCGTGAAAGGCCGGCACTAAAGACTGTAGGTTACAGGGAGCTGTTTGATTATATGGATGGTAAATATTCTTTGGAAGAAGCTGTTGATTTGATCAAACAAAATACAAGACGATATGCCAAAAGGCAGATGACCTGGTGGAGGAGAGAAAACGGATCAAATGGAAAAGTAGGTGGAGCAGATTCTGTTAATATTCATAATTGAGCAAAAGTGTGAAAAAAGCAAATCCACACCTAGACTGAAAATAATCCAGACTTTTGCCTCAACCTGAAATTTACGGCTCCACCTATACTTAAGCAAAAGAGCCGCCTTCCGGCAGCTCCTTCATAATTCAAACGTATAGTAGAGATTAGAATGGAAGATCATCTTCCCCTCCATCAGAGGAGAATGGATCAGTAGTTTCTGATGGCCCTGAGGCTTGCCCCCTTGATGGTTGACCGGCGTCTGATTGCCTTTCAACTCTCCAGGCACGCACATCTGTATACCACCTTTGGTTAAATTCCCGTGACTCGATGTTTACAGAGATTTTTAGAATCTCTCCTTCACCATAGCCAGCTAATTCATCCACCTTGTCTGCTCCCCATACATTCATACAGATCTTCTTTGGAAAGTTCTCCTGAGTTTCAAGAACAAACTCCTGTTTTTTCCATTCACCTTTGGTACTGGTGCCTGACTGTACCGGGAGTTTTTTGATAAGTCTGCCTGTAATCTCTAATGCCATAATTTATTTTTTAAGTGGTAGTGCAGCAGTTGTAGCAGGAGCAGGAGCTGCTGTTGATTTCTTAACCTTAAGAAGTTCAATTTCAAAAATAAGAGTAGAGTTAGGACCGATTGTAGGACCAGCCTGTTGTTGTCCGTAACCTAATTCAGCAGGAACATAAAGTCTGATCTTTCCACCTTCACCGATAAGCTGAAGACCTTCTATCCAACCCTTGATAACGCCGTTCAATGGGAATGTCACAGGCTCGTTTCTCTTGTATGAAGAGTCAAATTCAGTACCGTCGATAAGTGTTCCTCTGTAATTAACCTGAACTGTATCTACAGGCATAGGTTTGATGTCTGAACCTGGGTTTACAATTTTATATTGAAGGCCGCTTGCAGTTGTAACCACGCTGTCCTTAGTCCCGTTCTCCTTAAGGAAAGTCTCGCCTTTAGCTTTATTTTCAGCAGCAACGGCAAGTTGTCTTTTTGCAACGAAAGCTTGGATAACTTCGTTAGCTTTGTTCATGCTGATCTTTAAAGAATCACCATTAAGAACAGCAGCAAGGGCTTTGTTGACTTCTTTAAGATTCAATTCACCGAAATTGGCTTGTTTCACCATGCTGCCTAGAGATACACCAATGGCGTAGCTGGCAGAGTCGATTTCAGCTTGAGTGATACCGGCTGTAGGAGCATTTTTTTTCTCCCCGCAAGAGTAGGTAACCATTGCTGCAAGAGCAACGATAGACAGAAATTTGATTGTTTTCATTTTTTGTTAATTAATTGTTTTAATATTTATATTTGACTTCGTTGTAATGTGTAGAGCAATTAATCCGATTAAAGCTGCTAAAAAAGACGTTATTAAAATAGCAGCCTTTCCTGTTTCAATTACTTTTGGGTCAGTAAAAGCTAAATTATCTATAAAGATAGACATTGTAAATCCAATTCCCGCAATAATTCCTAAAGAAAATAGTTGTATCCAGTTTGTTCCGGAGGGAAGTTGTGCAATTTTTAGCTTGCTGGCTAGGAAGCATGCAAAGAAAATGCCAATTGGCTTGCCAAAAAGCAGGCCGAAAAAGATGCCTGTTGCAACCGGTGGAATGGGAGAAGATGCCATGGAACTGTCAAATACAACACCTGCATTTGACAAGGCAAACAAAGGCATTATAAGAAACGTTACCCATTTGGTAAGGCCATGTTCAAATCTGTTCATCAAAGGATTGATGCCTTTAAGGTTATTGTGGAGACTGTGAATTATCTCTTTCTGATCAGGATTTGCAAGAACCATCACCTCATTGTTGCTCGCCTTTTTAAACTTGTCAATCAAATATTTACAGCGAACGTAAAATCTGACTTCATTTATTCGCGTCTTGCCTGGGATCGTCATTGCAAGTATAACGCCCGATATAGTTGCATGGATTCCTGAGTTTAAAATGAAAAACCAAAGAAAGATTCCAGGGATGATATATAGTATTGGGCGATTCAAGTTAAGTTGGTTGAAAATGAATAGTAGAGCTACAATTCCAGCGGCAAATAAAAGAAAATCTAAATGGAGCGCATGAGAAGGGTAGAAAATGGCCAAGACGACAATAGCCCCTAGGTCGTCAGCTATTGCAAGAGCGGTAAGAAAGACCTTGAGTGAAACGGGTACCCTTTTTCCCAACAGGGAAAGCACGCCGATCGCAAAAGCAATGTCAGTTGCCATAGGAATACCCCATCCATTCTGGCTTTCACTGCCGTAATTGAATATTGTGTATAGCAGTGCAGGAACAATCATTCCTCCGAAAGCGGCAATAATCGGAAGACTCGCCTTCTTGGCAGATGACAGTTCTCCGACAGACATCTCTCTCTTGATTTCCAGACCAACGACAAAGAAAAAAATTGTCATAAGCCCATCGTTAATCCACTTGCCAAAGGTCATTCTCAGGTTGAAAGAACCTATTTCAATCCCTATTTGCTGATTCCAGATATCATGGATAAAATTCAATTGTGGAATATTGGCAAAAGCAAGAGCAGCAATGGCGCATAATAGGAGGATTATACCTCCGACAGACTGGTCTTTGAAAAATCTTTCGAAAATATTTAATAGCTCAATTCTCCTGCTGATTCTTGTCTTAGAGAAGGCACTTGTCATTATATAAAGCTATCTGTTTTTGATGTTAAGCTTTGAGTAGAGACACATTTTGTAAAGAATTCTGGCTCCTACGTTTGCATCCCACTCATCATTCTTTCCGGGAGATACCTCACATAGATCGAACCCGATAATCCTTTTGTTTGATGATGCCAGCAGATACAGCAAATAGTCTATTTCCCTGAAACTTATTCCTCCAGGAACAGGGGTTCCGGTATTAGGGCATAGTTCAGGAGAGAGACCGTCGATGTCGAAACTTATGTATACATTGGGCGGGAGGGATGCAATTATCTCCTCGCACTGTTTTTTCCAAAGCTTGCCCTCGAATCCGTTTCTGCGTAATTCAAAATCAGTAAAACAACGGATTCTGGGGTCATTGTTTATTATTTCTGCCTCTTCCTGGCAAAAATCCCTTACTCCAATCTGCGTAAGTTGGGAAACCTGCGGAATCTCCTGAAGGACATTAAACATGATTGAGGCGTGTGAATATGTAAAGCCTTCGTATGCAATCCTAAGGTCAGCATGGGCATCAATATGCAATATTCCAAAATCTTCATATTTGTCAGCAACGGCCTTCATGTTTCCAAGTGGGACACTGTGATCTCCGCCTATAAGCCCTACAAAACGTCCTGCATCAATTTGTGCCTTGCAGGATTCATATACCCATTTGTTCAGTTCTGATGAGGCTTTGTTTACTATATTCAATTCTGCAGAAAGCATTTCGGAGTCCGCTCCTTCTTCAAGCTGTCCTATGATTTTCTCTGCAACTTTCCTGTATTTCTTGTTTTTTCTAAGGATGGAATTTTCTTGTGGGACGGTGCCAATGGCAACCTCCCATGCATTTGGTACAAGGTCGTCATAAAGATCTATCTGTACAGATGCGTCAATGATAGCCTGAGGGCCCTCGTGGGTACCTGCACGGTAGGATGTTGTAACATCCCACGGAACTGAGAGCAGTGCAATCTCTGATTCTTCTAATTTATAAGGCAGGGCAAAATAATTGCCGTTTGCCATTCCAATCTCATTCGGGTTGAAATTTGTCATACGATTCCTTCTCTGATGATATCATGAATATGTACAAGTCCTATATATTTTCCGCGTTCCAGAACAACAATGGATGTTATTTTGTTTGATTCCATAAGATTAAAGGCATTTACCGCCAGTTCGTCGGCCTCTATGGTCTTTGGATTTGTTGACATGATGTCCCTGGCTGTTATGGTCTTAAGGCTAATGCCCTTCTCTATCATTCTCCTGACATCTCCGTCAGTTATTATTCCAAGAAGCTTATCCTCTTTATCCAACACTACGGTAGCCCCTAGTCTGTTTGAAGAGATGTTTATGATTGTATTTTGAATTGTCTCGTCTTCCTTTACTTTTGGTCTTAAATCCTTGTCAATTAAGTCTTTTACACGAGTGTACAGTTTCTTGCCCAAAGAGCCGCCTGGATGGATTTTTGCAAAATCCTGTTGAGAAAAGCCTCTCATTTTTAGAAGGCATACAGCAAGAGCATCTCCCATAACAAGTTGTGTGGTTGTGCTGGATGTTGGCGCAAGGTTGTTGGGGCAGGCTTCTGAATCTACGGTTGCCTTTATTACGAAATCTGCCTGCTTTGCCAGAAAAGAATCACAATTGGAAACCATTGCAATGACTTTGTTTCCCATTTTCCTGATTAATGGTACAAGTACCTTTATTTCAGATGTGTTTCCGCTTTTAGAAAGGCATAGAACGATATCATCCTTGAGTATTATTCCGAGATCTCCGTGAATTGCATCTGCGGCATGCATGAAAATGGATGGTGTGCCGGTAGAATTTAATGTGGCCACAATCTTATTGGCGATAATGGCACTTTTGCCAATTCCTGTTACAATCAGCCTTCCTTTGCTTTGAAAAATAAGGTCAAGAACCTCAAGAAATTGATTGTCTATATAGCCTTTTAACCTTGCTACGGCGGCGGCCTCTTTTTCAACAACCCCCTGTGCTAAACTAATAAGGTCACTCTTAGAAATATTCATAAAAAATTTTGAGATGCAAAAACAAATTGATATCTTAGATTCGCAAAGGTAATCATTTTGTTAATTTTTTTATTACACTTTCCAAATAATATGCACATCACTTCTGAACATCTTCACGAACAACTTAAAACTTTTTTTGGGTTCTCCTCTTTCAAGGGAGATCAGGAGGAGATTATAAAGCATCTTATGGAGGGAAATGATTCCTTTGTACTTATGCCAACAGGCGGGGGCAAATCTCTTTGCTATCAGCTTCCTGCCCTGCTTATGGATGGGACAGCTATAATCATCTCTCCATTGATAGCTCTTATGAAAAACCAGGTTGATGCTATTCGTGGCTTTGTGGATGAAAAAGACAAGATTGCCCATTTCCTGAACTCCTCTCTTAACAAAGGGCAGATGCAGGAGGTCAGGGATGATCTTCTTTCCGGACAGACGAAACTGCTGTATGTGGCTCCTGAGTCTCTTACAAAGGAGGACAACATAAACCTTCTTAAACAGATAAAGATCTCTTTCTATGCTGTAGACGAGGCTCATTGTATTTCTGAGTGGGGTCACGATTTCAGACCTGAATATAGAAGGATATACCCCATAGTCCAAGAAATAGGCAAGGCTCCTGTAATTGCCCTTACGGCAACGGCGACACCTAAGGTTCAGAGCGATATTCAAAAGAATCTTGG
The DNA here is from genome assembly GCA_964533215.1 of uncultured Muribaculaceae bacterium. GTDB lineage: Bacteria > Bacteroidota > Bacteroidia > Bacteroidales > UBA932 > Bact-08. The sequence goes on from CAZHLJ010000002.1 coordinate 48,895, forward strand.
GATGCTAAATGCAAGAGTTTTCAAGTCATCGTTCAACAGGCCAAACCTCTACTATGAAATAAGACCTAAGGTTAACACCGATAGAGAGATAATAAAGTATATCAAGAACAATCCTGGTAAAACAGGGATCATCTATTGCCTTAGCAGGAAAAAAGTGGAAGATGTTGCCGAATTGCTGGGAGTTAATGGTATAAGAGCCTTGCCATATCATGCAGGACTTGATGCCACTACTAGAGCAGCCAATCAGGACAAGTTTCTGATGGAAGAGGCTGAGGTGATAGTTGCCACAATTGCCTTCGGAATGGGAATTGACAAGCCTGATGTCAGGTTTGTGATACATTATGATATCCCCAAAAGTCTGGAGGGTTATTATCAGGAGACAGGAAGATCGGGGAGAGATGGTGGTGAGGGCCAGTGTATTGCCTTTTACTCATTTAAGGATATTCAAAAGCTGGAGAAATTTATGCAGGGTAAACCTATTTCTGAGCAAGAAATTGGAAAACAGCTGCTTATGGAAACCGTTGCTTACGCGGAATCCAATATATGTCGCAGAAAAGTTCTGTTAAACTATTTTGGAGAGACCTATCCTCAAGAGAATTGCGGCTCTTGTGACAATTGCCTTTATCCCAAAAAACAGTTTGAGGGGAAAGATGATCTTGTACTTATCCTAGAGCTTATTTCCAGCATGAAGGAGCAGTTCAAGGCAGAGCATATAGCCAACATTCTTGCTGGAGTGAACAACTCAATAATTAAATCCTACAATCATCATAATCACGAGCTTTTTGGCGTGGGGAAATCCAAGGGAGTAAGATTCTGGATGGCTGTCATAAGACAGGCTTTGATTCTTCACCTGCTTGACAAGGATATTGAAAAATATGGATTACTTGCTTGTACCGAAGAGGGGCTCAAGTTCCTGGAGGCTCCACATTCTATAATGCTGACAGAAGACAGGGAATTTCTGGAATCCGATGAGGAGGAAGAAATCTCAGGATCGGCAAGCAGCAAGGCGGGCGGAGGAGGAGGAGATCCCACTCTTCTGGCCATGCTTAAGGATTTGCGGCACTCTATGTCAAAGAGGCTAAATCTCCCTCCATTTGTTATCTTTCATGACCCGTCCCTTGAAGATATGTCAATCCAGTACCCTATAACCTTGGATGAGCTCAAGAACTGCCAAGGAGTAGGAGATGGCAAGGCCAGAAAGTTTGGCAAGGACTTTATAGATTTGATCTCTAGGTATGTTGCCGAAAATGAGATAGAAAGACCATTGGACTTTGTTGTGAAGTCGGTGGTAAACAAGTCTCTAAACAAAGTGTTTATAATTACAAGTATAGATAGGAAGCTTCCATTTGATGATATTGCCGAAACAAAGGGAATGGAGATGAATGACCTTCTTGATGAGATTGAATCTATTGTCAATTCTGGAACTAAGCTGAATATTGACTACTATATAAAGCAATCTGTCGATGACGACAAGGTCTCAGATATCTATGACTATTTCAAGACAGAGGCCTCTACAGACTCTTTGAAAGAGGCTGTAGAAGAGCTCGGCCGAGGTTATTCAGAAGAAGAGATAAGACTTGTGAGAATTAAGTTCTTATCTGAAGTGGGTAACTAACCGCAGTGGTAGTACCTTTCTACTAATTCCGCCATCTTTTCGGGATTTTCCTTTATCTCATTGCGGATGTTTGAATCATTATATGTGTTGAGCTTCTTTATGATCCCGTCTATAAGGTCATGGCTGAATATACCGTCTTTCTCATAAATTGCTCTTTTTGCCTCTAGCTCTTTGGCAGACTCAGCACAAGATGCAGGAAGCTGCTCCAGTGATTTTAATTTTGTCTCGTTTGCAGCATCGTGGATGTTGACATCTACATATGTTCTTTCTGCCACCTCAAGTGAGTCAGACATTTCAAAACCTGTTCTGGCAGCGACTGTCAGCCCTGCGAGCATTTGATAGATATCTGCTGATCCATCCGGAGAGCGCATCTCCACAGTCTGTTTGTCAGGAGCTTTAACATTGGAGCCTGTTTCAAGAGGATTGGCTGAGGAAAGCATATCATTGTCACCAGTCCATCCAAGTGGAACTCTTACAAGCACAGATCTGTTTCTGTCACCCCAGCAAATGCTTGTTGGAGCTTCCTGATGAGGAACAAGCCTGAAGTATGAGGTTGGATTGGTATTTCCAAATGCCGTCAAGGATGAGGCACATTTCATATATCCGGCAATCGCCTTTCTTGCATTATCGGAAAGTCTTCCGTTCTCGATCATTGCCGATTTGCCATCCCTTACTATTCTTGTATGAAAGTGTAAGCCGCTGCCTGCCTGGCCTACAGTGATTTTTGGGGCAAATGTCACATCCAGACCGTATTTGTAAGCAAGATTCCTTATAATCCATTTTGCCATGAGAAGCTGATCTGCAGCCTGCTCAACAGGGGATACCAGAAACTCAATCTCATTCTGCTCATAATCCTTTCCGTCCAGAGAGAAGTTGCCTACTTCCGAGTGGCCGTATTTAATCTGACCTCCGGTACGTGCAATGTGGTTCATTGCATCACATCGGAACTGCTCGAATTTTGTAAAAGGGCCGGACTCATGATACCCTTTCTGATCAGGGATAAGATAGCTTCTGAATGTGTCTGCGGTAATGTAAAATTCAAGTTCTCCCATTGCTTCAAAAGAAAATCCCGTACTTCTTGTGAATGATTTGCTGGCCTTGAGCAGAGTGTTCTCTGGCGCACTGTCCAGCGGGAGTCCATCTTTGGTAAAATAAGAGCAAAGTAGCCCTAATGTGGGTATTTGTGCAAATGGGTCTAGATATGCGGTTGAAAATCTTGGTATTACATACAAATCGCTCGACCCGGCCTGGATATAAGGAAAAAGACTGGAGCCATCTACTCTCTCTCCGTAAGAGAGTACAGTGTCAAGATAACCATAGCTTGTTACAGGAAAATTAAGTGTTTTCAACCTTCCGTCGGCAGCGGCATATCTGAAATTTAGTATCCGGATCTCTTTATCTATGATGAACTTAATTATGTCTTTCTTTGTAAACTCTGTCGGGTATTTGTTCAAATATGAGACAATGGGATTAATGTTATAATTAATGAAAGGGTCCATATAATATTATAGTTTATAGTTGATTTATAAAAAAAAGTAAGAATTTGTATGCAAATTTATACTTTTTTCACCAACTTAATTAGTTTGTTCTTTTTTTTATTTTTAATAGCTTTGCAAGCTAATGCTTAATGTAAATAAAAAGTATATCTATATCCTTCTCCCACTGATTTTGTTGATAATTGGCGGGGCGGTTACCCTCTATCTGATAAACAAGAAGAAGAGTGAAGAGAAAGCTGAAATCAGGGGTGTCGTATTGAAAAATGCTGTGGCTATACCTGTTGATGCTATTGCCCTTTACAGTTTCCGTAATATATCCTTTGTCAGGAAGGATTTTATGGATACAACCTCTCTTTTTCCACGCTTTGTAAAAAACGATAATGGACTGTTAAAGCTTATAAAGAATATTGATAAGGCATGTGAAGGGACGTCATCCCTGAAAGAGGCAGCAGAATCGGAAGTGCTGTTTTCTCTGCATTATTCGGCGAAAAATGAGTTGTCTCTTCTTTTTTGTCTGGACCTTTCCAATGTACAAATTGATAAGGAGCAGTTCAAAAAAAGTATTCTAAAGGCCTATAATGTGAGCCGTAGCCATTTGTTTAATGGAGTAGAGATATTTGATATGAACACTGTTCAGTTTTCCATATACAAGAATATCTTTATTGCCAGCACTTCTCCAATAGTACTGGAATCCTCAATAAGACATCTTTTGTCAAACACATCCATAATGGATAACAGCGAGTTCTCAAAAATTCTTAGCGAATCGGTCAATGAGGATAATATGCTCTTTATAAACAGTCAGAATATTGGAAAGATATTTTCCGGAGTTATAGACAGAAAATTCTGGGGATTCTCAGACTTTTTCTCAAAGTTCTCATCATGGACAACGCTTAATGGAGAATTTAATTCTGACTTCCAGTCTTATAGCGGAGAGGTTACAAATCTGAAGGGTGTGGGCAACTATTCATCCTGTTACAAGTCTCTTGACGGAGATGAGCCTGAAGTGATGAAGGTGCTTCCTCATAATACATTCGGTATTCTAACCCTGCCTTTGGGTGATTTTAAGTCGTTTCTTGGCAGCTACAGGGAATATAAAGAGTTGTATAAAAAGCTCAATCCGTTGAGCCTGGATGAAAACCAGAAATGGTTTCTTTCTCTTGATCCAGAGGAAGTCTCTTTGGCGGCCATCCCATACGGAGGTGTCATAAAGTGGGTCACGCTTTTAAAATCCGGCAAACGATCAAGCTCTGATAAGGGCAAGGTTGAGAGGTTTGATCACAAAGGTGCCTTAGCAGACCTTTTTGGAGGTGTCTTTAAAAACACTTCAGATGAAGCATTTTGCAGGACAGATGGATGGATAGTTATTGGATCTCAGGACATCATTAAGGATTTTGCAAATGGAACTCTCTTGAAATTCACCATGGATGAATATTTTGATCAAAGCGAAATCTATGACAGGATTGTGAAGGACAATACGCTTCTTTCAATTGTAGTAAATGTCTCTTCTCAACCGGATTCTCTTGCCTCTTTGTTTAAGCCGATAATAAAAGGACTGGTCTCAAACAGACTGAAACAGAGAAATTTTGAAGTTATCTCCTGCCAGTTCAATTCCGTTGAATCGGGAGTAGATATGAATCTGCTGCTTTATGCTTCGCAAATGGAGAAGTTGCCGGCACCAAAAAGAGAGGATGAATCTAAGCCGGCAGGATGGCAGCTTGATACAATTGTACATGTTCCTACGGGACCTTTTGAACTTAAAAAATTCAATAACGGCAGCACTGAATATCTGGAACAATTGCCAAACTTTAAATTAAGATTGCTGGATAAGGACAAGAAGGGGGTATGGGCTGTGCCATTCTCGACACCAATAAGGGGCTATGTAGCTTTGGTGGACTATTTCCGGAATCAGAAACAGCAAATGTTGTTTGCAAGCGGAAACCAACTATATTTACTGGACAGACTTGGCCGATTTGTAAATCCCTATCCCAAAAAGGTAGACTCTCTTGTAATGTTAGGTCCAAAAACCTACGATATCAAGGATGACGGAGATTTTGCAATAATGCTGCTTCATACAGACAACGCATTAAGGCTTTATGACAGGGATTGCAGACATTATCCTGCATTCAGTGCAATCAGGACTACTGAAATAATAAAGGAGTTCCCGGAACTGATAAAGGTTGGTAGAAATAAATTCTGGGTACTAAGGACTCATTTACAGACAATTATATATACAATTAATGGAAATCCGGTTGCCAAGTTTGTTGACAAGAATGTATTGTCTCCCACAACAAAAGTGAAGATTGTATCAGAAGCGGAAGTGGCTGTAACCACAAACGCTGGAAAAGATGTAATTCTTAATTTGGAGAACGGTAAAATCAAACGATATCGAAAATAATGGAAGCTTTTTTGACAGTCATAGTATTCCTTTTCTTGTTTTTCTGGCTTATTGGTCGTTTTGTCCCTCTACTCCTTGCGTGGTGGGTGAAAAGAAAGCTGGAAAAATTTGCAGGACAGGGAAGGGGAGGCCAAACGGTAGATGGGGACTATAAAGAGGGTGAGACCTTTGTTAAAAATAACAGAGCACAAACAAAAATAGTTGACAAGAATATTGGTGAATACGTGGATTACGAAGAGACCAAGGATGAAGCAACTGATAATAAATAACAGATATGAAGACATTTTTAAGACTGCTGTCATTTGGAAAGCCTTATGGAAAATATTGGCCTGCATACCTGATTCTATCATTGCTTTCTGTCTTTTTCGGGATCTTCCTGTATGCCCTTGTAGATCCTATCATAAGAATAATTTTTGATCCGGAATCTATCACCAGACAGGTAGCCTTTCCAGAGTTTGCTTTAGATCCTAAATACTTCTCCGGGATATTTTATTACTATCTCACAAAATTCATGAGTGGTACATCATATTTGGGTGGGCTTTTGTTTGTGTGTGGATTCATGATAGTCATGTCTTTTCTTTCCAACCTTACGACTTACCTTTCTCAGAGAATTCTTGTGAGCATAAGGACAAAGTTGATGTACAACATAAGGAAAGCTCTCTTTTTGAAAATTTCCAGATTGAACATTGGCTATTTCCATGAAAAGAGGAAAGGGGATATTCTCTCAAGTGTTTCCAACGATGTCACCGAAGTTCAGAATACTGTGGCGAACACATTCCATATTGTTTTCAGAGATCCGCTGCTTATCTTGGGTTTTTTAGGTGCTCTTTTCTATAAGTCACCTCAATTGACTGCGGTGACTCTCATAGCTCTGCCTATTACAGCTTTTGCCATAGGCAAGCTAATCAGGTCTCTTAGAAGAGGTGCCGTTGAGACTCAGTCATTGATGGGAAGGATAGTGAGCCATTTCGAGGAGGCAATATCCGGGGCTAGAATAATAAAGGCTTTCAATGCCCAGAAGTATATAAACCAGCATTTCGAGGGAACCAATAATGGGCATAGAAAGACCAGCAAAAGAATTTTCAACCGTCAGACCATGGCTTCGCCGATGTCTGAATTTCTCGGTTTTTCTGTAGCCGTTGTCGTTTTACTATATGGTGGTTACCTTCAGTATAAGGGTCTTCTTGGTATGGATGCTCCTGCATTCTTTGTATATATAGGCTTCTATTGGAAAGTGCTTGAGCCATCAAAGTCAATTGCAAACGCTTTTGCAGGTCTACAGAGAGGTGTAGTTTCTGGAGAGAGGATTTTTGCAATTCTGGATGTTGAGCCTGAGATTAAAAAATCGGCTGACCCTGTCTCAATAAGTGATTTTAAGGATGGAATAAGGTTTAATAACGTTGGTTTCAAATATTCGAGCGAACCGGTGCTTAAAAATATAAATCTGGAGATCAAGAAGGGCTCAATGGTTGCTCTGGTAGGTCCGTCAGGGGCAGGTAAGAGTACAATGGCTGACCTGTTGCCACGGTTTTATGATGTTACTTCCGGTTCAATAACGTTGGACGGGATTGATATCAGAGAATATGAGCCGAAAGAGCTGATCGGTCTTATGGGCATAGTTACACAGGAGGCAATACTTTTCAACGATACCATATTCAATAATATTGCCTTCGGAATGGAGAACGTGAGTGAGGAAGATGTTATAAAGGCTGCAAAGATTGCGAATGCTCACGAATTTATCTCTCAGACAGAAGAGGGTTATCAGACAAATATCGGTGATAGGGGTCTAAAACTCTCCGGCGGTCAAAGACAGAGACTGGCAATTGCCAGAGCGGTTCTTAAAAATCCACCAATACTGATACTGGATGAGGCAACATCAGCCTTGGATACAGAAAGCGAAAGACTGGTTCAGGAAGCTCTTGTCAATCTTATGAAAAACAGAACCTCCGTAGTTATTGCCCACAGATTATCCACTATCCAGTACGCAGACGAGATTGTTGTCCTTAAGGAAGGCGCGATTGTTGAGAGGGGTACACACAACGAATTGATGCAGCAAAAGGGACTGTATTCACACTTGTGTGAACTTCAGACTTTCGCTTAAATTTAATGTTAATAATGGAAAAATCTTTAAACCTACTCCTGGAGAAGAGCTTCACAGAGAACTGGAACAACCCTGCTCTCTCCGACTATAAAGGGATTACACTCTACTATAGAGATGTGGCAAGAAGGATTGAAAAGCTACATATAGTTTTTGAAATCTGCGGTCTCAAAAAGGGAGACAGAATTTCTATATGCTCAAAAAATCAAGCTAACTGGGGAGTAGTCCTTCTTTCAGCTCTTACTTATGGTGCTGTTGCGGTTCCAATTCTTCACGAGTTTAAGCCAGGTAATATACATCATATTGTAAACCACTCTGAATCAAGAATTCTCTTCGTTGGGGAACAGGTGTGGGAGCAATTGAGTGAGAGTGAAATGACTAATCTGGAAGCTGTAATTCAGATATCTGATTTCACAATCCTTTATGCAAAGGACCCGCTTATATATGAAACCAGGGAGCATCTGAATGAGCTTTTTGGAAAGAAATACCCAAAAAACTTTAGGGCGGAGCATCTGAAATACCATGAAGACTCGCATGAAGAGCTTGCTATAATCAACTATACTTCCGGAACAACCGGATTTTCCAAAGGGGTTATGTTGCCATACAGAAGCCTTATCTCAAACGTTCAGTTTGGGTGGGAGGTACATCCGGCACTCAACAATACATCCAATGTTGTAGCAATGTTGCCTGCAGCTCATATGTATGGAATGATGTTCGAGTTTCTGTTTGAAATAACTGTCGGCGCACACGTTCATTATCTTACTAGGATTCCAAGTCCTCAGATAATTATGGATGCCTTTGCGGAGATAAAGCCTGACATCATCATATCTGTTCCTCTTATTATAGAGAAAATCTACAAGAAAAAGCTTCAGCCAATAATAAATAAGACCTCCATGAGGGTTTTGCTGAGATTGCCTGTCGTGGACCAGAAAATTGAGAAAAGAATTCAACAGGAACTTGTGAAAACCTTTGGCGGTAAGTTCAACGAGGTCATTATAGGTGGCGCAGCCTTTAATAAAGAGGCTGAAGCATTTTTCCGCAAAATAGGATTTCCGTTTACTGTCGGTTATGGCATGACAGAGTGTGGCCCTATTATAGCATATGCCCCTTGGAATAATACAAGACTTTTTTCTTGTGGAAAAGCTGTTCCTCGTATGCAGCTAAGAATTGACTCAGCGGATCCGGAAAACATACCTGGAGAGATCCAGTGCAAGGGAGAGAATGTAATGCTAGGCTATTTCAAAAACCCTGAAGCTACTAAGGCCTCCTTTACTTCAGATGGATGGCTTAAGACTGGTGACATGGGCATTATTGACCATGAGGGGTTTCTCTATATAAAAGGTCGGTCTAAGAGTATGATTCTTGGTGCTAACGGACAGAATATCTATCCTGAAGAGATAGAAAGTCTGATTAACAATACGCCTTATACAATTGAGTCGTTGGTTATTGAGGAGCAGGGCTCCTTGACGGCTCTTGTTTATCCCGATTTTGAACTTGCAGAACAGGATGGCCTATCATCATCAGATCTTGAAGCCAGAATGGAGGAAAATAGGATTGCCGTAAACGATGATTTGCCTAATTACTGCAAAATTCAGACAATTAAAATATTCCCTGAGGAGTTTGAAAAAACGCCTAAAAGAAGTATAAAAAGATTCTTGTATCAAAGAGTACAAAATTAGTATGACAGATAAACAAACACAGTTTGACAGAAGCTATCTTGAGATGGCTCACGTATGGTCGAAGAATTCTTATTGCAAGAGGAGGCAGGTGGGGGCACTTCTTGTAAAAGACAGAATGATTATTTCTGACGGTTATAATGGTACTCCTGCGGGTTTTGAAAATGTTTGTGAAGATGAAACCGGTCATACAAAGGCTTATGTCTTGCATGCTGAGGCAAACGCAATCACTAAGGTTGCAAGATCAGGAAACAGCAGCCTTGGAGCAACTATGTACGTGACAACAGCCCCTTGCCTTGAATGTGCAAAACTTATAATCCAGGCTGGAATAAAAAGACTTGTGTATAGAGATAATTACCGCATTACAGATGGATTGGATCTTCTGGAAAGAGCAGGGGTTGAGACAGTAAATCTTACAGATTAATATTTTGGTTATGAGCAATTTCAAAGAGAAGTTAAAAGGTAACCCATGGACAGTTATAATTGTCACACTATTGTTAATATTGGCAGTATTCAAGTTGTTGACCTATTTTAATAATGGCAGGAAAGAGCTTTCGGTAAAAGCCGGGAACTGGGACAAACTTATGCTCGTACTCTCTCAGGTTGATCAGAATTATGTTGATTCAATAGACAAAGGGGAATTGACAGAGAAGATTCTTCCATACATTTTGGAAAATCTTGACCCGCATTCGGTTTATCTTCCTCCTCAGGAACTTAAGGTTGCAGAAGAGGTCCTTGAGGGGAATTTTGACGGGATAGGTATAGAGTTTAATGTGCCCAACGACACAGCTATAGTGATAAATGTGATTGCAGGAGGACCTTCTGAAAGAGCGGGCCTTATTTCTGGAGATAGAATTGTAAAGGTTAATAAAGAGGTTGTTGCCGGTGTCAAAATGGCTCAGGACAGTCTGGTGAAAAGGCTTAGGGGGGCATCAGGCTCTGTTGTCAATATTGGCATAAAGAGAGGAGGATCAAAATCACTTGTATATTTCGACATTAAAAGAGACAGGATTCCTGTAAAAAGCATAGATGTTGCTTACATGGTCAACGATAATACCGGCTATATCAAGCTTTCCAAATTTTCAAAAACCAGTCATAAGGAGTTTCTTGAAGCTGTTGCCAAGCTAAAAGGAGTTGGTATGAAGAATCTGATATTCGACCTTCGGGGAAACAGCGGTGGCTATTTCGACCAGGCTTTTCTTCTTGCCAATGAATTCCTCAAAAAGGGAGAGCTGATAGTATATATGCAAGGAGTCCACAGGAAAAGACAGGATTTCTTTGCTGACAATTCTGGCACGTGCCGTGAAATTGGATTAAAGGTTTTGATAGATGAAGGCTCTGCCTCTTCGAGTGAGATTTTTGCAGGTGCAATTCAGGATAATGATCGTGGTATTGTTATAGGAAGGAGGTCTTTCGGAAAAGGACTGGTTCAGGAACCGATCAATTTTACAGACAAATCCGGTATAAGACTTACTGTTGCAAGATTTTATACACCTACCGGCAGGTCCATACAGAAGCCTTATTCAAAGGATTATCAATATGATATTTATGAAAGGTACAAGCATGGCGAAATGAGCTATGCTGACAGTATAAAAAAGAATGATTCGCTCAAGTTTAAAACTCCAAAGGGAAAAATTGTGTATGGAGGCGGTGGAATCACACCGGATATTTTTGTTCCAATAGATACCTTAGGGGTGAATGGATTTTTAGTAAAGGCTATCAATCAGGGTCTTCCTTTCAAATTCAGCTCCTTGATTGCTGATGAGTACCGTCCTCAGTTGAAGTCAATAAAAGATATCAAGAGCTTGAACAAACTCTTCTCCACAATAAGCATTGAGCAAAGATTCCTGAAATTTGCCATGGCAAACAAGCTTACACCTTCTGATAAGGAGTGGAAGGAGAGTAAGGGTATTCTGCTGACTCAAGTAAGAGCATTGGTTGGCAGATATTCACCTCTGGACGACAATGCCTACTATCCGATAATAGAAGAGCTTGATAATGTAATGAAGGTTGCTACAGGGAAATAATCTATTTTCTGTGTAGCACCTTTTCTATGGTTGCCATCAATATGTCTATTGCAACCTGGTTGTGACCTCCCTGTGGGATTATGATGTCTGCGTACCTTTTGCTTGGTTCGATGAACTGAAGGTGCATTGGTTTTACCGTTTTCTGATAGCGTTCCAGTACTTTGTCTATGGTTTTTCCTCGCTCGAGATTGTCTCTTGCTATAACCCTTCCAAGTCTGTCGTCTGCGTCAGCATCTACAAAAACTTTGATATCCAGACAGTTTCTGAGTTCGGGAGATGTGAAGATAAGGATTCCCTCAACAATAATAACCTGTGCCGGTTCTACCTTGACAGTCTCGGTCGTAGATCTGGAACATGTCAGATATGAATAGATGGGTTGCTCAATGGATTTTCCTGATTTAAGTTCCTTAAGATGTCTTATAAGAAGCTTGAAGTCAATTGAATCAGGATGGTCGAAGTTCAGCTCCTGTCTCTCTTCTAATGGTAGATAGCTGCTGTCCTTGTAATAGGAGTCTTGTGGAATTACAACCACCTGACTGTCAGTTAGTAATTTGGTGATTTCACTTACAACGGTTGATTTTCCTGCTCCGGTTCCACCGGCAATACCTATTATTAACATATATTTTATTAAAATTCAGCGTTTTTTGGCGATCTTGGGAAAGGAATGACATCGCGTATGTTAGCCATACCTGTAACGAAAAGGAGTAACCTTTCAAATCCAAGGCCAAATCCTGAGTGTGGGGCAGAACCAAACTTACGGGTATCTATATACCACCATAGAGATTCTGTGCCCATATCAAGCTCCTTTATCCTAGACTCAAGTTTTACCAAAGACTCCTCTCTTTGGGAACCTCCAATTATCTCTCCTATTTTTGGGAAGAGCACATCCATTGCCCTTACAGTCTTTCCATCGTCATTCTGCTTCATGTAGAAAGCCTTGATATCTTTGGGATAGTCGGTCAGTATCACTGGTTTCTTAAAGTGTTTCTCTACCAGGTATCTTTCATGCTCACTCTGAAGGTCTATTCCCCATGAAACAGGATATTCAAAATTCTGCCCTGATTTCATAAGAATTTCAACGCCATCAGTATAGCTAAGGCGTACAAATTCTGTATTCACAACGCCTTTAAGCCTTTCGATGAGCTCCTTGTCAAACATGTTGTTGAGGAAATTAAGGTCGTCAGCGCAATTATCCAAAGCATATTTAACCAAGTATTTGATAAATTCCTCGGCCATATCCATATTATCCTTTATCTCGCAGAAAGCCATCTCGGGCTCTATCATCCAGAATTCAGATAGATGTCTTGGTGTGTTTGAGTTCTCTGCCCTGAAGGTAGGACCAAACGTGTAAATATCGCCAAGTGCAAGTGCGCCTAGCTCCCCTTCAAGCTGACCGCTTACTGTAAGGTTTGTAGCCTTTCCAAAGAAATCTTCCTGATAGTTGATAGTTCCATCCGTATTTCTGGGAATGTTGTTAAGATCGAGAGTTGTAACCTGAAACATTGCACCGGCTCCCTCTGCATCAGAAGCAGTGATAAGCGGTGTATGGAGATAGAAGAAACCTTTGTCATTGAAAAATTTGTGTATGGCAAAAGCCATTGCGTGTCTGATACGCAGGACACAGCCGAATGTATTTGTCCTTGGACGCAGATGGCCTATTTCACGAAGGAACTCCATGCTGTGCCCCTTCTTTTGCAAAGGATAGGTTTCCGGATCTGCTGTACCATAAATCTGTAATTCATCTGCCTGAATCTCTACACTTTGTCCGCTACCTACAGAAGCAACCAAAGCACCCTTTACGGCTAGACATGCACCAGTCGTAACACCTTTAAGTTGGTCTTCTGTAAAATTATTCATGTCAAAAACGATCTGAATGTTGTTTACTGTAGACCCATCGTTCAAAGCTACAAAGGCAATGTTTTTGTTTCCTCGCTTAGTTCTGACCCATCCCTTGACCAACACATCTATACCGGCCTCTTTTTTCAATAATTCGGATATTTTTACTCTTTTAGTGCTTTCCATTGTGTATTACAGATAATATTTAAACCCGACAAAGTTACTTAAATGATAATAATTGACAATAATAAAGTGCACTATTCTGTCACGGATATAGGTTCAGAAGGTTCACTCTCGTTCCAGCAGTGGTCTATTGCTGTAATTATGTACTGATACCTGGCTCTCTTGCCGGAATTTCGCTTCAATGGAAACTTAGGTTCTGCCACAAGCTTTATAAGATATTTGCTTATGTCAGTATCCATCCGGACACCCTTAGGAAATTTGTAGACAGCAAAGAATCTGGCTTCCTGCATTTTGTTATTGCCACTATTGTGGCTCCATGTCAGCATCTTACCCTTTTTTGCAAGTCTCGAAACCTTAGCTGGAGCAATGCTGTCCAAATTGGTATATGCCGGTATCAAAGCAGGAAATTTCTGATATCTGTTTGTCAGGCTGTCAGTGAAGCCAAATGGGTTGCGGATTATGCTCCATCCTGGCCACCAGATATTGCCGTCAACATTCGGAAGGTTTCTAACCATCTTCATTTTGGCTTCAAACTGAGTCTTGTCAGGATTGTCCACATCTTTCTCATTGAATGTATCGATATTCTCTCCTATGTAGAGTTGTCCTTTGAAGTTGGCTTTGCTCCACCATTCAATAAGAGTTTTGAAATCTGCGGCGGAATGGCCTATCTTCCAGTAAAGCTGGGGAGCTATATAGTCTATCCATCCATTCTCTGCCCACATTGGTACATCAGCAAAAAGTTGCTCGTAATTTGAAAGTCCGTTAGTCTTGCTTCCGCTGCCGTCAGGAGTATCTTTCAAATTCCGGTGAATTCCAAATGGACTTATACCAAATCTTACCCAAGGCTTTATTGCCTTGATGGTATCGTTAAGTTCCTTAATAAGTGTGGCTACGTTATTGCGGCGCCAGTCCGCCTTTTGCCAGTATTCAAACCCTTGGGACTTAGCGTACTTTACAAAAGAGGCATCATCGTGAAACTCTTCGAAAGCGACAGGGTAGGGATAGAAATAATCGTCAAAATGGATGGCATCCAGATCATATCTTGTAACCAGGTCGGCTATAACCTTGACAGTGTGAGATATTGACTCAGGCTCACCTGGATCGAAATAGAGTTGCTTTCCATATTTTTTGAAAATTTCAGGTTTTTTGAAATAAAGATGGTTGGGGTCAAGCTGCTCCTGATCGGATGAAGTCACCCTGTATGGGTTGCACCAGGCATGAAGTTCCATTCCTCTTTTGTGTGCCTCTTCAATCATGAATTTGAGCGGATCCCATAGAGGTTCCGGGGCTTTTCCCTGTTCTCCGGCAATAAACCGGCTCCATGGCTCGATTGAAGAGATATAAAAAGCATCCGCCTGAGGCCTTACCTGAAAAATCACAGCATTTATACCTGCCTTCTCAAAATCATCCAAGACCTGGATAAACATCTTTTTCAACGAGTCTGTGCTCATTGTCTTGAATTGCTGGTTGCCCACAGTATGTATCCAGGCTCCCCTGAACTCCCTCTTTGGAGAGTCTTGCCCAAATGCAGCAATTGATAGAATTAGCGCCAATAAAACAGTGGTGAGATTTTTCATAGCGAAGTTGATTTATTAAAATTCAATATTCATTGATTTCATTATTTTTCTTGGTATCTCTGTGTTGTCCATTCTACCTGAGAAGTATGCTGACCCCGCTCCAATGGAGAAGACCAGGACAGGATTCCCAAGATGAGAAGTTGTTGTCCATCCAATGTAGGCTTTTTCACTGAATTTCTGGTAGGCTTCAACCTCATTTTCGTCATGCGTGAGGCTATTGCTGTTGTATACGGCAAAGGAGCTTTTCTGGCTGTCGAGTGACATCAGGTCAAGTTTCGATCCTTTACCTCGGCCCATGCTCATTCCTCCGGTATCATGATCGGATGTGACAACTATCAGTGTCTCGTCTGGATGTTTAAGATAGAACTGATATGCAATATCAATTGCATCTGCAAAGTCCAGGACCTCAAGGATGTCTGATTTTGCGTCATTGCTGTGTGCTGCCCAGTCAATTTTTCCACCCTCTGCCATAATGAAGAACCCTTTTTTGCAATAAAGGTGGTCTACAGCAGCTGAAACCAGTTCTTTCAAAGTTAGGTCTCCCGGTTTCCTGTCTATTGCGAAAGGGAGTTCTCCATCTTTTCCCTTCTCCTGGAAGAGTGCTATTTTTTTTGAATTTCTACAGCTTTCCAGATTACTGAGGCCTCTCACTACTGAATATCCTCCCTCCTCAAGGAGCTTGTATGCATCTTTCTGATCATTTTTCTTTCCGGTTGGCTCAATAAATCCACCTCCGCCGAAAAATTCGAATCCTGTCGAGGGGATCTGGGCTGCAATTGAGTAGTAGTCGTTCCTAGAGGTGCTGTTCGCATAAAAAGACCCCGGGGTTGCATGATCTATTGTGACAGTAGAGAGAATTCCTACAGGAATACCTTTGTTGTGGATCTTATAAGTGATGCTTGTTAGTTTATTTGTGTCAGGATCTACACCCAGCATATGGTTGTTTGTCTTGTATCCTGTGGAGAGAGCCGTTCCGGCTGCCGAGGAGCAGGTGATGTATGAGTTGGCAGAGTAGGTGGTTGATATTCCTAACACAGGGAAATTTGTAAAAGAGAGAGGCTCACTGCCTATTATACCCTTCTGCGCGGCAAGCCATGTCTCAGCAGAGGCAACCTGTCCGGTTCCCATACCATCGCCTATGAAAAGAAATACATATTTAGCTTTCTGAGAATGTCTGTTTTGTGAATTTGCAGTAAAGCTGCCACTGCAAACAAGAATTATGAAAAACAGGGCAATAAGATTCTTTTTCATTATTGGTTTATTGAGATTTCTCCCCTTAAATTTTTAGTAAGGAAAGTGCTTATAAATGAGTTGTCGTTACTCTGTCCGAGCAAGAAATATAATTTGGTTATTGCTGCTTCAGTTGTACTGTCATAGCCGCTTATCACACCTATCTTCTTTAGCAGTATTCCTGTCGAGTAGGCATCCATATCTACACTGCCGGCCTGGCACTGGGATATGTTAAGTATTATCAGGCCTCTATCAATTGCATTGGATAACATGTCTATTAACCACTTGTCGGTAGGGGCATTGCCAGAACCGTAAGTTTCGAGGATTATGGCCCGTAAGCCATTTATGTTAAGGGTTGCTTCAACTACTTTAGGCGAGATACCCGGGAAAATCTTCAAGATTGCTACATCTGTGCAGAGCTTTGTGTTTACCAGCAGCTCTTTACCCCAAGTCTGAGGATAGGATATGAATGTCTTGTTGTATTTTATGTGAATCCCCGCGTCTGCAAGTGGGGCATAGTTGGCAGACTTGAATGCACGGAAGTTTTCTGCATTGTACTTTGTTGTTCTGTTTCCGCGGAAGAGAAGACTCTCAAAATAGATACATACTTCTGGAACTAGTGAATGTCCATCCTGGTCCTTTGCTGCGGCGATTTCAATAGAAGAGATGAGATTTTCCTTGCCGTCTGTCCTTAACATTCCTATTGGAAGCTGGCTGCCGGTGAAAATGATCGGTTTTTCCAGGTTCTCGAACATAAAGCTAAGGGCGGAAGCAGAATATGACATAGTGTCGGTGCCGTGCAATACGACGAACCCATCATATTTATTGTAGTTTTCATTGATAAGGTTCGCAATGTCTACCCAGAAATCAGTTTTGATTTCTGATGAGTCGATAGGAGGGTCAAAAGAGTATGTATCGATTTTGCAACCAAATTTCTTAAGCTCGGGCACCTCTTCAAGAATCTGATAAAATTTAAATGGAACCAAAGCGGAACTTTCCGGGTCTTGTTTCATGCCAATTGTACCACCAGTGTAAATAAGAAGAATGGATGAATTCATGTCTGTTTATCTATATTTTAAAAAGTTTAACTGCGTTTTCAGTTGTTGTCTCAGCCACCTCTTCCAGAGAGCAGCCTTTTATTTCTGCGAGTTTCTGTGCAATAAGTGATATATATGAGGGCTCATTTCTTTTTCCTCTGAATGGTACGGGTGCTAGCCAAGGAGCATCAGTCTCCAGCACTATGTTCCTAAGGTCGATTTTTTCAGCAACCTTTGCCAACGAGGCATTTTTAAATGTGATTACACCCCCAATTCCAATTTTGAAATTTCCAAAGCCTTCAAGCCTCTGAAAGGTCTCCCAACTGCCGGAAAATGCATGGAATACACCGCTTATGCCCAAATGTCTTGTTCTTTCCAGTATTTTGAATATCTCTTCAGTGGCATCCCTGCTATGAATAATTACAGGGAGGTTATGTGATGCTGCTAGTTCGATTTGTTTTTCGAACACATAGGATTGTTCTTTAATAAACTCTTTGGACCAATAACCATCCATCCCGATCTCGCCAACAGCATAGAACTTGTCATTGTCAATATTTTCAAAAACAAAAGATAGCTCTTTTTTCCAGTCTCCCTTTACAGATTCGGGGTGAAGGCCTATTGCAGGAAAAGCTTCTGCCGGATGACGTCTGGCAACCTCCATCATTTTATCATGGCAGCTTTTGTCAATACCGGGCAATATATATTTGTCGATGCCTAAAGCTGAGGCTCTTTCAATGACATTTGGCAGGTCTTCCTCAAAATCAGAGTCGTAAAGGTGAATATGTGTGTCTATGAAATGATTCATCTATATTATGCTATACTATACCTGTTTCCTGCCAAGGAGAGAATTTTACCCTCCAGTTCCAGCTCCAGCAGGTTTTTGGAAAGGTTTTGCAATTTTTCACCTGAGATGTGGTGTAATTCATCTATGCTTAGCTCGGAATTTGACGATAAAGCTAGTAATATTTTTTCTTTTTCAGGGTCTGATGGGTAAAATATATCCCGTTGACGGATGTTGGCGATCTTATCTCCGGAAGACCATCCCATGCCTGTAATGAACTCTTTTGTTGATAGATATATTGATGCAATATTACGATGGATGAGATAGTTGCAGCCGACAGAGAAAGGGTCGGAAATTCTGCCTGGAAGTGCGAATACCTCACGGGAGTATGATTGTGCAAGTTCTGCCGTTATCAGAGCACCTCCCTTTTCCCTGGACTCTATGACGATTGTTGCTTTTGAAAGAGCTGCAATTATCCTGTTCCGTTGAATAAAGTTCATTTTAAGCGATTCCGTGCCGCAAGGGAATTCGGAAACTATGGCACCTTGCCTTGAAATCCTTTTTGCTGTCTCATGATGGGCTGCAGGGTAAATTCTATCAATACCGTTAGGCAAGACAGCAACCGTCTTGAGTCCATATTCAAGTGCAGCCTTATGTGCTGCTATATCTGCACCATAGGCGAGACCACTTACAACCACCGGAGAGATTCCCTCTTCTGTAAATTCATGTATGATTTTCCTGCAGCTTTCTGCTCCATTCTTGGTACACATTCGCGTTCCGACAATAGATACTATTTTTTCCTGATTAAGATCTATATCGCCATATATGTAGATGACAGCCGGAGGGTCATGGCACTCTTTCAGTGAAGTCGGATAATCAGTTTCCTGAAAATGCATAATCCTTATACCCTTGGATTTTGCCCAGGAAATCTCCTTATCTGCCCAATCAAGTAGACATTTGTCTGCAAGGTCGTCAAAAAATGAGTACCTCCTTTTAAACTTGTCTGCAAGATCTCTTCTTGTAAGGCATAAAACAGCCTTGGCACTCCCGAACTCTTTCAGCAAATAGCTTGAAAATCCGGGCTTGTACCTGAACACTTTATTCAGTGCCACCGCATATACCAACTCTTCCGAAAACATAAGGCAAAACTACACTTATGCCATTTGTGTTCAGTGAAGGATTGGAAGATATAATCTTAGAAAAAGATAAATTATTACTCGAAACGCAAAAGCCTAGATGATCATCATTGCGTCTCCGTAGGTGCCGAATTTATATCCCTCCTTGAGTGCGACATTGTACGCTTTCATTACATTTTCATAACCTCCGAAAGCTGCTACGGACATAAGCATGGTTGACTGAGGAAGCTGAAAGTTGGTAATAAGGACATCAGGAATGGAAAAACTGTATGGTGGAAAAATGAACTTGTTGGTCCATCCATCAAAAGGCTTAAGATAACCCTGTGTGGTGACAGAGGTCTCTACAGCTCTCAGAACTGTCACTCCAACTGCAAAAACCTTCTTTCCCAATGATTTTGTATTGTTGATAAGATCTGCAGTCTCTTCTGGTATGATCACCTGCTCTGAATCCATCTTGTGTTTTGAAAGATCTTCAACATCTACCGTGCGGAAATGCCCCAGACCCATATGAAGAGTGATGAATGTGGAATTCACGCCAAGGATCTCCATTCTTTTCATTAGCTCTCTGCTAAAGTGAAGCCCGGCAGCTGGTGCAGCAACAGCTCCTTCATGTTTGGCAAAAATGGTCTGGTATCTTTCTGTGTCAATGCTCTCTACTTTGCTTCTAATCCATTTAGGAACAGGCATCTCTCCAAGTTTGAACAGTGTGGCCTTGAACTCGTCATGCGTTCCGTCAAAGAGGAATCTTAATGTCCTGCCTCTTGAGGTTGTATTGTCTATAACTTCAGCTACAAGGTTGTCGTTGTCTCCAAAATATAATTTGTTCCCTATACGGATCTTTCTTGCAGGGTCTACAAGGACATCCCAAAGTTTTTGTTCACTGTTTAATTCGCGCAACAGGAATACTTCAATTTCTGCTCCCGTTTTCTCCTTGTTTCCATTCAATCTTGCAGGAAATACTTTGGTGTTGTTGAAGATAAAAACATCATCCTCAGAACAGTATCCGAGAATATCTTTGAAGAACTTGTGCTCTATCTCTCCAGTTTTTTTATTAAGAACGAGAAGTCTTGACTCATCCCTGTATTTAGAAGGATACTTTGCAATGTGGTCTGGTGTAAGGGGGTAATTAAACTGTGATAATTTCATTTGTAGGTGATTAAAATTTCATAAAGAGCCAAAAAAATTGACAAACTTGTATTTATACGTATCAGTTTGTTAAAAGTTTCGTTTTATTGAAATATTTTTAAACAATATTGAGAATCTGTTCCAGATCGTCAATGCTGACACTGTTTTCAACATTGAAAATTCCGGAAGAGGATCTTATCAATCCGGTCAAGTGTGCTCCACTTTGCAGAGAAGAACCGAAATCGCGGGCTAGAGATCTTATATATGTGCCTTTGCTGCACCTGACTTTGATCGTAAGCACCGGAGATTCAAAAGATATGATCTCAAGGTCGTATATCGTTATGCGTGAAGGTTTGAGCTCCTTTTCCACGCCGGCTCGGGCAAGTTCGTAAGCCCTGTTTCCGTCAATAAGCTTAGCTGAGAAAATAGGAGGAACTTGATCCTGCTCTCCCAGGAAACCAGGAAGTATGGAGCGTATGGACTCAATTGTTATATGATCAGATGGGTAATGGCAATCTATCTCCTTTTCAAGATCGAATGAGGGTGTTGTGCTCCCGAATGTGATTTCTGCAATATACTCCTTCTGCTGCGCCTGAAAATATTCTGCCTTTTTTGTGGCTTTGCCCAGACATATCAGCAATACCCCAGTGGCAAGAGGATCCAAGGTTCCTGCATGGCCAACTTTAATGTTTTTTATGCCGAAAAAACGTTGAGATTTGAATTTTATCTTTCTTACTGCATCTGAAGAGGTCCATCCGTATGGTTTGTCAAGAACAATGACGATACCTTCAGGATATTCGCCGATATCTTTTACAAGAGATCTCTCCCGATGAACTTTGTCAATTATGTACAGGGACATTCTGACAATCTATTTTATTGATTCTGTTTAAATGTCTTCCTCCTTCAAACGGTGTCGCAAGGAATGTGCTGACGATCTCCTTAGCCACCTCTGAAGGTATAAACCTTGCAGGAAGCACACAAATGTTGGCATTATTGTGTTGTCTGGCTAGAGCGGATATCTCTTTATCCCAGCAAAGGGCAGCTCTTATTCCAATATGTTTGTTGAGAGTCATGCTCATGCCGTTTCCTGTTCCGCATATTGCTATTCCGACAGGAATCTCTCCCTGCGCAACCGCGCTTGCCAGAGGATGGGCAACATCCGGGTAATCCATACTGGCACTGGAGTTTGTGCCAAAATCCTTAACTGTGTAATTCATTTGCGAGAGCTCCTTGATGAGCATCTCCTTAAGCTCAAATCCTGCATGATCTGAAGCTATTCCGATTGATTTGCATGTAGTGTTCATGGCGAACAAAGGTAGTTATTTATTGTATGAGGCAATAATATTTGTACATTTGTAAAAGTTTAAAGTTTTGTAAATATATGACTATTCCAATGTTAGACCTTAAAGGTCAGTACAAGAAAATCAAAGAAGATGTAGATTCTGCAATCCAGAATGTAATTGATAGTTCAAATTTTATTAATGGAAAGGATGTGGCAGAATTTGAGAAAAACCTAGCCGGGTTTTTGGATTCAAAATATGTGATTGCCTGTGCAAACGGAACTGATGCATTGCAGATTGCAATGATGGCTCTTGAACTGAAACCGGGGGATGAGGTGATAGTCCCTGCATTTACCTATGCCGCTACAGCAGAGGTAGTCGGCCTGCTCGGTCTGACGCCCGTGCTTGTGGATGTAGATCCGAGGACATTTAATATTAAGGTTGAGGATATTGAATCTTCAATTACAGAAAATACAAAGGCAATTGTTCCTGTACATCTTTTCGGACAGTGCAGTGATATGGAGAAAATTATGGATATCGCATCCAGACACAATCTTTATGTGATTGAGGATAATGCTCAGGCACTGGGGGCTGTTTACAGATATTCCGACGCAAAGGAGGTTCATGCAGGTACCATAGGACATATAGGATGTACATCTTTCTTTCCTACAAAAAACCTGGGCTGTTATGGCGATGGCGGTGCCATATTTACACAGGACAAAGCTTTGGCAGAGAGAATAAGAATGGTGACGGACCATGGTCAGAAAATCAAGTACTATCACGATATAATTGGATGCAATTCCAGACTGGATACAATTCAGGCTGCAATTCTCAATGTAAAGTTGAAGCATCTTGAAGAATATTCTGCTGCCAGGTATGGCTTTGCCCAGAGATACAAGGAACTGTTAAAAGATGTAAAAGAAGTTGTAGTTCCTTTTGAGGGAACAAACAGTACTCATGTCTACCATCAGTTCACCCTTCAGGTTAAGGGTAGCAGGGATGATCTTAGAAAGTATCTTGCAGACCAAGGTATTTCATCAATGATTTATTATCCTATTTCACTGAATAATCAGAAAGCATTTTCAAGAATTTCAAAAATAAAAGTATCTCTTGATAATTCGGAATATCTTGCCAATCATGTGCTATCGCTCCCAATGCACACAGAGCTTAAAGATGAGGATCAGATAACAATCTGCAGAGCCATCTCTGATTTTTACAAACATTAAAAAATCACGGCAGTATGAAAAAGGCAAAAGTATTGGTGACAGGAGGTACAGGATACATTGGTTCTCATACTGCAGTTGAACTTGATAAAGCCGGATACGAAATTGTTCTGGCAGATAACTTTTCAAATTCATCTCCTGATGTGTTGAAGGGCATTGAGGAAATAACCGGCAGAAAGCCTGCATTCGAAGAGGTGGACTGCTCAGATTTCAGTGCTTTTGCCAATGTGTTCGACAGGCATCCAGACATAAAGGCAGCAATTCATTTTGCAGCTTTCAAGGCCGTTGGGGAGAGCGTTCAAAAACCCTTGATGTATTATAGGAACAATCTGAGTTCACTTATGAACCTGATTGAACTTATGGTAAAGAGAGGAAGAGCATCGATTGTTTTTTCATCATCATGCACTGTTTATGGCCAGCCGGCAAAGGAAGATCTTCCGGTTAATGAATCTGCCCCGCTTCAAAGAGCGGAATCTCCTTATGGAAAAACCAAGCAGATGAGTGAGGATATTCTTGAGGACACCGCCAATGCCATGCCTGATTTGTTGAACGTCATATCTCTAAGGTATTTCAATCCTATTGGAGCTCACCCGTCAGCATTGATAGGGGAGTTGCCGACAGGTGTTCCCCAGAACATTTTACCATACATAACTCAGACTGCTGCGGGGCTGCATGAGTTCCTCAACGTTTTCGGGAATGACTACTCTACACCTGACGGTTCTTGTATAAGAGATTACATTTATGTTTGTGACCTTGCAAAAGCGCATGTAGCAGCAATAGACAGATTGCTGTCGGAAAGTGGCGGGATGAAAAAGAGTGTGGAGTATTTCAATCTTGGAACGGGAAAAGGGATATCTGTGCTTGAACTGTTATATATTTTTCAAAAGGCCACTGGAAAAGCAGTTCCATATAGAATTGCAGGCAGAAGGGCGGGGGACATTGAGCAGGTTTGGGCAGACCCT
This sequence comes from uncultured Muribaculaceae bacterium, assembly GCA_964533215.1. Classification (GTDB taxonomy): domain Bacteria; phylum Bacteroidota; class Bacteroidia; order Bacteroidales; family UBA932; genus Bact-08. Next base: position 72,572 of record CAZHLJ010000002.1, read on the forward strand.
TCATTAGCCAATAAGGTCCTGGGCTGGAAAGCTGACACCCCCATCGGGGATGTCATGAGGTCTGCCTGGAAATGGGAGAAAAAGATAAGGGGAATTTCCTAGTCTTGTGTCTGATGTATGTAGGAGTTGTCCGATCTCAGATGTTGTTTCCCGTCGATTTCCTCTAACTTGAATGTGCTGCTCTCTCTTGAATCAGATATTTTCCCCGGATTACCTCCTCCTTGATTGATTCGCATCTGCTTACGGATATATGCCGGTTGATTTTCCAACTCGCTGATATTGTCGCCGGTTTCAAGAATCAGTGTTGGCTTGTTTTTTTTAACCTCAGGTAAGGAAAACTGCTCTTTTTGCTGTACTGAGGCGGGTTTCATATTTACGGAAAACTCTGTCATTGAAGGTGAGACCTCTTCGGAATAAGCAGAAGTTGTCTTTGAACTTATGTTATCAGATCCAAGAATTACAGACTCAACCAACTTTCCTCCTGAAGATGAAATCTGAGGAAGGGAGTTCATATCGAAACCGGTTGCAACTACTGTCACGCTTATTGAATCTTCAGCTGATGGGTCACATACTACACCTCGTTTAAAGTTTTCAGGATTATTTCCGGTAAATTCCTTTATGTAATCCATTATCTGTGAGAGCTCTGCCATTGTAAGCCCATGATCCTTGCTTGATGTTATGTTGACAAGAACGCTTTTGGCGGTAGTAAGGTCGAAGTCGTTTAGCAAAGGAGAAGAGAATGCCTCTTCAACAGCCCTGATGGCTCTATTGTCTCCTTTTGCAGTACCGCTTCCCATAAGAGCCATGCCGCTGTTGTTCATGACCATTCTCACATCAGCAAAGTCCACATTTATGAATCCTGGCCTTGTGATAATCTCTGCTATACCCTTGACCGCTGTACTAAGTACAGAGTCGGCCTTAGGAAAAGCATCAAAAATAGTAAGGTCTCCGAATATTTTATAAAGTTTCTGATTATCGATGATAAGCAGGCTGTCTACGTATTTCTCCAATTCTCTTATACCTAAAACGGCACGTTTGAGAAATTCGCTGCCTTCATCCCTGAAAGGAAGTGTTACAACGCCAACTGTAAGAAGGCCCATATCCTTGGCAACTTTTGCAATGACCGGTGCTGCACCGGTACCTGTACCACCACCCATACCAGCTGTGATGAAAACCATTTCGGTAGTGCCGTCAAGCATCTCCTGTATCTTGTCAATGGTCTCGACAGCGGCTTTCCTTCCTTGTTCCGGATTACAACCTGCACCCAAGCCCCTTGTAAGGACATTCCCTAACTGAAGCTTTTCAGGAACAGGGCTGTCTCTCAAAGCCTGTGTGTCGGTATTACATATCATAAAGTCGACATTCTTTATCCCTTGCCGGAACATCTCGTTAACAGCATTTCCACCGCCACCGCCTACGCCGATAACCTTTATGATGGAGCGGTTAGACTCCCAATCTATCGGTAAATACTCTTTCATATTTAATTAAACTGCGTTATCTGTGTTGTCGAAGAAACCACTCAGCACTCCAAGTGTCTGGTCAAGGAAACCTCTCCTTTTTTCTGTTCCTTCGGCTCTCTGATCTTTATACTTTAACCTCTTTTTGCCATTTTCTGCAGCTACTACCTCCTCTTCTGTAGGAAATAGTGTTGCTGCAGCTGTATCTGAAATTTCAACTCCTCTGAAAGATTTCTCTTTTTCGAACCCTTTGATTATTAGTCCGACAGCAGTTGAAGAGCTTGGCTTGCAAACCCCTTCACAAGAATCAAAGGTAATACTATTATTTGGAGCAGCAATCCTTGTGTCGTATCCAGTCTTGTATTTGACATAGTTGCAAAGGTACATCAGCTGTGATCCTCCTCCTGTAATTACAATACCTGCACGGAGTTTGTCCTGATATCCTGAGTTCTCGATTTCATACATTACAGCTTCTATAATCTCCTCTACTCTCGCTTCAATTATGCTGGAAATAACCTTAAATGAAACCTCTCTTGATTCTCTGCCTCCAATGCCTGGTATTATGACAGTCTTGTTCTCTGGAGCATATTCGCTATAACATGATCCATACTGTATCTTCATCTGTTCAGCGTTGCGGGCAGATATGCCACACCCTTGACGCAAATCCTCAGTTATTGAGTTTCCTCCAAATGGTATGACTGCGGTGTGTCTTACGATATTGTCCTCATATATGAGCAGGTCTGTTGTTCCGCCACCCATATCTATCATTGCTACACCAAGTTCCATTTCATCTTCCGTGAGCACGGCTTTTGCAGATGCAACCGGCTCCAGTATAAGCTCTTTTAATTTGAGACCTGCTCTGTTGATTACCAGTTTGCTATGCTCAACCGAATTCACCTTGCCTATAAATAATTTATAATCACCATCAATCTCTGTTCCGGTCATTCCTACTGGGTCCTTTACGCCAATATGGTCGTCTACATTATACGACTGAGGCATTACATGAAGTATCTTTTCTCCTGCTGACACTCTGGAGTTGAACATCTCCTGTTCCATATCCTCAATCTCTTTTTCTGAGATCAATTCATCAGATTTTCCTCTGTGCCTGCTGTTACGAATGGTGTTGCACTTTATGTTTTGGCCTGCAATTCCAACATAAACCTCGCTGATTTCAATTCCATCCTCTTCCTTGATCTCTTGAATGGTTGGAATAAGTGAATCCAGGACATTCTGAATATTCACGACTTCGCCACGCATCACACCCTTTGAAGGGGCCTCTTTGAAAGCAACAATCTTGTAACCGGATTCTGTCATTTCTCCCACCAGGGAAACAACCTTTGTTGTCCCTAAGTCAATAGCTGCAACGTGTTTTTTCATATGTTTAAGTTTATATTATTATTGTTATTATTACTTTCATTCTCTTTGGTATCTCTTTTCCTGCAAACGATCTGATTGCTGTATTGAAGATCTATTGTACGATATTTTTCCCACCCCTCTACAGGCATTACCTCCTGATAAAAAACATAAAGTTTTCTGAACTTTGTCTCAATATTATCTAGGTGACCAAATATTATCTCCTGTTCTCCTACTCTTGGTGTAAGATGGGCTATGCCCTTTTCGTCTATGTAAATCTGCTCTACCATTGAGTCCCAGAATTCCTCTTTACTAAGGTAAATTCCCAGTTCTCTGATGCTTTCTGTCCATCCTGTATGGTCTTTCACTTTGCCTCTGTATCCAGGACGAAGTGTTATCGGAATATTTCCGGATACAATTGGCACATAAGAGGTAAATGTGTTTACAAGAGGGAAAATGTAAGCAGTCTCATCCATGTAAAAACCTCCGCGTGGTGTCTCTATTCTCAATATTGGCCTTCTCTGTGTTATATTAACCATCAGCACTCCATCCCTAGTGTAGCAGACTTCTGATCTTCGGATGGCGTTACGGTTGCTTAAGATACATTCGAGATTGTATTGGTTTATATGTCTAAGCTTGCTTTCATTTGGAGTAATACCTTCCACTCTTAGAAGCTCAACTATTTCACTCTTTGTTACAAATTGGTTGACCGCACTGTCCAGAATTTCAACCTTAATACTTTTGCATGTAAGATTTCTCTGCTCCCTCCGTGTAAGAATAGTGGAGAAGACAAAATACGCTGCAATCGTTCCAAAGAGCAGAGTGTAACCTGAATATATAAGGATCTTTTTAAACATTGTACCGTTTTTTCAAATATTCGGTAATTGGACCGGTGAATTTGTCAATATCACCCGCCCCGAAACTTATAAGTGTGTCTATATCTTTGCTTTCCAGAGTCTTCATAAGGTCTGGTTTTTGAATCAGAACCTTGTCCTCCAGTTTTACTGAATCGAAAATAAGGCTGGATGTAACCCCTTCAATAGGCAACTCTCTTGCAGGATATATATCCAGTAATATCAAAGCATCCAGTTTGCTAAGGCTCTCTGCAAACTCAGCAGCAAAGTCTCTTGTGCGGGTGTAAAGATGTGGCTGGAATATAGCTGTAAGTCTTCTGCCGGGGAAGATATTTCTCATAGAACTTATTGCGGCAGCAATCTCTTTTGGATGGTGTGCATAATCATCTATATAAGCGCAGACAGGGGTGTTAAGCTTGATGTCGAATCTACGTTCCACTCCGGAAAAATTTGCAAGCGCTGCTTTAATTTTCTCATCATCGATTCCATTTAAAATGGCAACGGCACTTGCAGCAATTGCATTCTCTACATTGACCCAGCCAGGAATTCCCAATGTGCAGTCCTTAATTACTCCCTTGGGATGATTTATATCAAACTTGAAATATCCGCAATTTGAAATTGTGATTTCAGAAGCATAAAAATCGCATGGAGTATTGTAGGAGTATTCATAGATTCTCCTTACCGGAACGGTTGAAAGATCCAGATCCATTCCCTTTTTTATAACGAGTGATCCATCTGCTTTTACCTGGCCGGCGAATGCAACAAATGCCTCTCTGATATTTTTATGGCTGGAGTATATGTCAAGATGGTCTGCATCAGCAGATGTGATAACTGCTGTGTCAGGGTAAAGCTGAAGGAAGGAACGGTCAAATTCGTCGGCTTCTGCAACAAGATATTCACCCTTGTCCAGAAGAAGGTTTGAATGATAATTCTTTGAAATCCCACCAAGAAAGGCAGTACATCCAACTTTTGAGTCAGTAAAGATATGAGCCAGAAGTGTTGAGGTAGTGGTCTTTCCATGTGTGCCGGCAATAGCCAGTGTCTTTTTTGAAAACGCGATTTCGCCTAAAGCAAGAGAGCGCTTTACAATTTTATATCCTCTATCCTGAAAATAATCAAACTCAATTAGATCTTTAGGTATTGCTGGAGTGTAAATGATCATGGTCTGCTCCTTGTTGTCCTTGATCTCCTGAGGAATTAAATCAGTGTTGTCTTCAAAGTGTATTGATATTCCCTCCGTTTCCAGTTCTGATGTGAGTCTGGTCGGAGTGCGGTCATAACCGGCTACCATGTAACCTGCGTGGTTGAAATACCTTGCAAGTGCACTCATGCCAATTCCGCCAATACCTAACAGATATACATTTTTCATTATTTTACCCTTTTTAGCTTGATTACCTCTTTTGCAATTATTTCTGCAGCGTCTCTGTGTGCCATCTTAATTATGTTGGACTCCATTGCCTCAATCCTTGGTCTATCGTTTACAAGCTCTTTAGCAATATTCATCAGCCTTATTTCCGCATGACTATCCGGAACAAGCAAGGCTGCATTCATATTTACCAAAGACATGGCATTGTGGGTTTGATGATCCTCAGCTACATTTGGAGAGGGAACAAATATACACGCCTTCCCTGCCACACAAAGTTCTGAGATAGTACCTGCCCCGGCCCTTGAAATGACAATGTCAGCAGCGGCGAAGGCATAGTCCATTCTTTTGATGAATTCACTGGCCTTTATATATTCCCTAGGATTCTCTTCCAGAAACTTGGTTATACTTTCTTTGTAAAATTTGCCGTATTGCCATAATATCTGAACGTTTCCAGGCATATTGTCTGTAATCCATGTCTTAACGCAATTGTTCAGAGTTCTGGCACCAAGACTGCCTCCAACAACCAGTATAGTCTTTTTTTCAGGGTCAAGGTCGAAAAACCTTATGGCCTCATCCTTCAGACTTTTGTTAGTCTCTGTTATCTCATCCCTTATAGGATTTCCTGTAAGTAATATTTTCTCCTTGGCAAAAAACCTCTCCATCCCATTATAGGCAACACATATTTTTTGCGCTTTTCGTCCTAGTATCCTGTTTGTAAGCCCGGCATATGAATTCTGCTCCTGAATAATATATGGAATATCTCTTCTTCCTGCCATCCACAATAGTGGGGCGCTTGCATAGCCTCCAACACCGACAGCCACATCCGGCTTGAATTCATCTATTATTGCACCAGCTTTTTTAATGCTGGTCACAATTTTATATGGGAGCATCAGATTTGAGGGGTCAAGCTCTCTTTTAAGCCCTGCAACCGGCAATCCAACGATTTTATAACCTGCTGCGGGAACTCTCTCCATTTCCATCTTCCCAAGAGCTCCTACAAAAAGAATTTCACTCTCAGGCAACTCTTTCTTGATAGCATTTGCAATGGAGAGTGCAGGGAAAATATGTCCCCCTGTTCCACCTCCACTGATTATTACTCTTAAATTTCCATTCATAGTTCAACCTCCTCTACTTTTGTTTCAGGTTCGGGTTTTTTATCATCATTTTTTGTAACATCTATGGTCCTGCTTACAGACAGGATCATTCCAAAGGCTCCGCTCATTATGACAAGGGATGTTCCGCCAAGGCTTATCAGAGGCAGTGTGTGACCGGTTACAGGCAATATTCCCACATTAACCAGAATATGAAGCATCGCCTGAAAAGTTATCAAAAGAGACAGCCCTATCACCAACATTGCTGTAAACATTTTCGTGCAGGACTTGGCAAGGGCGATGCAGCGGTACAGGAACCAAAGGTACAACATCAGTACTCCCAGCCCGCCAATCATTCCCCATTCCTCTACAATTATGGTGAAGATGAAATCTGAGTAGGGGTGGGGCAGCACATATCGTTGAGTGCTGTTTCCGGGACCCTTGCCCAACACTCCTACTGATGCAATTGCCACCTTTGCCATATCAGCCTGAAACGTTTTGTCAAGAGCTCTCTGTTTTGCTTCAGCAGATAGCTCAGCATCATACGTCTTTTCTGTTATATGGTTTTTTATACGGCTGACCATTGTTGCCACCCTTGGAAATACGCCAAATGCCTGATTGAGTAATATTATTACAACCATTGCGATGCAGGCAATCCCCATGGTTTTGAAAAGATGGCTCCATTTCACTCCTGCAATGAAGAGTACAAGAAACGAAATGCCTCCAAGAATAATGGCGGTAGATGCACTTCCGTAAAATATCAGAAGACAGACTGTTCCAACAGGAGCCAATACCCACACAGCGAACTCCCTGAACGTCTCAAACTTGTGATCTTCAAGAACCTTGGCAAGATATAAGACTGTTGCAATCTTTGCTATTTCTGCAGGTTGAAAGGATAGGCCGAAAATGCTTATCCACCTGTCTGCGCCATTTAAATTTTTTCCTATAATTATGGTCGCCACCAGCAAAGCTGCGCTTACCAATAGACCAAGATATGCGAATTTCCGATACCAACCCAGAGGAATCTTATAGCAGATGTAAAGAGCGGTAAGTCCGAAAAGGACAAACCTCATCTGCTTCAGCAGGAAGTCCAAAGTGCTTTTTCCCTCCTTGAATGCAAGAGAACTGCTGGATGAGTAGACTGCAGCAATTGAAATAAGTGAAAGCAGGAACACTATCACCCATATCAGCTTGTCACCCTTCAACCGGTATATTATTGAATCGGAATCGTTCATTTTTAAAGATTTTTAACAGCTTCTTTAAATTGGTTTCCTCTATCCTCGTAGTTTTTGAAAAGGTCAAAGCTTGCACATGCAGGAGAGAGCAATACGGTCTCTCCTGGTCTGGCTATACCGTATGCGGTTTTCACTGCCTCTTCAGCTGAGAGAGTGTCGTACATCGCCTCTACTTTGTCTTCAAATTCTGCATGAAGTTTTTTGTTGTCAACACCAAGGCAGATTATTGCCCTCACCTTTTCCTTTACAAGATCAAATAGTGCCGAGTAGTCATTACCCTTGTCTTTACCTCCTGCAATCCAGATTACCGGTGTGGTCATGCTCTCAAGGGCATACCATGTAGAGTTTACATTTGTCCCTTTGGAGTCGTTGATGTATAAAACGTTCTTTACCTTTAAAACCTTCTCTAGCCGATGCTCGATGCCCTTAAAGCTTGACAAGCTATCGCGGAGGACATCGTTTTTTATGTCCAGGACTTTACCTGTAATGGCAGCAGCCATTGAGTTGTATATATTGTGTTTGCCTTGGAGCGACAGTTCGTTTAGGAACATTCGGTATTCTCTGTCATCGTAGTGGACATGCATCTGATTGTCCTGTACATAGGCTCCCTCTTCGACAATCCTGGTCTGGCTGAAAGGAAGTCTTTTTGCCTGAAGGACAATTTTATTAAGGTGTGATATGCTTATTTCATCATCGGCGCAAAATATGAAGCAATCTTCATTGGACATATTCTGCGTGATTCTGAATTTTGCCTTTATGTAGTTCTCTATGTCGTTATTGTACCTGTCTAGATGATCAGGTGTGATATTAAGTAGAACGGCTATGTCCGCCTTGAAATCGTACATGCCGTCAAGTTGAAAGCTGCTAAGTTCCAATACGTAGTAGTCATAATTCTGCGTAGCAACCTGAAATGCGTAAGACTGGCCGATATTTCCTGCGAGACCTACGTTGAGACCTGCATTTTTCAGCAAAAAATAGATAATGGATGTAGTAGTGGTTTTTCCGTTACTTCCAGTAATACAGATTTTCTTTGCTCCGTCATATCTTCCTGCAAATTCAATTTCTGAAATGACAGGAATTCCTTTTGCTCTTATCTCTTCGACAATTGGAACACTATCCGGGATGCCTGGACTCTTGATTATCTCGTCTGCATTCAGGATGAATTCCCTCTTGTGGCCTCCCTCCTCATATGGTATTCCATATTTTTCCAGCATCGCTTTGGCGTCCGAAGTAAGCATGTTGCTGTCTGTCAAAAAGGTGTCATGTCCCTTGACTTTTGCAAGAACGGCAGATCCTACACCACTTTCACCACCTCCAAGAATTACTACTCGTGACATTTTATCTTATTTTTAATGTTATTATTGTTAAACCTGCAAGCAATATTGCTATTATCCAGAATCTTGCAACTATTTTTGCCTCTGGAATGGCCATTTTTGGAAACTGAATAAGGGCTGGAATTCCCTCCTTTTGAAAATGGTGGTGCAGAGGAGTCATTTTAAATATTCGTACACCAGCTCCATACCTCTTTTTCGTATATTTGAAGTACACTCTCTGAAGGATGACGGAAATGCTCTCAACAAAGAATATTCCGCAAAGAATAGGAATCAGAAGCTCTTTCTTTATCATTATGGCAGCAACGGCTATGATTCCACCTATGGCCAGACTACCTGTATCTCCCATGAATACCTGAGCCGGATAAGAATTGTACCACAGGAATCCAACTAAAGCCCCTATAAATGCGGCAAGCACTATAACCAACTCTCCTGTGTCAGGTATGTACATTATATTCAAATAGTTAGAGTATATGATATTGCCTGACACATAAGCCAGTATGGCTAGTGTGACACCTACGACAGCAGAAGTCCCGGTGGCAAGGCCATCCATTCCATCGGTAAGGTTAGTCCCATTAGAGACCGCTGTTACAACAAAAATTATTACCAGAATATAGATTAGCCATGTTAGTGTTTCACCTGCTGCACCTTTTAATGGTGAAAGCCAGGCATAGTCAAACTCATTTCCCTTTACAAATGGGATGGTTGTCTTTGTGCTTTTTTCGTCTTTAAAATAACTTATTTTTGCAGAGAAACCCTCCTGCTTTACTATTTCTGCGTGAGCCTCCTCTGTCATTTGAGCTGCCGGAACACGGACTACGGCCTGATCGCTGAAATAGAGGCTGACGCCTACAATAAGACCTAAGGCAACCTGCCCGAATATTTTGAATTTGCCTTCCAGCCCCTCTTTGTTCTTTTTGAACACCTTTATGTAGTCATCTGCGAATCCTATTAAACCAAGCCATACAGTAGTGATAATCATAAGCTGTACGTAGATGTTTGTCAGGTCGCCCAAAAGAATTGCCGGAATAAGTATGGATATAAGGATTATTATTCCACCCATGGTAGGGGTGCCTTTTTTCTCCATCTGACCCTCAAGTCCTAAATCCCGAATCTCTTCTCCTATCTGTTTTTGCGCCAGCTTGCGGATTATCTTTTTCCCAACAATAAGTGCAAGCAGAAGAGAGAGAATGAATGCGGAAAATGCTCTGAATGAGATATACTTAAGTAGACCGAATCCTGGGAAATCGATCATGTCCTTAAAGTAATCAAATAGATTGTACAACATATTCCTTTTAATTTTGGTTAAATACTTCTGAAATCACCTCTTTATCATCAAAATGATGTTTTACACCTTTTATGTCTTGGTAGTTCTCATGTCCTTTTCCTGCGACAAGAATTATCGATCCCTCTTTTGACATAAGTATAGCTGTTCTTATGGCCTCTCGTCTGTCGGTGATGAACATAGCAGAGGATCTCTCCTTTGCGGTGAATCCGGCCTTTATATCCTCTATGATTGCGTCGGGCTCTTCAAATCTTGGATTATCAGATGTGACAATCACTTTGTCGGAATATTTTGCTGCAATCTGAGCCATTTCAGGTCTTTTGGTTTTGTCTCTGTTTCCCCCGCATCCGAAAACTGTAACCAACTCACTTTCTCCAGCACAATCTCTAAGAGTCTTCAGTACATTCTCAAGGGCATCGGGTGTATGAGCGTAATCCACTACCGCTGTCAAGTTTTTAAATCCTTTTATATATTCAAGCCGGCCAGAGACTGATGTCAAAGAGCTTAGGTGTACAAGCACCTCCTCGCGATTTCCTCCTAAAAGTATTGCCGTTGAATACACTGCAAGAAGATTGTAGGCATTGTGAGCACCTATGAATTTGGTCCAGACCTCCCTGTTGTCAATTTTCACAAGCATCCCATCGAGCCCTTTTTCTATTATCTTGCAATTGAAATCTGCAGAAGCCTGACAAGAGTAACGGTATTTTCTGGCTTGTGTATTCTGTATCATTACAAGTCCGTTCCTGTCATCTATGTTCGTCAGAGCAAAAGCTGTGGCTGGCAGATTGTCAAAGAAGCTCTTTTTTGCACGTATGTACTCCTGAAATGTCTTATGGTAATCAAGATGGTCATGAGTGATGTTGGAGAATATTGCTCCGGCGAAATTGATTCCACAGACTCTGTTCTGATCTAGAGAGTGGGAGCTTACCTCCATAAAGCAGTATTCGCATCCTGCGTCGGCCATTTCCGAGAGAAGAGCATTCGTCTCCAAAGGATCTGGAGTCGTATGTGTTGCTGCAACCTGTCTATCTGCAACGAAATTTGCAATTGTAGATAGAAGTCCGCACTTGTAACCGAGTTTTGTAAAAAGTTGGTAAAGCAGAGTGACGGTTGTTGTCTTACCGTTAGTTCCCGTTATACCCACCATCTTCAACTTCTCTGATGGGTTGTTGTAGAAATTTGATGCCAGATATCCGAGTGCCTTATGGCTGTCTTCAACTTGGATCATTGTTACAGGCAGTGTTTCTGAAGGCAGTGTCTCGCAAATAATTGCACAAGCTCCGCCTTCAACAGCTTTGACTATATAATCGTGTCCGTCTGATGTTCCCCCTTTGATTGCTACAAAAAGCGCCCCATCCTTAACTTCTCTGGAATCGAAGCATACAGACTTGACCTCCGGCTCTTGATTGCCGGTAATTGTCACAACCTTGATGTTATTCAGTAATTTGCTTATTTTCATAATTTTCTGAAAGTTGAATTTGGATTATATCTTTTTTCTCTACAGCGGTTCCGGGAGCAGGAGTCTGACTGATTACTCTTCCTCTGCCACTGAACTTAACACGGTATCCCTGGTTTTCCAACAGAAAAACAGCATCGCGCAAGCCCATATTTATAACACTCGGCACAGAGTCTTTTTCAATTATATATTGCTTGACCGATATTCTATTGCTATCCTTCGAAAATTCCAACCATTCAGCTTTAGGGACACTTAGCTTCTCTCCTGTAGGCAACATGGCGAGCAACTTGCCGGTTGTTGATGCTTTACCGGAAAGAATAACAGGCTTGGTTTTTGGTGTTCTTCCTTTGCCGGATATCGGGTCTTTCCAGTCAGGGCTGGTTGCGTAGATTTTATCAGATATCTGCTTGAATACTGGTCCTGCCCACGTTGCTCCGTAAAAGCTGGTATGTGTGGGGTTTGTGTATAGAACAACTATTATTGAGTACTTTGGATTTTCAGATGGAAAGAATCCGGCAAAAGAGGCTTGATATTTTTTACGTCCCATGGCATCTTTATATCTTCCGTCAAATGCAATCTGGGCTGTTCCTGTTTTTCCTGAAATTGCATATCTAGGATCGTTGAAACCTCGTCCGGTGCCATCCGTGACAACTCCGCGGAGAGCGATATGCACAGCCTTGACCGTAGATTTAGAACATATTGACCCACTTAACTCTTGTGGTTCGAACCTCTTTTCAATCACGCCGCTTCTTTGCAGGTTTTCCACAAAATATGGCTTCATCATCTTTCCTCCGTTAGCTATGGCATTATAGAATGTCAGGGTGTGAAGAGGAGTGAGGAGTGCGGCGTAACCCATAGCCATCATAGGCAGGGTAAGATTACTCCACATCGGATCTCCAGGCGAGTGTATAACTGCGCGGCCTTCTCCCTGGATGTCTAGGTTGAATTTTTCATCCAGCTTCATATTGTGAAGCCTGTCTACATATTTTTTCTCGTTGTTTGAGTAAAATTGAACACCTAGTTTTGCAAAGGCTACATTTGATGATTTTTCAAAGGCTTTGAGGACGTTTATCATACCATATCCTCCATGAGCTTCGGTGAAAGTCTTTGTGCTATATTTCCAAGACCCGTTCCCGGCGTCTATTGGGGTATCAAGAGTTACGTACCCATCTTCTATCAAGGCTACAAGAGTTGCTAGTTTGAAAGTCGAGCCAGGTTCGGTAGCCTGACCGATGGCGTAGTTGAAGGATTCATCAAACTGACCATCTGCGCTTTTTTTCATATTTGCAATGGCCCTGATGGCACCGGTCTTTACCTCCATAACTATGGCTGTAGCACCCTCAAATACATCAGAAAGAGCCAATTGCTCTTTCAAAGCCTTTTCTGCTGTCTCCTGGATGTCTATATCCAAAGTAGTCTGAACGTCATAGCCGTCTTTTGGGGCGACAGCGGTTTCATTATCTACTGGTTTCCATTCTCCCCCAAGCATTCTCTGGACTGTCTGTCTTCCAGGTATACCTTTAAGATAGAAATCATAGCTACCTTCAATTCCTACTCCCACACCCATTGTGTTTATGAAGCCTATTGTCCTGTATGCAAGCCTTCCATACGGATTGGATCTCTTGTTCCTCTGTTCTGCAATTATTCCTCCTCTGTTGGCTCCTTGGTTGAATATGGGAAACTTCTTTATCTCAGTAAGTTCTGAGTAGTCTACCAATCTGTTGCCTATGCTTTTGTATCGTTTGCCGGCCTTTCTTGATATCTTCAAATCGGTGCTGTATGCTGCTGCACTCTTATCGTGATAAAAATTGCTCAGGGCTATGGCAAGTGCCTCTATATTATTCTGAAAAGCCGTATCACTTGGTACAGTGCAATCCATCCTAACCTGATAGTATGGGATGGAGGTGGAGAGAGATCTTCCGTCACGCGCCAGAATACTTCCTCTGGTTGCCTCTATCTCCTCAATACGGAAAGAGATGTCATCGGAGTTTACTGCCAGCTTCGTGAAGTATTGTAGTTGTACAATACGGGCAATCACCGTCAGGCTTAACAGGACGATGATAAAATATACAATACCCACTCTTTGTATTACCTCTTTCATAACTTATCAGTCAATATTCTCCTTGGCGGATCAGTTGGCTTAACCAATTTGGAATTGTGTTCCAACAAACGTTTCTCTATTTCAACCATTTTGCTTTGGTAAAGCAATTTTGCCGACTTGCTGGTATAATCAGCTTTCAGGTGCTTCAACTCTTTCTGGTTCCTCCTCTCAATAAGCAGGCTCCTTTCAATGCCGAAATTTATACTTATGTAAAGGATGATAAGGACAAACACATAGAGGACAAATCTCGCTTGCTTCAGTATTCCTGTGCTCAGCAGAATCTGTCCACCCAATATTTCAGTTAACCAATTGTGTTTTGCCATCCCTCTTTATATTTTTTTTGCCACTCTTAATTTTGCACTTCTTGCCCTTGTGTTTCCTGCAATCTCCTCCTCCTTGGGCGATATCGGTTTTTTTGTAATAACCTCAAAAGGAGATTTTACATTGCCAAAGAAATCCTTGTCTATAACTCCCTCAATATTTCCGGAGCGCATGAAATTCTTTACCATTCTGTCTTCCAGAGAATGATAGGTTATAACGACCAACCTGCCGCCTGGTTTGAGAACTATTGCCGCATCGTTCAAAAAACCCTCAAGAGCCCTCATCTCACCATTAACCTCAATTCTTAGTGCCTGATATACTTTGGCCAGATATTTATGTTCGGCAAATTTTGGAAGTACTGGTGCAAGTGCTGAGTTGAGATCTGTTGTGGTTGCAATCTGACCGTTGCTTCTGCTCTTACATATCAGTTGGGCAACTCTTTTGCTGTTTTCAACCTCTCCGTATGTGCTTAACACTCTTATGAGGTCTTCTTCTGTATAGCCATTTACAATGTCAGCTGCTGTCGCTTTTCCCTTCTGGTTCATTCTCATGTCTAGCGGTGCATCAAATCTGAAAGAGAAGCCTCTCTCTTCTGTGTCGAACTGATGGGAAGAAACGCCAAGGTCGGCCAAAATGCCGTCTACGTATTTTATACTATTTAAATGAACATAGTTTCTAATGAAGCGAAAATTGTTGTGGATCAATGTAAGCCTGCTGTCCTTAGGGGCATTGTCCAATGCGTCGCTGTCTTTGTCAAAAGCAATCAGCCTTGATTTCTCGTCCATCCGAGATAAGATTTCACGACTGTGTCCTCCGCCCCCAAATGTGACATCCAGATAAATTCCTTCAGGCACAATGGCTAAAGCTGTTACACTTTCATCAAGTAGAACGGGTGTGTGATAAGTGCTCATGATAAAACTCCTTACCCTAAAATTTTTTCAGCTAATGCGAGGTAGTCGTTCTCTTGTAATTTGGTGCTTTGGAAACTCTCTTTTGCCCAGATCTCTATTTTGTGATCGTTTCCGGCAAAAATGACCTCTCTCTCTACACCAATTTGTTCAAGTAATCTCTTTGGGATAGATATTCTGCCGAGTTTTTCATCGGGTTCGACCATTGCACGGTCTCTCATGTATTCTCTCCAAAACTGAGAATGTTCTCTATTGAAAAAGTTAAGGCGCGATTTTACTTGCTCTGACTCCTTGGCCCACTCGTCGTAAGTGAACATTTCAAGGCAGTTGGAAAAGAGGTCTTTTTTAATAACGAATCTAAGTTCGCCCTCGGTAATCACAGATTTGAAAGACGAAGGAAGTATCAGTCTCCCCTTGTCGTCTACCTTTACTGTGTATTCACCAATAAACTTGATCATTTCGTTGTCTTTTCCGTGTTGTTTTGACTTATGCAAAATTAAACAATGTTTTCCATTTTATTCCATTTTTTTACATTTTTTTCCACAATATTATCAACAAATCGCTATCTTCGAAGTGTAAAATGAAATATATGAAAAACGTACTCCTTTTTTTAGTTCTATTCTTTGCTCTATCGTGCTCACAAAGAGCAGGGGAGGGTGAGGGCAAAACAGAAAATAATCCTGTCGCAAGCGAATTCTCTGAATTTGGCATACCGGCACTTGAATTTGAAGTAAAGGAGGGCAGGATAAAGAGTGGGCAATTCTTCTCAAATCTGATGGAAGGCTTGGGGGCATCAAATGCTGATGTCTACGCTTTGGCACAAGCGTCAATCGGTAAGTTTGACCTTAAGAGGCTTAAGGTTGGCAACTATTACAGGGCGTTCTATACAACAGATGAGAATCCTAAACTTGCTTATCTTATGTATGAAGAGAGTAAAACCTCTTTTGTTACATTCGGCTTGCACGATTCAATCTTTGTCAAGGTCTTTCAGAGACCTGTTACAACACAGATGAGAGTTGGAGAGGCTACAATAACTGAATCTCTTTGGTATGATGTTGAAAGGGCGGGGCTTAGTGCAAAACTGGCGTCCAGACTTGAAAATATATATGCATGGTCAATTGACTTCTTTGGATTGCAGAAGGGTGACTCTTTCAAGGTCTTGTATGATGAAACCAGGAGTGAAGATGGCGAGGTGATTGAGATAGGACAGATTTATGCTGCTTATTTCACACATGAAGGTAAGATGTATGATGCATATATGTATACTTCTCCAGATGATACAGGATCTGTACAGTATTTCAACGCAAAGGGCGAAAATCTTAAAAAGGCATTTTTAAAGGCTCCGTTAAGCTTTACGAGAGTCTCTTCCGGGTTTACTTATGCCAGACGTCATCCCGTGACAAGAATAGTCCGACCTCACACCGGAGTTGATTATGCTGCTCCAAAGGGTACACCTGTAATGAGTATAGGAGAAGGAACTGTTATTCAGAAAGGTTGGGCCGGTGGAGGTGGAAATACAATTAAAATAAAGCATAATGCCACATATACTACGGGTTATATGCATCTCTCTGCTTTTGCAAGTGGACTGAAAAAAGGTAGCCGTGTCCATCAGGGACAGGTGATTGGACGCGTGGGCAGTACAGGAATGTCCACTGGCCCTCACTTAGATTTCAGAGTATGGAAAAACGGCACACCTATGAACCCTCTTAAGATGGAATCTCCACCTGCAAAGGAGATTGATAAATCTCATATGGAGGCTTTCAGGAATCAGATGAAGCTTGTCAAGTTCCAGACAGATTCGATAATGTCTGTTCAATACATGGATACACTCGTACTCAAGTTGGGAAAGAGATAATCTAGTGTTATCTTTGCCGTAAATTTATATTAATATATGGCAGACGAAAAGATTATTTTTTCAATGAATGGGGTTGGTAAGGTTTTACCAACAAACAACAAGGCAATTCTAAAGGATATTTACCTCTCCTTTTTTTATGGGGCCAAAATTGGTATAATAGGTCTCAACGGATCCGGTAAATCCACTCTTTTAAAAATCATTGCTGGGATAGAGACGGCCATACAAGGAGATGTTGTCTGGGCACCAGGCTATACTGTGGGATATCTTGAACAAGAGCCACATCTGGATGAAAACAAAACGGTTCTGGAGGTAGTGCAGGAGGGTGTGCAGGAGGTTATGGACCTTCTGAAGGCCTATGAGGAGGTGAACGCTAAGTTTGCTGAGCCAATGGATGATGACCAGATGAACAAGCTCATCGAACTCCAGGGAGAACTTACAGATAAAATCGAGCATGCCAATGGTTGGGATATTGATTCAAAGCTCGAACGTGCAATGGACGCTCTTCAGTGTCCAGAGCCAGATGCGATTGTAAAGAATCTGAGTGGTGGTGAGAGAAGAAGGGTTGCTCTATGCAGATTGCTTCTTAAAGAGCCGGATGTACTTCTTCTTGATGAGCCTACCAACCACCTTGATACCGAGAGTATACAGTGGCTTGAGGCTCACCTTCAGCAGTATAAGGGAACTGTGATAGCTGTAACACATGATAGGTACTTCCTGGATAATGTTGCCGGCTGGATTCTGGAGCTGGATAGAGGTGAGGGTATCCCTTGGAAGGGAAACTACTCTTCATGGCTGGATCAGAAAACCACCCGCCTTAATCAGGAGGAGAAGCAGGAGAGTAAGCGTCGTAAGACTCTCGAACGTGAGCTCGAATGGGTCAGGATGTCTCCTAAAGCAAGGCAGGCTAAATCCAAAGCGCGTCTCTCTGCTTATGAAAAGATGCTAAATGAGGATGGACGGGCTAAAGATGAAAAACTTGAGATATTCATTCCTAACGGACCTCGCCTTGGAGATAAAGTGATAGAGGCTGTTGGTGTTACAAAAGCCTTTGGCGATAAGGTGCTTTTCGAGGATTTGAACTTCAAGCTCCCTCCGGCAGGTATTGTCGGTATCATAGGACCTAACGGTGCCGGAAAGACGACACTCTTCCGCCTGATTATGGGTCTGGAAAGTGTAGATGCCGGTTCTTTCGAAGTCGGGGAAACCGTGAAAGTTGCATATATAGATCAACAGCATAAATCCATCGATCCAAACAAAACTGTATACCAGACAATAGCTCAGAATTCTGAATTTGTAAAGCTTGGCAACAAGGAGGTTAACGCCAGGGCTTATGTGTCACGCTTCAATTTCTCAGGCGCAGATCAGGAGAAGATGTGCGGAATTCTTTCCGGAGGTGAGAGAAACAGACTTCATCTTGCCCTTACACTTAAGGATGAGGGTAATGTGCTTCTTTTGGATGAGCCAACAAATGATGTGGATGTAAATACTATACGTGCATTGGAAGAGGGATTGGACAACTTTGCGGGATGTGCCGTGGTTATCTCCCATGACCGGTGGTTTCTGGACAGAATTGCCACTCATATCCTTGCATTTGAAGGCGATTCTAAGGTATATTTCTTTGAAGGATCGTATAGCGAATATGAGGAGAACAAAAAACGCCGTATGGGAGACCTTACTCCAAAAAGATTTAAATACAAGAAGTTGATGGAGTAATTCTGGACAATAATTTAGTCGCTAAGCTCCAGCCATCTCTCACTTTTAGAGTCCAGCTGAGCAATCACATCTCCAATTCGGTTTGACGATCTCAGCAGTTCATCATTAGAGAGTTCACCAGAAGAAAGGGCAGCCTCAAGGCTGCTCTTCTCTTTTTCCAGCAGATCAATATCAATTTCCAACTGTTCAAGCTCCCGTTGCTCCTTAAAGGAAATCTTCCTTTTGCTTCCGGAGGCCTTGCTAATGGAAGCCGTATCTTCCTTGACAGAGCTTTTTTTGTTCAGACTCTCTTTCTGAGCCTCATTTCTGGAAGCTATGCCATCCTCTTCCCTAATCCATTCCCGATATTCCGAAAGAGTTCCGACATAATCTTTTATTTTGCCATTACCTTGAAATACAAATAGATGATCTGCGAGTTTGTCTAGGAAATAACGGTCGTGAGATACCAGAATAAGACAACCAGGGAAACTTTGTAAATACTCTTCCAGAACATTGAGTGTAAGAATGTCAAGATCGTTTGTAGGCTCATCCAGGATAAGAAAATTTGGATTTTTCATCAGGACTGTAATGAGGTATAGTCTTCGTCTCTCTCCTCCACTCAGCTTCTCTACTTTTGTGTAGTGTGTATTTGGAGGGAAGAGGAAGTAGTTCAGAAACTGGCTTACTGTTACAACCTTGCCATCTCCAAGGGTTACAACCTCGGCTATCTCCCTGACTATATCAATGACAGTATCATTCGGGTTAAACTCCAGCCCATCCTGCCTGTAATATCCGAAAACAATGGTTTCACCTTGCTCTATGACTCCTGATGTTGGCTCCAGGTTGCCGGTTACAACATTCAGAAATGTCGATTTTCCAACGCCATTCTTGCCTACAATCCCAATTTTTTCATACCGTGCAAAATTGTACGTGAAGCTGTCAATTGTGCAGTAGTTGTCATAAAAGTGAGATACATCCTTGCAGTTTATTATCTTCTTGCCTAGACGTGATGTCTTGACATTGATGTTTATCTTTTTCTCCGATATAGACTGGTCAGCCCTCTCTTTAAGATCGTAAAAGGCGTTGACTCTGTATTTTGCCTTAGTCCCTCTGGCGCATGGCATCCTGCGCATCCAGTCAAGTTCTGTTCTTAATAGGTTTCTGGCTCTGTCGGTCTCAGAATTGAAATTTTCCACCCTCTCCTGACGTTTTTCAAGAAAATAGGAGTAATTGCCTTTATAGCTGAACATCTTTCCGTTATCCAACTCTAGAATTTCGGTGCAGACCCTGTCCAGGAAATAACGGTCATGAGTAACCATCAAAAGAGTGCAGGAAGATCTTTTAAGGTACTCTTCCAGAAACTCAATAACCTCAAGGTCAAGGTGGTTAGTTGGCTCGTCAAGTATAAGAAAATCGGCCTCTCTTAGTAGAATCCCAGCCAATGCAACCCTCTTTGTCTGTCCTCCGGAGAGCTGACTCATAGGTTGCTCCAGATTTTCCAGATTGAGTTGGGTAAGAATATTCTTTACCTTTTGCTCAAATTGCCATGCGTCGGAGTGATCCATTGCATTTATTGCCTTTTCTATTCTTGCAGAGTCGTTCGAATGAAGCGCAATTTCATATTCCGCAACAATTTCTGCTATGTGCCCGGACGAACTGAAAATCTCCTGAAAAATAGTGTTCTCAGGATTATATGCAGGGTCTTGTTCCAGGTAAGCAACACGTATCTCTTTCATGAACTTGACTGAACCTCCAGCCTCTGAGCTGTCCAATCCGGCAAGAATTTTTAAAAGAGATGTCTTGCCGCTCCCATTAGGAGCAATAAGCGCAATTTTCTCTCCCTCGTTTATGTTGAAGTTGAGATTCTCGAATAGTATCTGTGGTCCAAAGGACTTAGTTAGGTTTTCCGCCTGAAGATAACATGCCATGTCGCAAAGATAAAACAATAATAGCATATAAGATTTTGAAATGCTGGCCATGTATAGTACTTTTATAACATAATTAAAAACATAGACATGAAACATCTACTTTTATTGTTGCTTAGTTTCTCTGTTTCAGGTGTATTTGCACAAGAATCAAATAATGGGAAACAACTATGGGCAAAATCATTTTTAAATCAGAAAGCGCCGGAACTTGTTGTTGAACAATGGTTATCCGAGAAACCTAAGACAGCGGGTAAATTTGTATTAATAGATTTCTGGGCAACATGGTGCGGCCCTTGCCGTAAAGCGATACCTGAATTGAATCTATTCCAGAAGAAATTTGCTGACAGGCTAGTTGTAATAGGTTTGTCAAAAGAGTCTGCCGAAAAAGTGCTTTCTATGAAAGATCCGTTAATTGAATACAGCAGTGCAATAGATACAAAAGGTACAACATCTGGCATTATTGAAGTAAAAGGGATTCCTCATTGCATTCTTATCGACCCTAAGGGGATTGTCCGTTGGGAAGGGTTTCCATTGTTGGAAAATAATGAGCTTACTGAGAAAGTGATTGCGGATCTGCTTGAAAAATACAAATAGAACACATTTTGAGTGACTACTTTATTATAAAAAAGGCGCCTGAGAATTTCTTCTTAGGCGCCCTTCTTAATTTGAAGATGTCAATAACTGACTTTTTACAGAGTCAGCTTTACCGGTCTTATCATATTTGCAGGGCTGAAAATAGTGTCCAGCTGCTCCTTGGTGAGAAGGTTTTTATCCAGAACAAGTTGATAAACGCTTGAACCATTTTCCAGTGCCTCTTTTGCAATCTCGGTACTGTTTGCATAGCCGATATATGGTTTAAGAGCTGTTACAATACCGATTGAGTGCTCAACCAGATAACGGCAGTGTTCTGCATTCGCTGTTATTCCATCCACGCACTCAACACGGAGGGTGTCAAACGCTCTTGTAAGCCAAATACATGATTCAACAAGGCTATGTACCAACACAGGCTCCATTACATTAAGCTCAAGTTGGGCAGCTTCTGAAGCCATGGTGATTGTAAGATCGTTTCCTATAACCTTAAAGCAAACCTGATTTACAACTTCTGGAATTACAGGATTTACCTTGCCCGGCATAATTGAAGATCCTGGTTGCTTAGGAGGAAGGTTGATCTCTTCGATTCCAGTACGAGGACCGGAAGAGAGAAGTCTTAGGTCGTTGCATATCTTGGATAAACGTATGGCTATCATCTTAAGGGCAGATGAATATGCTACCATGGATGAAGTGTCGTGTGTAGCTTCAATAAGATTGTCTGCCAGTTTAACCTTCCAGCCGGTTATCTCTTTAATATATTGTGTACAAGCCTCTGCATAGCCAGGCTCTGCGGTTATTCCTGTTCCAATAGCCGTAGCACCCATATTTATGAATAGCAGCTCCTCGGCAGCTTTGTCAAGATGCTTGAGCTCGTGCTTCATTGCTGATGCAAAAGCACCGAAACTCTGACCTAGGGTCATTGGAACTGCATCCTGAAGTTGGGTGCGGCCCATTTTCAGAACTTTTGCAAATTCCTCTTCTTTTGCAGTAAATGAAGCGATCAATCTTTCCAATGCCTCTCTAACCTCAAAGTGGGTCATATATAAACCAAGGTGCATTGCAGTCGGATAAGCATCGTTTGTAGATTGTGCCATGTTTACATGGTCATTGGGATGACAGAATGTATACTCACCTCTCTGTTTTCCCATTATCTCAAGAGCCCTGTTTGCAATAACCTCATTGGCATTCATGTTTATACTTGTACCAGCTCCTCCCTGAATCATGTCGATAGGAAATTGTTCCAAGTGTTTGCCGTCAATCAATTCCTGACATGCTGCAACTATTGCCTCCTTGATCTCATTGCTTACCAAACCTAATCTGTGGTTGGCCATTATTGCTCCCATTTTGACTATTCCCAGTGCCTTTACAAACTGAGGAAAGTCTGACAATACTTGTCTGCTGATGTCAAAATTCTCGATACATCTTAACGTCTGTACTCCGAACAATGCTTCTGACGGAACTGCTTTATCTCCTAGAAGATCATGCTCCATGCGTGTTTTTCCGTTTGTTTTAAAACGATACGTACTCATTACTCTCTAATATTATTGTTTTAATTTTTACTTATTACTTTCAATTGGAAACGCAAAGATAATAAATTGTAATCAAAATGGCATGATTTAATATAATATTGTAATAAAAGCAGGACTATAATTTTATAGTCCTGCTTTGCCAATAACTTAAAAAATAATATACTGAAGAATTTATTGCCCGGTTTTTGCCGGGAAATCCTCCAGTATCACCATTTAGACGAGTATGATCTCTGTTTATTTTATCTTAATACTCCTCTTCATTAAAAAAGAAGTCTTCTTTGCTGGGATAGTCAGGCCATATGTCCTCAATGCTGTCATAAACCTCTCCGTCATCCTCAAGATCTTCGAGGTTCTCAATAACTTCCAGGGGTGACCCAGAACGGGTTGCATAGTCGATTAGCTCCTCTTTGGTAGCAGGCCATGGTGCATCTTCAAGTTTCGACGCCAATTCAAGTGTCCAATACATAGCGCAAACAATTAATAATTAAATACTTACGATAACCTATAGAAATAGTCTGCGAAGATAGCAAATTATTCTCTATTGGCAACTCATTGTTGCCAAAAATCGTCAGGAATATTTGCGGTCATTGCCAAATATCTTCCATAGACGAAAAGATAGTCCGATAGACGGTTTAAATATCTTACACCAGCTTCAAGCCGGGGATCTGTCAGCACAGATATGGATGAACGTTCGGCTCTTCTGCATACGCTCCTGGCAATATGGCATTCAGCAGCAACCCTCGGCCCTTCAGGAAGGATGAAAGCTGTCTGTTCCGGTAACTTTGCCACCATCTCATCTATCTGATGCTCTAAAAATTCAATTTCCGAAAGATCAAAGGTCTTTAACCTCTTCGCACCATGTTCGTCAGCGGCAAGATGTGCAGCAACAAGCATGAGATTCGCCTGAATTCTTCTAAGATTTTCAAAATATGGAGCCCCAAAGGCATCAGCCCTCAGCAGGGCAATATGAGAAATCAATTCGTCAACGGTCCCATATGCATTGACTCTAGGGTCGTCCTTGCTTACCCTTGCTCCTCCAACTAGTGATGTTGTGCCTTTGTCTCCGGTTTTTGTGTATATGTTCATAATTTGATTTTTTCGTTTCTCTCATCAGATTCCACCAAACCATCCCGAAGTCTTATTATTCTCTTGGCATGTTTGGCTATATCTTCTTCGTGAGTAACAATTATTATAGTGTTTCCTTTATCATGGATATCTTCAAAAAGCTTCATTATATCGATAGAGGTCTTTGTGTCCAAGTTGCCGGTAGGCTCATCGGCCAGTATTATTGAAGGCTTGTTTACCAAAGCACGTGCAACAGCAACTCTTTGCCTCTGACCTCCGGAGAGTTCATTTGGCTTATGATGCATTCTGTCTGTCAGATCAACGTTTTCCAATGCAGCACGAGCCTTCACTTCTCTATCCTCCTTTGATTCCCCGGAATAGATCAGGGGAAGTGCAACATTGTCCAATGCAGTGTATCTTGGCAAAAGGTTAAAGGACTGAAAAACAAAGCCTATCTCCTTGTTTCGCACATCTGCAAGGTCATTGTCGACCATCTTGCTTACATCCAGTCCATTGAGGATGTATGTGCCACTGGACGGACTGTCGAGACATCCAAGAATGTTCATCATTGTAGACTTCCCAGAACCTGAAGGTCCCATAATAGCTACATACTCATTCTTGTGAATGGTAATGTCAACGCCATTCAATGCTTTTACCTCCTGATTACCTACTTTGTAGATTTTTTTGATCCCTTGGATCTTGATTATCTCTGAGTTCATAAAATAAATAGATTATCCCTTTTAATAATTTGCGGTTCTATCTCAAGAACTTTGTCATATAATGTGTATACTGCCTTAATTCCAGTCTCTCCAATGTCCAGGCTGTAATTGTTTACAAACAGATCAATATGCTTTTTTTGTATGTCTGCATCAAGCTCCCTTGCATTCATTCCTACATACTCCTTTGAAACATCAGGGTTTTTGAATGCAAATTCTATGCTTCTCTTTAAAACGCGGT
This sequence comes from uncultured Muribaculaceae bacterium, assembly GCA_964533215.1. Lineage (GTDB taxonomy): Bacteria > Bacteroidota > Bacteroidia > Bacteroidales > UBA932 > Bact-08. Next base: position 96,944 of record CAZHLJ010000002.1, read on the forward strand.
TGACTTTTTGATGAAGATCGTTGTCAAACCGTCTTGAAACAGCAATTCCTCCAAGTGGTACAGGAACTCCTGTGTTCTCCTGCCAGAAACTTCCAAGATCGCGGATAAGCTTGAGACCCTTTGCTTCATAGGTAAACCGACCTTCGTGAATCAATACACCTGCATCGAACTCTCCGGAGAGAACTCTCTCTTCTATCTGTGAAAAAAGAACAGGGGAGAGGTTTTTATATTCCGGGTAAGCAAGCTTAAGAAGCAGTGCTCCGGTGGTCTTTTCCCCTGGAATGGCAATTTTGCACTCTGGTTTTAATTCTGTGGAAGACTCCCTTCTTGTAACGAAAAGTGGGCCGTTATTGTATCCGAGTGCACTCCCGGAACGAAGCATTGCATAGTGTCCGCAAAGGTAGAAAAATGCATGGTAGCTTAACTTGCAGATATCATAAATACCCTCTTTTGCACGTTTGTTAAGCTGCTCAACATCTGCAAGCTCGACAGAGAAAATAAGGCCTTCTGTATCAATTAAATTGTGTACCATTGCGTGAAACGCGAATGTATCGTTTGGACAGGGTGAATAAGCAAGTGAAAGTTCCATTTGTCAGAAATTCTTTATTCCCAGTAATGCAATAAACAGGTTTTTGTTTGCCTCCTTCAATGATTCCAGTGCAAGTGGAATGTTCCATTTTTTCCGGTCTCTCTCTCCAACTTCATTTGAAACGGAGCGAAGTTCCAGAAATGGAATTTTCTCCTGAATACAGACATAGAAAAAAGCTGCTCCCTCCATACTCTCTATCTGAGGTAGAAAATCACGTTTGAGCTGCTGGGTCTTTTCAGGGAGTCCGCTTACAGTTTGAACGGTTACTGCAGTCGCCTTAGGATATATGCTCATAGCTTGCTCGATATCGTCTGAGAGTTCAGCCGCACATAGTGCTCCTCCCTTATATGGAAATGTATCTGCACCCAGAATCTTGTAGTCAAAGAGTGTCTGAAATCCTGAAAATGTCTCGAACCCAAGATCTCCGAAATGCTCTTTTTCTATTCTGGCAACAGAGCCAATTGGAAAATCAGCCGAGAAACTCCCTGCAATTCCAATGTTTACAGCCATGTCGAACCCCTCCGAAGTTGTATTAAGTATTTTTGTGAGCCGATAGCTTGTGGAGGTGGAACCTATCCCAGTAAGCATATATGTAATTTCCAGTCCAAACTGTTCGCTTTTAGACAAAGAATTGTAGGCCTGCCTCGCTGTAATCAGCTCCTCTTCCTCTGCAGCAGTAATTAAAATTCTCATTATTAAAACTGTTTTGTAGACTAATTTTCTTAATTTTGCCTCGAATTTAGACAATAATTATGGCATATACAAGGAAAGAACAATATGATGAAGATGTAACTCAAAAGCTTGCTTCCCATTATAAAGAGGCATTGAGTCTGATTGGCGAGGACCCTTCCAGGGAGGGCTTGCTGTTAACCCCAATAAGAGTTGCAAGAGCAATGCAGTTCCTTACGCAAGGGTATGAGATGGATGGGGCGGCTATCCTTAATTCTGCCAAATTCAAAGAGGATTACAGGCAAATGGTTATTGTCAAGGATATTGAACTTTATTCACTTTGTGAGCACCATATGTTGCCATTTTTCGGCAAGGCTCATGTTGCGTATATACCTAATGGTTATATTACAGGACTAAGTAAAATTGCACGAGTTGTTGAGGCTTATGCCCGTAGATTGCAGGTTCAGGAGCGTCTTACAGTCCAGATAAGAGACTGTATTCAGGATACTCTTAACCCACTTGGGGTTGCTGTCGTGATTGAAGCATCTCATATGTGCATGCAGATAAGAGGGGTTCAGAAACAACACTCAGTGACAACTACTTCTGCCTTTACAGGGGCTTTTCTAAAGGAGATTAAAACCAGAGAGGAGTTTATTCACCTGATCGGAGTTTCTCTTCATTGACTTGTGATGGCTTGATTTTGAGGGCTAGAGAGAACTCAAACACCAGACCTCCTTTTTCACCGTTTTTAACAGTAATTGTTCCTTTGTGAAGATTCACAGAGTTTCTCACTATTGACAGACCAAGGCCGGAACCTCCACTTTTTCTGCTTCTTCCGGTCTCAACTCGGTAGAACCTCTCAAATATCCTGTTGAGATGTTTTTCAGGTACCCCTTTACCGGTATCGTAATATCTGAAATATGCGAAATTGTCATCGCATCCGGTGTTTTCAATATAGATGCTGATATTTTCACCTCCGTGCTCGATTGAATTGTCTATAAGGTTTTTAAACAGGGAGTAGATCAAAAGGTATATCCCTTCAATAACCAGATTGCCATCTACATTAAAGGAAAATTGAATATTTTTCTCTTCAAGTTTAAATGCAAGGTCATTTTCAATCTCATGAATGCACTCTTTGATACATATTTTTTCAATATCGAATCTTTCGGCCGCCTCTTCAATGTTATTAAGCAACGATAGGTCAGCAATCATCTCTGAAAGGCGCATTGTCTGAGCATAGGCCCTTTCCAGGAAAAAGCGTCTTTGATCATTGTCTATATTGTCTTGTTGAAGTAAAGTTTCAAGATAGCCCCTAATCCCTGTAACCGGAGTTTTGAGCTCATGGGCGACATTGTGGGTGAGCTGTTGTTTATACTGTTTTGTCTTTTCAAGTTGCCTGAATGTCTGGATAATCTTCTCTCCAACCTCTCCAAACTCATTGTCGGGAAAATTGATTTTTTCAAAATTTTCTTTCCCCTGTTGGACATTGTCTATAAACTCCTTTAAAGTGGAAAGAGGCCTGCTTATCTGCCGGCTCATATAGAAGATAAATATCACAACCACTATGAAAATGACTACTATGAAAGCCAGATATTCGTTGTCGTTTTTTATAATTGGTAGTATTGAGGAGTTGTATTCAAGTGCAGTCCTTACATACATGCCCGGATATTTCCTGGCGTAATAAAGGTATTCAGAACCAAGTGTCTCGGAATATCTTAAAGCAGAACCTCTGCCAACTATGTTTGCCTTCAATATTTCCGGTCTGGTAAGATGATTCTGTGATGAAGTGCTTTTTTCATGCTTGCTGTCATATATAACTCTGCCGCAGGAGTCCAACAATGTTATTCTCATTTCGACAGGCAACAGAGAGGATATCTCGGACAATTTCTTTGTGACATGACCAAAGGAAAAATCCAAAGTATCATTTGTGATATAGTTGTAGATTAGATCTGTATAGGGCTGCATCTGTGTTATAAACCTTTCCACCTTTGTCTTCTTCTCCATTTTGACAATGATAAAAGAAAAACCAAAGCTAATTGCAACCAGCAAAAGCGAGAAGTACAGAATTATCTGATGCTTGTATCTAATCCTTATCTGCTTCATCTATATCAAAACAATATCCGTAGCCCGAACGGTTTACAATGCAGGAACTGAATTTCTCCATTTTTTTCCGAAGCCGGGCAACGTGAACGTCTACTGTCCTTTCAAGCACATATGCCTCATTTTTCCACACAGCATCAAGAATGTCCCCTCTGGAGAATATTTTCTGCGGGGCAGCAGCCAACATGTATAATATTTCAAACTCTTTCTTTGTCAGCTTTATGATATTGTCGTCTATGATAACCTGCTTGTTGCCGGCATTTATGGAAATTCCCTGGAACTGAATTATATTCTCATCGACCTTGCTGGCGGAGGCATTTTTTCTCTCATACTCCCTCTTCTCCATCTCAGCCTTTTTATAAAAGGCAGTCCTGCTAAGTACAGCCTGGACACGTGCAATAACCTCTTTTATTGAAAACGGTTTTGCAATATAGTCATCGGCTCCGACATTAAACCCCTTTAGCTTGTCTGCAACATTATCTCTGGCAGTGATGAAGATAACAGGTACATTGTTCTTATACTCATCCCTTATCAATTCAGCCAGTTTAAAACCTGATATCCCACCCAGCATGACATCCAGAAGTAGAATGTCATAGTTGTTTTTCAACATGCCAAATGCATCTTCTGCGGAATAGGCAACATCTACAAGATATCCTGCACTGCGAAGATTGAACTGAAGAATCTCACATAGATCCTCCTCGTCATCAACTACAAGTATTTTTTGCTTTTCCATAGTGCAAATGTATGATAAGATTATAAATCAATACAAATCTTACGGCATTTGTAAGAATTTCTTAATTTTTTTGTCTCACTCCCGTAACAGAAGGAATCTACTTTTGCCATCGGAAATTAAAATGAACGAAGTGAAAAATTTACAAAAAACTTTATTTGCGCTGGCATTATTAGTAGCGATCGCTCAAAATTTACAGGCTCAGACAACAAATGTACTAAAAGGCATTGTTATAGACAAAATATCGGGAGAGCCTGTCATCGGAGCTACAATTTACATGGAAGACCTTAAGAGTGGAACCTCTACAGATATTGAGGGAAAATATGAATTGAGAGGGATCTCATCTGGAAAGCACAGGATTCAGGTTGCTTGTCTCACTTATAAGAAAATACTGATTCCCGATTTTGACGTCCGAGAGGGGATTAACCAGTTTGATATTGTCCTGGAGGAATCTGCCAACCTTTTGGATGAAGTTGTAGTCACTTCTACTAAAAGAATGGGCTCCGAGCTAGCTATGGTACAGGCTACCAGAACAGCCAATGTTGTTATGAGTGGAATTTCGGGCAGGCAGATCACCCTTACACAGGACAGGAGTGCGGCTGAGGTTGTAAAAAGAATACCAGGAGTATCTATATTGAATGACAGATATATTATTGTCAGAGGCCTGGCAAGCAGATACAACAACGTCTGGCTCAATAACTCAGCAGTTCCCAGCACAGAAGCGGATACTCGTGCTTTTTCATTTGACATGCTTCCAAGTTCCCAACTGGAAAATATAATGATAGTCAAATCTCCATCGGCAGATATACCCGCCGACTTCTCCGGGGGATTTATTATGATTTCCACCAAGAGTATGCCTGATAAAAATGAAGTTTTACTTTCATATGGAGTCAATGCAAACAGCGAAACCCATTTCAATGACCATTTTTTCAACACGGCCTCTCCCACTGACTTCCTTGGTTTTGATAACGGAGACAGAGCTTTACGCTCGGTTGTGCCTTCCAGAATCGATAATGAAAACACCTCCATGGTAAACGATGTTACAAAGAGAGGCTTTCGTAATGATTGGTCAGTAAAACAGAATCGCCCATTATTTGATCAGAGGGTTAATTTTATGATCAACAGGAGATATACACTAAATAACAATGCACAGTTAGGCATGGTAGGAGCTGCCAATTACTCCTATGGTTCTCAGACATATAAGGATATGCAGAACGCAAGATTCGGAGTTTACAATATAGTTGCAGACAAACCAGAGTATATGTATAAATATGTCGATAACCAATATAGCATTGATGCAAAAGGGGGAGGGATGCTAAATCTGACTTATCTAAAAGGTACTACTAAAATTGAATTTCGTAACACTCTCAATCAAATCGGTAAAAACAGATATACAACCCGCACAGGATGGCAGAATATAAGTGCGATGTATAATCAGGAAAAGCAGGAGTACATGTATTCAGACAGGACAACGTATACCGGGCAATTTGCAGGAAGTCACAAAATGTCGGATTTAGACCTGAACTGGAATATAGGATATTCATTTGCAGATCTTAATCAGCCTGACAGAAGAATAATCAACAGAGAAGAGAATCGTATCTATGGAGACCGATATTATGGTATGATGGCCATTGACCAGAATGAAATCACCAGGGACTTTGTGAAGCTGGAAGAACATATTATTTCACCTGCCATCAATATCACTTTTCCGATAAAACTCCCAAATGGGACAAGGTCTGTTTTTAAAACAGGAATTTATGGTGAGTATAAGTCCAGAGATTATAATAACCGGCAGTTTTTTTACAGGTTTAACCAGTACAATCTTCCTGAAAATTTCGTATACGGATCTGTCGTGGAAGAAATTCTCAAAGCTGAAAATCTGGGCTCAGACAAACTATATATATATGAAGATACCGACAATCGTAATAGTTACAAGGGGCAAAACATCCTGAGGGCTGGTTATCTTTCATATAAATTACCTTTTGGAAGGTTCAATTTCCTACTTGGGCTTAGGTTGGAGGCAAACACAATGAAGCTCACAAGCTATGATAGAATTTATGGTAAAACCACCAAGGACCGTAACTATAACCAAGTGGATCTTTTTCCATCCATGAATGCGAGTTACAATCTTAACAAGAAAAATATTATAAGGGTAGCTTATGGCTCATCTACAAACCGGCAGGAGTTCAGAGAGGTTTCTCCCTCTGTCTATTACGATTTCAACCTTTTTTCAGATGTTAAGGGAAATCCAGGTCTTAAAAATGCAATCATTCACAATCTTGATCTAAGATACGAATATTACCCTTCAGATAATGAGTACATAACTCTAGCCTTATTTTATAAATACTTTATCAATCCTATTGAGTGGACCTACCTTGATGCAGGGGGGTCGTATACATATACTTTTGAAAATGCGCAGGCAGCAACCAACTACGGAGCTGAGATTGACTTAAGAAAAAGTCTTGATTTTATTGGATTGAAGAATTTTACTTTCGGAATGAATGCTGCAATCATCAAGAGTGAAGTGAATTTTGACAACACCAGATCCTTGGAGAAGGACAGACCAATGCAGGGTCAGTCGCCCTATCTTGTAAATGTCTCGCTTTTTTATGACAACAAAGGTTACGGAGTAAGTGCAGGGATCCTCTACAACAGAATAGGAAAAAGAATTTCGGGAATAGGCAGGGTAGATACGGGGTCAGGAGCAAGTATCAATAATGACGTGCCCGATACATATGAACTTCCAAGAGATATTTTAGATTTTGTGATAACAAAGAAAATAGGAGAGAAGCTGGAGCTTAAAGCAAGTTTCAAAGATATACTGAATCAAGATATAAGGTTTGAACAGTATCCGAAATATATAGATGGAGATGGGGTGCTTCAGCAGAGGAGTCAGCTTAGTAAAAGCTTTAATCCAGGAGCGAACATTTTCCTTGGAGTGCAAATGAATTTCTAATAAAACAGATATGAAAAAAATTAAAAGAACATTATTGTTGTCGACAGTATTTATGACAGCAATCATCTTAAATTCGTGCAGTAAGAATGATAAGCCTGATGTAGTGCCACCCTCTTCTGGGGAGCAGATAGTTTTTAACACTAATGAAATAGGGAATGGCGACCAGGAGTTTGAAATCAAACAGGATCATACAATAAAGAAAGGTGTCTATTTGCTTAAAGGATGGATATACATTACTTCAGGTGCAACTTTGACGATTGAGCCGGGAACAGTAATCAAAGGTGACAAGGATACAAAATCTGCAATTATAGTAGAGATGGGCGGAAAAATAAATGCGCAAGGAACAGCATCTTTGCCTATCGTATTTACTTCAAATCAGCCTGCAGGTTCCAGAAAACCTGGAGACTGGGGTGGGATAATAATTTGTGGAAAAGCCAGAAACAATAAGACAGAGATGATAATCGAAGGAGGACCTCGTTCAAGGCATGGCGGAGACAATGACGCTGACAACTCGGGTGTGCTTTCTTATGTAAGGATTGAATTCGCAGGATATCCTTTCAGAACGGACCAAGAGATCAACGGCTTGACTTTGGGTTCTGTCGGGAGTGGGACTAAGATAGATCATGTACAGGTATCTTATTCAAATGATGATTCTTTCGAATGGTTCGGAGGAGCAGTTGATGCCAAGTATCTTATAGCATATCATGGCTGGGATGATGATTTTGATACGGACAATGGATTTAGGGGTAACATCCAATTTTGTCTGAGTGTGAGAAATCCAAAAATTGCAGATAAATCAAATTCAAACGGGTTCGAATCAGATAACAACTCTGATGGTACTACTCAAGCTCCTGTTACAAAACCTGTATTTTCAAATGTTACTATGATAGGGCCAATCGGTCAGGATAAAATGTTCTCAAATACAACTGCTTATATTGACGGAGGTAAATTTAACCCGGCTAATGGCTCAAAACTTGGTCAGTTTCAATCTGCCATGCAAATCCGCAGAAGTTCAAACTTGTGTTGCTATAACTCTGTTGCAGTAGGATTTCCTGTAGGTATTATGATATGCAACGACAAAGGGTCCAAGACTCAAGGCTTTGCGACTGCTGGAAGTATTAGTCTGAAAAACATTGTTTTCGCCGGTTTGTCAATTTACGGCAGCGATAAAGACGCTTCGTTCAAAGATTCCCTATCCGTTGATGCTACCACATTCGATAAAACTGCTTCGGAATCATTTTCCGCTGGTTTTTTCAAGAAAAGTACAAACAGCAACTTTATCTACCCAAATATTGAAGATATAATGCTTATGCAGCCAAACAGTCTCTTTCCGGGAGCAAACTGGGGGCCAAAGGCAGGTAGCCCACTCTTAAACAGAAGTGGTCTTTTCATAGACTCCAATGTAGCAGGATCATTTTTCGACAAAGTGAATTTCATAGGGGCTTTTAAATCGGATGCATATGTGGACAATTGGACGGCAAGATGGTCTAATTTTGACCCACAGATGACAATATATTGATATTTGTTATATATTTGTCTGTTTTACATCATTTATAACGATGACAGACAAATATATAGCATCTGATTTTAAAAGTCATTCAATAAGATACTCAAACTATCTTGCACTTCTTATAGTAGTAAGTATATTCACCGCACTGTTAATAACCTTTTGTGCTATTGACTCCGGCTACTTCCGTGATGTAATTAAAGTGACTGCATCTACTTTACCTCTCTGGGTAATCTCTTGGTATTATAATTATAAAGAAAAGTTCTTCATAAGCGGTATTATCATCAACCTTACTCTGACCATTTTCTTTTTTGTGCTTTCCGGTGTGTTCTTTGACAGGTCCTCCTATCTTCATTATTACTTCCTTCTGTTTGCCCTTATCCCACTGTTTACATTCAAATCGGAAAGGATATTTTTGATAGGCTCGTTAATGATGCTTAATTTGTTTTGCTTTATTTATGTAGACTTCTTTAAGCCGGAGGGCGACTCTCTTTTGATTTTTCCCGCTTTATTGAAAAATTCATTCCGAATCATCTCCATATCTTTGCTTTTTTTATTCACAGTGTTGATTATTGTTTTGAACCAGTGTATTTTAAGAATGAATGAAATACTGATTAAAAGACAGACAGAGGAGATTGCCAGACAGAATGAAGAGTTGTCAGATCTTATAAGTACCAAGGATCGTTTTTTCTCTTCTGTCTCGCAGGATTTAAAAGGGCCAGTTGGAACAGTTTCAGCTTTCTTGGATTATCTGGCAGATTCAGCCGGAGACCTTACTTCAACCCAGTTTCAGGAGTCTCTGGACGTTCTTAAAAGATATTCCAGGGATATCTACAATCTATTTGACAACATCCTGACATGGTCAAGAATTCAGTCTGGTGATATAGTTTTTGACAGACAGAAGCATAATCTTAATGAGTTGGTAAGTTCGACTGTCAAGCTCTTCGTTCCTATGATGAAGCAAAAAAACATAACTCTTGTTAATAGGATCAAGAATCTGGACTCTCTTATTCCATTCGATAAAGAGATGATGAAAACAGTCTTGAGGAATATTTTGGACAATGCAATTAAGTTCTCAGAAGATGGAGGCGAAATTATAATTTCTGTGAAAAATCTGAGGAATCATCTGGAATTTTCCGTTTCGGACAAAGGCGTAGGAATGGATAAAGAGACTCTGGAGGGTCTTTTCAGCATTGATGTTGCTCACAATAATCGTTTGATTGCCTCAACAGAGAAGGGTTCAGGACTTGGGCTGATTCTTTGCAAGGAGTTTATTGAGAAGCATGGGGGGACATTGTCTGTAGAGAGCGAGAAGAATAGAGGCACAAAGGTTACGTTTACCTTACCTTTGGATTTGTAATCAGATATTTTTAATGAGTCCCATCTCTGCTGCTTTTTCCTCCATTAGCTTTTCCGCTTCGTCAAAGTTGTTCCCTATTATACCATCAAGTATAGCGTTCTTTATATACTCTTTGATGATCCCAATCTCTTTGCCGGGCTGGACATGGTATACCTCCATAATGTACTCTCCAGTGATTGGGTTCTGAAAGTTTCTTAGAGCATCCTTTGCCTCCACTTCTACAAGCTTTTCCCTCACCAACGAGAAATTGTTTTTGTGTTTCCTTACTGTTTTCTCGTTTTTTGATGTGATGTCAGCCTCGCAAAGCATCATCAGATCATCAATGTCGTCCCCGGCATCGAACAGAAGCCTTCTTATTGCCGAATCGCTTACCTCCTCTTGTACCAGAGCAATTGGCCTCAGATGAAGCTGTACCATTTTCTGCACATATTTCATCTTTTCATTCATAGGCATCTTGAGTTGCTGGAAAATTTTCGGGACCATCTTCCCGCCAATGAATTCATGTCCGTGGAATGTCCATCCTGTTCCCGGTTCATATTTTTTTGTGTCTGGTTTTGCGATGTCATGAAGCAGTGCCGACCAACGTAGCCATAAGTTGTCGCTATGGCAGGATAAATTGTCCAACACTTGCAAGGTGTGAGAGAAGTTGTCCTTATGACCTATTCCTTCCATTGTCTCCACACCTTTAAGCCTTACAATCTGAGGGAGTATCAATTCCAGCAGCCCTGTGGATTCCAGTAGGTAGAACCCTATGGAGGGTTTTGGCGAAAGAAGTATTTTGTTAAGTTCGTCGTTGATCCTTTCGTGTGAAAGGATTTTGACTCTGTCTCTGTTCCTCCTGATTGATTCGATGGAATCAGGTACTATGGTGAAGGAGAGCTGTGAGGCAAACCTTATTGCGCGTATCATCCTCAATGGATCGTCACTGTATGTTGTGTCTGGATCCAGAGGCGTTCTTATCAGACCGGCCTGAAGGTCCTTTACTCCAAAGAATGGATCAACCAGATTGCCGAAGTCCTCTTTCTGAAGGCTGAAAGCCAAAGCGTTTATGGTGAAGTCTCTCCTGAGCTGATCGTCCACCAAAGAGCCATCTTCCACAATAGGTTTGCGGGAATCCAGCCTGTACGACTCTTTTCTGGCCCCGACAAATTCAACCTCTATATCTCTGCTTTTCAACATTGCTGTTCCAAAGTTCTTGAAAACGGAAACCTTCACACCAAGCCTTTGGGCAACGCGCTCAGCAAGTTCAATGCCGCTTCCTTCGACTACAATATCAATGTCCTTGCTTTTTCGCTTAAGAAAGCAGTCTCTAACATATCCACCTATGACGTATGCCCTGACGCCGGAAGAGGATGCCTCTTCAGCAATAATCTCAAAAATCTTTTTATTCAGAAAGTTCATTGTAGGATGGTATCTCGGTGAGGTATTTATAATTGTTGGAGGAGTTATCAAAGGAGGCAAAATATGTGGTGATTCCGTTTGTTAAAAGTAAGTATTTGACATTTAGTGCCATATTGTACCTCATTATCTGCTCGAACGTCTCTCTTGTAACTTTTACGGAAGGAGCCTTGCATTCTGCCAATAACCGCGGTTTAAGACACTTGTCAAGTAGCACAAGATCTCCTCTGTACTTTAAACCGTCAATGGAAATGGAATATTCACAGCACATTAGAGTGATTGGATATCCAAGTCTGTCGTGGAGCAAGCTTATCAATTGCTGTCTTACACCTTCCTCGGGGGTAAGTGCTACTTTTTTTTTCCGGACAGGGTCAAAGACTAGAGACTTCATTTTTTATACGTATGCAGGTGCAAAGATATAAAATTTGCTCCGTTTATGCTTTTTGCATAATTTAGCCCAACGTAAATTATGGCAAAGAAAGATGTAAAGGAGACCATTCAGCATTTTGAGGAGATACTTGCTGAAATCAAAAGCGGGGTTATAAAGCCGCTCTATGTACTGATGGGCGAGGAGCCCTATTATTCCGATGTTCTCATCGAGGAGATATCGGCCAGAGCTCTTACTTCTGAAGAGAGAGGGTTTAACGAGCTGGTTTTGTATGGCACAGATGTCTCTTCGGTTCAGGTTATTGAGGCTGCAAGAAGATTTCCGATGATGGCCTCAAGACAGCTGGTTATTGTAAAAGAGGCACAATTGCTGGACGATCTGGATAAGTTTGAACACTATTGCAGACAGCCCCTGTCGTCCACTGTTCTGGTAATATCCCTTACAAACAAGTCTCTTGATAAAAGAGGAGCTTTCTATAAACAGGCCACTGCAAACGGTGTGGTTTTTGAGTCATCCTCAATAAAGGATGATAAGGTTGTGTTCTGGATTGACAGATACATAAAGAATAAAGGTAAAAGCATTTCGCCCGAGGCTTCAATGTTGCTTGCCGATTACAGTGGTACAGAACTTAGAAAGCTGGTGCTTGAGCTGGATAAGCTTATTACTAATCTTAAGGAGGGGGAAAAAGAGATAAAGGCGGACGATGTTGTAGATAACATAGGAATAAGCAGGGAATATAATCTATTTGAGCTGACCAAGGCAATATCAATTAAGGATCAGACTAAGATATTCAAGATTGCAAGCCATTTTGCCGATTCTCCCAAGCAATATCCTCTCGTGGTGACATTTGCCACAATTTTCTCACAGTTTGTGAAAATTTGCAAATATCATGCTTTCATTAATAAAAACAGAGGTGCATCTAGGAGTGAAATAGCATCTTACATAGGGATCCCTCCTTTCTTTATTTCTGAATATGAGATGGCTTCTCAGAATTATCCTCTTATCAAATGTATGGAGATAATTTCCCTTATAAGAAGATATGACTCCATGAGCAAAAGCAATGAAAGGGGAGAGGCTTCTGACGGGGAGCTGCTTATTGAATTGGTATATAAGATATCACACTAGGGTACTACTACTTTTCTGACCCTGATGGGTACGGATGTGTATACTTCATAAGATATTGTGTGAAGTATTTTTGCAAGATCTCCGGCAGTGGGGGCATCTCCGAATATTGTGACCGGATCGCCAACCTTTGCTTCAACACCTGTGATGTCCAACATAAAGGTATCCATGCATATATTGCCGATCGTGGGCACCATTTTTCCATTAAGCATGAAACTGGCAGCCCCTCTTCCTAGATGTCTGTTGACTCCGTCTGCATAGCCTAGTGCAATTGTTGCGATGGTCTTAGGTGTCTCTCCTATTTCTCCTCGTCTTCCATAACCAACAGTGCCTTCTGTGACTGTTTTTATATGAACTACGGGAGCCTGCATTGAACCGGCGGGTTTTAACTTAGATTCATCTACATAGCTGGTGCCGTAGATACCCACGCCCAACCTGGCCATGTCCATCTGATATTCAGGAAACCTTTCAATTCCTGATGAATTGAGAATATGACGCATCGGCTTATAATCAAGAACAGACATTATATCATTACTCATTTTGTCAAAAAGTGCTGCCTGACTTCGCGTGAAATCGTCATGCTTAGGTTCGTCTGCGGCGCATAGGTGAGAAAAAATGGATTTTACTCTGATTTTGGGATTAGATTGAAGTAGCTTTTTCAACTCGGGAATGTCACTTTCGTCGAAACCCACTCTGTGCATGCCTGTGTCAAGCTTTATATGGACGGGGTAAGAATCCAGTTCCATATTATTTAATACTTCCATAAAAACATTTGCGGCATCCATATCCACAATGCTAGGCTCAAGTCCGTGTTCAATTATGTCTTCATATGGGCCAAGAACGGGGGTAAGAATTATTATTGGCAGCCTTATTCCCGCTTTTTTTAGCTGTATTCCCTCATTTATTAATGCGACCGCTAAATAATCTGCACCAAATTCTTCAAAAAGTTGTGAACACTCAATTGCACCGTGTCCATATGCATTAGCTTTTACTAATATGAGTAATTTTGTTGATTTTGAGAGCTTTGCACGAAAATAGCTGTAGTTGTGAAGCAGATTTGACCTACTGATTGTGAATTGTGATTGTCTCATTTTTAAAAAAATATGTTCACAAAGTTATAAAATGTTTAAAAAAAAGAACGTTGTATTAAAAAACTTCCTACATTTGTCGCCGAAATGAAAAACAAACCTAAAACATTTTATAAAATGAAACTAAAAACATTTTTTGCTGCCGCTGCGTGTATCGTAGCTCTTGCTTCTTGTGGTCCTAAAGAGCAATCTATTTCTGAGAAATTAGTAGGTCAATGGACTGGTATGGATTCTATCTCTGTTACAACAGTTGATTCTACTGGAAACTCTGTAGTTACTGATCTAGTTGCCCCTATCGAACTAGAGTATCTTGCTGACTCTACATTTACTGCTACTATCACTGTTAACGATTCTACAGTTATCAGCGTAGGTGGTGTTGCTTCAATCGCTGAATCTGCTGTTACTTTCACAGGTTCTATGACTTGCGCTCAACCTATGGATCTTAGCGGTTCTATGACTCTTAATGCAGAACCAGAAAGTCTTGCTGTAACCTTTACAGGTGTTAATGCAGAAGCTACCATTACTCATAACGGTAAAGCAAATCTAACTCGTAAGGCTGCTCCAGTTCAGCAATAATTACTTGGTTAGACCAAAGAAAAAAGGCGGCAAGCTGGTTATCCAGCTTGCCGCTTTTCGTTTTTTTACGGTTATATTTTTTTGCTGGATGTATAATATGCGTAAAAAAAAAGAAAAGATGTACCCGATTTTTAAACATTGTTGTTTTATATGCTGTTATACATCCTGTATATTGCTCAGGTTTTTAGCATGACTCATAAAGTGTTTGATAATGGATTCATCAATTAGTACCAAAGATATTTTTTTGGCATTGAAGAACAGATCCTGTTATGCTTTTGAATTTATTTTTAAAAGCAATTATAAAGATTTGTTATTATTTGCCAACTATTATGTGATGAATCGTCAACTGGCAGAGGATATAGTGCAGGATTCCTTTACCAAGCTATGGGAGGTGGCTCCTGATTTGGATGAGGATACGAATATAAAAGGATACTTATATACTTGCATTAGAAATGCCTGCAAGAATTATTTTAAACATAATTCTGTAGTAGATTCACATAACTTAAAATTAGCTGAAGCTATAATTCATTCAAATACCCTTCATTATGAAGACAACACAGAGGTTGTCGCAAGAGTCAGGGTGTGTCTGGAGAAATTGTCTCCAAATCAGAAAATCATTCTGGAACATAAGATTTTTGATTCGATGTCTTATAAAGAGATAGCAGAGGAGCTGGATATATCAGAATTAACGGTTCATACTCATATAAAAAGGGCATATAAATTTTTCAGGGAGAATTATCCTTTGGAATTCTTTTTAATTTTTTTAATCTCGAGTGTACCCGATTTCTAAATATTGTTGTCTTTATACAAAAGGCAATAATTATGGAAATAGATTGGATAAAAATTAATAAGCTCATCACAGGTACGGCAACCGAACAGGAGAAATCGGAAATTACCCAATGGGCAAATGTCAGCAAGGCCAGACAAAAATTTTTAAATGACATCATTGACTTCTATTCCAGCGAAAGCAAAGAGGATATTGAAATATCCTATAAAGATGTCCAAAAGGCCTGGGGAAATGTAAACCCACAAAAAGTACAGAGGAGGAAAATCTTTAAGAGAGCAGTTTCTGTGGCTGCATCACTGGTATTAATTGCCTTTTCAGTATTATCTTATAACAGTTTTTTTAAGGAAAAGGATGCCAAAGCTATACCGCATATCAGCCCAGGTGAGACAAAGGCAAGGCTTTTAATGTCGGATGGAAGTGACTTTGTTCTGGACTCGAATACAACAAAGCTTCCGCAAAACCTGTCAATAAAACCTACAACAAACGGGAACAAGCCCGGTCTGGTCATAGATGTAAAAGGTATGACAAATGACAGTTCTCTCGAATATAACGAAATCATAGTGCCTAGGTATGCTGAGTACCAGATTAATCTTGAAGATGGTACAAAGGTATGGCTTAATTCAGAGACAAAACTGAGATTCCCTTTGGTTTTCGGAGACAAAGAGAGAATAGTCTATGTTAGCGGAGAGGCCTATTTCCAGGTCGCACATAATGCAAACAAACCATTTATCGTCAATATAGACGATAAAACAAAAGTGAAAGTTCTGGGAACGGAGTTCAATGTAAGAACATATGAAGAGGGAAATCCTCTGTCGACCCTTATAAGCGGACGTATTGAGTTTATACATAATGGCAAGACTCGGATAATCAATCCGGGAGAATACTGCTCAATAGACAAGTCAACAGGAGAAATAACGGTTTCCGAAGCAGATACGATGAGAGCTGTTGCATGGAAAAACGGGGAGTTTGTCTTTAGAAACGAGACGTTGGAGAATATTATAAATGAATTGTCAAGGTGGTACAAGGTCGATGTCTCTTATGAAAATGAGGAGGTGAAACAAGCCCGGTTTTATATATATTTTGACAGATCCAACGGATTTGAAGAGCTGCTATACAAATTGAATCAAACCGGAAAAATAAAGTACAGATATATCAACAAAAAAATTGTCATATCCTAGAAGTAACTTAAACAAAATATATTATGATTAAAAAACCTAAGAATCACATTATTATTTTCTTGTGTGTCTTGATGTATTCCTTTTTTACTCCACATCTTTATGCGCAAAATAGTCAGCCCTTGGTAAATCTCGAGGTCAGACAGGTGAGTTTTTCTCAAATAGTAGAGATATTAAGGACTCAGACCAACTACGAATTTATCTTTAATGCAGACGATGTAAAAGAGCTGAAAAATCTAACGTTCAATTTAAAAAACAAAGGGCTGAAAGATGTTCTGGATATAATCCTTGATACTCAAAGAACAAAAATCTCTTATGTCCAGGAAGGAAAAACCATAATAATAAAAAAAGTGGCAGCTTCCCCCGCTCGAAACATTACTGTCTCCGGGAAGGTCATAGATAATGACAAGCTTCCAATGACGGGTGTTGCTATATTTGTAAAAGGGACTAAAGATGGTGTCTTTTCTGACGAGAATGGAGATTATACACTCACTGCTTCAGGTATAACACCAAACTCCATAGTAGTGTTTTCAATAATCGGCTACGAAACATTAGAGGTCACATTTTCCCAGATTAAGCCGGAGCTTGTTCTTAAACAGTCAGCAAAGTTTCTGGAGAATGCAGTAGTGACAGGCTATTTTGAAAGAGATAAAAACACATTTACTGGCTCAGCAAAAACTATCAGTGGAGATCAGCTTAGAACCATATCAACGACAAACCTTTTCAACTCTCTCTCCATTCTGGAGCCATCCATATCGATTACTCCAAATAACGATCAAGGTTCCAATCCAAACTCAATTCCTGAAATAATTATCAGGGGAACAACCTCTCTTAATACTTCGAGCCAGGTAGGAGTTAACTCTCCACTAATTGTTATAGATGGTGTTGAGTCATCTCTAAGAGCCCTGTATGATATAAATATATTTGAAATTGAATCTGTTACAGTGCTTAAAGATGCCTCTGCAACTGCACTTTATGGAGAGCAGGCGGCGAATGGTGTAATTTTAGTTGCAAGGAAAAAATCAGCTCAGAAACAGATAAGAATTTCGTACAATTTAACAGGAAAGGCAGAGTTTCCTGACCTGAGCGATTATGACCTTATGAATGCCTCAGAGAAACTTGAATTCGAAAGATTGTCAGGATTGTACGAAAGCAAAACCGGATCGTTATACCTTAATTATGTCGAGAAACTTGCCAAGGTAAACAGTGGGATAAATACAAACTGGTTGGCGAAACCATTGAGAAACTCTTTCTCTCAACAACACAGTATTAACCTTTCAGGAGAGGGATCTGGCCTTAGCTATCAAGTATCTCTGCGCTATGTCGGTAATAACGGAGTTATGAAAGATGACAGCAGAACCAATATTGGCATAGGATATTTTCTGTCATATAATTACAAATCCAAATTCATAGCGACCCTAAGAACCGATTATTCTCAAAATTCTGCTCACGATTCAAAATATGGGATGTTCAAGGATTATGTAAATGCAAATCCATACGATGCACCATACGATGCAAATGGAGATCTGATAAATAGTTTATCATATAATCTTCCTAATCCGATTTATGAATCAACACTATCTTCTTTCTCAAAATCAAAGAATAAAGATATTATCTCTTCATTAAATCTCAGGTGGAACATAATTCCAGGCTTATATTTAGTGGGTTTTGGTTCAATGACAAATACCAATACACGTGATGACCAATATGTCTCTCCGCTATCCCGTACATTTTTTGCTGTTACTGATCCATCAATGAAGGGTAGTTATACAATAAGTACTGGAGAGAGTAACAAATATCTTCTTAGAGGAACCGCTAATTACAACAAGAGTTTGGATGACAATGGTTCTATGTTAACTGTAAACCTTGGGGGAGAGATGAGAGAGGATATAAATAGTCCATATTCATTTTCTGCAATTGGATTTTTTAATGACAAGCTTATAGATCCGACATTTGCCTCATCATATCCGACAGGTGGGAAACCAGGAGGATTAAGCTCTGAAAGCACATCTGTTGCTCTTACATCTTCTGCAAATTTAACTTACAAAAACAGATATTTTGCTGATGCATCATATAGATTGTCAGGTTCATCTAAATTTGGAATTAAGAACCGTTATGCACCTTTCTGGAGTATAGGGGCAGGATGGAACCTACATCAGGAGGAGTGGGTAAAGAACATGAAGCTCTTTGATGTGTTAAGACTTAGAGCAAGTTACGGACATACAGGAAGCATTAATTTTGCCTCTTACCAGGCAATAACCACCTTCAGATATGCTTCAAACCTGGTTAGTAAATACGGACTGGGGGCAAGTCCAATTACGATGGGAAATTCAGACCTGAAATGGCAAACCACCAAATCAACAAATATTGGTTTAACATCGACATTTCTGGACAGCCGTGTTGATGTAAACTTCGATTGGTACAATTACAGAACTGTCGATATGATCGTCCCTATTTCAATGCCACCATCGTCCGGCGTATCCTTGGTTAATAACAACGTTGGTGAACAGACTAATAAAGGCTATGAAGTTACATTGTCCGGTGTTGTAATAAAGAATGATGACTGGTTCCTTAGATTAAACGCGACTGCGGCACACAATACCAATAAACTGATCAAGATTGGTAATACTCTTAAAATCCAGAATGACAATAATGCAGCAATATCAGGAGCATCTCCACTTGAACTCTTCATTGAGGGTGAATCTCCTAGTATGATTTATACTGTCCGTTCAGCCGGAATTGATCCAGCATCCGGACGTGAAATTTATATCACAAAACAGGGAGAATATACTTATGTGTATAACCCTCAGGACAAGGTTGCGATTGGAGACATGACTCCAAGTCTGAGAGGGGCACTCTCATCGTTCCTTACCTATAAGGGATTCTCTCTAAACGTCAGTATGCTGTATTCATGTGGAGGTTATATATACAATTCGACAAGGGCTCAAAGGATAGAACAGATAAATCCAATGTACAATTCAGACAAGAGGGCATATACGCAGAGGTGGAAAAAACCAGGTGATGTTGTAAACTATCTGACTATTATTCCAAATTCAAATGGTACTATAAATAATTACCATACATCAAGGTTTGTGGAGAAAGAGAATTACTTGTCGATTTCTTATATATCCCTTGGATACGAGGTAGATAGCAAGATACTTGGTAAAATAAATTGTAAAAGATTAAATCTTGGCATATCAATGAATGACATTGCCCGTTTCTCGACCATCAAGCAGGAGAGAGGTATTAATTACCCTTTTGCGAGAGGATTTAGTTTTACTATAAGTACAACATTTTAAACATTAAAATATGAAAAAATTTATAATATTACTTTTAGCGGGTTGCGGCCTTTTTGCCTCATGTGACAAGTTTTTGGATGTAAATCCTAAGGCTGAGGTTGTTAACGATGATATGTTCAGTAACAAACAGGGTTGTGAAGATGCAATATGGGGGCTATATGGAGAATTGAAATCGGTAAGTCTTTACGGTGAATATTTCAATTGGGGAGTATTTGATGCTTTGGCTCAGAATTTAAATGCCGGAGGCCAGTTTCTTCCAAGACATTACCTTACAAAATACAACTATAATGATTCAAAGTCAATTTTATCCGAAATGTGGACAAAGGCTTATGAAGTCATCGGACACTCAAACAATGTTATTGAAAATCTTGAAAAGATAGATCCATCAAAGTATCCTTTATATAATCTATATCTTGGCGAAGCATATGGTATAAGGTCTATGTTGCTTTTTGATTTAGCAAGGACATTCGCCCCTCACGTTGAAAAATCCGGAACGGAACGAGGTATACCATATGTGACTGAATACACATTTAAGCATACACCATTTTCTACGGTGAATAAGGTATACGAAAACCTGATATCAGATTTGAAAAAGGCTCAGTCGCTTTTAGAAAGCGATAAGGAGAATATCAGTTATCCCCGGGTTGAGGATAAGATAATCAAATCATCATTTTTAAAAGGTAGGCAGGTTCATTTCAATTATTATGCAGTCACAGCTCTTTTGGCTAGGGTTTACTGGACAAAGGGAGACCTTGCCAGTGCAAGGACAGAGGCCCTTAAGGTAATAGACTCCAAAAAATTTCCGCTAGCTACAAAAGATGAGATAACAAACCTTATAGCAGGCTCATTATCTCCAAAAGAGACGATTTGGGGTATCTACTCTAAGGAGTATTTCAATACAACACAAGAGAGACTGGCGTCAGGAGCATCATGGTCAAGTATGAATCCTTTTCAAGCAGCATTAGGCGGTAACTATCTCTTACCTTACCAAAACATCTACTCTCAATATTTAAACTCCAACTCAGGAGTTGATATGAGACTTAACTGGTTCAGACCTCTATATGATGGGGGAACAACAAATTATTTATTGAAAAATGTTGACTGGCTTATGAAGACTACTCCAACCAACACTCCCGAGAGCAGAGGGCTGATAGAGGGAATTTCAATTTTGCGCTCCGTAGAGATGTATTATATAGTTGCAGAGGCATATCTGGCAGAAAATAATCAGGAGGAAGCCGGCAGATACATTAATATGGTGCTGAATTCCAGAGGGCTTACAAACCTGGAGAACAGAGATCCTGTTCTGAAGCCAAGTATTGAGCTACTTTATAATGAGAGGCATAAAGAGTTTTTTGGAGAGGGTGTAAGATGGTTTGACATGAAAAAGAGAAATATGGATATAGTTTCAAATACAGATTATAAAACCTTACCGGCATCAGACCTTATTTATGTACTTCCTATTCCAGTTGAGGAGTTCGATTACAGAAACAATTAATAATAAACAGCTATGGATAAAAGAATCATATATATAATATTAGCATTTATAATCTCATCCTGTGCCAAAGAGGATTATATAAAATACGATACAGCTCAGAAGGATGGAGTATATCTGGACTATACGGCTGCAACCGATTCTGTTTTTTTCAACTTCGGGTTCGACAGTATTAATGAGTATAATATACTGGTTAGATGTAAGGTTATGGGTGTCCCAAAACCATTTGACAGAAAAATAAACATAAAAATGGTTAATGAGAAATATGCAAACACAACCTTTATTGCTGCAAAGGACGCTTATTACTCAGTCCCTTCGCAGGTAATCATTCCAAAGGATAGCGTAAGTGTTTCAATACCTGTAAAATTGAAAAGGGATATTGAACTTGAGACGACCCGTGCAATAATCACACTTCAGCTTGAGAAATCAGAAAATTTTGACATAAGGGGACATTCGGAGTTCACGGTAACATTTGATGATAAGTTGCCTGCAGCTCCTGTCTGGTGGACAACATACAATTATGGAGCATTCACAAAACTAAAAGGGCAGCTGTTCTTTAAATATTTCTGGGATATGGAAAAGGAGAATAAGGGAACCTATGACATAATTGTCGCAAGGTGGGGAAAAAACCTGGATAAAAAGCCTAATTCGTATGGAGACAGTCCATTGAACGTATATAGAATAACATTTATGAAATATGTACAACTAAAGATGTGGGAGTACTCTCAGGCCAATCCCAATCTTAATCTTGGGATATCTAAACCTACCTTCTCATAATAATCAGATAACAAGCTTATGAAAAAATTAATATACATATTATTTACATGTCTGCTTTTCTCCTGTGTGAAAGACATGTCTACAATGATTTACCCGGAAAACAATCCAGATTTCTCACAAATAACAATAACCTCTCCCACAGAAAAACTTAGTGTGGATTTTGGGCAGGAGTTTTCATTTACACCGGTAGTCACTCAAAAAATTGCCGGCAAAGAGTTAAAATATATCTGGACTGCAAATTTTGTAGAGTCAGGCGTTGTGGGCGATATTGTGAAAATTGGAGAAGGTGCCACTTTAAAATATCGATTTCCAAAATATGGAACATATCAACTCCGTTTAGAGGTACAGAATGAAGATTACAGTGCCTTTAAAACCTGGGAGATTGCTGTAAGAGTCTATGATGCAGGTTATTTTGTAGTAGGAAATGATGATTCTGGAAATTCAAATATCGCATTTGCCAGAACTCTTTCTCAAACAGACATACTTGAAGGGAAGGAGCTTACATTTTCGACAGATCTGATAAACAAAGTAAACCCACAATATAATATTAAAAATGTTGTAAGAATATGCAAATCAATAATATCTTACGGTAAGGCAAATGCATATCTGCATATTTTCACGAAAGACAAAATATATATTGCAGATCCTAATACTTTTGTAATTTTCAATGTAGTAGGATTCACAGAAATGTTTCCCGGTGACTATATAAAGAAAGTCTCAATTTATGACAACTACATGGAGGGAGCAACTATCTATACAACAAAGGGAAGGTTTATAAAATACCAGAAACCAGAGTTTATGATATATAAAATTGATAGTTGGGGGGAGAAAACATTTGATGACGCTTTTGTTAATTTAATATATACTTCCGGGCCAAATGTAAATAGTGGAGAGTTTGCTTTAGATTATTTCAATTCAAAAATATGGACAGTGATTAGTTATCACAACAATAGTCTGCCTGTGAACAATACATCAGGTGTGAATGCAACCCAAAATAACTTCGGGGATGATTACCGACCTAACATATACCAGAATATGAATATTCTCTCTGTTTTCAGAATGAATGGGGCAGTATATGGAGGAACCCCGTATAACCTTTTTGCAGTAGCACAGGATAAGTCAAACCCTCTTAATATTAAATTTGTTGAGTTTACTACAAGTTCTGCCACAGGCATTACCACTATTGCAGAAAATAGCTACACAGCTACATCTCCGGTAACTTTCAGAAGAGATCTTGAAATGGTGCCAAATGCTAGATACAACTCTGTATACTATGCAGATGGCAATAAAATATTTACATGGTATCCAAAGAACACTGCTCCAAACAATCAGCTTCCTAGCAATCCTTCCATCACTCTGGGAGCAGGTAAGGTTATCACCACTATGTCGGTAAGCTATGATATGAAGGAACTCTATGTTGGTTTTTATGACCAGAACAGCAACAATACACTTAAGGGAGGGTTTTATATTTATACTTGTTCCGAAATAGGTACAAATCAAAACCTACAGCCCGTCAAAAAATTTGAAAACATTACAACCAGACCGATGCAGATACTTTACAAATCGACAGTCTGGGATAAACCAGTATCGTTTTAATATTTAAAGATTTATGAGGGGCGAAAAACGCCCCTCATTTTACTAATAATTTAACATAATGAAAAGATTTTATTTATTAACTCTATTAACACTGACTACTCTTATCAACACTGCTTTCAAAGAAGATAAAATAGTTATTTCCGGGGATTTTAAAACAGGCGGTAATTTTGATGTATACCTCAATACAACCGCAGGTGAGAACTCATCAAAAAATGCCATAATGACAAAAGCTACAAATGGTAAATTCTCTTTTGAAATAGATCCTGTATCTGTTCCAACAATTGCGAAAATAGCATTTTGTGGTTCAAGCCATACGATTATTCTGGAAAACAAAAATATAAACGTTTTCTATAGTCGGGAGGCAGGCTATGAAATTAGAGGAGGCTTCTATAATGACCTTCTTTTTGGTTGGGAAAACTCGGATGAGGCTAAACAAATAAGTTTGCAGATGTATGATTTATATAAAAATACCGATATTAAATCATTGTCAGATAAGGAATCTGAAAATTTTACATCAATGTCAAAAAATCTAAGAGGAAAATTTGCACAATTAAAGAAAAGTTATTTGAACAACCTGTATTCTCACAAGGATCCATATGTAAAACTATTTGCTGTAATTGAGTCAGAAAGCAGATCCGATAAGGAATTTGAAGTACTGTCCGGGATCAGAAAAGAGCTTCCGGCCAATGCCGATTTGCAAAGAATATTTAAAGATAAGGCTGATGCCGATAAACGCACAGAAATTAAAAAGAAGTTGATAGTTGGTGCAGACTTTATAGATATAAACGCAGTTACCATATCGAATACTGAGGCTAATCTGGCTAAAATAATAAAAAAGAACAAGTTGACATTGCTTGAATTTTGGGCGTCGTGGTGCCACCCATGCAGGGAGGAGATGAAAAAAATGCCGGAAGTTTATACTAAATTCAAAAGTAAAGGATTTGAAATATTCTCATTTTCAGTGGATGAAAAAATGGAGGCATGGCAAAATGCCTCTTCCAATATGGATATTCCATGGATTAATTCAAGTTCTGATAAAAGCGGAGTAGAGCACGTAGCAGAGATTTATGCAATTGATGCTATTCCTAAAAACTTTTTGTTAGACCAAAATGGGAAAATTGTAGCCTTAAATATTAAAGCAGAACAGCTTAAACTCTTTTTAGAAGAGAAGCTTAAGTAGAGCTTGGTTTAGTTATTCACATGTATTCACGTGGGTATTCACATGGGGACGCAAATTGTGTGATCACACAATTTGCGTCCCCATGTGAATAATTACTTACAAAGCTTATTGAAACAGTGACGGCAAAGAGGCTCGTAAACATCTTTTTCTCCTAGCATTACAAGTTTGTCACTATCGGTAAGCCTATGAGAATGGTTCGCCGGATCTCCGCACCTGACACATATAGCATGAACTTTGGTAACGTGTTCTGCAACAGCCATCAGATCCGGCATCGGACCGAAAGGTTTACCTAGGTAATCCATATCCAGTCCGGCGACAATAACCCGAACTCCACTTGAGGCTAATTGCTGACAGACATCAACAATACTCTTGTCAAAAAACTGGGCTTCATCCACACCTACAACATCTACATCTGCCGCATAGAGCAAAATACTCGTAGAGGAGTCCACCGGTGTGGATCTTATGATGTTTGAATCGTGTGAGACAACCTCCTCTTCTGAATACCTGATATCGATTTTGGGCTTGAAGATCTCTACTTTCAGATTGGCGAACTGAGCCCTCTTGAGTCTCCTTATCAACTCTTCTGTTTTTCCTGAAAACATAGAACCGCAGATCACCTCGATCCACCCAGATTTTTTTGCGCTTTCTAGAAACATTTTGCCTACTTTTGTGTAATATGCAAAGATAAAAAAGTTAAAATGCTTAACAGTAATAAAGTTTCGGAAATAAAAATAATTATTTCAGGTTTGCTTAGGGACCTTGATTCTTTGAGTGATGAAGATGTAATCTCTCCTCTTAAATGGGAGGAATTAAACATTGCTGCTGACAACATCAAACAAAAGATAGGTACATTGATGCTCGAGCATGAGAGGAGCAGTCTGGCAAAACTCAACCAGTCAATTGTAGAATTAAGAAGGTCTTTGTCCGAGGCCAGACAGAGTGCTGTAAACTCATTTGTTCCATTTGCCGGTTCGGATGAAAAATCAAAAGTTGTCCTTGAGCCTGATGAAGAGGAGGAGATGGAACTCTTTTTTGATGGAGGAGCCTCTATACTGGATTCTGCATCAAATAATGGTCCGCGGTGGATGAGTGATGAACCTGGGCCAAGGGTTGACGATTTGAATGAAGCCATTACTCTCAACGATAAATTATTCTTTATAGGAGGTCTGTTTAAGGAAGATTCCGAGCAGTATCGTCTGAGCATTCAGAAACTAAATGAGATGACATCCATGGATGAGGCGTTGGAATATACAAGGGCAGCATTTGAGGATTGGGATGAAAATTCAGAAGTAGCATACAGATTTTATATGATTTTAAGAAGGAAGTTGGATTAAATGGCTAAACTCTATATAGTACCGACACCCATAGGTAATCTCGAGGATATAACTCTCAGGGCAATCAGAATATTAAAAGAGGTAAACATTATTCTGGCGGAGGATACTCGTACAAGTTCCGTGCTGCTCAAAAAATACGATATCCATACAAGAATGGAGTCTCATCATAAATACAATGAGCATCAAAGTGTGGAAAAGGTTGCTGACCGGTTGCTTTCGGGAGAGAACATTGCCCTTATAAGCGATGCCGGTACTCCAGGAATCTCAGATCCAGGTTTTCTTTTGGTAAGATTATGCAAGGAGAGAGGGATTGATGTGGAGACTCTACCTGGGGCAACAGCATTTGTCCCGGCTTTGGTAAATTCAGGATTCCCATGTGACAGGTTCTGTTTCGAGGGCTTCCTGCCATTAAAGAAGGGCCGTCAGACAAAGTTAAGGGAGCTGTCTGAAGAGGGGCGTACAATGATATTTTACGAGTCCCCATACAGGCTTGTCAAGACCTTGACGCAGTTTTCCGAAGCTTTAGGGGAAGATCGGCAGGCATCTGTATCGAGGGAGTTGTCGAAAATCCATGAGGAGAACAGGAGGGGGACACTGGGAGAACTGGTCCGATGGTATTCCTCGAATGAGCCAAAAGGGGAAATCGTAATTATAGTATCAGGCAAACAATAATTTTTATTCAGGAGGGGAGGATATGTGGCGTAAGGGTGAATTTTCAAAATCCCATGCATCAGGGGTTGTTGCACTTATTTTTATAGTGCTGTTCATACAGGGTATTCTTTTTTTATTCAGGTCGGACGATGAGAAAGCCAGTGAGACAATCGTAGAAAATCCGGAACCAGTTGGTTATACTGTTAAAGCGGAAAAGAGTGAAAGGCGGGTTTCTAAGGTTAGGCCCGGCA
The DNA here is from genome assembly GCA_964533215.1 of uncultured Muribaculaceae bacterium. Classification (GTDB taxonomy): domain Bacteria; phylum Bacteroidota; class Bacteroidia; order Bacteroidales; family UBA932; genus Bact-08. Next base: position 123,969 of record CAZHLJ010000002.1, read on the forward strand.
CTTCTGAAAAAACTCATTCAGACCGGCAATTCGATCCAAACATAATTGACAGGGATGGACTTATGGATCTTGGCCTTTCGTCAAGACAAGCACAGGTGATAATCAACTATCGGAATAGTGGCGGAAAGTTCAGAAAGAGGGAAGATTTCTCAAAGATGTATGTCATATCACCGGAAACCTACGAAAGGCTTAAGAATCTGATCTCAATTGACAGCTGCAGTAATCATCCGGTTCAGGCCGATTCTTCCAGAACTGCCATAAAAGAGAAGTTTGAAGCAAAGAGGATTGTCCGACTGAATATGGCAGACTCCACAGAGTTGGTGTCGCTTCCAGGGATCGGTCCTTACTATGCAAGAAAAATAATTCAGTACAGGGAAAAACTTGGCGGATTTGTTCTAAAAGATCAGCTTCTGGATATATATGGGATAGACAGAGAGAGGTTAAGCCTGTTTGCTGAGAGGGTGGCGCTGGATACAAATGAGATAGTAAAAAAAGATTTTAATGAGGCAACCTTTGAGGATTTGTCAGGGAATCCTTACATAGGAGGCTATGTGGCAAGGAGCATTATCCGATATCGTGAAAAAAGTGGCAGAGAACTTACGGATTTGGCCAATCTCGTCTTAAATAACATTATCAGAAAAGAACTCTATAAAATTCTTAAATACTATTTTAGGTAATTAATGTTTAATTATCTTTGTCATAGTAAACAAATATTTCTGAGTTTAACATTGAGTATAGAATGAGCATCATTAACTGCAATAATGTAGTCAAAAGGTTTAACCAATTCACTGCACTGGATAGAGTAACAATAGATGTACCCAAAGCGACTGTCTTTGGACTGCTAGGTCCTAATGGCGCAGGTAAGACTACGTTGATTAGGATTATAAATCAGATTACAATGCCTGATTCGGGCGAAGTCTTATTTAACGGAAGGCCAATAAAGCAATCAGATATTGAAAAGATCGGATATTTGCCGGAGGAGAGAGGCCTTTACAAAAAAATGAAAGTCGGCGAGCAGGCAATCTATTTCGCAAGATTGAAAGGAATGGAGAAGGCTCAGGCTACAAAGGAGCTGAAGGAGTGGTTCATTAAATTTGGAATACAGGCATGGTGGAATAAAAAAGTTGAGGAGCTTTCCAAAGGTATGGCTCAAAAAGTACAGTTCATCACAACGGTATTGCATAAGCCTTCTCTCTTGATTCTGGATGAGCCTTTCAGTGGGTTTGACCCGGTTAATGTACAGCTGATAAGGAACGAAATCCTGAAAATGAAGGAAAATGGAGCTACCATTATCCTCTCGACACACAATATGGAGTCTGTGGAAGAACTTTGCGATAATATTGCTCTGATAAACAAATCGAAGCTAGTGATAACAGGAGGCCTTGATGAAATAAGGAGGAATCATGGGAGAAATGAGGTTGAATTACTTTACAGATCTACAGATTCTGTAAATTTCCAGAGTAATTCATTCTACAAGGTTGTTCTGGAAGAGGAGCATAAGATGGGAAGAAGAGTAGTCCTGGAGGTTGACAGAGAGGCGACATCATCCCAAGTGTTGGGTGAGCTGATACAAAAAGTCGACATAGTATCTTATCAGGAACTTATTCCAAGAATGAATGATATTTTTATAAAATTGGTTAGCTAAAAAAGGTGTGATGAATACAAGTAAATTATTTCTGATTATTTCAAGAGAGTTTTCAATAAGGGTAAAGAAAAAGTCATTTATTCTGCTGACTCTGCTGACTCCTGTCTTTTTTGCGGCACTTATTGTCCTACCATCGCTTATAATGACTCTCTCGTCAGGAGAGAAAGGTCAAAAAATACTTGTCGTGGACAAATCTCATGTGTGCGAACCATACTTTAAAAATACAGAGGCTTATACCTACTCTTTTGATTCAAGCGCGGATGTTGAAAAGATAAAGAAAAACTTTGCAAAGGAAGACCTATATGCAATGGTGGAGATATCCCAGATGGACTCAGCTTCGAATGTGATAGTATCTGCGTACTCATCCAAGCAGCTCAACATAGATACCAAGGAGGAGATTCAAGGAAATGTGAAAAAAGCTGTCGAGAAGGTAAAGATGGGTAAGTATAATATAGAGAATCTGGACTCAATACTCAAAGATGTGAAGACTGAAGTCAACGTTAAGACTTTTACATTAAGTGAAGAGGGAGATGAGAAGGCCGGAATGGTTGAATTAAATATGGGAATAGCGTATATTGCTAGTTTCTTGATATATATGTTTGTTTTTATGTTCGGGTCGATGGTAATGAGAGGTGTGATAGATGAAAAGTCAAATAGGGTAGTGGAGGTGATTGTATCATCGGTAAAACCTTTTGAGCTCATGCTAGGTAAGATACTTGGGGTAGGGTCTGTTGCTTTGCTGCAATTCCTTATCTGGATTGCCCTGACTGCAGGAATTACTTTTGGAACTCTTTCATTTATGGGTGCAGATAAAATGATTGCTGGAGCTGAAATGACGCAACAGATTTCAGGTACACAACTCTCAGGCAATACTTCAGGAGCCGTAGCCGCACTCTCTGCAAATAATTCCCCAATGGGTGATATATTGACAGCTCTTTCCGGAATCAACTTCATTTCAATAATTCTTACGTTTCTTATTTTCTTTGTCCTTGGTTACCTTTTGTATGCCTCTTTATTTGCGGCAGTAGGATCAGCGGTGGACAATGAGGCTGATACCCAGCAACTCACACTGCCTGTCACTCTCCCACTGATTATAGGTCTGTTTATCATGCTTCATACATTCCAACATCCTGACAGCAGCTTGTCCTTCTGGGGATCGATGATTCCTTTCACCTCACCTATGGTAATGATGGCTAGAGTACCCTTCGGAGTACCTGTCTGGCAGATGATTCTCTCTATCGGACTTTTGTTTGTAACGTTCCTGCTTATGACATATCTCTCTGCCAAAATTTACAGGGTGGGTATTTTGATGTATGGAAAGAAGGCAAGTTGGAAAGATTTAATGAAATGGCTTAAATTCTAAGCCTATGAGAAGGATACTATTATTACAGATTTTATTACTGTTTGCAACTACAATATTTGCACAGGAACTCCGCTTTAAATACAAAGGAAGCAGAATTCTCATGGATAGTACCCTTAATGCACCTCTGGAACCTTTTGTTAAATCAATAATTGACCTCTACAAGCCTGAAATGGACAAGATAATGCAGGAGGTTGTCGGGTATACTGAAGGGGAAATGCGTTCTGCAAGACCTGAAAGCCTGTTGTCAAATTTTGCGGTGGATGCATTGCTGGAATTTGGACAAAAGCACAGTAAGGGTAAGGTTGACTTCTCTTTAACCAACTTTGGAGGTATAAGGGCGGCACTTCCCAAAGGCAATGTGAGAAGATATGATATATATTCAATCTTCCCTTTCGAGAACTATGTTGTTGTCTTGGATTTAAAGGGTAGTTCTGTAAGGAAGCTTTTTGAGTCATTTGCGGCAGATAAAGTGGAGGCCTTGTCATATAATGTAAAACTTGAAATCGAAGGGCAGGAGCTTAAACTGGCTTCGATAGATGGGGCTCCTGTTGACGACAATAAGACGTACAGGTTGGTTACAATAGATTTCTTGATGAGTGGGGGAGACAATGTCCTTGCTTTAAAAGATGCATTGGCCGTTGAGCAGACCGGCATGCTTATAAGAGATGCAATATTTGAAAAGATAGCTGAATCGACAAAGCGAGGCGAACCAATAGAGTCGGTATATTCCCACAGGGTAAAGATTAAAAAATAGCAATATGAGTATTTCGGTTCAAATCAGAGGGGTTGTTATTGCAATCTTATTGGGGTTTCTCTCTTATACGGGATTTTCTCAGGATTTGGTTATACTGCATACCAATGATACCCATAGCAATATTGAACCGTTAACAAGCGGGAAAAACGCTGGAATGGGTGGAGTTCAAAGAAGAGCCAACTATTTCAAACAGGTGCGTGAGGGTAACCCAAACGTGCTTATCCTGGATGCTGGAGACTATAACCAAGGTACTCCATATTTCACTCTATTTGGCGGGGTTATGGAGGTAAAACTTTGCAACGCAATGGGCTATGACGCTATCTGTCTTGGGAATCATGAATTTGACAACGGTCAGCAACAACTTGCTGATAGACTTAAAAATGCTGAATATCCCACTCTTTGTGCAAATTATGACTTTTCAAGAAGTCCTTTGAAAGGTGTGGTTAAGCCATATACTATTGTTTATAAGGGAGGCAGGAAGATCGGCTTAATTGGCCTTCTTTTGGATTTGAAAGGTTTTGTGTCGGAGGAGGCAAGAGCCAATATAGTTTATAAAAACCCGATTGATGTAGCAAACAGGATTGCCAGAAAGCTTAAGGTAAGACAAAAATGTGACCTTGTAATAGTCCTGAGTCATCTAGGATTCGATGGCGGTAACAGGATAAACCCGTCCGATACAGAGCTGGCAGGTTACAGCAAGGATATAGATATAATCATAGGAGGACATTCACATACATTCCTTGAAAAGCCTGTTATTATGACAAACAGTTGTGGAAAAGGGGTACTTGTAAACCAGACAGGAGCTGCAGGAATATATGTCGGCAGGTTGGATATTACCTTCTAGTTCTCATTCTTGATATACAGATACCTTTTTATCTTCTGGGTTGCAGTTTTTTCGAACTGTTTAGGGTGATCAACAACAACGGATATTTTAGAAAATTTGTTTACCCTAGCGTTGACATAATCTGAAACCTCTTTTTTCAGCTGCTCAATCTTTTCATTGAAAATCCTGACAGCCTCTTCCTTCTTCTCTTCGTAGCTCTTTACCAGTTGGCCTTTTGTCTCATAATATGCATTCAGTGCATCCTCTTTAGCCTCATTGAGAGCTTTGATCTTTTCCGGACTGAAATGTACCAAAGCAACCAGTTTTCCCTTGTATTCAGTGACCAGAGACTCCTCTACCATTGAATGGCCATTGATTACGGACTCAATCTCTTCAGGGTATATGTTTTCACCGCTTGGCCCAAGTATCATATTGGTAAGCCTTCCTTTTATATAGAGACGACCTTTTTTGTCAATAATTCCAAGGTCCTTGGTTCTGAACCAACCGTCTTTGGTATATGCCTGTTCTGTAGCTTCAGGGTTTTTGTAATACCCCATCATTATGTTAGGTCCTTTTGCGACAATCTCTCCTTCGCCGGTCTGAGGGTTAGGATTATCAATCCTTAGAAAAATTCCATGAATTGCCGGGCCGGTAGACTGCCATTTGACCATAGATGGGATTGCTCCTGCAAGAAGTGGACACGCTTCGGTCATACCATAACCTATAGCATAAGGAAATTTTGCTTCATAAAGGAATCTCTCCACCTCTCCGTCCAGTTTTGCCCCACCAACACCAAAGAAACGAATCCTTCCACCAAACGTCTCCATTAGTTTTTTCCCGGCAATCCTGTGAAGCAGCTTTCTTCCAAAAGTTGTTTTATATAAAGCCGCAGTGATTTTGTTTGCCTGGAATTTCGCCAGGACAGCAGATTTGTATATTTTCTCAATCACAAGCGGAACACTAAGCATTGTAGTCGGGCGGATCTCTTTCAAAGCCTGCATCAATATAGATGGAGTAGGGGCCTTCTCTATGAAATAGACTGATGCACCACTCATCATTGGCAGCATCATGCTTAAGCTGTTTTCAAGTGTATGGGAAAGAGGAAGAATGGACAGCCAGATATCCCACTCAAAGCTTGGGCGCAATTTAAAAGCGGCGTAAAGATGTGTACAAAGGTTTTTGTGGCTGAGCATCACACCTTTTGAATTACCGGTCGTGCCTGATGTGTATATTATTGCAGCAAGATCTTCTGATTTTGAAAGTTCAATATCTGCCGGATTGCAATTTTTAGCCTGGTGCAATACCTCAAAAGAGTCGATTTCTATGACAATAGTGAGACTTTCGATTATCTCCTTAGAAATTTTATAAAAAAGTTTTTTTGAGATAAACAGAGCTTTGGATTCAGAGTGGGTGATAATATTAGTAACTTCATGTGCAGAAAAGTCAGGCAAGATAGGTACTACCACTCTTCCGAAAGCTACGGCAGAGAAGTATGCAACCGGCCAGTTAGGCATATTCTGACTTAAAATTCCGACTTTATCACCTTTTCCTATTCCGGCATTGCTCAATATTTGAGAAACTACAACTGTTTTTGCTCCGAATTCCTGGTAGGTGTAAGAATCACCGTTGATATATGCAAAAGCCCTATTGGTTTTGAATGTGTCTGTACAATAAGTGAATAGGTCCCTTAGAGTTTCAAATTCCTTAATTTTCATTAATAGCGATTAGTTAATCGGTGTAATTATCACAAGAATCATTCCAAATCACTTCCAGGAGTGAATTTTTTGGGGAACTTTCCTTGTACACCTTTATCTTTATACCACTGTCGGATTTTCTTTAAATCTCCTTGGGCATCATCAGTTATTTCAAATTTGACCCCTCTTCCGACCTCTTTTTTGCCCCAGTCGAAGTATCCAAGATATACAGGGACATTTGCTGCTTTAGCAATAGTGTGAAAACCCGTTTTCCATTTTTCAGTTGCATCCCTTGTTCCTTCAGGTGCAATAGCCAGATGCAGACTCTCCCTGGAATTGAATTCCTCAATAATCTGTCTGGTAAGAGTCGCCCCTTTATTTTTATCCAGAGGTATTCCACCCATTCGTTTCAAGATAGGTCCCATTGGACCTTTGAAGAAATCTCCCTTAATCATTATATTAGCCGAGGCACCGAAGGAGTGATAATATAGGTATGAAACAACGAAATCCCATGCAGAGGTATGAGGGACGCCTAGAATGATGCACTTTGGTTCAGGCACAGGAGGTTCCATTGCCTTCCAGCCTGCAATCCTCAGTAAAAACCGACATAAATATTTCATTATTTATATAATTTGGGGCAAATGTAATCAATAAATGCTATTGTTCTATCTTAAATATTCCAGTACGGAAAGTACAGGAAGGTGATCGGAAGCATTTATGCTCTGTAATACTTTATGGGATACGACTCGTAACATAGGCGTTTTGCTGAAAAAGATGTAGTCAATCGTAACATTCGGATCCATATTCGGGAAAGTGCAGACATACTCTTTTGTTGTGCTTGAATACCGCTCTTCCATAAATTTTATCTCATTGCTGGAAGGGGCTGCGTTAAAATCGCCACCCAATATTACTGGCCTTCTTTCTCTTGAAAGTATTGAGTCAATTTGAGTAACTTCCACCTCTCTTAGCCTTGAAGATAAATCAAGATGAGTGCATGCAAGCAGGATTTTTCGCTTGTCTTTTAGAGTGACTAAGGCAGTTCCCAAAACTCTCTGTTCGCTATCTCCCTCTTTGTATAAAGGATGGACTGAAGCAGAGTCAAGAGAGTATGAAGATAATATTGTCACGCCGTATTCACCACCGGCAAGATCAATTGCTTTGAAAAACCGGAAAAATTTTAAACCGGATCTATCGGATAATTCCTGAGCCTGGTCAATTCCTCCTACTCGGCTGGTGCGGACATCTGTCTCCTGAATAAATGCAATATCTACATTGTTTGATCTGATTATCTCAGCAATGGCATCCACATCTATCTTGCCTTTTACTGCCGGAGGATTGCAATGGTGGACGTTATATGTCATGACATTAATTTTAACACTCTTCTGCCTGTCAGGAATCTCTCGTGAAAATCCAAACGAAAAGGTTATTATTGTAAGTAAGACTATTAACGTTGTTTTCATTTTGCAGATGCTATTGAATAAGTTTTAAAACCACCTGATAGGCTCACTACATCGCCATATCCGCTTTGAAGCAAAATCCTGGATGCTACATATCCTCTCAAACCTATGGCGCAGTAGACAATAATCCTCTTGTCGGAAGGTATCTCATCCATGCGGAACCTGATTTCGTCTACGGGTATATTTACAGCACCTGATATTGCTCCCATCCGGAATTCTTTTCCGGTCCGCACATCAAGAAGGAAATCCTTTTCAGGGTCAATGTTGTCAATATCTCTCCAATGTACAATCTTAACTTTTCCGCTTAGAATGTTGTCGGCAACAAAACCTGCAACATTTACCGGATCTTTGGCAGATGAGTATGGAGGTGCATATGCGTGTTCAATCTCCATAAGGTCATATATAGTGCCTCCACCTCTGATTGTCTGGGCAAACATTTCAATCCGCTTGTCAACTCCGTCCATTCCTACTGCCTGCGCTCCCAGTAATTTACCATCATTGGGGGAAAACATAATCTTTATTGACAGAGGCAGAGAGTTTGGATAATACCCTGCATGCGAATTAGAATGGGTGAATGATGATATGTATTCAATCCCGGCCTTTTTTAGCAACTTGCCACTAGCTCCGGTAGAAGCAACGGTCAGCCCGAAAACTTTTGCTATGCCTGTTCCTATCGATCCGCAGTATTTGGATTTGTTCCCAAATACTATATTGTCTGCTGCTATTCTAGCCTGCTTGTTTGCAGGTCCTGCAAGAGGAATCAGAGCTCCTTTGCCAGTCACGAGATGTCTTACCTCAATTGCATCACCCAAGGCATATATGTCTTTGTCAGATGTCTGAAGATAGTCATTTACCGTTATACCGCCAGTCAGGCCTATTTCAAGTCCGGCTTCACGTGCAAGCTTTGTCTCAGGTTTAATGCCTATGCTCCATATTACCATTTCTGTCTCCAAAATGCTTCCGCTCTGGAGGGCAACCTCAATTTTGCCGTTTTTGTCGGCAAAGGATTTTACGGCATCGTTCAGGCGAAGAGCGACTCCATTTGAACGGAGTTCAGCATGAACGATAGAGGCCATTGAGTAGTCCATGTTTGCCATTACTTGATCTGCCATCTCTACGATAGTAATGTTTATACCAAGTTTATGAAGATTTTCGGCCATTTCAAGGCCAATGAAACCTCCTCCGGCTATTACCGCACTCTTTATATTTTTAGTGGTCAAAGCCAACTTGATTTTGTCTATATCGGGAATGTTCCTTAGGGTGAAGATGTTTGGGTTTTCTATGCCTGGAATGGCAGGTTTGAAAGGTTCTGCTCCTGGAGAGAGTATAAGTTTGTCGTAGCTCTCCTGATACCTTTTTCCTTTTTCTATATTGTGAACTGTTACGGTTTTGGCCGATGGGTCAATTTTCTCCACATCTGACATAACGCGGATATCAATATCATAGCGGTTAATAAAACCGACTACAGTCTGCACAATCAAATCTTCTCTTTTCTCTATTGTTCCGCTTGAATAATATGGTAAACCGCAATTTGCATAAGATATATATTCTCCTCTTTCGAATAGTATGATCTCAGCATTTTCATCATTCCTTTTCAGTCTTGCGGCTATAGTAGCACCGCCGGCAACACCACCAACAATTATATATTTCATAGTATATCTTTTCCTGCAAAGTAATGAAAAAATCTTTTTATAGCAAAATATTTCCATTGGAAATTTGTTTTGTGAGAAATAATATTTAGCTTTGCAACATGAAAACAATTGAGAAATATATCATTTTTGCCTTATTTGCGATAGGATTATTATCGTGCGGAGCAGGCAGGGACAATGGAACGGTTGCTATTACCGGTAAAGATAAACCTGTAAAAACCCAACATCTGACGAAGGCTGAATTTCTGGCTAAAGTTGTGAATTATGAAATCAGTCCGGATAAATGGAAATATCTTGGAGACAAACCGGCTATAGTAGACTTCTATGCCTCTTGGTGTGGCCCGTGCAAGGCTTTAGCCCCGGTTCTTGAAGAGTTGGCGGATAAGTATGATGGGCATATATATGTCTATAAAATTGATACTGACAAGGAACCTGAGCTTGCTGCAGCTTTTGGGATTCAAAGCATACCTACGCTGATTTTTATCCCAATGGGAGAGGCCCCTCAGATTTCACAGGGCGCACTCCCGAAATCCAATATCGAGGAGATTATTGAGAATGTATTACTAAAGAAAAAATCTAACTGATTATGAAAAAATTCTGTGTAATAAGAGATATTTGTCGTTCCATAAGTGAATATGAAGAGGGATTTTATAAAATATATTCGATGTGTCTCAATGAGGCTATGGTCCTATGCACCTTGAAAGATGGAAGAATGTCATCCGGTGAGATAGCATCCAAGCTGAACCTTACCTGCTCAAATACATCGAAACTGCTCAGAGCTGTTGAGGAGAGAGGGCTTATTGAGAGAGATCTTGGAGAGAAGGATAGAAGACAGATGTACTTCACTTTGACAAAGACAGGGATGGAGTTATTAACTACGATTGATAAGGATGACGTTCCTGTACCTGAAACACTCTCTGTTCTCCTTAATGCTTATGGGGAAACAGTATCAAATGCTTGAGATTAAATCCAATTTTCAGAGAGGATCTCTCCTTGTACCGATAGTACAATGGCTTTAATAGGTACTTTAGAGATGGAGCGTTCACGAGCTTTTTTAGCAAGTTGAAGCAACCCTCCGCAGCAAGGAACCTCCATGATAAGCACTGTTAAAGTGTTTATTTTGGCTACATCCATCATTGAAACCAGCTTGTCCTCATAGCTTTGGGTGTTGCTGTCTAGTTTAGGGCAGGCAATTGCCAGAGCCTTGTTTCTGAGGAAATCACTGTGAAAACCGCCGAATGTAAATGCCGAGCAGTCTGATGCAAGCAGGACGTCAGCCTTGCTGAAGAATGATGCAAGAGGGTTCAGAAGATGAAGTTGTACCGGCCATTGTCTTAATTCTGAAGCCTGATGAATAGGGGATGGACTTACTACAGCATTTGGCTTGACATTTCTGAAATCTCTCTCCATTGAACCTGGACAGCCGCACGCCATTTTCGGCTTCTCCTCCTCAAATAGAGATATATCTATCTGAGTGTTGTTCTCTGCACACCAATCAATTCCTTGATGGAACCACTCCATCTCCCCATGCTCCTTGAGATGTCTAAGGTGAGCAATTATGGCCTTTTCTCCTTTAGGAGAGATGCGTTTCATTACAGCAATCTCATCATATGGCTCACTCTCTTTTTCAATAAGAGTGATTGCTCCAACCGGGCATTCTCCGATACATGCTCCAAGCCCGTCGCAGTACAGCTCGCTTACCATAATGGCTTTGTCATTAATAAGTTGAATGGCTCCTTCGTGGCATCCACTGATACAATTGCCACAACCATTGCATAACTTTTCATCAATTTGGATAACTGTCCTTTTCATCTCAATTTGTTTTTATAATGCAAAAATAGAGTTAATAAAAGTGATGAAGTGTGATATTTGTTACACCTGTTTTTTTTCGGTATGGAATTTGCGGCTAATATCATAAAGATAATTGAATGATATTATTATGATAAAATATCTGGCTTCCATAATCTCTGTACTTACACTATCCTCGTGTTCCACCTCTTTTATTGCTCTTGACCCGGTAGAAGAGTTTGATATAAATAAATATCTGGGTAAATGGTATGAGATAGAGAGGCTTCCTAACTCGTTTGAAGAGGGTCTCGAGGAGAATTCGGCAACTTACACAATGGGTGAGGATGGGTATATAGTTGTAATTAACGAGGGAAGAGTCATAGATGATATATCGAGGATTAAACAGGTAAAGGGAAAGGCATGGATTCCTGACCTAAGACAACCAGGCAAGCTTAAGGTTAGTTTCTTCTGGCCTTTTTCCGGTGACTATTGGGTGCTTAAGGTAGATAAGGATTATACCTATGCATTGGTCGGTGGACCAACGGGAGAATATCTATGGATACTCTCCCGTGAAAAAAATCTTGATCCGGCGATAATTGTGGAACTTAAAGATTTTGCAGGCAAGTTAGGATTCCCTGTGAAAAAAATGGTCAGCAGTCTTGCTGATTAAATTCTCTTCTGCAATATTGGCAATTGTAACTTTTAAAAGTGGAGTTCTCTCCATTTCACGTTTTATTGCGAAAATAGAACCTTCGTTTCTTGCCCATGCGCGACGAGCTATTCCGTTGTTGACATCCCAGTGAAGCATGTTCTTTATCCTCCTGTCAGCATCATCACTGCCATCTATCACCATACCGAAACCTCCGTTGATAACCTCTCCCCATCCAACTCCTCCGCCATTGTGGATGGATACCCATGTTGCACCACGGAAGGAATCTCCTATGACATTCTGAACAGCCATATCAGCTGTGAAGCTGGATCCGTCATAAATATTGGATGTCTCGCGGTATGGAGAGTCAGTACCAGACACGTCGTGATGATCTCTTCCTAGAACAATTGGTGCTGAAACTCTTCCTTCCCGTATTGCCTTATTCATGGCAAGGGCGATTTTAGTTCTACCCTCTGCATCTGCATAAAGGATACGCGCCTGGGAACCTACGACAAGCTTGTTTACACCGGCCTCTTTGATCCAATGAATATTGTCTGCCAGTTGGGAACTTATTTCTGATGGAGCACTCTTTGCAATTTCCTCCAGCACCTCTGCTGCAATAGAATCTGTGATAGCCAGGTCTTCTGGTTTGGACGATGTGCAGACCCATCTGTACGGACCGAATCCATAGTCAAAATAGAGTGGACCCATAATATCCTGTACATAAGATGGATATTTGAATCTGCCGTCTGGTCTTACAATATCTGCTCCAGCACGGGATGCTTCTAGTAAAAATGCATTTCCATAATCAAAGAAATACATTCCCCTTGCGGTTAGTTTATTAATTGCGTCAGCGTGTCTTCTAAGTGTCTTCTGTACCTCTTGCCTGAACTTTTCCGGTTCCTCAGCCATCATTCGGTTGGATTCCTCGAAACTAAGTCCTGCAGGGTAATATCCCCCGGCCCAAGGATTGTGGAGAGATGTCTGGTCGCTCCCCATATCCACATCCATCCCCGATTCTGCAAATTTTTCCCACAAATCCACAACGTTTCCTTGGTAGGCAATAGAGACTGACTCTTTGTCTGCTTTGGCTTTTTTTACTCTTTCGGTAAGTAGGTCAAGATCAGTGTACACCTCGTCCACCCATCCTTGAGTATATCTTGTATGAACTGCTTTGGGGTTGATTTCGGCAACTACTCCTATGACACCTGCAATCACAGCTGCCTTTGGCTGAGCTCCTGACATGCCTCCTAGACCAGAGCTTACAAAGATTTTTCCTGATATATCCTTTTCGCCTGGTTTAAGCCTCATTCTGGCAGCATTCAGGACAGTTATGGTAGTACCATGCACGATACCCTGCGGGCCTATGTACATGAATGACCCCGCTGTCATCTGCCCATACTGTGAGACACCCAATGCGTTGAATTTTTCCCAGTGATCCTTTGAAGAGTAGTTTGGAATAACCATCCCGTTTGTGACAACCACCCTTGGTGCATCTTTGTGAGAAGGGAAAAGACCCATAGGATGCCCTGAATATAAGACCAGTGTCTGCTCATCTGTCATTTGAGAAAGATATTGCATAGTAAGCAGATACTGAGCCCAGTTCTGAAACGCCGCACCGTTGCCGCCGTAAGTTATAAGCTCATGAGGATGTTGGGCGACAGCATAGTCCAGGTTATTGCTCAGCATAAGCATGATGGCGGCTGCCTGCCTGGATTTGTGTGGGAACTCGTCAATGGATCTGGCATAAATCTTATAATCCGGCCTGAAACGGTACATGTATATCCTTCCGTAGTCTTGCAACTCTTTTGCGAACTCAGGCGCAAGAATATCGTGATGCTTGGCTGGGAAGTATCTCAATGCATTGTGAAGGGCCAGCTTTTTCTCTTCGAATGTAAGTATCTCCTTTCTCTTAGGTGCGTGGTTTATCTCTTTATCGTAATTCTTTGGAGTCGGGAGCTCGTCAGGAATTCCCTGAATAATTTGCCTCTGAAAATCAATTAAGTTCATAGTCTGTTTTTAAAGATTCACAAAATTAGCAAAAAAACCTCGATGAAGTTGTCTATTAGCAAAATTATCCATACTTTTGCGCTTCTAGAAAAAGGAGGTGTTTGCCGTATGATTATAGTTCCAATTAAAGAAGGTGAAAATATTGAAAGAGCGTTGAAGAAATTCAAACGTAAATTCGAGAAAACCGGCATTGTCCGTGAACTTAGAAGCAGAAAAACTTTTGTAAAGAATTCTGTCAAGAGACGCGATGAAATTAAGAAAGCAATTTATGTACAATCTCTTCGTCTGAACGAGGAGTAGTACTGCTTGTAAAAATAAAAAACTGGTACTCCATTTATATATGGGGTATCATTTTTTTTTGTAAATTAGATGCGGGGATTAATTATGAGGACACTTTCCGAGTTTATAGATTATCTGAAAGTTCAAAAAAGATACTCACCCAGGACTCTGGCTCTGTATGGTAAGTACATTGAGGACTTTTATGACTTTGTCTCGCTTTCTGACGATGAGGATGAATTTGCATCCCTAAAGTCCAATACTGTCAGAGGGTTTGTCGCCTCAGGTCTGGATTCCGGTCTTTCTGCAAGAACAATGAATTTAAAGCTCTCAGCTATAAGCAGCTATGCAAACTTTCTCGTAAAGAAAGGACTCATTGTTTCAAATCCTGTAAGGAGAATACACAGGCCCAAACAGTCAAAAAAATTACCGGAGTTCTACACACAGGGCGCTATGGAAAATTATTTTGAAAAAAAGAGAGATGTTGAAGACTTTGTTGCCCTGCGTGACCGCACCATCGTATTGACCCTATACTCTACGGGCCTGAGAAGGGCAGAACTGGTAAACCTGAAGATTTCCGACTGGGATCAAGGAAGGTCGATTTTCAGGGTAGTAGGAAAGGGAGACAAGATAAGAGAGATTCCTGTTCCAAGGACACTATCTTCGGAGCTGGAGACCTATCTTTCCAGACTCAGGGAGAATTACCCTGTAGGCAACAAGGATAACTTTTTTTTGACAGATTCCGGGCAACCATTCTACCTCTCATTTGTTAATAAAGTAGTGAAGAGAGAGCTTGGAGGAGTTGTCGGATTTACTGGAAAAAGATCTCCTCACGTATTAAGGCACTCGATTGCTACACATCTCCTTAATAATGGAGCTGACCTTAACAGCATAAAAGAGGTTTTAGGACATTCGTCACTGGCGGCAACGCAAGTGTACACACATAATTCGTTTGAACAACTAAAAAATGTATTTTTAACCGCTCATCCACGAGCTAAAAAAGGAGGATAATATGGATATCAGAATTCAGTCACTCAAGTTTGATGCAGATCAGAAGTTAATTGACTTCATAGAGAAGAAACTTGCAAAACTTCCTAGGTATTATGATGAAATTCAAAGAGTTGAGGTAATTTTAAATCTTTTGCCGGACCATGAAAATAAAAATGTAAGAATTAAGGTGTATCTTCCTGGTAATGATGTAGTTGTAGAGCGTCACTCAACAAGATTCGAGGACGCGTTGATAGATTGTTCCGATGTTCTTAAAGATATTTTAGTAAAATACAAAGAAAAGAAAAAGGATATATAATACTAATCCCAGAATAAACTAAGGAACTCCTCTCTTGCTATGTTGCTGAAATAGTCGGAGAGGTTTATTTTTTCCAACCTGCCGGCAACTCCTTCAGGTGTATGTTCAACCCCTATAAGAAGATCTTCAACCTCACTGGTATCCTTTGTGAAGAAATAGCTTCCGAATATATTGATTGAGGCGATTTTTCCTTTGTTTACTTTCATGTATAGTTCAACAAGGCCACCTGGGAACTGTTGAACCTTTGAATACTGGTATGCAGGTGAAGATCCGAAGTTCCACCAATCCTGAGAATATTTTTCGTCCCGAAGTTTTCCTATTTCCTTCAAATCTTCTTCAGTATAGTTGTAAAGAGTGTAAAGATTCCTGTTGACACTGTTTATCTCGGTTTTCATAAACTCTATGAATTCCTCTATGGAGATAGGCTTAACCAGATGCTCACTTATGTTGGTCACCCTTGCTACATTTGACTTCACGGATTTACTTACGAACTTTTCCGGCCTGCTGGCCAAGGCATTCCCCAATTTTCCCATAGAAGAGGAGAATAATAGAGTGCCATGTTGTAGTACACGGTTTTTGAATACTGCAACCGCATTTCCTGAAAATTTCCTTCCATCTATAAGTAAATCATTTCTGCCCTCCAGATAGGCCTTCACACCCAACTTGCCTAAGGCCTCAATTATTGGCTTTGTAAAGCGGGCAAACATAGCGGCTGTATCTTCTCCCTCAATTCTGTTATCGATGAATGTAAAGTTTATGTTTCCCATATCATGGAAAACTGCACCTCCGCCTGTGAGCCTTCTGACTACTTTTATTTCGTTTTTCCTTACATAATCTATGTTTATTTCTGCCAGGGCATTCTGGTGGTGACCAATGATAATTGCATTGTCATTTTGCCAAAGACGGAAGACCGGTTTATTGAGATGCTTGAAAAGATACTCTTCTGCAGCAAGGTTCCAGTAAGGATCGGTTATAGTGTCAATTATGCAGTACATCTTATTTTTCAGAGTTTGAATTAATCTTTTGCAGGATCTTCCGGACAATTAAAAACACCGTTAGCCCTGTCAATAAGCCAAAAAGGGCTCCGCATATCACATCCAGAGGAAAATGCTTGCCGACATATACTCTGCTGTAACAAACCATTGTTGCCCAGAAAAATATTACAATCGAAAAGAGTCTGTTCCTGAATATCAGGGTGGTCAGAATCGCCAATCCGAAAACATTTGCGGCATGGCTGGAAATGAAACCGTATAATCCACCCTTGCCTTCAAGCATTCTTGCCAAATTGCCGACCTCTTCATCATAACATGGTCTGGGCCTTTCAATAAAATGTTTTATCTGGGTTGAAACGATGTCTGTGAAGGCGAAAGTGAGAAGGATGGCAAATAAGAGGATAAATCCATTTATCATTGGCTTCCTGATTATATGGAATCTGGGTTTGGAAGTATTCGTACTTACCTCCCATTTGAAAGAGAAGAAGAGAGCCAGTGCTATGGCAACATAGAAGGGTATCCATGGTTCCGGAGCAGAGAATATCACCATTAAATGGTCAAAAAAAGGTGAGTGAAACCCATTAATGGCAAGAAACAGGGTTTTGTCCAGCTCTATCAACTGTTCAAGCATATAATAATATTAGCTGTTTAATGCATTCCAAAGCATATCTTTAAGCTCTTGTATGTTCTGGCCTGTGAAGGACGATATAAATATGTGAGGTATTTTACGTGGAAGACTTTTTTTGATCTCCCGGGTGAGTTCCTCATCAAGCATATCGGACTTTGTTACGGCCAGTACTCTTTGTTTATCGAGTAACTCCGGGTTATATTGCTTCAGTTCGTTTAGCAATATCTTATATTCATTTTTAATATCCTTGCTGTCAGCAGGAACCATGAACAAAAGCATGGAGTTGCGCTCGATGTGCTTAAGGAATCTTAAACCTAGCCCCTTTCCTTCATGAGCACCTTCGATTATGCCAGGAATATCTGCCATTACAAAGGATTTATGGTCGTAATAGTCAACTATTCCAAGATTTGGCTCCAGAGTAGTGAAGGCATAATCAGCGATTTTAGGTTTGGCGGCAGAAATTTTTGAAAGCAGAGTCGATTTTCCTGCATTTGGAAATCCAACAAGACCAACATCAGCGAGAATCTTCAACTCCAGAATAAACCAGTTTTCAACTCCAGGTTCTCCAGGCTGGGCAAACCTAGGGGTCTGATGAGTGGCAGTTTTGAAATTTGCATTACCTAAACCACCTCTGCCTCCCTTGGCCAATACTTTTTCCTCACCATTTTCGGTAACCTCAAAAAGAACTTCACCTGTATCAGCTACTTTTGCAACTGTTCCAAGTGGGACATCAAGATAGATGTCTTCTCCATCGGCACCATGGCACAGCGCCCCGCTTCCACCTCCACCGTGTTCTGCACGTATGTGTTTTCGGAATTTAAGATGAATCAGAGTCCAATACTGAGAATTTCCCCTAAGTATTATATGTCCTCCTCTACCTCCGTCCCCGCCATCGGGCCCACCTTTTGCCACAAATTTTTCTCTGTGAAGGTGAACTGAGCCCTTTCCTCCATTGCCAGATTGGCAAAAAAGTCGGACATAGTCTACAAAATTGGAATTACTCATTATTTATTTTATTGATTATTTTGCAAATTTCGAGGAAGTTTTCTTCTATTTCGCCCTCTCCATTCACTGGAAAATATTTATCTCTTTCTTTATAATAGGATATCAGCGGTTCTGTTTTTTTATGGTATGTACGGATCCTGCTTTTAATGGTTTCCAGATCCATATCATCAGCCCTGTCTTCAATTTTAGCTCTGTGCTGAATCCTTTGAATTATTAATTTGTCATCCACTACAAGAGAAATTACTGCATCAACCTTTTTCCCGTAGGCGGTAAGAAGATCATCAAGTGCTTTTGCCTGATCGATATTCCGGGGATATCCGTCAAAAATATAACCTGAAATTTCACCTGGGGTAAAGCATATCTGCTGTTTTATCATCTCGAGGACTATACTATCATCAACGAACTGCCCTTTGTCTATCAGAGACTTGGCTAATTTTCCCAAGTCTGTTTTCCTTTCAATCTCTCTTCGAAGCAAATCTCCGGTTGAAATATGTTTAAGGTTGAATTTGTCTGCAAGCAGGTATGACTGAGTCCCTTTTCCTGCTCCTGGAGGGCCGAAAATAATATAGTACTTCATTGTCATTTAAAATTTTTGTCTAAAACATAGATATCCTTGTATTGTCGTCCAAGTTCGTCATAATCCAACCCATATCCAACAATGAAATCATTGGGAATCTGAATTGCTGAGTAGTCAATTTTTATATTTTTTTTGTAAGCTTCCGGTTTTAAAAGTAAAGTACAGATCTTAACATTTTTTGCCCCGGATTTTATAAGAAGGTCGTGGAGCTCGACAATGGTTGCACCAGTATCAACGATATCTTCCAGAATGATTACAGATCTATCTTTGATAGGCTTGTTAAGACCAATTATCTGCTTAACCTCTCCAGTGGACGAAACGCCGCTGTATGATGATAGTTTGACAAAAGAAATCTCACAGCCAAAACTTATTTTCTTGAGAAGATCAGCAGTAAACATAAATGAACCGTTCAGTACTGATAGAAATAGAGGATTCTCCACATTTTTGTAATCTTCATTCAGTTGGCAGGCAACTTTATTGATACTTTCCTCGATCTCTGCATAAGGTATCATGACCTTAAAGTACTTGTCGTGCAGTTTAATTCGTTCCATTAAAAAATTTTTTGTGCACGCAAATTTAAGTATTAATTTTGTCTTAAACCAATTTAAGTAAAAAGCCAATGAATCCACTAGTTAGCATTATTATGGGGAGTACCTCAGATCTGTCTGTTATGAAGCAAGCTGCAGAATTTCTCAATGAAATGAAGATACCTTTTGAAATTAATGCTCTTTCTGCACACAGAGTCCCTGAACAGGTCATGGAATTTGCAAAGAATGCTGAAAGTAGGGGCTTGAAGGTGATAATTGCCGGAGCCGGCGGAGCGGCTCATTTACCGGGAATTATTGCAGCGGAGACTCCTATTCCAGTCATTGGCGTACCAATAAAGTCTTCAAATTCCATAGATGGATGGGACTCTATTCTGTCTATTCTGCAAATGCCGGCGGGCATTCCTGTTGCAACCGTAGCACTTGATGGTGCAAAAAATGCAGCAATTCTGGCATTACAGATTATAGCGACAGGAGATCCGGCTCTTATGGAAAAAATGAAAAAGTTCAAGGCAGATTTGGCCAAAAAAATTGTAAAGGCCAACGAGGAGCTTGGCAAGATAGAATACGAGTTCAAGGTCAATTAGACAGACATCTTAATCAACAAACAGCTTATGAGGGGGAGGATTTATGAGGGAGTGGATAGCAATTTTGTTGCTGCTTTTATGCGGCAAGGTACTGCTTTGTCAGCAGACGAGAGAAAGGAGTATTTCTGAAGAGTTGTCGGAAGCAATACTCTCTTACTTGGAAAACACGGTATCGGAAGATGCCGTCAATGAAGAAATGGTAGCGGATCTTCTGGCCTATTATCAGATGCTTATGGTCTCACCTCTTGATATCAATAGGGCAGATAGGGAAGATTTGGAAAGTTTGATTATTCTTACAGATTTTCAAATATGTTCAATTCTGGATTATCGGAAGGAGTATGGGCTTTTTTTATCTGTAAATGAGCTTTTTCAGATACCGGGAATAGACCATGACCTGGCCTCTTTGCTTATCCGCTTTGTAACGGCGGGGCAAAAAGCAAAACCTGCAAAAATCAGTCTGGCCTCACTTTTCACTGATGGTAAATCGCAGGTTCTCTTTAGAGCTAAGAGTATTCTGGAGCAGCAGCAGGGTTACAGACCAATCTCGAGGGATGAGTTTGAGAAAAAACCGGACAGTAGGTATCTCGGTTCAAAAATGACCCTCTATTCGCAATATAAATTTGCATTTTCTGATAGGTTGCAAATGTGTGCTACATTGGAAAAGGATGCAGGGGAGAGAGGTGTTGACTATAAGTCTCTCAATCTCTCTTTTAACAATGTCGGTATATTGGAAAAGTTGGTTATTGGAGATTATGCTGCCAGATTCGGTCAGGGGCTTGTCCTTTGGAACTCGCTGTCGCTGAATTCAGCAACAGACCCAAAGTCATTCAAAAAGACAGTATCTGGTATTGTCCCCTACAACTCCACAGACGAGAATTTGTCACTCAGAGGTATTGCTGCAACAATGGAAAAGGGAAGAGTGAAGTTTTCTCTGTTTGGCTCACAGAGGGCATATGACGCACGGATACATGATGGTAAATATACATCACTGATTAAGACAGGCCTTCACAATACGGTAACCAGCCTGGAAAGGAAGGGCTCTCTTGGTTGTTCTTTATTGGGAATGAATCTATCCTACTCAGTAGACAAGTTCAGAGTGTCAGGTAATGCTATCCTTTACAAATACAACCATCCTTATGGCGGTAGAGACACTTTGAGACACTCAAAGGAGATGGTGGCTGGAGGTTACAGTACTAATGCAGGAGTGGATTTCTATTGGGTAATGGATAAAATACGCCTTTTCGGCGAATTGGCTGCTGACAGGTCTGCCTCCTTGGCCGGATTGGTTGGCGTGTTATTTTCAGTGAACGGTAAGATGGAGTTGGCGTTGCTTTGCAGGGATTACTCAAATTGTTATAATGCTCCCTATGCAAGCTTGGATAAAGGTGAAAAAATCTCTTTATCATACTACATGGGAAAGTATTGGAAAGCCTGTTTGGGATTTGAATCAAGAAGAGATTTCCATAACCTTGCAGCAACATTGAATTTTGACAAGGGAAAGGAAAAGACAAAATATTACTTTAATCTGTCAAATAGCAGTAAAAGAACCTCTATCCGCAACAGTATATGTTATCCGGTCACTCAATGGCTCAAATTTGCCGACAGAGTGGATGTCGCTTTTACAGGTGGAAGTAAAATTAATATCGGTTCACATTTATACCATGAAATAATGTGTGAAACAGTGTCAAAAAAAATTTCAGGATCTTTCAGGATTGCTGCTTTCAATGTTCCTATCTGGGATGTGAGGATCTATTCCTATGAAAAAGATATGCTTTATGGTTTTTCTATTCCGGCTTGCTATGGCAAAGGAATAAGATATTATCTTAACATTCATTACTCTCCGCTGAATTGTTTGGATTTCTGGGCCAAAATTTCAAGCACTCATTACCTTGATAGAGATAAAATAGGAGAGGGGCCCGAAATGATCGGAGGCCCCTCTGTAAGTGAAGCAAAAATCCAGATAAGATGGATGTTTTGACAGACTAAGCTGGTTTTATCTTAATCTTCTTGCCAGCCTTTACTTTAGTATTCTTCGTGAATCCGTTCAGCTTCATCAAATCGTTTAGACTCACCTCAAACTTTCTGGTTATCTCCCACAATGTGTCACCTTTTCGTATAGTATAGTAGACATATCCGTTGGATTTGGAGGTCTTTTTTGTTGATGTATATGAAGATTCAGACTTTGATGAGTATGAAGAGTCAGATTCAGAATGATTTCTTGATGGGCCGGTTGTGTAAATTACCAGTTTCTGTCCGGGCCTTATTGAGTTCTTTACTTTGTTCCAATGCTGCAGGTCAGATAGTTTTACCTTGTGTTTCTGAGCAATCTTGCTTAAGGTCTCACCTTTTCTGACGGTATGAGTTACAGAGGTCCTTTCCGGAACTTCACTCTTTGCCTCGAATGTATTGCTGTTGTTGTTGTATACAATCTGGTTAAAGAAGAGGCTATCCTTGTATGTGTACATATCCTGCTCTTTATCTACAAAAGCTGAAACGAAGTTGAAAGGTATTTTTAGCACCATTCCATCTGGCGTGCCTGGGATTATTTTGTTGATATATTGAGGATTTAGATTGCTTATCTCATCTTCTGGAATACCTGTAAGCTCGGAGATCTGGCCAAAATGAAGCGGCTTGTGTATTAAAAATGTGTCTACATGTGCGGGCATTGCAATAGCTCTTGGCTCTATCCTGTGTTCCTTATAATAATTCAATGTGTAAAGAGCAGCTACAAATGATGGAACGTATCCTCTTGTCTCTTTTGGAAGGTAAGGATATATCTTCCAGAAATCTCTTGACCCACCGGATCTTTTGATGGCCTTGTTTACATTTCCGGCTCCGCAGTTATACGAGGCTATAGCCAGAGACCAGTCGCCAAAAATTGTGTAGGCATCTTTAAGATATTGTGCGGCAGCACGTGTGGATGCTATAGGATCAAGACGCTCATCAACATATGAATTGATTTTAAGGTTATACTGGAGAGCTGTCCTGTACATAAACTGCCACATTCCCTTGGCATTTACCCGTGATGTAGCTCTGGGATTAAGGGCCGATTCTATGATAGCCACAGCCTTAAGCTCTTTCGGCATGTCGTATTCGTCAAGGATCTCTTCAAAAATCGGCAGATAATATCCTGAAAGACCCAAAATCAGGTCGATCTTGTGCGGTATCCTTTGGGTATAAAATATGATATGGTTCTTCACAATATTATTGTATGGCAGAGGTATGAATGAGTTCATGGCCTTAAGCCTGCGTATGAAGACTGAGTCGGGTACATCTGAGATGAAATTGCTGCTGTCAAGATTGACAGATATATCATTATTGTCAAGTGTCAGGTTTTTTTCTGCATACCAGATGCTTAAAAGGCTGTCTGTACATACAGGCGGTTCCTGTATATCCTCACTGTCAAAGAAGCTTAATCTTCCAGGGTTGATAGTATCATTGCTGCTGACAGTGTCTGCCAGAGGAATTTCGTTTAGCGCTATATCCGATTTAAGGGAATCGATGGTTTTCTTTAATTGCGCTATTTGTTGCATCAATGAGGCTCTTGTTGGTTTTTTTGTAAAAAACTGCCCGTATAGATCCGAAGAGGTGAAGGTTGCAGCTAATACTACAAGAATGAGTGTCTTTAAGAATATGGGATATGAATTTTTGAGTCTCATTTTTTAAAAGTTTAATTTCATCTGAAATCCTATAGCAGGATTTGAATTGTTAGTAAATTGATAATTGAGAGGCTGGATCACACCAGGGCCAAAAGATGCAGACAGATCATCACTGACATCAAAGTCTTCAAAATGAGCGAAGACATTTGCGTCAATAATGTTAAGAGCGTATACCAGAACTCCTGCGAGAATGGAATAGTCTCTGTAACGCCGGTAGCTGTCTTTAAAATACTTCAATGTCTCGAGACTGTATTTTCCACTTGTTTTGGAATCGGAATTACTGGCCTGGTTGTACAAAGTCCGAAAACGGTTGTACTGAAGATTGTTTGAGTGGATAAAATAGCCACAGGTAATGAAGCCGCCATAAAAAACGGGTATTTTCCAATAGTTGCCCGTGTAAGCCTGGCCTAAGCCTGGTAGCAAAGCCGAGTAGAGAGAGGCGCGTGCTGGCAGGATCTCCTTGTGATACTTGAAACACGCAACGCCGTCCAACATACCTCCCCAATAGGTCATGAATGCGCCAAGATAAAAAAGATTGCGGTTTGTCTTGAACTTGGAGTCTCCTGTATCCAGATATTTAAGATTGCATTGATATCCACTGTAAATGAAAGCCGCCATACCTCCGTAAAGAATGGGCAATTTCCAGTAGTCCCTGTTGTAGATCTGTGCAGTACCTGGCATAATTATAGAGCCACCCCACATTCGGGTGATGTTCATTGAATCCTTGCCGGCAAGACTTTTGAAATATCTTTTCCAAGTGTATGCAGGCGGTCTAGGGGTATTGTCCTCTTCAGTTTTAGTCTGTTGATTGTTTACTCCCATTGTTGAGCCCGGTGGACCGGCCATTTTGAATGTTCCCCCACTAATCTGAGCTTTTGATGATAAGGTGACCAAAAGAGCAAGTGTCAGTATGAAAACCCTGTTACGCATCATACTTGCTAAATGTTTGTTTGCTCAAGTGCTTTCAGGAAATTAAGAACCTCATCATCTCCTTTAAAGTTAATGGTTATAGATCCATTTCCGTTTTCACCTCTCTTAAGGCTGATGTTGTTGTTAAAGTATTTTCCAAAAATCTCCAGTAACCTGAAGTAAGATTCATCCAGTTCCAGATTGACCTCAGTACTCTTCTTTGGTTTATCCGTGGAGGTCATTTTTCGTATTTTATCCTCTACCTGCCTGACTGAAAGGTCGTGCTCAATGATCTGGTCACAGAGTTTAAGCTGTTTTTTTGGGCTGTCCAGAGCAAGGAGCGCGCGGGCATGACCCATGGTAACCATTTTTGCCCTTATTGCCAGTTGGATCTCGGCGGGTAATTTTAAAAGACGAAGGTAGTTGGTTACAGTCGTTCTTTTCTTTCCGACCCTCTCAGCCATTGCCTCCTGAGTAAGGTCACACTCCTCAATAAGTCTTTGAAAACTTAATGCTATTTCAATTGAATCAAGGTTTTCTCGCTGAATATTCTCTACAATTGCCATTTCCAGCATGCCTTGATCATCAGCCTTTCTTATGTAGGCAGGAATTGTAACCAGTCCGGCTAAGGTTGATGCCCTGAATCTTCTCTCACCGCTTATTATCTGAAACTTATTTCCATCAATGGACCTTACAGTAATAGGTTGTATAAGACCTAGAGTCTGAATTGATTCTGCAAGTTCCTTAAGAGCCTCGTCGTCAAAAGTGCTTCTTGGCTGATATGGATTTGCTTCAATCTTCTCTATAGGGATTTCAGCAATTGAGGCAAGAGTTTGTGGAGTCTCAGATGTGGCAGGCCTGTTGAAGGGCATGTTATTTGCGTCTGATATAAGGGCTCCAAGGCCCCTTCCTAGTGCTGGTTTCTTCATTGTAGCGATTATGAGTTCTTTTTAATAATCTCTTTTGCAAGATTCAGATAATTGTTGGAGCCGATTGAAACAGCATCATGTAGAATTACAGGTTTCCCGAAAGAAGGAGCTTCACTCAGGCGTACGTTTCTTTGAATGACAGTATTGAAAACCATTTCATTGAAATGGCTTCTTACCTCTTCCACAACTTGGTTGGCATGCCTGAGCCTTCCGTCAAACATAGTCAGAAGAAAACCTTCAATCTGTAGGTTTGGATTCAATCTGTTCTGAACCAGTTTGATAGTATTGAGAAGCTTGCCAAGTCCCTCCAATGCAAAATATTCACACTGAACGGGGATAAGTACTGAATCTGAGGCAGACAATGAGTTGATTGTAATTACGCCCAGAGAAGGTGAACAGTCAATTATTATATAGTCAAACTGATCTTTGATGGGGTCAAGTGCGCGTTTCAGAACCATCTCCCTTTCAGGGATATTCAACATTTCAATCTCGGCACCCACCAGATTTATATGGGATGGAGCCAGCTTGAGCCCGGAAATGTCAGTATCCAGAAGGATCTCTTTTATGCCAATCTTTCCTATAAGGGTTTCATAAAGCGTTAATTGTGAATTGGAGTCAGGGTCAAAGTTGAATCCTGACGTTGAATTGGCTTGAGGGTCTGCATCTACTATCAGCACTTTTTTTTCCATAACAGCCAAAGATGCTGCCAGATTAATTGCAGTAGTGGTCTTTCCTACCCCCCCCTTTTGGTTTGCGATTGATATTATTTTCCCCATATATTAAACGACGTTCGATTACCTAGTCAATTTGCAAAATTACAAAATCTTTTTTTAGCAAAGCCAATAATATCAAATTTCCGTCAAATTAGATTAAAGGGGATCGGCATCAAAAATAACCTTTACCGAAGGGTGATGCTTAACCAGGTATTTATCAGTGTTGTCCATGATTTTACCCTTTATTGACTGTGTGGTATTGTCTCTGGTGAGCTTTAACCAGAATTGAAGGATGTATTCATCTCTAAATCTATCTATTACGGGCGCAAATGGACCGAAATAATCCTTTACTCCACACTGAAGCAATATCTTACCCATATCATCAGCTGCGAGACTCAGTTTAGTTCTGTCTGAACCCCTTAATGTAACCTTAATCATCCTTACAAAAGGGGGGTATTCAAACTCCTTCCTCTCACTTAGAAGCTCAGGAAGAGTATCTGTCCTTGCTGAAAAATTTGTGTAGATAGGGTGGTCTGCCATGGAGGTCTGAATGATGATCTTTCCCTTCTTGAATTTTCTTCCGGATCTCCCGGACAACTGAGTAAGAAGCTGTATTGCCCTCTCATTAGCTCTGAAATCCTGAATGGCAAGCATACTGTCAGCCTGGAGAAGGCAGATCAATGATAGATGCTCAAAGTCAAATCCCTTGCTTATCATTTGTGTACCAACCAAGATGTCCAGCTTGTGCTGAGCAAACTCCCTGAGTATTTTTTTTTCTCTCAATTTACTTTGAGTAGTCTCGAAATCAAACCGTTCAATTCTCGCTTGAGGAAAAAGCTCCTTTATCTTCTCTTCGATTTTCTCTGTGCCTGTACCTTTGTCCCTGAGTCCAGGTTTGCCACATTTTGAGCAAATGGTATTGTACATTACATGGTAATCACAGTAGTGACACTTAAGCTCGTTCCTGGATTTATGGTAGCTAAGCGAGACATTGCAATGTTCACATTTGGGAATGTAACCGCAGTACATACACTGTACGATAGGAGAGTAGGATCTTCTGTTCCTGAATATCAGGACCTGTTCTCCGGCATCTATTGTACGGCTAATCTCATCCAATACTTTTGTGGAGAATATGCCTGACATTTTGTTCCTTTTAGTCTCCCTTATAGTGTCAATGATTTCAATTTCCGGAGACTCTGCCCCAAAATATTTTTCATGAATCTCCACCATAGAATATCGGCCTGAAAAAGCATTGTATATACTTTCCAGAGAAGGTGTGGCAGAACCTAGAAGAGTGTTTGCAGAATGAATCCTGGCAAGCATTAATGCAGTGTCCCGTCCGTTGTACCTAGGAGCAGGATCTGTCTGTTTGTATGATGAATCGTGCTCTTCATCAACAATGACAAAACCCAGGTTTTTGAATGGAAGAAAGATTGAAGACCGAAGACCAAGGACAATGTAAGGATCGTCGGAATTTCTCATTAAACCATTGATTCTGGCTCGTTCGGTTACAGTCTGTTTGGAATGATATATCAAAAGTTTGTCTCCGAAGATCTTCTCAAGCCGAATGCTTAATTGTCTGCTTAAGGCAATTTCCGGAACCATGTAGAGGACTGATAGTCCTTTCTTCATATGTTCCTGTGCCAGCTTAATGTATATTTCTGTTTTCCCTGAGCCTGTCACTCCGTTCAAAAGGGCTACCTTGTTATTGGCAAAAGCTTCACATATCTTTTCAAAAGCCTCCGTCTGAACCGGAGAGAGTGTGAAGGTGTGGCTGCTCTCATCTTTTGTCTTGAGTTCTTTCTTTGTACGTCCTTTGCCGGAAAAGGCGTTGCCGGGACAAGCTGCTTTATAGACCTCTCCTATGCTGCACATGTAGTAATCAGAGATCCAGTCCCAAAGTTTTATCTCACTATCAAGAATTGGCAGGTCTGCCTCTGGGGAGATTATCTCTTTGATCCTGCCCGAATAATCGCCGGGAGAATTGCTGATACTCTTTACTACGGCACGATATTCTCTATTTGCAAAATTCACTTTTACGATGGATCCTGTAACGATCTCATTTATCATTCCTTCTGGTATGATATAGGAGATGTCTCCCCGGAATTTGATGGGCAAGATTACTTTGGCATAGAGTCTGGAACTATCAGGCATTTGTTTAGAATTTACAACAGATGGAATTTGCAACCTCTTCCAGCAGCCACATTGGAGTAGAGGTCGCCCCACAAACGCCTACTGAATCTCCATTGTTGAACCACTCCAACTTAATCTCATCTATGCTCTCAATCCGATACGATCTTGGATTTACAGATTTACAGCTTTCAAAAAGGATTTTACCGTTAGAGCTCTCTTTCCCGGTTACAAATATTATTACTGAATGTCTAAGTGAAAAGTCTTTAAGGTGAGGATGTCTGGAAGAGACCTGGCCACAAATAGTGTTGAAAGATTTAAAATATTCACTAGGGGAGCCTGCAAGTTGAACCCTTTCCATTATCCGGTCACATACTATCTTATACTCTCCGGGATCCTTTGTTGTCTGGGAAAAGATGCTTATTGGCCTGGAAAAATCCACCTTCTCCAGGTCTGCCACAGTCTCAATAATAATTGCGTCATTGTCTACCTGACCAACCAAGCCATTAACCTCCGCATGTCCACGTTTACCAAAAATCAGAAGCTGTCCGTTAATTTCCTTTAGCAAAGCGTATCTCTTCTTGATTCTCTTTTGTAATTTCAGAACCACGGGGCAGGTGCAGTCGATAAGTTTAAGATTATTCCTGGATGCAGTTTCGTAGCTTGATGGAGGTTCTCCATGGGCTCTGATAAACACGACGGAATCCTTAAGGTTTTCCATATCCTTGTGTGTCAGGACAATCATGCCTTTTTCCTTAAGTCGTGTAAGTTCCGTGTTGTTGTGGACAATTGATCCAAGCGAATAGAGACAATCATGACTGTCAAGAAAGCTCTCTGCCTCCTTTATTGCCTGAACTACTCCATAGCAAAATCCGGATTTTGTATCAACCTCAACAGTTAACTCCATTTTTCGGAAATTAAAGCATCAAACCAATCAGCCTGATCGTCAAGCGTCATATTGCTATTGTCAAGAAGAATGGCATCATCAGCTCTTCTCAGAGGAGCTGTCTCTCTGTTTTCGTCGATATGGTCTCGTTGTAGTATGTTTCTCATCACATCTTCAAAGTCAGCTTTCTCTCCCTTGGCTATAAGCTCTTTGTACCGTCTCTCTGCCCTTATCCTGGCATCGGCTGTCATAAAGATTTTTATTTCTGCATTTGGAAAGACAACTGTGCCGATATCTCTTCCATCCATAACTACACCCTTTGTCTCTCCGTATCGGATAAGGATTTTGTCTACAAAATCCCTCACCAGAGGGAGTTCTGCAATAAAACTAACCTTGCCAGAAACCTCAAGGCCCCTTATCTCCCTCTCAACCAATCGGCCGTTCATGTAAAGTTCGCTCATCCCGTCTGCACCGGTGTTCCTGAATTCCAGCTTCAAGGTTTCAATCTTGGCTGCAAGGCGTCCAGAGTCAATCTTGCCATAATTGTCAATTATTGATTCTTCTATTGCAAAGAGAGTTACACCTCTGTAAAGAGCTCCGGTGTCGACGTAAATCAGACTATATTTAGCTGCGATTATTTTTGCAAAACTGCTCTTGCCTGTAGAAGAGTAGCCATCGATGGCAATAATGATCTTTGGGATATTCATACTCATTTTATAAGGACAAACATACATAAAAAAGGATTACCTTTGTAAAAATTGTATGGATGAAAGTAGCTGTACTTGATTTGGGAACTAACGTTTTCAATTTGCTAATTGCCGATATATCAAAAGAAAGATGCAAGATAGAGAGAGTTCTTAAGGTTCCCTCTTATATAGGGTCAAGTGGCTTTTCGACAGGATATCTCAGCAAAGAGGCAATGGAATCTTCGATAGAGTCTTTGGCAGTAATTACGGCAGAAATTAAAAATGCTGGAAAGATTGACCTTGTAAAGGCTTTTGCAACTTCTGCAGTAAGAGATGCCAGAAATGGCAGCAGTCTCATCGAAGAGATTAAAGTGAAGTTCGGTATGGATGTGGAGGTAATAACCGGTGACCGTGAGGCTGAACTGATTTATAAAGGAGTAAGGGAGTCTCTGCTGCTTTACAATGAAAAGGTCCTTATATGCGATATTGGAGGTGGAAGTGTGGAAATGATAATTGCCGACAAAAAACGTATATTCTGGAAAGAAAGTTTTAATCTAGGTGTTGTAAGGCTTAGGGAGATTTTCAAGCCAGAAGATCCCATCACTAAGTCGCAAATTGCTATGATTGAGAGCTTCCTTTGTGACTCCTTGGGCAATCTATGGAGTGCATATAGGGTTTATAGGCCAAAACTGATGGTTGGTACATCTGGTACTTTTGATACTTTCAGAGAGTTGGTCTATAGTGAAGATGATGGAACACTCCCGGCTATGAACATTGAGTTCCCGAAGCTCGGCAATCTTCACGAAAAACTTATCTGTTCTACAAGAGAGGAGAGGACCAATATGTCACGGATGTCACCCATAAGGGTAGACTATATTGTTCTTGGCAGTATATTTGTTCAGTTAGTCATTGGCAAATGTCATATAGAAGAGCTTTGCCAGTCAAATTATTCCCTCAAGGAGGGATTTATGGCGGAAATTGCTGAATCATTGAATAAACGGTAAATTTTATAATATGAAGTTATTGATCATAGATGACGAAAGAAGTATCAGAAACACTTTAAAGGAAATTCTGGAATTTGAAGGTCACGAGGTTGCGCTGGCCGCAGATGGAATTGAGGGTTTGGCATTGGCTACAGCCAACAACTATGAGGTTATTTTCTCAGACATAAAGATGCCCAATATGGATGGCATGGAGCTTCTCGATAGATTGAACGAGGCTAACGTGGACTCATCTGTAATTATGATATCCGGCCACGGATCTATTGAAACAGCTGTTGAATGTATAAAGAAAGGTGCCTTTGATTTTATTCAGAAGCCCTTGGATCTTAACAGGATTCTTATCACCCTCAGGAATGCGACGGACAGGACGAATCTTGTAAAGGAGACAAGAATTCTCAAAAAGAAGGTGGCGAAAATTCCTGAAATAGTGGGCGTTTCTCCTGCCATAACCAGAATAAAGGACATGATAGACAGGGTTGCCCCTACAGACGCCAGGGTTTTGATAACAGGCTCAAATGGAACCGGCAAGGAGTTGGTTGCAAGATGGCTTCACGAGAAGAGCAACCGAAACACGATGCCTTTCATAGAAGTAAATTGTGCTGCAATACCGAGCGAATTGATTGAGAGCGAGCTTTTCGGACATGAAAAAGGTGCCTTTACATCTGCTGTAAAGCAGCATAAGGGCAAGTTTGAACAAGCAGATGGAGGGACGTTGTTCATGGACGAAATAGGAGATATGAGCCTAGCTGCTCAGGCCAAGGTGTTAAGAGTGCTTCAGGAAAACAAGCTTAGCAGGGTGGGAAGTGATAAGGATATAAATGTCAGGGTGAGAGTGGTGGCTGCCACAAACAAGAATCTTCAGGAAGAGATAGAGAGTGGAAGATTCAGGGAAGATTTATATCATAGGTTGAGTGTTATAATAATTCATGTTCCTCCTTTATGTGAAAGAGTTGAAGACATTCCATTGCTTACAAGACATTTTATAGATCAGATATGCGAGGAGAGTGGTATGCCTTACAGAGCTATTGAAGAGGAGGCCCTTGAAGAACTCTCAACTTACAAATGGACAGGAAACATAAGAGAGCTGAGAAATGTTGTGGAGAGATTGCTCATATTGAGTAATAATAACATAACCAGAGCAGATGTTGAAGCTTATGCAAAGCCGGTGTTCAAATAGACCTTATTCTTTTTCCACTCTTATCTGCTGGATGAAATTGCCGTCATCCTGAGTCTTTACAAATAGTGTTACTCTGAATTTGCTGCCACCGGCACTGAGATTTCCAATGGCATATTTCATTGGAGCTTTACCGCTTCTGTATGTAATTGTAAAGCTTTTTGGAGAGTAATTTGAAAAGAACTCTTTTATAATCTGTTTTGCCTGAGCCTTGCTGCACACATTTACAGTTCCAAGTATGTCAACTTCAAGATTCTGGGCAAACCAAGCCGTAAGTTTCTCTGAATCTCCGTTCTGAATATACTTTGAAATTGGGACAAACACATCCTGCTCAGAATGTGTCTGGGCAGCCATGGAAGTAAATGTAAATAAAGCTGTGAGTAAAGAAAAAATAGCAGATTTCATGTCAAATTACAATAATCGTCAGTAAACTTTGCAAGCAAAAATCGAGCCATGGGCTTTTATTATAAATTGAATATATAAATCTGAAATATATCCTTAAATTTGTCACAATGAAGTTGATATTACTGCTTATAGGTAAGACTGAAGCGAGCTGGCTCAAAAGTGGGATAGCACTCTATGAGGAGAGGTTGTCTCATTATATTGGCTATCAAAGAATTGAAATTGCAGAACTCAAATCCGTCTCAAATCTTACACAACAGCAAATCAAAGAGAAAGAGGGAGAGGCTATACTTAAGGCTATAAAGCCGATGGATGAGCTTATATTGCTTGATGAAAGAGGAGAGGAGTTCTCAAGCGAAAGATTCGCTGCCCATTTAGAGAAAAAAAGCGTTTATGGCACAAAGAGTGTGGTATTTGTTATTGGAGGGGCATATGGATTTTCGGAAGAGGTATATAACAGAGCAAATGAAAAAATTTCTCTTTCAAAAATGACCTTTTCTCACCAGATGGTGAGATTGATATTTTTAGAACAATTATACAGAGCATATACAATAATCAAAGGTGAACCGTATCATCATAAATAGAAGGATGAAAGAGTATCTGGCAGTATTGTCAAGGAAAAGAACGGAAGTTCTATGGGTGTTGTCACTTTTTTTTGCAATATTCTCATTCCTGGAATTTTCCTCCTCAGATTCCATGGACAGGGAGGTTGCGAAACTTGAACATAGGATTCAGGACAGACAGGCGGTGCTTCAGGATTATGTGAACCGGGCGATTGAGATGCCCGATTCTGTATTCCTATCTTTCAAGGACTTCCCTGAAGATATGGTTATCTACAGGTATTACAATGACACTCTCCAGTCATGGCTCAACCAGCTTCCAATTGCCAATGACGAGATTGATTTCTTTCCATTCGGATACCAGATCAATCATCTTAATAGCGTTACCAATATGCCGCTTGCTTATGTGAACGAAGTTGAGCAGTATATGAGTCTTGGTTCGGCCTGGTATATTGTAAACCTGCACAAAAAGGGTAACATGAGATTGGTTGCAGCCCTTTTGGTGCAGACTGATTATCCGACTGAGAACAATCTTCTGAAAAGTGAGATTAACCCAAAGTTCAAGCTTGGAAGGCAATTTTCAATAGTACCTGTCACTTTTGACGAGTCTTATGTAATTCATGGAAAGAATGGAGGAGTCCTCTTTTCTGTACTTAAGGACTTGCCTAATAAAAGCAGTAGCTCAGGTGCTTTGCTTAGATGGTTGGCGATATTGTTTGTAATTACAGCTCTCTTTTCTAACCTGCATAAAAACAGAGGTATAAAAGAGTTTCTGTTTCTTCTGGGAGGTCTGGTTGTTATCCGGTTTGTTGCAATCTACCAGTCAGGACAACTACAGTCAGAACTGGATATTTTCTCTCCAAATCTATATGCAGATTTTGGCTTGTTCAACTCTCTTGCTGATCTGCTTGTGAACAATCTTCTTATATTCTTGATCCTGGTTGCCCTTTTTATGATAAGAAAAAGCCTGGCACTAAAAATCAGGAAATCCGGTTATAGGCAAAGACGAATCTTAAAGATCATATTTATCCTGATCCCGATACTGCTTATTCCATATATACATATAAGCCTAAGGTCTATTATACTGAATTCAAATATAGTTCTGGAATTGTATAAAATTGAGGAGATAAATATATATTCCATACTGGTATATATTTCCTATGGATTCTTATTCCTCGCTCTTCTTTTCTCCTTTCAGCTTCTCAGGCCTGTTTTTAGGAACTGGCAGAAAATATCATTCCTGGAAACTAGAAACCTCTTGATATTTATTGCGGCCATATCTGTCTATTCAATGATAACGGTAAGTGTTTACGGTTACCAGAAGGAGTTCAATAAAAACAGGGTGCTTACAACAAAAATGTCGGTGGAGAGAGACCTTAACATGGAGCTTTTGCTTAGGGAGGCAGAGATGAAAATTGCCGCTGACCCTATACTGCAATTGATGGTTCATGCAGAAGGAGAGGAAGAGTATGTGAAAGAGTATATAAACAGACATCTCACTGAGAACTATTTCTGGAGCATCCTGCAAAGGTACGATCTTAGGATCACTGTATGCCGAAACGATCAGTTGCTGAATTTCAATGACGGCTCTGAGCCAACCCCCTGCAATAACTATTTTGCAGAAGAGATTTCAAGATATGGTATACCTCTTACAGACAATTCCAGGTTCTTTTTTATGAACAATTTCAAGGGGAAGGTTAGTTATCTTGGACTTTTCTCTTACCCTGGTTTCGGAGGAGACTCAAGACTCTATATTGAACTGGATTCTAAGTTCCTTAAGGAAACCATAGGATATCCTCAGGCTCTTCTGAGCCACATCCAGATGGATAATTTTAATGTTCCGGCCAGCTATTCTTATGGTAAATATTTGAATAATAGACTAGTAACATACGGAGGGGAGTTTAATTATCCAATAGTTGCTTCAGATGATTCAAAAATGGGTTACTATACGGAAAAAAAAGATGGGTATATTCATTTTACCAACAGAATCTCTTCTGAGAATATGATTGTAATAAGCAGACCGGAGAGAAGCATATTTCACTATTTTATAACGCTTTCTTACATAATGCTTTTCTACTCTTTGTTGATTATGGGGCTGCTAAGGTTCCGCAACAAGGGGCTATTATACCAATTGCCAAAGAATTCATTCAGATGGAAAATCACATCTCTGCTACTATCATCACTTGTTGTAGCTCTTGTATTTATGGGGGCAGGAAGCATTTGGTTCTCTATAAATTATTTCAATGAAAATAACAGGACTCAGATGGAGGAAAAAATGAACTCTGTTCAGTCCACCCTTTCTGATTACAGCAAGTATGTAACAAAGTACAAAGACACTCGATTCAACAATCTTCGGCTGCTGGAGTCAATGAATCGTCTTTCAAACAATGCTCAGATAGACATAAATGTATATGGGGCTGATGGGATTCTAATAAGAACCACTCAAACAGAGATATTTGATAGATTTATTCAAGGTAAAAGGATCAATCCATTGGCTTATGACGAAATAGCACGCAATAACAAAAAGCAGTTTGTGAACAAGGAGACAATTGCGGGTCTTACCTATTCTTCTCTGTATGCTCCGCTTTACAACCAGAACGGCACTTTGATTGCAATTGCCAACATCCCGTATTTCTCAAGGCAATCTGGATTAAGGAGTGAGGCTTCCAATATAATTGCAACAATAATCAATATATATCTTCTTTTGCTTCTTGCTGCTGTTTTTGGGGGAATAATGCTTTCCAACTCCCTTTCAAAACCTTTGGTGGAGATCAGCAAAAAAATGGAGCTTCTGGATATCTCTCAAAAGCCTGAACATATTGACTATCATAATAAAGATGAGCTTGGAATACTTGTAGCAGCATATAACAAGATGGTTGATGATCTGGAGGAGAGCACAAAAGAGTTGGCTCAGGGAGAGAGGGAGCAGGCATGGAGGGAGATGGCCAGACAAATTGCTCATGAGATAAAGAACCCTCTTACTCCAATGAGACTAAGCATTCAGCATCTTGTAAGGCTCAAACAGCAAGGAATCAAGGATTGGCCAAATAAGTTTGATGCATTGGCCAACTCACTTATAGAGCAGATAGACATACTTTCCGATGCTGCAGGTGAGTTCTCAAGTTTTTCGAGATTCTATTCTGAGGATCTTTCCAGAATTGAACTGAACAATCTTATAAGAGAACAGATAATACTTTTCAATACGAGGGACAATATAAATATATCCTTCGTCAGTGAGAACAAGGAAGCCTATATTATGGCCAGGAAGACCCAACTTACCAGAGTTCTTGTAAACCTTCTTTCAAATGCGGTTCAGGCAGTTGAAAACCAGAAAGAGGGAAATATTATCATCTCTCTCTTATTGTCGGACAGCGACTACAAGATCTCCATTGAAGATGATGGTACCGGTGTGCCGGAGAACCTTACGAACAGGCTTTTCAAACCAAACTTCACAACCAAGAGTGGAGGTACAGGACTTGGGCTTGCAATATGCAGAAGCGTAATGGAGCAAAGCCAAGGCAGCATCAGGTATGATGTGTCGGAAAAACTTGGTGGAGCTAGCTTTACTATCTCCATCCCCAAACAGTTGAATGGCTGATCTATTTCTGACGTAGGAATATCTGAATTGGCGCACCCGAAAAGTCAAAGTGCTTGCGTAGTTTGTTTTCCAGAAACCTTTTATAATCGTCTCTCACATACTGAGGCAAATTGCAGAAAAATGCAAATGAGGGAGAAGGTGTGGGGAGTTGGGTTATATATTTGATTTTAACATATTTCCCTTTGATTGCAGGCGGAGGATAGTTCTCAATCTCCGGCAGCATTGCCTCGTTCAGTTTTGAAGTCGAGATTTTACGGGATCTGTTCTCATACACCTTAGCTGCAGCTTCAAGCACATCCAGGATTCTCTGCTTGTTCAATACAGAGGTGAAAACTATTGGCAAGTCAGTGAAAGGTGCAATCCTCTGGGTTATTTCCTGAGTCCTCTCCTTCATTGTATTCGAATCCTTTCCTTCGACAGTGTCCCATTTATTCACCACAATCACACATCCCTTCTTGTTTTTGATAATAAGGTTGAAGATAGACATGTCCTGAGCCTCAATTCCTATTGAAGCATCAACCATCATGATGCAGACATCTGAGTTTTCAATTGCCCTTACCGAAC
Organism: uncultured Muribaculaceae bacterium; assembly: GCA_964533215.1. Lineage (GTDB taxonomy): Bacteria > Bacteroidota > Bacteroidia > Bacteroidales > UBA932 > Bact-08. The sequence goes on from CAZHLJ010000002.1 coordinate 160,928, forward strand.
GCATTACCGAGTAAAACTCAAGATCTTCCTTTACCTTAGCCCGCTTTCTCAAACCGGCAGTATCCACAAGCATGAATTCGTGTCCGAATTTATTGTAATAGGTAGATATGGAATCTCTTGTGGTGCCGGCAACCGGTGTAACGATATTTCTGTCTTCACCAAGCAGGGCATTTGTAAGAGAGGATTTTCCAACATTAGGTTTCCCTACGATTGTAATATGCGGCAATTCTGCTCTTTTATCAAACTTATCATCTTCAGGAAGAAGTTCAAGAACCTTGTCAAGAAGGTCTCCAGTTCCACCACCACTTGCAGAAGATATTGCAAATGGTTCTCCTAGGCCTAAGGCGTTGAACTGGTGGACTTCATAGTACCGGTCTCCGGTATCTACTTTGTTCGCAACCATAACTACAGGTTTCTTGCTTCTCCTCAGGATGTCAGCAATAATGGCATCGAAATCCGTAATGCCAGTGCCTATTTCACACATGAACATCACGACATCTGCCTCTTCGATTGCGAGAAGAACTTGCTTGCGGATCTCTTCCTCAAAAACATCTTCTGAATTTACAGAATAACCTCCTGTATCAATAACGGAAAATTCTCTTCCGTTCCAGTCACATCTGCCATAGTGACGGTCACGGGTCACCCCTGCCACTTCGTCCACTATTGCTTGTCTCATTCCAACCAAACGGTTGAAGAGCGTTGATTTGCCCACATTGGGGCGGCCTACAATTGCTACTATACTCATACGGCGGCAAAGGTAACTAAAATTTCGTGGAACTGCGATCCCTTACGATTAAATCGTTATGCACTTGTTTTGTGGCAGAAGCGGATGACTCCCAACCTGAATCATAGGAGGAAGCTGATGAACCTTAAATGAAGATGCTTTCATAAGCTGTTGCACTTTTTCCAGAATTGCAGCATCAGTGCCGGATCTAAGCAACTCTTCGGGGCTTATTCCCTTCTCGTGGATTGAAAATAGGATAGGATCAAGCACATCATATTGTGGCAAAGTGTCACTATCTTTCTGCCCGATGCTTAATTCAGCAGAGGGCTCTTTTGTAAGAATGGAATCGGGTATCACATGGCTTATGCTGTTGATATAGTATGACAGATTATATACATCAACTTTATAAATGTCCGCAATGACCATCAGAGCTCCGGAAAGGTCTCCGTAAAGCGTACCGTATCCCATGGCAATTTCGCTTTTATTTGAAGTGTTCAATACCAGAGCATCGTTTTGATTTGAATATGCCATAAGAAGGTTACCGCGGATCCTCGCCTGAATGTTCTCCACGGTAAGCCTTTTTGGTTCAGCTTTAAATACACTTTCGAGTTCTTTGATGAATCTGTGAAAAATTGCCTCAATAGGTACAATGTCATATTTTATTTCCAGATTGTCTGCAAGCTCAACGGCATCAGTCACTGAGTGCATTGTGGAGAAAGGGGATGGCATTATCAGTCCATGGACATTTTCTTTTCCAAGAGCTTCAACAGCCAAAGCTGCTACCAGAGAGGAATCTATTCCTCCCGAAAGTCCGATAACACTTTTCTTTTTGCAGCTATTCTCAAAGAATTTGCGAATAGCTTCTACAACTCTATCGAACAATACCTCTTCAGTAATATTTGTAAGCATTTGTTTAGAATACGAAACTTGTGCTGATTGATTTATAGTTATATACCTTGTCTATTACATCTGCAAAAATTTCAGCAACAGACAAAACCTTAATCTTGCTTCTGTCTATGTTAGGATCTGTGCTCAAAGGAATAGTATCTGAAATGATTACTTCCTTTAACTGCGATTTGGCAATCCTTTCATATGCAGGACCGGAGAGAACGGCATGAGTGGCTAGAGCCCTCACGCTGAGAGCACCTCTTTCCATGAGCATATCCGCTGCTTTTGCAATAGTACCTGCGGTATCAATCATGTCGTCAATAATTACGATATTCTTGCCTTCAACATCTCCTATTGCAGTCATCGAACCGACAACATTGGCTTTTTCTCTGGATTTGTGACATATAATAAGCGGGCATCCAAGAATCCTTGAGTATGCGTTTGCCCTTTTGGCCCCACCCATGTCAGGAGCGGCAATGGACATATTTTCCAGTTTCAGTTCACGAAGGTATGGAAGGAAGATGGAACTGGCATATATATGGTCAACAGGAAAGTCAAAGAACCCCTGAATCTGGTCTGCATGAAGATCTGCAGTCATTACTCTGTCGCAACCGGCTGCGGCAAGAAGATTGGCAACCAATTTTGCTCCAATCGGAACCCTTGGCCTGTCTTTTCTATCCTGACGAGCCCATCCAAAGTATGGGATGATAGCGTTCACCTTATATGCTGATGCTCTGCGGGCAGCATCAATCATTAATAGCAGTTCAAACATATTTTCTACAGGTGGGAAAGTAGATTGAACGATAAATACAGTAGCACCTCTGACACTTTCTTCAAAAGCAGGTTGGAACTCTCCGTCGCTGAATACTGTAACTGTGGATTTTCCAAGTTCAAGATTGAGAGATGCCGCTATCTTTTCGGCTAAGTACCTGGAATTACGACAAGAGAAAATTTGAATCTTATGTTGATGGTCCATGATTATGATATGTTTTATTTTAAAAGGGTTTCAATATAGTTTAAAATTTCTTCCCGACCCTGACCTGTTTCGGTAGAGCTAAGGAAAACAGGAGGAAGCTCTTCCCAATACTCAAGCAAAGTATTACAGTTTTTTCTTACCTGGCTTTCCAAGGCAAATGCTCCGCGCTTGTCACATTTTGTGAAAATAATAGAAAAAGGGACTCCGGCTTCTCCGAGTTCCATAAGAAAATTAAGGTCAATTTTCTGAATGTCATGTCTGGAATCCAGCAGGACAAACAGATTCATAAGCTCTGCAGAGCCATTTATATAGCCACGTATAATATCTCCGAGATCTTCCCTTAACTGCTTTGGGAGCTTTGCATATCCATAACCAGGCAGATCTACAAGATACCACGATTCGTTAACCATGAAATGGTTTATCAGCTGTGTCTTGCCAGGCTTGGAAGAGGTGTGGGCTAGCTGCCCTTGCCGGCATAAAGCATTTATAAGAGATGATTTCCCTACATTGGATCTGCCTATGAAAGCAAATTCCGGTAGTCGTACTTTTGGCCTGTCTTCTACAAAACGACTGCTTCCGGAGAATATAGCTTGATTGATTTTCATAAAAAAATTCTGCGGCGCAAAGGTACAATATTATGCGTATATTTGTATTGATAGTTTTATAAAAATAGGAAAATGGGAATTGTGGAGCAGATAACCCTTTGTCAGTTACAAGAGCAGATAAAGAATTCTGTAGAGAGAAATCATAGTGGAAGATATTGGATAAGAGCAGAAATAAGTGAAATAAAAAACCACTCAGCCGGGCACTGCTATATGGATCTTGTGGATAAACCCTCTGAAGGAGGTGCAATTACTGCAAAAGCACAGGCAATAATTTGGGCAGGCTCGTACCGACTTCTGAGACCCTATTTTGAGACAACAACCGGACAATCCCTCACGAGAGGAATGCATATTCTTGTGAATGTTCAGGTACAGTATTCAACTGTTTATGGGCTAAGCCTGATAGTAATGGACATAGATCCCTCCTTCACTATAGGGGAACAGGAGCTGGAGCGTCAGAAAACAATTGCCAGGCTTAAAAGCGAAGGAATGTTCGAAATGAATACAACCCTTGAATTTCCGGCACTTCCTAAAAGGTTGGCAATCATATCGTCAGAACAGGCTGCCGGTTACAGGGATTTCTATAATCAACTTCATGATAACGAATATGGTTTTAAATTCCGGACTGAACTTTTCTCTGCTCCTATGCAAGGTCAGACAGCTCCTCAGGGAATAATAGAAGCAATGGATAAAGTGGCAGGAAGAATTGATGAGTTTGATCTTTTGCTTATACTCAGGGGTGGAGGATCAGCCCAGGATCTTACTTGTTTCGATGATTATGATCTAGCAACGAATATTGCCCAGTTTCCGATTCCGGTAATCACAGGTATAGGGCATGATCACGACTATCATGTTTCTGATATGGTTGCTAATACATCAGTGAAGACACCTACTGCTCTTGCAGATTATATAGTAGATATTTTCATTAGGGAAGACCAGCAGATTGTTTTTTTATCAAGGAGACTTTCGCTATCTTTACATACAAGAGTGATGAAAGTGTCAAATGATTTAAAATCAATTGCTAATAGAGTGCTTAATGCATATGGTGCGCAATTGAAAGCCAATATTTACAATCTTAAGATTCTTGAACAGAGGGTGATATCTGCAGATCCTCTGGCTCTTGTCACAAAAGGATACGCTGTGGTGATAAGGGATGGAAAAAAAATATTAAACACCGGGCAGGTGGAAGAGGGGGATCACATAAAGATAGTTATGGTGGGAGGCGCTCTTAATTGTACAGTCAATACAAAAGAAAATGAAAAAAGAGATTAAAAAGGATAAATCTTATCAGGAAGCTCTTCAGGAGTTACAGGAATTAGTTGCAAAAATTGAGAACCCTGATTCCAATCTTGAGACAATATCTCAGGATGTCCGTAAAGCACTTGATCTGGTGAAATATTGTCAGTTACAACTCCGCTCCTATGAAGAGGATATAGAGAAACTAACAGGCCAGTAATATGGAAAAGCAGATGTTATGGGAGTCGGACCCCTATCTTGAACCTTATAGAGATGATATTATAAGAAGATATCAGAAAGCAGTTATAAAGGGTCAGGAAATTGCTGGCTATGGGAAGACTCTGAATTCTGCTATAAATTCACATTTGTATTATGGAGTGCACAAGACCCCTGATTCATGGATATTCCGTGAATGGGCACCTAATGCAACAGGACTCTATCTTATCGGTGATGTCAACGGCTGGAAGAGGGATGAAAGATTCTCCTTTAAGCGATTGGATTCAGGTAATTGGGAGTTGGAGATTCCTATTGATAAATTAAGGCACGGAGATCTCTTCAAATGGCTGATGTGTTGGAATGGAGGTGAGGATGAGAGGATGCCTGCCTATGCAACAAGGTGTATACAGGACCCCCATACAAAATTATTCTCGGCTCAGATATGGGATACGGAAAAATATGAGTGGAAATTTGGTAATATTACTGGAATTGCAGACCCTCTTATATACGAAGCCCATATAGGAATGAGCGGGGAAGAGGCCGCTATATCAACGTATGACTCCTTCAGGACTAATGTCCTTCCCAGGATTGCCAGACTTGGTTACAATACCATTCAACTCATGGCCATTCAGGAGCATCCCTATTATGGTTCCTTTGGTTATCAGGTGTCAAATTTTTTTGCGGCGAGTTCCCGTTTTGGAACCCCTGAAGAGCTGAAGATGCTCATAGATGAGGCGCACTCAAAAAAAATTGCAGTGATAATGGATATTGTACACTCTCATTCTGTGAAAAATTCCCTGGAGGGACTATCTTTATTTGATGGTACAAGTTACCAGTACTTTCACGAAGGAGCAAGAGGCGACCATCCTGCATGGACCTCCAAGTGCTTTAACTATGGCAAGAGCGAAGTGATCCACTTTTTACTATCGAATTGTAAATACTGGTTGGAAGAGTATAGGTTCGACGGGTTTCGTTTTGATGGAATAACCAGCATGATCTACCATGATCATGGGCTTGGACGGGATTTTACGGGTTACTCCTGTTATTTTGATGGTAATCAGGATGAAGAAGCCCTTACATATCTTTCGCTTGCAAATAGACTTATAAAGGAGATAAATCCAGCCGCCATTACTGTTGCTGAGGATGTGAGTGGTATGCCTGGTTTGGCAGCACCACAGGAGAGAGGGGGTGTAGGTTTTGACTTCAGAATGAGCATGGGTGTTGCAGATCATTGGATTAAATGGATTAAGGAGCTTCGGGACGAAGATTGGAACATGGGGGAGATATTCTGGGAACTTACAAACAAGAGATCAGACGAAAAGACGATAAGTTATGCTGAGTGCCATGATCAGGCATTGGTGGGCGATAAGACCATAATATTCAGGCTTGTGGATAAAGAGATTTACTACTCGATGAGTAAAAATGTTGATAATTTGGTTATTGAAAGGGGCATTGCTCTGCATAAAATGATAAGACTTATCACAATATCCACTGCAGGAAATGGTTATCTCAACTTTATGGGAAATGAGTTCGGACACCCTGAATGGATTGATTTTCCAAGAGAGGGAAACAGATGGTCTTTTTTTTATGCAAGAAGGCAGTGGTCTTTGGCGGATAATTCAAATTTAAAGTATAAATTTTTGCTTGATTTTGATATTGCTATGATTCAGCTAGTTAAGAAGGGTAAAATTTTTAGCTTCAGCCCTGTTTCCCTTTATCAGGATGATGAAAGGCAAATTCTTATATTCATGAGAGGTGATTATGTTTTTGCCTTTAATTTCAATTCAAGTGATTCATTTTCAGATTATAAATTTCCGGCAGTTGTCGGGAAGTATAAAATGGTTCTTAATTCTGATTCTGTCAAATTTGGAGGATTTGATAGGTTGATGGAAGATACAGAGCATTTTACATCCCTGTCTGACGGGAAAAACCTGCTTTCAATATATCTTCCAAGCAGGACTGCAATCGTCTTGAGAAAAGGAAGATGATAATAGATATGGTATACCTTTTTTTGCTAACTTGCACTATTAAAATTTTGGAAGATGGCTTACTTACAATTTAATAAAAATGAACTTGTAAACCTGGAATATTCACTCAAGAGAGAAGTCCTGTCTACAAATCACGCAGGTGGGTATCTTAATACCACCATAGTAGGCTGCAATACCAGAAAATATCATGGACTATTGGCGGTTCCCCTGGAAAATTTCGGAGGCGAGAGGTTTGTACTGCTATCATCTCTGGATGAGACTATTGTACAACACCAGAAGGAGTTCAATCTGGGAATTCACCGGTATGGCCTTATATATGAGCCTAGAGGTCATAAGTATATATGCAATTTTGAAATTGACAAGGTTGTTGAAATAACGTATCAGGTTGGAGGAGTGTTGCTAAAAAAAGTTCTGGCTTTATGTAATAATGAGGACCAGGTTTTTATTAAATATACTCTTCTGGAGGCTCACTCTCCTACGATTCTGAGATTGAAACCATTTCTGGCATTCAGAAATATTCATGAACTTTCAAAGGCAAATATAAATGCAGATAAGAAATTCCATGACATTGAGAATGGAAAAAGTTTCAGAATGTATGATGGTTTCCCTAACCTGAACCTACAGCTTAACGTGAAAAGTGAATTCATTTCATGCCCTGACTGGTATTACAATATTGAATACAAAGAGGAGCGAAGGCGGGCATACGAATCTACGGAAGATCTGTTTGTCCCGGGGTATTTTGAATTCCCAATCCGCAAGGGTCAATCTGTTATTTTCTCTGCCTCTACAAAAGAGGAAAAGACATCCAGACTCTCTTATAAGTTTGAAAAAAATGTAAATCAGAAAAGTAGCAGGGATAGTTTTGAAAGCTGTCTTCAAATTGCTGCAAAGCAGTTTATAATATCCAACGGCAAGGACACAAATATCTTTGCAGGATACCCTTGGCTGGAAATGAACATGAGAGATACTTTAGTGGCTTTGCCCGGACTCACATGGTATGCAAACGGTGACTTGAAGACCTTCACCCGAGTGCTGGAGACGGTAACAAGAAGGCATGGGGAGTATCTTGTGAAAACTACCAAAAAGATAGATGCGCCTTTGTGGCTTTTTTGGACTCTGCAAGAGTACGTAAAAGCAATCGGAAACAAGATAAAAGTGTGGAAAGAGTATAAAAATTTGTTAGTTAGGATATTGAATTCATACAAAGACGGGACCCGTGTAAATGTCAATCTGCACGAGAACGGATTGTTATGGGCTGAGGAGAGGGGTGTTGCAACAAGCTGGATGGATGCCTATCTCTCAGGAAAGCCTGTAACGGAACGTGCCGGTTATCAGGTTGAGCTTAATGCTTTGTGGTATAATGCAATATGCTTTGCTTTGAATATGTCGTCCAAAACCAGGGAGCGAGCATTTGTAGAAGAGTGGACACCAATAAAGGAGAAGATCGAGAAGAGTTTTCTCAAGGCTTTCTGGATTGAATCAAGAGAGCATCTTGCAGATTATGTAGGACCTGAAGGTCAGAATAAATACGTCCGGCCTAACCAGCTTCTTGCATGTGCCTTTGACTATTCACCCATAAATGATGAAATAAAATCAAAGGTTCTCCAGTGCGTAAGGCAGGAACTGCTCACAACCAGGGGTATCAGGACTTTGTCCCCTAAAAATGCAAACTACAAGGGTGAGTATGACGGAGACCAGTTCTCAAGAGACATGGCATATCATCAGGGAACAACAAGGGTTTGGCTTCTTGCCTTTTATATTGAGTCATCTCTCAAATTATATGGTAGTGCCTTTGTAAGTACGGCGAAAGAGCTGATCGGTGCATTTGAGGAAGATCTTTCGGTTCATTGTATTGGATCAATATCTGAGGTTTATGATGGAGATCCTCCTTATCAGCCTCATGGGTGCACCTCTTACTCAAACTCTGTATCGGCTATTTTGAGAGCCATGCGATTAGTGGAAAAGTTTAATAATAAAAATGAACAATGAAGGTATTAATGTTTGGCTGGGAGTTTCCACCACACATTTCAGGAGGGTTGGGAACTGCATGCTATGGAATGACCAAAGGATTGGCAAGCCAAGGTGTTGAAGTCTTGTTTGTTATGCCTTCTGCAACTGGAGACGAGGATCAAAGTGCTGTCAGTATAATAAATGCCAGTGATGTAGCTGTTAGCGAAACTGTTAAAAATGTCAGCGATTTTTTGGAAAAGGTCCAGTTCCTGAGAATTGGATCTAATATGGTTCCATATCTTGATCCTGTCCAGTTTGAAACTCTTGTTAAAGAGCAGAAAGAGGGACAGATAGAGGACTACAGACATCATCTGGGTGAAAAATACAAATTCTCAGGGAAATATGGCACAAATCTTATGGAGGAGGTTGCCAGATATGCCATGGTCGCAGGAGAGGTGGCCCTGAAAAACAGATTTGATGTCATACATGCTCATGACTGGCTTACTTATCTTGCTGGAGTTGCTGCTAAAAAACTAACCGGTAAGCCCTTGGTTGTCCATATTCATGCCACTGAATTCGATAGAAGTGGCAACGATATAAATACAGAGGTATATGAACTTGAAAAATTTGGCATGCAGGAAGCGGATATGGTAATTGCGGTCAGCAACCTTACAAGAAACACCGTAATATACAAATATGGAATACATCCAGATAAGGTGGTTACAGTACATAATGCCGTCGATTTTCATAACTCTTGCGACATTGATGTCTCCAGAGGAGTGGATGAAAAGATTGTGACATTCCTCGGTAGGATAACCTTTCAGAAAGGTCCGGAATATTTTATAGAGGCAGCAAATAAGGTGCTCAAGAAATATCCCAACGTCAGGTTTGTAATGGCTGGCAGTGGAGACTTGCTTAACCGATCAATAAGGAGGGTTGCCAAATTAGGAATATCCACACATTTTCACTTCACCGGTTTCCTGAGAGGATCAGATGTCCAGAGAATGTTTGCATATTCTGATGTTTATGTAATGCCTTCGGTGTCAGAGCCTTTTGGGATATCTCCACTCGAAGCTATGAGAGCTAATGTTCCTACAATCATCTCAAGACAATCAGGTGTTGCAGAGGTTCTTAATCATGCGATAAAGGTGGACTTCTGGGATATAGATGCTATGGCAGATGCGATTTATGCCTTGCTTTCTTATCCAGCCATTTCACAGATGGCCGTGAGAAAAGGGCTTGACGAGGTAAATTCTCTTAAATGGGAAAATGCTGCAGCTCAAATTAAAGGGATTTATGCAAAAATTATTTAGTGATGAAAAAGAGTATATGTTTCTATTTTCAAGTGCATCAACCGGACAGACTCAGGACTTATCGGTTTTTCGACATTGGCAATGATTCTCATTACTATGATGATTTTGCCAACAGGACAATATTGAGAAGAGTTGCTGATAGATGTTATTTGCCCGCAAACCAGATAATGCTAGAGCTTATAAGGGAGCATAAGGGGGCCTTCAAGGTGGCATTTTCCATTTCCGGTGTAGTGTTGGAGCATTTTGCAAAATATACACCTGAAGTTATAGAAAGCTTTAAAGAGCTGGCAAAAACCGGGTGTGTGGAATTTCTGGCAGAGACTTACTCCCATAGCCTTGCTTCATTAATATCTCCAAAAGAGTTCAAGGAGCAGGTAAGGTTGCATTCAAAGATAATTGAGGAGCTATTTGGACAGAAACCAAAGGTTTTCAGAAATACAGAATTGATCTATTCCGATAAAATAGGGGAGGTGGTGGCCGGTTTGGGCTTCACTGGTATGATAACTGAAGGGGCTAAGCATATTTTGGGATGGAAAAGCCCTAACTATGTGTATACAAATGCAATAAATCCAAAACTTAAACTGTTGCTCAAAAATTTTATTTTGAGTGATGATATTGCCTTCCGTTTTTCTGACAGGTCCTGGGCCAATTGGCCACTGACATCTGACAAGTATGTTTCATGGATATCAGATTCGCTTGAAAAGGATGAGGTGTTGAACCTCTTTATGGATTATGAAACTTTTGGTGAACATCAGCAGTCATCATCGGGCATTTTTCAGTTTTTAAAGCATCTTCCCGGAACAGTATTTTCACAGACAGATTTTGAATTCTGCACTCCATCGGAAGTTTGTGCAAAGCATCAGCCTGTTGCACCTCTTCATGTGCCTTTTGCAATTTCATGGGCAGATGAGGAGCGTGATACATCTGCATGGTTGGGAAACGAACTACAGAACGAAGCATTTAATACGATATATTCCGCAGAGCAGAGAGTTGCCGCATCCAAGGACCCTTTGCTTTTGTCAGACTTTAGGAAACTGCAGGAGAGTGACCACTTCTACTACATGTGTACAAAGTTTTTCTCAGATGGAGCTGTCCACAATTACTTTAACCCGTACGAAACTCCTTATGAGGCATTCATTAATTACATGAACGTGGTGAGCGATTTCCTTATACGAGTGGAAAAATCCACAGCGAAAAAACGGAAAAGAGCTATAATTATTAAATAAATTACAATATGTCAGAGAAAAAGATTCTCTCCCCTGATTACCTTTTTGAGGTAAGCTGGGAGGTGTGTAATAAGGTAGGCGGAATCCATACTGTCATAGCAACAAAGGCGTTGAACCTAGCAAAAGAATTCAAGAACAATCACATATTAATTGGTCCCGATGTCTTGAGAGAAACTGAAAAAAATCCTGAATTCATAGAGGATATGAACCTATTAAGGTCTTGGAGGATACAAGCTGCGGAAGAGGGGCTTAGAATTCACGTGGGAAGGTGGAATGTCTCCGGGACTCCAATCGTTATACTGGTTGACTACAGCTCCTATATAACAAGAAAGGACGAGATCTTTACTGAATTATGGAAGAAATTTAAGCTGGACTCCTTAAGCGGACAATGGGACTATGTGGAATCTGCACTCTTCGGATATGCCACAGGAAGGGTTATCGAGAGTTTTGTGCGTTTCAACCTCTCTCCTCATCACAAGGCTGTTGCACAGTTTCATGAATGGATGACAGGTGCGGGGATTCTGTACCTTAAATCTACAAATCTCCCAGTTGCGACAGTGTTTACAACACATGCTACAGTTGTCGGCAGGTCAATTTCGGGCAACAATCTTCCTCTGTATGATTCATTGAAGCTATACAATGCCGAGGAGATGGCCAGAGAATTGAATGTAATGTCTAAACATTCACTTGAAAAAATTGCTGCTCATCAAGCAGATGTATTTACGACAGTGAGTGATATTACGGCACGTGAGTGCGAATGTTTTCTGGGTAGAAAAGTTGATATTGTCACTCCAAATGGTTTTGAAAACAGCTTTACACCAAAAGAGGAGGATTATTCCAAATGTTATGCAAATGCAAGAGTGAAATTATTGGAAGTTGCTTCTCTAATGACCGGGGCCAAAATATCGGATAATGCCGTAATAGTTGGTATCAGTGGTAGATATGAATATAAGAATAAGGGTATAGATGTGTTTCTCGATTCACTGGGAAGCCTTAACTGTAATCCTGATCTTTCCAGAGAGATTGTGGCTTATCTTTTCGTGCCTGCCGGAAATAACGGCCCTAACAAGGAGTTGCTCTCCAAGAGAAGTACCGGTTCGGATTACACTACAAATTGCACCCATATGCTGAATGAACCGGAGTGGGATCCGGTGATGAAGAGAATAAAAGAGTTGCATCTGTTCAATAAGAAAAGCGACAAGGTTAAGGTGTTGTTTGTACCTACCTATTTAAACGGCAACGACGGTATTTTCAACTTTACATACTATCAGCTTCTCGTAGGATTGGATCTTACGGTTTTTCCGTCTTACTATGAACCTTGGGGTTACACTCCTTTGGAAAGTCTTGCGTTTCGTGTTCCAACAATCACAACAACCCTTGCAGGGTTCGGACTTTGGGTAAACGACCATTACTCAAAGACACATCCGGGAATAGATATTATTGAGAGAAAAGATGCCGGATACGACCTAGTAGTAGATGGGGTGGAGGCAAAAATGTTGGAGATTACCAGGCTGACTCCGGCAATGATGACCAAGTACAGACAAAATGCAAAAGAGATCTCTTCCATAGCCTTATGGGAAAATCAGATTATATATTACAAGAAAGCATATTCTCTTGCGATTGAGAAGTTGGTAAACGTCTTAGGTACGTTCCCTGTTGTGGTGGAAGATAAGGAGCACATAAGCTTTAAAACTGAAGTGGCCGGCCGCCCTGGCTGGACAAGGATATTAGTCGGCAAACAACTTCCGGACAGGCTCAAGGCTTTGGAGGTAATTTCACGTAATCTTTGGTGGAGCTGGAATCAAGAGGCTATTGATCTGTTCAAGCTAATTGATGAAGAGCTCTGGAAAGCTAGCCTTGGAAATCCTATACTGATGTTGGACAGGATATCTGTCACTCGTTACCAGGAGTTGGAGAGGGATGACAAGTTTCTCAAAAGGATGGATAAGGTTTATAGCCATTTTAATGAATACATGGCAGGGAAACATGTGATGAAAGGACCAAAAATAGCTTACTTCAGCATGGAGTATGGTTTAGACAGGTCTCTTAAAATTTATTCCGGAGGTCTTGGAATACTTGCTGGTGATTATCTCAAGGAGTCAAGTGACAAGATGATACCAATGACAGGCATCGGTCTTCTTTATCGTTACGGGTACTTTACCCAGCAACTATCATCCCAGGGAGATCAGGTTGCTCATTATGAGGCTCAGGATTTCATGAAAATCCCCGTGACCCCGATACGAGACGATAAAGGCAACTGGATGACGATCAGCATCGCTTTTCCTGGAAGGATCCTTTATGCCAGGCTGTGGAGGGTAGATGTCGGGAGGACTGAGCTTATACTTATGGATACTGACTTTGAAGACAACTTGCCGGAAGACAGGTCGGTGACTCATCATCTCTATGGTGGAGACTGGGAAAATCGCCTCAAGCAGGAACTTCTTCTGGGAACAGGTGGCATAAGGGCTTTGAGATTGCTGGGTAAAGAGGCTGATGTTTATCATTGCAATGAGGGACATGCAGCATTTACTGGCCTGGAGAGATTGAGGGAGTATGTTCAGAACGAGAATCTTTCGTTTATTGAAGCGATGGAAGTTGTCAGATCATCTTCCCTTTTCACCACTCATACCCCCGTACCTGCAGGACATGATGCATTTACAGAGGATCTTTTGAGAAGCTATATTGCACATTATCCCGGCAGGATAAAAATCACATGGGAGGCTATGATGGCTCTTGGTAAGATCGACCCGTTAAATCCAAACGAGAAATTTTCAATGAGCAATCTTGCAGCCAATATATCGCAAGAGATAAATGGAGTGAGTTGGCTTCATGGCAAAGTGAGCCAGGAGATACTTTCACCACTGTGGCCCGGCTATCTTCCGGAAGAGTTGCACGTAAGCTATGTTACAAACGGAGTGCACTATCCTACTTGGGCTGCTCCTGAATGGAAAGAGATACAATCGGAAGTGTTTGGCTCAGACTTTGATACACATAATTACGAAATCTCTTGTTTCGAAGGGATTTATAAGGTAGAAGCCGAGAAAATCTGGGAATTGAGAAACAAACTCAGATCCAGACTTATTAAATTTGTAAAGCACTCTCTTAGTGAGAGGGCTACTACATCGCAATATGCTCCTCATAATATTGTCGCCATTAAGGAGGCTCTCAGGGATGATGTACTTACAATTGGATTTGCAAGGAGGTTTGCTACCTACAAGAGAGCTCACCTTCTTTTTAAGAATCTTGATACATTGGACAGAATTGTAAACAACCCAAAACAACCGGTTCAGTTTCTTTTTGCAGGCAAAGCCCATCCTGCAGATAAAGAGGGCCAGGATCTTATAAAAAGAATTATTGAGATATCTCTGATGCCAAAATTTATAGGCAAGGTCCTGTTCATTCCTGACTATGACATGTCTGTTGCCAAAATGATGGTTCAAGGAGTTGATGTGTGGATGAATACACCAACAAGACCCCTTGAGGCTTCCGGAACCAGCGGAGAAAAAGCTGTTATGAATGGAGTCATGCACTTCTCTGTTCTAGATGGTTGGTGGGTTGAGGGTTACAAGGAGGGTGCCGGTTGGGCTCTTCCTCTTGAAAAAACTTATGAAGATCAGAATTTCCAGGATGAATTGGATGCTGCCACTATCTACAATATGCTTGAAAATGAAGTTGCACCTCTATTTTACAAAGTAAATGGCAAGAGTGGGCTACCGGAAGAGTGGATAGGCGTGATCAAGAATACGATTGCAAAAGTTGCAGGAAACTTTACTACCAACAGAATGATAAACGATTATGTTGAGAAGTATTACGAGCCTTTGGCTGCCAGAAACAGATCTATAGTTGAGAATGACTTTGCCTTGGCCAGAGAACTGGCATTCTGGAAAAGGAGGGTACGCAGGGAATGGCCACTTATAGAGGTTAAAAATTATATAAGACCCGATGATTCAAAATCGGAAATTTCAAGAGGAAATGACTATATTGCGCAGGTTGAACTGCAGATTGGAGATCTCAGGCCGGAAGATATAGGTGTGGAGATGATTTTTGCAGAGCAGGATAGTAATAATAAAATGGTGATTCAGAATAAGTATGAGTACGAATTTGTTTCCTACTCAAACGGAGTGGCAAAATACCAATGCTCGATGCTTCCGGAGAGTGCCGGGGTATATAGTTTCGCAAGCAGAGTATATGCAAAAAATCCTAAATTGCCACATAGACAAGATTTTGATTTAGTAAAATGGTTGTAGGAAGTACAGGTTTTTTTGATGGGGTACATAAAGGTCACCTGTCTGTAATTAATAATGTTTGTTCAATAGCAAAGGAGCAGGGGTGCAAATCAGTGATTTTTACTTTCTGGCCTCATCCTCGTGCAGTCCTTCAGCAGGATGCTGCAAAATTCAGGTTGCTTACCTCGCTCGAGGAGAAGAGAGCTCTTCTGCATAGTTATGGGATAGATAAAGTTGTTGTTCTGCCATTCGATAAAGAATTTGCAAGCCAGACCACCAAAGAGTTCTTTACCAAGTATCTTGTGGGAAAATACGGAGTGACAACTCTGGTTGTAGGATATGACCATAGAGTTGGTTGTGACTTGAGCCAGACTCAGGAAGAGATGCTTAAAATTGCTCATGAAGCAGGCATCAATACTGTTAGAGTTGATGAGGTTCTTGGCGGGGAGAGTGGAGTAATCATAAGTTCTACGAAAATAAGGGAGTGTTTGCTTAAAGGTAATATTGAGCAGGCAAATTCGCTCCTGGGATATAGATATGGTCTGGAAGGCGTTGTTGTTGAAGGCATGAGAATAGGGCGGACCTTAGGGTTTCCAACGGCAAACATCAGACTTTATGAGCCTCTCAAACTTGTACCGGCAGACGGAGTATATGCAGTATGGGTGGATTATCACAATAAAGTCTACAAAGGAATCACCAACATTGGTACAAGACCAACCATTGCTCAAGGGAATGAAAGGTCAATAGAAACTCATTTGCTTGATTTTGATGAGGATATCTATGGCTTGTCCATAAAAATAGAATTTGTCTGCAAAATGCGTGATGAGCAACGTTTTGATTCACGAGATGATCTTAAAGCACAACTTCAGATAGACAGGAACAACTCGCTTTCATACCTTCCATCAAACGGAATTAAATTAAGATAGAGCGGACAGATAAATTTGTCGGTTTAGGAATATTTATTATCTTTGTGACAAAGAGTCCTGTAAAACGCAGGATTCTTTTTAATTTTTCATATTATGTCAAAAATCCATTACTTAACCCTTGAGGGTTTAGAAAAACTCAAGGCGGAGCATCAACAATTAGTATCAGTAGAACGCCCGGGCATTTCCAGACAAATTGCAGAGGCCAGGGATAAAGGAGATTTATCCGAAAATGCAGAATACGATGCTGCAAAAGAGGCACAAGGATTGTTGGAAATGAGAATTGCCAAATTAGAGGATATGATTGCAAATGCCAGGATCATAGATGAGTCCAGGATCAATACAACTCATATCCAGATTATGAATAAGGTTAAGTTGAAAAACTTAAGCAATAATTCAACTGTAGAATATACTCTTGTGGGAGAATCAGAAGCCAACCTCAGGGAGGGCAAGCTGGCAGCTGCAACTCCAATAGGAAAAGCACTGATAGGTAGAAAAAAAGGAGATGTAGTTGAAGTAAGAGTCCCTTCCGGAGTTGTGAAATTTGAAATTCTGGAAATCTCAAAGTAATATGGCAACAATTTTCTCTAAAATAGCCAGAGGGGAGATACCTTCATACAAGGTAGCAGAAAGTGAAAAGTTTTATGCCTTTCTGGATATCAACCCTATGGCTAAAGGTCACACTTTGGTTATTCCAAAAGAGGAGTGTGATTATATTTTTGACATGAAGAGTGAAGATGTCTCATCTCTTTTTGCTTTTACCCAGATAGTGGCAAAAGCGATTAAAGATGCTATCCCTTGCAAGAGAGTAGCTGTTGCTGTTCTTGGGTTGGAAGTTCCTCATGCCCATGTTCATTTGGTCCCAATAAACAGTGAGGGCGATCTGGACTTTTTAAAGAACAAGCTTAAGCTGGATGACCAGGAGATGACTTATATAGCAAAAATGATTTCGGATAACATAAAACAATAAATAGATGAAGAAATTTATTCTGTCTGCTTTGGCTGCGGTAACGGTTATGTCATGTACTTCCAATAAGGTAAGGATTCAAGGAATAATTGAAGGAGCTACCAATGGAGAACTTGTATTGAGAGTTCTGGAACTGAATAGCCAAAAAATAGTAGACACCATAAAAATTGAAGATGGCAAGATTGATTATTCTTTCAAGTTGACCAATAAACTGCCTGATTTCTATTATCTTTACTATAAACAAACCAAAATAGCCTCTTTTGTCCTTCTTCCAGGTGACCGTATAAAGTTCAGCTCAGATACTCTTGGATCAAATACTGTAGTCAAAGGTTCTGAAGAATCAGAATTGCTTGCGGATATCGATAATAAGATAAGAAGAGTTGGTGTCAGGTTTGATTCCTTGGCAAATGTCATGAATAATGCAGTCACTTCAGGTGACACAGCAAAACAAAGGGCTGTCAATTATGAACTGGGATCGCTTTATGTCAAACAAAAGCAGTACTCGATAAAACAATTATACCAACACCCTTTTTCCATTACAAACGTTACTCTGTTGTACCAGAAATTTCCCAATAACTTCCCAATTTTTGCAGATGTAATGGATGTTATGCTTTTCAGACGCGCATATGACTCTCTTAATGTTAAATACCCGGGTTCTATATATGTATCCAGATTAAAGGATGAAATCTCCTATCGTGAGAAATCAGATGCATTTAATTCGAAGATTATGGGTGCTTCTGAAACAGGATTTCCGGATATTTCCTTACCTGACCAAAAAGCCAGGGTTAGGTCCCTTTCAGACCTTAAGGGAAAAGTAGTTATCTTGTTATTCTGGACTGTGAAGGATGTAAAACAAAAGATGTTTAATCAAGATCTTCTGGGGATCTATCAAAAATACAATTCAAAAGGACTGGAGATATTTCAGGTTTCGGTAGATATGGACAAGACTGCCTGGGCAAGAATCGTTGATGAACAGAAGCTTCCTTGGATAAATGTATGTGATGGATTAGGTGCAGGCTCTAAAGCTGTCAAGACATATAATGTAACGCAGATCCCTACGCTCTATGTGATAGACAGAACTGGCAATATTGTAAACAAAAATATTTTTGATTCGCGTCTGGAGAATGTGATTTCCGGTCTGGCAAGATAGGCTTCAAATATCATAAAGACGAAAAAAAGAGACTGTTAAAGCAGTCTCTTTTTTGTTACTCCGGCTACGAAATCTTTTAAGTAGAAAGGCTCAAAATAGGCAACATCCACAAATTTTCCGGAATGAAATTTTTCAAGAGCCGGCTTTACCATACCTCTGGCATCAGCTTCTATTAGCTTGAATCTTGCATTTGGGTGTTTCATTATATCCATGAACTTTCCTGCTCCGTCTCCTGTAAAAAACACAATCCCTTTAGCCAAATCTTCTGAAAAGCTGTTTTCATTAAGAATTACAGCCTCAGTTTTAGAAATAAGATTGCAACAGGCATCGTATCTTGCAGTATAGACTTCCATTCTCCGTGCATCAATCATAGGAATAATAATAGCTTCAGACGGTATCTCTTTTTCTTCTGAAGAGGCTAGCCTGGCAAGCAATTCCAGAGAACTTACGGCAATCAATGGTTTGCCTGCACCATAGCAGATGCCTTTGGCAATAGAAGCGCCTACTCTTAAACCTGTATATGAACCCGGGCCTTCGCTTACAACAACAGCACTACAGTCGCTTATGTTTAAGCCAGCCTCTTTAAAAAGCTCCTCAACCAATAATGCAATAATCCTTGCATGCGATTTAGGTTCTTTCACAATCCGGTATGAAACAATCTTCTCTCCTCTGCTCAATGCGACAGAGCAAACCTCTGTACTTGTCTCAAGCAACAAGAAAAGTGGATCCTTTATATTACTCATTAGTCTTTATTTCATTTTTAGCCTTATCACGGTCTTTTTCAGTTTGAATCTTCACGCTGGCGCCCTTTTTAAGGGCTTTGGTAATTGCGGCGTAAGGACCCGTGACAACTTTTTCTCCCTCTTTTATCCCGGTCAGAATTTCAATGTTGCTTAAATCCTGTATGCCGGTTGTAATCCGTCTGACATCAACAGTATCACCCTTCACAACGAACACCTGCTCTACAGATTCGTTTGGACCTAATGTTTTCTTTAGAGAATCTGATAATAAGTCAGATCTTGTAGTTATAGCCTGTATCGGGATTGTCAGAATGCCCTCTTTCTTGTTTGTCTGTATAGAAACTGAAGCAGACATACCTGGTCTGAAAGGATTTTTTCCGTCTTTTATTAGGTCAGAATAAGACTCAGGAAGGATATACACCTTAACCTCAAAATTGGTTACTTGTTCAATGGTTGAACCTATATTTTTAGCAGAGTTTGCTATCTGAGTGACTACACCTGTGAACTTTCTGTCAGGGTAGGCATCAACTTCAATTTTTGTAGTATCATTTGGCTTAATCCTGATAATGTCATTTTCGTTTACATCTACCAGAACCTCCATATCCTTGAAATTTGCAATCCGAAGCATCTCTGTGCCGGCCATCTGGCTGGTACCAACGACTCTTTCTCCTCTTTCTACGCTCATCTTTGATATGATGCCGTCCATAGGAGAATAAATAGTTGTCTTGATCAGATTTTCCTGAGCCTCCTTTAATGCGGCACTGGCACTTTTTACATTGAATTCAGCAGCCTTTATCTGCTCCTTGGCAACTTCATATTCAGAAAGGACTTTTTCATATTCTGATTCGGAAATAGCCTTCTGATCGAATAAGATCTTGTTACGTTTGAAGTTAAGTTCGATCTGATTGTACTGCGCCTTCTGCTGGGTAAGCTGAGCCTTTACGGAATTTAGCGAGGCCTCGGCTCTGTCTCTCATGGAAATGTAGACATCCTGCTTGATTTTTATTATAAGATCACCCTTTTTGATAGGATCACCCTCTTTAAAGTTGAGTTCAACTATCTCTCCTGATACATCAGGACTTATCTTGACTTCAACGACAGGCTTTATCTTTCCATTAGCCGGAATAACCTCAGTTATATCTTTTCTGGAGACAGTCTCGGTTGTAACAGTAACAACATTCTTTTTGTGGGTGCTGCCGTAAATGATAAGAGATACGATCAAAATAACGGCAATAAGCAAAATCCACTTGATATTTTTCTTTATATTCATTTTGAAAATTTGTTAAAGAGTGCCAATCTATAGAGTTATAGGAATCCCTTTGTAAAAATCAAGAATCTTGAGTTGGAACACATATTGGTATTTTGCCTGGAAACAATCAGACTGGGCTTTGAACAGATTGGCTTTTGCCACAGTGTAGTCGGTAGCATTCAACACACCTACGTCAAACTTTTGCTGGACATATCTGAAGGATTCTTCCATAGCTTTTACATTCTGCATACTTGCCTTGTATTTCTCGAAATATCCCAGGGCATCGCTGTTGGCCTGCTGTATCTCTTTGTAGAGAGCCTGCTCTGTGTTCTTTACAGCAATCTCCGCTTTCCTGACATTGAGACGGGCATTTTTAATGGTATTGTTAATCTGGCCATTGTCGAAAATAGGTATTCTCAACCCGAAACTAATGGACGGATTTCTGTTCTCGTTGAACTGATCCATAAATTTCTCTTCCCTGCTGTCGCTGTAGTACGTCCCATAGCCGGCTGAGAATGATAGTGAAGGATAGCTGGAACCTTTGGCAATTGCAAGCTGTAAATTCGAATTCTTGTAGTTGAGCTCTGCACTTTTAACTTGAGGCAGATTTCTTGAATAATCAAACAAGTTCTCTACGGATTCCCCGGCGAAGGAATTTACCACTAAATTCAAATCAGGCACTTCTATATCAAAATTATTTTCATGAGTCAGGTCTAGCATTTGCCTCAAGGCTAAAAGGGAATTATTCACCTGGTTTTGCGCATTGACCACCTGAACCCTTTCTGTTGCAAGCTGAGCTTCAAGTTCCAGAAGAGAGCTATATGCAACGCTTCCGGCATCAACAAGTTTACGTGTCCTTTCAGTCTGCTGGTTTACGCTCTCAAGACTCTGGAGTGCTGTTTGAAGTATCTCTTTGGAAAGCAGAATCTGAAGATAGGATCTGGATATCCCGACAGAGATTTCATTCTTGATCTTGTCCACCTCCTGAATGGAAATCTCGTGCATGACCTTTTTGCTTTTAAGGTCGTTGTTTTTCCGCAAGCCTTCAAAAAGATTTACAGAAGAGCTTAAAGAGGAACTTGTACTTTGACTTAGCTTGTTCTCAATAATCTTGAGATCCTGCATGTTTACGGAACGTCCCCAGTTCATGCTGTGACCGACAGAAGCACTCAGCGAAGGAAGGTACTGAAGCTTGGATAGCTGAACATTATTTTCACTCTGTTCTACATCTATCTCTTGCTGTTTGATGCTGAGATTGTTATCCCATGCATATTTAATGCACTCCTTCAGACTCCACCTCTTCTGAGCAGGGAGGGTCAGTGGGATTAACAGGAGTAATATAATTGGGAGCTTGTAATATATTTTCATAATGAACAAAGTTAAATTTTTTTTATTACAACCTCCCAATTTCCAAGAAATTTTGAGCCTTTCCTATTGATATAACACCTTAGGATTCGACTGCATAGCATATAGGTTTTCACTCAGGAAACGAACAGCTCTCCAGAGCTTCTTTATCCCAAAGCCAATTCCAACTCCAACATATTCGGCTAAAGCATAGTCCCATTGAGAACCTCCTCTTACTATGCAACTATCATTAAATGATATTTGAGACAATCCGTATGAATTTAAATCTGTCGTTTCCATCATGCCGCCTCCCATCCTACTTGAAAGCCCTTACGGAATCTGGGCCAATATTTTTCTGCCTTGTCCGCAATCTCTGCCAGCTTCTCCAAAAGAAGCCACAACTCCTTTAAAGAGAGCCCGCCTGTAATGAGAAGCTCTTCGTCGTCAAGAGTCTCTAGCCCCCAATCTCTGTCCACATACTCTTTCATAACTGATATTTTTTAATTATCCCCACAATATTGCGTGTGGAGTCCGCCCAGAGTGTGCACCCTCTGTATATCGTTAAAGTCCGACAACCTTGTCGGCAATCTGTATATTCTTTTCCTTGTGGGAAATCATCAGTATCATACAGCCTATGCTTTTTGCTTTGAGAATTGCCCTCTCTATCAACTCCTCTGATTCTTTGTCCAGAGAAGAGGTCGCTTCGTCCAGAATCAGTATTTTGGCCTTTCTGTAAAGAGCCCTTGCAAAGGCAAATCTCTGCTGTTGTCCTCTGGATAGTCCGCAACCACCCTCTCCAATCTGCGTTTCAAAACCATTAGGGAGTCTTTCAATAAACCCTAAAAGGTCAAGCTCACGGCATAGGTTTATTATTTGCTCATAATCAGGCTCACACTCGCCGGGCGCAATGTTTTCGATAAGTGTCCCACTGAACAGGTCCGGATTTTGGGGAACGATCGTGACCCACTGCCGCCAATGTTGTAGATTTATATGGTTTATGTTTATTCCGTCTAGAGAAATGATTCCACTATCAGGGGTGTGCATTCTGAGTATAAGGGAGGCCAAGGTGCTCTTCCCGCATCCGCTTTCACCTTTAAGAGCAGTAATCTCCCCGGAGGTGATTTCCATACTTAATCCCGACAGTACATAATCCCTGCCTGGATATCGAAAAGAAAGATTCTCTATTTTCAACACTTTGCAATTTTCGAGAGGACTTATGACGCCATCATTATAATTCTCGATATCCAGATCCATTATCTCAAAAAGTCTTTCTGCAGCTACTACACCTTCCCGTATTGTTCCATTGAGCCCTATAAGTACGGTAAGCGGACCGGAAAAAAGAGATATTACTGTATAGAAAGAGAATAATTCCCCGACAGTAATGCTGGAAGAGAGAACAAATGTACCACCAATCCAAAGCACAAAAAGAGACAGCAATCTTGAGTTGCTCTCTGCAGAATTGGATATTGCTATGTTCCATTTCCCTGCCTTGAAAATAGAACCACTGAGTTTGAAAAGTCTATCTTTTATTGAAGAGACAGTAGATTCCTCCATCCCGAAATACTTTACAGTCCGCACTGATTTCACGCTCTCAATTACGGAGCTCTCAAACTGTGCTGCCTCTTCCAATATTTTTCTATGGACAGATCTGTTGAAACGGTCATATATCCAGTAAATAACAAGATATGTAGGGAAAAAAAGAAAAACCGAAAGTGCGAGTTTCCAAAATATGGTAAACAGTAGTACGAACGATACAGCAAGAGTCAGTATACTGATAGATATGTTTATGACAACGTCAGATAACAAGGATCTTATCTTGAAAGCATCATCTATTCTGGAAGATATCTCCCCAGTCTTTCTTAGGTCAAAAAAACTTTGAGGCAACTTGAAAAGATGTTCCAGATAACATCCTATAAGATGGTTGTCAGTATTGACAGAGAGTTTAAGAAGTATGCAGGATCTGTAAATAGATAAAAGGAATGATGCTGCCACAAGCAAAAGCATTATGACAGACAATTGTGACAACATATCCTTATCACCTCTTGGAAGGATATCATCAATAATGTACTTTATGAACACAGAGGTGCTAAGTGCCACAATAGTATAAAGAAGAGAACAAATCAATGCTCTCAAATATTTTCGGATATCTTTTCGTATTATTCCCAAAAGCCTGGAGGTGACCGTAATGCCAACCTCACCACTTGTGAAGGAACTGCCGGGTTCAACGATTATAAGATATCCGGTCCACTCCTCGTTGAACTCTTCAAACGTAACCCTGTTTATCCTGCCATCAAAAGGGTCCATCAAGTGAAGGTGATGTCTGGAAATTTTATATAGCACGACATAGTGCAGGAAGCCATTTTGTTTTTTTAAATGGAGAATAGCTGGTTTAGGTACTTTGTACAAGGATGCTGCCTTTCCTTTATAGCCCTTTGCGTTAAAACCAAACTTCTCAGCCGCCTCTATCAATCCGCGGATTGTAGTTCCATCTTGGCAAGTTCCACTGAAAAGACGTATTTTTGCCAAAGGCAGTTTCAATCCATAATAAGCTGCCACGGAAGCGAGAGCTGCAACCCCACAGTCGCTGGCATCATGTTGCCTTA
This sequence comes from uncultured Muribaculaceae bacterium, assembly GCA_964533215.1. Taxonomy (GTDB): domain Bacteria; phylum Bacteroidota; class Bacteroidia; order Bacteroidales; family UBA932; genus Bact-08. The sequence goes on from CAZHLJ010000002.1 coordinate 185,249, forward strand.
TGTTTACAGAAAGACTCATTTTGATTTCCCTCTTATATTAAAAGAAGAAAGGGAGCACGCAACCTAACCCAACATGATCTTGCCCCAAAGATCTCTTTCTACACTATCGGCCCCCTTTCAGAAGCAAAATTATCGAGAGAAAGCAAAGGAGAGGTGCTTAATGGTAAAAAAAATGACTTTTTTATGCCAACGACAAAAAATTGACAAATCAAGAAAAAGAGATTACTTATCTAGAATCAGATATTAATGGTAATGTGCTTGAATTCTTTAAGATATGGGAAAAACCATGAAGTCAGTTTTTCGAGAGTTGAATAGATCCATGATTCTGACAACTCTTTGTGTGGAAGAAAATTCCACAATGCATCCAGAGACTTTAAAAGATAAATTACAATGCTGATAATAATTGCTGTTTTAATAATTGCGAACAATACACCCAGAACTTTGTCCAACCAGCCCAAAAGTGCCATTTTTACAAGCCCTTCAGTCACTTGCCCAATTAAATGGACAATAAGGAGGACTGCAGCAAAAATTATTGCAAAAGCAAGGATTTTTACAAGAGTGGCATTTGTATCTGACCAGATGTTGACCTTCTCGATAAAAAAATCCGAGAAGTGAAAACCAGCCCAAATACCTAATATAAGTGCAATGACACCAGCCAATTGCCTTACAAAGCCTTTTTTTATCCCACCAATGATAGCCGGTATGAAGCAAATGAGTAAAATTATATCTGCAACACCTATAGAATCAACCATAATCAAATTTTTTCAAAAGTAGTGAATAATCGTATCTTTGCAAATTCAAAATTGAAACTAAGATGAAGTTTGCCGAGTACAGAAATTTGGATTTAGTAGAGATCAACCGCTCTGTGTTGAAGAAGTGGAAAAACGAGCATGTTTTTTTAAAAACCATCTCAGAGAGAGAGGGAGCAGAGAAATTTATATTTTTGGAGGGACCGCCTTCGGCAAACGGCATGCCTGGCATTCACCACGTAATGGCTAGATCCATAAAGGATGTCTTCTGCAGATATAAAACGCAGAAAGGATATCTTGTCGAGAGAAAGGCCGGCTGGGACACACATGGGCTTCCTGTTGAGCTAGGCGTGGAAAAAAAACTTGGCATTACAAAGGAGGACATTGGAAAGACCATCTCTGTTGAAGAGTACAACTCTGCCTGCCGTAAGGAGGTGATGAAGTACACAAAAGAGTGGGAGGCACTGACTGAACAGATAGGCTACTGGGTTGATATGAAAAACCCGTACATCACATATGACAACAGATACATAGAAACTCTCTGGTATTTGCTGAAAGATCTGTACAAGAAGGGTTTGCTTTATAAGGGATATTCTATCCAGCCATTCTCTCCTGCGGCAGGTACAGGGTTAAGTACTCATGAACTTAATCAGCCGGGGTGTTACAGGGATGTAAAGGATACAACATGCGTGGCCCAGTTTAAGGTGATAAGGGACGATAAGTCTGAACGGTTTTTTACTGGAGAAACTTTGAACGGCAAAGAGTTACCATTATATTTTCTGGCATGGACAACTACTCCATGGACACTGCCTTCAAACACAGCGTTATGTGTAGGACCCAACATCAATTACATAAAGGTCATATCATTCAATCCATATACTGGAGAACCAAATGTATATATTCTAGCAGAGGAGCTTCTGTATTCTCATTTCAATCAAAAGGCCGAGGGCATTGCCCTTGAAGATTACAAGCCTGGGGACAAGCTTATACCTTTCAAGGTTGTGGGTATTGCATGCAATGCTGATACAACAGCCATCAAAGGATCGGAATTATGTGGAACAAGATATGAGCAGCTTATACCTTGGGTAAACCCGGGTTTAAACAGCTTCAAGGTAATTCCCGGAGATTTTGTCACTACATCGGATGGTACCGGGATAGTACACATAGCACCTACTTTTGGTGCAGATGATGACAAGGTTGCCAAGGTTAACGGAGTCCCACCACTTATGGTCATGGATAAGGATGGACAGATGCAGGCTCTGGTAGACAGAACCGGCAAATTTTACAATATTGAGGAGCTGGACACAGCCTTTGTCAAAGAGAATGTAAATGCAGAATCCTATTCCCAATATGCAGGCAGATTTGTTAAAAACGCATATGACCCTGCACTTTCCGAAAATGACACCACTCTTGATGTGGATTTGGCAGTTATGCTCAAACAGCAAGGATTGGCCTTCAAGATAGAAAAACATATTCACTCCTATCCACATTGCTGGAGAACAGATAAACCTGTTCTCTATTATCCATTGGATTCTTGGTTTATAAAAACCACAGCAGTCCAGGATAGGATGATAGAACTCAATAAGACAATTAATTGGAAACCAGAAGCTACAGGAAGCGGACGTTTTGGCAAGTGGTTGGAAAATCTTCAGGATTGGAACCTATCCAGAAGCAGATACTGGGGAACACCTCTACCAATCTGGAGAACGGAAGATGGAAAAGAGGAGATGATAGTTGGCTCTGCCGCAGAACTTTACGAAGAGATAGAGAAAGCAGTGAAAGTCGGCTTTATGGCATCAAATCCTCTCAAGGAGAAAGGATTCGATCCAACTGATTTCAGCAAGGATAATTATGAAAAGATAGACCTGCATCGCCCATATGTAGACAACTTCATACTTGTCTCTCCAAATGGAGAAAGAATGAAGAGAGAGGCAGACCTCATTGATGTGTGGTTTGATTCCGGAGCAATGCCGTTTGCTCAGATGGGATTAGAGAAACTAGGCACAGAGGAGTTCGGGCATACAGGAGACTTTATTGCAGAGGGTGTTGATCAGACCAGAGGATGGTTCTTTACACTCCATGCAATAGCAACAATGATAAGCGACAAAGTTGCTTTTAAAACGGTGGTTTCCAATGGACTTGTTCTGGACAAGGATGGAAACAAAATGAGTAAGCGACTGGGAAATGCTGTCGATCCGTTTTCCACTCTTGACGAGTATGGAGCTGATGCAACCCGTTGGTATATGCTGACAAATGCTCAGCCTTGGGACAATCTTAAATTCGATATTAATGGAGTTGACGAAGTCCGTAGAAAATTTTTCGGCACTCTCTACAATACTTATTCATTCTTTGCCCTTTATGCAAACGTAGATAAATTTATCAATGATCAGCCTCAGATCCCTGTGAACGAGCGTCCTGAAATAGACAGATGGATTATCTCCTTGCTTAACACTCTAATAAAAGAGGTGGAAGATGCATACGAGACATATGATGTTACAAATGCCGGCAGGAAAATACAGGATTTTGTAGGCGATAACCTGAGCAACTGGTATGTGCGTCTCAACAGAAAAAGATTCTGGGGTGGTGAGATGGACTCTGACAAATTATCGGCATACCAGACACTATACAGCTGTCTTGAGACAGTGGCAATATTGTCAGCTCCAATTGCTCCATTTTTTATGGACCGGATGTTTACTGATCTCAATGATGTCACAGGAAAGTATAATGAGATTTCGGTTCACCTTATGCTTATGCCTGAAGCTGACAACAGTGTCATAGACAAGGATCTGGAGGAGAGAATGGAACTCGCGCAACGAGCATCATCTATGATCTTGGCTCTTAGAAGGAAGGTTAGTATAAAAGTCCGCCAGCCTTTGGCAAAAATTCTCATACCTGTTCTGGATCCTAAAATTCAGGAACAGTTCGAGCTGATTAAAAATCTTGTTCTTGGAGAGGTAAATGTCAAAGAGGTGGAATATATTCACGATACTAAGGGTTTGATAACAAAAAAAATCAAACCAAACTTCAAGACATTGGGTAAGAAATTCGGAAAGCAAATGAAGGAAATTTCAAACGCATTTCTTAACTTTACACAAGAACAGATATTGGAAATTGAAGCTAGCGACAACTATACTTTTACTTTGGCTTCAGGGGATGTTATTCTTACGCCTGAAGATGTAGAGATAACTTCTGAGGATATGCCGGGATGGTTAGTTGCCGTTGACGGAAAGCTGACATTAGCTCTGGATATTAAAGTGAGCGAATCGTTGAGGAGAGAAGGGGTGGCCCGGGAACTTGTAAACAGGATACAAAACCTCAGGAAGGAGTGCAAATTTGAGGTGACGGACAAGATAAGAGTGATCCTGCAACCGCTCCCTGAGATAGAAGAGACACTGTCTGACTATTCTGATTATATATGCAATCAGACTCTTGCCAACAAGATTGAACTGCAGGAAAGTATTCCTGGAGCATCATCAATAGAGTGGGATGAAGGTACAATTGACATTAAAGTAGAAAAAACATCTTAATAAGTATGGATAAAACCCGCAGATACATGCTTGATGCAATAGCTCTGGCAGCTAAAAACGCCAGATCTTCCACAGGAGGTCCCTTTGGAGCTATTGTAGTGAAAGGAGGGGAGATAATCAGCACTGCAGTAAATACTGTCACTACTGATAAAGATCCTACTGCTCACGCTGAAGTAAATGCAATACGGGCTGCTTGCAGGAAACTTGGTACATTTGATCTGACTGGCTGTACCCTTTATTCCAGTTGCGAACCTTGTCCTATGTGTCTTTCTGCAGCCTACTGGGCTCACATTGAAAAAATTTATTTTGCAACTGACAGAAAGGCAGCAGAAAAAGCTGGCTTCAGCGATGCTTTCATATATGATCAGTTAGGATTGCCTTTTGAAAAACGCTCTATTCCTACTGAGCAGATTTTTGAAGATGAAGGTAATGAGCCATTTACATTATGGTTGAAAAATGAAGCCAAGATTCCGTATTAAAATTGTTCCTAATATATTAATTATTATCTTTACGTTTTTAAATAGAATAGAGATATGACAAAGAAAGGGAAAACAGAAGAAGAGGTATTGGAAAAAGTTCGTTACAGCGACGAGGAGCTACATATGTTCAAAGAGCTCATCCAGCAAAAACTCGAGGCTGCCCAAGTTGAATATCAGCAGCTTAAATCAGCTGTAACACATAGCTCAAGCAATGATACTGAGGATACTTCACCTACGTTCAAGGTGTTGGAGGAGGGTGCTTCTGCTTTGTCAAAGGAGGAGGCTGGTCAGCTTGCCCAACGTCAGTTCAAGTTTATCCAATCGTTGGAAGCTGCTCTTATAAGAATTGAAAACAAGACATATGGCATCTGCCGTGAGACTGGTAAACTAATACCAAAAGAGAGACTATTGTTGGTTCCTCATGCAACTCTCTGTGTAGAAGCAAAAAATAAGAGAGATTAACTCTATGCGACTTTCTAAAGGAAAGAAGATCACCATATTTGTAGTTCTGATATTGCTGATAGACCAGATTGTAAAAATCTGGATAAAATCGCATATGACCATGGGTGAAAGTATTCATGTATTCGGGAACTGGTTTCAGATCTATTTTATTGAAAACAATGGGATGGCCTTTGGTATGCAATTAGGAGGTGCTATGGGCAAATTTCTGTTAAGTGTCTTCAGGATAGCTCTTGCCGGGTTCATGATCTATTATCTCAACAAGCTGGTGAAGTCAAAAGCACCCACCGGTGTTCTTATTGGTGTGGCTTTGATTCTGGTTGGGGCAATCGGAAATATTTTTGACAGTCTCTTTTATGGTCTTATTTTCAGTGAGTCTACATTTACTGAGGTTGCTACACTTTTCCCGGACGGGGGTGGGTATGCTCCTTTCCTCTTCGGTAGGGTTGTAGATATGCTTTACTTTCCTATAATTAACACAACCCTCCCTGATTGGATTCCAATATGGGGAGGGAGTGATTTCATATTTTTCAGACCAATTTTCAATATAGCAGATTCATGTATTACAGTTGGTGTAATATATATGCTGCTGTTTCAGAGGAAGTTCTTTACTTCAGCTTCTCAATAAGTTTCTGTCTGGAGAAGTGTATCCTGCTTTTGACTGTTCCTAAGTGCAGGCCAAGTTCGTCTGCTATCTCCTGATATTTATAGCCATTGTCATGCATCTGAAACGGGATGCGGAACTCAGGTTCCAACTCGTTCACAACACTGTTAAGCTCCCTGAATCCAAAGTCCGTCTCAGGACCTAGGTCAGATGGTCTGCTGTTCATGACATACTCATGCACATCATCATTAAATAAAGTCTGCCTTTTTGTCCGTCTTCGGTAGTCATTTATAAAGGTATTCTTCATTATTGTATAAACCCATGCTTTTATATTGGTATGTTCGTTGAACTTTTCCTGGTTGTTCAGTGCCTTAAAGAATGTCTCCTGGACTAAATCTTTGGCATCATCTCTATTAGATGTAAGGCTATATGCGTATCTGGAAAGATTTTTTTCCAGCTCTATGATCTCTTTCTGGAATGTATTGCTTTTCATATAGTCAAATATTTGTTGTTTAACAATCTGGAATGACAAAATACATGCCACGTTATGTAACGGTCCGTGGATGTAAATCCCATATAAATTTAAAAAAAATTGTTTAAATTGACAATACTTTTTGGAGTAAAAGAAAAATTAAATATCTTTGCAGCCCAATCCAAAGGAGAGATGGCAGAGTGGTCGATTGCGGCGGTCTTGAAAACCGTTGAACCGTGAGGTTCCTGGGGTTCGAATCCCTATCTCTCCGCAAAAAATTAAAGAGTCGGTTTAAGTAAACTTAGCCGGCTCTTTTTTTTATTCCCAAGGCAGCGTTAAAAAACGTACATTAATTTTTAGAAGTGGCACGCTTGAGTCTTTTTTTTGGTTTGGGTTTGGCTTAAAATTGCCCGATCAGAATCAGCTACTTGTTGATTATTTCAATTTTATTCAATAAAACTGAAGATATGAGCCGATATTATAACATAAAAAGTTTATGAGGCCTGTGCAGCTTGTAGATATGCACGAAAATCAAATAATTATAAAGTCTCTTGTGTATATAATTTAGGTGTATGAAATTTGCCTATACCTTAATTTAATACGAGTTATAAAGCTTAAATCTCTGATATTTAATTGAATAGAGAGACTGCGCATTTTTATGCAAACTGTACATTTACTTAACAATCTGAATGTCAATAAAATTTTGATTAAAAATTTAATTTATATGTTGGATAGAATAAATATTTAGCTATATTTGTACGTGCAATATGTATGTTGTGTTTGCACATATGCATTTTTGTATGACAGATTCTTTGCGAGTATAGAATATATTTATATATATTTGTGTCCGCGAAGCGTAAGATTTTGAAAAAATTAATTACCTATATTTGCCAATCAAAAAATTTTGTTTAACCAAAGTATTTAACTAAAAATTAAAAATGAAAAGAAAAATCACATTCCTAGGTATTTGTGTGCTTTTATGTACACTTGTGATCTCGTTGGGTTCTTGTCAGAAAGACTATTCTGATGACATCGACCAACTGAAAGTAGACGTTGCAGCTAACAAGACTGCTATCGCTGCCCTTAATACGGCAATCACTTCTGGCAAGCTGATTTCATCAGTTACCAGTATCACAAACGGTTATCAGATTAAATTCTCTGACAACACTACCATCAACGTACTTAACGGTACAAACGGTACTAACGGTACAAACGGTACTAACGGTACAAACGGTGCTAACGGTTTCACTCCTATCGTAGGTATTGATGCTGCTGGTTACTGGACTGTTATTGCAACTAATGGCGGAACTGCTACCCGCATTAAAGATGCAAGCGGTAATGATGTACTTGCTAAAATCAACAATAACAATGTTTCATCTGCAAATGGTTATTTGACTGTTAACGGCGTTGCCACTACAGTTCAGATTCCTACAATCGTTTTCGATTCAGTTAACAATGTTCTTGTAGTTACTATTTTAAACAATGGAGTTCTTACCAGCTACAATGTAGGCCTTGCTTCTGATTTCGTTCTTGGTAACGATATCATCGGTTTGGTTTCTCCTATCGGAACAACTACTGGTATCATCAGCTTCGGTTCAGTTCCTGCTACATCTGCCGCATATATTGCTGCTTACGGTGCTGCTATGCCAGCTGCTGTTCAGACTTGGTCTGGTGTTACTTATGGTACACTTCTTCGTTCTTCAGGTAAATTGCCTGTAATCGTTAATCCAGCTCTTGCTTCTATCAATGGTTATGCTTTTGAGGTTATCAAATCTGACGGCTCTCTTTATGCAATCCAGCCATCATCTGTAGCCGCTGGTTACACTGGTGCTTTTGCTCAGTATGCTTCTGCTGCAACAAATGGTCTTTACACCTTAAACTTTGCTCCTGCTGCTGCTCTTGCTGCTGCTAATGTAGGTGAGACTGGTGAGTTGGCTATCCGCGCAACTAAGGGTACTCGTCAAGTATTCTCTGGATACCAATATAAGATTAAAGTTCAGGCTGATGTTAATACAGTATTTGCTGCAAATGCAGATTTCGCAAACCCTGTATACATTCCAATCGGAACAACAAAGAGTCTGTTGTACTACTATAACAGGACTGACGTTGCTCCTGCAAGAAGACTTACTGCAACTGACTTCTTCAAGAGCGGTGCTTATATAGTTCCTACACCTGGTAATACTGACGTAGAAAACTACATCACAACTTCTGATGCAAATGTTACTACTACAACTACTACTGCTACTGTAACCAACCTTAATAATAAGATCATTCCGTTCAAGATTAAAACTATGGACTGGTTGGGTAAATATTCAGAAAATGATTTGAATGTTACTTTCTACTCTGCTTTGAACAATGCTATCTCTGCTATTTCAGTTGGCTCACATACTCTTAATGCTTCTGCAACTCTTTCTGATCACCAGAAAACAGTTATGTTGACTTCTATGTTTACAGAACTTGACGCTCTTGGAAAGACTGAACTTTGGAGAAACAATGCTACTAACGTAGAGGTTAAACTTACTTATGGCACTCCAGCTGTCATCATCCCTGGTGTTACTTATGAGTTCTTGGATGCTAACAATAATGTAGTTGCTGCTGACGCTGCAGGTACTTGGGGACCAGTTTTGACAACAGCTGCTAAGATTCAGGATGTTCGTAAGATCAGATACACATTTGACCAGACTGCTGCTATCCCTGGTGATTTCACAGCTAAATTGCAATTCACAGATCGTCGTGCTTATGCTACTGAAACTCCTTTCACTGTTAGCATGCCGTTCTCAATTGTTAACCCTACTGTTGACCTAGTTGCTGCTGCTGCTCATAAGGCAAGCATGTTCAATGGTCAGACATTGACAGTATATGGAACTTCTGCAGGTCCAGTTGCACAGGATGTATACCCTACATACTATGATCTTTTCAAAGCTTATGTAAACCTTACAGCTAATGCTACTGAAACTCTTCCAGCTATTGGTTTCAATAACTATAGATTCGTATCTACAGATGCAGTTACTGTTGCTCATCCTAATCCACTTTCAGGTGTATTAAGCGTAAACAGTAATGAGCGTTTTGCAATTACAAGTGCTACAATTTACGATTCATACAATGTTGACCTTTATTACTACTACTTCGGTAATGTTAACAATAAGGTTAAATTGGAGACAATCACTGTAACTTCTAAGAGTGAGGTTAAAGAGGGTAACAAGGTAGATCTTACTCCTGCTGCTCCAGCTCCTGCAATTCTTCAGGTAACTAACGGTGATCTTGCTACTGTACGTCATTTCGCTCCTTACTACAGAATTAACGATTACCTTAACAACAATCTTAATGTATTTGGTGTAAGAGACGGTAGAGTAGCTAATGTTACTGCTGTTGCTCAGGCTGATCTAGCTCACCTTGTAAGTATCGTTGCTAATGGTACAGATTGGGATATCAAAGCTACCAACGCTGTTGCTGAACTTCCTACAGCTTTTGTAGATGTTCCTGTAACTTTGACAATCACAGATCTTTACTCAGTTACTAAGACTTATACTCTTAATGTAAGAGTTGTAAAACCGTAACTTTTTAAGTTCTAAATATTTAAGAGCACCTTTCGGGGTGCTCTTTTTTTTATATACTCCTGAGCTAAAAAATTCTGTCTTAAATGACGTTCTCAGCATCCTAAGTATCACATCTTTATTGTACTGCAAACCTTATATACATCAATCTAATCTGAACCAATTTTATTGGGAAATGTTATAGTATCAATATGAACAGAACGATCATAAATAATATTTCTCGCCAACGATTTGAGACGATGGAAGATGATAATCTTTGTTATTTGGAATATCGGCTTTCAAATACGGAAATGTCCCTTATACATACTTTTGTCCCTTTTCAATTTAGAGGTAAGGGTATTGCTGCAGATCTTGTTAGGAGCGCTATAAGTTATGCAGAAGGTAATGGATTTACGATAATACCGGTCTGTCCATATGTAGAGGCTTATTTAAAACGAAATAAATCAGATCAAGTTGCCTCTACTTGAAATATAAATTTTAACTTGATCCCATAAATATTAGCTTATGCTTGATTATTATAACACCATGCTGGCTTTTGTAATGAAAAGCAACTGGGAGCTGAAAAATGCGTATTTTCTCTTTTCTGCGATGCAGTCTCCTTCTTTGGTTAAAGTAGCTAAAGCATCAACAGAATTTGCAAGAAGATTTCAGATACCCATTTCATGGGCTCTTAAACCTACTATCTATAAACAGTTTGTTGGGGGTGAAACATTAGAGGAGTGCAGAAAACTAGTAGAGCTTCACTTAGAGTATAAGGTAAAGTCAGTACTTGATTATTCCGCTGAGGGAGGTGTTGAATTATCGGATGTTCAGAATGCATTTGAAGAAACATTGCGCTCAATAGATTACGCGAAAGATAACCATGGTGTTGAATTTGCCGTTTTCAAGCCTTCTGCGATGATTGTGGAAAGTGTGCTGAAGAAGGCTTCAGAAAATTTATTATCTCTGGGGGATATAGAGTATGGTGAGTATGAGAGTTTTAAAAAAAGAATTTTTTCGTTGTGTGAGAGGGCGAGAGATAACAACGTGAAGCTTCTTGTAGATGCTGAAAGATATGCATATCAGGGTGTTGTAGATAAGATTGTGGAAGAGGCCATGAGAAAATTCAATAGAGAGGGTGTGGTAGTCTTTCAAACTCTTCAGATGTATAGGAAGGATAGGTTGGATTATCTCAGCTTTTTGCTTGACGATGCAGTAAAGAATGACTATTATGCCGGCATCAAGTTCGTGCGAGGCGCTTACATGGAGGAGGAGAGGGCGAGAGCATATGAATTGAATTATCCTGATCCTATTTTACCTGACAAGGAATCTACCGATAAGTCATACAATGATGGAATTAAATTTGCGCTTGCACATTTAGACAAAATAGAGATTTTTAGTGGTTCTCATAATTATTACAGTAACCAGCTTCTTGCTGACCTCATGGATAATATGGGATTAAAGAGGAATGACAGCAGAATATTTTTCTCTCAGCTTTATGGGATGAGTGATAATATAACTATGGCTTTGGCAAAAGATGGTTTCAATGTTTGCAAGTATATACCATATGCACCGGTAGAGAAAGTCCTTCCTTATCTTTTAAGAAGGGTTGAAGAGAATTCCTCGGTGGTGGGGCAGTCAAGTCGTGAGCTGTTACTGATAAAGAAAGAAATAAAAAGAAGGAAGAAGTTCAAATGAAAAAGATTTTCCCTGTTACAAACATGAGCTGTGCCAATTGTGCTTTGGGAGTAGAGAGAACATTAGGCAAGCAACCGGGTGTGTTAAATGCTAGTGTTAGTTTTGCAAGCAACAGTGTTGTACTGGATTATGACCCCGACAAGACATCTCTGGATATGCTTAGAAAGGAGGTTCAGGCTATTGGCTATGATATGATTATAGATGAGGATGAGGATGAACGCCTCTTGAAACAGGACAAACAAGCAAAGAGCGAGTTTAAACGGTTGAGAAGAAATACAATATTGTCATGGTTTTTCTCTATTCCTATAATGGTGATCTCTATGTCACATCCTCAAGGTCTGATAAATTATCTTTTAATGGCTTTGACTTTGCCTGTACTTGCTGTTTTTGGCAGAAATTTTTTTGTAAGCGGATGGAAACACGCTATTAAGGGAAGTGCTAATATGGACACTTTGGTTGCCCTTAGTACATCCATTGCTTTTTTGTTCAGCTTATTCAATACAGTTTTTCCCCAATTCTGGATTTCCCGGGGTATGCACTCTACTGTATATTACGAATCTGCAGCTATGATAATATCCTTTGTAATGTTGGGTAAGCTATTGGAAGACAGAGCTAAAGGTAATACTTCCTCAGCTATAAAAAAGTTAATGGGACTTCAGCCAAAAGTTGCAACCGTGAGGTCTGGCATCCAGGATTTACAGATGCCAATTTCAAAGATTGGTATCGGCGACTTGATAGTTATAAAACCTGGGGAAAAAATACCTGTTGACGGAAAGGTTGTTGAAGGGTGCTCTTTTATTGATGAAAGTGCTATTACAGGGGAGTCTCTGCCTGTGGAAAAGCGAGAGAATGACACTGTTCTTGCGGGTACTATCAATCAGAATGGGGCCTTTGTCTTTAAGACTGAGAAAGGGGTAGGGGACACATTACTGTCACAGATAATAAAAATGGTAAGGGACGCTCAGGGAAGTAAAGCTCCGGTCCAGCGAATTGTGGATAAAATAGCTTCTATATTTGTACCAGTAGTAATATCTGTATCAATATTGACATTGGTGCTCTGGCTGGCTATCGGAGGTTTTGGTGAATTTTCAAGGGCTCTGTTGTCTGCGGTATCAGTTTTGGTTATAGCTTGTCCATGTGCCATGGGGCTTGCTACACCAACAGCACTTATGGTTGGAATAGGTAAAGGAGCACAGAACCACATACTTATTAAAGATGCTGCAGCACTTGAACAGATGGAAAAGGTTAATGCAGTTGTTTTAGATAAAACAGGGACACTTACAGAAGGTCAGCCGGTAGTTACAGAGTGGATATGGTATACAACAGAAAAAAGAGACGAATTGGGAAACATTCTTCTGGAGCTCGAAAAAAAATCGGAACATCCACTAGCCAAGGCTATTATTGACCATTTATCCACTATTTTATTCTCAACTTCTTATCATTCTAATTTGTCACACTTTATAAATCGTTCTGGCAAAGGTATTTTTGCTGATGATTTAAATAATACTTATTGGGCAGGTAATTCGATATTTGCAAAAGAACAATGTGATAATGGGACTCATACTTTTGAAAATCAAAAGGTGCTTGATCATGCAGAAGAACTTTCAAGGGAAGGGAGATCGGTTGTATTTTTTGGTGTCAATAATGAAATAGTGGCTCTTATTGCAATTGCTGATAAGGTAAAGGAAACATCTGTAAATGCAATAAAGGAGCTGAAAAATAGTGGAATAGAGGTGCATATGCTTACTGGGGACAATGAGTTTGTTGCCAGCTATGTTGCGAAAGAGCTTGGAATTGAGCATTTTGAGGCAGGACTACTGCCGGCGGATAAGGAAGAATACATTAAATCGTTACAGAAAGCTGGTAAGAAAGTAGCAATGGTTGGTGATGGAATAAACGATTCTCAGGCACTTGCCATAGCAGATGTAAGCATAGCTATGGGGAAAGGTACAGACATTGCAATGGATGTGGCTATGATGACTCTAGTGACATCTGATCTTAGCCTTTTGCCCAAAGCTTTTTTACTATCAAGGAGAACGGTCAGGCTTATACATCAGAATCTTTTCTGGGCATTTATATACAACCTTATAGGTATTCCAATTGCAGCGGGTTTACTATATCCATTTACAGGTGTACTTTTAAATCCTATGATAGCCGCTGCAGCAATGGCATTAAGCTCTATATCAGTTGTGTTGAACAGCCTGAGGCTAAATCTATCCGGCAGATGAATTTGTAAATAAAAAAATCAGCTACTTATGGAGATGATTAAGAAATAGCTGATTATTATCTTTTTGTTAATTGGAGTGGTAAACCAAACCGTTTTTACAACCCAAAAGGATGTGCTGCAAGTGGAAGGCGTGCATATGGGTGATAATCTCCTTTAAGTCCTATTGCTGTTGCATTTTTGATATCATCAACAATCTGTATGCAAGGCCTCGCTTCCTCTATTCCAAACCCTTCTCCGTTCATGATTCTCTTATAAGACTCGGTGTGAAGATCTGCAAATCCGTCAGTAAAGTCAAACTCATTGCCATCTATTGTAATAAGACGGTATATACGTTGACCTGTCTTGCTTATCTCTGTAGGAAGAGTGTCTGAGTTAATGCTCAGGAAGTAGCGCACCCTGGCTCTGTCGAATTCAAGGTAACCTGCAACTCTGTCATGTTCCTTAATATGTACAATATTCTTTCTGACAGCTCCAAAAATCCATTGGAACATATCAAAAAAGTGAATACCGATATTTGTAGCAATTCCACCACTTCTTAGTGGATCACCTTTCCAACTTGTATAGAACCAGCTTCCTCGGGATGTTATATAACTGAGGTCAATGTCGTAAATTTTATCTTTAGGTCCCTCGTCGATAGTCTTTTTAAGGCCAAGTATAACCTCATGATAACGCAACTGAAGTATGGTGAAAGCCCTTTTACCACTCTCTTTTTCTGCTTTTGCAAGTTCATCCAGACATTTTGGATTGAGAACCATCGGTTTTTCACTGATAACATTTGCTCCCAGCTGAAGCCCGTAACGTATATGAGCATCATGAAAATGGTCAGGAGTACAAACTGAAAGGAAATCGACTCCTTTGTCGGCTCTTTTTAGTTTTGAAAGGTGACGGTCAAATAGTTCAAATTGATTGAAGTATGAACAATCAGGGAAGTAACTGTCCATTATTCCAACACTGTCGAATGGGTCGAGAGCAGCAACTAAATTGTTTCCCGAATTTTTAATGGCTTTAAGATGGCGGGGAGCAATGTAACCAGCCACACCCATTAATGCAAATTGTTTAACAGTTTCCAAATTATTATTTTTTATTTTCTTACTAGTATTGCCACCCAAAAGGATGAGCGGTTAAATTCAGTTTAGCGAAAGGATGATAATCTCCTTTCAAACCGATTGGCGTGGCATTTCTTATATCGTGTACTATCTGAATACACTTGCGGGCTTCCTGCAGTCCAAAGCCTTCTCCTGCAAGAATCCTGCGATAAGATTCGGTATGCAGCTCAGTAAAACCTTCTGAGAATTCTACCTCAGTACCCTCCATCTTGAGAGATCTGTAGGTCCTTTTACCTTCAAGTTTAGCCTCTTCCGGCAGAGTTTCAGCATTAATGCTTAGGAAATAGCGTACTCTTGCTTTTTCAAACTCCAAAAATCCTGCCGCACGATCGTGAGAATAGACATGAACTATATTATTCTTTACTGAACCGAATATCCATGACAACATGTCATAGAAATGAACTCCAATATTAGTGGCTACGCCGCCGCTTTTTCTTGGATCTCCTTTCCAACTTGTATAGTACCAGTTACCACGGGAAGTTATATAGGTAAGGTCTACGTCATATATCTTGTCTTTTGGGCCTTCGTCTATCTTCTTTTTCAGATCGATGATTGCCTGGTGAAGTCTTAACTGAAGAATATTATAGACATGTCCGCCAGTCTCTTTTTCTTCTCTTTCCAATGCGTCTATATTCCATGGATTCAAAACCAATGGTTTTTCACAAATAACATTTGCACCATTCCTCAGACCAAAACGAATATGAGCATCGTGAAGATAGTTAGGAGTACAAACTGATACAAAATCAAGCGTCTCTTTTGGATGTTTCATTTTTGAAATGTGGCGTTCAAATGTCTCATATTGAGAGTAGAAAGCACATTTAGGAAAAAATGAATCTATTATTCCGACACTATCAAATACATCATAGGCAGAGACAAGATTATTGCCGGTGTCTTTTATGGCACGCATATGACGAGGTGCAATATACCCCGAGGCACCAATCAATACAAAATTTTTCACAACATCATTTTTTAAAGCGGCACAAATATACATAAAAAAACTAAAGAATATCCTCTGGGCACATAGGGATGAAAGGTCCATCCTTGGCTTCGAAAATTGCTGTACCATTCGCAATAACTTCCAGGTTGTGGTAAACACCGGCAGGAATCTCTAGTCCATAAATGCCATCGCAAGGGTCAAGAAGGAAACTCTCTTTAAGAGTTTTATCGTTATTGTAAATATATACTTTTATTGCACCTCTCAGAATAATGTACGATTCAGAAAAGTTACTGTGTCTATGAATTGGAATTTCAGTTCCAGGTTCCAAAGCGTTAATAATTTTCTGAGCTTTTGACTCGTACGATTCATGAAGATTCATGTTCATTCTAAGGCGTGGTGATTTTTTTGCCTGAATAGCAATACGGTCCAGGAGGCAATTGTCTATCAAGACAGGCTCTTTGATTATGTTTTTAATGATCTCCACTGTGTTTATCGTTTACTATACATTTCCTGATAGTAGCGTTGATAGTCTCCTGAGGTTACATTGTCCATCCACTCTTGGTTCTGTAGATACCATGCAACGGTGCGCTCTATGCCCTCTTCGAATTGAAGTGAAGGCGACCATCCCAGTTCTTTGTTCAGCTTGGTTGAGTCTATTGCATATCGAAGATCGTGTCCGGCTCTGTCTGTTACAAATGTAATTAGGGAATCGCTTGTCCCGGCTGGCCTTCCCAACTGTCTATCTACAACCTTTATCATCAGTCTTATGAGGTCAATATTTTTCCATTCGTTGAAACCTCCGATGTTGTATGTATCACCGATTCTACCTTTGTGAAAGATCAGGTCAATGGCATTAGCGTGGTCTTCAACATAAAGCCAGTCGCGAACGTTTTCTCCCTTTCCATAGACAGGTAAAGATTTGTTATGTCGGATATTGTTGATAAACAGAGGTATCAGCTTTTCGGGAAACTGATAACTTCCGTAATTATTTGAACAATTGGATATCTTTACGGGGAGGCCATAAGTGTCGTGAAATGAACGTACGAAATGGTCTGATGAAGCCTTTGATGCTGAATATGGAGAGTGAGGATCGTATTTTGTGGTTTCCACGAAAAAAGATCCATCATTCTGTAATGCGCCGTATACTTCATCAGTAGAGACATGGTAAAAGAGCTTTCCTTCAGATGATCCTTCCCAGTAGAGGCGTGCAGCCTGCAGCAAGGTCAGGGTTCCCATAACATTGGTCTGTGCAAATGAAAAAGGGTCTTTTATAGATCTGTCTACATGAGATTCCGCAGCTAGATGGATAACTCCATCTATATCATTGTCGGCAAACACTTTTTGGATAAATTCGAAGTCACAGATATCGCCTTTTATAAACTTATAGTTAGGCATATTTTCCACATCCCTGAGGTTAGCAAGATTGCCGGCATAGGTAAGTTTGTCAAAATTGATGATTCTATATTGCGGGTATTTGTTAACCATTAATCTGACGAGATGAGATCCAATAAATCCTGCACCACCGGTTATCAATATGTTTTTCATAAAATCATTTTTTATCAAGTTTTTCAATACATCTGAGAAGGGAAGTGTGCCAGTGAGGAATTTCAATCCCGAATGTTTGTTTTATTTTAGTTTTATTGAGTACAGAAAAGGCCGGTCTTACAGCCTTGGATGGGAATGCTTCACTTGTAACGGGTAGAATCCTGCATTCAAGGTCTGAATAGTTTACAATATCTATTGCAAAATCGTACCATGAACACACTCCCTCGTTGGAAAAGTGATAAATATTGTTTATTTTGTTTTTGAACTCGCCCTTACCTTTTTCACTCTGTTCTACAATAACACCTATTGCAAAGGCAAGATCTTCTGCATTGGTAGGTGTCCCAATCTGGTCGAAAACGACATTGATTTTATCCTTTTCTAAAGCAAGTCTTCTAATTGTCTTCACGAAGTTGCCACCAAAAATTGAGTAAAGCCAAGCTGTCCTTATTATAATATAACTGCAGCCGGATTTTTCGATAGCTTTTTCGCCAGCGAGTTTTGTCCTCCCGTATACTGACAATGGATCTGTATCGTGGCTCTCGTCATATGGGCGTGGACCGTTTCCATTGAAAACGTAATCAGTGGATATGTGCACCATTAACGCACCCCTTTCCGCTGCAATGGCGGCAAGAATACCGGGCGCATCTCCGTTGACAGCCATGGCTGCTTCCGGGTTATCTTCAGCCTTGTCCACAGCAGTATAAGCAGCACAGTTGATGATGATGTCTATATTGTTTTCTTTTACGAAGTGCCTGACTTCATCTATATTACATATGTCCAGTTCCTGAATATCTGTGTAGAATATGGAGGATATAATATTTTTCTGCTCAAAATATTTTCTGAGCTCGCTGCCGAGTTGCCCATTTGAGCCTGTTACAAGAATCCTACTCATCACAGTAGAGATTTTGATTATAATTGAAAAGAGAGGTATCCATAAGATAGGGATGTTTTTTATCCTTATCGCTTAGAATTATGTCTGAAGAAGGAACTCCCCAGTCAATGTCCAATGTCGGGTCGTTCCAACGGATGGCTCTTTCTGATTCAGGAGCGTAATAGTTGTCAGTCTTATATTGTACTATTGCTTTATCGCTAAGAACCAGGAATCCGTGAGCAAAACCCCTGGGAATGAATAATTGTCGTTTGTTGTCAGATGAAAGTTCGACAGAAACATGATGCCCGAAAGTGGGTGAGCCAACTCTTATATCGACGGCAACATCAAGTATTCTACCCATTATAACACGAATCAGCTTTGATTGACTATTAGGAGGAAGTTGATAGTGAAGTCCTCTTAAAACACCGTATGAGGAGAAAGATTCGTTATCCTGAACAAATCTAGTGTCACATACCTCTTTCTCGAAACGGGATGCTACGAAGGATTCCATAAAATACCCCCGGGAGTCACCATGCACCTTTGGGTCAATAATAAATACTTCCGGAATTGCTGTGGGGGTGAAATTCATATTTAAAAAATAAAGTGGTAATTCTATTAATTTATCTTTTTATCAGATTTAGAAGGTATTGCCCATATTGGTTCTTGATCATTGGTTGTGCGAGTTCTTCCAGTTTTCCGGCAGAAATCCAACCATTACTGAAAGCTATCTCTTCCAGACATGCTATCTTTAGCCCTTGGCGCTTTTCAATTACTTCAACAAAATTTGAGGCATCAGACAAAGAGTCGTGTGTGCCGGTATCCAGCCATGCAAAACCTCGTCCAAGCAACTGAACCTTGAGCTCTTCATCTTTAAGGAACTCCTGATTGACGGTGGTAATCTCAAGTTCTCCTCGTGCAGATGGTTTAATCCGTTTTGCAACATCCACGACCTTGTTAGGATAAAAGTATAAGCCTACAACTGCGTAGTTGCTTTTTGGCTCCTTGGGTTTCTCTTCAATGCTCAGCACTTTTCCGCCTTTGTCAAATTCTGCCACGCCATATCTTTCAGGATCATTTACCCAATATCCGAATACTGTTGCTTTTGCATTAGTTTCCGCTGTCTTGACAGCATCCATCAACATGTTGGAGAAAGACTGCCCGTAAAAAATGTTGTCGCCAAGCACCAGACAAACAGAATCATTTCCAATAAATTTTTCTCCAATGATAAAGGCCTGGGCTAAACCGTCGGGAGAAGGCTGCTCTGCATACTCAAAATTAATCCCATAATCGCTACCGTTACCCAGTAATCTGCGAAAACCTGGCAGGTCGTCTGGCGTGGATATAATGAGGATATCACGTATTCCGGCCAGCAGTAATACAGAAATGGGATAATAGACCATTGGCTTGTCATAAATAGGTAGCAATTGCTTTGAAACTCCTTTTGTTATAGGATAAAGGCGTGTTCCAGAACCGCCTGCGAGTACTATGCCCTTCATAAATTCTTGATATTTACTTAAACAAATGTAGTAAAAATCAGTTGGGGACACAAATTGTGTGAAAATCACATGGAATTATGTCGATATATATTTAATTCAGAAATTTTACGACGTCTCTTGCCATGCTTCTTTTTATTACCAGATGAAAATATATCTATTTCTAATTTTTTATGATTAATTTTATCAAATAATGTGCGTCCCCAAGTTAACACAAGTGAACAAAATTATTTAATACTAATTATTATGAGATTCAATGATAAAGTGGAGGATGTTTTAAACAAACAGATCAATGCCGAATTCTGGTCGGCATATATGTATCTTTCAATGTCTGCTTATTTTCAGGCAAAGGGACTGAAAGGTTTTGCAAACTGGATGAGAGTCCAATATCAGGAAGAGGTGACTCATGCGATTAAATTTTTTGATTATATCCTTGCAAGAGGAGGATATGTCAAGCTGGAAGCTATATCCAAGGTGCCAACAGAGTGGATAGGGATTGAAAATGTATTCGAGGAGACATACAAACACGAGTGCAAGGTTACAGATATGATTCATAACTGCTACGAAGTGGCAATGAACGAGAGAGACCATGCTACGAGCAATATGCTACAGTGGTATATAAACGAACAGGCTGAAGAGGAGCAAAATGTAAAAGACATCCTTGATCAGCTTAAGCTTATAGGAGAGGAGGGACAAGGAATCTATATGTTAGATAAAGAGTTGGCTACCAGAGTGTTTGTTGATTCAACCCAAACAGCAGTTCAGGCTTGATAGTACATTGATAGTTAAGCCCGTAAATAACTAAGGATATATGTTCCTGATCATATTTCAAAATATAACCATTCTTCTTACGTTTTGTTTGCTTTACGATATGGTCTGGGGCAAAGAGAGTCGTTATACCAAGTTGTTGTATAAAATTTTTCTAGGTTTGATCATTGGCGTGATCGGAATAATACTTATGAAAACGGCTTGGGTAATGCTGCCGGGTCTTGTATTCGATACTCGTTCAATTTTACTTGTTAATACAGGACTTTTTTTTGGTCCTATCCCTACTTTAGTAGCTGTAATTATCACTTCTGTTTTCAGAATTTATATGGGGGGGCCGGGTGTTTACATGGGAGTTGCCGTTACTATATCTTCTGGAGCAATAGGCTACCTTTGGAAAAGATATCATCCGGACTGGAGAAAGGGCAATTATATAAGAGATCTGTTTATAGTAGGATACATAACCCATATTACCTTGCTTTTTTGGACTATCCTACTGCCTCAAGAGCTTATTCTGGCCACTATTAAGAAGATGTTATTGCCGATATTGTTAATTTATCCGGTTGGGGTGGTTTTGTTCGGCAGAATCCTTATAGGACGTATGTCCGGATGGAAGTTGAAAAATGAACTAAGACTAGCCGGGAACAGATATCAGACATTCATCAATGCCAATAAGGACTGTATGTTTGTTAAAGATGAACGGCAAAGGTATGTTATTGTCAATGACAAGATGTGTGAATTTTTCAATAGACCAAGGGAGGAGATTCTTGATATGACGGACTCAGATCTGGCTTCCATGGATTTCGTAATTCCCTGCTCATCATCTGACATTAAGATTCTGAATGGAGAACCTTTGTTTACAGTTGAGGAGAAACTGGGCAATAGGTTGTATGAGGTCACCAAGTTCCCTGTGATTCTGCTCAAGGATAAGGTGGGAGTTGGAGGGATAATGGTTGATATAACAGAAAAGAAGAAGAAAAACGAGCTCCAGCAGGTTCTTCTTGATATGTCCAGAATTCCTATTGAAGATACTGATCTTAAAACTTTTTTAGGGAAAATTCATTCTCACATGAGAAGGGTTATCAAGTCGGATAATATATATATAGCGATATATCATAAAGAAGAGAATAAGTACAGTTTTCCTTACTACATAGACGAACGGGAGACTATAGCTAGCGATGAACGGGAGTCCATGGATGGATCCCTCACAGATTATATACGGGTGACAGGAAAGGGAAGACTTATCACAGCAGATGTGGAGGCAGATATTAACAAAGAATTCCCTCTGAAATTATATGGTGAGGAATCACCAGTATGGATGGGAGCCCCATTAATGAATTCCTCCCTAAAAGAGGTGATAGGAGTGGTGGCTGTCCAGGATTATAACGATGTGAATGCATATAATCAGGATGATTTGTTGATTTTGGAAATCGTTGCCAGCAATATCGGTACGTTTATAGAGAGACTTACTAATCTGAACAAACTCAAAGCAGCAAAGAAAAAAGCTGAGGAGAGTGATCGCCTTAAGTCGGCATTTCTGGCAAATATCAGCCATGAGATTCGTACACCTCTTAATGGGATAATAGGTTTTACCGATATCCTGATGGAGGAAATAGAGGACCAGAGGCAAAAGGAATATGTCACTATTGTAAGTAATAGTGCTTACAGGCTACTTAACACTGTAAATGACGTTATAGATATTGCAAAGATAGAGGCTGGACAGGTTTCCATACACAAGGAGATATTCGTGGTGGAGGAGGTATTAAGTCATGTCTATGCCTTTTTCAATAGTCCTAAACTTCCTTTTGAGTTTATTCTTGATCGACCAATTGATGTAAGCCGGGAGATAAATACCGATAAGACAAAATTGCTCCAGATATTTTCCAATCTTGTCAGCAACGCATTTAAATTCACATCGGAAGGGGCTGTAAGGTTTGGCTACAGGGTTGATAACGATCAGATGATTTTTTTTGTAAAGGATTCAGGACTTGGTATTTCACAAGAAAATCAGGAAAAAATATTCACACGCTTTTTTCAGGTCCAGGGTGGAAATCAAAGGTCATATGAAGGCACCGGATTGGGGCTTTCAATAGTGAAAGAGTATGTGATGGCCTTGGGTGGTGAAATCTGGGTAGAGTCGGAACCTGGCGTAGGTACTCAGTTTTTCTTCACGATTGGTTGATTTTCAATTAATGATGCAACCTTTCTATATCATTTTGCATCTTATTGATAATTAGATCTATTTTATTTGTTTGACTATGAAAAGACGTATGTTGACCGTGTCAGGCTGGATACTGACGACATTGATTGGCGCTCTTGGATTTGGAGCATGTACTAAAAATATCGACTACTCTGTTGATGAATATGGATGTTCTCATGCCAAATATAGTGTGAAGGGCAAGGTTGTTAACAATCTCGACTTGCCGATACCAGGCATCCAGATAGAAATTTATTATTCGCCCACTCCCCAACCATCTACCTTATTCCCCCCTTCTGTGGTTAAAACCGATTCGAACGGGAATTTCTCAAAATCTTATGGACTACGCCCTGCAGACATAAATCTGACTTTAAAAGTAACGGATATAGATGGATTGTTGAACGTGCTTTATAAGTCTGCCAGCCAGGAGGTTCCTATGAAAATGAGTGAGCTTAAAGGCAAGAGCGGTATGTGGTACGAAGGCAGTGTCGAGAAAGAGGTGAAAATTGTATTGCAAAAGGATGACAAGCAATAAGTCTCTTTCGCCGGGCTTAAGGAAGAGCCTTTCTCTTAAACTTTTCAGCCAACTGAACAAAAACAGAGTGTCGGAACATAAGCTGACATCTCTTTTCTGGGAATGTACTCTAAGGTGTAATCTTAGCTGTCGACATTGCGGAAGCGATTGTAAGAAAACCGCAGAAAACCGGGATATGCCTTTTGAAGACTTTCTCTCGGTAATCGACAATATCACTCCACATATAAATCCCAATAATATGCTTGTCATCTTTACAGGAGGAGAGGCACTTGTGCGTATGGATCTGGAAAAATGTGGTTATGAGCTTTATAAAAGAGGGTTTCCTTGGGGCGTAGTGACAAACGGAATGTTGCTCAACCGCGTCCGTCTTGATTCTCTTCTGGGCGCAGGATTACACTCAATCACAGTCAGCCTGGACGGATTTGAAGATGATCACAACTGGCTTAGGGGTAATCCTCTCAGTTTCAAAAACGCATCAGAAGGAATAAGGATGCTTGCCGGAGAGTCGGAGATTATCTGGGATGTGGTTACTTGCGTTAGTCCGAGGAACTATGACAGGCTAGAGGATTTTAAAAACTATCTGATATCTTTAGGTGTAAGGAGCTGGCGGCTTTTTTCAATATTTCCTGTAGGAAGAGGGGCCGAAGATTCCGGCTTACAGCTATCGGACTCTCAATTTGTCGGGATGATGGAGTTCATAAAAAAGACACGGGCAGATGGGGTGATCATGGCATCTTATGGTTGTGAAGGTTTTCTTGGAAAGTATGAAGCGGAGGTAAGGGATAAATTCTTTAGCTGCCACGCCGGGGTCAATGTAGCCTCTGTTCTTGCTGACGGTTCGATTTCCGGATGTCCCAGTATACGTGCAAACTTTAATCAAGGAAACATATACAGCGATTCGTTCATTGATGTGTGGAATAACCGTTTTGAGAAATTCCGCGATAAGACATGGGCAAAAAAAGGGGAGTGTGAAAATTGCAAGCAGTTCCGTTACTGTCTGGGCAACGGCATGCATCTTAGGGATGAACAGGAAAATTTACTGGTCTGTCATTATCATCGTATCGAGAGGGGGATCGGCTCCTGATGATGAAGAATCATAGTTTTGCTACCAAAGAGTTTAATTTTTCGGTATTGTTGTCGATGTAAGATTTTGCAGCCTCTTTCAATGCCTTAATATTATTAGCGGAGGCGTTATCCATACGTGTGTCGGCATATAATAAGCGAGGTTCTATTCTTATGTAGTTTTCTGGTACAGAGGATGCTGTAAACAGTTGGCGTATTTGAAAATCGACTGTTTCGGTAACCGAGGATGTGAGAATGTCAATTATAGGTTGAAGCCAGCTAAGATATCCATATTTGTGTGTCTTTTCCCACTGATATGACTTCTCTGTCTTTCCTGTGCCTATCGAGAGTAAACAGTAATCTCTGATTGTCAGTTCTGGCCATAACTTGACCGCTTCAACCACAGCACACATAGACGGGTTGTTTGCATATACACCTCCGTCTACAAGATGCCGGTCGGTCTTGTCTTTTGCGTAAATCCTGGCTGGCGGGAAGTATGTAGGTGCAGCTGAGGTTGATCGGGCAATATCACAGAGTTTGTAATCCGCGGCATCGCCATATTTTTTGACATTGTATTTGCTGAAAAACAGCGCTTTGCGTGTATTCATCTCATATGATGTTATCAGGCAATCTTTCATCACTTCAGAGATATAACTTTCTCCCATTGTTCTTTTGGAGAGTTCGTAAAGTGCGTCTTCCGAATATCTGCTCTTGAAAAGTCCTAGTCCGGACAAGAGCAATTGTTGAAATGATCTGTGAAATGAGGCAGGGCCGAGTTCAAGATAAAAATCCAACACCTGTGCGGCTGAGTATTTTGGTCTGAAGGACCCGGCATCATCTTTAATAGCTGATTTGTCAGGAGTAAGATATAGGCAGGTAATGATTCCTCCTGTAGAGGTGCCGGCCAAAAGATCGAAGAAATCAGCAATTCTCAGGCTCTCATCCCGCTTTTCCTGTTGAAGCCTGGCTTCCAGATGAGCAAGGATGGTGGCAGGAATTATTCCTCGTATACCACCCCCGTCTAATGATAGGATTTTCTTCATAATGTTAAAGATACAAAATTCGTATGAAACAGGATGAACCAATTTTCCAAAAACTATTTACATTTGCACTTTGTTTCATATAAAATTATAATGAATAAAACTGCTGACTACAAACTGACAATAATTGTCCCTGTATATAACGAAGAGGATAATATATACTCCCTGGAAACCAAGCTGTCTGAATTTCTGTCTAATAATCAGGATTTTCCTACCTGTATACTTTTTGTTAACGATGGATCAAAAGATGATAGTTTTAACAGAATTCTTGAAGCATGCAAGCGTCAAAAAGATTTTTATTATATAAGTCTTGAGAAGAACAGTGGGTTAAGTGCTGCAATGAAAGCTGGCATAGATGTCAGTTTTTCTACATATGTGGGTTATATTGATGCTGACCTTCAGACAACACCTGAGGACTTTCATTTGCTTCTTCCTTATGTTGCAGAATATGAGATGGTTATGGGTATAAGAGCAAATCGTAAAGACTCTTTTGTAAAAAACATGTCTTCTAAAATTGCTAATAACTTCCGTCGGTTCATGACAAAAGACGGAGTCGAGGATACTGGTTGCCCATTGAAAATATTGCGGACAGATTATGCAAAGCGAATTCCACTTTTCAACGGCATGCATCGTTTTCTGCCAGCTCTCATCCAACTTCAGTATGGGAAGGTAAAACAAGTTCCTGTAAGACATTTTCCCAGGGTTGCCGGTAAGTCTAAATACAATCTGAGAAACAGGCTTGTAGCACCATTTATTGACTGTTTTGGATATAGGTGGATGAAAAAGAGATATATAAACTACAATGTAGGTCAAAACAATTTATGATAATCTATGTAATCGGTTTTCTTGCTCAGGTATTTTTTGCTGCCCGCACTATTTTGCAATGGATATTATCTGAAAAGGCAAAGAGGGTTTTATCTCCGTCAATATATTGGATACTTAGTATACTCGGTTCATATCTTTTCTTCGTATATGGCTGGCTTCGTGACGATTTTGCAATAATACTTGGACAATTCATCTCTTACTATATCTATTTATGGAATCTTGACGAAAAAGGACTTTTCCGCAAATTACACGTCTCTGTCAGGATTCTTCTAATTGCCACACCTGTCATGGCTGTTGCGTTGGCAATAAACGATGCGCAGCTCTTTATCCAGAACTTCCTGCAAAATGACAAAATCCCTTTGTGGTTAGTGATTTTTGGTTCGCTGGGTCAAATTATTTTTACCCTGAGATTTGTATACCAGTGGTTTTACTCAATGAAGAGAAAAGAATCATTGCTGCCATCCGGTTTTTGGATTATAAGCCTTATTGGCTCCAGTGTAATTGTAGCATACGGAATCATGCGTCTGGATCCTGTCCTCATTCTTGGACAGTCATTCGGTTTTGTTGCCTATCTGCGTAATATCGTAATTGACAAAAAGAGCAAACTTACAGATGACATTCAGGGTTAAATATGGAATATACAGGGATTTTCTGCTATATATATTGCTTATAGCAGCGATTCTTCCGGCATTCGCCTTTAGAGACTTCACCCTTGACAATGAACTTAGATATATGAGTATCGCTGATGAAGCTTTACGAAATGGTGACTTTTTTACATTCACAAATCATGGACTTGCCTATGCCGATAAACCTCCTTTGTATATTTGGCTGGTTATGCTTGGTAAGCTGATTTTCGGTACTCACAGTATGGTTTTTATGGGAATTTTCTCAATGATCCCGGCTCTGGTTATCCTTTTTGTAATGGATAGATGGGTGAAGAATCTTGTATCTGAGAATGATCGTTTTATTGGGAAAATGATGCTCATTACAAGTGGATACTTTTTAGGTTCCGCTATGGTCATGAGAATGGATATGCTTATGTGTATGTTCATAGTATTATCGCTTTACACATTCTTCAGGATATACAGCGGAGAAGAGAGAGCCAAAGATAAGTATATGTTTGGGGTATATGTGTTTATGGCGATATTTTCCAAAGGGCCTATAGGTATTTTAGTACCATTGCTTTCAACTGTTGTATTTCTGATTATCAAAGGGGATATTAAAACCATAGGCAGATATTGGGGATGGAGAACACTCTCCATTTTGATTTCATGCTGTGGAATTTGGTTTCTTGGTGTTTTTGCTGAAGGTGGGTCGGAGTATCTTAACAATTTAGTATTCAATCAGACTGTTAACCGTGCTGTAGACTCTTTTCACCACAAGGAGCCTTTCTATTACTATATGGAGGCAATTTGGTATTCTCTTGCTCCTTGGTCTTTCCTCTATTTAGGGGTTCTTTTGGTTGGTCTGAAAGATAAGTTGATGAAGACAGATTTGGAGAAGTTCTTTGTAATCATTGCCGTGACAACCTTTGTGGTGCTCTCTATGGTGAGTTCTAAGATACAGATTTACATGCTTCCTGCATTTCCCTTTTTTGCATATATAGCTGTTCTATGGCTACCTAGATATAAATCAAAGAAATGGGTGTTGCCATTGGTTGGGATACCCGCATTTCTCTTTTCATTGGTTCTGCCAGGAGTAGTTGTGGCAGGAGCTTTTCTAGGGCTATCTGGCAGTATGCCTGTTCTGAAGAATTTTTTTGTAATATCAGCATCTCTTGTGCTATCGGCAACGGGGATATATTCGTTGATATTGATGTTTAGTATTGTACATCGTGGTGATAGATTAAACAGAGCTATAACTGCTATTGCATATGGAATGCTGTCAGCGATTTTCCTTTTCTCGTTTGCTATTCCTAAGCTAAACCCGTACATCGGAATGGGGGATTTATGTAAACAGGCAAAGGAGCAGGCAGAGCAACGGGGAGTTAGACATTATTACTATTACAATATCAAGCGATTCGAAAATACCGATGTATATCTTGGATCTCTTCCTGAAGAAATAAAGGAGGGAGGGCTTAAAAAAGAAAACACGAGAGATGCGGAACAGCCAGCTACCACGATCCAGTATCCTGCAATTCTATTTTTCCGGGATAAAGATTTGCAAAAGAAACCTGAATTGTCGGATTATATTTCAGGTAAAGAAAAATATAGGGTTGGAGATTACTATTTTGTAATTTTGTAGCGTAAAAAAATCACTAAGATGAAGATACTTATAACAGGTACGGCAGGGTTCATCGGATTTCATGCTGCCAGGCATTTCGCCGGCTTGGGCCACGATGTCGTTGGTCTGGACAATATCAACGACTACTATGATGTGGAGCTTAAGTATTCTCGTCTTTCTGAGACCGGGATCGATAAGTGTTCTATTGTAGAGAAAAACTCTGTTCAGAGTTCAAAATATGCTACCTATAGATTTGTGAAAGGGGACTTGGTTGACAAGCCGTTCATTGATAATCTTTTTGAAACAGAGAAATTTGATGTGGTCTGCAACCTTGCTGCTCAGGCAGGAGTCCGTTACTCAATCGATAACCCTTATGCATACCTGTCATCCAACATCATCGGCTTTCTAAACATCCTTGAGGCTTGCAGACATTTTCCGGTAAAGCATCTTGTATATGCCAGCTCCAGCAGTGTATATGGATCTAATGAAAAAGTCCCTTACAGTGAGCAGGACAAAGTAGATTCGCCAATGAGTCTTTATGCTGCGACAAAGAGAAGTGATGAATTAATGGCCCATGCATACTCTAAACTTTACAATATTCCGTCTACAGGGCTTCGTTTTTTTACTGTATATGGACCATGGGGAAGGCCGGACATGGCTCCGATGTTGTTTATGAAGGCCATTATTGAAGGAAATTCTATCAATGTATTTAATTATGGTAATCTTTCCAGAGACTTCACATATATAGATGACATTATAAAAGGCCTTGCGGCAATTGTATTGAAGACACCGTCTGAACCTTATGGAATTTATAATATTGGCAACAGTAAACCAGTGGCTCTCATGGATTTTATTGCAGCCATTGAAAAGAGCACAGGCAAGAAGGCTAGACTGAATTTTGTTGAAATGCAGCCAGGTGATGTCTATCAGACATATGCAGACACCACTGCGCTGGAAAAAGATTTTGGCTACAGAC
Source organism: uncultured Muribaculaceae bacterium (assembly GCA_964533215.1). GTDB lineage: Bacteria > Bacteroidota > Bacteroidia > Bacteroidales > UBA932 > Bact-08. The sequence goes on from CAZHLJ010000002.1 coordinate 214,572, forward strand.
CAGATACTCCTCTTCAAGAGGGTATCGATAAGCTTTATGAATGGTCAGTTAAATAATTTTTTATATTTGTGTGAATAATTGATGTTAAAAACCGGAGTGCCACTCCAATTAACAAATATCTTACTTTCAGGTATTTATGGCATTGGGTCATAACAGATTGATTTATATTATATTACAAATTGGTTTGCCAAATGAAAAATCTTGGATATACCAAAATCGATCCAGCTAAAATTGAGGATAATCTGATAAAACTGATTGCCTCTGACTGGATGCTTGTTACTGCAGGGGATAAGGAGAAATTCAATACCATGACTGCCAATTGGGGTGGGGCTGGTTATCTCTGGAACAGGCCTGTGGTTTTTGTCTTTGTAAGACCTCAGAGGTATACTTACCATTTTACTGAGAGTAGTGAGTTTTTTACATTATCTTTTTTTGACCCAAATGATGAAAAAAAACGTAGGGCGTTGAATATTTGCGGAACAAAATCAGGCCGCGATTGTGATAAGGTTGCTGAGGCAGCACTCACACCTCTGTTTACAACTTTGGGAAACCCCACCTTTAAAGGAGCGCGTCTGGTTGTTGAATGTCGTAAGCTATATGCAGAATTTTTACATCCCGACTCCTTCATGGATGAAACGACTCTTCACTCTTACTATGAAGATGTTGAAACCTTGCATAAAATGTACATAGCAGAAGTTGTAAATGCTTGGATAAAATAAAAGGCCCGGCAAATCTACCGGACCTTTCAGATAAAACATTAGCTTTTGCTTACTTGGATATCATACTTTCAACCTTCTTGTAAAACTCCTCGCTCTCTCCGGATTCCCGGTATAGAATAGTTCCGTCCGGCCCTACAAGAATTTTTGTAGGAAAGCCCTGAACATTGAATTTGGCTACATAATCCTTGTCACCTGTGCCAATCAGAATATTTGGCCAGTTCATCCCTTTTTTGTCAAGAACGGATTTCCAGTTGTCGATATCCTTATCATTTGCGACTCCGAATATTTCTAATTTATCCTTATGAGCCTCTCTGAATGCCTTCATATGAGGAACTCCTGACATACAAGGTCCACACCATGTACCCCAGAAGTCTATAATGACAAATTTTCCTCTGTAATCTTTCAGAGAGGGGGTAGAACCATCTGCACTTGCGTTTGAAGATATGTCAGGGCAAACCTTTCCTAAACCAGTATTCCGGTCACCATCAAGACGGTTGACTAAAGAGGCATAAAAATAATTGTCTGCAAAACGTTTCCCATCAACTTTGGAGAATGCCTTGGAGAGATCCTGTGTTGTAATCTCTGAACGGATAAGCATATCTTCCATCAGCCACAGTGCTGCAATTGTATTAGGCCTCGAATTGATAAAGTCTGCCTTAATCTTGTAAAGGGTTCCCTCAAGATATTTCAACTTATCCTCCAATGTTGATTTTTCTTTCTCTGAGATAGCTTTGTTTCTTTCGAGTCCGACGGTAATGTTGCCGAATTCATTCATTACAGGCATCATTTTCCTGTTCAATTCGGCAAGATAGTCGTTTTCGCCACCATCAACAGGATATAAATCGATAAAATCTTTACCTTCCAAAGAACCGGTTACAGAAAAATTTGCCCCAGGATAAACGATGAGCCATAAGTTTGAGCATTTAAAAGGATAATATCCATTACCATCAGGTGATTTGATAAATTGATCCTGACCGCTGAAAAAGAGTCTTGCAACCACTGGCTGGATTGTTGTACCCTTAAACACAAACGTACCATTTCCAGGATTTATTTTTTCTGCATTGGCTACATCCTTCTGCCCGAAGAAATTCACATATACCTGTTTGGCAGTTATGCCCTTTATATTGAATTTGATTTCAAATGAGTTGTCTGTCTGAGCAAAAAGCGTTGTGCTTGCCAGACAAAGTGATATTAGTATTAGATATAACTTTTTCATCAATTATTTGTTGAGTAGTTCGTTAATCATTAATTCCAGCATTCTTTCATTGTTGCCATCAATTCGGAAGTTTTTGAATATTATTCGCCCCTCCTTGTCAATAAGATAGTTTGAAGGGGCTCCCGGTGCAGTTAGATTGCCTCGCTTATCTTCCTCGTCTTTTAAAGGAGTGAAGCTATATCCGCTGGATTTGATGAAAGGGACTACATACTCATCTTGTTCCGGAGCAATATTGATACCTATGTAGGCAACTTTATCCTTGCCGAATTTACGTATGACATTCTCAAAATTCGGAAATTCGCCCCTGCATGGGCCACAACCTGGAAACCAGTAGGTCAATAAGATAACCTTTCCTTTGAAGTCGGTAAGAGATGCTTTCCCTGGTTTAAGGTACTGTTCAAGAGAGAATGGAGTTGCCGGCACTGCTATGGAATCCCTGATTTTCCAGATATCGGCATTTAACCCTGCTTCAGATTTGCCTAGTTTATTTCCATATTTTACAAGCGCATCACGAATATTATCTCCAGGGGTTTTTGCGTAAAATTTTACAAGCTGGTTATAGGCTATTTCAGTATTACCGGCAGCATCGTTTATTTCTGCCTTAAGCAGGCTGATCATATCTGCAGCCCCGGAACCACGTTCCTGTTTACAAGCTTCAATAACAGTCAGAGCTTCCTTGGCTCTGTTCTCGGCCATTAGAGTTTTAACCGTTATCAGTTCTTTGGCAAGATTGGCGCGACTAATCCAGCTTTTTTTATCATCATTCTGCGAAGCTGCCAACGATTGAGCAAGGTTGAGTGCTTTTTCGAGATTCTGCTGGAGATAAAAATAGAAAAAATCAGACATTCCGCTTGAAGACCAACCTGACTTTTCCGGAGGGTAACTGTTTTTTAACTGAGTATATATTGCCTCTTTTTCTTTTGGATCTTTGACATACAAACCTAACCAATAAAGAGACTGTGCACCTCGTTCACTTTTTGGAAATAGTCTTGGCATCTCCAGCATGCCTTTACGGTAAAGATTTGGGTCACTCTGCTTGAAACTGCTTCTGTAATAGAAGGCATAATCCGGATTAGAAGGTTCCGCCTCCATTGCCCTCTTCAAATATTCTCTGGCTCCGTTGAAATCTCCCCATCTCTCTCCATCTATCCATAATTCGGAAAATGCTTTCGCAAACTTAGGATCAATTTCTACAGCCTTCAGCAGCCATGGTTTTGCTTTTGGACTCTCTACATCTGTATATGCCTCTCCTAATGCAAAAGGGACAATTGCTGATTTCGGAAATTGCTTAACCCAGACTTCGTACTGAGTGGCTAGTTCAGGGCTTTCCAGACCGATGTATTTTATAAATTTCTTATGTGCGGCAAGATCATTGGGATTGCTGACCACTAAAGATTTAAGCTTGGCAAGAGTATTTGCGTCAACCGGCTCTTTTGCCTTGTGCGCACTATTTTGGCCCGATGCCAGTAACGGAATCACCGTCAATAGCATGAATATATAATGTCTCATATTATTTTTTAAGTGGCAAACCAATTTACAAATTACTCACAATCAGTAATTTATGGATACAGCCCATAACAATTTTATTTACTGAATATTGTAAATTGGTTTGCCACCCGCTTTTTTATTAGTATGTATTTTGAATAATTATTCCATTACTGCTCTGAATCTCAGTGTTCGGAATCGGTGCTGCAAATCTTCTGGAATTTTTAGGAAGGGTGTAGGTGATTACACCGGAAGCAGGATTGATTGCAGAGTTGGTATATCCATAAAAGTTTCTGGTCAAATCAGGAACATCATCACTCGATATTTCGTTATTGTTCAGTCGACGGATGTCATACCACCTTTGCGAGAACGGCATCTCCCTGCGTCTCTCCTGCAATATTTTGGTAAGAGCTTCATCCTTTGATGCAGCAGAAAGGTTTATGATATTGGAAGGAGCTTTGTTATCCATCCTTTTTGCCCTTAGCTGATTAACCGCAGCCATTGCCTCAGTAACCTTGTTCTGACGAGCCAGGCACTCAGCCTTGATAAGCAACATCTCGGCAACTGTCGGGCCGGAAGGAATCCTGTCCTTGAAGAAGAATACATATCCGGGATATTCATATGCAGGTTTGGTAAGTCCACGGTCATATGAGTAATTTTTAACCATGTGATACTTATACCTGAGATCATAGTTCTGGTCATAAAGCGATAAAAGTTCTCTGCTAGGAATATACCACCATGACCCATGATTTATCATTCTGAAGTAGTAGAACTCTTTCCATTCCATCATGTCTGTCATATCTGTTTGATTGTCATGAGTGTACGGATAATATACACGGACAGGCTGCCCACCAACTGTTACATTTGAGATAATGTTGCTATACCTCATGTCTACATTATAATCCATCATTGCATTATGTTCACCAAGGGCAACCTCAGCGTAAGACAATGCTTTGGTGTAATCATTTCTGTTGAGGTAATATCTTGCCGCAAAGGCGTTGACAGCAGCTTTACTTGCCCTCCATGACTTGTATTTGTTGTTGACCTTTTCCAACTTAGTGTTTAGTTTCAAAGCTTCTGTCAAATCAGATTCAATCATCTCATATGTTTTTTGCAGAGTCTCCCTTGCAACCGGTTCCTCGAAACTTGTCGACTTCTTTAAAACCAGACCCATTTCATTTTTATTTGCATCTGTATAAGGCAGACAATAGGTCTGGGCCAGAGTCCAAAGGCTATATGCTCTTATAAAATGAGATTCCTGGGTAAGTCTCTCTTTCTGGGCAGCACTGCCACTCACGTTAGGCAGATTGTTGAGGACCATATTAGCGGTGAATATTTTTTTGTATTCACCGGACCAGAAGGTCTCTCTTGTGTCAAAAGGAAGATTTGGGATATCCCAAGTTGCAAATTCAACACTGGCAATAACATATATACTTGATTTAGCGTTGTATAGCTCAGGCAACAATCCATAGTCATCGCTGCTGTGTATTATAGTACGATTTGGTTCACTGTAAAAATTGCCATAACTATTCAACAGATAATCCAGCTGGTCTGCTGTAGTCGGCACCAAGGATGAGTTTTTATTGGGTTTCTGATCCAGAAAATCGTTACACGAATTTAATATCAGTGCGGTGCTTAGTAAAAGTATTGTAGATCTTAAAATTTTCATAATCAATAGTTTTTATAGTCCTAAATTTAAACCAAAGGTGAAAGCTGCCTGAGGCCTCAAAGTACCCATAGGGAACTCCGGATCCTCGTTGTACTTGTTATTGGTAATGATAAATAAGTTATTGCCCTGAACATAAATTTTAGCAGAGTTTATACCGATTTTTTTCAGCAACTTCTTAGGCATATTGTATGTTATGTTCAACTCCTGCATCCTTATATGATTAGCATTTTGTACGAGGTAATCCAGATATGGATAGAACCTGTCCCAGAAATAGTATCTAGGTTCCGACTTGCCGAAAGGAATAGGTACTCTATCGGAAGGGTTGGATTTCAAAATTTCCTGATAAAGTTTGTTAGGAATGGCTCCTCCATCTGACATGTTAGGATAATTGAAAGAGAACCCATTAAATACGTGACCGAATTTGCCGGTAATTATGAAAGAGAGGTCAAAGTCATAGATTTTAAAACTATTGCTGAAACCTATTGAATAAGGAGCAACCTTAGTACCCATGTTCAACATGTAGTCCCTTCCGTCTCCGGGAGTCCAACCAGTAAAATCATATAGATCCTCTCCTTTTCCCTGAACAACCGGTTGCCAGTTTGGACTTGCCTCTGTACCCTTGTTCACCACTCCTGCATATTTAAACGACCAAAGGGTGTTTGCATCGTAACCCTGAACATAGGCAGAAGTTCCACCGTCATATAGTTCATAAGCTGAATAGGTGGCTTTGAATAATTTGTCAATTTTGTTTTTATTGTAGGAAAAATTGAAGTTACCGTTCCAGACGATATCATTATCCTTTATATTCATAGTGGATCCCAACTCAATTTCAATACCCCTGTTAGTCATCTCAGCCATATTGAGCTTCTGGCTGGTCGTGCCGTTTACAGCAGGGATACTCATGCTTACTATCAGATCCTTTCCCTTTTTGTTGTAAACGTCAATTTTACCGTACAGCTTGCCTCTGAACAAATCGAAGTCTGTACCGATATCAAACGTGCCGGTTTTTTCCCAACGGAGAGTTGGGTTGCCAAAGCTGCTGATTGATGCGGTATAGTCTTGGATATAAGAATTCTGAGTACCTCCAACAGAAATTAACGGCATAAAAGAGGTAGACTTATCCACATTACCGTTAAAGCCATAGGTTGCACGCAATGAGAGTCTGTCCAGCCATTCAACTTGTTGAAGGAAATTCTCTTTGGAAATTGCCCAGCTTGCGCCTACCGACCAGAATGGTGCATATCTATACTTTGGGTCATCTGTTATTAGATTGGAGGCATCAGTTCTTGCAGATCCAGATAGGGTATATTTTCTATCAAAGGTGTAGGATGCATTTGCATACATAGACAAATACCTGTCAGTACTATATGAGTAACTGTTTGTATATGGAAAAGTCTGGCTCCAACCTTCCCAGTCCGTAAGTTTATATACGCCGCTGCCACCTACTCCATTAGGGAAGGTGCCTACTGTCAACTTCTCGTCGTTGTAACCGTATGTACGAGGGTTTTTAACAGTCTGATATACACGGTCTGAAATCTCAGATCCGGCAATAAAGCTTATCTGATGTTTTTCATTGAACTCTCTGTCGAAATTTACCTGATTCCTCCAGTTGGATGCTGTTGTATATGATCTGTTCTGATCCAGAAAACCACCCTTAGGCAAATTTGCCGTAACTGTATTTGTTGTTCTGTCCCAAGAACTTGCTTGGTTGATTGTAGATCTGACAGTAAAAGAGGATTCGTTGTAGATATTTCTGGTATCGGTATTTAGTATTTCATACTGTATCTTGGAATCGAAAGTAAGTCCTTTAATTATTTTTATTGTCAGACCGCCCTGAACACGGGCATTATACGTTTTTGTACTGAAGTTTCTGGATTCATTTTCCGAAATAGGGTTGTATGACCAGTCTGAATAAGGGAAAGATTTGTAAGGGACATATCTTTTTATGTTTGGCCAGTAATATGTGCTCGTAACATTCGCCCTTGTGCCATCTTCGTTTATCAGTTGCTGGTATGGAGTTCCAGAGTATATAGCCTCTGATGTGTATAATTGGTCATTGTTCTTGCTGTCTTTCATTGAAAATGCACCAGAAAAATAGAGATCCAGCCATTTAAAGACCTTTGCGTTGGAACGATAGTTTACAATATATTTCTTATCATTGCCACCTTGGTAATTTTTATCTGATCCTTCATACATCAAGGATAATACATTGGAGATTTTCTCGGAAGAGCTGGATATGTTTAAATTATATTGCTGACTGAAAGGATTTTGCAGCATATATTTTTTTATTTGCCCACGGTTGTCTATTTTCCTGAGCCTGTCAAGAGTTGCATTCAGATCTGCAGTAGAGAGGTAACCCAGTCTGTTCTCATTCATAGCTTCAACTGCAGCAGAATAACTTCCGGTGAGTTCAGAGTTGCTGTCAGAGATCGGACTCCAAGGACCGCCAAAGAATTCTGTAGCAAACCCCTTCTGCTCATAATCAATAATCTCACTGGAACTTGCATAAGGATTCTGATAGTTGATGTCTGTCTTGGGTGAGTACTTGAAGAATGTACTGAAATCAACCTTAACACCACCTTGTTTCTCTCCCTTGCCGGATTTTGATGTTACAACAATAACACCATTTGCAGAGCGTGCACCCCAGATTGAAGTGGCAGCAGCATCTTTCAGAATAGTGATACTCTCCACATCATTAGGATTCAACGAACTAAGATTGCCCTGAATTGCAAACCCATCTACCACTACCAATGGTTGAGCTGCTGCAGCCAAACTTGTCTGACCCCTTATTTCGAAGGTTACATTGCCATCGGCATCGGTTTTTGCCTGGACACCTGCAGATGTTCCAATAATTCTCTGCCCTAAGTTTGTTGAAGGTTTTTCCAACTGCTCGGCTTTAATAATGTTGAAAGAACCAGTAGCTCTCTCCTTTGAGATAGTCTGATAACCTGTAACTACAACGTCTTGCAAAGCGATGTTGTCTATAGCCATCGCTATATTGACAATGGAAACCTTGCCAGAATATGTAATCTCTTTTGGGAGCATCCCTATAGAGGAAAAGATGAGCCTGTCTCCTGCTTTGGCCTCTAACGCATACTCTCCATTAATCCCTGAAAATGTAGCCTTCTTTGTTGTTACATTTTGAATAGACACACCAGGAAAAGGCTGATTGTTTTCATCAACAACAGTTCCTTTAATCGTTTTGTCTGACTGTTTGCCATTCTGATCATCTGGAGAATCTATTTTTTCTCCAGATGCCGGTTTTTTGGATTGTTGTAAATAATTTAATGGCGAGATAATAATCTGCTTCTCAACTATTTTATAACCATATCCTGTATTTTTCAGGAGAAGGTCCAGAGCTGCATTTATCTCTGATTTTGTAACAGATAGCGATGCACGCTTGTTTACGTCAACAACGTTGTTGTTATAAACAAAAGTCAGGTCGGTCTGTTTTTCGATAGCCTTTAATATCTCCTTGATGGAAACGTTCTTTAAATCGACCGAAATGTTCTGAGCATTGGCACTGTTTGTTGCCAGAAGCAGACAAGACAGAACAACCAGAAAATGGAGCAAAGCCCGGAATCTGGGGAAAGGAATTGTTTTTCTCATAGATGTTAGTTTTTTGGATTGATTGTTCAATTAATACACTGCTCAATCTAACCTCCCTCAAAATAACATCTTTTTTTTAAATTTTTTTTAAAGTGATTTTTGTCTGGTCAATCTGATATTGGATATTTGATGAGAGCTTGAGAATATCCAAGACCTGACTTATTGACTCAGATTTGAAATTTGCAGTAAACCTATATTCCAGGATTGAAGGATCTTCAACATTAACCGAAACTCCATACCATCTTTCCATTTTCTTGATAACTTCGTCCATGGGGGTGTTGTCAAAAAGCAAAAGCCCGTTCTTCCATGCTGTGTTATACTCAACGTTTGCATTTTTATTCAATTTGGAGATATTTGACCCTGTTATTACGACCTCCTCAGATGGATTTACATTAATCTCTTTCTCGTCTTTATCGTTCAGGAGCGAAATTTTGCCGGAAACGAGAGTTACAATAAGCTTGTCGTCGTTGGAATAGGAGGATAGGTTAAACTCTGTCCCAGTGACTTTAATTGTTATACCTTTTGATGTCTTGACATACATCGGCCAGTTTTTGTCGTGGGCAATCTTAAAATAACCTTCTCCTTCAAGTTCTATCTCCCGCTTGTCTGTTCCGAATTTTTCAGGGCATTTTATCGAACTTGAACTGTTCAGCCAAACTTTACTTCCGTCCGGAAGATTGACAATTCCTTTAACACCGGTGTTGACCACATATTCGAAAGTGGCCATTGCCTGCATTTGATGATCTTTATTGTTGGTCGTGTAAAGATAGTAAGCTCCGAAAACAGAAAATGCAAGAATTAAAATTGCTGCTATCCTATATACAGTTTTTATCCAGTAGACCTTTTTGTTTGGAACAGCTTTTTCATTAGTATTGTCAAACGATCTCATTTTTTCAAAAACCCAGTAGTTCTTAAGTTCACTATATAGTTTTTTGTTTTCATCGCTCAACTCAATCCAATCCAAGACCTCCTTCTTTTCTTCTTCGCTGGCCAGCCCCGAAATATACCTGATAACTAATTCCGTCATTATTAGATTTTCCATATAAATAATACACTTGTGTTAGTATATACCCTTAATAATAATACAGACTATCCAAAGCCATGTACTGCCTTCCGGTAGGAAGTCCTTCAACCTTTCTCTGAATAGTTTTAAAGCTTGAGTAATGTGATACTCAACAGTTTTAACTGATATGCCCTTTTTAGCTGCAATTTCCTGATAAGTCATGCCGTGTATTCTGCTTAAAATAAATGAGCTGCTCATTTTTTGCGGGAGCTCGTCAAAGGTCTTTTTGATAAATTCTTCCAATTGAAATTTAACGATGACATCAGAGGAGTCATCTGCCAAGGCGATGATACTTGCGTTGTATTCTCTCTGCAGTAACTCATCATTGACTTTCCGGCTGTTGGTAAGTTTCCTTAATGAATTCAGACACTTGTTTTTCACTATTGAATATAAATAAGGTTGGATTGGAAATGCTGAGTCAAGGAAAGAACGTTTTTCCCAAAGTGCTAAAAAGGATTCTTGGACGATGTCCTCTGCAATATTTTGATCGTGAATATATTGAATGGCATAAAAAAGGGTTTTTCTAAATTCTTTCTGATAAAATTTTTCAAAAGCCTTTCGATCTCCATTAATAATGGATTTCATTAATACTGTATCTTCCAGCTCTTGACGCATTATTTAGAAATATATAGTTATGCAAATATATGTTTTTTAGATTCTCTTTGCCAAACATTTTCGATTTACTAACTTTGCCTGATAAATAGAAATCCAAAAATAAATCTTACTATAATGAAATTCTTTATAGACACTGCAAACTTGAATCAAATCCGTGAAGCCAATGACCTGGGAGTACTTGACGGTGTTACAACAAACCCATCATTGATGGCCAAAGAGGGTATCAAAGGCGAGGCTAATATCAAACAACACTATATAGATATTTGTAATATTGTTGAGGGAGATGTAAGTGCTGAGGTAATCTCAACAGATTTTGAAGGAATGATCCGTGAAGGAAAGGAGCTTGCAGCGCTTCATCCACAGATTGTAGTGAAGGTGCCCTGCATAAAAGAGGGTATAAAAGCAATCAAGTATTTTACTGATAATGGTATACGTACAAATTGCACATTAGTTTTCTCAGTTGGTCAGGCGCTTCTTGCTGCCAAGGCAGGAGCCACTTATGTTTCTCCATTTGTGGGAAGATTGGATGATATTTCAACAGACGGAGTTGATCTCATCCGTAAAATTGTAGACGTCTACAACTATTATGGATATGAGACTGAAGTCCTGGCTGCCTCTATCAGACATACTATGCACATTATCCAATGCCTTGAGGCCGGAGCAGATGTTGCAACCTGTCCTCTGGATGCTATACTGGGATTACTGAAACATCCATTAACCGACAGCGGGCTTGAAAAATTCCTTGCCGATTTCAATAAAGTGAATGGTTAAGGAATGAGGCTAAAAACCAACTTAAAGATACGTGAAATTGCAGGTGAAAAAATTATCCTGATACACAGTAAGGGGGAGATGGACATGACCAAAGCTGTTTCGATGAATAAAACAGCGGAATGGCTTTGGTTGTCGCTAAATGAAAAAGAATTTACAACCTCTGATGTTGAAGAGTGTATAACACAGAGGTATGGTATTGATAAGGAGCAGGCTCATAAAGATGCTGTTAATTGGATAGAGTCCATGATTCAAGCTGGACTTATGGAAAAGTAAGAGTATCCAGATTCAGTAAATAATACTTTAGCTCATTAAGATTGTTGGAGATCTTTATCGATTTCTTTTCTAGACTCATTATAGACTTAATCACTGATGGGGGATGGACCTCTTTTCCTGTCGATATTTTTACCGAATCCGGGAATTTGGCAGGGTGTGCTGTCTCAAGAAAAATTCCTGCAACCTTCTGCTTGCCTTTTTTTTCCTCCAAATATTTCCTAAGAGCCATGTAAGCCAATGCTCCATGAGGATCAGCCTGATATTTATATAGTTTTTGCAGATCTCTCATCCCTTCCAAGGTCTGGGTATCATTAAACCAATATCCCAGCACATCTGATATGACATTACTGTGGCAATCATTATAAAGATTCAGTATTCTTGGAAAATTGCTTGGGTTTCCGACATCCATCGCATTTGTAATGGTATGCGTGGTTGGCTGAGGCTCATAGATAGCACTATTCAGATAATCTGTGACAACGTGATTTGCATTGTTTGCAGCAATAAAAGTGTTTACCTGTAGTCCCATTCTTTTTGCTATGAGACCTGCAGTGAGATTGCCGAAATTTCCACTTGGGACGCTGATTACAAGCGGACTCTCTGTGCAAGAGGTAATGCTTTTCCCTCTTATTTGTCCTACTGCATAATGGTAGTAGAATGATTGTGGAAACAACCGTGCAAAATTTATTGAGTTGGCTGAGGTCAGTGTAAGGTTACTATTGATTTCGTAATCTGAGAACGCTTGCTTAACCATACGCTGGCAATCGTCAAAATCTCCATCAACTTCAAGAGCTGTAATATTTCCTCCCATTGTGGATATCTGCTTTTCCTGAAATTCACTGACACATCCTGAAGGATAAAGCACGACAACTCTCACCCCTTTGCAGTTGTAAAAGGCATTAGCAACAGCACCCCCGGTATCTCCGGAAGTTGCAACCAAAATGACAACTTCCCGGGAACTGAAATATTCAAAAAGCCCGGCCATGAAACGTGCCCCCACATCCTTAAAGGCCATTGTAGGTCCATGAAACAACTCCAGTACAAATAGATTATCGTCCAATTGTCTCAGAGGTATGTCGAAATTAAGTGCATTAAGAACTATCTCTTCAAGATTTTTTGCCGGGATATCTTCTCCAAACATAGAAGTAGAGGACTCAATGGCTATTTGCTGCAAGCTTGCGCCATACAGTTTTTTGAAAAAGGACTCCGGTAGTTTGGGAATATGGCACGGCATATACAAACCCGAGGTGCTTGGAGAACTTTTCAGAACAGCCTCTCTAAGAGTGACTTTTTCTGCGGGATTATTTATGTTGTAGTATTTCATAGCTTTTCAATAATATATGCACCAGGAGCATTCATAGGAGAAATGAAAAATTCGCTGAGTAGCCCAGATTCTGCGAACGATCCGGCTATTGTATGAGCAACCTGAACTGCTTTTGATTTTCCTTTGCACAGGGCAAATACAGACGGGCCAGAGCCGGATATTCCGCAACCGATAGCTCCGGCATTCAATGCAGCTTTTTTAGCTTGTTCAAACCCGGGAATCAGCATTGTCCTTTTAGGCTCTGCTAGCAAGTCGCTTACAGAACGTCCAAGGAGCTCATAGTCTGTTGTCAGAAGAGCGGCCATGAATGCGGCAGCATTTGCACTCTGCTTTATAACATCACTCAGTGGAATTTCCCTTTTCAAGACTCTTCTTGCATCTGAAGTGTTCAGCTCGATATGAGGATGGAGGACACTGCAATACAACTCTTCCGGACAATGCACCTGAATTATATCCAATGGATCATAACTTCGGATCAGCACAAAACCTCCAAGCAGTGATGGGGCTGCATTATCTGCATGCGCAGCCCCACAGGCAATTTGTTCACCTTTCATTGCAAATGGAATTAATTCATTTACAGATAGTAAATTGCCTAGAAGAGCATTCAGCGCAAAAACGGCTGCAGCAGAACTGGCAGCACTGCTTCCCATTCCGCTTCCAAGAGGGAGGTTTTTTTTAAGACCTATTTTGAGCTTTAAATTCTGGTTTCCTGTTGCCTCCAGATATGCGTCTACAGCTACTCCGGCAGTGTTTCTCTCTCTTGCAGATGGTATAAGGTGAGCATATTTTCCAGACATTTCTATTAATTTTATATCACTATCTTGTTTGCTTCCACTGTCTGCAAAAGTGATTGTCGCCATATCCCCGCAACCCTGAACAGCAAACCCCATAATGTCAAATCCGCAGCTGACATTTGCAACAGTTGCCGGGGCGAACGCGGTGACAGATTTATATTTTTCCATTTTCTATTATGATCTTATGTTTTCAGCAATGCGGACTATGTCTGAAAGAAGACTGGCTGCAATAGTGCTTGAGTCGTTTCCGGGACCTTTTATGACCAAAGGATCAGAGCTATAATATTTTGTAGTCAGTACTATGCAATTTTCTGATTCATCGGAGGAAAACAGAGGATCAGATGGGTGTATGGCGCGTAATGAAACCCTTGCATGGTCTCCCTCAATTGTAACAGTATATCTCAGTCTTTTTCCCTTGCCTATTGCGTTGGAATATAGGTTATTAAAAATTAAATCGTAGCCAGGTTCAGGAACCATTGATTCCACAGAAATGTTGTTCCTGTCGAGGTTTAACCCGCACTCTCTTGACAATCCAAGACATTTGCGTGCCAAGTCTTCTCCGCTAAGAGCTATCATAAAATTATCTTCATGCAGATTTTCTGTCTTGAATTCCTTTACAAGTTCACTATATGTCTTGTCTCCTTCATACATGGAAATAAGCTTGTTCACCTTATCTGAAAAAATCGCTTCGGCCTTGATTACTTCATCTCCTCCTGCCTTGATACCATCCACTATTCCCATTACCGGCAGACCTGCACCAATTGAGGCATTATAATAAAACGGCACATCTCTTTTTCTTGAAATTTCCATCAGATTATTATATTGCTCCGGATTCTGTGAGTTTACCTCTTTATTGGATGTCACGACTGCTATATTTTTCAACATTAATTTTTCATAATGAGAAACAGAATCAGCCTTATCGGTAATATCTATATATACACTGTTTTCAAGATTCTTGTCCAATATCTCATCAATAGAGCAAGCTTGATAAAGTTGTAGTTCAATTTTTTTTGTAAGCAGTGATTCCCTCTGATTATCAATTATCTCCAGCAATTTTGTCAATAAAGGATTTTCAAGAGCAGATTCTTCTTTTTTGGTATTTTGTGCGACTTGTGCAAAGAATAGATTGATCTGTCGCATCTCTTTTTTAAAAAGAGACTGGTGCAATATTCTTAAAGTTTTTTTCATCTCGTTGTTTTTTATAGCAAATGATATGTTTAATTCGGAACTTCCTTGTGAGATAGTTTTGATGTTTATTCCATTGCGGCCGAGCGGACCGAATACTCTGGCTGCCACACCGGGTTCATGGCGCATATTCTCACCAACAACAGCTATTAGTGCGAGCCCATTTTCCGAGTTTACAGATCCTATCAGACCTGATGCAAGCTCTGTTGCAAATACTTCCGTCAACAATTGACGGGCTTTTTCAGCATTTTCTTCCAGAACCGCTATGCAGATGGAGTGTTCAGAGGAGGCCTGGCTTATTAGGATTACATTTATCCTGTGCTGAGACAGTGCGGTGAACATTCTTGCAGCAACGCCTGTAACGCCAACCATCCCAGCTCCCTCTACATTTACAAGGCTTATGTTTTCCAGAGATGTAATTCCCTTGAAATATCCATTTCCTTTAACTGACTCATTGCAAATAAGAGTTCCTTTATGATCTGGATTCATAGTGTTCTTGACAAGCATAGGAATATGCTTGGCCATCGCGGGTTGCATTGCGGCAGGAAATATCACCTTAGCTCCGAAATGGGAAAGTTCCATTGCCTCGTTATATGAGAGTTGACTAATGCTTTGGGCCTCTTTTACATATCTTGGGTCAGCGGTCATAACTCCGTCTACATCTGTCCAGATTTCAATGATTTCTGCATTAAGTGCTGCTCCAAAGATAGATGCGCTATAGTCAGACCCGCTTCTTCCCAATGTTGTGGTCTGACCTTTTGCTGTTGAAGCTATAAAACCTGTGGCTACAGATATTCCATTGAAGTCAGCATAATATTGGTTTATCTGTTTGTTAGTAACATCAAAATCAACTTTGGCAGATCCAAAAGAATCATCACTCCTTATTAATTGTCTGGCATCTGTGTAGAGTACATCTCCTTTTATTTCTCCGGAGTATTTAATCGCGCGGGATATTACATAAGCAGAAAGTCTCTCTCCATAGCTCAGAATCAAATCTCGTGTACGAGGAGTGACCTCTCCAACTAAAAATGCCCCTTTTGTTATATCATACAATTCATTGCACATGGAAATCACCTCTGCCATTGCAGCGGGTCTCTCTTCGATTGGAAGTAGGCTCTTTAGAGTTTCAAGATGTCTCCTTTCCAATTGTTGTACAATCGTTTCCCAATCACCCGTATACGTATATATTGTTCTGCAAAGATTTATAAGCTGATCTGTGACTCCTGCCTGAGCGGAAACTACTACAACCAGATATGGCTCTTTTTCACTTCTTTTTGCCGATGACTCATTGAACCGATTTTTCACGATTTGAATAACATCTTTGATTCTTTCTGGGCTTGCTACAGATGAGCCGCCAAATTTCAGGATACGCATAGGATTGAATTTTTCATTTTGGTTTTGTGTTTAAAACAAAAATGCCATCCTTGTTTAAGGATGGCATTTTTTTGCTATATTATCTATTAAATTATAAGCACGGCACCCTCATCGCAACAGAACAGTTGTGATAATCGTCGTCGTAGTTGTAATAATAATTTGTGTCATTGTGCTATGTTGCTGCAAATATATAAAAAATTCTGTTTGCCAAATCAATTGTTTAGTAGGAGGCCTTTACAATTCTGGCGACGTTGTCAGAACTGCCGTAGGTGTAGTAGTGAACTCCGGGAACGCCATCCTTAATCAACCCTTTGGATTGCATAATTGCCCATTCAACACCAACCTCGCGGGCATCCTTGTCGGTTTTACATTTTTTAAGAGCCGCTACAAGGTCGTTTGGAAGATCAATATGGAAGGCCTGAGGTAATAGTTTAAGGTCGGACATAAGGGAGATCGGTTTTATACCTGCAATAATAGGAACATTTATCCCAGCTTTCCTGCAGGCATCACGAAATTTGAAAAATGTCTGATTGTCGAAAAACATCTGCGTAACGACATAATGAGCTCCTGCATCTATCTTTTTCTTTAAATTTTCGATATCTGATTCCAGATTAGGAGATTCAAAGTGCTTTTCAGGATAACCGGCAACGCCGATACAAAAATTAGTAGGTGTAGTGTCTATAAGAGACTCTTCCAGATACTTCCCGTGGTTCATATTAGATATTTGCTCAACAAGCTCGCATGCGTGAGCATGGCCATCCTTGTCTGGTTCAAACCTATGAGTCCCTTTGGGAGCATCACCACGGAGAGCAAGCACATCGTCAATTCCAAGAAAATTCATCTCGATAAGGGCATTTTCAGTCTCCTCTTTAGAAAACCCACCACAAAGAATATGTGGAACTACCGGGATGTTATATTTATATTTCACAGCAGCAGCAAGCGCAATGGTTCCAGGCCTTATGCGGACCAATTTTTTTTCGAGAAGTCCGTCAGGCCTTTCGTAATAGGTTGTCTGGTTGCGGTGCGAAGTGAAATTTATGTAGGCGGGGTTGAACTCCACCAATCTTTCAATAGCAGAGTAAATTTTATCAATACTGTGACCTTTCAGTGGTGGAAGAAGTTCAAAGGTGAACAATGCCCCTTTGGCACTGTTTATTTTGTCTATAACACTCATCTTAGTATTTTTTTGACGATTCTATATTAAATAATTCTTTTAAAGATTTGGCGCAAGCCATCTTGATGCTTCTTCCATACTCATATTACTTCTGGAAGCATAATCTTTCAATTGAGTTTGATCTATCTTCCCTATATTGAAGTATGATGACATAGGGTGGGAGAAGATGTATCCTGAAACTGAAGCAGGAGGAACCATTGCAAAATTTTCGGTGAGTTCAGTACCAATTGATTTCTCAGCGTCCAGCAAATCGAAGATTACTCTTTTTCCGGTATGGTCAGGGCAGGCAGGATAACCAGGTGCCGGCCTGATACCAGTATATTTCTGTTTCAATATCTCTTCCATAGATAGGTTCTCCTGAGAATCATAGCCCCAATACTCTTTGCGGATCTTTTCGTGCAACCATTCTGCTGCAGCCTCGGCAATACGGTCGGTAAGAAGTCTGATCATAATTGTAGCGTAGTCATCCTCTCCGGATTTGCCAAAAGCTTCATCCTGATACTCCTTAAGAGACTCTTCATTTACAAATGCAGACACGACAAAGGTTCCAATATAGTCAGTAAGCCCAGTTGACTCAGGAGCTATATAATCTGAAAGCGCAAGATTTGGAACTCCGTTTTCCTTGGGCTCCTGATTTCGCAGAAAATGCAATTTGGCTTTTGCCGCCTTATTTTCATGGAGATGTGCGGCACAACAGCATTGAGCAGCTTTACCTCCATAAACAGTTACATCGTCACCATCAGAGACGGCAGGAAAAATTCCAAATACAGCCTTGGCAGTAACAAGTTTACGGTCGATAATCTCCTTAAGATACTTCTGTGCATCATCATAGAGCTTTTTTGCCTCATTCCCCTTGACAGGGTCATTGAATATTGATGGATACTTGCCCGAAATCTTCCATGAAAAGAAGAAAAATGTCCAATCTATAAAATGTGACAGTTCATTTAGGTCTATATCCTGGAAGCAATGAATTCCCGGTTTCAAAGGTTTGTTTATATTGATGCTCTTCCAGTCGGTTTTGAGTTTGTTGCATCTGGCCTCTTCAAGCGAAATCAGGTTTTTTTCACCCCTCCTTGAATTGTGACCTTCGCGAAGATTTTTGTACTTCTCCCTGATTTCAGATAGATATTTGTCTCTATCCTTATTCAGCAACGAAGACAAAACTCCGGCAGCCTTGGATGCATCCTTTACGTGAATGACAGCATTGGAATATACAGGCGCAAGTTTTACAGCAGCGTGAATCTCAGATGTAGTAGCCCCACCTATCAGCAGTGGTATGGAAATGCCCCTGCGTTCCATCTCCTCTGCCACGTGGGCCATCTCTTCAAGTGAAGGCGTGATAAGCCCGCTCAAGCCGATAAAGTCAACATTCTCTTTTATGGCAGCGTCAATGATCTTTTCTGCAGGCACCATTACCCCGAGATCTATTATCTCATAGTTGTTGCATGAAAGAACAACGCTCACAATATTTTTCCCTATGTCATGGACATCTCCCTTAACGGTTGCCAGAAGAACCTTCCCCGCACTCTTTTTCTCCATACCTTGGTTTTCCTGCTCAATATACGGAGCAAGCTTGGCTACAGCCTTCTTCATCACTCTGGCACTCTTTACAACTTGTGGAAGAAACATTTTCCCTGAACCGAAAAGATCCCCGACTTCGTCCATTCCTCCCATCAGAGGACCCTCTATTAGTTCAATGGATCTTGAAAAAAGCGGGCGAGCCTCTTCTACATCCTCTTCGATAAATTCGTCCAGACCTCTTATCAAGGAGTGCTTTATGCGTTCAGCGACAGGAAGTAGCCTCCACTCATCTGCTTTCTCCTCTTTCTTTCCTTCTCCCTTAATACCTTCGGCAAATTTAACAAGTCTCTCTGTAGAATCTTTTCTGCGATTGAGTATGACATCTTCTGTCATCTGTAGCAGATCAGGTTCAATTTCGCTGTATACCTGCAACATTCCAGGGTTTACAATTCCCATGTCAAGCCCCGCTTTTATAGCGTGGAAAAGGAATACGGAATGCATTGCCTCCCTAACAACGTTGTTCCCTCGGAATGAGAAGGAGAGGTTGCTGATACCACCGCTAACCTTGGCATAAGGAAGATTTTTCCTTATCCATTCGGTAGCCTTTATAAAATTGACGGCATAGTCGTCATGTTCCTCTATTCCAGTGGCTACTGCAAGGACGTTAGGGTCAAATATGATATCCTCTGGAGGAAAACCTATCTTGTCCACCAACAGACGATATGATCTCTCCGCTACCTTTATTCTCTTTTCGAAAGTATCTGCCTGGCCGCTTTCATCGAACAACATTACAACGGCAGCAGCACCATACCTTCTTATCTTCTTTGCCCTATCAAGAAAGATCTCCTCACCCTCCTTCAGGCTGATTGAATTCACAACCGATTTGCCCTGTATACACTTAAGAGCGGCTTCGATAACGCTCCATCGTGAAGAGTCAATCATAAGTGGAAGTTTGGATATATCTGGTTCGGACATCATAAGGTTGACAAATCTCACCATTGCCCTTTCTGAATCCAGCATAGCCTCATCCATGCAGACATCTATCACTTGTGCGCCTCCTTCAACCTGATTCCTGGCTATTGCAAGAGCCTCGTCATATTTCTCCTCCCTTATCAGCTTTGCAAATTTTGCTGAACCAGAAACATTGGTGCGTTCGCCGATATTCACAAAGTTGGTTTCAGGAGTAATTGTCAGTACCTCCAGCCCGCTCAGACGGGTGTATTTATTTATCTCAGGCTTTACCCTGGGCTTATATTTTATGGCAGTCTCAGCAATTTTTCTGATATGATCAGGAGATGTTCCGCAGCACCCACCAATAACGTTTATCCAACCCTCTTTCATGAACTCTTCAACAATTGATGCCATGAATTCAGGAGATTGGTCGTATTCCCCGAATTGATTTGGAAGACCCGCGTTAGGATGTGCTGAGATGTGAAATTCTGATTTGGAAGCCAACTCTTTCACAAAAGGTCTTAACTGGGCAGCTCCAAGGGCGCAATTCAAGCCGATGCTGAATAGCGGAAAGTGTGATACCGAGACCATGAAAGATTCAAGTGTCTGACCGGTCAAGGTTCTACCACTAGCATCGGTAATTGTGCCTGAAACCATGACAGGCAACCTTATACCTCTCTCCTCAAATATCGAGTCAATAGCAAACAGGGCTGCCTTGCAATTCAATACATCAAAAACCGTCTCTACAAGAAGAATGTCGACACCTCCGTCAATCAGCCCATTTGCCTGCTCTGTGTATGCTTCGACAAGTTGGTCAAACGTTATAGCCCTTGCACCGGGATCGTTCACGTCTGATGACATTGATGCCGTCCTGTTTGTGGGGCCGAGTGTGCCGGCAATGAAATGAGCCTTTGAGTCGTTGTATTCGGCAATGGCCTCGGAAGCATTATGAACTGCCTGATAATTCAACTCATATACGAGATTTTCAAGACCGTAGTCGGCCATGGATATCCGGTTGGAATTGAATGTGTTTGTTGTAATTATATCTGCGCCAGCCTCAAGGTACTCTCGATGAATTTCCTTGATGACATCAGGTTTTGTAAGAGTAAGGAGATCGTTATTACCCTTTTGTATAAGAGGTATGTCCTTGAATCTCTCTCCGCGATAATCATTTTCCTGAAGTTTGTGCCTCTGAATCATAGTTCCCATGGCACCATCAAGAATCAGTATTTTTTTACACGCGGCAAATTCAAGTGAGTTCTTCACCATTTTATCTTTTTTTGATTTTTTCTCTTTCTAGTATCTGTAATATTCTGCCTTGTATGGTCCATCAACGTCAACACCTATATAGGCAGCCTGTTCAGGTGTCAGTTTGGTAAGCTTGACTCCAATTCTTGCAAGGTGAAGGCGAGCTACCTCTTCGTCCAGAAGCTTAGGAAGGAGGTATACTCCAACCTCATGTTTCTTTGTCCAAAGCTCAATTTGGGCAAGGGTTTGATTTGTGAAAGAGTTGCTCATTACAAAAGAAGGATGTCCGGTTGCACAGCCAAGGTTTACAAGCCTGCCGTCGGCCAGCAACAGAATGGAGTGTCCTTCTGGGAAGAAGTACTGATCTACCTGTGGTTTGATGTTCCTGGCCTTTATACCCGGATACTTTTTCAGTTTCTCTACCTGTATTTCATTGTCGAAATGACCAATATTGCAGACAATTGCATTATCCAACATCTTAGCCATATGCTCGATTCTTATGATATCTCTGTTTCCTGTTGTAGTAACATAGATATTTCCTTCATTGAGAGCATCTTCCACCGGTTTAACCTCAAATCCTTCCATTGCTGCCTGAAGTGCACAGATTGGGTCTATCTCCGTTACGATAACCCTTGCACCATAGCTACGCATAGAGTGGGCGCATCCCTTTCCTACATCACCATATCCGCATACAACCACAACCTTGCCTGCAATCATTATATCTGTTGCACGCTTGATGCCATCTGCCAGAGATTCGCGGCATCCATACAAGTTGTCGAATTTTGACTTGGTTACAGAGTCATTTACGTTGAAAGCAGGGAATAGAAGCTCTTTTTCTTCCATCATCTGATATAAACGATGAACGCCTGTTGTGGTCTCTTCTGATACACCTTTGATTTCTGGAACGCGGGTAGCCCAGAATTTATTATCTTCGTTGAGTATGCTCTTGAGAATAACCTTCAGCTCTTTTTCATCTTCTGTGTCTGCCGGAACATCCAGTACAGATGCATCTTTTTCTGCCTTGAATCCAAGGTGACACATCAATGTTGCATCTCCGCCATCATCAACTATAAGAATCGGTCCTTTTCCTCCGGGGAAATTCAGTGCCTGAAGCGTGCACCACCAATAGTCTTTAAGACTTTCGCCTTTCCATGCAAAAACGGGAACTCCTGCGGCGGCAATTGCAGCAGCGGCGTGATCCTGGGTAGAGTATATATTACAGCTTACCCATCTTACTTCTGCGCCCAATTCAACAAGGGTCTCGATAAGAACGGCTGTCTGGATTGTCATATGCAATGAACCCATTACTCTTGCACCTTTGAGAGGTTTCTGCTTTCCATATTTTTCGCGCAGGGCCATCAACCCTGGCATTTCAAACTCTGCAAGTTCAATCTCTTTGCGACCAAACCCTGCCAACTGAATGTCGGCTACTTTATACGATTCCGAAGAAAATAGTTCCATGCTATTCGATATTTGTTTTTAACCGACAAATATAATTAAAAAAATCCGATGAAAGGCATCTGTTGCTTTCATTGGTAGTTTGTTGTAAATCAAATAAATATATTTCAATTCTTGATAGCCTCTCTTTTAATCTATTGATGATCATTTATTTATAGCCATAGCCTGTAAAAAGCTGTTAGTTAAATATATATAAATCGGATTGGCAGCCGTATTGTTATTTGTCTGATTCTAAAAGAATTTCGGTTAATATCATAACTCAATAAAATCATATTGGAGTATATTGCTGCCAAATCAAATGTGAAGAAGATATGAAGAGGAATGACAGACATTTTAGAGTCCAGGAGGGAGTGATTCATGTATATTTCAGGGGAAATAATCAGCATAATGTGTTTTATGATGACACGGATAAAATTGTATTTCTGAAACTATGTAATAAGATGGCAGCAAGATATGATACAAGGATTCTTGAATTTGCCTTAATGAATAATCATGTACACCTTCTTGCAGAGACCAAAAATATTACTCAATTTATGAAAGCATTATTGGTGAGCTATGTACAGTGGTATAACAGACGAAAAGGAAGCAGAGACAAACTTTTCGCAACCCCATTCAATAGTGCATGCAAGTTTACCGAGCAAGGAATAATAAGCTGTATGCTTTATATTCTGCAAAATCCCCTCAATGCTGGCATTTGTACCAACTTGTCAGATTATAAATGGTACTCTTATAGCTACCATTATAGAAGCAAATCTCCGCTAGAAGAATATATTTCTCTAGATACCTCATTTCTAGATAATTATTTTCAGACTAAATATTACTTGGATAAATCAATTTTTGGAGAAAGGGTGAAGGAAGGTGATTTAGAAAAGTGTGAGACAGGAAAAAGTCCTAGAATTTCAAACGAAGAACTTATAAGACTATCGGCGGAGTTCCTAAATGGGAAAGATATGTTTAAACTTAATAATGAAGAGATTACTGAACTTGTCAAATATCTTCATCTAGAAACCAATGCAACATACAAACAGTTGGCATCAGTGACACAAGAACACTATAATATTGTCAGAAAAATATGCAAGTGCCACTCGAAAATGTAATTAGCTGTAAATATGTTATTTATGAATAGGCGTCATAAATAATTAATATTCAACAAATTGTTAATTGGAGTGGCAAACCAATATTTTTATTTCATTCAGTATTTTCTGTTTTTTGAGTGGGTCTAGCTCCATCGAGTCCAAAACTGTTGGGTCTTCCTGAATCTGTTGGCAGACAACGATACCCAGCTCCATCAACTTCTGTTTGCATTGTACTGGGAGTTGAGTGAGGGCGGTAATAGGATATATCCTGTTCCTGTCTACTATGTCCTTGAGGCTGTTTCCAACAGGGTAATCCCAACTTAGCATCTTCAAGCCGGCACAGTTTCCGTAAGTGGTAGCATCAGGAGTAAACCTAGTGTTGGTTACAACTCCACCAAAAAAAGTATAGCCGGCAAACTCTGGCTTATCCTTTCTCATCCGTATGATGTCGTCAACCCTGGAGCGGACATAAAGAGGGACCTGCACATTTGCATTCTTTCCTGGGTCTTGATGGAATTTACATTCAAAAAAATACTGATGACTGTCATGAGTGGCAACCACATCAATCTCGTGAGTGACACAATGACCGGGAAGAGTCTGAGCAACCTCAATGTCGAAACCCTCTAGCTTTAGAACCTGTCCGACAAAATGCTCAAAAGGATGCCCTGTGGGACCAAGCTCCATTATAGCCTTCTTTAATTTATATCTTGATGCAACATCCTGTGTTCTCTTATGTTTGCGCAGTTGTGCAAAAGCTCTGTCTAAAATTGCCTTGCTGGAAATGCCATCATATATCCAGGACTCCACATCTCTCACAATCTCGTTGCTTACAACATCAGATGCCCCCGATCTCTGCAAAGATCTTTTCAGCTTTTCAGGAGAGAAAGGTTCAGTTTTACCAGAAGATTTTTTAATTAGTAGCATACCTTATTATTTTGTTCAAATTGAATACACTCCAAATGTAAGAATTTTTAATAAAGTGCAGATGCGTTTTATTTCAAGTGTAAATATATATACCTGAATTATAGATGGTTAAATTATATAAAAGTCAAATTAAGAGCGTTTATGACAAATATTACTAATTTTGATAAAACTTATAGAGATTCGATAAAATGAGGCTCTTGAATTCCAAATCAAAATATTCTGCGGAGGAACTCTTCTTTGAAGGGTTTTACAAAGAGTATTATCTGAAAGCTGTACATTATGCCCATCAGTATATTGTTGATTATGAGCTTTCCAAGGAGTTAGTACAAGATGCTTTTATGATTATATGGGAAAAGAGAAATTCCTTGGATCTGGAACAAAATATTGCCTCATATCTTTTTACAATAGTAAGGAACAAATGCCTTAATACAATCCGTGACAAAATTCATAAGCAGAAAAATTTTGATGCAGAAAGATCGATGGATTTATTGATTAATCAACGATCATTGCAGGATGAGTCAGCAATGAATGTCCTTAATAAAGAGTTGACAGAGTTGATAAACCAGACCCTGAAAACAATGCCTGAAAAGATCAGGAGCGTTTTTGAACTTAATAGAGATGAAAATATAACATATAAGGAGATTGCAAGTAGTCTGGGGATTTCTGAAAAGGCCATAGAATACAGAATGAGCAAAGCACTTGCTATTTTCAGAAAAGCTTTGGCAGACTATCTGCCCACAATATTAATTTTCTTGAAATTTTAGGGTAAACTCCAATTATGTGTAATAAATAATATGGAAAAGCTGATTTTTAAATATCTTTCGGGTAAGGCTGACGAAGAAGAGACAAAAAAAATTCGTCAATGGATTCTTGAATCAGAAGAGAATACACGATTTTTTGCCAAAATAAAGAACATATATGTGGTTGCAAGCATGAAAGACGATAAAGCTTCTGACGAAGACTCATCGCTGTTCATTGCAAAGCTGAGACGGCACGAACTGAGAAAAAAAATCATGCGGATGGCAGCCAGAGGTGCAGCAGCAATTATACTATTTTTAATAGTGCTCGCAGTATACCAACATCAACAGGATAG
The DNA here is from genome assembly GCA_964533215.1 of uncultured Muribaculaceae bacterium. Lineage (GTDB taxonomy): Bacteria > Bacteroidota > Bacteroidia > Bacteroidales > UBA932 > Bact-08. The sequence continues at coordinate 240,111 of CAZHLJ010000002.1, forward strand.
TTTCAGGAAAGAGATGTCTTATGTTTCGTCTCAGCAAATCGCCTATAATCAATATTTTACTCCAAGTGGGGTGAAGGGTAAAATTATTCTTCCGGACAGTACGGTTGTATGGTTAAACTCAAGCAGTTCAATATCCTATCCTTCAAAATTTATAGGAAAAACCAAAAATATAAACTTTGATGGAGAGGGGTATTTTGAGGTCAAAAAAGATCCGGATCATCCAATGAAAATCACTCTCGATAATGGAATGTCACTTTATGTAAAGGGAACCTCCTTCAATCTCTCCTCATATGAAAATGACAACTCTGTCTCAATATTGCTTTTGTCAGGAAAAGTCTCCCTGATGAACAGAGACAGCAAGGAATTTTTTGATATTGAACCAAATCAGAAGATCTCCATAGATAAAAAATCAAATAAAATTTCTGTAGTGACTCCGGAAGATGTAATGCCTACAGTCGGATGGAAAAAAGGCTGGCTTATATTCGAAGAGACCGAGATGCCGGAAATAATTAAGAAAATGAAAAGGTGGTATGGCGTTGACATAATTGTCAAAGACTCCTCTATCATGACAAAAACTCTTACAGCTAAATTTAGAGAAGAATCACTCTCGCAAGTGCTTGAAATGATGCATCGTATATCTCTAATCAACTATTCTTTGAAAGACAGTACTGCTATCCTTAATAGCTATAATTAATTTAGGGTATAGACAACCTTCTGTGTTCATAGTTGTAATAAAACATTATCATATACGAAAATGATCACAAAAAAATTGAGGTATTTATTTCTAATTACTGGATTTCTGTTTCTCAATGTTAATATTTGGGCTCAAAACGAGTCGATTACATTGAATGTTAAGGATAAGCCGTTTAAAACGGTCTTGAAAGAGATTGAGAAACAATGCAATTTCACGTTTGTGTTTTCTGCAAGTACAATAAGTGCAGAAAAGAGTATTTCCGTTAACGTTAAGGGAGAGAAACTTGATGCTGTTCTAAAAACGATGTGCGCGGAGAATAATTGTGAATACTCCTTTGTGGGTAAGCAGATAATTCTTGCTCCTGCAAAAAAAAACATTACCCCACAAGAGCGGACAGGAAAAGAGACTGAACTTATATCTATAAGCGGGAGAGTCTTGGATGATAAGAAGGAACCTGTTATCGGAGCAATTGTTATGGTAGATGGTAACAACAAGTACTATTCTGTTTCAGACTCAGAAGGAAACTTTGAACTCAAGCTCCCAAACGGAACAATATTCATATCAGCAAGTTTTATGGGGTATGAGGTAAATAAGGTCGCTTTGCAAAAAGAGAGAAGTGAGTACATCATTATCCTGACACAAAAAGCTGTCGATCTTAACGGAATAGTTGTCATCGGTTATGGAACAACAAGTGCAAAGGATATGACCGGGTCAATTTCATCAATAAGTTCCAAGGAGATTACAAATAAAAATGTAATAAATGCAACCTCTCTTCTTCAGAACATGGCAGCCGGTGTACAGGTAAGCCAGAATACAGGTAAACCGGGAGAAAATGTGAGAGTAAGGATAAGAGGCGCAGCATCCCTGACCGGATCCAACGAACCTTTGTACGTAATAGACGGGATACCTATGGACGATGCTTCCCCTCTGAACGGAATGTCACCATCTGACATCGAGTCAATAGATATTCTAAAAGATGCTTCTGCAACTGCGATATATGGTTCCAGAGCGGCAAATGGCGTTGTGCTTGTCACTACAATGAAGGGCAAGGCCGGTCAGAAAGCAACATTCACCTTTAACTATTTAGGTTCGACAGATATCCAGATTAAAAATTTCAGGTTACTTGACGGAGATGAATTCAGGGCTTTTGTCACCGATGTGGCTCAGAAAACCCTTATAGTCAATCCTTCAAACAAAACGGCAAAAAGTATTCTTGATCCTGAAAGTGGAGTTTTGGGTACAGCCAGTACAAACTGGTTCAATGAAATCAAACAGCCGACAAGCAGGCATAATTTTGATATTTCAGCATCTGGAGGAGGAAAGAACAGCACTTACTATATTTCGGCCTCGGTAATGGATCATAAAGGTATGGTGAAAGGTGACGACCTTACAAGATATACCGCAAGGGTAAACATGGATGTTGATATTACCCCTAAATTTAAAATAGGAACAAGAAACTCTGCAATATACACAACTTCTACTTCTTCAGGTTCTAGCATGTTTGAAGCACAGGGTTTCAGACCCGATCTGCCTATTTATGACAGCCAGGGTAAGTATTACTACCAAAACAACTATAATCCGGTAGCAAATCTGAATAAGATAAACACCGATGACAGCTACCGATTCAGTGGCCTGCTTTTTGCCGAGCTGGAAATCATTAAAGATCTGGTATTCAAATCCAGTCTTGCAGGTACTATCGATTTTAATTACAACTACTCATTTTCTCCAAGTTACCTCTCATACAGCTCCGAGGCTTCTGCCAGTGAGGAAAACAGAAAGTTTTCGAAGACGGTGTTTGACAATACATTGACATACAAAAAGAAAATCAGTGAAAAACATTATTTTGATGCAATGCTAGGTCTATCTTTTGAGAATTCAAGCTCAAGAGGATCTTATCTTTCAAAGTCAGGCTTTGCATTGGATGAGATATACACCAATGTATCCAGCGGAACCGACTTTCAGTCTGCATCAAGTACTGCTTCCGGAAGAGGCCTTCTCTCTTCTTTTGTAAGGATGAATTACAGATATAACGACAAATATCTGGCTACATTTTCTGCACGTTACGATGGATCTTCAATGTTTGGAGTCAACAACCGTTTCGGGTTCTTTCCTTCGGGAGCATTAGCATGGAGGATAAACAGAGAATCTTTCCTTAAAGATGTTTCGGAGATTAATGACATTAAGATCAAGATATCTGCCGGTAAGACAGGAGTGCAGAATATGAGTGAGTATGCAAACAGAAACCTATATTCTTCCGGTTCATACTTTGATAATCCAGCAATTTACCATTCTCAGCTCTCAAATGATAATATTATGTGGGAGAGATCTACCCAGTATGATGCCGGTGTAGATTTTACTCTGTTCGATTATAGATTAAGCGGATCTTTTGACGTTTATCGCAAAGATACTAAGGATCTGATATGGAGCTATTCTTTTCCATCTTCTATGGCAGTTGGAAGCATATACATGAATATTGGTTCTATCAGAAATTATGGTATGGAGCTAAACCTAAAAGGTAATGTCATTGATAAAAATGACCTAAAACTTGATATCGGCCTTAACATTGCACGTAACAGGAATGAAGTTGTTTCCTTGGTACCTCAGGGAGCTGTGGTCAATTCGAGTGGAACTACAGTACATGGTACAGGATCTCAAGTTCTGGCAGTTGGCTATCCGATGGGCTCTTTCTTTGGCTACGAGTATAATTCTATAATTCAAAATCAACAAAGAATAGATGAACTTAACGCAATAGCAAAGGCAAAAGGGAATTCCTACTACGATGGAAACATGTTGTTTGTTGGACAGCTTGAATATAAAGATTGTAACGACGATGGAATAATAAACTCTAAAGACCAGACAATTCTGGGAAGTCCGGATCCTGATCTTTTTGGAGGCATATCGGCCAGTCTCACATGGAAAAAGTTCAACCTGTTTGCCAATTTCGGATATCAAATAGGGGGGAAGAAAATATACGGCAAGGCATTGCAGAATCTGCCTGCCCAACTTACCGGATTGGTAGACTACAATCTGTATAACAGATGGTCACCTGAGAACCCGGCTGCGACTATCCCTGCTTCATATATAGAAGAAGGGGTATCAAGACTTAACAAGTTGTCAATCTTTGATGCCTCTTATTTCAGACTTCAGAATATGAGGGTAGCCTATAATATTCCAAAAATAAAATACCTGAATGTAGATGGCCAGATTTATATTTCTGCCACAAATCTCTTCACAATAACATCCTATCCTGGTGTTGACCCTGCGACCGTAAATGCATACAGCAATTATGGAGGAAATTATGAGTCCAGCTATCCTGGACTTAGAACATTTTCTTGCGGGATTAAGTTAAATTTCTAAAAATGATTGATGATGAAAAAGCTATTAATATTATTACTGTCAATTTATACATTATCCGGTTGCGAGCTTGTTGATGTTCTTGATAAAAGGCCTCCATACCAGGCAGACCTGTCTGGTGCTATTGTAGATCAAAAGTCGGTTGAACTTGCTCTGATGGGTACCTATGCTCAGTTACCGTCGTCAGGATTCAATGTTCAGTTTCCTGTTTGTGCTGGAAGCTTTGCCGCAGGTACACTTGAGCGGCAGTCATTTGTTACAAAAGGGAATGTTGTCTATTATTCCGAAAGATATTGGCCAACGCTTAGTTGGTTAGGAGATCCGGAATGGGACAATTGCTACAAACTAATAAAGAATGCCAATTTCCTTTTGGATGCTATCGAAAACAAAATTGATAAGAATCAATTCACAGACAACAGACGAGAAGAGATCATTGGTGAGCTGAGTTTTCTTAAAGCATTGTCATATACCCGATTATTAATGAGATATGCTCAGTATTGGGATCAAAGCAGTACTCTTGGGCTAATCCTTCGTGAAGAACTTCCGACCTTGGAGTCAATTATCAAGCCGAGAAGCTCCGTAGCAGAAAGCTATAAGAAGATCAACGACCTTTTGGACGTTGCAATTGCCAAGGCTCCAAAATATTCATCAAGCATGAAGGCCTCTTCACTTGCTGCGAAAGCTTTAAAAACCAGAGTGCTTTTTATGATGGAGAAATATCCCGAATGTATATCGCTCTCAAATGACGTATTATCTGAAGCTGTGTTGGAAACCTCATACGCTAACGTTTTTTCAAAAAGTATGGAGACCAAGGAGCTTATTTTCGGTCGCTATTTTGGAAAGACAGAAGCTGAAGCTACTTCTGTAAGGACTGCTGCCTTTGGAGATGCAATGTGGGGCCCATCGGAAAGTTTCCTTAAAATATTGGGCACCGATCCAAGATATGGGACAATAATCAGAGATGGGATTTCGATTTTCTGGAACAACAAGACATACCCAGACCGGAAAACCGTAAGAAAATACCTGAATTCAGCCAATGATATGCCAATTATGTATTTGCGCACGGCTGAGATACTCTTGATAAAAGCTGAGTCTATTTTCAGATCGAACGGTTCAATAGCTGACGCCTATGAACCTGTGAAAATTTTAAGGCAGAGGGCCGGTGCAGGGATAATTGTTCCGACATCCAGAGAAGAGCTCTCAGAGGCAATATTCAGAGAGTGGATAATAGAACTATCTTTCGAAAACTGGCATGAATGGTTTGCCTGTCAAAGGTTCAATAAATTAACAGTTATGAATGCGTCTCTCAAAAAGGCTCTTGATGATGAGTTTGCAAAGAGTGAAGATGCCGGTAAGACCTATCTGAAGAGAATTCAGGACAGAAGGATCATGCCGATTCCTTCATCTGAAACCAATTCAAATCCGGTTGTTCAAAATCCTGGGTATTAGTTGTAAATTTTGTATCTTTACTACAGTTTAGAGTATTGAGTATAAAGTAATCATAACTGTAGTTATTATGAAAAATTTATGTACAAGCATACCAAAAGGTGCCGTAGCTGTAAGGCCGTTTGTCAAGGAAAAATACTTGGGAGAATGGCATGAAATAGCCAGAAAGGATTTCCGTTTCGAAAGAAATCTGAATAACGTATCGGCACATTATTCTCTAAACGGAGATGGAAGTATAAAGGTAGAAAACCAAGGATACAACTATAAGAAAAATATATGGAAAAGGGCTATCGGCAAGGCCAGATTTGTCGGAAGTTCCAATGAAGCTAAACTTAAAGTCTCCTTTTTTGGACCTTTCTACTCCGGTTATAATGTATTAGCGATTGATCCTGATTACAAATATGCTCTTGTAGCCGGTAAAAACCTCAAGTATCTTTGGCTGCTGTCAAGAGATATTACAATGCCGGAGGATGTGGCACATTCCTACCTGAAAATAGCTCAGGACCTGGGGTTCGACCTTTCAGACCTTATATGGACAGAACAAGATCCAATCTGACAATTTGAAGTGGCAAACCAATTTGCAATTATAAGTAAATCAATCATTTATGAGTCATGCTTGTAAATGATTAATAATCAGTTACATACTAATTGATTTGCCACTTAAATTTTAAACCAAAACCAAACTGATCCTTCAGGAGCTCGCCAAAATCGGCGGCAAACTGTCCGGATACTGAAAGCGGATATTTTTCGCTTTTCCAGATGAACTCAGCAAGCGAGCAGAACTGCTTACGCAAAGGTGTGTATGGCTTGCTATATGTACCAAAGTTACGGGAATAGGTCAGCAGAGTCTTCCATGCAATCTGTTTTGAAACATAACCTTTGGCACCCACATGAAATGCAGAGATGCGGTTGTTCCCAAAGCCTGAAACAATACCATCTGCATTGCGGACGAGCGGGTAAAACAAAGGAGAACCCATGCTGTATCCATAGTAGGAGAAGCCTGTCTGATAGACACTATGATTGAAGTAATCATCCCGCCCTTGTGCGTCATTCCAACGCCCGGAAGCCACAGAACTGCTCCCGCTTTGATGTTTAGTATACATATACTCGAACAGGAGTTCGTCAATTATGGACCCGCTCTTGTTTTTGGATAGATACAAGGAGTAGATGTTATCCCTGAAATTTAATAGTTCCATTCCGGAGCCGTCTTCAAAAGGATGGCTTATGCGAAGCTGTAGTTGATAATCAGACAGATCCTTTTCTGCAAAAATAGTGTATGAACCTATTTGATTGCCTGCAACGTTGTTTTGATCTCCTTCTACAAACTTAGAGCTCCCTTTTATACCAAGTATATACCGGAAATAACTTCCAAAATCGTCAGGCAGTTGTCCATATCTGGAAGATTTACCCCCCCAGAACGCAAACCGGTCTATTTCCAAAGAAAGCTTGAGAGTCTTGTTTATCAAAAACTGTCCACCAAGTAAAGTATGGTGCAAGTGTGGACGTTGGTCTATACGATCGTCTAATAAAATCCCCTCATCGTATGAGGCTTTGAACCGCAACCATTTTTTAGCAAACAGAAAAGGAATGTAACCCGATGTAGAGAGCCTAACCATAGGATAGGGGCGAAAATTTAATGAGCGTACAATATTTCCATTACTAGAAGACAACCCTCCAAGAATTACCTCATCTGCAAAGTTTCCAGCCTTAAAAGAGAGAGTTTTCCCTGCAAAGCCGGCCCAAGCCTGAATGATTTTAGCTTCAGTATTCTTGTCTGATACAGAAAGGGTAATGTCTGTGCCGTAACTTACTTTATACCGGTTCCTGATTGAAATATAGCCCGAGAGTTGCCCTTCTGTCAGCCATTGCCAGGAGGCAGAAGGTGAATATTTTCCCAGGTTATTGCTTGTAAACCAAAAAGGAAGGCCTTCTCTGTTCCCGGAAATGCCAGTCGTTTCCAAGCTTGCAGAAAAGGTGTTTTTCTGGGAATAAGAGAGATGGAAGCATATAAGGCAAATAGAGGTCAATATGACTTTTTTCATTTCAAACGTCTTTTTATAAAACCAACAGGTCTATATAAATAATACACTATTCTTAAAGAAGAGTCAACATTGGCTATGTCAACCGGACGGAAAAGTGACCCGGAGAGAACTTCTATTTTATAATACAAGCCTTTAAACAGAAGCATAAGGTATAGGTAATTATATATGATATCCTTGATTGGAGGCTTATCGGAGATATTGCTGGCAATTGATTTATGAGTTAAATTAATAAGAAATGGGGGAAAGTGATGGTACCCTTTGAAGGGAAAATTAGTATTGAAGTACTCATGTAAAAGAAAGTTGACCTGCGCAATAATTCGCCCTGCTTTAAATTTTACAGCAAGTTCTTTGAATTTTGCTTCAGAGACATCCTTCATTGGATAATCCTTGATATCCATCAGCCATTTAAACCTGCTCCATCCATGTTTGGCACCATGAATCAATAAGAAAAGCAGCTCAAATTCTTTATTCAGACAAGTGAATTTGCGTCCTGCAAAATCCTCTTCGACAAGATTTTCAGCAACCATGGATTTTAATTTTGATTGAGATACAGGCAACACCTGCATTAAAGTCCAGTGGATTTCTACAATATATTTATTGTGGATGTTGTAAAAGCAAAGATGGTTGGACTTTTCAAAAATCAATTCTTGCTGAGTTATGTTTTTTGGCCATAATACCCCATTCTCAAAGCAGAAACCATTATTTAAAAGAATTTTGACAACAGTCTCTACCATCTCCATTTCAATTAAGATGTCGATATCTTTCGAAAACCTAACGGCAGGATCCTTATATATTCGGTAGGAGAGTAAAGGCCCCTTAATTGGTATAAATGAAATGTTGTTTTGCCGCAGAATATCTGTAACAGATAAGAAATAGCCGACGAATTCCAGTAGATTTAATTTTTCCTGTAAAAATTCATTTCGTGTATTCTCTTCCAGCCAAAAATCTATCTGCTGATGGCTAAGGCGATGTCTTTCGTGGAGATAGGTGCGGTCGGTCACAAGTTTATTCATACTTGGAGAAGCTATTAGAATAAATTTTGGGAATAGAATTTATGGCTTTAATTACTTTTTCAAAGTCCAGCCCGATTATTTCCAGATACCACCGCAGGGATTCAAATCGTGGGCGATTTTCGTCTTCCACCAATTTTAATGCGGTTTCACGATCGAGCATCCCCTCACGGATCTGGTTGCTGCGGAATGTGTCATATTCAGAAAAACCAGCTACTGTATGATAGATGTAATTGTAAAAACTCGCAGTCCCATCACCAATTCTCCATGTTGTATTTGTATCGGAGGCTAACTCCCAGTCATACTCTTTTGTCAATAGAGTATTCACCTCTTTTTCGTCCCATTGGTAATAGTCGAAAAGATGGTAGTAATCTTTCTTAGGGGAAATATAACGGACAATAAAAGATCCAAGACTGTCTATCATAGAGCTGTTAAAATACCCTGGGCTTTTAAGCATATTGGTGCCTACAAACTTGAAAAGTTTTATTTGATCTTGTCTTGAAAGAGAATAAATGGTCTCTTTATCGAAATTTGGTTTTAGTCCGGCAAAACCAGTCTTGAAATTTGTGTTTTCAAGATTGTTGATTCCCCAGATGTTCAAATCTATTCCAGTTTGTTTTTTTACCTGATTACAGTAGTAAAAGAAAAATTTATCGCCAGCCATGAATAATGGAATCATGCCAAGGGCTGGATTTTTCAACCATGCCTCTATGTTTTTTCGGATATTCTCCCTTTTACGGCGTATGTCTGCAGATACAATAATATTTTCCACACCAAGTTTACCGCAGACTCTGGCAATATTTCTTCTTCCAAGATCTGTAACCATACCCCAATCGTATGTAAATGCAATGGGATTCAATCCAAGATTCTTTTTTATAATATGCAAGGAATATGTGCTATCCCTGCCACCACTGAATGGCACAATACAATCTGGCCTTCCTTTTGCTTTCCTGTAAGGTTTTACAATATTATCTAGCTCGTCAAGGGATTTAACAGCTCTGGAAGTTTTGTGATTATGGCAATAATTACATACACCTTCTGAGTCAAATTCGATAAAAGGAAAAGTCTCCGGCAATATGCATCTAGTGCATCTCCTTAAATTTCTTGCAAAATCAATATTATCTTCGAGTAAATTATATAGTGGGCTCTCTTTGTCGCTGTTTATAAATGAGGAAGGATCAATGACAAACTCTTTCTTTTTATTGCTATTTGTTAGTTCATTTTTTTCTACTGAAAAATGTGTGTTTTCACTACCAAAATTAAAAATTGGATTAACCACTTTTAAATCAAGATGTTGTTTTGCAAAAGTGCTGCATTTTACAATTAGCCCATTATCGGGTGAAAGCTGTACAATCTCAACTGTGTTAGTGAAAGTCTTATATGGATTATCGCATTTTAATTGTTCAAGAATATATTTTTCTGAAGCAAAAACCAGATAATTCTCGTTATCTGTCATATAGTACAAAGACCCGTTATTAGTTGCCAATATAAAGTAGTCGTAGTTATTAAACATAATACCAAGAGAAAAAGTTCCTTTTAAGAGAGAGAGGGCAGAGGAAACAGCCTCTGGTATATTGCAGTTTTTCTCAAGTTTATCACTTATTAGTGATGGGATTATTTCCGTGTCTATTAAATATTTCCTATGCAAATTGGAATGAGATGCCCACAGCTCTTCCACATTGACAATAATTCCATTGTGAACAACAACCATCTCGTCTTTAATTACCGGCTGATTGTTTACTTGAATTAATTGAGAGCCATTTGTGACAAGACGTGCATGTCCAAAAGCAAAAAAGTTATTATCTCTATTATAAGACGAAATGTTTTGACTTAAGGAAACATTATATTCTCTTGATCTTAATAAATGGCTGATTGGAATATCACCTTTGATTATGCTTATTTGCTTTGACTCGAGGTTGCGAAAAGCAATACCTGAAGAGTCCTTTCCTCTTGATTCGGATAATAACGCAATCCTTTTCAGCGTTTTTGCGATATTCTTTGCTGTTATATTGGATTGTGGCTTTACAATAATACCGAAAATTCCACACATATTCTAATAGATTAAATGTTAAACGGATTCTCAAATAACTGTATCATAAAAGCCGATAAATCGATTTTTTCCTTTAGCATCAAACTTCTTTTTTTCTCGTGCTGTTTTTTTAAGTCCGGAATCTCAAGCATCTTTTCTATACGTGAATACATCTCTTCAAATTTAACTGGCGGAAAATTATATGATAACTCATATTTGGACTCCTTCTCTTCCATAACACTTATTTTTCCAACAAAATCATTGCACCTGAACGCAGGAGTTCCTAGTACAGCCGCTTCTGAGGTCATGGTCTGACTATCTCCAATAAACATTTGGGCATAATATAAAGCATGAGTGATATCTGCAGGCCTGATATGTATTTTGTATTGTTCAAACTCTTTTGGGAGTTCTCTTTCAGATGAAATATAGACTAAGCCATGTTTGGATAAAAGTTGTATAAGCCTGTTAATTTGCTCATTTGACAGACCTCTCATCCCAACATCATGATAGGCTCTCAGTGAAACCAATCTCAGAATGAAATATGGCATCAATTCCGGATTAAACTCTCTGACTATATCAATATTTGGATTGAAAACGTTTGGGTGCAAATATGCCAACTCCTTGTAACCTGCAAATCCGATTTTCTTTGAATTAAATTTACCTAAGTCCGTAATGTCAGGAGCCAGAATCTTAGTAGCCTGTGAAAGCACTAAAGAAAACTGCCTCACTACACTCAAATCATCGTCACAAAATACGATTGAAGGAACTCTTCTTAGTTTCCCGATATATACTAACAGGTCATCAGTAATAAATAAGTCATATTTCTTTCCCCGGGTAAATTTAAACAAACGATATATTGTCCTGAAGAGATTTATTCCTGAACTTATGTAGGAAGGAATACCTTTCATTTTTCGCCCCTCAGGAAAAATATTTTTATAGTCCCATCCTTCGGCTTTTACAAGATCCTCAAGGACATCCTTTGAGGTAATTAAAATATCAACATTGTGTCCTCGGCTTTTAAGTTCATTTATGGTATGTCTGAAGAGATGAAATTTTGATGGATGAACAAAGAAAAACAGGTAATTCATTATTTTTTTTGATTGCGCATTTCTGCTTGAAACATAGATTGAGGTTTATGAATGAAAACCAGTTTTAAAATTGGATTTGCAATTTTTGTTAATTTGCTTAGGATGAAACTATATGAAGGATAATCATGAAAAGTTTTATTTTTCTGATTCATAATATGATCGAACTCATCTTGGGTAATACCAAGTTTATTCAATACAACGCCAATCAGCTCTTTGATCTCGCTGTCATTATAAGGTTTCTTATTTATTTCATTTACAGCGTAATCTCTGGAAATTTCCTTGCTCAGTATTTGCGCTGAGTATGTTATTTTCCTTTTATCTATTCCAAATTTCTCGTATAGCCAGTATGTTAGTGCAAATTTTGTAAAAATGTTTTCGTGGTGATGGCCGCCATAGTATTCCCATCCATATTTTTCAGCAAGAAATGCCTGTGCCTTTGTTTTATTGTAATCCAGATAATAGAAAGGGTATATGCTCTTGATTTTTTTGATGAATCCGTAATACAGAACATTGGACAATGTGTAGTTCGGAAAATTATTCAACTTTATTTTTCCAAATTTTTTGTGGATTGCCAGGAGTTGCCGCCCATCACCATATGTCCATTCTTCCGGTTGAGAACCTTCTGATCTGAAATCGTTGCCGCGTAAAATATATTTGATACCCTCCCTTTTTGCTATTTTATACAAGGCAGATTTTATTGCAAGATCGGATGGAATATCTATCCAAGGTAATTCGGCAAGCATATAAGAGTGAAGTAAATCTGAAATTTCGTCCTTATCAACTGTAAATATCTCCAGATCGATGTTTAATTTGCTGGTCATTAACTTTGCATTCTTATCAGAAATCTCAGTGTTAAAGCCATTGTCTACTCCAACTGCAAGTGGCCTTAGATTATACTCTTTGGCAACATGTAGCAGGTATGAACTGTCAGTGCCTCCACTGACACCAATAATGCAATCATATCGTTTCCCCTTTCCATCATTTTTTATTTTTTCAATGATTTTATTCCATTCTTTAAGGCCGGTTTCTCCTCTTGGGTACGCCTCTTCAAGAGTATGGAATAGTTTGGCATAATTTGAAACTCCATTTTCGTCAAATTCGATTCCCGGGATAGATTCATCCCAAAGACCTTCGGTGCATACTTTTCCTTTAAATGACATATTCGTTGATTATTAAGAGGTTGATTTTCAGTCTATATATTTTCTTAGCCACAATTCAAGATGTATTACCTTCCAAATAGTATTTGCTGCATTTTTTTTCCTATTAAGGTGGTCCGAGTAGAGCTTACGGAATGCTTTCAGGTTGAAATATATTCTGTTTTTAAAAGAATCGGAGTCAATAATCTTATTTATGAATTCGCTAAATTCCGGAGTTCTGAACCATTCATTTTCGGGTGTTTCAAACCCTACTTTGGATTTTCTCGTTCTTATTTTTTCCGGCAAAATGCCGGTTAATCCTTCCCGAAGAATATATTTAGTCCATCCGTCTTTAAATATTTGACTGGATTTACAAGCTAGTGAATTTTCAATTAATCTGTGATCCAAAAAAGGGAATCTTGTTTCAATAGAGAAATACATCCCTGACTTGTCTGCCCAAAGCAGATTATGCTCAAATTTGTATTCAAAATGGCGGATAAAGAAGTCTCTCAGAGATTTAGATGCGTAAAGATTTTTAACCACAATTTCGGAGGCCTTCTTATGAGTTTTATAAAAAGTGTTGTCAATTATATTAATTCTACGATTGGACATAAACAGCTTAAGAAAGGCAGGGGACATGAAATAGACAAAGAATTTTAATGTACATAGCAGCTTGCCAAATTTTTTTAAAAATATAAGTTCCCGGATAAAGGTTTTAATTTTGAATTTAAGAATCAACTCCTTGAGATATAATCCATAGAAGTAATCGTAACCTCCGAGAACCTCATCCGCTCCTTGTCCATTAAGAATTACAGTAGAATGTCTTTTCGCAAGTTCCATGACCTTGAACTCAGCATACTCAGATGTTCCTGGAATAGGTTCAGAAAGAGCCTCAATATATTTGTCCAGATTTTTCAACAAGTCAATCGGTGATGGCTTCGTACTATGAAGCATCATGTTTGAGCCTATGTATTCGTTGATATATTCTTGCTCATCTCCGACATCTCCAGTCTCGTATATGGCAGAATAGGAATGGAAGCTTGAGTGATTGTGTTCCTTTAATATTGTTGAAGCTATTGCTGATGAGTCCAAGCCTCCACTTAGACAAATCCCAACCGGGACGTCACTTCTTAATTGGATTTCAATTGAATCTTTCAGACAGTTGTAATAATCTGCGGGAGTGTTGAACCCCTTCCCTTTAAGTTCATTTCTAATATTATACCAACGTCTGTTTTCGATTTTGTTACCCTGAATTTTTAGGAAACAACCAGGACGAAGCTTCTTTACCTCCTTGAAAAAAGAGTTCTCGTTATAATTTGTGCGATTGAGTAGTAAATAATTTAAAATTACATCATTATCAGCAGTAGGTTTTTGTCCCATTGCTGAAAGTATGGGAGGAATGTCGCTTGCGAAGATAAAACGATTGTCATCTTTAAAATAGTAGAATGGCTTGATGCCAAAACGGTCTCTGGCAATAAAAAGTTGCTTTTCCAGAATATCATATATTACCATTGAAAACATGCCATTGAACTTGTCAAGACATTTTTCGCCCCATTTAATATAACTATTGAGAACTACCTCTGTGTCAGAGTTACTGTTAAAAGAGAAGCTGTCTTTTAACTCATCTCTGATTTCAAGATAGTTATACACCTCTCCGTTAAAAATTATACAATAACGATTGTCAGAAGAGAACATAGGTTGGTGTCCGGCTAATGATAAATCAAGAATACTAAGCCGAACAAAGCCAAGACCGATATTATCATCTAAATATACGCCATCGTCATCAGGCCCACGATGCTTTTGAATTTGCATCATTTTTCTTATGGATTCCTCCTTGACAGATTCTCCATTAAAATTTATTATTCCACAGATTCCGCACATTTATTGTAGAATTTTTTGATAGATGTAAATTAGTTTCTGAGCAATGTCCGAAGAATTAAGTCCTATTTCAGCAATACGTTCCCTACCAGCAGTGCTTACTTTCTGGATGGAAAAATCTAATGCATTTTCAATGTTTTTTGCAATATTTTCAACATCATTTGTGGTAAGATAGCACCCATCGGTGTTACCAAGTATCCACTCTGTATCACCAACGTTTGTTGTAACGATAGGTCGGTTGCAAGCCATAGCCTCCTTTATTACGTTGGGAGAACCCTCTGCAGGGCTTGTAAGCAGCACAACATCAGCAGCATTGTAATAGTATACCATTTCTTCTGTCGGGATACCTGCCAAAGACTTTACTTCATTTTTTTGTTTAACATGGTTTATAGCTTTCTCTGCTAGCTTCCAGTTTTTTTCCGGTCGGTTTGGATTAGCAGCAAATAATATGATATTATTATTTAAATCCCACTTCAGATGTTCTCTTGCAATATTTTTCGATATTGCATGAAACATATCAAGATCAACACCGTTTGGAATGACATGAGCTTTTACAATACCTGATTTTTTTTTCAGTTTCTCTGTTTTGACAATAGTCTCTTTCCAACATAGACGAGAGAATAGTCTTGTAATCCAGTTAAAATTTGAGTTATTTATGTCACTTCCCATTAAGGATGTGATAACTGGCTGTTTTGGGAAAGTCATGCATACTAGGTATCCGCAAAAGGAATAATGTGCATGAATGATATCGGGCCTAATTTTTCTGATATATGACGACAATTTTCCGACATTACATAGATATCCCCAAAAACCTTTTCCAACCACATCGTAGTAATACATATCAACTCCCGCTTTTGAAAGGGATAATCCCTGCAATGTACTTATTGGGTCTTTATAGACATTTCCGCTACGAACAAATAATATTTTCATATTCTAATTTACAAATTTTTCCAATACCATTCACAAGCTTCTTCAAAACCTTGTATGGCACTGTATTGTGGGTTGTAATTTAAAATTCTCCTTGCTTTTTCGATTGAAGCCAATGAATGTGGTATATCTCCCGGCCTGGGCTTTTGGAAAATGGGAGTGATTGTAGATATTTCAGCATCATATTTTGAAAGATTTTTTTTAAGACATTCAAAAAGCATAAGCAGGTTTGTGTTTCCACCATAGGCGATATTGAAAACTAAATCAAGAGAAGACTCTGATGGTAATGACATATTGTATAGTTTAGCTCTTGCCACTATCTCTTCCTTGGTTGTCGTTATCGCGAGCTCATTGGCTTGAAGAACATTGTCTATATACGTGAAATCCCGTGAATATGTACCATCACCATTAATGCAAGGCTCCTCATGTTTTATCAATGCTTTTACCCATAGAGGGATAACTGCTGCATATGCTCCTTCTGTTGTTTGTCTTTTACCGAAAACATTGAAATAGCGTAATCCAATGGTCTGCATTCCATATAAGTCTGAAAAGACATTTGCATACAGCTCATTTACATATTTGGTGATTGCATAGGGAGATAGTGGACGGCCTATGCGGTGTTCGATTTTTGGTAGCTCTACAGAATCTCCGTATGTAGAAGAACTTGCTGCATATATGAATCGTGTTACATTTTCTTCCTTTGCTGCGAGAAGCATGTTAAGGAATCCACCTATATTTACCGAATTTGTAGTAATCGGGTCATTAATTGATCTGGGGACAGATCCTAGTGCAGCATGGTGCAGAACATAATCACATCCTTTTACAGCTTCCCTGCATGTCTCAATATCACGGATATCACCTAGTATGAATTTAAAGTTTACGGAATCAAGAAGATGTTCAATATTATGCTTAAAACCTGTTGATAGATTATCCAGACATATTATATCATACTTTTTTGAAACAAAATATTCGCAAAGATTGCTGCCGATAAATCCGGCACCTCCTGTTATTAGAATTTTCATTTTTGGTTATTAATGTTATTTATGATATTGTTTATAACCGGCCTGTATTTACCTGTCTTAGTGTTTTCAATCTCTTTTTCATACTTTATGGTAATGTTCATTTGACCAACTCTTTTTTGTATATCATTAAAGATAAATGAGGATTCCTCTTCTGATATAATGTCGCTCACTAGTCTTATTGTTAAGGTATCTGATGAGTTTTGAACAATTTGAAATTTCTGCAGGTTTCGTTTACTGGCAATATTACTGTCGAATATTAAATGCCAAAAATAGGCCCAGTGCAAATATTGACCATTTATCCCAATTATGTAATCGCAGGTACGTCCCATAATCTGTTTTATTATCTTGCCTTGTCTTCCACAACTGCATTTCTCGTTACTTATTATTGCCTGGTCTGCATTCCAGTATCTTATAAATGGCATAGTGAAATTATCCAGATCTGTTATCAGGAGCTCATTTTTGTCGTTAACTTCAATTATTGCTCGCTCACCGGCAATGTGCAGACCATTGTGCCTATCACACTCATACGCAATTCCTCCTATTTCGCCACATCCATACTGGTCAAATACTTCAGCATTGAATACCTGTCTAAATAAATCTCTGTGTTCAGACATAACAGGTTCTGCCGTGGAAGAGATTGATTTTATATGTAGGCTTTTATTAAGAGCATTCATATGTTGTGCGATAGAAAAGAGAAATTGAGGATAAGACCTTATATGTGAAAAATTGTTGCTTTCCAGTAAAGAGATAATCTGATTGACTGTCTGTTCAGATGTGTCATATATATCTACATAGGTTTCATTTGTGAGGAAACTATTCACTTGACTCTTGAACTTTTCGTAATAGGAGGTTTTCTTGACATGTCCGCCCATAAGTACAAGTACTTTTTCGTTAGATTTATATCCCATCCAGTCGGTATATCTTTTATAACCTCCCCAGGTAGAGCTTCTTGTTTTTGCATCAACGCGGTTAAATAAAATATTCCCGGTGGTACCGCCAGTCTGTTTTGTTTTTACTCCTTTGATTTTATTATTGTTCAGGGGAATGAAATCCGTGTAATTTTGCTGTATTATCTCTTTTGTAAGAATAGGAAATTGTTCCAGAACGCTGATAGAATGGATGTTGTTGATGTCAATCTTCCTTGAATTAATTAGTTTGCGATAATATGGAACATTTTCATAACAATGTTTTATAAGGACTCTTAGCTTCGCAAGCTGAAAAGCCTCCATCTCTTCTTCTGAGTACCATTGGGTTTTGCAATACAAATTATAGTACTCACAAACAGTTTTTCCAGTGAGTATATCAATTAATTTTGTGAAGTCCATATTTCTTTTTTTTAATGCTTTTAATAACCCGGACTACCTTTTCCATAAACGAAATATCTTTTCGAAACGAGAATTGGATTATTTCCATCAAATGGTTTTTATGAAAAAAGTAAATTTTCCATAAAAATTTAAATTTTAATAGATTCTTGAATACCCAGTTACGGATAATTATTCGGTAATTGTATCCGTTAAAAATGGAAAATGTATGATATTTATTTTTAAAAAACTGTAAACCTGCTAAATATCCGTCATTAGAAAAGTTGATTGTAAGTATAGCTGTCACTAATCTATTTTTAGGCATTGGATAAAATCTCCCATCAAACCATAAGTCTGCGAAGCAAAAATTTCCCAGGCTATAGAAAATATACTTGCCTTTGTAAATCTCATATGGCTGAATGGTATGCGAGTGATGGCCAACAATGAGATCTGCACCAGCATCAATAAGTTCTCTTGCAATTTTAGGCTGATCCCAATCAGGAAAGAGCCCTCCCTCTACACGACCACCCCAATGTAAAAGCAAAACAACATGATTTACTTTTTTCTTTAAGTTCTTAATTTCATCAATACATTTTGCGATATTGAATAAGTTAAGCCTTATTCCTGCATTATCCGGCAAGTTCGGATTAGTATCCTCGGTTACATAGTTCAACAATCCAACTTTTATATCACCCTTTTGCAGGACAATTGGCTCTGATGCTTCGTTACAGGTCAGACCTGCTCCTATGTGCTGAATATTATTCTTTTCAAGAAATTGTACAGTATTTTTATATCCATCAGCAAGGTGATCATAAACATGATTATTCGCTAGGCAAGCGACACTCATATCTATTTCCTTCAGATAGTTCAACGTTTCTGTATCTGTAGTCAGTCTGGGCTTTTTGAGTGTATTTTCTCCGTCTGAACCCTCCGCCATACATTCCAGATTTCCTACCAGATAGTCGTTCGCAGACAAGTATGATTTCAACGGTTCAAATGGGTTAGTGTTGCTTTTGTAAAGACTTCTATATGAATCGTTAAGCGAGATGTCTCCGATAAAAGATATATTAATCATTTCTTCTGCCATAGATAAAATCGAATAATGCTTTCGCCTGGATGTCACTGTTAAAATATTTTTCAGCAGCTATCTTACCATTTTTCCCTACACTTTCAGCAAGGCTATTATCCAGTAATGCTTCCCTTATTTTCTCAGCAAACAAAACTGGGGAATCAGGCTGAGATATGAATGCAGAGAATTTATCTTTCAGATATAAACAGTGCTCTCCTACGTCAGTAATTACAACTGGGTTTCCGGTAGCGAGGTATTCACCTAACTTTGTCGGAAAGCCACCTTTTGCCTGAATGTTGTCGGGTCTTGCCAAGGCGAGTAATTGTGCACCTTTAAGTAAAGATGGAATTTTATCGCTCTCCATCCATCCTGTGACGAAAATTCTTGTTTTATATGGAGATCTTTCTATCTGCTGATTGATATGCTGAAACTTAACCATATCACTGTTATCACCTATAAGTACAAGATTTAAATCGCAAAATTCGCCGGCAATAACATTAAAAGCTTCTATTAAAATTGGCACGCCATCCTTGTCAGTATACATAGAACCACAGTATGCAATATATTTTCCCCAATCAGACACTCTTCCGGAATTTATCTTAAATCTATCAAGATCAACAGTCATAGGAAGATGCAGTATTTTGCTTTCATCAATTTTGTTCTCCTTGAAATAATTTACCAGTGCCTTTGAAATTACAAAAATGCCTGAGAACTTCGGAATTATCTTTCTTAAATAAAATGCTAATAAATTTTTCTTAATAAATGAGTCCTGCCCGAGAAAAGGGAACTCTGTTCTTTCATGAAAAATCTTTATATTTCTTTTGTGAGCAATCCAAAGATAAGGCACTATATCAATAGGGTTGACCAAGAGAACTAATAATTTAGTATTAACATCTTTGCTGACAGTTTTTTTTAATATTCCAATAGCTCTACTTTGTGCTGATATTCTATCGATGATTTTGCAAAGTATGGTTCTGCTTTTTTGTGGATTTTTTCTCCATTTTGCATATATATATTTGATACCTTCAAAATCACCTTCAGGCAAAACACTTAATGAGGATTGACTCTCTTCCTGTTCCAAAACGATCAATTGTATAGAAACTCCCATTTTAACCAACCCTTTCAGGTATGAAATATGCCTGTTAGTCGCAGCACCCCCATAAGGATAAGAACCAGTTGTGATTACTATAAGCTGCATTGATTTCACTTTATTCCCCACCAAAGATTGCTCAAACCCGTGTTTCCAAGAATTAATTTAAGCACTCGCCATGATGTGTCTGTTATTGTATACTCTTCTGCAATTTTTGCAGTCTTATTGCAATTTTTCTCGGAGATGGATACCATAACGCTCTGCAAAACAATGTCCGGATCAAATCCACTTAAGATAATGGAGCCGGCATCCTGTGCTTCAGGCCGCTCCATGCTTTGTCTGAGACTTATTGCCGGAAAAGAGAGAATAGAGGACTCTTCACTTATGGTGCCTGAATCAGATATTACACAAAGTGAATTTAGCTGTAGCTGTATATAGTCAAAAAAGCCAAAAGGTTTCAAAAATTGAATATGACC
The DNA here is from genome assembly GCA_964533215.1 of uncultured Muribaculaceae bacterium. Classification (GTDB taxonomy): domain Bacteria; phylum Bacteroidota; class Bacteroidia; order Bacteroidales; family UBA932; genus Bact-08. The sequence continues at coordinate 260,673 of CAZHLJ010000002.1, forward strand.
ATTTATATTGTTTTTTGAAGTTTCACTTAACTCTTCAATACGCTTGCGTGTCCTGGGATGAGTAGATACAATTACCGGAAACTTATAGGTCTCAGCTAATCTGTTAAGCAGACAAATTATCTTTTCAAGATTATCTTTATTATCTACGTTTTCCTCTCTGTGTATTGAAACGATAAAATAATTCTTAGGGATGACATTTAGGTTCTTAAGTGCATTTGAATTGTCAATTTTTGGTCTATAATAATCCAGAACCTCTTTCATTGGACTGCCGGTAAGATAAATGCGTCTATGCGGAAGTCCTTCAGAAATAAGGTGCCTTCTTGCATGTTCTGTATATACTAGATTAAAATCCGATATGTGATCTATAACTTTTCTATTAGTCTCTTCAGGCACATTTTGATCGAAGCAACGATTCCCGGCTTCCATGTGAAATATTGGAATATGCATACGTTTTGCAATATATGCTGAGAGGCAGGAGTTAGTGTCTCCAAGAACCAAAAGGGCATCGGGCTTTTCAATTTTCAGCACCTCTTCAGTTTTAGATATGATATCTCCAATTGAAGCGCCAAGAGAAGAAGTACTTACATTCAAAAAATAATCGGGCTTGCGTATTTCCAGTTCTTCCCAAAATATCCCATTGAGTTCGTAGTCATAGTTTTGGCCTGTATGAACAATAATTTGCTCAAGATACTCATCGAGTAAAGTCATGGTCCTCGATAAGCGGATTATCTCAGGCCGAGTACCGACTACTGTGACTATTTTTAGTTTTCTCATTGTATTGATGAATTTATATTTTTTCGAAGAATGTATCAGGATCTTCTGCTTTATATTGCTCGTTTGTCCAGAATATCGTGTATAAATCTTCTTCTCCGATATTGGTTATGTTATGTGTGTGCCATACCGGCATATCCACAAAAGATGGATCTTCCCCATTAAGCTCAAAAACAAGTTTTTCATTGGAGCCAACTTTACGCATTTCTATCTTGGCAAGACCTTTAATTACTGCAAACCTTTCAGCTTTTCTTGTATGATAATGGTTTCCTCGCGTTATTCCCGAATGAGTGGTAGAGAAAGAAATTTGACCACCACTGTTGATTTTAGCTATTTCCACGAAACTGCCCCTTGAATCCGTGTTTAAACTTAAATGAAATGGGTAAAACTTTTCAAGGTCAATGTAACATTGAAAAGAATTAAACAAATTTCTGTCGAAAGGATTGTCCATGCAAGGAAATATCCCCTGAGCCAAATAAGTCTCCTTGAAACCTTCTAGTTTTTTCAACAGTTCAGATACTTTTAATGAGACATTGTGTTTGACATGGATTGCACTAACGGTTGGTTTCAAAGTGTTTTTTATCTGGCACTCTTTAATATGAGTGATAATTTCTGAAACTAGATCTCCAACATAAATCAACTTAAGGTTTCCATCTAAATCAATTTTGGGTTGAATGTCATGTGTCAGCTGGTGGCAGAAAGTTGCAACTACAGAGTTGTAATATGGACGTCCAAATGGCCCGAAGACATTTGGAATTATTAATCCGGTGAACTTTCCATTGTTCTTTAATGCCCACTCTTCAAGTAGTCTTCTCCCTTCTCTTTTTGACCTCCCATATTGATTGTCGGACTCCTCCTGAATGGAGGATGAAAAAAGTATATGAGGATTACTTCCGGTCAATTCACATGCGGAAATAAGTTTTTTTACAAGAGTAATATTGGTATTGTATATAACATCCGGATCATTATGTCGGTTCATAGCCGCAAGGTGCACTATTACATCACATTGAGAGACAAAATCCTTTAGCCTTTCAGCCTTCTCAAAAAAAACATCTTCAAAAGGAATGCGGGCAAAATATGCATTGTCCAATCCGAGTGTGTTATAAAGATGTGTTCCTATGAACCCTTCCTGACCTGTTATTCCAATTTTAATCATAGTGTTTTTGCTTAAAAATTGCGTTTATGGTTCATATATGTCCGCAAAATTCTCTCCCAGAACATCTCTACGAATCATTGGAAGTCTTAGTAAGAGCTCCTTCATACCTTCTATATCCAATCTTTTTGTATTGTGTGATGTGTAGTCATCTAAATTAGCTATCCTAGTCTCACCTTCACTAAAATATTTACCATAATTCAGGTCTCTGTTATCTGCGGGAATACGGTAATAGTTGTCCATATCTTTGGCTTTTGCCATCTCTTCCCTATTTACAAGAGTCTCGTATAGTTTTTCACCGTGTCTTGTTCCTATGATGTTAATTGAGACAGAGGCATTGTAAAGTTCCTTAATAGCTTTTGCCAATACTTCAATAGTGGCGGCCGGAGCCTTTTGTACGAATATATCTCCATTGCTGGCATTGTTGAACGCAAACCATACTAATTCCACTGCATCTTCAAGTGTCATCATAAATCGAGACATATTTGGATCAGTGATACTTATCGGATTCCCAGATTTGATCTGATTAATAAACAAAGGGATAACAGAACCTCTTGATGCCATTACATTTCCATAACGCGTCCCGCAAAATGTAATACCACTTCCATTAAGATTCCTGCTTTTAGCAACCATCATTTTTTCACTTAAGGCTTTGCTCATCCCCATAGCATTTATTGGATATACAGCCTTATCTGTGCTTAGAACTACGACTTTTCTGACATTATTCCTCAAGGCGCTCTCCAGTACATTTTCAGTGCCAATTACATTTGTGCGTACTGCTTCCATAGGAAAAAATTCACAAGAGGGAACTTGCTTTAAAGCGGCAGCTTGAAAAACATAATCTACACCTGACATTGCAGAATCTACTGATCGTATGTCCCTGGTGTCACCAATGTAATACTTGATTTTATCATTGCGGTAAAATTGCCGCATATCGTCCTGTTTCTTTTCATCTCTGCTAAATATTCGTATTTCGCCAAAGTTCTCATCATTAAGGAACCGTCGCAGAACAGCATTTCCAAAAGAACCAGTTCCACCGGTGATTAAAAGCGTTTTTCTAGAATCATGCATAAATTTTGAATTTTTGATATTTTTCATTTTAAGCTCTTCAGGAAATTCAGCATCTCCATACCTTTAGTTGCATGAGAGTAATTATGTTGAATATATTCTTTTCCTTTTTGTGCAATACTTAATGCTAGGTTGTAGTTGTCTATGATAAATAATAATTTATCAGCGTACTCCAGATGATCTCCAGGCTTTACGAAAAACGCGTGCTCATTCCTGGTTATATATCTGGAGTTTTCTCCCACATCAGTAAATATAGCCGGTACTCCTGTGGATAAATACTCTCCAAGCTTTGTAGGAAAACCGCCGCTTGCCCTTTTTGTATCCGGCTGTGAAGAGACTAGAATATATGCTTGCTTAAGGATGCTTGGCACATCTTTGCTCTCTACCTTGCCCATGAATTTGACTTTGTTCCCAAGCCCCAAGTTGTCAATTAGTTCTCCTATAATTGTCATGGTATTCGCTAATTTTGGTCCATATAACCTAAGCGTCAGGTTTTTATGTTTTTTTATTACTATGGCAAAGGCTTTTACAATATTATCGACATCGTCTTTAGTGAGTTCAAGATTACCCATATAGCACAGATATTTTTCATCAATAGAATCCTGTACGGTCATAATCATTTTCTCTGAAAACCTTGAAGTGTCTACAATAACAGATAATATAAATGATGGCTTGTTGGAAATATTGCAGAAATAGTTTTTTAACTCTTCAGAAATTGAAATATATGCAGAAATATTCTTTAAGGAACATTTATAAAAAAACTCCTTCCACCATGGAATTGAATTTTTCAGCTTATGCCTTATTGGAGTAGGGTATTCATCAAAAATAAATACTGATGGGATCTTGAGATATGATGCGAGAAATGAATAAACAAAAAGAGACCTTATTTCATCAGTACTTATTATCAGACAGTCAAACCTGCTCTTCTTATGTTCTCTCGATATTTCGATAAAAGATGTTATATAACCATATACTCGTTTTATTCCTGAAACTCTTATCAGACCACGAGTCCATCTGGACTTACTTAAATATCGTCCAGAAGTGAAATTGTAGGATATACCATCAAAAGTTCCAGTATTCTGAATTCGACCCTCTTCTCTATATTGATCTGTCGGGAATGGGTTAAATATATTAACCTTTGCTCCATTTATAGACAGCCCTTTAGAGTAGGCTAGAATTCTGTTAGTGGTAGCCATACCCTGAGGAAATGGGTAAATGGATATAATTGCTGCGTTAAACGGCTTGCCGGGCATATACTTCCCTTGATTTTAAAGTGACCGAAGACATTATAATAAGGTAAGTCAGCATATTGTACTGGATATTCTGAGAGAAGAAGTTAATCAACAGTGCACCAAACAATAGCAGTATTACCCTGCGGTTATTATTGTTAAGATTCAGAACTTTAAAGAACCTATATACACAGACTATCATTATTATGAATACAGGAACACCCCACATTCTTAACAGACCGGATAGCCCGTTGGTTCCCACAACATCCACTCCATCAAATGATGTCCTGTCATAGTAACCGAAACCTAAAGGATATTTTACAACCCGTTTTATATCGTAGGCAGCAATTTCAAATCTATTTAGTTTAACGGCGTCATAATTTGCATCGTACCTGAATCTGTTATATTCAGCGTATTCTATGTATGAGTCAATTTTGTTACCCATGAAATCTAATTGATAGATATAGTAGACAAAGAATAGCACAACAGGAATAAGCAGCATAACCCTGGATAAGGATATTTTTTTGGTAAAAAAGATAACAGCAAAGACAAAGAGTGATAAGTAGCCTGCTGTGGAATATGTTGTAAGTATAGCCAGGGAATAGACAACAAATCGTTTGTTGAATTTGACACCGTATAGCAGCCAGTTATATATTATACTCCAGGTACATATCAATGCAAAATAGCCCGGCTCCCACATAAAACCGCTGTTTCTCAAATATGAGATAAGCCCACCGGCGATTTCAGGAACCGCATTAACATAAAAACCACAAGACCAATAGTTTGGGTTTCCTATTAAATTGGGATTTGTAAACCACGCCAGAGATGGAGCAAAGGAATCAAAAAAAGGTTTGAATATAAGGTTTAATGCGAAAAGCGGAAGCGAAACAAATGTCAGGATATAGAAAATTGATTCAAGTTTGGTAAACAGGTTTTTTCCATAATATGTAGTCAACATATATGGTAGTAAAATAAAATTTGCCGTCAACCTTATTACCGCCGAAAGTTGAAATTTATTTCCTAAGAAAATTACAGCAAGGATATTGATTAAAATCCAAGTGATAGCAAGAATTACAGGGAATTTGCCTATGGGTTTTTTCTCTATTATAAATAGAACTAAAAAAAGGAGAGAGACAAAAACAAGGATAACCTGGGTTAATATGGATGTTGTCCTTGATATATCCAGAAAAAGAAGAAGAGTTATCAAGTTGAAACAGATCTTTTGAGGCATGATTATAATTCTTTATTGAAAATGTTCAGTTAGTTGCATTGTCGGGAAAACAAGCACTATCCCTCTCTTTCCAGATTGTTTTTCTTTTAATAAAATAAAAATTCAGAATACTTAGACAAGTAATGGCGTAAAAAATTCCTTTTATAATTGCAACATATTTTAGAGAAAGATCTCCCATAAATCCTGAAGAGAGTAGTCCAGCGGTTGTAAAGCATACAGCTATGATTGAAGACCATAGAAATGGTTTCAGAATATTTGAAGAGTAGAATATGAGATCCATTGGCTGTAATATAGTATATAATATCAAACCGGGCAGGATGTACCATATGTATGGTATACCTACAAGGTGCAGAGGAACGACAAAACCAATCACAGGCCTTATGAACAGGATTGTTATCAACAACAGGAACAGGCTTATAACGATATTTATAGCAAAATACTTTTTCAGTACCAGCTTGAATTTTACATAATTGCTGTTCTTGTAAGCCATGACTGCATCTGGGTAAAATAACTGGCAGACAGCGGTTGGTACAAGTAGGAAAAGAGAGATGTAGAGTTTTGGCAGGTAAAACTCGCCAAGGGCCTCTGTTGAGATAAATGAGGCTATGCTCCATGTTTCAATCTGATCGTTGTATGTCAATATTATAGCAGAGATAAATGGCAAAAAACCGAATGATAATACCCATTTATATTGTTTCAGATTGTAGTTGAATTTTTTAGGTAACAACTCTCTTGATCTCCAGATTGCAGTGACGAAAAAAAGTAGTTCAATTGAAAAGGTTACAAGCAAGGCACCATAAAGTTTCCAAAATGGTACAGTTAATAAAAAAATGAAAGAGATCAATGTTGATGATAAGTTCAAGCGATTGACCTCTGCTACTCTTTTTGCTGCAATCAACATATTCCTTATCCAGTTGTTAAGTACCAGCAAAATTCCGAATACAGAAGCCAGTAATGCATAAATTACCTCAATGCCGTTAATACGCCCCGAGTAGTACATCACCACAATCCCAATAAGAACAGCAATCTCTATTACAAAGAAATAGGAGTATACAATATCATTTACGGAAGATCTTTCCTTATGTTGTTCAGAAAATATTCTGTATCCTCCATTCAAAAATCCGAGTTGAAGCATTGAGAATAAACCCATTACAGCTCCTATGAGTGTGATTATCCCAAGCTCTTTCAGACTTAAATATCTCATGAGAACAAATCCCTTGAAAAATCGGACAAGAGTGGTCAATATAGTCAACAGAACATAAGAAAATTCCGATTTATTTTTTTTAAGGAGATTATTATATATTCCCGGGATATCAACTGTCATGAAATATGGTGGAAATGAATTTTATGCAAGGCTCAACTCTTTTTCAATAGCAGAGACTATGTTTTTAATATTATCTGTTTTGTAAAGGTCATCACAAGGGAATGGCATTCCTTTATGGCTGATTTCAAGCATTTTTGCTATGTAGTCAATATTTGATTCTGAGGTAGGATATTTATAATTACCGGAGAGGAGATCGCTTTTCAAATCTTCAAATGACCTGAATTTATTTACATATGGATGTCTGTCATAGAACATTTTACCTAAAAGATAGACTGGTTTGCCTAGTATCAATGCCTCCCAGCCAAGATGGCTTGTTAGCGTAATTATGACTTTGGATCTTCTAATGATTTCGTAACTGGAAATGGTTGATGGTAGGTAAATAAGCTGGGAATTGTTTTTTAAGAGATCCTGATATTTCTTTGTAAGAAGCATGCCGGCTTGAGCCGGGTGCTCTTTGACAACAAGCACACTATTGTTTTTAAGGCACTTTGTTATATTTTCAATAAGAGCAATCTGGTTGCTGTAGAATTCAGATAAATATGAAAGTGATGCTTCTGGTTCGTAATGTAATGGATACAGTATCACCTCATATTCTCCTAAATCCTCCAGATGATCGTAGTTGATAAAATAAGCTTTGACCGAACGCTCAAAAAAAGACCATGAAGAGCAGGAACAATCCTCGTAAAAACCATTTTTTCCTTTAATGTTGTTTATCAAGAGTTTTACAATGCCCTTGGTTGCACTTATTAAGTTGCTCAATTTCTTTTGGTTAATGAACGGCATTATGTAATAAGGTCGTTCATTTTTTTCTACGATCCTTTTAATGTACTCATTAGCAAGGTTTATTGAATTTTCAGAGGGGTGAGAAATAGATATTTTGTCATCCAGGGAGAGACTAATCGGGTCTTTTATCCAATAGAAATAGCCATTGACCGGATTAGTCATCCATGCAAGATATTTTATATCACGTTTCTGAGCTTCAATATACATCACCTCTGCAATCTCGATGGCAACCTGTTCATTTAAAACCGCTATAGGTTTGTAGCAGTCAAAGATTTCTGACCAGAAAGAGATCTCTTTTTTGAGTAGAGAATGTCTCTCCGAAAGATTGTATTTGTTTAAAAATCTATCAGATAAAAATGATGTCTTGAGATAGTGCTCAGGTAGGACCTCAATACTGCCGGTATAAGATTCAAAACAATATTTAACCTCAATGCCAAGATTTCCCAGCTTTTCCTTTTCCGCTTTGGTCAATGTTACATGTATGGATTCATACTTTTCAGAATCGAGCTTTGGAAAAAGAGTTGTCTGATATGATCTTGAGAAGAATATTATTTTGGGCTTCATAGTTTCTATCTTATCTTTTTTGCAGGAGATCCAACATAAATTGAATCAGGGTCGGCATTATCCAATAATAGGGAGTTTGCACCTACTTTTGTATTATCGCCGATTGTAATGTTTCCCAAAACCGAGGCTCCTGCAAAAAGGGTAACATTATCTCCAATTATGATTTTTTCATTAGGACTGTTAAGATTTTTTTGGCCTAGCGTAACTCCCTGATGGATAGTAAAATTGTCTCCAATCTTAAATCTAGGGCCAATGACAATACCAAACCCATGCTGAATATTAAGCCCTTTTCCAATCTCAGTGCTATAATAAATTTCACAACCTGTACGTCTATGCATCATGCTTGCAAGGAATGAAAGTAAAGGATCGTTTGGATCGTTTATGAAAATCTCACGCTCAAAGCGGTACATGAATACAGCCTCTATGGTTGGTTCAAGTTGTAAGCTCATTGCAAGATCCGTTTCAGTACTTATCTCAGAACGTCCTGCATATTTTATGTTATAGTCAAATATAGATTTTTCAACTGCACGTTCTAGACATGAGTTGTATTGCCGGTCTTTGATTATTGGATGGTCCAGGAAGGTTTTATTTAAACAGTCATTTAAATACCTGTGGATATTTTCCATTGTCCATTCACTTTGAAAAAGATATCCTTATTGTATAATTTATCTACGATGGAATAGAATTCCCGTTCGGAATAACCAAGGAACTGACAGAAATCTCTTACTGCAAGCTTGTCCAGATCATGGTCATGCTTCTTGATTAGTTCAACAGCCTCTTCTCTTGTCAAAAGGCCATATCTGACAAACCTTGAGGCATAGTCAGTAGCGGTGGCATGTCCGAATTTAGGATATTTCAGCCAAGGGTGTATCAGATAAGCTCTAGAATCCACTTGGTCAAAATCTTCTATGTGATGAGTCCTTTTCCACTCATTTCTTAAATCATGAAAACCAAATTTTTGTGCTATCTGATAGTTGTTAAAGCTGTTCCATTCAACAAAATAACTTAAATAAATAGGTTCTAAAGCTGAGATTTGCTCCATAGACGGAGGTGAGAAAAAGTTAAGATCTTTGGCCGTAACTCCATCTAATTTTACTAATTCTTCAATTTCTATTCCAGATGCAACTCCGTTATTAATCTGGTCCTTTGCGGAAAAAGTCTCAACAGCACCTGCTCCTCCATATTCATAGGCGATGTTCTCTCCATATACCAACAGAGGAGTGTTGAACTTTGCGGCCATGTGGAGAGGGTAGGTGTATATATATCGATCAATGAAATAGGTGGGCTTTCCATATTTTTCAAATGTATATCTCATTATAATTTTCTGGGCACGGATATTTGGTTTCATACTTATAATATCACACCCAAATGCTTCAGATATATTTTTTATATTGTGAAGTCCGGCATCTGTCATGGGAAAATTATCCTCAACTGTCACCAATAGTGGATTCATTCCCATAAGTTCCTTCATTACATATACTTGGAAATGACTGTCTTTCCCTCCACTTACAGCAATCATACAGTCAAATCCGTTTGGCCCGTTCATTCCACGATGTTTATCGCAAAGCTTTTTAAGTTCTTCGAACCGATGATTATAATCAGTGTTTTTGCGATTGTCATATGCCTGGCAAGCAGAGCATATACCTTCGGCATTGAATGAAATGCCTGGTCTGGTATCAGGCATAACGCATTTTTTACAGTAAATCATATTTATTTGATATTATGTAGTGTTTAAAATGAATGGTTGAATTCAATAAGCCTTTCTGCAACAAACCAATCAAATAAAGTGTCAATGTCCAGAGAGGAAAAATCGTCCATTACATACTTTATCCGTCTGTTAAACTTGTGCATCTGGGTTATCTTAAGTTCGTTTACATTGATTACATAAATAGCTCCGTTGAGCTCATAATATTTATCAAGGTCCTGACGCCTTGCTCCATCCTTGTTTATGGTGAAATCCAGATATCCATTACTGTCCTCATTGCAAAGAACAGATGCAGAATGAGCTTTTCTTACAGAAACAACCATATCTGTATCTTTGGAAAACAATGACAACGCCTCTTTTACTTGCTCTGCTTTTCTGAAGGGAGATGTAGGTTGTAACAGTACCAGAATATCGAAATGTCTTCCAATTTTTTCGTAATATGTGATTGCATGAAGCAGTACATCATTTGTTGTAGCTGTATCAGATGCAAGATATTCCGGCCTTATGAATGGAACTTTTAAACCATAGCCCTCAACTATATTTATAATTTTCTCATCATCGGTGGAGACGCAGATATTCTCATCGGAAGATAATTCTCTGGCAACATCAATGGTATGGCAAATAAGAGGCTTGCCACCCAAATTCTTGATGTTCTTATATGGTATGCCTTTGCTTCCACCTCTGGCGGGAATGACATAGAGTATTTCCATTTGTCTATAAATGTTTAACCAGTTCCTGAGCTTTCTTGTAATCCTCAATCTTTCCTATGTCAATCCAGTAACCTGTTATTGGATATCGTATTACCTTATAACCTTTTTCAATTAGATGTTCCATGAAATCGGTAGCATTGTACAAAGTGTTGCTTGGAATTTGCTCTAAAAGATTCCGGTTTACCAGATATATACCACCATTTGCAAAATAGTTATAAGTCGGTTTTTCACACAGCCCTTTAACTACCCTTCCGTCAAGCTCAAAAATTCCGTAAGGAACATTGACTGAGTATGGAACGGCAGCTACAGACATATCAGCGTTGTTTTGAATGTGGTGCAAATAAAAATCTTCATAATTAACATTAGTGAATAAATCGGAATTCATCACAAGTACTGTGTCATTTTGAAAATTGTCTACAAACTGGACTGCCCCGAAAGTGCCCAGATATGAAGGCTCACTTACACATCTGATCTTGATTCCTGAAGAAAAATCGTTAAAATGCTCTTCGATCTGCTCTTTCAAGTAGTTTACTGTTACGGAGATATTCTCTATTCCAAATGAAATCAACCGCTCAACATTATAATCGATAATTGACTTTTCACCTACCTTCAACAAGGGCTTTGGTATCTTTTCAGTCAGAGGACGAAGTCTTTCTCCTTTTCCTCCCGCCATTAGTACAGCATCTATTGGAAGAATCGACGATCTTACTTTAAGATCATATACACGGATAATATGCCTGTTTTTATCAAGGCATGGTAATAAAGTAATATTAAGTTCGCGGAGTTTTCTTATAGCCTCAACATCAATCTGGCCATCATCTAAAAAGCGGAAATCTTTGCACATAGCCAGGGATATAGGGTCACTAAGAGAAATACCGTCTATCAGCTTTCTCCTTAAATCTCCATCAGTGAGTGTACCAACCATACGGTCTTCACAATCAACAACAAGCAGTGTAAGAGTGTCGTCCGACAATTTGTTCAAGGCTACTAATGCCTCTCTAATTGTCGAATTATCCTTAATTATGTATTTGTCGTAACTAGTCATTGATTTATATTGTAGAATGATTTTTTCAATATTCCATCGAGTGGGTAATCACGGAGAACATTTATGATGGCTTTTGATGTTCCTTCCAGCTTATATGGATTTTCGCAGGACTTTGCAATTTCCCGGATTGATTCTGATATGGTCAAGGTCAGGCCTTCCTTTATCTCTTCTTTTGTTGTACCGCAGTGGACTACACTTTTTGGTGATATCCTGCCTTTTTGCCTATCTCCAATATTCAATGTGGGAATGCCGAAAGACGGTACTTCAATCAAACCGCTTGAAGAGTTTCCGACAATAGCGCTGACATATTTCAAGGCTGAAAGATATCGTGTTTTCCCTAATGAATTAGTCACAAACGAGCGTCCAGGATGAGACTCTACGTATTCGTTAATTAATTGGATGATAATTCTACTATCGCTGTCAGAATTTGGTAAAGTGAAGATTACCTTGTAATCACTCATCTGGTCCAATGCCCAAAGTAAATTTGAGCACTCATTCTTAGCGGTGGATTCCTCAAGCGTTGTAGGGTGAAATGTAACCAGAAAGCTCTTTTCTCCGAGAGTGAAGTTTATGCTTTTTTCAAGCTCTTCCTTGCTAAGAAGCTCTGTCTTATTTATATTCTCAATCCCAAGTGCTCCCACATAAAAGACTCTATCGGGACTTTCACCTAATTGGATTACCCTTTTACGGTAACTTTCAGTTGAAGTGAAATGGAGATGGCTCATTTTTGTAATAGCGTGCCTAATTGAGTCGTCATAAGCACCTTCGGAAATTTCTCCGCCATGAATGTGCGCTACCGGTATTTTATAAAATAAAGCTGCTGTAACTGCTGACAAAATTTCATATCTGTCACCAAGGACAACTATTATATCAGGGTTCAGACTCTCATAGGCATCAGCAAAGCCGATTGTACCCAATCCAACCGATTTTGTTATTCCACTTGAGGTGTCGGAAGAGAGCAGCATTTCAACCTTTTTGTCAATAATGAAACCGTCGTTCTCGATTTCTTTATATGTGAGCCCAAATTCGGGAGATAAGTGCATATTGGTTGCTATGATCTGTAATTGCATTTCCGGGTCATTCTTTATTGCAGACATCAATCCGCTTAAAATACCATATTCGGCTCTGCTGCCCGTAACAACGCAAACTTTTCTCATAACTCGATCAAATCTTCAGGTTGATATGTTTTTTTGGCTTTTTGCCCAATTACACTATCCCATAACATAGGGGAAATTCCAGAGCCTGGACGCTTAACGGTCAGATTATCTTCTGTGTAAATCTCTCCTTTCTCTATATTTGTCGCAGCCACTATGCTCTTTCGTGCAATTACAATGTTTTTCCCTTCAGACGAGGAGACTACCTTCTCACTTGTTCCCAGAGCCTTTTCAATATTGCGGATTGCTGTCACCATAGACTTCAGCTCTTCTGGTTCCAATGATGCCTTATGGTCCGGGCCTTCCATATTTCTGTCGAGAGTAAAATGTTTCTCAATAACACATGCCCCAAGTGCAACAGCTGCAATAGGAACTTCAATGCCTTTGGTGTGGTCTGAGTATCCCACTCTTACTCCAAATCTGTCGGCAATGGTTTTTATTGCCAGTAAATTGACATCTTCGAAAGGGGTTGGGTATTCGGTATTGCAATGCAGGATGGTTATCAAATCTTTGGTTAAACCATATTTAAATAGAACCTTGAGGGCGTTTTCAATATCCTCCATATTGCACATGCCTGTTGAAACAATGGTGGGTTCATGTTTAAGAGCTATTTTTTTTAGATAAGGATAGTTTGTAATTTCACCGGATGGTATTTTCCAAAGGCCAATTCTGAGGGTGTCAAGAAAGTCGATACTATGTAGATCGAAGGCTGTAGAAAGGAATTTGATGCCTACTCTTTGGCAATATGAAAATAATTCAGCTTGATGTTCGAAAGATAACTCCAGTTTTTTTAGCATAGTGAATTGAGAGTTATCGGAACTATTCATATTAAGCTGTTGATATTCAGCTTTCTGTGCGTTTTTACAGACTAGTTCTTCTGCCTTAAAAGATTGGAATTTTATATAATCTACTTTTGCAGAATATGCAGCGTCTACCAAATTTTTTGCTAAATCTATTGATCCATTGTGGTTTACACCGGCTTCAGCAATAATAATAACTCTACTCATAACCTAATCTATCTCCAATTCGTAATTTGGCGTTCGTTTCATATTCATCAATTATGATATATGAATCTTTGGTTTTTACTATAGGTTTTGAATTTTCAAATCCTATTATTTGTCCGGCAATTCCTTTGTATTTAGGGAAGTCTGGACAGCTATTTACCTTGTTGATTTTTAATGGAATTTTGTTACTGTATGTTATTGACATAGGACCTGGCTTACATATAGCTCTGACGAAATTAAATATTTCCCTTGATGTTTGATTCCAATTTATTGCCTCATCGCCTAATGTCCTTATGCAACAGTACATTCCATAAGGGTTTATACTTTTTTGTGGAATTGCAACAACGGATTTGTTCTGGATTAATTTAATTGCATCATATAATATTATCGCACACTCGGTGTGTGCCGTTTTAAGAAGAGTGCTGTAATCATCTTGATCGGTAATTGGGTATGTGCGTTGTAAAACTATATCTCCAGTATCAATTCCTTCATCTACATATATGACGGTAATTCCAAATTCGCTTTCATCATTTATGAGAGCCCAGTTCAAAATATTCCGACCTCTGTACATGGGAAGTTTTCCCGCATGGCAATTGATGGTTTTTAATGGAGGCAAGTTGAATATACGAGGTTTATATATCTGATTGAAACTCATCGAAACAAACAGATCGCAATTGTAGTTGCATGCTTTATTGTAAAAATCGTCAGAATTTATGTTAACAGGAGTTATATAGTCTATATTATATTCCAGAGCTTTGTCCATTAGATAATTATCCTTACTGTCGTTTCTTGGAACAATGAATGCAATTTCCAGAGAATCATCTTTAAGTATAGTGTCAAGAGCATTATGTGCCCATGGACCATCTGCAAAATATCCGATTTTCAATTTTTTCATCGAGACTGATTTGTGAGGATAGCACTGCTAGGGATATTTACAATTCGTTCTTCGAGCCATAAAGTGTTTTTCAATTCATCTGTCATGCAATCTTTGAACATAGGTAACTTATTCATAAGACACCAAACCGGGCGCGTCATAACACCATGATCATTTGTGTACTGCAGAAAATCCTGCTGTGCTTTTCTCTCCTTCATTATTACAACATTCAGCCAGAAGTTGGATTTGCACTCAGATGGCTCGTCAAAAAAATCCATATCTGGAAATTGTGCAAAGTATGCTTTATATTTGTTTGCAACATCCCTCTTGCTCTTTAAAAACAACTCCAGGTTCTCCATTTGTGCACAGCCTAAGGCTGCGTTTATATTTGGCATCCTATAGTTATATCCTATATGGTCATGTACAAATTCCCATCTGTGAGGTACTTTTGCCTGCGTAGTAAGATGCTTGGCATTTTTGCCCAGCTCTTCATCCTGGAACAATAGCATTCCTCCTCCTCCAGTAGTTATTGTCTTGTTACCGTTGAAGCTGATTGCCCCAACCCTTCCAAAAGTTCCTGTATGCTTTCCCTTATAGAAACTGCCCAAACTTTCGGCAGCATCTTCCACCAACTCTATATGGTATCTTCTGCATACTTCAATCAATTCGTCCATATGTACAGGGTGACCGAATGTATGCATTGGAACGCATGCCTTTATTCTTCTTCCGGTATTTCTGTTATAACAGGAATTTTCCTTTATTTCAGAATTCTCTTTCAACCAATTTTCTACAGCAACAGGAGATAACCCCAATGTGTCAATATCCACATCAAGAAAAACAGGATGGGCGCCGATATAGCTAATGGCATTACATGTGGCAATAAACGTAAGTGCTTGCGTGATAACTTCGTCATCTCTTTCAACTCCGACCATAATCATAGATAGGTGCAGTGCATTTGTCCCATTTACACACACAATTGCTTTCTTGGCGCCTGTATACTCTTCCATCATTTTTTCAAAACGGTCGACAAACTTGCCTACGCTAGAGACATATGTGCTGTCTATACACTCTTCCAGATATTTTTTCTCATTTCCACCGAAAGTTGGTGCATGAAGAGGGATGAACTCCTCTTTTCCATATAACTGATGAACGAAATTGATGAAATCGCTATACATTGTAGATTTCTGTTTTATACTTTGCAAGGTTCTCCTTTTTCATAAACCAAATAATTGTCTCCCTCAATCCATCTTCCAATGAATAGGAGGGGGTGTATCCAGTCATTTGTTTAATCTTACTGTTATCTCCCCATAAGCGGAACACTTCAGAATTTTTAGGGCGCAATCGTTGTTTGTCTTCGATAAATCTAACATCCGACTCCATGATTTTAGCAATAAGGTTCATTGTATCTTTCATGGATATTTCCCTATTGCTTGCAATATTCACCTCTTGACCTATTGCTGCATCGCAACAGGCAAGCTCCACAAACCCTTTACAGGTGTCTTTTACGTAATTGAAGTCGCGTGTAGGAGTCAAATCTCCCAATAGGATCTCTTTCTTTCCACTGGCAATTTGTGTTATTATTGTTGGTATAATTGCCCTGGCAGACTGTCTTGGCCCAAATGTGTTGAATGGCCTTGCTATTATGACTGGAAGCTCAAATGCATTAAAAAAACTCATAGCCATCATATCTGCCCCAATCTTGGAGGCTGAGTATGGTGATTGAGGTTGCTTAGGATGATTCTCATCGATTGGAACATATTTTGCAGTTCCATAAACTTCTGAGGTTGAGGTAACTATCACTCTTTTAACTCCATTCGCTTTTGCTGCCTGACAGATATTCAATGTGCCCTTAACGTTTGTCTCAACATAGCTTTCAGGAGCAGTATAGGAGTAAGGTATAGCTATAAGGGCTGCCAGATGAAAGATAGTATCTATCCCCTTTGTGCTCTGTAAACAAAAATAAGGGTCTCTTATATCGCCGCTTACAATTTCCAGATTCGGATGGTTCATACCCTCAAGCCAACCCCAATAATTAAATGAATTATACTGGGAGATAGCTCTGACTTTATAACCTTTTTCAAGCAATAACTCAGTAAGGTGAGATCCTATAAAACCGTCGGCTCCTGTAACCAATGCTTTTTGCATATTTTGATTGCTAAATTTTATCTGACATTTATTTACTTTGATCTGGCGTTCTTTATGATTATGTTATATAGAATTTTCCATAAATATTTCCAGTCAGTTTTTCCGGGATTCTGCAAATACAATTCACAATATCTTCTTTCGCTCTCCTCTATCTCATGGAATGTCTTAGGCAAATCATAATAAAAAGGAGGTAACAGACCCGGTTTTGTTTTTATCCTCAACTCTTGCATATCTTTTGAATAAAGGCTGAAAAACTGTTCGCTTATTGGGCGTACTCCAACTAGCTTTATGTCCCCTTTAATCAGGTTGATTATCATTGGCAATTCGTCAATCCAGAATTTTCTCATGATTTTTCCCAAAGGAGATATTCTAAAGTCGTTTGCAAATTTTCCTCCCTCAGAAAGATGGTTTTTCTCGTAGATGTATTGCTGCAAGTATTCTGAATATGCAAACATTGTACGGAATTTATATACACCAATTATTTTTCCATCTTTTCCTACTCTCTTAAGCTTGATAAACATTCCGTAACTTGAAGAAAATCTTTTTATTGGCTGTTTGACTTTAATTGAAACTATATAGAGCAAACCATTGATAGGAAGCTCCTGTTTAACTTCAAAGCCACAGCTATATAGCCTTCCCAGAATCTCAGGCCTGGGAAATACTCTGGTCATTCCCTTTGTTATACCAAAATATATTTTCCTTATTGCCGGGAGCTTGGGAAAAACTCTGTTCCACACAAAATCAGTTACCGAGACAATATGCCTTACCAAAAATGGGTATGCTGCCTGAATCTGCTTTCTTCTAATTGAGCTTGTCTGGAAGCAGCAGATGAATATACCATTATTTGGCAGTATGGAATTGATTTCCATGAAGAGCTTGTTTACTCTTCTGACTTTGTTTAATTGAGCTAAATTGAAAAAGAGATCATATTGATTCGGGCATAAAAGATGAATTTGATCATTGGAATTAACCTGCATTATTTTCACTTTTTTCCCGAAATCATCGCCATGGATGTTTACCCATTCTGCCCGGTTTTTTATTGGAAAATGTCTTATGGTATTAAAAATGCCGGAGGTTTTTTCCTCAATCCCATCTTTATTTTCAGAAGGTTTGGGGAAGTTTGGATTACTGCGATTATACTCAAAAAGCTCTTCATCACTTTCAATGTATGGTATCTCAAATCTTTTGTAAGCTATTAATAACGTATAAAACAATATCTCAAGAAAAGATATTGTTGAAAAAAGCAGGATAAGTTCTGGGTATACAGATAATTTGCCGTAAATTAATGTAAGTATTCCTATAATAGATATGGAAGATAAGAGGTTAACTACAATTATCGTAATTATTGCCGAGCTTTTAGTGTAATGGTTGTATAATAATTTACCGCTAGCTATGCCAATCAAGATCCATAATAAAGAACTTAAAAGAGTGAGCCCTTTTTGATGAGATTCATATAACAGGCTAATAATTAATTGACATATTGATATAATTAATATATCAACAATCAACATTAATAACAACTGCTTTAGTTTTGGATACTTCATGGCCATTTTAATGGCAAATTTTATAGCTTATAGATTTTCTCTCCTTTAGGCAGCATATTCCTCAGATCTACAATCAATTCGGAATTCTGCCTTATCAATTCGGCATCATAAATGGAATGTTTTGTTGTTATGACTACTAAATCATATTTCTTAAGACTCTCTTCATTAAAATCCACTGATTTTAGAGAAACACCGGAATGGGTTGTTATTTGAGGGATATATGGATCGTTGTAATCAACAATGGCACCTTTTTTAATTGCAATGTCAATTATTTCAAGGGCAGGTGATTCCCTCTCGTCATCGATGTCGGCTTTATATGCGACTCCCAAAAACAAGACTTTACTGCCATTGATAGCCTTTTTGTGTTTGTTTAATGCTGTGGATATCTTGATATACATGTAATGAGGCATCCGCATATTTATATGCCCTGCAGTATGGATCATGCTTAGATCAAAGTCGTACTTTTTTGCAATGTGTTCTAAGTAGAAAGGGTCCAGTGGTATGCAGTGCCCGCCAATTCCAGGTCCTGGATAAAAAGCCTGAAATCCGTATGGTTTGGTCTTTGCCGCTTCTATGACTTCCCATATATTTATATCCATTTTGCCGGATAGAAGGGCAATTTCATTTATAAGGCTAATGTTGATAAGCCGGTATGTGTTTTCTAGAATTTTTACCATTTCTGCTACCCGTGGAGAGCTCACAGGATGGACAATGTCAATAGCCTTTGAATATAGTTTTACTCCAATTTCCAAACCCTCATTTGTCATTGCCCCAATTACTTTTGGAGTGTTTTTGGTGTGATAGCAGGAGTTACCTGGGTCTACTCGTTCCGGAGAATATGCAAGCCAGAAGTCAATACCTTGTTTTAATCCAGATTCCCGCTCAATTATTGGGAGAGTAAATTCCTCTGTAGTAGTAGGATATGTTGTGCTTTCAAGGCTAATGAAAACACCTGGCTTCATATTTCTGCCTATTTCTATGCACACATCTTCTATATAATGCATGTCAGGTTTCTTGTACATATCAAGAGGCGTAGGGACACATATTAGAAGTGCGTCGCATTCGCGTATTCTGCTAAAATCCGTAGTTGCGGAAAGGGTGCTTTTATCGACAACTTCTTTAAGAGCTTTATCTTGGATATCTTTTATATAATTAGAGCCACTGTTGATTTTTTTAACTTTACCGGCATTCTTGTCAAAACCAATGACTTTTATTCCTTCCTGGGCAAAATCTACGGCGAGCGGTAACCCAACATAACCAAGCCCTACAACTCCAATTATATGAGAATTATTATCTATTTTCTGAATAATATTTTTAAAGGTTTCCATATTCTTATTTATTAATTGTCAACTTTGGGAATGATTTTATATTTTTTAATGTTTGGAAAAAAATGCTCTTCCATATATGGGATAAGAAATACCAGTCCAATGCCTATGAACAATCCTAGTAGAGAGTAGGCTAATAATATCATCTTTCTTTTAGGTTCCGTTTTCTCAGTAGGCACTGTAACAGGTTCTATTATTGTAAGTATAGGCGTTGTCTCGGTTACTGCGATTTTAGCCTGCTCTTTCTGTTTTGCAAGTTCGGAATATACACCAGAAAGCAGTGTATACTCAGATAATAGTTTTTCCTCATTAGTTTTTGCAAGAGATGAGCTAAAGCTTTTGTTGGCATCCCGGAACTGAGCTAATTCAATTTGTTTGTCTTCAAAGTTTTTCCTTGCCTCATTGTAATTATTTTCAACGAATTCCAGATTTTTTGCAACTTTTTCCAGCTTAAATTTGGTTATATATTTTTGCAAAAGCTCCTGTGTCCTTTGAGCCAATTCTGCTGCTGCTAATGGTTCTGACATTTTGGACGATAATAGAATATATCCATCTTTATTGTTAAGAGTGATGGATATAAGTGAGTTTATGATGACAGACAACCTCTCCTCTTTTTCCGACAAAGTTTGAACAGAAGTAGTGTCATGTTGCTGCGGATTAAGTTCTATATCCTCCTTTTTAGATGAAATTGCACCAATAATGACACCTGGCAAGCCGATAGTATATTTTCGTATATTACCCAGAAGATTGAATTTACTGTACCGTTTATCGGTGTAGTATTCATAGAGGCTTATTGGACTGTTAATTCCTTCAAAATGGAATTTCGAGTACATAAGATCTTTCTTGAAATTGATATTGTTTATTATTCTTGGATAAACATTAGGAGATAACACCTCTCCAGTGTTAAGTCCACCGAGGTTTATCCCTGCCATTGCAGCCAGACCGCTGATATTACCACTTACCTTCTTCTCTGTCGTTTGAGGTACCATAGTGCAAAAGGCAGTGTAAACATTCGGGGATAAAATAGCAACCATGAATCCAAAAGCGGCAAAAATACCGGTCGCCTTTAAAACCAGTTTCCGGTTTTTCCATATTTTTTGTGCAATTTCAACAAGATCTATCTCTTGCGTCCCAATCTTATTTTCTTGTTCCATAGCTATTTTAGAAATAGATTTACAATAAGGGCCACGACAGTCATTATGGATGAGGATATTCCAACAATCTCCCCTGTAGTGAAATCTCTTTTCTCAGGTTTCATTGGAACAATTATTTCACAACCAGGTTCAATAGGAGAGTTTAATCCTTTTGCAATTCTGCCATTCATATATACTACAAACACTTTATTTTTTTTAGCCCTGAATGAGTATCCTCCTGCGTTATCTATGTAATCTCCTAGAGGAGCTTTGTCCATATAGGTTACAGCGTTAGGATACATGACAGCTCCGGAAATCTTAACGACACCATTGTAGCTTGGAATATCAACTACATCGCCTTCTTTCAAAACAACATCGTAGTCACTGCCAGGATTCGCCATAGCCTTTTCCAGATTTATCCCAATTTTATACGTTCTGCTAATATTAAGACTCTCAATTGAGATAGAATCTTTATCACTGTTTCTTGCAAGTTTCAACGAGGCCTCCGCAGTGGCTCTTTCATCAGCGGACATTGTGCGTGTAAGAGTTGCTCCCTTTATATATGCAGTTGAGGTTAATCCCCCGGATCTATGTATGAAAGAAGAGAGCCTTTCGTTTTTGCTTATTTTCGGATATGAGCCACTAAACAAGACTTCTCCATTGATTATAACATTTTGCTGGACATTATAGCTTGGAGACCTTCTGACGGTTACAATATCAAATGGTTTTAGGATAAAATTCTTTTCCCCTGATATGATAAATCCATTATCAATGGAAAAGCTGAAAACTTCGCTTTGAAATTCAGACTCCTGTGTGCTCATTGGCTTTCTTATTCTTCTTGCTACGTCTATTTTTGCACTTGAGGCTGATTCTAGAAGGCCACCACCTTGAAGTATTAGCTCTTCTATGTTCATGCTATGTACAAATGGATATTTGCCTGGCCTTTTAATTTCTCCTGCCAGTGTGAGGTAAAGGTCATCCTTTAATTCGTTTTTGGATGGTATGTACAGACGGTCGTTCTTTTTAAGTTCAATGTCGGCAATCTCGCCTTTAAGAAGCTTTGCAAGATCTATAGATTCAACCCTTGTTGTGAGGTCCGGATTTTCCCTGTATAAAAGGCCTCTTACAAGAAGTGCATCCTCTTCTGCACCTTCTGCCTTGGCAATTAATTGCTTTATAGTGCGGATGTCGTTTCCTATCGCGTATTCCCCTGGTCTGAATACAGATCCAGATATCTCGACTTTGTTCTCAAATCTGTTAAGAATTACGTTTACCATGACCGTGTCCCCATCATTTAGCAGGAAGCTATCATAGTCATTTGATTCCACAGTGAATGCTTTCATCTCAGAATCACCCTTCCTTGTTACCTGAACGTTCTTTTTGTACGCGCTGCTTTCGAAGCCTCCGGCATACTCAATCAACTTGGAAAGAGGTTCGCTCTCTTTCATTTCGTAAACCATAGGCCTTTTGATTCTTCCTATTATCTGAACTCTTTTTTTGAAAGGTTCAACCTTTACTATATCTCCTTCTCTAAGAGTGACATCGCCATTATTGTTTCCCTTGAGCAAATATTCATAGACATCTATGTTGGAAACGACTTTTCCATTGCGAAATACCTTCACATCCCTAAGACTACCGATATTATTTATTCCTCCTGCTGAGTAAAGAGCGTGGAATACGGATGAAAAAGATGAGAGGGTATAGGTTCCGGGCAAGACGACTTCGCCCATTATATTAACTTGAATGCTACGGATATTCCCAAGAGTAACTTTAATGAATGTCTGTGGATTTGGAGAGGATAGATCGGAATAAATCCTGCTGAAAGCTTTTCTTATTCTGACTGAAGCTTCCTTTACCTGCATGCCGTTCAGGAATATAGGCCCGATGTTGGAGACTATGATATTACCTTCTGGGGAGATTTTTTGTCTGAAGGTCAACTCGCTGTTTCCCCAAATGTCAATAATTATTTCATCTCCGGCTCCTAACTGATAATTTTCTGGAGTGGGTAGATTCAGCGTGGGCTGAAAGGTGAGATTCTTGCTGGAGAATAGATCCCTCCCGAAAATTGCATTAGTATTATTGCCAGCTGTCTCTTTTACAACCACAATCTTGTCCGGTCCCGCAGTGGCGGACTCTCTTGTTCTGTTTTCAGGTGTGACAACAGTTCCTTTAGAAGTAGCTGAACTGGCATCATATTGTGCCTTTATCCTTTCCAGCTGCTCTTTTGTCACCCCTTTGCCAGCAAGTTCTGTTAATACTTGCTCCTGGGACATCCCGGAAGTGGAATACCTTTTTAGCTCTTCAATAACCTGTTGGTCGCTGAGTTGAGCAAAAGAGACCTCTACAATCAGTAACAAAAGGATTGTATGAGAAAGCTTTTTAATTAAATTCATAAAATTGTATTTGTCTTAATTGTTAATCATATATAAAATGAAATAGAACTTTATTATTATCAAATAGAGGGGTTATCAAATGAAAATGGACTATAAAAGAGAGGTAAATCCCTTTTTAGTCCATTTGGCAAATGACTCAGTTGTTGAAAATTTTTCATAGTTTATAGCACACAGAATGTCGGTGAGTCCCAAGGTAGGAGACACCGACTTAAAGTTTTTCA
>CAZHLJ010000003.1:0-279490 GCA_964533215.1 uncultured Muribaculaceae bacterium
TACCATCAAATTACCGCCTCCGAAAGGGGGCGGTTTAGTTCAACTTGGTTATAGGCGTCTCTTTGTTGCTTATGTAGTGTCACTTCGGTGGTCTTGGTTTACCTTTTGGTGTATAGTTGGTTCGTCTTTTTATGGTTCAAAATCATCGGCAGGGTTATTGATATTCTTTAGCCCGGTCATACTAACATGGGCGTAAATTTCGGTGGTTTTGCTGCTATTAACTGATGTATAAAGCAATGCATTGTAAAATTATGATTTTTATATACTTTACCCAAATATTTGTGAATAAATTTTTAAAAGTTGAGTTCACTAAGTTTTAAATCTTAATGTTGACACTCAGTAAGATACTCAATTTACTTTTAATTTTATTAAGGATAAATGTGTAAATACAAATAAAACAGATAGATATGCTTAAGAACTAGCATATTCATCGGGTTTGTCTCACGTTTGGCCTTGCATCTCATAAATAATTGTGCTTTAGCCTGAAAAGGCATTGCAAAGGAACGTCTAGGAACCTAGTCAAGCTGATTAAGAGATAAAAGTATGAGTTTGAAGGATACTTGCAAAACACAATCCACTAAGCCTTGCATCTCAATGAAAAGAATATGCTGGAGAATCTGAGAACATTGCAAAGGAAGTTTTGGGTACCCACTTAGTAAGCGACTCGTAAAAAAACACTCTGGCGACACTGACTCCTAATCTACAGAAGCAAAAAGGTGTCGCATGTGTTTTTAGAGGAGCGAACTCTAGTGGGTAAAACTGGTTGCCATGTCCGAAGATCTACAGCAATTCAAATAAAGAGATGCAAGGCTATGCACGCAGATATCCGAAAACCACACTTTTACTCGAATAAAGCACCTTGAATCCACGCATATAATCGTAGTTGCCATACCTTGAAGACTATAGCCAATCTAGAAAAGAGATGCAAGGCCTAAACTGTCAACACCAGCCCGTCGTAAGCAGGTTCTATGCCGGCAGGAAGCTCTTTGAGAAGCTGACTGTAAGTACCAATCTGATGCGAGAGATGAGTAAGGTAGCTCCTTTTAGCCCCGACCTTTTGAGCAATATCAATAGCCTCCTGAAGACTGAAATGCGAGATGTGCCTCTCTTTACGAACGGTGTTTATGACCAGAACCTCAAGGTCTTTCAGCTTGCAGAACTGAGAATCATCAATCTGGCTACCGTCAGTGATATATGCGATGTCGCCTATCCTGTAACCGAAAACCGGCAGCTTGTAGTGTATCACTCTTATAGGAGTGACCAGGACAGAGGCATCATCCGGAAGCTCACGCTCCTCTTTGTGCTTGGCAAATTGCCGCATTCGTCCGCCTTTGCGGGAACCCTCTTGAGGAAGTACAAAAAAGGGATTGTCGTCTATCTCGCGGACATCAAATTCAGGCGCTCCCGGGTACTTGTATTCAGAAAATGCATAGGAGTACTCCCTCTGAAGGGATTTGTAAACCCGGTTCTCGCAGTATATAGGCAAAGCCTTGCTTCCAAAGTAATTTATAGCCCTTACGTCGTCCAGCCCTCCGGTGTGGTCCTTGTGCTCGTGAGTGAGCAGAATCGCATCCAGATCGCAGATATCCTCTCTTAACAACTGTTGGCGGAAATCGGGCCCTGCATCTATCAGGATAGACAATCCATTTTGCTCAACCAATACCGAAGAACGCAGCCTTTGATCCCGCGCATCGGTAGAAGAACAGACAGGACAACCACATCCGATCATCGGAACTCCCTGTGAAGTACCTGTTCCAAGAAATGTCAGCCTGGTCTTATAACTCATATTCATATTATAAAGGTAGGAATTTTTCATACCTTTGCGAAAATTTTAGTTTTGAAAGGAGTCCTATATCTTATTCCTTCTCCATTGGGAGACAATGACCCTAAGGAGGTTATACCATCAACAGTGCTGGATCTCATCTGCTCGCTCACACATTTCGTAGTGGAGGAGACACGTACAGCCAGGAGATATCTTTCTAAAGCCGGTCTGAAGGGGAAGATTGATACTCTGGAATTCCATGAGCTGAATGAACATACAAAACCTGCTGAAGTTGAGGAGTATGTAAAGATTCTTCTTGATGGGAAAAGTGTAGGACTTATAAGTGAGGCAGGACTTCCTGCCGTTGCTGACCCCGGTTCTTTGCTTGTCGAACTGGCCCATAAGAACGACATAGAGGTTAGGCCTATGGTCGGCCCCTCATCGTTGATGATGGCTCTCATGTCGTCGGGAATGAACGGACAGAGTTTTGCCTTTACCGGATATCTCCCAATAAAACCCGAAGAGAGAAAGGCGAGGATCAGACAACTGGAGAAGATATCCCTTACTCAACACCAGACACAGATAGTAATAGAGACACCCTATAGAAACAACTCTCTACTTGCCGATTTTCTGCAGGTCTGCTCACCAAAAACCAGACTATGCGTGGCTGCAGACATCTCTCTGCCGGATGCATTTATCAAGACAAAGACTATTGAGCAGTGGAAGAGAGAAAAGACAGACCTTAATAAAAAACCTTGTGTATTTATAATATGAGTAACAATCAAACTGGAAGAAATCTTCTGGAACTTGTGAATATGGAGTTCTTTGCCCATCATGGTCATTTTGAAGAAGAACAGATTATCGGTAACAAATTTCTAGTGAGTTTCTCTGTGGAGACAGATTTGAAAACTCCATCAGAGACAGATAATCTTGAAGATGCCCTGAACTATCAGGAACTTTACAATCTTATAAGTGAAGAGATGGCCACTCCATCCAAATTGTTGGAAAATGTTGCGGGACGTATACTAGCCAGAGTAAAGAAGAGTTACCCCATGGTTAAATGGGCTCAGGTGTCGATATCCAAGCTGAATCCCCCGGTTGGAGGAAAAGTCGAGGCATCAAGAGTGGTGATGTCATTTTAACGTGATCGCTTGCTAAATGGAAGATAATAGAAATAAACGTGTCGCTTTTCTTACGCTGGGATGTAAACTGAACTACTCCGAGACCTCTTCACTTGCAAGAGAGTTCGTCGGCAACGGATACATGAAGGTTCCCAGCAGCAAGGAGGCTGACATCTATGTTATAAATACCTGTTCGGTTACAGAGCATGCCGACAAGAAGTGTAGGTCTGCTATCAGGAAACTCCACAAACAGAATCCTGATGCCATAATTGCTGTGACAGGCTGCTATGCCCAGCTAAAACCTCAGGAAATTCTGGATATTGAGGGTGTAGATCTGGTGCTTGGTGCCGACCAGAAGGAGAATCTTTTTATGAAGGTGTCACAGGTTGCCGGTAGCTTGAAACCGGGAATTCACAGGGAGGGTAGGGCCTTCTCATGTGCCATATCTGAGGTTGAGACAATTTTTCCGGCTTACTCTTCTGACGACAGGACCCGCTCTTTCCTTAAGGTTCAGGATGGATGCGACTACCACTGCTCATATTGCACAATACCTCTTGCCAGGGGGAAAAGCAGGAATCAGAAGATCTCCTTTATTGTTGATGAAGCTCGTGAAATTGCAGGAAAAGGAATTAAAGAGGTGGTGCTTACCGGCGTCAATATTGGAGATTTCGGTAAAAGCACAGGTGAAGAGTTTGCCGATCTGCTTAAGGAGTTGGACAAAGTCGAAGGGATAGAGAGATACAGGATTTCTTCTATTGAGCCAAACCTCCTCACGGATGAGATAATTGAGTGGATGGCGCATAGCAGGAGTTTTCTTCCACATCTGCACATACCGCTTCAATCGGGGTCAAACGCTGTCCTTGCCCGTATGAAACGTCGTTATAACCGAGAACTTTTTGCTCAAAAGATAGAGAGCATCAGGAAATTCATGCCTTATGCATTCATTGGTATTGATGTCATCGTCGGTTTTCCCGGTGAGACTGAGGAGGAGTTTCTGGACACCTATCATTTTCTTGAGAGCGTGCAACCTGCATTCCTCCATATCTTCCCATATTCCAGACGTGCAAACACTCCTGCAGCAGAGATAGCAGATCAGGTCAGGGATTCTGACAAAACAGAGCGTGTGGCGAGGCTTACAGAGCTTTCCGACAGATTGCACAGTGCCTTTGTAGATGCCAACCATGGCAAAACAGAAAAGGTACTATTCGAAAGCACGCAAAAAGGGGGCAAGATGTTCGGATATACCCGCAACTATATCAGAGTTGAACAACCATACCAGAGAGAACTTATAGGTAAGATAGTTGACGTACAATTGGGTAGTTAAACCAAATTATAAGATATTTACAATTAGCGGGTTGTAGTTTGATTTGGCGGAACGTTTTTTGCCCTTCTCTTCTTACTCATGAAGATACTGTTGAAAAGTTCTCGGAAAGAGTAAAACTCCTCCTGATATACAAGACCCACCCCGTTTCTCTGACTGTTGTCCAGATAATTTGAGAACTGGTCGGCAGAATGAGAGAAGGCTTTGGCACGGAATCTTCCCTTTTCATCAAGCTTAATCTCTACATCCAGATCTCCCACAACATTCTCAGATTTGTTGGTGAATTTAGAACTGCCTATATTACCGTTAACAATTACCCTGTTGTTGAATAGCTGTGCAGATACTGCCGCATCGAAAATATCCCGGCCATTCTGACCCGGTTGATAATTGAAGCTCAGATCCAACGGGATGTCAAGCTGGTTGAATATATTGTTGATCTGATTGGAAAGGACCTCTGTTGCGTTTGAGTAAAGTATGGTGGAGTTGTTTACAATGCTCGATTGTATATCCGGAATAAAGCTGCCGGAAACAAGAATGGACATAACCTGCCTCACTACCTTGTCATCGGAACTGAGGGCAGCATCAACCCTTGCTTTCGTTAGAGGGTCAATGTCAGGAATGTCTATCCCGAAGTTAAGAGTAGGATTCATTAGAGAGCCAGTCATTTTTATCAGACAATCAACATTACGTCTGCTTCCCACAGAGCTTGTGTCTGAAATAAGAGCATTTATTGAGGCCTTTGTCCGGTAGTTGGCCGTAAGATTTATGTTGGTCTTGGCAATATCTCCGTTGAAAACTATGTTGCCACCTTGCTGTATGGTAAAATCTCGGTTGAATAGACCCTGAAGTACAAATTTGTAATATCCCCGGTCAATCTGATAGTCACCCTGAATACTGAATATATCTTTGGAAGGATTTATGTTCATTGTGACAAGACCACCACCGTAACCAGTAATGATATCACCTACAGATTTGTCAACCTCGATAAGCATAGCTGCATCCGGAGTAATGTTGATCTTCAGTTTTACATCAAGTTCGCTGCTCTTTTTCTCTTTTTTAACCTTTTCAGGACCTCGTATTCCATCTTCTGTAAAGTCAGAATTGTTTACAGGAGGCTCCTTAAAGCTTAACAAGTCTGAGCTGGAGGCTTCTGATGTGGATGGAAGAGGAATATGTATCTCAGTATTTTTATTTGAAGTGGCAGATATGTCCATGGATATCTTCTGTAAAGGACCATTTATGTTAAGAGTCCCGGTTCCAAAAGCACCTCCGTAAAATGATGCGTTGTCACCATCTTTTGTATTCAGACACTCCAGATTGGAGAAGTTGACAACAGTGTTGAACTTCATGTTCCAGAAATGATCGTACAGGAATCCCCCGTTTACATGTCCGGAATTGCCAAATCTGTCTTTTATGATAGCATTGTTCACCCGCAACCCCTTTTCCGATACTACGGCCGGCCCGTTTAATGTATATTGGACCTTTGTAAAGTTGATCATAAAGGTCAGATCATTCAGTACAGCGTTATTGCTTGTAAGCGCAAGCCTTTTAAGTGGACCTGTAAGATGGAGGTCGCCTGTCATACCGCCACCGGTATTGGAAATGATATCCTTGAGGAATGGCTCAAAGTAAGCAGCGTTTATTTTATCAAATTTGCCATTGAAATCAACAAGGTTCCCCTTTGGACGGTAAGTGCCGGATATGTCCATTGTGGTCTTGCCATTAAGATTATTCCTTACAGTAACGTCAAATAGTCTGGAGTCGTTATTCCATTCACTTGACAGGTAAAAATCACCGACATCTTCTCCCGAAGCAACGACCTCTCTTCCCATTAAGTTCATTTGTATCCCAGGATTTTTGTAAACGTCGGTTATAGTGGCAATACCGGAAAAATGGCCCTTGAAGTTGAAAGGATATTTTTTTATAATAAGGTTCAATGGAGATATGTCAAGATTCTTGATGCTCACTTTCAATGAGTCTCTCCTGTCAGAAGAGACTATTCCGTCTACAAAGAGTTCCTGGTCTTTGCTCAGCATTTTGAAATTATTGATATGGAACGTGCTGTCCTGAATCTGTATGTCTGATTTGGTGCAACTCCAGTTCTGATTGTTGACGACCAACTCGGAAGGGTTGATTACAACTCCAAAACGAGGAGATTTATTGTCTTCAGTCCTGGATATTAAGATGTCAGATGAAAAACGCATAGAGTTTCTCATAGTGCCATTGTTGACATAAGACGCCAGTATTGATACATTGTCATTTTTAACGTTCACGTTTATCCTGCTACTGTCGAAACCTAAACCACCAACAAATATCCTTTTTGAATTGATGCTGGAGAACAGGTTGTTTTCCGAAGATTGGACTTTGAAAATCAGATTGTCTGAATAGTTTTGGTTAAAACCGATTCTGTTTGCCTTCAGTTCAAGGTCTAAATGGTCATTCTCATCAATCTCTATTTTTAAAAGGCTCTTGTTCGAAATGAAAAATCCCGGAAGAAGGAGTTCGGATATTGCTCGTGTATCGTAGAAATTGAGGTTGAATCTGTAGTTCTTAGGTTTTTCCGCACCCACCTTTGCGACTCCACTTTTTAAGAGGGATGGGGCATGTTTGAGGGCTGTAGTACTTAATATTTTGTCTATAAAATTGGTAATGAAGTCGTTACCTTTGTAGGAGGCGTCGGCAAATGAAGATTTCAAAGTGATGTTAAAGTCGTTCTGAGTGGAGGCAGATTTAATGGATATGTCCCCAATTGGATAGTCTCCTTTGCTGTTTCTGAAATCCAGGTTCTTTACATTAATATCGCCTACAATGTCCCCCTTCTTGCTTTTCGTGAAATTAGCAAGAGTCTTGAAGCTTACAGAAGAGATGCTGTCTCGTTTGTCCAGCTTCAGGGCTGCCAACCCGGCATATGCAACGTCAGCATAAAAATCGTAATAGGAATCTTTTTTGGAGGAGTGGGAGAAAATGCCCTGAAATATAAAGTTAAGGTTAGGGTCGTGACATATTATCTTTCCGTTGAAAACGTTATTGACATAACTTCCGACTGAGTATATATTGCTGAAAGAGTAACCTTTAAAATCAAGTTTGTTGACAGAGATACTGTCTATGTAAAAGTTGCTGCCACCGGCAGACTCCTCACGGAGCAAAGCCGACATAGTGCTGCTGAAAGAGATTTTTCCAATAGACTGGTTAGTTAGCAGCATTCCTATATTAAAGTTATCTGTGCTCAGCTTTCCCTGAAGGTCCATTCCCCTCTCTTTCTTATTCTGTCTAAGAAGCACATCCATGTATACATTGCCGATATTAGAAGTCAGGTTCCCGTTAGCAACGAAATCATTAAGCAATCCGGCAAGCCTTCCCTTGAAATTGTATTTTACCAAAGGAGACAGTTCTGATAGCACTTTCAACGGACGGCTGCTGTTCAGAGAAGAGATTATTCTGGCTAAGTCGGGAGTTGTCGTAGAACAGTCGTTGATATCCACAAAAGCCATAGTCTCTTCTGTTTTGGGCAGTCCTGCAATTCTTGCATTTATATCTAATGTGCTAATTCCAGATTCCGAGGTGACCTTGAGGCTTTCCGATTTAAGGCTGTTTACAGTTCCTGAAACCAGACCTGTCGCATAAAAAGATAGTCTGTTGCCGGCAAGCGATGGCGCGATTTTCCAAAGAGTCTCAAAATTAATGAATGAGTTGTCTAGGTCGATCTCCATGACAACCTTATGAATGAAGTCCTGAAAATCAAGCTTGTCTTTATAAAGCATGCTGAAGTGTCTTGCCCGGAGCTCGGAATACCCGTCATATATATAAAGATCATTCAGACGAATCTCATTTTCCTTAACCTTCAATCCAGCATTCAGGTTCTTGATCTCAAAACCACTCTTCTCTATAAATTTAAGGCTGCTGATATCCGCATGTAAAATTTCGTTTTTGAATTCTATGCGCTTTAGGTCTATCTCTATACCTTTTAAGTCCAGATCTTTAAAATTTACGGCATCGGCACTCTTGTCTGCCTGGTCTGATTTTAGATTTTTATATGTAAAGCGGAAGTTGTTCAATTTCAGCTCTTTTGTCAACAGATCAACCGGCATGGCACTTGTATCTGATGGTTCTCTGCTTTTCAAGTATTGCAGAATCTGTTTAAGGTTGGATGAACCATCCTTTTCTATACGTAAATTGAAGACTCCGTCGGAAAGAGAGACTTTGTTAAAATGAAATTTCCTGGATAGGAGGTCTTTGGCTGAGAAGCTTACAGATATCTTGTTGCAGTTCAACAGTGTATCCTTCTTGTTGGAAAGGATGTGTACATCATATAGTATAAGCTTGTTGAAGAACTGATAGTACACCTTGCCTATAGATACCTCAGTGTTCAGTTTTCTGGAAAGGATATTTGTTGCTTTCTTTGCAACCAAAGTCTGAAGCGAGGGATACTGCAAAGCAATATACGCTCCAACTGGAATCAATGCCCCAATGAAGACTAAAGCAATTATTATTTTTTTAAATATTCTAATTGGCAAAAAATTAATTGACAAATTTAATCAAATATGTGAAGCTATTTGTTAAAAAAGAGCCATTTTTGCGCGAGATATATAAATATGGAAATTACAATACTAGGAATCGAGTCATCCTGTGACGATACATCAGCCGCAGTCATTAGAAATGAGGTCCTTCTATCTAACGTCATGGCTGGCCAGGATGTTCACAGCAAGTATGGAGGGGTCATACCGGAACTTGCATCCAGGGCACATCAACAAAATATAGTTCCTGTGATAGATACAGCTCTAAAAATAGCCGGAGCTGAGTTGAAGGATATCGATGCAATTGCATTTACAAGAGGCCCCGGACTTTTGGGGTCTCTGCTTGTGGGCACCTCATTTGCAAAAGGGCTCTCCCTTTCGCTGGGAAAACCGCTTGTAGATGTGAATCACCTTCAGGGTCATATTTTGTCCCACTTTATCAAGGATCCGGCTAAGGAGAAAAGTCATCCATCTTTTCCTTTCCTGTGCCTGCTGGTATCGGGTGGTCACACACAGATTGTTAGGGTAGATGATTACCTTAAATTCGAAATAATCGGTCAGACTATTGACGATGCTGTAGGAGAGGCCTTTGACAAGTGTGCAAAGATAATGGATCTGGGATATCCGGGAGGCCCTGTCGTAGACCGACTTGCAAAAGAGGGTAACCCTAAAACATTCAGATTTGCAAAACCGAGAGTGGCAGAATACAATTACAGCTTCAGCGGTGTAAAGACCTCGTTGCTCTATTTTCTGAGAGACAGCATCAAGGAGGATCCTGAATTTATAAGCAAGAATATAAACGACCTGTGCGCCTCTTTTCAGTATACTCTAATAGAGATTCTTATGGAAAAACTGCTCCTGGCTGTAAAAAATACAGGAATTAAGGAGATTGCCATTGCCGGAGGTGTCTCTGCAAATTCAGGATTGAGAAACAGAATAGAGATGGAGGGCAAAAAAAGGGGCTGGAACACCTATCTGCCGGAATTCAGGTTTACTACTGATAATGCAGCAATGATTGCAATTACAGGATATTATAAGTTTAAAACGGGTTATACCTGCGGACTGGATGCAGCACCAATATCCAGAATTCTTGATTATGCGTGAATTCGAAATAACATCGCCAATTAATGTAGAGCTGACCAGGAGTGACCTTGTCAATGCGGCGGCAAGATCTATGGGTGTCACTCCAAAGGCAGTGGGAGAAGTGGTGATTGTAAAAAGATCTTTGGATGCCAGAGGACAGGTAATACTATATCGGTATCGTGCTGAGGGCTATCTGGCCAAAGAGACGGTCATAAGCAGATTTAAGACTCCTGATTACAAGAATGTTGAAAACGGAGACCCGGTCATTGTTGTTGGAGCAGGTCCTGCAGGGCTTTTTGCAGCACTCAAGCTCATAGAGAGAGGTCTCAAACCTATAATATTGGAACGAGGCAAGAATGTACACGACAGGAAATTTGACATTGCAAAGCTTACTAGAGAACAAATAGTAGATCCGGATTCAAATTATTGCTTTGGAGAGGGAGGCGCTGGAACATTTTCCGATGGGAAGCTATATACAAGATCCAGTAAAAGGGGAGATATCTACGAGGTCCTAAGCCAGTTTGTCCTTTTTGGTGCAGACCCGCAGATAATGGTTGACGCACATCCTCACATTGGTTCAGATAATCTGCCACGTATAATCGAGAATATAAGAACACATATTGTTGAACATGGTGGAGAGTATCATTTCCAGACAAAAGTAGTTGATTTGACTCTGGACGGAAATAAGGTGACAGGTGTCAGATGCAGCAACGGTGAAGAGTATAAGGCTAAGGCTGTTATTCTGGCAACAGGCCACTCTGCAAGGGATATATACAGATTATTTGCAGACCGGAAGTGGTCTATTGAGGCAAAGGGTTTTGCAATGGGAGTGAGGGTGGAGCACCCTCAGTCGCTGATAAACCGTATTCAGTATCATGGCAAATATCAGCCATATATGCCTACGGCTGAGTATGGCTTGGTATCTCAGATAGAGGATAGGGGGGTATTCTCGTTTTGCATGTGCCCCGGAGGCATACTTGTCCCTGCATCCACCTCCCCTGGAGAGCTGGTGCTAAATGGAATGTCAAACTCCCAAAGAAGTTCAAAATGGGCAAACTCGGGAGTTGTTGTCTCGGTAGAGCCCAATGATATACCTGATTATGAAAAGTTCGGACTGTTGGCTCAAATGGAGTTCCAAAGTGCAGTTGAGAGGGCTTGTTTCGATTTTAATGGGGGAAATCTAACAGCTCCTGCGCAAAGGATGACTGACTTCCTTAAAGGCAATCCCTCTGCAAATCTTCCGCAATCATCGTATGTTCCTGGAGTCACACCGGCTCCACTGGATGAAATCCTCCCAAAATTCATCTCCAGCCGTCTCAAGCAGGCCTTGAGGGTATTTGACAAGAAAATGCATGGCTTCATAACATCTGATGCCCTTATGCTGGCAGTAGAGTCCCGTACATCTTCCCCTGTGAGGATATTGAGAGACCCTGAGACTTTCGCCCATGTTTCGCTTGAAAATCTCTACCCATGCGGAGAGGGTGCGGGCTATGCAGGAGGCATAGTGTCATCGGCACTTGACGGGATCAATTCCGCCTCCGCAATTATTAATAAGTAACATTATTTTTTTTGGTTTTATTTATAAGAAAACCAACGCGTTTGGCAGGATGTTTATGACATTGCTTGATATGGTTGGCGACAATAAAAAAACTGAGTTTGAATGTTAATTAATAAAATAATATATATTTGTTACCCATGAAAATCGTTGTTTTATAGAAGATTTTAATATGTAAATTGCTATATTTTAGAATGATGGAAACCGATTTGGGCGATAAATACAATTTTTCCAAGCGATTAAAACGTCAGGACGAGACGGCATATATTGAACTATTTGATCTGCATTACAGATATTTACATACAATAGCAATCAATTATGTGTTGGATTGTGATATCGCAAATGATATGGTGCAGGAAACGTTCATCCATTTGTTTGATAATATTGAAACATTAGACGAGATCAGAAATTTTAAAGGTTACCTTAGTGTTTCAGTTCGTAATAGATGTATAAGTTATTTGCGCAAACTGGATATCGAAGATGCTCATAAATTATTGTATTTAAGGGAGATTGAACGAGATGGAACTGAAGATGCTGAAAATGAAGACTTGAGTCCATATATGCAACAATTGCTTCGCTCTTTACCAGACTCATGCAAGGAGGTATGTAGACTCCGGTTTGTATATGGTTATAAAATCAACGAAATTTCAGAGCGATTATCGCTCTCTCCTAGTACAATCAAAGTTCAGATACACCGGGGAAAATTAAAGATGAGAAACGACCTGCAAAAAAATGCTGATTTATATAGGCGTTTGGCAAGATGTTTCAGGCTTTTCTTTTAAATATATAGCCATGAAGATTGACATACATATTCTTTTAGATAAAATATACGGTAGGCTTGATGAACAGGAAAATATCCTGTTTGAAAGCTGGCTGAGTTCTGATGAGAAACATCGTGATTATTTTGAAAGATTGAAGCAGAGGGAACTTAAATCTGGTAACAATGAAATTGAATTATCGGAAGAAAAGCAAAATAAATACCGGAAGCTGTTTCTTATCAACCTGAAATCAGCCGGTATAAAAAAGAAAAACCAAAGAAGAAGGATGTTGTATATTTTTGGTGCCGCAGCCTTGATTATTCTCTTTGCTTCTATTAGCCTGTTTACCGAAGAAAATAAGCGCATTGATGCCTTTTCTACATTTACCGAGGTCTTTTATAAAAAGGTGCCAACTGCTTTTGCAAAAGCGCCAAAGGTCTCTAACAAGAAAGTTCAATTGATTACTGCGAGAGGAGAAAAGATTTCATTGCTTGATGTTGTATCAGATGAATCTATAAAGACTCAATCTTTTGAACTCTCAGATGACAAGATGGCATTGACATATTCAGAGACCAATGATATCAATAATAAAGGAATCAATACATTATTAGTTGAACGTGGTGCTGAATTCCGGATTACTTTAAGTGACGGAACTCATATTCACCTTAACTCGGATTCTAAACTATATTATCCTACGGTATTTATCGGAAATGAACGAAGAGTGACACTTCAAGGAGAAGCTTATTTTGAAGTTGCAAGAAATGAGCATAAGCCATTTATTGTCTCTGTCGGTTCTACTGAAATAAGAGTTTTGGGTACAGAATTCAATGTCAATTCGCGTAAACCTGAGGCTATAACGACAACTCTTGTATCTGGATCGGTAGCCTTGAAATCTCCAAAAATGGCGGAAGTACAGTTAAAACCAGGTTTTACGGCAATTGTGGATCCCACTAACGGATCTTTGGATATTAATGATAATGATGTTCAACGTTATATTGGCTGGAATACGGGAAATTACCTGTTCGAAAATACAAGTTTGTCAGATATATTGGATGAATTATCAATATGGTATGATATGGCTGTTGTCTATCAAACAGAACAAGCTGCAGAAGAAAAATTTACCGGAAGCCTTTCTCGGAATCTTTCTATTGAGAAACTGATTCAACTAATTGAAAGAACAAATTATCTTAATTTAGAATTAAAAGGAAAGACATTAATCGTTAAAGACAGAAAAGATAGTAGTGTCAATTCATAAAAATCAATAGGCTTTTCTGAATTTATATATTCTGGTATATTGTATAAAAGGAGACATTTGTCTCCTTATTTTATTGTAATATATTGTATTGCTTTGACGAAATTTCATTGGTGCAAAATTTTTATTAAAATTTTTCTCTTTTTGTAAACATTTTTTTTTACACTTTCGTCTTGGTGAGGAATGGGATATTTCTTGAATAACCCATAAAACTTAACTTATAAACTTTTATTAACCTATGAAGAAAGCTATTGTACTTGTAATTTTAGCAATTTTCGGATTATCTCTTTCTGCTTTTGCACAGAAACAAAAAAATCCGGAAGATGCAAGAGTAACCCTTTCTCTCAAAGACCAAACTGTTGTTCAAGTATTTAAAGCAATCCGGGCATCTACCGGGTTGAATTTTATTTATAACGACAAAGATTTCAGTGGTATTGAGAGAATAAATGTTGAGGCAAAGAATGAAAAAGTAAAAGATTTGCTTAAAAGATTATTTGCCAGTAAACCAGTTACGTTTGAATTTATGGAGAACACTGTTATTGTACGATCCTCAAATAAAATATCTGTAACAGGTGTTGTGAAAGATAAAAAGACTGGTGAGGCGTTACCTGGTGCCAGCGTAACGCTGGAAGGGACATCTATTGGTGTGAGAGCAGACATGGATGGTGCGTTCAAATTTATATTTCCAACTACAAAAGTGAATAAGCTTATATTTAGCTATTTGGGATATATTGACCAAGTTCTTGAAGTAAAGGAAGGCGGCGAATATAATGTAGAGCTTGAAGAAAACGAGAATTTGTTGACTGATGTTGTTGTGACTGGATACGCAAACATTAACAAATCGAGTTTTACCGGTACATCGACCAAAGTAACCAAGGATGATATTTTGAAGATATCACCAAAAAATGTTATTGACGTACTGCAGGTTTTTGATCCCTCTTTTAGGGTAGTACAGAACAATACAATGGGTTCTGACCCTAATACGTTACCGGAATTTTACATACGTGGACGTACAAGTGTAGATGGAGTAAAACAATTGGATAAAATGACAGCAACCGAATCGGGTACGCTTTCCAAGTTCGCATTGACCAACAATCCGAACTTGCCTGTTTTTATTCTTGACGGCTATGAGGTAAGCGTTCAGAAAATCTATGATATGGATCCTACAAGAATCAAGAGCATTACAATATTGAAAGATGCTGCTGCCACAGCGATTTATGGCTCCAGAGCTTCTAACGGGGTTGTTGTAGTTGAGTCGGTTACTCCTAAAATTGGAAAACTGATGGTCTCATATAATTTGACAACATCGGTTACAACACCTGATGTTTCGGATTATAATCTTATGAATGCGTCAGAGAAGTTGCAAGCCGAAGTATTGGCCGGAATTTATGACTGGAAAGATGCAAACAGTTATGACAGTTATGCCAAGAAAGCCAATCTGATTGCCAAGGGAATAAATACTGACTGGTTATCTCAACCTTTACAGAATGGCCTGAATCAAACTCATAGTCTATCAATTGGCGGAGGAACCGAAGGATTTCGTTTTGGAATAGATTTAGGTCTCAACAATGAAAATGGTGTTATGAAGGAGTCTTACCGTAAACGCATAAACAGCGCGATGTATGTGGAATACCGTGTAGGAGCCGTCCAATTCAGAAATCAGGTCTCGTTTGATGCTACAAATTCTCAGGCTTCGCCATACGGAGCTTTTTCAGATTATACCAGTCAGCAACCGTATGAACGCATTTATGGGGATAATGGTATGATGTTGAGGCAATTAGAATTATCGTACAAAAGTAATCCTCTGTATGAAGCATCTTTAGGCAGTTTTGACCGTACTAAGTATAATACACTTACCAACAATTTTAGCTTTGACTGGCGAATAACTTCCAGACTTCAACTGAAATCTCAATTTTCCATAAGTCAAAGCACTTCTAATCAGAACAAGTTCAAAGATCCGCTGTCATATTCTTACGGGAGTACTCTCACCCCATTTCAAAAAGGCGATCTTACTATATCTGACATAAAAAACAATACATGGAATGTTAATGCTTTTCTGATGTATAATAACACGATAAATAAGCATAACATAAACGTATCAGGTGGTATAAATGCGCAAGAGACTAAAGCTTCGCAATTATTCTCAAGTTACAAAGGATTCCCATCTGCTGCCCAACATTCTATAGGATACGCCAATACAATTGTAACCAAACCTGTAGGCAGCGATAATACGACAAGATTGGGAGGTGCGTTTTTATCAGGCAACTATACTTATGACAATATCTATCTGGCAGATGCTTCGATACGTGTGGATGGTTCTTCTGAGTTCGGTTCTAACACAAAGTTCGCACCTTTTTGGGTAGGCGGATTTGGTATAAACATCCATAACTATGAGTTTCTAAAAAAATCAAAGGTTATCGACCAATTGAAAATCAGGGGAACATACGGACTTACCGGTAAGGTAAACTATCCTCCATATGTAGCACGTCATACTTACAATGTTATTTTAAGTGAATGGTATACAACAGGTATGGGTGCGACTTTGAACTATTTAGGAAATGAAGATCTTAAGTGGGAAAGAACATACTCCACCAATATCGGTTTTGATATTTCCTTATTTAAGAAGTTCACCATGTCTGCATCTTATTATAACAGACAAACTAAAGATATGATCGCCGATGTGACTATACCATCTTCTTCCGGCTTTACAATATATAAAGGGAATATGGGGGAGATAAGAAACAGAGGATGGGAGTTTACTGCGAACTATGCGGTTATTAATAAAAATAATTATGGAATTAGTTTGTTTGGTACTATGGCTCACAATAAGAGCAGATTAATGAAGCTTGCCGAGTCGTTGAAAGAGTATAACGAAAAAATAGACCAGTTCTATAATGCTAAAACTTCATACGATAACAGTAAGAAATATTCAGTGCCGTTTATGAAGTATGAAGAGGGTGGCTCCTTGACAGCAATCTATGGTATGAAATCTATGGGTATTAACCCTATGGATGGCAAAGAGGTTTTTCTAAACAGGGCAGGTGAATTGACCAGTCAATGGGAATCTTCTCAGCAAGTAAAAATTGGAGATTCAGAACCTACTGTTCAAGGTGCTTTTGGATTTAATGCTCGCTGGAAACGTTTCTCTCTTTATACGTCTTTCCTTTATCAAATTGGAGGTCAGGAATATAACCAGACATTGGTAAATAATGTTGAAAATGCAGATATAGCCTCTTATAATGTTGATAAAAGGGTACTTACTGCAAGATGGCAAAAACCCGGAGATATTACTCCTTTAAAAAATATTGCAGATAAAAGGAGAGTGACGATGCCTACATCCAGATTTGTTCAGGATTTGAATCAATTGAAATTCAATTCAATCTCTTTGGGATATGATATTGATCCTAAATATTTCAAAAAATTACATATATCTATGATGCGTTTGCAGGCCAGTACAAATAATTTATTGGTCCTTTCCACTGTCAGGCAGGAAAGAGGATTGTCTTATCCTTTTGCAAGAACATTCAATTTTTCATTAAATCTTAATTTTTAAGTCTTTGACAATGAGAAAATTTATTTATACAATATTAGTAGCGTCTCTTGTAATGGGCACATCTTCATGCTCAGATTGGTTTGATGTGAGCCCGGAAAATTTAGTGGCAAAAGATGATCTGTTTGCGACCAACAATGGTTTTCGCATTGCCTTGAATGGATTATACCTTGGGATGTCTCAAAAAGCTCTCTATGGACAGGAGCTAACTTGGTCCTTCACCTCTTTCCTCGGTCAGAATTACGATGTTTCGTCATATTCATGGAACACACAATCTTCTTACATACCGGCAACAAAATACGATTACGAGAACACCTATCTTAGAAGCACTTCAGACGCAATCTGGGAAAAGGGATTTAATGTAATTGCAAACTGCAATTCGTTTATTCAAGAAGTTGAATCCCATGACAGCACTTTCTTTATGGAAGGGCAGAAAGAAAAACAACTTATGCTGGCAGAAGCCAGGGGTTTGAGGGCATTGATGCATTTTGACATACTTCGCCTGTTTGCCCCCGCACCTGTTGTAAATGATAATAATACATTTGTTCCGTATGTTAAAGTATATCCTACTCTTCAGCCGACAAGACTTACAACAACTGAAGTATTGAAAAATATAATAGAGGACTTGGAATATGCTAAAACAAACTTAGCGGTTAACGACACTTTGTACAATTCGAAAATGATGACAACCAGAGACTATCGTTTTACACCGGGCAGTTCCGGAGATGCAAAAGGAGGCTCTTTCTTCGGGTTCAGAGGTACACGTTTCAACTATTTTGCTGCAACCGCTCTTTTAGCCAGGGCTTATCAGTATTCAGGGGATAAAGAAAAGGCATATATAAATGCAATGGATATTTATAGATACCATACTGCAAAGACATGGTTCAAATTCACATCTTCAAGCGATATTATTATAGAACAACCTATAAACAGACATACCCGTTTGTACGACGACATCCTTTTTGCTTTCAATAACAGCAATGTCCCTACACTGTTTGCGGCTTGGCTTTCAAATAACTATTTTTCAAGCCGTTTGGTAATTAAAAACACTGCAAATCTTTTCGGCGCAGATGCCGATGATTTCAGATGGACCAAACTAATCTACTCCAACTATTCTTTGAAGTGGGAACCTAAGACCCTTAACGGGTGGAACAATTCCAATATAATTGCTGTTGAGGATCCTCTGTTGCCGGTTATCAGATTGAGTGAAGTATATTATATATTATGCGAATATCTTGCAGATAAAGATATTAGTAAAGGTATTCAGCTGCTTCAGGAGCTTAGGATAGCAAGAGGTGCAAAGACAGCTCTTGATCCTGCCATGCCTAAGGACAAATTTCTAGAGGCTGTTTATAATGATGCAACCCGCGAGTTTATCTGTGAAGGACAAACTTTCTACTTATATAAACGATTGAACAGGCCTATGTATAACGGAGCCACTCCTATCGACATGAGCGGGAAATATGTCCTTCCATTGCCAAATAGTGAAAGAGCTTATTAAACTATATAACACAATGAAAATGAAATATAATATAATTATTTTTATAGCTATGACAGTCGCGTTGTTTGCAGCAACCGGATGCGAAGAGCAGAAAATGAAAACCTATGATGGCGACAACTTTGTCCAGTTTTCAAAAACAACTTCAGATTCTTCAAGTATCTCATTTATGTTTTATCCTGGAAAGGACTACATAGATTATCCGGTAACTTTGGAATTGGTTGGTGTGGCTTCAAATCGTAACTTAAAATACAAGGTTGTTGCTGATCCTAAATTTACAACGGCTACTTCTCAACATTATTCAATTCCATCGGAGCAGATTTTCCGTGCAGGCAGATATGTAGATACCTTGTATGTAAGATTTAACAAAACTGCAGATTTGTCTCAGGGCAAAGTAAGGTTAGTGCTTCGGATTGAATCTACTTCGGATCTGAAAGTCGGGAAAATAGAACAATCTACATCTGTCTTATGGACAACAAATTCTCTTACGAAGCCATTATGGTGGAACAGCGATATTGACATGTATTATCTGGGAAGTTACAGTAATAAGAAGTATGAACTATTTATTAAGGTTACAGGCATTTTCGATATGTCCAAGTTAGATGTAAGCACAAAACGTTCTCATGCTCTTAAACTGAAACAATACTTAGTTGAGAATCCTACTTTGGACGAAAACAATCAATATATCGAAGTTCCTGTATTTTAAGAAAAGATGACTATGAAAACAAAAATATTAGCACTTAGCTTAGGCGCTCTTATTGCCTTTACATCTTGCATTAAAGATGAAGGTACTTATGAGTTGAAAAATTTAAATAATGCGACAATCACTTCATTTGTAAAAAGTGACGCGACAATTGGAGATCCTTATATTATAAAACCGGTCATTGATTTTAAAGATGCATCAGAAAATGACTTCGAGTATTTCTGGTTTGCGAATCATTCTGATTATATCGCTTATGACACGCTTTCGCACGAAAAAGACTTAAGTTATGTTTTTACAAAAGCGGGTTTTTATGTCGGAGTATTTCAGGTGAAAAACAAAATAACGGGTGGAATAACTTCTAAGGTATTTACTTTTAATGTAGTCTCGAGATATCAAACAGGCTGGTTGATTCTTTCCGAAAAAAACGGCAACTCCATTTTAAGCTACTCTCGTGTCAACAGTGGCGCTATTGACAAGACATTTGTAGATATATACGGCTCTATTTACGGACCTGACAAATTAGGCTCCGGCCCTTTGAGCCTTGGGCGTCACTATTCCACTCAGGCTGATGAGATCTTAGTCGTTAGTGACGGAAGTTCTGTTGAGTTAGATGGTACCAATTTTAAGAAGGTAATTACAACGGATAAAGAATTCGTTGGCGATGCATATCCGTCGGGATTTTCACCTCTTAAGGCAGAATATGGAAGCAAAATTGAAATTGTTGTCGGGAAAGACGGTACGACTTATACACGTAAACGTACAAGCGATATTTTTCAAAGTGTCCGTTACAGTACAGTCCCTATAGGTAATGCAAAAATTACCCAGACACATTTTGCACCTTTAATGAATTATATTTTGTTTTACGATGAACTTAATCATCGTACCATGGGTATTCAGGATTTTCCACAAAATTCCGTCGGCAAAATTTTATATGCAAAACTAGATCCAATAGGGGGCAACTCTCCGGATTTCACTGATTTATCTAATATGGGCAAAGACTCAAAGGTTATCTATATAGGAAGCTATGCCTCAAGCAAGGATCGGAACTATGTTCAGATTATCAAAAAGGGAGATAAATATAGAATTCAAAAATTTCAGTTGCGTTTAGAGTCGCCCGTCAGCTCATTGTTTGTGATAAATGGTACTGAATCCGATTTTATTGGTAATGGCATTGTTTCGGATAATACTAGATACTTTGTGACTAATAGCCAATATCTGTTTTTTGGAGAAGGTAACAGTCTGTACTATTATGATTTTGATCTTAATAAGATAAAGACCTACTCTACTTTTACGGGAAAGGTGACAGCGATTGAATCCAACTCCAATAAGGACCAGATAGCTGTCGGATTGGATAACGGAGAATTTTATGTGTTCAATGTCTCTAATGAGGTGTTGGCAAGCGGAGCGCCTTCCTTGATTACAAAAGTAGAAAACCTGGGAAAAGTAGTCGCCGTACAATATAAATATGGAAACTTCAATAATTATAATAACCAAAAGTAACGTAAAAAATATAAAACAGCATAAAACAGCACATATGAGAACTACTTTTCAAATAATCAAGTCGGAGTTAAACGCTCTATTTTGTTCACCTATTGCATGGCTTGTCTTGGTTA
This sequence comes from uncultured Muribaculaceae bacterium, assembly GCA_964533215.1. Taxonomy (GTDB): domain Bacteria; phylum Bacteroidota; class Bacteroidia; order Bacteroidales; family UBA932; genus Bact-08. The sequence continues at coordinate 20,731 of CAZHLJ010000003.1, forward strand.
TTTACACATTCCAGTTGGGTTTCGGATTTACGGAAATGTTGAATGGAAAGCTGGTAGATTCGGTAATGGGACAAACGCTAAATGACCTTACTTCACAATTGTTTATATCAGGTTTCGGTTCCCCGTTATATAGCATAGCCATTTCATCATTATTTTTGTATGTCCCGTTACTTACAATGGGATTAATGAGTAAAGAGTATAGCAGTGGCTCAATAAAATTACTGCTGTCCTCTCCAATAACAGAAAGTCAGATCATCCTAGGCAAGTATCTTTCCATGCTTGCCTATGGTATGATTATGATTTTTATATTAGTTGTATATATAATTTTCGGTTCTTTTATTATTAAGGATATCGATTTGCCGTTACTTATTTCCGGGCTTGTAGGAATATACCTGCTTTTTTGTTTCTATTCGGCAATCGGACTGTTTTTTTCTTGTATTACCTCTTATCAGATTGTAGCGGCATTATGCACATTGGTCGTCATAATTCTGTTCCGTTTTATTAGTGGTATATTCCAGACCGTTCCATTTATAAATGATATTACCTTCTGGTTGGGCCTTGGTCCTCACGGACTCATAAATGGGCTTGTAAGCAGTGACAATGTGTTATATTACATATTGATGTCCGCCATGTTTGTTATCTTCTCAATCCTTAATGTGAAGTTTCAACGTCAGAATATTTCATATATTAAAAAGGGATTACAGTATGCAGGCGTTTTCATGATAACTATTGTTCTAGGATATGTTACATCCAGGCCTAAAACTATATTTTATTTGGATTTTACACGCTTTAAGCAAATGACACTTACTCCTGCAAGCCAGAAAATAGTTGATCGCATTAAAGGTACCCCGACATTAACTTCTTATGTTAATTTTATGGGGGATGAGCGTATTGTGGAAAGCGGGTTTCCTGCAAAAATCAATGTAGATGGTAGGGCTTTTGGTCAATATGTCCGTTTCATGCCAAACATGAAGATGAACTATGTCTACTATTACGACAATGTTGCTACATGCCATAGTGCAGGATGTGAAATGGGCAGTAGCAAGGATTTTATTGAGTTGTCGAAAAAAACGGCAAGGATAAATTCAATAGATTTTGACAAGGCTCTGACAGCAGAGAATGTAAAAAAGACAATTGACCCTAAAGAGTGTCAAATTGGATTGGTGCGCACCTTTGGAGTGGATGGCTTGTCAAATGTATATATACGAATGTACAATGACCTTCAGATTTACCCCGGTGAAAATGAGATATCAACTGCTCTTTCTACTATGCTTGACGGTCCGGTTAAAATCGGATTTTTGACAGGACATGGCGAGCGTGACCTTGAAGGTACAGGAGACAAGGATTACAGCGGGTATCCTAATGATCTTAATTCCAAAACTTCTCTTATTAATATTGGTTTTTATCCCTTGACCCTAAACTTGAAAGATTCTATTCCATCTGATATAAACATTATAGTTATTTCAGATATGAAAGTTCCATTTTCCGAGCCTGAACTAAAACAAATTGAAGGTTATATTGAGAGAGGAGGAAATCTTGTTATCAATACTGATATAAATCGTATCAACCAGATGAACCCTTTGCTCAGTTTGTTAGGAATTGAGACAGTTCCGGGCATCTTGGCGCAAATTAATAAAGGCTATTCTCCGACCTCTGTATTCACGTATTTTACGGAAAGTAGTGAAAAGATAAATTCCGGCTTCAGCAATTTCAAAGAGAGGAACATTCCTATTATAATGCAAGGTTCGGTAGGATTAGTCAAAAAGGAGGATAAAGGATTTAAGGTAGACACTATTTTAATGGCAAGAAGCCAAACCTGGAATGTGACAAGTACTAATAATCCTGACGAAATTTCAGAAGACTCAACTAAGGCCGCCGGTACAAACAATATATATGGTACTGCCTTGGCTCTTACAAAAGACATCGGAGGAAAGGAGCAGCGAATACTTATTTTCGGTGATGCCGATTGGTTCAGTAAAGGAGAGTTAAATATCGGCAGGACATTTGCCATAGGAAACCATTCTATGATAAAAAATATGTTCAAATGGATGTGTTACGATAAATATCCTATCTCTTTTGATAGACCTCAATTACCTGATAATGAACTGAAATACAGATTCCAGGACAAGGGTAAATCGAACTTCTTTTTTCTTTTTGTATTTCCTTTCGTTTGGCTTGCATTGGGAACAATGGTTTGGTACAGGAGGAGGAGCAAATAGGCTTCCATCAAAATTTTCAAATAAAAGATAATAAATAATAAATATATAAAACTATGAGTTCTATCGTAGAAGTCAAGAATTTATCACATAAATACAGTGTGCAGTGGGCTATTCAGGATATTAATTTTGAAATTAACCAGAGGGGTATTTTAGGCTTGCTTGGGTCCAATGGCGCGGGAAAGTCTACCAGTATGAATATCATTTGCGGTGTTCTTAATCAAACGTCCGGTCAGGTATTGATTAACGGAATTGATATCCGTAAGAATCCCGTTGAGGCCAAAAAAAATATTGGTTTTCTGCCTCAAAAACCACCGTTGTACTCAGACCATAATGTAGATGAGTATCTGACTTATTGTGCCAACCTGCGTTTGATGGATAAAAGCAAGATTAAGGCGGCAGTAGAAAGGGCAAAAGAACGTACCGGAATAAGCAGCTATAGCAAGAGATTGATCAGAAATCTTTCAGGAGGTTACCAACAAAGAGTGGGGATAGCTCAGGCGATTGTGCATAATCCCAGATTTATTGTTCTGGATGAGCCGACTAATGGTCTTGACCCTAATCAGATTCTGGAGATAAGGGCACTTATCAAGGAAATTTCGGCGGAACATTCAGTATTGCTGTCAACACATATTCTGTCTGAGGTAGATGCCATTTGTGACAATATTAAAATGATTGAACATGGTCATTTGGTATTCAGCGGTACAATGAATGACTTCAACAAAACTGTCAAACCGAACACATTTATTTTAAGACTGGACAACCCACCGGTAGAAGATGAGTTGGCAAAGATTGATAAGATTGTTCGTATTAAGTCGGTAGACGCAAATACGTTTAAGGGACAGATTACTTCAGAAGATGACTTGACGGGCATAGCTGATACATGCATCAGAAATGGCTGGAAATTAAGAGAAATAATGATGGAAAAGGTTTCCTTGGACGAAATTTTTGCACAAATATCTGGGAAACGTACTATAAACAAATTTGAAGAATGAAGACAACATTTAGAATAGCAAAAAATGAATTATATACGCTGTTTTACTCTCCGATAGCTTGGTTGATTCTCATTATATTCTCGTTTCAGGTATATTCCGGATTTACAGGATTGTTGGGGTACTTTACTAATAATGTAATTCTTGGACGAGGTCTTTCACCTAACGTTACGCTTGATTTGTTTGCCAGAGGAGGAGGGGCGCCTTTTGAAGTAGTGACTTCATATTTATTCTTATATGTCCCTTTACTTACAATGGGACTTATAAGTCAGGAGCAAAGCGGGGGTACAATAAAATTGTTGTTTTCATCTCCGGTTACCGGAACTCAGATAATCTTAGGAAAGTTTCTGGCAATGATGTTTTACGGACTGCTTTTAATTGCCGTTCTTTTAATTCCTTTAGGAGTGTCAGAGGTGTTGGTTCCCAAGCTGGTTACGCCAATGGTTATTATCGGATTGCTTGGAATATATTTACTGTTTTGCACATATGCTGCAATCGGACTTTTTATGTCTACTCTTACAAACTATCAGATGATAGCAGCATTGGGCACTTTGACAACCTTAAGTGTTCTGAATTTTGTAGGCAAATTGGGGCAGAGTATTGATTTTATAAGAGATATCTCTTATTGGCTATCTATTTCCGGCCGTACTGATAAGTTGTTATGGGGATTGATCTGCAGCGAGGATCTTATCTATTTTATTGTTATTACAATTATGTTTGTAGGTCTGTCAATCTTTAAACTTGAGTCCGGAAGGCAGAACAACTCATTACTTGTAAAAGTTGCAAAATACGGTGGTTTTATAGCTGCGTGCCTATTAATCGGATATATAACTTCCCGCCCTGTTTTTAAGTTCTATTATGACTCGACTGAGCATAAGCAGCATACTCTCACTCCTAACAGTCAAAAAATCTTGTCTGAAATAAAAGGCGATATTACAATGACAACTTATGTCAACTTGCTAGATAATAAAATGGCCAATTATGTTCTTCCAAAGAGCAGAAATAATGACAAAAGATGTTTTGAGCAATATTTGCGCTTCAAGCCTAAAATGAAAATGAAATATGTTATGTACTACGATTCCATCATAGGTTCGAACATAACAAAAGATGAAATGCAGAAGCAGTTAGAGCAAATGATTGTTGTGAACGATTTGAATCCTAAAAAAATTCTGACACCGGAGCAGATACATAAAATAATTGATTTGACTCCAGAAGAAAACAGGGTTGTAAGGGTAATTGAAACAGAAAATGGGAACAAAGCCTTTCTGAGGATGTATGAAGGAACTAATCCTTTCCCTACTGAAAAGGAAATTTCTGTTGCCTTTAAATCACTTATAAATAAGGAGCCGTTGGTTGCGTTTGTTTCAGGACACAATGAAAGAAATTTCAGCCCGCAAGGGGACCTTGACTATGGGAAATTTACAAAAATATTAACTCAGAGAGAATCTCTTATCAATCAAGGGTTTAAACCTGTAGAAATATCTATTGCCGAAAATGACGTTCCGGAAAATGTTGACATTCTTTTTATTGCTGATCCTCAGATTGCTTATACTCCTAAAGAACTGAATTCAATAAATAAATATATTGAAAAGGGAGGAAATCTGATTATTGCAGGAGAACCTCGCCACTCAAGTATTATAAATCAAATAATCAGTCAACTTGGTATTGTTATTATTCCCGGTACAATGGTCCATCCCTCCGAATCTGACCGTTCTGACCTATTGTTTGTACCGATACATCCTGAGAGTGGCAAAATATCTTCTGAAATGGGACGTATTTCTGGTTTTGGTGCAAAAATAGCTATGCCTTCGGCAGGTGGTTTGGGAGTTTTTGCGGATAAGGGATATAAGATTTATCCTTTGGTCGTGACTGAGGCTTCCGGTTATTGGAATGAAATGGAGACCACGAACTTTACGAATGAGGTACCATCGTTCAGTCCATCAAAAGGAGAGATAGAGGGTATGATACCGACAATCATTGCTTTATCAAGAAAAACCGGGAAAAAGGAACAGAAAATAATTGTGTCTGGCGATGCAGACTTTATAAGTAATGCGGAATTAAGTATGAACCGCGATGTAAGTACCGCAAACTGGCCGTTTATTATTGATAGTTTCAAATGGCTGTCAGATGACGAATATCCTGTAGATATAACCAGGCCTGAACCGGCTGATGATAAGATTGATATAACAGCGAAAAGCTTTTCTGTTATCAAAATAACACTTAAATGGCTGATTCCGTCATCCTTGCTGTTGCTATACGTTCTTATTTGGTTAAAAAGACGTCGCCAATAACCCCCCTGAATATGAAAAAAGTAAATTTTTTTCTTACTTTTTTGCTGTCGGTTGGAACTATTTGTGCCCAACCGACAGTTTCTTTTTTACCAACAGACAAAAACGTCCATTATGGTAAATTAGCTAATGGACTGACTTATTACATAAGAAGTAATCCATTACCACAGAAAAGGGCTTGTTTTTATTTTGTTCAGAAAACGGGATCTATGCAGGAAGAGGATAGTCAGTCCGGATTGGCCCATTTCCTAGAACACATGGCTTTTAATGGCTCTCAAAATTTTCCGGGCAGGAAAACGGTCGTTTCATTTGTAGAAAATAACGGAGGTCAGTTTGGTCAAAATATCAATGCTTATACCTCTTATGACGAGACTGTATATAGCCTGTCAGACATAATTCTGACCAACTCCTCGGTAGTTGATACATGTTTGCTTATTCTGCACGATTGGTCAGGTTTTTTGACCTTGGATAATGCGGAAATTGACAAAGAACGGGCTATAATAAAAGAGGAGTGGAGAACCCGTAATGATGCACAATCCCGAATATCGAATCAACTTTATTCTGTTTTCTTTAATGGCAGCAACTATGCTAAACGCTCTCCGATAGGAAATATAGATGTTGTGGAAAATTTTAAATACCAAGAGTTAAGGGATTATTATCATAACTGGTATCGGCCCGATCTACAAGCGATAGTTGTTGTGGGGGATGTTGATGCAGATTCGGTTGAAAAAAAACTGAGAGCTCTATTTGCAAATATTCCGGCGGCTAAAAAACCTGTCGTACCGTTTAATAACTATGTTCCTGATAATGAAAAGCCTCAAATAACACTTGCCGCAGATCCCGAAGCGATAAATTCTGCTGTAGCCGTCTTTTTCAAGCATAACATAATGCCCGACAGTATTAAAATGACTGAAGGGGCAATTTATGAGTCTTTACTTCGTATTGTTGCATCTCAAGCTTTATCCGGCAGATTGTCCGAAGCGGCTCAAAATACCGATGCTCCTTTTTCTTCAGCCAGTTCAAGTATTGGAAATTTTTTGATTGCAGCAACAAAAGACGCATGGAACTTAAGTGCGACGCCAAAGAAGGGTAAAATAAAAGAGAGTCTGGCTGCTTTGCTGAGAGAGAGCGAAAGAGTTTATAAATATGGATTTTCCATAGTAGAAATAGAAAGGGTCAAAAAATCCATACAGGCTTCGTATGATAATTTATATAATAACCGTAACAAACAAGCGAGTATAACTTATGTAAATCAATATACCCAACATTTTTTGACTAAAGCTCCCATAACCGGGATTGAATTTGAGTACGATTTGGTAAAACGATTGTTAAAAACAATAGGGCCGAAAGAGTTGAATGACTACGTTCGTAGCGTTGTATCATTTAAAAATATGGCAATAGCAATTGCCGCTCCGTCAAAGGATGATATATCCTATCCAAGTGAACAAAATGTACTGGAATTAATAAAAGCAGTCAGAGAAGAAAAAATTCAGCCATATAAAGAAAAAACAACCGAGTCTTCATTAATGTCCAAACTTCCGAAAAGCGGGGAAATTATAAAAACAACCACTGATAGCAAATGGAACACAACTAACTGGACACTATCGAATGGGATAATCGTAGTGCTGAAAAAAACAGACTATAAAGATGATTATGTTACCATGACGGCTGTTTCTAAAGGCGGAATTTTACAATTTCCTTATAGCGATGCTATTAATGCCGGCGCAATAAACGAAGTGGTAGGTTTGGGCGGACTGTCATCTTTCAGTAATAATGAATTAAAGAAAATCTTGGTCGGGAAATCCGTATCTTCTTCTGTGTCTGTGTCTTTAACTACGCAGGGAATAAAAGGCCAATCCTCTGTAAAAGATCTGGAAACCCTATTCCAAATTGTTTATCTTCAGCTGATGGCTCCTCGTAAAGACCAAGAAGCATATTCAAATTATATAGCTCAATTGCGTGAAAATTTGCAAAATGCCTGTAAAAACCCATACTCGGTTATGAATGACACAATTGTTCATACCTTATATGGAGTGAATCCTTTCATGCGTAAAATCAAGCCGGCAGATATAGATAAACTTGACTATAATCGTATAATGGAGTTGTATAAAACATGTTTTTCCAACAATGGGTCGATGACGTTTACTTTCGTGGGAACTTTTGACGAGGATGCGATAAGACCTTTGGTAGAACAATACCTTGCAGCATTGCCAAAAGGTAAACCTTTGAAGTATAATATAAAAGAAGATGATTTCCGTATAAAACCAGGTCAGTTTTGCAAAACAGTTAAGACTCAGATGCAAACCCCTAAAGCTTCTTTGTACGAATTGTATAGTGGCAATATCAAAAGAACCCCTAAAAACATTCTGACTTTAAACATATTAAAACAGGTCCTTGAAACGATGTTTTCTCAAAATTTACGGGAAGACAACGGGGGAGCGTATATAATAAGGACTAATGTCTCTTGTAGCCGATTCCCGGAAGGTCAAGCAAAAATTGAGATTATGTATGATACTGATACATCCAAATTGAACACTACAAGACAGATCGTTCAGGCATGTATCAGCCATTTGGCGAAAAATACAATTCCTCGGGAGTTTTTGGATGTGCTTGTCAATTATACACTTAAAGAGGTGGCGCAGGCAAGAGAAACAGATGGTTATTGGTTGTCTGTTTTATCTGATTATTATTTGTATGGAGAAGATTATGCTTCAGATTATGATTCTTTATTGAGGTCAATAACACCTGATGAAATAAAAAATCTTATAAATGAAATACTTGACCAAAAGAATTCAACAGAAATAATCATGCTGCCAGACTGACCCAGACTCACTGACCAAGTCATTCGTGGCATTAATTTGATAGTCAACGAGTTAAGTAGTTTTAGGGATATTAGTTAATATATTGTAATACAGGTGATTGCCACGAATGACTTGGTCAGTTGTCCTGTCCTGAAAAAAAGCGGGAATAGAGTGCTGACTCTATTCCCGCTTTTATGTTTAATACTCGAGTGAATTACTCGCCGCAGCCACCGCCGCAGCTTGAGCATCCGCCACTGCTGCAAGATGACTTCTCTCCGAAAAGACCATGTGTAAGCTCGTGCTCAGTAGCCTCGCGAACAGAAACCACAGATCCAGTAAAGTGAAGATCTGCCCCTGCCAATGGGTGGTTGAAGTTCATAACAACTACCTCATCTTTTATCTCGTCAATAGTTCCCTGAAGACGGTTGCCATCTGAATCCTGCATAGGAAGAACGTTGCCAACAGTAAGCAGTCCCTCTTCCAGTTTACCATCTATCATAAACAAATCCTTAGGAAGTTCAACTATGGCATCAGGGTTTTCCTCGCCATATCCCTCTTTAGCAGTAAGCATAAAGTCGAAGTTATCTCCAACCTCCTTGTTAATCACATTCTCTTCGAATTTTGGAAGAAGGTAGCCGGTGCCAAAGATAAATTCCATTGGCTTGTCTGCTTTGACAGTCTCCATTACGTCTCCATCTACTACTAGAGTATACGATAGTGCAACAACCTTGTTTGTGCCGATTTTCATTTGATATAATTTTAAATTTGAAAAATTTGAGTTATGCAAAAATTATGCTAAATTCTAAATGCCGCTGAAATCCACAGATTCAAAAGCAAGTGTCGGAATCAACCATCTGCTGGTATTCCTGGGATCAGTCCCTATCTCAATTATGTTGTTCCATAAAGTGATGATATTGCCGGAAACGTTCATCTCCTTTATTGGATGGGAGATTTTTCCGTTTTCAAAGAAAAAGCCCTCTACGCCATAAGAAAAATCACCGGTAGATGAATTTGAGTTACCTCCGTTGAATCCGGTTACAAAAATTCCGGAGCCGCATTTTAATAATATGTAATCCAGATCCTTTGGCTCTCTCTTTGAAAAATCTCTCTGAGATGGGTCATTGCTCAAGAAACAATCCAGTACGGATGGACCGTCAACAGTTACCGGTAGGCCTAGCTTTTTTGAATGATATGTGTTTATAAAGTATGTGTTTATTACTCCATTTTCTATTATACTCATTGGCTTTGTGGCAACTCCCTCTCCATCAAAATATCTGGCTCCGGCAGCACCAATAAGATGAGCGTCGTCGAAGAGGGTGAAGTTGGGTGAAAAGACTTGCTTTCCCAACATATCCTTTAAAAATGAGTTGTTTTGCTGGATAGAGGCACCGTTTAACGCAGAAACGATAGGAGAGATCAACCTGCTTGATACAGTATTCTCTATGACCATATTGTATTTGCCAGACTTCATTTTGACAGGATTAAGCCTGTCAAGCGCTCTTTGCAAAGCTGTTGCCCCGCAGCCTGTTTTTTTCAACTTGTCGAAGAACATCGTGCTTTCGTACCACCACGCCTCCGGCCTTGCATCACCTCTGCCCTTGACAGAGCATTCAGAGCTCAAAATGAAGCTTGTCTGATGGCTCTCGTTCTCAAAGCCTTGAGAATCTATGATGTAGCAATAGTCGTCGGAGTCCCCGTATTCACTGTTCACGGAGATTATTCTTTTGTCCTTACCTATAACCTCAGCAGAACAATTAAAAGCTATGTCTAATTTTTCTTTTTGTTCAATAGTCTCGAAGGAACTGTCATATTGTCTTAAATCCTCGCCACCTCCGGTGTAATACAACATTTTGTCAGGTAATACCCGGCAAGAGTCAGGAGTGAGCAATCTTGTTGCCTCTATTCCCTTTCCTATGAAATCGGCTACCTCACCACTCTCAGTCCTGTTTGTGGAGAATGAGCCGTATTTTCCATCCACGTATAGTTGAATGTACAGTGATGACCCGGTGGATTGCTGGAGCCTGTCTACTTTCTCTTTTCTCACAGAACAGGAATTCTGCGTTGATATGTTAAGACATATACGTGCTCCCTGGCAACCCTTTGCAAGAGAAACCTCCAAAGCTTTTATTGCATCATCTTTAGGATTTGAGTTCATCAGTTCCTTACCCCTCCAACGGTTAGTTTTTTTACGAGCACAGAGGGCATGCCGCAGGAAACAGCGCAATACTGTTCCTTTCCGCAAGTCCAGGTCCCGTTGTCAATAATAGAGTTGTCTGCAACGGCAACAATGTCAGCCAAAGCCTGAGGCCCGTTGCCTATAACGTTTATATCTTTTATGGGTTGTGTTAGTTTTCCATTTTCTATGAGAAATCCGGATTTGACAAAAAATGTAAAGTCGCCTGCTCCAATCTGTACCTGACCGTTTGAAAAGTTGTCTACAAAAATTCCCTTCTTTACAGAAGCGATAATATCGCTCTCCTTGCTTTTCCCGTTTTCCATGTAGGTGGCCCTCATCCTAGGGAGAGGCATATATCTGAACGATTCCCTTCGTCCGTTTCCGGTAGGCATTGTATTATAATGTTTTGCACTTATCCTGTCGTGAAGGTAGGATGTAAGTATTCCATCTCGCACCATATATGTTTTCTGGCCAATGATGCCTTCGTCGTCCATATTGACAGAACCTCTGTTCCATGGAATTGTTCCGTCATCAATTACAGAAATCTCTTCCGAGCAGACCTTTGTACCGAATTTGTCTGCAAAAATTGATGTGTTGAGTCTGTTGAAATCTGCTTCGAATGCGTGTCCTATTGCCTCATGAAGAAGTATTCCTGAGCCACCCGCTCCCATTACAACAGGAAATTCTCCACCAGATGGCTGTATTGCATCAAAAAGGTCAGCTGTTTTGGAAACAACCTCCTTGGCAACCTCATCAATCAGATCATAGGATAAAAATTCAAATCCCATCCTGAAACTTCTGGATGCCGAACCATTTTCCACCTTCCCGTTACACTCCATAATACAGGTGGCAGAAAGAGAGGCCATAGGTCTCTCGTCGAAGGCAAGCAGACCTTCTGAATTGAAGTAGAGAATCTGGGATGTTGAATCTGAAATCCGGGCCAAAACTTTGTTCACTCTGCCATCCAGACCGAAAATTCCGGAATTTAATGCTTGTAGATATGGAATTTTGTCAGATATGGGATTTTCTTCCCATTGGCAAATAACAGGGTAATAATTTTTGTATTTTAGGTTGCTGACTTTTAAAGGGACTTTGAGTCTTGCTGTGCTGGAGGCTATCTGGGAAGCGGCTTTGGCTGCCTTTTCCATCTCCTTTAAAGAGGTTATCTCAGTATATGCATAGCCTGTCTGGTCTCCAAGGAGAACGCGGACACCCATTCCATAGTCAATGTGAGAACCAACGGCGTTTACCTCTCCATCCCTCAAAGCCAGTTCGTTTGAGATACTGTGCTCAAAGTACAGGTCTGCAAAATCACCGCCATTTGAAAGAGCAATTTCAATAAGCCTCCTGAGATCTTCTTTGCATACACCAAAAAAAGCCATCAATTTCTGAGGATCAATCATAGGACATATTTTGTGCAAAAATATCTAAAAATGCATAAATTAGCAAATTATAATTTCACTCAAATGGACCAACCAAAACTGGAAAGGCTGCTGCGAATAATGCAGCTTATGATAAACAACAACAGATATACGATAGAAGACCTTGCAAGCAGACTGGAGACCTCACCCAGAACTGTTTACAGATACATAGATACATTCCGTAGTGCTGGATTTCTGGTTGACGAAAGAAATGGAATCTTTTCCCTGAGTAAGGAGTCAAAGCAGTTAAGGAGCATTTCGGAGTTGGTATACTTTACTGAAGAGGAGGCTTATATTCTTAAAAGAGCAATAGAATCTATTGATGATGATAATCCTGCCCTAGGCGGACTCAAGAAAAAACTTTATTCAGTATATGATTTCAAAAGAATAGCAGATGTTGTTGTTCATCCAAATCAGCTTAATGTTGTAAACAACCTTATTGAGGCAATCAAATTCAAGGAGCAGGTGAAGCTTGTCGGATACCGCTCTTCCAACAGTGGCAATGTATCCGACAGGTTGGTTGAACCATTTGCCTTTGACACCAATATGGTTCAGATTTTCTGCTATGAGCCGGCGAGCAATAGAAACAAATTGTTCAAGATTGCGAGAATTGCAGCAGTCAACAGACTCGAAAGCGACTGGTGCTGTGAGCATCTTCATCAAAAAGCCAAAACTGATATCTTCAGAATATCAGGCTTTGACGATTTTCCTGTTAAGTTGAAGCTAACCATGCTTGCAGCAAATCTTTTGTTGGAAGAATATCCATTATCTGAGAAGTATCTTAAAAAAGTTTCTGATAATGAATTTATTTTCGATGCTATGGTTTGCAACTATCAAGGTGTCGGAAGGTTTGTTCTAGGGCTTTGCAATGAGATAGAGGTACTTGACAGCCCAGGCTTTGAAATGTTTCTTAGAGAAAAGAGGGCTGGAAGCAAGTTTTAGATTCCTGATGAAGGCCCATGGAGTGTAATTTTTTTGGTTATATTTCTGAAAAACCATAATTTTGTTAGGTTAACCGCTTAAGTAATAATTTAGTGTTAAGTATCGACAATAACATCTCCTTTGATGAGATAAAACGAATCGTTCAGGATAAGGAGAAAGTAGCTATCGAGCCATCTGTCTTAGACAGAATCATTGAGAATTACGATTTTCTTGAGAATTTCCGAAGTGACAAAGTCATCTATGGAATAAATACTGGCTTTGGCCCAATGGCACAATATAGAGTCGATGATAAATCACTGGCTCAGCTTCAGTACAATATTATAAGAAGTCATTCGACGGGAGCCGGGGCGCTCTCGGATGATATATGTGTAAGAGCGGCAATGTTGGCAAGACTGACAACGTTTTTACAAGGGTTTTCCGGTGTTCATGTAGAACTTGTTAACCTTATGGTTCAGTTTCTGAACTTGGAAATTTATCCTATAATCCCGGAACATGGAAGTGTCGGTGCAAGTGGAGATCTAGTGCAGATGGCTCACATTGCTCTGGCTTTGATAGGAGAGGGTGAGGTAAGGCACAAAAATGTTTTGAGAGATACTTCGTCTGTCATGAAGGAGTATGGTCTTAAGCCTTTGACTATACATATTAGAGAGGGGCTGGCCCTTGCAAATGGAACAGGAATGATGACAGGTATTGGTTTTCTGAACATTTACCATGCACAGAAACTCCTTAAGTGGTCGATTCTTGCATCTGTTATCATGAATGAGATCACGCAGTCCTATGATGATTTCGTCTCTGAGGCGCTTAACGGCTCAAAACCACATCCTGGACAGATAGAGATTGCCAGACAGATGCGGGATATCATGAGCAGTTCAAAAAGATTGATGAAGAGAGAGTGCGAGCTTTATGACAAGAAAAAGACGGTGAATGAGTCGGTATTCAAACAGAAAGTGCAGAGCTATTATTCGTTAAGGTGTGTTCCTCAGATACTTGGTCCGGTATATGATACAGTGGAATATTCAAAGAGAGTCGTAATGACAGAGTTCAATAGTGTATGTGACAACCCTGTCGTTGATGACAAGTCCAACAATATTTATCATGGAGGCAACTTCCATGGAGATTATGTGAGTTTTGAGATGGATAAGCTGAAGATTGCAGTTACAAAGCTTACCATGCTTGCCGAAAGGCAGTTGAACTATCTTTTCCATGATAAGATAAATGGTATTCTTCCTCCGTTTGTAAACCTTGGTGTTCTAGGTCTGAACTATGGACTGCAGGCTGCTCAGTTTACTGCAACATCCACTACTGCCGAATGCCAGACGCTTTCCAATCCAATGTACATCCATAGCATTCCAAACAACAATGATAATCAGGATGTTGTCAGCATGGGGACAAACTCTGCTCAGTTAGCGAAAAAAGTAATAGATAACTCTTTTCAGGTTCTCTCGATACAGTACATGGCGTTGCTGCAGGCTATAGATTTTCTTAAAATCGAAAATGACCTTTCTAATGAAAGCAGGGATGTATACAATAAAATAAGAGCCTTTTTCCCTATCTTTGTCGAAGATACTCCTAAGTACAAGGAGATAGAGGCAATCACTAACTTTTTAAAAGAGAATTAAGATGAAATATGCTTTAGTTACAGGCGGCGGTAGAGGAATCGGACAGGCAGTCTCTTTTAAGCTTGCATCGATGGGCTATTCCGTTATTGTGAACTATTGCAGCAATATGGAAGCAGCCCTCCATACAGTGGATGTCATTGTCTCAAATGGAGGAGAAGCAGCTTTATTGAAATTTGACGTATCTAAGAGAGATGAGGTTGACATGGCTCTGAGTAACTGGAAAGAACTTCATCCAACAGAACATATTGAGGTGCTTGTAAATAATGCAGGGGTCAGGGATGATAATTTGCTTCTATGGATGGAGCCGGAAAGCTGGCATAAGGTCATAGGAGTCTCGCTTCATGGTATGTACAATGTAACCCAGCCACTGCTCAAGGATATGCTTGTGAAGAAATTTGGCAGGATTATCAATATAGTTTCACTTTCTGGTATCAAAGGCTTGCCAGGGCAGACCAACTATTCTGCAGCTAAAGGAGGTATGATAGCGGCGACTAAGGCTTTGGCGCAGGAGGTTGCTAAAAAAGGGGTAACGGTAAATGCTGTAGCTCCTGGTTTTATTAAAAGTGATATGACTCAAGGGTTGGATGAGGATATGCTTAAGAAGCAAATACCGATGGAAAGGTTCGGTCGTCCGGAAGAGGTGGCGGAGCTGGTTGGATTCCTTGCTTCACCAGGCTCTTCGTACATCACTGGTGAAGTTATTTCAATAAACGGAGGTATATATACATAAATAGATGAACAGAGTTGTTATTACAGGAATGGGTATTTACTCTTGTATCGGACAAAGTCTGGATGAGGTAAGAGATTCACTTAAAAATGGTAAATCCGGTGTAGGTATAGACCCTAAGAGAGAAGAGATGGGTTTCAGGTCATTTCTTACCGGTATTCTGCCCGAACCTAACCTCAGCCATTTATTGGATAGACGTAAAAGAATATCAATGTCTCAGGAGGCGGGCTATGCATATATGGCTACTGTGGAGGCTCTAAGAAATGCATCCATAGATAATGATTTTCTGACTTCACGTGAGGTCGGCATTTTATATGGAAACGATAGCAGTGCTCAGGCAGTCATTGATGGTGTAGATCTTATAAGAGAGAAGAAAAATACTACTTTGGTTGGTTCAGGTTCAGTTTTTCAGTCTATGAACTCAACTGTCTCAATGAATCTTTCTGTCATATTCAAACTTAAGGGAATCAACCTTACAATTGCCGGTGCCTGCGCAAGTGGCTCTCACGCTATTGGTATGGGTTTCCTTATGATTCAGTCTGGCTTGCAGGATTGCATTATATGTGGAGGAGCTCAAGAGGTTAACCCTTATGCTGTAAGTAGTTTCGATGGACTTAATGCCTTTTCTTCAAGAAATGACTCTCCAGAAGAGGCCTCAAGACCTTTTGATGCAGACAGGGATGGACTGGTACCAAGTGGGGGAGCGGCTACACTGATTCTTGAAAGCTATGAATCGGCAGTGAAGAGAGGAGCAAATATTCTTGCAGAGGTCAAGTCTTATGGGTTTTCTTCCAATGGAGACCATATATCGGTGCCAAATGTTGACGGTCCCAAAAGGTCTATTCTGATGGCCATACAGAACTCAGGTCTCTCTATTGATGAGATACAGTATGTGAATGCACACGCAACTTCGACGCCTGTAGGGGATTTTAATGAAGCTATGGCTATCAGTGAAGTCTTCGGCCGGCATAAACCATACGTAGGATCTACAAAGAGTATGACCGGACACGAAATGTGGATGGCCGGGGCCAGTGAGGTAATATACTCCATGCTTATGATGCAGGACTCATTCATTGCACCTACTATAAATTTTCATAAACCTGACGAAGCATCGGCCAAGTTGAATATTTCAAACAAATGTGTAAATTTCGCCTTTGATACGTTTTTGTCTAATTCGTTTGGGTTCGGAGGAACGAATTCGACCCTGATCATTAAAAAAGTATAATATGATTGACAGTAAATTGATAGAAAAAATAAACACCATACTTGCAGAAGAATTTGAAGTTGATAAAGAGATTATCAAGCCTGAGGCTCTTTTAATGGAGACTCTTGATCTGGATAGTCTGGATCTGGTAGATATGGTTGTTTTGATTGAGCATAATTTTGGTTTTACTGTAAAGGCAAAAGATTTTGTCGGGATAAAGACCTTTGAGGACTTTTATCACTTCATTAATTCCAGAATGAATGTCACCGAATGATTCCAATAAACGCTGGACCGGAAAGTCGAGAGGTGGCAGATTAGGATATCTCTCTTTTGTATTCCTTATAAAAAATATAGGTGTCGATGCGGCATACATACTGCTATCTCTGGTGGCGGTATATTTTATTCCTTTTGCACCTAAGGCAACTTCTGCCATATGGAAATATTCAAGAAGGATTCTAAAAAACGGCCGGATTATTTCGGCACTTTTTGTTTATAGAAACTTTCTCAACCTTGGCCAAGCTTTGATTGATAAGGTCGCTGTCAGTGCCGGCAGGTATAGGGATTACTCTTTTGAGTTTTCAGAACCTGAAGAGGTGAAGCAAATATTGAACAGCGACAAAGGTGTAGTGATTATTGGTGCACATTTTGGCAACTGGGAAGTTGGAGCGCCGTTTTTTGACAAGTACAATAAGAAAATGAGGGTAGTGATGATGGATAAGGAGTATCAAAATATAAAGAAAGTGCTCGAGGCTCAGAAAGTGGAGGATAAGTTCAAGGTGATAACCATTCAGGAGGGAACGTTCTCCTATTTGTTTGAAATAAGGGATGCCTTGGCCCGTGGGGAGTATATTGCGATACAGGGAGACAGGCTGAGCAAAAGCGAGAAGCATTCAGACCTTATGTTTATGGGCAGGGAGGCATCATTTCCTTTGGGACCATTTGTGCTTGCATCCAGATTAAACTCCCCTGTAGTATTCTATTTTGCTGTAAGGACTGGACATAAAAAATATCGGTTCGATTTTACCTTGTCAAAATCCAGTATGACAGGAGGGACAAGGCAATGTGAGGTGTTGCTTCTGAATGAGTATGTGAAGAGTCTGGAGGAAGCTGTTTCTGAATTTCCGGAGCAATGGTTTAACTATTATGATTTTTGGAACTATGAGCGATAAAAGATTACTACTTGTCTCTGCAAACCGTTTATCTGACCCTTATCCTGTTTATCCAATAGGGGTTTCCTATCTGCAGACCTATCTGGGCAGGTATCTGCCGGAGCTGCAGATTGATCTTTTTGATATTAACCTTGATACAGTTGCCTCTCTTGCTGATATCCTCAGAAGAGACAAGCCGGATTATATAGGTGTTTCACTAAGAAACATAGATGGGGCAAACTCTTTGGATAGGACAAGTTTTATTCCAGGCTATAAGGAGATAATAGACACCATAAGAGCTAATTCAGACGGAGTTGTGATTATCGGTGGTGCGGGTTTCTCGATATTTCCATCGGAGCTTCTCTCTATTCTAAAACCTGACTACGGAATAATAGGAGAGGGTGAGGAGAGTTTAAGAGAACTTCTATCAAAGCTGATTGCTTCAGAAGATGTCTCGTCGATTGAGGGTCTTGTCTGGTTCAAGGATGAAAATATAGTTGTCAATCCGCACAAAAAATATCTTAAGTCATTGGAGCTTAGTTTTAATGAAAACCTCTCAGACTTCTACTGGGAGAAAAGCGGAATGCTTAACATCCAGACTAAAAGAGGCTGCTGCTACAATTGTATATACTGTTCCTATCCTTTAATTGATGGCCGGCAGGTGAGGACTCTGGACACAGACCTGATCGTAGGTACATTGGAAAGACTCTATAAAGAGAAAGGTATAGATTATGTCTTTTTTACAGATTCTGTATTCAACATTCACAACAGTTATAATATAGAGCTTGCAGAAAAATTGATAAAGAGCGGGATAAAGGTTAACTGGGGGGCATACTTCTCTCCGCACAACCTTACCGACGACCTTCTGGAACTATTTAAACGCTCTGGGTTAAAGCATATCGAGTTTGGAACAGAGTCTTTGTGTACAAGTCAGATGCATAGGTATGGTAAGAATTTCTCTTTTGAGGATGTAATTCTAAACTCCGAAAGATGCTTGAAACATAATATCTATTATGCCCATTTTTTAATACTAGGTGGTATAGGGGAGACAAAAGAGACTCTCAGGGAGACGATGGTAAACGCAGGGAAAATTCGATTTTCAGTTTTTTTCCCCTATATTGGAATGAGAATTTATCCTGGAACGCCTCTGCATAAGATTGCTGTCAATGAAGGATTGATTTCTGCTGATAACTCTCTTCTGGAACCAACATATTACCTTGCAGAAGGGTTTGATTATAAGGAGTGTAAACAATGGGCTCTTGAAACAGGAAAAAGCTGGGTCTTTCCGGACGATCCTTTGTCGGATCAGATGGAAGATATGAGAATAAGAAGAAAAAAGAAAGGTTTGATATGGGAGTATTTGAGAAAGCCATAATTCAGGGGGAGGATATATTTGCTTATATTCCTCAGAGACCTCCAATGGTTATGGTAGACAGCTACTATGGTAAGGATGGGGATTCGGCACATACGGGGCTGACTATAGAAGGAAACTCTCTGTTTTGTGATGGTGGAGTTTTTCAGGAGACCGGGATTATTGAACATATAGCCCAGTCAGCGGCTGTCTCTGTGGGAGTAGAGTATGTAGAGAGAGGAGAGAGGGTTCCGGTAGGGTTTATTGGTGCTGTAAGCAAGTTGAAAGTCAACAGACTGCCGCTTGAAGGTGAGATTCTTCATACCACTACAAAGTTGATCCAGAATTATATGGAGGTCTCTTTAGTCTTTTCTGAGGTTAAAGTGGGTGAGGAGTTGGTGGCTTCAGGAGAACTGAAGATATTTCTGGACATTGCAAATATTGATAACAAATAGTTTATGCGTAAAAAACCGGGTTTGGAAAATAGGTTGACACTGGTTCATAAAAACAGGGTAAGGGTCAGATTCAACGAGGTAGATTCCATGAAGATTGTATGGCATGGTGAGTATGTCAAGTATTTTGAAGATGGCAGGGAGTCTTTTGGTAATCACTTTACCGGCATAGGATATCTTGATATTTATAATTCAGGGTATACTGCTCCGGTTGTGGATCTACACGTTTCATACAAACTTCCTTTGATTTACGGGGATACGGCCATTGTGGAGACTAAGTATATCTACACTCCGGCTGCTAAAATTCATTTTGAATATAATATTTATAGAGAGTCTGATGGAGAGTTGGCAGCTTCAGGTTATTCCATACAAGTTTTCCTGGATCCTGATGGGGCATTGGAGTGGAACAATCCTGAGTTTTTCTTAAATTGGCAGAGAAAATGGAAACTGACAGAATAGATAGGAAAACAGTATATGTTGCTGGGGATGCAATTTACAGCCCTCTTGGCCATACTACCCAACAGAATATGGATTCTATCCGGCAGTACCGTTCAGGTGTGGCAGAAATATCGGATGAGTCTCTTTTCTACCAGCCTTTTTTAGGTTCTAGAATCTCGGATGATGACTTTGATGGCACTCTTTCTATCAGTGACAATGAAAACTATACAATTCTTGAAAAGAGAATAATATTTTCTATAAAGGAGGCTGTTGCCAATTCAAATATTCCGGATACAAATGAATTCTTTGCGGAATCGCTGCTTCTACTCTCTACAACAAAGGGGAACATTGATCATCTCTCGGTGGATGAAACTGACTCGGATAAATCTGTTTTTCTTTATGAAATGGCGGCAAGGGTTTCCGCTTATTTTGGGATCAAAGGAGTGCCTTTGGTAATATCAAATGCTTGTATATCAGGAGTAAACTCTATAATAACAGCATCCAGACTCATAGAAAAAGGATTGTACAAACATATGGTTATTGTTGGTGCAGATCTTCTCTCCCGTTTTGTTGTTACAGGTTTTCAAGCCTTTCACTCTGTAAGTTCCGGAATATGTCTTCCATATGATGTACGAAGGGATGGGCTTAGTTTGGGAGAAGCAGTTGGGGTTCTCATTCTTACATCACAGAGGGATATATCTAAGGATAAAGATCCTGTTGTGATTGAGGGTGGAGCTGTCAGCAACGATGCAAATCACCTCTCGGCTCCATCCAGGACAGGAGATGGCCTGGGCAATGCTATTCTTGAGTCTATGAGAAAAACCGGTATTAAATCTTCCGATATTGACTTCATAAATGCGCATGGAACAGCGACTGTCTATAATGATGAGATGGAGTCTAAAGCTTTTCATTGGGCTGGTATTCAAGAATCTCCGGTGCAAAGTCTTAAACCATATTGGGGCCATACACTCGGAGCCTCGGGTGTTATTGAAAGTATAGCCTGCTTCTGGCAGTTGAAAAATGGAATTCTATTGGCAACCAAGGGCTTCAAGGAGCTTGGGGTGCCTATGAAGATTAATGTCTGTGATGAACACAGGCATTGTAATATGAGAAGATGTGTAAAAACGGCTTCCGGTTTTGGCGGGTGTAATGCCGCAGCGATATTTGCTCTGGAATCTTATTCAGGTGTCAAGGAGAGTGTCGGCGAAAGTGAATGGGATCTGGTGGACTCTTTTAAATTAAATGGAAGTCAGGACTTTCCTACAATCATTAGGGAATATAACAAGATACTTGACAACAAGGACCTTAAATTTTTCAAAATGGATGACCTTGCAAAGCTTGGCAGTACAGGAGCATCTATTTTGTTGAAGAGAAATTTATGGGTGGAATCTGTTCCTGCTGAAAAGAAAGGATTGTTTCTGGCAAATTTCAGCTCTTCAATGGATTCCGATATCAAGCACCAAAGAGCAATAGACGCAGAGGGAGACAAAATGGCCAGTCCGGCAGTGTTCGTCTATACTCTACCTAACATTGTACTTGGGGAGATATCCATCAAGAACAAGTTCCAGGGAGAGAATACATTCTTTATTTTTCCTAAAGAGATGAAGGACTACTCCTCTGAATTTCTGCTGGGTTTTGCAAGGCAGACAAACCTGGAGGTTGTGATAGTTGGTTGGTGCGAACATTGGGGAGAAAATTTTGATTTGGACCTGAAACTCTATAAACGTGGTATTTATGAATGATACTGTTTTAGTAAGCGGAGTCGGGGTAGTTTCTGCACTGGGAATAGGTGTGGAGAGCCAGATTGCTTGTATGACAAGTAAAAAGAGCGGTCTAGGTAAACTTTCACTCTTTGATACAAGTCACGACCCAACTGTGGGTGAGGTGAAATACTCCAACAGACAAATTGTTGAGATGCTGGATTTGCCGTCGGACAGGATACACTCCAGGACTACTCTTCTTGGCTTGCTGGCTGCAAAAGAGGCTTTGGCCGATTCTGGTTTGGATGACAGAGAAGTTGTCAGAAAAAAAGGATTGAGGATAGGACTCATATCTGCAACTTCGGTTGGTGGAATGGATGTGAGCGAAAACTTCTATAAAGTATATAGGGAAGACATTAATAAAGGAAAACTGAGGGAACTTATTGGTCATGATTGTGGAACATCTACTCATAATATTGCAGATTATCTTGGAGTCAACGATTTTGTCACAACAATCAGTACAGCCTGTTCTTCTGCCAATAATGCCATTATGCTGGCAGCCAGAATGATAAAATATGGAATGCTCGATGTTGCAATTGCCGGAGGCACCGATGCCCTATGTCAGTTTACAATCAATGGTTTCTCATCATTGGGGATACTTGACAGAGAGCCTTGCAGACCTTTTGACGAAAGCAGGGCAGGGCTCAATCTTGGCGAGGGGGCAGGATATATTGTGCTGCAGTCATCTCAATTGAAGACAGGAAATATATATGGCACAATAAGCGGATACGGGAATGCCAATGATGCTTTTCACCAGACGGCATCTTCGTCTCACGGGGAGGGAGCCTATCTTGCCATGAGGAAGGCAATTGATATGTGTGGCCTTAAAACCGGCGAGATAGATTACATAAATGTTCATGGTACGGGAACACCAAATAATGATGCTTCAGAAGGGGCTGCCTTGGTAAGAATCTTTGGAGGGAATCTTCCACCGTTCAGTTCAACAAAGGGATTCACAGGACATACATTGGGCGCAGCGGGAGGAGTGGAGTCAGTTTTCTCATTGTTGAGCCTACGTTACGGATATGCGTGGCCTAATCTTAATTTCTCTGTGCCAATAGACGGCTTCGGCTTTGCTCCCGTCACATCCTGCCTAAAGTGTGATGTAAATTCTGTCTTGACAAATTCCTTCGGTTTCGGAGGTAATTGCACATCGCTTGTATTTAGTTCTCAGAAACAATAATTATATGTTGGACAAAAGAATATACATAAATGGAATTGGCGGCATATCTCCCTCAATGGCTCAAAAGGGTTTTGAGAGTGTTGCTGAACCGGATTACAAGGATTATATACTGGATGCAGGAGTAAGAAGAAGAATGAGCCGTATAATAAGAATGGGTGTCACTTCTGCGTTTATGTGCATGAAAGATTCCCATTGTCAATCTTTGGATGGGATAATTACAGGTACAGGATGGGGATGTCTTTCGGACACTGAGAAATTTTTAAACTCTATATTGGAAAACAGTGAGAGAATGCTTAATCCGACCTCTTTTATTCAGAGTACATCCAACACAGTAGGTGCACAGATAGCTCTGTTGCTTGGGGAGAAAAATTACAACAACACATTTGTGCATGGAGGGACCTCATTTGAGGCCTCAATGCTTGATGCGACTCTAAAACTACAGGAAGATTCATGTGCCAACATTCTCACAGGTGGTCTGGATGAGATGACGCCTACAAAAAAACATCTCCTCGAAAGAATGGGAGTGTGGAGAGAAAACTCCCCCGGAGAGGGATCCCATTTTTTCCTTCTAAGCTCTGCTCTTGATAAATTTTCTATTGCAGAGGTGCTTGCAGTCAAGACATTTTCCAGGGATTATGCTGTAGATTCAATTGATAAGGTAAACGAATTCCTTTTGCCATGGGATATGCAAATAGATCAAATAGATAAGATTTTCTGTGGTGATAAAGGTGTTGAAGCTTTATTTGAAGATAAAAAAGTAACAGTTGTCGGCTTCAAAGAGCTATGTGGGGAATATCCAACCTCCTCCGCTTTTGCTTTGTGGTTGGCTTGCAGTCAATTGAGGAACGAGGATGAGCTGGATAATATATTAATCATTAACAAACATTTAAAGGATCAGTTTTCATACATTCTAATAAGGAGGGCGAAATTATGATTTGGAACGAAATTTTATTACTGTTTATTCTTCTGGCGCTAGTGCTGGTTGCATGCATGAATATGGAGTGGGGAGTGTTCTTGCCATCACTTTGCAGGATATTTACAACTTCAAAGGAGGTCGTTTTGACCTTCGATGACGGACCACACCCTGTCTACACACCGGAATTGCTGGATCTGCTTAAGGAGAGAGGTATTACTGCAACTTTTTTCCTAATAGGAGAGAATGCGGAGAAAAATCCCGATATAGTTAAAAGAATTGCGATGGAAGGACATCGTATCGGAATACACTCCTATTTTCATAAGCCGGCTTTTACCTATACTTCCCGAAAGAATGTAATAAGCGAACTTGCCCGCACCAAAGCTGTTTTGGAAAAGATTACCGGACGTGAGGTGACACTTTTCCGTCCACCTTTTGGAGTGACAAATCCCAATATTGCAGCGGCTGTCAGGACCCTTAACCTGAAAGCTGTAGGGTGGAGTATCAGAAGTCTTGATACAATAGGAAGACCTGAGGATTGGGTTTTGGCAAGAGTTGATAAATCTCTTTCCGAGGGAGCCATAATATTGATGCATGACAGAATGCCCGGTTGCCTTTCTCTTGTAAAAAAATTACTTGATGTTCTTGATAAAAGAAACTATAAAGTAGTTGGCTTATGAGAAAATTATTCTTGATTATTACAGTCCTTCTCTCTTTGAGTATTGAGTATAAAGGCAATTATCTCTCTGCTGAGGAAAAGAGAATATCTCTCAGTCAACAGGAGATTGTGGATTTTAATAAATTATTGAAACAGAAGAGCGACGCAACAACTTCTCTAGAATGTGACTTCGTGCAGGAGAAGAATCTTGAGATGCTTCGCAAAAAAATGATCTCCAAGGGAATCTTCCGCTTCCGTAAGGGTGATAAAATATCCTTCATGTACGAGGAGCCTCTTAAATATTACATGATAATCAATGGAACAAAGCTTAAGATTGAAAACAATGGAAAGGTTCAGTCTGTAGAACTGAAGAGTAACCCTTTGATGAAGGAGATGAAAGGCCTGATTCAAGCATCTTTTCTTGGCAGATTATCTGAAATGGGGAGCTCTTACAGAATATCCTATTTCAAGAAAGGTAACATGGTTATCGTGGAGATTTTCCCCTCAAACAAAAATGTCTCAGGGATGATAAAAATGATTACCGTCACTTTCGATCAATCCAATATGAATGTATTACAGCTTCAGTTGGACGAAGGTGCAGGCAGCAGTACAAGATATATGTTTTCGGGCCAGAAATTCAACACACTTAAAGGAGATGAGAAATTTAATCTTAATTAGCCTTTTTTTTACATTGATTTTCTCATCTTGCTCTACATTAAGAGACAAATCAGTTCATAATGGTGATGCCACGATAGTGCCTGATGTGGTTGACACAGTCGCGGATACTCAGATATTCGAATTGCAGATGAACTATAGGGAGAATGAATTCTCAGGCATGCTGCTTTTGAAGAAGCTGGGTGATGACCATTACAGATTTGTGCTTACATCTCATTTTGGCCTCACTGTATTTGATTTAGAGGTTGATAAGAGGAGTTACAAGGTCCATTATTGTCTCCAGCCGCTTAACAGGAAGAGGGCGCTCTATCTGCTAAGGAACGATTTTTCCATACTATTGAACCCGATGTTCTTCAACAATATTAAACATCAGATAGAGGAGACCAGGTTGGTTGCGCTTGAAAGGAGTGGGAGCATTACAAAGACAGTCATGTCTTTTACCGGATACAAGGGAGCCTGGCCGGAGTTGATCAAAATAGAACATCCATACTTGAAGCTAAAAATTACTCTTACAAAATTACCAGATGCTATTGCCGAACCTGTATAAAACACTGTCTGTATCTTTATCGGACGATACAAAATACGAATTTTCAGTTGAAATAAATCCGGAGGATCTTCTGTTTAGAGGGCACTTTCCGGAAAGGCCTGTGTTGCCCGGTGTATGCACTATTCAGATATTAAGGGAATGTTTATGCTCTGTTCTTAAGAAGGATCTTCATTTTATGGAGATTTCCCAGTGTAAGTTTATGGGTATGGTTGTTCCGGACATCGATAATCTGCTGAATATTCAGGTTTCAGCAAAGGAAGAGAACTGCAAGTACGTTGTAAACGCATCTATAATCAATTCAGAACGGGTTGTTTTTAAAATAAAGGGAACATTGATGGAGGTGGACTATGTCAAGTAACATCAATTACACGATAATAATACCTACCTACAATAATTGTGGGACTATCAAAGAGGTGATTGACAAGTGTGGAAAGCACACAGAAAACATTATTGTCGTAAACGATGGATCCACCGACAATACTCAATTTATACTGGATGCTTATCCTGACATCAAGTGCATAATTTTTTCCGAAAACAGGGGGAAAGGGGCTGCTCTAAAAGCCGGGTTGCGGAAGGCTTTTGAATCTGGTTTCGACTATGCAATCACAATAGATTCCGATGGTCAGCATTTTCCGGAGGAGATACCTGTTTTTTTAGAAGCTGCACAAAAGGAACCTGCAACATTGTGGGTAGGTTCAAGAAACCTCACGGCAGAGAATATGTCCGGGAACAGCACTTTTGCCAATAAATTTTCCAATTTCTGGTTCAAAGCCGAGACAGGTATCACCCTGACCGATACTCAGTCAGGCTATAGGCTGTACCCACTAAAGTCAATATCTGAACTGAAATTGTTCTCAGGTAAATATGAATTTGAGCTTGAAGTTCTGGTTAAAGCGGCATGGAAAGGTGTACCGGTAAAAAACATCCCAATAACAGTTTTCTATCCACCTAAAAACGAGAGAATAACACATTTTCGTCCATCCATAGATTTTTTCAGGATAAGTGTGCTGAATACCGTTTTAGTCTTATATGCACTGCTTTGGTACTGGCCATTCCGATTTTTCAGATGGTTCAACAAGAAGAATATCAAACGGTTTGTCCATGATAATATTACCCACTCCAAAGAGAGTAATATTAAAATAGCCACTTCCCTTGGTATGGGTATATTTTTCGGAATTGTACCTCTCTGGGGGTATCAGATGCTTACTGCAGTGTTTGCGGCACATCTTCTCAAATTGAATAAGGTGCTGGTACTTGTAGCTTCAAATATCAGCATACCCCCAATGATTCCTTTCATCCTTTGGGGTAGCTTTGCAACAGGGGCGTATGTAATGAATATTCCTATTGATCTTATTCCTGAAAACCTTACCCTTGGATCAATAGCGGAAAGCTTAAAGCAATACCTCATTGGGAGTATTATTTTTGCCATTGTGTGTGGTCTTGCTGTGACCATTATAAGTTATCTGGTTTTGTTGATTATAAGAAAACCGGCAAGATGAGCAGATTCTTCATAGCAATATATCATCTGTTGTCCAAGCGCAGAGGAGTAATGTATGGGATTCTTGCCCTGATTACTGTAATACTTATCTATGCTGCTTTACAGGTTAAGTTTGAGGAGGATTTTACCAGATTCTTTCCAAAAAACAGTGCCACTGCTGAGAGTGCCGAACTCTTTTCCAAAATAAAAATAAAGGATAAGATTGTCATACTTTTTAAAAGCAGGGATAGTGTAAATGTTGTCCCTTCTGGACAATTGATCTCTGCTGCTGAATCTTTCGAGAGCGAGCTTATGGGCAGCGTGGGTAATTCTCATATCAAGGAGAGCCGCCTAAAGGTCGATGCCTCAGACAGGGATGAAATGGTCAGCTTTATATATAATAACCTACCTATATTCCTCACCTCTGAAGACTATTCCAGATTTGATTCTCTTATAACAGGGAAATCAATAGATGGAATTCTGTCAAGGGGAATGGCTTCTCTGCTCTCTCCCGCAGGATATACGATCTCCTCTTATTTTGGGAGGGATCCTCTTGGGTTTGCCACTCCGATTCTCTCTTCGCTTCAACAGCTACAGTCCGGTATGGTCTACAATATGTTGGATGACCATGTTTTTTCACAGGACAACACTACTCTTTTGTACATCATAACTCCCAAGAACGGAAGCAGTAAAACGACTGAAAACGATAAGCTTATCTCTGCCATTGAATCCGGAAAAGAGCATCTTGAGAAAAACCATCCCGGAATTGAAGTTATGTATATGGGAGGTCCTACTGTCGGAGTATATAATGCCAGACAGATAAAGGCCGATACATTTATAACTCTTACTATTGCACTGATAGTGATTGTTTTGTTGCTTTATATGGCATTCAGGAAATTTTCCTCTATTTTGCTTCTGCTGCTTCCTGCTGTGTTTGGAGCTCTTTTTGCTCTGGCCTTCATATCTTTAGATAAAGGCGGCGTCTCTGCAATAGCTGTGGGAGCCGGAGCAACAGTAATGGGGATAGCCTTAAGCTACTCTATCCACATTATCAGCCACCTGAAGCATGTAAAGAGCATTGAACAGCTTATTGAAGAGCTTGCATATCCTCTCACAATTGGCAGTTTTACAACTGTAGGTGCATTCCTTGGGCTTCTATATACACAGTCATCGTTGTTACAGGATTTCGGGCTGTTTTCCGCTCTCACATTAATAGGAACCACTCTATTCTCCCTTGTTTTCCTGCCACACATGCTTAAGGTAGAACATGAAGAGAAGCCTAACAAAATTATTGACTGGATAGATAAATTCAGTTCATACAGGTTTGACAGGAATAAATGGCTGGTTTCAGTCATTCTGGTACTCTTTGTTGCCGGCCTTTTCCTCTCTCCAAAGGTGCCATTCCAAAGCGATATGATGAAGCTCAATTATGAGCCTGAGTGCGTTAAGATTGCAGAAAAAACCTTTTATGACAAATTCAAGTCGAATGAATCCAGGGTATTGCTTCTTTCTGTCGGCAAAAACATGGATTCTGTAATAAGGACATACGTAAATTGTCAATCTACCATAGAAAGGCTTAAATCCAATGGAGCAAAAATTGAGAGTACTTCTATAAGCAGCCTTCTGATAACAAAAGAGGAACAGAAAAAGAGACTTGATAGGTGGAAAGGGTACTGGACTCTGCATAAGAGAGAAGAGCTCTTGAAAACCATAAATGACAGATCAGCAAGCCTCGGATTTTCGGATGGAGCATTTACCGGTTTTGAGAATATTCTGAACAAAAATTTCTCAGTGGCGGATTTCGAAAACGGATCCACTGAAATACCATCTCTTCTGAAAGAGTGGATGGAAAAATCCGACTCATCCAGGATACTTATCACGCAGCTTTTTGTGGATGAAAGCAATAAACAGGATGTATATGGGGAGCTGTCAAAAGATAAAGACGTAGTTGTAATAGATCGTGCACATTTTGCAAGTATCTGGGCTAATTCAATAAAGGAGGATTTCTATTTCATACTCACTCTATGTTCTGTACTGGTTTTTGTAACGTTGCTAATCTCATACGGCAGGCTTGAGCTTACTATTCTAGCCTTTATTCCGATGATGGTCAGTTGGGTCATAATCCTCGGGTTGATGGCTCTGTTCAATATTCCTTTCAATATTGTCAATATTCTTCTCTCCACCTTTATTTTCGGTTTGGGAGATGACTTCAGCATATTCGTGCTGGATGGGCAGCAGAATGAGTTTTCGCGAAAAAGGATGCTTCTCTCTTCGCATAAGAGCGCAATCTTCTTTTCCACCTTTACTGTAATAATCGGTATGGGTGCACTCATTTTTGCAAAGCACCCGGCGCTTCGTTCAATCTCCCTGATATCTGTGCTTGGCATGGTTGCAGTATGGGTAGTCGCTTATACAATACAGCCTATACTTTTCAGATTTTTTATTGCCAGGCCGGTAGAAAAAAAACTCCCGCCTTACACCATCTCCGGGATTCTTTTGATGCTTCTTACGTTTTCGGCTTTTGTCACAGGTTGCTTCCTGGCCATGACATACATCTCCATTGCAGTTATTCTTCCAATATCCGGAAAATCCAAAAAAGAGATGTTTCATAAAATTCTTAAGTCTGTGGTTTTTCTGCCTGTCAGATTGTCGCCGACAGTAAGAATCTTCCGTAATAACCCTAATGGAGAGAAGTTTGACAAGCCTGCTGTGATAATTGCCAACCATCAGTCTTTTATAGATATACTGATGCTTCTCTCACTATCTCCCAAAATAATAATGATGACAAACCGATGGGTTTGGAGATCTCCTATCTTCGGGCACATTGTAAGATATGCAGGTTTCCTTTATTACAAGGAGGGAGTTGAACACCACTTGGACGAGGTTAAGAAGAGAGTTTCAGAAGGTTATTCTGTGTTGATATTCCCGGAAGGGACAAGGTCTCCTGACATGGAGATCCATAGGTTTCATAAAGGGGCTTTCCTGCTTGCTCAGGAGTTATCTCTTGACATATTGCCTGTTATTCTGTACGGAAACGGTAATCTTGTATCCAAGAGGCAGCCTTTCTATGTAAAGCAAGGTGTAATAGGATATTCTGTTCTGCCAAGAATCTCTTCATGTGATAATTCGTTTGGGGTTACATATCAGGAAAAGTGTAAGCAGATAGAACGCTATATGAGAGAGGAGTATCGTAAGATAAGAGATATGTATGATACTCCTGCCAACTCTTTCTTCTATCATGCAGTTCTGGCAAATTATATTTATAAAGGGCCTGTGCTTGAGTGGTACATGCGAATCAAGATGAAGATGGAGAAAAGCTATTCTGTCTTTCATGATCTTGTTCCATTGGAAGCGTCTGTTACTGATATTGGATGTGGATATGGACCTTTGTGTTTTATGCTAGGACTTTTATCCAATAAAAGAGTAATTTTAGGGATAGATTACGACAGCGAAAAAATTGAAATTGCACAGAATGGGTATTCAGCAGGATCTAATATTAAATTTTTGTATTCCAATGCCTTGGATTGCCAGATTGCAAAAAGTGATATCTTTATTCTGAATGATATGTTGCATTATCTGTTGATTTCAGATCAGGAGAGATTGCTGGAAAAGTGTGTTTCGCAGATGAATGAAGGAGGAATGGTGATTGTCAGGGATGGTGACAGCAACAATAAAGAAGATCATAGGGTTACCAGGCTTTCGGAATGGTTTTCCATCAAACTGATTGGTTTCAATAAAGCTTCTCAGTCGCCATGTTTTACAAACAGAGACCAATTCGAAAAATGGGCTGCAAAAATGGGCTGTTCATTGCAGGTTGAGAGAAACGACAGAATCACATCAAATACGATATATATATTTAAAAGGATTGAATAATGAGCAAGTTCGATGTAACTATAATTGGTGCAGGTCTTGGCGGTCTGGAGTGTGCCCAGATTCTTTCCAAAGAGGGTCTTAATGTTTGTGTGATTGAAAAAAACCGTCAAACAGGAGGGCTATTCCAATCATTTGTCCGCAATGGCCATCTTATTGACAGTTCTATCCATTATGTGGGAAGCATGGATGAAAATCAGATACTAAGGCACTATTTCTCCTATTTTGGCATAATGAAATCCCTGAAAGTCCAGAGACTGAATGAAGATGGGTTTGATCACATTCATTTAGATGGAGACCATTTCAGCTATGCAATGGGTATTGATCATTTTGTAGAGTCTCTTGCCATACAATTTCCTAAAGAGCTGCCCGCAATCCGGAAATATGCCGCTTTACTTAAGCAGGTGGGAGATCTCTCTTCAACTGATGTACTCCGTAATGGCCTCTTTTCGCAGGACGGAATGGATTACTTTACAACATCCGCCAAAGTTGAAATTGAATCCCTTACTTCAGATAAAAAACTACAGGAAGCCCTATGGGGAACCTCAATGCTTTATGCAGGAGACACAAAAGTTACCCCATTTTACCTGCATGCAATTACAAATTGTTCCAATATCCTTGGTGCATACCGCTTTGTAGGAGGAGCCCATCAAGTTTCCGATTTACTTTCACAGGAAATAAGGAACAATGGAGGAACTGTGATTGGTGGTACAGAGGTTAATAGGATTGTTGTCGAGAATGGCACTCTTAAAGGGGTTATCACCTGTGATGGCAGCATGATAGAGTCCAGATACGTAATATCAAACATCTCTCCTTTAAGTACGGTAAAACTTTTAGATGCCAACAATCTTATAAAACAGGCATATCATTCAAGGCTCGGGTCAAATAAAAACACTTATGGACTCTTTTGCATGTATATGATAATGAAGCCTTCCAGGTTCAAATATTTGAAGGAGAACCACTATATAAGAAAGAGTACTGAAGATAGTTCTTCAGGCAAAATAAATTATGCGCTTATCTCAATGCAGGCTCCTGTCAAAAACAATGATTTTGCTGAAGTTGTCACTGTCGTCACACCTATGGAGATATCAGAGCTGGATAGATGGATGGAGACCTCAAGTGGCCGTAGAGGGAAGGATTATTCGGAATTCAAGGAGCGAAAAGCAGAAGAACTGCTTGACTTTGTGTCTGAGTGTTTCCCAAACATTAAAGAAAATGTTGAATATAAATATACAGCAACCCCATTGACATTCCGGGATATTACAGGTGTTCCTGACGGGAGTGCTTATGGAATAAAAAAGAGTTGTCTTGAACCATATTCCACATTAATCTCCCCAAAGACAAAGATACCCGGGCTGCTTCTTACAGGCCAAAATTTAAATGTTCATGGTGTTCTGGGGGTTACAATAACTTCCATGCTTACATGTTCGGAAATTGTAGGAGCCGGATATCTGGCAAAAAAAATTGCAAACTCATGATAAGGATTATTCTCAAAATACTGAAATACTCATTTCTTACCGTTGTTTCATTGCTCGTTGCTATGATTCTTTACGGGGTCTATCTATATCATTCGGCAGACAGAAGCGTTCCGGATATACGTATTCCTGAGCCTGTTCCACAGGTTATCGTTGCTGATGGATATTCACAGTATGACTCTTCAGTCCTGAGACTTAACAGGCCTGGATTATGGGAGCTGCATCTTAAGGGAGATGCAGCTGAAAGGGGGATGGCTTTCGGACAGTTGTGCAAAGATCTTATGTATGAGCAGGAGAAGGCATTTGTGACTCAAATAAGAAGGTTGGTGCCATCAGATAATTACCTTACTTTCTTGAAGTATATTACTATAATATATAACAGGAATATTGCCAAGAATATTCCTGAAGAGTACAGAGATGAGATATATGCAAGTTCGTTTGCATGCAGCCATGAATATGATTTCATAGGCAACGCATACGACAGGCAGTTGAACTATCACGCTGCTCATGATCTTGGGCATGCGATGCAGGAGTATATGCTTGTAGGATGCTCTTCATTCGGAGTATGGGGAGGGGCTTCCCAAGACAGCTCCCTTATAATTGGAAGAAACTTCGATTTCTATGTAGGAGAGGATTTTGCAAAGAATAAAATTGTAACGTTTTTTTATCCTGACAAAGGTTATAAGTTTGCATCCATAGGTTGGGCCGGAATGGTTGGTGTTCTTTCCGGAATGAATGAAACCGGTTTGACAGTGACAATGAATGCCGCAAAATCTGCACCTCCCACCTCATCTAAAACGCCGATATCCATAATCGCCAGAAAGATTCTCCAGTATTCATCAAATATACAAGAGGCTTACCAGATAGCCAGGAGTATGGATGCCTTTGTCTCCGAATCTCTGCTGATAGGTTCGGCCAACGATGGTATTGCTGCAATAATTGAGAAAAGCCCAGAAAACACAATCCTTTATAAGGTGAATGGAGAGGTTTTGATCTCTACAAATCATTTTCAGTCCAAAGAGTTTCTGAATAACAAGGATAACGATGATGCCGTAAAGAGCATCGAAGGGAGTCACAGCCTGTACAGGTTCAATCGCCTCAGTGAGTTGATAAGAGAGAAGGGGAAGATTACTCCGCTAAAAGCTGCGGAGATTTTAAGAGATCCTTATGGAAGTGGGGGTAGGTCTATCGGGCTCACCAATGAAAAATCCATCAATCAGTTTATTGCGCATCATTCTGTGATTTTTGAACCAAAGAAGCGTATGATGTGGGTTAGCACAGATCCATGGCAGTTAGGAGAGATGGTGGCTTATAATTTGGATTCCGTCTTCAAAAAGAGGAATTTTAATTCTAGTTCCGACATAGTATCATTGAAAATACCAAGGGACAGCATCATGTTGAATGGTGTTTACAAAAATGTGGTTAAATTTAAACTCTTGGCAGGTGTAATAGCTGATGCAGTAAAAAATAAAAAGAGAGTCCCTGAGTATAAACTTAGGGAACTAGTGGAATGCAATCCTGACTATTATTACAGCTATGAGCTTATTGGGAATTATTATCTCTCTTCAGGTGATAAGGGCACAGCTATTGAGATGTATCAAGAGTCACTCAAAAGAGAACTCCCTTCCAATGGGGTGAAAAAAGATATATATGGTAAAATTAATAAATTGAAAAAGCGATGAAGAGGGATCCACAGATTCAGTTTAAAAGCAAGGAAGAGATAAAAGCTTTCCAGGAGATTGCTCTCCGGGAAGATCTTTCATACCTTAAGAGCAACTCTGCATTTTACAAAAGAATGTTTGAAGAGCATAAGATAGATATCAGCAATGTAAAGAGATTGGAGGATCTGAAATTTCTACCGACAACTTGTAAAACCGACCTTCAGAATTTTAACATGGATTTCCTTTGTGTTCCCAAAAACAAGGTGATAGATTATGTAACTACATCCGGAACACTTGGTGATCCGGTCACATTCATGCTTACAGACAATGATATGGACCGCCTTGCATACAACGAAGCTGTCTCTTTTTCAACAGCAGGATGTACCTCTGATGATGTAATCCAACTGATGACAACCATAGACAGAAGGTTTATGGCAGGAATGGCCTATTTTCTTGGAGCAAGGAAGATGGGAGCCGGAACAATAAGGGTGGGGAATGGCATTCCTGAGCTTCAATGGAATTCCATATTGAAAGAACACCCAAGTACATGCATAGTTGTCCCGTCTTTTCTCATTAAATTGGCTGAATTTGCAGAAAATCAGGGAATAGATTACATAAATACCTCTCTAAAAAGGGCGGTTTGCATTGGTGAACCATTGAGAAACCTGGATCTTTCACCAAGTACATTGACTACCAAGATCCTTCAGAAATGGCCTGACCTAGCTCTTCATTCTACTTATGCTTCCACAGAAATGCAGAGTTCATTCACTGAATGTGAGTACCTTTGTGGCGGTCATCATCAGCCGGACCTTATAATAGTAGAGTTGCTGGATGAGCATGACAACACGGTATTGCCGGGTGAGATAGGAGAACTTGTGATAACCACATTGGGAGTGGAGGGGATGCCTCTTCTTAGATTTAAAACTGGCGACCTATGCCGTGCAATTGAAGAACCTTGTAAATGTGGCCGCAACAGTTTGAGACTTAGTCCAATAGTGGGCAGGAAGGGACAGATGATAAAATACAAAGGGACAACACTTTATCCAAGTGCTTTATATGACGTGCTGGACAATATAAACGGGGTTGTAAATTATCAGATACAGGTCTATACAAACACTCTGGGAACAGATGGAATCATTATAAGGATAGGAGCGGAAAATCCGACAGAGTCCTTTGAAAAGATGATAAAGGACATGTTCCGCGCAAAGATAAGAGTAGCCCCGGAAATTTCTTTTGAACCTATCGAGCTGTTAGCTAAAGCGATATTTCCTCCCGCAAACAGGAAAGCTGTCAAATTTTTAGATATGAGAAACTAATTTATTTACTTTTGCACGTATACCTTACATCAATTACTATGAGGAAAATATTTTCCCTGATATCTTTGGCTGCATTCTGTTTGCTGAACATCGCTGCTCTTAACAACGATGAGGCTTTCTTTTCAAGACTATCGATGCAGTCCAGCGAAATATCATCTATAACGAGTCATTTCACCCAGACCAAATATTTAAAATTGCTTGATGATAAAATTGTTTCAGAAGGTACATTCTACTATCAGAAGAGGGGGAGGATAAGATTCGATTACCTGCAGCCAAAAAAAATGAGTATCATAATGAGCCCGCAGAAGCTTCAGATAATAGCATCGGAAAAGAAAACCACTTACAAGCTTTCAGACCAGAAGCAACTTGCAGAACTGGCAATTGTAATGGATGCTTGCATAAGTGGAAGGTTCAATGAGCTTCCAAAAGGCTACAAGGCAAAGTATATGTTGGAAAAAGACGAGCATGTTATAAAAATATCTCAACTGAAAAACAGTGCGAATAATCCATATACTCTCATAGAGCTTAGGCTGAACCTGAAAGACTATTCACTTGAGAGACTGATTCTCTATGAAAAATCTGAAGATTATACAACATATGATTTCTCAAAAATAATTGTAAACCAATCTTTGAAACAATCCTTGTTTATGATATAAAATGAAGATTATGACAAATTCACACAAAATCGCTGTTTTCTATTATACTCAGACTCAACAGCTTTTCAATATTCTTAATAGCCTTCTTAAACCTTTGGAAGAGAAAAAGTGCACCGTAGTTTACAAAGAGATAAAACCGTTGGTGCCGTTTGGTTTTCCGTGGACAACCGAAAATTTCTATCAGGCTTTTCCAGAGTGTCGGCAAGAGATTCCTTGCAAAATTGAACAAACAGACTTCTCTGACATTAATGACGCTGATTTAGTCGTTTTGGGATATCAACCATGGTTTCTCTCTCCATCACTGCCTGTTACATCATTTCTCCAGGAGGAGGCAACCCAGAATTATCTGAAGGGAAAGAAGGTAATTACGGTGATTGGTTCAAGAAACATGTGGATATCTTCCAACGATTGTATAAAACGTTATTTCGACAAATCAGGATGCAGTTGGGTCGGCAATATTGTATTGGAAGACAGGCATAACAACCTTGTAAGTGTCCTCACTATATTCAGATGGCTCATAGAAAACAAAAAAGGAGCATCCAAATATTTACCGGAAGCGGGAGTTTCTCAGAAAGATATAGACTCAATGCAGGAATTGGCTCCTGAGATTTACCAGTCACTAAAAAGCAAGAATTACCATACGCTTCAGAGCAGGATAGCAGATAAAGGAGGAGTCGTGTTTCACAACAATCTATATCTGATAGAAAGGGCTGGGCACAAGATGTTTGGTTTTTGGTCCAAATGGGTGTTGAAAAAGGGTCCTTATCTCTCTCCCCAGAGAACCTTCAGATTAAAATTGTTTAAATACTACCTTATGACAGTGATATTTGTAATCTCACCGTTTGGCTCCATAGTCTTCGACCTGACCTATCCTTTCAGAAGATCCTCCCTGATAAAGGCAAAGAAAAAATATGTATATTTACATCAATAACCAAAAACTTGAGCATGTACCCTGTCTATATTACAAAAACTTCCACTTTCCTTCCAAACGACCCCGTTTTGAATAAAGATATTGAGAATTACATAGGTATGATTGGAGGGAAGCCATCAAAAGCAAAAGATTTAATACTAAGAAATAACGGAATCATATCCAGACACTATGCTCTGGACAAAGATAGAAATGTCACCCATACGGCATACGACATGGCTGTTAAGGCTATAGAAAAACTGTATGACAAAGATTTTGATGCAGACAGCATAGAGCTGCTTTCTGCAGGAACGACTTCGCAGGAGATGATAATGCCATCCCATGGAGTGCAGATTCACGGAGAGATTGGAGGAAGCAACAAAGCTGAAGTTGTGTCTTTTGCAGGCTCCTGCTGCAGTGGAATGCATGCATTGAAGTATGGCTATATGGCAGTGGCTTTGGGAGATAAACAGAATGCTGTATGTCTTGCTTCCGAAAGATTGTCAGCATGGATGAAGGCCTCATATTTCAAACAGGAATACGAAAATCTGCAAAGGCTTAAGGATGATCCCATCATCGCATTTGAAAAGGATTTCCTGAGATTTATGCTTTCTGACGGAGCTGGTGCTGTAAGGCTTTCCAACAAACCTGCCGTTGAAGGAGTATCGCTTAAAATAGAATGGATAGAACTTACTTCATATGCCAATACTCTCCCAACCTGTATGTATGCTGGAGCAGAGAAAGATGAGAGTGGTAAGCTTATGGGATGGACACACTTTCCTGAAGAGGAATGGACAGGCAGATCTCTGTTTGCTGTAAAACAAGATACAAAGCTGTTGGGTGAAAACATTATCAAGATGGGAGGGAAGTTCTTCATGGAGATAATGGAAAAACATAACATCAAACCTGAAGATATTACCTGGTTTCTGCCCCATCTCTCTTCTATGTATTTCAAACAACGCATAATGAAAAACCTTGAAGAGTCCGGTTTTGTCATCCCATATGAGAAATGGTTCCTGAACCTGCCTCGAGTGGGCAATGTGGCGGCAGCGTCTGTTTATTTGATGGTTGACGAGCTGGTTCGTACAAAGGAGCTCAATAAAGGAGATACCATTCTGATTATGGTTCCTGAAAGTGCCCGCTTCTCATATGCATATGCACTATTAACCGTTTGCTGATCATGAAAATAAAAGAAGTGCCTCAGGACGGTGAAATCCTGGAATCTTCCGGGGTAAGGGATGTCTGTTATGCGGTAGACGAAAATGGCAAATATACTCAAGTGGTAAGTGTTGGATGGGAACCAAAGAATGATGCCATTAACTTTGCTTGGGATGCAATAAATGAAGAGACCGAAAACATAAAAGCAGATGTGCTCTCAGGTAATGTAAGTCCTCTTGCTTATCATTTAAGTACACATTTGATGACTCCTTCGATATTGTCAGATTATTCAGGGTTTACAAAAAGAGAGATAAAGAAATTTTGCAAGCCTTACCATTTTGCCAAATTGAGTTATGAAGATCTGACAAAACTGGCCGATGCTTTGAAAATTAGTGTAGAACAACTCATTTCAGTAGATTGATTATGGAATTGGATTTTGTTCACAAGCCCGCTGGGCATTGTGAGAATGGTGTGGTTAGCAATCTCTTACGGTTCTATGGGGTGGAGATGAGTGAGGCGATGATTTTCGGACTAGGCTCTGGTCTATTCTTTTCACATATGCCTTTCATTAAGATGCACGGCATGGCTGTGACATCATTCAGGCCTCTTCCCGGAGATATTTTCGCACGGGTTGTCGGCTTGCTGGGAATTAAAATGAAAAGGTTCAAATTCAGGAATAAGGAGAAGGCAATGAGCAAACTGGATGAGATACTTATGAGGGGAATTCCGGTTGGAGTCCTGGTGGGAGTGTACCATTTGCCATATTTCCCAAAAGAATACAGGTTTCATTTCAATGCACACAATATATGTGTGATAGGAAGAGATAAAAACGAATATATTGTATCAGATCCGGTTGTGGTTGACAAATGCAGGCTGAGCTTTGAAGAGCTCAAACTTGTGAGGTTTGCGCAGGGTACATACCCTCCAAAGGGCAGAATGTACTATATAGAGGATGCAAGTGAGATCAAACCGCTCAATGCCACAATGATAAAAAAAGCAATCCTTAAGAATTGTGACAGGATGCTGAGGATACCCATACCGATGTTCGGGGTCAATGGCGTAAGATTTCTTTCAAAAAGAATGAGAAAATGGGTTTCGTATTTCGGAGAGAAGAAGGCTGCACTAAACCTTGCTCAGGTTATAAGAATGCTGGAGGAGATAGGAACAGGAGGAGCCGGATTCAGGTTTATGTATGCCGCTTTCTTACAGGAGGCTTCGGCGTTTCTTAATGAACCAGAGTTAGACAAACTCTCTACAGAATTAACATCAATCGGAGATCTTTGGCGTGATTTTTCATACAATGCAGCCAGATTTTTCAAAAAAAGGGAGGGTGAGGTGAATTCATACGACCAACTTGCAGATAAATTGTTGGTTATTGCAGACAGGGAAGAGGCCCTTTTCAGAAATCTGGAAAAAGTTATAAGAAATGCAAAGTAATTATGCAATAGACATAGAGAATCTGACTAAGACCTATAAAGGAAAGAAAAATCCAACATTAAACGGTCTGTCACTCAAGATACCTTACGGCTCACTTTTTGGGCTTCTTGCGCCAAATGGTGCAGGCAAGACCACAACAATAAGTGCAATTTGCGGGTTGAGAAAATTTGACAGTGGTTCTATCCACGTGAATGGATTCTCAGTCAAAACAGAATTATATAAGATTAAACCTTATATTGGCTTTGTCCCTCAGGATGTTGCACTTTTCCCGACCCTTACCGCCCAGGAAAATCTACGGATAATCGGCGGAATTTATGGACTCAAGCCATCAGCATTGGAGAAAAAAATTGATGAATTGCTTGTCCTTTTTGACCTCTCTGACAACAGAAGGACTATAATCTCACGTTTTTCAGGAGGAATGAAGCGAAGGATAAATCTTATTGCGGGAATGCTTCACGAACCCAGAATATTGATATTGGACGAACCTACTGTTGGCGTGGATGCGCAGTCCAGGAAGCTGATACTCGAAAAGCTAAAGGAGATCAACAGCAAGGGTACCACAGTACTGTTTATCTCTCACTATCTGGAAGAGGCTGAGCAGATATGTGACACGGTTGCCTTTATGGATGGCGGGAAGGTCATAAGCCAAGGAGTGCCGCAGGACTTGGTTAGATGTGGAGAATGTGATAATCTGGAATCATTATACCTTTTGCTAACAGGAAAACAGATGAGGGACTGCCATGAGTAAATTCAGATATTTGTTGTATAAGGACCTTCTCTTACTAGTCAGAGACATTGCAGGCTTGCTCCTCATGTTCCTTATGCCTGTACTCTTGGTTATACTGATGTCTACCCTCCAGGAGAGTACCCTTAATGTCGTAAATGATGTCCATGTCTCCCTTCTGCTTGTAAATAAAGATAAAGGGGAGTTGGGCGCAGCAATAGATAAAGAGATATCAGGATCAGGAATATTCGATATAACAAGAGAAATTGATGGCCATTCACCCTCTCGTGAAGAGGTAGAAAAGGCAGTTGCATCAAGCAATTTTCTGCTTGGAATATATCTCCCGTCAGATGCAACTGAAAAGATCAAATCCAATGTGCAGAAGTATGTTGTCTGCGCTTTTAACGGGATTGAAACTCTCCCTGCACAGGATAGTGTGGACCTCTCAATTTTCATAGATCCAACTGCAAGGGCCTCATTCCATACAGTAATAATGAGTACGCTAAAGGAAAAGGCGCAGAAAGTGCAATTTGAGTATATACTGAGAGAGATAACAACAGAGGTTAACAAACTTAGCCCGATTCCAGTTTCTACAAATCAATTCTCTGGTGATCAGGTATCTATAAAATCCAAATTTGCCAAGCTGGAAGGGAACAAGATAGTACCGAACTCAGTTCAGCACAATGTACCTGCATGGACGCTTTTTGCCATATTTTTCATTGTCATATCCCTTTCAGGAAGTATTATACAAGAGAGAGAGGAGGGGAGCTTTACAAGGCTTCTGACCATGCCTTGCTCTTATTCTGAATATCTTCTGAGCAAAGCTATAGTTTATATAATTGTGGCTTTATTGCAGTTTACTGTAATGCTCTTTATTGGAGTGTACATTCTACCTCTGTTTGGGCTTGAGTCCCTGAAACTTGGAAGTTCGTTTATCGCCCTTTTTGCATTGGCTCTTTCAGCTGCAATTGCTGCAATAGGATTTGGAATTGCCATAGGCAATGTGGCTGTTACTAACCAACAATCAGCTGTCTTTGGATCTATTTCGGTTGTGATAATGGCTGCAGTCGGCGGTATATGGGTTCCAATGTTCCTGATGTCGGAGACAATGCAGACAATAAGCAAACTATCTCCCATGAACTGGGGACTTTCGGGATTCTATGGTCTCTTCCTGAGGAACGAAGGGCTAAAGGCCGTATTGCCCGAATGTTTTGCTCTATCATTATTTGGAGTAATTTGTTTTTATTTTGCGGTATTATATAATAGAAGACACAGATTAAATTTATAACTTTAGAACATAATTAAAGAAACTATGGACGAACTAATTCTTAAACTCAAACAGCAGATTATTGATGCTCTTAATCTGGAAGATATAACTCCCGATGATATAGACACCGATGCACCTCTGTTCGTTGACGGATTGGGGCTGGATTCGATTGATGCCCTGGAACTGGTAATCTTGCTTGAGAGAGAGTATGGAATCCGCATGGAAGATCCCAAGGCACATAAAGAAGTTTTCAAATCAGTAAGAACACTTGCTCAATTTATAGAAGAGAACAGAAAGGTCTAACATTATGTTAATATGATCTCACTGGACATGCGCACAGTGATGTGCGGTTTTGTTATCACCAATATTGTCAACACACTGGTGATAGTTCAGCTTTTTGTCCAAAATAGATCGAGGTATAAAGGAACTGCTTTTTGGGTTGCTGCATATTGTCTGCAGATTGTAACCCTATTGGCGATAGCTCTTCGCCACAAAATACCTGATTGGATATCCATA
The DNA here is from genome assembly GCA_964533215.1 of uncultured Muribaculaceae bacterium. GTDB lineage: Bacteria > Bacteroidota > Bacteroidia > Bacteroidales > UBA932 > Bact-08. The sequence continues at coordinate 62,706 of CAZHLJ010000003.1, forward strand.
GATTTTTCAAATACCGTTGCCGTTATAAGCACTCTTCTCTGTTTTATTGGCCTTGAGAGATTTACAGGAAAAAAAGGGCCTCAGATACATAACTATGTAATTGTAGCTTTATTTGCCATTATTCATACATGGTACACTTTTTTTGAGCCAAACCTTGGAGCCCGTACCCTTAACCTGTCACTTGCAGTATCAATATTAAGTTTTCAGAGCACTTGGCTTGTATTTCATCGTGCATCAAAAGAGGTGCGAAAGTTGTCAAGAGAGGTGGGTTTGGTTTTTGCGTTACTCTGTCTGGTCAATCTTTTTAGAGCAGCAGACGTGATTGTTTATGGCAGCCGGCCGGCAGATTTTTTTAAATCAGGAGATTTTGACGTTCTTATGGTAATCTTTTACCAGACGCTTTTGATATTGTTGACATACAGTCTTATACTAATGTTTAACAAAAGGCTGGTGTTAGGAATTGCCACTCAAGAGGATAAATTTTCGAAAGCCTTCCACTCTTTTCCTTACCCAAATCTTATTACTAGAGTAGAGGATGGCCGTATAATTGAAGCTAATAAGGGTTTTTTGAAAATGACCGGATATGAGTCATATGAAGTGATTGAAAAAACCACTATTGACATTCATCTATGGCAACAGGCAGAAGACCGAGATCAGATTGTTAAGGAGCTGGCTAAATCCGGACATATAACCGAAAATGAGCATCTCTTTTCCGATAGGTATGGCAATACTATCATCGGTCTGCTATCTTCCGAAATAATATCTCTTGGCAATGAACAATGCATCATTTCTACAATCAATGATGTCACAGCCAGAAAGAATGAGCAAAAAGCTTTGGCGGAAAGCGAGGCGCGCTTGAGAGACCTAAATGCAACAAAGGATAAATTTTTCTCAATAATCGCTCATGACCTAAAGAACCCGTTCAATGCAATAACAGGTATCAGCAATCTTCTCTCGGAGCAAATCAGGAATAAAGAATACGAAGCTCTTGATGAATGTGTCAATGCAATCAGGGACTCGTCTCAGAGAGCCATGAACCTGCTTACAAACCTCCTTGAGTGGTCAAGGTCTCAGACAGGACGTATGTGCTTTAATCCAGACTTCATTGATATGGTGGTACTCATAAATGAGGCGATAGACCTCAGTAATCAAGCTGCCAGACAAAAATCTATATCAATTACCAAGAACCTGCCAAGAACTCTCATTGTAGTTGCAGATAGAGCCATGGTAAGTACGATATTGAGGAATCTTATCTCAAATGCGGTTAAGTTCACCAATAATGGTGGATCGGTTATAATCTCTTCAGTTCTGGAGAAAAAAGTGCTTGAAGTTTCAGTCTCGGATACTGGGGTCGGGATACCTGCTGATGTCATACCAAAGCTTTTCAGAATTGATGAAAGCTGCACAACAAAAGGTACTCAGAACGAAACTGGAACAGGCCTGGGTCTTCTGCTCTGCAAAGAATTCGTAGAGAAGCATGACGGCAAAATATGGGTGGAAAGTGACCCCGGCAAGGGCAGCAAATTCAGCTTCTCGATTCCTGTAAACTGATGCCTTTAAGTATAGCAGGTTCAACAGATTATTCTCATTTGTTTCATATGCGTCTTTTGGTTATGCCTGTGGTTTTTGCATCAATAATTGTTTGTGTAACAGCCGCAGTGGCATTGCAAATGAGTATTTTAACCCATCTAGTAACCCAGTCAAGGTGCCAAAAAGAAGTGCGAGTTTGAAGGATACTTGCATGGAGGGATTGGGCACCCACTCAGTGAAAGTAGCGTAAAAAAACAACCGGCGACCTGTCTCCAAATCTATACCAGCATAATCAAAAGGGCGCATTTGTTTTTTAGCGGAATGAACGCTAAGTGGGTAATCCCGGTGCAGATATCCGAAAACCGCACTTCTCTTTTTTAGCACCTTGAACCCAATCGGGTATTTACGGTTATAAAAAAGCAGCCACCGAATGATGACTGCTTGAATTTGGAGCGGAAAACGAGATTCGAACTCGCGACCCTCAGCTTGGGAAGCTGATGCTCTACCAACTGAGCTATTTCCGCGATACGATACAAAAGTATGAAAAATTGCCGAAGTGGCAAACACCAAAACTACTTTTTAATAAGAATAAGATCAGAAACACCGCCAATCTGACTGGATTTGGCACGCCATACCGCCTTGCCACTCCGTTTCTGATACAAGTACCCAACCTCCTTCCAACAGTTAGTGCCATCCGGGCTAACCTTGCCAACCGGTCCGACAATCCAATTGTAGATCCTATAATTGCCCTTTTCAAGAGATGGAACTGTTAACTTGATACTTGCCCTCCCTGATTCGGTTTTAAAGTAATTATCGCCAAAAAACAGCTCTTTATTGCCGGAATATTTCTCCCATGCTCTTCTGTTCCTGATTTTAGGAGAGACAAGAATACGGTCTGGAGTACTTATATTCAGATAATCGCTTATGGCATAAAGAGAATTCATACCCATTCTTGACAGATTGGCAATTGATACCCACTCTCCGTTCTTATTCTCATTATAATATGTGTAAGGAGTCTCAAATGTCATAGCTATGGTTCTGTCGCCGAATCTGTCCCACATCCATCCCTCTGCATACCTTGGAGCAACACCGGAAAAGCTGAGATCCCTTGAAGTGAAGTAGGGGTTGTCGTTTATGGTTAGGTTGCACAGAAGCATCAGGTTCTTGAAGGTCAGCTCAGATGTCGACTCAGGTGTGTGAACCCAGTAAGTTACCGAGTTCGCGATCTGAGAGTGCATATTAAGAAACATGTCCAACGGTTTATTTGATGTGAGGATAGTGAGTCTCTGCTTGAGAACCTTTACCTCTGGAGTTGTAAGAGAGTCTTCCCTGTTCCAGTTAATCTCAACGTTAACACCGGTTGATGTAGAGCGGGAGCATCCTTCGATCACCCCATCAGGATTGATAATTGGCACAATGTAGAAAACTGCCTGTTTGAGAAGAGATTTTGCGTAAATGCTACCCGATGTCAACTGGTCTATCATTGATTCCAGATGCCAGCTTCCGGGTTGTTCACTTGGATGTGCCCGTCCATGTATCCATATACGCTTTTTATTGTCGTCTGGGATTGTGCCGTCAGTTATTGTCAGCATATGAATAGGAACATTCAGATGGCTTTTCCCAATCTCCTCATCCTTGACAAAAGAGCTCTTCTTCCATTGATCTATCTTCTCAGAAAGGTGTGAATATGTGTAGGGTATGAAGTGACATATATAAACTGTATCTCTGTTGAATATTTTACATAGTCTATTTTTGGAATAGTTCTCGCCCTCATCAAACCTCTTGAAATTTAGGCCATCATATGAATAAAATGGCCTTATTGCCTCAGAATTGTGAATGTTGAGGAGTATCATCTTTCCCTTTGTTCCCTCAATTCTGAAGAAATACCAGCGAGCACTGGGTTCAAGTGTGGTATCAACCGGATTTTTAGGATCGAACCGTGAGTAAATATCATATGAAAGAGCCATAATGGAGTCCCTTGGTGAGATTGAAATCCAGCTTGAGTCGATTCGTTTTACATTGCCCAGACTTCCGGACTCGAAGTCGGAAGAGAACCGGACCTGTGAAAATAAAAAACTACTGCAGAAAACATTCAACAGTAGTATACTAACAATTCTTAGCAGCATCTGATTATTTATTTCTGAGCCGTTAAAAAATTACAATTCAGTGGCTTTAACCTTGACAACTTTTCCTTTGCTGGAGAAAACAAGCTCTGAATTATTCTTCTTTTTTTCTTGTATAAGACGTTGGAAGGAGATGTTCAAACCATTGAGAATACTATCTCTAAGTTCTCTAGTCTCTAATTCGCTCATAATTAACTATTTTATTGTAGGTTGGTTTATTGTATATTTTTGGTTCCTGGTTCTTAACCCCTTCTGCGATAAGCTCTGGAGGCAATGTCGAGTTGTTTATGATCATCCAGTATTCGCACAAAGGAATATATAACGAAAATAAGTGTTTTATTCCAATATCGTATCTTCTTCTTATAGTTTTTTCTTCAATATTGTGACCTCCCGATTCTACACGCATCTTAACTCTCTCAACAGCAAGGCTTGGCAAGCTTAGCCAAAAAAATACAAGAGTCACTTTATAGCCGTTTTCCTGAGCAAATTTAATAACGTTTGCATGTGTCCGGGTCGCCAACGTTGTTTCAAGTGCAAAATCTGTGCCGCTGGAAATAAGGTTCTTTATCCTCTCAATCATAATCTTCCCTGCCTGAATAGAGACACTGTCAGGTTTGAATGGTGATATTCCTCGGGCGATTTCATCAGCATTCACAAACTCCTTGCACTTCAACATCTCTGGGAGTATTGTGTATGATGCAGTTGTCTTTCCTGCCCCGTTGCACCCGGCTATGATATATAGGTTCCCCATTCTTTTGTAATTAGTCAAATTTAGTCAATTTTCCGATTAATTGAAGCGGCATAAGCAAAGAGTGCGAAATCTCCCTTGCAAGGATCTTCTGGAAACAGTTTTTTTAAAAAGTCTGTAATTTCCAATGCGGTAGTTATGTCTGCAGATTTCCTGACGGTGATTCCAATTGTAAGAGCTGTCCTGTGTACGTGTACATCCAATGGAATTATCAGTTCGGAAGGTTTGATCTTTTTCCAGATTCCAAGGTCTACTATGTTGTCATCCCTAACCATCCATCTGCGGAACATGTGAATTTTCTTGTTTGCAGCCTTGGGATTATCTTTCTGACCAAAAATCTCTTTTCGCATATCCGATGGGGCAAGCATTTCTAAAGAGCTCTCTTTGGAGTAGAACTGACGTAGATTTCTGCATATAAGAGCAAACTCACTCCATTTTACTGTTCTGTGGAGACTCGTGTTGTCATCCTTATATTTTCCATTCTGTATATAACTGTATGGCTGCCATCCCATTTCGTCCAACACTCTTGTGCAGTCACGTACAATCATCTCCCTTCTGCCCCACGCGAGATGAGCTGCCAGTATTCCTGAAATCTCGACATCCTGGAGAGTTGCCGCGCCGGAACTCATCTTTTCTGCAAAATGTTTTGGGAAAATTATTGGATCTTTTGAAAAATATTTGGGGTTGTTATACTCTTCTGACAAATCTTTAAGCTTATTCCCGATATCCTCTTGAATCATGTTTAGCTATTCATATTTTTTCAAAATTACATAATAATCATGACAACAGAAAAACAACTTAATTTGAATAAACTAAAAAAATAGTTGTATAACTAAAAAAATAGTTATACATTTGATAAGAATTTTAAAATATTAGAAAGATGGCTAAAAAACAGATGATTCGAGAACTGACAAAGGCAGAACTACAGATTATGCAATTACTCTGGAGTAAGGAGAAGGCATTCGTAAATGATATAATAGATGACCTTCCTGATCCAAAGCCAGCCTATAATACAGTTTCAACAATTGTAAGAATCCTGGAGAAAAAGGGTTTTGTTTCACACAATAGTTATGGAAAGAGTCATGAATATTACCCGGCTATCGAAAGGGAGCTCTACCTGAACAGTTATATGGGGAATGTACTTCAGTCCTTTTTTTCAAATTCTCTTCCGAATCTGGTATCTTTTTTCTCAAAAAAAGAGGGAATCTCTCTTGAGGAGGCCGATGAGATTATGAAGATAATCGAAAGAGGAAAATCGGATATTAACAGCAAATAATAAAAAAAACAGATATTATGGATTCAATATTTTCATATATCACCGAGTCTCTCTTTTGCGGAGCACTGTTCTATGTTCTTTTTTCCCTGATTGTGTCAGGGAAGACCAGTTATAACTTCCAAAGAGTTTATCTACTTATCTCATCACTGTTTACGGCTATTTTTCCACTTATCTCAATACCTTCAACTGTCGGTGGAATCTTTTTGGTCAATCTTCCGGAGATTGTCATTATAGGAAATAGGGGAGCAGGTACTCTCACTTCAGAGTCTGCCAAGACTTTTACCATGAATGGAGATATTTTATATATTCTATATTTTGCCATACTATGCCTATTTGTCATAATGTTTGTTTTTCAGCTTGGAAAAGTCTTTTATATCTCAAAAATGGGGCAGAAGACCAGAAGGGAAGGTACAACAATCATCATGAGCAACATGGTGAATACACCTTTCTCTTTCTTCAACCATATCTTTATCCGTAATGATACAGAACCGGAAGAAGCTGAATGCATAATTTCTCACGAAAATGCTCATGCAGAGAGGCATCACTCAATAGATGTTCTATTCATCTCTCTGGTTACCTCAATTCAATGGTTTAATCCATTCATATACATGTTAAAGGGGGATTTAATCTCAATTCATGAATATCAGGCAGATAAAGATGTATTGAAGTGCGGCTTTTCTATCAATTATTATCGCAGACTGATGCTTTGTTCGCAGTTTGGTCTTACACCATTTGTAGCTAATAGGCTTAATAACTCATTAACAATAAAAAGATTGAAAAAAATGGAAAATCTAAATGAAAAGAGGAACCGGCTCATAACCATAGTTTCGGTTGTCCTGGTGACCTCAGCCCTCTTCTTTGTTGTCTCATGCAAGAACAACAGTAGCCAGAAGGAACCAGACAAACAACAGGTTGCAGAACAAAGCACTCCGACACCACAGGCTCCTGAAGCAGTTAAGGAGGCTACACCTCCGTCAACACCAACTGTTCCTGAATCACCAAAAATGAAAAGTTCTGTCAAGTTTATATCTCCCAAGATAGTAAAAGATAATAAGATTGAAGCTTATACAGTTGTAGAGAATATGCCTGAGTTTCCGGGAGGAGAAAAGGCATTGATGGATTTTATCTGCAAAAATATAAAGTATCCACCTGATGATATGGAGAATCAAATACAAGGTAAGGCGGTGGTAAGGTTCATTGTTGCAGAAGACGGCTCGGTGAAGAATATTGAACTTTTGAAATCTCCATCAAAGTCTATGGGTGAAGAGGCAATAAGAGTGATATCCATGATGCCAAAGTGGACTCCCGGAACTCAAGCCGGTAAAGTTGTACCTGTTTATTTCGTAATGCCTGTAGTTTTCAAGCTGAAGTAATATGGTATAAAAGCTTTGACAAACAAAAAAGAGACCCGAAAGGATCTCTTTTTTTGTAGTGTGTATTTCAAAAAGATTATTTCTGAACCTTTTTGTATCTGTTGAGGTATTTGTCCACGCGACCGGCTGTGTCTACAAGTTTCATCTTTCCGGTATAGAACGGGTGAGATGTATTTGAGATTTCGACCTTTACAACAGGGTATTCAACTCCTTCGTGTACAATTGTCTCTCTTGTGTTCACGCAAGAACGTGTAATGAACACGTGATCGTTAGACATATCCTTGAAAGCTACAAGACGGTAGGTTTCGGGATGTATTCCTTTCTTCATTTCAATAATTTTTTTATTATTATGGGGATGCAAAAGTACTAAATAAATACTTACAACCAAAATTAATTTCTGTTACCTGCAAATTTAGCCAACAACTTCAATATTTCCAGGTATAGCCATATTAAAGTAACCATTAATCCAAAGGCACCGTACCACTCCATGAATTTAGGAGCACCCTGGGCAGAAGCCTTTTCTATGAAGTCAAAATCCATCAATAGACTGAAAGCAGCAACACCAACAATTACCAGGCTTATTCCAATGCTTAACGGACTGCTGTTGTGCAGCATCGTCAGGTTAACTCCAAAGAGTGAGAGAATCATTGTAGAGATGTAATAAAGAGCGATAGTACCAATTGCAATCATCATTATCCTTGCAAATTTGCCGTCAACCTTGATTATCCTTGTCCTGTAAATAAGAAGCATAACTATTGCGGTGAGCATTGTAAGCAGTGTGGCATTCATTACAATGCCTGGAGCACTCTTTGCAAATGCCTGACTGAAAATAGCAGAAATGCCTCCAAGAAATAACCCTTCAAGGACAGCATAGATCGGAGCCAGATATTGAGCCCATATCGGCTTAAAACTGATTATCATCGCCAAAACGAAACCTCCAATTGCACCTCCAAGAAGCCATGGCTGAACAGATGCAGGATTGATTGCCTCATATGCAACTTTCCATGTGTACATTGCACCTGCAAAAACCATGAAAATCAAAATAAGGGATTTGAGAGCAGTCCCTTGAACTGTCATAACACCTGTATTTTCTGCTGTTACAGTGTTTCTGAAAACTTTTTCACTTAAAACCGGATTTGCCATTTAAATCTTAATTATGTTTTGAATTCATCCTATTTACATCTGTACATCTGTTCGTCGTATAGAAGGAATTTCTTGGCCTTCCTTATCCATTTCTGTTCTTCGACTTTCATATGCTCCTTTATCTTTTCCCACTCTTGCTCTCCTTTTACGTAATCTATAAGAAGTTTGTCGCCGAGTAGCAATTCAATTGCACTTTTTTCGTTGCCGGACTCATATTTGCCTTGCAGTAATGAAAACTCTTTGCAGTTGTCAGATATGAATCGGATGATGCGCAAATTATGTGCCAACGAATGATACTGCACTCCTGGCACAGGTATAAGCTGAAAACCGAAGCAAGTTTCACCCGCATACTTGTGGAATGTAGGGATGAATTTCTGCCAGCGGATATATACTGCAGGGTCGTGAATAGGGTGCTCTGGATCATTCCAGTTTTTATAACCTCCTTTACGATTGTAATTTATGAGGCTGCTCATAAATGGTGAGCCAAATTGTTCAAAAGGACGGGTTGTCCCTCTGCCTTCACTTATGTTTGTTCCCTCCCACAATGCCTGGCCACTGTAAAAATGGCAGGTGAATAGCCCTGGAATGTTTGGAGACGGAGGTATACTCCATGGCATAAGGTCCTTGGAAATCTTCCCTGAAGTGTATGAGATGATGTGAAGCGGGAACTTGGCGTTAATCTCGTTGTACATCATATATGCAAATTCTCCTATTGTGAGGCCATGCCTATGTGTTATACCCTCTATTCCTATGAATGAGGCATATTCAGGGCGCAGCATTGACCCTTCTACTTGACGTCCGGCAGGATTAATCCTGTCTACGATGTATACCGGAAGGTTGAGGTTCTCCTTCTTGAGTAATTTGAATAAATTAAATATTGTGGAGTTGAAAGTATAATATCTAGATCCAACATCCTGAAGTTCAATAATCAAACCATCAATATCTTTCAGTTTTTTTACAGGAACAGATAGAGAGTCTTCAGTCGAACCATAAAGCGAAACAAACTCACACTTGCCAAGGCCAAGATCTTTGTAAGCCTCAGTCTTGTCTAGCTTGACCTGATCCTGAAGCTCTCCGAAAAGGCCATGCTCAGGCATGAAAACTCTTTTAAGAACGCCCTTGTTTGCCAGTGTCTCAAATAGGTACTCGCCGGTTTCAGGATGCCATGCAACATGGTTGCACAGTAAGGCCAATTTTCCACTTCTCAGGATAGTATCGGGCTGTTCCAGCAATGGGGTAGTTCTGAACGAAAACATAATGCTCGGTATTAATTAATGATTTTGTTGATTTTTTCAATTACCTCTTTGGCAATGCTATCCGCAGCCTCTTCTGAAGGTGCCTCAGCATATATCCTTATTATAGGCTCTGTATTGGACTTCCGTAGGTGAACCCATTTCTTCTCCTTGTCAAAATCCACCTTTACGCCATCGATGTCAGTGACACGATACTCCTTGTAAACTTCTTTTATTTTACGAAGTATTTCGTCAACATCCACTTTTGGAGAGAGGTCTATACGGTTTTTTGAGATAAAATAGGGGGGGTATGTTTTTTTCAGACTTGTGGCAGTGCATTTTTTCTGTGCGAGGGAACTAAGGAACAATGCTGTCCCGATCAGGGCGTCCCTTCCATAGTGAAGGTCAGGAAAAATAACTCCGCCGTTTCCCTCTCCTCCAATAACGGCAGAAACACGCTTCATCTCCTTGACAACGTTTACTTCACCAACAGCAGATGCATAGTAGCTGCAGCCTGCATTTTCGGTTACGTCTCTCAATGCTCTTGATGATGACAGGTTTGATACTGTACTTCCCTTTTTATGACATAGAATATAGTCAGCAACAGCAACAAGAGTATATTCCTCTCCAAAAGGCTTTCCGTCTTCACAGATAAGTGCAAGTCTGTCTACATCAGGATCGACTGCAATTCCTAAATCGGCACCCTCTGATATTACCTTTGAGGACAACTCTGTAAGGTGTTCCGGGAGTGGTTCAGGGTTATGGGCAAAATGTCCGTCAGGATGACAGTTTATTCCTATACATGTGACACCCAAGGCTTCCAGAAGAGCAGGCATTACTAAACCACCAACCGAGTTGACAGGATCCAGAACAACTTTAAAACCTGCTCTGTAAATTGCCTCTGTATCTACAAGTGGATGGGAAAGTACCGCTTCTATGTGTTTTTGTGCAAAATCCTTAGTCGAGAGTGTCCCTATCTTGTCAACAAAAGAAAAATCGAAATTTTCAGCCTCTGCCGTCCTAAGCAGCAAATCACCATCCTCGGCATTCAGGAATTCTCCGTTTTCGTCTAAAAGCTTAAGTGCATTCCATTGTTTTGGATTGTGAGATGCTGTGAGAATAATCCCACCATCGGCTCCTTCAAAAGTGACAGCCATCTCAACAGTAGGAGTCGAGGCTAGCCCTGCATTCACGACATCGATTCCGCAGGCCATAAGAGTTCCGCATACAAGCTGATCTACCATTTCTCCAGATATACGGGCATCTCTCCCGACAACCACTTTGTATCTCTCTTTATCTCCCATTCTGGCTTTCAGAAGAGTTGAGTATGCAGCAATAAACTTAACTGTATCTATTGGAGTAAGGGCATTTCCTGTTTTGCCACCTATGGTTCCCCTTATCCCTGATATAGATTTTATTAGTGTCATAAATTTGATGAATTATAGCTGTTTTATTAGTCTAAATAACCGTGTCAAGGTAGTGATTTTTGCAATAATGCCCAAAAAAAGCGCCCAAAATAGGACGCTTTTTTTATAAAATCGAAATCGATGTGAATTCGTTTCGAAACTATGATAGGAATCCAAGCAATATACCGGCGGCGACTGCACTGCCAATTACACCTGCAACATTTGGACCCATTGCATGCATAAGCAGGTAGTTTGTCTTATCATACTGCCGGCCAATCTGATTTGATACTCTGGCGGCAGCCGGAACAGCTGATACACCTGCATTTCCAATCAGCGGATTAACTTTGTTGCCCTCCTTCAGGAACAGGTTTAGTATCTTTACAAATGAAACGCCACCGAAAGTTGCAATAAAGAACGACATAGCTCCAAGGAAGAATATGTACACAGATTGAAGTTGAAGGAATTTGTCTGCCTGGGTTGATGCTCCTACGGTAAGTCCGATAAGGATTGTAATTACATCAATAAGCGGTCCTCTTGCTGTCTCTGCCAATCTGCGGGTAACGCCACTCTCTTTCAATAAATTTCCAAAGAATAGCATACCTAACAGAGGAAGAGCTGATGGTACCACAAAACCTGTTAATAGAAATCCTATAATAGGGAATAGTATTTTTTCAGTCTGAGATACAGCTCTAGGGGCTTTCATCCTTATCAGCCTTTCCTTCTTTGTTGTAAGTAGCCTCATAACCGGAGGTTGAATCACAGGGACCAGTGCCATATACGAATATGCTGATACTGCAATTGCTCCAACTAAGTCAGGTGCCAGCCTTGATGAGAGGAATATGGCTGTAGGGCCATCTGCTCCACCAATTATACCGATAGCTGCTGCATCGGTAGCTGAAAATCCCAGCCATAATGCTATAGCATATGCGCCGAAAATACCCAATTGGGCAGCGGCACCTACAAGTAGAAGCTTAGGGTTGGATATAAGGGCAGAAAAGTCTGTCATTGCACCTATTCCAAGGAATATCAATGGTGGATACCAGCCCTTTATTACACCTTGATATAAGATGTTGAACACAGAGCCTTCTTCATAAACGCCAATCTCCATTCCAGGGAAGAACGGAATGTTTCCTACTATTATTCCAAACCCGATAGGAACCAAAAGCATTGGTTCCCAACCTTTTTTAATTGCAAGATAAATAAAAATGCAGCCAATAACTATCATCATGAAGTTACCAAACTCTGCATTAGCAAACCCGGTATATTGAAGGAACTGGTTTACATTTTCACTTAACATTGAAAAAATACCTGTATCCATATCATCCTGTTATTAGAGGTTTGTTTATCCTAAAGTTACAAGAGTGGCGCCTTCCAAAACAGAGTCGCCCACGTTGATCTTAATATCTGTTACCTTTCCATCTGCGCTCGCTTCAATTACATTCTCCATTTTCATTGCCTCGAGTACCAATATTTTCTGACCTTTTTTAACATCATCACCCACCTTTACTGCGATTGAAAGTATTACACCTGGAAGTGGAGAGGTTACTGCAACTCCGCTGCCGGATGCTGCCGGAGCCTTTACTGTGGTTGTAGGTTTCGAAACAGTGCTCTGAATAGGAGATGAGACTGCTTTAGGTGCTGAGACAGTTTTCTTTACTGGTCTGTCAATTTCAACTTTAAAAGGGGTACCATTGACCTCAACTTCAGCAATGTTATCCTCTATATCGGTAATAGTGACAGCATAGTCATTACCGTTTATTTTTAGTTTATATTCTTTCATATCTATTAAGCTTATTGAATTATTTTTTATTAGGAGTTTCGCGGAGTGTGTAGATCTTTGAACTCCATGGAGAGTAATTTCTGGCAACTTTTGAAATTGTCAGGACAGTGTTTTCCACATCATGCTCTTCATTGTCGTTATCCATAACATATGCATGGATAGCAAGTGAGATTGCAGCATAAACTTCTGCAGAAGTATCCTCAACCTTTACAGAATTTGGTTTTTCCATGTCTGCTGTGGCGACCTCGGCTCTCTCCTGGCTTTTACGTTTATGATACTTGCCTACATACCTGAATACTATGTAAAGAGCAATCAAGGCAAGGAATACTATCGACATGGCAGTGATAGACATGATGATTCCTGAAGGATCCTTTTCTTTCATTGCCACACCAGAGGATTCAAGGTCTGAATTTGCATTCATTGAGCAAGGTGAAGTCTTGGACATTACCTGCCAGCCCTCTTTGCCGTCTGATATACGGCCATATGAAGCATTTGTGTCCAGTTTGTCGTGCGGAATCTTTACTCTGTCAATGATTGTCTTGCCATCTGAGCCAACAAATATTATCTCATTGGTACTGTCTAAAGAGAAATTAACATGAAAATTTCCGTTTTCAGGCTTATTGTCAGCCCAGAACAATACAAATTGTCTTGGTTCAACCATGGTGTTAGCATCCCCTTTGGGAATGACAAACTTTGTAAGGTTGTTGGGGTCATTTGTCAAGAAGCATCCACCTATGTTTACTGTACCATAAGAAGAGTTGAATAGTTCTATCCAACTACCTTTATTCCCAAAATCATCTTCGATATTATCGGTATTTATTACTAAAAATTCATTAATACGGATATCTCCTTGAGTTTGAGCATTAAGATTTAGCCCTGTAACCAATAAACCCAGCAACAAAAATATTTTATATATTTTCTTCATCTTTTTGTTGTTTAATTAATTATAGAGGCAGATTGTCATGCTTCTTGGCTGGATTTGTCAATTTTTTTGTTGCCAGTTGCTGAAGAGCTCTGATAATACGGAAACGGGTATTTCTTGGCTCAATCACATCGTCGATATAACCATAGCGTGCTGCATTGTATGGGTTGGCAAATGCATCTCTGTACTCTTTCTCCTTTTGAGCAGAGAAAGCTGCAGGATCTTCAGCGCTTGCAACCTCTTTTCCGAATAGAACTTCAATAGCTCCTGAAGGACCCATTACTGCAATCTCGGCATTTGGCCAAGCGTAGTTGATATCGCCACGTAGGTGCTTGCTGCTCATAACGCAATAAGCTCCACCATATGATTTACGAAGAGTGATTGTAACTTTTGGAACAGTAGCTTCACCATAAGCATAAAGGAGTTTCGCTCCATGAAGGATAATTCCGCCATATTCCTGTTGAGTTCCTGGCAAGAAGCCTGGTACGTCTACAAGGGTCACAAGAGGAATGTTGAATGCATCGCAGAAACGTACGAAACGAGCTGCCTTTCTTGAAGCACTGTTATCCAGAACTCCGGCAAGCACTTTAGGCTGGTTTGCAACAATACCTACAGATGTTCCATTGAAATGGGCAAAACCTACAATAATGTTTTTAGCATAATCTTGGTGAACTTCAAGGAATTTTCCATCGTCTACGATTGCTCCGATAACCTCGTACATATCGTATGGCTTGTTAGGACTGTCAGGAATGATTTCGTTAAGGGAATCTTCCAGTCGGTCTATAGGGTCCTCGGTTGGAACAACAGGAGCCTCTTCAAGATTGTTCTGTGGAAGATAGCTGAGAAGTTCTCTTATTATTCTGATACCCTCTTCTTCTGAATCTACCGCAAACTGAGCAACACCGCTCTTAGTTGCATGAACTGATGCACCACCCAGATTCTCTTGGTTTACATCTTCGCCTGTTACGGTCTTTACTACCTTAGGACCTGTTAGGAACATATAGCTGGTTCCCTTTGTCATAAGGATAAAGTCTGTCAGGGCTGGAGAATATACGGCACCACCTGCACAAGGGCCAAAGATTGCAGAGATCTGTGGGATCACACCTGAAGCAAGAATGTTACGCTGGAAGATCTCTGCATAACCTGCAAGGGCATTTACACCCTCCTGTATACGAGCTCCGCCGGAGTCATTTATTCCTATTACAGGAGCACCCATCTTCATAGCCTGATCCATTACTTTACAGATTTTCATAGCCAGACTCTCTGAAAGAGAACCTCCGAAAACGGTAAAGTCCTGTGCATAGACATAAATCAATCTTCCTTCAACAGTTCCATATCCAGTTACTACTCCATCTCCCAGGAAAGTTGTTTTTTCCATTCCGAAGTTTGTACATCTGTGTGTCACAAACATATCATATTCTTCAAAACTTCCCTCGTCAAGTAGCATTCCTATCCTTTCACGGGCAGTATATTTACCTTTTTCGTGTTGAGAGTCAATTCTTTTTTGACCACCTCCCAAACGCGCTTTTTCACGAAGTTGAATCAGCGCTTTAACTTGTTCAAGTTGTTGGCTCATTGTATATTATTTGTTAAATTTTAAATATTCGGATTATTTTGCACTTTCACATAGTTCGGTTAAAACGCCGATTGTAGATTTCGGGTGGAGAAAAGCAATCTTCAAACCTTCTGCACCATTTCTTGGAGCCTTGTCAATCACGCGCACACCTTTTGCAGAAAGTTCATCCAGACCATTCTGAACGCCATCTTCTACGGCAAAAGCCACGTGGTGAACACCTTCACCTTTGTTTTCGATGAATTTTCCAACTGCTCCTTCCGGATCTGTGCTTTCCAGAAGCTCAATTTTGGTTTGTCCGATTTTGAAAAATGCAGTCTTGACTTTTTGGTCAGCGACTTCTTCAACAGCATAGCATTTAAGTCCGAGCATGTTTTCATAATAAGGAATTGCTGTTTCAAGAGACTTAACGGCAATACCAATGTGCTCAATATGCGAGAGTTTCATAAAAATATAAATTATTGATTATTAATAGTATGATTATTCGTTTAAATATCCGACAAATGTATGAATTTAAATAAAGGATGCCAAAAAAAAAGCGATTGGTTTTCCAATCACTTCCTTTTGTTTTCAGTCAATTAATTTGCCATTGTATGATATACATTCTGGACATCATCGTCGTTTTCGAACCGTTCGATGAGTTTTTCCAGTTCTACTTTTTGCTCGTCAGTCAGCTGTTTAAGCTCTACTGTCGGTATTCTTTCAAAGCCACCGGATACGAGTTCAAAGCCTTTCTCCTCAATAAACTTCTGAATTGTTCCGTAGGACTCAAATGCTCCATAGATTACCATCTCCTCCTCTTCCTGGAACACTTCATCTGCTCCATAATCTATCAATTCAAATTCCAACTCTTCCACATCTATAGGGGTTGCAGATTTGATTCTGAAGACACACTTCCTTTCAAACATAAATTCCACACTTCCCTGAGTACCCAATGATCCGCCGAATTTATTGAAATAGCTTCTTACATTGGCAACAGTACGTGTTGAGTTATCCGTTGCTGTTTCAATAAGAAATGCTATTCCGTGAGGACCGTATCCTTCGTATACAATCTCTTTGTAATCGTTATGCTCTTTTTCAACCGCTCTCTTTATTGCCCTTTCGACATTGTCCTTTGGCATATTTTCTGAGCGGGCGGATTGAATAAGGACTCTCAGGCGTGGGTTATTTGCAGGATCTGTGCCACCAGACTTGGCAGCCATAGTGATTTCCTTCCCCAATCTTGTGAAAACACGGGACATGTTGCCCCAACGTTTAAACTTTCTCTCTTTACGAAATTCAAATGCTCTTCCCATACCTTAATCAGACTCCTTTATTTTATTCTTGAGATATACTTGTCGATCTCGAAACCTTCAACACTCTTTGCGTATTTGGCCTTAATCTCTTCGTATGCTTTTAATGCGTTTTCTTTGTCACCAAGCTCTTCGTACATGATGCCGGCTTTTAGCAGATAGCCTGCCGCAAACGCATTGTCTGCATGCTTGGCTGCTTTCATATAATAATCAACTGCTTCCTTGTTTTTCTGTAGACCTGCATAAGCATCTCCAATATTGCAGATTGCCCTGGCTTGAAGGATTATGTCTTCTCCGTCATATTTTTTGAGCAATTTGATAGCCTCTTCATAGTTTCCTAAATGAAGTTCGCAAACGCCGGCATATAGAGTTACAGCATCACCTGCAGTAGAACCATATTCATTAATGATTTGTTTGAATCCCAAAGAGTTGCCGTCACCGTTAAGAGCCAAGGCAAATGAGTCGGCACGAAAATATTGTTCAGCAACAAAAGTTTGGGCCATAGCTTCATTGATACGAGGTTTGCGGTAAAGGTGCTGATAAGCAAAACCAATTGCAGTTACTGCAACAATAGCGATTACTAAGTAAAATAGTGGTTTTTTGTACCTTTCAATAAAGTGCTCAGTTTGATTAAGAGCTTCACCTACCGATTCTTCTGGTTCGTGGTTTTTGATGTTCTTTGACATTTTTATTTTCATTTTTTATGCAGGTTGCAAAATTACTATATTTTGTCTAATCTCAAATTTTTAATTAAGAAAAGTCGTAACTTTGTCATATAAAACCACACAAATGTATCTTAAAAAGATTTCGATTGTCAACTTTAAGAATATATCCGAGGCGCATATTGGATTTTCACCAAAAATAAACTGTATTACGGGAATCAACGGTTCTGGAAAGACTAACCTTCTGGATGCTGTATATTATCTATCCATGACCAAGAGCTTCTTTTCCGGAATGGAGCAGTTTACAATCAAGTATGATTGTGATATGACAGCACTTCATGCAGATTATTTAAGAGAAGATGGAACTGAGGAGACGATTTCGCTGTCATTGGACAACAACGGAGAGAAGCATATCAAGAGAAATTCAAAGAGCTATCTAAGGCTCTCAGATCATATAGGACTTATTCCCATAGTGATGGTTTCACCTGCAGATACCTCTCTGATTAACGAAGGGGGAGAAGAGCGGAGGAAATTCATAAATGCCATTCTGTCACAGATGGACAGGGAGTATCTCAGGAGGTTGCAGAATTATAACCAGCTTCTTAATCAGAGAAACCGGCTGCTTAAAGGAATTAACGTTCCTGACGATCTGCTTTCGACATTTTCGGAGCAGCTATCCCATCACGCATCATATATATTCAGGTCAAGAAAAGAGTTCACGGATAAGCTTCTTCCTCTTGTCTCACATTATTACAGCATGCTTTCCGGAGGAAGGGAAGATATAAGCATTGAGTACAAGTCCGACCTTAAGGAGGCCTCTCTCATTGATCTGCTTGAGCGTAACAAGGAGAGGGACAAGACTCTTAAGTTCACTACGGCTGGGATTCAGCGAGATGATCTATCTTTTGTGATGAATGGATATCCTATCAGGAAATGCGGTTCCCAAGGACAACAGAAATCGTTCCTTATATCGCTTAAACTGGCGCAGTTCAGCATAATGAAGGATATGCACTCTGTTCCGCCTATACTTCTTCTTGATGATGTGTTCGATAAACTGGACATGCTAAGAGTAGAATCTCTTCTCAGACTGGTCTCTTCAGATTCATTCGGGCAGATTTTTATATCTGACAGCAGTAAAGTGAGGATTTCAAATATTATGGAGACAATAGATGGAGATTCAGTATCGATAGAAATTGAAAATGGAACGATATTATGAAGAGGGAGAATTATGTAAAGATTGACGAACTCCTTGGCAGATTTGTGAAAGAGTTCGGTCTGGAAAACGGTCTGCAAAGATCAGAAGTGTTTAATGCCTGGGATCAGGTTGTGGGTCTTAAATTTTCCAAATTCACCATCAATAAGTTCTATAGAGATAAGATATTGTATTGTACCATAAGTTCTTCTGTGGCAAGAGATCAGCTTTTCATGAGAAAGGCACAAATAATAAGCCGGATAAATGAGATTCTGGGCAAGGAATATGTTACCCAGATAATACTCAAATAGAGTTACAGAGTAATGAAGAAAGAGATTAAAATTGTTGTAGATGAGGATATCCCCTTTATCAAAGGGGTATTGGAGCCATTTGCAAGTGTTTCATATTTCAAAGGGAACAAGATCGGTCCTCATGAGATTTCTGATGCAGATGCTTTAATAATAAGGACAAGGACTAAATGCGATGCAAGTCTGCTAAGAGGAAGCCGTGTCGGATTCATCGCTTCGGCAACTATTGGGAAAGATCATGTTGATCTGGAATATTGCCGGGAAAATGGTATTTTTTTTACAAATGCTGCCGGGTGCAATGCCTGGGGAGTGGTACAATATGTTCTTACTGCTATTTATTCTCTGGCAGATAAAAAAGGGTTTGATGTCGCAGAGAAGACTATCGGTATTATTGGAGCAGGAAATGTGGGAGAGAGGCTAGCCTCAACTTGTGAATCTCTTGGTTTGAAGGTTTTAAGATGCGATCCGCCTGTCAGGGAGAAGCTTGAGAAAAAGCTGGATTTTGTAAATGGCGGGAGTTTTTCTGTTGATAGATCACATCTCTCAGCGGAGCAATTTTATAATATAAAGGAGGTAGTGCAAAAGGCTGATATAGTCACACTGCATGTTCCTTTAGAGCCATCCACCAAGTCCCTGTTCAACAAAGAGATGTTTTCAGAGATGAAGCCGGGTGCCGTTTTCATTAATTCATCCCGAGGTGAGGTAGTGGATGAGGATGCCCTTATATTTGCCAGAGAAAAACTTTCCGGGCTGGTGCTGGATGTCTGGTGTAATGAACCCGAAATAAATAAAAGACTTTTGAAATTGGCAGACATAGCGACACCTCATATTGCAGGCTACTCTCTGGAGGGGAAAATAAATGCAACAATAATTGTTATTCGTGAAATTTCTAAATATTTTAAAATAAAGGAATTAAGTAATTTTTCCATAGGCTATCCCCAATATCAGACAATCAATTCTGACAATCTTTTCTTTTTGTTAAGAGAAACTTTTCCGATATTTGATGAGGATAGAAAGTTGAGAGATAATCCTTCTCTTTTTGAAAAGATAAGGTCTTCTTACTCTTACAGAAGAGAGATATCACCAGAGATTTACATGAATTTTAGTGCAAACAAAACAATCAAGATATGCTGACCCAGGAAGATCTTATACAATTGGAAGAACAAGGTGTTTCAAAAGAATCTGTGATGGAAGAGATCGGTTGCTTCGAAAAAGGATTCCCTTTTCTTAGAATTGTCTCACCAGCTACAGTTGAAAATGGAATATTTCAACTTTCGGTTAAAGAACAGAATGATGCCATAAGTAAATATGACGATTTTGAGGGAGAGATATGTAAATTTGTTCCAGCCTCAGGTGCGGCAACCAGAATGTTTAAAGATTTATATGAAGGAATGTCTAAACTGGATCGAGGAGAGGCGCCTGGGAAAAATTCTTCTGTAAACCTCTTTTTCCATTACCTGGGGAGTTTCGCTTTTTACAATGACCTAACAAAATTTCCAGGATTTGATATAAAGGACAGATTGGCTACCCTTAAATTGGTTCTTTTGCCTCAAGGCCTCAATTACGGCTCCTTGCCAAAGGGGCTAATTAAATTTCATAAATACCTGCAAGGATCGCGGACTGCTTTTGAGGAGCATCTGGTTGAAGCAGCTCTTTATTCAAAAGGTAAGGATGGGATCTCAAGATTAGTTGTAACTGTAGCTCCCGAACATCTTGATGGTTTCAGGGCCTTGCTGGAGAGAGCAAGAAAAAAATATGAATCGAGATATGATGTTGAGTATGATGTAAAGTTCACTATCCAGAAGCAGTCTACAGATACAATTGCTGTAGATGATAAAAACAACCCGTTCAGAAAGGAAGATGGTTCATTGGTTTTCAGACCGGCCGGACATGGCGCCCTGATCGAAAACCTTAATGAATTGACCTCAGACATTATTATTATAAAGAATATTGATAATGTTGTAAAGGAGCAGCTTCTTCCTGAGACTATCCGATGGAAAAAGATACTTGGAGGTGTTCTTATATCTGTGAAAGAGAAGATTAATAGTTATCTGCGCGCTTTGGATGGAGAGTCGGACTCTTTGCTTAATGAAGAGATCATAAATTTTCTGGAGAAAACATTTTGTATAAGAATACCTTCAGTCCCTGATGTCATTCTTAAAGAGTATCTTCGGGCTAAACTTGACCGTCCGGTGAGAGTATGCGGAATGGTAAAAAACCTTGGAGAACCCGGAGGTGGTCCATATATTGTCTATGATGCAGATGGAGCGACCTCCCTCCAGATTCTGGAAAGTGCGCAGTTGGACAAAACTGATCCAAGGACAAAAGAGTTTATGAGAAAATCAACCCATTTCAATCCTGTGGACTTGGTTTGCTCATTCAAAGATTACAATGGCAATAAATATGACCTCCATAGATTTATTGATCCCGAAACCGGCTTTATCTCCAACAAAAGTCTTGAAGGCCGTCCAATCAAAGCCTTGGAGCTTCCCGGGTTGTGGAATGGCGCAATGAGTCAGTGGAATACGGTTTTTATAGAGGTTCCTGTGGTTACCTTCAATCCTGTAAAGACGGTTATAGACCTCCTTCGCCCGGAGCATCTCTCACTATAGTTATCTCATCTGACAATTATTGGATCTTATCTGAAAATTTACGTGACAGTAGCTGCTCCAGAAGAATGAGAATTGCTGAATTAATAGTGATTATTGTCCATAATGCAGAAGGTCTGACAAAAAGTGCCTCTTTCATACCGGAAATGATTTTCATAGCCTTGTTTGCCAAAGAACGTATTTCGATATGAAAAAAGTATCTGTTTATCAGGTATGTACATATAATAAACACAACTGATGTTACAGAAACTATGAGGATGTCATTTATATTTTCTCTCCTTATTGCCTTCCTCTCTTTTTCTTGTGTTATTTTATGAAATACCTTTTCTGAAAAATCAGATGACATATCTTCACTTTTGAATTGAGAAAACAACTCTTTTAGTTGATTATCAGTGTTATCCATAGCTTACCTCCCTGTTTTCATATAATATATTACTCAACCTTTTTTTTGACCGATGTAAGCGCACCTTAACGTTTGATTCACTTAAACCTGAAATCTCAGCCAGCTCTTTTATGCTTTTTTCGTAGAGATAGAATGATAGAATCAGAAATTTGTCTTTTGAGTCAAGTTGTATTAATGCTTTATTTAAAATATTAAACCTTATTTCCTTCTCATTTTTGGTTTCAATTCCTGATTCCTCTTCAGAGGCAATCTGGAAATTACCACAATCGATTGAAATGAAAACTCTCTTTTTTCCTCTTGCCTTTGAGATAGCCATATTATAGGCAATTCTGTAAAGCCATGTGGAAAAAGAGCATTCACCTCTGAAATTCCTGATAGAGAAGAATGCTTTTACAAATACATCTTGTGCAACCTCTTCTGCCTCTTCCCTGTTGGATAGAACCCCACGGATCAAATTGAAGATGCTGGCTGAATGCCTCTTTACAAGTTCTTCATAAAGACGCTCTTCACCGCATTTTATTCTTTCAATAATCCTTAATTCTTCCTCTTTGGTCATAACTTGATATAAGACGCAATATGTCGTATAAAGTTACACATATATTATTTGAATATTTAGTTGTAACCTTTTATGTAGAGATGCGTCAAAACACCAAACAATAAAAACAAAATATCATGATGGATTTCATTACAGTGCCATTTACTTTTGGAATAGGAGCCTACGCTTTCTATAAGCTAATGGAACTTTTTATCAGAAAAAAAGAGAGGATAATGATTATTGAAAAACTCTCTGCATTGGAGGGGGTCTCAAGTGAGAAGCTGGACTTTTCCAAATTGTTTTCCAATTCTAAAAGCGATAAGGGGCAGTATCTCGCATTGAGATTCGGATCTCTGATTGTAGGCTTGGGTTTTGGCTTGCTGGTGGGCTATTTCCTTGGTATGTTTGCCTTTCCTGGATTTTCGTACATGAGCGATAGTGATAGTTATTATAGAATGCGAGATTCCATTGAACTTCTATATGGCTCATCCACTTTGCTTTTTGGAGGGCTTGGTCTTATTGTGGGCTTTTTGCTGGAACACAAAATGCGTAAAGAGGCTGCCTCTCACGAATGACTTAGTAACATTTCAATATTCAGAAAAAAAATAGCTGCCTTTCGGACAGCTATTTTTTTTGTTGGTAAGAATAATTTATCTATTTCTCAAAGAGAATACCAGAACCCTTTGTGCCACTCTTGAACAGAAGTGCATGGTCCTTGCGTACCCTTTCTTTCCAGTCGCCTTTGTGATATGCATAGCTTACAATGATAGGAACTACGGTTGTAGCCTCGGCGTAAACCATTTGCTCGTGTGCGGTGTTGACCTTGCCCCAAGAGTTGGCCTCTTTGAGGGTAGAGCTGGAGCAGGCCCCGTCGCGAACGTCTGCCACTGTTATCTGAACAGCGTATTGGTGCATAGGAGCGTCGAATCCAAGGCATTCTGCGCATACAACTGTGTCCTGAGCAAAATTCTTAGGTACTCCGCCACCAACCATGAACAGACCACTTGTCTTCGCAGATAGCTTTACCTCTGTCAGTTCGCGGAAATCAGCCACAGAGTCGATTGTCATATATGGCTTGCCCTCTTTCATCCTCTCAATCTGATGCATTACCAGACCAAAACCGGCACTGCAGTCGCTGAATGCAGGTACAAAGATTGGAATGTTCAATTCGTATGCAGTCTGGATAAGCGAATTTTTCTTAACAGAATTTTTGCTGAGCCACTTTCCGATTTCGTAAATAAATTCTCGTGAAGAGTAAGGACGTGGCTCCAATAAGTCAGCAATCTTCTTAATAGTAGCATCGCAATTCTGAAGTTCTTCCTCATCGATGAAAGTATCGTATATTCTGTCGATATAGTTTGATCTCAAGTGAGTGTCGTCAATGAACTGTGTGCCTTTGTAGTGTTTGAAGCCTAATGCTTCAAAGAAGTCCATGTCAATGATAGAAGCTCCTGTGGAAACAACAGCATCAATCATGTTAAAGCGAAGCATGTCAACATATACCTGCATACATCCGCCGGCAGACGTGCTTCCTGCAATGATAAGCCAGTTTGTAGACTCTTTGTCCTTTATCATCAATTGAAGAATGTCGGAAGCAGTGGCTGTGTCGCGGGATGTGAAAGACATGTCACGCATTGAATCGATTAATGTGGTAGAATCAATTTTCGTAATGTCTATGTGCTTGATAGTCTCCTGCAGTAGATCTTTCTTAGTGGGTTTCATTTTCAATCAGATTAAATTTTGCGCAAAGATATATATTTTGATTTAAGAACAAGTTTTTTACTACATTTGTTTCAATTAACAATAGTGTAATTATAATTATGTTTGATATTAAGACACTGGGACAATTTGAAACAACAGAAACTCCTTTCTATTATTACGATTTGACGTTATTAAAGAAAACTTTGGATCTTTACAAGACCGGAATCGATAAATATAACTACAAAGCACATTATGCCTTGAAGGCAAATGCAAATCCGCAGATTCTAGATATTATAAAAAACTATGGGCTTGGTGCAGACTGTGTAAGCGGAAACGAAGTCTCATTAGCCATTAAATGTGGTTTTGATCCGGATAAGATAGTATATGCCGGTGTAGGCAAATCGGATAAAGAGATAATAACAGCCCTGAAAGGAGGGATCTTCAGTTTTAACTGCGAGTCAATTCCTGAGATAGAGGTGATTAATGACATTGCAGGAGGACTTGGCCGCAAGGCAAGGATATCCCTTCGTATTAATCCGGATATTGATGCGCATACTCACAAATATATAAGTACAGGGCGCTCTCAGGATAAATTTGGAATCAGTCCATGGATGTTCGAGCCGGTACTGAATACAATTGCAAGGTGTAATAATATAGAGCTCATAGGACTCCATTTTCATGTAGGTTCTCAGATCACAGACCTTCACGTTTTTGAAATGTTGAGCGGTAGAGTTAACGAGCTTCAGGGATGGTTCAGAGACCATGGTCAATTATTAGGCAATATTAATCTAGGAGGAGGATTGGGAATAGATTATGGTGACCCTGATGCCAATCCTATTCCGGACTTTATGAATTATTTCAGCATCATAAATAAGAATCTGAAGACCTATCCAGGTCAGTCAGTACATTTTGAACCAGGAAGAGCACTGGTTGCCCAGTGTGGTACTCTCATATCAAGAGTGCTCTATGTAAAGATAGGGAAGGGCAAGAAATTTGCTATACTGGATGCCGGAATGAATGATCTAATTCGACCTGCGCTGTATCAGGCTATCCATAAAGTGCAGAACCTTACTTCTAAAGGCCGAATTATGAAATACGATGTTGTAGGCCCTATTTGTGAATCCAGCGATAGATTTGGAAAAAATGTTCCGTTACCGCAGACCTCCAGAGGGGATATCATTGCAATACGCTCTGCGGGTGCGTATGGACAGGTGATGAGGATGAGGTACAATCAAAAAGAACTTGCCCCTGAGTACTATTCCGTATAAATATTTATTAATTTAAATCAATTGGTTATGAGCAGAGTCAGTTCAAAGGAAAAGTATGTGGCTATAGTCTACAAGCTATTTAGAAGAAAAGGTCTTCGACTCACAATGGATGAAATTGCCGAAGAATTGAATGTTACAAAAAAAACGCTATACAACAACTTTACGAGTAAAGATGATCTAATGCGTACAGTCATGCAGCATGTACTTGGCGATATCGATTTTAAGATTGACCTGGCACTTACAAGAGGCAAGAATGCCATTGAGGCACTGTATCTTACAAGTAATATGTTAAATAAGGCTTTGGAAGAGATCGGGCCACTACTGATGTCAGACTCTGCAGCACTGCTTCCTGACCTTAAACTACTGGATCACTCAAATCGTCGGAGTCTATATTCGAGAATTATTTCAGACAATCTGGATAGAGGAATATCAGAAAAATTATATCGGACTGACCTGAATAAAGAGCTTATAACTCTATTTTTTACCTCTGCAATGGCAAAAATATATACTTGGAACGGTTCATATTCATTCCTGAAGAACCCGTATCTTTTCCATTCTGAGCTCATAAGATACCATTTGGAGGGTGTTGTCAATGACGATGGGAGGCAGATCCTTAAGACTTTTATCAAAAAATGATTAGTTTTGCGGTCTGAAAAAAAATAATCATAGAGATGTTTGAGAATTTAATTGATAGATTAGAGAATTCGTTTAAGCTCCTTAAGGGTGAAGGTAAAATTACTGAGATTAATATTGCCGAGACTTTGAAAGATATCCGCAAAGCTTTGCTGGATGCCGATGTAAGCTACAAGATTGCTAAGAATTTTTGCGACGATGTCAAACAGAAGGCCTTGGGAGAGAATGTATTAAAGTCTGTCCGCCCAGGTCAGATGATGACCAAAATTGTTCATGACGAGCTTACTTCCCTTATGGGTAGTGAGGCTACAGATATATCAATTAAAGGAAACCCCGGAATAGTATTGGTTGCCGGACTTCAAGGTTCAGGAAAGACTACTTTTTCCGGTAAGCTTGCTCTCAACTGTAAGAACAAAAGAGGTCTCAAGTGTATGCTTGTTGCCTGTGACGTCTACAGACCTGCTGCAATTGAACAGTTAAAGGTGCTGGGAGATCAGGTTGGTGTTACAGTATATTGGGAGGAGGATTCGAAAAACCCTGTCCAGATTGCAAAAAATGCTATAGCTAAGGCGAAACAGGAGGGGTACTCTCTTGTTATTGTCGATACTGCAGGACGACTTGCTGTTGATGAACAGATGATGAACGAGATCTCAGCAGTCAAAAAAGCAATCAATCCAACTGAAACTCTCTTTGTTGTAGACTCAATGACAGGTCAGGACGCTGTCGACACTGCCAAGACATTCAATGACAGACTGGACTTTGACGGAGTCGTTCTTACCAAACTGGATGGCGATACCCGCGGTGGTGCTGCTCTTTCAATAAGAGCTGTGGTAAACAAACCTATTAAGTTTGTCTCTGCAGGTGAAAAAATGGAGGCACTTGATGTTTTCCATCCCAAGAGAATTGCTGACAGGATTTTAGGCATGGGTGACGTTGTCTCCTTGGTTGAAAAGGCGCAGGAGCAATTTGATGAAGAGGAGGCTAGGAAGCTCCAGAAAAAGCTTGCCAAGGATCAGTTCACCCTTACCGATTTTTATTCTCAGATACAGCAAATAAAGAAGATGGGTAACATTAAGGATCTTGCATCAATGATTCCAGGTATGGGCAAGGCTCTTAAAGATGTTGACATTGACAATTCATCTTTCAAAAGCATTGAGGCAATAATTCAATCCATGACTGTAGAGGAAAAAGAGAACCCTAGTGTCCTGAATGGGAACAGAAGAAAACGAATTGCAATGGGAAGCGGTACCTCTATTGCTGAGGTTAACCGTCTAATCAAACAATTTGAGGACACAAGAAAGGTAATGAAAACAATGGCAGGTGGAGGAAAAAATGCCATGAGGGCTATGAGCGGACTACGGAGGAAGTAAAATTATATATAAACATTTGCTGATATGGTTATTATTGATGGAAAAGCAACTGCAGACCAGATTAAACTGGAAATTGCAGCCAAGGTAGAAGATATAATCAAAAATGGTGGCAAAAGGCCACATCTGGCAGCCATTCTGGTTGGAGAGGACGGCGCTTCACAAACATATGTTGGTAATAAAGAAAAAGCTTGCGCTTTTGTAGGCTTTAAATCAACCATTGTAAGATTTTCTGCTGATATCACTGAAGATATGCTTCTCAACGAAATTAACCGTATAAATTCAGACAGTGATATTGATGGGCTGATAGTTCAGTTACCATTGCCAAAACATATTGATGAACAGAAAATAATAGAGGCGATAGACCCTAAAAAGGATGTTGACGGTTTTCACCCGGTTAATGTGGGGAAAATGGTTCTTGGACTTTCCTCATTTGTATCAGCAACTCCTGCAGGAATACTTGAGCTTTTGGAGAGATACAATATTGAAACTGCCGGTAAGCATTGTGTTGTTATTGGAAGGAGCAACATCGTTGGGCGTCCTATGGCAAATCTTCTTTCCCTTAAGGCTAAACCTGGAGATTGTACAGTAACTATATGCCACAGTAGAACTAAAAACCTTAAGGAATTCACGCTTAATGCAGATATTATTATTGCAGCATTGGGAGTTCCCGGATTTCTCAAAGGCGATATGGTAAAAGATGGCGCAGTTATAATTGATGTGGGTATAACAAGAGTGAAAGCCGATACAAAGACCGGCTTTCGTTTGGCAGGGGATGTAAAATTTGATGAAGTTTCCCCAAAAGCATCCTTTATAACTCCAGTACCAGGAGGAGTAGGGCCGATGACGATAATATCTCTTCTCAAAAATACACTTAAGGCTTCCGGAAACTAATTTCCGGAAGAGACTCTTTTGGATTCTTCATATTCTCCAACTTTCCTTTGTCTTGAAGCCTTTGCTTGGCCAAATCTATAGCTGAAGCTTATAATAGCCTGTTGGCTTTTCCATTTGCTCTCAAAATTGTAGTCGTTGAGCTTGCCAATGTTCAATTTGGCCCTGCTTCTCATTGTTCCCAGCAAGTCGCTTATGTTAAGTGATATGGTAGCCTTATTTCCAAGAAGGTTTTTCTTGGCAGCTATTGACAGATCTCCTGTTGGATCTACCTCGAAATATCCGTATGGAAGACCGGATTGAAACCAGCCACTTAATTCAATTCTGTAATCATTCGGAAGGATAAAGGCAGAATTCAAGTATCCTTGAGAAAAGAGAGAATTCTTTTTGTATCCAGCATCCTGGTTGGACAGATTTGCCATAAAAATATTTGCAGTTATTGAGAACCATTTGGTAACAGGCAACTCAGTAATCGAAACGGCACCTCCTAGAAAAGACTGGTTCCCAAAATTGTCCCATAGCAACATCTTTTCTCCTGTTGTCTCGTTAAAGTTGGCATTCTGGATTATGGCATTTTTTGTGAACTGTCCGTTGAGGCTTAATGACAAATGTTGTCCGATGCCCAATGATAGAGACATTTCATGGCTGAATTCCGGGTCAAGGTCGGGATTTCCTTCCATTGAACTGCTTGCATCTATATATTCTCTGAAGGGATTTAGCTGGTCAAACTTCGGTCTTTGGATTCTGTATGTATAAGACAAGCCTAGCCTGAGCTTTTCATTTGGTGTATATCCAACAAATGCTGTCGGAAAGATATTCAGATAATGTTTGGTAGTGACAGTGTCAGAACTTATCCAATCTCCATTTGCATTAGTCAGCTCAGCCCTTAGCCCCGCTTTGGCAGACCACTTTGAATTTATCTGTCTGGAGATTGATGCATATGCTGCAGATACATCCTCCGTATACTTGAATTTGCTGCTTAACTGTCCATTTCTTACCCACTGACCTGCAATCATGTCTTCACGTATCAGGTCGTTATCTGTCCTGCTTTCAGCCCACTTAAGCCCGGTTTCCAGTTTACCGGCATTCCAAAGCATCTGTTCATAATCCAACTTGACAGATTTGATGTTGATGTACTGATCTGAATTGCTCTTAAGCATATCTTTAGCCCGGGAGGTATTTCCAGCATTGTCCAAGTATTCATTTGTCTGGAAGCTGTATTTACCCATATCATAATACCCGTAGTCGGCATTGACAGTCAATTCTTTATTTTCCCTGAAAATGTGAGAATAGTTGAGGTTTGCAGATATGGTGCCGAAATTGTCAGTATTGTCTATACCTGTCTTAACCTCTTCTTTAAGGATATTGTTCAGGTATATGTGATTGCCTGTCACAGGATCATATGTATTCTCTTTACTTGATTTATCAAGTCCGGAAATTATGATACCAACAATATTTTTTTTGTTAAGGAAAAAATCATTTGCGATTTTATAGGAGTGACTTTTCTGAATAGCATCATTTTTAGTCATACCTTTGACTATAAGTCCATTTCCTAAATCCGTCGTTGAGGTGAATTGGGAAAAATGCTCATCATATCTTGGACTGTAAGTTACAGATGTATTTGTCTTTTCGCCTCTGTAGCTAACGTTTAACGTTCCGTCAGAACCTTGATAGTATTGCGAATATGGTGCCGCTGCGTAGCCCGCCCTTACTGAACCACTAAGACCCTTTGCAAAATTTCTCTTTGTGCGGATGTTTATTATGCCGCCGCTTCCTGAAGCATCATATTTTGCAGATGGATGGGCAATTATCTCTATTTTGTCAATAGTTGAGGCATCTGTACCGCTTAAAAGAGCTTCCAACTCTTCTCCAGAAAGATAGGAGGGTCTTCCGTCTATCCAGACTTGAGCTCCGGAACCATTAAGAAGAATATTGCCGGATGGGTCTATACTGATACCTGGCGCTTTCCTGAGTACCTCTAGAGCATTGTTCCCCTGAGTGGAGACAGCGTCGGCTACATTCATTACTATTTTATCCAATTTTTGCTCTATTACTGGTACTCTGGCCGTAACCACGGCAGATGTAAGGGTTACAGCATCGGAAGAGAGGGCAATGGCTCCAAGATCTATGTTGGCTGACTCATTGTTAATATGTACAGAAAAAGTTGTATCCTTATAGCCTATAAATGATACTTTTATTATACATTCACCAAATATAATGTTACTTACAGAGAACTTCCCATCCTCCCCGGATATTGCTCCACCTAAGATTTTATTTGCATTATTCTGAACACTTATTGTTGCAAAGGAGAGGACATTCCCATTACCCTTTTCTACTATTTTCCCATAAATATCCCCACAGTCTTTTGCAGCGAAAGTGTTGCTGACAAAAAAGAGAGCTATAGCAAGATATGTTAACTTGTTATTTAAAAAGTGTTTGTAGTTGCAGTGCATTCTAGTGTTTATTTTATTTATTTAAAAAATCTGACGGATTGATTCCTAGCAGGCTCATTCTTTTAAGAATTCTTGGCAGCTCCTCGTTTATGAATTGCTCCCTCTGTATCTTCAATATCGATTCTTTTGCACCTTGAGACACAAAGTAACCTACACCTCGTTTATTATAAATAATATCTGTGGACTGCAAGTGCTCGTATGTTCTCATTATTGTATTAGGGTTTACACCCAGTGTGGCACCCAATTCCCTGACAGAAGGAATTCGATCTTCTGTCAGCCATTCATTGCTCAGTACTTTGTCACACAAAGAGTCGGCAATTTGGAGATAGATTGGTTTATGGTCATTGAATTCCATAGGTTAGTATTGTTGTGTTTTCATTTTGTAATAAGAACCAGAAATAAAGCCAGCAGGTAATACAAAATAGTATATGGCCAGGGCAAAGTAGTACAGTCCTTTTATCGTATATCTCTTCGCTCCGTCAAGTCCAATGCTTATTTGAGAGATATTGTCGATATGGATGTTAATGTTCTGAAGTGATTCAAATTCTCCCTTGAAAAAGATTGAAAGTATAAAGGCGAGAATTAAACCGATGACAATATATAAACCGATTCCTGAAAGAAATGTCTTGATTATCTTGTTCTTCCTGAAAATGAAATTTCCAAAAATACATCCTTGTTGAAAAGCTAGAGTCTTAAAAACAGTTTCGAAAGAACCGACTTTTTCCCATAATCCAGATATTGCATAACCTGAAAAAATGGAAGGTGAGATTGTAGATAAAATGATATCGGTAAACAGAACGGATATAAATACTACTAGAGGCAGAACTATGACGCATATAAGCTGCATGCTAAGGAACTTTTCTGTTATTGAAGCAGGGAGGAGTATATAGTCAACTCCTTTTTTACGATGGTTGTAGTTCTTATATAGGTTGAACGGTGCAATCATCATTGCCAGGGATAATGCCATTGGGAAATATATACTTCTGGATGAGGCACTGACAGGTGTGGAATTTGTCAGCAGTAAGGTAAGCCAATATCCGACAAGCACAAGAGAGAAGACCGATGCAATTTTAATTATCATAGGGTATCTTTCTGAAAGCTCTTTTTGGAGAAGCTTATAGTATCTGTTTATTGAAAAAGTATCGTTCATGATGTTTGCTATTTTTTAAATAATTGTTTTATGGTTTGTTTATTAAGAAGCACTGAGTTAAAAAGAGCTTCTATATTGACGGTGCTCTCTTCTTCAGTAGTATTATGGTTCACCACAAGGTACCCTCCAAGTGTAGGTTCACAGTATATGGCTCCGTCTACAATATTGCTGCTGAAGCTGAAACGTAATTTCCTGCCTATGTTTTCTATTGATTCGTTCAAAAGAACATCATTCTGATCAAGGATTATAATTGGATCAATAAGGCTTTCCAGATCCCTTACCTGGTGAGTGGAAATGACTATGCAACTTTCATCTGTTGACGCTTGGGAGATCACTTTCCTTAGTTGTGTCTTAGATGGTATGTCCAGACCATTGCTAGGCTCATCCATAAGAATAAGTTTTGTATTTGTAGATAGTGCAAATGCAATTATGGATTTTTTCTGCTGTCCAAAGGACATCCTGGTGAACCTGTTCTGTCCGTTAACATCAAAATCGGCCATTAAACGGTTGAATTTTACTGCGTCATAATTGGGGTAGAATTCACCTCTAAGCCTTGAAAATTCATTTACTGTAATGTCTGGGCCGACAAAATCTTCTGGAATGTAGAAAAGCTCCTGCAGAAAACCTGGTTTTCGGTCAATCGGATCGTAACCCATAATGTTACAACTTCCAGATTTCAGTTTAAGAAGTCCGCTCATGATTTTTAGCAGGGTAGTCTTCCCTACACCGTTCTGGCCTAGAAGACCATAGATTTTTCCAGGCTCAAGAGTTAAACTTATCTCTTTGAAAACCGGATGACTTTTGTAATTAAAACTTAGATTTTCAATTGTTACCATATTATAAGACTTAAAATTTATTATAGTGTTCTAGTGAAGTAGTACACTGCAAATGTAGGCAAGATTTTTTATCCACCAAATTTTTTTTTAGTTTTGAGTGATTAATTTAAATACTCAAATGAGATTCAAAATTTTATCTACGGTTCTATTGTTGTTTTTTTCTCAATATATGTTTTCTCAACTTAGGGAATCAACGGAGAGTGAGATAAGGACAAACCTCTCTTATCTTGCAGCAGACAGGCTTAAAGGCAGGGCTGCGGGAACAAAAGAGGATAAAATTGCTGCCAGATATATAGCATCAAGGCTATCGGAATATGGTTATATACCTTTTTTCGGTAAAAAGGCGCTGGTTCCATTCGAATTCACATTATTCAGGGAGAGCAAAAAAGGTTCAAATCTGATTGTTAATGATATCCGTCTGAAGGAAAACCTTGATTTTTCCGTCCCCCCTGTTTCTGTTGCAGGAAAGGTGACAGGAAAACTGGCTTTCGTTGGGGAAAATGAGATAAGCGAGATTGATTTGGCTGGAAAGATAGCTGTCATTAAATCGAGTGTTGACAGTATCTCTTTTAAAATTACAGCCTTAACAGATAAAGGGGTTGTAGGTACACTTTTTTATTCGGACGATTCTCTAAGCCTTGAAAAAAGGTCACAAAGCACAGGGACATCAATACCGGTTGCTCAGATCTCAACAAGAACAGCACAACGTCTATTTGAGCTACAGGGAAAGGATGTTGTTTTAAAGACAGTTGTAAGTGTAATAAAAGGAAGATCTTACAATGTCGTTATGAAGCTTGGCCAAAATAATGCAAAAAGGGCAATTATGTTGGGAGCACACTACGACCACATTGGAATGGGAGGAGCAGGCTCGGGAAGTATGAACCCAAAGATTAATGAGATACACAACGGAGCTGATGACAATGCCAGTGGCGTAGCTTCTATTATGGAGTCAGGAAGAGTGTTGGCCCAAATAGGGAAGGAGTTGAATTGTGAGGTTGTAATTGCAGCATTTGGAGGAGAGGAGAGAGGACTTATAGGTTCAAAAGCAATTTCAGATACTCTGAAAAAAATTAATAAGTCACCTTCATTGATGATAAATCTGGATATGGTTGGAAGAATGGAAGAAAAGAGGCTTCAGATTGGAGGAAGTGGCACATTTGCCCAGGCAGATTCAATACTTAAGGAAATAAACAAGGATTTTAACTTTACCATAGCATTCACCAAGGATGGTTTTGGCCCATCCGACCACTCCTCTTTTTATTCAAATGAGGTGCCTGTCCTATACTTCTCGACAGGGGTGGAAAAGCAATATCATACTCCAGCAGACGATGTAGATCTGATTAATTTTCCGGGAATGGTGGCTCTGACTGACTACATCACATCTTTGGTTTACACCATTGCAAAGAGTAACATGGTTCCTGATTACAGGAAGATAAATACTCCTGTTTCTAAGGCAAGGGGCAGTTTTAAGGTCACTCTGGGTCTTATTCCTGACTTTACCTACGATGTGGGAGACGGCTTTAAAGTTGGCCCCGTGACAGATGGGAAACCAGCCCAAAGAGGAGGCATGGTTACAGGAGACATTATAACAGCAATCAATTCAAAAAAAGTCTCGAATATTTACGACTATATGGCACGATTGGGTGAATTGAAGAAGGGTGATACAATTGAAGTAAATGTCCGTCGTGATGGACAAGAGATAAAATTAACCATACAACTATGAAAAATGTTCTTTACTGGGCACTTGCGATATTGATAACGCTCTCTGCTGTTACCTACCAGAGAATGACCGGACCGACTAACCCAAAAAGGGTTAAATTTGAACTTTCAGGTAAGGAATACTCCACTAAGCTAAGCCGCAGCCTTAATACATCAATATCCATCGAAGAGGCAAAAGGAGATTACCAGGCACTTGGAAAAACAGAAAAAATGGAATTTGAGATTCCCGGCTCTTCCGATAGTCTTATGGCTACCTTATATTATCACAGATATCCTCTGAACGATACAGTGAGGACCTCCATTGCAGAAAAGTCTGGTGATAAATATTCTGTCATACTTCCATCTCAGCCACCTGCAGCAAAGATTGCATATATGGTAGAGTTCAGCGATGGTTCAAATTCGACGATTGTCGGCCTGGATGAGAATATTATTCTCCGGTTTAAAAATCCCGTTCCCGGATGGGTCTTGGTACCCCACATCTTGTTAATGTTCATTGCAATGTTGCTTTCCACATATGTCGGAGTTCTGGCTTTCACCAAATCTGACAAAACCGGCAGGTATGCTATTATGGTTTTGATTGCTTTGGGAATTGGTGGATTTATACTAGGCCCGATAGTACAGAAGTATGCGTTTGGAGCATACTGGACAGGATGGCCGTTCGGAGGGGATCTCACCGACAATAAGACTCTGGTTGCATTTGCATTCTGGCTTTTTGCCTGGTTCCGCAACAGAAAGGTAGATAAAAAGTGGTGGTATGCTGCAGCTGCAATAGCAATGCTTCTTATTTACTCGATACCTCACAGTACTGCGGGATCAGAATACAACTTTGAGAAAAACACCATCCAGACAGGAAGGTAATGGATTAATATTTATGAGAATCCACTCTGCTTATCTCCTCATTGCTAATTTTTACTTTTGTCAATGCTCGCCAGACAAAAACCACATAGCCTATAACAAATGGCAACATCAATGAAGCATATGCCATGACCTTAAGTGTGAACAGGCTTGAAGAGCTGTTGAAAAGTGTCAGGGATTGCTGTACATCAGAATGAGAGACAAAAAATGCAGTATTGTTAAGCGCAGCACATATCAGTATGCTCCATACAGCCATGATGACCCCGGCACCTGTTATGTAAAAGCTGTAACGTCCTTTAGAAAGGAAGGATGACAATAACCCTGCAATAACCATAATAACACCGGCTATCAGCAACACGGCTGGCCAGGCAAGTTCTGCCATATTGAAGAAATACTTGTACTTTACCGGGGTGATAAAACCGCTTTGAGGGCTTACTGAGTAACCAGTCATGGAAAAAATAGAAATTAGCAGTACCACGAAAAAGATTACAAAAGCACTTCCTGTGACCCTTAACCTTGTTTTGCTCCTTTCCGCCAATTTTTTTGAGTCGATCTGCATAATCACATATTGAAGCCCAAGTGTCCTCGCAGCAAGAAAGACAACTATTCCCATCAAGACATTGAACGGGTCAGCAATTGCATCCAGACCGTGCCAACCATTAGTCCAGTATGATATTGTGGGCCTGAATGTATCGGAAATGTTCATCTTATCCATGACAAATGAGCCTCCCGTAAAGAAAGTGCCAACAGCGACCCCAATAAGTATTGGGCCTAATGCCCCATTGAGAAAAAGAAAAGTCTCATATGCTCTCCCTCCAATTAAATTGCCTGCCTTTCCCCTGAATTCAAACGAAACCGCCTGTATAACGAAAAGGAAGAGAATCGTTATCCATAACCAGTATGCACCTCCGAAGCTTGTGGAGTAATATAATGGAAAAGAAGCAAATATAGCTCCACCAAATGTTACCAGAGTCGTGAATGTAAGTTCCCACTTATGACCAAGAGCATTGATCAAAAGAGTCTTTTCTTCATTCTCCATTGCAGACCCAATCAAAAGGGACTGCCCACCTTGAACGAACATCAGGAAAACCAGCAATGCACCAAGAAGAGAAACCAGAATCCACCAGTATTGTTGAAGAAAAAATAACATAATCGTAATTGTTAGGTTTTGTAAATATTAGAAAATCAGGCTTCCGGGCCTTTCTTGATGACTTTAAACAGAATACTCAGCTCCGCAATAAGCAAAATTGAAAACAAGGCAAAAAACAGAATAATTGTAGTGAGAACTGTGGATGAAGCAACACCCGAGACAGATGCCTGTACTGGAAGTAGGTTCTGGATTGTCCAAGGTTGACGGCCAACCTCAGCAACAATCCATCCTGCCTGAGAACAGATGTAGACCAAAGGTATGCTGGTAATTGCCAGGTAATGAAACCAGTGACACTTACCTATAACCGATCTCTTCTCAAGGAAAATGGTCAAAAGAAACAGAATCAGAAAGTAACCGCCAAGAATTACCATGATTCGGAATGCATAGAAAGTGATTGGAACATTTGGAACTATATCCTCAGGTTTTTCAAGATAGCCATATCCGAAAAACTCAAAATTATCAATCAGCTGTTTTTTATAAACATCCATACTACCGGTGTCGCCAATCTCTTTGGCTTTGTTGTAGAGAGCCAGAGCCTCAATAGCCTTTCTCCCTTTTTCTATTTTCTCTTTAGCTGAAATGGCTACCTTCTCATTGCCATTTTCGTCGGTGTATACATATCCTCCGTTAATAATGTCTTCAATTCCGGGGACAAATGTGTTGAACTTCCTGTTTGCAAGCAGTGATAAACCCTGCGGAATTGAAATATTGAGCAGGTAAGGCTTCTGAAGCATATATCCGAGAGAGTCTGTTGACAGCATGGATATATTTTTCCTGGGATTCAGTATGGCAAAGGCAACAATAGGTGTCCCATTTTCACTCTTGTATAGACCCTCCATGGCAGCAAGCTTCATTGGCTGCTTTTTTCCTAAATGGAACGAAGAACCGTCTCCTGACCAAATCAGTACAATGAGAGAAATGAGTCCAAACAGCGATGCTATTTTGATACTTTTTCTTGAAAATTCCTCCTCTCTTTTTTGCAGCAGGAACCATGAACTTATACCAATGACAACCACAGAGCCTAGAACGAAAGAGTTTGTAATGGTATGTATGAATTTGTTGATTGCTACCGGAGATGTTGCTACAGCCCAGAAGTCGACCATCTCGTTTCTTGCTGTGTCCGGGTTGAACTGCATCCCGACAGGGTATTGCATCCATGCATTTGCTATCAGTATCCATAATGCAGAAATAGCTGTTCCGGCTGCTACAAGCCATGTGGAGAGCAGATGGGTGTTTTTGCTGACCTTGTTCCACCCAAAAAACATGATTGCAAAGAATGTGCTTTCCATGAAAAAGGCAAGTATACCTTCAATAGCAAGAGGAGCACCGAAAATGTCGCCGACAAACCAAGAATAGTTGCTCCAGTTTGTGCCAAATTGAAATTCAAGAATTATTCCGGTAGCAACACCAATAGCAAAATTCACAGCAAATATTTTCATCCAGAACTTTGTTGTCCTTTTCCAGAATTCATTTTCTGTGCGTACATAGTAGGTCTCCATTATGGCTATTATAAACCCCAGACCAATGGTGAGAGGAACAAATATCCAATGAAACATGGCAGTCAAGGCAAATTGAAGTCTCGACAATTCGACCAGTGAAGATAGAAACATAGGTTATTTTGTATTTAGGTTTATCAAATTTTTATTTTTCCTTCAAAGTAAGCTCCTTTATGACATGCTGGCTCTTATCTCTATCATTTTCGTATATGCTTAGCTCACTCTTGAAAAAAAAGAGTTTAAGCACAAAGAAAAGTATGAATAGCTTGATTGCAATTATAAGCCAGAGCGTTTTCCCAAGAGTCATGCTCCTGAACCCATCTATATAAAAAAAACATATTTTTTTTATCAGCGAGTTTTTCATAAAAGATAATTTAAGCTAAAGATAAAGATTTTTTTGTTACATGAAAAGGGTTCCTATTGTAAAGAGGAATTTATATCTTTGCAGCAGTTAAAATAACTTTGTATGGAACGTAGAAATTTTCTAAGAACTGCCCTTCTGGGAGGATTGGCAGGTGTTTTCCAGTTAAAGTCGGATTCACTTCTTGCAGCAAAAAACATGTCACTGGCTAAGGATAACGACCTTGTTGCAGTAATGGGGGGAGAGCCAGTGGAGATGTATACAAAAGCCATAAAAGCTATGGGCGGTATGTCTCGGTTTGTAAAAAAAGGACAGAAGGTTGTAGTTAAACCAAATATTGGATGGGATAAAACTCCAGAACTTGGCGCTAACACAAATCCAATGCTGGTCGGGGCTATTGTAAAGGACTGCCTTGCTTGTGGTGCTTCTGAAGTAATTGTATTTGACCATACTTGCGATCAGTGGGAGGGCTGTTACAAAAACAGTGGTATAGAGGCTGCTGCCAAAGCTGCAGGTGCCAAGATAGGCTTTGCACATGATGGGAAATATTATAGAGAAGTGCAGATTCCAAAGGGGGTTAGGATGAAAAGTGCCCAAATCCATGAAGCTATTTTGAACTGTGATGTCTGGATAAATGTGCCTGTACTAAAGACACATGGAGGAGCAAAAGTCTCTGTCTCTATGAAGAATTTTATGGGGATTGTCTGGGATAGGAGGTTCTGGCACGCAAATGATTTGCAACAATGTATTGCTGATTGCTCTACAATTACAAAAATGCCGGTACTCAATATAGTGGATGCGTACAGAATAATGACCCAAAATGGACCTAAAGGAAAGTCACTTGAAGATGTACAGCTTGCCAAGGCGATCTTCATGTCTACTGATATTGTTGCCGCAGACACTGCTGCTGTAAAATTCTTCAACCAATTTACCGGGATTAAGCCTGAAGATGTCGGGCATATAGTTCTGGCAGAAAAATTAAAAATAGGAACTACAAATCTGGAAAAACTGACTGTAGAAAGGATAAAAATTTAATATAATGTACAAAAATCTTAAAAGAATCAGGGTTGTGCTCTCTTTAGTGCTTCTTATCCTGATTACATCCAACTTTCTTTTTTTTATCAACAGGGAAACTCAGTTGTTTTCTGTATTACTTAAATTTCAGTTCGTACCATCATTGTTGGGAGCAATTACCGGCAGCGTTCTCTTTTTTGTAATTCTTATTGTGCTTACTCTCCTTTTTGGAAGAGTGTATTGCTCTACATTGTGTCCTCTAGGGATTCTTCAGGATGTTGTTACTAAAGTTTCAAATCTTTTCAAGTCGAAAAAACAGGCCAGATTTAAATTTCACACGTCGTATAACTGGCTGAGATATACTGTACTATCTGTAGTTGGAGCCTTTTTTATCTGTGGAATAACAATTCCATTGGCATATCTGGATCCATATTCAAATTTTGGCAGGATATCAAACGAGATATTCAACAGGCTTGGCACATCAATTCATAATGGCGTTGCACATATCTTACCTGATAGCGTTTTCTTCCGAAGCTATACTGTATTTGTTGCAGGATCTTTCGCCTTCGCCCTTGCTTTTCTTCTGATTGTAATTATTTTCAGTGCTTTCAGAGGACGGCTATACTGTAATACAATCTGCCCTGTAGGTTCTTTCCTGGGACTGGTTTCAAAATTCTCTGTTTTCAAGCCAACTATCAACAACAGCTGCATCAACTGCATGGCTTGTGTGCAGAAATGCAAAAGCCAGTGCATAGATATTAAGAATCACAAGATTGATGAAACCAGATGTGTCGCTTGTATGAACTGTATGCAGGCCTGTAAGAAGGGAGCTATCTCATACAAGTTCTCATACAGTAAAAAAGAAGAAAAGATCTCCGACCGTATTGAATCCAAGGAGAGAAGACGCGCAATCATAGCATTAGGCCTTATGGGTACAGCCCTTGCCGCCAGAGCGGTTAATTTCGGGCCGGTTGCAACCTCAAAGCCTAAAATTATTGGAATTCTTCCTCCAGGAGCTCAGAGTCTTGATCATTTGAAGAAAAACTGTACAGCTTGCCACGAGTGTGTTTCGGCATGTCCTAATGGTATTATTGTTCCGGCAACCGGCGAGTATGGTCTTGACGGCCTTCTTTTACCTGTATTAAGTTATAAAGAACAATTCTGCGGATATGAGTGCAACATCTGCTCACAGGTTTGTCCTAACGGAGCAATAAAGCCTCTTAAATTGGAGGAAAAGCAGCTTACGCAGATAGGAAAGGCTCAGTATACTTTCAAGAATTGTATCGTGTATACGGACAAAACAGATTGTGGCGCTTGCGACGAACATTGTCCTACAAAGGCTATAACAATGGTTCCCTGGCGAGATACGGGGCTGTCAATACCTAAGGTAAACAAGGATATCTGCATTGGTTGTGGTGGATGTGAGTACATCTGTCCCGCGAAGGTTAAGGCGATGGTGGTTATTCCAAACGAAGTCCAGGGTGTTGCTCAAAAGCCAACTGAAGATAAACAGAAAAAAGTTAAGGTAGATGAGTTTGGATTCTGATTTACAGGATTCAAACTTATTTCTTCTCATTTAATAACTGTGGCCTTAGATTTCTGGTTCTTTCAATGGATTGGTTATCTTGCCACTCTTTTATTAGTTTGGGATTGCCTGAGAGAAGAACGTCAGGTACTTTCCATCCATTGAATTCAGAGGGTCTGGTGTATGCAGGTGGAGCAAGAAGATTGTCCTGGAAAGAGTCGCTCAAGGCTGAGGTTTCATCGGACATCGCTCCGGGTATGAGTCTTATTATAGCATCGCAAAGTACTGCCGCAGGTATTTCTCCTCCGCTTAGGACATAATCACCGATTGAAATTTCCCGCGTGATAAGGTGTTCTCTGATTCTGTGGTCAATTCCTTTATAGTGTCCGCATAAAATTATGAGATTGGATTTACAGGAGAGACTATTGGCGAGTTGCTGTCCAAGAATCTCACCATCCGGACTCATGTAGATCACTTCATCATATTCCCTTTCTGATTTCAATTTAGCTATAAGATTGTAAATTGGTTCTATCATCATCACCATTCCAGCATCACCTCCAAAGCCGTAATCATCAACCTGTTTGTATTTTCCCTTTCCGTAATCACGGATGTTATGAATATGAATCTCTACAAGATTCTTGTTTTTTGCTCTCTGAACAATCGAGTGATTGAGCGGACTATCAAGTAGTTCGGGCACAACGCTTAGAATATCTATTCGAATCATACTGCAAATTTACATAAATCACAGCTTTAGCAAAGTTTTTTTGTATATTTGCGAGTTATTAATCCATTAGTCTTGTAATATGAGTCAAGAATTGAACACTACTGCTCCCGAGGAGCAATTCAAGGAAGAAGATATCCTTGAAAATTCGCAGAGTATTGAAACTTACACAGAGTATCCGGATCACTCCGGTAAAAGCCTTAAAGAGATTATTCAGATCTTTCAGGAACTTCTCGACAGAGGTGACCAGCAGGAGATGTATAAATATGCAGAAGGTATAAAGGCTGCATTTTACAAGGCTTTGAAGAGGGAAAAGATTGCAGCCGGTTTTCATGTTCCAGTAGAAGCTACTGAAGGGGTTGAGTCTGATTCTGTGGAAAATATTGTTTCTAATAACCCTTTTGCTGAATTGGAAAGAGGCTTCAAAGAGTTGTATTCTCGCTATAAATCGGTTAGGTTCAATTTCTTACAGACTTTGGAAAAACAGAAGGAAGAGAATTTGCATCAAAAAAATGCAATTATTGAAGAGCTGAAATCGCTTTTGGAGAAACAAGAGGATCTTCATCAGACATTCCCTGCTTTCAGAGAGTTGCAGAACAGATGGAAAGCTGTTGGACCTGTTCCTCAGGCAAACAATAAAGACACTTGGGATACATATCAGTATCTTGTAGAAAAGTTCTATGACTTTGTGAAGATTAATAATGAGTTAAGAGACCTTGACCTCAAGAAAAATCTGGAAATGAAGGTAGTGCTATGTGAAAAAGCTGAGGATCTAATAAATGAATCGAATATTGTCCTTGCTTTCAGAAAGCTTCAGAAACTGCACGAGGAGTGGAGAGATCTTGGGCCTGTAAACAGGGAGCAGAGAGAGGAGATTTGGGAAAGATTCAAGGCTGCTACATCCAACATCAATAAGAAACAGCAGGATTATTTCGAGGGTCAGAAAGATGATCAGAAGAAGAAT
The DNA here is from genome assembly GCA_964533215.1 of uncultured Muribaculaceae bacterium. Lineage (GTDB taxonomy): Bacteria > Bacteroidota > Bacteroidia > Bacteroidales > UBA932 > Bact-08. Next base: position 104,917 of record CAZHLJ010000003.1, read on the forward strand.
CTGGAGCTCAAGAGTATCCTTTGTGATAAAGTTGAGGCGATTGCCAATATTGCAAATGATGAGAATAAAGATTGGAATACCCTTACCAAAGAGGTAGAACAACTTCAGGCTGAGTGGAAAGGTATTGGTTTTGCTTCAAAAAAAGACAACCAGCGTATATATGACAGATTCAGGGCTGCCTGTGATCTTTTCTATAATGCAAAAAGAGAACACTACTCTCAGTTCAAAGGAGTAATGCAGGAAAACCTGGATAAAAAAATTGCTCTTTGTGAACAGGCTGAAGCTCTAAAGGATAGTGAAGACTGGAAAAAGACTACAGATTTACTTATCAGCCTGCAGAAGAAATGGAAGGAGATCGGTCCGGTTGCAAGAAAACAGTCTGATATTGTATGGAAAAGATTCAGAGCTGCTTGTGATGCATTTTTTGACAACAAGTCAAAGCATTTTAGCTCGGTTGATGATTCGTATGAGCTTAACCTCAAGAAAAAACAGGAACTGGTTCAGGAGATAGTTGAGTATAAGATGGATACAAAGGCATCAGAAAATGCCGATGCTCTCAAAGATTTTCAGACGAGGTGGAGTGAGATAGGATTTGTTCCTATCAAGGATAAAGAGAGGATACAAGCTGCTTACCGTCATGCTATTGAGACGAAATTTGGTGATATACGCAATCCTGAACAGGAAAACAGAATCAACAGATTCAAGAAACATATCAAGGAGGTCCAGTCTTCTTCAAGAGGAGACAGGGGGATAAGGGCAGAAAGAGACAAACTGGTCCAGAAATTCCGTCAGATGGAATCTGATATCGCTGTTTGGGAAAACAACATCGGCTTCTTTGCTAAATCAAAGAATGCAGACAATCTGTTAGTCGATATTGAGAAAAAAATAGCGGTTGCAAAAGAAGAGCTCGCGCAACTGGAAGAGAAAATTAAATTGATTGATAAACAAAACGAACAGATCTAGCATGAAGAAAGATTCCATCATTGGATTTGTACTGATTGGTATCATACTGGTTCTTTTCAGTTATTTCAATACCAAGAGTATTAACGAGCAGAAGAAAGAGAGGGCCGCTGCTGATTCTTTGGCTAGAATAGAAGCTGCGAATATCTCTAAAGAACAAGCTCTAAATACGCCTAAAGATACAAATTCAGTTTCCAAAGATACAGTTGCCTTGTCCCCTGTGGGAGACACCATTTCAGGAGTTGCCTCAGTAACATCAATCTATAAAGATTCTCTTTTATCGCAGGCAAGCTTGGATTCAGAAGAGATTACAACCCTTGAGAATGAAAAACTAAAGATTGATTTTACTAATAAAGGTGCTCAACCATACAAAGTTAAGGTTAAGAATTATTATACGTTTGATAGTCTTGATCTAAACCTTATAAGGGAAAATGCCAGTAAGTTCTCGATTGTTTTCTTTACAAACCAGGAGCTCTCTACATCAAATTTCGCTTTCAAAAAGGCGGAGTCAACAGACAGCTCTCTTACCTACAGGCTATATCTGGACTCTGCTGCATATATCCAGTATAAATACACTCTTACACCAAATAGTTACCTTGTCAAGTTCGATGTCAAACTTATTGGCATGAACAAACACATTCCGGGAAATATGACTGCATTTGATCTAAACTGGAATGTGGATCTTCCAAGGTTGGAAAAAGGGTATGATAACGAAAAGAACTATTCAACAGTGGTTTATAAATTTCCCACTTCCAAAAAGTGTGAAGATTTAGGTCTGAGGAAGGCGAGCGGAGAAGAGGACATCAGAACTAAATTGAGCTGGGTAGCCTTTCAGCAGCAGTTCTTTTCAGCAATACTGGTTGCAAAGGAAAGTTTCAATACAGGTCTGCTTAATTACAAGCTTTACCAGGAAAATGATCCAGAAAAGCGTTTGATGCACTGCGAAGCAAAAATGCAGGTTCCATATACAGCAGCAGATGAAGTTAATATCCCATTTGAATATTACTATGGACCAAACCATTTCAAGACCTTGAAGTCTTATGGCCAGGGATTTGAAAATATTGTTCCTCTGGGTGGATGGCTTATTGGTTGGATAAACAGATATGTAATTATTCTTGTATTTGACATCCTGGGTAAATTTATAAGCAATTACGGCCTTATAATCTTACTTCTTACCATCCTTATCAAACTGGTAATTTCTCCTTTGACCATTAAATCATATATCTCGTCAGCTAAGATGAGGGTTCTCAAACCTGAAATTGACAAGATAAGTGCCAAGTTCCCTAAGCCGGAAGATGCAATGAAAAAGCAACAGGAGACTATGGCGCTCTATAAAAAAACGGGAGTGAGTATGTTCGGAGGATGTCTGCCTATGTTATTCCAGTTCCCGATACTCTTTGCTATGTTCAAATTCTTCCCTGCCTCTTTCGAGTTGAGACAGCAAGGGTTCTTATGGGCAACGGACCTCAGTGCCTATGATTCAATTCTGAATCTGCCATTCCGGATTCCTCTATACGGAGATCACGTAAGTCTTTTCGCATTGCTTATGGCTGTATCTATGTTCTTTTATACCAAGATGAATGCTGATCAGATGGGCTCAGGACCTCAGATGGCAGGAATGAAATTCATGTCCCTTTACTTTATGCCGGTATTTATGCTTGTGCTTTGTAATAGTTTCTCCAGCGGTCTTAGTTACTACTATATGCTCTCCAATCTGTTGACGATGATTCAGACATGGGTTATCAGGAGATATTTCGTAGATGAGAAAAAACTATATGCCAAGCTCCAGGAAAAGGCTGCAACCCATGTTCCAAAGAAGAAGTCTAAGTTCCAGCAGAGACTTGATGAAGCCTATAAAATTCAGCAGCAACAGTTGAAAAACAAAAAATGACAATAGCTAACGCAATTACTGATATACAAAAAAAACTGCCGTCAACCGTAAAGTTGGTGGCAGTTTCCAAATTCAAGCCTAACGAAGCTATTCTTGAGGCATATTCAGCAGGTCAGAGAGACTTTGCTGAAAACAGGCCACAAGAGTTAAAACAGAAGATGATTGATTTGCCGAAAGACATTTCCTGGCATTTCATAGGTCACCTTCAGACTAACAAAATTAAAATGATCATAGATGATGTCTCTCTCATACACTCAGTGGACAGTCTGCGTCTTGCAACGGAGATAAACAGGGAGGCCTCAGCCAGATCTCTAATAAAGGACTGTCTTCTTCAGGTCCATATTGCAAGTGAGGACACAAAACAAGGTTTTTCCAAACAGGAGTTGATTGATTCCATGCCGGAAATTCTCTCTATGAAAAACATAAGAGTGTGTGGCCTAATGGGTATGGCATCTTTTGTAGAAGACCGTAAGCAGATTTCAGAAGAGTTTTCTACTCTTAAGAGAATATTTGACGAGGTTAAGGAGGCCTGTTTCAAGAATTGTGGCCATTTCAATGAGATTTCAATGGGAATGTCTTCTGATTATGAACTGGCAATCGAACAGGGCAGCACTATTGTGAGGGTGGGAAGTATGATATTCGGAGGTAGATAGCTACCATTTTATTGGATCTTTGCCGATTTTGGTCAGGATTTCGTTTGTCTTAGAAAAATGCCTGCAGCCGAAAAATGCTCCTCCTGCCAACGGAGATGGATGTGCGGCTTCAAGAATATAATGCCGGGAACTGTCTATCAACTCCTTCTTTCCTTTTGCAAAATTACCCCAAAGTAGGAAAACAATACCCTCTTGCTTTTCAGAAATCTTTTTTATTACAGCATCTGTAAATGTCGCCCATCCAATCTTACTGTGAGATGCTGCTTCACCAGCCCTAACTGTGAGTATGGCATTCAGCAAAAAAACTCCCTGAGCAGCCCATCTGTCAAGACATCCGCTTTTTGGAGGTTCTAGCCCTAAGTCGGTATTTAGCTCCTTGAAAATATTGACCAAGGATGGAGGAAATTTTATTCCATCGGGAACTGAGAAAGACAAACCGTGTGCCTGGCCAGGTCCATGGTAAGGATCCTGGCCTATAATCACGACTTTTACCTTATCGAAAGGTGTAGAATTGAATGCGTTGAAAATCAGCTGACCTTTTGGATAAATAACTCTATTGGAGGAGATCTCGGCTTTTAAGAATTCAGTGATTTTTACAAAGTACTCTTTATTAAACTCATCGTTCAAAACTTCCTTCCATCCGGCATCAATCTTAACATCCATATATCTCAGTCTTAAATTCAAAATACAAACTCCAGGACCTCGGATATACTGTGGACATATTTGAAATTAAGTCCTTTGAGATATATTTCCTTGATCTCCTTGATATCTTTTTCGTTATCAGCAGATAAAATTATGGTATTTATGCCGGCTCTTTTGGCTGCCAGAATTTTCTCTTTTATTCCACCCACAGGAAGAACTCTCCCACGCAAAGTAATCTCGCCTGTCATTGCAATTCCACTCCTGACTTTTTTCTTAAGAAAAGCAGAAGCCATGGCGCTTACCATAGTAATACCAGCAGAAGGCCCATCTTTAGGAATTGCTCCCTCGGGAACATGTATATGCATATCCTTGTCAGAAAATTCTTTATAACTCAAAGAGATAATGTTTGAATTAGCCTTTAGGTACTGATAGGCAATAATCGCCGACTCTTTCATTACATCCCCAAGATTACCGGTTGTCGTCAATACTCCTTTGCCTTTGCTTAAACTGCACTCGATGAAAAGTATCTCTCCTCCGTTTTCTGTCCAGGCCAATCCTGTGACAACACCAGGTGCCTCATTTCCTTTCTGCATATCATGCTGATTTGTCGGCATTCCCAACATCTCTCTTATCTCCTTTGCCCCAATTAGAACTGGAATATCCTCTTCCAGTGCAATTCTTTTTGCAGTAAGTCTTGCCACTTTGGCAATCTGTTTGTCCAAGCCCCTAACGCCTGATTCGCGAGTGTATTCATTGATAATAGTATCAATGCCCTCTTTGTTGATCTTTAGTTGGGATTTGTTAAGTCCGTGCGCTTCAATCTGTTTTGGTATAAGATAGTCTTTGGCAATGAATCTTTTTTCTTCGGCAAGGTAACCGCTTACATTTATCATCTCCATCCTGTCTCTCAAAGCCGGGTGAATGGCACTTATATTATTAGCTGTAGTAAGGAAAAGCACCTTGGATAAATCATAATCTATGTCAAGATAGTTGTCATGAAAAGAACCATTTTGCTCAGGGTCAAGTACTTCTAGGAGGGCTGAGGCAGGATCACCACGAAAATCATTGCTGACTTTGTCTATTTCATCAAGGACAATCAACGGATTCGATGTGCCCGCCTTTTTAATGGCACTAATTATTCTACCGGGCATTGCTCCTATATATGTTCTTCTGTGCCCCCTGATCTCAGACTCATCGTGCAGTCCTCCGAGCGATATTCTGCCATAATTTCTTCCCAAGGCTTTTGCAATTGACTTTCCAAGTGAGGTTTTGCCTACTCCCGGAGGGCCATACAGGCAAAGGATAGGGGACTTCATATCTCCTTTCAGTTTAAGCACTGCCAGATGTTCTATAATCCTGTCTTTGACAGTTTCTAATCCGTAATGGTCTGTATCGAGAACTTTTTGGGCGTGTTTCAGATCCAGGTTGTCTTTGCTTGTTTCGTCCCAAGGTAATTCAATCAGGAACTTTACATATGATAACTGAATATTGTAATCAGGAGAATTTGGATTTGATCGCTCCAGTTTCTGAAGCTCTTTTTCGAAAGTCTCAGCAACCTCTTTTGACCACAGCTTTGATTTTGCCTGGATTCTTAAATCGTTGAATTCTTGTATATTATTATTTATGCCAAGCTCTTCCTGTATGGTTTTAAGCTGATTGCTCAGATAATACTCTCTTTGTTGCTGGTCAATTTCGGTCCTGACCTTCTGTTGTATGTCGTCTTTAATCTTTAACAGGTCGATCTGTTTGCTTAGAAATTCCAGTAGCTTTAAAGCCCTGTGTTTAAGGCGTCCTTCTCTCAGTAGCTGTATCTTATCCAAAGGATTGTCAAGCTCCATGCTGGAGGCAATAAAATTTACCAAAAAAGCGTGACCTTCAATATTTTTTATAGCGAATGCAGCCTCCTGTGGCAGATGGGGCGAAAGCTTTATAATATGGAGAGCCGCATCTTTTATTGAACTTGTTATGGCATCCAGTTCCTTTATGTTTTTCTTGTTTACTTCGTCTTCGAGGTATTTGACAGAGGCAATAAAGTATGGCTCAGTACTTAGGATTCCCAGCACCTTGAATCGTTTTATCCCCTGAAGTATTATAGTGATTCCACCATCAGGCATCTCTACTATCTTCAATATCTTGGCCAATGTACCGATATCGTAGAGATCACTCGGCTGAGGATCCTCCTGTTTGGCAATTTTTTGAGATACAGCTCCCAAAATTCGTTGTTTGCTATATGCTTCTCTTACCAGTTTTATGGATTTTTCCCTTCCTACGGTTATAGGTATTATTGTTTCAGGAAACAGTACAGCATTCCTAAGTGCAATTATTGGCAATGTGTCTGGCAAATCGGCATCTCTTAACTCTTGTCCCGATTCCATATTCATTACAGGGATAATATTAACCTCTTCCGAAACGGAATGTTGAAGATATATATCAGTTAGCTTCATCTTTTCTTATTATATGTCATTTTGTCATTCAAAACTACCCGCTGTGGGTTGGGGCAGTACTACGTATGTAGCGGTCAATCTCTGTGCCAAACTAAAACAAAACGCTTTTGATGGTAAAAAAGAAACCATGTTCCTTCAACTGATTGAAAGAATATTCGAGTGAAAAATTAATGTCATAATATGATATAAGATCCAGACCGAAACCGCCGCTGCATAAAAACTTGTTACTCAAAAAATTGCTGATATGTGGATATGCATGGTATGCGTATCCCATGTCGAAAAATGCTTTGGCATAAACAGTAAAGTGTATTTTGTTAAAATATGGCATAAATGAGAGACAGTTTATGACCTTAACCTTTGTCGGCACTAAGTTGTACTTCAAAGTCTGATTTAAAGTAATATAATGTTGCCCATCATTTACATAATACTCATATCCCCTCAGATAAACATTTTCATATCCAATAGCTTTATCAAATATATATGCCTCTTTGTTTTTCTGAGACACTCCAGCTGTGAGGTTTGCAGATATGTTCCAACGTTTTGAAATCGGAAGGTACCCTTGTATGTTAGTCTTTAATTGTGAGTAACAAAACGATTTTTCCTGAGTCATGTATCCTGTTGCCTCACCTTGAAGCAAGTAGCCTTTCAGAGGATACTGGATGTTGTCTCGCTGGTCATTTGTAAATTTATATTTGATGCCAAACCCTGTCCTTGTGGAATCATTGCCTCCCCAGTATTTTGGGTTAAGCTTTAAAATTGTGTCGGCAATCTGCAATTTTTCACAATATATAGAAAAGGTATGCGCCTTTCTGACTTTTGGGCGAAATGTATAATGTATATTGCCGGATAAGGATTTTACCATAACGACACCATCAGTATTGTTGTAAACAGCAGAATTGAATAACGAGATGAAATTTTCAGTTTTGGATATAAGGTAGGAAATGCCTAATCCAAGCCTGTGCCTGCCTGTATGGTCAATGGTAATATTGTCATAATCAAGACGAAATCCTTTCTGATAGCCGAACTTGACACTAGCGGTTAACGTATGGTTCATCCCCCAAACATTATAAGCTTTAAGACCAGCATCCACCGTAATGTTCTCGTTTTCTCCCTCCTTAAGCCAGTTACTCAGATTTCTGTCTTCTATTACAAAACTGACCATTGGCCAAACATACCACCTTTCTTCAACTCGAATATGAATGTCAATATTACCTGCATTTTCCGGATTCGTGTTTTTTGTTACATACACATAGTTGAAAAGAGAGAGGTTCAGTAAATTATTTCTGTTATTTGTTAGTAGTTCATCAAGATGCTCTGTCTCTACAGAATCTCCTTGTTCAAATGTCAGCTCTCTTAGTATTATCTTGCTATTTGTAACTTGATTTCCGGTGATGTAAATGTTTGAAATGCAGGAATATTGCTTTGAATAAAGATTGATGGGAACCAATAGATAAAGCAATAAAATCAGTATCAATCCAGATCTGTTTTCCATGCTCAAATATATAAAGAAAATGGCATAAATTGGTGACAATTAAAAGAATTTGGAAAATAAATCTTATAATGTTTTGAAATATCGATAAAATAGTAGTAATTTTGTTCGTCAAAAAATAGACTAACCCTTTAATTTTTTAATTATCATGACAAAAGCAGATATCGTTAATGAAGTTGCAAAGGCAACCGGAATGGAAAAGATTGCTGTTCAGAATGTTGTAGAAAGCTTCATGGATAGCGTAAAAGACTCTCTATCAAAAGATAAGAATGTTTATCTTCGTGGTTTTGGAAGTTTTATAGTAAAAAAACGTGCAAAAAAGACTGCCAGAAATATTTCTAAAAACACTACTTTGGTAATCCCTGAGCACTTCATTCCTTCGTTCAAACCTGCAAAAGTGTTTATGAACAAAGTGAAAAACAACGTAAAGTAATTGTACTTTAGTAAATAAATAGATAAATTATGCCAAGCGGAAAGAAAAGAAAAAGACATAAAATGGCAACTCACAAGCGTAAAAAACGCTTGCGTAAGAACAGACATAAAAAGCGTAAATAGTTGCTATTTGAGTCTTCAGTGTGTGATAATCTAAAGCAAGTCGTTAGATTTGCTTTAGATTCTTTTATTTAATAACGTAGATGGAGAAGGATTTAATAATTGATGTAAGTTCTACGGATGTTTCAATAGCTCTGCTCGACAATCATAGATTAGTCGAGCTGAACAAAGAGCTTAATAATGTTAATTATTCGGTAGGAGATGTTTATATTGGGAGGGTAAAACGTATTATGCCCGCCCTCAATGCTGCTTTTGTAGACATTGGGGATGAGAAGGATGCGTTCATTCATTATCTTGATCTTGGTCTATCATTCAAGGCTTTGGATTATTTTACAAGGCATGTTGGGCAAAGCCGGCAGTTAAACGCATTGTACTCAAGCGTCAAACTTGGCGATATCCTAGAGAAAGAGGGAAAGATTGCGGATGTACTTAAGCCAGGACAGCACATTGTCACACAAATTGTAAAGGAACCAATCTCTACAAAGGGGTCAAGGCTTACGGCTGAGATATCCATTGCCGGACGAAACATGGTACTAATACCATTTGCTGATAAGGTCAATATTTCTCAGAAAATTACGTCAAAAGAGGAGAAAAAGAGGCTGGAACGTTTAGTTTATAGCATCTTGCCTCCAAACTACGGAGTTATTATAAGAACTGTGGCAGAAGGAAAACGCGCTGCTGTTCTTGATGGAGAGTTGAAAGCTCTTATAAAAAAATGGGAGGATTCCTGGCCAAAAATGGCTAAGGCAAATCCACCGCAATTGCTGTTTACAGAAAACAGCAGGACAACCACAATCTTACGAGATCTTTTAAATGACTCATTCTCTAATATTCATGTCAATGATGAGACAATTTACAATGAGGTACGTGAATACATCTCTTTGATTGCTCCTGATCAGGAAAAAATTGTGAAATTATATAAAGGTACTGAACCGATTTTTGATCATTATGATATAAACAAGCAGATCAGGAGTGCCTTTGGTAAAGTTGTGCCAATAAAGCAAGGGGCATATCTTGTAATAGAACATACCGAAGCTTTGCATGTCATAGACGTGAATAGTGGGATAAGAGCAAAATCTGGTGCAGATCAGGAACAGAATGCATTTGAGGTGAACATGAACTCTGCTGATGAGATTGCCAGACAACTTAGACTCAGGGATATGGGAGGTATTATTGTTGTGGATTTCATTGATATGGACTCCAATGACAATAAAGTCAAACTTTACAAGCATATGCAGGAGTTGATGCAGTCAGACAGGGCTAAGCACAATATTCTCCCAATTACAAGGTTTGGTTTGATGCAGATTACTCGTCAACGGGTACGTCCGGCTACCGAGATAAACACAACAGAGAATTGCCCTTCTTGCCAAGGAACCGGTAAAATCTCTTCCAGTCTTTTAATAGACGAGACTATCGAGCGCCAGCTAGCTTATTATGTAAAGGAAAAAGGGGTCAAATCCATCGTGCTAAAGGTGAATCCAATATTGGCAGCCTACCTTACAAAAGGTTTTTCAAGTATAAGGCTAAAATGGAGCATCAAGTACAAGTGTACCTTGAAAGTCGTGGTAGAGACCGATAATGCTTTGCTTGAGGTCAGATGGTTCAAAGCGAATGGTGATAAGCTGGAAAATTAATCCACTTTTGAACATACTAGAATTTTTCGTACTCCACTATTAAGAGTACATCCAAAAATATAACAATCACCGCCATCATTTATCTTCAATATTTTTTTCAGTTCTTCAGGGGTAACTGGAAAATTTCTGGTTGAGATATTTGCTTTTGGATACTTCTTCCTCAGATTTTTAAGAACCTCTTTCTTGAAATCAAACACCTCCTTTATATCAAATACCCTTCCTGGGAAGTCCTTTACGATAGATTCAGATGTGTATAAATGGGTATTTATATGCAGTTTGTATATGCCATAATGTTCTCCCAAGGATTTGAAAGCCCCTGCTTTAAGTATACTGGAGTTTGGTTCATAAAGATAGGTTAAGAGTTTATCATCGGAATACTGAGAAATGGCATCACTTTCGTCTGAAAAATTAAAATCGAAAGTCTCTTTTTTATCACCTTTGCAGAAATTTACTGTAAAAACACTCACCTTTTCTTGTGAAAAAGAAACTGGGTCCTGGCTTTTTTTTAGCAGGAAAAGAAGCTCTTTGCACTCATTGTTGACAGAGATAACATGCACCTCGGATATTTCCTTTATTTGCCTTATCGTTGCAGAAATATCAGCCATTGGAGAGATTTTTATCAGAATGTTATTTGTAATCTTGAACAGTAGATCTTTAATTGTCAGGATATTTGGCTGGTAATCTTCTATCGCATATACTCTTTTTTTGTTTTCATCTCTCCTGGCAGGATCGAGGTAGATAATATCTGCATAGGGTACTAAACTAGTGATATCAGAAATGTCATTCTCAGATATCTCCATGTTTACAACACTTATATTGTGAGCATCAAGAACGGCAAAATTGTTCCTGGCCGCTTCGCACAGCTCCTTATTTCTCTCGAAATAAAATAGATGTAAAGCACTTTTAGATAAGAAATATGAATCAACTCCAAGACCTCCGGTAAGATCTGCGACAACTCCGCCGTTCACGAATCTTCTTTTGTAATTGGCTGTAATCTCAGAACTTGCTTGTTCCAAAGATAAGTTGACAGGGAAATACAGATCAGTTACATTTTCCCAGGATGGTACCTTTTTTGAAATTTTCCTTTTGGCGATAATCATGTTCACAGCTAGCCTTACATCAATATCAGGATATCTGGAAGATGATAGAAGCACTCTTTGAACATCATCATTTAAGTGTTCCTTGACGAATTCTGATAATCTGATATCAATCATATGATGCTCTATTTTTGATATATTTTTAACAAGTTATTGCTCAATTTATTAAAACGCCATAAAAAAAGAGTAGCTGCAAAAAACAATCCAAGCAAAAGACCGATCCAAACACCAATGGCACCAAACCCAAGGACAGGTCCACATAGGTAACCAAGTGGAAGACAAACAAGATAGTAGGAGATAATTGAAAGGAGTAGGGGTATTCTTACATCTGAGAGAGCCCTCAGACAGGCAAGGCATGATAGCTGAATGGCATCGAAAATCTGAAATAATGCTGCTATAATTAAAAGTTTTGAAGCCAGAGATATGACTTCTGGATCGTTTGTGAAAATATATGGAATCTCTTTTCGGAACAGAATATATGTTATGCCAAATAATGACATTATAACAACATTAAGATGAATTGCTGAAAAACCGGCAATTCTCAGAGATCTGTAATCGCCGTATCCATATTGATGAGACACTCTTATTGTTGCGGCTGCACCCACACCTAGAGCAAGCATGAACGAGAAACTGCTCATACTCATTGCAACCTGATGTGAGGCAAGCGAAACAGCTCCATTCCATCCGACCATTATTGCACTTAGACTAAAAGCGGTTATCTCTACAAGATTCTGAAACGATAAAGGGATAGATGTTGAGAGAATCTCTTTTACCATGTCCATCCTGATAATAGGTTTGGTGAAAAATTTAAGGTATTTGTTGTATTTTCCTGTTTTAAACAGGAGTATGATAAAGCACACCAACATTAAGTAACGGCTTATCAAAGATGCGGTGGCAGAACCTTTTACACCCATTGGCTCAAACCCAAGATGCCCAAAAATGAGCACCCAGTTAAGAAATATATTAATCAAGTTACCAAAAATGGTAATATACATGGCGTATTTTGTAACTCCGATTCCTTCTGAGAATTGCCTGATTCCAAAAAACAGTAGGAATGGCAGCATTGAAAAGAGGATTATGAAATAAAAATCTTTTGCATATTCTACTACCTCCTCTGGCTGACCCATAGAACTTATAAAAAAGCTTGCTGCAAACATGACTGCTGTGAGAATAATGGCGATAACAGTATTAATAATGAGTGAGTTTTGCAACAGTATCCCGACTCTTTTATGATCTCCTTTTCCAAAACTTTGCCCTACATGAGGTGTGAGACCTTGTGTAAATCCAATTCCGAATACCATACCGAGAATAATTATAGAGTTGGCAAACGAAACCCCGGCTAGTTGGACTGTACCCAAATGGCCAACCATAATGTTGTCTGTTAGTTGCACTGCAACTTGTCCTGCCTGTGTAAGCATTACAGGTATTGCAACTTTTAAATTTCTTTTGTAGAAAGGAATGTACTCTCTTAAATTCATAGTGCAAATATACTCCACTTTGCACGATTGCACATTTTTCATTAGATTTGTTTAGATGTATCACTAATATTTAATGAAATATGTCAAGTTATAAGGATGTCGCCCAATCCTGGCTGATGGGAAATTACGATGAGGAGACAAAAGATGAAATCAGAAAGTTGATGAAGTATAATCCTAAGGAACTGGAGGAGTCTTTTTATAAAAATCTGGAATTTGGGACCGGTGGACTTAGAGGAATAATGGGTGTGGGGACAAACAGAATGAATCTATACACTGTTGGAATGGCTACTCAAGGGCTTGCAAATTATATGAAAGCATCCTTTGGCAATAAACAACTGTCTGTTGCAATCGCTTTTGACTGTCGCAATAATAGTAGACTTTTTGCTAAAACCACTGCAAATGTATTTGCTGCCAACGGTTTTAAAGTGTTTCTTTTCAATGAGCTAAGGCCTACGCCAGAGTTGAGTTTCGCTATTAGATATCTTAATTGTGATGGCGGTGTTATGATTACAGCTTCCCATAATCCAAAGGAATATAATGGTTACAAGGCTTACTGGAATGACGGGGCACAGATAACAGCACCTCATGATTCCAATATCATCAGGGAGGTTCTGAAGGTTCAGGAACCTTCTCAGGTGCAGTTTTCCGGAGGTGAGCAAAATATACATATGCTGGACAATGAGATGGATGATGCATATCTAAAAGCAATCCTCTCTCTAACGCTGTCACCTGATTTGGTGAAAAAAAATAAGGATCTCACAATCGTATTCACACCTCTTCATGGGACAGGAGTGAAAATAGTCCCTGAGGCCCTTACAAAGATTGGCTTTGACAATATAATTCATATTCGGGAGCAAGATGTTACAGATGGGAATTTTCCTACGGTTGCTTCGCCCAACCCTGAAGAACCTTCTGCATTGCAAATGGCTCTTGAAAAAGCAGATGAGGTGAGTGCAGACTTGGTTATGGCTACCGATCCGGATGCTGACAGATTAGGGGTCGCTGTCCGTGATATCAACGGCAAAATGGTCCTGCTTAATGGTAATCAGACAGCCTCACTTTTAACATATTATATCCTCTCAAGGTGGCAAGAGCTTGGAAAGCTGAAACAAAGGAACGAGAACGACCATTTTTATATGGTAAAGACAATTGTTACTTCAGATTTGTTGAAAAGCATTGCTGATAAATTTGGGGTTGAAATGTTTAATGTACTTACAGGATTTAAATATATTGAAGAGGTCGTAAAGAAACTGGAGGGTAAAAGAGAGTTCATTGCAGGAGGGGAGGAGAGTTATGGTTTCAATGCCGGGGAGTTTGTAAGGGATAAGGATGCTGTGATTTCCAGTTGCCTTGTTGCAGAGGCTGCTGCATGGGCAGCAGAAAAGGGAAAGACTTTATATGAAATGTTGGTGGATATTTACGTGGAATTTGGTTTTTATAAGGAACGTCTGTTATCGCTTACCAAAAAAGGCAAAGATGGGGTGGCAGAGATTCAATCGATGATGAAATATTTTAGGAGTGAGCCTATAAGGGAATTGGCTGGTTCACGTGTTATCTTTGTCCATGACTACAAATATTCAGAGACGACAGATCTAAGAAGCGGCATTAAAAGTAAGATAGATTTGCCGGAATCTGACGTAATTCAATTTGTAAGTGAGGATCAGTCTGTAGTTTCTGTGAGACCGTCAGGAACTGAGCCAAAGATTAAGTTCTATTTTGGAGTCAAGGGGGAACTGGATTGCAGGGAAAACTTTCATAAAGTCAATGTGGAACTGGATATAAAATTGGACAAACTTTCCGGTCAGATGTCTTCGCTTTAGGACGTGTATTTTTTTAATATTGCAAATAAATCCTTTTTTACTATTGGTTTTGACAGATAATCATCAAAGCCTTCGTCAAGAGCTTTCTCCTTATCTCCCGTAAACGCATATGCTGTCTGCGCGATAACTGTGACATGGGAGTTTATGGCCTTAATGATTCTTGTAGCTTGTGAGCCACTCATTTCAGGCATTCTTATATCCATTAGGATGAGGCTTATATCCGTATTTTGCTCGAAGAGATCTACCGCTTCCTTACCGTTTTTGGCAAAAAACAGCTCAAAATTAAAGGGCATCAAAAGTGTTTTTAGATAAAGGGCATTTATCTCCTCATCTTCTGCGATCAGTATCTTTATTGGTTTTGTAGTTACTTTATCGCTTAAGTGCAAATTGATTTCCGATTTGGTATCTATATCGTTTTCCGTTGGTTTTTGGATTTCAAAAGGTATTGTGAATGTAAATCTTGATCCTCTTCCAAGTTCTGATTCAACAAATATCCTTCCGCCCAACAATTCTACATAGGCTTTAACTATTGACAGCCCCAATCCAGCACCTTCATATGTCCTCACAGATTCGGATTCGGCCTGAATGAACCGTTCAAATATTATATCCAACTTCTCCTTTGGAATGCCAATGCCTGTGTCTTGTACAGAAAATACAACGCAGTCTGTCTCTTTGCGGACGCTGACATTTATCTCACCCTTGATTGAGTACTTGATTGAATTTTTAATAAGATTTGTAAGAGTTGCGTAAATCTTTTCGTAATCGGATTTTATCTCCAGGTTGTATACAGAATTATCGATTTTAAGAGAGATTCTCATCTTCTTTTTTTCAACCTCAGGTCTGAAAAAATTGACTACGTCAGATGCAATCTGGTCGACAAAAAAAGAGGATTTTTTTAGAGTCACAACACCTGCCTCTATTTTAGAAATATCAATTATATCGTTGATTGTACTGAGCATTCTCTGACTGCTCTTTTCGATTATGTCAAAGTAAAGATTTTTCTCTTCACCGGTCGTATCCGGATCTCTCAGCAATCCGAGGAAACCCATGATGCCATTCATTGGAGTCCTGATTTCATGTGAAATGTTCTGTAAAAATGAGGTTTTAAGTCTATCGCTCTCTTCTGCCTTGTCTCTAGCTTCAATTAATTGTGTGATTATTTTCTTTCTGTCAGTTATATCTTCTTTTACAGCAACATAGTGGCTTATTTTGTAGTCGTCATCGAAAATAGGTGAGATGGATATGTCTTCCCAGAAAAACTCTCCATTTTTCTTTTTGTTTTTAAATTCTCCTCTCCATTCTTTTCCAGAGCGAATTGTTTTCCACAAGTTCTCATATTGTGATTCAGGAGTTGTTCCAGATTTGAGAATTCTTGGATTTAATCCAATCACCTCTTCGTATGAATAACCGGTAATGGATGTGAATTTCGGATTAACATACTCAATATTTCCATTAACATCTGTTATAACAACAGAGGCTGGGCTTTCAGTTACAGCTTTAGTCAACTTCAAAGCATTCTCTTCTGCATTTTTCTTATCAAGGAAAATACAGATTTCATTTGCTACCAGCTCCAGAATTTCTATATCAGCACGACTAAGGGCGTTAGGATTCTCAAAATTCTGTACTACAATGGCACCTATTGTACCTCCTTCGCTTTTGAACGGAACTCCTAACCAAACTTCGGCCATTGTTCCTAGAAGTTTAATCTTTCCTGAATTGGAAAGATTAATGATTTCCTGTTTATTTATAAATACTGGTTTATTTTCTTTAATGGTATAACCTGTCAGAGACCCTTCAGCCGGCCAGTTTTCAATATTTTCTATTTCATCAGAAATGCCTCCAAGTGAACACATGCCTGTTTTCTCATCCAAGAAAGCGACATATAGACTGTTTGCAGGGATTATTGAATTTATCTCATTACAGATTACTGTATGAAATTCGATGAAATTCTTACAACTGATAATAGAGTAAGCGAGATTTCTCTGCATTTGCAGCAGGATCTCATTTCTATTCATCTCGGTAATATCCTGGGCACTTAGCAGAATTGTCCTCTCTTTCTCGTTCTCACCTTCCAATATCCTGAATTTATGGTCAATCAACTTGTATTCACCAGATTTAGTACGAACCTGAGCTACAAATTTCACCTCATTGTTTCGCATCAGATGATTGAAAAGGGCAACTTTGATTCTATCCAGCTCGTTAGGGTGGAACAAGTCGAAACAATTGATTCCCAGCAGCTCATTGTTGTCGTAACCTAATACATCCTTATAGACTCTGTTATAATATATGAACTTTCCATCAAGCGAAAACTGTCCAATAAGGTTGAAACTGTTTTCAATAATAGTCCTGTATTTTAGCTCATTTTCCTTAATTATGTTCGATTTTTCAATCAGTTCCAGTTTCTGTCTCTCCTGTTCCTTCTCGTAATTTTTGAGGTTGGTAATGTCCTGATACATGAATGCTACCTTTTTGACCCTCCCCTTAAATGTTATTGGAAAAGCAATTAAGCTAAGATATTTTTTTTCTCCTGAATAGTTGAAATAGCTTGGGCTGAATATCATTTCAGAAAGAAAGACATTTTTATCAGTCATTACTTTATCCAGAATTTTATCCCAGGCAAGACGCTTTGACCTTCTATCAGTAAGAATATTGAATTTTCCAATTTTGTCCTTTGGAATGTTGAATAACGTGTCAAAGGCTTTGTTTACTTTATCTGTCGTGCCATTTGTATTGACCAACTGTATGCTGGACGGCGACTGTTCAAAAAAAGCATTGGCATATACTTCACTCTCTTCAGCTTGCTCTTTTGCTGCAATCAGTTCCAATCTCTGCAAGTTTCTGAACATGTACATTCCCAAAGCCGACGCAGTGTTCAGTAGTATATTTGCCTCACTTTCACTCCAATTATATTGATTTTTGCAGCTATCTAAACCAATGATACCCCAACATTTTTCGTTAACGAATATCGGTAAAACTATAATTGACATGACTCCCTCACTCTTGAGAAAATCTCTCTCAACCTGCGGTAAATCATCAACATTTCCTTTGATCGGCACACCTTTGGATATCCATGAATACCACCTTTCATATAGTTTGTCAGAATTCATTCCAAAATTAGATAACTGTGAATCACGTTTGGGAATGTCATCTTTGGTCTTTTCAAACCGTTGCCGTAACTTCACAGAGGAAGAGCCATCGTGGATAAACTCATAGATATAAGTACGGTCTTGGTTTGTAGCTTCTTCAATAATGTCCAGGACTTGCTTTACTGCATCTTCAAAATTGATATTTGAAATAAGAGCCTGACTTGCCTTTGAGGAGGCTTCCATCAAAGCCCGTATCTTTATATTGTTGCTTTCCTGTAAGTCGTTATCCCTCATTCTTTTATCTTCATTCCCAGTCAATGCTCCTATAATGCCAATCGCTCTTAGGTTATTATCGCTGGGAATAAATTTTTTTTCGTAAAAGAGACAAAGAATACCAAGAAACTCTCCTTCAGAACGGATTGGTTTTCCTATATATGTTGTTAATTTACCTGATTTAATGAATTCATTGTTTATTGAGTACGGACTGTCGGTAAGGTCAGAAATAACAGTTTCCCTATCTGAACTCTTATTTACAATTTCTTTGCAGAAAGACCATTTTGAAAAGTCAATTTCAGCCAGATCCTTTCTGGCAAAATATTGACCGATAGGTCTAATGCTATTTTTTTCAAACCGGTTATAAACAACTATGGAAGCATTTGTCAACTCTCCACAAAGTCGCGTAAGTTTTATTACATTCGACTTATGATCAGGCCCGAGTTCCAGCAGAGCTCTATGAATTGATTCCAGTACAGATAATTCTTCATATCTTTCGGCACACATATCTTTGCTTCTTTCTGAAATATCCATTGGCTATCTCTTAACGAGTGATGTTAAATAATTGAAAATATTTATAATTAAATAGAGGCAAAATACAATAAATAATGATAATGACCAGGTTATTCCAAGAATAATAACTGTTGAAAATAATACTAAAGAGAACAATAATAATATTATTCTCAACTCGTTACCTTTCCACTTAAGAGATTTGAACTTTAAGGAGAACATTGGGATTTCGCTTATAAGTAGATAGGAGAGTAGTAAGGAAGCTGCAGGTATGAAGTATAAGGTGTTTAATAGATCATCAAAGCAGGTATTGTATGTTGAAAAATGCAGAAACATGCATATCAGGAGTGCATTTGCAGGCGTTGGCAAGCCTATGAAATTTTCACTCTGTCTGGTATCGACATTGAATTTAGCTAGCCTCAAGGCAGAGGCTATTGTAATAAGCAACGGGACAAACATAAGTAATTCCAGCCATGCAGTGTCAAATCCTCCGGAAATCGAAGGGCTCACAAAAACATCCATCCTATGATAGAGTAAGATGGTAGGAGCAAGACCAAAACTGATCAAATCTGCCAGAGAGTCCAACTCCTTTCCCATGGGTGAATATGATTTCAAAAGCCGGGCTGAAAAACCGTCAAGAAAGTCACATACTGCAGCAGCCATTATCAGGTAGATCGAATATAGCTGATAACCTTGGAAGGCATAAATTACAGCAACTGTTCCAAAAAAAAGGTTGAAAGAGGTTATTGTATTTGGAATATGTTTTTTGATTCCCATTATGCTGGCATATTATTAATGTTACAGGCCCAGTTTCTTCCGTATCTCTTTTGGAATTGAGTTTACATTCACCATTATAGATATACTCTTTGCTCTTACAAAGCTCTCTGACATATTTAGGTAGCCTCCTGATTTGTTGCTTTCCGGACCCCAGGAGTTTTTGGTAATATAGTATTTGGTTCCGTTCTGATCTTTTACAATTCCGGTCAATAGCATCAAATGATCATCTTCTGTTTCAAAAGTTTCATATCCCTTTTGTCTGTTCTCCTGGGTTACCTTAATCTCAGGATAGGTCTTCTCAAACTTAACAACATTATTCAACTCGTCTACGGAGGATACCTCTGGATTTATTGCAATACCGCTTTTATGAGAAAAACCAGGTTCACTGATATCGCCGTCCCAAGCTATAGAATATCCTTTAAGAAGCGCATTGTCAATAACTTCCATAAATTCATCGAGAGGCAGGTTATATAACCTGCCAGAGTCCCAGTTATCAGGGATTTCTAGTACAGAGGCTTTATAAAACGGGATATGAGAAAAACTTGTAATTTCCACATAATCTGACATATTTAGCCCAAGACTCTCTGCAAAGCTTTTAGGAGAGTACTCTTTTCCTTTATATGTAAATGTTTTAGGAAGAGGCCCAAGATATGTATCCAGTAAGCTGTTCATAAGCTTAGTGTACTCGGGACTTTTCTCTTTCATCTCAATGGCAACACCTGAAATAGCCTCGATAAACTTACTTAGCTCCTTATGGTTATTTACTTTTGAATCGTATTGAATCCCGTTATATACCTCTTGTGGAACTATTCCATATTGTTCAAACATATTTGTGAACATATGGGCAATACTACCTTGCCCTATATTACCTTTTCCTCTTCTCAGGAAATTGTCGTTGATCCTTTTAATATAGTTATTGTAAACTATATACATCTCTGCAAGGTCAAATTCACCTTTTCCTGTCCGGATAAGTTCAGATTCAATAAATGCTGCTGTGGCATAGCACCAGCAAGTTCCGCTCTTAGCCTGATCTTTTACCGGGGTGGAAGGATTTCTTACAACATCGGTGAAAACATAACCTTGTCCATAAAGTAGATTTCCTGGGATGGAAATACTAAGCAGTACCAATAAGGCTAAAAATGTCTTTTTCATAGTTTTAAGGGTTGATTTGGTGAATAAGGGTTACTTAATTCCCATTTTTTTTCTTATCTCTTTTGGGATTGAATTCTTATTAACAACAATATTCATAGTCTTATATTTGGCAAATGTCTCTGAAACATACCATATACCTTTATAATCTCCTGTTACTCCCCATGAGTTCTTAACCATGTAATATTTATTTCCGTTCTGATCCTTTGCAATACCAAAAATGTGCATTCCATGATCGTCAGTTGTCTGTAGGTTGTCGAATGCAGCTTGCCTGTCTTGTTGACTGACTACCTTTTCTGGAACAATTTCAGTAAGACTTGAGGCTTTAGCATCCAACTCCTGTTTAGTGATTCCAAGCCATTTTGCCTGATCAGAACCTGACATATTCTTTGTGTCTGTTTCAGGTACGATCCCAAGACCTTTTCTTGTAAAGCCTTTCTCGCTCACATCTGCACCCCACAGGACTGTGTAACCATTATTTATAGCGTTGTCGAAAATCTGCATCATCTCGTCAATAGGAAGGTTGTATGAGAGATCCCAACGCCAATTGTCAGCAACTTCAATTGCAAACTGAGTATAGAAAGGGTGGTGGGTGAACGAAGTTATAGATACATAATCGTCAGGATTAATGCCAAGTTCTTCCGCATAGCTTTTTGGAGTATATTCCTTGCCCTTGATGGTGAACTTTTCAGGAGCAGCCCCCAGATATGCATCAAGGATACCTTGAAATCCTTTTTTCCAGGCAGTGGAAAGTTTACCGTTAGGATTCTTCTCAATGGCTTTGATATAGCCTTCTGTTGTAGCATCAAGCTCTCCATGAGTGTGAAGCTCCTCTCCGTAATTCAATCCTGACATTAAAGAGTCCGGTACAATGCCGTAGTTTTTCCATACATAAAGGGCATCTGTGAATGAACTGCCCGGCGAGAAACTGATTTTGCCGTATGTGCGTATATATTTGTCGGCTTTGTCGTAATATGATTTAGACACTATGAACATTTCAGAAAGGTCTTTTTCTCCCTTTCCCATTCTTATAAGTTCAGATTCCAAAAAGGACAAAGTTGAAAAACTCCAGCAGGTGCTTGATCTGTTTTGGTTTTTAATTGAGGTTATTGGCTGCTCTTTTACGACAGTAAATTGATAACCTTTCTGATTTGACTCATTTGTCTTTTTTTCTTGAGAGAAGGCGCATGTGCTGATTGTCAGTGCAAAAAGGAGCGTTAGAATCTGAAATTTATTCATGACTTTTTTGTATATTTTATTTATACTTCAAAGTTATGAAAATTTATTATTTTTCTAGGGAATGTTCATGTATTTGTGTATCTGCAAAGAAATATTCCATGATGGATTTGCTTTTACATATTCTATTATAAGAGGAAGTACTATCTTTATCTGGCTCCATTCCGGCTGAAGGTAAAGCTTGCAGTCTTTCCTTACAAGAGACCGGTTCAACTCTGCCCATTCGAAATCGTCGGATTTTTCAATAATCACCTTCAGTTCTGATGCCAGTTGATGCATTCCTGCCAAAGGATGCTTCTTCCTTTTTGGAGAAAGGCATATCCAGTCGAATCTTCCACTTATTGGGTGAGAACCGGAAGTTTCAAGAAATATTTCAAGTCCTCTTGATTTCAATAGATCGCATAATTTATCCAGAGGGTAAGAGAGTGGTTCTCCACCTGTCAGAACAATAGCCTTGGCAGGATGCATGGCAGCCAGGTCAGCAATCTTCTCAATCGGGGTAGGCGGGTACAATCTGGAGTTCCATGTCTCCTTTGCATCACACCAGCTACAACCAACATCGCAACCGCCTAGTCTGATGAAAAAGGCAGGTTTACCAGCATTAAAGCCTTCACCTTGTATTGTGTAGAAACTCTCTACAAGAGGCAGGAGTGCGCCCTCTTTTAATTCGGGATAACTCATATTTTTTTTGCAAAGGTAATTAATGTCTTTTTGTCAGCAAATCCGAAATGGCAGATTAGTTGTTATATGTATGTATAAAGTGTTAAAATATATTAATATGAACAAACAAAATTGGGAAGCACTCAGCACATATGCCATTAATTTAAATGAGCAAGCCCGTTCCGGAAAACTTGATCCGGTTATCGGCAGGGATGATGAGATAAGAAGGGTTCTTCAGATTTTGAGCAGAAGGACCAAAAATAACCCTATACTGGTAGGAGAACCTGGTGTCGGGAAAACAGCAATAGCAGAGGGCATCGCACAGAGGATCGTAAGGGGAGATGTGCCTGAAAATCTTAAAACAAAGGTTATTTTCTCCTTGGACATGGGTGCTCTGATTGCCGGGGCAAAATACAAGGGAGAGTTTGAAGAACGGCTCAAGGCTGTTGTAAAAGAGGTGATAGATAGTGTTGGAGAGGTAATTCTTTTTATTGATGAGATACACACTCTTGTTGGCGCAGGGAGGAGCGAGGGGGCAATGGATGCTGCCAATATTCTTAAGCCTGCACTTTCAAGAGGCGAGCTAAAAGCCGTTGGATCAACTACTTTGGATGAATATCAGAAATATTTCGAAAAAGACAAGGCTTTGGAACGAAGATTTCAGATGGTAATGATAGATGAACCATCACCTTCGGAAGCAATATCAATTCTCAGAGGCCTTAAAGAGAGGTATGAAAACCACCATAAAGTCCAGATCAAGGACGATGCTCTGATTGCTGCTGTTGATCTTTCGCATAGATATATTACAAACAGGTTTCTTCCGGACAAGGCAATTGACCTTATAGATGAAGCGGCTTCCAAACTACGTCTGGAAATGAATTCCGTTCCAGAGTCAATAGATGAGCAGGATCGTAAGATCCGTCAGCTTGAAATAGAAAGGGAAGCTATAAAAAGGGAAAATGATAAGGATAAGTTGGATGATCTTTCTAAACAAATAGAGATACTAAATAGTGAGAGAAAAGCAAACAATGAGCAGTGGCAAAAGGAAAAGAATATTCTTGAACAGATTCAGAAACAGAAGGTTGAGATAGAAAAACTTAAATTTGAGGCAGAAGAGGCAGAGCGAAGCGGTGATTACGGGAAAGTTGCTGAAATCAGATACGGAAAGATTGTTCTTGCAGAAAAAGAGATTAAAGAACTGATGGATAAAAAGAGTGAAAGCAAGTTTACTCTTATAAATGAATATGTGGAACCAGAGGATATTGCGGAAGTGGTAGCCAAATGGACCGGAATACCTGTCAAAAGAATGCTTGAGAGTGAAAAGGAGAAGTTGTTAAAGATGGAGGAGGTCTTGCATAAGAGAATAATTGGTCAGGACGAAGCAATAGAAGCGGTTTCTGATGCAATAAGACGGAGCAGGGCGGGACTCCAGGATGCAAAGAGACCGATAGGATCATTCATGTTTCTGGGAACTACTGGTGTTGGTAAGACTGAGCTCGCAAAAGCTCTCGCAGAGTTCTTGTTTAATGACGAAAATATGATGACAAGGATTGATATGAGTGAATATCAGGAGAGACATACTGTTTCCCGTTTGGTGGGAGCTCCTCCGGGTTATATTGGTTACGAAGAGGGTGGGCAGTTGACAGAGTCAGTGAGAATGAAGCCATACTCTGTCGTGCTTTTTGACGAGATAGAGAAGGCTCATCCAGATGTGTTCAATATTTTGCTTCAGGTTCTTGATGATGGAAGGCTTACTGATAATAAAGGGCGTACTGTAGACTTTAAGAATACGATCCTGATTATGACTTCAAATGTGGGATCTGATGTTATTCAGGACAATCTAAGCAAGCTTAACGAGAAAAACAGAGATGAGATTTTTGAAAGGACAAAGCTGGATGTTCTTGAAATTCTCAAAGCAAGCGTCAGACCTGAATTTCTCAATCGTATTGACGAGATAATCATGTTCCATCCTTTAACAATGGACGATGTAAAAGGTATATTGAAACTCCAGATTGAGGGAATACAGAAACTTCTGGAAGAGAAGGGGCTTACTCTCAAATTTACGGATTACTCAATGGATTACCTATGCAACAAGGGCTATGACCCCTCTTATGGAGCAAGGCCAATCAAGCGTTTATTGCAAAGAGAGTTGGTTAATGAACTGGCTAAAGCTCTTCTTGAGGGAAAGTTGAATAAGGAAAAGCCTATTATTGTAGACTATTTCGAGGATGTGCTGGTCTTTAGGAATTAATCAGGAAGTTATACGTAAAGGTAACGCTTGATTTTTTGAGTGGCAGTCTTTTCAAAAGGGACATCCTGTTCAATTATTTCCTGTATTCTGGATGATTTGTTTATTTTTTCGTTGACATATTCCAGAACCTCTTTTTTTACTTTTTCAACCCTGTCAGACAAATTTACAGGAGGCTCTTCTCTTAGCTGATGGAGAGCCTCAATCTGTTCATAGTTGAAGTACACTATCGCGACAAGTTTTCCCTTGATTAATGTGACAAGCGATTCCAGAACAAGATCGTGCTCATTAATTATTGTTTCAATCTCTTCAGGATAAATATTCTCTCCATTGGGACCGGTGATCATATTGTCAACCCTGCCCTTTATAAACAAATGCCCGGATTTGTCAATATATCCTAGATCCTTGGTCCTGAACCAGCCATCATTGGTGAAACAGGTTGCCGTAGTCTCAGGGTCCTTGAAGTAGCCCATCATTACAGTCGGTCCCTTGACTACAATCTCTCCGACGTTTTTATTGTTCGGATTTATAATTTTCATTTCAAGTCCTTCCAGATGAGGACCGGTGGATTGCCATTTAACTTTGCCGGGAACCGCACCAGCCAACAGAGGGGAGGTTTCGGTAAGTCCATAACCTATTGAGTAAGGAAATCCCGCGTCGGCTAAGAATTTCTCGACTACGCCATCCAGTTTTGATCCACCTACTCCAAAAAAACGTAAGTTACCTCCGAATGTGTCCAAGAGCTTTTTTCCTGCAATTTTGTGTAAAGCTCTGCGTATAAATGAAATAGAGTAAAGAACCTGCATTGGGAAGTTCTTTGAAAACATTGGACGGATTTTATTTTTGTATATCTTCTCAACTATCAACGGCACACTAAGAATCATAGTAGGGCGGATAATTTTAAGTGCAGGTAGCAACACAGAAGGTACAGGGGCTCCATCCAAGTAGACTACATGAGCTCCGTATGTAAACGGTAGAATCATGCCTATACTACATTCATACGCGTGGGATAATGGAAGAATGGATAAAAACACGTCATCTTTATTAATAGGAAAGAGTCTGCATGTCATTACAGTATGAGCGACAAGATTTGCATGACTAAGCATGACACCCTTTGAGGTGCCACTTGTTCCGGAAGTATATATCAATGACGCAAGATCTGATGGATTAGGCTCTTCAGGTAGTGTGTGTATTTCTTTTTCTGGAGCTTTTAGTACTTCCAGATCGTCAAGGGAGATGATCAGAGAGAGCTTTTTGAAAATATGATCCGGGATCTTGTATTGCAATTTTTTTGACACAAACAACGCTTTTGCATCCGAATGCTCAAGGATGTTTACAATTTCGAAAGCGGTAAAATCAGGGAGAATTGAGACAGCGACCCTTGAAGATGTAGTAATTGCAAAGTAACTTACAGGCCAGTTAGGCATATTGTTTCCAAGAATTGCAATTTTGTCTCCCTTGACAAGACCATATTTGTTGAAAATCGCTGTTGTATTTTCCACCTTCTCTCCAAACTCTTTGTAAGTAATGCTCTCTCTATCCACAAAGGAGAATGCAACTCTATCCGAGAAGTCAATGATGCTTTTCGAATAAAAATCCAAAAGGGTCAATTCGGAAAATTCGTTATACATAAAACAATATTCACTTTAAACAAAGGTAGAAAAAATATTGAATTTTTTTACTGTTGCAGATGGCTCGATTTTTGTTAAATTTGCACATATTTGATATAATTTTTACTGCTTTGTTCTTCAACCGCACACTTCAAAAAAAAGCTCTCAGCCAGATCAAGGTCGAGAGAGAGGTTGTGTTTATGCCTATGGATAAGGTTTGCAGCGTTGCTTTTATATATGATATCGGTGACGATAAGACATCAAGGGCTGTGAAATATTTAACGGACTATCTGAACGAGAGGAAAATAGAATACAAAGGCTTGGCCATTAACATGAATGTAGGCAAATATCCGGATACCGTAGGGGATTTCAAAATAAAGATGCTCTCAAAAAACAACCTTTCTCGTGTTGGCATCCCTGAACCTGGATTAATAGAGAAAATAATCAGCGATAAAATTGATTTGTTTATTGATTTCTGCGCTTCATATAATTTTACACACGACTATATTGCATGCTTATCCAGAGCTCATTTTAAGGTCGGACATTTTGACAGTGATAATCATCCATTCGATCTTGTCATTGGAACTACTGGCGTTGAAGATTCGCCGGTAGACTATGTCAAGAATGTCATTCACTATCTTACCTCGATAAAATCATCAAGATGACAGGAGACGATTTTCTTAACTTCAACGAAGAGGAAGATTATACAGACCAGATTTCCAAGTGTGAAGAGGCTTTTGAAAAGGGAGAGATCTCGGGATTGAATTTTTCAGAGGAGGAGTTTGATTTTTTAATAGGCTATTTCATTGACGAAGGGAATGATTCTTTGGTTTATGAACTTACAAGGACTGCATACAATTCACATCCTTACTCTTCCGAAATAATCGTCAGATATGCTGATGTTCTTATTGTAAACAGAGAGGCAGAAAGAGCAGTGGAAATCCTGAACAATCAAAAGGGGATAGACTCGAGCAACAGTGATATTTTCTTTCTTTTAGGCAGGGCTTATCTGAAGATGAACGAACATACCTTGGCAAAGGAGAACGTGGATAAAGCTATTTCACTAAACGCTGAGGAGGCCTTGGAGATGCTCACTACTGCAGCGCAGGATTACATTGATGTTAATGAGTACTCACGTGCTTTGGATTATCTGAAAGAGGCCGAGGGTATCGATAGCGAAAATACCGAAATTTACAACGATATAGCTTTTTGTCTTGAACGGACAGAGAAGTTTCCTGAGAGCCTGATATATTATGAGAAGTATCTTGACGAAGATCCTTTTAATGAGAACGTATGGTTTAATGTCGGGACAATTTATGCAAGGATTGAGAACTATGAAAAAGCAATTGAGGCATTCGACTATTCACTTGCCTTAGACCCTGAAAACTCATCTGTTTTATATAATAAAGCAATAGTTTATGTGAATACTGAAGAGTATTCTCTTGCAATTGATACGTTTAAAGAGTTTTTGAAATTTGAGCCGGATAATATCTTTGCTCTGGTTGGAATTGCAGATGCATGCCTTGCAGATGATCGGATAACTGATTCTGCCGTTTACTTTCAGGATGCTCTCGACCTGGACAGTGGCTGTCTTGAGGCAAATTCGGGCCTCGCTTATATAAATATGATAAAACATGATCACTATTCAGCTCTTATTTATCTTCGCAGGATAATTGGGGCCGAAAGGACAGATTATCAATTTCTGGACCCACAGATATCAATTACATTTAAAAGAACATTACTTCCGGAGTTTTTAGTATTCCATCTAGTCTCTCTTTACCATCTGCGTCAGATGGATGCTTTCATTACAAATCTGGAGACATTGCTCACTTTGGACGAATTCTGGCTTAAAAAGCTTTACGAGCTTGTCCCAAAACTAAAAAAAGACAATGTCGTGAACAAAAAAATATCAAAACTTAAAGAAAAATAAACCCCAATTATAATAAATATTACATTTTATGGAGTCGATACAATTTATTGAATGGTGCCTTGAAAATCTTAATTATGGGACTATCACGCTGCTGATGGCAATTGAAAGCTCATTCATACCATTTCCCTCCGAGATTGTAATACCTCCTGCGGCCTACTTAGCGGCGGAGGGGCAAATGAATGTTTTTCTGGTTGTATTTTTTGGAACACTGGGAGCGCTTATTGGTGCAATCTTTAACTACTATTTTGCTTATTTTTTGGGACGTCCGATTATATATAAATTCGCAAACAGCCGCCTAGGAAGACTTTGTCTTCTTGATGAGCAGAAGATTCATCATGCAGAATCATACTTTGTTAAAAATGGTGCAATATCTACCTTTATAGGAAGACTTCTACCGGCGATCAGACAGCTGATTTCTCTCCCAGCAGGTCTTGCTAAGATGAAATTCTCTACTTTTTTGATTTATACAACCCTTGGTGCAACCCTCTGGAACGCAATTCTTGCAGTTATTGGCTACAGTTTGCAAAGTGTGGTTCCAAAGGATCAGTTGATGGCTAAAGTTCACGAATACAGTTCGGAAATTCAGTATGGCTTTATATTCATAGCCATTGCCATCATAGGTTATTTCATATACAGGGGGGTGACAAAACCAAAAAAATCGAGCGAAGTTAACTAGAATCTAAAAATAATGTTATCTTTGCACTCCCTAAGCGAGGCCGTATACAGGAGATCTTCTCCCTTCTCAGCTTTAATTTAGGATAAAAGACTGGTTCGGTAGCTCAGTTGGATAGAGCAACAGCCTTCTAAGCTGTGGGTCTTGGGTTCGAATCCCAACCGAATCACATAAAAATGAGAGAGCCGTGCAAAAGCACGGCTTTTTCTTTTTTGCAGCAGCCTTGAGCTTGCTCAAAGGCAGACTGCAAAAGAAAAAGAGGAAATGCTGTGCATTCCTCTCTCTTATTTTATGTTAGAGCCCCCACCGCGGATCACCGAGCGGGAGCGAGGTAATCCCTTCCGATTTTAATACTTAATTTTTTGTCAGCGTCTTTGTTTCTTGTTAATTTTACGGAACGAGCTTAAACATATAATTTGAAGAATAATAATTTCAAATAGCTGATTTTATGGGTAAACAAGTGTTTCAGACAGATGATAAATCAAGATGGAACAAATTCAGGTGGACTTTATTTGTCATTGGTTCAGTAGTAGCTCTACTTCTGATTACTTTTATCATAATGTTGTTCATAGACAAAGCTCCGGGCATTCCTTACCGACAATATTACCGAACAGTTTTAACGGCAGAAAAACCGTTATTGAAAGAAACAAGGCTCTCAAAAGAATATAAGGGATTTCGGAATTTTATCGAAGAAAAAGAGTTCCATCAGGATTATGAACTGGCAAAGCAGGAAGCTAGCCTTAGAAGACTTAACCGGGAATATGAAAGTAAGCGGAGTGTTCCTGAAAGAATAGGTATTCGTTGGCAAAAATTCCCGTCAGGTATACGATCAGCCTTTTACGTTGCTTGGGACCCTCAATCGTTATCATCCCTTAAAAGGAATATTCACAATCTGAACCTTGTTATTCCTGAGTGGTTTTTTATTGACCCTAAAACTGATACTGTAAGATTTAATATCGACACCGTAGGTTATCGTTTCATGCAAAAAAGCGGCGTAATGATTATGCCAATGCTAAGTAATAATTATGAAAGGGAATTCCGGTCTGAGGGTGTTGGAAGAATTTTACACGATAAGCAAAAAAGGGAAGCCTTGATTGAAAAAGTCCTCAAAGAATGTATGAACCGTAATTTTGTCGGGATTAATATTGACTTCGAAGACTTAAATGAATCCGGGGATGAACCATTAATTCAATTTGTAAAAGATTTATCAAAAGCATTTCATGCAAAAGGTCTGATTGTAAGTCAGGATATTATGCCTTTTAATTCTGACTATAATGTAAGAGAGCTTGCCAAGTATAATGATTACCTTGTATTGATGGCTTACGATGAATATTCTGGCAGCAGTGATCCTGGACCTATATGTTCTCAAAGATGGATTGAATCAACCGTAGATGACTGTACACGCAAAATCCCAGCTTCAAAAATAATTTTAGGTTTGGGAGCCTTCGGATATGATTGGCCTGGGGCAACGAATGGGAATCAGAATCTGACCTATCAACAGGCTTTGGCACATGCCAAAACAAGCAAGGCCAATGTGATTTTTGATAATGATACCTATAATCTACATTTTTCTTACAAAGATGAAACATCAGATAAGGTACATCAGGTGTATTTCACAGATGCAGCGACAACCTTCAACACTTTGCGTTTTGCAACCGAATCAGGACTTGCCGGCACTGCTATCTGGAGGTTAGGAAGTGAAGATAACCGTATCTGGAAGTTTTATAATAAAAATATGACGATTGACTCCATTAAATCGTTTGATTTTAAGACATTCAAAACTGTAAGGGGGGATAATGACATAGACTATATGGGCGATGGGGAGATACTTAATGTTTTATATACTCCTCATAATGGGAAAATTGATTTAGAGTTGGATACGGCGTCAATGATTATTTCTGAAGAAAAATATATTGAAATCCCAAGTACATACGAAGTGATGAAGTACGGAGAAGCTCCGCAAAAAGAGTTAGTACTGACTTTCGATGATGGCCCTGATGATACGTATACCCCTCAGATTCTGGATATTCTTTCAGAATATCATGTTCCGGCAGCATTTTTTATTGTCGGACTTCAGGCAGAAAAAAATCTGCCATTATTAAGACGGATCTATAAAGAGGGATTTGAAATAGGCAACCATACTTTCTCTCATAGAAACATTGCACTGGAATCTGCAGATCGCGCAATATTGGAATTAAAGCTGACTCGTCTGCTTATAGAGTCTGTTACCGGTCACAGTACTGTCTTGTTTAGAGCTCCGTATAATGCAGATAGTGAACCTTCCACTATGGAGGAGATTATTCCGGCAGCATTGGCCCGACAGCAAAACTACCTGTTTGTGGGAGAAAATATTGATCCAGAAGACTGGACTGTAGGAATTAAGGCTGACACCATTTTTGCACGTGTCGTAAAGGCGGTGAATGAAGGTCGCGGAAATGTGATTTTACTTCATGATGCAGGTGGAGAGACCAGGAGGGAAACTGTTAAGGCTCTTCCTATGATTATCGATTATTTTCAGAAAAGAGGCTATTCTTTTACAAGCCTTTCCGGCTTACTCCATCAAGACAGGAACGTTTTGATGCCTGCTATTCCAAAAGGGGCGAACTACGAAATGATGCAGATGAATTTGACTTTAGTATCTGTTATATACTGGCTTGGAAATTTTTTTACTGCATTGTTTGTGCTGTTCATCATTTTATCCATAAGTAGATTGGTATTTATGGTAGTTCTGATGATAAGGGAACGGAATAAAGAAAAGAAATTCGATTACGACATAAGTGGTCATAAAGAATACCCTTT
The DNA here is from genome assembly GCA_964533215.1 of uncultured Muribaculaceae bacterium. Taxonomy (GTDB): domain Bacteria; phylum Bacteroidota; class Bacteroidia; order Bacteroidales; family UBA932; genus Bact-08. Next base: position 136,528 of record CAZHLJ010000003.1, read on the forward strand.
AGTGTCGATTATTGTTCCAGCTTATAATGAGGAGGTGAATGCTGTCTCTTCCGTCAATAATTTATTGAAACAAAGCTACCCCAATTTTGATGTAATATTTGTGGACGATGGAAGTAAGGATAACACCTATGCTTTAGTTTCAGAAGCCTTTAAGGATAATGATAAGGTCAAGATATATACGCATCCTAATGGCGGGAAAGCATCGGCATTGGATTTCGGAATAGAGCAAACTTCTGCTGAATATGTAGTTTGTATTGATGCTGATACAAAACTTTATTCCAATGCTGTACAATTATTGATCACTCATTTTATTGCCAAAAATGCAAATCCGAAACTTGCTGCAGTAGCAGGTAATGTAAAAGTCGGTAATCAAGTTAATATGCTTACCAAATGGCAGGCTATTGAATATACAACCAGTCAGAATTTTGACAGAATGGCTTATGCAAATATCAATGCTATAACAGTTATTCCAGGAGCAATAGGTGCATTCAAGGCTTCAGTCCTTAAAGAAATAGGAGGATTCACCACTGATACGCTTGCTGAAGATTGCGATTTGACAATGTGGCTTTTGCGTGCCGGATATGTGATTGAAAACGAGAATAAAGCGATAGCTATGACTGAAGCACCGGAGCACATTGGGCAGTTTGTCAGACAACGCAGCAGATGGAGCTTTGGTGTTATGCAAAGTTTCTGGAAACATCGTGATACCATCTTCAGAAAAAAATATGCCGGATTGGGTATGTGGGCAATACCAAATATGCTTGTATTCCAGTTTGTAATTCCTTTCTTTTCTCCATTGGCGGATATTTTAATGATAATTGGGCTGTTTGCCGGCAATGCGGGAAAGATTTTGATTTACTATCTGATATTTACTCTTGTTGATGCAAGCGTATCGATAGCCGCTTTCATTTTTGAAAAGAAGAATTTGTCTGGACTGCTATGGCTTATTCCTCAAAGATTTGTTTATAGATGGATTATGTATATCGTTTTGTTTAAGAGTTTGAAAAAGGCGATAAAAGGGGAGATGCAGACTTGGGGAATTCTGAAAAGAACAGGAAATGTAGCAGAAGTGAAGTAGAATTGGTAAATATTAAGATAACTACGACTCCTCTTTAAAGAATATCTGGTAATAGTTCAAGCCTGTCTCTTCATCAAAGCCTTTTCGGATGAATTGGTTATTGCCATGAACATAGATGTGAAAGTTCTTGTCCAGCTTTATTACACTCTTGAAAGCCCGTGCCTGCTTCTTTACGGCGGAGTCTGAAATTGCAAAGTTATCTGAAAATTCCATGTCCCTTTCGTCCTGATAATCCGACTTGTATTTCTTAAAGCTATCTATTAGCTCAGGATTGCCAATAACCTCGTTTTCAAAATCTCCCATATCGAAGTTTTCCTTTTCTTTAAAGAATTTAACGGACTTATTCAGGAAGTCTGCCTGATCTGCTTTTGTAACCTCAAATTGCTGAGGTAGCTCTTTTGTTACAAAGTTCTTGCAAAGGGCAAGCATACTATGAGTTTTATAATACTCATCCTGAAGCTGGCGTACATGCAGGAAGTCATCTATCCAATACTGAGCCTCGGAACCTCTGTTGGTATTGTCCACAACTGCTACATTGTAGCCGTTTTCCTTGTCGGTATTGAAAATCAGGCAACCTTTGTCAAGTTTGTTTAGATTAATTCCCATCTGGCTTTCAACCTCAAAATTCTCATCAGATCTGTATACATTCAAGAAGATGTCTTTGTTTTCAGATTTGAATAGACCGACTGCATCTACATTCTCTCCATTTATAACACACCCTTCGAAATAGACAATGTAGAACTCGCCGCTCTTAACCTGTGGGTGAGTGCTTTTTTCATAAAGATGTTTGGTTATGTTTATGGATTGAGTATACAATTGCTGAGGATCGGAGAAGATTTTGCTCACAAAAGAGTAGACTTCGTTAAGCTCCAGATCACTATCATGAAAGAACTGATATAAGATATCGGCATTGAAGCTTTTAAAGAAATATTTTAAAATGACCGCCTCTGCTTTTAAAACGCTTGGGCCTTTAGAGATTATTGTACCCTCTTCGTTGGACTTGTTGCCAACGAAATGAATCACCATCTCATGTATAGTTGAATCGTCTAGTATTATCATACTGCAAAGTTAATAGAAAAATATGCTACATTTGACCGGCCAAAAAGAAACCGGCAAATATGCATTATGAAACCAAAAAAGAGCATCACACAGGATGATTACATCAAAGCCAACAGAATCGCAAGCAGAGAGGCTGAGATAGAGGATCATGGACACCCACTGGTCTATAAACGGATTCATAAATCCAAAAAGGTCTATGACCGGAAAAGGAAAAAGGCAGATGATAAGGATCTGCCTTTTTTTATTTTTGCCTTATCAGCATTATGTCATCTTCCAATTTCATTTAAATAATATGTGTTCAGACTTTGGTTTATTCTGATCCTGACTGGTGGTGAAGAGGTTTCTGTTGGGGAGTAGCCTGTTATGTTAATTACAGGATACACAATATCAAGATCCCTCTCATCTCCCCATGCGGTTCCGGATTCGAGAAGAGTATTCAATGTGGAAGATATGCTTATGAATTTTGTTCCGGATGAGGGGGCAGGAGGGCTGAATCCGGATGAAGGATTGTGTGCCCAGTTTATGGTGTAGGATAAGGATCCTGCGATAGAGTTCCCTCCGGTTGCTTTCACGTAGACATCATCACTCATGGATTCACATAGATACCAATAGCTGTCAACTCCACTTTTATAAGATAGTTTTGCTGTCCTGTAAAAGTAAAAATACAAATCCACAGTCATATAGACAGTTACATTGCAAGTCGATTTGTAACCACCATCTTTAGTTGTAACAGAGATATCTGCAGTGCCGGGATTAACTGCAGTGACAGTTCCATTTGCATCTACAGTTGCAATGTTTGGATTTGATGTTGACCATGTAATGGATTTATTTGTGGCATTTGAAGGTATAACTGTAGCTGTAAGATTTTCGGTATTACCAATATCAAGGTTAAGATTAAATTTGCTCAGGCTAACTCCGGTAACGGAAATATTTGGATCTATATATTGAAAGTTTGCAGTATACACCATATTATTATGAACAGCACATATTGAAGGAGTCCAACCAATAAAAATATAATTGGCAGCAGGAGAGGCATAAAGAGAAGGGGTAGATCCATAGATATATTCTCCTGCACCAGAAACAGTTCCGCCATTTAAGGGCGAAGCTACAGCACTGATATTATATGTTACATCAATAAGGTTTGAGGTGTCGATTCTCCACGACACCTCATTTATACCAGATCCCGTGAATCTGACATTCAACTGATACCAAGTATTACGTTCTACATCAAAATTATCATAGATATTATTTCCTAAATAGAATCTATACTTGATTGTTCCAATCTTTGCCGGAGTAGTGTAATCTGCACTTATCTCCACGTATGAGCAGTAGGGTTGAGCCGCACCTGGATTTTTATCTTTTTCGCCACCTCCACATATAATGGTTCCCTGCATATTTTCAAATAGATATAAGGGCGTAGCTTCACTATGTGAAGATGGCTCAAGATTGTCGTTCAGATTATCACCAGCAATACTTATGTGAGAATAAGAATTTACAGTATTTTTTAAAAGATACTTGCATTGATTTGCAACATTTTTCAACTCAATACTTTTGATGTTGATTAGTGTCCCGGCACTTATAGAAGACTTGTCAAATACGACTGTAACCTTAGAAATCAGCCGAGTCAAAGTCACAGATACTGAGCCTCCTTTTACTAGGTTTGCGTTCACTTCTCCGGCCATTATGATGTCGTTGGTGCCATTGACCATATTCATGGAAATAGCTTCACGGACTGAAGCAAGCGTCGTATAGCAAGAAAAATCTATGTTTCCTGCATTTGCGATTGCTACTATCGTCTTATAACCGGTAGAGGTTGTGATCGATAGATTTGAGGTGGATCTGAAATATTCGTTGTTTATAAGCGTACCGGATATATTATATACCAAAATGTTGACCTCTTTTATTGAAACATTATTGGCACTCGTAGCCTTGGATATGATCTCTTCGCCCTTTTTTAATAACAAAACTTTGACTTCTGCTTTCTTCTCTTCGGTTGTTTTAGAGTTCAATATCATGCTATTATCTATTACGCAACCCATAAGCAAGGTTAGTGATAATATTCCGGTAAATATTATTGGTTGGATTTGTCTAATTCTCATTAGTGCGTATCTCTATGTACTATATTTCAATTAATGTTGCACCAGAAATGGTCTGACTAGCCCAATCCTGGACTAGAGCTCCTTCAAACTTAATGGCAGTAGAGTTAACAGTAAAATCAGCTGTGTAATATGAACCGGAGGCATAGGCCTGTGGAGGAATTGTTGCTGTGTACTTTTTTGACGTAACTTGCGTTCCGCCGATTATTGCATTTATCGTTACTTCTACACTGACAGAAACAGAATTTACCGGGAGCATTATAAATGTTCCCTTTGTTCCGCTAAGTGACATAGGTACTAATGTACTACCGACTGAACTTGCTGCACCGATAACACCATCAGCCAGATTCATTCTGGAAGATTCATTTGCCGTTGTAGGAGTGATGCTGATAGCAGTTACTGCCATTTCGCTCAGACCTGATCCTGCAGTTACATTTATCTCAATGCCAACTGCCTTGTGAACATAATTGAATGAAGCTGTTCCTCCATTACTTATGCCCGTGGTCTTAGCCCATAGATAATCAGTTCCATTAGCCAGTATCCCTGAAATACCTGAAGTAAATATCAATCCGGGTGAATTGATATTATTAATTGATACAGAGTAGAAATCATATGTGCCTTTTGGAAGATAGAGTGCAGTAACTGGATTTAGAGACCCAGAGGTTCCTCCGGTGGCATCAACAGGAGTTCCGGGAACAGGTTGTGCAGAGGCTACGGAAGCACCAACAGGATAACCAAGTATGGAGACTTTATTGCCTGTAGTAAAAAATGTTGACGCTTTAGCCTGCATGCCTATATTATAAGAGGCATTAAACTTAATTTCTTTCGTAGATGAAATTATTTTTTTGTCTTTCTGACAAGAGATTATTGAAAAAAGAGCCAGCACAGCTATAAAAATATTATTTTTATTCATAATAGTCTAAGTTATAATATGTTGTGTTTTATTAATAAGAAATGTTGTTAATAACGGTAAGCCAATCCACTATGTTGCAAGTGGAAGAAATAGAATTATCTGGATTTATCATCAGGATTATCTCATAAGATTTGCCGCCGACCAAAGGTTGACTGATAGTTGTTCCATAAGATTTGTTCGTTACATTCTGGTTGTCAATACAAGCATTTATATTTACCTCAATCTGTAAAGGAGAGTTGCATGGCAGGCATATTAAATTGCGTGAGTTCCCATAGCCAGGCAAAGTGCTCATTGCATAGACGTATTCTGACGATCTGATAAAACCTGAAGTTAGGTCCATTTTTACACCCTCTTTGGCAGGCAATGTTAACATTACAGAGTTGATCTCAATTCCGTTAACCCTGTCATTACTCTCAATCTTTATCTGTATCTGACATGCCATATGCTGATACTCAAACGTAACGTAAGCTCCATTATCTACGTGGAAATTTTTGTTACCGGCCCACAGATAATCCACAAAATTTTCAAGGTTGCCGTACAATCCGTTGCAAAAGAGAATATCTGGCACATAAGAACTATTTTCTGACACGGAATAAAAATCATAATAGCCTTTAGGTAAGTAAATGCAAGATTCTGTGGTAAGGATTCCATTAACTGAAGCCGTAGCATACGTAGGAGTCCCTCCGACACTCCCCTCAATTTTTCCTTGTGAATACGCATGTATGGTAGCTATGTTGCCATTTGGGAAAAAACTGCCGGCTTTTGTTGCTGTCTTTGTTTTAATACAGGAGAATTTAACCAGATTTGAACTTTCATCCGGGGAATATGAATCTCTTGAACAACTGAACAATATAATTGTAAATATTATTATAATGTAAATTCTTGTCATAACAATATTGTTGACTATTTAGTACGACAGTTTTACTAATTCATAAGAATTCAGCAGAGGGTTATATATAACCTCCTTTGTATTAGTCTCTGCAATTTTTTGTGCAACAAACCGTTTTACATTTATTTCGGGAACAGGATCGTAATATTCAAATATGTTGTTGTTTATACACATTATGTTTTCATTCAGGTTACATGAGATAGTACTCTCTTTATTAACCAGAATTTGTGGAATTTTATCATTTGCTGTCACTTCTAGATCATAAAGCACTTTATACCCTTTGCTGTAACCAACATATCTGATGTATAACCTGTCAGTGATTTCATCTATAATCTCTTCTGGATGCTCTTTCCCATATTCATCTTTCAAAAGCTTAATATGTATTTTAGCTATTCTTTTTATATGGAAATAGACTTGTACACAAGGAGATTCTCTGCAAAGATTTGTGTCTGTCTCTTCTTTTTTATTTTGCAGGACATCTGATATTGGATTGTTCTCTTTTGAGCATGAAGCCGCTGATAAAGCGACTGCCGATAATGCAATAAGTATGATTTTCATTGTAATTTCATGTTTGGTTATTCTCTGAATCTTAGGCTAAACGACGGGTCTGAAAGATGTCGGTGGACCATGAATAAAAACATGAAAGTTTCCCTGATGAATACCAGGATTTTGATAGTTACTTTTTTTTCGCCCCATTTCTCCCTCACTTTTTTTTCAAAAGTAAGGCTCATTACTTGCTAATTGCGGGGAAAAAGGATAAATAAAATCTAGAAATAGATTTTTTGTCAGGATTCGAACAAAAAAAAAGAGACCCGTAAGGATCTCTTTTTTATAATATTTTTAATCTACTAGTTGTAGTTTACAGTCACCTGGAAAGGAGTTGAAGTGTATGCACCAGCTTTCTGATTTATACCTATGCTTAGAGTGGCACCAACTTCAAGAGTGTGTGATCCACCTGTAAGAGTTCCTGTTCCTGTTGTAGATGTACCTGTGATGTCACTAGTCCATTCGCCTATGTTCATTGTTGTAGACCCGTCAGAGTGTGTAACTTTTGTAGGCAAGGCAGATAGAGTAACAGTGTAAGCAAAGTCAACGTTACCTGTTATGTTGAACTTAGCAGTCTGAGGAGCTACAGCAGCAGCACCGGAGAAAGCCATTACAGTATTGTAGGTTGGAGCTGCATTGCTAAGGTTCAGCTTTACTGATCCTGCAGAATTAGCGTTTGCCACAACAGTACCGAAAGACATGTCATTAGCTTTTGTAATTGCAATTGGAGTTATTATTGTTCCACCAGCAGTGGCTGTTGCGCTGGCTGAGTTTTGTGCGAAAGAGGAAACTGAGAATCCTAAAACTGCAATTGCGAGTGCGAAGAATTTAGTTGTTTTCATAATGTCAGATTTTTTATTTTTTATTGTTTTTATCCTTGTTTTCCCCTTATAAGTCACAAAGCGTGCCAAAACAATTTTAGGATATATTTATGGGTGCTGAATTAAATCTGTATGCTCCCGTAAAGTGCTTATAATTAGTACTTATCTTTTTTTTGTTAAATTTTTGTTACGATCATTATTGAGCCAAAACCTAATGGATTCCCGTAAGTATTCTTTTACAAAGTGTAAACAATTTTCATTGTTGCCAGGATAGAACCTTAAACAAAAAAAAGAGACCCGTAAGGATCTCTTTTTATAATATTTTTAATCTACTAGTTGTAGTTTACAGTCACCTGGAAAGGAGTTGAAGTGTATGCACCAGCTTTCTGATTTATACCTATGCTTAGAGTGGCACCAACTTCAAGAGTGTGTGATCCACCTGTAAGAGTTCCTGTTCCTGTTGTAGATGTACCTGTGATGTCACTAGTCCATTCGCCTATGTTCATTGTTGTAGACCCGTCAGAGTGTGTAACTTTTGTAGGCAAGGCAGATAGAGTAACAGTGTAAGCAAAGTCAACGTTACCTGTTATGTTGAACTTAGCAGTCTGAGGAGCTACAGCAGCAGCACCGGAGAAAGCCATTACAGTATTGTAGGTTGGAGCTGCATTGCTAAGGTTCAGCTTTACTGATCCTGCAGAATTAGCGTTTGCCACAACAGTACCGAAAGACATGTCATTAGCTTTTGTAATTGCAATTGGAGTTATTATTGTTCCACCAGCAGTGGCTGTTGCGCTGGCTGAGTTTTGTGCGAAAGAGGAAACTGAGAATCCTAAAACTGCAATTGCGAGTGCGAAGAATTTAGTTGTTTTCATAATGTCAGATTTTTTATTTTTTATCGTTTTTATCCTTGTTTGGACCTCTATAAGTCACAAAGCGTGCCAAATATGTTTTTATACTGTTCCGGGAGGTGCGCAATATTTTTCTTGTTCTTTGTAAATGATTGAAAATCAAAGCATAATAAAGGCTTAAAATCTTTATTGAAAATACTGTACACCTGCTTTTTATTGCAGTTGGATAAAAAAATCCTTTACATCGAGTAAAAAAATCAGCATTTAAATCTCTGTTTTTTTTATAAAAAAAATCGGATTCCGGGAACATAATGTCCCAAAATCCGACTTGCTACTGTATTCCCTTTTTAGGGAAAATGGAGGTTTTACTGCAATTTACCTACGCAGATGCCATCTTTCTTATCTGCCTTGAATGCAATCCAAACTGTGTTTTTATCACCTACAGTAACTGATTTGACTTGAACAACAGTTAGAGAGGTTACTTGTGTATCCTTGCCGTCAATAGTTAGCTTAGCATTTGTTTTCACGCCTTCTGTGATTGAACCTGCTGTGCTGGGAAAAGAGAGTGTAATTGTGCTTTTTGCATCTTCACTCTTCCAGCTGAACTCCACTTTGCCATCGGTGCCTTGGCTAAATTTATAAGTTCCTTTGTCAGTACCTTCAATCTTACTATTGCTGTTCCATACGAAACGAGTTTTGGGATCTGCTTTCATAGCTGTGTATGGGTCCTCAATGATTGAAACAGACAAATTGCCTTTCTTTCCAGCTTTGTCAGTCACAACAATAGACACATTTCCTTTTTTGATTCCGGATAATGTAATCTCTTTTCCGCTTATTGCTGCAGTTGCAATGGTTGCATCTGAAGATACTACAGTGTAAGGTGCCACACCTCCAGATACGTTGACTTTATCGGTTTTTGAGATAATAATCTCTACTTTGTTTTTATCAAAAGAGAGACCTTTGTCCTCTTTTTCACAACTAGACATAAATGGTGCTACAATTGCTGCAAGGCAAACAAAAAACTTTAAACTTTTCATGATTTTAAAAAATTAAATGTTAATAAATAAAATTGTTAATAATTGTTTTGATTATAGTTAAACACTAAAATTCATATCTTAAACCTGTATTTATACTTGCTATTGTATGTTTTACAGTTCTAATGCTCAATGGCTGATTATTTTCGAAATAGTGAGATAAATGCGGTTCAAAGTATAGGCTCCAGTTGCTGAAAATATTGCATGATATTCCTGCTGCTGAATTTATTGACCATTGTATTCCATCAATTTTGTGAGACTTGGTCACTGAGATACCAGTCATCTGGTTTTCTTTGGTCAATATGGAAACTATACCTTTCTCAGCCATTATTCCTGCTGTAATGTATATTCTGCAATGAGGAGAAATCTTACAGATCTCTGTTGTTGCGTTCAATGGTATGCCTATGTAGTGCAACTTGAGAGTGCAAGAAGAATTATTATCCTGAATGTTGAAAGATGTAGATAAAAAATTGTATACTACTCCAGTCTCCAAAAGTGTCCTCCGGGATATGCCTTTGCTGAAAATCATTCCAATAGAGAATGGTGTGGAAAATTTTTTGTCATGAGCTGTATTGTGACTGGGATGGGTTTTGTCGCTACTAATTGAGTAGCGCCCTCTACGATTTCCGGCGGATGACCCCGCTGTACTGAAGGATGCTGAAAGTCCATACCGGTTGTTTTCCTTTTCTTCATTCTCTGTGTCAAACGCAATCAGATTGTTTTTTATGCTGTTATTTATAGTGTCGTTTTTTAATATTGGCCTTGTATACTGATTATCTGTAATGTCTTCGGATTTAAATGATTCTGCCTGTTCTGCTGGCTCTATTTGATCAAAAGACTGACATGCGTAACTACTATCGCTTTCTGAAGCGTTACTTTTTATTCTTAATTTTTTTTCTGAAAATGACTTTGTGGGTGCAGATTCTGCAACAGGAGTAAGAGATATTTTGGATATTTTGTCGTTATGAGTGATTACGGCCAATGTTGCTGTGGGTTTATCAGAGAATACACCACTAACCCCGCATATAATTATTGAAATGAGCACAGCGGCAGCTACGCCACTAATTGATCGTTTTAGAACTATCAGCCTCTTTTTTGCATTTAGTTTCTGATTGATGTTTTTCCAACACCTTTTGTCGACAGGTAGCTGAAGATCTTCAAGATTATCTTTGAAATAATCGCAAAGTATATCCCTTTCGTGAAATATGTTATTATCCTCTTTTGGCATACTCTTGTCCGATAATTGATTGTACATGACTTTGCAGGATTTTCCTTGCCCTTGTCAATTGAGACTGAGATGAACTCTCTTTTATGTTCAACATTTCAGCAATCTCGTTGTGTGAATATCCCTCGATTGCATAAAGATTGAAAACAGTCCTGTAACCGATAGGCAACTGTGCTACACAGTTGAGCAGATCTTCAGTGGTCAACTCGCTGAGAACAGATGTGTTGAATTCATCTTCAATATTTTTGCACTCTTCTATTGCTACACTGAACTTCATTGAACTGTTTTTTCTTAAATATTCCAGTGATGTATTTACAAATATTCGCCTTATCCATCCTGCAAACACACCCTCTCCTTTATATGTATCTATTTTTCCGAAAACTTTTACAAATCCTTCCTGCAAAAGATCCTGTGATGTTTCTATATCGTCTACATATCTTCGGCAGACCCCCAACATTTTGGGAGCATACATAGAGTATAGCAGATACTGCATCTTGGAGTCTCCTCGCTTGCATCCTGCAATTAACTCTTCCTCACTTATCAAACGATTGTGGTAAACTAATCTTTTGCTCACACTATGTATTAATGATGCGTTTTTGTTCCTGAAAAATGCATGTTACATAGATGATGCTCTATTTGTGTTGAGTACTGCGTCGATTTATGGAATATTTTGACAAAAAAATTCTATATGTTGATTTATAGATAGTTATATTAACAAGGGGACATAAATTGTGTGATTACACAATTTATGTCCCCTTGTTAATAGCCTTGTAAAGACTAAATTCTGCCTCTAGAAAGCTGAATTATCTCTTTTTAACCTTGATTTTTACCGGTGTTGTATGTTGAATATTGTCGCTTACTGGGCAGCGATTCTCAATTTCCTTTGCCCATTTTTCAAGAGTATCATCATCGGCATCGCAATCTGGCTTAAGAACGACTACAATCTCTTTGTATCCTGCGCGTTCATCGAAGCTCATACCGAATAATCTAGCAGGGTTAAGATTGCCGCTTAAATCAATTTGTATGCTACGAAGTTCAAAATTCATCTCCTTGGCAATAATATGCCCCATAACGTTCAGACAACCAGCAAAAGCCGCGAGAACATATTCTACAGGATTTGGGCCTGCGTCTGAACCTCCAAGATCTGCCGGTTCGTCAATCACCATGTTGAATTTTCTTGCGCTTACAACAGTTTTGGTAGCATTTTCGCTATGTGCCCGTACTCTAAATTTAATGTCTGCCATAATAAAAATAGTTTTATTTAAATTATAACAGCAAACAAGCCTGTTTGTTTACAAGGAATGAGTCTCAATAATTAATGAAAAGGGCGATGAAGAGCGATAAGTGAGAGGAGGAAATTTTGCTTTTTAGAAATGCCATAGCTCGACGAAGTTGTGTGTCAACAGTGTTTTCGCTTATAGAAAGCTTCTCGGCAATCTCTTTATACGACAGATTTTGAAATTTATTCATGATAAAGATTTCTCTCCTTTTCTCCGGGAGTTTGTTTATAATATCCTTGAAATAGAGGGTCACATCCTTTTTGAATATGCTTTGTTCTATACTGCAATTATCCGCAAGATCAACCCCGTCGGTAGAGACCAGATGCGTATAAAGTTTTGTTCTTAAATGATTATAGACAAAATGCCTTGCTATTGTATAGATATAGGCTTCAAAGTTCTTGTCAACAATCAATTCAGCCCTCTTCTCCCAGACTTTTATAAAAACATTTTGCAGGATGTCCTGACTATCTGAAGATGACCCAACGATAGACAGGATGAAATTGTATAAACGAGGTGAAAACTCTTTATATATTTCATCAAATGCCTGTTTGTTACCAGCTTTGAGAGCTCCGACGTCTATCATCCTGCTAAATTTTTATATCAAAATAAACTATTCTTTTCAAAAAGAGGCAACGTTGTCACGGAATCTTTCCATTCGTGTGTATATATTCGCAGAGATGTTCAAAGATAATAGATATTAATAATTAATAATAGATGAAATTCAAATTTGCATATTTTATTCTTTCATTATTGCTTGTTGGAATATTCAATGATTCTGAAAAGATGTTGGCCCTGGGCAATAATAGGGAGTTGCTTCTGCAGAATGTCAATATAGTTGATGTCGTTTCCGGGAAAGTGATAAAATCGAGGGATATCATTATAGAAGGGGACATTATTAAAAGTATAACCAGACACAAGGAAAGAAGAGAGGTTTTTGAAACAATAGATCTTTCAGGAAAGTATATTATGCCAGGTTTGATTGATGCACACGTCCATCTTGCCACTGATCCAAAAAAGAGCGATATTGATCGGTATGAATATTTGAATTATCTGATAAGTAGGGGGATCACGACTGTAAGAGATGCTGCGGGAGATGCAAGGATATTAAAGAGACTCAAAGCGTCAGTGGAATCGGGAGAGAAGATTGGTCCGGACATCTATTATGCTGCTTTTCTTGGTGGAGAGCCATATTTTAGTGATAGCATGAATAGAGACGGCTCAATGGTGGAAGGTTACCCTGAAAAATATGCTCCTTGGCTCCAATTGATAAAGGAGGATACTGATCTGGACAAATCTATGGAGAGTGCGAAAGAGTGGGGTTGTACCGGAGTTAAAATTTATGGGGGCTTTGATAAAAAGCTTTTGGGAGAAATAGTGAAAAAGGCAAAAGAGCATAAACTGGAGGTCTGGTCACATTCGTGTCTGTTTCCTGCAAAGCCCAGAGATGTGGCAAAAGCTGGAGTAAAGGTACTTTCACATGCATATCTGCTTGAATGGGAAAACGTAAATGAGGAACTGGAGTCTGGAATGTTTGATAATTTCGAAAAATACGAAGCTAAAATTGATAAAGACAATATCAATGTTAAGGAACTATTCGGTGTCATGGTAAAAAAAAATCTGATTCTTGATCCTACGCTTCTGATATCAATCGAGAATAAGTCGGATTGGGTCGCAAAGGTTGTAAGGGAAGCATTTTCAAGTGGGGTTAAAATATGTGCGGGTACAGATTATATTGAAGATTATTCAAGACCGTATCCATATTTGATTGATGAGATGAACTACTATGTTACTTTATGCGGATTCACCAATGCAGATGCTTTGAGAAGCGCAACTATCATAGCTGCCGAGGCTTTGGGAAAGAAAGATTTGTATGGCTCTATCGAAGAAAAGAAAGTCGCAGATATGTTAGTTTTGAATAGTAACCCTCTGGAGAGCCTGGATGCTTTGAAGGGCTCGGTCAAGGTAATTAAAAGAGGTGTCCGGATAAATAATGGCAAATAATCTGAAATATTATGGATAGAGTCAGGTTATACGAAATTTTAGATTCTCTGTCAAAAGATAGAAGAATAGATGTTGATCCAACCGAAATTTTGGAGTTGCTGGATCTTTTGGATGATGAAAACTCGGAGGAGATAAACTCTTGGCTCAATTTGAGGCGTCAGGAATCTCTTGGTATGGTCTCTCCCGATAGTTCAATACTGGACGAAGTGCTCTCTAAAGTCAGAACGCATATTGATAATCATATAGTCTCAGCACAAATAGACGAGCCAGGATATTCGCCGATATCATTTGTAAAGATTAAAAGATATTATAGTCTTTTCCAGAAGGTGGCAGCTGTTTTAATTATACCTCTGTTTGTAATTGCCACATATCTACTGATTGTAAATATCGGTAAAAAAGATGGTTCTCTTGTTCGTGTTTCTCAGGTTATGGAGAACTTATCCGATACATTGTCAAAAGGTAAATTGACAACACAGGAGTTCGTCTCGCCTCCCGGTACAAGATCAAAAATAACCTTGGCCGACAGCACTGAGGTGTGGCTTAATTCTACCAGTTCGCTTATTGTAGACAATGAATATGGTAAGGATATAAGAAGGGTAAAGCTTCTTGGTCAGGGTTTCTTTAATGTCAGGAAAAATAAGGCTGTTCCTTTTATTGTTGAGGTTAGCGATAAAATGAAAATCAAGGTAACCGGTACAAGCTTCTCTGTTAATGCATATCCGGAAAATGCTAATATTGAGACGGTTCTTGTTACGGGAAGCGTTAAGCTTATGACACAGTCAGAAACTATTGATCTTAAGCCTTCAGAAAGAGCAGTCATTGACAGAGAGTCCAATAAGCTGTCAGTAAGTACTGTAGACAATGATAAATACAAATCTTGGAAAGATGGAGTTTTGATATTTAGTGAAGCCCCTATGAAAGAGGTTCTCAGTGTATTGGAGAGGTGGTATAATGTCAAGATATCTGTAAACGACAATGTAATTATGACTTATAAATTCACGGCTAGGCTGGATAATTGCTCTATGGCGCAAGTCCTTGACTACCTTTCATATTCATCACCAATTAAATATTCAATAAAAGAAAAAGATGTGCAACTTTCGATAAGAGAATAAAATTAAAAAGCCAGCCCATCGGCATGATGGACCGGCCGGGAACAAAAAATTAAATTAACAATCAGCGAGACTCATCGGGAAAATGTACTCTCGTTAACTATTAACCTTTAAAACAAAAGTATGAAAAAAAAACTAAATTATTTAGCTAGATTTCTCCTGTTCTATCTAGTTTTGTCATTCTTCTTGATGACCACAAGCGAGGCCATTGGACAGATTCGGAAAGTGACTGTAAATGAAGTCTCTATTACTCTCAAGGATGTTATTGAAAAAATCGCAGAGCAGAGTGGATACAACTTTCTCTATAATGTTCAACTGATTGATGTCAATCAGAAGGTGACTATCTCAAAAACTGACACAGATATCAAACTGGTACTGGAAGAGCTTTTCAGAGATAAAAAGATAGACTTTAAAATCATTGACAAGCAGATAGTTCTCTCTCCAAAGGATGGCGTGTCAAAGTCAAATCAAGGTAAGAATGTCCCAACATCAACAGGGAAACCAGCTAATGGTAAATTTGCCATTTCCGGAAGGGTTGTTGACGAGAGTGGTGCACCACTTGCCGGCTGTACCGTAAATCAGCAAGGTTTTACCAATGCTGCCATAACAGATGACATGGGCCGCTATATTATCAATACAGTTACAGATAATCCAACCCTGGTGTTTTCTTTTATTGGGATGAAAACTGAAGCTGTCAAGGCAACATCGGGTGAGGTGAACGTTAAGATGGTGTCGGATATTTTGCAGCTTGAGCAATTCGTCGTGACCGGTTATCAGACTTTAAAGAAATTCAATACTACAGGAGCCGTTAATACTCTTGATAGTAAGAAAATAGAGGCTAGAAGTGCTTCCAGCCTAAACAAGCTCCTTGAAGGCTCTGTACCCGGACTAAGTGTATATAAAGGAGATTATAGGATAAGGGGAGGAAGCTCATTGAGTTCCGGCACACGTCCAATGTTCATTGTTGATGACTTTGAGGTTGAAACTCTTCCGGAGAATATGGATGTAGTTGAAAGCATTACTGTTCTGAAAGATGCTGCTGCCGCTGCAATATGGGGATCCAGGGCTGCAAATGGTGTGATCGTGATTACTACCAAACAGGGAAAGAGCAATGATTTTAAAATTACTTATTCAAGTAACTACAAGGTTAGCTCTAAACCAAACTTCTCAGATTTGAGAAGGGCCGATTCCCAGACATTGATTGACTATCAGAAAGAGGCATATCAGAAGGAGTACATACTTCCATATATATATGAAGGTTCCAGCTCAGGATATCCTGAGAGCTACCAGATCTTTTTTGACCGTAGCAATGGCTTGATCAATGATGCGGAGATGGACTCTCGTTTGGCTAAATTAGGCAAGTTGTCCAACTCAGAGCAAATCAAGAAAAACTTATTAAGGAATTCGTTTGTTCAGAATCACCTGATTTCATTTTCAGGAGGGGCAGATAAAATCAACTATTATCTGTCAGGTGCATACTCCGAGAGCAATTCCGTTTACAAAGGTGATAAGAATAACTCTTTAAATATCAATCTGAGAAGTTCCTATAAACTTTACTCATTCCTTAAGCTTCGGGCCGATATTAATGCCACTTTTGGAAAATCTGATAACGGATATACTAACCTCTCATCGGATATATATGATTTATTTCCGTTCCAGATGTTGACCGATCAGAATGGAGGATATATATACAATTATGATGTATTCAATAAAGTAGAGGCCGGGAAATTAAAAGGATTGGGATATAAGGAGTCTGGGCAGAACATTCTGGAAGAGTTGAATCTGGCAAACAATAAATCTACAAGTACCGCATATAAGGTGAGGGTAGGAGCCGATTTTAAAATTATTGAGGGGCTTGGAGCAAATATTGACTACCAATATGAAAGGGTAGGTAATCAGGCAAAAAATATCCGTTCAAGAAATTCTTACTATGCAAGGGAGCTTATAAACAGAATGACTAGTTCAACCAATGGAGTATTGAAGCTCAATATCCCAGATGGAGATATCTTGGATCAAACGATTTCTAATACATCAGCTTTTGTTGGAAAGGCAGGGCTTAATCTTAACAGGTCTTTTGGCGCAGACCAGAAGCACTATGTAAATGCTGTTCTT
Source organism: uncultured Muribaculaceae bacterium (assembly GCA_964533215.1). Lineage (GTDB taxonomy): Bacteria > Bacteroidota > Bacteroidia > Bacteroidales > UBA932 > Bact-08. Next base: position 153,539 of record CAZHLJ010000003.1, read on the forward strand.
GGATTTGAAATCCGTAAGCGAGTGACAGACTCAGGCTTAAGCAGAAAGCTGGGATATGATGACCAACTACTCACATGGCAGCCTATTGATCAAATAACAATGGCACAAAGCGGTATCATGTGGTGGGACGGTAAGAATCAGAGATACTATGCAGATACTTATGATAGTTTCGGCTATAATGACAACAGAGAGACCTCTTCTTACGGTTCTTTGGTATATACCTATGACAACAGATATACTTTAAGCGGAAGCATGCGTTTTGATGAGTCAAATCTATTTGGCGCTGATAAAAAATTCAGAAGAAATCCAATTTGGTCTATTGGAGCGAACTGGAATATTGCTCAGGAGAAGTTCTTTAAATCCAAGGTAATAACAGACCTCTCTCTTAGGACAGCGTATGGTCTGACAGGAAACTTTGACAGAACAGGTTCGACAACTCCGGTAATGGTTGCCAGAAGATCTTATTTGTCATCTATTGGAGGATATGTTACAAGAATATCCACTCCTCCGAATCCGAGTTTAAGATGGGAGAAAACCAAATCGTTTAACGTTTCTGCAAGCATTGGACTTTGGAACAGAGTGTCTGCTACAGTCGATTATTATATTAATAATTCATACGATCTTCTTGGTCAGACTATTCTGGATCCAACAGTGGGTTTTGCGAGCGCCAGAATTAACGCGGCAGATATGTCCAATAAAGGTGTTGAGTTAAATATCAGCGGAGATATCATCAGGAAGAAAGATTTTACATGGAATGCTGGTTTTGTAGCTTCATACAACAAAAATAAAGTGACTAGAAACAGCGTCTCTGACGGAGCACCTCAACTTAACAGACCTTCAGGAACTACAAAATATGTAGAGGGATATGCACGTGAGACTATCTGGAGCTATAAATGGGCAGGACTGGACGCTGCAGGAAATCCTCAGACATTTGATGCTGATGGTAAAAAAACTTACACTGTCTCTTTGGCATCATTGGAGGCAAGTGGAACCTATCAACCTAAATATAATGGTAGTTTTTATACCGGTATCACATATAAAGGTTTTAATCTGAACTGTATGTTTGTCTACAATTTTGGACATGTATTCAGAGTAGAATATCCAAGTATGAACCCTTGGGAATCGTCGCCATCTACAAGTGAACTGATTGGAAAGAGATGGAGGAAGCCAGGTGATGAGGCTACTACTGACATTCCAGGCATATGGGTGCAAGATTGGGCAAATTATATTGAGAACAGAGAGAGTCTTGCAACTAGATCATCTAACAGCATAAGAGATGGAGGGTTCATCAGATTAAGGGAGCTCCAGTTAAATTACAGCATTTCTGATAGAATATTGAAGAAGACACCTTTCAGCAGAATCGCGTTAATGGCTCAGTTGAATTCATTGGGATTGTGGACTGTCAATAAAGAGGGCTATGATCCTGAAGCTATAGGAACTGATGAAATCAGTCGTGCAAGAGGAACTTTATCACTTAGGGAGCCTATGTCGTTCACATTTGGATTGAAATTAGATTTTTAAAGTAAAATAGTATAAAATGAAAAGAAATTATATAATTATTTTGTTGGCAGGTGTGCTGCTCTCTTCATGCGACAAGTTCCTGGATGTAGTACCTAAAGGAAAGGTGATTCCTGTCAAGACCGTGGATTTTGATGGTATGATGGCAGATCCGGCCTTATCCGGTAAAGCATTTCCATTGGTTGATGTTTCCGGTGATAATGTTATTCTCCCGGAGGCAAATATAAACAGTGCCGTTAACAGTGCAAGTGGAAAGGCCTATTTCTGGCTTGATAGTTTTTACAAAGATGTGGAGGATGACTCCGGTTGGAATGGTTTGTATAACGGCATTTATACCTGCAATGTTGTTTTGAAATATACTCCTGATTCGAAAGAGGGTACAGACGCTGACAAGAAGAGGGTAATTGCAGAGGCAAAAGTAAACAGAGCATATTTTTATTGGACCCTTCATAATACATATGCAAAAGCATACAATAAGGCAACTGCAGCCATGGACTTGAGTGTGCCTCTTTTGCTGGATCCGGATCTCGAGGCAAAAGTTGTCAGGTCAACCTCTGATAAGGTTGTAGCACAAATCTTTAAAGATCTTGAAGGGGTGGCAATGGACCTACCGGTAAATGGGAGTACAAAGTATAGAACTAAGCGTGCCTCTGCGTATGCAATGTTGGCAAGGGCTTACTTTTATGTGGGAGAATACGAAAAAGCTGCCGTGGAAGCACAAAAGGCATTGGATATAAACAGCACACTTGTAGATTATAGAAAATTCTCATTTGTGAATGCTGCAAAACCATATTCCGGTGTGGTTAACAGACCTCAGCCTATTGACTCTCCCGAAGTGCTTTTGTATAGGTCTAACGGCTTTGGCTCAATGATATCCTCTTTTGCATTAAGTCAGGAATTGGAAGATATATATAAAAAGTACCCGTCTGATCTAAGATATAAGTTCAATTTCACACTTATACAAAGAAATGGCACACCTTTTACCGATGGTCAGAGAAGGTATCTTTTCGACCTGGATTATAATATCGGAGTTCCTGAAATGATGCTTATAGTTGCAGAAAATTATGCGAGAAAGGGTGATGGCAAAGCACTTGAAGTATTGAACAATCTTAGAAAATTCCGTTTTGCTGATGCCGACTATACTCCACTTACAGGCTCTGGCAAAGATGAACTTTTAAGGATGGTTATTGAAGAGAGGCAAAGAGAACTTCCATCTAATGGTTTGAGATGGTTTGATATGAAGAGATTGGGAGAAGAGGGGTTATACACTAAGACCCTTTCCAGAACTTTTCAGGGAGCAGAGCGTAAGCTTGAACCTAAATCAAACAAGTATGTCTTTCCTCTTGCTCCGAAATTGCTTTCAATCAATCCTGGTCTTGAGCAAAACCCAAGATAAGCGATTGATCTAAAATTTTTAATGGTTAAGGTGAGATTGTCAATTGCGGAATCTCACCTTAATTTTTTAACATAAAAAAGAATTTATTATGAATTATTTATACAAATGCAGCTCTGTTTTGATGGCTCTGCTGTTTTTAGGAGGAGCCTCCTCTTATTCACAAAATTGTAGAATCACCGGGAAAAATGTTATAGACAGTTCGAAGCAGACAAAAGTATACCTCTCTGTTGTAGAAAAAAGATTGGTTAACATAGACTCTGCCTTGGTGAAGGATGGCTCGTTTGTGTTTAACGTTAATCTCTCCAAAACAGATTACTATAGATTAAGAATACCAAAATTCAGATTTGATGTCTCACTTTGTTTAGAGCCAGGATCAGAGTTTGTTGTATCTAAGGATATTATTACAATAAAGGGTAAAGAGCAGAAAATTTTGGATTCTCTTAAAAATGAGCTCTCATATTTTGAGGACAAAAGAGATTCTCTTTCAAAGCTGTATGAAAAGGCGGCCAATTTAAAGGATGTCGCTCAACAGGAGAGAGTTCAATCTAAGATGAGTGAATTGTTCTTACAGGAAGAAAAAAGAAAAATAGAGGTGATAATAGATGCTCCTAAATGTTTTGCCGCTATAGTAATGGCTAGTAGTATCCTTACACCTGATTATCCTGCCTTGAAATCGGTTTACGACAGGCTGGATAATGATAACTATACCTATTCATATTATTATAAAGATTTCAAGAAAAAGTATGATGAGGCTGAATCTAAGTGGATACTTGGAAAACAGGCAAGTGATTTCGAGTTGAAAGATTTAAATGGGAAACTGGTCAAACTTAGTGACTTCAGAGGGTCATATGTACTTTTGGATTTTTGGGCTTCATGGTGTAAGCCCTGTAGAGAGAAGTCGAAAGTCATAGCATCAAGAATTGAGGAGTTCAATAAAAAAGGTATCAAGGTAATATCTGTAAGCATGGATGATAAGTTCAACCTGTGGGAGAATGCATCGAAAAAAGACGGTATCACGTGGACTAACGTAAGTGATTTGGCCGGTTTCCAAAACAGCAAGGTTGCACAGGATTATAAAGTAAAACAATTACCAACACTCTTTTTTATTGATCCTCAAGGCAAAATTATACTTCAAAGCCCGGGAATCGATGAGGTTTTGAAGTACTGAGTCAGATCAGAAATCCAAAAAGATCCTGTTTATTGTTAAGGTATTCATAAACAATATTGTGATTCTCCATTTTATTAATGAGTGAGTCAAAATCTCCGGGATCGGCCACCTCTATTCCTATCACGGCCGGTCCCTCTTCGCGGTTGGTTTTCTTAGAGTATGAGAAATGAGTGATATCATCTTTAGGCCCAAGTATATTCTGGACAAAATTGAGCAATGCCCCTGAGCGTTGAGGGAAACGGACTACAAAGTAGTGCTTCACCCCTTCATATAACAGCGAACGTTCACGGATTTCTTCCATCCGGGTGATGTCGTTATTGCTCCCGCTTACCACACAGACAACCGTTTTTCCCTTTATCTTGTCAGCATAAAAAGAGAGGGCAGCTACCGACAACGCTCCTGCAGGCTCTACCACTATTGCGTTTCTGTTGTAAAGATCAAGAATTGTTGTGCATACAGCCCCCTCTGGAACAGCAATAATGTCGTCCAGTACCTGACGGCAAATGTCATAAGAATAACTCCCAACCTTTTTTACAGCAGCACCATCTACGAATTTGTCAACTTCATCCAATTCCACGGGCTCTCCTTTATCAAAAGCTGCTTTCATACTCTGGGCACCGAAAGGCTCTACACCAATGATTTTTGTATCGGGACTTATTTGTCTGATGTATGAGCCTAAACCGGCAGCCAGCCCGCCTCCTCCGATTGGAACAAAAATATAGTCTATCTTATCTTTGCTCTCCTGCATTATCTCTATTCCAATTGTAGCCTGCCCTTCGATTATTTTTGGGTCGTCGAAAGGGTGAATGAAGGTTTTGCGGTTATCTTCACAAAACTTGACTGCCTCACTATTCGCAGCATCAAAAGTATCTCCGGTAAGAACAATCTCTATGAACTCTTTGCCGAACATCTGCACTTGCTGGATTTTTTGCCGTGGAGTAGTTGTGGGCATGTAAATAGTCCCCTTGATGCCAAGCTTCTGGCAGGAGAAAGCTACACCTTGCGCATGGTTGCCGGCACTTGCACAAACAATGCCATTTGTAAGTTGCTTTTCTGTAAGGCTTTTGATTTTGTTGAATGCACCTCTGATTTTGTAGGATCGGACAATCTGAAGATCCTCTCTTTTTAATAGTACATTCGAATGGAACCTCTCGGAGAGATTGTAATTAAAGACAAGTGGAGTAGGGGTCAGGATGTTGTTAAGAGTCAGCCTTGCCTTGGAGATATCCTTTAATGCGGGGAAATATGACATAATTGATATAATTATTTTTATTTGCTTCTTTCTGGTCTGAGACTGCGTACGACCTCACCTGTTCTCCACATCTCACTTTCACGCATCTCCTTTAGTTCTTGATCTAGTTTTGTTCTGTAGTCTGGTTTGCTGTTGGAGTCGATTGACAGCTGTGCCTCATTTCCAGACTGAACCTCTGAGTACAGTTCGCGGAATACTGGCAATGATGCATCGCGGAATCGCTTCCACCAGTCAAGAGCCCCACGCTGAGCTGTTGTAGAGCAGTTTGCATACATCCAGTCCATGCCGTTTTCAGATACTAAAGGCATCAAGCTTTGAGTAAGTTCCTCTACTGTTTCATTAAATGCCTCAGAAGGTGTATGGCCATTTTCCCGCAAGGTCTGGTATTGAGCGGAAAATATACCCTGGATTGCACCCATCAGTGTTCCTCTTTCGCCTGTCAGATCTGAATAAACCTCTCTTTTGAAAGTGGTCTCAAAAAGATATCCTGATCCGATACCCACACCAAGAGCAACAACTCTTTCGAATGCTTTCCCGGTTGCATCCTGATAAACGGCGTAACTTGAGTTCAATCCGCGACCCTCTTGGAACAATCGTCTTAATGATGTACCGGAACCTTTTGGAGCAACAAGGATTACATCTACATCCTCAGGAGCTACTATCCCGGTTCTATCGCTGTACGTTATTGCAAATCCATGAGAGAAATAGAGAGCCTTACCGGCAGTGAGATGTCGTTTGACCTCAGGCCAGAGCAAAATCTGACCTGCATCTGAGAGCAGATATTGTATAATTGTACCTTTTTGACAGGCTTCGTCTATTTCGAAAAGTGTCTCTCCAGGTATCCATCCATCTGCAACAGCCTTGTCCCAGGTCTTGGAATCTCTCCTTTGTCCCACAATTACATTGAATCCATTATCCCTTAGGTTAAGAGCCTGGCCGGGTCCCTGCACTCCGTAACCTATAATTGCTATTGTTTCATTTTTAAGGATTTCCTGTGCTTTCGCCAGTGGAAATTCATTGCGGGTTACAACATTCTCTTCTACTCCGCCGAAATTCATTTTTGCCATAATTTGTTAGTGTTAATTGATTATTATATTTTTATGAAACTTGCTGAAAGATCTCTTCGATGGATTTCCTGTGCAAAACCACATTGCCTGACCTTGAATACCCGGTAAGGAATTTTTTCCTTTGCAACTCCTCTTTAAGCTTTTCAAGTTCCAGCCTGGTGCCTGATTTTTCCATAATTATGTATTCGTTGTTTATTTCTATGATCCGTCCATTTGAACGATTAAGTATATGCTCGAAATAGCTTCTTTCCGAAAGAATCTCATCAGATATTTTGTATAGGCCCAATTCCTTGTATATCAAATCTTCGGGCAAGTAATAATCTACATTTATAATGTCTATGATGTTTGCCAGCTGGTTTACAATCCTCTCAATAATTTCAGGTGAGATTTTTGCTGAAATAACCACCATGCTAACATCCTTAATGAATGATTCTGAGACATTAAGGCTTTCAATATTTATGTGTCTCTTTAAATATGCAGAGGTGATTCTGTTAAGAACAGATATCTGGTTATTTGCAAATGCAACAACTATGTATTCCTTGTTTTCCATAATATTGATATTTTGTTCCTTGTCTAAAATTTTTAGGATTTTTGATTTGGTGCTTCATATATGATGTCACTCAGAGAGGCTCCGTTTGGAACCATCGGAAAGACATTTTCCTCCTTTTCCACTATCACTTCAAGTAAGTATGGACCTTCGGATGAGTACATTTCTCTTACGGCATATTCAAGATCAGAGAATTTTTCCACCCTTAATGCCGGAATTTTATATGCTTCTGCGATTTTGATAAAATCTGGATTTATCATATCTGTGAATGAGTATCGGTGTTCAAAGAAAAGTTCCTGCCACTGTCTTACCATGCCAAGAAACGAATTGTTCAATAACACTATCTTGAGGCCAATCTGAGATTGCATTATTGTGCCTAACTCCTGTATACTCATCTGGAAACCTCCATCGCCAAGTATTGCGACCACCTGTCTGTCAGGTACTCCTAATTTTGCGCCCATTGCTGCGGGCAATCCGAATCCCATAGTTCCCAGACCTCCGGAGGTAATCAGGCTCCTTTTGTTTATAAATTTTGAATACCTGGCTGCAAACATCTGATTCTGACCTACGTCTGTGACTATAACTGCCTTCCCTTCACTTACTTGTGCTATTTTATCCACTGCCTGGGCCATGCTTATACTGTCACCTCTTTTTTCGAGCAGTTTTCTGATTATGGTCCTATTTTCCAATTCCCATTTATTCTCGGCAAATTTCTTCCACTCGTTTCTGTTTTTGAAATCTACCCCTTTTCTCAAAAGTTCAAGAACCTTGCGCGCATCTCCTTGGATAGTAAGGTCTGCACCGACAGTTTTATTGAACTCTGCCTTGTCTATATCTATATGGATTATCTTAGCTTTTGGCGCATATCTGGAGGTGTCTCCCGTTACTCTGTCGCTGAACCTCATCCCGACTGCAATTATAAGATCACTCTCCTGTGTCATCAAATTAGGAGCAAGGTTGCCATGCATACCCACAAAACCGACAAAAAGCCTGTGGTCACTTGGAATTGCAGATAGCCCCATAAGTGTTGTAGCTACAGGTATATTACTTTTTTCTACAAATTCAGCAAGTTCATTCTCTGCGTTAGAAATTATAACCCCTTGGCCGGCAAGTAAAAGAGGTCTTTCGGAACGGTTTATCATCTCTGCTGCTCTCTCTATTGAAGAATCCTCTATGTTGTCGGTCTGTTTACTTATGAAATCGTATCGGGTAAATTCGTACTCTGCCTTTTCCATCTGAGCATTCTTTGTAAAGCTTATCAGCACTGGTCCCGGTCTTCCGGAACTTGCTATAAAAAATGCCTTGGCTACTATTTCCTGTATTTCAGATGCCTTTGTTATCTGATAACTCCATTTAGTGATAGGAATTGTAATGCTAATTGTATCTGCCTCCTGAAAGAAATTGGTTCCAAGCATATCTGCTGTTACCTGTGCTGTGATGCATACCAGTGGAGTCGAATCCATCATGGCATCAGCAATCCCCGTTACAAGATTTGTTGCTCCCGGGCCGGCTGTTGCAAAGCAGACACCAACTTTGCCTGTAGCACGGGAATAACCTTCAGCAGCATGTACAGCACCCTGTTCGTGTCTTACCAGTATGTGGTTAATCTTGTTGGTAAAGTTGTAGAGTTCATCGTAAAGCGGCATTATGGTTCCTCCCGGATAACCGAAAATGGTATCAACACCTTGTTCTATCAATGTAAGTAACAATGCCTCAGTTCCTTTTATTCTTTTCTTTGACATAACTGCTCTCATTTTTATTCTATGATCCTTACTCCACCCATATCTGCTGATGACACCATTGCTGCATATGCCTTTAAAGCATTGCTTACCACTCGTTCCCTCTTCTTCGGCCTGAATGCCTCCTTGCCTTTTTCAACCATACTAGACCTTCTTCTTTCCATCTCTGCATCAGTCAAATCAATGTTTATTATTCTGGAAGGAATATCTATGATTATCCTGTCACCATTCTCTATAAGTGCAATATTTCCACCGGCAGCAGCCTCAGGAGAGACGTGTCCTATAGACAATCCTGAAGTGCCTCCTGAAAAACGGCCATCCGTGATAAGAGCACAGACCTTATCTAGCTTGGCTGACTTGAGATAGGAAGTGGGGTATAGCATCTCCTGCATTCCCGGTCCTCCTTTTGGCCCTTCGTAACGAATTACTACCACATCCCCGGCCTTGACTTTTCCTCCGAGAATTCCATCAGAGGCCTCTTCCTGAGATTCAAAAACTCTGGCCTCTCCTTCAAATTTAAGGATAGAACTGTCTACTCCAGCTGTTTTCACAATGCAGCCGTTTGCAGCAAGTGACCCGTAAAGCACTGCCAGACCTCCGTCCTTTGAGTAAGCGTTGGCTATATCTCTTATACATCCGTTTATTGTGTCATTATCTGTATTCTGATAATATGACTCCTGAGAGCCCATATTAAGGTTTCTTATTCTTCCCGGAGCCGAGATATATCTTTGATGTGTTTCAAAAGTTCGCTTCTCACTTCTGATATCGTTCTCTTCCAGCGCTTCTTCCAATGTAGTGTAGTCTACTCTTGAAACGGATGCATCTATGAATCCGTTGTTGTTCAACTCTCCCAATATTCTCATTATTCCCCCGGCACGGTTCACATCCTGTATATGATATCTACCGTTAGGAGAGACTTTACAAAGCACCGGAATCTTTCTAGAGAGAGTATCTATATCTTTGAGCGTAAAATCAACTCCGGCTTCATGCGCAATTGCCAGCAAATGGAGTACTGTATTGGTAGACCCTCCCATGGCAATATCAAGTGACATGGCATTCATGAATGCGGGTTTGGTCGCAATTGATTTTGGAAGAACCTTCTCATTACCATTGAAATAATAATCTTTCGTGTTTTTTACTATGAGCTTTGCTGCCTTTTGAAACAGTTTTCTTCTGTTTATGTGAGTTGCGAGTATTGTTCCATTGCCTGGAAGGGCAAGCCCCAGTGCCTCAGTGAGGCAATTCATGGAATTTGCGGTAAACATTCCGGAGCAGCACCCGCATGTGGGGCATGCCTGAGTCTCCAGCTTTTTCAAAGTCTCTTCACTTACTTTCTCATCTGCGCCATTTACCATCACATCTACAAGGTCATAATCCTTGCCGTCAATTCCGCCTGCCTCCATTGGACCTCCCGATACAAAAACGGCCGGAATATTAAGTCTTATGGCAGCCATGAGCATTCCTGGGGTTATTTTGTCACAATTGGATATACATATCATTCCATCTACCTTGTGTGCATTGCACATATATTCCACGCTGTCTGCTATAAGCTCCCTTGAGGGAAGAGAGTAAAGCATCCCATCATGTCCCATTGCTATACCGTCATCTATGGCTATAGTGTTGAATTCTGCTGCGAAGCATCCCTCTTCTTCAACCATTTTCTTTATGTATTGACCGACGGAGTGAAGATGCATATGTCCGGGCACGAATTGAGTGAATGAGTTGACAATTGCAATTACGGGCATCCCAAAATGTTCTTCTTTCATGCCGTTTGCTCTCCATAGACTTCTGGCTCCGGCCATCTTCCTTCCGACAGTTGTTTGGTTGCTTCTTAAAGGTTTCATTGAGTTATCTGTTTTGTTTTTGGTTTTGCATAAAAAAAATTGCCCGCTTTTACAGGATCCTGTTAAAGCGGGCAAAATATTGATTCGTGGCTAGTAACGGGATCCTAAGGCATATGCAGTAGAATAATGACAGAAATAATAATGACTGCCACATTAAGAATCACGACCACGTTATTGACAGAGAAAGAAGAAACTGAGATCAGTTTCTTTGAGTCAGATAAGCCATAACCATATGAAACAGCATTGTTGCTGCTCATATTGAGTTGATTACGATGATGCTTATGACTGATTACTTGCATTAAAAGTGTACTTGATTTTTTTGTTTACAGTGCAAATGTATAAATGTTTTTAAAAAAACAATACTTGGACAATATTTTTTTTCAAATCCATCTCTCACTAATCCATCTGGTTTTCTGTTCAGAAGTAAGAAATGTCCAGGCAATTATCCGGCTTGTCTTATTTCCGTGTTCCATTATAATTGTCTTTACTTCTGTTACCTGCGCTTTTTTCAGCTCCTTGTAAACCCATGGAAGGTTTGCACTTTTTGATATAAGAGACGAAAACCAAAAGCAAGAGCTGGAAAATTGTTTGCTTTCAAAAATCATATCTCTTACAAAACGCTCTTCTCCTCCCTCGCACCAAAGTTCATTACTTTTTCCACCGAAGTTCAAAACGGCTTTGGATCTATTTTTACCTTGCAAGTTCTTTAACTTACGCATGGTACCAGAACGAGCCTCATCCAGAGAAGAGTGAAAAGGAGGGTTGCATACAGACAAATCGATTAGTTCTCCAACATGAATGATTCCTAGATATTTATGTTTTTGATCTAGCTGCAATCTTAGATCGATCTTTCCTTGAAGAACGCTGTTTCTCTCAATTATCCTTGCGGCAGATTCAATTGCGACAGGGTCAATGTCAGACCCGATGAAAGACCATCCATATTCCATACAGCCAATGACAGGGAAGACACAGTTTGCCCCAACACCAAGGTCCATACAGACGATCTTATTGCCCGTCGGAATTTTACCATTGTTGCTTTCTGCAAGTAAATTTGCAATATTATGAATATAATCTGCCCTTCCGGGAATAGGAGGGCATAAATATCCTTTGGGAACATCCCAATAGTCAAGCTTATATAGATGCTTGAGAAGTGCCTTGTTTAGCGTTTTTACAGCTTCCGGGTCGAAGAAATCTATAGATTCGTTGCCGTACTTGTTAAGCTTTACGAATTGTGCGAGCTCGGGGCAGGTCTCAATCAGAAGTGGGAAATCATAATTCTTGTCTTTTGGTGAATCTCTCTTTATGTCAGGCATGTTTTAGTTTATTGAGCACTTATTATATAGTTATAGACAAGATTTCCTCCAAAGAAGCCTGTCGCGCAAACAAACAGAACAGCTGTACCATATAGCGCAAAGACCACCCATTTCAGGTTTTTATTCTCTTTTTCACTTGTGTTGAGAAGAATCTTCAAGACACACGTTACCACTAAAATGCATAATGTGAGAATTGCAAATACCTCGTGTGTCTCCCTTATTGTGCCTGCATCTCCACCCATCTCTTCCGTGAAAAACACTCCAGAAAGAACGGCTGCCAGTGCAGAGACGGTTCCGATAATTAGCAAGTAAAACCCGCATTTTGAAAGGCAAGCCTCTTTTTTATAGCTCAAAGCAAACAGGTCAGCAAGAAATCCAATCACTATCAATGCGATAGGGAAATGCACAAGCATAGGATGAAAATGAGTTACTGAAAACATAGTATTAAGTTTTAAGGTTTATTGTCAATAGGAACGCTCGTCTTTCCCCTCAACCCAGTTAATATACGCTGTATTTACAACTTTGTTTCCACCGGGAGTAGGGTAGTCTCCGCTGAAATACCAGTCCCCACTGTTCTCTTTGCATGCTTCGTGCAGGTTCTCTACAGTCTGGAAGACTATTTTAACCTCTGCCTTAATTGTGGAGCTTTTTATCATCTGAGCTATTTTGTCTGAAACTTCATTGTATGTAAATGGGGCGTAGATCTCTTTCACATAGTTGACAAATTGCTCTTTTGGTAATCCTACCTGTGCCTTGCATTTATTGTAAACCTCTTTAATGACTTCCTCCATATTCCTTTCCTTTAAAAGCTCAATTGCAGCACTGAATGCAATGAATTCTCCCATACGGGTCATGTCTATTCCGTAACAATCAGGGTAACGGATCTGTGGAGCTGATGATACGATAACTATACGCTTTGGATTAAGGCTGTCCAGAATGCGGAGAATGCTCTTTCTCAGCGTTGTTCCTCTGACAATAGAGTCATCAATCACTATCAGGTTGTCGGAACTCTTCACGGCACCATAAGTGACATCATAGACGTGAGATACCATATCGTCACGGTCAGCGTCAGAAGTTATGAATGTGCGCATCTTGACGTCTTTGATAACAATTTTTTCCACACGAGGTTCGCGGGAGATGATTTCGCCAAGCGACTCCTCGCTCCAGGAATCTTTTCCAGCGGTTATCTGTCGCTTTTTCTCTTGAACCATATACTTCTGAATCCCTTTCACCATACCGTAAAATGATGTCTCTGCAGTATTCGGGATAAACGAAAATACTGTGTTGTCCAGGTCTCCATCGACGGCATCAATAAGTTGTGGGGTCAGAAGTTCGCCCAGTTTTTTTCTCTCCTGATAGATGTACCTGTCATTGCCTCTGGAAAAATATATTCTCTCAAAAGAGCAACTGCTTCTTTTCTTAGGATTGCGGACCATCTCTTCACTTATTGCGCCGTTTTTCCTGATAATAAGAGCATGTCCCGGCTTTATCTCCTGAATATTTGTGTCGTCTACCCTGAATGCTGTCCTAATGACTGATGCTTCCGATGCAACTACAACAACCTCGTCATCTCGATAGAAATATGCAGGGCGGATTCCCCATGGATCGCGCATTACAAATGCATCTCCGTGCCCTGCAACTCCAGCCACCGCGTAGCCTCCGTCCCAATCTGCACTGCTTTTGGAAAGAACGTTCACCCAGTCTATATTTTCTTCGATAAGAGGGGAGATCTCCTGCTTGGAGTAACCTTTGTCCCGGAACAGGCGGTATTTGTTCTGTATTTCATCATCCATGAAATATCCAACCTTTTCCAGTAATGTAACAGTATCAGCATAGTTGCGGGGATGTTGTCCTGCTTTTATAAGACTTTCAAACAACTCGTCAACATTAGTAAGATTAAAATTGGCCGCCACAGCGAGGTTACGGCTTCTCCAGTTGCTTGCCCTCTTCAAAGGGTGTACAAGGTCTATGTTGTTTTTTCCGAATGTGGAATATCTTAAATGTCCAAGATATATCTCTGATACAAAAGGAAGATTGAATTTTGCCCAGGAGGCATCTTTCCCTTTAATATCGACCTCTCGCATAGGTTGCTGTATTGAGCTGAATACCTCTTGTATCGGATTGGAACCACATGACCGTACGCGGTCCATGTATTTATAACCAGGGGGCATGTCCAGTTTGACTCCAACAACGCCTGCACCCTCCTGACCTCGGTTCCTCTGCTTCTCCATCAATATATAAAGGCGTTTCAGCCCATATAGATAGGAGCCGTATTTGTCCTGATAGTACTCTTGGGGCTTAAGTAGTCTTACTAGCGCAATGCCACATTCGTGGTTGAGAATGTCACTCATCTTTTTTTTGCAAAAGTATAGAAAATTTAAAATTTCACCACTACAATTGAAGCTGCAAATGATCCAAAAGCCAGATATGCGGCTCCTCTGTGATATGGTCTGAGGCTCGGATTATCCTCAAGCATGCCGGCAAGAACGTTTGTGGCAATCATGCTTGATAAATGAACAATTGACAACACCTTGTGTAACTTTACTTTGGTGAAGCCCTTTCTTTCATCCCGGAATTTAGGAGGAGCAAAAAATGCCAGTGAGGCAGAGGTGAAATAGCCGATGTTTACGGCTGCAGAGAGTCCTTCGTGAAGGTCACCCATGTTGGAATGTCCATTGTATAGACGAGCACCGACAATTCCATTTGCAACCATGCCTGCCAGCGTAGCATAACCGATAACCTGATGTGACAAAAGCATGTATCTTCTTATCTTCATTTCTCTTATCCTGTCAGGACGATTCAATTCAAAGTAGTCAAAATTGCGCATCAACCCTTTTTCTCCCCAAAGCACTCTTTGAGTAATAAAGATTTTTTTGGGTAATAATTTTACGCTGTCTTTTTGTGCAGAAGAAATGATAACTGCATTATCTGTGGCCAACGAATCACTTTGTGCTATTAATCTTAATGAAGCAGAAAGCATCAGAATTGTTGTGATAATAAGGATTTTCATTGTTCTATTCATTTTTCAGCTTACTGTAAACGTCTATATCTGTGAATTTTCCACCACTAAGGAGTTCTCCATCTCTTTCAGTTCCTTCGTGCCTGAACCCCAGTCTTTTAGGGATATTACTACTGGCTATGTTCTCAGTAGCACATTTTATCTGGACTCTGTTAAGGTTCATTTCCTTAAATGCATATCTGCACAATGCTTCTACAGACAATGTCATGATACCTTTTTTCTGAAAAGAATCAGAAAGCCAGTATCCAATCTCTGTCCTTCTGTTAGATTTATCGGTACACTTAAAGCCGGCCAGCCCTGCGAAAATGCTTTCATAATGAATTACAAAAACATAGTCCAAGCTCTCTTCTCCAAGTTTGATCATCTGACTTACGACTGATTTAGTATCTTCAATCCTTAAGGTGTGTTCAACAAAAGGAAGCCACCGTCCAAGATATTCACGTTGGGAGTCAATGGTATGGAAGATATCTTTGGCATCGGACATCTCTATCTGTTTGAGCAGTATGTCGTCTGTTACTTTTATTTGTATTTGATTTTTTCTCATCAGCGCAACTCTTAATGTCTGTCAAGATACAAATCATTTTCCATTTATCACCGCAATTGCTTTTTCAAGCACTTCATCCCTGTTCTCAATAATTCCTTTGATTGTCGGCTTTACTTCAATGTCCGGTACTATTCCCACTCTCTGAGTCTCTTTGCCGTCCGGGTAATAAACCCCGATTCCGCTTATTAATGTTTTAATGTCTCCAGGAAGGGTGAAAAATGAGACATTCCCGTCTGCGCCGGCAGTTGTTGACCCTATCACTACAGCTCCTGGGGCAACACGGAATGCCATCGTATGGTACTCAGCAGAGCTTTGAGTCATTTCATTTACAAGGATGACTACTTTGCCCTTATAGTAATCCTTATTCTCTTTTCCTACTTTCATACCTTCCCTGATTGTAAATAGGCCGGGTGTTTCAATATTTCCATTTGAAAATTCCACGAAATCGGTGCTTTGAGGCATGAGGTAACTGCTTAATGTGAAAACTATAAAATCGTCAGGATAACATCGGAAATCAATAATAAGCCCTTTTGAATTCTGGACTGATTTCATTATTTCCGGAAGATATTCATTCTTTATTTTACCTGGATACAAATATGCAATATCAGATGTAATATATCTGAAGCAAGTGTCTGCCGGATAAAGCTTTGCTAGCTTTAACTTTTCAGTCTGCAACTGTTCGATAGGAACGGATCTTACCATAGCTTCATGGCTTTTTCCATTATTTATAAAACCAACTTTTATTATAGAGTCATTTGTTCTTAATATATCGAAAGACAAGTTTCTCAATTGAGTCGGAAAATTTGAGGCTGGGTATTGCCTGAGCTTTTCTTTGACAATTTCCTCTACCTGCCTGCCTGTGATGCTTTTTATTATGTCTCCTTTATTCAAACCGGTTTCTGTGCCTGATTCACTATTGAAAAGATTGGTGACAATCAGTTTGCCTTCTATAAATTTTACTTCAACCGGTAGACTTCTTTTACCAAAATAATTTAACACAACGTAATCACCTCTATTGATATTGGCATGAGTATCATGAACCCTTCCGATTAATTCCAAAGCAGCAAGCTTGTATTCCAGTTCGTTTTTTGCATTAATAAAGCTTGGGATGAATTCTGTCAGGACATTCTTCCAATCCTCTCCTATAAGATTTTTGTATGGGAAATAGTATTGTATAATATTCCAGTATCTGAATAGCGACAATAACCTGAAACCGGCATCGGGATATTTCATTGATGAATAGCTTCTTTCGTTTTTGAACACCGGATTTCCAACACCGTTGGTTAACCCAATATAATAGTTATTTGATGATCTCTCTGCCATTTTCACTCTTTGCAGTTTCTCAACTAACTCCGTTGATAGTCCGGAATTTGTAATCCACTCCAGATCTGGCATCATTTTTATCTGATTTTTGATCTCTTTCTGTTTGCTCTTCACTTCAAAAGTTCCAAGCCTATCTATCCATTTGACCAAAACGGCATCTCTCTCCTTGGAACTTTTCATTTTAAGTGCTTCCGGCATCATTCTGAATAGCTCGTAGTCCCAGTTATATTCTCCTTTTGCAATATTTGGATGGTAGTACTTTAGGAATCCCCAGATAAGGCCAATAGTCTTAATATCCTCAATTTTGTTATTGGAAAGTAAACTGACGTCAATTTTAGAACCATTGTCAAATTCATTGTCAAGATCGGCTTTATATACAGGCGTTTCTTTTCTTTTTGCCTTGCTGATTTCTACGCCATCGATAAATACTTCAAAATCATCAACCCATAGCTTTCCAGAACCTTGAAGTATAGCCCCTATATAGATCTTTTTTGCATTGTCAGGATACGCAAGCCTTACTGAATATTGTTTCCAGTCTGCGGTTCCACAAATGTTTCTTTGCTGCATATTGTCAAATTGCAAAATGTTGTCATTCCCGTCAATACGGAGCATTAGGCCTACAGGAGAAGAGACGTTCTCCATTTTCATATATGCTCTCAACTCAATTTGCTGACAATCATAACCGGCTTCAAACCAATGGGCTATACACCCAAAGCTGTTCTCAGTACTGCCTGCATGGGTAATCAATGCAGAATTATTACCATTATGCCTGATAGTGCTATCAACTGTAATGAGATAATCTTTATCTCCCCACCTGAACCATTGGTCAGGAAAACTACCTGCAGTAAAAGGATTCTCGAAACCTAAATTTAAGTTTCCAACATTAGCCTTAGGCTGGGCATAACCTGCAGACACGAATATAGTCAGCAGCAGAACAAAAAAAATCTTTTTCATTTTATGAGCACTGTTTGATTATTACTTTTTTGGGGTCGATTTTAAATCTTATCTCTGCATGATCTCGGTTTTGTACTTCTTCAGAAGCTCCTTTGCAATTGCAAGACTGTTCCCTTTTGGTTCTGACGGAAAAGAACCGACCCTTTCGCTCCACCATGAGCCTTCGAAATTCACAACGTCGTTGCTGTATTTTTCATTATTGAACTCCCTGTTCTCTTTTATTGCATTGTTTGCTTCGTCAAAGAACATCTGCCATCTTTTGGCGTAGAACGATGAGATCAGACCGGACCAGGAGCGGTTTGCATAGTCATTGAGCTGTTGTCCCTTATCTCCCCAAGATGTAAGCAGGTCTCTTGCATTTACCTCGTAATAATCACCTTCACTGCCAGTACCCATCTTGCGGGCATCCGATATCCATTTTCCAAGTAAAAACGATGATTGAGTAGCTAAAAGGCGATCTATGTCGTCCAAAAGAGCCATCATCCTCTTTTCCAATGAATTCATCTGAATCTCATCTCTCAATTTATATGCCACTTTATAATTATTCCACAGATTATCGAAGTAATTTCCAAGAACTTGGCGCCCGATGTTTGCAACGTCGATCAGAAATACATCGTTTCGGCCGTCCTGTTTCACATTTGAGTTTATCATCAACTCCCATGCTTGCAGTAAAACTCTGTTTTCGTATGATATACCGCTTTTGGCGTAACGCTCGTTTTTTTCCATATTCGGGCGTGCGCTCACCATATTGCAATGTCCTGTTTTTGATGTATTGTTGTAAACGCTATCGTACAAAATCTTCCATGCTTTTCTCAGATTTTCATTGGGAATACCCGCGCGCCTGTCGGCCCATGCACTCATCCACTCCTCGTCTGAGATGTTGTAACTCCAGGCTTTGTCGAAAACATACTCGTACATCAAAGGGTTGCAGTCGAACCCCTCAAGAGTTGAACCTACTCCCCAAAAGTTATCGCCTCCGTTCTTCATTGTGTAGTCAATCTTATTGCCCACGTCCATTATATTTCCGGCCAACATAGTGTTTCCACCGAAATTACCAAGATAGCACCAGATGTATGGCTGTCCAAAATACTTGTCGGTCATCTTCCAGACTTCGCTTCTTTCACAGAAATAGTCAAGCAAGATCATCTTATTCTGAGGCACAGCTTTTACAAAGGCCTCAATTCGAGAATTTGTCCACTCTTTTCTCTGATAGTAATAAAGCCAGCTCATCTGCAGCCATGTAGCCTGTGGATCTACAGAAGAGAGTGTCTCGAAAATGGTTTTGGAAACACGGGCGAGATATTCAGGCTCCCAACTTGGTGGTGTAATCTCATTGAAAGGGTCAATTCCGTAAATATGGTCTGAGCCATACAATCTCTCCTGCTCCTGAAGAAATTCCTTCTGAATGGTTTTGAAAAGCGTATCCATTGGATCAAGGAAGCTGCTTATGCAGGTCGAGTCAAACCCTCCCCATTGACTTAGCTTGCTGATCTTTGCCTGGGGATAGATTTTTTTTAGCTCATAAGGAACATGTCCTGCAAATGCAGGAAGAACCGGTGTCATGTTTAATTCCCTCTCTCTCTTTACAATTTTTTTCTGAAGAGCCTCCTGACCGTCCAGCCAAGAGTGGGGCAGGGGACCCTGCCAGTAATCCATGTTTAGCATACGGTGCCAAGGAAGGTGCGCCGGACCTGTAAAATAACATCTTATTGTCTTGTCGTCCAACCCCATTTTCTTCCATACTCGATACCATACAGATTCCTGCCCGGTAATTGCCAAAGGCATATTTATGCCATTGAGGGCCATCCAGTCTATTAAACGTTCCCAGTCTTTCCATTGCCACCAAGGCATTGTGTAACCAAAAGTACAGTAATTAAGGAAGAAACGGTTGCTGCATGTTGAATGTATTGTTATTTTTTTCCCAATTTCAGGAAGCGTTGCTGGTAGTTGCACTCTGTCGGCGGCATACCAACTGACAGATGTCATGCAGTAATATCTGAGATAGTGATTCAGAGCCACAGCCATGCTGTTTGCACTGTTGCCACGTATGATTATCCTTCCGTCTTTAGCGTTTTCAATTTCAAAATAGTCACTGCCGGTTTTCGATTTTTCAACGGTTGATGATTTTATCTCCTCCAGAATGAAATGGCTGCTTTTATCTCCTAGCAGACGATTGAAAAGTTCCCGGCTGACGCGATTCTCGGACTGGAGAGTGAATGGGTAAAAGATGAGCAATAATAATATTACCAGAGTATTACGTTGGATTTTCATATAAAGTCAAAGTTTAAGTAGGAGTCAGAAAGTTAAAGGAAAAACGTGAGATTATGTATACATTTGCCAAGCAAAAGACAAATTATAGAAAATTATGCAATACGATAAGAATTTACGAGATATGTCGGTAAAACCTGATGGCTATCACACTCAATGCCGTCCTGAAATGATGAAATATATTCCTGAAAATGCCAGGACGATATTGGATGTGGGTTGTGGAGAAGGGCTGTTTGGCTATCAATTGAAGCAAAGGATGAATTCTGAGATATGGGGAATTGAGATTGACGAAAAAGCAGGTAATGTAGCTAAGACCAAAATAGACAAAGTATTTGTAGGAGACCTCTCCGGGATAATCGACACTCTGCCGGATAATTATTTCGACTGCATAGTCTTTAATGATGTATTGGAGCACCTTGCAGATCCTTTTTCCACATTAGTGAATATAAAAAGCAAAATCCGGGAGGGAGGGGTGATTGTAAGCTCAATTCCAAATATCAGATATTTTTTTACATTGTGGAATCTGGTGATAAATAAACAGTGGCGCTATGAAGATGCAGGAATTCTGGACAAGACTCACCTTAGGTTTTTTACGCGTAAAAGCATAATAGAGATGTTTGGTACTTTAGGGTATGAAATAGTGAAGATTGAAGGTGTAAATCAAATAAAATCATGGAAAGTAAAGCTAATCAACAGACTCTCTTTTGGCTTTCTGTCAGATACAATGTTTACTCAATATGCATGTATAGTTAAGCCGAGATAAATTGCATACATTTGCACAAATTTCAAAACCATGGATGAATATAATTTCAACTGGAGCCATATTGGCAACATTGAAGAAGGCCGGCCAAACCTGGGGAAGGAAACCCGAGTTGAGATATACCGTCTTATGCAGTATACATTGAGAGCTGTACTCGAAAATGAGTACGGAGAAAACAACACCCGCATGTTGCTTAAAAAGGCCGGAAGGCTTGCAGGTGTTGAATTTTGCAAAAACAGGATGGATTATAAGTTGCCATTGAACAAATTTATAGCACAACTGCACGATCTGATGCTCAATCTTGGCGTTGGAATTTTTAAAGTTGAAAAGTTTGATTCTGACAAATTGAGTTTTGTGGTAACAGTCTCAGAGGATCTGGATTGTTCAGGACTCCCTGTTAATGATACAACCGTATGCGACTACGATGAAGGATTCTTGGAGGGAGTTTTCTATCAGTATTCAGGGAAAGAATTTATTGTCAAAGAGATAGATTGTTGGTCCACAGGGGAGAGAACTTGCAGGTTTACAATCGACCTAGCCAAAATGGATTAATGAAGCCTGAAGAGACAGAGCTCATCCGCCAACTGCGGGATATGGTTGACCAGTTAAAGGATGGCCAAAAGGTGAGTTTTAACCCCGGGGTAATTCCAGATAGTTCAGATGCTGAACTAAACAGATTAAAAAGCAGTATTCTCTCTCTCTCAAATCAGTACAATGAAAATTATTCATTCATCCTAGACATCTCTTGTGGACGTCTGGATACTACCCCTCCCAGAAAAAATTCTTTTGCCAATCCTTATAAACAGCTTCATGCCGATTTGAAACATCTTACATGGCAGATTAAGCAGATTTCAGAAGGAGATCTTAATCAGCAAGTTTCTTTTTCTGGAGACTTTTCAAGTGCAATTAATAAGATGATTGAATCCTTAAGGGAAAAAAATAGAATTGCAGAACTAAATGTAAGATATCTTGAAGAGCTTAAAGAACTCAATGCGACTAAAGATCGTTTTTTCTCCATAATTGCTCACGATCTGAAAAACCCATTCAGCGGGTTGATGGGATTTAGTGAAATCTTGGTAAATGATTTGAAAGAGAACAATCTTGATTCTGCGCTGGAATGTGCGGAAGCGTTAATGACATTGTCTGACAGGGGATATAAATTGCTTGTTAATCTTCTTGAATGGTCCAGATCTCAATTGAATGCTATAAAAATAGATATTGCTCCCATATCGCTTGCATTTGTTTTAGAAGAGTGCAAGATACTTGTTTCAGAAAGGGCAGAAAGAAAGAAAATCAGTATCACATGCAATGGATGTGAAGGTATCTATGTAAAGGCTGACGAGAATATGCTAAAGACTGTGATAAGGAATCTTTTAGGTAATGCCATTAAATTTACTTCAGAAGGTGGAAAGATAATATTGCGCGCAGGCAGAGAAAATGGTTCCGTTTTCTTTTCCGTTGCAGATAATGGGGTTGGAATAAGTGATGCCAATATTGCAAAGCTGTTCAGAATTGATACGAACTTCACCACCAGAGGCACAAACGATGAAGAGGGAACTGGCCTTGGTCTTATATTATGTATGGAGTTCATGAAGAAAATGGATGGCGATATATATGTGGAGAGTCAGCTTGGAAAAGGATCTACATTTACCATAAAACTTCCCGGTGCAGATATTTAACGGGGATTGTCATAGTTTTTAATACATCCGATACCCATTTTTTTCTTCATTGGTGTCTAATTAAGTAAAATCGGTGTATCGTGAAGCAATAATTGTATTTTTGACACATGAAATTTTCGGAACTGCACATAAGTTTGTTATCCAAAGGAGATAAAAGGGCTTTTTTTCTTCTATATGATAATTTCTTTACAGCTCTCACGATTTTTGTGCAGAACTTTGGATTGTCCAAAGATGAGTCTGAAGATATTGTGCAAGATGTATTTTGCCGTCTGAATAACAATTATACCCTTCCGGATAATTTAAATGCTTTCAGGTCTTATCTGTACACCTCTGTAAGGAATAAAAGTTTAAATTACATAAGGGACGAAAAACGTCGTAGGATGAACGAGAGTGTTTTTGCAGAACTTAGGGACGATTTGCTGATTTTTGATAAAATTGTAGAAAACGAGTTGTACAGGCAAATGCATCTGCTTTTAAATGAGATGCCGCCTCAATGTAAAAATATCTTTCAGAGAGTACTCAACGGCGATACCTCAGAAAAAATTGCCAAAGACCTTAATCTATCTATTGAGACCGTTAAAACCCAAAGGAAAAAAGCCAAACGCATACTTAGAGAAAAATACTTTCTGGTATATAAATCTCTTTATACTTTTTTATAAATTAGAGTACCCACTTTTTCCTTCATTGGTGTCTTATCATAAAAAAACAGATGAAGGATTACACACCTTTCGAAATAGCCGACCTTATTCTTGCAAAGAGAAATAATTCTTTGACGGAAGAAGAGGAACAGCTATTAAGTGAATGGGAAAATAGTTCAGAACAGAATAGTATACTCTATAAGAAATTGCTTAGTGAATCCGTTAGCCCGGAAACGATAGAGAAGAGATTTGAGGGTTACTCCTACCAGAAATATTATAAAGAGTGTTGCAGGAAAATTGACAGATCCAAAAGGATTGTCACTGTGAAAATTCTTAAATGGGCAGCGGTCATGGCAATTCCGCTCACTATAATTTCTGTGTTATATTTTGGCCGGTTTGTAAACGGTGTGAAAATTGAAACACCAATACAAGCCAAAGCAGATATACATCCTGGTTCATCAAATGCCACACTTATTCTTTCTGATGGTGAGATGGTTGCTTTGGGAGAGAAAAACCTACAAGGGAAAATTGTAAAGGATAACATTAAAGTAGAAAAAGATACTCTAAAATACGAAAATGTCTCAACTGATAACTTAGCATATAATACTTTGCTGATTCCTAGAGGGGGCGAATATGTGCTTAAATTGTCCGATGGCACAAAGATCTGGCTGAATGCCGAAAGTGAACTTAAATATCCTGTCTCTTTTTCCGGGAAGGAAAGGAGAGTGTATTTGAAAGGAGAGGGATACTTCAGTGTTGCCAGAAATGAAAAATCGCCATTCAAGGTTATAACGAATGATCACGTGATTTCAGTCCTAGGTACGGAATTCTGCGTAAGGGCCTACTCCGACGAAAAATACATCACGACCACTTTAGAGAGTGGAAAGGTTTCAGTAAGTGCAGGCAACCGCCAAGCTTATCTTTTACCTGGTCAGCAGTCTAATGTCAGCAACAGTGAGATTAATGTTAAGGATGTCAACACAGAGTTATACACCGCTTGGCATAATAATAAATATGTATTTGACAATCAGCCTTTGAGCGAAATATTGCACACTTTGTCCAGATGGTATGATATGGAGATATTTTATGAAAAATCTGACCTTGGCAATATAAGATTTACCGGGGAGCTGATGAAATACACAGATGTCTTGGACTTTTTAGGAAAGCTGGAGGAGCTGGAAAAAGTCCGCTTTAACGTCAAGGGAAAAAATGTATTAGTAATCTCTTACGATTAACAGCCATATAAATTAGTCTTTTAAATCAACCTTTAACATATTATGAAAAAAAAGCTTCAGAAGTTTCCCTTGGCAGGGAAATACAGAACCAGTGTGTCTCTTCTTCTCCGCTGTTTTTTGATTATGCTGATATTGCTGTGTTTCAGCAATTATAGTTCGGCACAGAATAAAATCAGCATCGAAGTCAAGTCGGAGAGTCTTAAAAATGTATTAAAAAGAATCCAGTCTCAAGTAACGCTACGTTTCTTGTATTCAAATGACGACGTAAACTCAGTTGTAATCAACGATGTAAAAGTAGCCAATACTCCATTAAACGAAGCATTGGCGACAGTTCTGAAAGGAACAGGCCTTACTTATGAATTAGGGAAAGACAATATTGTCTATATAAAAAAGGCAAAGCAGGAGAGTCCGGCAAAGAAAGAAAAAGCCAAAATTTCCGGTAAAGTGACCGACTCTGATAAGCAACCCCTGACAGGAGTAACAGTCATGGAAAGGGGTACACAGAACGGAATAGCAACCGACGCCGACGGAAAGTTTGAGATAATTTTGGACAATGCTTCAAATGCTGTCCTCCAGTTCTCATTTGTTGGGATGAAAAAGAAAGAGGTGATCTATAAGGGGCAGCCTTCACTGATTGTAGTTATGGAGAGTGATGCCCTTGAGATGAAGGAATTTGTAGTAAATGGAATCATGACAAGAAAGAAGGAGAGTTTCACAGGTTCTTCCTCTTCCTTTACTGTGGATGAATTGAAAATGGTAGCCAGCAGCAACGTCCTTCAGAGTTTGAAAACTCTGGATCCATCTTTTGCAATTATTGAGAACAATGAATTTGGATCTGACCCTAACAGATTGCCCGATATTGAAATCCGAGGCAAGAGCAGTGTCATTGGGCTTACTGACCAGTACGGCACAGATCCCAATCAACCACTTTTCATTCTGGATGGATTCGAATCTACTCTGGCAGTGATAAGCGACCTGAGTATGGACAGGGTGCAGAGCATAACTATTCTTAAGGATGCTTCTGCGACAGCCATCTATGGCTCAAAAGCCTCTAACGGCGTTGTCGTTGTGGAGACAAAGCGTCCGGAAGCGGGTAGGCTTAAGGTTAATTACAACGGCAACCTCTCTTTTAGTTATGCAGATTTATCAGACTACAATCTGATGAACTCATACGAAAAACTGAATTTTGAAAGGTTATCCGGATATTACGGTTCTCTTGACAGTTACGGAAATATCGTTGCTGAAGCAAATGAGACAAATTACAATAATAGAATGAAAGAGGTTAAAAGAGGTGTGGACACATACTGGCTTAACGAACCTTTAAGATTTGCAGCTTCTCACAAGCATACCCTTTTTGTAGAAGGAGGAGACGAGCATATGCGTTATGGAATCGGAACCAGTTATGGGAAAACGGAAGGTGTAATGAAATTTTCTGGGAGGGATGTCTTGAATGAGAATATCCGTCTTATTTACAGAAGCGGAAAATTCTCTTTTACCAACAACTTTAATTTCGACTATACATTTGCAGAAAGAGAGACAATCCCTTTTTCCAGTTTCTCGAGAGCAAACCCATATTACAGAAAGGTAGATGCTAATGGGTCACCTACAATGTTACTTGAAAAGTATCAGTATCTGGACATTGCGACATTTACATTGCCTTGGGTATATGTTTACAATCCATATTATGACATGTCCAACAACAATTTCAACGAAACATCCACCAGTGCAATCAGGAACAATTTTGAAATGGAGTGGAGCATTAAGGAGGAGCTGAAGCTGAGAGGAAGAATCGGTGTAGGTAAATCACTGGCAAAAACAGAAGCATTCCACTCTCCTTTCAATTCTGAATTTGCCGGCTACGATGCTTTGAAAAAAGGCACCTACAATGAATCAAATAACAATAGCCTGGACTATGACGGAGATTTCAGCTTGACTTATGGCAAGTACATAAACCAGGCTCATTTGATCAATGCAGTCGGTGGCTTCAAGTTCAGTGAGAACTCTTCCGTTTTCAGCGGGTATGATGTACAGGGATTTATAGATGATGAATTTCGCAACCCTGCCTTTGCAATAGGATATCCGGAGGGAAAGAAATCAGCTTATTCAGAATCGAAAAGACGTGCATTAAGTTATTATTTCTATGGTGGTTATTCATATAAAAACAGATATCTGCTGGATATCAACTATCGTCTGGACGGTGCATCTGTATTCGGGGCAGACAAGAAGTTCTCAAATACATGGTCAGTAGGTATCGGATGGAACCTGCACAATGAAGAGTTCTTCCAGAAGATAAGTGGCATTGAGCTGCTTAAACTGAGGGCATCAATAGGAAACCCCGGAAACCAAAACTTTGACGATTATATATCTATGAGAATCTACTCCTATAACAATGCAAACAGTAACCCTTTTGGAGTAAGTACTATAGTAAGTAACTTGGGTAACAGGAATCTTGAGTGGCAGAAGACAATGGACTCCAACATCGGTTTTGACCTTTCAACAATGAATAGCAGGCTCAAGATAAACTTCGACTATTTTTACAAAAGTACCGACCCTCTGCTTGTTTTCATAGGCGTTCCTACTTCTGTAGGTACAACAAGTGTTCCAACTAATCTTGGAAGACAGATTACAAAGGGTCTGACTCTTACAATGAACTACACAATCCTTAAATCCAAGGACTTCAGCTGGATTGGCAATCTTAATGTAAGACATCTTACATCTGAATACGGCAACATTGACCGCTCTCTGGATCTGTTTAACAAGGAAAATCGCAGCAAGAACCTGATAAGGTATTATAATGGAGCAAGCCCTACTGATCTTTGGGCGGTAAGGTCAAAGGGTATCGACCCTGCTACAGGAAGGGAGATATTCCTGGATAAGGAGGGAAATCAAACATTTCTTCACAGTTATGATGATGAGGTAGTTGTAGGAAACAGTGCTTCTGATGTAGAGGGAGTTGTAGGTACAACTGTCAGATACAAAGGATTCTACTTGTCAGCGAACTTTAGCTATAGATTAGGAGGACAGATCTTCTTACAAACCTTATATGACAAAGTCGAAAATATATCTGCAGGAGAACTCCTGTTGAACCAGGACAAGCGTGCACTATACGATCGTTGGAAAAAAGAGGGTGATGTTGCTAAGTTCAAGGCAATTTCCCAGACAGAGGTTACTCCAATGTCATCAAGGTTTGTAGCTGACAATAATATTTTTTCCTGCGAGTCAATCTCTATGGGTTATGAAAGCAGCTCCAAGTGGCTTCAGAGCTTTGGAGCATCCTCATTCAATATGAGGGCTTATGTAAATGATATTTTCCGAATCTCTACGGTTAAGAATGAACGTGGACTGGATTATCCTTTTGCTCGCTCGATATCTATATCATTGGGCCTGAGATTCTAATATTTACTTTATAACGATGAATAAAATGAAAAATATATTTAAATACTCTTTGATAGCACTCTTGTTTCTAACGAGTTCTTGCGAATCCTGGATTGATATCAAACCGACCGACCGACTTACAGAGGATATGGTGTTTTCAAGTAAAGCAGGTTTTCTAAAGGCTCTGAACGGAGTTTATATAGAGCTTAATTCTACCACGCTGTACGGACAGAACCTGACTGCCGGCATGATTGATGGCATGGCGCAATACTATACGCTGACATCGAGCTCTTCCAACATATACTACAATTTTGCAAAATACACTTATACTGATGCAACTGTAAAAAGCACGTTTGATCAGATCTGGCAGAAGACCTACAAGCTTATAACCAATTGCAATATAATACTAGAGAAATGCGGAGAATCCAACCCTTTGCTGCCGGGAGCATATTTTGGGATAGTCAAGGGAGAGGCTCTGGCTTTGAGAGCGATGCTTCATTTCGATATGTTACGCCTTTTCGGCCCTGTCTATTCTCAGGGGAGCTCAACTCTCTGTATACCTTATATGACCACGGCAGACCAAGAGATACAGCCGCTTTTGTCGGCTCAGGCTATTGCTGACAATATTATCAAGGATCTGAAGGATGCAGCGACCATTCTTGAAGCATCTGATCCTGTCCTCACTTCAGGAGTTAGGAACTATGCAGATGCTGCTGGTGTGAACGATATGAATTACAGGCAATACCGTCTCAACTATTTTGCTGTTAAGGCACTGCTTGCAAGAGCATATCTTTGGAAAGGTGATAAAGCTAATGCTCTGACAGTTGCAGAAGATATTATTGGCAAAGCACAGGTTCCGGGATCAGAGATATTTCCTTTCGTAACCAATGCTAATGCGACTAATTCAACAATACCGGACAGGGTGTTTTCTACCGAAGTGCTCTTCTCGCTGTACTACATGAACAGGGTGAGTATTCAGAACAATCTGTTTGCCCCGACCTTACAGTCTAACGCCAGACTTACTTTTGCAGGGACTCTCACAAGTGGAAGGGTAAACGACTTGTATGAGGATAAAAATGATTACAGGTACAAGATGTGGGCTAGCTACAACAACAATGGAACAAATGTCCTTTACTTGAGAAAATACGAGGATGTGACTGATGCTTCCGGAAAAGCAAATGCATGGAGATATATGGTGCCATTGATCAGACTTAGTGAAGTTTACCTTATAGCAGCAGAGTGCACGGACAATCTGACACTGGCAACGCAATACCTGAATAAAGTACGTAACAGCAGAAGTTGCTTCAGTGTTTATCCTACATCTGCCGATGGGCTCATGACATATATCTCCGCTGAATTCCGTAAGGAGATGATCGGGGAGGGGCAGCTATTCTATTTCTATAAAAGAATTGGGGCTCTCAACATACCAAATGGATCAATACTTACAGGTAATATGAATGTTACACTTAATAATTATGTTGTCCCATTACCGGTAAGTGAGACCAGTCAGAGATAAATTAGTCTAACATATTACAAAAGAAAAATTATGAAAAAAATATCATATTATCTTATTGCTGCAAGTATAACAATATTAGGGTTGACCTCTTGCGAAAAGGAGCTGATGTCGTACGAAGGTCTTGAGGGTGTATACTTTGCCGTCCAGAGCGGATCATCATGGGGATCAGATAAATCATGGCCTTACATGCCATATACCAATCTTGAGTTCATTAAAGTCGCAGGAAACCAGACCACTTTAAACATCAAGGTGATGGCGACAGGGCCTCTTAAAGAGCATGACCGTACATTTAAAGTCGAAGTCAACCCTGACAGTACCACTGCAGTATTAGGAGTGCATTATGATGCGATACCTGCAGAGGTGTCAATTCCGGCAAATAGCTGTGTAGCCTATATACCGGTAGTTTTACACAGGACACCGGAGATGAAGACCACAAAGCTAACTCTGGGGCTCAGACTGGTTGCCAACAAAGATTTTGCACTCTCATTCACACATTGGGATGCCGTTCCAGGTTTTACCTCCGGTACTGTCTATCCTACATTTGATGCATCCCTTCACTCTATTATAATAAGCGACTTTCTGGTTCAGCCTGCTGTCTGGACAGGCTCTGTAAACTCAATAGGGCAGGAAACAGGCCTTTGGGGCGCTTTCTCAAGGAAAAAGCTCGATAGGATGTGTGCGCGTTTTAATCTGACTTACAATGACTTTATGAGTACAACCACAATGCCTCTTGTCCTCCAGAGATTGATAACCACTGCTGTATCCAAAGATTTGATAGAGCTTTACAACAAGCATACACCGGTTCTGGAAGATGACGGCAGACTTATGTACTTAGGAGAGTGCCCGTGGTCATCATATCCCGGAGTGCCTTGGGTTCCTGAGTACTAACTAATTTATTTATAATCAGATTATGAAAACAAAAATAATAATATTTGCAGGTTTAATTTGTTTGACGTGTTCTTGCCTTAAGGATAAGGGAAACTACGACTACGTCGAGATCAATGAAGTTACATTCAAGGGTATAGCAAGCAGTTATAATGTTATGAAGGATCTTGACACACTTGTCGTGGATCCGGTGATTACGATGACAGACGGCGACCCGGCAGATGAAAGCCGCTTTGAATATGCATGGCTTGCAGTTAAAGCCTATCAGACAAAAGATACACTTTCAAAGACCAGAAAGTTGGTTTACCCTGTATCGCTAAAACCGGATACATATCAGTTTTTCCTTAAAATAAGAGACAAGAAGACTGACATTACCTGGATATCAACATCGTCACTTACAGTAGGGACAGCCTATACAAAAGGTATAATGTTGATAGGAGAGAACAAACAAGGATTTGCACAGGCTCAGATGCTCTCTATGGTGAAAGATACGATTCTGTTCCCAGATATGCTTAAAGACAACGGATTACCTCAACTTACCGGAGCGGTGGATATATTACATACCGGCGCAGGTAGTGACAGTTACATCAAACTATGGGTGCTTACAAAATCTGGTTCTTACTATATAGATCGCCTCACACAAAAAGCTACAACTTCCAATATCTTCCGAAGTCTGGTTTTTTCAACAGACCCAATCTCCGATAATCTGATTCCGGTCGAGATAGCACCACGAATCAAGGATAAAGCCGGAAATAACGGGGGAAACATGTACAGAGCAGTAATCTGCTCAAATGGCTGGGTATTCAACTCAATGTTGCCACTTAACGGAGGAGATTTCTATACAAGCCCGGTCAACCGAGTGGCATCTGATTATAATACACTTCTGAAAGCGAAACCCTATATTTTCTATGGGTTGAATACATGGAATGGGTTTCTATGGTATGATGAAACTAACGAGAGATTTTTGAAAGTTACCTCAATTGATGCTGTTTCAACGGTTATGAATGATTCTGGATCAGATTTGTTCCCATGGAATCAAAAGGGCACAGGAAGAACACTTGTTTATGGCGAAAACACGCTTAACACAGATGGCGGTTCAACTGCCGGTAACTCCTTTGCTGTAATGAAAGATGCTTCAGGACAGGCTTTCATCTATAAATTTTATGTGTCAACAGGAATCGAAAAGAGAGGTTTCTATCAGGTTAAGAATATTGCAACAGGTTTTGCCGATGCTAAATTCTATGCATTCTCGTCCAAGCGAACAGTTGTCTTCTATGTGTCGGGCAATGACCTTTATGCATATGACTATAATTTGGGGAATGAAAAGTGTTTCAAGATTGCTGGTTTTGGATCAGACGAAATCTCCATGCTTAAGTTTGATACCCAGATAGAACCATCTACAAATCCATTGTATATTGCTACATACAACAATTCTACAGGTGGAACATTGAAAAAATACTCTTTAGGCGTCAGTCCTGATAATATCACTCTGGAAGCAGATCCTAAATCTAATTGGAAAGGACTTGTCAAGATTGTTAAAATGAGTTGGAGGGCTGCAAAATGAAAAATCTTGCCAAATTATTGTCTGTATCCACATTAGTTTTATTGTCAGCAGGATATATAACAGCCGAAAATGTAAGGATCCATGGCTCCATAAAGAACCTGAATATGAATAAAGCCGAATTTACGTGGACAGGTATGACTTCTGAGATATACAACGAAAAGAATATCCAAGTGGTGGCAGACGATCAGGGCAACTTTGATTTAAATGTCGATGTCAGGGAACCGGGCTATTATAAAATTGCAGGTAATATAGTTTACATAAAGCCCGGAGACAATATTGAAACAAATCTGTTCAGGCATGTATCGCAGACAACATTTAAAGGAGGTTCTCTTGAACTTAATGAATATCTTAAGAAAAGGGTCAGTCTGCAAATACCTGCAAAGGAAAGAATCACTGCAAACAGAGATTTCCCGCAGTCCAGACAGGTAATTGACAGCATGGCATCTTTAAGGATAAAAGAGTTGGACAACTCTGGCATCAAAGACAAGAATATCTATAATCTGGAACTTGCAAGAATAAAGGCCAGCATTATATCCGAGAACCTTGTTTATTTCAATTACGGCAAGTTCTCTCAATGGAATGAAGCTGATAGCATCAAGAGAGTTAAAAAGCTGAAATTCTACACATCTATAAAGGATTGCATACAGCCGATGCTCAATGATATAACTGCTGATCCTGCTTATTTGGAGATTCCCGAGGTCAGGGAAGTGGTTTTTGAATGTTTCGATTATAACTGTTTCTTTTTTTCAAATAGTGGAATAATAGGAGGACTGGTTTCAGCAAAGAGAGAGTCGGAAAAAATGGACAAAGGAATCACAAAGGATAATATTAAAGAATTATCTGCATTTGTAGGTAAAATAACCAATATTCCACTAAGAACTACATTCAAAAACAAACTGGATTTCAGGACAAGATTTATGGAGGGAAGGCCTGCTGTAGATTTTGAAATGAAAGATGTTAACGGTCAGATTCATAAGCTTAGTGAGTATAAGGGCAAGGTTATTTATATTGACTTCTGGGCAACATGGTGCTTGCCGTGTATGGCACAGTCACCTACCTTCAAACTTTTAAGTGAGAAGTATCAGAATATTTGCTTTGTTGCTGTATCTGTAGATCAGGACTTTGCTAAATGGAAGAAAAAAGTGGAATCCGAACCAGAAAAGAGTGTCTCAAATTATAATACTGATGTCCTTTTGATAAGTAAGGCCTGGGACCTGGCATCTATTCCGCGTTTTCTCTTGATAGACAAGGATTTCACAATCATAAACGCGTTTGCACCAAGACCCTCGGAAAAAGAGAATGTTGAGAATCTTCTGAATAGTTTTAATTAGGTTAATTATAGTAAAATATTTAGTGTAGAATGATTCAAGACCAATTGGCATGGTTTCAGGTAAATTAATACCTGTCCATGCCAATTTTTATTATTTTTGTTAATATAAAACATTTAATGCCTGGTAAACATTATGAAAAAACTTTTAATCGTTATCTGTCTGATAACTTCGGTAGGCGCTTTTTCCCAACCTAAGGAGAAAAGTGTTTATATGGTCTCCAATGCCCATTTTGACACACAATGGTGCTGGACAGTACAAACTTCGATAAACGAGTATCTCAGAAATACTCTTGATCAGAACATCTGGCTGTTTGAAAACTATCCGGCTTATGTATTCAATTTTGAGGGAGGTGTCAAATACAGCTGGATGAAGGAGTACTACCCGGAACAATATGCAAAAGTCAAGGAGTATGTGAAAAATGGCAGATGGCATATCTGCGGGAGCTCCTGGGATGCTACAGACCCGAACATCCCCTCCACGGAATCTTTCTTCAGGAATATATTATTGGGTCAGCAACTCTATCAGAAGGAGTTCGGTATAAAGTCGACTGATATTTTTCTTCCCGATTGTTTCGGATTTGGGTATACTCTTCCAACGATAGCTACTCATTGCGGACTTATTGGTTTCTCAACACAGAAACTGGAATGGAGGAAAAATCCTTTTTATGGTAACGCAAAGATACCATTCAGCCTTGGCCTTTGGCAGGGCGTTGACGGTTCCAGAATTGCGGCAGCCTTGGATGGAAGAAACTATTCTCAGAGATATGACGAAGACCTGAGCTCAAACAGAGAGATTGAAAATCTAGCGGAACATAGCCCAAACAAAAAGGCTTTCAGATATTATGGGGTTGGAGATGTAGGAGGATCACCTACAATTGCGAGTGTAGAGTCTGTAGAGAGAGGTATTAAAGGATCAGGCCCTTTAAAAGTAATCAGTGCCACTTCAGACCAGTTGTTCAAGGAGTGGCTTCCATTCGATAAACATCCGGAACTGCCGGTATTTGACGGAGAACTGCTTATGGATCTACATGCAACGGGCTGCTATACTTCGCAGGCCGCGATGAAGCTCTACAACAGAAGAAACGAACAACTGGCTGATGCTGCCGAGAGAGCTTCTGTAATAGCTGAGTGGATTGGTGGAGCAGAGTATCCTAAAGAAAAACTGAATGAATCATGGAAAAGGTTTGTCTGGCATCAGTTCCATGATGACCTTACTGGTACAAGCATACCTGAAGCATATACATTTTCCTGGAATGATGAGCTTATTTCCCAAAGTCAGTTCAATGACATCCTGACTTATGCTGCAGCAACAGTTACCAAGACTATGGATACAAAGGTGAAAGGTGTCCCGGTTGTCGTATACAACCCTCTCTCACATTCACGCAAGGATCTTGTACACGCAATAATTCCTATGCCATCAAGACCAAGGGGAGTAGAGGTTCTATCGCCAGCCGGTGTAAAAGTAAATGCACAGTTAGTCTCATATACAGGAGGAAAAGCTGAAATTGTTTTTGCCGCAGATGTTGACCCGGTAAGTTTTTCTATATATGAGGCAAGGCCTTCAGGTTATAGCTCTTCAAAAGCCCTAAGAATTGGCCGGAATTGGATTGAAAATCCAATTTACAGGCTTACCCTAGATGATAATGGGGACATCAGTTCAATTGTTGACAAAAGAGGTAACAGGGAGCTTGTGGAAAAGGGTAAGTCGATCAGGCTTGCTTTGTTTGAAAAGAATGAATCTACAGCCTGGCCAGCTTGGGAGATCCAAAAATCGACAATTGACCAGATGCCAGTATCAATAACAGAGAATGTGAAGATAAGCATTGCTGAGGATGGGCCTGTAGTTGCGGCATTGAAAGTGGAACGCAGTTATAAAGGTTCTCTTTTTGTCCAGTACGTATCTTTGACTCACGGAGCTGCAGACGAGAGAATAGACGTGAGAACCGAGATTGACTGGAATCAGACCAACTCACTTCTCAAGGTAGAATTTCCATTAAGCGTTTCCAATCCAAAGGCAACCTATGACTTGGGAATAGGTTCTGTAAAAAGAGGCAACAATACCCTGACTGCATATGAAGTTTACGCACAACAGTGGGCAGACATTACAGCTTCCGACAATTCATACGGAGTTTCAATCATGAACAACTGCAAGTATGGCTGGGACAAACCAACCGACAATACTCTAAGATTGACATTGCTTCACACCCCGGGCACAACAACTCGTTACACATACCAAAACAAGCAGGACTTCGGACATCATTCGGTCACATATTCAATTACAGGACACACTGCAGGATATGTAGAGGCCGGAACGGTACGCATGGCAGAAGAGATGAACAATCCTCTTTTTGCCTACAATACAACCAAGCATATTGGTGAAAACGGCAGAAAATTTTCAATGTTAAAAGTAAGCTCTCCACAGATAGATGTAAAGGCATTTAAGAAAGCCGAAAATTCAAATGAATATATAGTAAGGGTTTATGAGACATCTGGCAATAAGGCAGAAAATGTAGAAATTGAGTTTGCCTCTCAGATAGAATCGGCTTCGGAATTAAATGGTATCGAAGAGGTTATAGGTAAAGCTTCAATCAATGGAAACAAACTGATTGTCAATACAACAGCCTACAGGCCAAAAACATTCAGTGTAAAGCTGGCTGCAAGAAAGAACTTGTTGCCATCTCAGAAATCTGAACCAGTATCCATCAAGTACAACGCCAAAGGTTTTACAAATGATGCTTTCAAGGATATTGCCGATTTTGATGGAAAAGGAAACTCCTATTCATTTGACCTGTTGCCGGCTAAGGTTGTGAATGAAGGTGTGGAATTCAAATTTGGTAAAATAGGCCATAATAATATTCTAAAATGTTCGGGAGACACAATCTTACTACCGGCTAACAGCAGCTACAAGACTCTTTATCTTCTGGCTTCATCTGTAGACAAAGACAGAAAATCAACCTTAATGGTTGATGGTACACCTTGTCAGATTATGGTACCTTATTATTCAGGTTTCTTCGGGCAATGGGGATGGCAGAAAAAAGGCTACGTAAAAGATGCAACTGTAGGTTTTGTTGGAACTCACAGACACAATTCATCTAAGGGAAATGAACCATATGTTTTCACATATATGTTCAAAATTGCAATTCCTCTTACTGGGCAAAGCAAAATGATTGTTCTTCCCAATGATCCGAACATAGTGATCTTCTCTGCAAGTCTCTCTAACGACGAACAGGGTGCTTTTACTTCTGCATTTGAAAACAGAACATTACCAAAATAAAAGGCTATAATTATGTATGAAAGAGACAAAAGAGTAGTAATGACTCTTGATGCAGGAGGTACAAATTTTGTATTTTCTGCGATTGCGGGCAACAGAGAGGTTGTTGGACCTATAAGTCTTTCTTCCCAGCCAAGTGACCTTAATAGGTGTCTTGAGACAGTTGTGGAGGGCTTCAGCAAGGTTATGGCGGCTTTGAAGGAGAAACCTGTGGCAATAAGCTTTGCATTCCCCGGTCCTGCTGACTATGAACATGGAATAATTGGAGATTTGCCAAATTTCCCCTCATTCAGAGGAGGAGTTGCCCTTGGCCCATTTCTGGAAGAGCATTTTCAAATGCCTGTATTCATTAATAATGACGGAAACCTCTTCGCCTATGGGGAGGCACTCTCAGGAGCCTTACCTGAGATTAACAAGCTTTTGGAAGCTAGTGGCTCCAGTAAACACTTCAAAAACCTGCTCGGCCTGACAATCGGGACAGGATTTGGCGCAGGAGTGGTTATTGACGGTACATTACTTACCGGAGACAATGGTTGCGGTGGTGATGTGTGGGTTTTCAGGAACAAAATGTATCAAGATATGATATGTGAGGAGAGTGTCAGTATACGTGCAGTAAAGAGACATTATGAAGAGCTTACAGATATAGACGCACAGGATCTTACCCCTAAAGATATTTTTGATATAGCTGAAGGAATACGAAAAGGAAACCGACAAGCGGCAATCAAGAGTTTTGAAATGTTAGGTGAAGTTGCGGGGAACACA
This sequence comes from uncultured Muribaculaceae bacterium, assembly GCA_964533215.1. Classification (GTDB taxonomy): domain Bacteria; phylum Bacteroidota; class Bacteroidia; order Bacteroidales; family UBA932; genus Bact-08. Next base: position 190,506 of record CAZHLJ010000003.1, read on the forward strand.
ATAGCTCAGGCTCTTACAATCGTGGACGGATTGGTGGTTATTGGTGGCGGACTGACGGGTGCTGCCAAATATTTCATGCCGGCAATAATCAAGGAGATGAATGGATCTATAGGTACTTTTGCCGGGGATGTGTTTCCTCGTATGCAGATGAAGGCATATAACCTGGAAAGTAATGGTGAGCTTAAAGATTTTCTGTCGGATAAAAGCTGTCTGGTAGATGTTCCATATTCTGCCGGGAAAAAAGTAAAATACAGCCATGTCCGTGAAACAGGTGTCGCCTTATCCAGACTCGGAGCAAGCAAGGCAATTGCTCTGGGTGCTTATGCTTATGCAATTTCAAAAATAAAATAACCAACCAACTATGAATAATCAAAATAATCAAAACGGCAGCATTGGTAAGCTTCTTCCAGTGCTGTTCGGATTCTTTGTTATGGGATTCTGCGATGTAGTAGGAATCTCCACAAGCTACGTAAAAATAGACTTTAATCTAAGTGAGACTCTTGCGGGATTTATTCCTTCGATGGTTTTTATCTGGTTCTTTTTGCTCTCTGTACCGACAGCTATAATGATGAACAGAATAGGTCGCAAAAAGACAGTTCAGATAAGCAATGTGATCACCATTGTCGGAATGATGATACCTTTCTTTCTCTATAACCTTACAACTTGTATGATTGCATTTGCCATGCTGGGAATAGGCAACACGTTACTTCAAGTCTCTCTCAATCCTCTTTTGACCAATGTGATCAAAGGAGAAAGACTTTCAAGCTCGTTGACAGCAGGCCAGGTAGTGAAGGCTGTCTCATCTTTCAGCGGACCGTTCATTGCCCTGTTTGCTGTAAGTCTTTTTGGTAACTGGAAAGCACTCTTTCCTATCTTTGCAGCGATAACAGCTCTTTCTTCGTTGTGGCTTATGTTTACTCCAATCAGAGAGGAAGAGAATACGTTGAAATCTGCCTCTGTGGGTAATACCTTTGCTTTGCTTAAGGATAAGACAATCCTGTTTCTCTTTCTTGGCATTGTTGCAGTCGTCGGAATAGATGTTGGTACAAACACTCTTGCTCCAAAACTGCTCATGGAGAGATGTAATATGGATGTTTCAACTGCCGGTTTCGGCTCAAGCGTATATTTTCTTTGCCGTACAATTGGTGCTTTTATAGGAGCCTTCTTACTTGTAAAAATCTCCGATTACAGGTACTTCCGTATTCACATTTCCATAGCATTTGTAGCAGCAATAGTTCTGTTATTCATGTCATCCAAGATCAGCATACTGATAATTCTAGGCTTAGTGGGATATTCAATTTCAAGTATTTTCCCAATCATCTATTCACTGGCGCTGAAGCATCGTCCCGACAAGGCAAATGAGATATCCGGCCTGTTAATAACCGGTGTAGTGGGAGGGGCCATAACTCCGCCATTGATGGGATTCTTTACTGATACTCTAGGAAGCCAGTCCGGATCGATATTGGTAATAATAATATTTATCTGCTATCTGCTTCTTTATTCATATTTTAGCAGAAGTAAGAAGATAAATGCCATGTAACTATCAGATTGCTTCAGCTTGCATTATCTCCTGCAACTTCTTTTCGTTTCCGACCAGCCAGACAATGTCGTTAACTTCAAACACAAAGTCAGACTCTGGATTAAGAATCCGCTCTCCGTTTCTTTCAACCCCTACTACAAGTCCCTGAGAGTGTTCTCTTATTTCAGATTTTCGTATGTTTTGTCCCACAAGAGAGGAACTTCGTCCAACTGTAAAATGGTGCAGAACAATATTGTGTGTTGTCTCTTCCATGGTTGAATCTGCGGAAGATGAGTCAAGGAATTCTTCAAACTTGTGAAGTTGCTCATCTGTACCTATCACAGCAATCTTGTCGTTAGGAAAGAGATGTTCTTCGCGTGTTGGAAGGTTGATAATGTAATCACCTCGGTTTATGGCTACAATGTTTACTCCGAAATGTTCTCTTAACCCTATCTCTTTTAGTGATTTCCCTACGAAGGGTGTGTGTGCTTCTATTTCAAATCTGGAAATGTGGGAATCCCATGGGCCAAGTATTTCATTAGTATTGGCTTTCCCCATTTCTCGTTCATTGTAGTTTTCCATGAACCTGCTTTCGATCCTGCCATAAAATGCCTTTATCTTTTTATACATTGCGGCAAGGATCAAAGAGGAGAAGACAATTCCTAAAATTGCCACAAGTGGGGAGAAAAGACGGTTGAACAGAAAGCCAATGTAAGCGAGGGATAATGCGATTCTAGAGAACTCCAGCATTAACAAAGGACCTCTTTGGTATGCAGTAAGCCACAAATTCGCAAAGGCTTCTCTTTGAGTCCTGCGGAAGGCGAGAGCCCACAAAAATGGAGATAAGACGGCAAGTGTGATGATCGCGGTGTTTATTTTTTGCCAGTCACTTTCCGAGAATAGCGACATAAATGTGTCTGTACATATAAAAATTATAGTTATTATTATTACAGAAAATATAGCCACATTAAGGCAGTAAGACCTGAGCAGCTTCTTCCAGTCGCTAATCTCACTTATATGTTGTGCATCCACACTATATGCAGTCAAATTGTTTTTCCACTTTCCTGGTAAGGAAGATTCAAGCCTTTTATAGAATGGTTCAGAGAGTCGGATCATGTATGGAGTCGTAAATGTTGTGATTACAGAAACTGCTACTGCAATAGGATATAAAAAATCGCCTGTCACATTCAGGCTGAGACCCAATCCGGCAATGATGAATGAAAACTCGCCTATCTGTGAAAGGCTCATCCCTGATTTCACCGCTATTTTCAATGGCTGTCCAGATATCAGGACACCGGCTGTTACAAAAAGCGGTTTGCCAAGCAATAGGACAAACGTAGCTGCTATAATTGGAACAATATACTTTACAAGCATCTCAGGATCTATCATCATACCTACCGATACGAAGAAAATAGCTCCGAAAAGATTTTTAATGGATATTGTAAGGCGTTCTATTTTTTCTGCCTTGGTTGTTTCTGCCAGAATTGAACCCATAATGAATGCACCCAGGGCAGAGGAAAAGCCTACCAACGATGCCAGTACCACCATTACGAAACAAAATGCAAGGGAGATTATCATAAGCGTCTCATCGTTTATCAACGACTTGATTTTCCTGAATAGAGTAGGGATGAAAAATATCCCTGAAACAAACCAAAGAACAAGAAAGAAACCAAGCTTGAAGACAGCCTTGAGCATCTCTCCCCCTTCAAACGTCTGACTCACGGCAACGGTTGAGAGCAAAACCATGAGCAAAACAGCAACTAAGTCTTCAATAACAAGAACACCGGTGACAATGCCTGCAAATTTCTCGTTTTTGACTCCGGACTCGCCAAATGCACGAATTATAATAGTTGTGGAAGCTATTGACAGTATTCCTCCAAAAAACAGACTGTTCATAGAGTTCCATCCAAGCAGCAAACCAACTCCGTAACCCAGCAAAAGGGTAAGCGTCACCTCTATGATTGCCGTTATTGCTGCAACACCACCCACTTTCAGCAGTTTCTTGAAACTGAACTCAAGTCCTAAACCAAACAAAAGGAAAATAACTCCAATATCTGCCCATGTTTTTATTATTTCAGGTTCGACGACTGTCGGAAACAGTTTAATATTTGGTCCAACCAGAAGTCCTGCGATTATATATCCTAAAACTATTGGTTGCTTTAATTTTCTGAAAAGAAGCGTAACCAATGCTGCAGCGCTAAGAATAAGTGCTAAGTCGATTATGAGTGCTGGCAAATGAATCATTGGTTAGGTGTCGTTTTTGCAAATATAGCCAGAAATACTACACGTTTTCCAGGTACTCTACCAATTTTGCTACGCTCTCTGTGTTCTCATACTTTACATTGTGCTTATCAACAAAACCCTTGAAAAGATCTCTCTTGGAGTCATAAATTCTCATTAATTGCTTAAGATTTAGAATTTTATTTAGTTTTCCATCTTTTTTAATCCAGTAATAAACATATGGCTTTGTCGTGTAACCATCAGGCAATTTAAGTGCATGGTAGACACCAAAGGAAGAGAAGGCTGAATATGTGTCTGCTGAGGATGTCTGGGATGTTCCGCCATAGGCTGCCGGTTTGCCCGGAGGTATGACACTGCATCTGTGTTCTGCATAAAGATCTATGAATGAGTGATAAAGAATTTCGACAAACTTGTTGTTCAGTACAACGAATTTCCGGTTATTTATTGTAACACAGTCAACAAGTCCAATCTCATCCTTCCCGATTGCCAACACTTTATCTCCGCTCTGAAAGAGCATTTCCTCTGTAATGGCGTTATAATTCAACAGAAGCAGATCCTTCTTCCCATCTTTCATCTGAACGGTTCCCTCAGTAAAATTGGGGAAAACATAATGAGAAATCTCTACAACATTCCCTTGAGAGAATGATTCTCCAAAGGAAAAGCATAAAAACATTAAGAAAATAATACGTTTCATAATTCTCATGCATTATTAATTTCTATATGCCAAAGTGTTTGAAGGTCTCATATACAAAGAATGCCGGCCAGACAATAGCTTTAAGTACGCCCAGCAATCCTGCCCAGAAACCTGCAGCATTGGCAATGAAGTAAATAGCTGCTCCAATAAATCCCATACCGTAAATTGCACCGCATGGTGCATTTTTTTGAACATCTTTTTTCATTATCATTTATTTTAAAGTTAAGTTTAAATGTTTGTCTGACGTACGATTCCTTTGTTTTTACGTCCGTCTATGAATATGTATAGAGGCTCAGGGAAAGTGACCTGGCGGAAGTATTTGCTCTCATATGAAGCCTCCATTGCATTAAGCCGGCCTATATCGAACCGTCCGTCTCCCATATATGGGTTTATGGTTAGGTAGCCGATACCAAAAGAGGTGAGGTTTTGAAAAAAATGGGTGCCTTCGCTAGGTTCTACACGGAAATCCTTTAGTCCACACTCAACAATTACCTTGGACTCAGATATATTTGGCCACTTTATTGGAATTCCAAGCCACGGGTCGCTTGTTCCCCAACGGCCGGGACCAACCAGAACATAATGTCTCTTTAACTTTCTCATCCTGTCATTATATTCATCTATCTCATCAACCATCTCCTGAGTATGAGCACTATCAAATGCATCTTGCTTTACGTAAATGATATCAGTGATACCGTCAATGCAACCAACGCCTAAAGCCCTTTGAGCGTAAATTAAGGATTCTTCGGTATTGATATGTTCCCAGTCCAAAGATTTATTATCCTGACTGTCTGTTATCTGGCGGATCTGGAGGAAGTTGAATATAACATCTTGCCCTGCAGGGACATCCATATTGACTGCAAATTCAATTTCAACGGCTGAACGCATCTCTTGCTGGCTTAGTTCCAGAATATCGCTTATCATTCCAGCCAAAGGCATTGTGTCATGCTTGAGTATATGGGCAAAAGTTATGATTTTCCTTCCATCCTCAAAATTGCTGTCTGTTATCATCTGGCTTTGCATATCCCATGTAGATGCAACAAAGTTCATATTCCTGAAATCTTTAACCTGATTTATGTCGAACTTCTGAAGATTTATTGAATCATCAATAGAAGTCTTGAACTCTTCCGGTTTAAGATTTAGGGCGTACATGACATTCTGAGTGTCTCTTAGAGCCAGTTGAGGTGTGGAAAGCTGAAGTATATGCTTTGGGTATTTTGGAGAAAAACGCAGGGTCTTGCCTCCCTCTACAACCAATTTTCCTAGTCCGAAAGCCATGTTCACTATTCCATCCTCAGGTTTTTCAGAGCCGATTGGATAGAAGTTCGTAGATCTGGCAACTCCAGAGATGGTCGGTAAAAAGTAGCCTTTGTCCTCAGTGCCGCAAACATCCTGGATAACAATCGCCATCTTCTCCTCGCTTATCAGGTTAGAGGTTGCCTGGATATATGCCCGGCTGGAGGCAAAAAAAATCGATGCATACACGCTCTTGATAGCCTTGCCGAGCAACCTCAGCATCTGATCCTCATTCTGCGTCAGAGGAATCATATATGTGGTATATATGCCGGCAAATGGTTGGTAATGCGAGTCTTCAAGTTTAGAGCTGGAGCGTACTGCCAAAGGCCCTGTGGCATATTTAAGATATACCCTAAGATCTGATACCAACTGTTCCGGAAGACGGGAGCTTACGAATTCAGACAATATCTCTTCATCGGAAATATCAGATTTAATTACGTATTGCAGGCCGTTCAGTCGGATAAACTCATCGAAATAGTCTGTGGCAACAACTACCGTACGAGGGATGAGAATTTTAACACCGGGGTATTTGTTAAGCAAGCTATACTTCTCAAGCATACTGTTTATAAAGGCAAGTCCCCTAGCTTTTCCGCCGAGCGATCCGTCTCCCAGCCTTGCAAACCATATGTACTGGCTATATGAGTTGGCATTGAAACGGGCAACAACACCATGACCAAGCAATATACGATAGTCTATTATTGCCGTTACTATGTATTGCCTCAGGTCGTCGATAGTCTTGAAGTGACTTTCGTGGGCAGCCTTCATCTTGTTGGCAAGGGTGAAAAGACCTCGTGAGTACATCCATTTAGAAAGACGGTTTCTTGAAGCATGGTATAGCAGCACATCTTCCGGGATCTCCATCACCAGATGCTGCAAGTCCTTTAGATCTTTTGCTCTGCCAATAATCTCACCGGTGGTGAGATTTCTGAAAACAAAGTCACCAAAGACAAAATCCTCACTTATGTAGTCACTTAGTTCCAGCAAAAGAGTTTTCGAGTGTTTTAGAATGAACCCGACTCCAAGTTGCTGAGCTGTTTCCCTTACACTCTCCTGCGAAGATTGCAGCAGGAAAGGAAGATGCGGATCGTCACTCTTTATTTTCTTGCACAAGTCTATGCCTGCATCCAATTTTTCACTGGCAGCAGGATCGTTTTTGTGTATAATGAATCCTACATCGGAAATTACTCCAAGAAGGTTCTGTTTATAGCGTTCATAAAGCAAAACAGCCTCGTCCCAGTTTGTAGCAAGCAGGATTTTAGGTCTGGCCCTCTTACGCAGTTTTTGTTGCTGTTCATTAAGGGCCTCTTTAAGGAATTCTGCACTTTGCTGTAAGACAAGTTTGTAAATAGCAGGAAGATAGGTCGAATAGAATCTTACTGAGTCTTCTACCAGAAGAATGGACTGGACTCCGGCACCTAAAATGTCGTCATCTGCATTAAGCCTGTCTTCAAACAGTTTTATTATTGCCAGGATAAGGTCTGCATTTCCATGCCAACTGAAAATATGGTCAATACAAGAGCAGTCTTCATTTTCAATTATCCTTGAGAGCTCTTTTGAAAAGTTGGTGAGCAGTACAAAAGGTATGTCTGGAAGGTCTTGCTTTACCTGCTTGGAAAAGCTGAATACATCCATCTCACCGACATTGTACATGCTTATTATCAGGTCAAAATCATCTTCCTCTTCCAGAAGCCTCAGAGCATCAACAGAAGATGTCACCCATGTAAATGTGGGTGGATTGCTAAGGTTCAGGTCTACATACTCCTTGTATATCTGCGATTCAATGCGTCCATCCTCTTCAAGGGTATATGCATCATAGCTGCTGCAGATCATCAGGATTTTCCTGATACGTATCTGCATAAGAGTCTTGTAGTTGATTCTAGATACTTTAGTGCTGATATTTCGGCTAAGAGGCATGGGATTGCTTTGTTTTGATTATATTACTTCCGGTAATCGTAAAATCCTATTCCGGTCTTTCTGCCCAATTGCTTTGCACGGACCATTTTACGCAGTAGAGGATGCGGTCTGTACTTGGAATCACCATACTCGTTGTAAAGCACCTCCATAATTGCCAGACAGACGTCAAGTCCTATAAGGTCTCCAAGTGCCAAGGGGCCCATAGGATGGTTGGCTCCAAGTTTCATTGCCTCGTCAATCTCATCGCGTGAGGCTACTCCATCTGCGAGAATTCCTATACCTTCATTTACCAGAGGAATAAGAATCCGGTTAACAACAAAACCAGGCGCCTCATTTACACTGACTGGGGTTTTGCCCATCTCTCTTGCGATGTTGGCAACCAATTCTGCAACCTCAGGCGATGTCAGCTGACCTTTTATAATTTCCACCAGCTTCATTACCGGTGCCGGGTTAAAAAAATGCATACCAACAACCTTGTCGGCCCTTTTTGTAGATGCGGCAATCTCAGTAATAGAGAGTGAAGAGGTGTTTGAAGCAAGTATAGTCTCAGGTTTGCAGATTGAATCCAAAGTTTTGAATACTTCATGTTTAAGAGACATCTCCTCTAAAACGGCTTCAATTACCAGATCTGCATCAGAACATGAGTCGTAAGAGATGGTCTCTGTAATTTTGGATATGATCTCATTCATTCTATGAAGCTCCATCTTCCCTTTCTCAACCAGTTTAGATAGGTTGTTGTGAATGTTATTGTGGCCAATAAGAAGTTCACTTTCCGATATTCCCTTCATTACCACATTGAAACCCGACTGGGCAAAAGCAAGCACTATACCGCTTCCCATGGTTCCTGTACCAATAACGCAAATTTTCATATTGTAAGTTTATCTATTATAGTTTATTATCTATTGTTGAATGTTGGTTTTTGCTTGTTGATGAACGCTTTCATACCATCTTTCTGATCCTGAGTGGAAAAACATTTAGCAAAAACATCTGTCTCATGATTTATCGAGCTCTCAGCATCGTGGTTCAGTCCATATTCAATGGCCTCTTTTGTATATTTTATGGCAATTGGGGCTTTTGATGCAATAGTGGAAGCCATAAGCATGGTTTTTTCAATTAGCTCTTCTGCTTTTGTCACCTGATTTACAAGACCGATTTCCAGAGCCTCGGCAGCATTTATTACATTCCCTGTAAAGAGAAGCTCCTTAGCCTTTCCTAAGCCGACAATTCTAGGAAGACGGTAAGTTGCAGAGAAGCCGGTTGTAATGCCAAGTCCCACTTCCGGCTGTCCGAATTTTGCATTTTCAGATGCAATTCTGATATCGCAGGATATTGCAAGCTCGCATCCTCCACCTAATGTGAAGCCGTTGATTGCTGCAATTACAGGTTTTGAAAGTGTCTCAATCTTTCTGAAAACCATAGCACCAAAATCACCAAATTCCTTACCTTGGGCAGGGTTCAGGTCTGCCATCTCAGTTATGTCAGCTCCTGCAACAAAGGCCCTTCCTTCACCAGTAATTATCAATACGAATATGTCTGAATCCTTTTCAATTTCATCCAATGCGAAGTTCAACTCAGTTAAAAGTGAAGTCGTCAGAGCATTGAGAGTTGCGGGATTGTTGATTTTGATTGTACATACATGATCTTCAGTAGATACAATGAGTTGTTTGAATTCCATATCTATTTTTTAGTGAAACCTTTCTATTACAAAAATATAATAATAATTCAATAAATTATTTAATTTTGCGGCATGATGAAATCTACCAATACATATTTTTTCTTCTTTTTCTTTTCCTTTTGCAAGCAGGAGAGACCAATATGTTATTGTTAACGTAATAAATAAATAATAACCTAAAGGTCTCGAAGTTCGAGGCCTTTTTTTATGTCAAAATGAAAGAGATGGAAAATCGCACAAAAAGTGAATCAAACCAAACAGTAAGTGTAGCAATACAGGGAGGTTTCGGAGCATTTCATGAAATTGCCGCAAAAAAATTCTTTTGTAACAACCTTATTACAATAGTTCCTTGTGATACATTTGCCGACCTGTTTGAGGAGCTTCGTCAGAAAAAGGTTGATTGTGGGATTGTTGCAATTGAAAACTCTGTAGCAGGGAGTCTGCTCCAGAATCATGCTTTTCTTAGTGAAAGCAGGCTTCCGATTGTAGGGGAACAATATATAAGAGTAGTACAGAATCTTATCGCTCTTCCGGGGCAATCTATTGACGATATAAAGGAGATACATTCTCACCCGGTTGCAATCCAACAGTGCCATCTCTTTCTTAATGAACTTAGAAAGAGGGGTGTAAGAATGGTAGATTCCTTGGATACAGCGTTAAGCGCAAAATTAATACGGGAAGAGAATCTGATGGGAGTTGGTGCATTGGCAAGCGATCTGGCTGCTGAAATGTATAACCTGGAAATAATCAAGGCGGGAGTTGAAGACAACAAGAGAAACTTCACGAGGTTCATGATTGTGGCAGAAAGCGAGAAGGTGAAACGTCTGGCAAAGATTGCCGACAGAAAGATAAACAAAGCATCTATATGCTTTTCGCTTCCACACCAGCAAGGTAAACTCTCACATGTGCTGTCCGTACTTTCCATATATAACATGAACCTAACCAAAATCCAGTCCCTGCCGATCGTTGGAGTGGAGTGGGAGTATCTGTTCTATGTAGACCTTATTTTCAGTGATCATAAACGCTATAATCAGGCATTGGATGCTATAAGACCCCTTATAGAGAATCTTCAGATACTTGGTGAGTACCAGAACGGAGAGCAGCCTGCCCAGGAATGAGTATGGTAAAATGGATTTGTAGTGGTGAAAATTATTTCTTCTGACAGTTTTTGCCATTTTTCTTTGGCCCCTTTCTCTTTATAAAATCACTACAAATTATTATGAAGGTTGCGTACCAAACCAAACAATTGTTTTATAAACTATTTGACAAATAGTGTTTTATAAATATTTATAACACACATAATTTGTTATTATATTATTCGATTTGATAATTTACCCAATCAGTCCCTTTTTTTTTATAAATTTGGGAAAGATAGTATCAATCAATAATATGAGTATGTTTAAAATTAACCAGACCAATCAGACCATAAAGAATATTGACAAGTTTTATGATACCATTGATAAAGGATTGTTAGTATTTAAAGAGGGTGTGAGAAATTATCTTTATGGAAACCTGACCCTTTTTGAAGAAAATCTCTCTGAAATGGCAAAACTGGAGAGTGAAGCAAATTATCTCAGAAGAGAGATTGTTGCTTCTGTGCATACAATGTCTTTCATGTCACAGATGAGAGGGGATATACTTAAGTTATTGGAAAGAATGGACAATATCGTAGATATTCTAAACAACAGCCTCTCTCAGTTGGAAATAGAAATACCTCATATTCCCACAGAGCTGAATCCTGATTTTGTAAAACTTACAGAATTGTCCACATTGGCCGTCGAGTGTGTTATTCCAGCTGCCAAGGCATATTTTCGCAATCCTGACTCCATTCCTGAAAAGATAAACCGAGTCTATTTTTATGAGGAGGAGACAGAAAGGCAGTCTAAAACTATAAAAAGAAAGGTTTTCCATGACATGCCTCAGTTAAAACTCAGTGAAAAATTTCATCTTAGATATTTCGCACTTCATATAGAGACACTTTCGGAGTCGGCTGAAAAAGCAGCTGACTTGCTATCCATTATGGCATTAAAACGCAACTTCTGACATGATATTTGATATAGCAATCATAGTGCTTTTGCTTGGTGCATGGCTCTCAATAAGAGAGTTGCCTTTGATGCTTGGGTCATCTTCATCATCGGGTGTCATACGTAAGGGCTATATTCCTTTCATAATAGTATTGTCAATGTTGCCGGCATTTAAATGCTCTTCAGATGTTGTCGGAAATATAAGTGCAGTCTCTAACCTGAGCAATCCAATAACCTTACTTGTCATTTGTTTTGCTGCAGCTGCATCGGTGTGGATATTTTCACTCTTTTCCAAATGGACATCCATAGTTTACTCCCTTTCAGCAGCTATATATGCAGCGAACATTCATCTAGGTTCGGATGCCATACAGCCATTTTTCTGGCAAAGCTCCATCGCTTGGATTGTGTCTCCTGTATTGTCATTTTTACTCTCAATTGTTCTTTTTCAATTTTTCAGATATACTATGAGAAGAACAGGCTTGCACCTGATCGCTCTAAACAGGATATTAAGGGTTCTGCTTACACTTTCTCTGATTATTGTCCTTTTCTCTTTTGCTGTCAATAATGGTTCAATTTTATTGGCAATGACAGCCAGTATAGATCCGCACTTAATCATAAATATTGGAGGTGCTGCGATTAATGGAGAGTTCATTACATGGATCTTTTTTCTTGTTTTAGTGCTGGCTCTCTATTTTTATCCAGTTGGAAAAATTTCGGAAAGACTTTCTATAAAATTATTCGACATAAATACCGAAACGAGTGTTGTCATAATGATTTCTATGTCATTGGTGCTGCTGCTCTTTTCAAATAATGACATCTGTTCTATCTTTGGACTTCAAGCCACTCCCGTTTCTCCAGCTCATATAGCACTTGGCGCGATTATAGGTATTGGCTGGGTCCACAGGAACGTGAACATAGATAAGAGAGAGCTTGTAAAGTCGTGTTTGTCTGTGATAGCACTTCCGGCACTCTCTTTTGTGCTTACATCTATCGTTTTCAAGATAATTGCAGCTCAGGGTGACATAAACAGTTTAGACATAGGTATAACCCATGCACAGAAATCTTTTGATATTACAACATTTGCCCTGTCTGCAATTCTTTTTATTTTAACCATAGTTGTAATTTACTTCTATGTATCCAAAAGCAGAACTTCTGAGCGTGCCAGATTAAAGCTTGCAGAAGACCGGAATCAGCTTAACGAGATGCAGAAGGCTCTCGTCGAACTTGAGATTAAAGTTATTCAGAGTGAAAACAATAATCTTCACAAGAGGCTGGAGATGAAAAGGAAGGATTTAATAAACAATGCTTTGTGGATAGGCCAGCAAAGAGATTTTCTGGATGTGCTTTCATCCGATATTCTTATGCTAAAAAGGCTTGAGAGTATTGATGAGATCAAAAACCAGATTCTCGTCATTGAGGGTAAAATAAAGGATAAAAAAGCCTTTTCGCATGAGATGAATGAGCTGTATTCGCAAGTTGAGATACTCCACAAGGATTATTCTCTAATACTGCACGAGAGGTTCCCTGATCTTACTGAGCAGGAGAGAAGGCTGGCAACACTTCTGAGGCTAGGTTTTTCTACCAAGGAGCTTGCTTCCATTATGAGCATCACGCCCAAAAGCGTTGAGGTGTGTCGTTACCGTTTAAGAAAGAAGTTGAATTTAAATAGAGATGCAAATCTCATAAATTTCATTAAATCTCTTTAACCTTATTAATATGAAAAAATTATCATTGGTCATTGTTGTAATTTTAACTTTTGTTACAGCAAGAGCACAGGAAAAACCTCAGGAGGATGTCCGCTACAATCAGTATGGGGTAAAAGTTGAAAGAAAACCTTTATCTGCGGAGGAACGCAGCGGAATTCTAGTGTTTGAATCAAAGACCCAGGACTACCGGCTTTGGTTTGACATAAGGGTGCAGGCAGATGGCGCAACATTCTTTGGAGAAAATAAGGATTTCGATAAAATCGGAGACGGAGCCTCTATCCGAAGAGCCAGATTTGCTGTAAAAGGCCAGATTACAAAAGATTGGTATGGTGAACTCGATACTGATTTTGCAAATGGTTCGTTTGAACTGAAAGATGCAATACTTGTATATTCAGGCTTAAAGAACTTTGACTTTACAGTAGGTAACTTCAAAGAGAGTTTTTCGATGGAATGTACCACAACATCCAGGTATCTTGCACTACTTGAGAGACCGATGGCCGTCCAGACATTCGGCCCGTCCAGACATATCGGACTTCAGGCAAAGTATAACAGAAATTGGCTCATAGCTTATGGAGGTATTCATTTTCAGGCTGTAGAAGGGCAAGAGACAAGAACATACGTTGAGGACAACAACAAAGATTATGGTATGAGCAGTGGAAACTCATATACCGGCAAGCTGGTAATCATGCCTTTTTACAATAAAGGCAATTATGGCTTGCATATTGGTGCTGCGGCATCTTACCGTAAGCCTAAATCAGACCTTGAACCCGTCAAAGAGGCAGGAGGTGTAAGATACAGTACTCGTAACGCAACTTCCATAAACAGGAAAAAATACCTCGATACAGATGTGATTAAAGATGTTGATCATGATTTCTTGTACGGATTTGAACTAGCCGGTTTCAGGAATGGTTTAAGATTCCAGTCTGAATACATTGGAAACAGTACTTTCATTAAAGATGCAAGCCTCTTGACAGACAAGTCCACTAAACATTTTAACGGATGGTATGCACAACTCGGATATCTTTTGTTTGGAGGGAAACAACAGTATAATGTTCAGGATGGAGAATTCACTCAACCGACAAGAGGTAAATCGTGGGGAGACATTGAACTTGTAGGAAGATATGATTTTCTCGATCTGACGAGCCAGAAAGTTAAAGGAGGTTGCGGAGAGAACTATACTTTCGGTATAAATTACTACATCAATCATTCAGTCAAGGTAATGTTGAATTACATGTATAGCAATAACGACAGATATGCTAACGGTCGTGGAAAGCTGTTTGTGGGTTATGACGTTGACGGAGTCCCTACAAAGGACCCATCAAAGGTAGCTGAATCAAAAGGCAAGGCTGGCGTAGATTACAGTATGCTGGGTATCAGATTTGAAATTGATTTTTAATCTTAACATTACTGACAAAAAATTATATTATGAGAAAGATATTATTTGCAACTGTAGCAATAATCATATTATTGACCGGTTGTGTGAAAGACGAACAATATGTAGGTCCTGCAGTTATTGAGAGTATAGCCTTGAATCCTTCTTCTCCAAAGGCTAATCAGGCTATTACAGTAACATGTAAAATCACAGATCTTAAAGGAATAGCTTCTGCTGTGGCAAAGTACAAGGTCAATTCGGGAACAACAGTTTCTGTAAATATGACTGAAGGAACTTCAAGGATCTTCTCTGCAGTTATTCCTGGACAAGCAGATAATGCAGAAATCGTGGTTACTATTGAGGCAACCAATACAGATGGATTTGTTGCAGCATCCCCAGAACAAAAGATAAAGGTAGCTCCTCCTATCCTGGTATATGTCAATGAATGCGACCCTAATGCTAAGGCAATGGAGTTGTATAATGCAATGACAACAGAAATTAATCTTGCCGGATGGAAGCTGAGAAAAGACGGTTCCACCGCAGATAAAGATAACTGGATAATTCCTTCCGGGACTAAAATCGCAGCTAAGGGATACCTGGTTATCACACAGGATGTCAACGGAGTTACAGGCTTCCCGTTTGGTATGTCAGGAACAAAGGGATTCTCGTACCATCTTTTTGATGCCGACGGAGGGCAAAGGGATTTACTGGATAATCTTACAGTAACAATAATAAAAGCAGGAGCTTCGCCTCAGACAATAGGACGCAGGACAGACGGAGGGACAGATCTGACACTATTCACTGTGGGGTCAATGGGCAAATCAAATTCAACAGGTACAATTTAACTTAATAATAAGATACGTGATGAGTAAAGAAAAGATGGAGATTGGAGAAATCTCAAAACCAAGATTTGAATTCCGTACTTTCGGGCAGGACTTTGGTAAAGCCATTGCAAGGATGGCAAGATTCTCAGTTCCTGTTCCAGAGAAAGTCTGGGAGAGAAACAGCGATGAAATTTATATTATTTCCCGCACCAACGATATCAACAATACCAAGATAAGGGATGGGAAAATGGATATAAAGAGATATGTCCAGACTGTTGACGGGCTTGAACAGTGGGATCCTCTGATGAAAGGTGAATTCCCAATATCTGCGGATATATTGAAAAAAGAGGTTTTTCCTGCGTTTATGGTTAAAATGCCCGATCTGAAAAAAGATATCTATACCTATGAGGAATTTATACAGATGGTGAATGATAATCCAGATCTTCAGGCAGTACGCGTACATAAACAGCGTTGGGGCTATATGGTGAATGACACTATATGTGAGGCAGGCGCAGTGTTGATCAATGGAGCAAAGGTGATGACGATCAATTCGGAATCCACAGAAATAGAGGATATTAAAAAAACTATCAAAGAGGTTGGACTGGAGGGCGTTGAAAATATCAACTATCTTCAGGCAATCAAGAGAGTGATAGGTATGTCAGATAAAAAACTAGCAAACGAGTAACATTATGGCACAGGAAATAGAAAGAAAATTTCTCGTAAAAGGAGAATTCAAGACACTAGCTTCAAAGAGTACCAGGATAATTCAGGGTTATTTGAGCTCTGTCCCTGAGAGGACAGTCAGAGTGAGAGTTAAAGGTGACAAAGGTTTTATAACAATCAAGGGTATCGGAAGCAAGTCAGGTGCCAGCCGCTATGAGTGGGAGAAAGAGATAAGTGTTCAGGAAGCAGAAGAACTGCTTGCTATTTGTGAACCCGGGGTGATAGACAAGACTCGCTTTATAGTTAAAGCCGGGCCTCACTCATTTGAAGTGGATGAATTTTATGGAGAGAACCTTGGCCTTACTTTGGCTGAGGTTGAGCTGACCTCGGAAGAAGAGCGTTTTGACAGACCGGCCTGGCTTGGGGAAGAGGTTACAGGAGACTCGAGATTCTACAACTCTATGCTGATGAAGAATCCATATACTAAGTGGTAAATAATTGAAAAAAGAATAATTCTATGGAGCCGGAAAAACACAGTTTCGATCCGCTCGATATGAGCAACTATAAAATAGAGAGATTACCAAAGCTTGTCAAGTCTCCTTTCGAAAAGTGGATGGCAAGATTAGGTTTTCCTATTGCAGCTATTGCATTTATATATATCTACTATTTTGCAGATATCTCTTTCTTGAACAACATTGATCCGGTAAAGCTTGCCGGAGAGGCTGTTAAAAGATTTTCCGAACTTGGTCTGGAAGGTTTCTCAAGGATAAATTATGCGATGCTGGCAATATTCACTGCAGGAATCATTTTATGGGTTACTGAGCCTGTGCCAAATTATCTGACTTCATTGATTATTATTCTGGCAATAGTTTTAACGGGTGTAACTACAGACAAGGTGGCCTATGCACAGCTTGGCCACCCTGTTATGTGGTTGAATATTCTCTCCTTTATTCTGGCGAGCATGCTCGTAAAGACAAAAGTTGCCAAAAGATTTGCCCTATGGTTTGTTCTCAAGTTTGGGAAAAATGCCACTATGGTTATATTCAGTTTTGTGGTAATCAATATTGTTCTCTCGGCTTTTATCTCTGCAACCACAGCAAAGGCTGCGATATTGCTTCCCATCTTTATGGTCATTGCTGCAATATATGGAGCTACCGGAGGGGAAAACAGAAATAATTTCGGAAGAAACCTGGTGTTGCAGAATCTATTTCAGATCAATGTCGGAGCGAGTGGCTTCATTACCGGATCCGGAGCGAACCTGCTTGCCGGTTCAATGATCGCCGGAGCAATGGGTTGGAGTATGTTCAGCTTTCAGGATTGGTTTATAGCAGCTTTCCCTCTTTGCTTTATATTAATAGTCATAGGTTGGGTCGTTGGTACAAAATTTATTTTTCCATTAAAAGAAAGTGAACGTCATCCTCAGATTGAAGGAGGAATGGAGAGGTTAAGGAAAGAGCTCGTCAGTATGGGCAAGATGAGCCTGGAAGAGTATAAGGCAATTGCAATCTTCGTCGTAGTTCTTGCACTTTGGGCAACAGATAAGCAACACGGAATAAATCAGACAGCAGTTGCCTTTATGGGTGCAGTTGTTGCCCTTTTGCCCGGCATCGGAATTGTCAAATGGAACGATGTGGATATTCCATGGCATCTGCTTCTATTCTCCGCAGGAGCATATACCCTTGGAGCAGGGCTGGAGGCCACTGGTTTGCCGGCGACTATGGTAGACACTTTGTTTGACTCTTTGGGAATAGGTGCACATACTCCTTTCTGGATATTGTATATGATACTTACGTCAGCTATGATTTTTTCTGCTCTTGTATTTGAGTCAAAGACAATGAGGGCACTCATATTTGTCCCAATAGCAATAGGAGTGGCACAGAAATTCGGGTATTCCATACTTAGCCTGGCCTTTCCTGTTGCTTTACTTATAGAGCATGTTTATGTGCTTCCGTTCAACAGTAAGCCTGCAGCTTTGTTATATACTACGAATCACTACAGCTGGAGTGATACTTTTAAATTTGGATTTACAATGATGATAATCAGCTGGCTGATGATTATGGTGTGGGGAGAGACGGTTCTCAATTGGCTTGGCTATACTAACGGGTTATTATAGATATTATGATAGATATTCTGGCAAAAATACACGATAAATTCTCTATCGAATTCAAAGTAGGCTTTCATGCACGAAGGAAGATAAAGATCAACAATTTTGTCATGAATACCTGGATATTTGTTCCGGATAGTCTGGATATAAATGCTTTGACATATACTAGGGAGCGTTTTTACACAGATTTGAGAGATAATATCAGGCTCATTACTCCCATATTCCTTCTTAGGGATATTGCAAAGGGAGATTCGCAACCCTTAATGCATCTTGAGGAATCCTTCAATAAAATTGCATCTTATCCATCAAGGAGTACAGCTGTAGAATATGAGTATCAGATAAAAATGTTCTCTGCCATATTCAAAAGCGCTTTAAGAGATCAGATAAAGTATATTTTCACCACCGCTCAGAAGGAAGACCGAGGTTTTCTGATGGACTCCCTTTTGGAAGATGTCAGTGAAATTCTTTTCAAATACAGATCTCTCTCGAAAATTATCAAGACACCTACAGTGTCGAAGGAAAACTATAACTATTTTGAATTCGGTGATGAGTTCATGTCAAACAGCATAGACCAACAGTTTTACACCCTCCTTTTTAAACTTGACTCTTTGGACAAGGAGTTTGCCGACAGATACCGTGCAAAAATACAGACTGCTATAGACGAGGAAACCAAGCACAAGAAAGAATACGGATATCCCGTGGTTTCGCTTGATAGTCAGGATAAGAACAGAGATCTTGTATTCAGAAGGGGTGTACTTAAGAAGTTCATAGAGAGTGACCTTTTCCTTACTGCGAACAAGAAGAAGGATGGTGTTATCATTGAGCAGGTCTACTTAAGTCTTGCAGCAGGGATATCTATGATATTTGCAACAACAGTGGCCTTCTCTTTTCAAAAGACCTTCGGTAATTTTACTATTCCATTGTTTGCAGCCTTGGTGGTGAGTTATATGCTCAAAGACAGGATAAAGGACCTTATGAGATTCTATTTTGCTCACAAAAGAAGAGCTAAATATTTCGACAATAAAATTATCGTAAGCATAAAAGAGAATACTATCGGATGGAGCAAGGAAGGTTTCGATTTCATATCGGAGAGGAATGTTCCTAAAGAGGTAATACAAATAAGAAATCGTTCAGCCCTTCTTGAGGCAGACAACAGATATACAAAAGAGAAGGTTATTCTATATAGGAAGATGGTGCAGATCGATCGTCAGAAATTGGATGAAAACAGCAAATATTTTGTTGCAGGCATTAATGAAATATTAAGATTCAGCGTACAGTCCTTTCTTAACAAGATGGATAACCCTGAAGTTCCTCTTTATGTTACAAAAAACAATGGAGAGGTAGAAAGATTCATGGGGGTGAAAGCCTACTATCTTAATTTTATAATCCAGCTCAAATATCAGGACTTTGAAAGGTTCAAACGTTACAGGGTTGTGTTCAATCGTAACGGCATAAAGGAAGTTCAGGAAATTCAATAATAAATTCATCTTTGTCAAAAGTTGACAAAACAGGGTGGTAATTTTGTATCATAATTAAAAACATGAGCAAAATGAACATCAGTGAATTTTTTATCAAGGAGCTCGCAAAATTTAAAGAAGAGGGCTTTTCTGAAAAAGATCTTTCAGAAATTTTTGAATTGAATGAAGAAGATAATCAGTCTAATAGAAATTATTTTTGGGATGAAAGGCTTGTGGCCTTGTATTAGTAATAATTTTTTTTTTACCTTCGCCAACGATATGAACACAAGAAATTCCATTTCCCTACACCTCCTGCTACTCAGTATTTGTCTAATACTCTGAGGTGAATTTCTTATGTAATTTTTAAGCAACAATTTTAAATGAAATAATGTGAGCCACCTCTTGAGGGTGGCTCTTTTTTTTGCCAATATATGAACGAAATCAAGAGAAGATGAACGAAAAACTATTTGTATTTGATACTACTCTCCGGGATGGAGAGCAGGTGCCAGGTTGTCAGCTTAACACTATTGAAAAGATAGAACTAGCCAGGACCCTGGAGTCTTTAAACGTAGATATCATAGAGTGTGGCTTCCCAATATCTAGTCCCGGAGATTTCAATTCAATTGTAGAGATATCCAAGGTAATTGAAAAGGCAACAATCTGTGCCTTGACAAGGGCTGTCGAAAAGGATATAGATGTAGCAGCTGATGCGCTGCATTTTGCTAAAAACAAAAGAATTCATACAGGGATAGGTACTTCAGATGCTCACATTCTCTATAAATTCAAATCCAATAAGGAGGATATCCTTCAGAGAGCAATCTATTGCGTGAAATATGCAAAAAAATATGTGGAAGATGTTGAATTTTATGCAGAAGATGCCGGAAGGACTGATAATGAATATCTTGCAAAGGTAGTAGAGGCTGTAATCAAGGCAGGAGCAACGGTTGTGAATATTCCTGATACAACAGGTTATTGTACACCATACGAATATGGAGCAAAGATTAAATATCTGGTAGACAATGTTCCCAATATTCATAAAGCAATAATTTCCACTCATTGCCATAATGACCTGGGAATGGCGACTGCAAACACAATTGCTGGCGTGATGAATGGTGCCCGTCAGGTTGAGGTTACTGTAAACGGGATTGGAGAGAGAGCTGGAAATACTGCGTTGGAAGAGGTTGTAATGGCTATTAAGTGTAGGAAGGATATCCCGGTTTACACAGATGTGGATGCAAAGAAGATTATAAAGACCTCCAGACAAGTATCCACCTTGATGCGAATGCCGGTTCAGCCAAATAAAGCGATTGTAGGCAGGAATGCTTTCGCCCACTCCTCTGGAATACATCAGGATGGCGTTCTGAAAAATAGGGAGAGCTACGAAATAATAGACCCTTCTGATGTTGGAGTTAATGAATCAGTAATTGCTCTAACTGCAAGGAGTGGAAGGGCTGCCCTGAAACACCATTATACAAGGCTTAATATTGAACTCACACCGGAGGAGCTTGACGATGCTTACGATAAATTCTTGAAACTAGCCGATGTAAAAAAGGATATTCATGATGATGATCTTCTTGTTATAGTAGGAGTTACACGCAATACTCAGGCTCATAGGATACGTCTTAAATATCTGCAGGTAGTGTGTGGAAAATCAGCTATACCAATGGCTACAGTCAAATTGGATATTGATGGAGAAGTTTGTACTGCAACAAGTTCCGGGAATGGGCCTATTGATGCAGCTTTTTCTGCAGTCAGAATTCTAATCCATAGAAAAATTGTGTTGGAGGAATTTTTGGTCCAGGCTATAACCAAGGGAACAGACGATGTAGGTAAGGTTCACATTCAAATAGAGAACAAAGGGAACATTTATTATGGATTCTCTGCAAATACAGATATCGTAACTGCCTCTGTGGAGGCGCTGATTGACGCAGTTTCTAAAATAATATAGTAGAGTAAAATGAAAAAAACAATTTTTGACAAGATATGGGAGTCTCACATAGTCAAGGAGATTCCGGATGGTCCATCCATACTTTACATAGACAGGCATTACATTCATGAGGTGACAAGCCCCCAGGCTTTTTCAGGTCTTCAGAAAAGAGGTGTAGGGGTGTCGCGTCCAAATCAGACCTTTGCAACTTGTGACCATAATGTCCCGACAATTAACCAACACTTGCCAATTGCTGACGAATCGTCCAGAATTCCAGTAGAGAGGTTAGCTGAGAACACAAAAAAGTATGGAATAACCTATTTCCCGTTAGGAGACCCTTCAAATGGCGTTGTACATATAATCGGACCTGAGCTGGGGCTTACTCAGGTCGGAATGACAATAGTATGTGGGGACAGCCATACATCCACTCATGGAGCATTTGGAAATATAGCTTTTGGAATAGGAACAAGTGAGGTTGAAATGGTCTTGGCTACACAATCACTTCTGCAGACAAAACCTAAACAGATGCTTATTGAGGTGACAGGAGAACTTAAAGAAAATGTTTGTGCCAAGGATCTGATACTCTACATTATTTCAAAGCTCGGGACATCTGGCGGTACAGGATATTTTCTTGAATTTGCCGGTCCGGCGATTACACTATTGACAATGGAAGAGAGGATGACTATCTGCAATATGAGTATTGAGATGGGAGCAAGAGGAGGGTTGATAGCTCCTGATGAGACGACCTTCGGCTATCTAAAAGGAAGGAGATATACCCCCAAAGGAGATGAGTGGGATAAAAGCATTGAATACTGGCGTAGCCTTAAAAGTGATGTAGGTGCAAAATATGATGCACGTTTCTCATTCAATGCGAGTGAAATTGAGCCTATGGTCACCTATGGTACCAACCCTGGAATGGGTATGGCAATAACAGATACGATACCGGAATCTGGAAATACACTTGAATATATGGGCTTCAATGCAGGAGAAAAAATGGTTGGCAAAAAGGTTGACTATGTGTTTCTGGGAAGTTGTACTAATGGCAGGATTGAGGATTTCAGAGCCTTTGCGGACTTTGTCAAGGGGCGCAGGAAGGCTGATGGAGTAGAGGTATGGCTTGTTCCCGGATCAAAAGGTGTGGAGAAGGCCATTGAAGAAGAGGGTTTGGGCGATATACTAAGAAGTGCCGGTTTTGCAATAAGAGAGCCAGGCTGTTCTGCATGCCTGGGTATGAATGACGATAAAATTCCATTTGGAAAGTATTGCATATCCACATCAAACAGAAATTTTGAAGGCAGACAGGGGCAGGGAGCAAGAACCATTTTGGCTGGGCCATTGGTTGCTGCTGCCGCTGCAATTTATGGAGTTATAACTGACCCAAGGACAATAAAATAGAAAATCATGAGCTTTAATAAAATAACAATTCTCAAGTCCAAACCTATTGTAATGCAGGTGGAAAATATAGATACAGATCAGATTATACCTGCAAGATTTTTAAAAACGACTTCACGCGAGGGTTTTGGAAAATACCTCTTTTACGACTGGAGATCTAATTTTAAAGGAGAGGGTACAATCCTGGTGGCAGGAAGGAACTTCGGCTGCGGGTCCAGCAGAGAACACGCAGCATGGGCAATATACGATTTTGGTATAAGAGCTGTTGTATCAAGTTTTTTTGCAGACATATTCAAGAGCAATGCGCTAAATAACGGGCTTTTACCAGTTCAGGTGAGCCAGAAATTTTTGGATAATATCTTTTCTGATCCAGATACAAATTTGGAGATAGATCTGGGAGAGAAAACGATAACTAATCTAAAATCCGGAGAAAAGGAATTTTTTGAAATAAGCTCTTATAAACAAAATTGTCTTATGAAAGGCTATGATGATATAGATTATCTTTTGGCCAACATAGAGGAAATTGAGAATTTTAAAACAAGAAAATAGATATGGAAAAGAATATAGCAGTACTGCCGGGAGACGGAATCGGCCCTGAAATTGTGGAAGAGGCAATTAATGTATTAAAAGCGGTTGAAAAAAGGTTCGGTCATAAATTTAACTTTAAATATGGCGAGATAGGTGCTTCTGCTATCGATAGTTGTGGAGAACCTTATCCGTTGGAAACCCATAAGATCTGCCAGGACTCAGATGCAATTTTATTTGGTGCCATAGGCGACCCAAAGTATGATAACAATCCTGCAGCCAAAGTACGCCCGGAACAGGGACTACTGAAGATGCGAAGAGAACTGGGGCTCTATGCAAACATAAGACCAGTGGAGCTTTTTTCTGAATTGTCTCATCGTTCTCCTCTCAAGGAAGAGATTATAAAGGGGGTGGATATGATTGTTGTCAGGGAACTTACCGGAGGAATATACTTTGGCGAACCAAGGGGCAGAAGCGAAGATGGTAAGAAGGCTTTTGACTCATGTGTCTATTCTGTTGACGAGGTGGAGAGGATCTCTCGTCTGGCATTCAAGATGGCAAAGGAGAGGAGAGGCATTGTCACACTTGTAGACAAAGCAAACGTTCTGGCAACATCAAGACTATGGCGTGAGGTCGTTACGGCAATTCATGCCGGTGAATTTCCTGAAGTAACACTTAATTTTCTATTTGTGGATAATGCTGCAATGCAGCTTGTCACTAACCCCTCAAAGTTCGACGTGCTTCTGACCGAAAATATGTTCGGCGATATTCTGAGCGATCAGGCAAGCGTTCTTACAGGTTCTATCGGCTTGTTGCCTTCGGCTTCATTTGGAGATAACTCTCCACTATTTGAGCCGATACACGGGTCATATCCTCAGGCAGCGGGCAAGAATATCGCAAATCCGATAGCCACAATCCTTTCAGCTGCAATGATGTTAAGCGATGCATTTGGAGCAAAGAGTGAGGCTAAAAAGGTCCGAAAGGCATGCCAGATGGCCATCGCCTCCAAGGTGCTGACAGAAGATCTGGCAGAAAACGGCAAATCATATTCAACCAAAGAGGTTGGAGAATGGATAGTAAAATATATTCTGAATAATTAAAAATTCCTTAACCATGAATAATAAACCGGACTGGTCGAATCTTGGATTCGATTATATAAAGACAAATACAATGATAACCTGTTCCTTTACAAACGGGAAATGGGGTAAGCTCAAAAGCAGCGTTGATGATAACATCACCATTAATGCTATGTCTGCATCCCTTCATTATGGGCTTCAGGTTTTTGAGGGATTAAAGGCATATATGGGAGCTGATGGTGCTGTCCGTCTATTCAGACCTGATGAGAATGCCAAAAGGTTGCAGAGATCTGCAGCCTATCTGGGGATGACTGCACCTCAAACCGATCTTTTTATTGATGCTGTCGAAATGGCCGTAAGAGAGAATGCTGAGTATGTTCCGCCATTTGAATCCGGCGCAACCCTGTATATAAGGCCACTGTTACTGGGAGTTGGTCCTCAGATTGGGATTTATCCTTCAAAAGAGTTCTTGTTTTTGGTGGCGGTCTCACCAGTTGGTGGTTATAATGGAGGCAGCGGCGCTATAAAAGTATTGATAGACAGGGAACATGACAGAGCGGCTCCACTTGGTACAGGCATTTATAAAGTAGGGGGGAATTATGCGGGTTCTATAATTTCAGGAAAAAAGGCTCATGATGGAGGTTATGCATCAGTGCTTTATCTTGACCCTAAAGAAAAGAGATGGATAGATGAATGCGGAACGTCAAACTTCTTTGCAATAAAAGACAATAAATATATAACACCAAAATCTTCGAGTATCTTGCCATCGATTACAAACAAGTCTATCATGGAAATAGCTGCCAGTATTGGACTTGAGGTTGAGCAAAGAGCCGTGAATGTTACTGAACTTGGCGACTTTGATGAGGTAGGAAGTTGCGGAACGGCAGTTGTAATATCCCCAATATATCAAATTGATGATCCTGTCGCTAAACTCTCTTTCAAATACCCTGACGCGGGAGGAGAAGGGACAAAAGTGAAAATGCTGTATGAAACTCTTCGCAACATTCAATTTGGACTCATTCCTGACACTTTCGGCTGGACGAGAATAGTATCACCCGATTAACGTCTATATTAGGTTCAGCAAATTGTCAAATATCAGATAGATCAAACCTGAAATAGTCAGGGTTGCAGGAATAGTGAAAATCCATGCTCCAACTATATTCTTGGCTGTAGCCCATCTTACAGATGCCACTCCTTTAGTCATTCCTACTCCAATGATTGCACCTGTTATTGTATGAGTGGTACTTACCGGAATACCCAAAAATGCTGTTCCGATAAGAGTTATGGCACCTGCTGTCTCAGCACAGAAACCCTGTACAGGTTTAAGTTTTGCAAGTCCGTCGCCTAATGTCTTGATAACTTTCCATCCTCCACTCATAGTGCCTATACCAATTACTGTATAACAGGTTATTGTAATCCAAAGTGGAATGTGAAATCCTATGCCGGCAGTATATAGGTATTTGGATATAAATTCGTTTGTTCCTGCTACACTAAAGAGAAGGATGGAAATTATGCCCATTGTTTTCTGCGCATCGTTTCCACCATGACCCAGACTGAATACAGCAGAGGAGAAAAGTTGTAGAAAGTGAAATGTTTTCTCCACCTTAAGTGGTTGTTTATTCTTAAAAATCCTTAACGTAATAGCCATAATGAAAAAGCTTACTATGGATCCGATAAGAGGGGCAAGGACTATGAAAGATGCAATTTTCAGGATTCCTGTCAGAAATAGGGAACTGCTTCCGTAAGTGAACCAAACAGGCCCAATAAGACCTCCGATCAAGGCATGAGATACACTGATCGGCATCCCCAGACGCGCGCAGGTCCATACCCATATTACAGAACCAATAAGAGCAGATAATATAACATATGGATTAACTACTTGTGGATCAACAATACCCTTTCCAATTGTATTTGCAACAGTTACTCCAAAAATAAAGAATGCAGCGAAGTTCCAGAATCCAGCCCAAACAACTGCAGCAGTGGGAGAAAGAACCCTTGTTGATACAATTGTGGCAATAGAATTTGCTGCATCATTCATACCGTTAAGGAAATCAAACAGAAGTGCCAGTACTATGGCGATTATAACAATTGTCAACATATTGCTCTATATTAAGCTAATTTGACAATTATGGAGCGAACGCTGTCACTTACATCTTTCGCCCTATCAGTAGTATCCTCCAAGCTCTGAACAATATTTTTATGCTTTACTAACTCTATAGCATCTTTTTCATTTTCAAATAGAAAACTGTTGAAATTTTCGTAAAGGTCATCAACTGCATGCTCAATATCCTTTATCTTTCTACACTCATCAAGAATCAAATCACTTCTCTTGGCAATGAATTCCAGTTGTAACATAATCCCTTTAAGAATCTTTGCATCTTCTACAATATCATCAACTATTGTGATCATATCCTTATATGTGGTCTTAGGTTTGTACATAACCTTTTTCCTTGCTGCATCGTGGATAAAGTCTAGGAATGTATCAATTCTGGATGCCAGTATATGTATGTCTTCCCGGTCAAATGGAGTTACAAAAGTTTTGCTGAGTTCTTCATAGATTTTGGCAGTTATGTGATCTCCCTTTTTCTCCAACTCATTAATTTTTTTGTAGTACTCTTTCTGGTTTTCATAATTACTCTCCAGAAATAGTGTCCTTAAATCGTCAGCTGCTTCATTGATGTTCTCTAATTGAGCTATGAAAAGGGGGTAAAATTTCTTCTCCTTGACGATAAATAACTGGAAAAATCTGTTTGCTTTCATTGTTTTTATCTTGAATTTTATACAAAAGTAATCTAAGCTGTCAGTTATTGAAAAAAAATATGTCCAAATTTTATTGTTTGGACATATTTTATTTGATATCAATTATATAGGCTTATGCCAGGTCTAGAGCGAAATCCAGTATAAGATACATCAAGCCTGAAATAAGCAAAGTAGCTGGGATTGTGAAAATCCACGCACCAACGATGTTTTTGGCGGTAGCCCATTTTACAGAAGAAATACCTTTTGTCATTCCAACACCAATAATGGCACCTGTTATAGTATGTGTAGTACTCACTGGTATTCCAGCAAAGCCTGTGCCTATCAAGGTTATGGCACCGGCAGTCTCAGCACAGAAGCCCTGTACAGGTTTCAGTTTTGCAAGTCCGTCACCCAAAGTCTTGATCACCTTCCATCCACCGGTTATTGTACCCAATGCTATTACAGAATAGCAGGTTATCGTTATCCATAGAGGGACGTGGAATCCGATTCCGGGAGTATATAGATAGTTTATGAAATCGCTTGATCCCGCTACGCTGAAAAGCAGAATGGAGACTATACCCATTGTTTTCTGGGCATCGTTTCCTCCGTGGCCCAGGCTGAATATGGCAGATGAGAAAAGCTGCATGAAGTGAAAAGTCTTCTCTACTTTAAGGGGATGCCTATTCTTGAAAATTCTCATCGTAATAGCCATGATTATGAAACTTAATATAGTTCCTATCAATGGAGAAAGTATAATAAATAGTCCGATTTTGAAAATTCCTGTTGCCACAAGGGCGCTGGTACCATGTGTAAACCAGACAGGCCCTATAAGACCACCTATCAATGCATGCGAAACGCTTATCGGCATTCCAAAATGGGTGCATGCGTAAACCCATATTACAGAACCAATAAGTGCAGACAATATAACGTATGGATTAACAACATTAGGGTCTACAATTCCCTTTCCCATTGTGTTTGCTACATGTACTCCAAAGATAAAGAATGCCGCAAAGTTCCAGAATGCAGCCCAGCACACAGCCGCTGTTGGGGACAAAACCTTGGTTGATACGATTGTTGCAATTGAATTTGCAGCATCGTTCATACCATTAAGGAAGTCGAACAGGAGAGCCAATCCAATGGCGATTAATACTATTGTTAACATAGTTCCTGCAATTAAGCTAGTTTGACAATAATTGAACGAACGCAGTCACTGACATCTTTTGCCCTGTCAGTAGTATCCTCAAGGCTTTGGACGATGTTTTTGTGTTTTACAAGTTCAATAGCATCTTTTTCATTTTCAAAAAGGAAGCTGTTGAAGTTTTCGTACAGGTCATCTACATTATGCTCAATGTCTTTGATACGCCTGCACTTTTTTAGAACCTCATCACTTTTTTTAGTAAGGAACTCCATCTGCATCATAATCTCTCTAAGTATCCTTGCGTCTTCCACTATGTCATCAACAATTGTGATAATATCCTTGTAAGTGGTCTTAGGCTTGTACATAACCTTTTTCCTTGCGGCATCATGGATGAAATCCAGAAAAGTATCTATTCTTGATGCGAGAATGTGAATGTCTTCCCTGTCAAAAGGGGTCACAAAGGTTTTGTTAAGCTCTTCATATATATGAGCTGTAATGTGGTCTCCTTTCTTTTCCAATTCATTGATTTTTTTGTAGTACTCTTTCTGGGCTTCGTAGTTGCTCTCAAGAAAAAGGGTTCTCAAATCTTCGGCTGCTTCGTTAATATTCTCTAACTGAGAAATGAAAAGGGGATAGAATTTCTTCTCCTTAACAATAAAAAACTGGAAAAATCTGTCGGCTTTCATTTTATATTATATTTTGTCACAAAAGTAATTGTTGCAAATAATTATTAAGAAAAAATGGAATTAACCGGCCTTAAAATTAACAAAAGCGTAACATAATGTAATGCTACGCTTTTGGGTGTAAAATTATATTTCAGAAAGAGGCTATTTTATCAATGCCAAGCTTCTCTTTATGAATTTACTAAGATCTTCTCCTTTGAGTAATCCATTTGCAAGTAGTGCCAGATCAACGACTTCCTTTATCAGATCATTTCCTTTTCCAAATTTGGATAATATATCTTTCCTCTCATCCTTAATCTTCTCTATGCTCTCTTCAATGACCTTTTTCTCATCTTTTACAGAAGTCTCTATCTCATCTGTCTTTTTATCCTTTATCTTCTCCAGAATCTCATTAAGCTTGCTCTCCGGTTCTGCAATCTTAATATCTAACTCACTTAACTGGGCAGATAGCTCGCTATCTTTAGCCTGGAGGATTCTTGTTATTATAGGGTGTTTATAGTTGATAGTGACAGTATATGATTCCGGTAGAGATCCGTAAAAATTCATACCACCGTTAAGTGCTGCCATCTCCCGGTATCTGCGCATAAATTCAGATTGAGTGATAAGCATTGCTCCCTCTTTCTCATCCAGATTCTCGATTTCGAAGTTATAGTGAGCACCTTCAGGCATAACTGCTTCAAAAGCTTTGGATATGTCGGAAACCTCATTCTTTGTTAGATTAGGTTTGTCCATCTCCTCTTTCTGTATCAGCTTATCTATATAGTCAGAATCAACTCTGGCAAATGTTGTATCTTTAAACTTGGATTCAAGTAGATTAACAAAGTGAGCATCAAGCTGACTGTCAAATAAGAGAACATCATAGCCCTTGTTTTTTGCAGACTCTATGAATGAATACTGTTCGTCCTTATTGGTTGCATAAAGGTACACCAAGCGTTTATTCTTGTCTGTCTGAGATGGCTCAATTGCTGTTTTGTACTCTTCGTAGCTGAAGTATTTGTCGTCTGTGTTTTTTAGTAGTGCAAATTTTTCTGCCCTTTCATAAAATTTGTCTTCAGACAGCATTCCATACTCAATGAACAATTTTAGGTTGTCCCATTTCTCCTCAAGATTTTTCCTGTCGTTCTTGAAAATCTCCTCTAGGCGGTCAGATACCTTTTTGGTAATATGACTGGATATCTTCTTTACATTTGAGTCTGATTGTAGGTAACTCCTGGAAACATTGAGCGGGATATCAGGTGAGTCAATCACGCCGTGAAGAAGGGTCAGGAAGTCAGGTACAATGTTTTCTACAGAATCGGTGACAAACACTTGATTACAATATAGTTGTATTTTATTTCTGGTTAATTCAAGTTTGTCCTTGATTTTTGGAAAGTACAAAACTCCTGTCAAGTTAAATGGGTAGTCTACATTAAGGTGAATGTAGAAGAGAGGGTCTTCCAGCATAGGATAGAGCTCTCTGTAGAACTGCATGTAATCCTCCTCCTTAAGATCGGCCGGTTTCCTTACCCACAAAGGGTTGGTGTTGTTGACAAACTTATCTTCTCCGTATTCAACTTTTACCGGGAGGAATTTGCAGTACTTATTTAGCAGTGATACTATTTTGCCTTCCTGAGCATACTCCTTTGATTCATCGTCCAGATAGAGAATAATGTCTGTACCTCTCTCTTTTCTGCTTCCTTTGGTAATCTTGTATTCAGGGTCGCCTTCACAGCTCCATTTCACAGCCTCTGCTCCATCTTGCCATGAAAGAGTTTGAATATCAACCTTCTTAGACACCATGAATGCAGAGTAGAAACCTAGACCGAAGTGACCTATAATGTTGTTTAATTGATCTTTATATTTGTCCAGAAACTCACCGGCACTTGAAAATGCAATCTGATTGATATATTTCTGAACCTCTTCCTCTGTCATTCCAATACCGTTGTCGCTGACAGTAATAGTGTTGTTTTCCGGATCTGAGGAAACCGTAACCTTAAGATCACCGGCCTCCCCCTTGAATTCTCCGGAGCTAACCAACGCCTTTAGCTTTTGAGTTGCATCAACAGCATTGGAAATCAACTCTCTTAAAAAGATCTCGTGATCTGAATAGAGGAATTTCTTTATTACAGGAAAAATGTTTTCGGTTGTAACTCCGATTGTACCTTTTTGCATAATATATCTCTTTTAATTTTTTAAATAATATTTATGCAAACCTAAAGTCAAAAGCTATACCAAACAGATTTCATGACAAAATGCTGACAAATAGACAGGGTACTATTTGCAGACCATAATGTCAAGGATCATACGATCAGTCTTCTGCATTCCTACAGACCCAATGCTTCCAAGATTTCTGATAGTCTTCTCAATGTCCTTTTCTATGATTCCATCATTTTCAGATATACAGATATTGTCAAGGGCAAGAATGGAGGATTGTACAGCTGATGAGACTCCAGATGCAACCTTAAGTGCGCACCCTACTTTTGCTCCGTCGCAAACCATTCCGGTAATGTTGCCTATCATGTTTTTGATAGCATAGCATATCTGGTCATAACTGCCATTCCTGAGAAATACTATGCCGCAGGCTGAACCTGTTGATGCAATGACACATCCGCAAAGGGCAGAAAGTTTTCCAAGATATCCTTTAATATGAATTGCAATCAGATGGCTCAACACAAGGGCTCTGGCCAGCTCTTCAAGCGAAGAGCCAAGCTTCTCAGCTGTTGCTATAACCGGCATTGTAACAGTAATTCCTTGGTTGCCGCTGCCGGAATTGCTCATAGCTGGCAAAATACATCCGGCCATTCTTGCATCAGATGCAGCAGCTGTCATGGCCATAGAGTAGGTGAGGAGGCCATCTCCAAATATGTTTTTATGGACATTGTTTCTTATAGTCCTTCCTACCTGAAGCCCATATTTGTTTGCTAGACCCTCTTCCGCCAAAGCCTTGTTAAGGTTTACGGATTCAAGAATGAACTGTATATCCTTGAAAGGAACTTGCTTTGCAAAATTATATATAGTCTTGATATCCAGCTTATAATCCAATGTATTTTTAGTCGAATCGTCAGTAATCTGTTCATCTCCTACGTTTGTGACATTCTGCTCGAAAATTTTAACGCCATCCATTTCTACCAGAACTATTGAATCATGGTTATTTTCGATAACAGTCTTGGCACGATGGTTTCCGCATATACAGGTTGCCGATATATATAGTTTAAGATCTGTCTTGGAAAGTATTACCGTAATTTTTTCCTCTTCCACCATCTGTTTGGCTAACTTAATGCTATTCTCGTTCAGGTCATTCAAAACCTCCAGTTTGTATTCAGATTTACCACATGTAACACCCAATGCCGCAGCAATATGAAGACCAACCATACCAGTTCCGGGAACACCCACGCCCATTCCGTTCTTCAAAATATTACCACTGACTTCAACTTCTACTCTTTCTGTGTTTAGACCTATTTTTGCCAGTTCTTCTGATGCCCTGGCTACTGCCAGTGACACAGCAATTGGTTCTGTACAGCCAAGAGCCGGTTTAACCTCTTTATGGATCAACTCTATAATCTCAAGTTCTCTCTCTCTATTTATCATCTTTTCTAAAAAAATTAATTATCATGTTAATAATGTTGTCTATATCCTCTTGATTCTTAATAGTTTCTATAGGGAAGCCCAGTACAACAGAACAATATGCGCCTTTGTACGCAACTCCTGCAGAGATATTATTGTCTGCATATCTGAAAATTGTCCATGCACCTTCTCCTACAGGTTCTATGCCATCCGGACTTTCGACGCAATAAGAATTTTTATTTGGAACGTTATAGAACGAGAATTTACCTTCAAAAGGGAAGGGACTTTGCGCAGATTTTACCTCGCATGTCTTGCTTGCACAATTTGTCCTCCACTGATATTTAAGTGTCTGAGTTGCAAAATCCTTGCTCTCTTTATCCATATGAATACTGTCCCAAATATCTGTGGCAATATTTGCACCGGAGACAATTATATTTCCTCCGTTTGCAGTGAAAGAACTTATTGCCAGCTGGAATTTTCTTGGGAACACTTCATATTCAGGAGAGTGTACTCCTCTGCCTATTTTAGTCTTAATCTGTTTTCCCAGTATTATGTCAGCAATTTTATAGTCATTCATATTCACGGTATTGTCTGTAACAGCATCCCTGCTACAAGAAGTGAAACTGTAACCTGCATTGGCAAAGGCTTTCCCATGAATGTAAGGGTAGTCGAATGTATTACCGGCAATCACTTTTGTCTCATAGTCAGCATAAGAGGCCCCGAATCCTGGAGAGTCATCGTCCATCCATGGAATCTCTCTTCTGAACTCATATTGGCTGCCGATGAAAGAATAATCTTTTATATAAGGTACACCATGGTCCAGATAATCTCTGAATCCACCCATGGTAGTATCTTTTGTAGCAAAACTTGAAGGAGCAGATACCCTGTCAAATCCATTTACAATCAAAACCTTTCCTTTTTCGGAAATATCTTGATATACAGAGAGTATTTCTGAAGGGAAACTCTCTCCTCCATCATTAGCCGCTGTTACCTTAAAACTATATATCTTTCCCTTTACAATCTCTGTTTTATAAGTATTTCCGCTTACAGTTTTACCGTTATCAAATCCTCCGTCACCGATTCTTGTATAAACAACGAACTTTGTGGGCTTTGCTGATGGTTCCAACGAATCGGCAACTCCTTTCCATGTAAGATTTACAATCCCGTTATCAAGTGCAGCTGCAAAGCTTCCAACGGGAAGAGGTTGCACTACATACTCTTTGCCCTCAGAACCGTTAAGGTATTTCAATATTCCTTTATAAATAGCCCGGCTTACAGTAAACCTGAAATTAGGATCCAGCCCATATCTCATATCGGCAAAGTTCTGATGAGAGAGCAGTTCCAGAAGCATGGATGGAATCACAGGAGTTCTTGATTCTGAGTAAGAGCGATCCCAGATAGACCTTCTTTCCCATATTGGTTCGTATGTTGCTCTAACGTCTTCTATTATTTGAGTCTGGACAAGGTCTGTCAGATATCTGCTGTTGAAACGAGCCTCTCCTGTAGGAAATTTGTCATCTCCGTTGGAGAACCTTGTGTATATGCCAAGAGTGCCAATAATGGAATCATTTAATGTAGTCCCTGCATCTGTGTGAAATGCGAAAGCCATGTCCAAAGGAATGTTCAGTCCTTTCTCTTTCGGATTCTTTACCGAGCCGCCGCAAAGAACATTTACCCATCTTCCTCTGGACATATAGTCATCGTTGTAGTCATTGGCGTTTTTGTTGGGAGAGTAAATTGTATCAGAGAATCCAGCCCATTGAAGCCAGTATCTTGCACCTTCGGTATATCTTGGATAGTTGCTTATTATGGGCTTTACATCAAGTGGAACTATAACTTTTGCCACTGGCTGGGAAGAGGAGCTTGGTATGTTGAGTTCAGAGCCAGTTTCAGCAGGCTTCCGGGCAATATTGCCCATGCCGCCACCAAACTTAACTGCATCTGCAGATATCAATTCGTTCTTTTTTGCATATGAGTTTGATAGCTCTACTTTATACTTCTGGCTTTTTCCCTTCTCAAAGCCAAATGTGCCAAGGTAAATCCATGTACCACCTCCCATCTTCTGATTTACACGGAATTTTGTCTCTCCTCCTGTATGGTGTACGGTGTAGTATGCGTTTTCTGAACTGTTCGGAAAGGATTGATATGAGACATATACTGCATATTCTCCACTCTCAGGAAAATCAGGAGTCCAGATAGCCAGACTCTTGTTCTCTTTTCTTAAACCTATAACGGTTCGGGCTGTGCCTGAAGTAAATGGATTCTCTCCACTCAGGTATGTCTCTTTTGAATGTTTAAAGCCAGGAATTTGTGAGTTTTTCCAGGGAGTATTTGATGAAACCTCAGAATAACCCGAAGCAGGCGTGTCATTATCTACAATGACCTCATTCACCTGACAATCTCTCTCTCTCGGCAACATTACAACAGCACCGGCTTTTTCCAACATTGGTACCAGAAAGGGGAGGACATATGACTGAGTGTAAAGATCTTCCACAGTCTGGAAAATCCTAGCCCTTTGCCATTCCCATCGTAATAGTTTTTGCTCATAGTAGTATCCATGACTTTGCCAGAGTGCCAGATGTCTCTCTTGTAGGCCCTTATCTATGTTGATAGGCCTGGATTCCCTGCTTATAAGAGAACGTACATCATCTGATTTTTTGTCTTTCTTATGCTTCTTTTCATCATTTTTAATTTCATCTGTAACTAATGTCCTGAAAAGAGGTGGAATCAAGTCTTCAATTGTACTCCCATTGCTGGATAGAATAATTTTTGAATTTGCATAAGATGCCGGTGAAAATTTCCTTGCAATGCTATATGCTTGATTTACATCGTTTTCTCTTATCGGATATTCCGAAAGGGTAGGTGAAAGGTAAATTGTCAGAATTGTCTTTTTTTTGACAACCGATTTGACAACCGAGTCAACTGCTATTTTCCCCCCAACGGAAGCCTTTGGTTTAAAGTAATTTTGAAGAGATTCGGAGATGGGTTTGAAGGGCTCTTTATTTAATTTCTGAGCCCACAATCCTGATGGAAAGAGAAAGACTAGAAGTATTGGAAGAGTAACTATGAACCGTTTCATTTTGGTTGGTTTTAGTTGGCAAAATTAATCAAATTTTCTGATAGGCATTGACAAACCGCATAAAAGTGTATCTTTGCTGATAAACAGAAACATGCAGAATTTTTTAAATTTCGTTTAACAATGATATCAAGACTAAATCTGGCAAATCTGCCGACTAAAATTGAAAAGCTCGAGAGACTCTCAAAAGAGTGGGGTGTCAATCTTTACGTAAAAAGAGACGATCAGACAGGATGTGAGCTATCAGGAAATAAAATCAGGAAACTGGAATATGTGTTTAAAGAGGTACTTGAGAATGGTTGCGACACCGTAATCACTTGTGGGGGAATTCAATCTAACCACTGCAGAGCCACAATTGCAGCTGCTACCAAGCTTGGGTTGAAATCCGTTGCACTTCTCAGAATAAGTGAAAATCCTAAACTGGAGGGAAACTATTTCCTTGACAAGCTTTTCGGTGCTGACATAAGGTTTTGTTCTAATGAAGAGTACAGGGGAAAAAGAGGTGCGATTATGAAAGAGATAGCACAGGAATATTTGTCAAAAGGCCATAAGGCATATATTATACCTGAAGGAGCCTCTTTTGGGATAGGAACTCTGGGCTATTATTCATGCATGGAGGAGATTGTATCTCAAGAAAAAGATATGGGCATAAGCTTTGATACTGTGTCAGTGGCTGTGGGATCTGGTGGTACTTATGCCGGATTGTACCTTGCCAATAAGTTTCATAAGTTAAACAAAAGAGTACTTGGATTTGCCGTCTGTGACGATCAGGAATATTTCAGGAATGCTGTTGAAAATATAAGTAATGAGGCGCTTCCTTATATTGGTGAGGAAATAGACATTTTGAGAGAAGAGATGGATATCAATGACAAATATGTTGGAATCGGATATGCTTTGAGCAGGCCCGAAGAGTTGGCTTTTATTGCAGAAATTGCAAGAAAGGAGGCTTTAATCCTAGATCCGGTTTACACAGCAAAGGCAATGTTCGGTCTTTACAACGAGATAAAGACGAACAATCTGTCAAAACAAGGGAATATTCTCTTTATCCATACCGGAGGATTGTTTGGATTATTTCCAAAACAGGATCAGTTTGTTTTTTAAAATGGTCTTGCATCTCAAAAAGATTGTGCTGTAGTCTGAAAAGGCATTGCAAAGGAACAAATGGGTACCCACTCAAGGAGTGAAGTGTCCAAAAAACAAGAAGCGGAAAGCCTGTCTCCTCTCTTCTATGGCATAATCCTGGTTTCCGCCTTTGTTTTTTAACGGAGCGACTTGTAAGTGGGTATTTGTGGTTGCCATGCCTTAAAGACAAATCACATCTTAGAAAGAGATGCAAGGCGTAGTAGTTTTAGCATGATTTTCGAATGTGTAAAAAACAAAGGCTGCCTATTTTTAGACAGCCTCTTAACCTTTTTTAACTTATAACTATTTCTTCATATATCCGTAGAATATATCAGTTGCGGGGATAAATGTCTCTTTGATTACCCTTGGACTTGTCCATCTTATCAAGTTGAATTCTCCACCGGCCTTGTCGTTGGTACCAGAGGCTCTGGAACCCCCGAAAGGCTGTTTTCCGACAACAGCTCCTGTAGGTTTGTCATTTATGTAGAAGTTGCCTGCTGAATATCGGAATTTTGTACAAATATCCATCAATGCCACTCTGTCCTGCCCAAAAATTGCACCAGTAAGTCCGTATGGGGAAGTTGTATCGCATAGTTCTACAGTTTTGTCCAAGTCTTTATCTTCGTATACATATACAGTAAGAACAGGGCCAAATATCTCCTCTTCCATACTCTTGAAACGAGGGTCTGAGGTTTGGATAAGTGTAGGAGCAACAAAATAACCTATAGACTTGTCATATGTCCCTCCAAATACAATTTCCGCATTTTTCGCACTCTTCGCATACTCAATGTATGAAACGACATTGTCGAAAGAGGCTTCGTCAATAACAGCATTGATAAAATTTTCGGAGTCCTGTACATCGCCCATTTTTACAGACTTAGAGAAAGCAACCATCTCGGCTTTGATTCCTTCCCAAAGCGAAGCCGGAACATACATCCTTGAAGCTGCAGAACATTTCTGTCCCTGATATTCAAAAGCACCGGCAAAAGCAGCGACAGCCACCTCCCTTGTTTGTGCAGAGGGGTGAACGAATATGAAATCCTTTCCTCCTGTCTCACCCACAAGTCTAGGATAAGAGGTATAATTTGCCAGATTGCTTCCAACCTCTCTCCACAGAGAGTTGAAGGTGTTGTTGGAACCAGTAAAGTGTATACCAGCCAGATCCTTGGATTTAACCACCATATTTCCTATCAGCGATCCTTTTCCGGGAAGGAAGTTGATAACACCTGCAGGCAGCCCTGCCTCCATAAAGATCTTCATCAGATAGTAGTTGGAGAGAACAGCAGTCGAAGCAGGTTTCCATATTGTTGTATTTCCCATCATCACAGGTGACATATTGAGATTTGATGCAATGGACGTGAAGTTGAAAGGGGTAACGGCAAATACGAACCCTTCCAAAGCCCTGTATTCCATTCTGTTCAGCTGGTTGGAAGCGGAACTTGGCTGAGTACTGTATATCTGACCTGCGAAAGCAGCATTGTATCTTAGAAAATCGATTGTCTCACAAGCAGAATCAATCTCTGCCTGATATATATTCTTGCTCTGACCTAACATGGAAGCAGCATTTATTGTTGCTCTGTATTTGTTGGCAAGAAGATCTGCTGCCTTAAGCATAATTGAGGCTCTTGTATCCCAGCTGATTTCAGACCAAATTTTATGGGCATCTTTTGCAGCTTCAATAGCCATTTTAATCTCTTTTTCACCAGCTTTATGATAAATAGCCAATGTATGTGAGTGTTTATGAGGCATTACTACCTTTGAGGTATCTCCTGTAAAAATCTCTTTGCCACCAATAATGAGTGGAATTTCAATTACTTGGGAACTTTGTTTCTTTAATTCGTTGTCAAGAGCTACCCTTTCCGGACTCCCGGGAAGATAACCTAAAACAGTTTCATTGTTTGGTAAAGGGAAATTGTAAATAGAATTATTCATAAATTTAGAAGATTAATTTTCCATGGATGCAACAAAAAATAAACAAACTCGTTTATCATTCAGAACAAAGTTATGTTGTTATACCCAAATATCAAAGAAAGCGGACGCAAAAGTTGCGAAGAGGCCATTTATGATGAATGTCATAAAAGGTTATACTACACTAGCCTTCGTATTTTGAATAATAGCATGGATGCTGAGGAGGTTATGCACGATACTCTGTTGATCTATTTCAGAAAAGGTATGGATTTTCAAAGTATAAAAGAGAGAGATAATTGGCTGGCAAGGGTTTGCATAAATCTGTCAATAGACCGGCTAAGAAAATACAAATCTGAAAGTCTTCTTTTTAATTCAAGGGAATTGAAAAGTGAAGAGGTTGAAAATGAGTGTGTAGATAATTTCAGCTTCAAGGGTATAACTGTTGATCAGGTAAAGTCGGCAATGAACAAGCTCGCCGATGGATATAGACTTATATTGTCACTTCATCTGTTTGAAGGGTATGATTATGAGGAAATTGCTCAGATAACACAACTTAAGGAAGTATCTGTCCGTTCACAATTTATAAGAGGTAAGGCAAGACTTATAGAAGAGATAAGAGGAAAATGTATTTAAAAAGTGTTGATTATGGATGATTTAAAAAAGTTTATAGACGAAAACAAAGAGGATTTCGACAGAGAAAACCTTCCCGATTTTCACAAGGATAGATTCTTTCTAAAGTTGCAGAAAGAGAGAGAGGCAGCTAGACGCAGATATATAATAAAGAGAGTCAGATACTATTTTGCAGCTGCTTCCATTGCTGCTTTTCTTATACTTACGCCACTTCTTTATTGGAACAGAGTCTATACCAGCCATGTGCTTGATGCCGCGGATTATATCGGGATGCTTGAAGAAAAGAGTGAATCTGTCTCAAAAATGGCTAAAAATTTAAATCCGCAGGATAAAAATATGGTTCTCAGTACTCTTGAACAGCTTACCTTCGAAGCGGTTCCATTTGAAACACAGTTGTCGGCCGACATACGTAACGGAGAGAGAAAGGATCTGGTCAAGAGATACTACTCCCCTAAAATTGAAGGGGTAGATAAGTTGAGAAAATATGTTAAACAATTATTGATTAAGTAAAAACACTATGAAAAAAATTTTATTTCTTGTTGCCGCAGTTTTGTTGTTCGGAATGACATCACTGGCACAAACTATTACAAAACCTTTTCCTGTTTCAAGTTTTCAAGGCATATCGGCCGGAGGAGTCTTTAACGTTGAGTTGACAAAATCTTCTCTTCCCAGTGTCATAATATTGACAGATAAAGAGATAATGCCATTTGTTGAAGTAAAGGTTGTAAGAGGAGTTCTCGTGCTTTCTTTGGATGGAGAGAGGATTCCAAGCAGACTCAGAAGAGATATGGGGCCAATTAAGGCTAAGGTGACGATAAAAGAGGAACTCAATGATCTTTCCCTATCTGGTGCTTCGGAATTTTCAACTACTGCAAGATTTTCACCGGCTTCATTCAATGTTGAGATAAGCGGAGCTTCAAATGCTAAGGGTTTGTATATTGAAAGTCAGTCTGCTACAATTAATGTTAGCGGAGCCTCCTCGTTGGATATTAAAGGAAAATTTACTGAAGCCGAATATGAAATCTCTGGAGCCTCTTCTGTTATCATCAATCAGGATATCAACAAATTGGATTTAGAGTGCAGTGGAGCGACAAAAGTAAGTTATTCGGGAAAATCCAATTCGATATCTGCGGAATGTTCCGGAGCGACATTTACAAAAATGACAGGGGAGTGTGTCACCATGAGTGCTGAAGTATCAGGCGCTTCAAAATTAGATGCTCTTGGGTTTAAGGTTTTGGACATGAATATCGAGGTTACAGGAGTCTCATCTTCGAAGATATATGTTGAAAGAAGTCTGGATGTAGAGGTTTCTGGTGGTTCTATACTTGAATATAAGGGCTCAGCTCAGATAAAGAGTAAAGATATCAGCTCTATTTCCTCTTTTAAAAAGATAAACTGATTATGTTTTTATTATCTTTATAGAAAAATATAGAGATAGTATGAACTATAAAAAATTACACAAAGATGCCTTTGTGCTCGATTCTCACTGTGATACTCCATTAAAACTTTATGATGGGGCAAATTTGGGAGAGAGAGTGGAACAAGGGCATTTTGATTTTCTCAGAATGAAAGAGGGTGGCCTGGATGCCACATTTTTTGCCATTTATACTTCTAATAAAATAGAGCCTGATGCTGCAACAAGAAAGGCACTCCAACTGATTGCGCGCACATATGATTCGGTTGAGGCAAATCCTGACAAGGTAGCAATAGCTCTTACTGTGGATGATGCCATGGAATTGAAGGATAGAGGTTTGACTGCGATATTCCTTGGTATGGAAAATGGATTACCCATTCAGAATGATCTGAGCCTATTGAGACTTTTCTATGATATGGGTATCCGCTATATGACACTCACACACGCAGGCAATAATGAAATATGTGACTCCTGTGCTACAAAGGAGAAGAAATGGAACGGATTAAGTCCTTTCGGCAAAAAAGTTGTAAAGGAGATGAACAGACTAGGAATGATTGTAGATGTGTCTCATATTTCTGATGATTCATTCTATGACGTGTTAAAATATTCAAAAAAACCCGTTGTAGCCACTCACTCTTGTTGCAGGGCTATTGCTGATCTTCCTAGAAATATGACAGATCAGATGATTAAGGATCTTGCAGCTCATGACGGAGTCATCCAGATCAATTTTTATCCGCCATTCCTGAACAAGACTTATGCTGACAAATTCTGGCCGCTTTGTGATGCATTCGAAACGGCAGAAGGGAACTATAAGAAAAATCCCAAGAAGTTCAAGAGCCAGTATGAAGAGGCAAAGGGTAGGATGTTTGCCATACCTAGACCATCCTATAAAGAGATTGTGGATCATATTGATCATGTTGTCAAACTTGTAGGTATCAATCATGTAGGCCTTGGTTCTGATTTCGATGGAATAGAAGTGACTCCTGAAGGTCTGGATGGTGTTGATAAATTGCCTTTAATCACTAATGAGCTGGTTTCTAGAGGGTATTCGGAAGAAGATATAAGGAAAATTCTTGGGGGCAATTTCCTAAGGGTAATGGAATCTAATTTTTAAATTCAATATATGTCCAAAATAGCATTAATCACAGGTGCAACCTCAGGAATTGGAGAGGCGGTTGCAATTTCTTTAGCAAATGAAGGTTATGACCTAATAATCACCGGGCGCAGAACCGCTCTGTTGACTTCTCTTGCAACAAAACTGGAAAAGGAATTTAAGATAAAAGTTTTACCATTGAGTTTTGATGTAAGGGAACTTTCTCAGGTAGAGCATTATCTTGGAAACTTACCGGAGCCTTGGTGCGGAATAGATGTCCTTATAAACAATGCAGGTCTTGCTGTGGGATTGAACCCGCTGAACAGTGGCGTTGTAGATGATTGGGAGAGAATGATAGATACAAATATCAAAGGTCTGCTATATGTAAGCAAAGTGGTATCCAACATTATGATAGGCAGGGGAGTAGGTCAAATTGTGAATATCGGTTCAATAGCAGGAAAGTCA
Organism: uncultured Muribaculaceae bacterium; assembly: GCA_964533215.1. Classification (GTDB taxonomy): domain Bacteria; phylum Bacteroidota; class Bacteroidia; order Bacteroidales; family UBA932; genus Bact-08. Next base: position 232,720 of record CAZHLJ010000003.1, read on the forward strand.
GTTTATCCTAATGGAAATGTCTATTGTGCAACCAAGCATGCAGTTGACGCTCTCTCAAGGGGGATGATGATGGACCTGCATTCTCACAACATAAGGGTTTCTCAGGTTTGCCCTGGAGCTGTTGAAACAGAGTTCTCTCAGGTACGCTTTAAAGGTGATCTGGAAAAGGCATCAAATGTATATAAGGGTTTTACTCCTCTATCTGCCAAGGATATAGCAGATGTTATACTGTTTATTCTTAAGGCACCTTCACATGTCAACATAAGTGATGTGGTTGTCATGCCTACTGCTCAGGCATCTACAACACAGTTTGACAAAAAACTTTAGAATCAGATTTATTTCAGCCAGCCGGCATTCTGGAATATTTTGTCCAGTTTGCTGGCTGTTTGCTCTCTATCCCTGTCGTTACGGTTTGAGAAGAAGAGATACATAAATTTCTTTTCAGGGTATCGGCCTGCATAAATCTGGAAACCACCGTTATCTCCAGTATGATAAACCTTCACGGGAAAGCCGGGCTTCTCTTCAATGAACCAGCCATATCCATACGATGTGTATGGGATATCGTCTATCTTTACTTTTGGAGTGTGTGCCATTGTTTTTGAGGCCTCACTTATAAGTTTGTTGTCCCTCAATGCCTTTTCCCACTTAACAAATTCTTCGACAGATGTATACAAGCCTCCATCGGCCTTGGTTGCAAAGAAAGACTCCTCCCCGTAATCAAATTCATTGTACTTTTTTGTCAGGCTGTCATAGAGATAGCCATGTGCCATGCGAGGTATAATCTTGTCTGCTTCGAAATAGGTTGATTCCAGCATTCCAGCCGGAGTAAATATCTTCTCTTTCATGAATTGATCGAATGGTAACCCAGATGCTTTCTCAATTATTGTGTACATCAGCTGGAAAGTAGGATTCATATACTCATAGGAAGTTCCAGGCTTAAAATTGAGACTGTCAAGAGTTTTCATATAAGAGTAGGACTCAACGTCAGTTGAGTATAGTACAAATTTTTTGTCTTTTCTGTCTCTTGAGTCAGGAATTCCTGATGAATGGGATAATAGGTGCCTTAAAGTAATATGGTTGAAGAAATCTGCCTTGAATTCAGGAAACCATTTTTTCACTGAGTCATCCAACGAAAGCTTTCCCTCTTCTGCAAGGATCATAATTGCTACTGCTGAGAACTGTTTTGAAACTGAAGCAATATTGAAGAATGTATTTGAGCAGATAGGGGTCATACTATCCATATTTGCAATACCGTAACCCTTTTCAAATATTATAAAATCACCCTTCAGTATTAAGACCTCAGCCCCAGGTTCATTTTCAGGATAGAGAGATTTGAACAGAGAATCGATCTGTTTAAAAGCTACTTGATCTTTGTTTACAGACTTGGAACTACAAGATTGCATGATTAATAAGATGAAAGTTAAACAATAGGTTAAAGTTTTCATAATGAAGAGTTTATACTTAATGTAATAATTGTATTACTCAATATAACTATTTAGTTACAATCACTAATTAATAAGCTTTAGTCTAAAAAAGTTTAAAGCTTCAGAAGAAAATCGGTCGATGTTCCTTAGCCTGTCACCATTAAACACGACACTCTTTGCTTCACAGAAATCCGGACCACAGACAGCAATCCACAGCATCCCTACTGGCTTGTTGTCAGTAGCTCCACCAGGACCGGCAATTCCTGAAGTAGCAATTGAGTAGTCAGAATGGGTGGCTTTTCTCACGCCCTCTGCCATTGCTGTTACACACTCCTTGCTTACGGCTCCATATATGTTTAATATTTCAGGATCGACACTCAATATATGCGTTTTTACGTCATTATGATAGGCTATTACCGATCCTTTGTAAATATCTGATGAATTTGCCAATGAAGTGATCAATGTGGCAATTTTACCCCCTGTACATGATTCTGCAGTGGATACTGTGGAAGAGCTATTTCTTAGCAGTCTGGAGATGACTGATTCCAAAGTATCACTATCCTCTCCATATATGGAGTTTCCAAGCAGTTCTTTCAGCTCAGCTATATATGGCGTTGCTATTTTGATGGAACTCTCCATAGAACCACCGTAGATGGAAAGCCTGAGCCTCACACCGTTGAGAGGATTTGGAAGATAGGCTAGCTTTATTGTATCTGGAAGGGAGTTTTCCCAGCTTTCAATCTGTTTTGCAAGCAAAGATTCTGGTATTCCGAAAGTAGATATGGTTTTGTGATAGATGTTCTCGGTTTTGAAGTTCTTGAGAATAAGCTCATTCACTTGTGGCATTAATGATGCCATTTCAAAAGGAACGCCAGGTAGAGAGAAGAGAAGTGTATTCGATTTTTCCGGGATATCATTAAAAGAGAACAACATTCCCGGAGCTGTTCCAAGGTTATTAGGAATTACTTGACAGCTGTCAGGGACAAATGCTTGGTATCTGTTAAGCTCAGATAGCTCTAAACCTCTCTTGTTACATATTTGGGTAATAATATCAAGTTGCTTTTCATCGAAATGAAATCTTTTACAGCAACTTAACTTTGCCAAAGCGCCCTTGGTGATATCGTCCTTAGTTGGGCCTAGGCCACCAGTTACAATAACAATATCGGAATTGTCTATGCACCTTTTTAAAGTAGTTATGATATCTTCCTCGTCATCGGATATAGATACCATCTGTCTGACTTTTATTCCCAGCTTATTGAGCTCTTTGGAAATGAATGAAGAGTTGGTGTCGATAATCTGACCAATAAGTATTTCATCACCAATGGTGCAGATAGTTGCATTTATCATCTTGACAATGATTTTGATATATGTCTGAGTGTTTTTCTGACGAAACCTGGGCCATTATAAATGAAGCCGGTATATATCTCAACCAGAGAAGCGCCAGCATCCAGCATCTCTTTAGCTTGAGCAGGAGACATTATGCCTCCGACAGCTACAATAGGTAATTTGCCATTGGTTTTTCTAGATATATGTTTTATGACTTCCAATGATCTGCCATATAAAGGAGCTCCGCTTAATCCGCCGTCGCCGATAGAATCAATTAACGTTTGGGAACTCTTAAGGTTACTTCTAGCAGTAGTTGTATTGGTAGCTACAATTCCATCAAGATTAGACGCTTGAATTAGGTCAATAATTTCATCTAATTGATCGTATGTAAGATCTGGCGATACTTTAAGCAGAATTGGCTTGTAATCGTCATAACACCTTCTGAGGGCAAGAAGCTTATCAATAATCTCAGAGAGAGAGGCGATATCTTGTAATTTGGCAAGCCCTTTGACATTAGGGCAAGAAACGTTTAAAACAAAATAGTCAACGTAGTCATATAACTGTGAGAATGATTTCTCATAGTCCAGATGAGCCATTTCATTGACACATGTTGTGCTTTTGCCAATATTTCCACCAATAATCACTCTTGGCTTATAGCCTTCAATTGATTTAATGGCATATTTTACCCCCTTGTTATTTATCCCCATACGGTTTATTATAGCTGAATCGTCTTCGAGCCTGAAACAGCGAGGTTTGGGGTTTCCTTTCTGAGCATTTGGGGTGAGGGAGCCTATCTCTATGAATCCAAACCCGAAATTGGCCAGGTCGTTATACATATCTCCGTTTTTATCAAAGCCGGCAGCCAAACCTATAGGATTTGGAAATTTAATGCCGAAAACCTCCCTAGCCAGATTATCCCTCTTATATGTATAGAATAGTCTCAGAATCCTACCTGAGAAAGGAATGTATCTTAAAAAAATTAGAAGTCTGATAATAATTTTATGTGCAGTCTCGGGAGAAAATTTGAAGAGGATTGGTTTTATAAGTCTGAACATATGTCGGTGTATATTTTACGCAAAGTTATAAAATAATCTTCTCTTATTTGCTTAATCTTTAGATGGGGATAGCTCAACGAATGTATTGTCGGAATAAACGAAAATCATCTTCGTGAGAACTTTGTTTTTACCATCATTTGTACAGATTGTTGGTTTTACGGGATTCTCAGAGGGTTCAGAAGATGGCATTTTTTCGCTAAATAGTGTATTTTCAGGAAATTGGACAGGAGGAGCGAGTTCACTAGGAATCTCTGCAATTGGGGAGGAGTGCTCTTTGTACATCTTCCCTTTGCCAGTGATAAGCCACTCGGCATTAATTGCTGGAAATTTAAGCAGCAGTCTCTGTATAAATTCAAAGCCCGGCTTATTTCTACCTGACAAAATATGAGATAAGCCAGAACGCTGTATGCCTATGATCTCGGATAAACGGGCCGGAGATAGCTGCTCAAGGGTTAAAAATTGCTGTAAACGGTCTTTCATAATTGTAAACGTTCAATGATACAAATGTAAGCATTAATAGTGTTACATATGTAACTTTTATTGATTTTACATTTGTAATCTGGTTTTGGATCAGAATATATAATATGGATTACTTAACGCTTATTTTAACTATGTTATAGAACAAGTAATTATAAAGTCTACTATTTCAAGTTATACTTGATTGAGATTATATAAGTATCTGGTAAATAAGTAGTAATATCTTAAAATACCTCTCAAGAACACTATTTTTAAGGTTTTTTCTCCAATTCTAGTCAGTTTTATCTATAAAATACTTAATATAAACATACATAACTAACTGGTTTTAATTATATTATGAGCAAATCTTCTCTGTTGAACAAGTAGTTTAGACATATAAACTTTTAAATGAAATAACTTATGTAAAACCATGGAAATATATATACAAATATAAACATAAGATATCTATTTTGTAAACTACATTTGTAAACAAAAGTGCAGATTTTAATTATTTTTCTCTGAAGGTATAATTGTATAGTTTTGCATAAAATAATTGATTGTGGAGCCTAAAATAAGAATCCGGGATTTTTCATATAATTTACCCGAAGACAGAATTGCAAAGTACCCCCTTACTAACAGGGATGATTCCAAAATTTTAATATTTGATGACAAACATATAAGTGAGTCCAAATTTTCAAATCTCGTTGAGTTGTTACCCTCCGACTCTTTAATAGTGTTCAACAACACTAAAGTTGTACCGGCGCGTCTTATTTTCACCAAAGAGAGCGGTGCTTCTATTGAGATCTTCTGTCTGGAACCACATTTTCCTGAAGAATACAATACCTCATTTGCTTCCACCCAAACATGCAGTTGGGTATGTATTGTTGGAAACAGCAAGAGATGGAAGAGTGGTTATGTGAATTTTAACAGCCATGGAGTTGAAAAGCTTGAAAAATATCAATTTAAGGCTAAAATCATAGAGAAAACCGAAGATAAGTTCATAATAGAGTTCTCTTGGTCTTGTGAAATCCCTTTTTCCCAGCTTATGGAAGAGTGTGGGAAGGTTCCGATTCCTCCCTATTTGAAGAGAGATGCGGAGGACTCTGATACAGAAAGGTATCAGACTCTATACGCAAAATTCAGAGGTTCTGTTGCTGCTCCTACAGCTGGACTTCACTTTACAGATACTGTAATTAAGAGTATCGAGAAGAAAGGTATTGAAAAGGCAGAGTTGTGTCTTCATGTTGGTGCAGGAACATTCCTTCCTGTAAAATCGGAGTTTATAAAAGACCACAACATGCATTCCGAGCCATTTTCAGTATCTCGGGAACTGATTACAAAACTGCTTGATTACCGCGATAAAAAGGTTATTTCAGTAGGTACTACTTCAACCAGATGCCTTGAATCTTTGTACTATCTAGGGGTGCAGTGTATAGAAATAGGATATCCATCATTTGTGAACCAGTGGGAGCCATATAATAAAGATTATGAATATACTTTAAAGGAGTCACTTGAAGCTATTCTTAAATGGATGGATAAAGAGGGCAAAAGCAATTTGATTACAAAAACAAGCATCATAATTGTACCATCTTTCAGGTTTAGAGTTGTAGATATTCTGATAACAAATTTCCATCAGCCTCAAAGTACCCTCTTGCTGTTGATTTCTGCTTTTATTGGTGATGGTTGGAAAAATGCTTATAAATATGCCTTGGATCATGAATTCAGGTTCCTCAGTTATGGTGACAGTTCAATCCTTTTCAGATCTACTGGGATTTAAATTTATGTATTTCAAGATTTTGTGAGCCCAGCTACATAACATGGGTCCTGAGGAAAGCAAGTTTGGAACAATATTGAAAATCTGTTGTTCGGCAATTTGAAGGTATTCCTTATTCCCAGTTATCTCATAAGTGGATAGTAGGTTTCCTGCCATTATTGAGTTTGCCGAAGGTCTTATTACGTCAATGTTAGACTCTCTTTTGAACGGAATAGTCTCAGTCTGAAGTCTATTTTCTGATTTGCTGAACATTCCGTTTTCTGGTTTGTAAAAATTCTGCATTACAATGTCCATGTATCTCAATGCTGTGTCCAGGTATTCGCTTTTCCCACATGCTTTATATATCTCCAGTGAGGCATCTATAAAGTTGGAGTAGTCGGAGAGGTATCCTAAAATCTCCTTTTTCTGGCAACATGAGTATCTGTATAATTTACCCAGATCGTTTCTGTTATTTATCAATAAATTGTCAAGACCTTCTATTGCTTCTAGCAACATCTTGTCATTATCCAATAGTTTAGATGATGCTGATAATGCCTTAATTAATTGTGAATTATGAGATGTGATTTCTCTTTTGTCAACATAATATCCCCTGTGCTCGTGCCTGCGGGCACGTAATTGACTCAGCTCTTCAGGAGTGATGTAATAAGGGCTTTCAGAGACTCCCACCGGAGTCTGTTTGCATAGCTTGTTTTTTGTCAGGTCCAGTCCAAGGGCAACAGCAATTTCAGTGTATCTGTCAGGAAAAAGGATAGAAAGTTCGTTTATCGAGAATTGGTAATAGGAAGAGTCATCCACCGGAGTCATAAGCGTAGAACTGTTGAAATAAGCTCCTTTCTTATTTGAAAGCTCATTTCTTATAAAATCGTATGTGAGAATTGAGGTATTCTTGTATGATTCTTTGCTGAAATGTTTGTATGCAGTGGCATATAGCAACATAAACTGACTGTTCTCTTCCAGGGTTTTCTCATACTGTGCTTCACAGCATGAAAAATCTTTTGCCTGTCTGAAAAAACCGCCATCCACAGGGTCAAAGATTGCAGAAAACTGCAAATGATCAAGTAAAGACTCGATTTTTAATGAGATTGTATCGTTAGGGAAATATCTGAGATATTCCAGTATGGTGATGATACTGCTAGGATTAGGTGTGAAAGGACTTAATTTGTATATGAAATCGTTTTCAAACATGCCTTTATACCACAATTGGACATATTGGGAAAGGAGGGTCGTGTCTATAGTTGCATTTTCTACTTTTTCTGTAATGATTCCCGTATTTATTGCTCTTTTTGAAAGTTCATCAGATAATTTTATCAGTAGCTCCTGTTTCTCCTTATTAGCAAGAATCAAGCTATTGGCCAAATCCAGAAAGTTATCTATATTACAGTCAGAAAAACAGATAATTGGCTTTCTGTTAGGCATTATGAACATATTCATTGGCCCATAGGAAAAATCTTGATTCAAAAATAAAAGGTCCAGAGCCAGCAGAAATGACTCAGGCTTGTCCTCTTTGTCCTCGGCGATACATATAAAGTTGTCATTGAGAATTTTAATAACTTCAGGGTCACTGAATAACTTTATAGATTCCTCCCTGATATACATATTGCTTACATATCCTATATGTTGAAAGATCAATTTGTTTTCTTTTATTGCTCTTTCAATAAGTTGCCCTGAGAGAGAGGGATTCCAGTTAATTCCTTTTCCCGACAATAATTTTAAATATGGTGAACACGTACTGAACATTATTTAATTAAATTTGCTATACTAAACCTTACATACCATGAAAAGGACACTGTTAGATCTTTTTGAGGAGTCTGTTGCAAAATACTCAAACAATACCTTTCTTCTTGAGAGGGAGGATGGTGGGTATAAACCGACTACCTATGCTCAAACTAAACTACTAGCAGAACAATTTGGCGCTGGGCTTTGTTCACTAGGTTTTGAGAAAAATTCAAATGCATCCATACTTTCAGAAGGGAGGAATCTTTGGATAATCGGAGAATTGGCAATTTTTTATGCAGCTGGAGTCAATGTTCCACTTTCGATTAAGCTGGAGGAGGGTACTGATCTTCTGTTCAGGCTTATTCATGCTGATGTGATGCTGTTGATGGTTTCTGCAAAGCAACTGCCCAAGATAAGGGCAATAAGGGACAAGCTTCCTATGGTCAAGCATATTGTGGTTTTTGATAAGCTGGAAGATTATCAGGAAAGGGAGGTTTATTATGGCGATGTATTGGAGAGAGGTAGACAATATCTTGAGGAAAATAGGGAGAGCTTTATGAAACTGGGCAAATCTATTAAAAATGATGATTATGCCACCATTACATATACTTCAGGCACAACAGCTGACCCAAAGGGTGTGATTCTCACACATCGTAATTATACTGCAAATGTAGAACAGGCTCTTACATGTATGGATATACCTCCAAAATTCAGGAATTTGATTATTTTGCCTCTGGATCATTGTTTTGCTCATGTTGTGGGATTTTATATAATGATCTCCCGGGGGGCAATTGTAGCAACTGTTCCTCCTGGTAAAACTGGGATTGAATCCCTTAAGAACATACCCATCAGTATACAAGAGGTTAAACCTAATCTTTTACTTTCGGTTCCGGCTTTAGCCAAGAGTTTTAAGAAAAACATTGAGCAGTCTGTCAGATCAAAGGGAAAAATAACAGAATCGCTGTTCAACTTTGCTCTTAAAATTTCAATAACATATAATAAAGATGGATGGAATAAGGGTTCCGGATGGACTTTCATACTGGCTCCTCTTAAATTTTTGTTTGATAAGATTTTGTTCTCTAAAGTGCGCATGGCTATGGGGGGAGAGCTTAAATTTTTCGTTGGCGGCGGTGCCCTTTTGGACAAGGAGCTTCAAAAGTTCTATTATGCCATAGGAATTCCTATGTTTCAGGGTTATGGCCTTTCAGAAGCAACGCCTGTGATTTCGACAAATACTCCAGCCAGACATAAACTGGGCTCTTCTGGCATTCTTGTCAAACCGCTGGAAATAAAAATATTGGATAATGAAGGAAAAGAGCTTGAGATTGGAGAGGCCGGAGAGATAGTGGTTAAAGGGGAGAATGTGATGGCGGGTTACTGGAAGAATCCAAAAGCTACGGCTGATACTATAAAGGATGGTTGGCTATATACCGGAGATCTGGGTTATATGGACAAGGACGGTTTCCTGTATGTTCAAGGGCGTTTTAAATCTCTGCTGATAGGAAGTGATGGAGAAAAATATTCTCCGGAAGAGATTGAGGAGACTATTGTAACTCAATCTAGTATTATTCAGCAAATTATGCTCTATAATAATCAGTCGCCATATACAATAGCGATTATAGTGGCAGATAAGAATTCGCCTCTGAAGGGTGCCGAACTTGTAAAAGCAGTTGGTGCTGAAATAGACAAGTACAAAGGCAAAGGTGAATATGCAGGACTTTTCCCTGAGAGGTGGCTTCCGGCTTCTTTTATTCTTTCACAAGAGCCATTCACGGAGCAGAATAGAATGATTAATTCAACAATGAAGTTAGTTAGATCAAAGGTAGAGGAGGCATATAGCGAGAGGATCAGCTATGCATATACTTCTGAGGGTAAGGATATTTACAACAAATTTAATCTTCAAGGCTGATGCGTAAATTTAAATTATTGATCTCTATTTTATTAATAGTGGTCAGCTTTGCTTTTGCTTTAAGTTACTATCTGCTTCCAGGGATTTTTGTGAATGATTCAAAAGATCAATTTTCAGCTTTAAGGGTATCAGAGGACATAAAGACAATAAGTAAAGAGCCACATTCAATTGAAAATCCGGAAGCAAGAGAAAAGGTAAGGGATTTTCTGACCATGAGGCTGAAAGAGATGCAGATACCCTCTTCCTCTTATTCATATGACTCTGTTTTGTCGCGTTTCAGAACTCCGATTCTTGTATCAAACATTTATGCTTCTATTGATCCTCCTGGAGGAAAGGCTTCCGGATATCTTTTGCTTGTAGCACATTTAGATTCAAGGTTCAAGAGCAAGGTTCTAGGAAAGGAGGTTTATTCACATGGTGCCGCTGATGATGGATATGGACTGGGTGTAATACTCGAGTCTGTAAGATTGGCGCTCAGGTACAGGGATGATTGGAAACAGGGGGTTAAAATTCTATTTACTGATACTGAAGAATCAGACCTTGAAGGGATGAAGTGTGCATTGAGTGATAATCCTGAGATTTTTGATAATGTAGGACTGGTGATAAATGTAGAGGCAAGAGGGGTGAAGGGGCCTGTATTGCTGTTTGAAACGTCTGCGGGTAATAAATGCCTGATAGATCTATATAAATCTGCAAATTATCCGATATCTTACTCATTGACCTCTGCTGTATACAAGTTTCTTCCTAGTACAACAGATTACTCTCTCCTGAAGGAGAGCTTTCCAGGAATGAATTTTTCCGTCATTGGAGATCTGAAGTATTACCATACAGACTTGGATAACTTCAATAATATATCTCTTGGCTCAATTCAGCATTACGGAGTACAGATAACTCCTATAATTAATAGGTACTTGACAAGCTCTGCCTATAGTAACAGTAAAAGCCTTGTATCCAATCATAAGGTTGTATTTTTTACAATTCCATTGATTGGACTTGCTACATTTACCAGTACCGGATACTTGGCGTTTAATATCCTTACATTCTTGATTTTTATATGGTTGTTTCTATTTTTGTCCAAGAGAGGTGTGATTGGAGGTAAAGGTGTGATTGCTAGCATAACTTTGACATCTTTATTTGTCCTGGGTTCCGTATTAGTAGGCTTTTCCATTGCCTGGCTCTCTGCTTTTATTACAGGCCAGAAGTACAATATTATTAATCTTCCATATGTAAGTCATGATTGGATTATTCTGGTAATTATTTCATTAATATCCTTAGTCTTATACATGATATACTATATCAGAGGAATACGTAGAATGTCTTTCAATCCAGTAGAATCTGTTGTTGGAAACGTTTGTATTCAGATAATTCTTTCGATAGTGCTTTATTTATGGGTAGGAGAGAACTTCTTCCTCCTTATTCCTGCCTTTCTGTCTGTTTTTTCAATTTTTGCCTCAATTGCGATCAAGTCCGGCTCTCCATGCATTGTAGCAATAATTTTGATTTTACTGATTTTAGTGCCCTTTTATCACATACTTGTGTTATCACTAACATTTGGAGCCTTGCCTCTGATAATGTTGATTTATACCATACTAGTGTCTCTTATGATTCCTTTGTCAGAATGCTTTTTGAGAAAACTTTTTTAATCGGATATATATTTTTTAACTTTACCCAATAAAAGACTTGCCAATGGTTAATGATAAATTTCAGGATATAAGGCCTTATATAGAAGATGAAATTGGTCCTGCACTAAAAAGGATAGCCAAGCACCCTCTACTATCTTCAATTTGTTCGTATCTATTCCCGGACAAGAAGCCTGATGATATAAGGCGCCTGATTGGTTCTCTTGAAAGCGTTGATGACTTCCAGAAAGAGGTAATGTTTCACGCTATCAATAAGATAATTACAGATACTTCACGTACGCTTTCATATGCTGGTATAGATCAGCTTAAGGATAATAAAAAGCACCTCTTTATATCCAATCATAGAGATATTCTTCTGGACTCAGGTATTATTCAGGTTATCTTTTATATGAACGATGTTCAGACATCTGAAATGGCAGTTGGCGATAACCTTATCACCGATCCTTTTATCGCCGACATAGCGAGATCAAATAAGATGATAACTGTTGTGAGGAATAAAAACCCAAGGGAAATATATAACTCTTCGCTTATTCTTTCTCAGTATATAAGACAGATTGTTACAGGAAATGAAAGCTCGGTTTGGATTGCTCAAAGGAATGGAAGGACAAAGGATGGGGTAGACCTTACGGAGCAAGGATTACTTAAAATGTTTGAAATGAGTGGCGAAAATGATTTCGTCAAGGATTTCGATGAGCTGTCGATAATTCCTATATCTATCTCTTATGAATTTGAACCCTGCGACCTATTGAAAACCAAAGAGCTCTATATTTCACGTAGGAAAAAGTATGTAAAGAACCCAGGAGAAGATCTGAACAGCATAATTACAGGTATCATGCAGTTTAAGGGCAATGTTCATATAAATTTCTGCAAACCGCTTACTTTGGAGGTGATTCAATCATGTTCGCTTCTGGAAAAGAATGAAAGGTTCAAATCACTTGCCGAAGTTATAGATAGGAATATAATTGAATCTTATCAGCTTTGGAAGAATAATTATATAGCATATGATATTCTCTATTCTACTGATAAGTATGCAAACCGATACTCAGGTGCTGATAAACAATCGTTTTTAAGCTATTTGAAGTATAAACTTTCAGATGTGGATGGTAACCCTAAAGAGATGGAAGATATCTTTCTATCTATTTATGCCAACCCAGTCAGAAGTAAGGAAAAGCTTGATTATTAAATATTTACTATACTTATAACAAATGAGTTATTTTGAGTAACAAGTGAGTTATGAGCCTCGTTGACTTATTATTAAGTTAATCTAATATAATTGTTAAATTTACTGAACCAAAAATCTATTATTAATGAATAAAAATATCTCTCTTAATGATGCTGTTGCTAAGATAAAAGACGGCATGACATTAATGGTTGGAGGGTTTCTTGCCTCTGGTGGCCCAAATAAGATTATGGATGCGTTGGTGGAATCCGGAGTAAAAGATCTGACTTTGATTTCCAATGATGCAGCCTATTCGGATAAAGGCTTGGGAAGGCTGATAGCTAACCGTCAAGTGAAGAAGCTTATATCCTCCTATGTCGGATCTAATCCAACAGCAATAGATCAAATGAATGCTGGAGAACTGGAAATTGAATTTTGTCCGCAAGGCTCTTTGGCAGAGAGAATCAGGGCTTGTGGTGCCGGTTTGGGAGGTGTGTTGACCAAGACAGGCTTGGGAACGGTTGCTGCTCAGAACAAGGAGATAATTAATATAGATGGTGTTGACTACTTGCTTGAAAAGCCGCTGAAAGCAGATGTAGCTGTAATTGGTGCATCTATCTCAGATAAAATGGGAAACCTTTATTACAAAGGAACTACAAAAAATTTCAACCCACTTATGGCCATGGCAGCTGATACTGTAATTGTTGAAGTTGAAGAGATTGTTGAAAATGGTTCTATAAGGCCAGAGGATGTGCATACTCCTGCAATATTGATTGATCATATATTCATTAAATAAAATATAATATAATATGTCCAAAACTGCTTTAATTCGTGTCAGAATGAGCTCTCATGACGCTCACTATGGTGGAAACCTTGTTGATGGTGCAAAAATGCTCCAGCTTTTCGGTGATGTTGCAACCGAGTTGCTAATTGATAGGGATGGGGATGAAGGACTCTTCAAGGCTTATGATAATGTGGAATTTATAGCTCCGGTATATGCCGGTGACTATATTGAGGCTTCCGGTGAGATAGTTTCCGAGGGTAACAGTTCACGAAAAATGAACTTTGTTGCAAAGAAGGTTATCGTTCCAAGACCTGACATCTCTGCATCTGCTGCTGATATCCTGAAAGAACCAATTATTGTTTGCAAGGCAAGCGGTACATGTGTTACTCCGAAATCCTGCCAAAGAAAATAACAGCATAAGCCTATGGAAAAACTTATAATTACTGCTGCAATTTGTGGCGCCGAGGTGCTTAAAGAACATAATCCTGCTGTACCCTATACAGTAGAGGAGTGTGTCAGAGAGGCAAAATCTGCATATGATGCAGGTGCAAGTATCATTCATCTTCATGTACGTTACGATGATGGTACTCCCACTCAGGATAAAAAGAGATTTAAAGAGGTGATGGACGCTATCCACAAAGAGTGTCCGGATGTCATTATTCAGCCTTCCACCGGAGGAGCCGTTGGAATGACCAACGACGAGAGGCTTCAGCCTACCGAGCTGATCCCTGAGATGGCCACCCTGGATTGTGGAACTCTTAATTTTGGTGGAGACGATATTTTTGAAAATACAGAAAACACGATTAAATACTTCGGTCAGAAGATGATAGAGAGGGGAATCAAACCTGAGCTTGAGATTTTTGATAAAAGTATGATAGATATGGCCTTGAGACTGCAGAAAAAAGGCTTCATCCAAACACCTATGCACTTCGATTTCGTAATGGGTGTCAATGGAGGAATTTCCGGAGAACTGCGCGATTTTACATTTATCAAGGGGAGCATTCCTTCTGATGCAACATATACTGTTGCCGGAGTTGGAAGGTATGAGTTTCCTCTTGCCGCTGCAGCAATAATTGACGGAGGACATGTAAGGGTGGGATTTGAAGATAATGTGTTCCTATCTAAAGGTGTGCTTGCAAAATCCAACGGAGAGCTTGTTGCCAAGGTTGTCAGACTGGCCAAGGAGTTAGGACGTGAGATTGCAACGCCTGGTGAGGCCCGGAAAATACTGGGTCTTAAACCCAGAGGTTAACCTATTAGACAGACATTATTTTTAAACAACACATAATTACATTACAAATGAAAAAAGGAAATAAATACGGTATTCACAGAGTGATTGAACCAAAAGGAGTGCTACCTCAGCCAGCAAACAAAATTGACAACAATATGGACGAAATCTATGACAATGAGATTTTGATTGATGTCCAGACTCTTAATATTGACTCGGCCAGTTTTACTCAGATTGAGGAACAGGCAAAAGGAGACAAGGCTAAGATTGCTGAAATAATGCTTGGTATTGTTGAAAAACAGGGAAAGCACAGGAATCCTGTTACAGGATCAGGCGGAATGCTTTTAGGAACTGTCGAGAAAATCGGCGATGCTCTTATTGGCAAGACGGATCTTAAAGTAGGAGACAGAATTGCAACATTGGTATCTCTTTCATTGACACCTCTGAGAATAGATAAGATTAAGGATATCCGTTCAGATATAGATCAGGTTGATATCGACGGCAAAGCCATTCTTTTCGAAAGCGGTATTTATGCCAAGATCCCGGATGATATGCCGGCTAATCTTGCCCTTTCTGCACTTGACGTTGCCGGGGCTCCTGCCCAGACAGCAAAACTTGTAAAACCTGGAGATACAGTTCTTATAATCGGTGCTGGTGGAAAATCCGGCATGCTTTGCTGTTATGAGGCAAAGAAACGTGCTGGAGTAACAGGTAAGGTTATTGGACTTTGCCATAGTGAAAGAAGCACAAAGAGATTGCAGGAACTTGGTTTCTGTGACTATGTATTCGCTGCTGATGCGACTCAGCCGGTAGCTGTACTCGAAAAAATAGAGGAACTTACAAATGGTGAAATGTGTGATATCACCATAAATAACGTTAATATTACTGACACTGAGATGACCAGCATACTTTGTACAAAGAATGACGGTATTGTCTATTTCTTCTCTATGGCAACCAGCTTTACAAAAGCAGCTCTTGGTGCTGAAGGCGTAGGCAGTGATGTTACAATGATTGTTGGTAATGGTTATACCAAAGGACATGCTGAAATCACACTTCAGCTTCTAAGAGAAAGCGAAAAGCTAAGAAAAGTATTCACTGAGCTTTATGCATAGTTGGGGAACAATATGGCAACAGCTTGCAGATATGGCACTCACAGAGTGATCTCTCCAAAAGGCACTTTGCCTCAACCTGCTCAAAAACTGGACAATACAATGACCATTTTTGACAATGAGGTACTTATTGATGTCTCAACTCTCAATATCGATTCAGCCTCTTTCACACAGATAAAAAAAACGTGTGGTTCGGATGCGGAAAAGATGAAAGAGATGATTCTTTCAATTGTAGAAGAGAGAGGAAAAATGCAAAATCCTGTTACCGGATCCGGTGGAATGCTCATAGGAACTGTTAAAGAGATTGGGCCGGATTTTCCAAAGAATAAACTGAAAGTAGGGGACAAGATAGCAACTCTTGTCTCCCTTTCTCTCACCCCTTTGAAAATAAAATCTATAAAAAAACTTACACCTTCGTCCGATCAGGTTGACGTCGATGCTCAAGCCATTCTTTTCGAGAGTGGCTTGTTTGCTATTCTTCCTGACGATATTCCTGAAAAACTTGCGCTTGCAGCACTGGATGTTGCCGGAGCTCCTGCACAGGTAGACAGGCTTGTTACAGAAGGTGATATAGTATGTATTATAGGTGGTGGTGGAAAATCAGGAATTCTTTGTTGCTACCAGGCAATGCAGAATGCTGGACCTTCAGGTAAGGTTATAGTGGTTGAATACTCGGAAGTTAATGCCAAACGTATCATAGACATGCATCTGGCTACAGATGTAATTGTTGCAGATGCAACAAACGTAATGGATGTTTATGCTAAGGTTATGGCGATAACAGGTGGAAGAGGGTGCGACGTTACAGTAAACAATGTCAATGTACCTTCAACGGAAATGACTTCAATACTTATTACAAAAGGACAAGGTTGTGTCTACTTTTTCTCTATGGCTACAAGTTTTACTAAAGCAGCTTTAGGTGCAGAGGGAGTAGGCAAGGATATCAACCTGATTGTTGGGAATGGATATGCAAAAGGGCATGCCAATCTAACACTTAACATTATAAGGGAGTCAAAACCGATACGGGAGCTTTTCGAAAAATTATATGTTTAGAAAATTATGTCTGAAAACAGAAGAAAAATATTATATCCAGAAGCTACGGATGAGCAATGGAACGACTGGAAGTGGCAGGTGAAGAACCGCATAGAGACCCTTGACCAGCTAAAGAAATATATAAAACTTACATCTGAGGAGGAGGAAGGGGTTAAAAAATCTCTTGCCACATTACGAATGGCAATTACTCCTTATTATATGAGCATTATTAATCCTGATGACCCTGATTGCCCTATAAGAAAACAGGCTATACCAACTGCAGCAGAGACACACCAATCTCCTGCAGACCTCCTGGACCCTCTTCATGAAGACGAGGATTCTCCTGTACCGGGGCTGACACACCGTTATCCGGACAGAGTTCTTCTTTTGATTACCGATATGTGTTCAATGTATTGCCGTCATTGTACCAGAAGAAGATTCGCCGGACAGAAGGATGATGAGTCTCCCGTCGACAATATTCAGAAGGCAATAGATTACATTGCAAGGACACCTCAGGTAAGAGACGTTCTTCTCTCAGGAGGTGACGCTCTTATGGTTTCCGATGCAAAACTCGAATCAATAATCCAGAGACTGAGGGCAATCCCTCATGTTGAAATCATCAGGATAGGTTCAAGGACTCCGGTTGTATGTCCTCAAAGAATCACAGACAACTTGGTCAATATGCTTAAAAAATATCATCCAATCTGGCTGAACACTCACTTCAACCATCCTAATGAGGTTACACCTGAAGCTATTGCAGCGTGTGAAAAATTGGCTAATGCCGGTATTCCTCTTGGGAATCAATCGGTTTTGCTCAGGGGTGTCAATGATTGCGTGAATATAATGAGAAGATTGGTTCATCTGCTTGTAAGGATGAGAGTAAGACCTTATTATATTTATCAATGCGATTTGTCAATGGGCCTTGAACATTTCAGGACGCCCGTTTCCAAAGGTATTGAGATTATTGAGGGTCTCAGAGGCCATACATCCGGGTATGCTGTCCCTACATTTGTAGTTGATGCACCAGGTGGTGGAGGAAAGACTCCGGTAATGCCAAACTATGTCATTTCTCAGTCTCCAGGCAGAGTGGTTCTAAGGAATTTTGAAGGCGTAATAACAACTTACACAGAGCCTTCGGAATATCATAATGAATGTAGCTGTCAGGACTGCAGGGAAAATAAGAAGGTTGAAGGCGTAGCGTCATTGCTGCAAGGTCAAAGACTTTCCATTGAACCTGAAGTTTTAATGCGTAAATTGAGATCGCATAGTAAATAGATGCAGGAAAATGCCTTTTATTCAAAATCTTCTAAATTACAGAAGCGTTTCGATAGTAGGACTGGAGAAGAATACTGGAAAGACAGAATGTCTGAATTATCTTATCAGAAGAGTCCCGCTTGATAACGTTCGGGTGGCGGTCAGCTCCATTGGTATCGACGGAGAGCGGATTGACCAGGTGACTCAGAGTGCCAAGCCCGAAATTGTAATACGGGAGGGAATGCTGTTTGCCACAAGTGAGAAGCACTATAAAAAGAGAGAACTGCTATCTGAAATTCTTGACATTAGTGAAGAAACCACCTCTTTAGGAAGGATTGTGACTGCCAGGGCACTTACTCAGGGTAAGGTTTTGCTATCAGGTCCCTCTTCCACGGCCGGCTTGAAAAGATGGATGGATAGCGTATTTTCGAAATATAAGGTGAATCTGTGTATTGTTGACGGAGCATTGTCCAGGATGAGCCTGGCTTCACCTGCCGTTAGCAATTCCATGATACTCAATACCGGTGCCGCTTTATCAGCAAACATAAGAACATTGGTGAATAAGAGTGCTTATATGGTGGATCTCATTCGTTTGCCATTGACACAGAATCCGGAGGCTGAAAAGCTGAACACTATTGACAAAGGCTTGTGGAAGATTGGCATGGATGGGGAATTGATAGAATTGAAAATTTCTTCTGCTTTGGAAATAAGGAATCTGGACGAAGATGTACTGAAAGAGGCAACAGCCCTCTATATCTCAGGAGCATTGACGGACAGATTTCTCAATATGGTGAGGGATGGAGCAACGGCAAATGGCATCGAGATAATAGTAAAGGATTTTTCCAAAATATTTGTAACCCAGAGTGCGTTGAGTGCTTTTACAAGAAGAGGAGGAAAAATTGGAGTACTGCAGCGCAGCAACCTTATTGCTGTTTGCGTTAACCCTTTGTCTCCTGGCGGAGTTTTGCTGGACTCAGACAAACTCTGCTATGAGCTAAGCTGTACAATAGGATTGCCTGTTTATGATATAATTAAGAACAATTATGAGGCTTAAATCAATTTTGGATACACCTTGCGGATTTCGCTTTTTCTTTGAAAAGCTGAATCTTCAGTCATCGGTTGCCAGAAGCATACTGATGGAAACGCCTATGTTTCAGTCTTCCAAAGAGGTGAAAAAATCATATTTGGAATTGGAAGAGTTCTGTAATGTTTTTGTCTCAGGAGGTAAATTTGTAAATACACTTGGCGTCATTCAGAGCAAGCTCTCCACACTGAGAGATATCCGCGGAACCCTCTCAAGACTAGAGAATGGTGTCGTACTTGACGATATTGAACTATTTGAAATAAAGGGGCTTTCTCTTCTTTATGAAGATATTGCCTCTCTTTTTGAAGGAACTTTCATTAAGTCAGTATCTTTTGAAGATCACTCTTTTATTGTGAAGTTACTTGATCCTGAGGGATGTAAAATAGATTCTTTTTACATTTACGACAGTTATTCTAGTGAACTTAAGGAGTTAAGGATTCAAATCAGGAGAGAGGGAAAATATAGCAACGAACTTAACTATAAAGCATCAATAATTGAAGATAGGATAAGAAAGGAGTTGAGCTATCAGCTATTGCCTTTTGCCTCTCAACTTAAAAATGCTATAATGACTCTGGCGGGAATAGATATATTGATCGCCAAATCATTACAGATAAAGGATCTGGGGTTGTCTCTTCCTGTTATGGGAAAGAGTATTACCTCATACCATGGTCTTTTCAATCCGGAGGTAAGAGAGATAATAGCTAAAGATGGCAGATTGTTCCAGAATGTAGATATAAGTTTTGAGCCTTCCATGCCATTGCTTCTGACGGGTGCCAATATGGGCGGTAAAACGGTCGTTTTAAAGACTCTTGCTCTCGCACAGTATCTCTTTCAGTTTGGCTTCGGTATTCCTTCAAACAGGGCAGAAATAGCCTTAGTGAGCGAAATTCACCTGTGTATGGGAGACGAGCAAAGCATTTTCAAGGGATTGTCCTCCTTTGCTGCAGAAATGGAGAGGATAGACAAAGTTATCAAGGCCGCCAGAGCCGGGAAGAACATTCTTTCACTTATAGATGAGCCGGCAAGAACCACCAACCCTACAGAAGGCACGGCTTTAGTAAAGGCTCTTATTAAAATTCTTTCTGGGCTTCAGTTCAGTATGATTATCACTTCACACTACAATATAGATTCTGTATCATGCAGAAGATTAAGGGTAAAAGGATACCTGAATGGGGCAATGGATTACTCTTTAGTGGAAGATGACAATACAAACGCACCACAGGAGGCTCTCACGATTGCCAGAGCCATTGGAATTGATGAAGAGTGGATAGATGAGGCGGAATTATTAGTAGAAAAAGTAAAAACAAAATAAAATAAATTTAAATGCAAAGTAAGCTAGGTCTGGATTTCAAGAGAGTTGAACATGCAAGGCAGTTGTCAAGGAATATTGCCGACAATGTTCAGGATTTTGTTGTCAATTATACAACAGTAGCTGTAGAGAGGACATTGTGTCGTCTTATGGGCATAGATGGTGTGGATGTCAATCAAGTTCCATTGCCAAACGTAGTTGTGGACGAACTTAAGGATAAAGGAGTACTTAAAGAAGGAGTGCTGTTTTACATTGCAAATGCAATGGTAAATACAGGTTTGTCTCCACAGCAGATTGCAGAGAAGATCTCTGACGGTTCGTTGGATATCACAAAATTGCCAATTGCTTCAAAGGCTGAGATTGACTCCAAGCTCAATCCGGTTGTTCAGGAAAGTGTAGATAGAATAAGGGCTAGAAGAGAGAGACGTGAAGGTTATCTTAAGACAATTGGAGAGGGACCTAAACCATATCTTTATGTAATAGTTGCTACAGGCAATATATATGAGGATGTTATACAGGCAGAAGCAGCTGCCCGACAAGGTGCTGATGTAATTGCTGTGATAAGGACAACCGGTCAGTCTCTTCTGGATTATGTGCCATATGGTGCGACTACAGAGGGTTTCGGAGGAACATTCGCGACTCAGGAGAATTTTAGGATAATGCGTTCGGCACTTGATAAAGTGGGAGAGGAAATAGGCAGATACATAAGACTATGTAACTACTGTTCCGGTCTATGTATGCCTGAGATAGCAGTCATGGGGGCTTTTGAGGGACTTGACGTTATGTTGAACGATGCTTTGTATGGCATTCTTTTCAGGGATATAAACATGCAAAGGACACTGGTGGATCAGTTCTTCTCAAGAGTGATCAACGGTTTTGCTGGTGTAATCATTAATACAGGTGAAGATAATTATCTTACTACTGCTGACGCATTTGAAGAAGCACATACTGTATTGGCGTCGGATCTGATCAACGAACAACTGGCTCTTCTTGCAGGACTGAAAGAGGAACAGATGGGTCTGGGCCATGCCTTCGAGATGAATCCTGAGATGGAAAACGGTTTCTTGTATGAACTTGCCCAGGCACAGATGACAAGGGAGATATTTCCTAAAGCCACACTCAAGTACATGCCACCTACAAAGTTCATGACCGGAAACATCTTTAAAGGACACATACAGGATGCGCTGTTCAACATGATCGGTATCTGGACAAACCAGGGAATTCAGCTTCTGGGAATGCCAACCGAGGCTATTCACACTCCATTCATGTCAGACAGGTTTTTGTCTATTGAAAATGCAAAATACATATTCGGAAACATGAAAGGAATTGGAGACGAGGTAGAATACAAGGAGGGTGGAATAATCAGGACAAGAGCAAAAGAGGTTGTGGAAAATGCAATATCACTTTTGGAAAGGATTAATAAAGAAGGACTTTTCTCTGCCTTGGAAAAAGGAATTTTCGGGGATGTCAAGCGTGCCAAGACCGGAGGAAAAGGTCTGGAAGGTGTGGTCCTGAAGGGTAATAATTATATGAATCCATTTATAGGGTTAATGAAAGGAGTAAAATAATATGAGCGGAGGTCTTTATTCAATGCAGTCAAAAGATTTTGACAAAACATTAGACTTTACCAATGTAAGGCCTTATGGTGATACAATGAACGATGGAAAGGTGCAGCTTAGCTTCACACTGCCTGTCCCAATAGGAGCCGAGGCTGTTGAAGCTGCCAAGCAACTGTTGAGAAAGATGGGGTTTGAAAATCCTCAGGTGGTGTTTTATAAAGAACTGACACCCGGATATACCTTCTTCAATTGTTACGGTAATTGCGTCAACAGTGTTGATTTCTCGACTATTTATGTTCCCAAGGTGGAGTCGGATGTAATGGATATGCATCAGACAGATGAGTTTATCAAGGAAAAAATAGGAAGGAAGCTTGTTGTGATTGGGGCAAGTACAGGTACAGACGCTCATACCGTTGGTATAGATGCCATCATGAACATGAAGGGATATGCGGGACACTATGGATTGGAAAGGTATGAAATGATTGATGCTTACAATCTGGGGTCTCAGGTGCCTAATGATGAATTCATTGCAAAGGCAATTGAACTGAATGCAGATGCACTGTTGGTCTCTCAGACAGTAACTCAAAAGGATGTACATATCAAGAACCTTGTAGAACTTGTAGAACTTCTGGAGGCAGAAGGACTGAGAGACAAGGTTATCCTGGCTTGCGGCGGACCTCGCATCACTCATGAGCTCGCCAAGGAGCTAGGCTATGACGCAGGATTTGGTATGAATACGTATGCAGATGATGTCGCATCTTTTGTAGCTCAAGAGCTGTATAAAAGAAAATCAATAAAATAATACGATTATAATCTAAATTATTATATATGGACAAGAATCAAATCAGGGAGGTAATTGCCAAAAGGGCTGCTCTCGAACTGAAAGACGGGGATGTTGTAAATCTGGGCATTGGCCTTCCAACCCTCATTCCTAACTATTTGCCGGAGGGTGTAAATGTAACGCTTCAATCTGAAAACGGACTTCTTGGTATGGGACCCGAACCCTCTCAGGGCGAAGAGGACAGCAACTTCACTAATGCAGGAGGAGGATATATTTCCTATTTTCCCGGTGCAAGCTGCTTTGACTCTTCGGTATCTTTCTCTATAATCAGGGGAGGTCATGTAGACGTTACAATTTTAGGGGCTCTTGAGGTTGATGAAAAAGGTAACCTTGCAAACTGGATGATACCAGGAAAGAAAACGCCCGGAATGGGTGGTGCTATGGATCTTCTTGTTGGAGCCCGCAGAGTTATCCTTGCTATGGAACACACAGCAAAGGGTTCTCATAAAATACTTAAAGAGTGCAAATTGCCTCTAACGGCAGCAGGACAGGTGGATATGATAATAACAGAGATGGGTGTCATGAATATAACGGATAAAGGTATTGAACTTACTGAAATTCACCCAGAATTTACTGTTGAACAGGTCCAAGAAGCAACAGAAGCAAAATTGATTGTATCTGATAAATTAATTAAAATGAAATTATAGTTATGAAAAAGGTTTTTATAGTAGCTGCCAAAAGAACTGCCATAGGCAAATTCATGGGATCTCTCGCCTCTTTCAACCCAGGCGAACTTGGTGCAATAGTAATCAAGGAGTTGATAAAGGAATCAGGTATCAGTCCGGAGAAAATCGACTCTGTGATTGCTGGTAATGTACTATCTGCCGGTCAGATGCAAGGCGTAGCACGTCAGGCTGCCATCAAGGCCGGTATTCCTCATGAAGTTCCTGCTTATTCTATAAATATGGTTTGTGGTTCTGGTATGAAGGCTGTGATGAATGGCTACGCAGATATCCTTTCTAATGCAGCAGAGGTTGTTGTTGCCGGAGGAACCGAGTGCATGTCAAATGCTGGCTTCGTCCTTAACGGTTCCATGAGAAGTGGTGTGAAGATGGGTAACGTGCACGCTGTTGACCATATGGTTTGTGACGGACTGACTGATGCTTTCAATGACTATCACATGGGTATTACTGCAGAAAACGTAGCTGAACAGTGTGGAATCACAAGGGAGGCCCAGGATGATTTCTCATACAAGACACAACAGAAGGCAATCAAGGCTGTAGATTCAGGTGCATTTGCAAAGGAGATAGTTCCTGTCAACATAGTAACCAAAAAAGAGACCATTGTATTTGACAAGGATGAGTTTCCAAACAGAACCAGCACCCCTGAGAAACTGGCAGCATTGAAGCCGGCTTTCAAGCAGGGTGGTACCGTAACTGCAGGCAACTCTTCCGGATGTAACGATGGAGCTTCGTTTGTAATGCTTGCTAGTGAAGATGCTGTAAAGAAATACGGATTGAAGCCTATGGCAGAGATTGTTGCTGTCGGCCAAGGTGGTGTCAACCCTAGCATTATGGGCCTTGGACCTGTATCTGCAATAAGAAATGCGCTGAAAAATGCGAATATGAAGCTATCTGAAATGGATCTGGTAGAACTTAATGAAGCATTTGCTGCACAGTCGCTGGGCGTTATCAAACAACTGAGTGAAGAGCATAACGTATCACATGAGTGGTTCGATGAGAGATGTAATATAAACGGAGGAGCCATTGCATTGGGTCACCCTATCGGAGCTTCCGGTAACAGGATAATTGTAAGTCTGATACATGAACTTATAGCTGCCGGAAAGAAATTCGGTCTTGCATCTCTGTGTATCGGTGGTGGAATGGGCACTGCAATTATTGTTAAAACAGTATAGTACAAAAAGTTTTTGAAATGAATTTTGAACTGAACAAAACGCAACAGCTGTTTCAACAGATGATACGTGAGTTTGCCGAGAAAGAGGTAAAACCACTGGCTGCTGAAATCGATGAACAGGAGAGATTTCCTGTTGAAACAGTTGAAAAAATGGCAAAACTGGGAATTCTTGGGATTCCTATACCAGCAATCTATGGTGGTGCTGGTGGAGACAACATTATGTACACCATTGCAGTAGAAGAGTTGTCGAAAGTTTGTGGCACTACAGGTGTCATAGTCTCGGCACATACCTCTCTTTGCGCCGTACCTATTTTGGAATTCGGCTCGGAGGATCAGAAGATGAAATATCTGCCAAAACTATGCAGTGGAGAATGGCTTGGAGCCTTTGGACTTACAGAGCCAAATGCCGGTACCGATGCATCTTCACAACAGACTATGGCCGTTCCTGACGGGGATGAATACATACTTAACGGAAGCAAGATCTTTATAACCAATGCAGGCTATGCACATGTTTATGTGATTTTTGCAATGACCGACAAGTCAGTGGGAGTGAAGGGTATCACAGCTTTCATAGTAGAGGCCGGTACTCCCGGCTTTTCTGTAGGGAAGAAAGAGTTGAAACTTGGAATCAGAGGTTCTGCAACCTGCGAACTGATATTTGAAAACTGCAGAGTTCCAAAGTCAAACCTGTTAGGTAAAGTAGGAGGAGGTTTTTCAATCGCCATGAAGACACTTGATGGTGGTAGAATCGGGATTGCATCACAGGCTTTAGGTCTTGCACAAGGGGCAATGGATGAGACAGTTAAATATTCCAAAGAGCGTAAGCAATTTGGTAAGTCGATCTCCGCATTCCAGAATACACAGTTCCAGATGGCAGATATGCATACAAAGGTGGAAGCTTCGCGTTTGCTGGTAAGATCTGCTGCGTTCAAAAAGGATTCCGGACAACCATATTCAGTAGATGCTGCCATGGCTAAATTATTTGCAGCCGAGACAGCGATGGAGGTTACAACCAAAGCAGTGCAGTTCCATGGAGGATATGGCTACACCAGAGAATATCCTGTTGAAAGAATGATGCGTGATGCCAAGATCACCGAGATATATGAAGGTACATCAGAGGTTCAAAGGATGGTGATCTCAGCTAAATTATTTAAATAGAAATATGATGAAAATTGTAGTTTGTATAAAACAGGTTCCTGATACGAATGAAATCAAGATAAATCCCGTTACCGGCACACTTATCAGGGATGGCGTTCCAAGCATTATGAATCCCGATGACAAGGGGGCACTTGAAATGGCTTTGTGCTTGAAAGACAAATATAACGCACATGTTACAGTCATTACAATGGGGCCACCACAGGCCGATTCCATTTTAAGAGAGGCTTTTGCAATGGGTGCAGACAGGGCGATATTGCTTACTGACAGAAAATTTGCAGGTGCAGATACTTTGGCAACATCCCATGCCTTGGCCGGTGCATTGAAAAAAATGGAGTGGGATCTTATCCTTGCCGGCCGTCAGGCTATTGACGGCGATACTGCACAGGTTGGACCACAGATGGCTGAACATCTTTCAATACCACAGGTTACATATGCTCAGGATATCAAGTATGATGGAAAAAGTATATTCACTGTAAACAAACAGACAGAGGAGGGGTATCAGATACTGGAGGTTGAATCTCCTGTATTAGTGACAGTACTCTCTACTGCAAATAAGGCCAGATATATGTCTGTAAATGGGATTGTTGAATCGTTCAAAAAAGAGGTGGAAATCTGGGGCGCAGACAAGATTGAGATCAATGAAGAGAAACTTGGACTAAAAGGTTCTCCTACACGTGTGAACAAAGCTTTCACCAAAGGCTTGAAAGCTGCCGGGCAAGTGTACGAAGTTGAAGCGGAAGAGGCTGTCGGAATCATTATTTCAAAATTGAAAGAGAAGTTTATCATTTAAATAGTCAAGCATTATGGATATAAAATCATATAAAGATGTATTTGTATTTGCAGAGCAGCGTGAAGGGATAATCCAACCAGTGGTTTTTGAACTGATTGGAAAAGCACGTGATCTTGCAGATTCATTGGGAGAGAATGTTGTGGCTATTTTGCCTGGCTACAGGATATCTGATAAGGCAAAGGATCTAATAGAGTATGGGGCAGACAAGGTTATCTGCATAGATGCAGTAGAATTAAAAGATTATCTTACAGAGCAATATGCCCAGACAATTAATCAGATTGTTGAAGCGTATTGTCCATCAATTCTTCTCCTTGGAGCAACTACTATCGGAAGAGATCTAGGCCCAAGGCTATCTGCAAGAATGGAAACCGGGCTGACAGCAGATTGCACAAAGCTTGAAATTTCAGAAGAGCGTGATCTGTTAATGACCAGACCGGCATTTGGCGGAAACCTTATGGCAACCATCATCTGTAAGGAGCACAGGCCACAAATGTCTACTGTCCGTCCCGGCGTTATGAAGAAGAGGTCAAGAGAGGCAGGTCGTGTTGGAGAGGTCATTCAATTCAATCCTAAGTTTGATGTTTCTAAGTTTAAGGTTAAGATTGTTGAGACTGTGACCGAAAAGAAGAAACTGATAGATATTGCCGATGCTAAGATCCTTGTTTCAGGTGGTAGGGGTGTTGGAAACAAAGAGGGCTTTGAAAAACTCAAAGATCTTGCAAAAGTCCTCAATGCAGAGGTTTCAGCTTCCCGCGCTATGGTAGATGCCGGGGTCATGGGACACGAAAGACAAGTCGGCCAGACAGGCAAGACAGTCCGGCCCGATCTCTATTTTGCCTTGGGTATTTCTGGGGCAATCCAGCATCTTGCCGGTATGGAGGAGTCTGATTTCATCGTTGCTATCAATAAGGACAAATATGCTCCTATTTTCCAGGTTTCGGATCTTGGTATAGTAGGGGATGTGAAAAAGATCATTCCACTTCTGACTGAAAGGTTGGCCAAAGAGGAAAAGTAGTATCCTTATACCTACTTGGAGTTCATAAAAGGCTTCTCTGTTGATTGTCAATGGGGAGGCCTTTTTTATAGCCTTGCATCTCTTTTTCATGATGATGTGCTTTGCCAGAGAAAAAGTGTGGTTTTATGATATCTGCACCGGAGTTACCCACTAAGCGTTCATTTCGCTAAAAAACAAATGCGCCTTTTGATTATGCTGATGTAGATCTGGAGTCAGGCGCTCGTCGTTTTTTTATACGCTTCATTCACTGAGTGGGGGCCCAACTCCTCCTTGCAAGTATCCTAAAACCTACACTTTTTCTTTTAAGCACCTTGCTCCGGTAGAATTATTCAAAAAATCTGCATAAAACCTTAAATTAATTATATATATTTGTCAAAGAACGATTTAGATTAATAAGTTAAGGAACTAATAAAAACTTTCCGAAAGGATTAGACCACTTAAATATGAAAAAAATACTATTATTTTTATTTCTGGTCACTTCTAAAGTGTTGTTTTCCCAATCGCAGGTATGTCTTACACCATCGGACACCAATCTCCTGAATAGAACTCGTCTTTATAAGGAGATGCCTTTCATGTCTAATCAATATTATAATGAACTTATTAACATAGGTATAGAAAAAGGGATTCAAACCAAAGTTCCTACAGTAATGTTGATGCATGTAAAAGGGTGCAGTTTAGTACAACGCATATATATGACTCCTGGCGATACTTTAACTTTCCGAAAACAGAAGGTAGAGCAGGACACGACCAAGTACTATATAAAATTTTCTGGTAAAAATTCCGCCCATTATAATTACAATGCTCAGGAGGACTATGCTTTAGTTAAATATACGCCAAGGTTTATTAAAGGTGAAGGATTAGATGAGTATAAGAATAAAATCATATTCTGGAAAAACAAACGATTGGAGTTTTTAGAGCAGTACCTGATAAATAATACCGTAAGCAAAGATTTTTTGGATTATATACGTTCAGATATTCAAAATGGATATATCTTCTATTTATACTATCCTTTGGTATATTCAAATATAAAAAGATCGCAGATGCCAATATCATATCTGGATTCTATCTCAATCCCCGGTGATGAAAAGTCTCAATATTTTAGAGTTGCTTCTGATTTGTATGTAAAAGGTTACAGCGATAATATTTATACCTGCATAGATGATTTATATAAAAACATTAAAACGAAGTTTTCCGGAGAGCAACAGGATTATATGACAGCTTTACTAATAGGCACATTTTCATTGAAACAAGACAGCACTTACAGTAAGAGACTGAATGAAATTATTGACTCATCGCTGGTTTATTTAAAAAATCCTGCATATAAAGATTATATAACTCAAAGTCGGGATTTTTACAGGCTTTGCAATAAACAATTTTCAGACGATGTGTTAGATAATACCAAAATGAAAACGTATGGGAAACCAGATGTAATATCATTAAGGGATGTACTTAATATGTATAAAGGTAAAAGTCTGTATATTGATATGTGGGCCAGTTGGTGCGGGCCATGTAGAGAAGACATTTCAAAATCGGCTGCAGTCAAAGAATATCTAAAAAGCGCCGGAGTAGAGTATCTCTACTTTTCAGTTGACAGAGATGAGGCAGCCTGGTTAAAAGCTTCAGATGAAGAAAAAATTACGCAAAATCAATTCATGATTTGCGACATAAACAATTCTCCGTTAGCGGGATTTCTCAGTTTTAACTACGTCCCTTTTTATGTGATACTTGATCTGGGTCACAGGATAAAAACTTCGCTTGGGCCAAGACCATGTCCAGAGAATCTTAATGAAATAAAAGCATTTATTTCTGGTATTCAGTCTAAAATAACAAAATTTTAGAATCTCTTTTAGTAATATGAACCTCCCCTTTTATACCAATGAGTGATTGAAAAATCAATTGCCGAGCCTGAATATATAAATTATCGCATTCAGGAATTTTTCAGTATCGATAATGGCAACAATAAGAATAAATAAAATAACGAGTAACATAGTCTTTCTTTTTTAGTTTTACAACGCAAAAAAAAGACTTGTTTGAGACAACTTTTGACACAGGTGGAAACTTTATAAGCTGGATTCAGAATTCGGAAAACTAAGATTGGTAGAATCAAGTATCTCATAGTAGTATTCAGCATCTTCTTTCGAAAAGCAGCCCACTAATTTCTTTAAGGCTCTCTTCTCTAGCCTTAACAGGGATATTGGTGATATCAGTACCACTTGCTTTTTATACAACTCATTCATAGTCGTACAACTCTTTTGGAACAGTTATTTTATATTTAGATATGTAAACTCCGTTTTTCACCAACTGGTGTTTTGCAGAACCCAAGTCTAACTTGTCGGTATCAAGTAATTGAAACCAGTAATGCCCTGCCTTTTCAGCCATATATAGGAACATCCTTTTGACCTTTAAGTTGTCCGTGTTTCCCAATAAGAGTTGCAAAACCTGCGGACGAAGTGTTGTAAGTTGTTCCATTATGTAATATAGATCCATATAATTATAATGTTTTGGAGCCAACAACAAGCATTCAAGAAAAGCCTGCTCTGGGACAGATACCTGCAAATGGGGGTATTCTGCATTAAATGGAGTCAATTGTGGCATAGAGAACGTTTCTGTTGAAAAGAATTTTAGAGAACGGTCGAAATCTCCTTTTAACATCCAAGCCGCAACAGATTCTTGCTTGAGATGTCCCACCATTAATAACGGTATTCCCATAGGTACGTAATGATTGAACCCGGATAACTCCAATGCTGAATGGGCGGCTATATGGAAGTTCTTTTTTAACTGTTCATTATAGCTTTCTAAAACAGGAAGAGAACGGAGCTTATCTCCAGTTCGAGACATAACACCTTTGGCTATAGTAGTAAACCATCCCGAATCTCTATATTTCTTTAATAGTTGATCTGAGTAGCCGTTTTCCTTTAGCCATGAAGAGAAGTACAAGCCACCCGGATTGCTTTTCTGCAGCAATTGGTTAAGTTTATTCCCTTTTTCTATACTCATAGTTTAGAATTATGTGATAAATTCAACTGTAAAAATAGAAAATATTTTTGAGATAGTATATTTTTGGTTGAATTTATTTTGTATTTCTACACTCTGGGTTTATAATGGAGATCAAAATCTAACTCTTTTCCCAAACTCTAACACAATAATCCGATAATAGAAGCCTGATTAATGGCCTCAATCGAATTATCTACATTTAATTTGTTCGGTATATCAAATAGTAACTTGTGGTCATCTTCGGATATTTTTTCCCATGCAGCGTTCACTCTAAGGTCAACGACTTTTGGAAGATTCTCAAATCTCTCAATTTGTCTATAATTTTCAAGTCTTTACTTGTCATGTGTGATGCGATTAAAACCGTCCTGAAAGGCGGTTATGTGGGCTGGAAAGGCGGAAGCTCTTTTGCAAGCCTTTGGTTTGAGCGTTGGCTCGTGTGGGCTTACAAATGTGCTTACGACTGTGGGGTGGCATATTTTCATAGTGACATTTTTACTCCGTTTCTTTTTAACCAGTTTTCTTGTTCTCTAAAATCAGGCATTTTTTTATCCAGTTCGTTCCAAAAGTCTGTTGAATGGTTTGGATATTTTAAATGAACCATTTCATGCATGATAATATAATCCAAGACTGAAACGGGTGCCATTATGCATTTCCAATGAAAATTCAATCCGTCTTTTGGTGTCCAAGATGCCCAACGATTCCTCAATTCTAATACTTTAATAGCAGTTGGTTTCGTTGGAAATTTATCTTCATGAACTTTCATTCTTTCTTTAATTTTCAACAATGCTTTCTCCTTGTAAAATTCCTTGAAAACTTTTTCAGCTTTTGATAAATGTCTAATGTCTAATAAAAAGAAACCACCACTAATTTTTAAAGGTACATCTTGGTTTTCTGTTAGTTTCAGACGGTAGTTTCGACCCAAATAAAGGAACGATTGACCATTTACATATTCACGGTTTACTCTGCCCTGATTAAGTTCCTTCCATTTTGCGAGTTTGGTAAAAATGAGATATTCTTTTGATTTTATGGCCGTTTCAATTGTTTCATCGGATGTCGATGCAGGTGCGAGTACCCTTACTGAACCATCACGTTCAATAAAAATACTAACCGTTTTTCTACGATCGGTTTTCTCAATTGTAATATCGATGTTGTCTAATTTCAATGGTCTCTACTTTAATTTAAATGATTACAGGAGGTTGTGAATCCTGTTTTTTGCGAGTTTCATTAATTCCAAACTCAATTCAGAAGCTCTATTTTTTATTTCATCAATTTTACTGAAAGTCAACTCCTCTTCAATCTTTCCTTGCATTGTTCTGATTTCTGATGGCTTATCCCAGAAATTTCTAATCTTTGCTGAATCTTTAAGTATTACCAATACATTATCTGTTATTACCCTTGTTCGTTCCAATGTATCACTATCAGGATTTTGAACAAATGAGTTTATCAGATCGTAAAACGGTTCTTCTTTTTTACGTTCCACTTTCATTTCTTCTCTCAAATTGCCCAATTGTATTACAATTTCTTCCCAGTTTTCTTTATAGGCATTCAGAATCATTTCCAAACGGTCTTTGAAACGACAGTAAAGGGTTGGGTCTTTGTCAAGATTTACTTTAATATGCCAACGAATAGCGTGTTCCATTTCCGATGCCTTGGATTTGGGAGTATGGTTTTGTGAATCGACTTTGTTTTGGAATTCATCTGAAAGAATGGAAACCTCATGAACTTTTGTATCGATACCCAATGAAACAAGATGCTTGTCAATGAGTTTGCGTACTTTTTCAGAAGCCCATTTTAAATCCATTGTAGCGTCTTTGTATCGGTCTTTTATTCGCCAAAGTAAATAACCCAAGCGTTTTGTCTGAATCCAATAATCTGTTCCTGCTTGTGTATTGAAAAGTAAATCCAACGAGTCTAAGAAGCTTTTAGAATAGGTGAGCAATTCGGCTCGAAACTTCATGTTCTTAGCCATTTCAATGCAACTTTCGGCAAATTCGAATTCAGCCTTATCGTCGGTGAATTTCTGTTCCAGAAAATCTTTGATTCCATTCAGCTTAAGGTCGGTAAATAAGTGCAGGATGCGGTTGTACCGTGCTTCAAGCACCGGAATTTCTTTATTAATATCACGGAAAACATTCATGAATTCATTCAATGCCTCCATGTCTTTTTTGTTGTCGGTGTAAATGTCTAAAGCTTCGCGTAAATGTTTGGTTACACCAAAATAATCCACAATCAAACCGAAAGATTTTCCCTTTTTCGTTCTGTTTACACGAGTAATGGCTTGAAATAAATCATGTTCCCGTAAACTTTTATCCAAATACATTACCTGCTCAACAGGTGCGTCAAAGCCAGTGATTAAGCGGTCGCAAACGCAAAGGATGCCAATTCCGCTTTCCGGTTTATCGTAGTTGAAATCTTTTTTAAAGCTGTTCACGGCATCAGAATTTGATGCTTCGTTTCTTGCATCACGAATATATGCCGGTTCGTTATTTCCAATACTTGAAACAACTGCATGTACTTTTAGAAATTTCAACTGTTTAATTAGTTCATCATCCCTTTCATCAGGGGGCAACGCTTCTAATTCTACAATTTTATCACGAATAGCCATCTCCAAACATTTCTTGTATGTAACCGCTGCTACAATACTTGATGCAACAACCTGTGCCTTGAACCCATTCACCAAAATTTCTTTGCTGTAATGGTCAATAATGTCTTGTGAAATTTCGGTTACACGGTCGATGGATTCCAAGTAGGCAATGAAAGAACCATATCTGCGTTGAATTTCTTCCTTTTCGGCTTGTGTGCGTTCACGAAACATATCTTCAAATTCAGAATCAAACTCTTCTTTGTCGTCCAATTTGTCTTTTGATACTTTGCCAATGTATTTAATTTCAACGGTTGCACGGTCTTTAACGGCTTGGTCGAATTTGTAAAAATCAATCCACGGAAAACCATTTACGTCGAGTTTACCACCAAAGCGTTCGTGGGTTTTTATTTTATGACGTTCGGTAATTAATGGTGTTCCAGTAAAACCAATGCGAATGGCGTTTTTAAATGCTTTAAACATATTATCTGCCATATCACCACCTTGGGTTCTGTGGGCTTCATCCACAAGCAATAAAATCCTTTCGCTGTTATTGACGGGCTTAAATTCCTCAAATTTTGGAACTAAGCCAGCAGCAATTAACGATTCGGCAGAGACGTTATTATCAACCAGAAACTTGTGAATCATGATCATGTTCACGTCGCCTGTGTCATCACACAATTCATTTAAGCGATTGCGCCTGTCAATAATACGAATGGGTTCGCCCGTGAGAATGGCTGTATCAGAAAGCTGCTCTTCCAATTCGAGACGGTCAACCACAAAAATTATTTTGAGGTCTTTCAAATCGTCGCAACTACGAAGTTTGCGGATGAGGAACACCATGGTTATACTCTTTCCGCTGCCTTGTGTGTGCCAAACCACTCCACCACGTTCGAGCGGGTTATTTCCTTCGCGGATGTTTCGAATTATTTTTCCAACAGCACGGTATTGATTGTAACGTGCCACCACTTTCACTTCCACACCTTTTTTGATTTCCATAAAAAGGGTGAAATGTTTAAGTATATCAACCAGTATTTCTTTGTTGAGAACGCCATGAATCAACACTTCCTGTCGTTGCTCTTCGGGTGGATAATCGACCACACGATATTCTTCGGGAAAAATATCAACCCAGTTGTTGTAAAACTCAAAATCAGAACTGATTGTGCCAATCCTGGCCTCACTTCCATAAGTTATAATGCTAAAAATGTTGTAATGAAACAGGCGTTCTTCGCCTTCGTTTACCTTAAAACGATCTTCGCGGGTATTGGCATATCGGCTAATTTGCAAAAATGCTTCGCTTAAAGGTTGTGCATTTTCATCATCGTCTTTTGCTTCAACCACAATTACAGGCATACCGTTCAGAAACAAGACAATGTCAGGAATAATCATTGTTTTGGTACTTCCGGGCGTATTGATTCTGAATTGATTTATGGCGGTAAACGAGTTTCTGTCCCAGTTTTTAAAATCGACCAAACGAACGGTAGGGTTTTGCTCACCCGTTACTTCGTTTTTATTTACGCTTGTGCCTTTCAGCAACATGCGGTGAATTTCCTTGTTGGCTTCGTGCAAGGTTTTACCTGCAAAGTTTTGTACCTCAAACAGAATTTCGTTTAACTGTTGTTCGGTAAGCCATTCGCGACCATCGGCAGTATTGTTTATGGCTTTTATACTGTCTTTAAAAACCTTGGGCAGCAATACCTGCTTAAAATTTTCGCGTAAACTTTTTGAAGGGTCTTGCGGTATGCCAAAGCCTTGGTCAATAACTTTCCAGTTTAATTGGCGGAGTTTATCCAGAAATGGTTTTTCGACGTTGATGTATTCGGCCATAATTCACTAATTATTTTTCATTTTAGAATATTCATTTTTAAAATATTCAATTCTATCCATTTGGTCAATTCCATTGTGTTGAGGAATTGAAAATGATTGTATTAGATTATTATCTGAATCATATAATTGCCATTCAAAATTGTTGCATCGAACTTTTTTAAGTGATTCAATTATAATTAACGGGGCATCATACTCCTCCAATGTAAATTCACCATGTAATTCTGAATCCGAATAGATTGTATAAAGAAAAGGATTCCAATGCTTTCCGCTTGTGGATAATGCTGTGTTCATCATAATTATTTCAAACTGGTTTTCTTTTATTCTTGAAGTGTCGTTTCTCCACCAATAAACCCCGCTATTGCCTTTTCTCATAGAAGGATACTTTATGAAATAATAGCGCCAATCTTTTTGTGTAGTTGTATTTATGAGAAAATCATTAATATGCTTATTTAGAAATTTCTCGATATCAGTATCTGGTATTATATCTAATAGTTCAAGCAAAACATCTTTTGTTCCACCAAAATTTTTTCTTTGTTTAGACAGCGTAAATAATTCTCTCCACGTTGAATTATTTTCATTACCAAATATAAAGCGCCATGATGCCAATTGGGAATAATCACCAATTACAAGCAAGGCTTTGCTAATCAGTAAGTAATTTATACTACCGTTGAAAAGTAAGGCGAACTTTGAGGCTCTATGTGCAAATTTTTCAGGTGTTTCCAAACCTACTATGGCGATACTTCCCTGCAACAAATAATGCTCCTCAAGTTCATTTATGGTATCTATTAAGCTATTGTTGCTGACACGCCACTGTATTTTTTCAATTTCTTCTTGTTTCTGGATCTCATTAAAACCAAGCGTATTCTGATTAATAACTTTTTTGGTGATAACTTCATAAACATCATTCAATAAAGCCTTAAACCTTGATTCACGAATTTCGTCAGAAGAATTCAATACCAGGTTTCTTACAATTCGTATTCTCTCAATAAATTCTTCTTCGTTAATTGTTGCTTTATTGAGCAAATACTCCAATGCTGCATATATTAGCAAGGTATTGTTTAATGTGAATTGCCGCCTATTGTTAATAGTATTTCCGTAGAAATCACAGCATTGCTTAAACAAATTAATATCATCAGTATATAAGCAAACCTTATTTTTTTCATAAGAATGCCTGGAGAAGTATTTATTGAAAAAATCATCAATAGAATCCAATTCCTTCCAGCAATCGAATGACATAAAGAGATATTTAAGGTTCTCTTTTGCATTCGCATTTTTAGTGCTATAAACTTCAACCGCTAAATCAAAATCATTTTCTAAAATGTCTAATTCGTCTTTATAGCATATAATTTCGGTTATAAAACGATAATATCTCATGAACTCATCATCAGTAATATCGTCATCACCCCTGTATTTCCAAAGCATATCAACCCATGTAATGTCAACTTTATGGATAAACTCTTGGTAAAGGTCCGGGGAAACGCCTTTTATTATTTTTTCAAAATCGGCCTTAAAATGTTCAAAAGCAGTAAGAGGTTTTCCTCTTGAATTCATTTTTATATACAAGCTGTCAGTAAGTCCCATTTCCTCCAACGGAAGGAAATAAAAACTAATTATATTTTGACTGAGTTTTTCCCAAATTCCCGAAGTATGCCTGAAACGCGAATGAATATCATCCAGCATCTCTAGCATAGAGTCAATTGTTGGGTCTTTTTCCCAAGAATACATAAACCAGTTTTGATTTGTAATCCATTTTGAAAGCTTGTCACAATTAAAATCTGGGGTGCATTTTACCAGGCTTTCACAAAAGTGCTGAGAACTAAAACGGGTTTTGTATGTAAAGTTATTTAGTACGTTGTATTCTGACTCTTTTGTTTCCTCGTGCTTAGCTATGTACCAGTGAAGCAGGAACAATGTTGTTAAGCGTTGCTGGCCATCTAACGGAATAAGTTTACAGTCAGTAATATTCCCATAAATGAAATCGAGCTTAACATGGTCGGAGTTTCCAATTAAAGCATCGTACAAAACAGTTAAAAAACGATCCCGAATACGAGCAACTTCTTTGTCTTTTCTCCCTTGAGCATAATCCCTTTGTATAATAGGAATCTCAATGCTTTTGATGTCTGTTTCCTGCTGGAATATATCCAGAAATGTTATTGCTTTTGAATCCATAACTATCCGTTGTTGTTATTTTGTTTCAAATACGGTGTTACAACTCCATTATCGCCAATCATCGCATCTAAATACGATTTCCGGTCATTCTCGCCCCAAAACTGCAATTGATTGTTTTGTGATTCAGTGTAGTATTTAAGAAATACCCTTCGGGTACAAACAGGAATGTATTCCCCGTTTTTATCCATTTCGAGTATTTTGTTTCGTTTTACATCGAAAGTTGAATTATTTAAGGCAGCATTGTCGGCAACACTCAATAAAGCCATATTGCTAATAATATCCATATAGCTTCTGTCGCTGTTTTCAGATAATAATTCAAATACCTCTGCAAAAATCAGATCGAAGGCAACTTTTGTAATGTTTTCAAAATGTTCATCAATTTTTTGGATGACAGTATCAATTTTTTGAGGGTTAATGCTGGTTTGTTTGAGGTTATCCAAAGAGATTCTGTGCAATTTTAACCAAAGTTGCTGGTCTTCCTTTTTATTTAATCCTTCGGAATTTTGGGCATGGATATGTTCCAAACTCCATGCTTTTCGCTTGTGCTGGTCGAAAGAATATTTTTCGCTTGAATTCTTTAGTAATCGTACAGTTTCGACATTGAACAATAGTAAAATCTTTTCGATGATTGATTTATCGTCATTGTTTTTGTATGATAACTCTAAAACCCTTTCTCTGATTAAATTAAGGCTGTTAACCATTTTCGCGTTTAACGAAGCCTCAAAGTTGCTTTTTGTCAGCGTTTTTGATTCGTTTATAAGTTTTTGCATTTTCTCGCCTGTGGCAATCAAATAGCCCACTTTATGGTAGATATCACTCTTGTCAAACCACTCTTTTAGTATCAGGTAAAAAGCTTGTATTTCCTTCCATATCTCAAGTTTGGACTCATTTGCCATTCGGTTGGTAAAATAGAAGAAAGTAAAAAATTTCTCTTTCTCATTTTCTGGCTTATCAGCCATCATATTAAATATCAATTCAATACGAGTGGAAAAGTATTCGGGCTTTTCGTTTGTTAAAAAAGCCCAGAACGACCTGTCGTGAAGCTCTTTCTCAATAATATCCCAACTGGTGGCAATTTCTAATTGCTTTTCTTCCGAAATACCGCCACTGTCTCGCGATAAGAATAAGGCTTTAACCAGTTCTGCATTTGTAAGAGGTATTTTTCCAATGTTTAAGCGGGTAAACAAATCAATGGATTCCTTTGTGTTTTCTTCTGCATTTGATTTCTGTTCCAATTCGTACCAAATAACCTTAACCTTTTCGCCAAAATATTTGTAAATATTTATTGCCTTCAGCATTTTGTCGGTTTTTGCATCGTCGAACCAAACAACAATGGCTTGATAAGCATTGTAAATATGAAGAAAGTCGATATTGTCTTTTGCGAGAGTGCAATCCAACGAATTTAAGAACTCCTCGCAACGGGGACGGGTAACATACTTTATTGAAAACTTAATTTCGATAGAAGGCAGCAGTTGCTTTATGTATTTCATAATAAGAAAAATACTTGTAAGACGCTGCTGGCCATCAATTAATTCGAGAGAACCATTGTTCAGTTTTTTTACGACAATGGGTTGCAGGCTATAATTGGTATCGCCATTTTCCCAAATGTCGTTTAATAGCATGGTAATGTGCTCGCTTTGCCAACGGTAGCCACGCTGGTACTCGGGAATAATAAAACTCCCTGCAATATTGCCTACCAGTTTAGGTTCGAGTATTACTTTATTGTCCATAAATGTTTGTTTCGTTATTGGTCTGTTTCGGTTTCCACCTTCACCCTTTTCTTCCCACTCAACAAATCCTCCATCAATCCCTTTTTTATTTGTTGTAGCTTTTGTAAATAGGTTTGTTCGGATTGGAGTTTTGATTCTATACTCAATATTCTTTTACTAATCATTTCTTGCTCTACTAGATCTTTTGAGAAACATATCAAAAGTAAATTGATGTCCCTAAGAACAATTCTCTTTAATGCACTACCTGATATCTTTACTAAAAGTTGGTAATCAAAGTATTCTGATTTTAAAAAGCAATATAAATAATTAGATTTTATTAGCTCTGATGATCGGATAATTGCAATAGAAGAAAGGATAACTATTTCTAAGTCTTCATTGAATAAAATCACTTTCCCAATTGTCCCATCTTTTGAGAGTAATACATCCCCTTTTTTAGGACTACAATTTTGCTTCTTAAGAAATTCAAATTCCTGTTTACTAATTCTTGTGCATGATTCATAATTAATTACAAATTCACCCAAGTCTTTTACATTTACAATTATTTCTCCGTCATCAATCGGGGTAGGACTGAAATGCGAACCATCTGTAATAAAACTGCAAACGTTTTGAAATTCATCGCAATCCCACTCCTTCGGAATCCAACCCAACTTACTTTCCTTATACAACTCAGGAACCTCCTTATAGCTTGGGCGCAGTTTGTTGGTGGCAGGGTCGATGCCACGAGTAAACAAATCATGCAACATGCCTTGCTTTATGGCTTTGTATTTAGCTATGGCGGCTTGCGTTTTTTCTATGACGGCATCGGTGGTGGTGAGGATTTGGGCAATGCGACGTTGTTCTGTTATGTTCGAGTGATGATATAAATAAATGTTCTCAAAATCAGCCTTGTTTAATATTGGCACTGCAGTTGAAGCAGATAGTCTAA
Organism: uncultured Muribaculaceae bacterium; assembly: GCA_964533215.1. Lineage (GTDB taxonomy): Bacteria > Bacteroidota > Bacteroidia > Bacteroidales > UBA932 > Bact-08. The sequence goes on from CAZHLJ010000003.1 coordinate 272,419, forward strand.
TTAATTCGTTTGTGTTATTCTTAATAAGATAAAAGCAATATTTGAAATCAAAATCCTCATTAAAAACTATTGTATTTATTTGCTGATTAGAAATGCCCCGGTATTTTGCTAATGCAATTTTACCAATACTTGCAATACAAGTAACCATCAATGAGTTTTCTTGAACAATTCTATCATTTGACAAAGCTTCTGGCTTTACTTTTCTTTCAGTATTTAAGCAATAAACATTATCATTAAAATCTGATGGAGAATAAAAAGGAATTTCTCCATCCCAGAGTTTTTGATTGGAAGTAGGAGGCGTAAAACCTGTAATAACTTTTCCAAATTCTTTTATTTGTGATTTACTTAATTCACTCATAACCCAATTCTTTTAAAAAATTGTTCAACAATTGGGTTTCTTTTTCGCGTTCCTCCAAAATAGTGTTGAGCGTGAGGGTGTATTTATCCCGTAGGTTTTCAACGGCCTGCAAAAGCGTCCGTTGGTGTGTTTGCAGGTAGCCATTTATGGTTTGGTGCAAGGTTAGCTGCCAACGTTTTAAAATTAGTTCTTTGGCTTCTTCGGGTGTAATCAATAACCGGGCTTGGTCAACCAAAGCCTGTTTACGGTCTTTAATTTCTTTTACCTTTCGCTTACAAAGCTTTAGTTCTTCCTCCAGGGCGGTGTGCTTGGCAATGCGAATTTCATCAGCTTTAATCTGCTCATTTAATTGCTTAATCTGTACTGCCAGTTTTTCAGCCTCTTTCTTTAAGGTTTCAGTTTCATTGTTAAACAAAGCACCTGCTTTTTCATTGGCTTTTATTCGTAAGGTCAAGTTTTTATATTCCTTTTCGGCTACTTTGTTTTCGGCTTTTAGTGCTTTAATGCTGTCTTTGTGTTCTTTCAGTTCCTTACTGCGCCAAACTTCGTAATCTTCTTCGTTCCAAACCTCGTCTTCCAGTTCGTTTACTTCATCAAATTGGGCTTGCAGTTCATCGCGGCGGGCTTCGTTGCTTCGCAATTCGGACAAAACCTCAGGAAACTGGCTTTCCAGAATTTCATCATCGGGAATTAGTTCGGCATTCCATTCGCTGGCTATTACACTTTTAATGTCATTCGTAATTTCGCTCCAATAAGCAGCAAACGAACCACGACTTTTAAACTCGTCGAGAATGGGCAGTGTATTTAATTTTTCGGTCAATGTAGCCGAAAACCGATTGTACAGGTCGAAAATATTAATGGTTTTTGTAGGCAGTTGCTCAATAACGGGTACTTGCAATTGCCACCATTGGCTTATCGATTCGGTATATTGGGCATGAGCAGTTTTAATTTCGTTGCTCTTGTCAAACAGTTTCTTAATGTCTTCTTTTACCGCAATTGCATTGGTAAATTTCAGATAGTTTTCTTTCAAGGGTTCAAATAGTTTTGCATTCAAACCTACATAGCAATCGAAATAAGCTTTTAGTGCATTTACTTCGCTTTCTGGTATTCCACCTTGCAAGTGAGCATGTACATCGTGCGGTTCGGGTGGTGGCGCATTGTCCACAAACCTGCGTATGTTCAGGTTAAACTCTTCGGCAGCCAGTTCTGCTTTGCTTACCAGTTTGCTATATTTTGGAATTTCCTGTTTGTTGCGGTAAGTAAATGCAATTTTTTCTAAATCTTCGGGACGGAGCTTGTTTTGGTTTTTCCCCTCTTTGTATTCTCGGTCGGCATTAATAAAGAGTACATTCTCGCGCAGATGAGCATCTTTTTTATTGATTACAATCACACTTGCGCCAATACCAGTACCATAAAACAAAGCCGAAGGTAAACCAATCACCGCTTCCAAAAAGCAACGGTCGCTTCCGCCATTGATTTGAATAAGCCATTCCCTAAATTTACGCTCATCGCCACCACGAAACAACACACCGTGCGGCATAACCACAGCCATACGACCGTCATTATTGAGCGAAGCAACCATGTGTTGCACAAACATAAAATCGGCTTTTCCTTTTTCGGGCATCCTGAAATGAAAGCGTTCTTTTTGCTGGGTGGCTGTCCAACTGTAGTTTTGCGAAAAAGGAGGATTTGCAATAACAATATCAAAGGTTTTCAATTCACCGTTTTCGGTATGTAACGATTTTATCAGGGTATCGCCGTTATGTATCTTGCTGTCGTAAATGCCATGAAAGAGCATGTTCATTTTACACAAGCCCCAAACAGTACCGCTTTTCTCCTGACCGTATAGCGAAAGGTTTCGCGCTGATCCATATCGGCTCTCTACATAGTTTTTACTCTCGATGAGCATGCCGCCACTACCGACGGTAGGGTCATAAATCTCTGCATCTTCGCCGGGCTCCAAAATGTTCACCAATAATCGTACAACTTCATTGGGCGTATAGAATTCGCCAGCTTTCTTTCCGGCACTGTCTGCAAAGTGCTTGATTAGGTATTCGTAAGCAGCGCCCATTAAATCGGGGAATTCGAGATTATCGTCGCGCAAATTCATTTTATTGAAATGCCGAATCAGCTCCCGTAAATCTTCGTCGCTTATCTGTTTGCTGTTTTTTCCAAAAGTCTTGTTGAAGTTGATGTTGTCCTGATTGAATACCCCTTCCAATTTGTCGAGGTTGGCCGTTTCTAAAGCAGCAAGGGCTTTGTTTAAATGGTCTCCGATTTCCTCCTGCAAATCTTTTATGTAGTTACATGCCTGTTGTTTGCCCTCATCATCCGTGAAGAATTCAGGGTCGCCATCCAAACGTCTCCAACGGGCAGCTATAGGTACAAAAAAGTCGTATTCAGGTGCGTTTTCTTTTTCAAGTTCCCCGTAAATCATTTCAGGGTCTTGCAAGCATTTTTCTTCTGTTAATTTCTTTTTACGTTTATCACGTTGTATATCAAACTGGTCATTTACCCTTTTAAGAAACAACATGGAAATGATGTATTCTTTATATTCCGAGGCGTCCATGTTACCCCGCAGAATGTCACATGCCTCAAAAAGGAAGTTTTCTAAACGTGAAAGTGATATTTTATTTGCCATTTATTAAAATCTGTTTTTAAATTAAAACTCAAATGTACCAATTTAGCACGGGAGCGTAAGCAAAATTACAGCTCTTTTGCAAGCTTTGGTTTTGAGCGTCGGCTCGAGGGGCTTGCAAATGTGCTGCAATGTGGGTGAGGTTTCCTTCTTCTTTTTTTGCGGGGGGAAGAAAAAAACAAAATAAATTTCCATCAAATTTGCACTGTCCTGTCAAAAAGCTAAATCCTTTCTTTCGTTATTATTTATCACCATCGTATCTGTCTGGTCGTCTGTCTTTACACTTGTTGCCAACGGATTGGCGGTATGTTTTTGTTGCCGATTTCGAAGCACAAATCTGTCAAGTTACACGAAAGTTTATTAGATGCAGAAACGCTGAAATACCCACTGTCTCGGCAATAAAATATACCGCCTGTTACCGCCTGGTGTTCTGTCTTCCAGTCTTGTAAACCATTGTCTTTATTCAGTTTTCGTGTCATTGTCATTTTACTTTTTTATTTTCAGTCGGCTTGTGTGTATGCGTTTTTTTATTTTTTTAAGTGTCGGCAAATTTTTTAAAACAATCTCTCTCAGTGCGTTGGCTTTGTAAACTCTTTGACAAAGCTTTGGTTGGAGCATTGGCTCGTGTGGCTTTGGCAATGTGGTTGCAAAAAGAGAACTAATTACCATTTTCAGAAAGCTTAAATTCATTTAGTAAAACATCAGGAGTCATTTCAATAAGCTTCGGGTTTTTAAGAAAAAAATAGTTTGTAAAATATACAATAGTGTTAAAAGAGATTGGAAATGATAGTGTTGAATTAATATAATAATCAATAATTTTGTCTCTATTCAACTTAAAAAATTGTTTTCCAACTTCATCATCATGGTTAAAGACATCGATAATTTCGCTCTGTAAGGGATATTGGTTAAAACGTAATCTGAATTTATTACGAATTAGAGCTTCCCATCTTTTTGATTTATAATGATGGTATGAAATATCTTCAAAAAGAGCTTTTAGAGTCTGATCGCTAGTCTCAAGTGATGCGTATATGCCATTTAACATTCTACTTTCATTCTTTAATTCTACCCAGTCGTTTTTGCATTTATAACGCAAATTATGGTCAACTTCATGCCATCCCTCAGATAGCGTAGTTCTAAACTGAATTTCAAATGTTGAATCAATGATGCTGTAATCATTTTTTTTCGCTTTGAGATCATTAAACACAATAAGTTGGTCTTCAGGCAGTCTACAAACCATGTTTTTTCTCAATGGCCTGAATACTTCGGTATCAGGTTCGTCATAAACTAATTCAACCTGTTCAAAAAGTTTTTTACATATATCCACAACAATTTTTAGATCGTCATAAAAATAAGTAGTAATTCGGAACCCTATTAAATCCTGCATAAGCTTACCATCTGGAGAGTATCCTTTTCTTGTGATTTTTTCTTCAATAGAAGTGCTTTCCTTTACTCTTGAATGAAGCCTATATAATAATGCAATTCTATTTAACTCATTTAATATTTTTTCTTTGAGTTTTTTTTCAATTAAATCGATACTATAATCTGCCATATTAGTAATTTCTATAATTTTCGTTGTAAAATGTGATACCTTTTTTAGTCAAATGACTAAGGTCTCCATTAAATTGAATAAAATCATCTGACTTTAATTTATGAATTACCCTTGCAATTATTTTATCATCATACTCTGATAATTCATTTCTTAAATGAGAAAGTTGGCGGTGACGAGGTTTAACACTCCCTTTCTTAAAATATAGTGACAAAATAATTTCTTCAATATTGATATCGATTTCAACTTCATTAACTTCAGAATCGTATATAGATTGAACAAAATTATTATTATCAATCGAACCAAAAATTGTAAAGAATTTATCCGAGTAATCTACTTTATCAATCATTTTACAATCATAGAATTTACAATTTACAAATGAAGAACTCGAAAACGCATTAAATGAAAAATTACAATTAGAAAAAATACAATTAGAAAAAATAGTTGATTCAAATTGCTTCTCCTTTATTAAATCAAAACCTTTTAGCTCAAAATTGGTTAATGTCGCTTGATAGTATTTTCTAATTATTTCGTTTTTAAATTCAACATCAATCTTAAAGAACAGCTGAGGATCATATGGAAATTCGTATTTATTAAAAATTTCCCAAAGTTTGAGTTTGTTTTCTTTTGGCTGTACTTGATATGCCTGTATTGCAATAAGTGCAAATGATTGAGAAATTTTGTTAAAAAATTCTTTATCATATTTTTCGTACTTTCCAAGCAATAGATTTTCAGCAATTAAAGTTCCAAGAACAAATTCGTTAACTATACCTATTAAATTTTTCTCTTTTCTGTCTAAAAATGCATGATTTGTCAAAACATCTGCCAGTTGATCAATACGAGGTCTTCCTTCGGGCATGTATTTTTTCCTTGTTTCTTCAAGAATTGTTTTATTATATTCTATAAATATTTCTTTAACAAATTCCTTATTGTCTGCCTTTACATCATATTCCGTAAAAAACCTGACCAATTTTCTAAATATTTTTATTTGAGCTTCTGGTTCAATCAAAAGGTTTTGTCGTTTCTGTTCTCGTTTTAGAAGAAAATTAAAATACATTTCAACAATCGACTTGTTGTCAACTATCATCTTTGTCAAATCCTCAAGACTTATATACCTTAAATAAGTTAAAAGAACAGGGTTCGATATCTGTTCAACTGGGAAATTATTGTCCCTAATTATTTCCAATCTATCACGATGAAGCCAATTTTCAATTGAGGGTTCAGTAATAGTAATTTTTGTAAGAGTATAATCAATATTTCGTTCTATCATCCAATTATGGAATTCTTCACTATTAAAAATTGCAGTTTTTCGTGATGTAATAATAATCTTAGCATCATCAGTAAGTAAATCTACAATTGTAGATAACATGCTTTCAACCTGCTCAAACTGGTTTGCCGAAAAAGAGAAATCTTTAGAAATTAATTCGTCGAATCCATCAATAATAAGAGGAACTCGACCCTTTCTAATTTGATTAATTACGACATTTGAGTCAACACGATTTGAAAACTGATCTTCTATCTCATATTGCAAAATATGCTTGAATACTGTTGCCTGTCTATCACGAGATAATTCTGTAAAAAATGGAATTTTGTCACTTGATATTGAAACGAATTCATTAAGAATTTCATAAGCAGTACAAGTCTTACCGTATCCCGCTGCTGCTTCAATAATTACTAACAAAGGTCCAATATGAGTATTCAATTTATTAACAATGTTTTTAACAAGAGAACTTGCTTCATTATCTGCTCCTACAATTGTTACTATACATTCTTCATTTTCATAATTATATTCTGATATTTCATAAGGACTTCTAATGTATTGATAAGTAGCTTCATCTGGGAGGTTTTCCATCAGTTTTGACACAAAATGTTCATAATTTCGCTTTAAACTACTTAGTACCTCCTCCGCTTTAAAAAAATCCCTAAACAATGTGAATTCAGCATCTTTTATCGTATTAAAACTTCGTACCTTAACTGCATAACCGAGATCAGAATACTGTTTTTTTAATTCTTCAGCTTCCTTTTCACTTCCAATTTTTACAATGTCTGCTCCATTATAGATACTTTTTGTAAATAAATAAACACGCGTTTCCTTGTTTATTCTTGGTTCATATCCATAGTTTATATATAACGCATCAAGTTCTTTTAAAAAATTTTGTTCCATATATTATTTATTTTAAAGGAAAACCAAATTTACTAATCTTGTTATTGTTGTTTGGAAAGTGTATCGGCAAAATTGCACTCTTTGACAGAGCTTTGGTTTCAGCGTTGGCTCGTGTGGCTTTGGCTATGTGTGCAATGTGTGTCGGCAATTGTTTAAAAAATTCCGACAAATCGGAACAAGTCGTGCGGTGGGCAAAAAATAAAAAACATCGGGTCGGCTTTCTAGTCTTTTCGATATTTCGTTTTTCAGTCCTCTCACAATAGTTTACTTTCTATTTTTCTATGTTGTTGTCTGTCTCATACACTTGGCGGTAACGTAAAAGTGTTTTATACATCGTTACCCTACAAATATAGTAAAAGTGAAACA
>CAZHLJ010000004.1:0-256221 GCA_964533215.1 uncultured Muribaculaceae bacterium
GAGAGCGTGATGCAGAAAATCGCTCGTTGGTACGATGTGAATGTCGTTTATGAAACTTCAAATGATACCATTGTGTTTACCGGTGTTGTATCGAGAGAGGAGAATGTTTCTGAAGTTCTGCGACTGTTGGAGTTGACAGAAGTGGTTCACTTTAAAATAGATGGAAAGACAATAACCGTTGCACCATGAACTGAGTGACAAAAATAATAAAAGCTAAAATTTAATACCAATGTAAGAAAAAAGCTACCTGGCCACCGAAATAAAAAAGGTGGAGTCCCTTGAGGCGGGACCCCACCCCGAGTTCGGAAGTGCCTTTAAGATTGAAACTAGACAATTTAATTCACTAACCAAACACACAAAAGTATGAAAAATTCCACATTCTTACTAAAAATGAAACTCACAATTATCCTTCTTTTGGTGGCCATGATGCAGGTCCAGGCAAGGGGCTACTCACAGATGATTACCCTTAAGCAGCAAAACGCTCAGCTTGAGGATGTGTTTGTAGAGATTATGAAACAGACCAACAGTAAATTTGTTTACTCCCCTCCAATGCTTAAGGGGACAAATCCTGTTGACATAGATCTTACAAACGTAACCCTGGAAGAGGCACTTGCGCTATGCTTCGAGGGACAACCACTCACCTATGTCATTGAAAACAATACAGTGATAGTAAAGATGAAGGGGCTTCCTCCACCTCCGGTAAAAGGAAGAATAACCGACGAACAGGGGAGACCGGTTCCATATGTGAACGTCATGATAAAGGGGACCACAATAGGTGTAGTAAGTAACGATAACGGAGAGTTCGTCATTAATGTAAAGAAAGGATCCATTCTTGTATTTTCGTTCATTGGCTACCAGACTGCAGAGGTAACTGTAGGAGACGGTCCGGTTAATGTAATACTTAAAATGGGAGCCAATGTATTGGACGAAGTTCAGATTATCGGATACGGCACAACAACAAAACGTCAAAGCACAGGGACAATAGCCACTGTAAAGAGCAAGCAAATTGAGACCAGAGCCGTGACTAATGTTATGCAGGCACTACAGGGACAGGTTACAGGAGTATCCATAACTAACAGCAATCCGGGTATCGGTGCACCGCTAAGTATTCTTGTACGAGGCGTAACCTCAATATCATCAGGAACAAACCCTCTCATCATTGTTGATGGTGTTATTATCAACTCAAATCCGGGTGACCTTATCTCTGATGCCTCTGCGACTTATGCCAAAGGAGGCTCATATACCTACACAGGTGGTAATAATGTGCTCAACAGCATAAATCCTAATGACATAGCAAGCATAGATATCCTTAAGGATGCAGATGCTACAGCAATATATGGCTCACGTGGTACAAACGGAGTTATTCTTATCACTACAAAAAAGGCAATTCTGGGCAAGACTAAGGTTTCGGTAACCTTCGCCTCTGGTGTACAATCACCGGTTGGTCTCACAGAGAGATTAAATACAGAAGAGTACCTAAAGCTTCGTAAGGATGCCTTTGCAATAGGAACCATGAGTGCAACCTCTGTTATCAACCCAATTACCCAAACTACACAGAATGCGCCTGACCTTATGTTGTGGAGCCAGACAGCCTATACAGACTACACAAAGATGGAGGTCGGCAACCCTGCCCCAGCCTATAATGCCGATGTTACAATCAGCGGAGGTACTAAAGCTATAAACTTCCTGGTGTCGGGCAGTTATAACAAGGTATACGACACACAAATGTTTGATCCATATCAGGAGAGGACCACTGGTCGCATGCAACTCAACCACACATCGGCTGATGACAGGTTTAAATTAATGATAAGTACCATTTTTGGCATAGAGAACCAGAAATTCACTCAACTGAACCTGGGTAGCACATCGGCTGCCACAATGATAAATGTTCCTAACTTTGAACTGTACAATACAGACGGAACACTAAACTTTGGAGCAGGAAAAGGGTATGTTGCGGGAGCTTATTACAATCCTATGCCTAATAGGTATATGGAATGCAGCTCTAAAACCGGAAACCTAATGCTTAACGGAGAGATCTCATATGAACTCATTAAGGGTCTGGTAGCCAAAGTACAGGTAAACTATGGCATACAATCAAATAAGTACCATTTTCTTTTTCCGACAGCTGCATTGAGCGTGCAGACAGCCTCCAGCTACCCTACTATCTCTGCCGAACATACTACCAATACTTATAGCTCCCTTAACATAGAACCTATGCTTACCTATACGAGGCAGATTAATAAAGGGACAATTTCTGCACTGGCAGGTGCCACTTTCCTTGATAAGGTACAGGATAAAACAGGAGTAACAATAAAGGACCCCGGCAGTGACGATCTGTTATACAGCTGGAGCAGCGGTAAACCAACCACTGCAGCCTCTAACACATACTACACCAGGTTCTCTTCTGTTTTTGGAAGGTTAAATTTCGACTGGAACAAAAGATACATAGCAAACTTCACCTACCGTCGTGACGGTTCTTCAAAGTTTGGTCCTGCCAACAGGTTTGCCAACTTTACCTCTGTGGGTGCCGCATGGATATTTACCGACGAACCTTTCCTTAAATCAATTCTGCCTGTCCTTAATTACGGAAAGTTAAGGGGGAGCTATGGAACTACAGGAAACGACAATATTTCTGATAATTTATATCTGAGCCTTCTTAGGGTTCCATCCGGCACATTTACAGGAATGTACCAGGGGGCAAACGGTTTGGATCCTGCAACCTATGCCAACGAACATGTCAAGTGGGAGAGAACAACCAAACTTGACATTGGCCTCGAACTGGGATTCTTCAACAGCAGGATAATGCTGAACACCACATGGTACAAATCGCTGTCAGATAATCTACTTACTACATTGACATTACCTGCGCAGGTAGGTTATAGCATCTATACAGGCAACTTCCCAGGTGTTATACAAAACACTGGTCTGGAAATTGAGTTGAACACCCAAAACTTTGGCCCAGGCTCTCCGGTAAAATGGTCAACAAGATTCAACATCACACACAACGAGAACATTCTTAAAGAGTTCCCTGGTCTTGAGACCTCTTCATATGCAAGTACTATGCAAATTGGGAGGGCTCTCCCAAGTAGCTCAGGCCTTGAAATGCCATTTCATTTTGACAGTATAGACCCTGCTACAGGAATGCCTGTTTTCAAGGATATGAATGGTGACGGAGTATTCAGTACCAGTGACTATGGTGTTAACGGTGCATGGATTGGCACTTCTCGTCCTACTATATGGGGAGGTATGAGCAACAGCTTTGGGTATAAAGGATTCAGTCTGGATGTGTTCCTACAGTTCTCGAATGGAACCTTTACAAAATGGAACTATATTGATAGTTATGTGCCAGGTAGTATGTATAATCCCTCAAGAGATGTTATTGACAACTACTGGATGAAACCGGGTGATGTAAAGAAATATCCAAGACCATATACAGGTATAAGCGGAACCTCTACATATATTAATCCCATTAAATCGTACTATCCTATGAGTACCGCCACTTTAGCCAGAAGCTACTATATCCGCCTTAAGAATGTCCAACTTGCATACTCCCTGCCTGCAAGCTTGATGTCCAAACTAAAGATGGATCATGTGATGATATACCTAAATGGTGAGAACCTTGCAGTCTATACACCTGTAAAGTTATTTAAAGATCCCGAAATCAGCTCTATAAGGAGTTCCGGTTTGTTGAGGGTATTTACAGTAGGTATAAAGGCATCATTTTAATACATATAATATAACAGATTATGAAAAATATATATATTAATACATTCAAGATATTTGCAATATTATTTGCCCTAATAACCTTCTCCTCTTGTGAAAAGTTCCTGGAGACACCTATGCCAACAAACTCGCTTGCCACCAAAACCGCATTTTCGAGTAAAACAACTATAGATGGGATGATGAACCAGATGTATATCACATTTGTAAACAATGTGGCCATAACCAGTAGCTTTAACATGGAGGCCTATGCCGACAATTCGTATAATCCTACATCCAGCTCTACGGCACAAACTAACGGTGATCCAATGCCATGGCCATCTGCGGGCTGGAATCAGCTATACAGGGCCATATATCTGGCAAATACTATGCTGAAGGGACTTCCGGAAGCCAATGCAGTCGGGCTCACTCAGACAATAAGGGACCAATACATAGCTGCTGCTCTTACTGTAAGGTCGATGGCCTATTTCCAACTGGTAAGGTTCTATGGTGATGTTCCGCTTCTTCTTACAAGTGATGTAGAGGCAAATAAATTTGTGGCCCGTACTCCAAAGACAGAGATCTATACTAAGATAGAGACAGATCTTAAACAGGCAATCACACTTCTACCTGCAACCCTTGGTGCCAAATATTATATTACTAACAAATACATCCCCGAGGCAATTCTTGCCAATGTCTACCTCACCCAAGGCAAATGGACAGATGCAGAAGCTGCAGCAACAGATATAATTGGCAGCGGTAAGTTCCAGCTTGTAAATGTTGCAGACGTGTTCTTACAGACAAGTGCTGAGACAATAATGGCAACCGGTTACACACAGTATGCAAATGATAAAGCATTAAAAGCTGCAGTTCCGGGTGCTTATACTTGTCTGCCTGCCGGCTCCAATAAACTATATTTAGAACCCAGTTTTCCATCTTTATCGGAGAGTCTGTTAAACAGCTTTGAACCGGGTGATTTAAGGCGGACAAACTGGACCATTGTAAGTAATGCAGGTGGTTATTCCAATCCTTTAAACAGGGTATTTTGTTATAAGTACAAATATAATACTGGTATGGATGCAACTGTAGTGATCCCTGTTGGCAGAGAGGAGGATCAGAAGTTTATGAGGCTCGCAGAGATGTTCCTCGTAAGAGCAGAGGCCAGGGCATCTAAAACATCTCCTGACCTTACAGGTGCAGCTGCCGACCTTAACCTTATCCGTAACCGAGCAGGGCTCGTTAACACAACTGCAGTAACACAATCTGCTCTTGTCGATGCTATAATTAAAGAGAGACGCGTTGAGCTGTTTTACGAGGGATTCTCACGTTGGTGTGATTTGGTAAGGACAAACAAGGCCGATGCCGTTTTAGGCTCCATCTCTTATAAGGCTTCCAACTGGAAGTCTCATATGAAGCTTTTCCCGGTTCCTATCGCTGAAATACAAAAAAACCCTGAGCTTACACAAAATCCGGGATATAATTAATCAAACAGGGAGATTTCCAGAGACTCCGCATATGTTGCGGGGTCTCTTTCAAACAATAATAAATATACATAATAAAATGAATTTAAAATACTTAGTAAAACTATTCCTTCCAGCAGCAATTCTGGTATCTGTTGCTGCTTGCCAGCAAAGCAGCGAAAAATTCGAACTCACAGGCATATTAAAAGGAGTTAAAGATGGCAGTAAAGTAATACTGACACCTGACACCGAAGGGGAAGAGCCAATTTCTGACACAACGTATGTCAAAAATGGCGGATTCACAATCACACGAGATGTTCCGGAGCCTGCTTCTTATCAATTGAAAATAGAGGGATATCCTCTTCCTTTAAATTTCTATGCCGAGAATGCTAAAATAACCGTTACCGTTAATGTCGATTCCATGAAAGTAAACATATCGGGTGGTACAGTTAATGAAGCGAGTAGTATTTTCCATAAAGGAGTTGCTGAACTTTTTAAATCAATCCGAGTTAAGTTAAAGACAGATTCCCTTATGAGACTGGCTGTCAAGGACGAAAATTACAAAAAACAGATGGATGCCTATTTCCTTGAAAATGAGAAGGAATACAAAAGACATTATGAGGATTATATCAGACAGAACCCTTCTTCCTATTTCTCAGCTTTTCTCATTAAACAATCATCGGAAGGTAAGAGCGCAGCAGAGCTTGAAAAGGAGCTTGCAATGCTTGATCCTAAGCTTAATGATTCAAAGGTGGTAAAAAACATACGCGACATAATTGAAAGTCTAAAGACTACAAACGTTAATATTGGAGCATTTACAAACAATGCTCCCGAGATGAGTTATGCCGTTGATAAAACCTTTAAAGGTGACCTCCATAAGGATATGGTCTATCTGGCAACTTTGCCCAATGACAACATTTGTGCGCTCAGGAAAGATGGTGTCGTATGCATTATCAACCCCAAAGGGGCAAAGGTTAGTGAATTCAAGTCTGAGGTAAAAGGGAAACCAAATTCAATAGCTGTAGACGAATCAGAGAATATATATGTATTTGGCTCTATATCTGAGAAAAAAAGTGTAGAATCAAGAGGCAAGACATATCAGGTAGATTCCCCTGTTAAGGTAGAGTGTCAGGTTTTCGATGCTAAAGGGGTAAAGGTTAGAACCGTTGAACTGGCAGATATAGTAACTGCTACCGGAGCCAGAGTAGCAGACGATAAAATAATGGTTGCCGACACAAAAGGCTCAATAATTGTTATTTACAATGCCAAAACAGGAAAAAAAATATCTTCAATCGAAAAACTCCGCACTTGCTGTGGCATACTGGATTTCTGCATCCGCAACAATGAGATTCTTGTGGCAAACCTGGGCGCTTTCCAGGTTAATGGATTTGATTTTTCGGGTAAACTCACACTCTCTTTTGGAAAACGAGGGAGAGATATTAACGATTTCCATGGTTGCTGCAACCCTGTAAGTGTGGCCTTCCTTTCGAACGGTGGCATTGTAACTGTTGAGAAGGACCCTACTCGTATAAAAACATTTAGCAAAGTGGGTGCCACTATTATCTCGGGAATAGACGAGTTGGTTAAAGGTTGCAGATATATCCCTATGAGCGTGGACTCTAAAGATAATGTATACCTGGCATCCATGACAGGTGGGGTTATAAAATGTTCTCCTGTAAAACAATCTATATTAACACATTAATAGAATGAGTTTAAGATATTTAGTAAAACTGTTCCTGCCGGCAGCAATTCTGGTCTCTGTTGCCGCATGCCAGCAAAACACCGGCAAATTCGAACTTACTGGTATATTGAAAGGTATTAAAGATGGCAGTAAAGTCATTCTGACTCCTGACACAGAAGGGGAAGAGCCAATTTCTGATACAGCTTTCGTTAAAAATGGCGGATTCACAATCACAGGTGATATTCCTGAGCCTGCTCTTTACGCATTAACAATTGAGGGTTTTAAATATCCCATAAATGTATATGCAGAAAACGATAAAATAACCGTTACCGTCGATGCAGATTCTTTAAAGATGGATGTTTCCGGTGGTAGAGTTAACAAGGGACTAAAAGAATACAGTAAAGGACTCCGTGATTCATTCATAAAGATAAGTAAAATGTTCAAGGTGGATTCCCTTTCTAAGTTGTATTGGGCCACCACGGATGAAAAAGAGAAAGCACTGATAAAACAACAGATGGATACCTGTTCTACGGCTTTAAGTGCTGCAAATGACAAATATCGGGAGGATTATATCAGGCAGAACTCCGCCTCCTATGTCGCCGCATTTCTAATTAAACAATCTGTAAGAGGTAAAAGCGCAGCAGAACTTGAAAAGGAGCTTGCCATGCTTGATCCAAAGCTCAACGATTCAAAGGTTGTAAAAAGCATACGCGACTTAATTGAGATTCTCAAGACAACAAGTGTGGATATTGGTGGATTTACCAACAATGCTCCCGAAATGAGCTATGCGGTTGACAAAACCTATACTGGTGCCGGTTATAAGAATATGACCTATCTGGCGACATTGCCCAATGACAACATTTGCGCGCTCAGGAAAGATGGCGTTGTAACTATAATCAACCCTAAAGGGGATAAGGTAGGTGAATTCAAGACTGAGGTTAAGGGAAAACCAAGTGCAATAGCTGTAGATGAATCAGGGAACATTTATGTGTTTGGCTCAATATCCGAGATAAAAAGCGAAGAATCGAGAGGCAGGAAGTATCAGTTAGAGACCCCGGTAAAGGTAGAGTGTCTGGTTTTTGATGCTAAAGGGGCCAAGGTAAGAGCCGTTGAACTTGCTGGTGTAGTCACAGCTACAGGAGCCAGAGTTGCCGGTGGTAAAATAATGGTTGCCGACACAAAAGCCAGAATGGTTGCAATTTACAATGTCGAAACCGGAGAAAAGATTTCTGCTATTGAGAAGCTGCGCACATGCTGCGGTATTCTGGACTTCAGCATCCGCAACAATGAGATTCTGGTTGCAAACCTTGGTGCTTTCAGGGTAAACGGATTTGATTATTCCGGAAGACCTACACTGTCCTTCGGTCAGCGCGGAAGTGGAATAGACGATTTTCATGGTTGCTGCAACCCTGTAAGTGTGGCCTTTCTTTCAAACGGTGGCATCGTTACTGTTGAAAAGGACCCTACCCGCATCAAAATATATAGCAAAGTTGGTGCTAAGGCTATCTCAGGAATTGACGAGATGGTTAAAGGTTGCAAATATATCCCTATGAGCGTGGACTCTAAAGATAATGTATACCTGGCATCCATGACAGGTGGGGTTATAAAATGTTCTCCTATAAAATAATTTTTCGTTATGGACAGACGTAAGTTTCTGGCGAATTTCGGAAGGGCAACATGCGCACTCGCCATAGGCGGGGTTGCCTACCGGATAGTGAACAAGCAATTAAATCCAGAGGAAGCGGGCCCGCTCACAAGGTATGTATGGGCAATCGACCCGGAGAAGTGTAACGGTTGTGGCGCATGCGAGACGGCATGCGTCCGCAACCCATCAGCAGTGAAGGCTGTGAACGACCAGAAGAAGTGTTCGTATTGTGTGGTCTGCTATGGTCACATAAGCAACAAAAATATCGAGTCGGACAAGATAATGACAGAAGGGATAAGGGTCTGCAAGTACGATGCCGTTAAACGCGAAAATTATTCAGGGGGTCCAGACGGCTCTTTCATCTATACAATCGATGACAAGCTCTGCACAGCTTGCGGAAAGTGCGTCAAAAACTGCACAGAAAAAGGCACAAAATCTATGTTCCTGATAATACGCCCCGACCTTTGCCTTGCTTGCAACAGCTGCAACATTGCAGCTAAGTGCCCGCAGAAGGCTATTGACAGGGTATACATTGGTCCGGAAGATGACTTCAAAGGAGAATACAGCCTTGAGAATGGTGGAGAATACATTTAAACACGATGAAAGGATGAAATCAATATTGAAGTTGTTTACAGTTGTTATAGCGATGCTTTCATTGAGCTCTCCGGCAGCCGCTGCCGTTAACAGCGCATCGGTAGCACAGGAGGATCAGGTACAGCAACAGGTCACCGACCCAAATTGTGTAAAGGAGATAGATCCAAACGGGAATGTCGCCGAGTTCCGTGAAAATTATATCCCAAAACAGTACAATCCTACTCCGGAGTACATGGTGTTCTTGGATATGGCTGTACTTATAGTGATAATGATTACAGGAGCGTTCTTCGTAATGAAAAGGAAGGCTTCATGGAAGTTAAGCGTGTTATCGATAATTGCTCTCGCATACCTCGGAATCATTCGTGGAGGATGTATTTGTCCTGTCGGAGTGATAACAAACGTGACAATGGGAATGGTCAGCCCCAGGATGGTGGGGCTTGTCACGCTTGTTGTGTTCCTGTCACCTCTCATTGTGGCGCTTATTGCCGGAAGGGTGTTCTGTACATCGGGATGTCCGCTGGGAGCAATGCAGCATCTTTTCAAGAAAAAGAAGAAGTTCTTAAGGATTCCTCAGAAACTGAACACGATAATAAAGATTTTCCCAATTGGACTGCTTATCGGGACAATATACTTCGCATTGAAATCAAGCTATTTTCTGGCATGTGAGCTTGAACCATACAAGGCTGCGTTCTTCATAGGAAAGAGCTGGTTCGATCAACTGTTGGCTTTCATTGCAGGTCAGCCAATGGAGGCCAAGCTACTGTGGTCCTTCGGCCTTTTCGCATGGGGATACCTGCTTGTTATGATGGTAATCGGTTACTGGTTCCCAAGACCGTTCTGCAGGTTCATGTGTCCTTACGGAGTGTTGCTGGGAGTTTTCTCGCTTTTCTCTGTAAAGCAGCGCCGTATAGACAATTCAAGCTGTATTCACTGCGGTGCCTGCCAGAAGGCGTGTCCTACTCAGGCCATTGTAATTGACAGGAAGAACAAGATATCCAAGCTGTCGAATTACGACTGCGTTCAGTGCAACAAGTGCAACGACAGCTGTAAGTCAAATGCTATAAAATAACAAAGCTCCGGTGTTGTCTAATTTTTCCAATAAGTACTAGGTTTGTAAAGATAGTTTCAGGTTAATGATAATCAGACAACACCGGTTTTTTTGGAGTACAAGAGGGGAACATAGGGACGCACATTGTATACCCAAAAAAGGAAGAGGTGTGGGATTTGTTGATGCTTGACTGGAGGCTTGGGGTACCCACTTAAGGAGAAGCGCGTTTTAAAAACAAATGCGGAAACTATTATGCCGGTATAGACAGATGCAAGTTTCCGCTGTTGTTTTTTAGCACTGCAACTGCATAGTGGGTAAAGCAGGGGCAGGCATCGGAAAATCCCGCACATTACCTTAAAACAGGGTACACAATGTGCGTTCCCTTGCCCCCCCAAACACACGAAATATTTTTGATTTGTCTGATTTATCAAAGCAATTGGCTATTTTTGTTAATAATAAACTTTAGACTTAACCTGATGCCTTCCGGAACTTCAACCTTATCTGAAAAAGAACTGTTACGCAGAGTAGCCTGTGGTGATGACAGATCATTCAGGTTCGTGTTTGATAAATACAGAAACAAAATCTACTCCCTATCTATGTATGTAACTCATTCTGAATATATTTCAGAAGAGATTACACAAGAGGTATTCTGTAAAATCTGGAATAACCGGGCAGATCTTGAGAAGATAGATTTCTTTAACTCTTATTTGAGAACAATTGCTGTAAACACAGCATGCAACTATCTCAAAAGGCTTGCTAACGAAAAGGTTATACTTAAAAGAATAACCGATGAATCTGAGGTTAGCAGTGATTCCACAGAGAACACGGTATTATACAACGACTATCAGGCAATTCTGGAGCAGGCAATTATGAAACTGTCTCCTCAGCAGAGAAAAGTTTATATACTTAGCCGTCACAAAGGTCTTAAACAAGAGGAGATAGCAAAAAGAATGAACCTTTCTGTTTATACTGTCAAAGAGCATATGAAAAATGCCCTTCGCTCCATTAGAAAATCTCTTGGAGAAAAAATCGAGCTGACAATTCTTGCAGCTGCACAAATATTTCTTAATTAAAAATTTTTTTTGTCTCCTACCCCCCTCAAAATGCTCTGCCAATTGTCTAGAGTATTGAAGGAGGATTTATATCTCTTTTAAACCGGAAATAAAATATTACAAATAATATGAAAACTGAGAGAATGCATGACCTGTTCCAGCGATACCTTGAGAAGAAGGTGACAGCAGATGAAGAGGCAGAACTAATGCAATTGTTGACTGAATCATCCGATGAAGAGCAGCATGAAATGGTAGATGAGTTTTATGGCAATATGCAAGAGGTCTATAAGATGAAAGAATCTGATGCTGACAGAGCTTTCAAAATGATTGTTAAAAAACCTTCCGCAAAAGTATATTCGCCATCATTCAAAGTAAGCGGCCTTTTCTTCAGGATAGCTGCCGCTGCTGCCGTTGCTCTTATATTCATAACTGCCACCCTGTATATCTTCAATAATGATAAAGAGAATCCTGCAAAGGAGATAAACAAGATTGTTGAGATAGCCAAACCCATTGAAAAACCTCTGTACAAAAACGACATAAGACCGGGAGGAAACAAAGCCATACTTACATTGGCCGATGGGACAAAGGTGGTGTTGGATGATGCCAAAGAGGGAAAAATTAAGGAACAGGGAAACACTACAATTATTAAGCTGGACAGTGGAAGGCTGGCATACAATAACAAATCGGGAATACCAGCTCTTGGAAAGATTGTTCAATACAATACCTTGACTACTCCTCGAGGAGGAAAATACTGCATCACACTTCCGGACGGCACAATTGTCTGGCTGAATGCATCCACTACCCTACGCTTCCCCGTAGCATTTGCCGGGAATATACGCAAGGTAGAGATAAAGGGCGAGGCATATTTCGAGGTTGCTAAAGATGAGACAATGCCATTCATAGTAAAGGCAGGGAATTCTGAGATTAAGGTACTTGGCACACACTTCAATGTAATGGCCTATGCCGATGAGAAGCTGCTAAAAACCACGCTGTTGGAAGGGAAAGTTGAGATTTCTGTAATAAAGAAGGGTGAAGGAGGACAAAGCAGTCCGGTTATGACTCTGGAACCAGGAGAGCAGGCTCAACTCGATATAAACAATGCTATTACAGTTGTCAAGGCAGATCTGGAAGAGGCAATTGCATGGAAAAACGGATTCTTCATATTCAAGAATGAGCCGATTGAGAGCGTGATGCAGAAAATCGCTCGTTGGTACGATGTGAATGTCGTTTATGAAAACACCAACGACATCTTGCAGTTTACAGGCAATATTTCACGGGCTGAGAATATTTCAGAAGTTCTAAGAATAATGGAACTAACTGAGACTTTGCACTTTAAAATAGAAGGAAAGACAATAACAGTCTGTTTTAATTAAGATAATAGAGAAAAGTTAAAGGAAACCTGGCCACCGAAATAAAAAAGGCGGAGTCCCGTGGGGCGAGACCCCGCCCGGAGTTCGGAAGTGCCATAAAAGTTGCAATTAATCAACACAATTAGAATCACTAACCAAACACACAAAAGTATGAAAAATTCCACATTCTTACTAAAAATGAAACTCACAATTATCCTTCTTTTGGTGGCCATGATGCAGGTCCAGGCAAGGGGCTACTCACAGATGATTACCCTTAAGCAGCAAAACGCTCAGCTTGAGGATGTGTTTGTAGAGATTATGAAACAGACCAACAGCCATTTCATCTACTCTTCACAGATGCTTAAAAATGCCAAGCCTGTTGACATAGATCTTACAAACGTAACCATGGATGAGGCTCTCGCGCTATGCTTCGAGGGACAGCCACTCACCTATGTCATTGAAAACAATACAGTGATAGTAAAGATGAAGGAGCTTCCTCCACCTCCGGTAAAAGGAAGAATAACCGACGAACAGGGGAGGCCGGTTCAATATGTAAATGTAATGATAAAGGGGACTACTATAGGCGTTGTCAGTAACGATAACGGAGAGTTTGTCATTAATGTAAAGAAAGGAGCCATTCTGGTATTTTCGTTCATCGGCTATCAGACTGCTGAGGTAACTGTAGGAGACGGCCCGGTTAATGTAATACTGAAAATGGGAGCCAGTGTATTGGATGAAGTTCAGATAATTGGCTACGGAACAACCACAAAACGTGGCAATACAGGTGCTGTAAGCTCTGTTAAAGCCAAAGATCTGAGTAAACAACCAGTATCTAATTTTGCTATGGCTTTGCAGGGTAAAATGACAGGAATAGTAGTTAATAACAGTGAGGGAGTAGGTAGTGGAGTCGACATAATAATCAGGGGATTGAATTCTTTTGGTTCCGGTACCCGACCCTTGTTCATAGTTGACGGTGTCATTATAAATGCTGCTAATTCCAATGCAGTCTACTCTAGTTATGTTCATGGTACTTCACCCCTGGGGTCCATTAATCCAAATGATATAGCCAGTATCGATATTCTTAAAGATGCCGATGCTACGGCAATTTATGGTTCGAGGGCAACAAATGGTGTAGTTCTGATCACTACCAAAAAGGCTGAATTAGGCAAGACCAGGGTGAATCTGGATATGTATACAGGTTTTAACAAAGCTACGTATATGCCTAAGTTATTAAATACAGAACAATACATAGCATTACGCAAGGAGGCATTTAAACTGGACAATAAGGTTCCTACAGAAAGCAGGGCAGCCGACCTTACAAATCTTTCGCCTTGGAAAGAGAATGCATATACAGACTGGACAGATTACGAATTGGGAAATAACGCTCCTGTTACGAATGCAAACCTGGATATGTCCGGAGGAACCAAGGGTTTAAGTTATTATTTCAGCACCGGCTATCTTAAACAGTATGACATACAACCCGGGGACCCTAACCAGGAGAGAATCTCGACTCGTCTCAATCTGAATAGTGTAAGTATGAACGACAGACTTGAATCATCTTTGTCGGTTCAATACTCAGTAGATAAATTAAAGCCTACTCAGGTTGCGAATAATATTGTAGGAGGTGTTCGTTTTCTTCCTCCAAATTACCCATTGTATACAGATCAGGGCGATTACTACTGGGGATCATCCACATCTTTCAATTTTGCCAATCCGGAAGCTTGTATGACTCAAAAGGTTAAGTCGTTAAGCTCTAATTTTTTGATGAGTGGAGATTTTAGCTATTTAATCTTCAAGGGGCTTAAGGCAAAAGTTTCACTCTCTTATGGCAATCAGGGTAGTGAGTCTGAGAAAACAATCCCTTCTACAGCCATTAATCCGAAATCGTCATTCGTATCAGTTCCATCCAGCTCTTCATCATTTGGGAATTACAGTTCACTTAATTTTGAGCCTCAACTTACCTATAATGGTAAAATATCAGATGGTAACATCTCTGTACTGGTGGGCTCGACCTGGTTTAAGAGCACCAGCTCCAATAGGTCACTGGATTTGGCAGGCTTCCCAGGAGATGATTTTATGAGCTCATGGGGTTTTGCAAACACAGTGCAATTAAAATCCAGTTCAAGGGCAGATGAACGGTTCCGTTCCTTCTTTGGCAGGGTAAACTATAACTGGGATCAAAAATACATTTTGAATCTTTCCTACAGAAGGGATGGCTCCTCAAAGTTTGGAGATAATTACAAGTGGGGAGACTTTGGTGCCATTGGTGCATCCTGGGTATTTTCCGATGAATCTTTTGTAAAAGAGGCTTTACCATTTTTAAGTTTCGGAAAATTAAGGGCAAGCTGGGGAATAACAGGCAACGACCAGATTGCTGATTACCAGTATTTAAATCTATACTCAGCCGACAACGTTTATTATGGTACTACAATTGGTCTGAATACTCAATATTTATATAACGAGGACATACATTGGGAACAAACTAAAAAGCTGGAGGCTGCTTTGGAATTTGGATTATTGAAAAGCCGGATTTCTGGTTCGGTTTCCTGGTATAGAAACAGAACCACCGATTTTCTGGTATCTGAACCGATTACTTCACAAACAGGCTTTAGTTCTTTTGTAAACAATTTTGATGGTATTGTACAAAATACCGGATGGGAATTTGAATTGAAAACCAACAATATCGAAAACAAGAACTTCCAATGGAGAACCAATATCAATTTTACCATTGCTAAAAATTCGTTATACAAATATGACGATTTAGCAGGGTCTGCCTATGCCGGCAAATATGAGATAGGAAAACCTCTTGATATAATAAGGAACTTTTATGTCGACTCGATTTCGACCATTAACGGTTATGCCAAATTCAGAGATGTAAATAAGGATGGCGCACTTACCACCCCCGCAGATTTAGTGACACTAGGATCTCCCTCACCAAGAAACTATGGTGGTATGGAAAATATCTTCTCTTACAAAGGTTTTGAATTTAGTTTTTCAGTAACCTGTGCGCAACAACTGGTTACTAACTGGTTCATGCTCTCTTCTCTTCCAGGCCGGGCAAGAAACCTTCCTACCCAATTGCTGGGTAACTACTGGCAAAAACCGGGCGACCAGGCCACTTACCCGAGGGCAACATCTGGTATGGTTTCCAATGCTAATGTCATGCAACTAACCTATGCGAATACTTCAAATCTCGCATATAATGACATCCTGTGGTTCAGGTTGAACAATGTTTCGCTTACTTATACTTTGCCTTCAAACTGGGTCGAAAAAGTCGGTTTGAGCAGAGCTTCAGTATATGCACGCGGACAAAATCTTCTGTTTTATTCCCCAGTTGATTTAGGGAAAGATCCCCAGGCACAAAGTGCCTCAAGCGGCACTCCTATAAAGAGCTGGGTATTTGGTGTTCAACTCTCCTTTTAATTATCTAAAAAAATGAAAATCATGAAATATATATATAAAAACATATCGCTTTTTGCTATAGTATCGGTACTATCATTATTTACTACTTCTTGCGAAGACTTTCTGGAAGCACCGCTTCCTCCGGATAAAATAACCACCGATAAAGTGTTTGGCTCTGCAAGTACCATTGAAATGGCCATGCTGGGTACATATTCCAAGGCTTCAAATTTTTATGGGGTAGGACAAATTGTCTACAACACAGAATCCTTAGCTGACAATTTAAGTAGAAATCCACCATTGGCTATGGATATTATGTCAAATTCCGAGTACGATGTCAACAATTCGGAAACGTTCAACTCGTTATGGAATGGCCCTTATTCGGTAATTTACGAGGCGAATGTAATGCTGGAAAATTTACCCATATCGACAGCGAAACTCTCAACTCAGATGATTGATCAATACATAGCTCAGAATCTGTTTCTCAGAGCATTAATGCACTTTGAACTGCTCCGGTTATATGGAGATGTGCCATTGGTTTTAAAATCTGACCCCGCAGAGTCAAAATTGCTTGCCCGTTCACCCAAGAGTGAAGTATATGCCTCTATTATCTCTGACCTTAAAGATGCCATAAATAAGTTACCGGAAACCAATATAAGCGGTATGGATGC
Source organism: uncultured Muribaculaceae bacterium (assembly GCA_964533215.1). Taxonomy (GTDB): domain Bacteria; phylum Bacteroidota; class Bacteroidia; order Bacteroidales; family UBA932; genus Bact-08. The sequence continues at coordinate 16,599 of CAZHLJ010000004.1, forward strand.
CAGACGGTGTGCCAACAAGAATGTGGCTAAAGCATTGCTGGCAAGAGTCTATCTACATATGGGTGATTGGACAAATGCAGAAACATACGCTACAGAAGTAATAAGCAGCGGTAAATACGTGTTAGAAGCAGATCTTACAAAAGTATTGATGAGAAGAAGCAAAGAGATCATTTTCTCTATGGATGGAACTATGACAGATGTGCCTAATAGTTGCTGGTATTATGCAATGTATGGAATGCCTATGTTATATCAGATGTTTCCGGAGCCATATGCGTGGGAGTATTCCGGCTGGGGATGCTTGACACAGAGTGCTATAAATGAATTCGAGCCCGGAGACCAACGGTTCTCTAAATTGTATACTTATTCAGCCGAGGAGAATGTATTTACCCTGAAATACCCTTATGGAATGATGTCCCAGGAGTTGGCCGATGCCGATCCACAGGATTTCTGTGTACTAAGACTTGCCGAAATGTATTTGATAAGAGCAGAAGCAAAAGTCCGCAATTCCTCTCCAGATCTGACAGGTGCTGCCGCAGACCTTAACCTGATAAGAAAAACACATGGAAAACTAGCTAATACGAATGCCACTACTCAGGCTGCACTTCTTATAGCGCTTGAACATGAAAACAGGGTAGAATTCATGTGTGAGGCTCATCGTTGGTACGATATAGTACGTACAGGAAGGGCCGATGCCTTGTTAAGCAAGGAAAGCAACAAAACCGGCTGGAAATCATATAAATCACTATTACCTATTCCTGCCAAAGAGATTATTATCAATAAGAAATTAGTACAAAACCCGGGTTACTAAACCTACTTTATAACCTTATAAAATATAAATCCCCATTTAAAACAATCCATGAAAAATATATACCTTACAATACTTGCGGTTATAATCACAAGTGGATTATATGCACAAAGTAATTTGAAATTAATACCTGAGAAGCCACATCCTGGTGATATAGTGAAATTTTCATACACTCCTCCGCAAGAATTTGCCGGTGAAAAAGCTCCCTTGCAATGTACCATTTATAAAATGGGAAACTATGACGACTTCTACGGAGTGTTGAGCCATCTGGGAAAACCTGTAGAGATGGTAATTAAAAAAAGCGGTAATGTATATGCAGGAGAACTGACCACTGAAGAGAGTGTTTGCGGGCTTGTTTTTCGTTTTACATGGGGAGATTATAAAATTGACAGAAATGGTGTCTGTACATCCGGGAGGATAGATAACAATAACGGATATTTCGTCCCTTTTTACACAGCGGAAAACAAACCATGTCCCACTGCATATGCAAGGATGGGAAAGCATTTGTCTGATTCGTTCTTCAATAAATGGCAATCTATAAACCCCTCTTTGGCACGTGAATATTATCTTAAGGAGATGGAATACTATCCTGAAAAAAGCTCTGCTATTGCCGTTGATATTTATCGGACCTACAATCCAAAAAGTGATTCTGTTGAAATTAAAAAATTAGTTGTAAGGCAATTAGAAAGGATATTTAAAGATAAACCAACCACCGATGCCGATTATCTGGCTTGCAATACTTTTTTTTATGCGATGGGGTTAAAGAGAACAGCATCCTATTTTCAGGAATATGCTAAACAAAACAATATTGAAGGATATTTCAGGGCATCAAATTTATTTGAAAAGACAATTACCGAAACAAATTTAACTAAGAAGAAGATTCTTCTCGACTCATCAATTGTCAGCTTTAAAAATATGGATTTTTACATGAGGTACAATGCAGCAATGGCAGGCGGCTTCTTAACAACATTAATAGAAAATTATCTCGTAACAGCATATAAGACTGGAGATAAAAAGACATTCGATGAGGCTCTTAATTATATTCAAAAGGAGATAAACTGTGGCTTTGAAAAATTTTTCCCATACATGGAATTAGTAAACGCCGATGTGGAGATAAAAAACTATAGTTCAGCGCTTGATTACTGCAATACCATCTATTCAATTTACAGACAAAAATTAAATATACTTAGAAATAACCCTGCCAGCTTCAATCCGGCCGATAAGAGCGAGGCCTATTTTACCAAGCAGGAGATGAAGTTTAATCTGCTGAGGGAGATGATTCAGCTGGCTAAAACACAAGCAGTAATTTATTCACAAAACGGAGAGTGTAAGAATGCACTGTCAAAATTAAATGAATGTCGCAATTATGTTACCTTTCCCGAGGCACAGGAAATGGGATTTACTGAGAAATCCATGGAAATTGATTTAATGTCCACTATTGCAGCTGTTGTACCCAAATGCTTGCCATTAGACGAAGCCCTCAAATCGATGGAGAAAATTATTAGTAATGGGCAGTATAATGAAAATATTGTTGAAATCCTAAAAGAGCTGTATGTAAAGAAAAACGGTAACGACAATGGATTTACCGCATATATGACGGAGTTGAAGAAAACTGACAATCCTGAAATTACAAAAAAACTGGAGGAAATGAAAACCAACGAAACAGCCCCGGATTTTTCTTTAGTGAATATGGATGGAAAAGCAGTAAGACTTTCTGATTTAAAAGGGAAAACCGTGATTCTAGATTTTTGGGCAACATGGTGCGGACCTTGCCGTGCAAGCTTTCCTGCCATGCAACAATTAGTAGATTATTATAAATCCAACCCCGATATTGTTTTTCTTTTCATTGATACATTTGAAGGTAACACCGGAGGAACCACTGTGGATAAAATGAAGTCTGGAGCGAAAAAAATTATGGAAGAAAAAAATTACTCCTTCCATGTTGTCTTTGATTCAGGTGATACGGTAGCTTCAAAATACAAAGTAAATAGCATTCCTGCCAAATTTGTAATAGACAAAAATGGAATTATACGCTACAGAGCAGTTGGCAGTGGCATTTATAGCAATTTAATTGATGAAATGGTGGCTATGATTAAGGAGGTACAGTAGATGAGGCAAAATCTGTTAAGGCTGGGGTTTCTTAACAGACAACACTTTACTAAATTAATGGGCTCAATTTTGAATTGTGAAAATTAATTCACAAATAAATTTAAAAAAAATGCAGCAAATTCGCGAGTATTATAATTAAAAAAGTTTAGCGGGGTTAGTACCCAAGAATATTGCAGCATCCACTCCTCCTTTGCCCACAACAATTGAGCTGTGCGGATTAAAACGCTCTCTGAATTCGGCAAGGCCTTTATTGGTTGTATCGAAATTACTCTTTACCTCAATGGCAACAATCTTATTATCCTTTTTGATTACATAGTCCACTTCAAAAACGCCCTCTCGCCAGTAGTAAACCTCATAATTCCCTGTCAGTGCCGAGCTGACGATATGAGATCCAACAGCAGACTCAAAAAAGTGCCCCCAAACTTTTGGGTCACGCAGAGCTTCATTATATGAATATCCGGAATAGACACTTCTCAGGGCGCTATTGAAGACTTGAAACTTTGGAATACTTGCCCTGCGGCGTGAGTTATCTATCGAGAATTTTTGAATTCCGGCAAGCAGTCCGCTATCTTTCAGTGCATTCAGGTAGCTTGACAAAGTAGTGGTATTGCCGGCATCCTGCAACGAGCCGACAATCTTTGTAAGAGAGATAATCTGACCCGAATAGGCTGCTCCAAGTTCGAATGTCTGTCTGAGCAGAGCAGGCTTGGCAATGGTTGTATCGAAAAGAATATCCTTGTTGATTGTGGCATCTATGATAGAATCCTTAATATACTGATTCCACCTGTCCGAATCTTTTATCAACGACACGGCCCCCGGATAACCACCATAATAGATATATTCATCCAGCGATACCCCAAATGCATCCTGCATCTCAGAGTAGCTCCAATGGCTCATCTTGATTGTCTCGTATCTTCCGGCAAGTGAATCTGCAAGACCTTTTTGCAACATCACTCGTGAAGAACCCAAAAGAATCACTTTCAGGTTGATGTCATTGAAAGTATCATCGTCCCACTCTTTCTTTACCACTTCACTCCACCCTTTGAGCTTTTGAATCTCGTCGATAACCAATATCAACTCATTTATGCCTTCAACTTTCATCTGAGCCCGAGCAGTTGCCCAACAGTCACTAATCCACGAGTTTTGAGTCGCAGGTACATTATCGGCAGTAAAACTAAGGAATGGAATTTCTCCCTCAATTGTCTTCAGTGCCTGCTTAACAACTGTGGTCTTGCCAATCTGCCTGGGACCCATTACCACTTGCATAAACTTTCTAGGCTCAGCAAGCCTGTCTACAATAGTCTGATACTGTGTTCTTTTATACATTACTCAATGATTGATATTATTTTACTCAATGCGTTGAGCAAAATTACTCAATGAGTTTGAATTTGCAAAATAAACCTCATATATACCAAAGTCATATTAGTGAACTACTATATTCACACGATTTGCTTCCTCATGTAAATCTCATGCAAAGTTTCAATAGGGTAAAACGATAGTTAAATGTATATTTATATATACCAAAATCATTTAACAAATCTAAAAATGAAAAAAATTATCTTAGCAATAATGCTGATGGCTCCTGTCGCATTACTGGCACAAAAAGGAGAATACACAATTAAAGGAGAGATCGGCAAACTGAATGCCCCGGCTAAAGCGTACCTGACATACCGTACTGCAGCGGATTACTTCGTAGACTCAGCCTCAATAAAAAACGGGCAATTTGAATTTAAAGGAACTGTTGATGGACTTGTAAAGGCTGTTTTGGTTATTAACAACGAGGGTACAGGTATACGTTCGAAGACATCTGAACAGTTGAATATGTATATCGAGCCCGCTGTAATAAAGATTGTCAGTGCAGATATTCTTTCAAACTCAAAGATTTTAGGATCAAAGATTAATGAGGACAATGAGAAGTTCAAATTGGCAATGAAACCTTCCGATTTGAAAATGAAGGCTTTCATGGATGAATACAATGCCCTCCCACCGGAGAAACAGAAGGATGAGGCTGTAAGAGCTCCTCTTAATATCAGATATGAAGCAATCAACAAAGAGAAGGAAGCTGCAACATTGGATTTCATCAAAGCTAACCCTGAGAGCTTAATCAGCCTCGATGCCCTGAAGTCTTACGGAGGTTCTATTCCTGAATATTCTACAGTAGCCCCTTTGTTCAACTCACTATCAGCAAATGTGAAGAACACTCCATCCGGCAAAGAGTATGCTGCAAGTCTGGAGATTCTGAAGGCAACTCAAGTAGGAGCAATCGCACCCGACTTTACACAAAACGATCCTGATGGAAAACCTGTAAAATTATCAGATTTCAGAGGTAAATATGTACTGGTAGACTTCTGGGCATCATGGTGCGGACCTTGCCGCGCAGAGAACCCGAATGTTGTAAAGGCTTACAACACATATAAAGATAAAGGATTCACTGTACTAGGTGTCTCTTTGGATGACGAGAAGGGCAAACAGAAATGGCTGAATGCTATTCAGAAAGATGGCCTGACATGGACACATGTTTCTGATCTAAAGTACTGGAATAATGAAGTTTCCAAATTGTATGGCATTAGATCCATTCCTCAGAATGTTCTTATTGACCCAAATGGCAAAATCATTGCAAAAAATCTGAGAGGCAAAGCATTGGAGGATAAACTAGCGGAGATACTTAAATAGCACATTTCAACGATCTCCCTTAACAGTACAATTCGAACAAGAGCCCTAGCTGACTGTCAGTCTGTTAGGGCTTTTATTTTAGATTTCCCCGGAATATCATTGCATATATATAATAGGAATAAAATTATATCAACATAAGGTATGTGTGTTATTTATACATATATTTACGAACAATTTTCAAAAATTTTTAATCCTATTTTATGAAAAAAACACTCTTACTCTTATTTATATTTTCAAGCTTTATTATCAGTGCAGCTGCCCAAGGTTTTGATGCACTGAGCAATCCTAAGATATTGGTAAAAATTGTACATCCTCCGGGATTAGGTCTGAAAGTCAACAAGGTTATTTTCAACCCGGCTACCGGAAATAACGCTGATCAGATAATCGATGTTTTGATAAGTGATTTTGTAAACAATGGAGTTGAAGTGATTGACAGAGACAATCTGCGCACAATACTTTCAGAACACGACTTAAACCTCTCTGGATATGTTGATAAGAACAGCGCTGTCTCAATAGGAAAACTGATTGGCCCTTCTGCCATGATCAGCGTCAAGATTCTGAGATGTCAGACAGAAAAGAAAGAGAATCTATATGTAGACGAGAAGAAATATGACTCAAAAACTAAAACAAACAAAATAGTAAGAGCATTCCTTGCCAGAACAACTGTTTTCTTGAAAGTCTCAATACAAACCACAGATTTAACAACCGGCAGGATATTCACGGCACAAGTGCTGGAATACTCACCTATGTTGGAAAATAAGTCCTACAGCGGAAAACCTGAAACACCTTCCGAAATAAATGTTCAGGAGACAGCTTTCAAGTATCTGGCTTCTGATGTGCATAAAATGTTTTTCTCATGGGACGAAGCCACAGACCTTTACTTTATGGATGATAAGGACGGCGGTCTTAAAGATGCCTTTAGAGCCCTCAAAGCCGGTGACATCAGACAAGCATTCGAACTTTCTGAAAGAAACCTTGAATTCTGCAAAAAATCTCCGGAGATTAAAGATAAAATTCTGGCACATGCATATTACAATCTGGGCATGATGTATTTTATCCAAAATGACTATGATAAAGCGTTGGACAACTTCATTATCTCGCAGAAAATACGTCCCGGGGGTATTGTCGTAGAGTCTATAAATGAGTGCAACCGGGCAAAAGGGCTGGCTCTTTTAATGCAGAAGGTAGATGATAATGCGGCAATAGAAATCGAAAAGAGTAATAATCAGTCAAGACAAGCCGAACAATCTCAAATTGACAATACTCTGACCAATAATGATATTATCTCACTAACCAAGAAAAAATTGCCTACCAGTCTGATTCTCCAGAAAATAAAGACATCTCCAGGTAAATTCGACACCTCCACCAATGCGCTGATTGAGCTGACAAATGCAGGTGTCGCTGAGAGTGTGATTCTGTTGATGATGGAAAAGAAATAGTCTAACTGCCTTTCGTCTCTTCTACATGCATTTTTGGCACATTATTAGGAGCAACCATTCGCAGTTTTATTTTTACCCATTACACTAAACTTATTCAAGTATTTTTAGTCTAATTATCATTAATTTATTAAAAATTTTTATGAAATCCTTTTACAAACTTTTTGCTTTTATAGCAATATTATCAGCTTCCTCTTTCGGAAGTACATTATCTGCTCAGCCAAACCAGGCGACACTTAACATGGGAGATAAAGCTCCTGAACTTAATGTCAACTGGATCAAAGGAACTCCTGTAAAGAGTTTTGACAACAACATGATCTATGTTGTTGAATTCTGGGCAACTTGGTGCGGCCCATGCAAATCTGCTATGCCTCACCTTTCCGAGCTTGCAAAACAGTACGCCGGCAAAGTGACCTTTATTGGAGTGAACGTATGGGAAAGAGGTGCTGAAGATAAGCCATATGATTCAGTTCTGCCTGAGGTTAAACAATTTGTTGAGTCAATGGGAGAGAAAATGGGATACAATGTAGCAATGGACAACAATGACAGATTCATGGCCAACAACTGGATGAAAGCTGCCGGTCAGGGTGCTATTCCGGCTTCATTCCTGATAAAAGAGGGCAAGATCCAATGGATAGGTCACCCTATGGAGCTGGATAAAATCATCGAAGGTGTTATAGCCGGAACATTCAACCTTAATGAATACAAGGCCTCCCTTGATAAGAAAAAGGCCGAAGAGGCTGCTTTGATGGCTGCCTTCAATGAGATGTCCAATAAAGTTGCCAAGTCTGTAGAACAGAAAGAGTATGATGCTGCTATATCTACTATTGACAATGCCTTAACCACTTTGCCTGCCAATCTTAAAGGCAGGGCTCTTGCTCTCAAATTCAACACACTGATCTCATATAATCCGGAAAAAGCAATCGCATTCTGTACAGAGTGGAAAAAAGAGGACCCAAATGCAGTATTCAATATCATAAACATGATTGTTTCCAAGGATGGTTATCCTGTAGAAGCATACCAGATGGCTGTGAACGACCTCAATGCTTTAAAAAGTGATTCAAGGTTGAATAATGCCAATGGACAGGTGAGTATCAATATGACAATGGCTGAATGCTATTTCAAGATGAAGGATAAGGAGAATGCCGTACGTTCAGCCCAGTCAGCAATTGAGACCGCAGAAAAGGCTATTGCAAACCAGGATAAAAGTGCCGGTTTCGATCAGAAGGGCATAGAGCAAATGAAGGCTTCACTTGAGAAATACAAGAAATAGCAATAGTTTGTGCTAAGTTTATGGAAACTGACTTGAACAGTATCTTCATTAAGGAGGTCGGGGCAAATGAGACGGAAATTCTGACCAAATACAGAATGGCCTATCTTACCGAGCTACAGGGTGAGCAATCACTCGAATATCAAGACAAACTTAGCCAGGAACTGAACAAGTATTTTAAAGAGGCATTGGAAGAAAATAGGTTCTTTGCATATATGGCATTACATCAAGACGAAGTCCTCAGTTTTGGTGCCATGATAATTAAGAAAATTCCGGGAGATTTCAACCAACCGTTCTACCTTGAAGGCGATATCCTGAATATGTATACAGTACCTAATGCAAGAAGACAAGGCATATCTGCACTCATCCTTAAACAGTTGATAGCTGAAGCCCGCAGAAGGGGTATAAGCAAAATTTCTCTGCACACCACAAAGGATGGAGAGAAGCTCTACCGGAAATTCGGATTCAGCGAGCCTGTATATCCGGTTCTGGAGCTGATAACAGATATCCATTAGGAACTCCGAATTGACTGATGTCTATAAAAACAGAGGGCTGTCTATATTCTAGACAGCCCTCTTTGTTTAAGCATCATCTAAGGTACTGCATGAAATAGTGCCTTATCAGTTTTGTATAATATTTGCCATACATACCATGATCAAATCCAGGCATTATAAACATATCAAACCTCTTGTCGTTTTTTATTAAAGCATCAACCATTCTCAGGGTGTTTGCCGGATGAACATTGTCATCCACATCTCCTGTTATCAGCAATAGCTTACCCTCCAATTTTGAAGCAAGTTCCATATTAGTGGCTATCTTGGGGCCATATCCATTGTATACTTCTCCCCAGAATTTTGCATAAATATTATTATCATGGTTACCAGAAACAGAAACCCCAACTTTGAAAAAATCTGGATATGTCAACATTGCCGTTGCTGTCAGAAACCCTCCTCCTGAGTGTCCATAAATGCCCACTTTATTTATATCAATAAATTGATATTTGGCGGCTAACTGCTCGACACAATACTTGACATCTTCAACTGCATAATCTCTCAGATTTCCATGGCTGAAACCGTAAAATGCTGGGCCTCTGTATGGAGAAGATCCTCTCAACCCGATATTTATTACAATGAATCCCATTTGAGAGAGACTTGAGTTGTCGTTATCGTCATAAAAAAAGGTCCTTGGTACTAAATCAGTTTGCGGGCCAGGGTACATGTTACAGATAATTGGATACTTTTGACCATTCTTCATATCTGATGGCGTATACATAACGCCATAAAGCTTTGTACTGTCGTCCTTCGCCATCAATTTGACAGCAATTGGCTTTACCCAACCGTAATCCAGCAATTTTGTCGAGTCAGATTGTGGATACTCCAGAATTTTTGATCCATTTATGGTGCGAAGCTCCTTTCTTGGAAATTTGTCAACCGAAGAGTACGTATCGATAAAATATTTTTTAGACGACGAGAAACTCAATTCATGGCTTCCATCAGAAGGTGTAAGACATTTGAAATTTTTCCCGTCTAACCCTGCAGTGAAATAATATTTATGATATGGGTCCCTATCTTTATAGAAACCATATCCTTCGAAAATGATTTTTCTCGCTGTAGTATCTATGGAACTAATCCCTCCGGCAACAAAATCCCCGCCTGCGATCTTGTTTTTCAACTTCCCGTTCCTGTCATACAAGTAATAGGCACCATAACCCTCTCTCTCACTCCACCATATGATATCTTCACCTCCGTTCAATATTGCAACAGTTTGCAACAACTCGTTCACTATGGGCTTTTGTATCTCTTCAATCAGAACTCTGACCGATGCATTATATGGGTTAAGTTCGCACAACTGCAAGGTATCACAAGTTCTGTTTCTGCGGGTAAAGTATATAGCTTCATAATCTACACTCCTATTGAAATTTTTCACAAATTTCACCTCCTGATCTTTAAAGCAAGATATATCTGCTTTTACAGTTTTCGCGCTATCTGCGTAGAGCAAGAGAAGTTCGTACTGAGTTACATTCTTGTCATTGGTCAACTCAAACTTGTATGTTTTGGCGACAGGGACTGGGGCAAGACTATTTATGACAGTCATTGTTGTCACTTTTCTGTAGTCGGGTCTAAGAAAATAGGCTATATGTGAGTCCTTGAACCAATCACCTCTTACACTTTTATTAATTGTATCCCTGTCGGGGCTCTTAAAGGTCGTAAAAGAAAAAAATGGTTCTCCATCTTGAGTCATCTGTTTCCCTCTGCCTTCGTTGCACTTAGATAGATATAAATTGTCCGATTTGCCATAAATATAGTAAGAGCTGTCGGTACAAAATTTCTTCCAATATTCCTTAGATGAGCTGAATACGCCCTTTACCTTAGTTGTGTCTTTAGGACGTACCATAAATGACTTACGCTTAATTGAGAAGTAGTAGTCTTTCCCTCCTTTTCTGCATTCCAGCAAATCACTGTCTTTTTTATTGAAATCTCCTATATAACACGCGATGCTGTCCGGCAAATTAAAAATATTGACTGTTTTACCTTTTTTGCTGTCAACCAGATAGTATCTTTTCTCTCCTCCCGCTTTTATGAAATAATATGAATAGTCTTCATTCTTAATCCAGTTCACGTCTAGAGTTATTGACCCGATTTTCTCTGAAATTGTGTCTCCGCTGAACTTATAGGCTCTCTTGAACTCGTCGGAGTTTTTCTCGATGTTTACATAACTTTGTCCATAAGCAAGGCTGGCGGACAATACAGACAAGCCTGACAGTATAATTCTCAAAACCTGCATCATATATCTTAATTCAATAATTTTTCAACAATTCGTTTCGCATTAACCACTCCTCCACTTCTTGATAGATCCTGAGGCTTGAATGTTACTACTTCATTCATTGCCTTATATTGAGAATCTGGCATTTGCTTTGTGTTTTCGCAGATTATCTGTTTTACTTGGGCAGCAGTTAGTTTAGGAAAATAAGATCTTATCATGCAGACAAGGCCTGCAGTGACTGATGAAGCGACATCCGTCCCTGACATTGATACTATTTCTCCCTTCCCATTTATTGTGCTGATGTTTTCTCCCGGGGCAAAAGCATCTACCTTTACAGGACTATAATTAGACTTGACAAGTTTAGCTCCTGCGACATTGCATGCGCCAACTATCATTACATTATCCATAGAAGGAACCTCGGTTATTTCCTGGGCATTGTCTCCAGCAGATAAAACTACAAGAACATCTTTCTGTCGTGCATAATTGAGTGCATCATTGAATTTCTGAGCATTATCAAAGAACTCCTTGAAGGCTGGTATTAAAATTACTTTAGCACCATTGTCGACAGCATATAAAACCGAAACATATATATCCTTGTCAAAAGCATCTCCAACCGAAGTGGCCCTTAAAGTAAGTATTCTGGCTTCCGGAAAAATCCCTTGTACTTCCGGGTGTGAAGAACTTACTATAGAACACATTGCCGTTCCATGTTCATAAGAATCGCACATAATGTTGGAATTGCCATATCTGAGATTCTGGAAGTTCTCCGGATCGTCTCCTATGGTGTATCTTGGGTTTGACCGTGCATCTCCAAGAGTCTTCAACCTTTGTACAGACAATTTGTATTCGTCTGCAATACCGTCATATGCCTCTTTCCATGTCTTCAGCCCTTTATACTGAGCCTTCATGCACTCAGACCCAACCTGCTCTATTAGTGGCTCCATAGAATCCGGAATCATAGAGTAGTCTATTTTATTCAACTCCTTGAAAGGCATATCCCTGTTCATCTTTTGGGAAATGATTACTGAATCAAGATAAGAGAAAGCCTTGTAATTCGTCTGTAGTAGTTGTGCAAACTGCAGATATGAGTCAACCTTGGACTTACCTCTTACAAGCTTATATTTTTCATACTCCTCTCTCTCTGTTTTGCTCAGGCTCTCGGGATTCTCAATATTTGAATACTTGTTATAAAGTTTCTGCATTACTCTGAACGACTCTTTTCCAATGGATGCTGGATTGTTTTTCCCATCACTGCTACCTAAAAAATTCCATCCTGCAAAAGTTTTATCTTTATTCTTTAATAAAGACCCCGATATATATACGTTGTTGGTGTCTGCTCCACTGTCTATTATAGCCAGGACTATATTTTTGGAATGCATCTTCTTTTTATGAAGTATCTCCATAGCATCCTGAGAACCTATCCCGTAGGCCTCATTGTGCTCTATCCTGTGCCAGTTATTACTGTTAATCTTATTATCCTGAGCAATTATACTTGCAAATACGAATTGGGATAGTACAAAAAATATTATTCTTTTCATATAAATAAAAAAGATATTATCTAAGGCGTGAACCTTAGATAATATCTTATATTACATTAATTATTTTCTTATAAATCTGAATGTCAATGGGTCGCTATAAATAAAGCTGAAATCTGAATCGTTTCCATGCTCGTTTATCTGTAATACCAGAACCTCTTTATATTCCGATGTAGAGGTTATGACAACATTGATCTTTGCTGCCTTCAGGCTCTCTTTAGCTGATGTAAAGAGGTAATTTACTTGTGAGAGGTTACATCTTGGAGCTATGTATTTCTCAGGAGGGTATGATGTTCCTAATGTTATCAGGTCAGACCCTTCTACATTCCAGGTACAATTGCGGAAATAATTTTTCAACTTACCGGCAGAGGTTATTGTAAAAGACTTGTCCGATTTGAAATTAATGATATCCGAAGATGTACATGTAGGAAGGGCAGCTTTTTGTTGCTCATCAAGTCCCCAGCTGGTTACAAATTCTCCTAATTTATAGAAGTCAAGACCTTTCCACTCACCCACTAATCTATCGCCCATTCTCTTTGGAATAGTGATTGTCATCTGAGGAACGGCTCCTCCAAAGTATCCATTTTTATCTCCACACTCCAATACGATGCTGGTTTTTCCCTCTTCATACTTCAGGACTTCTATCGAAAAAGTTCCAATGTTCTTTCCTTTGGGGATTTTTACAAAGTTTTCATTATTCTTGAATCTGAAATGTGTCCCTAAAACAGCAGTGGAAGATGAATTGACCTCCAGATTGATGTTTGTAGCATCCACAACGTTGAATGCTTTACCTTGCTGGTCAAACAGGTTCACATTAAAGGTGTTGTTATCGCCAGGAATCTCATCGTTTGCCTTGCTGAACGAGAAAATGGTTGTTTTATCCAATGTGGTGGTGATAGAAGCTTTGACAAACCTTCCAAATTCATAACCAACGATTGGCGCAGCAAAAGAGACCTCTATTTTCTTAGATTCGGTAATGGTATAAGGAATAGTAATATTGACAATTGCCTCTTTGTCACCTTGTTTAATTGATATAGTTTCCGATTCAACAGTATAATCGGTGCCCTTGATTGCGGTTCCCGCAAAATTGAGTTTAAGCTGAGTGGCTGTCGCTACCGGTTTGTCTAAAAGAATCCTGATTGCCTGAGTACATCCCTTAGGAACGTTGAATGTGGCATCTGCAAAAGTCATCTTAGGTAGGATCTCATTGTTCTTGTCCTTGCTGCAAGCAAATAAAATTGAAGAGAGGAGCAAAAGGTAAATGGTTTTTTTCATAAATTTTTATAGTTTTTGATCGTTAATTCTTAATTACATTATTTTGATACTCTTCGTTTCTTTGATTATACTCCTGTCTCTGCTCAGGAGTCAAATTAGTGGGATCAGGTAACTTATACTCTTTGCTCATAGTACCCTGTTCCCTCTTTGGTTCATTATCTATTTTGTCGCAACTCAAAAGTGAGACTGCCATTATAATAAGCACTAAATATTTCTTCATACCGGTCTCTGTTATTTATTGATAAATTCTGTGTATCCTTCATTCTGTACAATACCTTTGTTCAGCTCAATGTCTTCAGGTGGGATGGGGTAAGTGTACATGAATTTCTTTGTTGTATATGCCAGCCCATTCCTTGAAACCCAAAACTCAGGAGAACCCAGACGTTTAAGCTCCATAAACCGGTCTCCCTCCATAAATAACTCCTTCCGCCTTTCGTTGATAATAAGCATGGAAAGCGGAGTCAGAGCATTGCCCATCGCATCCTTGACTATCGGTGATTTGTTTGGAATAACAGGGATGGTTGACTCGGTCAGATTTGCGTAATTACTTATTCTTTTTGAGCGTAACAGGTTCATCAACCTTAAAGCCTCACCTCTGTTGTTAAGGTAATAGTTGCTCTCCGCACAAATAAGAAGCATCTCTTCAGATCTTATTGAACCAATAAATAACTTTATTGGATTTCTATATCTGTTTATAGATTCAGTATAGCGGATGTCTTTATCCGCGTTGTCAAAGACAGTTATGAAATTTTTACTCACAGGCCTGTTTTTCAAACTGATATAAACCCTGTCCGACACGTAGTTACCTTGCTGCAGAGAGGCCTTGTATCTTAGTATCATATTACTGAAAGCCTTGGTACCAAGAACCATTTGGGCATATTCTTCTCTGTTCAGTATGGGATATTTGCCAAGTAACTCTCCGGATATGGCAGATGCCTTTTCCCATTGAGCAGTCCAGAGATATAGTCTTGCCAGATAAGATTTGACAACATCCGTAGTAAACATAAAGAGCTTGTCTTCCATCTTGTATTGCAATGAATTGGCAAAATCAGACTCGATAAACCTTACTGTCTCGGCATAGCTGCTCCTTATTGGCCGGGCTTCCATATCGAACTGGTTCACTATAGGCATGCCGTGTTCCGGGAAAACCCCATTTTCCAATGACTTGCAGTAATACTTCAACAGCTCCATGTAGCAGACCCCTCTTATTGCATATGAAGCACTTTTGACCTTTCTGCCAAGCTCTGTCTCGTTATTCTTAAGTCCGTCCAGGACAATATTGCAATTACGTATATTCTGATATATCTTGCTGTACAACGGAGTGTTGATTCTTTGTCCCACATAATACGGAATCATCTCCTGCCCCAAATAAATGTTTGCATCCAGATTATCCGAAATAGCCTCGCAGGTAATGATATCATTGGTATTGCTCATTATGTATGAGTCTTTTTCCAACTCTACGTCATTTATCATCTGGTGAATCATTGCAGAGTACTCGTCTGCCGTCTTTGGGATAGTCTTCCCATGTGGCTTCAGGTCCAGATAAGAGTTGCATGAGCATAAAATCACGGTAAGTACTATTGTTAAAGCTTTATTGTATGTTCTCATATTTTTGCTTGTTTAAAATCCTATGTTTAATCCGAATGAATATGATTTACTTTGAGGGTAAACTACTCCGGGCGTCTCCGGGTCAAATCCTGAATAATTAGAGACAGTCAGGATGTTGTTGATTGTAAAATTTAATCCCAGTGATTGTAATTTTATCCTATTCAACACTTTCTCTCCAAAATTATAGGACAGCATTATTGAATTGATTTTAAAAAAGGAGACATTCTCTATCAGGGCACCCTTGTTTATAATGGATGACGTTGTCATATATGTCTCGTACCCTTTATCCGGTCCGAATGCATCAATCAGACGAGGCATACCGTCAGTTATCTTATTTGATTCAGTCCAGTAGTGAGAGCTTTTCTTGAGAACATTCAGGTGATTTCTATACAGGTCATTCTGTGATGTAGGGACTCTCTCCGATGTGGGTGAGCTTTTCTGAATAATCCCATAATAGGCCGGAGAGCTTATCTCATTTAATACCAATGCTCCTAATGAATATATACCTCCTATGCTTATATTGAAATTCTTATACCTTCCGTTCAAGGAGTATCCGCCGGTTACAGGAGCATTGCTGGTTCCTACATAGAAAAGGTAGTTATCTCCATTCTCATAATCACTTTTTGAATCAAAAGAGGCATCTTTCCTGGGTTTGAACAGATAGACCCCTGTATATTTATCAATTCCATCTGAGATTCCTGTAAAAATGGAATTCAAAGGGTAATTTACATGAAGATTGCCATAGATAGATCCTGTAGGGGATTGATACTCCTTTAACAGGTTTCTGTTGAATGCAACATTAGCCGAAGCGGAAATGGAGTAATCATCTTTTTGTATGAGACTTCCGGACACCGAAAGCTCAAAACCTTTATTTAGAATTTTAGAGGTGTTATAACTCTGCGTATCAAACCCTGTTGTCTTGGGCACCCGCACAGGAGTCACAACATCTGAACTGAGTCTGTAGTAATACTCCGACTGAAGTCTCAGTCTGTTTTCAAACATAGCGATGTCTACTCCGAGCTTATAGTCGAACGTGCGTTCCCATCTTAGGTTTGGGTTAGGTGCAGAAGAGACATACCCCATTCTGTAAAAATCGTCGGCTGTTTTCCTGAAATCTTTACTGTAATTCATGATGAACTGCGGATAGACAGACTTATTTATGTTTCCTGTATAACCGGTAGCTGCCCTGAATGAAAGGTCATTTATAAAATTCAGCTTCTCTTTAAGGAATTTCTCTTTTTTGGCATTCCATGTAAAACCAAGAGACCATATAGGGTTAAACTGCTGGTTGCTGCCAAAATTATTTGAGCCGTCCGTCCTCGCGGTCGCACTTACGGTATATCGGTTTTTGTAGGTATAATCAGCAGAAATATAGAATGATGCTACCGCAGACTCCTCAATATTCTGACCGGAAAGTCCATCCATGATTGCGGCGTAGCTGACCAAGTAATCATATGGTATCAAGCCAGAATCTCCTGAAGGAAAGGTTGGCGTTGAAGAGTTGCCCGATATTGGGTCATAACCATATCTCTTTTCAAAAATACTCTTTGAATACGCTTTTCTTATTTCACTGCCAATCAGACTACTCAGATAATGATCTTTGCTGATTTCCTTACTATAACTTAACTGTCCCCTAAAATTATAGGAGGCATTATATGCACTCATCTGAGATATTGACCCATATTTTCTTTGAGACTGAAAAGAGGAACCTTCAAACGGTCTGTCTGAAAATGCGGCATAGGTCTCTTTTCCATTTATATTATCCGAATTGTTGTTGGAATAAGATAATGAGCCAAGACCATCAAACTTCAATTTGTCGAAAATATTCCATGACAATGATACTGTCTGCGTCATGTCATAACTTTTTGCTACGCTGGAGGTTCCATTCAGATCTCTTAAAATATTGATCCCATTGTCCGGTATAACGTCTGACGTGTTTCCATTTGCCCGGCCTAGTGTGAAGTAAGTCTCATCCGCACGGTAAGATCCATCTGAATTATAAGGCCTTTCATATGGGTTGGCAAAATATGCATAACTGAACAAGTTTGCAGACCCTGACGCATCTTTTGAGTGTTGATAAGACAATGAGGTGTTGAACGATAACTTTATCCTGTCTGTTGCCTTGATATCAATTTTTGAACTCAGGTTGCATCTGTCGTATACATTATTCCTTACCAGTCCGTTATTTGTGCCCAATCCCATAGATATATAATAATTCACCTTCTGCCCGCCACCCGATAATGAGAGGTAATGGTTATGAGAGACCGATGTTCTGAATAATTCATTGAACCAGTTGGTAGTATGGCCGGACAACTCCGTAAACAATTTTTCCTGATCCTCAGAAGACATCCCGGCATATTTTCCATATCCGCTTCTCACCATTCCTACAATACCGATTATCGGATAATATTCTCCCTTTTTATAGCCTTCTGCTGAAAAACTATCCCACAGCTCTTTTTCCCAATCTATCTTTTCCTTGGAATTCATTAATGAGACATCTCGTATTGGTTTTGAAACAACAGATAAGCTGCCGGAATATTGCACGTTTAATCTACCCTCAGCACCCCTCTTGGTAGTTACCACAATTACACCGCCTGCAGCCCTGGATCCGTATATTGCAGCGGCAGAGGCATCTTTTAATACTGTAATATTCTCAATGTCACTAGGATTGATCCCTGCAATGCCGTTCGTAAAAAGCGTACTGAAATCTCCGGCCTTGATCTGACCGGAGCTGATGGTAGGAATCTCCTTCTGCAGCATGACTCCATCAACAACCCAAAGTGGCTCAGCATTTCCGGATATTGTGTTTGTTCCTCTGATTCTGACTTTTGCGGTCTCTCCCGGCCTTCCGGAAACAGCCTGGACTGTCACTCCCGATATCTTGCCCTGCATAAGCATATCCATCGACTTCAACGGTGAATCTTTGAGTTGCTCACTGCTTACTACTCCGACAGACCCTGTAACCCTGGAAAGAGTTGTTGTGGTATACCCGTTTACAACGACCTCCCCCAATGCCAGTATATCACTTTCAAGATATATGACTAAATTATCAGAGGCATTTACATCCTTAACGATAGGTTTATAACCTATGCATGAAACCTTCAGCTTGGGAGACTCCCCGATATCCAGGGAAAAGTTTCCATCTACATCAGATGTAGTACCTTTTGTTGACCCGGGAATAAATATAAATGCACCTATTACAGTCTCTTTTGTCTCTTTGTCTAAAACTTTACCTGTTATAATTTTTTTTACCGGTTTATTTTGTTGTTGCTGGTTTTCTCTTGAAATAACTATGTTCTTGCCATTAACCTGATACTTCAGACCGGTATTTGCTATAATTTTTGATAATATCTCTTCTATGGAACCATTTTCAATATCCAGGCTTACGTTTTGCTTATTATCGATATCTTTTGCTGCAAACACAATTGAATAGGTGGTGCCGGCAAATAATTTTCCTATAGCATCAACTATGGAGACATTTTTAACAGAATAATTTACACGTACTTGCTGCAACTCCCCTGCAATCGCAGTTCCTGGTAATATTGCCAACAGCAGTATAAACAATAAGAGACCCTTTTTTTTCATAATCATTATTTGGAAGTTAGTTTAATTAGTTTATTCTCATCATCAATGCTGTAGTTGACAATATTGGTCTTAGACAGCATTTCAATAACCTCTTTTAAAGGGCTATTCTTATTCACTTTTATATAAAAGATCATGTTGCCCACCCTTTCATCACATGTGATCTGATAGTCATACCAATTGTTCAGGATTGGAATGATATCCTTTATCTTGTTACCCCAGAAAACGAACATTCCCTCCCTGGTCATTTTCAGGTTTTCAACATTAACCGTTTCTATGGAAAAATCATTATTGTCGTCTATGCTGACAGCTTTCTGCCCAGGATTAAGAATCACATTGTCCCCCCGGTTATTCGCAACCTTAACCGAACCGGACAGAAGAGCTACACTACAATATTGTGAGCCTTTGAAAGAATTTACAATAAACTCCGTTCCAAAGACCTCTGTTACAATGTTTTTTGTCTTGACAAAAAATGGCTTCTTTTTATTCTTTGTCACATCGAAATATGCCTCTCCCTCCAGATAGACCTCTCTGCAGCTCTCTTTAAATTTGGACGGGAAGCTTAGACTTGTGTTTGCCCCTAACCACACCATTGTCCCATCCGGAAGAACAATATTGAACTCCCTGCCTTTCGGAACCACAACCGTGTTATTTGAATCTGCCTCATTCTTGACAGCAGCTTTATCATCTCTGTCTTTAAGCTCATTAAAGTCTGCCACCTCTCCTTCCAATGAGATTTTCTTGTTGCCATCGGTTATCATGTAGACAGACTCCGTGCTACCCTTGTTAGAATCAGCCAATCTGTATACTTTCTCGTCACTCTTGAACCAGATAAAGAGAGTTAAAATAAGAATCGCTGCCGATGACGCATATGCGCTGAAGCGTAAAACCTTTCTTCTCATCTCTTTTCTATTAATCCTATGCATCACCGCTCTGATCTGCCTGTTGGAAAAGTCGCTCTCTATAAGGTCCAGGAGCTCCTTTATATTTTCCCCTTTTTTTATAGAGTCATATGTCTCTCTGTTTTTTTCATTTTCATTCAGCCATCTATCCAGAATTGCCTTTTCCTCTCCAGACAAGACTCTCTCTTCAGTAATGCTTTGGACGATAATATCCAATAGAGAATCAAACTCTTTACCATATATTTTATTATAATCCATCGGAATAATTTTTCATATTTCTCTCAGTAGACAATTTCATTTAAAAAAAGTGTCACTTATTATTAAATATTTTAAAATACTATCTTTGCGCGCCTATGGAGAGGCTGAGCAAAAATAATTTTGAAGACTTTGTACTGACAAATAGCATTTTATTCTACTCTTTTGCCAAAAAGTATTTAAAGGATTATTCCGTAATAGAAGACATAATCCAGGATTGCTTTGTCAAACTATGGGACAGAGTCAACGATCTTGACCATATTGAAGATGTCAAGCTATATATGTTCGGTATGATAAAACATGCAGCTCTTAATTACTTGAAGAAAAATCAGAAAATAGATTTAAAAGATATCTTTGATGATAATGTCGAGTCTTCAATAGATTTTTTTAATGATATATTAGATGCAGAAGCAAGCAACCTGATATTAAAGGCAATTACAAAGCTACCCCCCAGCAATTCCCTGATAATAAAACTTTCACTAAAAGGCTACAAAAATCCCGAAATTGCATCCATGCTGAATTTGAGTGAAGATGCAGTAAAATCGCAAAAGAAACGAGCAATAAAAAAAATGTCATTGCACTTCAAGCACTCCTTTATATTTATGTTTTTTTGATATGATAGTTTCCCAGAAAATAAAAAGCGTTGTTATGCCTGTTGCCTTGGTAACCGGCATAATTGCCGGGTCTCTTATACCCGAGTTGATAATCACCGCAAACAAGGCTATTCCATATTTTATCGGTGTGATGCTTTTAGTAACTTACAGCAACATTTCGTTCCGTGATTTGAGAATTACACAAATGCCCATTATTATGGTCGCCCTGCAAATCATTGGTTCTTTGCTGCTTTACCTTACAATTTACAGTTGGAATCCCCTCTTCGCAGAACAGGCATTCATATGTGTCCTGTGTCCCGTGGCAACATCCGCACCAGTCATCGCAGCCATGCTTGGCGGAAACATTACCTCTTTGGTTTCATATACACTATTGTGCTATCTGTCGATTGCACTGTTTGCCCCATTTCTGTTGACTTATGTAGGAGGTGCACAAGGTATCTCTTTCTTAACCTCTTCATGGATGATTGCAAGACAGATACTGCCGCTCATCATGCTCCCTCTCATTATTGTGCTTATTCTTCGCAAGTTAGCACCAAAGGCAAATGAATTTTTGCAGAGGAATCAAAGCACATCGTTCTATCTGTGGAGTATCACACTAGTATTGGTTATGGGAAAGGCTACTACATTTGTCTTATCACAACCGAAAGAGATGATTTCGACAGAGATAGGTCTGGCCGCAATTTCTTTAGTAGCGTGTCTTATGCAGTTTATTGGCGGTCACAAGATAGGAGTTCACTATAAAGAGAGTGTAGTCGGAACCCAAGGCCTTGGTCAGAAAAATATTGCATTGGCAATGTGGATGGCATTTACATACCTCAATCCGCTGATATCCATAGGACTTGCTGCATATAGCGTCTGGCAGAATATTATAAACTCAACCCAAATCTACCTGCATAGCCGTAAAAATCCTTCTCAAAGCAATTCTGGATCTGCGGTAGATTAGTTTCAGATATCCGATTTCAGGCAACTCCGCCAGAGCTACAATATCTGACAATCTTGTCTCTTCTGCCCTTTTATTTGCATCTCCTTTAGTGGCAATTGTCCAGTCTGCTTCATCTACGTTAATTTCAATAATCCTGTGAAGCACAAATCTATCTTTGTATCTGAATAGTATTACATCCCCTCTCTTAAGCTCCTCTTTGATAAAAGGGACAAGTCTCACCTCATCTATCCCATCGAGCAGTAAAGGACTCATACTATATCCCTTGACCTTGATAAGCACACTTTTTCCCTCCTTTATGTTCTCTTCAATTATGCCGAGTGCAGTAATATTTGGAAGTATCTTTTTCATAGTATGTAAATTAATCGGCACAGTAGACCGTGTCCCGGACAAGCTCTGCAGCCTTACGGTCGGGCAGGCAATGCAATAGATATACAGGTGTTGTTGACACCACTTTTGAGATAATAGCGCAAACATCATCTTGAAAATCAACATCTTTAAGAAAGGCAGGTGGAAAAGAGGGGTAGAGTGCCCCTATCGATCTGATTTTGCTTAGCTTCTCCATTTTGTTGAAGGGAGACTGGTTCAGTCGCACTACAGCAGCAATCGGGTACCTCTCATTTAAATAGCATCTACCCTTTCCGCTCCAAGGCGATCCGCATACATATGGCTTGTCTCCCTCTATGAGCAAAAGAGGGCTGTCATCGTTGAGAAGCCTGCAATCTGGAAAATGTTGCAACCATAGTCTGGTATGTGTGCTTTTCCCGGTTCCGGACTCCCCAAGGAATAATATTGCCTTCCCTTTAGAAATTATCACGGAAGAGTGAACAGCAGAGAGCATACTCGGTATTCCCGTAAATGCCATTGCCATCCATATTGAAAATTTCAGATGGTCCGGATTTGGCAGCCCCTCTTTCCAATGTTCCGGGTCATAGCAGCATTTTACAACCGAAGACCCAAGCTCCATGGTAAGATACATAGGACACCTGCCACTTTCATCACTAATGGTGAAAAGAAATCTTTTTCCGTTTCTCAGAAAGTTGCATAGATGGTCTTCAAGATTGAATGTGTGGATTATCTTGTAATCCTCCCATTTCAAAAGCAAGTCATTCTCGAGAGGAGAGGAGTGCATACGGAACTGCAGGAGGGCCTCACCGCTGTCCGATGAAGTTACGAAATTTCCAAATCCTTGTAAAAGATTTGCTATCCTTTCGGGGATGTCGGAGCAAATCTCTATCAACTGCCCAGCTATACAATATTTCATTTTGCATTCATTTAGCTAAATCAATCACTCTTTCACAAATACTCAGCAGACTATCTCTGTGAGAGACAATCACTATTGTCATTTTCTGCTCCTTAAAGGATGGGTGCTCTAATACTCCTGCAATCTCATTGGCAGTTTTATCATCAAGCGAAGAGGTAGGTTCATCAAGTAAGAGTACATCTGCATTTTTATAAAGTGCCCTGGCAATTGCCACTCGTTGCTTTTCTCCGCCGGAAAGCTTGCATCCTCCATCCCCTATCCTGGTATGAACCCCCATCGGCAGGCTCTCAACCAACTCCATGAGAGATGACCTCTCAATAGCCTTTGCCAATTTATTCTCATCCATACTTTCTGCCAGTACAATATTTTCAGCCATGGTCGCATCCATAATAAACATATCCTGAGAAACATACCCAATCCGTTTGTACCACTCTTTCCTGTTAAATGGGGTAAGCATTTTATTGTCTATGTAGATTCCTCCTGAAGATGGTTTGTATAGTCCTAGCATAAGATATAAAAGAGTGCTTTTACCCGAACCTGAGATCCCTTTTATTCCTATTTTCTCTCCTTTGTTTATGACAAGAGAGAGATCTTGAATAATGGAATCCCTCCCGGCATAGCAGAAATTGACATCTCTGATCTCGATTTTATCCTCAAACGGCAATCGATCATCGGTAAATTCAAGCCCCTTTTTCTCTTGCTCATCCGGATTCAACTCTTTGATGACATCCAATGTGAAAAGGTTTGATTTTAACAAAGAATACTGAGAAATCACAGATCTCACTGTTGGCATGAGTTTAAGGGTAGCTATGGAGAACAGACCTATGAGTATCCTGAAATCGGCACCTTTACTATCAATAAAATAGCATCCGGCTATAACTCCTACTATTATTGCTATAACTCCAACTTCTATAGATTTAGAAGCCATGCTTTTTAGATTCTCAGATCTCACTTTACAATTGGAGATAAAGGTCACCCCTTTGCGGAAAAGTTTTACCAACTTTGGAAATGCCCCATTAACTTCAACCTCCGCATACCCTCGGAATGTCTCCATCGTTATACGCCATTGACCTCTTTTGGCTTCATTATCTTCTTTTCCGGTTTTCTGCAGCCTACCTCCTATCTTTAAATTATAAAAAAGCAACAGCGGCAGGAATAACAGAACCTCCATTGCTGCGATATAGATATTTACAAAAGCCAGCGAAATAATTATGAATAATGCCAGAAGCACATCTCCTGCCATTATCAGTGCGGGGCCAAGCACGTTGAAAACATATGAATAGCATACTGAGTTGGTATTGTGCGAAAGTGCCGAGGGGCTGTTCTCTTTGATGAAAAGCAGCCCTCGGTTAAAATAATTCTCAAAAAGATTTTCCGAACATCTGGCATACACTTTTAAAAGAGACCTATTTATGTATTTGCTTATAAGGTGAAGCAAAAGGTTCTTCACTATTGTGAACACTAGCACCGCCACACACATTATGATTAGAAATGACCCAAAACCGTCAACATCCAGACTTATATAGATTTTGTTTAAATAGTAGTTCTTCTCTATCCCTTTATTTTCCAGAAGAAGTAGTAAAAGAGGGACGAACATGGCAATACCGGCCAATTCCAGAAAAGCTCCCGTTACAGTAAAAAAAAGCAACTTCACCCATTTAATCCTTACCCTCGACATTTGCAACATTTCAGCTCACCTTATTTTAAGAGTGATATTACAAAATATCCTCTGTATTAAAACCCTGTAAAACTCCCATTTACTAATTGAGTCGTATTTCCATTTATAATCTATTAAAAGCAACAGGCTTATGAGCTTTCTTCGTACCACCCACATCTCTTCCAATGATTTTCTATCGACAGACCTACCTCTTCCATACAATGTATCCATTAAAACCCTATCGGCAAGCGCAGATGTTTTTGGGTAGTCCGTAGGGATTTGTCGATAAATATCTTTTGGCATCCCCAGATATTTCTGAGACAAGGCAAGAAACGAACAGATTAAATTGTACTGCCCCTCTCTTTTCATCACTTTTTCAAAATCGGCAAAATTGATTCTATCTCTGTTTTTTATAAAAAATAGCGCCAAATCGTTGAAGTGCCTCAAGACCAACCCGGAGGCCAGAAAATGTGTAATATCGTGGCGTGTGAGGAAAATCGCATTGAAATCAGGAGTTGGCACTTTCACCTGAATGCCATCAACCATAATTGTATCACATCCCTGTTCCTCGAGTATTGCGTGCAGGCGCTCCTCAAGGTTGACATCTATTTTGCTGCTTTGCACATTTAACAGGAATTCGTGATTTTCCACGGGAATTCCCTTGATATAGAAAAGTGAGTGCTTGGGACTTGTCCTATCCACATCAATGCCCATATCTTCAATAACCCTGTTCCCTTTTTCGAAATCACCGAAAAGATAGATATCAATATCTCCCGACTCTCTATGGTCTGGTATGGGATAATTTAAGCCAAGCCCTATACCCTTAAGCAGGAGTAACTCTATCCCATTCTCACGGAAAACTGAGGCTAACTCCTTCAACACCAATCTCATCTTCTCATTCTTTGCCTCAATGTTCATTACACTCAAATTCCACCGAAGAGTGACACCCTTAGAGACTCCGGAAGCTGAAAGTTCTTCGTTCAAAAGTCCATCGCACGAGACTCCCAGCACTCCTTGTCTTGCGGCAAGCAAGATCAATTCATTCCAATCTGTTTCAGGATGATTGAATAAAGGCTCTTTGTACCTTTCTTTCCATAGGGATGAGCTGATTAAATCGAAAAGGAGGCTTTGCTCGTGAGCCATTTTTTTATTCATGAAACATTATTTACACCAATCGACAAAATTATAAAAATAATCAAGATTGGTGTAAGAATGTTACAGCATATCATATCCCATTTCAAAAATGGCCCTTACATCATCCACCATACCGTCAAGGGAACATTTTTCAGGTTCATAGTTATCCGATGGCTTATGATAGTTTTCCATAATCCACCTATCCCACTGATTAAGTCCCCACCCCTTTCCATGTATTACATTGTCGTATCCCTTTGTTGGATATAAAACAGGAACGCCAGCCTTGGCAAAACTGAAATGGTCTGAGCGGAAATACCATCCCTTCTCAGGAGTTGGATCTGCACTTGCATATCTGCCATGCCTTTTCAAGACATCCAGTGCATATTTATCCAAAGTCGATTTCCCAAGTCCTGTTATTGTCATATCCTTGGTCTTACCTAGAATGTTTAGACAATCCATGTTAATGACCCCAACAGTCTTGGCAAGAGGAAAGATGGGGTGCATGGTATAGTATTCACTTCCAAGCAGACCTTGTTCTTCGCATGTTGATGAAAGAAAAAGGATAGACTTGCCTTGGCGTCTCGGCAGTTTTGTGAAAGCCTCGGCAAGTTCCAGCAGTGCTGCCACCCCAGTGGCATTGTCAACAGCCCCATTTAAAATGGAATCTCCATTAAATGAAGGATTGATGCCAAAATGATCCCAATGAGCAGAGTATATAAGACACTCATCGGACTTCCCTTTGCCTGGCCATAACGCAACTACATTGCTCGACTTGACGTATTCTACCCTATTCTTGAATTGTATGGAGGCCGTCAGATCCATCCTGATTGGCTTGAATCCTCGCCTTGATGCAGATGATGTTACCTTTTCGAAATCAAGCCCCGCAAAATTGAACAGTTTCTTTGCACATTCCGTTGATATCCAGCTTTGCAGAAGCAATTGAGATTTTGACAACAGATTGTCCGTCAGGTATAGTTTTGAATCTCTCCAGCCGTTTTCAACCACACTCCACGGGTATGCTGCTGCACCTGTTTCATGGATTATTATTGCAGCTTTTGCCCCTTGTCTTGCAGCCTCTTCAAATTTATATGTCCACCTTCCCTCATATGTCATCGCTTTTCCCTCAAAGAGAGTGGAGTCCGAAGTTACATAGCCAGGGTCATTTATCAGCATTATAACTGTCTTTCCTTTGACATCCAGCCCTTCATAGTCGTTCCACTTCTCTTCCGGAGAATTTATCCCATAACCCACAAAGATCATTTCTGAATTGTCAAACTTAACATTATCGGTAACCTGAGGTGTTCCTCCGGCGAATTCGTCAGGATATGCAAAGCTGATTTTCTGATTTCCTTTCGAGACTATAAGCTTCATGGGTTGCTCAGGGGTTATCTTCATAAGGGAGACCTCCTGAAAATAGCTCTCTCCGTTGCCCGGCTTAAGTCCTATTTTGCGGAACTGCTCTGCAAGGTAATTTATTGTCTTCTCCTCGCCCAATGTAGATGGCGCTCTGCCAAGGAAATCATCAGAGGCAAGTACAGCAATATGGCTCTTCAAACCCTCTTCTGTAATACTTTGCATGGCGGGCTCAATATTTTTTAAACCCGAACTGCAGCTTGCAGACAATAAAGCTGCAATCAAATAAATATTCCAACTTCTGACTATCATGACATTAACCTTTATCCAAAATACTTAAACGCAAGAAGAGTGATATCATCCGATTGAGGTGCTCCATGAGTGTAGGTTGCAATATCCTGCTCAACCCCCTGTACGATCTTATCCACATTCAAAGGTTGCAGTGAGGAGAGCAGCCTTTCCAGCCTACCTTCCCCATATTCCTTATTTTCCTTGTCCAATGCCTCTGTCACTCCGTCTGTATACAGCACAACCCCTTCATTGGGGTTTAATTGTATTTTTTTTGTAGAAAATTGTTTTTCCTCGAAACAGCCAAGTATAATATCGCGGGTAGGTTCCAGCTTATGGACAGTCCCATCATTTTTAATAAGATAAGGCGGGTTATGTCCTGCATTTGAATATTCCAGCTCTCCCGTCCTCATATCCATTATTCCATAGAAAACGGTGACGAACATAGAGGAGACACTCTCGTTGCATAACAGGTTGTTTACATATTGAAGACAATCCCCGGCAGACATTCCCTTGAGACCGGTGGCACGGATAAGAGTACGGCTTACTGCCATAAAGATTGCAGCAGGTATTCCCTTTCCTGAAACATCGCCAATGACGAAACCCAAAGAGTCGTTATTTATCATAAAAAAGTCGAAAAAGTCACCTCCTACCTCTTTTGCCGCAGTCATTGAGGCAAAAATGTCAAAATCCTTGCGGTTTGGAAAAGGAGGAAAAACCTTTGGAAGTATTCCGAGCTGAATCTCCCTGGCCACATTAAGATCCTGTTGAATAGATACCAGCTGGTCGTGCTCCATCATGGATTTGCGCTGAATCTCCAGTTCATCCAGAGTCTTGTTTATTGTAATCTCCAGATCTTCAAAATTGATGGGTTTGGTAAGAAAGTCAAAAGCCCCGCGGTTCATTGCCGTACGTATGTTATCCATATCGCCATAGGCCGATACAACCACTGTCTTAAGCGAAGGGTTCTTCAACTCCTTTAATTTAAGCAGTAGGGTAAGGCCGTCCATCTCAGGCATATTTATGTCCGAAAGAATTATGCCTATCTCCGGGAATTCCAACAACTTTGACAAAGCCTCCAACCCGTTATGTGCAAAGACAAAATCATACTCCTCATTTCTGATCTGGCGGCGGAACTTCTGTCTGATTAACGGCTCAAGGTCAACCTCATCGTCAACCACCATAATTTTTGTTCTGTATTCAGTATCCATATTTTATTATGTTATTTAGGAATTATTATCACAAATTCGGCATACTCGCCCTCTTTTGAGTCAACTTTCATCTCTCCATTATGTTCCTGCACAATAATGTCGAAACTCAGAGAGAGGCCGAGGCCGGTTCCCTGTCCGGCAGGTTTGGTTGTAAAAAATGGATTGAAGATCTTGTCCAGGATCTCCTGGGGTATACCTGTACCATTATCGCGTATACGGATCTCAACTTTGTCTCCAAGGTTCTTCGTCTGAACCTTGAGAATTGGAAAATAGGCATCCTTCAACTCTTTTTTCTTTTGGTTTGTAGAGTAGCAGGCATTGTTAATTATATTCAGAAATACCCTGCTAAGGTTTTGAGGAACGACATTTATCATCCCTATGGTATCATCATAGTCGGCTTCGATTTTCAGATTGAACGTATTGTCCTGCGCCCTCATACCGTGATATCCCAGATTTACATATTCTGCAAGTACCGAGTTCACATCAGTAGGTTGCTTTTCACCCGATTTGCCTCGGGAATGCAGCAACATACCTTTGACAATGCTGTCGGCACGTTTGCCGTGTTCATTTATTTTATGAGCGTTGGAGCTGATATCGCTAATTATCTCCTGTAAATATTCGCTCTCCTTAGATGAAAGTTTCTCTCCCAGATTCGCAACCTCCTCGGTGAGCTCTTTGGCCAGATCAACAGTCAACTCCGCAAAGTTGTTTACAAAATTGAGAGGATTCTTTATCTCATGTGCAATTCCTGCCGTAAGCTGGCCGAGGGAAGCCATCTTCTCTGCCTGTACCAACTGCGCCTGCGCAGCCTTCAGCTCGTTATTGGCTTTATTTATCTTGTCATAGGAAAGTGCATTTTCGAATGCTATTGCGACATAGTTGCCAAGATTTGCAAGCATGTCGAGCTGATACTGCGTGTAGGCATTCTTCTTGAAACTCTGGACAGATATCACTCCGGCAATCCTCTCCTCTATCATCAACGGCAGATATATCAAAGACGACACTGTCTCGCCGGCTTTAGGTTTGGCACGGAAAGAGACATATTTCATCCACTCGTTGTCAACATCATTCATGAAGACAGGTGCGGCATTATCCACACACCATACTGCAAAACGATTCTTGTCTTCCAGAGAAATTTCGAACAGCCCCAGCTTTTCTCCTTTTTCCATTGAGAGTTTGCACTCCAGTTTATTTTCCTTCTCATTGTGAATCATTATAAGGAAAGAGGTCGCATCCATCAGAGCATTAACATTCTCATATACAATGTCCTGAATAAGCTCCAGATCTAGGGTTGATGTTATTTTCTTACCTATCTGATTCAATATCTTCACATTGCTGAATGCAGTATCCAAAGCCTTATTTTTATCCTGCAACTCGGAAGTCCTCTCATCCACTTTCTGCTCCAATGTCCTGTTATACTCCTCCAACTGTGCGATAGTTGCGGCCAACGCATTTTGCATATATATGAACGAATCGTTCAGTTTACCTATCTCATCCCCAGATTTAATATCCGGTAATTTGACATTAAAATCGCCTTTGGCAAAATTCTCAGCCGCTGCTGTCAGGGACCTTAAAGGTCTGGTTATTGATTTGGAGATGAGCACAATTACAAACAAAAGAATAAAAAGCCCGACTATACAGAAAATACTGAGGTTTATTACAAGATTATTGATATCTGCCATAAACTCATCAACTGGAAACACAATCCCGACAGACCAATTGTTTATTGGAATAGGAGCATATGCGAGCCAGCTGAGCTTCCCGGTGTGGACATTACGGTATTCAAACTCGGCAAAGCTTGATTTTCCATGAATCATGTTCTCTCCAACTTCCCTCAGCTTTGGGGATTTCTGCGAATCTGCAATAGAAAAAATGGTTTGCTTCATTATCAGCTCTTTATTGGGGTGGGAAATCATTGTCCCTCTCGAAGAGATGATATAACCGTATCCACTCTTGCAAACTTTAACTGAATCCATGTAATCCTGAAGCCAGTTTAGGGAGATGTCAGCGGTCAGCACTCCTATGAATCTTTTCTTACCGTTCTCATTTTTGTAAATCGGAACAGAATAGGTAGACATGATTGCATCTCCCGCTCCTTCGTCAAAATAGGGTTCGCTCCACACTGCCTTGCCAAGTTCTTTTGGGACCTTGAACCAATCCATGTCGAAATAGTCATAACGGTCATCCCCGATATATTTAAATTCAACACCATTGGATGTACGGTAATAGTATGGCGAGAAATATTTTTTGTCCGGTTTATAATAATAGGGTTCAAAAGCAAGTGCTGCTCCATAGATTTCCGGATTGTTTGCAACAACTTGCCTGAGTATTTTGTATAGCTCCTCTTCTGAATAATCAGAGGATTCAATTATCTTGGAAAAGTTAAGTGGGACTTTCTGGATAGAGCTCAGCACCTTCTCTACCTTCAGGACTGTTGCTGAGGTAAGCTGCTCTGCACTTTCCACCAGGTTTTTATGAACTATCTTTCTGGAAATCCTGTAATTATAGGCAAATGCAAGAAAAAATATTACGGCAATGCCTGTAAATATATACAGGACAAGCTTGTATGTCAACCCTTTCCCTTTCATAATAATTTCATCGATAAAAATTACCGTATGAATTTACTATAAATTGGTGGATTATAATAAAAAAGTCTACTTAATGCAATGTATATTTAATCCACTTGTTGTTGATATAATATTACTGTAATCTGTGTAATTTATTATAATTATTAGTTACCACGTTCCCTCTTCCCATTCTGGTGCCGAATCGGCAAAGCCTTTTTCCAAGGTGATTTCCAGCACCTCTATTGTCGGTGGCTCATAGGAGTCTGCACATACCTTATCATCTTTATCCAAAATTATTACCGGTGTTTCCATATTTGCCAATTAATAAATATAATTCAGAATTTTGTATCCTTACAAAAATAATTATTTACAACGTAACCCTAAGAATATTTTTATTTAGAATTATAATTATTGAAATTATAATTGTGGCGACCTGCATATAGAGAAGATTGCAAAGGAATATCTTAGTTTCTCCTCTGCTGACTCTTTGGCATATCAATTAGATCTTTTCGAGCACACCTTGCAAGCCTGCCGATTCAGCAAAGGTAAGAGGATTGATTTTGTGCATGGGGCAGGAACTCTTCGAGATGAGCTTATCCGGATACTTCAACAGAAGTTTCCAAGCTACACCTACGAAGACGCCCCTTTTGCAATATATGGCTATCAAGGAGCTCTCAGAGTCACAATTTTGGGGTAACAATTTTAGAGAAGAGCCCCAATTTAATATCTCGTTTAATAGCGTGAAGCTTTTGACTTGCAAGCCTGTATAAAGTCATATCATAAAGTATTTTGATACCCTTGATCTCCGAAACTGCAGCATACTCCTCCGCAATGATTCCCATACATTCAAGCGGTATTTCAAGACGCTTCATACTCCTCATCCCTTTTTTGTAGCTATAGTGTCCCACTTTCATACGATTATTATCTATAAGAGAGAAATCATAATGATTGCCTGATAGTTGGAAAAGGACGTTGCTGGTACTGTAATCGCCGTGGTAAACGCCAGATTTGTGCAGCAAATAAGAAAAGCGGGCAAAAGCTTCCAAAGCCGGTCTGGATTCGGAGACCGGCATTGAAAGTAGTTCTTTGAAAGGTTTATAACTGGTGTACCTGCATATATAATAACTTTTATGAAGTATCCCGAACTTGTAACTGTTGATATAGGCAACAGGTTCAGGAGTAGTTATCTGATTTTTGAGCAGGTAAGCAGAGTGCTCATAGGCTCGGCGTGCCTTTGATTTTCGTATAAAGGAATAGGCAAGCCTGTTGAAAAACGTGATCTTCTTGTAATACTTAATTACATACGGTTGGCCTTTTACATTTACCAGACGCACTTCGTTCCGTTTCCTGTGAATTGCATCACCTATATTGTCATATAGTTCCGGTATCTGGCTCACAAATATCTTAAGATCCGAAAATCCTGGATTTATATAAATTTCCGTTTTCATTGCTATATTTTTTACAGATTTAATAATTGGAGTGCCACTCCAAAGTGTAAACTTTTGACAATCTGTCATTTATGGCATGCATCCATAAATATCTACAGATCTGTTAATTACATTTTGGAGTGGCACTCCAATTATTTAACGTTTTTTGACAATTTTATCAAACAACACATATATTACAGGGACAACGAGAAGGGATAGAAACATGGAGCTGGACAAACCTCCGACAAGCACCCAGCCAAGACCGTTCTTCCACTCTGCACCAGCACCTGAGGCAAGGGCAATTGGCAAAAGCCCGACGATAAGAGCAAGATTGGTCATTAAAATAGGCCTGAACCTGACAGAGGTTGCCTCTGTTATTGCCTCTATCACACCATGACCCTCCTGCTGCTGCTTATTCGCAAAGTCAACCACAAGAATAGCATTC
The DNA here is from genome assembly GCA_964533215.1 of uncultured Muribaculaceae bacterium. GTDB lineage: Bacteria > Bacteroidota > Bacteroidia > Bacteroidales > UBA932 > Bact-08. The sequence goes on from CAZHLJ010000004.1 coordinate 49,712, forward strand.
TTGGCCACCAGACCCATAAGCATAATAATACCCATTATTGAGAACAAGCTCAGGCTATTTCCCGCCAAAGCAAGAGCAAGAAGAGCACCGATTATGGAAAGAGGCAAAGACAACATCACCACCATTGGATACACATAACTATCATAAAGGACAACCATGATAAGATACATGAACAACACAGAGGCAAGAAGGGCTATCAACAGATTGGTGAATGATTTCCCTTGCTGCTCCATATCACCTGCATAAACCACATCTACTCCGGCAGGCTTGTCAATAGCCGCAAGTTTTGATTGAATTTCAGCACCAACAGTACCAATGGTTTTTCCGACAAGGTTTCCGCTTATCATTACCGATGGCAGCTTATTGTATCTGGTAAGCAAAGATGGGCTTTCACTTTCTGAAATGGTTGCCACTTGTGAAAGTGTTATGGTCTGGCCGGCCCGATTTATAAAAGATATATTTTCAATATCAGACTTACTCTTTCGGTCAAACTCATCCAAAGAAAGATAGAGATCATACTCGTTTCCACCTTCACTATATTTCAAATCTCGGTTGCCTTCATATGATATATACATTTGGGCACCAATCTCACCAATAGTAAGACCCAGCTTTGAGAGCTTCTCCCTGTCGAATTTGACTACCATCTCCTTATCTCCATTTTCAAGCGATGATTCTACATCGGTGGTTCCTTCAACACCTTTGATTTCTCTTAAAACCACTTTACTGTACTCTTTGACCTTCTCAAAATCATTCCCTCGTACATAGATCTGTATTGGAGTTGAAGTCGTTCCTAAGACACTCACCTCTTCTACCTTGAACTTTGGCCCAGGAAATTCCGATTTCAAATCGTATTGGAGCTTTTTTGCAAATATTTTTGCACTCATTTTCCTTTTATCCTTAGGAACCAGTTTGATAGAAAATTCAGCTCCATAAGGGGTCTCACTTATAGACATGCTTCCTCCTTTAGTACCGACCTTTGTGAATACCTGTGTTACCTCCGGATATTGGAGTATTTTCTTCTCTATGGCCAGACACGCACCATTGGTCTTCTCCAGTGGTGTCGCCCTGTCAAGTTCCATAGCTATCATGAACTCGCCACGATCTCCGGCATCCATGAATTCTGTCTGGATAAAGCCTTTTGAAACTAATAGGAATGAACTGAAAAAAAGTATTATAACCGATACAATAGTAATTAATTTGTGATCCAAAGTCCAGTTGAGTGCAGACATGAAAGCAGCCTTTAGCTTTGTAATTACATTTTCAAAACCTAGCAGAAAGCGGTCAAATGGCATCTTCCTGTCAAACACCTTAAGCTTGCCAAAACGTGATGTAAGAAGTGGAACCAAGGTGAATGAGACCAAAAGGCTTATGAGTATGGAAATAACTATCACCATTGAGAATGAACGCAATATCTGACCTGTTACACCAGAGGTCATTCCAATAGGAAGGAACACGGCTATCAGCACAATTGTGATTGAGGTTACAGTAAGACCAATCTCCTTTACAGCATCCAATGATGCCTGCCTCCTGGTTTTCCCCATTTCCAGATGCCTGTAAATATTTTCCAACACTACAATTGCATCATCCACAATGACACCCACAACTATGGAAAGAGCCAGCAGTGTCAGAAGGTTGAGCGAAAATCCGAACAAGTAGCAGAATGTAAATGTGGAAACTATGGACGTGGGAATTGATATGAATATAAAAGCAAGGTTACGGAATGTGTGCAGGAAAAGGAGCATGGTAACAGATACCAGTATTATCGCAAATACCAGGTCGAACATTACACCATCTATTGCCTCCTGCGTAAACTCAGAAGTATCACTGGTAATGACAAACTTAAGTTTATCTGCATTGTAAGTCTTTTCAAATGCCGCAAATTGTTTTTTTACCTCCTTGCTTATCTCAACGGCATTACCCTCTGTCTGTTTTTGGATACTTAACCCAATAACCGGATTTCCATTGAATCGCGCTAGTTTAGTCGCCTTTTTGGTACCATCAACCACCGAAGCAACATCACTTAACTTAATGACAGAGCCATCACGGGAAGCACCTACTATTAAATTCCTTACTTGGTCCAGGTCAGTAAACTTACCTGATAGCCTTACGATATATTTTGTATTGTCGTCTTTTATCTTTCCTGTAGGAAAATCCACATTGGAAGCAGCTATCATCTGTTTGACCTGTAGCAATGATATTCCATACTGCTCCAGTTTCTGAGCATTGGCCTTGATCTCGATTTCCCTCTGGTTGCCACCTATTATCTCTACTTTGGCAACTCCTTTTATTTGAGCTAATTGAGGCGCAATTTCTTTATCAATCACATCATAAAACTCCTTCTCAGGAATATTGGAACTGGCTGCAATGCTCATAACCGGAAGCATATTGATATCAAACTTCACAAACTGTGGTTCGTGAATATTTTCAGGAAGGTTATCCCTTATGGCATTTACCTTTCTTTCACATTCTTGAAGCGAAAGATCGGCGTCAATATCATCCTTGTATTGGATCATTACAACCGACACCCCTTCAAAAGAGTAGGAATTCATCTTATCAATACCCTCTAATGCAGAAAGTGCATCTTCTATCTTTTTGGTGACAGAGCTTTCAACTTCTGCTGGAGCAGCACCTGGATATACCGTCATAACTACATTCATGGGAACCTCCATGCTCGGAGTAAGTTCCTTATTCAAAAGAGAATAACAGAATATTCCTGCCAATGCAAGTATGACAAATATGACTACAGGAATGGTAGACCTTTTTATAGATAATTCAGTTATTTTCATTATTTGATAATATTAATATTGTCTCCATCCTTTAAATTCAATTGCCCGCTGGTAATGACCTTTTCTTTAGCAGACAGTCCGTTGAGCACCTCAACCAGCTTATCGTTGCTTTGGCCTATTACTAATGTCCTCTTTACAGCTTTGCCATTTTCTGCCACATAGACAACCGGGTTCTCCATACTTCCGACAATACACTCTTTCTTTATTATCAGTTTTGAATCGTTTTTTACAGGGAGCTCAACCTCAGCATACAGCCCACACTTGAGATGCCTTTTTGCCGAATTGGCAAGTATGACTTCTACATTGAACTTCATGCCGGCATCTGCCTTTTCTGCTATCGATCCAATCCTGCCGGAGAACTTCTCTCCAGGAAATGCACCCAGGCTGATATTGACAATCTCTCCCTTCTTGATTTTATAAACCTCCTTCTCAGAGACTTTGATATTAAGCTTCAGGCTGTTGTTGTTTACAATTTCGCAAACAGGAGTACCCCCGGCAAGGAATTGCCCTACAGTAATATTATCGCTGTTGATATAACCGGAAATTGGAGCTTTGATACTAGTATTGTTTAATGCTTTTCTGGCAGTTATAAGGTCTGCCTTGGCTTTTTTCAATCCTATCGAGGCCTGTTCAAGATCCCTCCCAGCTATCGCATTTTCTGCCGCGAGTCGTGTAAAACGTTCAACATCTTTTTGGTTTTGAGCATAATTTGCCTCTGCTGTAAGAACATTTGCAGCTATCACTTCATCATCAACCTTTGCTATAACACTTCCGGCCGAGACATAATCGCCCTTCTTTTTATATACCTTCATAATTTTGCCTTGAGTCTCTGAGACCACCGTCAGAACTGCGGATGCCTCCAAAGTGCCGGTAGCGGTAACATTCTCTGACAAAATTCCCATGCTTACAGTATCAATGGAGACTGGGATTTTATCTACCTTCCGTTGACTTATTGACACCTCTTCCTTTAATTCGTTCTTATTGGCTTTCAATTTAACTCCAATCAATATGGTGGCAACGAGCACTATACTTATCGTGATTATCTGATTTCTAGTAATTTTCATTTGACAGATTATTAATTTAGTTATTTTTTGTTGTTGCAAGTAGTTTTAAGTTTCCTGTTGACTTAAGCATTTTTATCTCTGATGTCTTACATTTTAATATTTGCTGATTGTAAGAATTGTCTGCCTGTAAGAATTCTGAATTTACATTCAGCAAATCTGCAAGTGAAGCCATTCCTTCCTTATATTGAAGTACTGTCTGACTGTATACTTTTTGGGCAAGCTCTTTATTATCTCTCTGTACAACCAAAAGGTCTCTGGCTGTCTGATTCTCCGAAAAGGAGTTTTGATAGTCAACCTTTAGTAGGTCTCTTGTTTGAGAGATATCCTCATCCAATTGCCTCTGTTTGAGAATGGACTGTTTGACTTGCGCACTTGTCACACCGGAATTGAATATTGGAACAGATAGGCTCAACCCGATTGTCGTCATGTTTTTCCATGAGCCAAAATTAAATTTTGTATTGTAGGATGAATAGTTCATTTTCCCAAAAGCGGCAAGTGTAGGATAGTATTTTGCCCTGGAGAGCTTTGTCTGCTGGCCATATAATTCTGCTTGTTTGACCAAGGCCTGATATGCAGGGATACGATCTATCTCAAACTCATACACAAAAGACTTATTTTCAAATGAGTTTATAAAAGTAGAGGGATTGACCTCAATTGTTGAGTCACAAGACATTCCTGCTAACGCTTTAAGGTAATTCAATTGTGTGCTGATTGCATTTCTGATGGTTTTTTCTGTTACTTCAAGATTTGTTATAGCAACCTTAAGCCTGTTGACATCTGTCTCCTTTATCAAATCATTTTCGTAGTTAAGTTTAGCTATATCGTAGATTTTTTTAAGGTTCCTGAGTGATTTCAACACTGTCTGTTGCTGAAGCATAAGTGATCCTGCCTGGTAGTAGCCATTTGCCACCTCTTCAATGACCTCCTCTTCATTTTTATTCTTCAGAATGGAATATAGCTCCTGTGTCTTTTTTGTAGCTTGTAATCCGAGCCAATAAGACTGGCTATATATTAATTGAGTGATCTGAACTCCCGCACTTGCCATATGGATCTTGTCTATATTAGTCAGTTGATCCAATATTGGAGCGTATTCTTCCGGAATCATTTTATAGACTGATGAAGGAATATTGATTTTCCCAATCATCATTTGGCTATAACTTCCAGAGCCCTCAATCTGCGGTAATCCATGCCCTCGTGATTCTTTGTGGATATATCCGGCCTCCTGAACCTGAAGCTCTGACTTCCGAATTTCCCGGCTGTGTTCAAGAGCATAATTGATTAGGCTTCCCAATTCTGTCTGTCCGATCGCACTTTGAGATAACAGACCAAAGCATAATGTAAATAAAAAAATAAGTTTCCCTCTCATATAAAATTGTAATTAACTCTTGATGGTAAATTGATAGGTGTTTCATACCGACCGTTCGGTATGTTATGTTGTAAAAAAAAACGGTTTAATGGATGTTTGATTACGGCAACGCCACTAGCTTGTACATCTCCTCCAACTGTTTTTTCAGCTTCTTGTATGCAATGCCGACAGAATCATTCATAATGACGTTGGCTCCTATGCTGAAAAAAACTGCAAGGAAATTCAAAGCAGAGGCCTTCACATCAACATCCTTTCTGATTTCTCCGGAATCCTTGGCTCTTTCGAGGACAATTTCCCAGTTCCTTATACTTTCCATATAAAAACCTCTCCCTATTTTCGCAAAACCCGGATAGTACTTAAGTGCATCAACCAGAAAAGAGAGGTTATGAACAGGCGAAGAACCCAATTGCGGAGAATGAAGTGACTGCTTGATGGTGATCTTCTTACTAGCCTCATCGAGTGTGTGTTGAATAAAACCTTTTAGAGTAATGTTATCCGGCAGATACTGATCCTTGTTGTCCAGTAGATATTTATTCACCACAGCCCTGAAAAGTTCCTCTTTGCTTTCAAAATGATGGTATATGGCACCCTTCGTAAGCTTGGTGGCTTCGCTTATCTTGCTCATTGTAACTGCTTCATAGTTGTTTCTCAGAAACATATCGTAAGCAGAAATTAAAATGTAATCCTTAGTGTCTGACATAATAATTCAAAAAAATACCGACCGTTCGGTTTGCAAATGTATACATTTTTTTAATTGCACAAAAAAGAATCAATTATTTCTATAAATTTTGTATCTTCCCTTATAAAATACTTGAGCATCATGTTTAATGTTGATGTAATAAACATGGAATCGGTTACCTGCCTGATTCCCGAGGGTCGCCTGGATACCCTCAACAGCGATAGCTTCAATACAGTATTGCAATTCCAGTCGGACCGGGAAGATTATATAATTCTTGATTTCTCCAAGTGTAACTACCTCTCAAGCAGCGGTATCCGTCTGCTGCTAGGTACAACAAAAAAGCTTAGTGCAAAGGGAGGTGCTCTAATGCTTTCACACACACCCTCTGAGGTGTTTCAAATTCTTGAAATCGCCGGCCTGGATAGTATATTTAATATTTTCAAAGACACAGAAAGTGCCCGTTTAGAAATTTTAAGGCGCAGAAACATAGCCAACCACAGTTCGGATGTAAAAATCGATGACAGCCATTTTCAGATAGATCAGATAGACAACAGCATTCAGGAGGCTTTGATGTGGCACAAGAAGGACCTGGCTGGATATAATGAGCTTGTAATATCTGCCGGAGTTGGCTCTCCTGCAGAAAGTCTAACAGAAGATCCGGAAAATTCCGGGCTATTCATAACTCTTGGAAACTGCGCAGGATTCATACCATTTAATGAAGATAAGGCATCAGATTTCCGTGTAGTAAAGGATCCGGCTAATGGTGTAATATTTGTAAACCAAGCTCTGTCATTCTCGGGAAAACCCAAATGTAGGATAACGCTTATAACTCCACAAATAGTAAGTTTTGAGAAGTTGATCGATGAAGTTACCCAAATTGCACAACAGAATGACCCGGATCATTTCCTTGCAGCCATTGTTGCCGATTTCAACCGTGAATTACCATCCATTTCCCTTCAACTTTTAGGAGATGCAAGCAGAATTATAGGTGCTAGATTTATAGTAAGCCAGATGTCTGATCTTCTGTCAGATGAGTCACTTCTTGATTTCTGCAAACGTAATTTGACTATACAGAATATTGAAAGTGTAGAGCCAATAGATATATCTGCAGATGTCCACTCTCCAGTAATATGGCTATGTCATACAGACAAATGGACAGATGCAGAAGGAAGGCAGATAAGGGTGGAAACTGACTGCGATTTGGTTTTTGAACCATACCAATACCTTCTTACCCGAAGGCTTTATAAAGATTCAGTAAGAGTGATAGTAAAGAAACTGCATGGCGGATACTCTGCCCAGACATATCAGGTTGACTCATTTGATCATCACGGAAGAAAGCTAAGGCCGACAGTGCTGAAGATAGCCAATAGAGATATGATTTCCAGGGAAGCATCACGTTGTCAGGAATTTTCTCTTCCCTATATAATGAACAACAGCGCAATGGTTCTTGGAACCTCCTTCTTTTGCGATACAGGAGCCCTGCGTTACAATTTTGTTGGGATTGGGGGTGAAAACACAAAACTGGAGTGGTTGACCCACTATTACAATACCTGGCCTGTAGAGAAGCTCGAGCCACTTTTTGACAAGATATTCCTGGAAATATTGAAACCTTGGTATGGACAACCTGTCAAAGAGAAGATATATCCTTACAAGGATCATAATCCGCTTTCGACATTTTTCCCACGGCTCTGCGAAATTGCTGAAGAAGAGCTGTCAATATCTGCAGATGAAGAATATTTCGCGTTTGAGGGAACTGGCAGGAAGATTCTGAATCCTTACTGGTTTTTGAAACACGAATATCCAAAGAGAGAGAGAGATGCAACCGACTACTTTATTTCTGTCTGCCACGGTGACCTCAATATGCAGAATATATTGCTGGACAAAGATATGAATGTGTATCTAATAGATTTTTCAGAGACAAGGCCACGCTCTGTTGTTTCCGACTTTGCTCGTATGGAAGCCATATTTATGGTAGAGTCAGCTCCTGTTACAAATGAGGAAGAGTTCTTAGATATGGTCTTATTTGCATCTAAAATCTATGAGACAACCATACTTGGGCAACTTCCTATGATACAATGGCAGGGAGCCGGGCAGGAGGTAATGAGGCGGAATATGGCATTGACATCTAAGATGAGAAGTTATGCCTCGGCATCTGTCTATGGCGACAGCAATATTCTCCCTTATTACATTGCGATGCTGGAATGGACTCTCCCAATAGTATGCTTCTCCAGTGTAAGCCACTGGCATAAAAAATTATCTGCATGCATTGCAGGAATGATATGTGAGAAACTATCTCTTTTTAATAATAAAGTGGTTATATAGAGTTAACCCGACCATACTGAAAATACCAAAGCAGCAGCAAGTGAGCCATAGATAAGATGGCTTGTTCATGTTGTCCACAAAATGAGTATAGAGCGGTGCTCCAATAAATCCCCCTACACAGCTTCCTATTACACTGCAGAAAAAGGAGTATCCCATATAAAGAGCCTTTTTATCTTCGGGTGCTATAAGACCAATATATGAATTGAACTTAGGGTGTGCAGTCATCTCTCCAAGAGTGAAGACCACACAGCCGATAATAAATACCAGTGCATTACCCGATATTGCAAGAATCGCCATACCAAGAGTGCCAAAGCCGATTCCTGTTATTATTGTTGGAAGAGCCTTGGCCTTAGAAACAATCCTTGATACAAAAAGTTGTAAAAGAATTATAACGCCGGCATTCAGCACTGTAACGTGCTCCACATCAAAAGCCCAGGAGGTAGGGTGAGTGGTGAATATCGAGAGAAGAGTATTGACCGCCTTGTTAACCTGCGTCATATCCACATGGTCATGTACATACCACAGGACTGTACCGTACATTTGAAAGTACATTATCCAGAATCCAGAATATAGAACAACCATAAGCATGAATCGCCAGTCACGGAAGACCATGAGAATCTCTTTGAAGACCCTTGACATTGGAACTACTATTCTTTTATGTTCAGGTTCCTTGTATACAAACATGTTAATGAAGAAAAGTATCAGCGCCGAAACGGCGGACATCCAGAATACATATGAATAGGAGTATTGTTTTAGCATCGGAACCAAAAAAAGCGGAAACAGGAAGGCCCCAAGATTGATGGCCCAGTAAAATATCCCGAACCCAAGAGAAGAATTTTTTGAAGTAGTGGAATGTGCAATAGTCCCGGAAATTACCGGCTTGAACAATCCTGTGCCAACTGCCATTACAATAAGGGAGGCGAAAATAAGTTCATATGTTTTTACACATCCGGACAGAAAGTATCCGGTGGACATAAAAGCAAATGCGAAGAAAAAGATTTTCTTATACCCGAAACGGTCTGCCAAAGCTCCGGAAAAAATGGGCAGAAGGTACAACAGCGGAGGTATGATACCTAAAACTGCACCTGCTGCTTCCCTGGAGATACCAAGTCCCCCCTCTCCTCTGGTCAGGACAAGATAGACAGACAATATCGAGAGCACGCCATAATATGCGCCCCTTTCCATAAACTCCATAAAAATGGAGACCCAGTAATTCTTGGGAAAAGATCTTATTCCCTGTTTAGATTCCGAAACAGTTTTGTTCATGCAGGATTTTTGGCCTCAAAAGTACAAATAAATTCATCCTGCACTACTAAAGAGATTTTTTATATGGAATTGTGAAATGAAATGATGTCCCCTTTTTCAGTTCTGATTCATACCATATTTCCCCGCCAAGAAGTTCAACGTATGCTTTAGATATAGATAACCCAAGGCCTGTCCCACTCAATCTCGACCTGGAGGTCTCTAGCTGATTAAACCTTCTAAAAATGCTGTCTCTTTTATCACACGGGATACCGACTCCCGTATCTTGTACAAAAAACTCTATTACATCTCCTTTAACTGAATATCCAAAATCAATACTGCCCTTTTCAGTAAATTTCAAGGCGTTACCTAACAGGTTTGATAGTATATGGACTAGTTTCAGCTCATCTGATATTACATAGAGCTCCTCCCCGCACTCCTTTTTCATCGATAAAGCAATACCCTTTTCTTTAGCTTTAAGCAGGTACTGTCTGTAAAGGAAATTTATGATTGAACTTAACTCAATTTTTGATTCTGATATCTTTTCCTGCCCAGCCTCAATAGTTGCTATACTGACAATATTTGAAATGACAGAAAGCAATTGGTTGCTGTTTTCAGCGATTAATTCCGCATATTGCTTCCTTATCTCAGGAGTTAGACTGGAGTCGTTTATATACTCTGCAAAGCCAACAATAGCATTCATTGGAGTGCGTATTTCATGTGAAATATTCTGTAGAAAAGCCGTTTTAAGACGATCACTCTCTTCTGCCTTTTCCTTGGCCTCAATAAGATTCTTCTCCATTTGCTTGCGCTCGGTAATATCACGCGAAATTCCAAAAAGGCCGCTTACTTTTCCGTTCTGGTCAAACATCGGGCATTTGATGGTATGAAACGTTATATCTGAACCATCCGGCAAAGTGAAGTTCTCTTCAAAGGTTATTGGCATTTCACTCTCAATAACACGTCTGTCTGCCTCCATTGTTATTTTGGCTTCCTCCTCGCTATGGACAAAAGTATCATCTTTGCCCAGCAGCTCCGAGGCTGTTTTACCCATAGCCTTCTCTGCTGCATTATTGAACAATATGTATTTACCATTGATATCTTTGATAAAGATTGCATCCAGGGCATTGTTTATCACCGTCTGAAGCAGTCTGCGGTTTGTCTGAAGTTCTATCTCCTTTTCTCTGAAGATATTAAGCTGTGCGGCGGCATCCAAGGCTCTCCTTGTTGCAAACGGAAGTCTTTCCATTCGGTCTTTGAGAACGTAATCCGTTGCACCCTGTTTAAGAAGTTCTACAGCCCTATCTTCACCAATTGTACCGGAAATGAAAATAAATGGAACATTCGGGCAGATTACCTGTGCAAGCTCCAACGCCTTCTGTCCGTTAAAGCCAGGCAAGGTATAGTCAGCAAAGATTATATCATAATTATGCCGTTTAAGGTTGGATGTAAAATCCTGTTCATTGTCAACAACATCCATTTCCAGATTGAAGCCTTCATCTGAAAGCATCTCTTTGAGAAGCTCTGCATCCCTCGATACATCTTCAAGAAGCAAAGTGTACAGACTTACTTTCATAGCAACTTTTTATTTAAATTCTGATTTACTCTCTGGTGGAAGTTCGTTTACAAGTCCCCAGAAAATTCCTAATTGCTTTATTGCATCTACGAATCCGGAAAGATTGACCGGCTTCACCACATAGGCATTAACTCCTAGATAGTAGCTGGAAAGCAAATCCTTATCTTCTCTGGAAGATGTAAGCATTACAACCGGAAGCAGCTTTAGCTGCGGATCGTTCCTTATCTCACGCAGTACTTCAAGTCCATCCTTACGAGGCATTTTGATATCAAGCAGCAAAACAGAGGGAAGGCCAGGCTCCCTATCGGCGAACTTACCTTCACGTCTAAGGTACTCAAGAGTTTCCACACCATCTTTTACCAGAACGACTCTGTTTGCAAGAAGACTCTCTTCCAAAGCTTCTATAGTCAGCTCAGCATCCATGGGATTGTCTTCTGCCAATAAAATTTTCCTTAATTCCAACATTTTAAACTCCTTATATTTTTGGTAATGTAAAATAAAATGTAGCTCCTTTGTCAATTTCTCCCTCTGCCCAGGTACGTCCTTTGTGTCGTTGAATAATCTGCCGGACATTTGCAAGTCCTATTCCTGTACCCTCGAACTCCTCATTTGAATGAAGACGCTGAAAAACTCCGAATAGTTTTTTTGAGTACTGCATATCAAAACCAGCTCCATTGTCCCGTATAAAGAAAACTATTTCGTCATCCTCTTCCATATAGCCAATTTCAATTATCGCCACCTCCCTGTTTTTTGTATACTTGATAGCGTTGCTCAACAGATTAACCCAGACCTGCCTTATCATTGCATGGTCGGCATAAATTGAAGGCATATTCTCAATTTTCCATTCAATTTTACGTTTTTTTGAAACATCTTCCATTTGGATCAAAGCCTCCTTGATTATCCTGTTCATGTCTAGATTATCTGGCTTCAATTCAGCGCGGCTCGACCGCGAAAAATTCAGCAGGTCATCAATCAGATTTCCCATATGGCACGAGGCATCAAATACAGATTGTATGTAATGTCTACCCTTTTCATCCAGTTGTTCGGCATTGCGTCTCATCAGCAGGTCAAGATATCCATTGATATGTCGCAATGGAGCTCGCAAATCATGTGACACTGAATAGGAAAAGGATTCAAGCTCTTTGTTGGCAGCTTCCAGAAGGGCGGTACGCTCCTCAACCTTCCTTTCCAGATTTGCATTCAGATTCCGTATCTCATCCTCGACATTTTTCCGTTCCGTAATGTCGCTTACAACGGCTATTCTGGCAGCCAATCCCTCATAAAGCATCCCGTGAGAGTGGACTTCAACATTGATGACAGTTCCATTTTTAAGTATATGATGCCACTCTCCAACATAAGCAAGTCCGACTAAATTATGGATAAGATCCGTAAGAGGTTGTTTTTCTCCATCAGGATATAAATCTGTAAACTTCAAATGTAGAGTCTCTTCTTTCGAGTAGCCATAATGATTTATGAAAGCATCATTGACAGCCAGAAGTTTAAAACTATCCATTTCATATATAAGCAATATAGCCGGATTTTGTTCAAACAGATACCGGAAATGTGCCTCACTATCTTTCAACTGTCTTTCAGCTTCGTCTCTTTCGTTATCCCTCCTTAAGATTTGTGCAAGCATGTTGTTGAATTGCTCATAAAGAATTCCCACCTCATCTTTTCCCTGATGTTTTATCTGAACGGAGTAATTCTGATTTTTTGAAATTGCCTCAGTAATTTTAGCGAGATTCAGGATAGGATTGGAAACAAGTTTCTGCACCTTAGAAACCATTAAAAAAGAGAGCATCAAAAGAATTGCCTCCAACATGGCAAATGTCCCTAAAAGCCTCCTTTTCTGCTGATCAAGTAGAGATGAATTTGCCTTGATGGAAATTGTCCCAAGTATCTCACCTTTGAAAAATATAGGTTCTGATATAAGAAAGTAGTCATCTTTAAATTTTTCATAAGGGTTTAAAGTAAGAACCGGAATTTTATTTTTTGACAACGATTTGGGATAACAGGCAAAAACATTTCCCTTAGCATCTAATAAATAGCCCTCTTCAACATATTTAATAAAATCAAGACGCAACAAGGCTTCAGATGCTTGATTCTTGTCTCCGAAATATAGAGGAACAACACAATAATCCCCAATCATTCTGGATGTCAGAATCAGATTTGACATAATGTTACTCTTCAGTTTTCTGATATCCCATGTTGCAATAGCAGCAAATCCAACGAGGGTGACAATAAAAACGACAAATAATACAATCAATATTATTTTCCTTCGTATGGACAGATTGTTTATAAACTTTGACCTACTCATTTGGCTTTAAAATTATTGCCGAGTTAAGCAGAAGACTGCTTATTTTAAGTCCCGACTTATCCAGTGCCTCAATATTGATTTCATATCGGATCAAATTATCCCGTACAAGCATGTTTATTATCACCCCTTTTCGTCCATAACCTTTTACCTCTCCAATGGTAAGTATCTGTTTACCTGTCGTGTAATTCAGCAACTTGCTTAGGATATCATTATCCAGATTCCCGGAAATTACAACTATCCGGGAATTTTTGATCTGGTCTATTGATGATATAGAGTTGACATCAACATCCAGGTTGTTTACCCTCACTTTTTCAAAAACAGCACTAAGGGCTTCCTTAAATCTTTTGTCCCCAATCACTGCTATTCTGAACACTGAATCTCCAGAACTTCTGTTTGCTTTCCATTCAATGAAATGCGTAAATTTTTCTATATACCCTGATTTCAGCAGATATTCCCTTGTCTGGGCATTTAACCCGCATGGGACTAGCATTCCTGTCAAAATGACAATCAGTCGGATTATAATCAATCTGGAATGTAATCTGCTATTAATCATAGTCGATAGGTTATCTAAACAAATTGTATGTGACCATCAAATAAACAGATCTTTGCGGTTGCCTGTATCTTCCTGCAAACCGGTTGGAGGTATGATAATATACTTCGTCGAGAATGTTATTCACTTTAAGTTGAAAATCAAATCCTCTGTAGTTGTAGTATGAGACTATTCCATTCAGTACAAATGCATCCTTTATCTTATTTTCTCCTGTCACAGGTATTATTTTAGGATTATCTCTTGCCCCAATATAATTGGCTCTTAAATCAGCCTTGACATGGGATGAGAACGAATAGGAAATTCCGGCATTTGCCGTGTGTTTCGAAATTTCAGGAATCTGCAGATATTCATGCTCATACGAATTTGTGAAGGTGTAATTAATATAGGCTGAGAGATTTCCATAAGTATAATTTGAGTAGAAATCCAGTCCTAATGTATTTAATTCTTTGGAATTAACCCATCTGTAATCCCCATCTACTGCCTCCATGGTCAATATGTCATGAATCTTATTCCTATATATTGATGTCCCTACTGATAGATTTTTCAATATTGAATAAGAGAGAAAAAGTTCATATGACTTCATTTTTTCAGGATTCAGATGACTATTGCCCAGTCCATCATGGTAATCCCAAGGCTTAGGAGCTCTGAATGCTGTATTATACAACAATTTAGCAGTAAATTTATTTATATTGAACACAAGTCCTGTCCGAGGTGTCAACACTCTCCCATAGTAGTTTGAAAAATCATGCCTATATCCTAAAATAAGGGAGAGTTGACCCAACAGATTATAGCTACCTTGTAAATAATAGCAAACAAGGTCATTATTTATTTTTTTCGGAGAGTTTGGCTTTGGAGGTCGAGTATTTTGTGAGCTACTTTGAGTCATTGAAAATCCATCTGACAGTTGTTCCAAAGTACCTAAAAGTCCGCCAATTATTGTCAAATTTTTACTGGGCCTGTAATTAAACTGATTTTCAAATCCAAGCAGCTGGCTTGGCCGGTAGTACCCAACCTGATAACCGGGAGAGGTTTCTGTTGCTTTGACAATATCACCAACAGTATTTGGCTTTAATGTTGAATTTCTGTAATATAACGTCGAATTGAATGTCCATCTCTTGTGTCTTTCATTTTTATATTTCACAAAACCATTTATGAAAGCTATATCCCATAATGTATTTTTGCCCAGATACTGCTTATCAGTCGTTGATGTTGTCCTTGAGGTCATTTTTTCCTGATAGACGATTCCGGCTTCAAAATTTTTCATGTTCAATTTTGCCGATAATGATAAATCATTTTCGAAGTTCTCCATTTCGTCAGACCAGTTGTTATCCGATTTAGCCCCTCTCAAATCTGCTTTTTCCGATGTCTTGTACATACCTGAGATTGAAAAACCCGCTTTTTTATTTGTGCAATAGTCCTGGACTCCGAAATCCACCATTCCCGTACTGAAATTTCCTCCAAGCAGGCTTAAATGAGCCTTCCTCGCTTTGGCACTTTTTGTAATAATATTTACTATCCCGGAAACCGCATTTGTTCCATAAAGGGCAGAAGCAGGTCCGTATACAACTTCTATCCTTTCTATATCTGACATATTATATTGTCCTCCTGAATAAAAACCACCGGAATTCAATTCATGTATCTTTACTCCATCAACCAAAAGGCTGAGCAGATTATTCTGACTTGGTGAACCTCTCATAAACACATAGCTGTTATATCCAAGAGTGTTTCTGAACTGGAATCCGGGAAGGTCTGCCAAAGCCTCTTCAATAGTAAAGTACATCCTGTCCCTTATTTGCTCTGCAGAGATTACCTGAACCGTGGCAGGTACGTTTTTGATTTCTTGCTCCATCTTTGAAGCACTGACTACTTTAGTATTCATCAGGTCTGAAAAAGACATATTAAGGATATCCTCAGCCTTAAGTGTGTCCTTGTCTTGAGCAAAGACAGTGGAAAAGCAGACAACTACAGGAAAAAGAAGTAATAACAGCTTTTTCATAGCTTATCGTATGTTTTTAACAGATAAAAACACTTATCCTAATCAAAGATAACAATTTTTTTTAATTTTGATAATTCAAGTGAAAATCAAATAATAACGATGATGAAAGATGATGAAAGATGATTTAATTGTACAAATCCGCAGGGAGTTTCAGGCAAATTCCGATGAAAAGGCAAGGGAAAGTGGCAAGCGTTTTTTTAAGGAAGAGGTAATGATGTATGGAATGAAATCTGCCGTCGTTTCTGACATCTCAAAGAAATATTTCAAAATTGCACAAAACCTTCCAAAGAGCACTATCTTTGACTTGTGCGAAGAGCTCTGGAAGTCCGGTTATATGGAAGAGTCATTCATTGCCTGCAACTGGTCTTACTTCGTAAGCAAAGATTATACGCCCGATGATTTTCAGGTTTTTGAAAAATGGGTGTCAGAATATATTGGAAACTGGGCATCTTGTGATACATTATGCAACCATACAGTAGGAACATTTCTGGAAATGTATCCTGAGTTTCTTCCAGAACTCAAGAGGTGGGCAAGATCTTCCAACAGGTGGATGAGAAGGGCCTCTGTAGTGTCACTCATTGTTCCTGCCAGAAAAGGGAAGTTTCTGCCGGAGATAACAGAACTTGCTGATATGCTGCTAACGGACAACGATGATATGGTACAGAAGGGCTACGGATGGATGCTTAAGGTTGCCAGTAAGGAACATCAGGGAGAGATTTTTGAATATATCCTTAAAAGCAGGAAAACCATGCCAAGGACTGCATTAAGGTATGCAATAGAGAAAATGCCGGCAGAACTTAAAGCACAGGCAATGGCAAAATATTGATTACATTTCCGTTTTTGGACACAAAATTGCTAGAGGTTTCTGGAAAAAGAGAATATGCCACAAGAAGTAAAATATATAGACATACGAAGGGTTATTAAAGAAAGTGATTCCGTCATTCTCAAAAAGCTACCGGATTTTGTCATTAGTGCAATCATTATGATTGTACGACAGAATGAGATGAATCGTATTCTTAACAAATACTCCAATGATATAGGCAAGGATTTCCTTCCAAAGATTATTGAAGAATTTAACCTTAATCTTGAAATAGATGGACTTGAAAATCTCCCTGAAAACGGAAGATGTTTCTTCGTATCCAACCATCCTTTTGGGATCATTGACGGATTGGTGCTTACACGAATTATAACTCAGAAATACGGAAACGTAAAGTCAATAGCCAACGAGGCCTTCCTCAAAATACCACAGTTGACGCCATTTATTGCGGCGGTCAATGTTTTCGGGCAGTCGTCCAAAGAGTATGTTGCAGCTCTGGATGAGATATATAAAGCTGACTTTCCAATCTCCCACTTTCCATCCGGGGAAGTTTCAAGAGTCTACGATGGAAAAATTCAGGACAATGTCTGGCAAAAAAGCTTTATCACAAAAGCAATTTCCAGCAAAAGAGATATAGTCCCTTTCCATTTTCACGGCAGAAACTCAAATCTTTTTTACACCATCTTTTTAATAAGAAAAGTCTTTGGAATCAAGGCCGATATTGAGCTGATTCTTTTACCCCACGAGATGTTCAAAAAAAGGAACAAGACCATCAAGGTCCAAATCGGTAAACCAATCCCATGGCACACTTTCGACAAAACTCATTCTCATGCAGAGTGGGCCAGAAAGGTACAGTCGGAATCCTACGATTTTAACTAGTACTCCGGCGGCAACTCCTGCAACTGGGCGCCTGTGAACACAGGACCATCCTTGCAGACGTACATCTTGCCGACATTGCAGCGTCCACACTTACCCACACCGCACTTCATGCGGTTTTCGAGAGTCGTGAATATGTTCTCGGGGGTAAAACCCAGTTTATGGAGAACAGGAAAGGTGAACTTGATCATTATTGGAGGACCGCAGACAATTGCAATTGTGTTCTCACTGGAAGCATTCATCTTTTCCAGCACAGAAGGGACAAAACCAATTTCACCCTTCCAGTCTGGAGTCTCTCCTCCCGGATCCACCGTTGTTACCAGACGGACATCTTCACGCTGTCCCCATTCATCCAGTTCATGCTTGTAAACCAGATCGTCTACTGATTTTGCCCCGTAGAGAATTGTTATATCCTTGAAGTTTTCCCGAGTATCCAAAGCGTTCCAGATGACACAGCGCATGGGAGGAAGTGCTATACCCCCCGCAATGAAGAGCAGGTTTTTTCCCTTCCAGGCATCCATAGGAAAGGTGTTTCCGAATGGACCACGAAAGCCCATTGTATCGCCCTCTTCCAGTCTTGCCAACGAAGATGTAACTTTTCCGGTCTCCCTGAAGGTACATTCGATATAACCTTTACGGGTTGGCGAAGATGCTATGCAGAATGTGCTTTCTCCCTCGCCGAAAGCCGAATATTCACCGAATTGTCCGGCTCTGAACGAGAATGATTCTGAAGCCTGTTCGTCCTGAAACTTCAGGCGAAGGGTCTTTACCCCCGGAGCCTCCGGAGTGATCTTCTCGACTGTCATCAGGTAAGGCAGATAGATATTAGAGTCCATAATTCAATATGCTAATTATTCAATGTAATAATGACGGGTGTTACTTAATACCTGCCAGATGTTCAGATAAATTCATGTCTACCGGACAAGCACGGGAACAACGACCGCAACCGGTACAGCCTACGACCGAAAGCCGGTCGGGCATATAGGAGAACTTGTGCAGAAGACGCTGACGCCAACGCTGACTTTGTACCTCGCGGGGATTATGACCGGAAGTATGCTGAGTGAAAAGTGCAAAACCGCAGGAATCCCAGCATCTCAGACGCTTTCCTTTGTTGCCATGAGCATCCTCCTGAATGTCGAAACAAGCACAGGTAGGGCAGACAAAAGCACAAGCACCACATCCGATGCAACGTTGCGACTGCTCTTTCCAGATAGGACTCTCAAAAGCTGAATTAAGACGCTGCTGAACTGTGTCTAAATCAAATTTAACCGGCAGCTTAACCAGATAATCCTCCTTATTCAATCCCCGGTCAGACTCGAAGCAAGATTCATCAACCTTCATAAGAGCCACACCCTTCTCGGTAAGGATCTCTGCGATAAACCCATCACCGGCAGGTGTAAGCAGAATGTCGCTGCCGGCAGTATTACCGGGGCCACCGTTAACAGATGTGCAGAAACAATATTCATCTGACTTGGTACAGCCAAGGCTGACCAAGGTTGTACGATCCCTGCGCGAATTGAACTGACTGTCCTTATAATCCCAGTTAAAGATTGCCGATAGAGGTTCAAAACCTGCAGCATCACATGGATGCATGCCAAAGACAACAGTCTGTGGAACTGCATCGTATTTCATCTCTTCCAGACGTACTTTACCTTTCTCCTTCTCGTATGAGAACAGCACCTCTGTGCGAGGGAAAGCCACCGACTTGGCAGATTGTGTCGTCTGCACATGGTCGAATGATATCTCATCCGCAGAGGAGATCCGTCCGAAGTCTACTTTTTCACCCTTGTGAACAGGGGCATATATGTGTCTTCCGCCTTCATTGAGTTTTTGCAGCCATCGCTTAAGCGATGCAAGGCTTATATAGCGCTTCTCCATCATATTACCTTATAAAATTTTCGTTATCTTCCGGCTTGAAGGTAGAGAGCACGTTGTCATTCTTCACGGCCTCCGTTGCTCCAATACCAAAGTTTTCCTGCACCTCTTCCACAATCTTGTGAGTAAGCAGATGAACAGGCAGCCCAAGTGGACAGGCAGCCCCACAAGCCCCGCAATCCGAACAACGTCCGGTCATGTGCATAGCACGGTTTATGTGCCACTCCATATTTGCCAAAGTACTTGCCCAAGGCTGTATCCACTGCGGACGGTTCTCCTCCACAATACATTTGCTGCAATAGCACATAGGACAGGCAGCACGGCAGGCATAGCATTTGAAACATTTTGAAAGCTCATCTGTCCAGAAAGCCCAACGCTCTTCACGGGACATAGCATTAAGCCTTGCAATCAAAGCCTGATCATCTTCGTGAGCCGGTACAGGTGCCGATTGCAGATAAGCAGTTATACCATCAACATCGGCAAATAGAATAAATTTATTATCTGCGGATATTGTCATTACCACCAATTTGTCTGCCTGAAGCTGATTCTCTGTAAACAGACGTAATATACTTCGTAAGGCAAAATAAGAGGCAATGATGGCCACCTTCTTCCCTTCAATGAGATCCTTGCGGGTAAGGTAAACGGCCAGGTTACCTGTGCATTGCTCGTCAAAAATGAGTTTAGAGGTCTCCTCGGCAGAGGTTATGAAACATGGCCGTGGACGTTTTGTTCCATTCTCGTATCCTATAACCATCTGCACCTCGCCTGACTGCAGAAGTTCAGCGGCTTTTTTTCTCAACTCATCCATTGAAAACCTCCTTTTCTTGTTGTGCCAGATAGTCAGCAGCCTTGCGATATTCGGTATAAGGCCCCAGCTCGCGTACCGCAGCAACCGTAGTGTTTACAATCTCTGCCCATTTAGCTCCCTCGGCAGCAGAGACCCATGAAAACTGAATCCTGCGTACATCTATACCCATGAAGTCCAACAGTCCGCGGAAAATAGTCCAACGACGTCTGGCATGAAAGTTACCCGAAGTGTAGTGGCAATCGTTTGGATGACAACCCGAAACTATAATACCATCTGCACCCTCTGCAAAAGCTTTGAGCAACAGCATAAAGTCTATGCGGCCTGTACATGGAAAGCGGACAATCTTTACATTGGACGCATATTTCATCCGGCTCGTTCCAGTCAAATCTGCTCCGGCGTAAGTACACCAGTTACAGACGAAAGCAACGATCTTCGGTTCAAATTCTGACATAATATCTTTTCTGTTATATTATTACTAGTTTAACATGGCCATTACCTCTGCGAACATCTGTTCGTTGGAATAACCCTGAATATCTATCGCCTTTGAGCGACAGAAGGCAACGCAGGTACCGCAACCCTGGCACAAGCCCGGGTTTACCTTAGCAACAGTCTTGATGACACGGCCGTCTCTCGCCTTGATCTCTTCACGCTCAATTGCGTTGTAAGGGCAAGCGGTCTGACACATAAAGCAACCCACGCATGTAGAGAATACAGGAGGTGCGCAGCGGTTGACAACTGCAATCAGAGGCTCACGGGTGAGCTCGTCATTCGAGAAGAGGCCAATCACCTTTGCAGCCGCACCGGAGGCCATACCTACAGTTTCAGGAATATCCTTTGGAGCCTGACATGCTCCGCAGAGATATATACCAGCCGTATTGGTCTCCACCGGTTTCAGTTTAGGGTGGGCCTCAGCAAAGAACTTATAGGCATCGTATGAAACATGCATCTTCTGAGCCAGCTCTTCTGCACCTGGGTTTGCCACACCGGCAGAGGCAAGGACCACCATATCGGCCTCAATCTCAACCTGCCTTGCACCCATTAGTGTATCAACACCTTTGACTATATATTTTCCATCCTTTTCATAAACACGTGCAACCCTTCCGCGTACATAGTTCACACCATCATCCTCAATTGCACGGCGGACGAACTCTTCGTAATTCTTTCCACCTGCACGGATGTCCATGTAGAAGACGAAAGATTCTCCTCCATGCACCTTATGCTGATAGAGCATGGCATGCTTTGCTGTGTACATACAGCAAATCTTAGAACAATATGGGATGCCTTTGGCAGGATCACGTGAACCGGCACAGGCTATGAATACAATCTTCTGAGGAACCTTCCCATCCGAAGGACGGCGTATCTCTCCCAAGGTAGGGCCCGAAGCAGAAGCAAGACGCTCGAACTGGAGACCTGTAAGTACATCCGGATATTTACCATATCCATATTCTGGGAAGAAATCGGTCTTGAGCACATTGAATCCTGTGGCAATGACGATTGCTCCAACATCTTCTGTTATAAGCTCATCCGGAAGGTCATACTGAATTGCACCTGTAGGGCAGACCTTCTGACAAACCTTGCAGACTCCTTTTTTGTAATAGTTGCAGTTATCTCTGTCGATGACCGGTTTGTTAGGAACTGCCTGAGGGAACGGCGTATAAATTGCAGTCCTCATACCAAGCCCCTCATTGAATTCACTTGGAATTTTCTTGCTAGGACATTTTGTGGCGCAAAGGCCGCAGCCGGTACATAGTGAATAATCCACACTCTTAGCCTTTAAGCGGATGGTCGCCTTGAAATTGCCTATAAAGCCCTCCAGCTTTTCCAGCTCGGCGTAGTTGTATAGCTTGATATTTGGATGCTGAGCCACCTCAACCATACGAGGGGTAAGGATACATTGAGAGCAGTCAAGAGTAGGGAAAGTCTCAGACAACTGCGACATGTGACCGCCAATGGAAGGATCCTTCTCAACCATGATAACTTGTTGACCGGCATTGGCAATATCAAGGGCTGCCTGGATTCCGGCAATTCCTCCACCAATCACCAAGGCCTTTTTTGTAATAGGGACCTTGATGGCATTGAGCGATTTATTTTTCTTGACCTTCTCGACAAGCATCTTGATAAGGGTTATAGCCTTATCTGTAGTCTCATCGCACTTTTCATGAACCCAAGAGCAATGTTCACGAAGATTGGCCATCTCACACAAGTAAGGATTCAGCCCGGCCTCTGCACAGGCTTTGCGGAAAGTAGGTTCATGCATACGTGGCGAGCAGGAACCTACTACCACTCCGGTAAGGCCATGTTCCTTGATGGCATTTTTGATAAGTGTCTGCCCCGGGTCTGAACACATATATTTGTAATGGGTGGAAAACTCCACACCATCGAATTTAGCTGCCTCTTCCGCCACCTTCTCCACATCAACGGTAGCACTTATGTTTTCTCCGCAATGGCAAATGAATACTCCTATTTTAGACATAGTATGATTTTTGTTCTAAAAATTATGCAAATTTCGCAGGGACAAAAAGTTTTTGCAGGCCGACCTCTTTTGCGCTCAACCCAACAGCAAGGCCTATAGCCTGAGTTATGTAGAGAACAGGAACATCGGTCTTGACCTTCAGATATTCATTAATCTGAGCCCGGCGCATGTCCAGATTTGACTGACACATAGGGCAAGCAACTATTATGGCTTTGGCTCCCCGATCCACAGCATCTTTCACAATGTTGCCCGAAAGCTTTGCCACCGAATCTGTCTTTGAAATGGAGAATCCAGCACCACAGCATTCTGTCTTGAATGCCCAGTCGATAGGTTCTGCACCCACATTTTTCATAATAATATCCATAGACTGTGGATCTTCCAGACGGTCGAATTTGAGTATATCATGAGGACGTACCAACAGACATCCATAGTAACACGCAACCTTGCGGGCAAAAGGTTTAGTAACCTTTTCCGGAAGCCTGCCGGCTATATATTTATCAATCATCTGCATGACATTAAGAATACGCAGGTTGCCGCTTATCGGCATCTCAATGATATCGCTCACTCTCTTTTTAAGGCCGGCATCTTCATTCAACTCATGCTGAGTCACTGAAAGGCGGTTATAGCAAGCAGCACATGGAACGACAATCTCTTCCATCTGCTCTTTCTCAGCCAGAGCCAGAATGCGAGCAGAAAGAGACAGTGCAAGCTCTCTGTTCATATTGTGGGCAGCAGTTGCTCCACAGCAATTCCAATCCGGGATCTCCTTTAACTCCAGATCGAACGCCTTTGCTACAGCCAAGACAGACTCAGCATAATCCGATGAGGAACCATTGAGTGAGCATCCGGGGTAGAACCCTAATTTTATCATATTGCAAATATTTAATCTTTGGAATTTTTAGTCTTTGAGAAGATGGAAGCAAGATGCTTGCGGTTCCTTACCAGTTCAGGCATGATTGGCAGTTTTCCCTTCATGTACATGGATGGAGCCATGGTAACATCCTGAGCCAGATGGAAGGTACGCATCTTGTAACCGGCAACAAGTCCAATCTCATATAACCTTCCGGTATACTTGATCGAATCCAGAAAGGCACGGTGAAAAGCCACTATGTCGCGTGATTGCGGATTGATCTTCTTCTCTTTGGCAGATCTCTCCCGCAGATAGTCCATTATTGCAGGAATATCTATCTGCATAGGGCAACGGGTGACACAATTCTGGCAAGAGACACATAGCCAGATAGTTTTTGAACGTAAAAGCTGCTGGATAAAAGTCTCGTCTCCTATCTGCAACATACGCATCACCATACTTGGAGGAAAATCCATTTCGTCTGCAAGCTGGCAGCCGGCAGTACATTTTCCACACTGATAGCAATGGCTCACATTTACACCTGTTTGCTGCTGGAGTTCCTGTATGGGTTTCTGTTTATTTTCCATTTTTAAAATTTATTCCTGGTCACAAATATAATGTTTTTTGCGATTTATAATGGGGAGCTTCCCTTAAAAGAAGGTAAGCGGCTACTATAAAAATAGTTATAAAAGTCTCCGTAATCAAGAAGCTGAAATTTCCAGATAGGCTCAACTCTCCGAGAGCTGGTGCTCCTGTTTCTCCTTTAAGCAGATTCTGGAAAGATAGGAAACAGATCTTGTAGAAAAACAGAGCAACATACAATATAACAAAAGAGAAGAGAGTGTTGGGAACATTACGTCCCAGCAAGGAGACAGGCAGAGTAAGGATTAATCCCTCAAGAATGATTGCCGCCACCGGATTCACCACAATGTAAAAAGCTGCAGCAGGGACTACACAGAGAGTCAGCAGCTTAATTGAGGCCGCAATCAAAGAGGTGATTACAGTTGCAGATAATCGGCCTGTCTTCAGATAGACCTCTGTCATACAAATGATTCCCACCGGCATAAGCAGAGACCCCGAAAGAGGGATGCTTGACATGTGCAGGAAATAACCGGCAAGCAGTTCCGCGGCACCCCATATCAAGCCCATGTAAAGCACATATTTTTTATTTTTTATTACCATCAACATATCCATATGCACATTTAATGATTTTTTCCTTTGTTGCAGGAAGATCTAAGCTTAGAGCTCCTGCATTGAAGTATGACAATGCATTCTTTATTGCCAGCCATACAGAAAGTCCATATATGAAAGGGGGTTCTCCAACAGCCCGGCTTCTGAGGATTCCACCTTCGAATGGATTCCTCTCATACAGTGATGCTCTGAAGTCCTTAGGTATATCTGCAATGCCGGGGATTTTATAGCTGTCGGGGCTAGAGGTCAGAAGCAGCCCTTTTCCGTTATATACCAGCTCCTCCATTGTGACCCACCCCGAGCATTGTACAAATGCCCCCTCTGTCTGCCCTCTATCTATTACCGGGTCTATCGAATCCCCTGTATCGTGCAGTATGTCTGTCCTGAGAATAGTGTGTGCACCGGTAAGCATATCCACTTCAACTTCGGTTGCGGAAAGTCCCATGACATAATAGTAGAAAGGATTCCCTCTTCCCTTTAGACGGTCGAACCATACACCCGGAGTTTTGTAGTAGGCCTGCTCGCTGAGGCTTATCCTGGATAGATAGGCCTTTTCAAGAAGTTCCGAAACAGGGTATTTTCTTTCTGAATTATACCTGTCATATATGCAAGAGTCTTTCCACACAATCCCATCTGCAGCCAATCCAAAATAAGAGGAGGCAAATTCATTCAGCCTTCTCTTGAGTCTGTCTGCTGCAAGTTTGATTGCATGGCCGTTGATGTCAGAACCCGTTGATGCAGCTGTTGCTGAGGTATTCGGAATAACTGCAGTATTTGCATCACATATCCTTACAGATTGCACCGGGATCCCGAACTCCCTTGAAACCACATCCGCCATTTTATCGTAAAGCCCCTGGCCCATTTCCACACCTCCATGATGAATTGTCAGAGATCCGTCTTTGTAAAAATTCACAATTGCAGCCCCTTGATTAAGGTATGATGAGGTGAATGATATACCGAATTTGACTGGAACAATTGAAATCCCTCGCTTTACAAATTCCGAACTACGGTTGAACTCCTTTACTGACTTTACCCTTTGCCTGTAATCAGAGGAGAGCATAAGGTCATCATAAATTTCACCAAGCACATTATCTTTTACTATTTGTCCATATGGTGTTGTATTACGCACTCTTTTACGGTAAAAATTCCTCCTTCTCACAACGGCAGAATCTATTCCGGTAACACGGGAAATCTCGTCCATTGCATTTTCTATCACAGCTATGCCCTGTGGAGCTCCAAATCCTCTGAATGCGGTATTTGAAGGCTTGTTTGTCTTGCATGGATATAGGTCGGATCTGACTGCCGGGATATAGTAGGAGTTGTCCAAGTGCAACAGGCACCTCTCAATTATGGATCTGGATAGGTCTGCACTGAATCCTACATCGAACAGGAATCTTGAGCTGTATGCATTGAGTATGCCGTTCTTATTGAATCCTATCTTGTAGCTGACCTTGACAGCATGCCGCTTTCCTGTGACGAGCATATCCTCAACCCGATCCAGCACCATAAGTACCGGCCTTTTACAGTGATATGCCAGCAGCGAGCTCCATACAGCACACCAGTTGCTCTGTGTCTCCTTCCCTCCGAATCCACCTCCTATAACGCCGGTCTCAACCTGAACCTTCGAAATCTCAATATTCAATGCTTTTGAAATAATATACTGATTTTCCGAAGGGTTCTGAGTAGAGGCCTTTACCTCGATTATACCTCCTGCTTTTGGAATGGCCATTGCAGCCTGTGTTTCCATATAAAAATGCTCCTGACCTCCTATGTTGAGCTCTCCCTCCGCTACATAATCTGATTTTCCGAATCCTTCCTCCACATCTGCACTCTCTATATGCAAAGGGTCAAATGGAAAATTTTTCAATTCAAACGACCTCTCCACATCCAACACCGGCTCCATTTCATTAATTAACACTTTGACCCTGGACATTGCATCAAGTGCTGCTTTTTTATTTTTTGCCGCAACAAGCAGTATTGCCTGGCCTATACATTCCACATAATCATACGCCAGAATAGGCTCATCGTCAAAAACCGCCCCCATTGAGTTTTTCCCGGGAATATCCTTAAAACTCAGAATTGCAAACACATCCTTTACTTTTTCTGCCTCCGCGGTATCAATTTTCTCTATTTTTCCATAAGCTAACGGGCTCTTGAAGATAAAACCATGCAAAAGATTGGATGGTCTATCAAGATCATCAACGTACCGGGTTTCTCCGGTAAAATGAGAGGTAATCCTATCTGATTCAAAAGCCATCGCTTATTTATTTTAGGTCATTGTAAAGTTTTGTAAGAAGGTTACCTGCCACTGCATGCCTGTACGAAGCCGAGCCTCTCACATCTGAAATAGGTACAAAATCTCCTCTAAGGATCTCCTTCGCCTTAGTAAGTGTCTCTCCGGAAAAAGTTCTTTTTGTAAAAGGCCTGCCCTCGAGAAAATTCTCCAATTTCACAGAGGGACGTGGAATAGGAGCCATCCCTCCATAACCGGTGGATACATTCTTCATCAGTCCATTCTCAAGGACGAAGTAAATGCAGAAAGTCAGGGTGGCAATATCCACATCCTTTCTCTTGGACTGCTTGTGACAGAACAATCTGTAATTCTCTACCGGTAGAGGGATGAGAAAACTCTCAATAACCTCGTTTTCCCGGATTACATGTTTTCTGTAAGATAGATTGAAATCCCTGACATTCACAATACGGTAATAATTAAGGCTTACCAAACGGATTTTAGCGTCAAGAGCCAGTAAGAGAGGCATAATGTCCCCAACAGGAGAAGCCCCTGCCACGCTGCCGGCAAGAGTAGCCTTGTTCCTGATCTGGAGCGAAGCAAATGCCGAGAGATATTCATATGTCTGAGGATAAAACCGCGAAAGGGTTTCGTTTGCAGCCTCAATTGAGATATTTGCACCCACCTCAATATACTCATTCCCTATTGATATTCTTTTCAGCTCTGCAATATCTGAGATATCTATAAGTTTTACGTTTTTAGCGTTTTCTGCCCTAAATTTAACGCTGAGGTCGCTTGCTCCCGAGACTAAGGTATATCCCTGAAACATCTCCTTATACCTAAGCAAGGAGGATAAATTCAATGGCTTGATATATACACTTCCCTCCTGCTCAACATACAGCTCTCTTTCACTGGATTTGGGAAACTCAAAAAATTCTTCCTCCCTATCGTACTTATCCATATCCATAAGAGCCTGCATTATGCTTTCATATCCAGTGCACCTGCAGAGATTACCGGAGAGCGATCTCTCAATCTCTTCTCTTGTAAATGGCCTGTGGTTAAGATAGTGCGCATAGGCTGACATCACCATACCCGGAGAACAGAATCCGCATTGAGAACCTTTTTTTTCGACCAGGCTACGCTGAACAGGGTGCAAAACAGCACCTCCAGACACACCCTCTATTGTAACCAGATGTTTGCCATCCAGCATTCCTAACATAATAAGGCAGCTGTTAACAGAAGAGATAATTATGTTGTCCGAGGCATCTTTTTCAATGATACAGACAGTACATGCACCGCAATCGCCCACGCCGCAGCCCTCTTTTGTGCCGGTAAGTCTCGACGATTCTCTCAGATACTGCAGGATTGTCATATGGGGATAAAGATCCTGGCTGGAACTGAAATCAATTGCAACCGCCGCACCATTCAACAAAAAGTTAACAGAGGTCTTTCTACTTATTGCTTCTGAATTCATTTCAATTCACAGATATAGGCGTTCTTGTAAAGTTACTTATTTTAATTAATTTTCATATCCGATTTGATTAACTTTGTACAATATGTATCTCTCTGACCTTCCGGGCAAAAATGCCCACTTGAAAATGGCTCCTGAGCCAAGGGTGATAACGCTTAAAGACGAAATCTCCCCTCCACCGGACGCAAGGAACTCTGCGGTTCTGGTACTGCTTTTTCCTGTAGAGATCGGAAGCACTTGTGAAGAGGATTTTTCCGAATGGGAGGTTGTGCTTATCCAAAGAAATACTTACGAAGGCGTACACTCAGACCAGGTTGCATTTCCGGGAGGCAAATGCGAGTCTTTTGATAAGGATTACATTGACACCGCTTGCAGAGAGGCTTATGAAGAGTTAGGTATAGAACGTGACAAAATCAAGATAATAGGGCAGCTTACTCATCTCTATGTACCGCCGAGCAACTTCACAATCTATCCGGTACTTGCCATTGCCAAAGAAGAGATTATGTTCCGTCTGGAAAGAAGGGAAGTTGTAAGTTACAAGAGAGTCCCATTAAAGAGATTCAACCCAGAAACAGCGGTAACATGTAAGGTTGAGATTAGTAAAGGAGAGTTTGTAAACGCGCCCGGGTTCATCATTGACGACTACCTTGTATGGGGTGCTACAGCAATGATTCTGTCAGAGCTTTTCCATTTG
Organism: uncultured Muribaculaceae bacterium; assembly: GCA_964533215.1. Classification (GTDB taxonomy): domain Bacteria; phylum Bacteroidota; class Bacteroidia; order Bacteroidales; family UBA932; genus Bact-08. Next base: position 78,892 of record CAZHLJ010000004.1, read on the forward strand.
ACCAGACATGTTCAACAGGTCCTTTAACAGCCCGTACATCTCATCGTCGAAACCGGTTATATATGATCTTGAATTGCAGAGTACTATGCAGTTTGTGCCATCTCCACCCATTACCCACATTGTTGCAGTTCCTGCAAGATTTCCTGAGTGATAGTAAGAGTTTGGATAGTATGAATGGTTCAGCCTCCAACCCAATGCATATCTATTATAATTGGAGGAAGGCGTGAGCATGATGGTCCTTGTCTGCTCGCTTATCATATCCTTTACTTTTGGACGTCCGTCTATGTGAAAGAGGAATTTCATCATCTCTTCGGTTGAAGCAATGACTCCGCCCGCAGCCTTGATAACCTGCATATCATTCCCATATCCGTTTGTACCACTTTGAGAGTAGTAGACCACCTCATTCTGCCTTCTATTGGCTTTATCACCTCCCACATGCACATCAGTCACACCTGCAAGAGCCATGGTCTCCCTAAGGTAAGTTTCATAGTCTTTTCCCGTAACCTTCTCAATCACCTTGCCCAAAATACCAAAGCCCATATTAAAATATGAGAAGGTCACTCCTGGCGTGGTCTGGGCAGATCCAAGCACATAGTTTATTCGCTGGTCCAAGGTCTGTCCGTAAAAAGAGGTAGTGAACATCGGGTCCGGATCGGCTGGCCAACCGCTGTTGTGCTGCAAAAGATTCTTTACTGTTACGGTAGAAGCCAAGGCCGTGACATTGGAAAAATCACTCTCAAGAATCCCTCCCTTTCCGAATACGTTCCGGTCAAGAGAGAGCTTGCCCTCCTCCATGAGCCTCATTATACATATAGTTGTAAACTGCTTGGAAACACTTGCCAGTCTGAACAAATAGTTTGGCTTTGTTCTCTCTCCGGTCTCCTGAACAGCAAAACCAAGTCCGGATTTGTAGACAGTCTCTTCATCCTTGCTTATTGCATAGGAAATCCCCGGTATTGAATATTTGCTCATAAAGGCGTACACCAGTTGGTCCATATTTACATTGCCCTCTTGAACCAAGAATTTGTAGGTGTTGGTCTTGCCAGATTCTGATATGACAGCAACATCTGTAGTATTTGTATAATCCGCACTAGTGGAGCCGCTTGTAAGCGACACTCCTCCAATTTTGATTATAGCCTTTGGAGATATCGAAAACCGAGCCTTAAGTGAAGAGATATCTGCCCCTTTAGTGACAGTTATGTAATATAGATTCCCACTCTTTACAGGATAGCAATCCTGAGCAAGCAATGGATTGTCACTTCTATTGAAGCTGAAGCTTATCAACTGGTTGAGGTCCGACTTTGGAATCTCAACCGGTTGATTATCTTTGGAACACGAAGCGATAAATATCGCTATAATGGCCGCAATGGCCAGAAGTCTTCCAGAATTATGACTCCATCTCACTCTCGACATCCTCAACAGTAATTGGGAGCCGTTTTGAACCAAGCATCCTGCATGATTTTTCTGTTACCAAAACATCATCTTCAAGTCTTATCCCGCCAAAGTTATAGTAATCAGAAAGCTTGTCGAAATTGATAAAGTCTTTGTTTATACCTTCATTTTTCCATTTCTCGATCAAAGCCGGTATAAAGTAACAGCCTGGTTCATTTGTAATTACATGACCTGGTCTGAGCATCTTACCCATTCTCAGAGATCCAAGGCCAAACTGACCGGATCTTTTATACTCATCATTATACCCTACATAATTCTCTCCAAAATCCTCCATATCGTGGACATCAAGTCCTAACTGGTGACCCAGGCCATGAGGCATGAAGAGCGCAGGAGCTCCTGCAGCAACAGCTTCGTCAACATCTCCCTTCATAAGTCCGATGTTCTTAAAGCCCTGTGCCATGATCCTATATGCAGCACGGTGAACGGAAGAGTATGTGATCCCTGGTTTTATCATACTCAATGCAAGATTGTTGGCTGCTGACACTATTGAATAAATATCCTTTTGCCTTTCTGTGAATTTTCCTCCGACAGGCAATGTCCTGGTAAAGTCAGAAGCATAATGCGAATTATTCTCTGCGCCGGCATCTATAACCAAAAGGCGGCCTTTGGTCAATATCTGGTGGTGAGTATGGTTATGCAGTGTCTCTCCGTTCTGAGAGAGGATTATTGGAAATGAAGGCATTGTCCCATTTGATATGGAGATACCCTCCATAATGCCTACCAGCTCCTGCTCAACGATTCCAGGCTTAGCCATCTTCATTGCAGTGTAATGCATTGCGTAGCCAATATTCGCAGCCAGATCCATCTGTTCAATCTCGCACACCTCTTTAATCTCTCTCAAGGCAACTACTCCTTTGATCATCTCAACCGAAGCATTCTCCTTGAGTTTGTCAAATTCAATTCCAAGCATCCTGTTCAACTGAATCTTGTTGGAATCCCTGTATGGAGGAAGATAATGAACCTTTCTTCCGGTTTTCGCGGCTTTCTCTACATATTTTTCAAGTTCGTCAAAAGGGAGTGTCTTGAATACGCCTACGCTTTCAGCTTTATCCCTGATTGCAGGCTGTGGCCCCATCCAGATAATGTCGTCAAGACTTACATCATTGCCGAATATGATCTCCTCTCCACTCTCAGCATCAATAATGGCAGCCAGATCCGGTTCATCCAATCCGAAAAAATAGAGGAAGGATGAATCCTGCCTATATCTGTATGTGTTGGATGGGTAGTTGAAACCCACCTCTGAATTACCCAGGAATAATATAATTCCCGATTTTACACTCTTTAGAAGAGCCTTTCTGCGATTGACATAAACCTCTTTATTGAACATGATATCTATTTTAAATAATTATTTTCCTTTTCAACAAAGTTAAAAAAAAAGGGGCACATCCATATAACCAGAAAATTAAAGATACTATACAGATATATTCCTTTTTCTGCAAATGTCTTTGCTTTAACTTTTTCTTGAGAAGTCGCTCTCCTGTATACCAAAGGAACTAGATAAATAGCGCCACAGCTACGAAGGTTATATCCCACACATATTTAATTAATTATAGATTCTAGACACTTAAAATATATTTCTACCGAAAACTAATTAACATAATTTCACTTAGGATAATAAGGTTTTATTAACACGAAAAAGTCAATTATTATTAAAAAAACATAATCCCTACACAGCTAATCAGTTAAAATAAATTTGTATTCGAAAAAAATATTCTTAATTTTATATCTGTCTATTTTACAATAAATTATAAATTGCAAGGAAAATAAGCCAGATGTTGGTTTTCGCAATGTTAGGCTCAATTTGAATTATAGTACAAAAAATAAAACTATACACTTCCAAGAACAATTTTACAATTAACGTAAACCAAGAACTTAAACAAACAACTAATGGAAAAATTTTTTTATCTAATTATCGTAACCTGTATAATTTTTACTGGCTGCGGAAAATCTTTGGAAACAGCAGAATCTGCAAAAAAGGAAAACCGCCGAATTGATTCTACTTTTGTTATTCCACAAAAAGCGGCTCTTGATAGAGCTTTTTCACTTCTTAACGCTCTAGACGGTATTAAAACAAAGGCAAGCCCAAGAACTTTATCAAAAGTAGATATTGTCTACCCAGACAATATAGCTACAAAGTCCAATGAAAATGTAGCACCTAGTTTATACGTCTTTAACTTCCGAGACAATGCTGGTTTCACTATCATATCCGCAGACAAACGTGATAGTGGCGCTGTATATATAGCCTCAATCAAAGGGAAACTCGACATAACCAAAATTCAAGGAACACCATATGAGTATATTATGTCTATGATAAAAAAATATCAAGAAGTAAAAATCCATACCTACAAAAATAATATTCAGCCCAATATTACTAAATCACTTGACGATGGCTACACTGGCGTTACAACATTCAATGTTATAGAATCAATAGGACCCTTGCTTCAGACAAAATGGGGACAGGGTCCTCCATTCAATACCTATCTTAATAATACTATCTATGCAGGATATAGTATGTGTTGTTATAGTGTTGCTCTTGCTCAAATTGCTGCATACTACAATTATCCAAGTGCCTATAATGGAACCGTTTTCAATTGGAATTACCTTAATACTACCCCTACGGAATCTGAAGCAAATTTATACCCTACAAAGGGTCTGGAAGTCTCAAAATTTATTTACACTTTGGGAATACCTGCAGGTGTTTATTATGACTCAGCAAGTGAAGCAGGAATTGTAAATGACAACAATTATGTTTTAGGAATACAATCCCTTGGTTTTAGTTGCAATTCACTCCAACCTTACACATATAGTCTAACAAATTCTTCTCTCAATAATCGGTGCCCGGTACTGATTCGAGGGAAAGAGACTGGAGCAAGATATGGACATGCATGGGTAATTGATGGTTATCAATATATAATCGAAGAGTATAGAACTTATGATGAAAATGGTAATCCTGTAGAAGATACGGTAATTGATATGAACAATTACGATTTTCACCGGAAATATTTGCATTGTAATTTTGGATGGGCTGGTAGCAGAGATGGCAACTATCAATATTACTATGACATGATCTGTTATAATGAAGCTCCTGACCCGTATATTTATGCAAATATTTTTAACACAGCAGGAGCTTCAAGTTACGATCAACCATTGTATGACAACAACATCTATAATTTTGACTCTGGTTTAAAGATCATATGTAACATTATGCCATAGGTATATATAATGTTGCAAAATAAAAAGGATGGAAAAACTCGCGTTGACCATATATAGATTTTTATCAAGAAAATATTGGCATAGCCTACAATAATAGGTGTTAAAAGGTGACACCAAAACAAAGCGAAATGGACGGGTCTGTCTAACAAGTTTAGATAGACCTTTTTTAGTAAAAAAATCTGAAATAAGATACCGGTTGCAGTATAATTGGATTCTAGAGACAAACTGACTGGGAATTAACAAAAAAGGAGCTGAATAACTTTTGCATCGTTAGACAGCTCCATATTATTTGAAATAATCAATTATTTTTCAATAAGAAGATTAGTCCTTTGTGTCCCACCATACAGGAACCGACCATATTTCAGGTTTTCCGGCCATGCTGTTTGACGCTTTCAAGTTATCAATGTTATAATTGATTTCGTGACTGCACTGATTAAAACGACGGAACCAGTAATTCACATCAGTTTTGCTAGTACCAGGGAAATATTGCATTGAGGTACTTGAGAAAGCGTATGGCCTGTCAAAATCTGGGTATACAACACCAAAGTTGCCCGGTGTACTGTAGTCAAATCTTCTCATATCGTTCCAGTTCTGGACAGTAAATGACATAGCAATATATTTCTGCTGCATGATTTTTGCCATAGTCAACTCACTTGTTGTCTGGGCAATAGCCGCACTTTTCAAGAAAGCTGTAATAGCAGCATCATTCATAGGATTCCTGTCAGGGTTCAGCTTATCACCGGCCCAAGTCCTGAGTTTAGCCTGCATTAGATCTATATGAGCTTTTACTCCATCCTGATAAGCCTTCAAAGCTTCAACCTTATTACCCTGTCTGAAGTATACCTCAGCTTTGATAAAGCACATTTCATGATATGTAAGTACATCAGTTGGTGCATCGGGCCTTGAATAGAATGTTCCTGTTGTCATAACAGTACCATCTGCCCATGTACGGGTACTAACCTCGTTGTATCCTGCTCCTGAAATCATAGCGCAAAGTGACCTTATCTGAAGATAAGCAGTATCACCTTGCCTTGAGGTAACTGAAGTATACCATTTTTTAGTAGTAACATTATAATTTGGAGCTGCCGGCCCACCGGAAGTCTTGATATTTGAGTAGATAAGATCCACACCTTTTGTCCTCAGGAAGAAAACAGAATCTTTTAACTGACCAGGGTTTGACTTGTCTGGAATCATTAGATGATGTTGAGCCGAAGGAACTAGCTTGCTTGTTCTTGGGTCTTCAACACGTGAACCACCTGTAAAGGAATTTTCCAACAAATCCTGATACCATTTTGCAATTCGTCCCCAAGTACCCCATGCTGCAACGTCAAATACAAATGATGTCTTCAAAGGGTCGCCGATCAATGGATCACCAACCATATCTGAAGCGCTATCTATGTGATTGATAATAGTACCATCTGTATTGCTTTGAGGACCTTTGGAAACGGCTTCCAAAATCTTTGCAGGATCATACATAGAGGATTTCTTTGACATATTGTTGTAACAACGGGCCTTAAGACCATAACATAGTTTAATCCACTTCTGAACATTTCCGCCATTCCAGTTATCTCCGTCAGCAAGAGAAGTAGCAGTTGCAGGTTGAGTCTTTTGGAAATAGGTTATTGCTGAGTCCAACTCTGCAAGGCATCCTTCATAAATTGTCTTGCCATCGTCATATTTTGGATTTAAAGACAACCCGACAGCCTCCTTATATGGAATCTCTCCATATATATCTGCCATCAAAATAAATCCCATTGCATTGACTGTATGGGCTGCTCCAATATAATGCCATGCAGACTCTGCCTTTGCTTTTGTTATAAGGTCCTGAACATTTGATGCTCCATCAACAAACCATTGCTGGTAAGGTGTTGTCGGGCCAGCTCCTGTTCCGGGAGCCCATGTTTCATAAGCAGCATATGAACTCGCTGTAGCCAGATGCCCGGTAATTGTTGCCGCAGTGACTGCCGCATTTGCATAGGCATATCCATAAGCATGCTGGATCCATGGAAGTCTTGCGGCGCAGGATGCTACAACGTTGGTAGGATTAGATGGGTCCACATTAACATCCAACCAATCATTACAAGAGCTCAGACTTAATGCCAATACTGACATAAAAAATAAGCGTGATATTTTTTTCATAATAAAATTCATTTAAAATTTGACAGGATATTAGAATGTTAAGTTAATTCCAACAGAGAATCCAGCTGTAGCCGGCACTCCACAATAGTCCATGCCGACAGAACTAGAACCGGTAACACCAGAACCGGCAGCACTTGTCTCAGGGTCCATACCTTTGTAGTTTGTCCACAACCATAGGTTTGTTCCGGTAAGTGTTGCAGAGGCCCCCTTAATGATATTCTGTCTCTTGATTAAATTCTCAGGCAGACTGTATGACAACGAGATCGAACGCAAACGCAACCAGTTTGTTTTTGTCATAAAGTTAGCCGATTCATTAGCATAAGCACTTGTCCAATAACTTCTTATCAAATACTCTCCTGACTGTTGGATGATTTTTGATCCTGATTTTATATCATACATCTTGCCAGCTTCGTAGGTAACGGTTTTAGGCACATATATTATTGTCTTACCATCAGCCTCTTTTGTTCCGCTATCTGCAACACCTGTAATAGTCAGACTCTCACGATCCATAGACCTCTTGCTCATGCCCTGGGTGGTCATCCAATAGTCAGTACCATTGTAAATATCGCCACCTACTCTAAAGTCAAGCAGAAAAGATAGGTTCCAGTTCTTATACTGCATGCTGTTATTGAAGCCACCTGTAAATTTAGGTTCCCTGTTACCAATTTGCAATATTGCACCATTACTGCCGGCTGATGTTGGCAAGCCAGTGTTGGCATCTACTATAATATTACCATTCTTGTCTCTATACCATTCCGAACCTGAAATACCCATGAAAAGACCATTATTGAAAGATGCTGCCTTTGCATTACCAATCTGAACATCTGTAACATAAAGCACATTTTGACCAGTGAGCAATCCACTTACCCTACCTTTATTACCGGCTAGGTTCAACATCATATCCCAAGTGAAGTCTTTAGTAACGATTGGTTTACCTGTGATTGACAGCTCCATACCTTTATTAGTGATTTTACCGACATTGGTTGAAAGAAGTATATACCCGGTAGTCTGACTTAGACGAGGAGTTGTAATCTGGTCTTTACTCTGATTATTATAGAAGGTGTAGTCAATACCCAGCCTTCCTTTAAGAAAACGCATTTCAACACCAAATTCGTAAGACTCTGAAATCTCAGGACGTAATGCCGGATTACCACGGGTCCATGAATTACCGGTTCCTACTCCTGCAAGAAATTCTCTTGGAGCCCATAGGGTTGTTGCTGTAACATAAGGATCTGTATCCTTACCAACTCTTGCCCACGATGCACGTACTTTTCCAAATGATAAGATGTCGTTTTTAGGCATCAATTCTGTGAACACGAAGCTGCCACTTACCGATGGATAGAAATAAGATCTGTTTTCCACTGGAAGAGTTGAGGTCCAGTCGTTACGGCTGGTTACTGTCAAGTATGCAATATTTTTGTATGCTGCCCTGAACTCACCATAAACACCCATAAGCCTTCTTTGTGAGTCAAGAGATTGGAAAAATTTATCTCCTGCAGCAATATTCTCATAGCTATAAAAACCTGCTGTGGCAAAATTGTAGCCGTTTCTTCTCTCTGTTCTGGTTTTGGTATCTTCTATCGACTGTCCTGCCAACAGGTTAAAGTCGAAATCCCCGAATGTTTTGTGGAAATTCAGCATAAGGTTGGAAGAGAGGTATTCGTACATATAGTCACTATCAGACAACTTGCCGTTCTGGAATGTCTCTTTTACAGCTCCACCAGGTGCAATGAAAGTATAATTGTTTGTTGTGTAGTTGTCATAACCCAATCTATAGTCGATATTGAACCAATCCGTTACTTTATAGCTTGCATTCAAAGCTCCAGTAAAACGGTTTGTCTTATCGTTCAGTTTGTTCTTATTAAGGATCCAGTATGGATTTTCAACGTCATCTGCAAGAACCTGCTTGTCTCCGAACATACGGTACTTGGTTCCATCCTCATTCAGATATTTAGTCATATCCTCACTCCTGGCCCATCTGTAAACAGAGTTCATTGTACCCGTACCGCCTGAACCATAAAGTCCACCGCTGGTCAAAGTTTTGTCTGTATTTGCAATAGAGTAGGAAACATTTGCACCTACTGTCAATTTACCATATTTCTGATCACCATTGAAACGGAAAGTAGTCTTGTCATAGCCTGTTGTAGGAACAATACCTACCTGATCATAACGTGATGCAGAAAGATAGAAACTACCCGTTTTACTTCCTCCTGAAACGCTTATGCTATTATCATAAATCTGACCGTTTCTGAAAAAGTCCTCAATATTATTGTACATCTTATCTGTAGATGTCAACTTCTTGCCCCATGACTGAGTTGAATAATCATTATAAACACCAGTCTGCTCATAATAGCCTCTTCCATAAAGGTTCTGCTGCTCAGGGAGTCTGTTAACCCAATTAGAAGAGAATTTGGTACTGAAGTCAACTCTTACATTACCTTCCTGACCTTTTTTTGTAGTAATGATGACAACTCCGGCAGCAGCTTTTGAACCATAAAGTGCGGCAGCAGCAGGGCCCTTAAGGATGGACATGCTTTCTACATCTTCCGGATTTATATCCATAATACGGTTACTGTTTGTCGTTGAGGTCCTTATTGCGCCATCAAAGCCCGAGTTTCCTCCAATAGGGGTAGAGTTATCGTATATAATACCATCTACAACGAACAGTGGCTGATTGTCTCTTTCCAGGGAAGTACCTCCACGGATAAGAATACTTGCTCCAGTACCTGCAGCACCACTACTTTGGGTAACGTTTACACCGGCGATTTTACCGCTTAGTGAATTGATAACGTTACTAGTCTTGTTTTTAAGGATTTCTTCACCCTTGATATCCTGAACTGAGTAACCCAAGGCCTTTTTCTCCTTCTTGATACCCATCGCAGTCACAACAAGCTCTTCCAGAAAGACTGACGAGTCGTTCATTGTAACATTGATGACGGATCTTTTGTTGACAGAAACTTTTTGGCTCTCCATTCCGATAGCAGAAAAGAGAAGAACACCATTAGCAGGAGCATCAATGGAATATGCACCATCAATGTCAGTTGCAACACCGGTTCTTGTTCCTTCTATCATTACAGATACACCAATGGCTGGCTGTCCGGACTTGTCAGTGACTTTCCCGGTAACCCTAATGTTCTGTGCACCAATAGTTCCTGTGAAAAGAACCATGGCGAATACCGAAAGCATAAATCGCTTACACCATCCGGTTAATTTTTGTGAAACATACATGAATTAAAAATTTAGGTTAATAAGTTATTTGGTTTTTTAGTAAAAAGCTCTAAAAAAATAACACTTCTACGCAAAGTGTTTTACATTGGTTTCATATTGTAATAATATTGTATTGAATAAGTCAAAATATCTATCAGAACAATTATGTACACTCACATTTATGCTTGGTAAAATTAATATTTTTTTTAAAGGAACAACCTAAATCAGGTAAAATAAAAAAATAAAAAAGCACTCGCCGGAATATGACAAGTGCTTTTAAAATAAAGTATCTCTATCTGATCGTTACCAGCCAGGAGTCTGAGTCAAGGTATACCCCTTTTGAGTATACTCGGTAATCTGGTTATTACCAAGTGGAGCAAGATATACTCTGTCAGTAAAGGCATCTCTGTTGGAAATGTTTTCCGGAATGTAGTAACCTACCATATCCGCACCATTTGTCCCAGTATAAGTGACAATAGTACCATCTGCCTTTTTAACCTTTAATTTATTGACTTTGGCAGGAACCAACCATTCAGCATACTCTGTCTGGAAGTTGACCCATGGACCAAGAAGAATGTCTGGATTTGTAGCGCCATTCATATAATTGATTTTCTTCCAACGCTTAAGATCCAGCAGACGTGAATGTTCAAACACAAATTCCATCCTACGCTCCCTGCGTATTTCCCATATAAGTGCCGGCACATCTGAGTCACGGTCCGGGTCATTAGGAAGGCTTGCAAGTTTCAAAGGATCTGTTTTCTTAATTCCCTTTGCTGTTGCTGTCGCATCTAAAGGACGAAGGCGGATTGCATTTATTGATGCATCAATATCAGACTGGGTGACAGCTGTCCCCCCCATGGTTGCAAGCTCAGCCTTGGCTTCTACCCAGTTGAGAACTACCTCAGCATAACGAATGACTGGTGCGTCGTTTGTATTTGTATTGGAACCATAAATAGAAGGATAAGGCCCAGGATAATAGGTAACACCTGTGCGGTCAATGAATTTGCATGCATAAAGTAAAGTTGCAGACTCTTTCTTTGGGGCACCCCAGAACGTGGCCTCGAAACGAGGGTCACGAGTGGCAACCATGTTCTTGATATCCAGCTTATCTGCATTGGCAACCGAAGATAATTTATAAGGTTTTGCATCTGTGCATATAAAAGCTTTCGCCAATGAGAGGTTTGGAGCCGGGCTCTGACTTTCGGTCAAATTTGAATAAGAAGCTATCGCATGTGTTACACCTATTGCAGCATCATAAGGCCTGTACATAATAACCTCCTTATTACCTGACAGATTCTCAGATCCAAAAAGAGACCTGAAATCACTGGAGAAAGAGTATTTGCCGGATGACATAACTACGTTTGCTGCTGTAACTGCAAGCTCCAGATATTTCTTGGCCTTTTCTGTATTGTTAAGTTGATATTTTTGCCAGGTTCCCTCAAACAACATAAAGCGGGATATAAAACTGGCCGCAATGTATTTATTAAGATACTGATCCGTGCCATCCAAAGTACGCATGTTTGCCAGCACATATACGAAATCATCATATACATGGTCCATGACAACAGTCCTGCTCTCTCTGTCCTTATAAAGCAAATCTAGCTCAGAGTCCCCAACAACTTTGTCATAATAAGGCACATCTCCAAATACACTGACAAGACGGCTATACTCATAGCCTCTGAAGAAACGGGCAACTGCACTCCAGTGTTGATAGACACTCTCTGTAATATAAGTCCCCTTCATCTTCTCTATTCTGTCAAGGAATAAATTTGATTTCCTCACCCAAGCGAAATCCCATGTAGGACCGGCATAAGTCTGAAGCCATGCGGCAGACTCACTTGTAGATGCTCTTGAAGCTGGTGCCTGCGTTTCGAAACCACCCTGTTTTCCGCTGGAAGTATAGTCATCGGCAAAATTGTAACCTAGAAGAGGAACATAGTCCCAAGTCCAGGTTGAATTATATCCGACAAAATAATTGGCATAAAAACCGTTCGCAAATAAACGAAGGTTATTCTCAGATGTCCAGTAGTTGCCATCGTTCATTGTTGTCAATGATGGTCTGTCCAGAAAATCGCTGCATCCATTAAAGACAAGAGTAACTACAGATAATAATATTAATATATGCTTTTTCATAATTCGTTTATTTTAGAAGTTCAACTGTATACCAACTGACCCACTCTTGAAGGCAGGAACTCCAACTCCTGTACGGCCTAGGTTATAGTTGGATGTATTCCACATAGAATATCCACTTATATCCTCAGGGTCGATAGGAATATTACCAAGATGGTCAAATGTAAAGAAATTTTCCAAAGCCAAATAAACACGAACCTTGCTTATGTTAACCTTATTCAGAAGATGTGACGGCAAAGTGTAGCCAAGAGTTATGTTCTTTATTCTCAGATAGGCCATGTTAAGCAAATATCTTGACTGAACCTGCATATTCAAAGTACTGTTACTTCCTGCCTGATTGTAAGGATAAGGATAAAAAGCATCCGTTCTGTCCTCTCTCCAGAAGTTTCCGGCAAAAGCCTGAGGTATTGCTCCATCTGCAGAGTTGTATCCTGCTATGGCAAGGAACCCATCACCCCAGATATCACGCTTACCTACACCCTGAATGAAAACAGAAAAGTCAAATCCTCTGTAATCCACGCCTGTACGCAAACTATATTCGTAACGAGGAGTGGAGTTACCGATGACCTTTAAGTCTCCATGATCCGGTTTTCCATTGGCGTCTTTTACCAATCTGTTACCAGGAGTGATTATACCATCTCCATTAAGATCTTTGAACTTAACGTCACCTGGGCCAAATTTAAAGTTGCCTGCCTGAAGTTTTCCTTGGGTTGCTGCTGATGGATCTGTCTGTTTATTAACTGTAAAGCCATCTGAAGATGTAGTAGTAACCAGCTTACCATCTGATCCATATTCAAAATCCGCCTTCTGATAAAGTCTGTCAGTCTCGTAACCCCAGATCTCTCCATAAGTCTTGCCGACATACCATGAATCTATACTTTGAGTTGAACCATATTTGGTAATAACAGTCTTTGCATCAGCAAAAGTAGCCACCAGATTGAAGCCTAAACCATTTTGGAAACGATGGTTATAGTCCAGTTGTATTTCGTAGCCATTAGTCCTCAATGAGCCAAAATTACTTTGAGGCGCCCCGACACCGAAAGTGGTTGGAAGCCCCTCCTGAGGTACAATCATATTATTGGTATTACGTTTAAACCAGTCAAAAGCAAGTCCCAGCTCACTATTGAAGAAGCCAGCATCAAGACCCAGATCCAGAGTGGTGATATCCTGCCATGTAACAGAAGACGAAACTGCTCCGGGAGTGCTGAACTGATAAAGTTTTGCGCCGGATAATATATAAGTACTGAGAGAACCAGTCATGGTAGGAACATAAAGCGTGTTGCTTACAGATTGATCTCCAATTGTACCCCACGATGCACGAAGCTTTAATGTGCTTAGTTTTGGCTTGGCCCACTCCATCCAGGACTCTTCATTTATACGCCAGCCGGCCGAGAATGATGGAAACCAACGCCACTGGAGGTCCGATGGGAATTTGGATGTGCCATCATATCTGAGGTTTGCCTCAAGCAGATATTTCTCTTTGAAATTATAGTTGATACGTCCATAGAAACCTAACTGTGATTCCCAGTATTCGCCTCCACTGGTAGTCTGTGTACCGTAAGCAAGGTCAAACTGAGGGTTTGAATAATCAATCAGCTGTGTAGTCTGAGACCAGTTATAGGCATTTTTATAGCCCACCCTGTTCATTCCAAGCATGAATTTGAATTTGTGAACGTCCATCAGGTTCCAGTCATATGTTGTGTTCAAGTTAATTGTATTCCATTGGTCGTTCTTCGCATAACGGTAAACATGATCCGGATTTGCACCTACGGCTGAATATGCACCCATATTCAACTGATAGGCAGGCATGGCTCCCTCTTCGGAAATACCGACAACTTCACCGGAATCGTTCATGTACATTCTGTTTCCATACATATCCAATTTTGGAATAGCAGCTGCCCATGTGTCTCTGGCATAGTAACGAGTACCTGGTCTTTTATTGATATACTCCTGATTGGCATGGGTATAGTCGAAATTGACTTTCCAGTTCTCAAGAGGAGTGATTGTGACACCACCGTTCAGACTAGTATAATTAGTCTCCTGAAATGCTGTATTGGCAGCAGAAACCTCATACGCAGGACTTCTTAAAGGATCGCCGTCCTCAGTTGTCATCGGATAGGTCGGCCCCCAACGGTACAGATACAACCAAGGGTCGGCAGTAGTAGAGTTAGTAGCATAGGCATATCTCTTGAGACGTTTTGAATACATGGCCCCTGCATAGACATTTACCCATTTGTTAATTTCGGTTCCAACTCGCACAGATCCATTATAACGCTGAAAATCATCCTTTTTAGCCGGCTTGATCATTCCAGTCTGATCCAGATAACCAAAGCCGATATTATAGTCTGTCTTTCCGCTTTTGCCATTTACGGATAGGTTGTGAGTTTGAGTAGGAGTCCACTCTTTTATCATGTAATTATATGGGTCGTATGTCCTTAAACCTATTTTACGGCCGTTTACATCTACGTACCAGTCACGGCCATATAACATCGGATCATTGGCTTTTACAACTCCTCCCCATTTTTCTTTCCAGATTTTGGCCTTTTCATAACCTTCACGTGTGACATACCAGAATGCACCTGCAACAACGGCTGAGGCACGCTCCATAGCCAGGCAAGTGTACTCCAAAGCATCTAGCCCTCCCATCTCCATTTTCTTTGACATATTTTGCCATGAGACATTTCCCGAATAGGTGACATTTACACTCTCTGTCTTAGCACCTTTTTTTGTGGTTATAAGGATTACTCCAAAAGCTGCCTTTGCTCCATAAATGGAAGAAGATGCAGCATCCTTCAATACTGAAATAGATTCAATATCGTCAGGGTTTATCATCTGGATTGAAGGGATTTCGACATTATCCATCAGAATGAGTGGGGCAGCGCCTCCCTGAATTGATCCGAATTGACCACGGATTTTAAGAATTGGGTCTGAACCGACTTCACCACTTGGAACGACAACATTAAGTCCGGGTGTCACACCTTGCAGGCCACGGCCCACGTCTGCGATTGGTCTTGATTCCAGGACTTTTGTATTTACAGATGCAACAGCCCCTGTCAGGTTTTCCTTTTTCTGAATACCATAACCAACAACAACCAACTCTCCAAGTAGGACAACATCAGGCTCCATGACTACATCGATCTTGACTCTACCGTTGACCGGAATAGTTAGAGGTTTCATACCTATCGCAGAGAATTGAAGTGTTCCTCTTGCAGGTACTGAAATTTCGTAAGCTCCATTTACATCAGTGGAAACACCGACTGTCGTTCCTTGTACAACAACGGCTACCCCAATCTGGGCTTCACCTTTGTTATCCTTAACAAGTCCTGTCACCTTGATGTTCTGAGCCCATAGATTTCCTGTTATCAACAGGAGGGCAAAAACCGATAGTACATTGCGTACCATACGGCCTCTTTTTTTTGAAACATGCATGAGTTTAAATTTTTAGGTTAAAAAGTTTATAATGCGAACGTCATTGTTACATATTATAATTATAGTGACTAAAAAATTTACAGTTTACAGCAAATCTGATTCAAAAAGAAACTTTACCAATGTTAATGCCAGTATTTATAAGAACTTATGCGTGTGTAAATTTAAAATAAATTTTGACAATCCCCTCATTTAAAACAAAAAAATGGCCTCTTTTCAGAGGCCATTTACTGACTAAAATGCACAAAGTGCAAATTTACAAACTATTTAACAGTGTCCCAACCCGGATTCTGTGTCAATTTATAACCCATATCCTGGTACAACTTAATCTGATCAAGTGGAACAGAAGTGAAATACTGTCTTTCAAAGTTGATATCACCCTCTACCCAATCTCTTCTTGAGCTTGACTGGAACAAATTGTATGTAGCAACCCTTGATGAGTCACCTGGTGTGAATACGTACAAAGATCCTTTGGTTTTAAATGCATTCCTGATTGCCGTCAGATTTTTACCTCTCAAGCTCTTTGGATCATCCGAAGGAGAACCCCATCTATAGAAATCGAATGGAGCTCCCATGCTGATATCTGTTGGACCATTAGTCTCGTAAGTCTTAAGATATTTGTATTTCTTCCATCTCTTTAGATCTGCCTTTCTGAATCCTTCGAAAACCAATTCCACAAATCTCTCACGTCTGATCTCCCACAGGATAGGAGAGACATCCTTATCTCTATCTGGGTCGTTTATAACAATTCCATTGGCAAGTATATTGTCTCCGCTTACCACCATGTTAGGCAACTTGGCCAGAACATTTCCTTGGTTGTTGTTCTTAATGTTTCTGGCTCTTAGCTTATTGATTGTAGCATCGGCAACAGACTGAGTGAACTGACCTAATTCAGCCATGATTTCAGCATAGGAAACAAGAACCTCACCATATCTCAAAAGAGGACATGCGGTGACAGCCGTACTTCCCATATATATAAGGTTTGCAGGATCTGCAGCATACGGAAGGAACTTACGGCAAGCTATACCGGTAGTTGAATATCCGATATTTTTTGTCACACCGGAAATCCTGATACTATCTGCAAAAGAGGCCAGGAGTCTAGGGTCACGTGACTGAACCGCTTCTGAATAGAGTTTGCTTGGAGAATAGTTGTAAGTAGGAGATTGTTTAATTGGAAGTCCGTCAGCAGCAAGATAGCTGTTAATTACTCTTGATGTAGTCCCTGTCTGACCCTCCTGATGAACATAAGCCACTAAGCAGTGCGTAGCTTTTGCCTCCATATATTCTCTATAAAAAATGACCTCTTTGTTTGCTGCAAGGGTATAGTTTGTAGAGAATGTTCCTCTATAGTCATCAGTTATTGAATATTTTCCAGAAGAGATGAGTTGCTCGGCAGCCCATTTTGCCTTATTCAAGGCAGCAGTTGCAACGGTCTGGTCAAGATTGTGGTATTTCAATAAAGTTCCAAAATATAAAAGTCTTCTTACCATATAACCCAGAACAACATCTTTGTTTACCTGACCGACTCCATCGCTAGTCCTGACATTTGCAGCAGCATAGTCAAAATCCTCGATGATTTTTGTAACACATTCACCAATCGGTTGTCTGTCTTTATAGATAACATCCTTTTCTGTAGGCAGGATCTCTCTGTCATAGTAAGGCATTCCACCGAATGTCTGGCATAGATCCGAATATTCCATCGCTCTGAAAAAACGGGCAATACCACTCCAATGCTTCTTTGCCTCTTCTGATATGGAAGTTGATTTTGTCACTCTGTCCAACATCAGGTTATGTCTTCTCACATATGAGAATGACCATCCATTACCGGAAGTGGCAGTTGTCGAAGCCCATAGGCTCGAAGCACTGTACTCGTCAGCCCAGGCTCCACCTGTAAAATAGTCACCCCATGTATAGCCACTGCCATAACCCATAAAATAGGCGGTATAGTTACCTTGAGCAAATAACCGGATATTACCTTCACTTGTCCAGAAATTCGATTCATCAAATTGATTTAATGATGGCTTATCGAGATAGTCCTTACAAGAGGTCAGGCTCAATATTGCTATGATTGTATATAATACTTTCTTCATAATTCATTCATTTTAAAAGTCTATTTGTACACCAAATGATAATGACCTTCTATATGGATAGCTTCTGCCAAAAGACCTGCCATCATTAGAAGTCACGGTTGTCCAGTCCAGTTCGGGATCAATTGCAACACCACCTAAATTATCCCACTCAAATAAGTTTTCACCACTAAAGTAGACTCTTACCTTGTCAATCATTGCCTTCTTGGTTAGCTTCTCAGGAAGAGTATAACCAATATTCAATGTCTTACATCTTAGGTATGAAAGATTAAGCAAATACCTGTCATTAATCTGGTAATTCCATTGTGCAGCTTGCCCATAATCCAAAGGTCTTGGATAGAACGCATCTGTATTATCTTCAGTCCAATAGTCCAGAGTATGAGAGAAATTAGACTCAGAACCGGTAAATCCAGGAAGAACCATATTACCTGTAGCCCATACATTACGTTTTCCTACACCTTGGAAGAATATGTCAAAATCAAATCCTTTCCAGTTTGCTCCAATTCTGAACCCATACTGATGTCTAGGCTGAGTATTGCCAATAATGGTTCTGTCACCAGGGTCACCTATTGTGTTGGTACCATAGGTGATTTTACCATCGCCGTTCAAATCTTTATACATTACGTCACCAGGGCTGAATCTAAAGTTTCCACTCTGATAAAGCTCCTGATATTCAGGCATCAGGTTTGCAAGAACATTCACGGTCTTGCCATTGGCTAGCACTTGTGTTTTGATCTTGCCATTTTCCCAAACGAAATCCTCTTTCTGGAACAGTCTTTCAACTTTATAACCCCATATATCCCCTAGGACTTTACCTTCGTAATATGCTGCATTGTACAACGGATCGGCAGCAGCAGGATATTTCTGTACAACAGACTTGTAGTCGAAATACTGAGCAGACAGGTTGATTCCCAATCCGTTTGCAAAAATATGATTGAAATTCAATTCAACCTCAATACCTTTGGTAGATATCTCTCCATAATTTCTTCTTGGCGCACTTGCTCCAATAGAGCTAGGAATAACCTCACCAGGAGTAATTGCATCTGTAGTCAATTTATTATACCAGTCAAAAGTCAGACCGAATTTATCTCTATAGAATCTGGTGTCCAGACCAAAGTCCAAAGTTGCAATTGATTCCCATGTCAAATCCGGATTAATCAGGCCAGGAGCACTTGAAACATAAGAGACAAAATTACCGCTTCTAAGCCAATAGTTACCGCCAGCAGTTGGAGTTGATACAGAAATTGTAGGATAATAAAGTGAGCTAGGAACATCCTGATTACCTACCACTCCATACGAACCTCTAAGTTTGAATGAACTTACGTATGGTTTTATTGAGTTCCAGAAAGGCTCTTCAGAAACACGCCATGCTGCAGAACCGGAAGGATATGATCCCCAACGTTTTCCTTCTCTGAATTTTGAAGTACCATCTCTACGATAGTCCAATTCCAATATATACTTGTTGTCGTAATCATAAT
The DNA here is from genome assembly GCA_964533215.1 of uncultured Muribaculaceae bacterium. Lineage (GTDB taxonomy): Bacteria > Bacteroidota > Bacteroidia > Bacteroidales > UBA932 > Bact-08. The sequence goes on from CAZHLJ010000004.1 coordinate 98,024, forward strand.
TCAATCTGCCAAATACACCAAATACAGACCACCAAGTATGACTTGAACCTACAGTAGGATCACCGGTTGAAAGGTTGAGTTCAGGGAAATTGAAATCTATCACGCCCATTTTTTTTGCGTTCTGATATACATACTCTGCATCCTCAACATTGGTTCCTACCAACAGTTTGAAATTATGCTTGCCAAACTTGTTCTCATACTGGATATTTCCATTATATGCATTTCTCTTGTTGTCGTCTGACTCCATCTGAACATAGTCACGAGCAGAAGTGGTATAGGTCTGGTACCAGTAATCCAAGTCAGAACCTGCAGGATAAGTGTTGAAGGTATTGATACCCGTAACATATCCACCTACAGTTTTCGATGTATAATGAGTATAGTTGTATGTAAAATCAAAATTAGCAGTCAACCCCTTCATGATATTGACTGTAGCTCCCAGATTCAAACGGTTGTACCAAGACTCTTCCACTGTCGGGTTCTGTCTGGCGGCTGCTAATTCACCTGCAGCAGAACGGGTCTCGTATCCTTTGTAAGTACCTTCGGGATAAATAGAGAACCATCTGTACATATAATACATTGCATCATAAGAAGTTCCATTATAACTAAATGGAGTCTCCTGTTGTTTCTTTGTAAACATGAATCCGGAACGTAATGTGATATATTTATTTACATCCAGGCTAACGTTTCCAGCAGCATTCAATCTTTGGTACTTGTCCTCAAATAGCTTCATGATACCTTTCTGATCCAGCAAACCGGCAGAGATGGAATATTTAACCTTTTCATTACCTCCAGTCACGGAAATGTTGTGAGTCTGCTGAGGGGTCCATTTTTTATAATACATGTTTTCCAGATCCCATCCTCTATAGAAATAGAAACCTCCTGCCGGACGTTTTACGAAATCACGTCCTTCCACCATCTCTCTGCCAAATTGATTGCCATAACCATATTGGTCATAGTATTTCTTCACCTCCTGAATCATCTCCGGATTATAATAAACAGGTCCGATCTGACTGAATTCGTTTGTAGGAGTATTCCCTAAACCTAATGCAAGGCCGTTCCTTTGTTTCCATGAATAGTCAAGTTCAAGGTCTGGTCTTGAAGTTACAGGAACTTTAGTCTTGGTAGCCCAAGAGAAGTTGCTTGTATATGATACTCTGGTCTTGCCATCCTTTGAACCCTTCTTTGTGGTAATAAGAATAGCTCCATTTGCTGCTCTTGCTCCATATATTGCAGTTGAGGAAGCATCCTTAAGGGTGGAAATGCTTTCAATATCATTTGGATTTACGTATGACAAGCTTGGAACCTCAACGTTGTCAAGTAAGATCAATGGTGCAGCAGATCCTTGTCCTAAAGAAGAATAGTTTGAACGTATTCTAATTGTAGGATCTCCTCCAAGAGCACCGGATGTTGTAGTAATGGTCAATCCAGGGGAAGTTCCCTGAAGAGCACGTCCTACATCTGTTATTGGTCTTGACTGTAGAGTCTTTGATACATTGACAGAAGACACTGCACCTGAAAGGCTTTCCTTCTTCTGTGTGCCCCAACCAACTACGACTAGTTCTTCCAGAAAGACAGCATCTGCCTCCATAACTACGTCAATTAAAGACCTGTTGTTTACAGGAATAGTGACAGCTTTCAGTCCAACAGCCGAGAACTTGAGAGTTCCTTTTGCTGGGGCTGAAATTTCATACGCACCATTAACATCTGTGGATACACCGGTTCTTGTCCCTTCTACAACAACCGCGACGCCTGTCTGAGCTTCGCCCTTGTTATCTTTAACAGTACCGGTAACCTTGATGTTCTGCGCCCACATTGATCCTGTTATCAGCAGGAGAGCAAAAACCGTAAGCACATTACGTACCATACGGTCTCTTCTTTTTGAAACATGCATGAGTTAAAATTTTAGGTTAATAATATAAGGTTTGCGCTTAAATAATAGTCTATTATTATTATAACGCACGAGGCAAAAATAGTAAAAAAAGTATAAGAAAGAGGTTTTTACTATAAATTATGCAACCGAATCTTCATTATTGATTAGTGAAACCTCTATAGGTATGTAGAAAAGCCTGTTCTTTACCGTTTCAGATAATTCTTCTCTTTTCATAAGTCTTTGAGCATCCTTTTCTGTTGTGTATATAACAGCTTTTGGCCATTGGTTTGCCCATCGGTTGATTTTTGATATTTCACCATCAGTGAAATTGTGATGGTCACGGAACTGTAACTTAGCCAGTATTTTGTATTTGGTGGAAAGGTTGCATGCAAGCGGTTTCGGATTTGCAATAGCGGAGATCAGTATTGCAAACTTTGAATATATGTACCGTCTGTCTGCTCCCTCGAAAATATTTACAGGATCCTTATAAATTATTGTAGAAAAAAGCAGTTTTTGTTCTGCCTTGAATCTTTTTTCCCATTCATAACGGTATTCCTCGGTTATTCCTTCTGGGCATTTGGTCACAACCACAACGTCTGCCCGTCTTATTTGCTCCGGAAGATCCCTTAATCTCCCAAAGGGAAGAAGGTAGTCCCTCTCCAAAGGCTTCTCGGAGTCTATGAGCACAATATTTGTAGATGGGGTAATCCATCTGTGCTGGAAAGCATCATCCAGAAGAATAATTGTCGGTCTTTCATTTTCGGGAAGGGCAAGCAGGGCTTCGACTCCCTCGACTCTTTTTTCGCATACAGCAACTATTATGCTTTCGAATTTCCTTTTCATCTGCAAAGGTTCATCTCCTACCTGAGAGACCTCATCGTCTGATGCTACAATACGGAACCCTTTGCTCTTCCTTCCATACCCGCGGGAGAGGACTGCAACTCTGTGCTTGGGCATGAGATCCCTGACCAGGAATTCTGTATGCGGTGTCTTTCCTGTCCCACCGACAGATATATTACCAATGGATATAATGGGTATATCAAACTTTCTCGATTTCAGTATCCCCTTGTCAAATAAAAAATGCCTGATCTTTAATGCAAAAAAAACCGGAAATAATATGTATCTATTTACAAATTTGTATTTCATCCTTCTGTTGGTTAATTGGAATAAGTCCGTTCTATCTGGTCCAGTATGTTAAGTAATTCTATATAGCTGTTTTCTGTTACAAGTTTCAACCTTGTCTCTTTGAAGTTTGGCAGCGATTTGAAATAGCAGGCAAGGTGTCTTCTCATCTCAAGCACACCAACCCTGTCTCCTTTCGATTCTACTGATTTAAGAAGATGCCTCTTTGCCAGGTCTACCTTTTCTGCTATCGACAGCTCCGGCATGAACTCTCCGGTTGTGAAGTAGTGCTTTATCTCCTTGAATATCCAAGGTCTGCCGTATGTGGCTCTTCCAATCATTATCCCGTCCACTCCATATTTATCGAATGCCTCCTTGGCGGAGACGGCCGATGTTATATCTCCATTTCCTATTATAGGTATATGCATCCTCTGGTTGTTTTTCACATCTGCAATCAGTGTCCAGTCGGCCGCACCTTTATATAACTGCGAGCGGGTCCTGCCATGTATTGTGAGAGCCGCTATGCCTGTATCCTGGAGCCTTTCTGCCAGCTCTACTATTATCTTGGAATTCTCGTCCCAGCCAAGTCTTGTCTTTACTGTGACGGGCAGCTTGACAGCATCAACAACTTTTTTTGTTATTTCAACCATTTTTTCAGGATATCGCATCATCCCGGAGCCGGCTCCTCTATTTGCGATCTTATTTACAGGACATCCAAAGTTGATATCTATAAGTGACGGATTGGCTGCCTCTGCCATCTGGGCTGCCTCTACCATAGCTTCAGGAATATGTCCGTAAATCTGGATTCCTATGGGTCTTTCATAGTCAAAGGTTTCCAGTTTTGCCAGTGATTTCTTCGCATCCCTGATGAGCCCGTCTGAGGATATAAACTCGGTATACATCATGTCCGCACCGAATTCCTTACATATATATCTGAACGATACATCAGATACATTCTCCATAGGTGCGAGAAAAAGGGGTCGTTCCCCGAGCTCTATTCCGTCAATTTTCATCCTGCAAAAGTAGAAATTTGTAAAAGAATAAAAAAGAGTAATTTTGTCGCGATTAAAAATAAGAATTACCATGAGCAGAAAAAAAATAAACAGGATTGGGATCCTGACCTCTGGGGGTGACGCTCCGGGCATGAATGCTGCTATAAGGGCGGTTGTCAGGACAGCCATATACAACAAACTAGAGGTCGTTGGCATAATGAGGGGATATTCAGGCCTTTTGGACAAACAATTCATGAGTATGCAGTCTCACTCTGTTTCAAAAATCATCTCTCAGGGTGGTACTATGCTCAAATCTTCGCGTTGTCCGGAGTTCAAGAAAAAAGAGGTAAGAAAGATCGCGTATGAAAACCTAAGGGAGGCATGCATTGATGCACTTGTAGTAATTGGTGGTGACGGCTCTTTCCGTGGAGCGAATTTGCTTTATAAGGAGTTCGGTCTGCCTGTTGTCGGCCTTCCGGGAACCATAGATAATGATATTTATGGAACTGACTATACAATCGGCTTTGATACTGCTATCAACACTGCAGTCTCTGCTGTCGACAAGCTGAGAGATACTGCAGATTCTCATAATATAATATTTTTTGTTGAGGTGATGGGGCGTGACGCTGGTTTCATAGCCCTGAACACCGCAATTGCAACAGGGGCTGAGGCTACTTTGGTACCGGAAGTGCACACAGACATCGACAAACTGTGCAGCTACATGGAGTTGGACAGACGAAAGAACAAGACATCTGGAATAATCATTGTTGCCGAAGGGGAAGATGGCGGTGGTGCCATGGAGGTTGCCGAAAAGGTAAAAAGCAGGCTTCCTTATTATGAGACGCGTGTCACTACTCTCGGACATATTCAGCGCGGTGGTTCTCCAAGCTGCAATGACAGGGTGCTGGCCAGCATTCTCGGGCATGAGGCTGTAAACGCGATCCTTCAGGGTCGCTTCGGGGTAATGGTGGGGATGATGCAAAATCAGACTGTCTACACTCCTTTCGAGGAGGCATGCAGCAGGCATAATGAAATAAATAAAAACTGGCATGAAATAAGTCGGATTTTGTCACTTTAAAAAATAGTTATATCTTTGCAGCCCCCTATTTTATGGGGAAATCGCAACAATATTAATGTATTAATCTAAAAATCAACAAAGTGGACACATTGAGCTACAAGACCGTCTCGGCTAACAAGGCTACCGTCAACAAAGAGTGGGTAGTTATTGATGCCAACGATCAAGTGTTAGGAAGACTTGCTTCAAGAGTAGCACTTATTCTGAGAGGCAAGAACAAGGCCAACTACACCCCACATGTGGACTGCGGAGATAATGTAATCATTATCAATGCTACAAAAGTTCGTTTTACTGGGAACAAGTTGACTGACAAGGTGTACGTTCGTCACACCGGTTATCCCGGCGGGCAGAGATTCAGAACTCCTAAGGAGTTGATGGATGTTAAGCCTCTAGCCGTAGTTGAGCACGCTATCAAAGGCATGCTGCCAAAAAACAAACTTGGAGCAGAGTTGTTCCGTAACCTTTTTGTTTATGAAGGTTCAGAGCATCCTCACCAAGCACAGCAACCAAAACAAATTAATTTAAACGAAATTTAAACAGAGCATGGAAGTAATTAACGCCCTTGGAAGACGAAAATCAGCAGTTGCTCGCGTTTATGTAAACACAGGTAAAGGTAACATTACGATTAACAACAGACCTCTTGAGGGTTACTTCAAGGAGGAGACTCTTCAGTATATCGTAAAGCAGGCTTTGGAACTTACCAATACTCTATCGCAATTTGACATCAAGGTTAATCTTGATGGCGGTGGAATTAAAGGTCAGGCTGAGGCTCTCCGTCTCGCTATCGCTCGCGCTCTATGCAAGATCGATGTTGAGAATTACCGTCCGGTACTAAAGTCTAATGGTCTTCTTACCCGCGACCCTAGAGAGGTTGAGAGAAAGAAACCAGGACAGCCTGGTGCACGTAGACGCTTCCAATTCAGCAAACGTTAGTATTATATTATTAACAAAGAGGCTGATGACCCTTGCACAGTCAGGATATAAAATCACAGGATCTATTCTTATAGCTACCCGTATTTGCCCTGCTGCGGAAAATCTGAGAGACTGAAAATCACTACTCTCGATTGATATAAAGAGAAAGTAAAAATTAAGAAAAACAAACAAAACAATGCCTAGAACAAATTTCCAAGATCTACTTGATGCAGGTGTACACTTTGGCCACTTAAAGAGAAAGTGGAATCCAAAGATGGCTCCCTACATTTTCATGGAGAAAAATGGGATCCACATCATTGATCTGCACAAGAGCGTTATCAAGATAGATGAAGCTGCAAATGTGATGAAACAGCTGGCTCGTGGTGGCCGCAAGATTTTATTTGTAGCAACAAAAAAACAGGCAAAAGATATAGTTGCCGAAAATGCCAAGGCTGTCAACATGCCTTATGTTACAGAGCGCTGGCCAGGTGGAATGCTTACTAACTTCCCTACTATCCGTAAGGCAGTAAAGAAGATGAACACCATTGACAAAATGCTTACAGATGGTACTTTTGAGACTCTTGCAAAACGTGAGAGATTACAAGTTACCCGTCAGAGAGCAAAATTAGAGAAGAACTTGGGTTCAATTGCGGATCTTAACCGTCTGCCTTCTGCCCTGTTCGTTGTAGATATCCAAAAGGAAATGAACGCTGTAAAAGAAGCTAATCGTCTGAACATACCAGTAATCGCTATGGTTGATACTTGTTGCGATCCAGGTCCGATTGATTACGTGATTCCTGCAAACGACGATGCAGCTAAATCTATAGCTCTTATTATGGAAATCCTATGCAAGGCCGTTTCTGAAGGTCTGTCAGAAAGAAAGATGGAGAAAGAGAAAGAGGGACCTGCCGACAGCAAAGAATCTGTACAGGATGGCGGAAAGAAGATGCGCTCACGCAAGTCTGCATTTCATAAAGTCGAGGGAGAAGAGGCCGAAGCTGTAGAAGAGGCTCCTAAAGCTGATGCAACTGAAGCACCTGCTACTCCTGCTGAAAACTAAGCTCCCATAAATTAACATTAACCCATTTTAAATTATATAATATGGAAATCAAAGCAACAGATGTTGCCAAACTTCGCCAGATGACCGGTGCCGGTATGATGGACTGCAAAAATGCATTGGTTGAGGCAAACGGTGACTTCGATAAAGCAAAAGATATCATCCGTGAAAAGGGTAAACTTATTGCAGCTAAAAGGGCTGATCGTGAGACCACTGAAGGTTCTGTTATCGCTCTTGTAAGCGCAGACAATAAGAAAGCAATTCTTACCTGTCTTGGTTGTGAGACTGATTTCGTTTCCAAAAACGCTGAGTTCAAGCAACTTGCCAACAGCATAGCTGCTGCTGCCCTCGAAAGTTTCCCTGCTGACCTAGCTGCTCTAAAGGCTGTCAAGCTCGAAGGCCAGACTATCGAAGAGGCTGTTACCCAGCAGACCGGAAAAAGCGGAGAGAAACATGCCGTCCCTACATACAGCAGACTTGAGGCTCCTTACATTGCTTCTTATATTCACACTAACGGCAAGCTTGCTACCATTGTTGGTTTCAGCAAAGAGGTAAGCCACGAGGTTGGTCGTGAAATCGCAATGCAGATCACAGCTATGAGCCCTGTTTCTGTAAGCAGGAACGATTGCCCTAAAGAGGTAGTAGAGAAAGAGCTTGAAATCTACCGCATCCAAGTGCGCGAAGAGGGTAAACCTGAAAATATGGTTGAACAAATCGCCAATGGTAAATTGAACAAATTCTTCAAAGAGAGTACTCTGGAAGAACAAACCTTTGTTAAAGACGGAAAGATCACTGTTGCAGCATATCTGAAATCAGTAGATCCAGAAGTTAAGGTAACAGGTTTCTTCCGTTACTCGCTTAACGACTAATTCCGGCAATTCGCAAAAAGTCGCAAGATAAACACACGAAAGGCGTCCCTCAACGGGATGCCTTTTTTATTTGTCGGTAATCAGTTTCACATCAGTCTGATGCCTGACCTGCCACACCTGACCAGGCCTGGTTGAGTGTGGATGGTTGCGATATTTTATTTGGTCAGTAAAATTGAAAAACATATATTTGCGGCCACAAATCTTCAGGGCAGGGTGTAATTCCCGATCGGCGGTATAGTCCGCGAGCCGTAAAAGGCAGAACCGTTTGAAACTACGGTACCGACAGTAAAGTCTGGAAGGAAGAAGACATTATGAAAACAAACTACAATACAAACTCAGTTTGTAGGGTTTTGATGCTTTGCATTCCCCTACTATTACAGGTAAGCGTTTCTGCTTACGCTATTAAATTCCCGGCAAAAGGGATATTTTCAACTATCAACAAAAAAAGAGTTCCTGAGAAGGACAGCCTTGGGATTTATCTAAAAGAGATAACCGTATCGGCATCCTTTGTAAATGAACGTTCATCGCCCATCAGGCTTAAGACCGTCAGCCACAAGGAGATTGAACGGAAAGCCATTGGCATGACTTATCCGGAGCTGCTTAAGGATATTCCTGGAGTATATTCTACGAGCGAATCAGGCAGCTATGGAGACGCAAAGATTAACATCCGAGGGTTTAAGCAGGAGAATATATCAGTACTGCTAAACGGAATCCCTATTTCCGGGCTGGTGACTGGCAATATGTTCTGGAACAACTGGCTGGGACTCGCAGATGCCACTTATTCAATCCAGGTACAGAAGGGTATAGGAGCATCCATGCTATCAGATAACTCTGTAGGAGGCACTGTTAACATTATTACAAATACAACCAACCAACAGCCATCCCTCTCAACTGGATTTTTTCTTACTGACTACGGACAGAGAAAAAGCTTCATAAATCTTAATTCAGGACAGAACAAGAAGGGATGGGCAATGTCACTTATGGCATCGTACGCATGGGGAAATGGATATGTTGAATGTTCCGATATCAATTCTTGGGCATATTTGCTCAATGTCAGCAAGAAATTCAATAGCCGCCATAGTCTCCTGTTTACGGCACTAGGCTCCCCTGAAGTCCACCAACAAAGATCTGTCAGGCTGAGTTCTGCTGAAATTGAGAAATACGGCCTTAAATACAGCAAAAACTGGGGTTACCTTGATGGCAAGGCCAGGAATCTGAGCGAAAATTTCTATCATAAACCTTATATCACACTAAACCATTTTTATACACCAAGCGAAAATTTCAGCATTACCAACACTCTCTACCTATCTGTGGGTAATGGCGGTGGAAAGTGGTCGGAGAGCAAAGGAAAACGAATCATCGACTTTCAGAAAGAGGGACATATCGACTGGGATGCTGTAGTGGCAGCTAATGAAGCCATTCCAAATGACCCAAATTACAGCAAGGAGGGCTCATCAAAGAACATAATAAGCGACTATCTTGCAGGACACACCCAGACAGGATTTAAAAGTAACCTGAGCTATCAGACTGCAACCGGTATAAACATCCAGGGTGGACTCCATTACCAGTATTACGCCACATGGGAAAAAGAGAAGATTACAGACCTGCTGGGAGGCGATTACTGGTACGAAGACTACGCAGGCAAGTCTCTTGCAGGTGTGGCCGGCAGAAATCCAATTAAAAAGGTTGGGGATTACATACGCACAAATAACGGCAAGACTATTAATCATGTTACAACATATCTGACAGGGAATTACAAGGACAACCGCTGGGATCTTCGACTAGGTGCATCGATTATGTATAACAACTACAAGAGGTGGGACAAATACAACTACACAGACAATCCCTTCAGTCTTGCCAGATCCGTGAACAGCCCTGCAGCATCAGCTCTTGGGTACAGCATTAAAGGAGGTGCGCTTTTCAGGATTACCAGAAATAATTCAGTCTATTTTAACGCAGCATCTTACAGCCGCCTTCCATATTCCGATGTTTTCTTCTCAAATGGCACTAATGTAATAACATCCAATGTAAAGAATGAGAAAAACCTTCTTGCAGAACTGGGCTACAGATATATTCACAATAAAGGCACTGTTGAGTTGACAACATACTATGCCTATTGGAAAAACAAGACAGTCATGTCCGACCCTTACAAACAGCAGGACAATAGCACATATCTATATATGATTCAGGGACTTGATGCAATACACTATGGAATGGAGCTTAATGCAGACTATCGGGTTAAAGAGTGGTTAAACATAAATGCATATGCATCATTGGGAAACTGGAGATGGAAAAATGATGTCTCGGCAAACATCTACGACCCCTACTCAGGAGTTATTGTAGACAATATAAATGTATACAGCAATAACCTGCATGTTGGAGACGCTCCTCAGACCCAATTATCCATTTTAGCAGAAGTCACCATTGCAAAAGGTGTCCTTTTAAATGCCGACTGGAAATACAACAGTCGCCTATACGCTGATTTTGATCCAACCTACAGGACCAACCCTGATGACAGGGCAGAATCATACAGACTTCCTGATTATAACTTGATAAATGCAGGGATCAGTTGGAAAAAGGAATGGGGTTTTTCAGTAAGCAATCACAGAAAGCTATCTACAACAGTATTCCTTAATGTCAACAATCTCCTGGATGAACAATATATTGAAAGAGGAAAGGATGGCACCGACCACACTTTAAGTAGCTTCCGTGGTTACTGGGGATTTGGCATCAATGGTAATATGGGATTGAGAATAGATCTATAGATCAAGAATATAAAATAACCGCTACCCCCCAACCTGGCCGCTGCAGTTTATACAAAAAACGCAGTGGCCTATTTGCTCTTCAATAGAAGGTGTTCTGTGACACATTCGGTGGCACCGACATTGTTTTGTATATACTCCTTACAGATAGAGCCACATTTGTTACGCATGACATAGTCAAGCAGGAATTGCTTGGTCTGAAGATCCATTTCCCTTATTTTGGTAACGGACTTGGCCCCACCTAAACGCACCAAATCCACTGCCTCTCTGAATCTCTTATACTTAGGCCCAAACATTACGGGTATTCCGTATGTTGCTGCCTCAAGCGTATTATGGATACCTGTTCCGAACCCGCCACCTATATAAGCAAAAGATCCATATTTATAAGTCGAAGACAATATCCCGATTGTATCAATTATAAGAATTCTTGCCTCCTTCAACTTTGCAGTGAGTGCGGCATCAATCTCACTATCCATTATCTGACTGTATTTAATTACCCTGTAGCTGGAAAACGCAGCGCAGATTTTGTCAATGTGTCTCTTGTGAACTTCGTGAGGGGCAATGATAAGTTTGTTGAACGGTAAGTTTCCGAAAATCGCAGAAATCATATCCTCATCAGCAGGCCAGGTACTCCCGGCAACCCAGCAAGGAAAACCCTCAGCAAAAATACGTATCCTGTCCAGTTGGACATTTGCCTGAGTTACCTGAGATACTCTGTCAAAACGGGTATCTCCGCTTACCGTAACACAGTTTATGCCGATTTTTTTCAACAGCTCTGCAGATGCCTCATCCTGAACAAAAATATGGGTGAAGGTTTTGAGCATGCTCCTGAAGATACCACCGTACCATTTGAAAAACCTTTGATTTGGCAGAAAAATAGCTGAAGCAACATATGTTGGGATACCTCTTCTCTTAAGTTCAAACAAATAGTTGAACCAATACTCATACTTGATGAAAATTGCCATGCTCGGGTTGACGGCATCAATGAAGTTCACGGCATTTCTCTTGATATCCATAGGCAAGTAAAAAACCCAGTCTGCCAAAGGATAATTTTTTCTTAACTCATAACCCGAAGGTGAGAAGAAGGTCAGCAATATTTTATGAGAGGGGTTATGCTTCCGGTAGGATTCTATAACAGGTCTACCCTGTTCGAACTCTCCAACCGATGCGCAGTGGAACCAGACTATAGGATCATCTGATTTGACCTGCTGCCGTATTTTCTCCAGAAGACCTTTTCTCCCATTATAGAACAAAGAGGCTTTCTTATTAAAAAGCCCCGCAATACAAGTCATTGTATAATACAATCTTAGTGCAATATGATACAAAATATCCAATCCCTTTATTAAATTTGTCGCGAATATAGTCAAAAATGGGATATAAAAATTCGCGATAAATAGGTATTTTTGCACAGAATCAATAATTAATGAGAAATTCACTAGAACTTATAGGCAGATACTTCCTCCTTATGAAGGTTGTCTTCAGCAAACCCGACAAATGGAAGATATTCTGGAAACAGTTTTTTATAGATGCCGAGAAATTGGTTCTGGACTCAATTCCAATAATTGCAGTAATTTCCCTGTTTATTGGAGCCGTCATTGTAATCCAGACCGCATATAACATAGAGAGCCCATTTATTCCAAAAATGTATGTAGGATATATGGCCAGAGAGAGCCTCGTACTTGAGTTCTGCTCAACAATGGTAGCTCTTATACTAGCAGGTAAGGTTGGTTCCAACGTCTCTTCTGAGATCGGGAGTATGCGCATAAGCGAACAGATTGATGCAATGGAAATGATGGGAATAAATTCAGCGAACTATCTCATCCTTCCAAAAATTGCAGCCTCAACCGTTTTCAATCCATTGCTCATGCTTATGAGCTTCATGTTAGGACTCGTGGGAGGAGCTGCCATAATAATATTCACAGGTGTGATAAACCTTAGCCAGTATCAAGAGGGAATCCAGTATGCCTTCAGGTCTTACTATATTTACTACAGCATGACTAAAATGGCAGCCTTCAGCTTTGTTATAACAAGTGTTTCATCTTTCTATGGTTATTACGCATCAGGAGGTTCATTAGGAGTCGGCAAGGCAAGTACTAAAGCCATAGTTGTCAGCAGTGTCATGATACTAGTTGTCAATCTGGTAATAACACAACTGATGCTCAACTAATCCAACAAAAGCAAAACAAGATGATCCGTGTAGAAAAACTGAATAAATATTTTGGAGACAATCATGTTCTGAAGGATATATCCATCAGCTACAAACCGGGAGAGTGCTCTCTTATTATAGGAGCAAGCGGCTCAGGCAAGACTGTACTGCTAAAATCCCTGGTTGGCCTTCATCAGCCTGACAGTGGAGAAGTGTGGTACGAAAATATCCTATTTAATAAGCTTAACTTCAAAGACAAGAAAAATATCCGCAAAGAGATTGGTATGCTTTTTCAGGGAAGTGCCCTTTTCGATTTTGCTACAGTAGAGGAGAATGTAAGGTTTCCAATGGATTTTTTCACCGACTGGAGCAAGGAGCAGAAACTGGAAAGAGTGAACTTCTGTCTGGATAGAGTGAACCTTCAAAACGTAAACAAATTATTACCAAACGAGTTGAGTGGAGGGATGCAGAAGAGGGTTGGAATAGCCAGGGCTATTGCCCTCAACCCTAAATATCTATTCTGCGATGAGCCCAACTCCGGTCTTGATCCGCATACATCCATACTCATAGACCAGCTTATATCCGAGATAACAAAGGAGTACAACATTACCACAATCATCAACACCCATGACATGAACTCAGTAATGGAGATTGGCGACAGGGTTGGCTTTATATACAAAGGAAAGCTAGTATGGGAGGGGGATAAGAACAACATTCTCACATCAGACCATAAGGAGTTGAACGAATTTGTTTTCGCATCAAACATGGCAAAGAAAATGAGAGAAATGATGGGCCGGTAATCCTGTAATATTATTGGCGACTATTTTGTCTTTACAGAAGAATCCGCAGGAGTGGCCGGAGTCTTTGGTGTTGACGGGGGAGTCTTTACTGGGCTTATCCTCATTATCCTCACCTCTGTAAGTGGTAAGTCTCTCATATTTACGGAAGAGGCGGCAATCATGTCAATCACCTCCAATCCTGTAACAGTCTCTCCAAAAACCGTATACTCTCCGTTAAGATGAGAGCAGTTTGCAGCATCCTGCACAATATAGAACTGAGATCCCGAAGACTCCATTTTCGGATTTGCCTTGTTGCCTATACGGGCAGCAGCAAGAGCTCCTTTTTTATGCTTGAACTGAGGCAATATCTCAGCAGGAATAGTATACCCAGGTCCACCAGTACCGTATCTTGCAACATTCGCAGTATCTTTTGTGAGAGGATCCCCGGTCTGTATCATAAACCCGTTGATAACCCTGTGAAAAAGAATGCTGTCGTAATATCCTGCAGCAACCAGTTTGACGAAATTATCCCTGTGAAGCGGGGTCTCCTTGTAGAGCTTGATTCTTATGATACCAAATGTTGTCACGATATCAAATACAGGTTCTTCCGGAAGATCTGCCGGATTAAATGCCATTGTTGTGTCCATCTTAACTATGTTGTCTTGTTTTTGTTGTTCCACCTGTGGCCCTGCATTCTTGTTTCCCCTACATGAATACACAGTCAATAATGTGATTACCAACAGTTTAAAAAAATTTGTTTTCAAAAATGTTAGGTTAGATTCTAAAAAATTTAATACCTTTGTCTAGTCCACAAAAATACCTCAATTACCACGATTATGCAAATCAAAAAATTTGTCATTTTCCTATTTTTTATTTTCTCGGCAATAAGCTTACAGGCGCAGAGTGTCGGTCTTGTGCTTAGCGGAGGAGGTGCAAAGGGCCTTTCTCATGTAGGCGTAATCAAAGCTCTGGAAGAAAACAATATACCTATTGACTACATTGCAGGTACGTCAATGGGCGCAATTGTCGCAGGCCTCTATTCAATCGGGCTCACTACAGATGAGATGCTCTCTCTTTTCCATTCCAAAGAGTTTGAGTCGTGGTATAATGGACAACAGGAGCAAGGTTTCGCTTCATATCTGTACAGGAGGGAGCCTACAGCTGAAATGTTTGGGGTTACCTTTTCCAAGGATAATAACGATAAGCTAACCTTGCATCTCCCTTCCAGCCTGGTCGCCCCTTACCCAATGGATCTTGCAGTTATTCAAATATTCGCATCCCCGGCAGCTGCCGCACACTATGACTTTGACAAGCTTATGATACCTTTCAGGTGCATAGCATCTGATGCCAGTAAAAAAAAGCCGATAATACTACGTAAAGGAGACCTTGGCTCAGCAATCAGGGCTTCGATGACCTTTCCTGTATTTTTCAAACCTATAATGATAGACTCCTCTCTTCTGTTTGACGGAGGTCTATACAATAATTTCCCATGGGATGTGATGATTGACGACTTCAACCCTGACTATATAATAGGCTCAAAGTGTGCAGGTAATTATAACGGGCCTGAATCCGACGACATGCTTTCCCAGATAGAAAGCATGCTGACTGTCGAGACTGACTATAAAATTCCCGAGGAAAAGGGATTGATAATAGACTCAAAATTCACTGATGTCTCACTTCTTGATTTCGACAGGGTGGACGAGATTGTCCGGATAGGTTATTTCAATGCAATGAAAGCGATGCCACAGATTAAGGAAAAAATAAAGAGGAAAGAGAGTGAAGACAGTCTGTTGAAAAAAAGACTTGCATTCAGGACTAAGTGCTTGCCGCTACGGTTTGAAAAGGTTGTAATTCAGGATCGTCTCAAGAACTCAGAAAAATTATTCATTGACAAGACTTTCCGTGAAAACAGAAACAGATATTTCGATTTTGAACAGCTTAAGAGGGGTTATTACAGGGTTATTGCGAGCGGGAATGTGAAGAATTGTTTCCCTATTGCAAGAATGACCAGGGATTCTGTCTTTAATGTAATGATGAGGGTATCTGATGCCCCCCCAATGAGAATTGCAATCGGAGGTAATATTTCTTCATCGTCTCTTAACCAGGGATACATAGGGCTTGAATACCGGAAATTCACGGCACGGCCTTGGAAAGCGGCACTGGATGTCAATCTGGGGCGTTTTTATTCCGGAATAAGCACCTACTGGAGGCAAGATTTTTCTATCAGGCCCATGGCCTTTTATGAACTGCAATTCACAACTCACCGTTTTGATTATTTTGGAGGCAGTCAGACTAACTTCTTTTCCAACAATGTCCCGGCAAGTACAGTACAAGAGGGGGAGATTTTTGGTACAGCCAGTATTGCAACTCCTGTTAACCTATATACAAATCTGCTTGCAAAATTCTCTTTAAACTTCGGCAGAAATATATACGAATATTACCACACCGATAAGTTTACGACATACGACAAACCTGATCGGACAAATTTAAGTTATATATCTCCGGCAATTTTGATGGAGAGAAACACCACAAATTACAGAATTTATCCTACAGTAGGGAGAATTGACAGAATATCACTGAGATACACACACCTCTCGGAAGATTACAAACCCGGGAGCACGTCAACAGGTACTGCAAAAATCAATAATTCAATTCACAACAATGTTTCTCTAAGGCTTTTCACTCAATCCTATCAACCGATAAATAAAAACCTTACTATTGGCTGGCTTGCGGATATTACAATATCCAACAAGACCGCATTAGGAGACAGAATATCAACTCTCTTGTTCCTGCCGGTATTTCAACCGAATCCTCACAGCAGGACACTGCTTCTGGAAGAAAACAGGGCAACATCTTATATGGGAATAGCTTTAATGCCAATAATCCGTTTCACAAAAAGTATGTCATTCCATCTTACAGGAGCCTATTTTCAGCCCTATAAACAGTTGCTTAATACAACTGATGGAACAACCGTGTTCTCGGAAAAATTCCCTAGAGGTTCTTTTTCCGCCGATTTTGCTGCAGTATGGCAATCGCCAATCGGACCAGTGACACTTTCTGCATCTTACTATGAGAGATCAAGAATAAAGTGGTTCCCTCAACTGAACATAGGATTCCTAGTATACAAACCTAAGGCACTTTCAAATTAAACATGAGCGCAAATCCACTGAAAAAACTTGCCGGAGAGACAGCTATATACGGCCTTAGTACAATATTAGCCAGAGTTGTAAACTTCCTTTTCATTCCAATTTATACCCGAATACTTTCAACCTCCAGTTACGGAATATACACAGAATTTTCTGCCTATATCGCCATACTGCTTGTCTTGCTGACGCTCGGCCTTGAGACAGGTTGCTTCCGGTTTGCAAATACCCACAGTAATCCAAAGGCTGTATTTGCCAATGCCCTGCTTACTGTTTCGGTTTTTGCCTCAATCACTTTTGCCGTTCTAGCTGTATTCTCAGTTCCCATCTCAACGGTCATGGACTATGAGGGATATCCTGAAATTATAATATACGTTGGCAGCATTTTAGCTATAGACTCTTTTACAGCAATATTATTCGCTAAATTACGCTACGAGCAAAAAGCCTTCAAGTTTGCCATATTAAAGACTATTAAAATATTTTCTGAGACAATATTCAATCTAACCTTGTTTTTTATTGTCCCAACATATCTTTTAAAACACCCTCAGTCTCTTCTTCTGAATTTCATTTCACCCACCCCGGACTTTACATATATACTTTTTGCCACATTCCTGGCAGGTATTGTATCGCTGATCATATTCATCCCCGACATTCTGAAAATTAAATTTGCCTTTAACAAGGGTCTTTGGAGAAAAATGATGCTCTACTCCTTACCTCTTATGATAGCACAGTTACCTGGAGCCCTTAATGATTCCGTAGACAGAGTTCTTTTCAGATTCTTCTCGCCTGAGGGAAACGTATGGAAGTCAGACCTTGGAATTTTTCAGGCAGGGGTAAAGATTGCGACTCTTATGATGCTATGCATACAGATGTTCCGGTTTGCAGCAGAGCCATTCTTCTTTGCCAAGGCAAAAGAGGAGGGGTCAAAAGACCTTTACGCAAAAGTAATGGAACATTTCACGGCATTCTCAATGCTTATATTCCTTGGGATAATGCTCTATATGGATATACTCGGCTATATAGTTGGAACAAATTTCCGTAAAGGAATGGACATTGTACCCATAATGCTCATGGCATATGTTATACTTGGAATGAATTTCAATGTCTCAATGTGGTACAAAATTTCCGGGAAGACAAATATCGCCATAAACATAACATTGGCGGGACTTTTGACGACTCTACTGATTGATGTTCCGTTAATGCCTCTCTATTCATACCATGCTGCTGCCTGGGGGCATCTTGCCAGTTATACAGTGATGTTCGTTATAAGTGTAGTGCTTGGCAATAAATACTATCCCATCCCCTACAAGTGGAAAAAAATACTGGGCTTTGTAGCTCTGGGGCTTCTCCTTTATGCAATTTCGCTTCTGCTTCCGGAGATGAACATAATTTTAAAAATGACAATTCATACAGCATTTATCCTGCTATATCTGGCTGCATATATTTACATCGAGAAAATATCAATATGGAAGTTAAAATTCTAAACAAGTCCGGCTTCAATCTGCCTAAATATGAGACAACACACTCTGCCGGGATGGACCTTAAGGCCAACATCCAAGAGAGCATTACAATAGATCCATTGCAAAGGGTTATGGTTCCCACAGGTCTGCATATAGAGCTGCCGGAAGGTTATGAAGCCCAGATAAGGCCAAGAAGCGGTCTGGCTGCAAAGCACGGCATAGGAATAGTTAACAGTCCCGGAACAATAGATGCAGACTATCGGGGAGAGATCAAGATCATACTTGTAAATCTTTCCGACCGGCCATTTGTACTTATACCTGGCGAAAGGGTTGCGCAGATGGTTGTTGCAAAATTCGAAAGAGTGGAATGGGTTCCTTCTGAGGAACTGAGTGACAGTGAAAGAGGCGAGGGAGGCTTTGGCTCCACAGGCAAAAGATAGTTCACCTTATTAAAATTACAGATGAAAATAGAACAGATTTATAAAATTTTCCTGAACTCTGCCGGTATCTCTACCGACAGCCGGGCAATAACCCCTGACTCGATTTTTTTTGCTCTCAAAGGTGAGAATTTCGATGGCAATACCTTTGCATTACAAGCTCTTGAGGGAGGAGCTCGATATGCTGTTGTGGATGACAAATCTCTTCCTGCAAATGACCATCTGATACAGACTGATGATGTTCTTAAAACTCTTCAGGACCTTGCCAGATACCACAGGGAGCAACTCGGGCTTACAATTGTCGGGCTTACAGGAACAAACGGGAAAACAACAACCAAAGAATTGATCTCCGCAGTCCTGTCTGCAAAATACCAAGTCGTATCAACTCAGGGAAATCTAAACAACCACATAGGTGTACCTATCACTATTCTTAAGATGGGAGATGACACACAGATAGGTGTAGTAGAGATGGGTGCCAGCGCCCCAGGAGAGATTGCAACTCTGGTTTCAATATCACAACCGAACTTCGGACTAGTTACGAATGTGGGCAAAGCACATCTTTTGGGTTTCGGCTCTTTCGAAGGTGTCAAGAGTACCAAGGGAGAACTCTATGATTATCTGCTTAAAACCGGAGGAACTGTTCTCTATAATATAGACAATCCCCATTTATGCGAGATGGTAAAGAAGAGGGACGCTCTAAAAACAGTACCTTACGGAATTCATTATCAAGGCTGTGAAATACTTCCCACCTCATCCGCCGAACCTTTTCTTAGGATGAAGCTCCGTTCTGGAAAGATCATCAATACAAATCTGATAGGTGCTTACAACTCTGATAACGTTATGGCTGCCCTTGCAGTGGGAGACCTGCTTGGTGTAGATCCCAATCTCGCTGCAGAATCCATCGAGAAATACGTTCCATCCAACAACAGGTCACAACTTGTAAAGGGAAAGAGCAATACTCTGATAGTTGATGCATATAATGCAAATCCTACAAGTATGAGGGCAGCATTGGAAAATTTCAGTAAAATGGATAGAGGTGTCAGTACACTGATTATCGGAGATATGCTTGAACTTGGCATCGAATCCCAGAATGAGCACAAGGCTATACTCGGAATAATAAAGGATATGGCGATAGAGAATCTTCTTTTTGTTGGGGATGAGTTCGCAAAAGCCTCAATGGGAGATGCATATTGGATACTCAATGCCCGATTCTTCAAGACATCTATTGAACTGAGAGATTATCTTACTTCCAACCCTATAAACGGGAATACCTTTTTGATAAAAGGATCACGAGGTACAAGGCTGGAACGCGTTCTGGACATACTGTAATTCTAATTCACTTAATTCGGCTCTAATGGAAATGTAGGTGGAGCCGTAAATTTCAGATTGAGGCAAAAGTGTGATTTTGAACCAAATCTGCTCCTCTTACTTTTCCATTTGAGCCCTTAATTCAGGTTTATCGGATATCCTTTTCGATATTGCTGAAACGGAGTTTGAGGTGAGAGAGGAAGAAGGATAAGATTATGCTTCCCCTGTAAACACAGGATACCCTTTCTAAATTTAAGCTCCTCTCTGACTTTCTCTTCATTTTCCAGAAGTCTCTGTGCGCATTCAGTACAGAGAGAAAATATTTTCCTCTCCCTTGCATAAGGTAGACAATAGCAGAGAGTCCATCAAGGATCATTCTTGTTATCAAGATAAAATATAGAGTCCCAGACGGAAGGTTCTTGTACAGCATCAGCAGGTTGTTCCTGTAGTTGAAATATAGCTTCTTAGGGGAATTGTTTGGCAATGTCCCTCCACCGACGTGGTAAACAACAGATTCCGGATATATCCAAACCTGCCATTTTGCATGTTTAGCTCTCCAGCAAAGATCTATCTCCTCCATGTGGGCAAAAAAACTTTCGTCCAAGCCACCAAGTGATTTGAACAATTCAGAGCGGATCATCAAGGCTGCTCCTGATGCCCAGAATATTTCACGGTCCTGATCGTATTGTTTATTGTCGGTTTCAATTTTGGAAAGTATACGTCCCCGACAGAAAGGATAGCCCAAAATGTCTATAAAGCCGCCACATGCACCGGCATATTCAAAATCCTGAGGTTCCGAGAAAGATCTTATCTTAGGCA
Organism: uncultured Muribaculaceae bacterium; assembly: GCA_964533215.1. Lineage (GTDB taxonomy): Bacteria > Bacteroidota > Bacteroidia > Bacteroidales > UBA932 > Bact-08. The sequence continues at coordinate 118,775 of CAZHLJ010000004.1, forward strand.
TACATATACCCACATTTGGGTTAGAATCCATATTTTTCACAAGAGGTTCCAGCCATCCTTCCGATACTTGAATATCTGAGTTGAGAAGCAGGAAGTAATCAGTATCTATCTCTTTAAAAGCCCTGTTGTAACCTCCTGTAAAACCATAGTTCCGGTCAAATTCTATTATCCTGACATTAGGATGCGACCTTCTAAGGTAATCCACGGAACCATCCGTAGAACCGTTGTCGGCAATTACTATTGAAACACCTGGTATATCCGAGTTTAATTCCAGCTCGTGTAAAAACTTTTCGAGGTAGTGTTTTCCGTTCCAGTTAAGGATTACTATTGATGTGGTAGACATGTTATAAATGGAATCTCATGCCTAATTCAAACTTGTACTGAAAACGCTGGGCAGTACGGATATTTTCCGGCTGGCCGCACTTGAAGTAGTATGACATGGCCGGATCGAAATAAAGACCCATATCATTACCAAGCATAAATTCGGCTCCCAAACCTCCGCTGAGTGAGAATTGCACTCCTGAAATTGATGTGCTTTCACTACTTTTTACACCATTGTCGACAACCCTGTAGTTGGCAGAAATACCTTTTTCCAGAGTAGCACCTGCCACTACATAAACTTTAAGATTTTTTTTCTGAAGAAGATCGTAATATACGTTTACAGGGACCCCCAGGTAATGGAGGCTCTGTTGGATATCCCGCCTGCTGTTGTAAGAGTAATTTTCATATTGGGAAACCAATAGTGAGTAGCAGAGACCCGCTCCTATCGAAAATCTTTCATTTATAGGCAGTTGTGCCTGAACGCCAAAGGAGAGCGGCATAGCAAATTTAGTATCTGAAACAGATTGCGGCTGTAAAGTCTCCTTTAAACTTGAAGAGACAAAATCATTCTGGTAACCAAGTGATACTGAGAGCATACTGATAGACTTGTCATAAATGGACGGAGACAGATTTGTTGACAGTCCATACTTCAGCCTCTGCATAAAACTCTTTTTTACAGGCTCTTCCTGGAAATCATTATAACCATATTTGGCCTTTTTCTCCGGAGAAGCAGCCTTTTCTGTACAATTAGTGCTAACTGGATTATCTGAACTCACGGGTTGATCTGTATTTTCAACCGGCACAGTAGTCAATTCTTCTGTTTTGGAAACCGGAACTGAAGTTTTAGTCCTTCTGGATGAAGCAAAAGTCAGAATTTTAGTCTCTTTGTCCGGCAGAACATCAATTTTCTCAACTGGCACATCTTGCCGTACTGAGTTCCCGGCAATATTGTTATCATTGTAATTGACTTTGACAGGAGTTTGCTTCCCAAGAAACAGAAATAGAAACAGCGAGGCTGCAACGGCAACTGAGCCTATCACAGTTCTTCTGTAGAAAACCACTTTTGCTCTTTTTCTGGAAACAAGAGATCTTTGCAGGTTTTCCCAAGAATCAGCGTCGGGCATCTCAAGATGTCCTTCCATCAACTCTTTGACTCTTCTATCAAACTCTGTATTTTGCATACTAATTGTTTCCCTTTAATCTTTCCTGCAACCATCCCCGCGCTCTGCTAAGCTGCGATCTTGAACTGCCTTCGCTTATTTTCATCTCCTTGGCTATCTCCTGGTGTGAAAACCCCTCTATCGCATACATATTGAACACCGTTCTAAAGCCTACCGGCATTGCTGCTATCAGCTTAAGCAACTCTCCTGAAGAGATATTGCTTATTCCGGCTCCATCCTCTACTATCTCCTTGTCCACAGATGTCAGATCCTCAGAATACTTAAGAACGTCTCCTTTCCTCATAGACATTAACGCAGTATTGACGAAAATACGTCTCATCCAACCCTCAAATGAACCACTTGCATTATAGCTTCCAATCTTTTCAAAAACAGTAATGAACCCATCGTGAAGGATATCCTTTGCTCTCTCTCTTTCTCCTACATAACGAATACAGACTGTCAACATGCGGGGGGAGTAGATCTCATAGAGCACTCTCTGTGCTCTTTGATCCTGCCTTACGCAGGCCTCCAGTAACGCTGTTTCGTTTAGGTATTCAGTTTCAGTCGAAGTGCCGTTCATCACTTGTATTTATAAGATGCAAAATAGTAATAATTCGTTGCACAACCAACAAATATTTTCTATATGGATTGATATTTGTAAAGGTTATAAAATGATTAACTTTGTTTTATCAATAATTAACTACCAAATGTCCACTTATTCAAAAAGCTTCATAAACACTATACTAATACTAATAACATCATTATTCTCCGCTACTTTTTCTCCTGAAAGGGCAACAGCCCAGATAAAAGAGGGTTCCGAACAATTCTACTATATGGAGGGGCTTCGGCAGTATAATATTGGGAGTCTGGACGAAGCTCAGAAAATTTTCCTGAACATGGCTGGAAAGGGAACCAAAAATGATGCCGTTTATTACTATCTTTCAAATATTTATTTGCACAAACGAGATCTGAAAAAGGCAGAAGAGGCTGTAAAGACTGCTGTTTCACTTGACCCGGTGAACTACTGGTACAGCATTCAGCTTGCAAAAATATACGAGGCTCAGAATGATCTTGACAACGCTATTAAGGTATACGAAGAGTTAAGGGGAAGATATCCTCAGAAACCCGAACTTTACGACGACCTTATTGATATATACATAGAAAAGAAAGAGTTAGCCAAGGCAAGACAAGTTGTGGAAGATGTCGAGAAATTCGTAGGCAAGAACGAGGCTACCGGCCTGACAAGGTATAATTTGTTGGTTTACGAAAATAAGCCGCAGGAGGCTATCGAATTTCTTAAAAACTTTGATCAGGAATACGGAACACCCAGGACATCAACTCTTCTGGGAGATTATTTTTCCAGCAAACAGATAGATTCTTCGGCACTTTATTACTACAACAAGGCTCTTTCAATGGATCCCACTTATATTCCTGCAAGCTTCGGTCAAGCAGAGATATATCGGATAAAAGGAAAATTTGACCTTTATTTTGAAAGAATGTACCCATTTTTTTCCAACCCGGATGTAGATGTAAAGATGAAAGTCAGTTATATGTCCCAGATTCTCTCCAACCCTAAGTTTGTAGCGACATTCAAACCTCAGGTGGATACAATGCTGAACAATCTTTATAATGCGCACCAAAATGACACTTCAGTTATATACTCATATGCTGTTTACCTCGTACAGACAGGCAGAGATGAAAATGGCCTAAGGATTCTGAAAGACAACCTTAAACATTATCCTGACTCTAAAGAGGCACACAAGCAATATCTTTCTTTGATTTACTATTTAAAGGACTGGAACTCTCTGATAGACAACTGCGACAGCGCTCTGGTCTTCTTCCCTGAAGAACCTGGCTTTCTGGAATTAAAGGGAATAGGATTGATGCAGTCCAAGAGAATAGCTGAGTCAATAGATATTTTTAAAAAAATACTGAAGCTCTCAAAGGGTGACAGTGCATCAACCGTCCGTAACCTGGCGATACTGGGTGATCTCTACTACGAGTCTGGAGACAAGAAGGAGTCCTTCAAATACTACAACAAGACTTTGAAAATAAATCCAAACCATATATCCACACTCAACAATTACGCATATTACCTTTGCGGGGAGGCCCGGAATCTCAAGAAAGCGTATAAAATGAGCAAGAAGACAATCGAGAGAGAACCGGACAATCCCACATATCTGGACACTTATGCCTGGATACTTCACCTTTTGAAAAAGGATATTGAAGCAAAGGCCATAATCAAACATGCCATGCTATACGGAGGAAGTGATGATGCTGACATACTGGATCATTATGCGGAGATCCTTTACTCTTTGAAAGAGTATGATCTCGCATATATATATTGGAATCAGGCAGACAAACTAGACCCAAGCCTTGGCATTGCAGAAAAGATAGCTAACAGAAAAAAAACTGCCAAATAATGCCGAGACTATTTATAATATCTCTTTTTTTATTGTTTGTAACAGGACTTACAGCCCAGAATGTAAGCGAACAGACAAAAAGAAAGCAGCAGATAGAGGAGGAGATTGCCTATCTTGACAAGCAACTTGCAACAACCAAATCCAAAAAGCAATCCAACACAAGGGAGCTGAACTTCATTCAGAGAAAAATATCCAACAGAAAAAAACTGCTAAAGGAGATTGAGAGCGAGATAGCCCAGATCGATAGCGAGGTTGTAAAGAAGGAACGTCAGATAGAAGGGCTGAACAGAAACCTCAACTCTCTTAAGAGAAATTACGAAGAGCTTATCTACAAATCATTCAAGAACAGAGATCAGAATGTCTGGATAATGTACATACTTGCAAGCAAGAATCTTGAACAGGGATACAGGAGATGGAGCTATATAAAAAATTACTCCAAGGCTATAACTGATATGGCAGGCCGAATCAGAAAAAGCACTACAGATATTTCAAAAGAGCGGGAAGATCTTGCCAAAATGAGGGAAAACTCCTTGACGGTACAAGCTAAGAAGCAGCAAGAGTATAAAAAGCTCTCCCAGGAGGAGATGGGTGCAAAAAAGGTTATAAGCCAGCTCTCTAAAAAGGAAAATGAGGTCAAGCAACAGCTAAATGCTAAAAGAAGGGAGGTGGAGAAACTCAACCGGGAGATGGAGCGTATTTTGTCCGAAGCTGTAAAAGAGAAAGCAAAACCAGAGTATAAGGAGAGTGCTGCCGACAGAGTCTTGTCGGACAAATTCGAGAACAACAAAGGGCGTCTGCCATGGCCTGTAAGGAAAGGCGCTATAGTAGAGCAGTATGGCCAGCACTATCATCCGGTATTTAAAAATATAAAGTTACCTTTCAACAATGGAGTGAATATTGCCACCGATGCCAATGCCAGCGTGTTCTGCATTTTTGAAGGCGTTGTAAAACAGATACTTGTAATGCCAGGGTACAATCAGTGCATACTAGTACAGCATGGTAACTACTATACATTCTACACCAAATTGGATAAAATCTCGGTCAAGAGCGGACAGAAGGTATCCACAGGCCAACTGTTAGGCTCACTTAGCGAATCTGACGGAACTTCAGTTATCCACTTCCAGCTTTGGAAGGGCAATGAGAAGCAGAATCCGGAAATGTGGATTTCCCGTTAGCACCGGTAATTTCTAATACTTAAAACTACTCCCGCCAATAAACTCCCTCATTACAGATGTTGGGGGAATCAGAGCAATCTCGGCAGGCTGCAGCTCCTGGATATAAGACAGGAACTTGAGAAGCCTAATGCTCTCGGTAGACGCCGGAGAGCTGGGAGAAATCCTCCTGAGAACTGGTTCAGCGTAGTATTTGAGCATAGGAAGCTCATATATGAGTGCCGAATTGAACATGATGTCTGCGTTTTCCTGATATGGGAAGATATTGTTTATCTCTCCTCTCCGCACACTTTGCCACCTCATTATTGTTCCTTCAGGTGAAATTCCTCTGTAGTTCCCGTCTCTGACAATCCTGCGGATAAGACGACTGTCAGAAGTGGATATGTTATTATTCTCATCCAAAGAGAGAGAAGTAAGCGCCGATGCGTAGACTCTGTAGATCTTTTCGTCAGGAACAAGTCGGGTCAGTTTTGGATTCAGTCCGTGAATCCCCTCCATGATAAGAATATCCTTCTCCCCCATTTGCAAGGTTTCGCCCTGGAAGACACGGTTTCCACTTGCAAAATCGAATTTAGGAAGCTCTATCCTCTTCCCCGCAAAAAGGTCATTAAGCTGCCGGTTCAGGAATTCCACATCCAAGGCCTCGATGGACTCGAAGTCATAATTACCGTCTTTGTCATGCGGAGTCCTGTCCCTGTTTACAAAGTAATTATCCATCTCAATGACAATAGGGTTGAGCCCCAGGACTTTTGCCTGAAGAGCTATCCTTTTGGATGTTGTTGTTTTACCACTGCTGGACGGACCGGCAATAAGGACAAGCCTAACCTTGTCCCTACGCTTGAATATCTCATCAGCAATTGCAGCATATTTCCTTTCGTGAAGTCCCTCGGCAATCTGGATAAGTGAACCTGCCTTTCCCTCCAGAATAGCCCTGTTCAATGTTCCAACGCCTTTTACCCCAAGTATCTGACACCAATCCGAATGCTCCTTGAATACATCAAAGAGTTTATATTGGTATGGGGTCTTTACTATTTCATATGGGTTGGTTATCTGAGGGGTGATTATAAGGAACCCTCGGCTGAAAGATTCAAAGTCAAAGGTCTTTATCATACCTGTGGACTCTAGGAGCGGTCCATAGAAGTGGTCAGGATAACCATCCAGAAAATATACTGTGGTGAAAAATTTTCCTCTTAGCTGATGTAGCGTTGCCTTCTCGGGTCGGTTTGTCTTTTTAAAAAGTTCAATAGCCTCATCCGTACGGATTTTCTGACGAGTGAAAGGTAGATCGGCATCTATTAATTCCTGCATTTTTCTCTTTATAGCAGATATCTCATATTCACTTAGAATAACAACTTTCTTATGACCATCCTCATTTAGTTCCAGTTCATGGAGTTCTCCGTACATCCCATTTTGCAGGTTGTAGTCAATTACCAACGAATATTGAGGGTAAAGGTCGGCAAGGGCTTTTTGTAGGACAAAGTTAAGGGAGCGGACATAGGTCCGGTGACCATCAGGATGAGAGAAGTCGATAAATTTTATAGTATGAGGTATATAGATCTGAAAACCCAGCTCTTTAAGCTGATTATCCACCAACGCCGCCAATGCAGGCCACTCCAGATTTAGGTTTATTTGCTTAAGGAAGGAACTTAATGTTGTCCCAGGTTGGCATTCAAAAGACTGTTCGAGATTTTCACAATAAACACTTACCATAATTAATCATTTTTCTACAGGTACATTCCTGTAACAGATTCCGGATTTATTCTCAATTGCTCAGGTGTTCCCTGAGCCACGATTCTTCCACCCTTGGCCCCTCCGTCAGGTCCAAGATCAAAAATATAATCAACCGAACGCAACACATCAAGGTTGTGTTCAATTATCAATACTGTATTTCCCTTGTCTACAATTTTCTGCAAAACTCCAAGTAATACTCTTATATCCTCGAAGTGAAGACCTGTTGTTGGTTCATCCAGAAGGTACAAGGAGTTACCGGTATCTTTCTTTGAAAGTTCCGTAGCAAGTTTAACCCTTTGACTCTCCCCTCCGCTCAATGTAAGAGAAGATTGCCCCAGCTTCACATAGCCCAGGCCGACCTCCTCCAGAGCTTTCAGGCGCTGCAATATAGATGGAATGTTTTCAAAAAACTGAACTGACTGGGATATGGTCATTTCGAGAACATCATTTATGGATTTCCCTCTATATTTTACGGCAAGAGTGTCGGGTTTATACCTCTTCCCATTGCACTCCTTGCAGTGGACATGGACAGATGGCAGAAAATTCATCTCTATCACTTGCACACCTGCACCTTTACACTCCTCGCATCGCCCTCCTTTGACGTTGAATGAGAATCGTCCCGATTTAAATCCTCTTATTTTGGCATCAGGTGTAGATTCAAAAAGCTTTCTGATATCGGAAAATACATTTGTATATGTTGCCGGATTGCTTCTAGGGCTTCTTCCTATTGGTGCCTGATCTATCTCAATCAGCTTGTCTACATTGTCAATACCTATTATCTCCTTGTATGGCAATATTTTGTAAAGGGATCTATAAAAGTAGTTGCTTAAAATAGGCATCAAGGTATCGTTGATAAGAGACGATTTTCCGCTACCGCTTACCCCACTTACACCAATGAAGCATCCAAGAGGTATCTTTATATCCACATTCTTGAGATTGTTGCCCGATGCTCCAATTAGTTCCAAAAACTTTCCGCTGCCCCTCCTTCGTACTTCAGGCACCTCAATTTTTCTAAAGCCTCTCAGATACTCTAAGCTAAGACTGTTGCGCTTTTTTATCTCCTCTTCAGATGCTAGAAAAATATCTGCAGGAATTCCGGAATAGAGAACCTTACCACCTTTTTCTCCAGCACCAGGGCCAAGGTCTATGAGATAATCTGCACTGAGTATCATCTCTTCATCATGTTCCACAACCATAACAGAGTTGCCCTCGTCCCTGAGCTTACGGAGAGACTCTATAAGTTTCCTGTTGTCTCTCTGATGCAGGCCTATACTAGGCTCATCAAGTATATAGAGCACGTTTACAAGCTTTGAACCAATCTGTGTTGCAAGCCTTATTCTCTGGCTCTCCCCCCCGCTAAGCGATCTGGTACTTCTGTCAAGAGAGAGGTAATCCAGCCCTACGTCCATAAGAAAGCCAATCCTGTCCAGAAGCTCCTTGATTATGTCTCTGGCAATAATCTTTTGTTTTGGGTTAAGCTTGCTGTCCAATGTACTTACCCAATCCTTGAGAATCTCTATGTCCAAAGATGAAACCTCGGCTATGTTTTTATTATCTATACGGAAGCTAAGAGCCTCCTCCTTAAGTCTTGACCCTTTACACTCAGGGCATACAATCTCTTCTATGAACCGCTCCTTTTTCATAACCAGCTCATCGCTGTCGGATTCTTTCTCCTCTATCTTGGAGATCACACCACTAAAGCTCATCATCTGGGAAAGGGCACCTGAACCTCCAACCCGGAAAAGCTCATCTGAACCGTAAATAATTGTATTGAGAGCATCCTCCGGGATCTCTCTTATCTGATCGTGTAGCGAAAATTCATATTTCTTTGCTATCCCCTCCAGTTGTCTAAAGAGAAGATTTTCCCTCATATTCCCTATCGGAACAATCCCTCCATTGGCAATTGACAGTGAGTCGTCCGGTATAATCTTGGAAAGATCTGCCTTTGATATCATCCCCAGACCTTTGCAGTGAGGACAAGCCCCTTGGGGGGAATTGAAGGAAAATGTGTGTGGGGCAGGCTCAGGATAAGATATACCGGTTTCCGGACACATCAGGTGCTTACTGAAGTGGCGGAGTTTCTTCTCACTCATATCCAAAACTGCGAGAGCACCCTTACCATGATGCAGCGCAGACAAGACGGAGTCCATTATCCTCTTTTCCCCTCCGGTTCCGGGGATAAGTTTATCTACAACTAACTCTATGAAATGAGACTTGTATCTGTCGAGCGGTTTCATTGATGCCAGGTCGTAGACCTCACCGTCTACCCTTACTTGTTGAAAACCCTTCCGTGTAAGGTTTTCGAAAAGCTCCTTGTAGTGGCCCTTTCTTCCCTTTATAAGTGGGGAGAGCAGAAGGCACTTCTTGCCTTCGTAGTCCTTCATTATCAAGCTGACAATCTGTTCGTCGGAGTACTTGATCATCTCAAGTCCGGTAACAGGTGAATAAGCGACAGAGGCTCTTGCATAGAGCAGCCTCAGGAAGTCATATATCTCAGTTATTGTGCCAACAGTGGAACGTGGATTCCTCCCTGTGGTTTTCTGTTCTATGGCAATTATAGGGCTAAGGCCGGTAATACTCTCCACATCTGGCCGTTCCAGAGCGCCCATGAACTGACGTGCATAGGGAGACAAGGTATCCATATAGCGACGTTGCCCTTCGGCAAAAATTGTATCAAAAGCCAAAGAGGACTTGCCGCTCCCGCTCAACCCTGTTATCACTACCAGTTTATTGCGCGGAATGGAGACATCAATGTTCTGGAGATTATGCTCTCTCGCTCCTGTGACCTCAATATTCATAGGCATTGTACATGTTATCTGCTTCCCTCTTTTGGCACTTTTACTATATAATTTTTCTTATCCTTATTTTCCAGCTTGTTTGAACGTATCCACTGGTTATATGTCTTAAGCATTTTAAAATTGGTCTGATATTTTGCTGCAAAAGCAGACCAGTTTTCCACAGAGCTATCTACAGCTACTTCTGTATATTGGTATGGCGGATAAAGTTGATCCTTTTCAATAAGAAAACCATAATTTTCAGGAGATGACAATATAGTCTTGAAGGCAAGAGCTCTGAAAAGATATCTGGCTGTCTCTTCCGGAAATTGTGTGTCATAGTAGTTTCTCTGTGACTGTATCTCCATTCTGTAACGGACATTGCTGAGCCCTATATTAAACGATGCAGCTGCCATTGTCCATGTGCCAAGCTCCTTGTAGGCGTTTTTAAAATATGCGGCAGCAGCTCTGGTAGATTTCTCAATGTTGTAACGCTCATCCACCTCATCATTCACAACAAGACCATAGTCTTTTGCAGTACCGGAAAGGAATTGCCAATACCCCCCTGCACTGGCAGATGACACGACAGGCTGAAGTCCACTCTCTGCAATACATAAAAAGTAGAAGTCTTCAGGAATTCCCTCCTCTTTTAAGATTTTCCTTATCACAGCCTCATATCTGTTGTTCAACTGCAGAATATATGCAAGGCTTGCATGCCAGTATGTAATTACCATCATCTCCCTTTGCAACGACTCCCTTACATCCATATATTGCAGCGGGACTTTCTCTCCGGCAAATGAAAGTTCTGCAGGCAGTGTCGGTATCTTAACAACCTGCTCAACTCCATCTCTCACACAGCCGGAACCAGCAGATGGTGTTGCATTCATTGTGTAATCTGCACAGAATGTCAACAAGGAGATTAAAAACAGATATTTGATTTTTATGATATTCATTCGTATCTAAGAAAAGGATTTGTGTCAAGCTCGTGACCAATTGTGGTTTCAGGACCATGTCCGGGGAGTACTCTGTAATCGCCGCCAAGTTTTACGATTTTATCCAAAAGGCTCTCCATAATCTCATCGTAATCACCTCCCGGAAGGTCTGTTCTTCCTATGCTGCCCGCAAAAAGGGTATCTCCAGACAGAACGAAGTGGTTGCCATCTTCTTCAGAATAGTAACAAACCCCTCCTCGTGTGTGGCCAGGAGTATAAATCACTTTTAATTCCGATTTCCCGAACTCTATCGTTCCGCCATCGGCAACATCCACTGTTTCGCAAGGGGGCTTCTCAATGTTGTAGCCAAACATCTCTCCATAGTTGACAGCCCTCATCAGTTGCGATTTATCCATAGGATGGATATATGTCTTTATTCCCCAGGTGTTGTTTACAAAAGCATTACCCATAACGTGGTCGAAATGGCCATGTGTATTCAGAAGTTTAACCGGTATAAGCTCGTTTGTGGTGATAAATTTTTTTAATCTCTCTTTCTCGCTCTCTGTCTGACACCCAGGATCTACAATCACACACTCCTTGCTTTCATCCCAAAGTATGTAGCAGCACTCTCTAAGGTCATTAAAATAAAATGTCTTTGTCTGTATCATAAATTCTTCGTTTACTTTTCAACTCCCTCCAGCATAGGAACAAACCTGTAATCTCCATGTTCGGTTCTCACGAATTCATCTTCTCCTATTCTCTCCATCACAACCATTGTCTGAACATCCTCTCCCACAGGAATAACCATTTTCCCCCCTATTGACAACTGTTTGAGAAGTTCTTTCGGTATTTCAGGTGCTCCGCAGGTTACAAGAATTCCTTTGAAAGGTGCAAACTGTGGAAGGCCGGCAAATCCATCACCATAAAATAGTATCGGGGAGTGATACTCCAAGTGTGAAAGATTCTTCTGAGCAAGCAGATAAAGCGACTTTTGACGTTCAATGCTATATACCCTTAACCCCATCTCAACAAGTACTGCCGTTTGGTATGCACAACCCGTACCAATCTCCAGAACTTTGTCAAATTTGTTCAGTCCCAGCAAGTGCGTCTGCATAGCAACCGTATATGGCTGTGATATAGTTTGTTTAGCACCTATCGGCAGCGGTTTGTCAAGATAGGCCAGATGATCCAGTCCCACTTCAAGAAACATATGCCTGGGAACTCTATTCATTGCCTCAATAACTCGCTTGTCAAAATTATATTTCCTTAAAAGCTGTTCTAGCAGCTGCTTTCTTCTTCCTTTGTGCTGTGGTGTGTCTAACATACTGCAAAATTACTAAAAGAATTTTGTAATTTTGTATTTAGTAAAACCTACACACTCATACCTAAAATCTTTTATCATGCATATCGCTATCGCAGGAAATATCGGCAGTGGCAAGACCACATTAACCAGGTTGTTATCCAAGCATTACGGCTGGGAGCCAAAATACGAAGAGGCTGATACAAATCCATATCTGGCAGATTTTTACAACGATATGCAGAGATGGTCGTTCAATCTTCAGATATATTTCCTAAATCAGAGATTCAAAGGTATTGTAGAGATTCAGTCCAACACTCAAAGTGTAGTGCAGGACAGAACCATTTATGAGGATGCCCGTATATTTGCACCAAACCTTCACACTATGGGACTTATGACCTCCAGGGATTTCGAAAATTATTCATCTCTGTTTGATCTGATGCTATCCCTGGTAAAAGCTCCTGACCTTCTTATCTATCTCCGTTCTTCCATTCCTAACCTGGTATCTCAGATTCAAAAAAGAGGACGCGATTATGAGAGCGGTATCCGTCTCGACTATTTGCAAGGGCTCAATGAGCGTTATGAGGAGTGGATATCCAGCTATAAAGATGGACCAATGCTCATAATAGATGTTGATGAAAACAAATTCGAAGACAAGCCTGAGGATATGAGCATAGTGATAGACAGGATTGATGCCCAGCTAAACGGACTATTCTGATTACCCAGGGGATTTACTTGAAATTATTTAAGCAACCCGGTAAGATCGCGGATTTCCTGTTTTGCAAGTTTCCAACGAGGAATATCAATCTTCGAGCCGACTACCTCTACTACTTTGGCTGCAACAATAGAACCAACCTCACCACAATCTTTCAGTGATAATCCGTGGGAGTGGGCAAATAGGAATCCAGCTGCATAGATGTCTCCGGCTCCTGTTGCATCAATAGTATCAGCAGGCCATGCCTCAATGAAATGATACTCGTCTCCGCTTTTTACCATTGAACCATCTTTGCCTATCTTGACAACAGCAATGTCACATATCTGGGCTATATCGTCCAGAGCCTCACGTGGTTTTTTCTTAGTGAAAGCTTCTGCTTCCATTTCGTTTGCAAATACTATGTCAACATAATTTTCGATGATATCGTGCAGAAAGATATCGTTGCTTTCAACAACATTATAGCTTGCCATATCAATCGAAATTATTAACCCCGCCTGTTTTGCAAGCTCTACCGCTCTACGTACAAGATCTTGATTCTGGACTAGATATCCTTCAATATGAAAATAGCTGTGACCCAGAAAATACTCCAACTTGAGATCTTCCGGAACCAGCTCGATTGCTGCTCCCAGGTATACTGCAAAAGTCCTCTCAGCATTTGGGGCTGTTATGAACACCATCGCTCTGCCTGAAGCTGCCTTTCCTTTTAAAAGAATAGACTTGATTCCATTACGGTCCAGGTCCGATCTGAAAAGAGAGCCCAGTTCATCTTCACCCACCTTGCCAATGAAGGTGGAGGGCATTCCAAGAACCGCCGTACCTGTTATTGTATTTGCAGATGAACCACCGGCCACATATTGCGCTCCCATTGGTTTAAGTGTCTGCCAGATTTTTTCCCCGGTTTCGCGATCTACATGCTGCATGCTGCCACAAGGGAGATGATATTTATTTAACAGTGAATCGTCCTGCAATACTGCAAGGATGTCTGTTAAAGCATTGCCTATTCCTAAAATTGATTTCATGGGCGCAAAGTTCACAAATTTTCGTAGGTTTGCAAAAATTTTAAAACCCATGAATATTTGCTACTCTCTGGCCGATTTTCAGAGATCACTTTCCTGTCTTGCAACTGATTGCAAGATAGGCTTTGTACCAACGATGGGCGCTCTGCATGAGGGCCACATTTCTCTTGTCAAAACCGCTTTAAAATATACTGACTTTGTTGTTGTAAGCATATTTGTAAATCCCACTCAATTCAACAACCCTGCAGACCTGGAGAGATATCCCAGGACGGTTGAAGCTGACTGCAAAAGGTTGGAAGAGGCCGGTGTATCTTTGGTCTTTGTCCCTTCCACAGAGGATATATATCCTCCATTTGGCAATAACTCAGAGCGTCTGGATAAACGTATTTTTGATCTCGGTGGTCTGGATATGACCGGAGAGGGACCTCGCAGGCCAGGCCATTTTAATGGCGTAGCACAAGTAGTGACACGCTTTTTCGACATAATAAAACCAACATATGCGTTTTTTGGGGAAAAAGATTTTCAGCAACTAGCAATTGTAAGATACTTCACCAAGACTCTCGGATATAATATAGAGATTGTTGCCTGCCCGATATTAAGAGGAGAAGATGGTCTTGCACTTAGCTCCAGAAATATGCTACTCACTGCCGGGCATCGTAATGTTGCACCAAAAATCCATCAGGTACTTGCGGAAGCTGCCAAAATAGCAAGAGAAGAGACATTATCTCCGCAACAACTGACTGACTGGGTGACAAATGAAATAAACTCCGAACCTCTTTTAAAAGTAGAGTATGTTGAAATTGTAAATTCACTAACTTTGCGTGTTCCCGGCAATTGGGATGAAGCAGAAAATGTGCAGCTTTGCACAGCGGTCTATGCTGGAGAAGTGCGGTTGATAGACAATATTAAACTGAAGTAAAATGCAACTGGAAATACTAAAATCAAAAATTCACAGAGCCCGTGTGACTGAGGCTAACCTCAACTACATTGGCAGCATCACCATAGATGCAGACCTTGCCGATGCAGCAGGACTTTACTCAAATGAAAAGGTTCTGGTGGTTAACATAACTAACGGCGAGAGACTTGAAACCTACGTAATAAAGGGAGAAAGAGGAAGTGGAAAGATTGGAATAAATGGAGCAGCGGCTCACAAGTTCTCCATAGACGACCTTGTAATAATAATGTCATTTGCCAACATGTCCCCGGATGAGGCCCTTGCATTTAAACCCAAGGTTATTTTCCCAGACTCGAATACAAACAAGTTAGTCATTTAATCATGTAATGAAGAAGTTCTACTCCGCAATCAAATATATACTGCTTCTCTCGGTTGCTCTTCTGTTCCTATGGGCTTCCTTCAAAGGGGTTAAGTGGCAAGATTTTGTGGAGGGACTTGAAAGTGCAGATTTTTATTGGATAGGGTTATCCATGATTGTAAGCATGGTCGCCTTTCTTATAAGAGCCCTACGCTGGAGGTTGATAATGCTTCCTCTAGGCAAGCCTGTAAAGATAAGAGATGCTTGGGATGGGATAAATATAGGATATCTTACAAACTTTGCCATACCAAGGGCAGGAGAACTTGCACGATGTGGAGTATTGTCTCGTAAAACCGGAATTCCATTTGAGACAGTTGCCGGGACTGTTGTACTGGAGAGAAGCATAGATGTTCTCTCTTTATCCTTGGTCTTTTTTTCTGTGCTGATTTTTTCATGGGATACTTTCGGTTTTTTTATCAAAAGCGAAATAATTTCATCAATTCAACAGAAGCTCTCTTTTGACCTTATGTGGATTTTAATTGCAACAGTATTTGCTTTTGGGGTTTTTATCTATATGATATACAAATACCGCAAGAGACATCCCGTACTGAAAAAAATTTCACAAATAGTCAAAGGAGTCTTTAAAGGAGTGGTTGCTGGTTTCAGGATGCCTCAAAAATGGATTTTTCTAACATATACTGTCTTGCTCTGGGCTTGCTACTGGCTTATGAGTTGGACAACTATTATGGCTTTCCCTGCTGTATATGGACTTGGAGCAGGTGATGCCCTTTTCCTGATGATGATAGGAGGATTGGCATGGGTAGTCCCTGTTCAAGGAGGAATCGGTGCATATCATTTCATTGTCTCTCTTTCTCTTGCTTCTGTATATGGAATCTCGCAAACCACCGGGGTTATTTTTGCCACTATATCTCATGAGTCTCAGGCCTTGACTATGCTGATATGCGGAGTTACATCTTTCATTAGTTTTTCGATAAGTAAGCGCAAAATCACTAATTCGGAGGGATTGGTATGAGAATAAAAATTCTGTCTTTCATTATCCTGTTTTCATTGTTATTTTCTGCTTTTGAAGAAATTTTAGCCCAAGGTTTTCAAAAAAAGAGAGACACGGGTAAATATCTGATTATCTGCTCCTACAACCCCGACACTAAAAGAATGTCTGATTTCATTTCAGACTTTGAAAAAAGTATCAGTGAGGTCAAAGAGCCCTACCAAATAGTTATCGAAGACATGGGGTTCAAGAACTTCAGCACTGAAGCCTTTACCTGGACAAGCGAGATAAACGCGATTCTGGGAAAATATAAAGATCACAATCTCAAGGCCATAATATTACTAGGCCAAGAGGCTTGGTCATCTTTCCTTGGAGTCAAGAACATTCCTGAAAACATCCCTTTTTTTGCATCTTATGCCAGTCTTAATGGTATAGAGTTACCAAAGGAAATTGTAACCGCTGATTGGATGCCCACTTCGCTTAACATGTCATCTAAAGCCTCAAGAATAGGTATCGGCGGTGGCATTCTCACAGAATATAACATTGCCAAAAACATCGATCTTATCAGAAGCTTTTACCCAGATGTAAACAACATTGTCTTCGTATCTGACAATACCTACGGCGGGCTCTCTTTACAATCATTGGTAATAAAAGAGATGAAAAAGTATCCGGAGTTGGGTCTTACATTGATAGATGGTAGAAAATATAATACCGACCAGTCTGAAATAATTGTCAAGAACCTTCCTGAAAAAAGTGTGATTCTCCTTGGTACATGGAGGGTCAACAAGGGGGGGATAAACGTCGTCAGCACCTCACTTACAAAGCTTATCGAGGCTAATCCAAAGATTCCTGTGTTTTCTCTTTCAAGTACCGGTATAGGAAGTGTGGCAATAGGAGGATACATCCCCAGATATGGATCAAACGCAAAATATATCGTAAACCAGATAAAAAACTACGAAAAAGGAAATATCGACTCCGTAAAATTTGCCACATCAGGAGGAGTATACGAATTCGACAGACGCAAGCTTGATGAGTTAGGGATAAGGGAGGACCATCTACCCTCTTCTGATATTGTTTTTGTTGACAGCGAAGATCCTAGAATTTCCACATACCAAAATTACATAATCATCATATCTTGTATTTCATTATTATTGGTTTGTCTTTTTACCTACATGACAGTGCTTTGGTCAAAAAACAGACGACTCAGATGTATTCTGGAATTGCACGGTAAGGATTTATTACAAGCAAAAGAGAAAGCTGAGGAATCAGACAGGCTCAAAACAGCCTTCCTTGCAAACATGAGCCACGAAATACGCACACCACTTAATGCTATTGTCGGATTTTCAGATATTCTCTCTACAGAGAATCTGAAACCAGAAGAAAAAATAAAATACAACAAGCTGGTATCTCAGAATTCAGATATCCTGCTTACTCTTATTAATGATATTCTGGATATTACCCGTTTGGAGACAGGCAACATGAAGTTCACCTATGATAAAATTGACATAAATTTTCTTATCCGGCAGGTAATCAGTACGACCCAACATCTAAGAAAGCCTTCGATCAATTATTCATTCAATCCCTCCAGAGAGAGCCTTATCCTGACAACGGACTACAAAAGGCTGACTCAGGTGTTCATAAACCTGATCACCAATGCCAACAAGTTCACCGAAAA
Source organism: uncultured Muribaculaceae bacterium (assembly GCA_964533215.1). Lineage (GTDB taxonomy): Bacteria > Bacteroidota > Bacteroidia > Bacteroidales > UBA932 > Bact-08. Next base: position 136,253 of record CAZHLJ010000004.1, read on the forward strand.
GGGGTCAATAACCATTGACTATACTGTGAATGCAGAAAAAAATATTGTTTTGTTTTCTGTAACCGATACTGGCGTAGGAATTCCAAAAGACAAACAAAAAAATGTCTTCCGCAGATTTGAGAAACTAGATGAATATAAGCAAGGTACAGGTCTAGGGCTTGCAATATGCAAGCAAATTATAACCATGCTTGGAGGGGATATCTGGATAGATTCAGAGTACACAAACGGAGCAAGATTTTACTTTTTTCATCCTATGGAATTAGGGTAAACGGAGTCTAAATTGTATTTAATACGTAGGGAAATTATCCCCTTGGTTTATTCCCTTAGGTTAATATAATTTAGTTTAGGTAGGTAATAGCGTCCATATTAAAATATGGACGCTATTATTGTTTTACCAATTTGCTTATTTTCCAGCTCCAGGGCCAGGTAATGACATCTTATTTGTTGGATTGCCTTTTGTAATTATGTCCTGAGCCCGGAGTGACAAAATCTTTTCCGAAACTCCATCGTTGTCCCAGAACACCCGACCCTCTCCAGCCTTAATGTATAAATCATCCCGGCCATGATTATCGAGCATGAAGAGAGAGTAGTGGAAATTATTAATACTGTTGACAGCCAAGTTACCTGAAAATATAATCACTTCATCACAAGTGGTGCCATTTGCGGCGGTATAAAGTATTTTTACGAAAACAGTGAAAGACTGGCCATTGCCAACAACAAAACTACCATTCCCAACACTTGTGGAGATAACCGTCCCGCTTGAATTAACTTCTGTAAACTCAACATTAACGGTAAGAGCTGTATTGTTCTGACCTGCAAACTGAACACGCAAATAGGCGAATTCCGTTCCAATTGCATAATCATTTGGTATGTTTGTACCTTTCAATACAGATGGCCTTAATTGATAAATTCCGGTCACGGTTGGTGGTGTGGTTCCAGTGTTCACAGGCATTCCCAACCTCTTCATCTCATCAATGATACTTTGAGGTACAAGATTATTAATATCGTTGGTCAGTCCATTTGCCCTATACTCCTCACCATATGCAGTACCAACACTGTTAGTAGCATAGGCCCTTACATAGTATGTTGTCCCCGCAGTAAGACCGGTAACCGAGCTAGTGAAAGAACCTGTTCCGGTTCCATTGGTAGTCTTGGAATTTGCAATCGTAGGACCAGTCGATGTTCCCCAGCACACACCTCTGGCTGTAATTGCTGCACCACCATCGTTTGTAACGTTACCGCCACTCGTAACGGATGTGGATGTTATGTTGGTTAAAGCCGTGGTTGTAACTGTCGGAATAGTGGCAAGTGCCGTAAGTGTTATCTGGCTACCATAAGCTGTGCCAACACTGTTTGTTGCATAAGCCCTTACATAATATGTTGCTCCCGGTGTGAGGCCTGTTATTGAACTAGTAAAAACTCCCGTTCCTGTTCCGTTGGTTGTCTTTGAGTTTGAAACAGTAGGATTTTGGCTGGTACTCCAGCAGACACCCCTTGCTGTGACGGAAGCTCCACCATCGCTGGTTATATTACCGCCACTTGTGGCTGTTGTCGATGTAATGGCCGAAGCTGCTGTTGTGGTAAGTGTTGGAAGGACCGCAAGTGCGGTGAAGGTTATCTGATTTCCGTAGGAAGTGCCGACACTGTTTGTAGCATAAGCTCTGGCATAATATAATGTTCCAGGAGCAAGCCCGGTGATAGAACTTGTAAATATGCCTATACCAGTTCCATCAGAGGTCTTGGAATTGGATATCGTAGGAGTTTGGACAGTGCCCCAGCAGACTCCTCTTGCAGTTATTGCCGAGCCTCCGTCACTGGTGATATTGCCTCCGCTTGTTGCTGTAGTGGCAGTAATGGCAGATGCATCCGTGGTAGTAAGCGTTCCAAGGATTGCCGTTGCACTGAAAGTCATCTGAGAGCCATAGGCTGTACCAACGCTGTTTGTTGCATACGCTCTTACATAATATGTAACACCCGGAGAAAGGTTGGTTATTGAACTGGTAAAACTGCCAATTCCAGTACCATCTGATGTCTTTGGATCGGAAGTCGTAGGGTTCTGTAAAGTACTCCAACATATTCCACGTGATGTGACTGCGGCTCCTCCATCAGAGGTTATCGTTCCTCCGCACGTTGCTGTAGTAGAGGTAATGTTTGTAACCGAAGCCGTAGAGACGACAGGTATCACCTTTACAGCTGCTTTTTTGCAGCTAATGATTTGCAGTGAGCAAATCAACCCTGTAATAAGCATAATGCTAATTGCTAAAACTTTTTTCATCGGTATAATTGTTAGGATTATAACTATTTTGAATAGGAGTGATGAAAGTATTTACACTCCGAAAGAGCTGCTAAATCCAAACACTGGGATATTTGGATTGGAACAACGGATGTTAAAATTTTTCTTATATAAATTTATGAAAAAAAATAATATATTGTTGCTTAAAATTGGTTTTGGTTTAACTTTTGTAATAATATAACCATAAAACACTGCATTATGGCAGAGTTTTTGTGAATTCCCGCATCTATTCGCCAGAGCTTATTCTGACGATATAAATTTAAAATCTCAATGAAAAAATTTACTACACTGTTCCTATGCCTGATAGTGTCATTAGGCATCAATGCTCAGGAGAACAAGGAGACTAAAGGGGTGGTTTTCAGCCATGGTACCTTGGCTGAATCTCTTGCAAAGGCAAAAGCAAACAAAAAAGGTCCGAAACTTGTATTCCTGGATTGCTACACATCTTGGTGCGGTCCATGCAAGTACATGGCCAACACTGTTTTTCCTATGGAAATCGCAGGAAAGTTCTTCAATGCCAATTTCGTGAACATCAAGATTGACATGGAAAAAGGCGAAGGTGTCGATATTGCAAAAAAATATGCTGTAAAAGCTTATCCTACCTTCCTTATCCTTGATGCTGAAGGAAATGAAGTCAATCGTGTAGTAGGTGGCGGTGAGGCTGAAGAGTTTATCAAAAAAATCCAGAATGCAATGGATGTGAACAATAGTCCTAAAGCCAAGAAAGCTGCATACGATGCAAACAAGAGCATCGAAAACGCTATTGCTTACATGGAGGTGCTGTCATCTTCATATATGGAGAAAGAGCAGAACGATTTCTTTGCAGAGATTTTCCCAGGTCTGTCTACAGAAGATAGATATTCAGATAAAATGTGGCAGTACCTTTCTCCAATGCTTGGAAATCCAGATTCAAAGATATTCCAGATTGTATTGGACGAAAAGAACATTGCAGATGAAAACCTGACTAAAGAAAAGGTTGACGGAACTATTTGCTATGGTTTGAAAGGTTATGCTTTCGGATATGTTACCGGAAGAATGCAGAACCCAGATAAGGCAGCTATCATGAACAAAGTAAGCTATCTGAACCTCCTTTCAAACAAAGATGAGTCTGCTCCATATTTTGTCAAGGTTGCAAAATTGTATTCTGAAGACAAGATTGAAGAGATTGCTGCATTGTTGGATCTTAAAGTTTTGATGAGATTCAGTGAGAGCGACAGAGGAATGGTGGAAAAACTTATCCTCTCGGTAAAGGGCTTGTCAAAAGAGAAGAAAGCTGAATACATAAAAGCCAAGATAGACTACTTTAACGCTCAGGCAAAATCCAACGAGGAATATTATCAGAAACTGACTGCCAGTAAATAATTTTATCCAATATTTATAATCCAGCGTACCAGCTCCATAGTGTATGCTGGATTTTTTATTTAAAATATTTTCATAATTTTGGAATTGTCAATCAAGCAATTTTCAAAATTATCAATGCAAAAAAGCTGGAATCAATCTGAAGACCCCAAGATTTTTTTTGAAAAAATCTACACTCTTCATTTGCATAAAGTACAGTTTTTTGCATATAATTTCCTTCACGACTATGAATTAGCAAAAAGCATTGCTCATGACACTTTCGTATCTATCTGGGAAAATTGGGATAGTATCGATTTTGAGAGAGATCCTCTTCCATACATTTTGACTCTTACTAAGAACAAGTGTCTGAACATTCTTCGTAAAAATAAAGTTGAGCAGAAATTCCAGAATTTTTCTAAATATGCATACGACAAAGAGTCTTTGAATTATCTGGCATTAAAGGACTCTTCCGCAACCAAATTATATTCAAAGGAGATTGAGTCCATCCTTAGCCATTCGATGAGCAAAATGCCGGAAAAAATAAAGCAGACTTTTTGCATGAGCAGATTCGACAATATGAAATACGAAGAGATTGCAAATCTGTTGGGAATTTCTGTCAAAACGGTTGAAAGCAGGATGATGTCTGCTTTAAAGATACTTAGAGTTAATTTTAAAGATTATTTACCCCATTTTATAGGGTTTATATTTCTTATTTTGTGATTATATAGAGGGGATTTATTATGACTAAAAAACTTATCATAAAATATCTGAGCGGAAAAGCAAGCGAGATGGAAGAGCATGAGGTCCTTGAGTGGGTAAACAAGAGTGAGGAAAATGTCAAGTACTTCATTACTCTTAAAAATCTCTGGATTTTCCAAAACATGCCAGTAAGTATCGCTGATTCTGAAGAACTTAGCGAGATGGAAAAGATTACTAGCTCAAAACCAAAATTTAAGAGCCGTTTAAAATCTTTTTCCTTTTTACAATATGCTGCTGCAACAATAATAGTTTTGTTGGCTCTCGATCTCTACTTCAATCTCGAAGATAAGTTCAGGACTGCTCCAGTACAAGAGAGGGTTTATCCTATGTCGGGAGTGCCTGCAAAATATAAACACGTCTTATATACTAACAATGGTGTAAAAGGTTATGCCGAGCTACCTGATGGGTCAAAAGTCTGGTTGAATTCTGCTAGTAAACTCATTTATCCAGACAAGTTCATAGGAGATACCAGAGAAGTTGAAGTTTCCGGAGAGGCCTTTTTTGACGTTGTCCACAATCCCAGCAAGCCTATGGTTGTGAGTACAAATAAAAACTTCAAGGTACAAGTGCTGGGCACAAAGTTCAATATTCGTTCATATGACAATGACAATGAATCTCAGACTACTCTTTTTTCCGGATCTATCAAACTAATCCAGAAGGCAGCGTCCGACGGGAAAGAGATAGTCACTCAGCTTAGCCCCAAAGAGTCTTTCGTAATAAGGGATAACAATGTCCCTGTGCTTATACGGCAAGCAGACACCTCGAAACAAATCGCATGGAAAGAGGGTAAGTTGATTTTTGATGCAACATCCATGCAAGAGGTTATCAAGAAATTGGAAAGATGGCATGGAACTGTTTTTATTATAAAAGATCCGGAAATCCTGGACTTCAAAATAACTGCGAATTTCAAATCTGAGTCAATCGTACAGGTTATGGAGATGATAAAATTCTGTTCACTGATCGATTACACTGTTCAAGGCAACTGTGTAACCCTTCGTAAAAGAATCTCGACCTAAAGCAATATTTTCTTTTGTCAGTTTCTGCAAAGAGATATCTGGGGATGTTCAATTATAAAAATATTGAGCATCCCAATTTTTTTTGTAGGGTAAAACTTGCGGTTCGTGTGTACTATTGAGAACCTCACAAAATGAAAATTTGTTCCCATTATATAACCAAACTGTTAAAACTATGAATATTAAAGTGATCCCAAAGCGAATGAAGTACCTTACAGCCTTTGTGCTGGTATTTTTATCTGTTTCCGAGTTACTGAATGCTCAACAACTCCATTTTGATTTTAAGGAGGCTCCTCTAAGGAGTGTCCTTAAAAAAATAACAGAGCAATCTGGATATGGCTTTGTCTATTCTGATGCTCTAAAAACCATCGACTCAAAAGTTAGTGCCTCATCTACTGGAGAAAATCCGGATCAGTTTTTCTCAAGGTTCTTTCCAACAATCGGCATCAGCTATAAAATACAAGGCAAACAAGTTTCTTTGAGCCCCAAGGAGATTGCTGTCAGGGATGAATCTGCGCCTGCTGCTGCCGGGCAAAAATCTCATACGAAATTTCCCTTGAGAGGAAAGATAACCGATCTGAACGGAGAACCGATTATTGGTGTTTCAGTTCAGAATCTTGCTACCAAGACAGGTGCTTTCTCTGATTTTGAGGGAAACTACACACTTGAGGTCAAGACCGGTGATCGCATATTATTCTCTCTGATTGGCTTCAAGAAAAGCGAGCATCTTATCAATGCTTCAATCAGCCCGGTAAACAATGTCCTGAATGTAACCTTGGAGGAAGATGCTACAATGCTGGAAAGCGTTGCTGTTATCGGATATGGAAACACTCAGAAGATAAAGGACATTACCGGTTCAATCTCTCATCTTGGGAAAAAAGAAATTGAAGATGCTGCGATGGGTTCTACTGTCCAGTCGATGCTTCAGGGAAGGGCTGCCGGAGTAAATGTACAGATCCAATCTGCCTCTCCAACATCACCGGTATCAGTTGTAATCCGCGGACAGTCTTCTCTTAGTGGCGACAACCAGCCTCTTTGGATAATTGATGGAATTCCTGAATACAACTCAGGAGTGAGTGGAAGCATTTCTAACGTTTTGTACTCTCTTAACTTAAACGATGTTGAAAGTATTGACATTCTAAAAGATGCCTCCTCAACTGCAATATATGGGTCCAGAGCTGCAAACGGAGTAATCGTTGTAACTACTAAAAGTGGGAAGGAGGGTCTTAAACCAACATTGGAATTCTCCTCAAGAATAGGATATCAGTTGATGGACTTTAACGGATATGACTATTTCAAGGGATCTGAATATCTAAGGTTTACCCGAGCTGCAACTAGAAAAGAACTTTACAATAATGGAACATTTGATTATTTTACCAGGCAATATCTGGATGAAAAGGCATTCTGGGCTCAGAATACAAGTGAGGTTGATGTAAGCAAGGTTCCGGATCTGGCAAATGCTTATTATAACAGTGACACATACTGGATGGGAAAGATGACTCAGAATCCTGTTCAGCAACAGTATGACTTGACTTTAAAAGGAGGAACAAAAGAGGTAAGCTATCTGGCAAACCTCAATTACTCAAATATGGAAGGTGTAGTCAAGACTGGTTATAGCCGTTCATACGGAGGCCGCATAAGGCTTGAGGCAAAAATAAACAAGGATATCAAGTTCAGGGTGAATGCGAATGGCTCCACCAGAAACGCCTCCGACAAGGATTATATGTTGGATGTATTAAAAAAGGTTAGGCCTGATATCCCCGTATTTAATGCAGATGGAACTATTTTTACAAAAGATGCATATACCGAGAACCCATATACCACATTGAAAAACACAAAATATGGCACAGGCGAGAGCATTACTGCCGGAGCAGAACTGGAGTGGACAATATTGAAGGGTTTGATGTTTACAACAAAAGGTAGTGTAAACTACTATAATAATGAGAATCTTACATATTACAGAAGAGGTTCTACCTTTAACTCCACCGGATCAAGGGATTGGTCAAGACGCAAGTCTGACACTAAAATTTGGGATAATACATTGGTATATGCCAACACTTTTGGAAAGCACGATCTTAGTGCCAGTTTTACCGCATCAATGGAAAAATATCAGTATCTGGGTTATGGAATGGCCGCAAGTAACTTCCCTGACGATGATGTATTGAACAGCTTTTCAGATGCTGCAACAAAGGGATATCTGAGCGAGTCTTTTGAAGAGAGTTCAATGATTTCCCAGATTGCCAGGGCTCAATACAAATACAACGACAGATATCTGGCAACTTTTACCATAAGGCATGATGGCTCATCCAAATTTGGTCCCGATAGAAGATGGGGTTGGTTCCCGTCAGGAGGTCTGGGATGGATAATCAGCGAAGAAGATTTCATGAAAGAGGGTTGGGTTGGCAGAAACATCAATCATCTTAAACTTAGGGCCAGCTATGGAAAATCCGGCTCACAAAATCTAAATAACTATCAATGGATGACGATGGTAGGATCTGTCAATTACAATGAGAGCCCAGGTATATACCCAAGCAACATTGGCAACATGACTTTGCAGTGGGAAGAGAGTCTTATGACGGATATTGCACTGGAGATGGAATTATTTAATTCAAGATTAAGAACCACTATTGGCTACTTTAACAAAACCTCAGACAATCTTATATACAATCAGACCCTTGCGCCAAGTTCTGCATTCGGCGGGATGAGTTCAAATATTGCATCTACATCTTCTGAAGGTTATGAATTCGCCATTGATGTGGATGTTATAAAAAATGCACGTTGGCAACTCACCCTTAATGCAAACGGAGCTCACAACACATCAAAGGTTGTAAGTTTCAATAATACACTAAAGAATCTCACTTCTTCGTATTCTACAATTGAGGCAGGAGGAAAGATTGGAAATTGGTATGGATACTCTACTTACAATAGACTTTTCGGTTCATCAGAGGAGGCCACTGCGTTGAAAACAAGGACATCTACAGGAGGCATACAATATTACCGTAACAGTCTGGAAAGTTCGGGAGATATCTATTTCAGAGATCTTAACGGAGATGGAATTATAAACACCGATGACAAAAAGGTTCTAGGCACAAGCATTCCTAAACTTTTTGGAGGTTTTGGATTCCAACTCTACTTGGGTACATCATTCAATATTGGAGCGACATTTACATACTCTTATGGTAATAAACGGCTTTGGTACATGGCTATGACGGATGTTGGATACACCGGCAACTATAACCAATCAAACAAAATTGCAGGAAAAAGTGCTATCCTCAACTCTCCGTATGAAAAATCCACCTTACCAAATGCCACACCTTATGGGAATGGCAGCAACAGTACTTTCTGCGACTACTGGCTGTTTGATGGATCATATATCCGTCTTAACTCACTGAATGCAAGTTACAGAATGGGTAAGGAGTACTTTAAGAATACCCTGATAGACAATATTGAAATAACTCTGCAGGCTTCAAATCTTTTCACACTTACACGATATCCCGGATTTGACCCGCAAGGGAACTTCTCAACCAATACAAGTATGGTGGCAACTCAGGGAGTAGATTACAGCTACTACCCTTCTGCCAGAACATTTAATTTGGGATTTAAATTCACATTCAAATAGAAAAACTATGAAATATATATTTAATATTCTCTCAATCTCAGTCTCCCTTCTACTTGCCTCATGTGGAGATTTCCTTGATTTAACGCCAAGAAATCAGTGGCCTGTGGAGGAGGCAATGACAACTTACGACAAGGCGGCACAGGCAGTGAATGGAATATATGGACGCTTCATGCCTGGTGATGCCCTTAATCAGGGATATTATTCAGCTCTGATTACAAAATCTGGTTTTATTACACTTTCCGGTGCAACCGATAATGATTTTACATATAATCAGACTACCGGAGGAAATCTGGCAGCTTGGACAACATGCTATAGCGCAATAAATGCCTGCAATCTGGCGATAAATGGTATTCCGGGAGTTCCTGACAGCTCTTTCCCAACCAAAACATCTAAGAGTGAACTTTTGGGTGAGGCACGTTTTTTAAGAGGATACCTAAATTCTATAATTTTACTAAATTTCTGCCACTGGTGGGATAGCAATGAAAGTAAATATGGTATAATCTTCAGGGATAAAACTACCGAATTAAGTAATGTAAATATGCCTAGAATATCAGTAGGGGAGAGCTGGGCAAAGGTTATGGAAGACATCGACTTTGGTATTGAGAATATGCCTGAAACATTCACTACAGCAAGAAGGGCTTCAAAAATCTTTGCTAAGGCATATAAAGCCAAACTTCTACTTATCAGAGGCACGATGAGAAACTCTTCCGCTGACCTTACAGCCGCCAAATCTGTGATAGATCAAGTGTTGACCAATCTTCCTTCAAACATAAAGATGGAAAGCGATATGTCACAGACTTTCAGTAAGGCTTGGGATTCTCAAGAGCACATCTTTGTACGTTACCTGGAAGATGTTGCCAACAGGACAAGCAATGCCGGTTATTGGTCAGAATACGGATTAGCCTATAGTGCCTATACAAATGTTCTCAGCTCAACAGGAGCAAGTATTCCTCAGTCCGAAGCTGTATGCGGGATAAAGTATGGCCTAGACTGGATAAAGGGAGATCCACGTTGGTACATTGCCACGGGAAGTGCAAGAAAACCGGAAACTTGGGATAATACATACACCTGGACATGGACAAAAATATACCGCAAGGGACGTGTTGCAGGGAAAAGCTCATCTCCTGTAGACGAGAAATATGCCTGCTACCACATGAGGCTACCAGAGTTGTATCTCATGCAGGCAGAGCTGATTGCAAGGACAGGTGGCAGTAATGCAGATGCAATTGCCCCGATAAATCTGATGCGTTCAAAAAGGACAAATCCCATTCTGCCACAGATTACAGTTCCTGCCTCAAAAGAAGAGCTGATGGAGATAATATTCAAGGAGTTTGTGAATGAGCTGATACTCGAAAACGGCACTGAATATTATGCTTCATTCCGATTCAACCATGAAGGCAAGACATATATGGAGGTAATAAAAGGAGGAAGCTTTGTGTTCGACAAGACAAAATTGCAATGGCCTATTCCTGATAAAGAAATAATTAACAATCCGCTAATTGAACAAAACCCTGGACAGAAATAATATTATGAAACAAATTAATACATTTTTTATATTTATCATCTTAGCAACAAGTCTGTTGTTTTCCTGCACAGATGAGCTGAAAGAAAAAGAGATGGATTTCCCAAACGATCTCACATTTAACGAAGAAGAGGGGAACACCATAGTTAAAGTGCCCTCTTTCGGGTTTGTAGTTCCACAGACATCATACACTTTACCTGCTTATAGATACGGTAAGATTACCTTTAATGTAAAGAGCAATTCCGATGGTACACATACTGGTTTCGCCTTGTCAAACAAGAACTACCGTTCATACCCATGGTGTACAAGCAAGCCATTAGGAGGAACACCAAGCACAGCAAAAGTAAAAGAGGCCGTAGACAGCTCTATATTCTCAGTCTACTCAGGAACCTATCCAAATCAGTTGAAAAATTTCGCTGTAGTAAGAGTTTCCGGTGATGATGCTTTTTTTACGACAGACAAGCCATATATTATTGAACATGTGCTGTTGGCAAACACTACATATGATTATATGCTATTCTCATATGGATCAAGATACTCTTCCAAACTTAACAGTACAACTCAGACATATGATGAATTCAGTAGTGGAACAACTTTGGCAAAGGTTAGAAATCCCAATATTCCTGATGCCTCTACAAGTAAGTATGGAGTTTGGTATTTACCTGACATTTATGGATTTGGTGGAGGACAAGACTATATCCGTCTTGCAGGACAGCAAATAATAGCCAAAGTAGCTGCCGGAAAAGCAGCTGCTTTAGCAGCCAGAGCTGCCGGAAAAAGTGAAACAGATGCTAAAGCAGATTCAACTGCTGCATATACTGCCAAAGTGACTGGATATTTCAAAATTACAGCAAAAGGTTATCTGAACGGAGCCCTTAAAGGAAGTATTGATTATTATCTGGCTGTAAATGAAGGCGTTGCTCCTGCTCCTTATGCAACATGGAATACTATTCAAGGTGGATGGGCCAAATGGGATCTGAGCTCCCTTGGACTTGTAAATAAAGTTGTCTTCTATCTCGATTCATCCGATAAGGATGCCAACGGCAAAATGCGTACGCCTCCATATTTCTGTCTGGATGGAATACGAATAAAATAGAATAAATCAAATAATCGAAAGTGGCTGTCTATCATGTAGGCAGCCTTTTTTATTATACAAATTATATTTTTTATAGAAAATATACGAAATATCTTGCACATTAGGAAAAATACATCTAACTTTAAGTAAAACAAAGAATTAACTAACAAAATCCCTTTAAAATGAATAATAGCATCGGACTTATTTGCAGACAGATTCTGGTTATGGGAATCTGCACTGTGTTTTTTTCGTGTGTTTACGCACAATCTGACACTTATAGGCTACCCGACCCTCAGATCAAGGCCGGGATTGCAAAGGTTTCGGGTAAATTCTTGAATCTGCCTCCGGATATAAAATCCGTGACAATTTATTGTGAGAATCCGGTGACAGCGGAGCAAAATTTTATTGAAACAAGCATAAAGGATGACGGAAGTTTTCATTTCGAAGTCCCTGTCGAATGTTCTGTTTTTTATGGTGCCATAGCGCCAAAAGGATACTATGGAGCGTTTGTAGTTCTGAGCACGGATAAAGAGACCGAAATTGAGTTGAAAATCGACAGCACGCCATGGGTCAAGGTGGTAAAAAACAGTATGAGAAACCTTCTGCTCAAAGATGAGATTAGTTACTGTGATTATGACAATATTTTTGACGCGTATTGTACTTATTCCCCAAAGAGTGGTAAACCTCTTTATGAAATGACGCTTCAAGAGTTCGCCCAACATGAAATTGAGACTATGAATAAAAGAATCGAGCATGCATTAGAGGGTAAAAAGCTTTCAAATGCCGGAAGGACTTTTGTTGTCAATAATTTTAAAATTCATCATCTGGATTTCAAGTTCTTCTCTTATAAAGAGGTAATGAAGCGTTTATTCCGGATTATCAACGGTAAGGAGAAAGCCGACTCTTTCTCTCCTCAGGAGCCTGACAGGACATATTACAACTTCCTCAGGTCATTCAACCTCAACGATCCACAATATATTTACTGTATATACTACCCCAAGGTGGTGCAATGCATCCTTTCCGCCGAGGCATTAAGCATCCCTCCGATTGCAGACACGCCTGTAGATGAGTGGCTGAGCGGTGTTAAGGCCACCCTGGCAGATCTGGTCGGTTTCGAATCAGGCCAGTTCTATGACATGCTGGCGGCAAATGCATACGCAAAGCAGTTTAACGAAAAACAGATCCCGTTGTCTGACAAGCAGAAGGAGAATATCAGGAAATACTACGGGAATGATGGTGAAATAGCAAAGATCCTTTTGCGGAGGAACGATAAGATTGTAGAAATGGCTGCCGAGAAGATGGCTTCGGTTATCAATGAGACGCCGGACGTACCTAAAGAGAAAATCATGGACACAATTGTTTCCAAATACAAAGGCAAGGTGGTAGTTGTTGATCTGTGGGCTACATGGTGCGGACCTTGTATGCAGGCTATCAAGCAAATCAAGGATGTGAAGCACGAGCTCAAAGGCAAGGATGTGGTCTATGTATACATAACCAACGGGTCATCGCCAAAAAAATTGTGGAACGAAGTAATAGCGACAATCAATGGGGAGCATTACTACATAACCGGTGAAAAATGGGAATACCTAATGGATAGTTTCGGCTTCGAAGGCATCCCATCATATGTTATTTATGACACAAAAGGAGAGCTCAAACACAAGTTCACCGGCTATCCAAGCAACGCTGATATGAAAAAGATGATAGAGGAGTCGACTGACCAAGTCATTCGTGGCAAATCGCAGTAATTCAGAGCATTAATGCCACGAATGACTTGGTCATAACTTCCGCAAGTATCCTCATACCTTTCTCAATCATAGCCATTTTCGTCTGGGAGAAGTTTATTCTCATCGTGTTTTTGCCTGATCCATCGCAATGGAAAAGTTCTCCGGCAACATAAGCAACATTTTCCTTGAGAGCAGCATCATACATTTTCATGGTATCCATACCTTCGGGGAGGGTGACGAACAGAAAGAGCCCTCCCTGAGGTTTTGTCCATCTGACACCTTCAGGCATATACCTCTCCAGACACTCTATTGCGAAATCCCTTTTATGCCTGTACAAATCAATCGTTCTCTTCAGATTCTCATCAAACAATCCACTCTCCATATATTCTGCTGCAACATACTGGTCAAACACTGGGGTGCAGAGATCTGTCGATTGCTTGGCTACAGCAATCTTATCTACAATAGGCTCAGGGGCAACAATCCATCCGATCCTGAAACCGGGAGCAAAGGTTTTGGAAAAGGTCCCCAACTGGATAACCCTCTTGTTGTCCATAGAATAGAGCATCGGCAAATGATCACCGTCATATCTTATATCCCTGTAAGGAGAGTCCTCGATAATCATAATATCATATTTCCTGGCCATCTCAATCAACTCTCTCCTCTGCTCTACCCCGATTGTGATTCCTGAAGGATTCTGGAAATCGGGTATTGAATAGATGAACTTGACTCTCTTTCCCTCTTTCATCGCCCGCTCAATTGCCTCCTGGTAGCTATCGCCATCCCTCACCCCTACAATTTCAGCACGATAGGAATACAACGACTGCAGCGCACCGAGGTACGACGGAAGTGAGCATAGTACAACATCTCCAGGGTTTACAAACAATCTGGTGCATAGATCTATGCCCTGTTGGCTCGATGTGGTGATGACAATGTTTGCATAGCTGATGTCAATCCCCGTATCCATATATCTTTTGGCAATAGCTTTTCTCAGTTTAAGGAGACCTTCGGAAGCACCATATTGCAGGGCATTTGCCCCTTCCTCCTCAAGTACCTTTACCATTATTTTCTTTAAATCCTCAATCGGAAAAGTCACAGGATCCGGGTACCCTCCGGCAAATGAGATAAGTTTATCCTTGTCAGCCCTGCTAAGCAGCTCCCTTACAGGAGAACGCCTCATACAAAGAGTGTCGTCTGAATATAATCTATCGTAATACATCTTCCAGGACAATTGATTTATCGGTTTTTGAATCCCTGTACTTTACTATAACCGGAGTATAAAGTTGAATACCCATCTCCTTTCCAAATCCTTTTGTCATAGGACGGCTTCCGGCAACAACTACCGCATTTTCCGGGATAATAAGTTGCCCCTTTTCCTTGGATGTGATGAACTCTCCTGTGGTGGAATCGAAGAGAGCAGTTGCCGCATTGAGGATTACACCTGTTCCAATCACTGCATTCTCTTTTATGATGGTGCCCTCATATATCCCGCAGTTTCCTCCTATGAATACATTATCCTCCACAATCACGGGCATTGCACCTATAGGCTCGAGCACTCCTCCCAGCTGAGAAGCAGCAGATAGATGAACGTTTTTACCAACCTGAGCGCACGATCCGACCAAGGCATGGGAGTCTATCATTGTCCCGGAGTCTACATATGCCCCTACGTTTATGTATGACGGCGGCATGACTATGGTCTGCGGAGCAAGGTATGCACCAGACCTTACAGATGTGCCACCCGGAACCAGCCTCACTCCATTTCCAGATCCAATGGTGAGTGGTGGCATTGTGTCCTTGTCATGGAAATTCCATGCTCCGCCGGATATCTCCACAATCCGTCCCAACTTGAAGCCCCAAAGTATTGCCTCCTTTATCCAACTGTTTACAATCCAAACTCCATCTATCTTTTCAGCAACCCTTATCTCACCTCTCTCCAGTGCCTCTCTTATCTCCAGAAAAGCTTCAAGTTCCTTTTCATAGCCGGTTTTATTGAAGTTCTCCTCAAATATCTTTCTATAATCCTGTATCATATTTTCTTTCTATTTTGTCATTCCAATATTACAAAAGAGCGAGTTCCCTGAGAGTGGACTCCATTACAGTCATTGTATCTGATGTACAGGCACTCAGTGGTGCTCTTAAAACATTTCCGATCAACCCCATTTTTGCCAAAGCTGCCTTTGCGGGAATAGGATTGCTCTCAATGAAACAATTTTTGAACAGAGGAAGAAGCTTGTGGTGAATTGCCCTCGCTGCTTCAATATTTCCGGCTTGAAGCATCTCTACCAGACTTACCATCAGTTCCGGGGCAACATTCGATGCAACGCTTATCACACCTTTTGCACCTGTCATCATAAGCGATAATGTCTCATCGTCATTTCCGCTCATCACGCTGAAACCTTCAGGTGCATTTCTGATTATCTGACATATCTGAGAATAGTTGCCTGAAGCCTCCTTGACTGCAACAATGTTCTCTATCTCTGCAAGTCTAAGGCATGTTCCGGCATTCAGGTTAACCCCGGTCCTTCCTGGAACATTGTAAAGAATTACAGGTTTGTCCGTTGAGAGAGCTATCTCTCTGAAATGGTTGTACATCCCTTCCTGGGTAGGTTTGTTATAATATGGGGTGACAACCAGAAAAGCATCGGCACCGTATCTATCGAGGGTACTGATGTTGGCAATGACATGTTTTGTACAATTTGAACCAGCCCCAACGATCATCGGTATATTTGAGCCACACTCCTCTTTTGTAATTGCAAGAAGCCTTATCTTCTCGTCAGTCTCCAGGCACGGAGTCTCTGCTGTCGTGCCAAGTGGAACAAGAAAATGTATTCCTGCCAGAATCTGACGTTTCACCAAGGCCCTATATGAATAAAAATCTACACTATTGTCACTGTTGAATGGCGTGACCAATGCTGTTCCGCAACCTGCGATTTGAAAATGTTCCATGAAAAATGTTTTTAATTGTTATTTGTCTGTTTATTCGTTCCAAATTGTCTTGTTGAATCTCTCCTTGAGCAACTCCCGGAATTCAAAAGTGCCATTTACCTCTTCTGTCCATAGTGCTGCTGTTACAGCACCATCGGCAAAACCCTGTCTGGAGAAAGCTTCATGCCTAAGCCATATTCTATCTGCTGCGCTCTCGAAACCCAGTTCATGTATTCCGGAAATATTTCCACACCTTACAGATTGTACCTCCAACGGTTGTCCGTAATTTGCTTCAACTATTGAGGCAATTGTCTTTGCCGTTCCAGAAGGTGCATCAAGTTTCTGGCTATGGTGCATTTCCAAAAGGAATGGCTGATAAGCCGGAAATTCCCTGAGCAATTTTGAGGCTATCTCTGAGATTTTGAAGAAAATGTTAACTCCGATAGAAAAGTTACTTGCATAAATCATTGTTGTGTTCTTGTTTCTGAAGTACTCCACAACCTCATCCTTAATCTCCTGCCAGCCTGTGGTACCGATAACAGCTGCCTTGAAATTGTCTGCAATGAACCTGTAGTTCTCAATAAATGCTGCAGGTGTCGTGAAATCTATACAAACACTTTCTGCTGCCGTCGGTTTATCAAAATCCCTGACACTCTCTGTGACTCCTGCACAGATTATACCTCGGGCGAGAAGGGACTGTTCGATCTGCCGCCCCATTTTTCCGTATCCACTGATTACTATTTTCATATTCTCTTTTTTATGCGCTTTGCATCATTATATACTCCTCTCCTTCGAAAAATTCTTTATGCAGTGCTACAATCACATTATCAAGGTTTTCCCTCTCCACCACAAAACTTATGTTTATTGCAGAAGCCCCTTGAGATATCATACTTATTTTATAATCGGCCAAAGAGCTGAAGACCCTGTTACAGATTCCTCTGGTGTTCTTCAAATCTTTACCAATGATAGAGACCTGTGATTTATCGTTTTCTACATTCACCTTTGAAAATGCTGATAGTTCAGACAATACCTTATCGTTCAGACAGGTATGATCGTCAAGTGTCAAAGAGACATTTGCTTCTGAAGTGCTTATCAGATCCACAGGAATATGGTGCCTGTCAAAGACCTCAAAAAGCTTGTTAAGAAACCCATAAGTATTTATCATCCTGGTTGAAAAAATATTGACGACAGTTATATTCTCCTTGTAAGAAACTGACTTTACGCCAGAAGGGATTCTGAAGTCCGGGAGTATCAAAGTTCCTGGACATTCAGGAGATTTTGAATTCAGCACCCTTACCGGAATATTCTTTTCTACAGCGGGCTGGATTGTAAGAGGATGAAGCACCTTTGCCCCGAAATGGGCAAGCTCTGCAGCCTCCTCAAAGGAGATCGTTACGAGCCGTCTGCTCTCAGGCACTTTTCTTGGGTCTGCTGTGAGCACACCGTCTACATCCGTCCAGATCTCCACCTCAGAAGCATTAATTGCCATTCCTATCAACGATGCTGTATAGTCGGAACCTCCTCTGCCTAATACTGTTGTTATTCCTTTTGCAGTGGATGAGATGAACCCTTGAGTGATTACTACATCGGCGCCTTCAAAGGCGTTTTTCACCACTTGAGGAACTTTTCTTTCAATCTCTTTTATATCGGGTTCTCCTTTAAGGTAGGTTTCATCTGTTATGATCATGTCCCTGGCGTCCATAAGATTTGTCTTTAACCCGTTATGGTTAAGTGCCAATGAAATGACATAGGATGACAATATCTCTCCGTTGGAGATAATACCGGCCTTGCATCTATCTGAAAGTTCACCCAATACAATCACTGCCTTTACCATTTCTCTCAGGTTCCACATTATCAGTTTTATATGTTCAGAAGCTTTGGATAATAACTCTTTATCTGAGCCAAATAGTTCACTGCACATACTCACATGCCTCTCTGTCAATCTATCAATCATCTCATCTGCAGATGAATAATCCTTTTCTTTTGCATAATCTGCAATCCTGTAGAGCGAATCTGTCACCTTGGAAAGTGCAGAGACCACTACTACCGGAGAGAAAGGCAATTTGCCTCTGACTATCGAAATCAATCTTTCAACCGCTGCGGCATCAGCTACTGAAGTTCCGCCAAATTTCATTACTCTCATTTCTGAATTTTTATAAATATTTTAGTTTTGTATATATTAATTTTAAGTCTATTACTGCTTTATACAGTTCTCCGATGGTGATTTTCTCATCT
Organism: uncultured Muribaculaceae bacterium; assembly: GCA_964533215.1. Taxonomy (GTDB): domain Bacteria; phylum Bacteroidota; class Bacteroidia; order Bacteroidales; family UBA932; genus Bact-08. The sequence goes on from CAZHLJ010000004.1 coordinate 154,753, forward strand.
TTGGTATGAGCGGTGGCAATAGATCCTGCTCCATACAGAAGCCTGTGCCGGAAGTTTATAAGATATGGAGCATCGCTTCCATAAGCTATAGTATTTGTCTCGAACCCTTCCAGCGTCAGGAACCTTATAGGAGCATCACCCCCAATCTGTTTTATCTTTATTTTTTCGCTCCGGAGGGACTGCATTGCCCCGACCACCATATCGTCACTTGCAAATGTGGTTCTGAAATAGCAGCGGAACCTTACATTGTCGCTGATTATGTTCTGGGGGTTGTCACTCTCCAACCTTCCGATGTTGTAGGTTGTCTCGCCCAACTCTTCGTCAAATGGGAACTCTATTGAATTCAGTGTATTTACAAAATCCACAAAAGTTTGAATAGCGTTCTCTCCCAGATGAGGATATCCTGAATGTGCACTCTTGCCAAGAATTTCAATTTCGAAATGTTTTGTTCCCTTGCCTGCACTGGCAAGTCTGTTATCATTTGGTTCTCCGATAATGACATATTTTCCGCCTATAGTCTGACTCTTTGCACCTAAAGAGCCAATCTCCTCCCCGGCCAATAGCAGTAACCCAAAATCGGAATGGCCCTCCTGTTCAAGTTCCAGACAAGCCTTATACATAGATATCAACTGGCCCTTGGCATCACAGGTTCCTCTTCCGTAAATGGTATCTCCAATCATTTTCGGGGAGATATAGGGGGGCACAGTATCAAGATGGGTACAGAATACTATCTGCGGATCTCCCCATTTGATAAAGAGGTTCTGCGTTCCGTCACCAACATCATAAAGTTCTGCAATGGATTTTTCAGTAACAAGATTGGTGGCAATATACTTTGCAAGAGCACCTTCTTTCCCGGAAGTGGAGTCAATTTTTAAAATTTCTAAAAATCTGTTCATAATGGCACAAAAAAAAGGCCGCCTCAGCAATTGAGACAGCCCTAGTGTGTTATATACTAAATTATCTTATCTGTACATATTATTCATAGCATGCCCCAAACGAATAGAAACTAACCGTTTTATCTGTTTATTCTGTTTAAGGACAACTATCATATTGTAATCGGAAATTGAAATATTGCTACAAACCTATAGAAAAATAATTAACTGACAAAAAAATCTTCACAGAGCACCTTTGGTTATTGCTCCAAAAAATGTACTTTCGTAAGCAATTTAATCTTATAACCATATCATGTCATTCCTAAGAGTTCTGGTTTGTATACTTTTCCCTCCGTTGGCTGTACTTGATTATGGCTGCGGCTCTATTCTGATTGTATTCCTGCTCACATTGGCCGGCTGGGTTCCCGGCGTGATTGCTGCGTTAATCATCGTTAACCGTAAATAAAATGAAATACATTAATTTCTTCCCCCTTTTTATCCTGCTGTTGTTTTCATGTCAGTCGGGTCAACAAAAGACTGAAGTAAAAAACACCACTGCTTCAGGAATAAATGTCGTGAACAATGGTGATGTAGATTTTGGGAGTTATTTCCTGGACAAGACCATGCGTATGGATTATTTCCACACTGGGAATGCCAATGAGGAGCAGTTTGCCGTAGATAAGGTTCTTTCAGACGGAGCTTGGAGTGGAAGTAAGAAAACATTGATCGACAAGCTGGAACTGGGTCTCTATTTCTTCGAAGTTATTGACAGTGAAACCAAAATTTTACTCTATTCCAGAGGTTTTGCAAGTATTTTCGGAGAGTGGCAGACAGCTCCGGAAGCCGCTGAGAAACTTGGCACATTCAGTGAGTCGCTGCGTTTCCCTTGGCCAAAGAAACCGGTTACAATAATATTGAAGAAACGTGATGCAGTAAATAAGTTCCAGCAAATATGGACAACTGATATAGATCCGGCATCCCGTCAGGTGAATGGTGCCGACCTGATCAGTACAAACAAGGTGGATATAATTGTAGAGAATGGCCCTTCAGCCGAAAAACTTGACATTGTGATTCTAGGCGATGGCTACTCTCAAAACGAAATGGAGAAGTTCAGGAACGACGCCAAACGTCTTTCCAATGTCTTGCTTGGTGCCGAACCGTTTAAAAACCGCAGCAAAGAGATAAATATCAGGGCCGTTGAAACTCCCGCAGGAGAGTCAGGTGTAAACAAGCCACATCACAATATCTACAAACGAACTCCATTATCGGTTAGTTACAGCGCTTTCGATTCTGAGCGTTATGCCCTGTCATACGACAACAAGACTCTGAGAGATGTAGCATCTGCTGTCCCTTACGAATTCATGGTGATTCTGGTTAATGAAAGAACCTATGGTGGTGGAGGTATTTACAACCTCTACACAACTGTTGCTGCAGACAATATGTTCTCCGACTACATTATGATACACGAAATGGGTCACCATATGGCAGCACTTGCAGATGAGTATTACACTTCAGCTGTCTCGTATGAGATACCTGAAATTAAAACCGAACCATGGGAAACCAATGTAACCGCCATGTTCGATAAAAATAATCTTAAATGGAAAGATCTTGTAGATAAGGGAACGCCAATTCCCACTCCATGGAACAAAGATGAGGTTGATGCCTTCGGATACAAAATCCAGAAAGAACGCGACAGTATAAGGAAGAACCTCCTTCCGGAAACAGTGATGGAAAAGCTTCTGCTCAGTCAGTTGAAGGCAGAAGACACCTTCTTTGCCAAGGAGAAGTACAGAGACAAAGTGGGAGCTTTCGAAGGGGCCAACTACAATGGCAAAGGAATGTACCGACCTCAACTGGATTGTATAATGTACTCCCGCCACAAGGTCTTTTGCAAAGTTTGCCAAAGAAGTATTGAGAAGGTTATTGACCAATACACTCGCTGATTATGAAAAAGATTATTATATCCGTGATGTTCTCCCTTCTTTTTTGCAGTTTATCTGCACAGAAGCCCGGCGATAAAAATGCCTTTCAGACTGATCGCCCCGGCATCTATTATCAACTGGAAGACAGATTTGTCTTTGACAGATATGTAGCCTACATCTTCGACAAACGGAATCTCCCGACAGATAAGATCATCATAGAAACCGCAAAGTTTTTTCTTGACGTTCCATATGTTGCAAACACGCTTGAGGTCGAACCTGAAGGACTTGTGATAAACCTGCGCGAGCTGGATTGCACCACCTTTTTGGAAAATGTCTATGCATTGACCATGACAGTAAAATCCAGAGACCTCTCTTTCGATAATTTCTGCAATCAGTTAAGATGGCTGCGATACAGGGAAGGAATAATAAACGACTATACAGACAGGCTGCACTATACTTCGGACTGGATTTACGGAAATCAGAAAAAGGGTATTTTAAAAAATGTCTCCAGAAAAGCCGGAGGGGAGAGGTTAAAACTCAATCTTTACATAATGTCTTCCAATACAGATAAGTACAAACAGTTGAAAGGGAATGAGAATCTGATAGACAAGGTAAAGGAGAAAGAGATTGAAATAAACTCTCGCAGACACTTTTACATACCTACAGACAAGATTACAGTAAATGAAAGGCGCATACATAGTGGAGATATGGTGGGCTTTGTGACGACAATCCCGGGAATAGATATCTCACACGTAGGAATCGTCTGTAAAGAAAACGGAATGCTCACATTCATACACGCCTCATCGTCAAAGGGAAAGGTCATCATTAACAAAGAACCCCTTTCTGACTTCGTAAAAGGCACCGGCCGCAATACAGGAATTGTTCTTGCCCGATTCCGAACATTGTGATTGCCTTTTCTATTTTAGAACAGTGTCCACTTGAGTTTCGCCGGCAGCTCTGCGAGTTTGCTGATTACTTTCACATCTTCATCGGCGACATTTCTTTCTAAAGAGCTTCTATTCAGTAAGATTGACTGCATACCAGCATTAAGGCTTCCCAGGTAATCAAGGTCATAGGAGTTGCCTACAAAGAGACAATCAGAGATCGGCACACGAGCCTCTACTGCTGCCAATTCAAAAATCTCTTTACTTGGCTTGGAAAAACCCACCCTGTCAGATATTACAATTACATCGAAAAAGTGAGCCAGATGGTTATATTGCAGCTTAAACAACTGGTCAGGGCTTGTGCCATTTGAGATGATACCAAGCCTTATTCCTTTCAATTGTCTTAAAGCAGGAACTGTTTCCGAGAAAGTTTTACATGAATGAAGAAAGATATGATGGTATTTCCAATAGATTTTCATTGCAAGTTCCTTATCTATCGACTTACCTCTGTTTTTCCAAAATTCCGTAATTCTGGAAATACGCTGCTCTTCCAACCCAATTTTTTTCTGGAAATAGAGAGAAATATATTTTTCCTTTATCTCTAGCCATTCTTTTACTATAATATCTTCATTTTCACCACTTAAAAGTGAAAATTCAGAGCATATTTCCCTTATTGCCTTAACATGAGCCGAGTCGCTATCCACCAACGTGTCATCAAGATCGAAGAAAATGTACATAAAATTAATATATAGTGTAAATATAATATTTAAAATGTACTCCTTCTAATCAAACGGAAATCGCACCTTATTTTTGTTAATTTCTTATCTAAAATCATTTTGGCAGCAAGCTCTCCCATTTGCCTGAAATCTGTTGAGATAACAGTAAGGCCGTCAAGAATTATTTCATTTACCGGTGATTCATTATAGGAGATTATACCGATATCCTTCCCAATCTTGATTTTTTTAATTTTCGCCGTCCTAACCAGATCTACAAGTTCAGATGCCGGCTGGTTGCTGATGATCAGGAACACCTCCCGTTTTTGTATCATATCTGGATTTATGCATTTATGGATTTCTAACGCAATATCCTTCTCCTCACAAAATCTTCGTATTCCATTCTCAATCATAGAATCGTATAAACATCCGGACATTGATACTACATTCAGTTTTGTAAATTTTTTAAATAGATGATGGCCTTGAGTAAGTCCGTCAAAAACATCATTATAGAAATCCTGATATACACAACCATAATTCCCCGGAAGTTCATCCAGATATCTGTCCATAAGGATAAGTTTACGGTTAGGTATTCTCTTAAGAAGTGCAATTACTTTTTTCTGGACATCTGATTGCATGGCAAAATGGGGAGTAACCAAATAATAGTCAAATTTGTCCAGATTCTCCTCAACCAAATGCTCGAAAAGAGTGATGTCCTGATTATGCAGACGAATTGTAATCTCGGCTTCGCTTCCTATTTCCGCAACAAAAGAGTCAATTAAAACCTGCATATAAGCACTTGTCTTGTCGAAAAGTAATAGAATGCTTCTCTTCTTCTTTTTATGTTTTACAAAAAAACCTTTACCATGTGCCGATTCAATTATCTCCTTTTCTCTAAGGAGTGAATATGCTTTTTTTACTGTCTCCTTTGATATACCTAATTCTGCCGATAGCTTCTTCATAGATGGCAAGAAATCTCCATCAATGTATTTTCCTCTACTGACAAGATCTTGAACAGATTGTATAAGCTGTTTATAAACTGGCATTTGAGAATATAAGTCAACTTTTATTTTAGAATTCATCATTATGAATTAGATAGTATTTAGAATTTTATATGATTCGCCAAATATTAAAAAAAAATTTCCATACCTTTATACTAATATGCTACATGACACCTTCGGACTATGAGAAAAAGAGCTCTGCTGCTTCTGACTGTAATATTGTCTTTCCTTTCCCTGAATACTGCTGCGGGAAGGTCGATTGCAGACACAGACACCACTCAGGTTCACGAACTTACAATTTATGTGGTACCCTCTCTCTATAAACTTGACTGGAGCTCACCTTCCTCTCTATTAAAAACCACTTTTAAAAGCTATTCGATTGCAGCCTTTAGGAAAAATACTTATTCCATAGGGCATCTTTTTATTGAACTATCCACACCCCTTCTGGACTCAGTGATATTGACATCGATCCGTTCCACTTCAAGGGCTCAGACAAGAAAGCTCGTATTGAGAGATAGAATTGGCTTGGGAATTTTAGGGGCAGACCTGCATGGAAGGATGGAGACACGTAAAGAGCTACTTAAAAAGACAACTCATTTTTCAGCTTCTAAAAAACTGGCATTCATAACATTTCGTCTTAACAAAAAGTCTACTGAAAGGGTTATTGAATACATCCGTAGGTTCACATCCAGATCAAACGGGGGAAATGCGCCATGTGATTTCTATGGTGGTGCTTTTTGGCCAATATTCGAGAATGAAGGAGCAGGCTGTACCTCTTTTGGCATAGCTGCAATGCAGATAGCAGGGTTGGATATTAACCATCCGGAGTGGATGGTTTCCATAAACATACCAATGGCTCTGGTGGGCGGAGAGTACAATAATCACAAGAAGGTTTCGCGCAGGGAAATACACAGGACTCACAGCTGGTATAACGGCGCGGGTGTGGAGAATGTAGATTACATCCCGCTGTCCATCTATGATCCAAGCCTTATTTACAACTGGATAATAGAAAGGTTGGATAAAAAAAGTACCCTGAAAGGATTGTATGTGGATGCCCGTGATGTTAATGTTCCAGAGAATGAGCCTCTCTTCCGGCAACGTAACAAACCATCACTCTTTATTGATGTATTTAAAAATCGATTAAAACTTTAAAAACTTAAATATATGCAAACTGTAAATATTGATTTGATGAGATTGGCAAAGAAATCCCTGTCAGGCAAATGGGGACTGGCAATCGGGACATTCCTGATCTCCTACCTTATTTTAGGGGCTTTTCAGGCACCTGTAATGTACCATTACCCTTTTTTAAATTCCAGCATAGATTTTGTCTACTACCCGTTTTGGATTATCGGGATTATCCTGGCAGGTCCGCTTTACCTGGGTCTAACGACATTCTCACTATCTCTGGCAAGAGATGAGGATGCCAGGATTGAGCAACTGTTCGATGGCTTCAAGCAGAATTTCAGCACTTCATTGGGCGCATACCTGCTAATGATCCTATATGTTTTCCTATGGTCACTCCTACTGATAATACCTGGAATTATCGCCGCCTTTTCCTATTCAATGACATTTTTCATACTTGCTGACGATCGCACCATAGGAGCTCAGGAGGCACTGAACAGAAGCAAGAAAATGATGTCCGGCTACAAAGGCAAGCTTTTCTGTCTATATCTGCGTTTCTTCGGATGGTTTCTGCTTTGCATACTTTCGCTAGGCATTGGCTTCCTCTGGTTGATCCCTTACATTTATGTAACAACCGCTAAGTTTTATGACGATATAAAATAAAATTTGGATTGATAATGAAAAGTTTATAACTTTAATAATTGTCGTAAAAATTTATTACTATGGAACAAAATAATTTTGACTTTGCCGAGTTGATGAAAAGAAATCCGGTGGAAAAAGAGCATGAACTGGTTTTTACAGATGACGAGATCGTTTTTCTCGGTACTACCGATTTCGACATTTTTGAAGAAAAATTTCCCGGCGAAGCAGAGTACTATCTTAATGCGTTGAAAAATTAGTTCCTTTTTTGTTATTTATTTTTAATAATTGCCAAAGTCATTTATTAGTTATACCTTTGCGGCAATTACATCTATGCCGTTGCCAATTATCAGACATTTTGTGAGGCAAATAATTCAAAAACGGCGATATCACTAACAATATTAAATGACATTTCAAGAACTAAACATTATCGAGCCAATATTAAAGGCTTTGGTACAAGAGGGTTACACAACTCCAACTCCTATTCAACAAGAAGCTATTCCAATCATTCTAAATAATTCCGACATTTTAGGTTGTGCCCAGACTGGCACAGGAAAAACTGCCGCATTTTCAATTCCTATACTTCAGAAACTACACGGAAACGTAAAACAAGGCAGGAACAAAGAGATAAAGGCTCTTATCCTGACTCCTACAAGGGAACTTGCCATCCAGATAGGCGAAAGCTTCTCTTCATATGGCAAATATACATCACTCAGACACTCCGTTATTTTCGGAGGTGTTGGACAAAGACCACAGACCGAAGCGTTAAGGAACGGAGTCGATATTCTTATCGCCACTCCCGGACGTCTTCTTGATCTGATAAATCAAGGGTACGTAAACCTGAAGACTATTGATTTTTTTGTCCTTGACGAGGCCGACAGAATGCTGGACATGGGATTCATTCATGATATCAAACGTATTCTTCCATTGTTGCCAAAGCAGAAGCAGACTCTCTTTTTTTCTGCAACGATGCCGGAAGAGATCGACAAGCTGGCCAATTCAATCTTGCACAACCCAGCCAAAGTTGCTGTAACTCCTGTCTCGTCAACTGTTGACTCAATTGATCAGTATCTATATTACGCAGAAAAATCCGAAAAGACAGGCCTTCTGATTGACTTGCTGCAAGACGAGGAAAAAGAGTCTGTTCTTGTATTTTCTCGAACCAAGCATGGCGCTGACAAGATAGCAAAATCTCTTTGCAAAGCTGGAATAAGGAGTGAAGCCATTCATGGCAATAAATCCCAGAATGCCCGTGTAAGCGCGCTTTCAAACTTCAAAAGCAGAAAGACCAGAGTACTTATTGCAACAGACATCGCTGCCCGGGGAATCGACATTGACCAATTATCTCACGTTATCAATTACGATCTGCCAGAGGTACCCGAGACATATGTACACAGGATTGGCCGTACCGGAAGAGCCGGAAATGGTGGTGTAGCACTCTCTTTCTGCAATGATGAGGAGAAACTTCTTTTAAGAGGAATACAGAAGCTCACAGGGAAGAAAATCCCAGTGGCTGAAGCCCCTGAACAGAGTGAAGCCAGGGCTTCACTAAAAAAATCCGAAGCATCATCTGATAATAGAAGGACATATTCCGACAGAGGAAATTCCGGCTCCCGTTCAGACAGGGATGCCCGGCCAAAAAAATCATTTCAGGGAAACAAATCCAGTAACTCGGACAAACCTAGCGGGGGTTTCTGGAACAGACAGAAAAGCAAAACAGCCTAACCTATAAAACTTGCCAATAAGCACGTATTAATCAAAATTTTTCTTATCTTGTTACTTTAAGAAAAATACAATTATGCTAGGAGAATTTTGTAATATAAAAATTCTTGCAATAGCAGAAGGAAAAGGTACTTTGTCCGATCTTGAGGCCTTAATCAAAGAGGCCTTTCCTTCCTGTATTTATACAGCAATAACCAATTCTGATGGAATAATAAGCCAGGCAATATCAGAGAATCCGGATGTGATTCTACTGGATATCGAGATGGCTGTGGGCGCACAGAAAATATACATCAAACTGAACAACCATAAAAAATTACGGGATGTTCCAGTAATTTTTATCTCCAAGCCAATTAACATCGCATTTCTTACTTCACAGATAAGGTCCTTGGCAAGGATCAACCATCCTGAAGACAAGCTAATTGAGCATAAATATCAGACACTGTTTATGGAGATGTTGGATGGGTTTGCGCTGCATGAGATTATCTGCGACAGAAACGGAAAGCCCATTGACTACCGCTTTCTGGCAGTCAATCCTGCTTTCGAAAGGCAGACCGGACTCAAAGCTGAACAAATCGTTGGTAAGACTCTTCTTGAAGTTTTGCCAGACTCAGAAAGCTTCTGGATAGAAACTTACGGAAAGGTCGCTCTTACTGGCAAACCCGTCAGTTTCGAAAGCCAATCAAAAGAACTTAATAAGATTTTTGACGTCAAGGCTTTCCGCCCAGCTCCAAATCAGTTTGTCAGTATATTCTCGGATATAACAGACCATCGGAAGCTTGAGGAATTACAAAAAATTTCAGAAATACGATACAGGAGACTTTTCGAATCTGCAAAAGACGGAATCCTGATTCTTGATGCTTCGTCATCGCAAATTGTAGATGTGAACCCATTTCTTATTAACCTATTGGGATACTCTTACGACGAACTTATTGGCAAACGGCTTTGGGAAATTGGTCCGTTCAAGGATATTCTTAAATCAAGAATATCATTTGAAGAGTTACAAGACAAAGGATATATCCGCTACGAAGATCTTCCTTTAAAAACTTCAGATGGGAGGATCATAAGTGTCGAATTTGTAAGCAATGTGTATTTAGTAGACCGCATCAAGGTTATTCAATGCAACATCCGTGACATATCAGATCGCAAGCTGGCTTTGGAAAACCTACATAGAAGCGAAGAAAAATATAGAGGTATATTCGAGAATGTGCAAGACGTTTATTACGAGACGTCTATAGACGGTACTATACTTGAGATCAGTCCATCGATTGAAACTGTCTCCAGAGGTCAATACGACAGAAACTTTCTAATTGGAAAATCTTCATATGATTTCTATTCAAATGTAAAAGGCAGGGACAGTCTGATGTCATTACTTAAGGAGCATGGAAGTGTTGCAGATTATGAAATTACACTGATAAACAAGGATGGGTCGCTTGTCCCTTGCTCTGTTAATGCAAAACTCTGGTCAAACGAGAAAGGAGTGCCAGAGAAAATATTAGGGAGCATACATGACATCTCAGAACGCAAACACGCAGAAGAGAAAATTCTATTAAATGCAGAAAGACTTTCCAGGTTGGTCAAAATCTATCAATATAACTCTGCCAACGTCCAGGATTTTCTCGATTATGCATTGAATGAGGCTATCGAGCTTACTTCAAGCAAGCTTGGATATATATTTTTTTACAACGAGAACACACAAGTGTTTACAATCAACTCTTGGTCAAAATATGTATTGAAAGAATGTTCGATAAACAACTTGCAATCTCATTACAATTTAAATGACACCGGAATCTGGGGAGAAGCGGTAAGGCAAAGGAAAGATATAGTAGTAAACAATTTCAAAGATCCAAATCCATTAATTAAGGGCTATCCGAACGGTCATGTTAAATTAGATAGATTTTTAACCATCCCTATATTTGATTCAGATAAAATAGTCGCAGTGGTCGGTGTCGCAAACAAAGAGAGTGATTACGACAGTGTGGATCTGAACCAGCTAAGGCTCATGATGAACAGCGTCTGGAGGATAGTAAAGCGGAAAGAGGCTGAAGAGAGGATACTTAAACTGAATAAAGCCATCGAGCAGAGCCCTGTTGCCATAATGATAACAGATTCAAAGGGATTTGTCGAATATGTGAATCCAAAGTTTGGACAGATGACCGGCTATACCTCTGAGGAGGTTACGGGGAAGAATCCCGATTTGCTCAGGCTCGAGACCTCCTCTGAAGAGGAGAACAATCGTTTTAGGGAAACAATCTTCTCAGGAAAAGTCTGGTATGGAGAATACTGTAATAAAAAGAAGAGTGGAGAGCCATACTGGGAGAATCTTATAGTCTCTCCAATCCTAAACTCTTCCGGTGATATTACTCACTTTGTCTCTATAAAAGAGGATATAACCGAGAAAAAAGAGGTTGAAAATAAAAAGAACCTGCTTGCTCATTCGTTGGAGAGTATAAGCGAATGTGTCTCCATTACCGATAACAATGATATATTGATGTATGTCAATGAGGCATTTATGAATACATATGGGTATTCTGAGGATGAATTGATTGGAAAGCATATCAGCATGGTGCGACCTAAAGATTTCGAAATGGAACATTCAATTAACATCCTAAGTCAGACGATAAGTGGGGGATGGAGAGGAGAGCTTATCAATAGAAGAAAGGATGGAACCTGCTTCCCTTTACTACTCTCGACCTCTGTCATTAAAGATGACAATAAAATGCCGATTGCACTAATTGGCGTGGCAATTGACATTACCGAAATGAAGCAAAAGAACGAGGAGTTGCTTGCTGCAAAAGCAAAGGCTGAAGAGAATGACAGGCTGAAGACTGCTTTCCTGCATAATATCTCGCATGAGATCCGCACTCCAATGAATGCCATTGTCGGGTTTGCCGACTTGCTCAATGAACCCGGCCTTCTTCCTGATCAGGTAAAACACTTCACTCAGATAATCGTCGAAAGCAGCAAGCAGTTGCTTTCCATAATAACTGACATTGTAAACATCGCTACCATTGAAGCAGGCCAGGAGAGGATCCATCTGCGTAAGATAAACGTAAATACAATCTGCAAGATGGTAATCGAACAGTTTAGATTAAAAGCAGAAACTAAAAAAATCAGTTTAATTTTCAAATCCGCGGTTAATGAACGTGATAGTAATATAATGACTGATGAGACCAAACTTGTCCAGATTCTCACAAACCTCTTAAGCAATGCGCTGAAATTTACAGACAAAGGTTCTATCGAGCTTGGATGCCAGTTGAAAAATCAACTTCTGGAATTTTATGTAAAAGATACCGGAATGGGTATACCTATTGAAAGGCAGGAAGAAATATTCAAGCGGTTCCATCAACTCGACATAACTGATAACAGGCATTTTGGCGGTTCAGGGCTAGGTTTGTCTATTTCTAAAACTTATGTTGAACTGCTTGGTGGTAAGATATGGATATCTTCAGAACCGGGAAATGGCTCTACTTTTTTCTTTACCATTGTCTATGAGAAGCCTATCATGAGTGGTTCTTCCAGATAAATTCTATCTTTGCGGCCATTATTCATAAAAATATCATTCATGCAAAGCAAAAACGAAAGGAAATCCTGTGCCAACATTATCGGAGACATTATCTGGTCATCAATTCTTGCAACAATAGCACTTCTGTTGATATTTCCTGAAACACACTCTCTATTTGTATCTGCGACAAGCACTCACCCTTATATCTCAGGTTTTATAAAATTTGCCATCCTCTCTATAATGGGAGAATTTCTTGCCAACAGGCTCGTTCATAAAAAATGGGTAAAGATAAAAGGTCTTTTACCAAAGATGGTTATCTGGGGATTAGTGGGTGTAATGATTGTTATGATGTTTGCCATCTTCTCTAACGGAGTACAGGGAGCTATTGAGAAAGGCCTCCTGTACACAGGTGCATCTTCTGTATCGCCTTTTTTGAAAGCATTTTACATATCTGCCATTCTAAATCTTACTTTCGGTCCTGTATTCATGGCTGTCCACCGTATTTCCGATACATATATTGATGCTGTTACTGGAAATAACCCAGCTATAAGAAAAAATCTCAGCTTAGGTGGAGTGGTCTCTTCAATTGACTGGTCGGGATTCATAAATTTTGTAGTGGGAAAGACTATCCCATTTTTCTGGATTCCAGCTCATACAATTACATTTCTTCTCCCCGACGAATACAAGGTTCTTTTCGCTGCATCACTTTCAATTGTATTGGGGCTAATACTCTCTTACGCGAAACTCAAAAAGCAGCCGTAGAACCTACAAGTAGTTAAAAGTATTGCAAAACGGCAATTGCTGTTTTGAAAAGCTTTATTTCAGGGATGCTGCAAGGATTATGTTTTTATTTGCATTCAGAACTAAATAATCACATAATATGAAATTTTTACGATTAGCATCTCTTGCAGCTCTGGTATTTGTACTCTCAAGTATGAACCAGCCATTGAAAACCTACACCATCACAGCTCTGTTGGATGGCCTCGCAGACGGAACTCGTGTACAGCTTGTCCCTGGAGGATCGCATGAAAAAGAAGACGCAGTTGCCGAAGCTGTTGTCACCAAAGGCAAAGTTGTATTCAAGGGCAGTGTCGATGAGCCTCGCTGTTTTCTTCTACTCTTTCCGGATGCTAATGGAGCTATCAAGTTGATGGTAGAGAATAGCAATATAGAGGTTTCTGCAAAAGCTTACACGCAAAAAACTGCAGGAGCGATATCCTATCAATTTAAAAACGAGACTGTCAAGGGAAGCAAGGTTCATGAAGAATATCTAAAAAAATCAGCTCCACATGAAGAGCTAAACGCCCTTTATGAAGCCTATCACAATAAGTCCAGAAATTTCTTGAACGCTTTCGATAAAGCTAAAACTGACAAAAAACAGGCTCTGGTTGATTCTCTTCAGAATAGCGATGATTACAAACAATTTGAAAAGGACGAACACGATTTTTTTACCAAAGTAGAAGAGACCTTCAACAAGTCAGTTTCCGACAATAAGGATACATGGTGGGGACCCTTCATGATGCTTGACCAAACCAGCTACCTTACGCCAGACATGAAAAATATGTATGAGTCTTTATCTGACCAAGCTAAAGAGAGCTATTACGGAAAAAAGGTCAAAGAGGAGATTTATCCTGCATTCATGGCTGGACAGAAGGTTCAGGACTTCAAAGTTGTAAAGGCAAATGGTCAGAAAGCAAACATGTATGGATTGATTTCAGGAAAAAAATATATCTTGATAGACTTCTGGGCTTCATGGTGTCATCCATGCAGGGCAGAGATTCCTAATCTGAAAAACCTTTATAAAAAATACTCCGGCAAAGGTTTTGAGATAATAAGCATCTCAATAGATGAGAAAGAGGCCGCTTGGCAAAAGGCCGTAAAAGAAGAACAGTTGCTATGGCCAAACTTCAGGGATGTAACAGGAATTGCAAAGATGTATAAAATAAAAGCTGTCCCTTCTATGCTACTTTTGGATGAAAATGGCACTCTTATTGCAAATGATCTACGCGGAGAAGCTCTCGCCGAAAAACTCGAAGATTTATTTTCAATGATTAAGTAATAAAGTCTTGTTCCATGAAAGAGGTTGCCATATAAGGCAGCCTCTTTTACTTTTTAGCCAGCTCCACAATGTACTTGAACAGTCCCAGAAAAGTATCATCCCCGTTTGCTGTGAATACCTCTGGGTGGAACTGCACTCCAAATACTTTAACATCACCCCCCTTTTCAGAAGTAACCTTCTCAATGGCCTCAACTATACCATCCTTTGAGCGTGCAGTAACCTTGAAGCCTGGGGCAACCTGTTTTACAGCCTGATGATGGAAAGTATTGACGGCTGTGCTATCCAGGCCAGTCTGCCTGTTAAGTACAGAACCGCCTTCTATTATTATGGAGTGTGTCCCGTAGGTACCCGGAGCATCCTGACTATGCTTCACAAAAGTGCCCTTGGCCTGAGAAGGTATATCCTGGTAAAGTGTTCCTCCAAATGCAACATTCATAAGCTGCTCACCTCGGCATATACCAAACACTGGAAGACCCTTTGCAACAGCCATGCGAATAAGCGCAATGTCAAACTCGTCCCGTGCAGGAGCTATCTCTCCCAGTGCGCGGACCGGCTCCTCTCCAAACCATTTCAGAGGGTCTATATCTTCTCCGCCCGTCATTATAAGACCATCTATACTCTCAAGCATTCTTGAAATCAGCTCCGGGTCATTTGTTATCGGCAGAACTAATGGAACACCTCCGGCCCTGATTACTGATTTCACATAAGTCAGAGGGGCAGATGCCGCTGTTCCCCCTCCCATCGTTGAAGAAATGCCTATGATGGGCTTCCTGCCATTTTGAGCAAATGACTGAATCGTGAATAACGACGCAGATGAGAACAGTAGAATCAAAAGCAGTGTTACACTCTTGCTGGATTGTGCGATATCCTTTTTCATTATTTTATCGATTTTATAGATTTAGTCCAAACTCCAAAATTCTCTTTATATCCAAAATCGATATCAAGAGATTCAACAACCTTACCCGATTTGTCGAAATTGAATTTTACAGGAAACTCATGTCCATCACTTCGGAATGTAAACTCCTCTCCATTTTTGAAAGTCATCTTGTGCTTCCACCCCTTAGGACCCACAGTTATATAAAGATCCTCTCCCTCTTTTGTTATCAAAGCCTTCCCAAATATCAACCCCTTATCGTATGTTCCGGTAAGAAGGTTATAATCGGGAGCACTTCTCGTAACAAACTCCTTATCCTTCTTCTCTGCCCTCGCAAAATCCCTTCTCTCTGATTTAAGAAAGTCAGAATAGTAATCTGCACTGTAGTCCTTATCCGGATAGCCTTTATAAAGATCTATCAACCTTCGCATTATTGCATATCTGGGACTCGCCGGGGCCTCTGAGTTTACAAGGATCACCATAGCAAGCCTCTGCTCAGGAACAAATGCGCATAATGCAGTGAATCCCCAGGTTGTTCCTGTATGGAAATATAGCCTGTACCTGCTATTCTGCTCAACGAACCAGCAATTTGAATAGAGTGTTACTCTTGCAGAATCTTGAGATGTAATTGTCTCTCCTTTATGAAGGTAATTCATCTGTTTTCTGGAAATTATCTGCTGCCCGTTCACAAGCCCATTGTCCATATGAAACTGGGCATACTTGGCCATATCTTCAACTGTAGAGTTGACAGAGCCGGCCGGTCCTACTACTGTCAGCCAGTTCAGAGCCTGTTCATCACCATACAATGCATTAACTGCAATGGAATCAACCAAAGTTGAGTCACCTTTGCCATCCACTTTGTAATACCCCTTGTAGAAAAATTCATGTGGTGTTGCAACATCTCCGGAAGCTTTGAAGCCTTCTTCATTTACTGAGGTGCCACCCATCCCAAGTTTGTCAAAAACACGCTCTTTAATATTCTGCTCCCAGCTCTTCCCTGTATGTTTCTCAATGATTTTAGCAGCAATTATGAATGTAATGTTGTTGTATTCGTAGCCTCCCCTGAAACTGTATCCAGGCTTAAGCAGTGGAAGCATTTTGTAGATATCCTCCCGGCCATAGCCAAGGTTTGGAATATATGTGCCTTGCTGACCCATGATGCCTGTATGATGAGTCATTATATCCTTAACCTGAATGTTCCGCTCAACCCATTTATCGTAAAGTTGAAAATCAGGAAGGATATTCTTGACTGTGTCTTCCCACTTCACCTTTCCCTCATCAACCAAGGAGGCCATTATAGTGGCTGTAAACGATTTGGATATAGAACCTATTTGAAATACCGTATTTTCTGTTACAAGATGTTCATCGTCTTTCAGTCCGAAGCCCTTTGCGTAGATAAGCTCTCCATCCTTCATCACGGAAATTGCCATTCCTGGAATTTTCCACTCATTCTGAACCTTCCTTGCATATTGTTCAAAATTCTTGATTATAGCCTTGTTATCCTGATTACCCTGTCCGTAGGTTGCCGATGAAATGGCAAAAATCAGTATCAAAATCAGTATTGGAAATTTTTTCATAGAGTTAAGTTTGCTTACAAAGATAATAGAATTTAGTAACCGATTTTACATATATTTGTATATCAATATCCATTGAAATAGAACTAAAAAAGGAGATAAAGAGGTGGCAAAAATTAAGAAAGCGTGGTTCTGCACATCCTGTGGAAATGAGAGTGCAAAATGGCTGGGAAGATGTCCGGCCTGTGGCGAATGGAACACAATGCAAGAGGAGCTTATAAGTAAGGATAGTTCGAACAGCACCGGCATAAGGGGGATGAGCTTTCTTCCCACACAAAATCCTAAACCTGAACCTCTCTCAAAGATATGCTTCTCAGAAGAGCACCGGATTTCACTGGGAAACCATGAGCTCGACAGAATCCTTGGCGGTGGTCTGGTTGAGGGTTCGGTAATACTTATCGGAGGAGAACCAGGTATTGGGAAATCGACCTTATCGCTTCAGATTCCGCTCCATTGCCCGGATATGCTGACACTTTACGTTTCGGGAGAGGAGAGTCCCAAGCAGATCAAACTGCGGGCGCAGAGACTTGGTGGAGAAGAGAACAATTGTCTGATCCTCAGCGAGACTCTTTTGGAGAATATCATAAACAGAGCCAGAGAGACACAGCCTCAGCTTATTATAATTGACTCTATTCAAACCATATATTCAGATGCTCTTGAGAGCTCTCCCGGGTCTGTCTCTCAGGTACGTGAGTGTGCCGCCATGCTTCTGAAATATGCCAAGGAGACCAATACTCCTACCATTATCATAGGCCATATAACCAAGGACGGGAGCATCGCCGGACCTAAAGTTCTGGAACATATTGTGGATGTGGTTCTTCAGTTTGAAGGGGACACTCGCCATGCATACAGGATTTTAAGAAGTATAAAGAATCGTTTTGGTTCAACAGATGAACTGGCAATCTTCGAGATGATAAACACAGGATTGCGTGAGGTAAGCAACCCTTCCGAAATGCTGATACCCATGCATCAGGAAGACCTTTCAGGTATTGCCGTTGCAGCCATGCTGGACGGAACCCGGCCATTCCTTATCGAGACGCAGGCACTGGTAAGCACTGCTGCTTACGGTACCCCACAGAGGTCGGCAACAGGTTTCGATGTGAGAAGGATGAACATGCTTCTTGCAGTACTGGAGAAGAGGGCGGGGTTCAGACTCTCTGCAAAGGATGTATTCCTCAATATGGCCGGGGGTCTTAAAGTTTCAGACCCAGCCTGTGACCTTGCCGTTGTCTGTGCAATACTCTCATCCAATTTTGATCTTTCTATCTCTCCACGTATCTGTTTCGCGGCTGAGGTGGGGCTTAGCGGTGAGATCCGTCCTGTCAGTCAGGTGGAAAGGCGTATCGCCGAGGCAGAGAAACTTGGTTTCGAAAGGATTTTCATATCATCCTTCAATAAAATCACATCGAAGTCGTCCGGTAAGGGATCCAAAAACGGCACAATCAAAGTAGAGGAGATACAGGATATACCTGCACTTGTCCGCCGTCTGTTTCAGCAGTAGATTATAGGAAAAACAGGGCAACTCCGCCTACGCTGAGTATTGCTCCCAGCAGCTCTACGAACGTTATCTTCTTTTTGTATAGAAAGACGTATGGGATAAGAATGATTATAGGAGTTGTGGCCATGATTGTAGAGGCAATCGCGGTGTTGGTGTACTGGACGGCCATAAGGGAGAGCGAAACCCCAATAAATGGTCCGAATATAGACCCTGCAAATGTTGCCGTCATCCCCTTTTTGTTTTTAAGGCCCTCTATCAGTTGTCTGGTCCTTCCGCTTAACAGTATGATGAGTGCAAAGCCAATTATGCCGGATATGATACGGATCTGCGTAGCTGCAAAAGGGATGTAAGGGGCGACATCCGTACCCTGTGCAGATATGCTGTAATAATTCATTCCTTGTTTGCTGAGAACAATACCCAGCCCTTGCCCGAGCGCTGCACCTATTCCGAGTAAAAGCCCCTTTAAAGGCAGGTGAAGCTTCAGATTTGGGTTCAGTTTACCGGCAACACCTTGCGTATTGTCCCGGTTGCCTTCTCCCCTCTTAAGCACCGAAATTGCAATACCTAAAAGGGTAACTGCCATCCCTGCAAACCCCATAGGAGATAGAGTCTCGCCCAGCAGCAACCATCCGAAGAGAGCCGCAAAAGGTGGAGCCAGGGTCATGAGAAGCTGAGAGAATCTGGCTGTTATGATAAGATAAGAGTAGAACAGGCAGAGGTCTCCAAATACAAAGCCCACAAGACCGGAAAGAACCATCCATATCCATGCATTTGTGTCTGCATTCTGAGGGAAGTAGGAGCCGGCAGTAAAGAACAGCATTGTTCCCAAAAGGAAGAACGCAAAAATCAGTCTTAGTATGTTTACAATCAAGGAACCTATTTTCTTACCCGCAAATTCAAAGAATAACGCAGAAAAAGTCCAGGATAATGCAACAGCAATTGAGATCAGTTCACCAAGATAATGCATTGTAAAATTTTTATGGCCGTAATGGAGAGCAAATGTATGCTTTTTTTGATTTTCTGTCGATAAAATTGGCCATTTGGCAGATTCCTTTTGCTGTAAACTGCCTTGGGCGCTATGTTTGTCTTAAACAGAATATAATATGAGGAAAAAAGCAGAAATGATCAAACGTGCCGTTTTGTGCCTAATGTGCATGCTCTTGCTGGGCACGGGATACTCACAACAATCTTCAGGAAAGAGTCAGAAGCTGTGGTCTCTGAAAGATTGCATCGATTACGCCTTGGCGAATAATATAGAGATAAAGAGTTCAAAGGTTTCCATGCAAAGTAACTATGAGGATGTGCAGCAAGCAAAGGTATCGCAGCTGCCATCTCTTAACTTTTCATCATCCCAGAGTTTGGTCAATCAAAAAAAATTGAGTTCCAACGGAGATTATAAGAGCAACGGAACCTATTCGGGCAACTACGCTATCAACACCGGCATTACACTTTATAATGGAGGGAAACTTGTCAATTCAAAGAACCAGACTGACATCCTGTACAAGAGTAGCGAGCTTAACGTAAAGGAGGCTCAGAACAACATTGAGATTGCTGTTACACAAGCCTATCTCAACATACTCTATGCCAACGAATCACTCAAGACAGCAAGGAAAACCGTTGAGGTTTCACAGACTCAATACGACAGATCAAAAGCTCTTTGCCAGGCCGGTTCCATCTCGTCAGTTGACCTTGCCCAGATTGAAGCCCAACTTGGAAACGACAAGTATCAGCTTGTGTTGTGTGAGAACAATCTTGCTAAATCGAGGCTGACACTCAAACAACTGCTGGAAATGGGCATCGATGAATCATTCGACCTGCTTTTCCCTGAACTTGATACTTCAACTGTTCTGGAACAATTGCCGACACTTTATGAGGTATACAATACTGCACTTTCTGTTATGCCACAGATAGAGAGAAGCCGGCTTCTGATAGAGTCTTCCAAAGTGGGCGAGAAGATTGCTCTTGCAGATATGCTCCCATCTGTCACAATGAACGCAGCAATAGGAACGGGAAATATTTCGGGCACCAACCTTTCTCTTTACAACCAGCTCAACAACAAACTCAATGAGAACATTGGCATCTCACTAAGCATACCAATATTTAACAAGAGATCTTCAAAAACCTCAATAAACAAATCAAAACTCCAGACACAACAGGCAATCCTCAACAAGACAAACAGCGAGAAAAGCCTGCTTGGCACCATTGAGTCGTTATATCAGGATGCGAAATCGGCACAGAGCCGATACAAGGCAGCCACAGACAAGCTAAAATATTCGGAACTAAGCTACAGGTTAGTGAATGAACAATTCAACGAGGGAATGAAAAACACTGTTGAGCTGCTTACAGAGAAACAAAATTTTATATCTGCCCAACAGGAACAGATCGAGGCCAAGTACCAGTCTGTTCTCTCCGTAAAGCTTCTAAAGTTCTATCAGAATCAACCAATTGAATTATAGGATTCAGAATAAAAATTAAACTAAGCAAAATAAAAAATAATACATAATGAAGAAGAGCCTAATAATCATATCAGTAGCTGCAATCGCAATTGTCATTGTGCTATTTCTGATTTTCAAGCCTAAAGGAGAGGTCTCTACCGGTTATCAAACCGTGAGCCTGACAAAAGGATCAATTTCCAACAGCGTGACTGCCACAGGAACAATCGAGCCAATAATACAAGTAGAGGTTGGCACCCAGGTATCAGGCATAATCTCACGCATATATGCTGACTATAATTCCAAGGTTAAAAAAGGGCAGAAACTGGCAGAATTGGACAGAACAACTCTTGAGGCAGAACTTGAATCCAGTGAAGCAACCAAGTCATCGGCAAAAACTGAATTTGAGTATCAGCAGAAAAATTATTCCAGGATTGAAGGACTTTACAAAAAAGGTCTTGTAAGTGATACCGAATACGAATCAGCCAAATATCAGTTCGACAAAGCCAGAAGTTCCTATGCCAAGGCTAAATCGGATATTACCCGCGTACGCCAGAACCTTAGCTACGCCACTATCTACTCTCCAATAGATGGAGTTGTCCTTAACAGGGCTGTGGACGAGGGTCAGACTGTAGCTGCCAGCTTCAACACTCCTACCCTTTTCACTATTGCAAACGACCTCACCAAGATGCAGGTGATTGCAGACGTAGATGAAGCCGATATCGGAGAGGTCAAAGAGGGACAGAAGGTTACCTTTACTGTGGACGCATTTCCTGACGATATATTCAACGGCTCAGTGACTCAGGTAAGGCTTCAGCCTACCACCACATCAAATGTAGTCACTTATGAAGTTGTAGTTGACGCACCAAATCCAAGCCTCAAGCTTAAGCCGGGTCTTACTGCCAATATCACAATCACAACAATTGAAAAAACAGATGTGCTGTTGATTCCTCTGAAAGCATTCCGGTTTAAACCGTCCAATGTCACGGCAGAAGTAAGTCTTAAGACAAATATTGCCGGCAATCAGACTGACACTACAAATCCCGTTTCGCAGAAGCAGATTTGGATACAGACAGAAAAAGGGGTTGTTCCGGCATCGATATCCGTTGGAGTGACTGATGGAATATATACCGAGGTCATCAGTGGAGCAAAAGAGGGCGACAAGGTGATAACAGGAGTGGCACAAAGCACCGTTCCTACCGCAAAAGGTTCCGGCGACAGTGGAACAAGTCCGTTCATGCCACCTCGTCCGGGCCAGAAGAAAAAATAGCAACTGGTACAAAAATCGAATATAATGGAAAACAAAATAATCGAAGCTGTCAATTTGACCAGAGAGTTCATTGTAGGAGAAGAGGTTGTGCGAGCACTCCGAGGAATATCATTCTCAATACAACAAGGGGAGTTTGTTACAATAATGGGTACGAGTGGCTCTGGAAAATCTACACTTCTGAATCTGTTGGGATGTCTTGACACTCCTACAAAAGGAGATTACTTTCTAGATGGTGTCTCAGTGAGAGAGATGGGGCGCAATGACAGGGCAGAACTAAGGAACAACAAGATAGGCTTTGTCTTTCAATCATATAACCTGCTCCCAAAGACAACAGCACTTGAGAACGTAGAGCTTCCTCTCTTCTATAATTCGAAAGTTTCTGCACATCAGAGAAAGGAGAAGGCGACTGCAGCCCTTGTTGCGGTAGGACTTGAAGACCGTATCAACCACCGCTCCAATCAGATGTCAGGAGGACAGCAGCAAAGAGTGGCAATTGCAAGAGCCCTGGTCAATGACCCTGTACTTATTCTTGCCGACGAGGCTACAGGAAACCTCGACTCCAAGACATCAATGGAGATAATATCTCTGTTCCAGAAGCTCAACAAAGAGGGAAAGACAATAGTCTTTGTCACTCACAATCCAGAGCTGTCTGAATACAGCAGCAGGACAATCATCCTTAAGGACGGAGAAATCATTGAGGACTTCCACAATAAAAACTACTCAAGAAAATGAACTACAGCAATTTAATAAAAATAGCATTAAGAGCCTTGATGAACAACAAGTTCCGTGGCTTTCTGACAATGCTTGGAATTATCATCGGAGTTGCTGCGGTAATCTCAATGCTTGCAATAGGCGAGGGCTCAAAGAGAAGCATCAGGTCGCAGATATCTGAAATGGGGTCAAACCTTATTATGGTTCAGCCGGGAAACGGCCAGTTTGGAGGAGTGAGACAGAGCGGAAGCAGCATGCAGACTCTCAAGATGGAAGATTACAACAGTGTGGCTAACGAGGCGCAGGATATAAGCTACTGCTCACCTCTTGTCAACAGCAACGGACAGATCATTTACGGCGCGAACAATGCTCCTACTTCAGTTAATGGAGTAAACTGCGAATATCTGGAAATACGCAAGTACACTGTTGAGAAAGGTGAGATGTTCACAGATGAGGACATCCGCAGTTCCTCAAAAGTCTGCGTGGTGGGAACAACTATTGTGAAGAACCTCTTTACAAACGGAGAGGATCCTCTTGGAAAGGTAATAAGGTTCAACAAGACCCCCTTCAGAATAATCGGTATACTTACCTCCAAAGGTTACAATTCAATGGGCCAGGATCAGGACGATGTTATCCTGGCCCCTTACACGACTATTCAGAAAAGGATTCTTGCCATAACATATATCAATGGGATATTTGCTTCTGCAACTTCAGAAGATAAATCTGAAAGTGCCACAGAAAGCATAGAGACAATAATTAGGGAGAATCATAAGATCAGAAGTGGAGAGGAGGATGACTTCCATGTGCGTTCTCAAGAAGAGCTCACCACAATGCTCAGCTCAACAACAGATATGATGACAGTACTACTGGCCTGCATCGCCGGGATATCTCTTCTCGTTGGAGGTATCGGCATTATGAACATCATGTATGTCTCTGTCACAGAGAGGACCAGGGAGATTGGCCTGAGAATGTCAATCGGAGCAAAGGAGAGACACATCCTTCTGCAGTTTCTTATAGAAGCTGTTATTATAAGCATAACCGGAGGCATAATCGGAGTCATATTGGGAGTCGGCAGTTCTGCAATTATCAAATATGTTGTTGGCTGGCCTGTATATGTACAGCTCTATTCTGTCATACTCTCCTTTGCAGTATGTACTTTGACAGGGGTCTTCTTCGGATGGTATCCTGCAAAGAAGGCATCGTGTCTGGACCCTATTGAAGCTATCCGGTATGAATAGAAAATTAAACGTGAATATTCTTAACTTAGCTAAAATTTACACCGATGAGTAAAAAGCGCTCCAGAAAATGGTTGATGACAGCAATACACGTTATTGCATGGGGGCTTTTTCTGTGTTCTCCGTTAATGTTTTCCAACTCTTTTACAAAGAGTCTGGATCTGAAGGGCTTCCTGCTGATCTCTTTAATACCGTTAGCTCATATGGCGGTTTTCTATGCCAACTACTTTTTATTCGTAGACAAATATCTTTTCAAGAGACATCTGACCAAGTTCCTGCTTTACAACTTATTGCTGATCGTTATCCTCTCTTTGGGTATCCACATTTTGCATGAGCTTTTCATTCATGGAGGAATGCCATCTCCACCAATTTACGTATGGCTAGTTAGAGATTCCGTTATCCTTATGTTCACAGCTGCATTGAGTATTGCAATAAGGGTGACATCAAACTGGTACAATAGCGAGAGCCAAAGGCAGGAAATAGAGAAGGAGAAGGCAGCTGCTGAACTTCAGAATCTCAAGAGCCAGCTTAATCCGCATTTTCTGTTCAATACTCTGAACAATATATACAGTCTTGTATCAGTCAACCAGGAACAGGCTCAGTATGCGATTCTCAGCCTTAGTCAGCTTTTAAGATATGTGCTCTATGACAATGACCAACCTACATTACCTCTTTCAAAAGAACTCTCTTTTGTAAAAAGTTATGTAGAGCTTATGTCTCTAAGGCTTTCAGAGAAAGTGAGGCTGACCATGAAAATTCCCGACCCTCTGGAATGCAAGGGAATGTCAATTGCACCATTAATGTTCATAACGCTCATAGAGAATGCATTCAAGCATGGTGTCAGTCCGATATCTGACTCCAAAATTGACATTTCTGTCGAATTAAAAGACGATCATACTGTTACCTGTCGTATTGTTAACAGCTATTTTCCAAAAACAGATACTGACAGGAGCGGATCAGGAATCGGCCTTGAAAATCTAAAAAAAAGGCTAAGCCTCATCTATCCTGGTAAATACACACTTATTTCAGAAAGGAAAGAGGATACATATATTTCTCAATTAACAATAAATGTTTAATAATATGATTCTTAATTGTTTGGTGGTAGACGACGAGCCTCTTGCCCGCAGTTTGATAGAAGGATACATCCGACATACTCCTTTCCTTAAACTGGCAGGAGAATGTTCTAATGCAATAGATGCTCTTGAGATGCTTGGAAACATAAAAGTAGATCTGCTTTTCCTGGACATTCAGATGCCTCAGCTTAATGGAATAGAGTTATCCAAGATGGTCAAAGGGGGAACCCGGGTTATCTTTACAACGGCCTTTGAACAATACGCAATAGAAGGATTCAAAGTAGATGCAATGGACTATCTGCTCAAGCCAATAAGCTATGCCGAATTTCTGAAAGCAGCCTCAAAGGCTCAACGGTGGTTCTCGTTAGAAAAGACAGAGCCAAGAAGCATATTTGTAAAGACTGACTATAAAATCGTGCAGGTAGAGCTGTGTGACATCCTTTATATCGAATGTGAGAAAGACTATATAAAAATTCAAAAGGCAGATGGCAAATCCATTATGACTCTTATGAGTATCAAGTCCATAAAAGAACATCTCCCTTCGGAAACATTCCTACAGGTTCACAGATCCTTTATAGTAAACATGAATCAAATCCGCACTATTGAAAGAAATAGAATTATATTTGACAAAGTTTTCATTCCCATCTCAGACACTTACCGGGAAGGTGTAATGGACAAAATTAATTCTAGAATTATCAAAAAATAATCTTTAAAGTCATGTTTTCTTTTCTAAAATCAGCAAATTGCCTAAAGAGTGGCGTTGTTAGTTTAATAATTGCAGCATCTCTTTCAGGTTGCAGTTCATTGTCATTCACCCAGGCAGATATGAATCTGATAGGTTCTGACTCTACCTCTGGAATAATGCGATTATTTGTCATTGACAATCCCGCCGACACTCTTGTTCTCAGAAGTGTCTCGACTGACCTTACCAAAGAAGACCTTCAAAGCGAATATTACTCTATTCTCAAAAAGAGGATGATGGCAACTGTCCTGGACACTGCAAATACCGGAGTGGGTATTGCTGCACCTCAGGTTGGCATCAACAAGAGGCTGATAATTGTGCAGAGAATCGATAAAGTAGGTGGACCATACGAGTTTTATGTGAATCCAAAACTTCTTGAACTATCCAAGGAGAAATCCCTTATCAGAGAGGGTTGTCTTTCCGTTCCAAACCGCAGTGACAGCGTCATGAGGTCCAACAAAGTGGTAGTCTCTTATCTTGACGAGAAGAGCCTGACAGAAAAGATTGACACTGTCGGTGGCTTTTCTGCAATTATCTTCCAGCACGAGATTGACCATCTGGAGGGAGTCTTATACATAGACAAGGCTGCTTCCGGCAATAAATCACCGGACATCAACTTGCTCTATGGCTCATGGGTAGAACCAAATCCAATTAACGACAAGGAGGTTCAGGGCTTAAAACTTAATAATGACGGTACAGCCTCTTCCATAAATATGGCTACTCTGCAATATAAATCCTGGAAGTTGAGGTCCGGACAACTTGTCCTGATCTCCGAAAGCATTGGTAATGGCATTTCATTCAGAGATACGACTACTTATGATATTGTGCAGGTTGACAGAAATAACCTGAAAATCAAAAACAGATGCAATAACTCCATTATTGAATACTCAAAAAGATAAAAGCCCCTTTTAAATGCTGATTCATAATATTACCGAGGTAATAGGCCGGACACCAATTATCAGGATAGACCCTGATATCCATGGACTTAAAAATATAAACCTGTATGCCAAGCTGGAATACCTTAATCCTTTCGGCTCACTTAAGGACAGGACTGCCTATGGAATGCTCAAGGATAACATTGATGAGATCCGTAACAGCGGAATGTCTGTCATTGAGACATCCAGCGGAAACACAGCCAAGGCACTTCAGTGCATATGCGGGATTAATGGGATAGATTTCATAACGGTAACTAATAGAATACGAGTTTCCGAATCCAAGAATATCCTTCAGTTTCTTGGGACTAATGTTGTCGAGATGCCAAAAGGTGTGAACACCGTTGAAAAGATAGAAGAGATGGTTGCAGAAAATCCGGGTAAGTATTTCCACACCCGGCAGTATTCCAACAAGAACAATGTTAAGGCGCATTATGAGACCGGTAGGGAGATATTTGAAGATATTGGAGATGTTGATTATTTCATAAGCGTTTTAGGCACTTCCGGTTCAAGTAAGGGAATTTCGGATTACCTGAAAGAGAAAAATTCCCGGATGATGACAATAGGAGTTGTAACATCAAAGGATAGCTATATACCAGGCATAAGAACAGCTGCAGAGATGGAGGAGTGCGGTATATTCAGAAAAGGCAACTATAATCTTTTGGAAGAGGTAAGCTGCGATGTAGCCAAAAGCTATATGAAAAAGATGGGAAGAGAGCTGGGTATTCTTGCCGGAGTCTCTTCCGGAGCCTCATTTGCTGCTGCCATACGCTACCTGAAAACAATCGATGAAGCTCTTGATTGTAGGAAAAATGCCGTCTTCATTGTATGTGACAGGCTTGAAACATATGCAAACTTCATCAAGGAGAACCGCTTCTATAAATATCATGTCTTAGGAAACACCTACATTGTAATTGACCCTAGGGAAAACCCTATCACGCTTACAGTAGATGTTATAAGAGATATTTGCAGCGTGGAGTATGGAGTTGGTGCCGATGGTATAATCTATGGTCCATTTATAGAGGATGATGAGTTTTCATATAAATCCTACAACCGGGACGGAAGCGAGGCTAAAAGTGCTGTGTTTGCGAGCATGATATTTGCCAAATATCTAAGAGATAAGGAGATAATTAAAAGCAACAGCGTAAAAGTTAGGATTTCAGATCAAAAAATGACGGCTTTTTTCCTTAATCTGGAGGCAACAAGGATAATGATAAAGGTAAAAATGCCTTTCATATCAGGGATAAAGAAAATCTGCGGGAAAGAGTACGTATGCGTAAATGTCGGCAACGAGAACATTGTGGGAGAAGACCCGGATATCTCTAAACAACACATTATTGAAATTGGAGAGCAGATAAAAAATTCAGGCGAATATCCTGATGGAATAAACATACAACTGGTAAAAAAAATCAGCTCCAATCAGCTCCAAATTGAGACTTATGAGAGAGGAGTCGGTTATACCCTGGCTTCCGGGACAAGCATTGTTGCATCATGTTTTGCACAAAAGGACAACCTGGATAGGACCATATTTGTTCATACAGCCGGAGGAATATGTATTGCCGATATGGAGGACAATTCAATAACTGCAGAGGTATTCAAGATATACGAAGGTGATTACGAGCCTAAGTAAATGTAACAAAACATTTTTTGTTACATTTGTATAACTTGAATATTATGAATACGTTTAAACGTCTGTCATCTCTATTGCTTCTTGTCTCATTTGCAATAGCAGGCTGCGAACCGGAGCCTACTCTCTCCGTTACTGCCTCTCTGACTGATTTCTCAGAAGCAGCATCAGAGTCATCAATTGCCATAACTTCCAACACCTCATGGAAAATACTGGGTGGAGACGGATGGTGTTCTGCCGTTCCGTCAGAAGGAAAAGGGAATGCGACAGTCAAGCTGGTAATCCAGCCAAACACCACAAAAGCCCTCCGTACTACAACACTGACCATTACAGCGGATGGCATGAAAAGTACCTTGTCCATAACACAAGAGCAGAACGATGCCCTTATCCTTACCCGAAAAACCGAGAATCTGGACAGCAGGTCACAATCAGTTTCAGTCGAGCTTAAAAGCAACATCAAGTACGATATCATAATGCCTTCCGGAGTTGATTGGATCACAAATGTGAAATCAAAAGGTTTCGACACCTATACCCATGAGTTCCTGATTGCCCGCAACGAATCATATGACAGCAGGTCTGCCAGGATAATATTCAAGGACAAGAACAGCACTCTTGCCGATACGCTTATCATCAACCAGGCTCAGAAAAATGCGCTCATTCTAACCAAGAAAACAGAGAATATTGGATCAGCAGGAGGTACAGTAAATGTCGAGCTTAAGAGCAACCTAACCTACGATATCATTATCCCGTCAACAAACAACTGGATCTCATCTGCCACCACAAAAGGTCTGATAACCTACAATCATCAGTTCACTGTTGCTGCCAATACCTTATTTGACTCCAGAACAGGCATTGTAATTTTCAAGGATAAAAACAGTACGCTTTCCGATACACTTACTATTAATCAGCAAGCACTGGGGGCATTATTCCTGAGCAAGGAGAAGTTCTATATCCAGAAAAGTGGTGGTTCATTTACCTATAGCGTCTCTTCAAATGTAAATTACGACATCACCATTTCTGGCGGAAGTGGATGGATAACCCAAATGCAGACGAAAGGCCTTATTTCCAAGGACTACACCTTTACTGTCAGCGCGAACGGCGGAAGTACCGAAAGGAGTGCGGATATCATATTCGTTTCTCAGGGTGGAGCCTTGAAAGACACCGTTTTTGTAAAACAGAGCGGATTTGACGGTTTTTATGTGTATGAAGAGAGCAGTCAGAACCTTGGCTCTCTGATTTCAGAATCTGAAGGGGCAGGGATAACAAGACTTAAAATCGAGGGTAACATCAGAGCAACCGATTTTGGCATAATCAGAAGCAGGGTTCAGGCGTTAAGATATATAGACCTATCCGGAGCTGTAGTCGAAGAGAATCAGATACCTGACTACTCTTTCAAATCAGATATACCTTTACCGCTCCAGACATTCATTTTTCCAAAAAATATACAGACAATCGGTAAAGAGGCATTCTATAACTGCTCATCCATCTCCTCTATCGAGTTGCCCGGTTCATTGACCTCTGTCGGAAACAACGCTTTCAGCAATTGCGCGGCTCTTGCCAAGGTTTACAGCAAGATTGCCCAGCCTTTTGCTGTCACCGATGTCTTCAGTGGCATCAGTTCCAGTGCAGACCTTGTCGTGCCAAAAGGAACATTGAACAACTATCTGCTTGCCGGAGGATGGGGATACTCTTTCTTCAGACGAATTTATGAAGAGGGATCAGATCCGAATAGTTATATAATTATAAGGCAAAATTCAATACGTTCCACCGGCGCTGCCTCAACATATACGATATCTATTGATGCATCTGCCCCATGGGTAATTTACAGCAAACCTGGATGGATAAATGTCACACCTTTATCCGGATCTGGTTCAGGTCCCGTGCAAATCACATTTGACCCATATACAGGAGAATCCACAAGGAGCGGGATAATTGAATTCAGAATTTCAGGCACAACGACTTCTGCTCAGGTTTTAGTGGAGCAAAACAACTTCCCGTATAATGATGGTAATTATGCAAAAATTCGCAGTTCCACCGTCGGGAACGGCATCGATTTGGTTTTTCTGGGAGATGGTTATTCTTTCGATGAGATAGTAAACGGTCAATATGAAACCGACATGAGGACAGCCCTGGGACATTTTCTTGCAATAGAGCCTTATAAATCCTATTCTGACTATTTCAATGCTTATACAGTATTTGCCTTTTCCGAACAGAGCGGCATAAGTGACATAACCAAAACCGTGAACACAAAGTTTGAGACAAAGTATACAAAGGCAGCCCCGGCAACCAATATGAGCACTAATACAACAACTTGCTTTAATTATGCCATTAAGGCCCCTATTGGCAACCTTAGCAAGACAGTGGTTATACTTGTGGCAAACAGCACCCGTTATGCCGGTACCGCCTGGATGTGGTCTACCGGTGAGGCTATTGCTATCTGTCCAAAATCAGATAAATCTTATCCTTACGACTTCCGAGGTGTCGTGCAACACGAAGCTTCAGGGCATGGCTTCGCCAAGCTTGCAGATGAATACGTAAACACGACCGGAATGATTCCCGATGCCAATAAGAATACTCTTCGAAGCTGGCAAGGTTACGGGTTCTATCAAAATGTAGATCTCACCAACGATTTGGGCCAGATTCTATGGAAACATTTCATTGGCCAGGCAAATTACGCTTACGTCTCTGCCTATGAAGGAGGGTACTATTATTCTCAAGGAGTCTGGAGACCAGAGAGTAAGAGCGTAATGATAAACAATATAAAATATATAAATGCTCCCTCACGTGAGGCTGTTGTAAAAAGAATAAAACTACTTGCAGGGCAGCCTTACTCCTTTGAAGATTTCAAATCTCACGATGTAATGGAATTGGACGCCGCTACCAAAGCTGCCTCATTGACGGTAGATCCTGCGATGCTATTGCCTCCTCCTGTACTCATTGAGGGTTCTCCAAAATTGAGATGACAGTATTTCATGTAAAAGACTTATATTTGTATGAAATAATCTGAATCTTATTCCATTAATGCTTGTAGACCAAATAAAAATGGGTAGTATTCCTGCATACAAGGAGTTGTTTGCAGATTATTATCCTATACTGTGCTGCTTTGCAGAAAAATTCCTCTCCAATGAGGATATGTGCAAAGACGTTGCTCAAGAGGCTTTGTTAAAGTACTGGGAAAGTAGGGATAACTTCAATAATATATGTCAGGTGAAGAGTTTTTTGTACGTAGTCACAAAGAACATGGCACTTAACATTATTAAGAAGGGGTCTAAACAGGTTGACCTTGAAAATAGTCAAGGATATCTTAGCGAATCTGACATTAACAATTCAATAATTGAACATGAGACACTGCTTTTGGTACGTAAAGCCGTTGACGACCTTCCGAAAAGGATGAAGGAGATTATCGAGTTTACACTGATGGGGGTGCAAAACTCCGATATTGCGGAGAGGCTTTCAATAGCAGAAGGTACAGTCCATTCATTAAAGAAGAGAGCATACAAGAAGCTTAAGGAATCCCTTGGCAGCAGTTTTTACTTTCTTATCGTACTGTAATTATAGTCAACATAAAAAATAAAGGTGCCTTGAATAATTAATTCAAGACACCTTCAGAAATAATTCTTAACCCTATATTATTTCATCAATTTTTTCAGTTCAAACAACAAATACTGATAATGCTCTTTCTGTTCACCGACAGATGTCATAACCCTTGAGCTCAACAGTCTGTTAAGATCCTGAAGTTGGGTATACAAAAATGGCTTTGACATTATCCTGACATCTGATTCTTTTGTTGATATTGTCATATTTCTCTCAACCTCCGATTGTCTGAAGTAAGGGACCTCAATCTGATCGTCAATGCTGGTCAGATCCTTTGACTTGACAGGCTCATTCGGAAGCATATCCAAAGCACCAAGCAAAGAGTGAAGGTAAAGATACTGCATCAGTTTATCATTCGAACTCAATGATGCGCCTTTAATTGTCTTATCCCATATCTGAGTATAGATATCCTTTAGATACTCTTTCTGAGTATAAGGGTCTGCCGAAAATTTCGCCAAAGTCCCAATTTTACCTAATCTGGTTGGTGACAACAAATTTCTCATTGTCCTACTCTGAAAATCTGAGACATTGTCTCCCTCAAGAGTCAATTGATCCAACAAAGTTTTATTCTTGACCCAATTTGGATAATCATTGATTTGATCGATAATAAACTTCAACGCCTCTTTCTGCTTCTTCTTTGATACCGGCTCTGACTCTTTTTGATTATCACCTTTCACAGTATAGTTTATGTAGCTGCCCCCAAGGTAAACCATGCAATGACCTATATATCTTTGAAATTGCTTTTGGACCTCATTATACATTCTAGCAGTAAAATCATAATTTTCACCCTCTTTATAAGTCCATGCAAGCAGGTTGTTTGTAATCATCTTCAAGTTCTGGATTCCGTAGTAGCTTGCTTTTATAGCATCATCTCCTATAGCCTCTGTTTGCGCCGAAGGATCTGTCACATCAAAGATTGCCTGTTCTCCGAATTTATAGATCGGGTCATTGCATTTCTCCTTTAACCAGTTGTTAATAACCGGCAGCTCTTCTTCAGGAGTCTTTGCTTCATAAATCCTTGCATAGCCAAATTTTATTGCATACATGTCATATGGCCCTATCCTAGGCGGGAGAAAGTATGTGACGCCATCACCAGGCTGAGCGACATAGTTGTATCTTGCATAATCCATTATAGATGAAGTAGTACCATTTTTAGCCGTAAATGACGGAGACCTCAACGAGTCAACAGGATAAGCATATGAGCCTCTCATGTTATGCATAAGTCCCAACGTGTGTCCTACTTCATGAACAATCAAGTATCTGAGCAGCGGACCCATTACATCCATACCAAAAACTCTCTCTCTAGCCTTAGGGTCTACTGTTGAAGTCTGGATAAATCTCCAGTTATGCAGCAGGCTAAGTACATTATGGTATACGTAAACAGAACCTTGGATTATTTCTCCCGAACGGGGATCTGTCCATGATGGGCCCATAGCGTTGGCAGTACCGGATGAGGCATATCTGATGCAAGAATATCTGATATCATCAGGATTGAAATCCGGATCGTTCGTTGGGTAATCCTTGGCTACAATTGCATTCTTGAAACCAATTTTTTCAAATGCCATCTGCCAATCCTCGATACCCTCTTTCATATACTGTCTCCACTCTTTCGGAAAAGCTGGGTCCAGATAGTATACTATTTGCTTTTTGGGTTCAACCAATTCTCCTCGTCTGTGTCTCTCAACATCTTCTTCTTTTGGTTCTAAATTCCACCTGTTGATAAATTTCAAATTTTTGACATGATCCTCTTTTGTGGTGAAAACCTGCTTTGTGTCAGTAAAATAACCTACCCTGCTATCGGAATATCTTGGTTTCATCGGCTCCTTAGGAAGCAAAACCATAGATGCAGTTACAACTGCGGTAAAGGGTTGGTCTGAGACAGAAAATGCCAGCCTGCTTGATATAACGAAGTTCTGAGGAAAGGATTTGAATGATACTATTGAAGACATATCAGCCTTAAAAGAGCCTTTCATCCTGTTTAGCCCAAAAAGAGCATCAAAAGGAGATGCTGGGATAAAAGGTGACAGTGGTTTTTCATCAGAACAAAAATACTTAGTAACGTCTATCACGATCTTGGTAGAATCCCCGTTATAGCATTTTATAGGGAACGCTTTTAATATCGGACTTATATTGTTATTTTTAAAACCCTCATAAATTGATTCCTGACCTTCACATATATTCTTCCCCAATATATTATGCAGATACACTTTTTCATCATCATATGACCATTCAACCAAAATAGGATCTGACGGCATCTGGCCTGCTATAACATCCTTATTATCGCTGGTCTGCGATACCTTTGCACCGAAAAGCATCGGCTTTCCCATAATCTCTTTTGGAATTTCCAGATAGAGTAGGTTTTTCACCATATGGATATCAATAAGCCCTTTGGAGCTTTTTGCATCCTTTGTTATGGTAGATGAATAGCCTTTTTTCTCTTCCTGTTTTGGAATCTCTACATTGACCGGAGCAGAATCTTTTTTGACCAAGGTTTTTAATCTTTGCCCAAAAACTGGCAGTACGGACAGAATCAACACCAGGGTCAAACTAATCGATTTTTTTATCATTCTATTTAATCTTTGTTGGTTTATTATTTCCTATTGCTTGTAAATCTATATTATAATGCTCTTTCATATAATTTGTCAGAATAATATATTTATTATATAAAATTGGATAGCCATTCATTTTGACCATTATCTCCTCATAGCTGTTGGTAGTTATCTGCTGTATGAACTGGACAACATCCACCGGTTTCCTTGGTGCCATATAGGTAGAGGAAGTTGAGGTATCCGGATCTTTATCCCAAAAACCCAGTTTTTTTGAATCGAATGCTGGGACATCTGTCTTTGTTCCAATCTTGTATCCATAAAGTTCTTCACATGGAGTGAAAAACTCTTGCGGAAAATCAAGCACACTGTTAGTATAAAATATATTACCCCACATATTTCCGTTTATAATACCTTTTAAGTTATTAAGTTCTGCCTCGCTTGTATTCTCTATTCCTTTGCTTATTTTGCCAATTGCAAGATAATTTCTTCCGGTTATTGTCGCTATACTGCTATTTACAGTGCCTTTCTTTATTGAATCACAAAGGAGGATATTTAAAGGAAAAAACTTCTTTTTGAAATCATTATCATAATAGGCCCATAAGACTTTATCCAGATATGATATCCCGGAAGAGAGAATTGCCTTATCCGTTTGCTTTACAATCTCATATTCCGACAAATTGCTTACATTAAGATTCCATTTGTAGTCTAAAGTGCTGAAATCATATAGAATACAAACACCTGTGTTTTTGAACTGAGTGTAAATATATTTATCCACAGGTTCCTGACTATCTACTATTTTATGATGCGGTTCTCCCAATTCAGAAGTTAATTCCTCCTTAGAATAGCACCCGGAAATCAATATAGATAGTGATGATAAAAGTATTATATTAAGTATTTTATTCATGGTGTTCTATTATTTGTTCTTTTCTCTGTTTGGTCTTGTATTATTTCCTAGATCCGGCTGGTAATTGATTACAGATACCGGAATAGGCAAAGTGTAAGCATCGTCATTCGCCTTTAACGTATATATAGCTGTCGTATAAGGGTTGTACTCTTCTACAAACTCATGAACTATTTCCGGTTGGTTCCATCTGCGTAGATCAAACCACCTTTGCTGTTCGTAACAAAACTCCAATCTCCTCTCCTTCTTTATCAGCTCCAATGCAGACTCCTTATCCTGGGCAGTGAGTTCGGAATATGTCGCCGTCTTGATTCTGGATTTCCTTAACCTGTTGATGTCTGCCATAGCCAGATTCGTCTTTCCTTGCATTGCATAGGCTTCTGCTCTGTTAAGGTATGCCTCGGCCGTTCTCAAGGCAAAACCGTAGACCTGGGTCGTAGACTTGCTGCCATTTTTGAAATTGGTATACTGCTTGCCAAAGAAATTACCCTGCTCTCTGATAAAAGCACCGGTACTCTTGCCGAATCTCAAATCGTCAGCAGAATAAGCAGATTTTATTGATTCTGAAGCAGGGAAACATCCATTTGCAGCAGGTACGAAATACGATATATAATAGTCTCCGAAAGAGAAAAGGATCTCCGGATTGGAACTGTTCAGAAATGGTTTTGCAGCGGCTGTTGCATCTGCTGCTTTAATATTCAGATCATATAATGACGGGTTTGATGATAGAACAATACTCGAATGATATATTGCCTTTTCATAATCTTTCATATATAAATACACTCTGGATGCCAGTAAATTAGCGGAATTCAGATTCCATTTGAAGATATTTTTCTGATTGCTCCCTTTTCCAAAAGCTTCAATACCATCATTTATATCCTTTAAAATAAGATCGTAATTCGCCTGTAATTTTTCACGGGGCAATCTCAGATCTTCCATATAGGTCATGTTATTGATAGGAACTCCTGGCGTACTTGATGCAGTAGATTTGTCATAAGGTTTTGCATAGAGATTAACCAGCATGAAATAAGAGTAAGCCCTTATCAGGTGTGCCTCTGCCTTAAGCTTATATCTATCGGCTTCACTTCCAGTCATACTTTCAATATTATGAAGCACAATGTTGCTTATCAATATAGACTTATAATATGTCTGCCATGTCTTGTCAGTGCTCAAAGGCCCGCTAAGTGTATATTCGGGTTGCTCCTGCCAAGTGTAATATCCATAGCCGGTTTCTCTTGTATCCGAAGCTATCAGGGCAGCTTTACCATAGTAGCTTTTAGAGTCGTCAGTCATTATATCAAGGTATGGATGAACAACCTTGGCATCCCTTATATAGGCCTCACCATAAAGAAATTCACTATACTCTTTTACCGTTTTAGGCACTATCTCATCTTGAGATGTCTCTTCCAGGAACTTATTACACGATGTCAAAAGTGTAATTGATAATAATATTATTAATGATTTTATCTTATACATATTCTGAGTGTTTTAGAAAGTAATGTCAATGCTGAGAGTGTATGAAGGAAGTGGTGGTGCAGATTGCCCTCCCAAAGTGACCTGATCCGGATCCTGACCTTTCAGTTTCTTTGATGCAAGACAGAAAAGGTTATTTCCTTCCAATCGGATACTGGCACCATTAAGACCTATATTCTCACATAACTTCTGTGACAATTGGTACCGCAGCGAAGCTGTACGCAACCTTACGTTGTCAGAAGAGACTACACGTATATCACTTTTGTTATACATTTGCCACATATTATTGGCTATCTCAATTTTACGATTAGAGCCAAATCCTGACATTGGTAAATTTTCACTCGAAAGAGTAGGGATATTGGTTCTTGACTCATCTCCAGGTTTTCTCCATCTACTTACAAACTCATCGGACATGTTTTGCTGCGGCTGAGGGAGTCTCTGTCCACTATCGCTGTACAAATCGTTCAGCCTCATTTTTGCCCCTAAACTATAAGTAAAAAACAGGTTAAGAGAGAAGTTGCTATACTTCAACATTGTTCCAAAACCTCCTTGAATATCAGGG
Organism: uncultured Muribaculaceae bacterium; assembly: GCA_964533215.1. GTDB lineage: Bacteria > Bacteroidota > Bacteroidia > Bacteroidales > UBA932 > Bact-08. Next base: position 192,236 of record CAZHLJ010000004.1, read on the forward strand.
ATTCTATTACCTGAAACCGCAAAGACCTTTTTATACATACTCTCCTTTGTGTCTCCATCCTTCTCTTCCGTATCTTTGAAGGTAGGCAGACCATTTGCATCCAGTCCGGCAAACTTGTAAGAGTAGAAGGTGTTGATCGGCACGCCTTCCAGCACTGCTGTTCCATTAAGATATTCAAGGTATCCGTAATTTGAATTGATTCCGGATCTTAAGACATTATTTGTATTTTTAGCTCCATTAAAAGAGAGCGACCAAGTCCAGTCCTTTGTCCTGACAGGAACGAAATTAAAGATAACTTCAAATCCCTTGTTTGCAATATCTCCTGCATTTAAGGACATACTTGGCATGCCTGTTGTCGGAGATACAGATTTGGAAATAATCTGATCTTCTCCTTTCTTGTAATAGTATTCTACTGTTCCTGATATCCTGTTGTTCAATAATGAAAAATCTGCTGCAATATTGTAGGCTGTAGTTTTTTCCCATTTCAACAATGGATTAGGCAGTTTTGAAAGATAATACATATACTCTTGAGAAAGTGGGTCAAGAGGGCCTCCTTGCAATATAAGACTTGGTGTCTGGTCATCTGACACATTTCCCTGGACACCCATGGACCCCTTGATTGCAAGTTCGTTAATCCAATCTATGTTTTTAAGATATGATTCATTATGAAGATTCCATCTTCCTGAGAGTGACCATATAGGCAAAAACCTTGCACTCTTGTCTTGTCCGAACTTGTTTGAACCATCTGCTCTTACGTTAAAATTGAAGATATACTTATGCATATAGTCATAAGTGGCAATACCATAAAATGACACAAAATTCGACAATCTGTTTACAACAACATTTGGATTTGCCAAAATAAGAGCATTGTACCTTGGCCAGAATGCAGGATCTATGGCAATGAATTTTTCTCCTCTTTCAGGCATGTACCCAAACTGACTTGTCCTTATACCCTCGTATTTGCTCGATCGCAATTCTGTTCCAATCGCCCCGGATATTTCGTGATCTTTTGAGATTGTAGTACTGTAGTCAGCCTGTGCCCTGACAGTGTATCCGAAGTTTCTTGTATTGTTGTTCTCCAATCCTCCTCCATATGGTAATTGACATTGGTCCTTTACAAAGGGGCTGGTTGGGTCTAGGCTGGGAAACTTTGCCCCATAATTGAGGTTTCTAAGGTTGGCAGCATAGTAGCTCCTTTCGCTGAACCACTCTTTTTCCTGAGTATCGGCATTATTTATTCCTGCAGTACCAGTGAATCTAAGTTTGGGAGTTACTTTCCACTCAATATTGGACAAGAAATTCAATGAGTTGTTGTTGATTGTATTTCCGGTATTTTCAATTTCATTAAGCACATTATATATAAGTTGCTGTTGATTTCCCTGTCTTACATTGTAGAACGCCCTCTCACCTGAAAGGTCATACAGTGCAATTGCGCGGGATGTGTTGTATGCATATTGGTATGGAGAAATTGACCCATGCAGATATTCCTTGTCTGTCAAAGAGCCCCTCAACTGCAAATTCGCAGTTAATTTCTTTGACAAATTGAATATCAGCTTCATATTGGCATTGTACTGCTCTACTCCGGAACCTTTGACTGTGTTCTTGTCGCTTGCATAAGCACCGGAGAAGTAATAGTTAACCTTGTCGGTAGCACCAGAAACAGATATATTGTGTTTATTTGAAAAAGCGGTTCTATAAAGAGCATCGAACCAATCTGTGTTCTGTTCCTCCATTCTTTTTACGCGGAGCAAAAATTCATCTTCGGAAATTTTCCTGTCATAAAGATCATACAGAGCCCCTTCATAACCCACAGCTGCTGGAGCGAAGCTATAAATGAGACCTCTTTTTTCAATCTCTTTTGAAACATCTATTCGTTCAAAAGAATTCATTCTGTGTAGGTTTTTGTAATCCGGTCTCTCTGTTAGGGTAAGGGAGGTAGAATAACTTAAACGAGGCGCTCCTATTTTTCCTTTCTTTGTTGTAACGACTATTACACCGTTAGCAGCCCTTACACCATAAATTGCGGTAGAAGAGGCATCTTTCAAAATATCCACACTCTCTATATCCATCGGATTCAATCCGGAAATTGCATTTCCAATGAGATTGACATTATCAAGGCTATTAATCTCATCCGTAGAAAGGGGAACCGGATCTTCAAGAATAATTCCATCCACAACCCACAATGGCTCCCTATTGCCGGATATAGTGGAAACTCCACGTATACGTATCTTTGTTGAAGCACCTGGAGTTGAAGTATTGTTCAAAACTGTCATTCCGGGGATTTTTCCCAAAAGCATATTGTCTAGTGTCAATGCCCCGGCCTGTTTGATATTTTCTCCGCTTACCGAGAAAATTGAGGAGGTAGATACCCGCTTGTCTATTTTCTGATAGCCTGTGCTTAGAACTACAACTTCCGACATCTGCTTGGCATCTGTCTTCAAAATTATATTTACAATATCCCTCAATACTCTCTCTTCATGGCTCTTCATGCCTATATATGAAATCAATAGTATTTGCTGGATGCCGCCAGGGATGGTTATAGTAAAGTTTCCATCAGCATCCGTGGTAACTGCATTCTTCAGCCCCTTTATTGAAACAGAGGCTCCAACCAATGGTTCCCCGTTTTCGTCAGTCACAGATCCTTTTATAGTTTTGGGTTTCTGGTCACTAAGATCTTTTTTCTTTAAATAGACAACATTGTCCTTCACCTCGTAATATAAAGAGGTCCCTTTAAGGGCAATATCCAGAACTTGATCTACTGTAGCATTTTTTACATCAATAACAAGATTGCTGACCGGCTCAATGTCTTTGTTTCCATAAACAAATTGAATGTCAGCTTTTTTCTTGATTTCCCAAAGTAGTTGCTCAAGAGTTATAGATTTTTTGCTCAAAGTAATCTTTCCCTGAGGCTTGTTATCCGCAGCTATCAGGTTTGTACAAAATAACTGAGACATTATGATGACCTGTATGACTAGCAATAAGTTGCACCTGGCCAAAAACTGTGTGACAAAACTAAGTGAGGATCCTGTTTTTTTCATATTTATTAGTTTAAATTAAGTTCATTGTCATCTCTTCCTTTCAATGATCATTGTACGGCCATTCTGTCTTATGGTGAACAAATCAGCATTGTTCAATGTCTCTATTATACCGGAGAAGTTTGTATCACGTAACAGATTTATTCCCATTCTTATCTCCTCGCATTCCTTGTCTTTGAAAATAAAATCAAAGTCATACCACCGTTGTAATGATTTTATAATGTTTAAAAGTTTTTCATTCCTGAAAGCGAAAGAACCATCAGTCCATAAAGAGAGCGTCTGGGCATCTACACTCTTGACAGCAATTTCACTGCTTCCCTTTTTACAAATAGCCTGCTGATCCGGAGAAATTATTACAGAGCAATCTTCGTTTATAACTTTTAAAGACCCTGATACAAGTGTAGTATAGACCTCATCGTTGTCGTCATATGCGTTAAGGTTGAAACTCGTTCCCAGGACTTCAATCGATACATCTTTTGTCTTAACAATAAATGGTCTGCTCTCATCTCTACGCACATCAAAATAAATTTCACCCGATGCCTCGATTATTCTGTTTTTTCTCGAAAATCTTACAGGAAACCTTAAAGTGCTGCCTGAGTTGAGATGTGCAATTGTGCCATCCGGAAGTGCAATCTTATAGTCTTTTCCAAAATCCGTTTTAATGGTATTCAATCTATTATCTTTTGCAGACAAGCTGTTATTTCCATTTGTATAATAGATTATATCCTCGTTTTTGTCAATTTGGATATTACAGTTGTTCTCAACAAATGACGAATCTGATGAGAGATCAATAACCTTACCATCTGCCAGAACCAGACTTGCTCCATTAGCTCTTAAAGGAATTTCACGATTCTCGTAAAAAAACGATGTGTTGTTCACAATATAGTAAGAGGAGAGACCGACTGTGACAGCCAACAGAGCAATTGCAGCATATTTATAGAACTGCCTGAAATCTACACGCCGATGGACATAAGGGACTAATTTGTATTCAATTTTAGCCCAAGCTTCAGACGAATCATACTTATCTATCCTTTTATAATATCCTGTACGATATTCGTTGTCAGTCAATTTATCCAACAACAACTTATTGTCGACATCTTCATCAAGCCATTTTTCAACAGCCCTTTCATCCTTTAGCTTGTTGCTGTTAAGGATTACAGAGGCTATTCTGGCCGAAATTTTAAAAAGTTTTTTATTTTTCATAGACATCTGGTATTAAAACAATCCTATTTTAAATTATGGGTACTCGGGTTTTTAGAAAATTTAATCCAGCTGAAAAGTAGGTCTGTTTTCAGTCAAGTTGTGGGTTTGCCACATTTGCTTTCCAACTTGATTAAAAAAAATCCTCAGCCCTTTTCAGAGCTGAGGAGGGTGCAACAAAGGTAATGTTTGCTACAAATATTTGTCGTATGCAGCCAAGTCCAGTAATCCATGACCCGACAGGTTGAATAGCAGAACGTCCTGACGTCCTGACTCTCGTGCCTTAAGAGCCTCTCTTATTGTTGCAGCAATTGCATGTGTAGATTCCGGAGCCGGAATGATTCCCTCTGAACGGGCAAATAGGATACCGGCCTCGAAGGTCTCTTTCTGTTCAAAAGCATAGCTATTGATAAAGCCATCCATCTTGAGTTGGCTGACAATACTTCCACCTCCATGGTAGCGAAGGCCGCCGGCATGAATCTTATCCGGCTGAAAATCGTGACCAAGTGTGTACATTGGAATAAGAGGTGTCATACCGGCTGTGTCTCCATAGTCGTACTCCATCACCCCCTTGGTAAGTTTAGGACAAGCGGAAGGCTCTGCTGCTATAAACTCAGTCTTGCGCTCCCCTGCCAAAGTGTGGCGCAAGAAAGGAAAGGAGATGCCGGAGAAGTTTGATCCACCTCCAAAGCAAGCAATCACCTTGTCCGGATAGTCCCCAGTCATAGCCATCTGCTTTTCTGCCTCAAGTCCAATTATAGTCTGATGCAGAAGGACATGATTAAGGACACTGCCCAATGTATATCTCGTATTTGGCTGCGTTACGGCTCTTTCCACCGCTTCCGAGATTGCCATTCCTAACGATCCTCCACAAGTCGGGTCCTCTGCCAGCACCTTACGCCCGTACTCGGTTACATTGGATGGAGAAGCATATATTTTACCTCCATATGTATTAATGACAACTTTTCTGTAAGGCTTTTCCTCATAACTGTGCTTAACCATAAACACATCCAGATCCAATCCAAAAAGCTTGCAGGCAAGACTCATTGCAGAACCCCATTGTCCAGCACCAGTCTCGGTTGTGATTCTGGTAATTCCCTGAAGCCGATTATAATACGCCTGCGGAATTGCAGAATTCAGTTTATGTGAACCCACCGGGCTAGTACTTTCATTTTTAAAATATATTCTTGCCGGCGTATCCAGCATTTTCTCCAGACCGGTAGCCCTTACAAGCGGAGTCGGGCGATAAGACTTGTAAAGATCCAAAACCTCGTCCGGAATGTCATGCCATCGTTTTTCCGAAAGTTCCTGCTCAACCAGTGCCTTTGCAAACAGCATTTCCATCTCTTCCGGCAATACTGGCTTTCTGGTTTGAGGATTCAACATCGGTTGTGGTTTTGTAGGCATGTCTGCTACAATGTTATACCACTGCTTTGGCATTTCGCTCTCTGGGAGCAAGATTTTCTTTGTTGTCTTCATCTTCTGACAAGCGTTGTTAATTATTTGAATTAGTTGAAATAAAAAAGGCCCGATGCGTGAGCATCGGACCTCGTATATTAAAAAAATATAATAAATATCTCTCTTCTATACACAAACAGTAGTGCTCACAAATCTATAAGATCTGTGCCACCACCACATTTGAGTTAAAGAGCCATTAATCATTATTATATTTTATTATCTCTATGTTTTGTTTCAGGGTGCAAATGTATAAAATTATTTTATCAACGAAAAAATTATTGATGATGCAGTCTTTTACCCCAAAAAAGCATCTATTATAAAACAGAATAATTTAAATCCAGAAAAAGATGAAATCCAACAGTTTTAAAATTACAATTTGTGCACTTGCCTCAATATTCCTTCTCTCTTCCTGCCTTGGAGATCAGAGTGAATCGATTGAAAGCGGTAAAGATCTTGCCTATATCACTACATTCAACAATACTAAATGCGCCGCTACCAATTGCGGATACATCACATCTACAGAGATTCAGGCTATGGCATTGGGTGAGTGTTACCTGGTTGGTTATTCAATCTCCACACCGGCAGTTAATGGGATATATACCCCAGACAGGGTTATCAACGTTTCTGTAACACCTCTTCCACAATCTCCTTTAAGAGAAGGTACTCCGCTAAGTGAGCAAGAGAATAATTTTGCAGTGGACAATCTTACTATTCCATTCTTTTACCCCACAAGGTATATGGGAGACAGGTGGATTTTCAAATATGCCGCAACTCTAAATTCAAATGAAAAACTTATCCCACGTTATTATTATGATGCAAATAATCAAGTTGATAAAAATGGTGATAATATAAAGAACAAGAACATGGTTGTGATTGATGTCTACTTCGAAAAGGTTATAACAACCAACCAGCCAACCTCCGGCATGAATGAATATCTTACTATAGCAAATCTCGAGAGTCTGAGAAATTTATATATGCCTGACTTCTCACAAGGAACATCAACATCAACCGGCAAAAATGTTGATGTGCAGATACTATTCAGATACCATATGAACAAAGGGGCCGGCGTGCCTTCTGAGATATCCTACGTTGGTAACTGGGAAACATACAGTCGGGTATATATGACATTCGGAATAAGTTATAATAGAACAGACATTTAGACAATTGCTCTGATTTTTCAATTTATTATGAAACCTGATTCTATTACAAAACCGACAACACGATATTCATCTGCAAGACTGGTTTTATTATTCGCGATTTTAGGAATTTCAATAATGCCACTCTCAACAAGTTGTAAAAAAGAGAATTCTAACAATACTGGTTATACCAAATTGGCTGGTACAACATGGTTACATGAAACAGATGATGTATTTCAGATTCTACAGTTTATTGACCAATCAACAGTTACCATTCAAAGCGGAAGAAAAGACGGCACATATTCTATGAATTTGACCACCTACTCATGGCATTATGCATCAGATATTGATGACAGATGGGGTCTTTTTCATATGTATTATAAAACTTTTGATAATGAACAAGGTAAACTCATCTATTCAGGAACAGTGGAGAAAGGTCTAGTTTTACTGAAAAATAGTAGCGATAACACACAAGAAGATTTACGGTTCACGCAGATAAAGAAAAAATAGACTACCATAAAAATTCGGACAAAATTCGTAAATTCGGAAAAAACAAAAGAAGGGACGGTTAATGAATGATCTGGAATTAATCGCCGGATGTAAAAGGAGAGATCGAAAGGCTCAACGGGAATTATATACGGCATACGCACCTGGAATGATGAGTGTCTGCCGTAGGTATGTGAACGATCCTGCGACTGCGCAGGATCTTTTGCAGGATGGATTTGTAAAGGTTTTTACAAAAATAGATACATATTCAGGAGAAGGATCATTTGCCGGTTGGATAAGAAGGATATTTGTCACCACTTCACTGGAATATCTGCGTAACAATGGTTTTTTGAAATCAAGTGTACCTATAGAAGAGTCCGGCCCGGTCGAAGATGATGTCAATATTTCAATAATGAGCCAACTGACCGCCAAAGAGCTCTTGGCCTGCATTGCAAGTTTGCCTGCAGGTTACAGGACTGTTTTTAACCTTTATGCAATTGAAGGATATTCTCATAATGAAATTGCCGGAATGCTTAATATAAAGGAGAGCTCTTCTCAGTCGCAGCTGGTAAGAGCGCGCAGAATCCTGCAAAAAAACGTACAATTAATAATTGGACAAGATTATGCGAGACAAAGATAATTTCTATGACTATTTCAGAGATGCTCTCAAAGATCATCAGGCTGACGTAGATGAAAAGTGCTGGGAAAACATCAGCGCACGCATAGAACCAAAAAGGAGAAGGCTCTTATGGCCACTGCTAAGTACGGCTGCAGCGGCAGCTATTGTTGTATTTATACTTCTGCCCTATGCGGCCAAGAATTCTCACAAAACACAGCAATCTGTTACAAGCCAAAAGATTGCCGTAGAAAATCCAAAGTCTGATAAAAAACGTGTTACTGCGTATAATATTACAGACACAAAAAATAAGGAGGTTATCTCCATGAAATCAACCATTCCGGAAGAGCCTGCAATATCATCTGAGGAGAAGACAATCTCAGAAGACAATGCCATGCCTAAAGAAAAGGCACAGCCAGGAGCCAATAAACCTGCTGACAAACCGTCAAAAACAGAGTATACCGGATCAGATAAAACATACGATTTTACAGATGATAATCAGACAACGAGAGAAAGCAGATGGACCATATCCGCTTCATTGGGAGCTTTGGGTAAGACAACAGGCTCTACTCCTAACAATTATAGTGCAGTAAGGACATTGCAACCCCTCCAGAGCTTTGAGATTGCAACAAGTACAATTTCAGACGCAGAGTATGCAGCACCCTTCTCATTAGGAGTGTTGTTGAGAAAAGAGTTTAGCAAGACTTTCAGCGTGGAAACCGGCTTTGTATATAGCTATCTATCCACCACTTACAGAAATGGTGGCAACCAGCAGTATAAAGCAAAGTTAAAATTGCATTACATTGGTGTCCCTGTGAATCTTGTCGCTACTCTTTGGAATGTTACCAATGACTGTAAGCTTTATGCCAGTTCAGGCATGATGATTGAAAAAGGGGTCAAGTCGGATTTTTCACAATATCTGTCCGAAACAAAACAGTCCATAACATCCAGTCAAAGTATAAAGGGAGTCCAGTGGTCTGTGAATGCATCAATGGGACTATCATACAGGATATTCCGAAACTGGAACATTTATCTTGAACCTCATGTATCCTATTACTTTGATAACAACCAGCCAATAAGCATCCGTACTCAAAAGCACACAATAGTCGGCGTCAACTCCGGATTCAGATTGGAATTATAAACAAGTTTTTATCTTTGCGGCTCTTAAATATCCTTTATCAAGAAATGATGATAAGACCCGACAAAAAACCTGATTGGTTAAGAATAAAACTAGGCACTTCCGGAGGGTATTCGGTAGTGGAGAAAATAGTAAAGGATCATTCTCTGAATACAATTTGCAGTAGTGGCATGTGCCCAAACAAGACCGAATGTTGGAGCAGGGGAACAGCCACATTTATGATTCTTGGGGATATCTGTACCCGCTCATGTAAATTCTGTGCAACAAACACCGGAAAGCCATTATTGCCAAATGCAACCGAGCCCGCCGAGTTGGCAGAATCGGTTTTTCTGATGAAGTTAAACCATTGTGTAATAACCTCAGTAACCAGAGACGACTTACCAGATGGCGGAGCATCTCATTGGGCAAGCGTTATAAACGAATGTAGAAAAAGAAATCCTAAAACTACAATTGAGGTGCTTATCCCTGATTTTGATGCCAAACACAAGCTGATTGACATTATTCTTGAAGCCAAGCCAGACATAATAGCTCATAATATTGAGACAGTAAGACGACTTACACCCTCTGTAAGATCTAAGGCAAAGTACGATGTTTCTTTGGAAACACTTAACTATATCTCACAAAAGGGTGTTATTTCAAAGAGTGGCATTATGCTTGGACTAGGAGAGTCAGAAGAGGAGATTCTAATCACATTAAGAGACCTGCGTGAGAATGGATGCAGAGTTGTTACTATTGGACAATATCTCCGTCCGACACTTAGACATTTACCCGTTGAAGAATATGTCTCTCCTGAAAAATTTGCCCGTTACAAGGAGTTTGCCCTTAAAACAGGCTTTGACCATGTAGAAAGCGGTCCATTTGTCAGATCGTCATACATGGCAGAAAAAGCAATAAGTATTTGTAAATAATTAATTGTTATATGCCCGACTTCATTATTAAAGACCTTGGTCTAATCGATTACAAGGAGGCCTGGGATTTTCAGAAAGAGCTTTTCAACAAACTGATAGAAGCTAAGTCAACAGGAGAAACGAAAGAGATGTATCTGCTGCTGCTTGAGCATCCTCATGTTTATACAATGGGTTTGCATGGAAATGTTGACAACCTGCTATTCAACGAAGATTTTCTAAACCGTATAGGTGCAAAGTATTACAGAATCGAGCGTGGTGGTGATGTCACATACCACGGCTATGGACAACTCGTAGGATATCCGATTTTTGATCTTGAAGAACTCGGGATTGGAATAAAAAAATATATCTGGCTTCTGGAAGAGGCTATAATTATGACAATTGCTGAGTATGGAATTACCGGTGAACGCCTTGAAGGAAGTGTTGGAGTATGGATTGAAAGTCAGACATCAAATGCCCGTAAAATTGCCGCCATTGGGGTTAAAGCTTCACGATATGTAACAATGCACGGTTTTGCCCTGAACGTTACTACCAACCTCGATTATTTCAACTTCATCAATCCATGTGGCTTTATAGACAAAGGGGTAACTTCAATCGAAAAGGAGACTGGAAAAAAACCTTCCCTTAAGGAGGTTGGAGAAAAGTTCGCCAATAATCTCAGATCAGCGATGCTTTAACCATACGATTCTTACCACAGAAATCCTGACGTACCTCCACCTTTTCAAACCATGAGGATTGAAGCAAACTGACAATTTCTGCCGCCAGGGATTCGTTTATTTCCAGATAGATCAGACCTCCTGGCTTTAACAGTATGGAGCCCCAGAGAGCAAGGGCTTTGTAAAATAGCAACGGATCGTCATCGGGTACGAAAAGAGCTTCATTAGGCTCAAAATCCAAAACGTTGCTTCTCATCAGTATACGTTCCGACTCTTTAACATAAGGCGGGTTGCTCACAAGGATATCCAAGGAGTTGTTTTCAATCATCTTCTGACTATCCGGCCCTTGCATAAGGTCTGCCTTGAACTCTTTGAATTTACACATCCCCGATTGGCCGAGAGACAATTGAACGGCATTTCTGTGGGTTACTTCAAGAGCCTTGTCTGAGAAGTCAAGAGCAAAGACCTCCGAATTAGATAAATCATTATCAGCCCTTAATTGCTTTGTCATCTCGCAGGCGAGAGTAATTCCTATACATCCGGATCCGCATGCGGCATCAAGGATACGAATAGGATATGACAGGTCATTGTCAAGTATCCACCTTACCAACTCCTCCGTTTCCGGTCTGGGAATAAGAACTCCCTCCTCAACATTAAACTTCCTTCCGTAGAACTCTTCATATCCCAACACGTACTGAAGGGGGCGGGCCTTAGAGAGCTCTAGAACCGCTTGTTCAAGATCACTCTTCAGCAACTGTTCATCTATAACTCCGGAGGGATTTACTATATGCTCGTAAGAACTTATCTTACAGAAATGCTGCAGCAGCCTTACGGCAATCGCCCGCCCCTCCCCAGTCTGATAAAGATGAGAAAGCCTTTGCTGAACATCCTCTGTAAAACTCTTATATGTGGCCATTTGCTTAATTAACAGGAATAGTTATGCACCAAGTGTTGCCTCCAAAATCATTAACGTACAGAAAGTTTCCCTCCACTACAATATTACCAAGTATAGGAGCACCAAGGTTCATCCTCCATTTAAAAAGACCGTTGCGAACATCCAGACAATACAGACACCCATCATTTGCTCCAAAATAGAGATTGTTATCATTAAGGCAGACACCTCCCTCCACAGTCATCTGAAAGTCCTTTGTATAAGGAGCTGTGTAGAAGAGAGAAGGGTTAGTCCTGTAGTTCCAAAGCTCCTTGTACCCATTCTGACGGTCAAAGGCTGCAACACCCTTGTCGGAAGTACCTACAACATAATACCTTTCCGTTACAACCGGGCGAGAATTGACATTTACTGTCTGGCCTATCTTTAGTTTCAAAAGCTCCGCTCCAGTTATTGGATCAACTTCTGTTATATAACCGGGAGATGTATAGAAGAAGTGGCCTCCGTAGGCAACAGGAGTGTTGTCACATATACGCGAGTCCTCATCGCGCTTTTCCCACAAGAGTTTGCCTGAAACTGCATCATGTGCAAATCTGCCCAACCAATATCCTCCGGAGAGCAATACCTTGGATTTAGGTTCCACCACCGGAGAGGCCACAGTCGAGACTCCACTCTTCCATGCGTTGTTTGTCCATAAAATTCCGCCATCTGATATTCTTACTGCAGTCAGGCTGGAACCCTGACCTGCATATACGATCCCATCATTAACCGTAACACCTTCTGTAAAGACCGGGTGAGTACCCTTACTCCTTAAATCCTTGTACCAAACCACTTTCCCTGTGGCAGCTTCCAAGGCATATAGCCGCCCCTCTACATCACAAGCCAGTACAGTGTCACCCCAGAGAGCCATATTGTTTTTAACGGAATTACGGGTCTTAAAGCTCCATAAAACTTTCCCGGTAGATTTGTCAAGAGCACCAATTGAGGATTTTTCAGCAGAATCATCATCTATCGTTGCAGAAATGACCAGATTACCGGCTATTAAAGGAGATACCATAAAAATGTTGCCGCCAATGTTGGATACCCATTTTATCTGAGGACTCTCTTTGGAGCAGTTCTCTTTGATTACTTGCTTATACACCACACTACCGTCAGAGAATCCAATCCTCACCCTGAGAGATGCCGTCTCAGAAACATTTTCAGGCAAATTGCACACCCAGTTCCAACTGCTTTTCTGCTGCATCCTGAACTCTTTTTTCCCGGCCAAGACAACTGCACAATCCACTTCGGAGCCTGTATCGTAGATATTTGCCAAAACCGTAAACCCATGCCCAGATCCGGCACAACTATGGAAACTATTTGCAACAATATGATTGTCCAGACAAGAGTATTTGATCCTAGACCTTAATTCTCCCGTTTTGTCAAAAGAGAGTACCCTGAAAGAGGATGGAGAATGGTCTATCCCCCCTTTGTTTGGCGACATAGAGCTGAACGTATAACAGCCTTTATCTGTATATTTGAAAAGATTTGTATGATAATGGGCATAAAGATATCCCTTGAGGTTGAATGTGTCCAGGTCATATAGATGATGATTTGCCAGAATCACCGGAGTCCCTTTTGGAATGGCATCCAGGTCTTTTCTTAACCATCTATAAAGATCATCTGCAGAGTAACTGGGCACTTTATCCCCATATATAACCGGAGTGATTACAAAATGGACACCTCCGACATTGAATGAGTACCATACAGGTCCGAAATGCTGCTCAAAATGTTGCTCACCGTAATCCCCTGCAATAAGGTCGTGGTTCCCTAAAGAGTATACCACCCTTACACCCATTGTATTTCTGTTTATCTCGCGCGAATGAAAGTCCTGCCCCTTTTCATAACATATATCCCCATTCATCAGAAGGAATGCAATCTTATGATTTGCAATATAATCCTTAAGACCATCAATCCAGTCCTTATATGTACTCGCTTCCGGATCTCCTATATGGATGAAGGCAGAAGGCTGATCATCCACTTTCTTTAATTTAAAATCGATTATGGCTGGTAACTTGTCACCAAGCCTTACAAAAAAATCTCCCACCTGCTCATATCCGCCCGGAGTCGAAATATAAACAAACCTGGCCCTGGGGTGCGTCTCAAATGAGAAACATCCTTTTGGATCACTCTTGTAAACATTAAAGCCGTCTGAAACGACGACTCCACCCACACCTTTTTCATAAGTATCGGTAATCCGCCCGGAAACTTGCCTTTGGGCAAAAGCATGACAACCGGCGAAAAGTAAAAGAGCCAGAAAAATAATCCGACCTGCCACTCTCCGGTGAATAAATGAGACCATAATGGTTATTTTTAAATTATAGAGACATCTTTATTCCAACAGTTTATTCAGGAAATCACCGATAGTCATCCCTGCCGCACGTATTTGCTGAGGGACAAGACTGGTTTCAGTCATACCTGGTACAGTATTGATCTCAAGGAAGAAAATCTCTTCACCTCTGACAATATAATCCATTCTGACAGCACCATTGCAACCAAGATAGTGGTAAATCCTATGTGAGACATCAATAATCCTCTCACTCAGTCCGACAGGTATTTCCGCCGGGGTAACCTCTTGGCTTGCTCCTAAATATTTAGCCTCGTAGTCAAAAAATTCATTTTTGGAGATAATCTCCGTAACCGGCAATCTGACAAGTTTGCCATCGGACATAAATACACCGTTGGTCATCTCCCTTCCGTTGATACACTCCTCAATCAAGATAGTTTCATCTTCCTTGAAAGCCTCCTCTATTGCTGAAGCAAGATCTTCTCTCTTCTTAACCTTAGTTACACCAAAGCTGCTTCCCCCGCTGCATGGCTTTACAAAAAGCGGTAATCCAAGCTTAGAGACTATATCTTCCGACGAATAGTTGTCCCCACGCCTCATAAATACCTCTCGGGCCATCAGTACACCAGAACTCCTAAGGTAACTCTTGCAGGCATACTTGTCGAAAGTAATTGTGGATACTCTTGAGGAACAAGTTGTACAAGGCAGCCCAATCATCTCGAAATATCCTTGCAAAAGACCATTCTCACCTGGAGTACCATGAATCATTACTAATGCAACATCAAAATTTACCTTTCTGGAAGCTACATTCCCACTTGCTGGAATTGTAAAGGAAAAATCGGATTTATCTATCTGAAATACTCTTCCATCCTCCATCTGAACTCCCCAGTCTCTGCCTCTGACAAGCACCTCAAAAAATTCATACTTGTCCCTGTCGATGTGCTTCGCCATGTTTTTTCCACTCTTCACCGACACCTCATACTCAGAGGAGTTTCCCCCATAAACGAGGGCTACAATCTTTTTCATTTGTCTATAAATATAATTTTACGAAAATTTAATGAGCAAAAGGATCTGTAATCACAGAGGTGGAATCCACCTCCTCGTCACTTCCACGGCAGTTGAACTGAGCCGAGAAGCCCGAAGGTGCAGTGAAACTATCCTTTGTCGTAATTCCAAGAGATGGGTCCTTAAGTACCTTTTGCATGAAGAGACCCCATATAGGAAGGGCCATGTTTGCGCCTCCACCAAGAGCCAGTCCCTCAAAATGAATCTGTCTGTCTTCAGCTCCGACCCAGACTCCGGCAGTAAGTTTAGGAACATACCCGATGAACCACCCGTCAGCCTGATCGTTTGTCGTTCCGGTCTTTCCTGCAATCGGGCCGTCTGGAACATATTTCCACCTCAGTCTGGAAGCAGTACCTTCATTAACCACTCCTTCCATCAGGTTTACCATCAGGTAAGCAGTATGTTCACTTATGGATTCCCTCTTTCTTGCTGTAAAGTTGCTAAGCACGTTCCCAGCCTTATCCTCTATCCTTAGTACAAAAATTGGATCCACATGAACTCCCTTACTTGGGAAAGTGTTGTAGGCAGCCACCATCTCAAAAAGAGTAAGGTCAGCCGGACCAAGACATAGGGACACTACAGGATCCAGATGGCTCTTTATACCCATCCTTTTGCACATATCCACCATTGCACGTGGACCGAACTGTTTCATAAGATAGGCCGAAATATTATTTGAACTCATTGTGAGCCCCCACTTCAAAGTAACCTCTTTACCAATATATTTCTCTTTATCAGTACTCTCAGGAGTCCATGTTGTATCGCCCACTATAAATGTCTGAGGTACGTTAAACACCTTTGAACAAGGTGTGAAACCTTCCTGCATTGCCAAAGCATACAGGAATGGCTTGATAGTCGAGCCAACCTGTCTTTTACCCTGACGTGCATTATCATACTTGAAGTATCGATAATTAGGTCCCCCTACATAAGCCCTTACAAAACCGGTCTGTGGCTCCATGGCCATAAATGACGCTCTTAGGAACGATTTGTAATATTTTATTGAATCGTTGGGCGACATTACAGTATCTATGGAGCTACCTCCGCCCTTCCATGAGAAGACTGTCATTTTAACCGGCTTTTCAAAAACAGCCTCAATTTCAGATTCTGTAAGCCCCTCTTCCTTAAGGTTTCTGTATCTATCGCTCCATTTTCTGCCTTGCTTCATTAAGCTTGCTATCTCACTCGTAGAGGTCGCGTTGGAAAATGGAGGGTGTTTTTTCCATCTTAATTCTCTTCCAAACTGTACCTGTAAATCTTTGCTTAGGTGTTCTGCAACGGCCTCTTCTGCATATCTCTGCATTTTTGAGTTGACAGTTGTGTAAATCTTAAGCCCGTCTTTATCCAGATTGTATCTGCTGCCGTCCGGTTTAGGGTTCTTTGTAAGCCATCCATAGAGAGGATCATCCTTCCACAAAAGCGAATCGGCACGGAAATCATCCTCCTCACGGTATTGCGACCTTCTTGGTTTTTCTGCACTCATAACTCTCTTTATCATATCCCTGAAGTAAGGGCCCAGACCGGAGTTATTATCCTGTTGAGTGAATGCCAGCTTTATAGGCAGTGCCTTCACCGAGTCGTATGTTGCCCGGTCTATGTAATCGTACTTGTACATCTGACTAAGTACGTGGTTACGTCTGATAAGCGAGAGATCCGGATTGGTAACAGGATTGTACCTTGTAGGTTTGTTTACCATTCCAACCAAGAGTGCCGACTCCTCTATTGTAAGCTGCGAGGGCTCCTTTGCGAAAAAAGTATTAGCGGCTGCACGTATCCCGTAAGCATTGCTGCCAAAAAAGACAGCATTCAGGTACATGCTCAGTATCTCATCCTTTGTATAGTTTCTCTCCAGCTTGACAGCTGTTATCCACTCTTTGAATTTTGAAACTCCAAGCGCAAAGGTTTTTGCACCAGGAATGTTGCTGACTGCTGTGTCCCTGGGAAAAAGGGATTTTGCAAGTTGCTGCGAAAGAGTACTTCCTCCACCACCGGAACTTCTTCGGCCAAGAAGCAGTGATTTCACCGCTACCCTGCCAAGACTTCTTATATCAATACCACTATGCTCATAAAACCTGACATCCTCGGTAGCAACCAATGCATCTACCAGTGATGGTGAAAGTTCGTCAAAAGAGACAAACGATCTGTTTTCAACATGAAACGTCGTAAGAATCTGACCGTCTTCCGAAATTAACTCAGTGGCAATATTTTTCTGAGGATCCTCAAGTTCCTCAAACGACGGAATATTCCCAAAGAGGCTCACCATCAGAAGGAAAAACGCTACCAGCAAGAAGGGGCTGAAAACCACTATCCAAAACCTCTTCAAGAACTTATCCCTGTTTTTTATCTCCATTTTCAATCAATATATAAGGTATACCAGCCGACAAAAATAGGAATAAAAATTTGGATAATATCTTACTTTATAGCTTACTTTGCAGCATTCAAGGTTTAATATTGCAGATATGGGAGAGAATTTAGTAATCGTCGAGTCTCCAGCTAAAGCTAAGACTATCGAGAAATTTCTAGGGAGTGGATACACAGTAAAATCGAGTTTCGGACACATAAGGGATCTCTCCAAAAAAAATCTTGGAATAGATATCGAAGGAGGATTCATTCCCGATTACTTAATATCCGAAGACAAGAAAAAGATTGTGGCCGAGCTGAAATCTCTTGCAAAAAAAGCTGACATTGTATGGCTTGCATCCGATGAAGACCGTGAAGGAGAGGCAATTGCATGGCATCTTAAGGAAACGCTCAGTCTTGATGACAAAAAAACCAAAAGAATAGTATTTCACGAAATCACCAAAGATGCGATAATCAATGCCATAGAAAATCCTCGTGATGTTGACATGAATCTTGTCATGGCGCAACAGGCCAGAAGGGTGCTTGACAGATTGGTCGGCTTTGAACTTTCGCCTGTGCTATGGAAAAAAGTAAAACCAAAACTCTCTGCCGGACGTGTCCAGTCAGTAGCCTTGAGGCTGATTGTAGAGAAAGAGCGGGATATCCAGAATTTTTCTGCGAAATCTCAATATAAGATAGAGGGTATATTCAATCCTGAAGGGGCAAAGGCATCTGTAAAAGTCTCTGCCGAGCTTAACGAAAAATTTGAGAAGGAAGTTCAGGCGCGTGAAATTCTGGAGAAATGTATCGGGGCCGACTTCAAAATAGCCTCAATCGAGGAGAAAGAGGCAAAACGAACTCCTCAGGCACCTTTCACAACCTCAACCCTGCAACAGGAGGCTTCCAGGAAACTGGGATTCTCTCTTAGTCAGACAATGAGGACAGCTCAGAATTTATATGAATCCGGGTTCATAACATATATGCGTACTGACTCCACCAACCTATCCAAGCTTGCACTTGGTGCTGCAAAACAGGTTATTACAGAACTGTATGGCAAGGAATACTCCAAGACAAGGCAGTATGCAACCAAGACTAAAGGGGCACAAGAGGCTCACGAAGCCATAAGGCCAACGTACCTTAGCAATCTGGAGATAGAAGCCGGTTCTCAAGAGAAAAAGCTCTACTCGCTGATATGGAAAAGGACTATCGCATCTCAGATGGCAGACGCCTCAATTCAGAAAACCGAGATTGCAATTGGAACAGATTCTATAAAACAACTCTTTATGGCCACTGCGGACAGGGTTAAGTTCGATGGTTTCCTGAAAGTCTATATTGAATCAAAGGATGATGAATCGGCAGAGGAGGAGATGAACATGCTTCTTCCCGCTCTTTCAATGGATCAGAAGATGAATATGATCAACTTAAAGGCCACCGAGAAATATTCACAGAAGCCCCCTAGATATACAGAGGCCAGCCTGGTGAAGAAACTTGAGGAGCTTGGAATAGGAAGGCCATCCACATACGCTCCCACTATATCCACAATCGTACAGCGCGGATATGTTGTTAAGGATAGCAGACCCGGACAGGAAAGGAAATTCCGCGAACTCTCTGTCGAAAATGGTGCAGTAGTTTCCAAAACCCTTACAGAAGTATGGGGAACAGAAAAAAACAAGCTTTTCCCTGAAGATATTGGAATCCTGGTTAACGATTTTCTGGTGGAAAACTTTGATTCCATCGTAGATTATGGATTTACAGCTTCAGTGGAAGAGGATTTCGACAAGATTGCAGAGGGCAAATTAGTCTGGAACAATTTGATAGGACATTTTTACAAGCCATTCCATGAAAAGGTGGAGAAGACTCTTTTGATTTCAAGACCAACCAATGCAGAAAGAGTACTTGGAGTTGACCCTAAGAGCGGAAAGAATGTCTATGTAAGGATAGGAAGATTTGGTCCTCTGGCACAAATAGGAGACAGCGACGATCCTGAAAAGAAGTTCGTTAGTCTTGGCAAAGGACAGCTTATCGAGACCATAACCATGGAGGAAGCTCTGAAACTTTTTGAACTCCCTCGTACAGTAGGCGTCTACAACAACAAAGACATCATTGCCGCCGTAGGTCGTTTTGGCCCATACATCAAATATGACGGAGGATTCATATCCATAGGAAAGGATAATGACCCACGCACAATAGATCTGGAAACCTGCAAAGCTCTTATAGAGTCCCATTCAAAAAAAGAGGCTGAAAAGCTGATAAAAGATTTCCCTAAAGAGGGTATACAAATTCTCAATGGAAGATTCGGAGCCTATCTCAAAAAGGGAAAAAGCAATATCAAGATTCCCAAAGGCACTGACCCAAAAGAGATTGATCTTGAGACAGCTTTAAAACTTATTGAAAAGGGAGGAAAACCAAAAAAATAGTAATCTATGTCAAAATACAAATTCCCCGAGGTAATCCCGGCTGCCGCTATAAGTGAAGCGTGCCAGGATGCCATTGCTATTATAATAAACAATACAGGAAACAACAACATACTTCCATCGTTGAACGCTCTTTTCCCTCAGTCGGATTATAAAATCTACTATGTGGAACCGGGAATCGGCCAACTAAGAGAGACAATATCCCTTTGCGAAGAGAATAAGATCAAGTGTTTTGTCCTATGTGGTGAGGAGTTGCCAGACCTAAAGACAATTGCACCTGTAACCAATTATTCTGCATCACTTATTTCTGCCGGTAGTGTAGACGATAAAAACGATATTCTCAAGTACATTCTAAAAGATGATCTTGCTATTGATTTTTCTCACATAGCTTATCAGAGTTATAGATATGATCCTCAAATTCTTAGTCAGACACGCGACAGAGTCTTCGAGGACCTGAGGCTGGGAGCAATCAGAAATGACCTTTCTATTGCAGAACCTCACATACGTTCCAATCACTATCTTTTTCTTGACATGCGCTCAGTCAGGGCAAGTGATTTCCCCGAGAGCCTTACCAAGTCTCCTAATGGACTTTATGCAGAAGAGATCTGCCAACTGGCAAGGTATATTGGTATGGGGCAAAATCTGAGAACAGCCTTCATATACGGATACCCTTCCAAATGTAAACATAATTCTACATCAAGCCAGCTTCTGGCGGAGATTATATGGCATATTTCCGAGGCCCTATCTTCCAATATCTATGAAGATCCGGCCAATCAGGACACAGAGGAACTCTTCCTGAAAAAAATTGTAAGCATGGGCAGAGAGGGTCAAGATCTGACATTTGTCACCAGCAGTTCCACCGGTAGATGGTGGATGGAAATTCCTGAAGTACAAAATGGTAATAATCAATATGTTGCTTGCTCGTATTCAGATTATATGACCGCATATTCAGGAGAAATTCCTTTAAGATGGCTTTTCTTTTATCAAAAAATAAATCTGAACTAATTATAATTTATTATTATATTTGCCATCTGACATTAAATTATTAACAATTATGCCTAAGTTCCAAATTGATCAGATAGATCAGAAAATCCTTTCATTTCTTGTCAAGAATGCAAGAATGCCATTTTTGGAGATAGCTCGTGAGTGCGGCGTCTCCGGAGCAGCAATTCACCAAAGAGTAAAAAAGATGGAGAATCTGGGAATCATCACTGGTTCACGTCTTTTGGTAAAACCTCAGACACTTGGTTTGAACGTTTGTGCATTTGTTGGTGTGAGCCTGGCTCAGGCAAATCATTATCCATCAGTCATCGAAGCTTTAAGGAATATCCCTGAAGTTGTTGAATGTCACTTTGTAACAGGTAAACATGCACTGATGCTGAAGATCTACTGTCAGAATCATGATCATTTAATGGAAATTCTTATCAATACCATCCAGAACATTCCGTCTGTAGAACAGACCGAAACCTTTATCTCTCTGGATCAGGCTATTGAAAGACAAGTTTGGGTTAAAGACTACCCTTCGAAAGTCTCAACTCTTAAAAAACGCTAGCTATTGCCTTAGCCATAATCAGATCTTCCGGTTTGGTTATCTTTATGTTGAGTCGGCTTCCCTCTTCGAGGAAGATATTTACTCCTATGCCCTCAACCACCGAAGCATCATCTGTAAAAGCGGGCGAGTATGCCTGATTATATGCTCCTAAAATAATTTCTGAGTGAAATATCTGAGGTGTCTGTACCATAACAAGATCTTCTCTGCTCACCGGCATGCTTTTCCCATCTGCTGCAATCTTTCTGATTGAGTCCGTCACCTTTGTTACAGGGACAACAGCACCTTTCTCCTCCGCCCTTTCATACATAGACTCCAGAAACTCTTTAGAGACAAACGGCCTCACTCCGTCATGTATAGCAACAAGCGCATCTTTGGGAACATATTTCAATCCGTTCTTGACAGAGTGAAATCTTGTGATACCACCGGAAACCAAAATATGGCTGAAGGTAAGACGATGTTCCAGACAATAATCTTTCCAATATTGTTTGTATGAAGAGGGAACAACTATTACCATCTCAACCGGGAATGACAGCGACATAAATGCCTCAACTGTATGTAGCAGAACGGGCTTACCATCCAATTCAAGGAACTGTTTTGCAATTTTCCCGCCCATTCTGCTTCCTGACCCTCCGGCAACAATAATAGCATAGCACTTTTTATTCATATTTTATAAAAGTTTATATGTACAAAATTACATAATAATCGTTTATTTTTTAGTACTTTTGCATCTATTTATAACGTATGGACAATAAGAGAATAAAACGGGCACTAATATCTGTCTATCACAAAGATGGAATAGATAAAATTGCAAGGAAACTTGTAGAATCCGGAGTTGAAATACTCTCAACCGGTGGAACATTTGATTTTTTGAAAGGGATATCTGTCCCTGTCACTTCAGTAGAAGAGATTACATCCTACCCTTCTATTCTTGGAGGTAGGGTGAAGACTTTACATCCAAAGATTTTTGGAGGTATTTTGGGAAGGAGAGACAATCCCGGTGATATGCAAAGTTTTAATGACTATCAGATTCCTGAGATAGACCTTGTAATTGTAGACCTCTACCCTTTCGAAGAGTATGTGGCCTCAGATGCCTCACATGGAGAGATAATTGAGAAAATTGACATCGGGGGTATTTCACTTATAAGGGCGGCAGCTAAAAATTACAATGATGTAGTGATAGTGCCATGCAAAGAGATGTACTCACGTTTGTCGGATATACTTGAGAGAAAAGGGGCTGAAACGACTCTGGAAGAGAGGTATTACTTTGCAGCTCAGGCTTTCAATGTGAGCTCACACTACGATTCGGCTATATTTGAATACTTCAATCGCGAAGCACACATTCCTGCTTTCAAAAAGAGCATAGCTACCTCCATTCCTCTAAGGTACGGAGAGAACCCTCACCAAAACGCACTTTTCTTTGGGGAGGCTCAGGATATTCCACGACAACTTCACGGAAAGGAGATTTCATACAATAATCTTCTGGATATAGAGGCTGCAATTGAACTTATCTCCGATTTCGAAGAGACTACTGTTGCAATTTTGAAACATAATAATGCCTGTGGATGTGCCTCAAGGGAAAAATTACTGGATGCATGGTCTGCAGCATTGGCAGGTGACCCGGTATCGGCTTACGGCGGAATAATCATTTCCAACCGTACAATTGATGTGGAGACCGCGACTGAAATGAACAAGTTGTTCTGCGAAGTGATAGTTGCTCCAGGTTATGCGCCAGAAGCTCTGGATATCCTCAAAAGCAAGAAAAACCGCATAATATTGGTAAACACCAAGGATCTCAGAAGCAGCAAGAAATTCAGAAGCATGCTTAATGGGGTTCTGGTTCAGGACAGGGATGCAAACGTGGAGACTAAAGAGTCTCTCAAGACAGTCACTGACACTGCGCCGAGCAATAAACAAATTGAAGACCTGCTCTTTGCGAACATTCTTGTAAAACATTCAAAATCAAACGCTATAGTATTGGCAAAAGACAAGACACTGCTGGCAAGCGGTATCGGACAGACCTCCAGAGTAGATTCCCTGAAGCAGGCTATTGCAAAAGCTACAGGATTTGGATTTTCACTCGAAGGAGCTGTCATGTCTTCTGACGCATATTTCCCGTTCGGAGATTGTGTCGAAATAGCACATAAGGCTGGAATAACCTCTGTAATACATCCGGGGGGATCAATCAGAGATCAGGAGAGCGTAGATTACTGCAACAGCAACGGGGTTTCAATGGTAAACACCGGAATAAGACATTTTAAACATTGATTATAATATAAAAATATATATGGCATTTTCTTTTTTCACACAAGATCTGGCTATTGACTTAGGAACAGCAAATACAGTCATTCTCATCAACGACAAGATCGTTGTGGACGAACCATCAATTGTAGCGATAGATCAGAACACAGGCAAACCAATCGCTTTTGGCCAGAAAGCAAGGATGATGCATGGAAAGACCCACGCAAACATCAAAACAATCAGGCCTCTGAAAGACGGTGTTATTGCCGACTTCAATGCTTCTGAACAGATGCTCAGAGGTTTCATTAAGATGATTAATTATAAGAACTCTCTTTTCACTCCAAGTCTGAGAATGGTTGTTAGTATACCTTCAGGCAGTACAGAGGTGGAGATAAGAGCTGTGCGTGACTCTTCCGAACATGCCGGTGGACGTGATGTCTACATGATATATGAGCCTATGGCGGCAGCTGTTGGTATAGGCCTTGATGTAGAGGCACCTACTGGAAATATGGTTGTAGATATCGGAGGTGGTACCACAGAAATTGCTGTTATCTCATTGGGAGGAATTGTTGTCAACCAGAGCATACGTGTTGCAGGTGATGGCTTTACAAATGAGATTCAACAATATATGCGCCAACAGCACAGCATCAAGATAGGAGAACTTACAGCAGAAGATGTTAAGATCAAAGTTGGTGCGGCGCTGTCTGAGCTTGACGAATACCCAGAACCATACGTTGTTAGAGGTCCTAACCTGATGACTGCGCACCCTGTTGAAGTCAGCGTAACCAGTCAGGAAATTGCTCACTGCATAGATAAATCGCTTGCAAAAATTGAGGCTGCCATTATATCTGTTCTGGAACAGACTCCTCCTGAGCTTTATGCAGACATAGTGCAAAAGGGTATCTTCCTCACAGGAGGTGGTGCTCTGCTTAGAGGATTGGATAAGAGACTGTACGAAAAGATAAATATCAAGTTCCATGTCTCTGAGGATCCTCTTCATGCTGTAGCACGTGGTACAAGCATTGCCCTTAAAAATGCAGACAGGCTTCCGTTCTTAATGCGATAGTATTAAATGGCCAGAAGACCTCCAATTTCTCCATTTTTGGTGACATTGCTTCTTTTCGTCATTTTAGAAGCAGGCTCCATCTTACTGATAAGGAAAAGTTCTGTCTTCCAGAATGTGAGGATTACAGGAGTGCTCATGCAGTTTCAGGGAAAGTTGATAAATGCTAAGACTAATATAAAGTACTACCTTAGCCTTAAAAGCGTCAACGAACAACTGGCACAAGAGAATAACAGGCTGCTTAATCAGCTTGCAAAATATCAGACCCAGCTTGACACTGCAAGAGCAGACAGTCTTTCATATAAACCTCTGAGTGACAGCTCTGACTTCTCTTACATACCTGCAAAGATTGTTGGCAACAGCACTAACAGGCAGCATAATTTTATAATTATTGACAAGGGAAGAAAGAATGGTGTGGAAAAAGATATGGGTGTTATATCTCCAAATGGTGTTGTCGGAGTTGTAAGTGCTGTTTCGGAAAATTATTCCTACATAATCTCACTCTTGAACATCAACCAGAGTGTGAGCGCTAAAATCTCCAAGTCAGGTGCCTTCGGACCGCTGATCTGGAACGGAAGAAGCGCCGATTATGCCTTGCTTACTGAGATTCCACAGCACATTAAGATTCAGGTTGGAGACAGCGTGCTTACAAGCGGTTTCTCCTCCCTCTTCCCTGCTGACATTCCATTAGGTTCAATAAGAAAATCGAAGATTATAAAAGGCACCCATCACGAGATTCAGGTAAGGCTGTTCCAGGATTTCAGGACACTTCGATATGTTAATGTTGTTGTAAACAGCCATAAGAGCGAGATAGATACAATAAGTAACCAGAAATTCAACCCTGAAAATCAATAATGAAGAGTAGTCTGAGCAACATAATATTGTTTTTCTCCTTCCTGATAACTCAGGTGATGCTGACCAATTTCGTTGATTTTGGCCCTTTGGTCTTCATTGCGGTATATCCACTTTTCATCCTGACCTTCCCCACGCAGACTTCGATAATAAGCATGATGCTCTGGTCTTTTGCATTGGGATTTGGCATTGATTTCTTTACTGGTTCCATACTAGGTTTGAACGCTGCTGCTGCAGTTTTTCTTGCCTTCATTCAGCCCTCAGTTTTCAAGATAGTCTGTCGCAAAGGAGAGTTGGAAAGCCAGATAAGACCCGGACTGACAGAACTTGGTCTTCCCAGGTTCCTGACGTTTATTGCCATTGGCCTTTTCTTTCATCAGATTGCCATAATCCTGCTGGAAAATTTCGATTTTGCTTTCAATATATATTCTTTGTTAAGAATCGTAGTAAGCCTGTTGCTGAATACATTGCTTATATTACTCATTGAATTCGGCATATTTTATAAAAACTGGCACTAATTTTTTGAAATCATGGGGGTTGAGCTCAAGAGAAACAATATTCTTATCATCAGTGTAATTGTTGTTGCGTTTCTGATTGTAGCGCAGCTTTTCAACTTACAGATTCTGGATGATGAATATAAGATAACCGCCAGTAACAACGCATTTCGATACGATATCCGTTATCCTGCCAGAGGATTGATTCTGGATAGAAACGGCAAGATACTGGTAGGAAACGAGACCGCCTACGACATAATGATTACCCCTTACGAGGTAAAAGATCTGGACACCGCTGATTTTTGCAGGATTTTCAATCTTGACATAGATGTGGTAAGAAAAAGCCTTAAGGATTTTAGTAAAAACCGTCGTAAAATAGGATATCAGTCTCTTCCGTTTGTCAAACAGATTTCAGGGCAGCAGTATGCTATTTTTCTTGAGAAGGCATACAAGTTTCCAGGCTTCAGCGCAATTTCCCGCACTGTAAGATCTTATCCATACAATGCCGGAGCTAATCTACTTGGTTACATAACCGAGGTTGACACATCCTATATGCGCAAGCATCCTTCATACAAAAGAGGAGACTATGTTGGCAGGACAGGAATCGAGCAATCCTACGAAAGTGTTCTTAAAGGAGAAAAAGGTTACAACATTTTTCTGAGAGACGTTCACAACAAGGTTCAGTCAAGTTTCTCAAACGGCTCTTACGACAAGGAGGCAATTCCTGGAAAGAACATTATATCATCCATAGATGCAGAGCTACAAAGCTACGGGGAATCTCTTATGGCGAACAAGGTGGGCAGTGTCGTGGCAATAGAACCCTCCAGCGGAGAGATACTTACTCTGGTTTCCAGCCCGGGGATAGACGTGACGAAGCTTGCTTCAATAAACAAATACTATGGAGAACTTGTAAACAACCCTCTCAAGCCTATGTTCAACAGAGCAGTCATGTCCCCTTATCCTCCTGGTTCTGTCTTCAAGCTTGTGAACGGACTGGTTGCTCTTGAAGAGGGAGTGCTTGATACCACTAACCGATATCCTTGCAGCATGGGCTACCATGTGGGAAGAGGTGTCGGCTGTCACGCTCATCCTTCACCACTGGATTTCAGCCACGCTATAATGATGTCGTGCAACGCATACTTCTGCTATGCATTCCGCAATATCATGGACAACCCTGCCTATCCTAATATTGCTGCAGCATTCAATAGTTGGAAGGAAAAAGTAGAGAGCCTCGGCTTTGGAAAAAAACTTGGCTCTGATTTTCCATCGGAACAGGCCGGAGTACTACCCTCAACAAAGACATACGATAAGATTCATGGCAAGAACAGGTGGAAGTCCTTATCCATAATATCACTTTCCATTGGTCAGGGTGAGATAGGAACTACTCCCCTTCATCTTGCAAACCTGGCTGCCACAATAGCAAACAGAGGCTATTTCTATACTCCTCACATTATAAAAGGTGCGCAGGATACAGTCATAAATACAGACTTTTCAAAAAGACACTATACCAAAATTAAACCGGAAAATTTCAAAAAGGTTATTTATGGTATGTACCTGGCAGTAAACTCAGGCCCAGGTTCAGGAGGGACAGCAAGCATTGCTGCAGTTCCAGGTCTGGATATCTGCGGCAAGACAGGAACTGCGCAGAACCCTCACGGTAAAGACCATTCGGTATTCATCTGCTTTGCACCTAAAGACAACCCGAAGATTGCAGTAGCAGCCTATATAGAGAATGCAGGGTTTGGTGCAACATGGGCAGCTCCTATTGCCTCTCTCCTTGTTGAGATGTATCTGAACAGAAAGGTGGAAAGAAAGGATATTGAAGCATATATTCTAAATGGCAATACTATAACCAATGTTACTAAAAATGTTTCCAAATGACAGCAGGGATTAAATACAAGAAGCTGGACTGGCCTTTGATAACATGTTACCTTATTCTGATAATCGTAGGATGGGTGAATGTCTTCTCTTCTGTCTATGACCCTGAGCACGGTCAGATGTTTGACATGTCTCAGCGATACGGGATGCAGTTCATCTGGATTCTGACATCACTCGGGTTAGCGTCCCTGATAATTTTTGCCATAAGCCCGAAAGTGTATGACGTAACAGCCTGGATGTTATATGCAGCAAGTATATTCATGCTCGTTTTGGTAATTTTTGCCGGAGTTGAGGTAAACGGGTCAAAATCATGGTTCATGCTTGGGCCTGTGCGCTTCCAACCCGCAGAATTCTCAAAGATTGCTACGGCTCTTGCTCTATCGGCTCTTATGAGTTCCTACAACTTTAAGTTCAAATCTCTGCCGAGTCTATGCAAGATAGGCCTTACTATTATAATCCCTATGGCATTGATAGTTCTTGAAAAGGAGACAGGATCTGCATTGGTCTATGGCGCATTTATAATAATGCTTTACCGAGAAGGGCTGAGCGGCTGGTACCTTGTGTTCGGTGTTCTGGCAATAATACTTTTCCTGATAACTCTCTCATTCTCTCCCTTCGTGGCGATAATATGCCTGTTTGGAATAATTGTAGTTGCAAGGGGGCTCTTTACTCATACGATTTTTGCTCACTCTATCTTTCTCCTGTTTTACCTGCCGATACTGATATTTTCAAGAAAGCTTGGGGAGCTTGGCATTTTCAGTGGGGTTTTCCAATTGGCAGATACAATATGGCTCATTATTTTCATTATTCCACCCTTCATATATCATTTGATAGCCACTTTCAAGCAAAAAACGTCTCATCTTTGGTACACTCTGATATGTTTCATAGTCTCCCTCGCATTGATTTTCTCTGTTGACTTCATTTTTGACAAAGTCCTCCAGGATCACCAAAGAGCTAGAATTGAAAATCTGCTGGGAATAAACGTTGATCTAAGGGGCGCCGGCTACAATGTCTATCAATCCAAGATAGCTATCGGTTCCGGAGGATTGTGGGGCAAAGGGTTTCTTGAGGGAACACAGACAAAATTCAACTTCGTTCCGGAACAGAGTACTGACTTCATTTTCTGCACAGTAGGTGAAGAGTGGGGGTTTATCGGATGCCTGTTTGTCATTTTCATATACTGCTATATGATTATCCGGATAATCAATCTCTCCGAGAAGCAGAAAGACAATTTCGCACGATTATATGGATACTGTCTGGCATCCGTAATATTCCTTCATTTCTTCATTAACATAGGAATGACAATCGGGCTTGTACCTGTAATAGGAATCCCCCTGCCCTTTGTGAGCTACGGGGGATCTTCTCTATGGAGCTTTACTGTTTTTCTTTTTATATTTATCCGATTGGATCTGGAACGTTGGAAGTAGTATCTTCACATTCGGTAAAAGGATTATCCGATTTGATGTAAATCATCAGAGTTCCTTTTGCAAGTTTTTCTCCTTCACTAACCAAGATCTTTTCTATTGTACCGGCAAATGGGGCTCTAATGATATTTTTCATCTTCATTGCCTCATACACCATGATCTGCTGACCGTTAGCCACATGATCCGAAACTTTTACCAAAATTTCAGATACCGTTCCGGGGATTATTGAAAATATCTCCTGAGGGTCTGGCTTTTGCCAGCTCTTACGATTCCGGACCTTCTTGGTGAGAGTTGTCTCATATTTGGCAGCATCGGGAAAGATCTGTAAAAATTCAATATTTTTCATCAATTATTGTTTTAACTGTTAAAATGGTGGAAGGCCATGCTTCTTGTTAGGACGCTTGACTGTTTTGTTTTCAGATACTTCAAAGGCGTGTATCAGATACCTTCTTGTATCTGCAGGATGTATTACAGAGTCGATGTATCCTTTTGCTGCTGCAACATACGGATTTGCGAACTTTTGTTTGTACTCCTCTACCTTTGCCTTTCTCATAGCTTCAGAATCTGCTGCCTCGACAATTTCCTTACGGAAGATAATATTGGCAGCTCCCTCAGGACCCATAACGGCAATCTCGGCAAGAGGCCATGCAAAAACAAAGTCTGCCCTCAAATGACGGGAATTCATTGCAATATAACCTCCGCCATATGCTTTTCTTAGAATAACTGTTACTTTTGGAACAGTTGCCTCGCTGTAAGCATATAATAATTTTGCACCATGTCTTATCACACCTGCGTGCTCCTGATCCACACCTGGAAGATACCCTGGCATGTCTTCAAGAGTGACGATAGGAATATTGAAAGCATCACAATAACGGATAAACCTTGCAGCCTTGTCAGAAGAGTCGCAGTCCAGCACGCCGGCCAGTACCAAAGGCTGATTGGCTACGAAGCCAACGCTACGTCCATCTATTCTTCCAAATCCAACTACGATGTTTGCTGCCCATAACTCATGAACCTCAAAAAACAGAGAGTCATCAGTAATAGCTTTGATAACATCTCTAACATCATAAGGTTTGGATGGGTCATCCGGAACTATTGCATCAATCTTGTACTTCTTTGAAGGAGCCGCTGCCTTGGTTTTTAGATTTTTGCACTCATTGTGTGCGGGGATATAATCCAAGAGTGTCTTTATCTGCTCAAAGCATTCAGCTTCATTGTTTGCAAAGAAATGTGCGTTACCTGTCGTTTCGCTGTGTACTCTTGCACCTCCGAGAGACTCCATATCTATCTCCTCACCCAGAACAGATTTAATAACCTCAGGTCCGGTGATGAACATTTTGGAAATCTTGTCAACAACAAAAACGAAGTCTGTCAATGCCGGTGAATAAACAGCTCCACCTGCACATGGACCTAAAATTACTGACAACTGTGGAATTACACCACTAGCCATCGTGTTTCTGAAGAAAATCTCTCCATAACCTGCAAGTGAATTCACACCCTCCTGGATACGTGCTCCTCCTGAATCATTGATACCTATCAAAGGTATCCTCATCTTAAGAGCATAATCCATTATTTTGGTTATTTTCCTTGCATGCATGGAACCTAAGGAACCACCGGCTACAGTAAAGTCTTGAGCATATATTGCTACTGGTTTTCCTTTAATTGTGCCTGTACCTATGACAACTCCGTCTCCTGCGAGATCTTTACCCTCCATTCCGAATTCACGAGCGTCATGTTCAATGAAAAGGTCGTATTCATAAAAAGAGCCCTCATCCAATAGCTGGCTGATTCTCTCTCTTGCCGGAAGTTTTCCCATAGCAATCTGTTTAGCAATTGCTGTTGCACCACCTCCTTGTTCTGCTTTAGCAGTCCTTTCCTGTAGTTCAGAAATCTTTCTACTTAGTAAACTCATTCTATTTTTTGTTTTAGTGTCACGAAGGTATGAAAATTATTTAATACACAAATTTTCGAATAATTCACTACATTTGTTGTTTCAAATTAACGCATAAATCTAATAAATACATACAATATGTCACTTTCATTTGCCGATCGCCACAATGGCCCACGCGAACACGAAATCAAAGAGATGCTCAATTTCATTGGTGCACAAAATCTTGATGAGCTAACAAAACAGACTGTTCCTTCCGACATAATGTTAGAGAAGCCCCTTGCTCTCGACAATGCAATAAGTGAATCGGAATACCTTACCAAATTAAAGGCCATTGCCTCTAAGAATAAAAGCTTACGCTCACTTATAGGACAAGGTTTCTACGGTACTGCAACCCTTTCAGTTGTAGTAAGAAATATTTTTGAAAACCCAAGTTGGTATACCTCATACACTCCATATCAGGCCGAGATTTCCCAAGGCCGTCTTGAGGCGCTGCTCAATTTCCAGACAATGGTCTCCAGCCTTACAGGATTCAAGATGTCAAACTGCTCTATGCTTGATGACGCAACTGCTGCCGGTGAGGCAATGAGAATGATGTACGAGTTACGTTCAAGGGAGGCTGTCAAAGCTGGAAGAAACAAGGTTTTTGTAGATTCAAATATTTTCCCTCAGGTGCTTTCTGTTATTGAAACAAGAGCAGCTGCTCTTGGCATAGAAGTCGTGGTTGGAAACTTCCAGGCGTATAAGTTCGACCCTAAATGCTATGGCGCTATTGTACAATATCCAGCCGCTAACGGTGAAGTCCGTGATTACGCCTCATTCTGCGAGGATGCTCATTCCAATGGTGCTCTGGTTACAGCTGTCACAGACCTACTGGCACTTGCCTTGCTTAAAGAGCCGGCATCATGGGGAGCTGACATAGCTGTAGGCTCTTCTCAAAGATTTGGTCTTCCTATGGGATTTGGCGGTCCTGCTTCAGGATTCATGGCAACAAGAGACGAATACAAAAGGCAGATGCCGGGCAGGATTATCGGAGTTTCCGTAGACAGGTTAGGCAAACCGGCACTGCGTATGGCTCTCCAGACACGTGAACAGCATATCAAGAGAGAGAAGGCAACTTCAAATATCTGTACCTCTACGGCCCTTATGGCAACAATGAGCGGTATGTTTGCAGTTTATCACGGTCCGGAAGGAGTAAGGTCAATTGCCGAAAATGCATCGTCATTCGCACATACTGTTGCTGATGAGCTAAGAAAGGTTGGGCTTAAGTTAAGCACGGAAAACTTCTTCGACACAATCGAGATTGTGGGAATAGACTCAAATGCTGTTAAAATCCAGGCTCTGGAGAAAGGGCTTAATTTCTACTATCCTAACAGCTCAACAGTACGCATAAGTTTCGACGAACTTTCAAACTGCTATGAAGCAACTACTATTCTTGAAATTTTTGGTCGTAAAATGCAGAGTTGTACAGGAAAAGTTCCGGAAAATTTCTTCATGAAACGCACCTCGCCTATCCTTACTGAGGAGGTATTCAACAAATACCACTCAGAAACAGAGATGATGAGATACATTAAGAAACTGGAGAGAAGGGATATCTCTCTTACACACTCAATGACTCCGCTAGGATCATGCACAATGAAGCTTAATGCTGCTGTTGAAATGCTTCCTTTAAGCTGGAGCGAATTTGCAAATATACATCCTTTTGCTCCTGTAGATCAGGTTGGCGGATATCTTCAGTTGATAAAAGAGGTGGAACAGGATCTGGCAACAATTACTGGTTTCCACGCCTGCTCGCTTCAACCAAATTCCGGAGCTGCCGGAGAGTACGCCGGACTTATGACCATCAGGGCATACCATATTGCAAAAGGAAACACTCAAAGAAACATATCAATCATACCTACATCTGCACACGGCACAAACCCTGCCTCAGCAGCTATGGCCGGAATGGAGATAGTTCTAGTCTCTTGTGACGAAAAAGGCAACATCAATGTGGACGAGCTTCGCGAGAAAGCCCAGGCTAACAAGGAGAGGCTCTCCTGCCTTATGATTACATACCCTTCCACTCATGGTGTGTTCGAGTCTAAAATAAGAGAGATCGTAAACATTATCCACGAAAATGGTGGACTAGTATATATGGACGGTGCAAATATGAATGCACAGGTAGGCATCACCAATCCTGGCTTCATCGGTGCAGACATCTGTCACTTGAATCTTCACAAGACATTTGCAATGCCTCATGGAGGCGGTGGTCCAGGTGTAGGTCCTATCTGTGCTACAAAAGAGCTTGCTCCATATATGCCTGGTCATCCTATGCTGAACACCAATTCTTCAAAGGGAGTCAAAGCTGTCAGCTCAGCTCCTTACGGAAGTCCTTTATTGTTACCTGTAACACACGCATATATAAAGCTTCTAGGCTATGAAGGTCTTAGAAAAGCTACACAGATTGCAATCCTGAATGCCAACTATATGTCGGCAAAACTGGCATCAGCTGGCTTTGAAACTTTGTACACTGGTGAGAATGCAAGAGTTGCCCACGAATGTATAATTGACGTAAGACATTATACCAAAGAGTACGGTGTAGATGCCGGAGATATAGCAAAACGCCTTATGGATTTCGGATTCCATGCTCCTACCCTCTCTTTTCCTGTTCACGAAACTCTAATGATTGAACCAACCGAGAGTGAGTCTAAAGCTGAGATGGACCGCTTTATTGAGTCTCTAGAAACAATTAAGAGAGAGTGTGAAGATATACGTGACGGTAAACTTGACAAAGAAGACAACCCTCTTAAAAATTCACCTCACACAGCCTTAGAAGTCACAGCTTCAGAATGGAATCACAAATACAGCCGTGAACAGGCATCTTATCCTCTTGAATGGATAAAAGAGAACAAGTTCTGGCCGCAGGTTGCAAGAGTCGACAATGGCTTCGGAGACAGGAATCTTGTATGTACATGCGAAGGATGGCTCTAAAACAATTGTTATAACCCAATTATAAAATTAAAATGAAAAAATTATTGATGTTTTCTTGCATGCTTTTATTGGTACTAGGTGCCAATAGCAGTGCATTTGCTCAGACAAAAGAGCAAGAGGCCGAGATCTCTTCGGACGTTCCTGAACTGAGCGCTTTCCACACAATCATCTATCCTATGTGGCACAAGGCATATCCTGCAAAAGATGTAGAAATGCTTAAGGGCTTTATTCCTCAGATTAAAGCTAACATGGAAAAGATGAACAGCGCAAAGCTTCCTGGTATCCTGAGAGATAAAGAGGCTCAATGGAAGGAACAACTTGTAAAATTCAATGCTGTTGCTGAATCTTACTACAAAGCATGTTCAGACAATGACACTGAGGCTATCCTTAAAGCTGCTGAAAATTTCCACAGAGCTTACGAAGGAATGAACAGAGTTGTTAAGCCATTCGTTAAAGAGATGGATGCATATCACCAGACTCTTTATGTGATTTATCATAAACTATACCCGGAAAAGAATTACAAGGCAATTGCTGAAGGAATGGACAAATTCATTGCTGAGGCTGATGCTCTTACCAAGACTGATCCTGTAAGACTGGAAAAAAGATTAAAAGAAAACGTTGCTAAGTATAACACTGTAGCAAAAGAACTTTATGACAACACCGTAGCTTTGAAGGCTGCCCTAGGCCAGAAAAATGCTAAGGATAAAGATGCTGCCATTGAAAAAATGCACTCTTCCTACAAAAAACTGGAAGCCGTATTCAATTAATCATCATTAAGTAACCTCTAAAGCCTGACAATTGTTCATCAATCTGTCAGGCTTTTTTCATTTCCATACATATGAGTTTTTACTACCTTTGTTTAACGTGAAAAAAAATCTGACCATACTTCTCCGGAATATCTATGCCTTTGCCGCCATTCTGCTTATGCTGAATACTGGCACAGTCAAAGGGCAGGATCACAATATGATCAATGCAATCAATGATCAGTTCGCATGTTATATAAAAGATAACAATAACGGTGAAGTCCTTAGGAACATCGCTTCATTTTTCTTAAGCACAGGGGAGTTCAATCAGGTGATCAGCTACGCGGAACAGCTCAGGAATCTTGGAGAGAGCAACAACAATATGCGTTACCGTGCCTATGCCAATGCTTACCTTGGACAGGCTTATCTTATGACCAACCAGGTTGATGCTGCTAAATCATATCTTAACCAGGCACTAAAACAGGCCACTTCAATTCAGAACGATTCCATACTATGCTCCGTATACAATGGCCTTGGTCTCTATGCTTCAAACGTGGATGCAGATTATAACGGCTCGATAGAACTATTCTTCAAAGGAGTTGAAGCATCTAAAAGATGCGCTTTTACACGTCTGTACAACATCCTGCTCTGCAATATCTCAGGGGTGTACTATCTTAAAGGTGATGCCAATGGTCTGAAATATGCTCAGGAGTGCTATAATTATGGTCACCTGAAAAACGATCCATTCCTTGCCTTGTGGGGAGCCATAAATTCATCCAAGATGTATTTTCTGATGGGAGAGTATGAGGAGGCACTCAAATATATAAAGGAGTCGGAATTCTTATTGCAGAAAAACAAATACAAGGACCAGGCAGATGTTTATACAACATATGGCGATATTCTTCTTGCACTTGAAGACGAAAAAGGAGCTGACAATTATTACAAAGAGGCTCTCTCAAATATAGGCAGTGCAACATCTTCATCCACTGCATACGTTTACCTAAGTTATGGAAAGCGGCTCTTATCCAAAGGAAAATATTCTGAAGCTGTTATCCTTCTTGATAAAGGGCTCAAAGTCTGCATTGAAGCACATAACCGAATTTTCATTAAAGAATTTTATGATGCCCTTAGCAAGTGTTACGAAAAAATGGGGGTCTACAACAAATCTCTAGAATATTATAAAATATACCACCAAGAGGTAAGCCACGCCTTTAACGAGGAGAGTGAGCGATCCATGAATAAAATGAGAGTACAGTTCGACACCCAAAAGAAAGAGAATGAGGCAGAGCAGGCACGACTGGAACTTATAAACAAAAACAGGAAGATGCAATCCCTGCTGATAATTTTATCTCTTGCTGTCCTTACCTCCATATATATATATATTCTTTATGTCCGCAAGAACAGGCTCTACCGGCAGATTATTATCCGAAACAGAGAGGCTATAAAACGCGAGGACGAACTTAAAGAACAGATAAGCAATTTTAAAAAGGACTGCCCTGCAATATCAGAAAGGTATTCTGCATCGTCTCTAAAGGGAGACAAAATTGAAGATATGTTTCTTCAAATACAGCATATCATGAGAGAAGAACATCTTTATCATGATCCTGCTCTGACAAAAGAGAAAATTGCTGAAATTTTAGGTACAAACCGTACATATCTGTCACAGGTTATAAATGACAGATCTGGCCTGACTGTCCCTCAATACATAAATACTTTCAGAATTGATGAAGCTGTGAGGATACTTTCAGATACCAAAGACGATACCCCTCTCAAGGCAATTGCAATTGACCTAGGGTTCAATTCAATATCCACCTTCTACAAGCTCTTCCAGACTTCAGTAGGTATGACTCCTTCTCTATACCGCAAGAAAGCCCGCGAATTTTCTTCCTGACTTCTCCTCTAATTTTTATTCCTAATTCGGCAATTGCCGCATGTGCGTGTTTATAAAGGGTAAATTGCGTTGCGATTTAACCAAAATTATAAACATATGAAACAAAAAGTCTTTTTAATTATCCAACTGTTCCTCGTTGGTTTTTTGGCTTGCTTGCAACCAACCTATGCTCAACAGGCAAGGCAGACTGCTCAAGGTACCCGAACTATTAAAGGAACGGTAGTGGATGAAAACGGAGAACCTTTACCGGGTGTCGCCGTTTCTCAAAAAAAAGTCAGCAAAGGACAAACAGTTCAAGTTGTCCTTTGTGACATTAACGGTAATTTCTCGCTGAACATTAAAAGTGATGTTAAGCAGATAGAGGCCTCATTAATGGGTTATGAAATTCAGATCGTTACACTTACCGACAGCAAAGACTACAAAATTCAGCTGAAACCAAGTGCTGAGTTTCTGGACGAAGTGGTTGTCACAGGTATGTTCACAAGAAAGGCCAATTCATATACAGGAGCCGTAGCAACTGTAAAGAAAGATGAATTGTTGAAAATGGGTAACCAGAACCTGGTTCAGAGTCTGAAGAATCTGGATCCTTCTTTCCTCCAGCTAGACAACCTCTCTATGGGATCTAACCCAAATGCCTTGCCAGAACTGCAAATGAGAGGGCAATCGGCTTTCCCTGACATTAAAGGGGAATATCAGAACAATCCTAACCAACCACTGTTTATTCTGGATGGATTTGAAACAGCCCTTACAAAAATCATTGACCTAGACATGAACCTTGTTGAGAGCATCACATTGCTGAAAGATGCCACAGCAAAGGCAATATATGGATCCAAGGCAGCCAACGGTGTTATAGTCGTTGAGACCAAGAAGCCTGATTCCGGTAAAATGAGAATCAATTACAATGGAAGCGCTGTCATTGAAGCTCCGGACCTTAGCAGCTACGACCTCGCCAATGCGACAGAAAAGATTGAGATTGAGAGGCTGGCCGGTATGTTTGATTCGGACAATGTGGTTACAAGAATTGCCAGACAACAGCGTTACAACTCAATCCTTAAAGAGGTTCTGGCAGGAGTGAACACTGATTGGCTCTCCCAACCTGTAAGAACCGGAATCGGTCAGAAACATTCGCTCTATCTTGAAGGTGGAGATGACCACATGCTTTATGGAATAGACCTATCTTACAATAAAATCACCGGTGCTATGAAAGGGTCTGACAGAAACACTTTTAATGGTGGAATAACACTCTCGTACAGATTGAAGGACTTTGTTTTCCGCAACAAACTCTCCATAACACAGAACTCAGCAAACGAATCACCTTGGGGAAGTTTCTACAACTATGCCCAAATGAACCCTTACAGCAGAATATACGATGAAAAGGGAAACCTTATAAAAACATATGTATATACAGAAATGGATGGAAAGGGTGTTGACTCGACTAACCCTATATGGAACTCAATGATCAACACCAAGAATATCTCTGGTTATACAGATATCACAAACAATTTTTACGCTGAATGGTCTGTCACCCCTACCCTTAAATTCACCGGACGTCTGGGAATTTCAAATGTGGCATCCTCTTCAGATAATTTCAAACCGGCCAGCCACACAGACTTTGCCAGCTACTCAGGAGAAGATATTTATAGAAAAGGTTACTATCTGCAGAGCCACAGCAAGACAAATAATTTTAGTGGAGACTTAGGCGCAAACTATTCAATCACAAAAGGTAAGAGTATCTTTTTTGTGAACGGACAGCTTAGCATAACCAATTACTCCTACGACTATTCATTCGCAGAGGCAGAGGGTTTCCCAAATGACAATATGGACCATATTATTTTCGCCACACAATATCTTAAAGATGGCAAACCCGGTGGAAGCGAGAATGTTGCAAGAACAATCGGTGGGATTCTCTCTGCAAACTACTCTTATGACAATCGTTTCCTTCTGGACGGTAACTACAGGATCACAGGATCTTCTGAGTTTGGAGCAAACAACAGATGGGGTTCATTCTGGTCAATAGGTGGAGGTTGGAACATCCACGAAGAGTCCTTCCTTAAAGGCAGCGACATCGTTAACAGACTTAAATTAAGGCTTTCAACCGGTTACACGGGTTCGCAGGGATTCAACACCTATCAGGCTATGGCAACAGTCAAATATTTTACGACAAGTTCTTATAACGGGAACATCGGTTCATACCTTGTATGCCTGGCTAATCCAAACCTGCAATGGCAGAAAAAGTTTGATCAGAATATAGGGGCAGACTTGGTATTGTTCAATAACAGGTTGACAGGCAGGTTTGACTACTATATTGCCACAACCACCAGCATGCTGACGGATGTGACAGTCCCTCAGTCAACAGGTTTCGGCACATACAGGGAAAATCTTGGAGAATCTGAGAATAAGGGTTTTGAAGGATACCTTAACTTTAAGGTCTGGGAAGACTCTAAAACAAAGAGTTTCCTTAACGTTTATGGCTCTATTGCCCATAACAAGAACACTATCAAGAAAATTTCCGAATCATTACAGAAGTACAACTCGGAACAGGATGCGGTAAAGAACGGTAAAGACGATTCAAGCACAAAGACCAAGCAGACAACCCCTTCTGTAAGATACGAAGAGGGACAGTCATTAAACGCAATCTGGGCAGTTCGCTCATTAGGTATTGACCCTCAAAATGGTAAGGAGATCTTCCTGAAGAAAAACGGAGAGGTGACTTACACATATTCTACTTCCGATCAGGTTGTTTGTGGGGATCTTTTACCTAAGTATAATGGCAATTTCGGTATAAGCGGCGAATATCACAACATCGGTCTTAACATATCGTTCAACTATCGCTTAGGTGGCCAGATCTATAACCAGACACTGGTTGACAAGGTGGAGAATGCCGATATCAAATACAACGTAGACCGTCGTATATTCACCGACAGATGGCAGCAGGTTGGAGACTATGCTCTCTATAAGTCAATAAAAGACCTTTCTTACACCAGACCTACATCCCGATTTGTAGAGGATTACAATATCCTTTCACTCTCCTCAATCAATATCTCTTATGACTTCCGAGACACTAAACTTGTAAAGAATTCATTCCTTGACAGACTAAAATTACAGTTCTATGCCAATGATCTGTTCAATGTCTCATCTGTAAAGATTGAGAGAGGAACCTATTATCCTTTTGCCAGGAATTTTACTTTTTCACTTCAAGCATCATTTTAACATTATATAGAAACAAATATGAAAAAGTTTACAACATATAATACAATAATTTCAGTAGCACTGGTCTCTCTCTCCGCCCTGCTACTAACATCCTGCGAAAAGTACCTGGATGTAAGGCCTAAATCGGAGATTCCGGTCGGGCTGCATTTTGACAGGGAGAGCGGATTTCAGGACCAACTGACCGGGGTATATACAAAAATGTGCGGCACCAGTATGTATGGACGGGAAATGACTTTCGGGCTTATGGAAGTACTCTCACAGAACTACGACCTGAACTCCAACTCATTATATTTCTATGCTTCGCAGTACAATTATGAAGTGACTACCATAAAGTCAAAAATTGATGACATCTGGTCAAATACATATAATTGCATTGCCAACTTGAATGTAATGATTGATTATCTGGACAAGGCAGATCCTAAAATCTTTACTGACAACAACTACAGTGTCTTTAAAGGAGAAGCCATAGGCCTTCGCGCCTTCCTTCATTTTGACATGCTGCGTATCTTTGCTCCAAGTTTTGCCAGCAACCCTGCTGCTCCTGCAATCCCTTACGTTACAAAGTATGAGCCCAAGATAACACCTCAGAGCACTGTAAGTGAAGCCTTGGACCTTATCATCTCGGATCTGGAAAAGGCCGTGACACTGCTTAAAAAGGACACTCTCTTCACTGCACAATCTCCCTACTACGTGACTTCACGAAGAATGTACTTCAACTATTTTGCTGCTGAGGCAACACTTGCCAGAGCCTATCTTTACAAAGGGGACAAGGTAAACGCTCTTAAATACGCAAATGAGATAATAACCAACAGCGAACTTACCGCAAACAGTGCCCTCAACTGGACTCACTATACCGCACTTGAAACCACCTATGAGTATGAATGTAACAGGACATATACAGATGAACAGGTATTCCAGTTAAAGATAAATGACCTTGAAGACATTGTAAAATACTACTTCACCTCTACTGCCGGTAACAATGCTCTCTCCCCTAGCGACACCAAGGCTGATGTGATATTCGAAAAGAGCAGCAAAGGGTATGGTAATGACTATAGAATGAACCTTTGTTTCAAGTATGATGGCGCCAAAAAGTATCTTTCCAAATTCTGGCAATATGAAAATGATATTTATAACTACTTTTTCCCAATTATCAGGAAGACCGAAGCTTATTACATTGCTGCAGAAATTCTTAAAGACTCGAATCCAACCCGGGCAATCGAGCTTCTAAATATCGTAAGGTCTCACCGGAAACTCTCTGCTTATGCTTTGCCAAACACATTGACAGCAAGTGAAATACAGAACGAGATCTTCAAAGAGTACCGCAAGGAGTTCCTTGCAGAGGGACAACTCTTCTACTACTACAAACGGTTAAACCTGCCTAAAATAGAAGGAGCCGGTGTAGCTGCAAATGACAATATCTATGTATTGCCTATGCCGGATAACGAAATTGAATTTGGCAAGAGAAATTGATCCGGAGAAATAATTTGACATTTATAAATTAGACAATATGAAAAAATTTTTAATATCTATATTTAGTTTGATTTTGGTTCTCTCTCTCTTCCCGGCTTGTGAAAATGAGGGGTTCTATTATCAGGACGAAGCAAGGGTACGCTTAGAGGGACCTTATACCTGGGCTGTTGGAACGGACTCCCTTGAGTTCTCATTCCTGACCTCTCCGGCTTCGGTAAGTGAAAAACAAATGGATATCACCATTTACGTAATGGGGCCTTCATCAAAAGTTGACAGGAAAGCAAATATAAGTGTTGTAAGCGGTTCTACAACTGCCACAGCAAATCAGTACACTTGCCCTGCACAGGTTACCATCCCAGCAAATTCATATTCCGCAACATTCCCTGTTGTTTTAAAAAGAACATCCGACCTGCAGAGCAAAGGGGTACGCCTCTACATAAAAGTTGCAGAATCTTCCGATTTCAAGATAGGTGTCTCAGAAAGGAACCACCTTATATTCAAATGGAATGACATTCTGGCAATGCCTAAAAACTGGAGTGACCTTACTGAATTCTTTGGTACATTCAGCCTTGTAAAATACCGTTTTATAATCAATAACACCGGAGTAACAGAATTCAGCACAACTACAATGAGCTGGGCTCAGTTGATGAACTACAGGATTATCTTAAAAAATGCTCTCAACGCATATAATGCAGCACATCCGAACGACCCTCTGAAAGATGAAAATGGACAAATCATTACATTTTAAATTCTGGAAATTATGAAGAATATCACAAAATATACACTTTTCATTTTGCTGGGAGCAGTTCTCTCTATGCAATCATGTACACTGGATAAAGGGAACTACGATTATACCGCAGTTTCCGACATCAAGATTGATACAATAGGCGTTGCAAACAGGACCGTACTGAACCAAGCAGTAATAGGCACTACGGTAAAATTAAAACCGAATGTTACATATACCAAGGATGCCAGCAAACTTGAGTACTACTGGATTATATATCCTTACTACTATTCACCCGTACAACAGGGAAATGCCATAGTATACCCGCAGGCTGACACTATTTGCCGTACTCAGGAGCTTAACTGGGTAGTGGATGCAACTGCCGGAATGTATAATGTTCAATTTGTAGCCAAAGATCCGGGAAATGGTTTGAAGACATTTTTCTGGCTATATATGAACGTTCCAAGCAAAGGCACCAAATCAGGCATGTATATCCTTTCTGAGTTCAATGGCAAAACAGATATTGAGTTGTTTGGATCTGCAAGAGCCTTGATCATAGGAGGCAACCATTTTGAACCTAAATACTATAGCTCTCTCAATGGCGGTCAGATGATGAATGGTAAGCCCCTGTTTATCAGCTTCGGAAAAAGCTATTACTATGCCTTCACTGAACAAGAGGGAAAAAGACTGAATGTTAATGGTTTACAGCTGATGGACAACTTCAGTGAGATGTTTTACTCTGCCCCTTCATATAATCCACAGGCTGTAATGTATACCAACAACTGTGAGTTCATAATCAACAACGGAAAGATGCATGTAATGTACACCAGCAAGGCCAATGACCGTAAGTTTTCAGCAGCTGTCGCCGGTTCATATCAAGCCAGCCCTTTCCTTTCAGACATGACAAGAACGACATATAGGCCAACTGTAGGTGCAATAAATTCCGATCAGATCATATTTGATGAGCAGTCAAATGCATTCCGACCTTACTTCCCTCAGGCAACAGAGGTAAGCAGTTTCAAGCAGACTGTACCCGGTGCATTTATAGATGCCAACAACTTGGGTATAAAACCGGTAGCCATACTTAACGGCAATGGAGGCAAAATATACAGCATAATCCATAAAAACGGACATGACTCTCTATATGTAACTTGTTTCTACAATGTAGTTGACGATGGTGACCTATCAATCGGAGGTAACTCCCGGATAAGTCTGGATGGTTGTGAAGGTATCGCCAATGCAAAATTCTTTGCATCATCTCAGGCAGGAAGCGCATTCTTCTATGCAACTGACAAGGCTGTCTATTCCTTCTCCTATACCAGCGGTCAGAAAAAACAGCTGGATATATACAAATGCAGCGCTAACGAAGAGGTCACCTGTCTTTATCAGATGCCATCCGGTGGTTTCCCTACAGCAGGATGTGTATTATGGATTGCAATCTGGAACTCATCGACAAATGTCGGTAGCCTACGAGAATATGAAATAGATCCGACATCAGGTGCAATTAACACATTCTGGACTCCAATGTTTGCACCGGAACTGTCAAATCCATCTATCACCACAGGGTTTGGCAAAATCAAGAGCATGACAATAAAAGCATAATTTTAATTGATATGATTAAAAATTTAAAGTACATATTTTCACTTGTCGCCCTCGTTGCGGTGATTTCATGTAAATCTTCCGGACCAGGCTTCACAATAACCGGAGAGATTCAGGGACTAAAGGATGGAACTGTATTGGAATTGAAACCAGGAGCTACTCATAAGAACGAAAAAGGCATTGATACAGCCACAGTTGAAAACGGCAAGTTCACACTTGAAGGAAAAGACCTAGTGGAACCAAGACTATTCTACATAACAGTCATTGCCGACAATACATACGGATCTCTTTCTGTTATGGCAGAGCCTGGCAAAATGAAGCTTACTGCCAAAGCTTCATCAAAGGAACAGGACGGACGTATTATGTATAGTTTTGATGACCTAACCGTTGAAGGCAGCCCATCTCATCTCATCTATAAAGAGAAAACCGCAGTAAGAGAGCGTCTGAATGATCTTTATGAGGAGTACCATGCAACAGGAAAGGCAATTTGTGATTCGGTTTTTGCTGCCCGCAAAGCCAACGATCAGAAGTTACTGCAGAATCTTTACAAGTCGGAATCATGGAAAAAATTCGAACAGGATGAGAAAAACTTCTTTAACACTGTCGACTCCACTATGAACAAGATGTTTCTTGATAATGCCGACTCTTGGTGGGGTCCTTTCCTTATGATGGACCAGATGAGTTATTTCTCAAAAGAGCAGAAAGAGATTTGGGAAAAATTTTCTGACGTGGCAAAGAACAGCTACTACGGGCAACTGGTCAACAGTGAATTGTTTCCTGTC
Source organism: uncultured Muribaculaceae bacterium (assembly GCA_964533215.1). Lineage (GTDB taxonomy): Bacteria > Bacteroidota > Bacteroidia > Bacteroidales > UBA932 > Bact-08. Next base: position 236,672 of record CAZHLJ010000004.1, read on the forward strand.
GGTTTCAAAGGGAAGCAGGCTCCTTCATTTACTGTAACTAACGACAAGGGAGAGACAATAACCTCTGCCTCGTTATTCAAGAACAGCAAGTATACGTTGGTGGATTTCTGGGCCTCATGGTGCAAACCATGCAGGAATGAGATGCCAAACTTCAAGAAGGCTTACGAAATGTTTTCTTCCAAAGGGTTCCAGATTGTGAGCATATCAACAGACAAGAGTGAACAAGACTGGAAAAAGGCTCTTGACGAGGAGAAACTCTCATGGCCAAATTTTCTTGACAGAAACGACATTGCCGGAACTTATAACATAAAGCTCATTCCATCTACATATCTTGTAGATGAAAAAGGTGTTGTTGTAGAGGAGAACCTTCGTGGTGAAGCTCTTTTGAAAAAACTTGCGACTCTTTTTCCATAAAAGGGATCTTAGTTTCTGAGAATTTGTCTCCTTGCCGGAGAGTCTATATCCAGCAAGGAGCATTTTCTTATTATGAAAAGACAATAATCTTGAATATCAGATGAAAAAATATCTAATTCTATCTTTTTCATTTCTCATATTGTGTTTTTCTCTTAGCGCACAAATAAAGGACCCGGTAAAATTCAAAACAACGTTTAGTTCCACACCTTCTGGAGACGGAGAGTTGGTTTTAACAGGTGTAGCAACCACGGGGTGGCACATATATTCCACAGACCTGCCTTCAAAAGGGCCGACATCTGCAGCTATTTCATTAGACTCATTGAAAGGTGCTGAGCTTATAGGCAAGCTTACACCCGGGTCGGGCGAGGTGGAGGAGTATGACAATGTATTTGACCTTAAGCTCCGCTTCTTTGAAAAACGGGCTACTTTTGTCCAGAAGATAAAGATAACTGAGCCTGAAAACTATATAATAAAAGGCTATCTTACATTCGGCGCCTGTAATAATGAAAATTGCCTTCCTCCTACTCAGGTGCCATTTACCTTTATAGGCAAAGCCGTGAATCCGGCCGATGTCGGCATTATGCCGGATGCTAAGGGTTCTGGCACGACAGATCTGGAAAAGGCAGGTTTCGGGAAATACTGGAAGCCGGTGATTGACGACCTATATATGAATGGCGAAGAATCCGTCACAACCGATCATACCTGGCTCTACATCTTTGCCATGGGGTTCCTTGGTGGGTTACTTGCTCTTCTGACCCCTTGCGTGTGGCCAATTATACCAATGACTGTCAGTTTTTTTCTGAAGCGGAACAGCACCCGGAAAAAAGGAATCCGTGAAGCTTGGATCTACGGAGTATCAATAGTAGTGATTTATCTGTCACTAGGGCTTGCAATAACATTCATTTTTGGCGCAAGCACTCTTAACGCATTAGCCACCAATGCTTTTTTCAATTTATTGTTTTTCTTCCTTTTGATTCTTTTTGCTCTGTCATTCTTCGGCCTTTTCGAGATCACACTTCCCGCTCGCTGGAGTACCGCTGTAGACAGCAAAGCAGAGAGGAGTACCGGAATTCTGAGCATTTTCCTTATGGCATTCACTCTTTCCCTGGTTTCATTCTCCTGCACTGGACCTATAATTGGATTTCTTTTGGTGGAGGTTTCAACAGTTGGAAACATATTAGGTCCTGCAATTGGGATGTTCGGTTTTGCACTCGCTTTAGCCTTGCCTTTTACCATTTTTGCACTATTCCCATCATGGCTGAATTCTGCTCCTAAATCCGGAGGATGGATGACCTCCTTTAAAGTCATACTTGGCTTCATAGAGTTTGCTTTTGCCTTCAAATTCCTTTCGGTTGCAGACCTTGCTTACGGATGGGGTATTCTGGACAGAGAGGCGTTCCTGATGATATGGATACTGCTTGCCTTGTTATTAGGTCTATATCTTCTTGGCATTATCCGAATGAAGAACGAAGTCAAACGAACAAAAATTTCGGTGATACGCAAAATTATGGGTATCGTTTCATTCGTATTTGCCGCATACATGATTCCCGGCTTGTGGGGAGCTCCATGCACCTTAGTCAGCGCATTTGCACCACCTATGTATACTCAGACATGGAACATTTACCATAATGACGTACATGCAAAATTCGAAGATTACGACAAAGGGATGGAGTATGCCGCCACTGTAGGAAAACCTGTAATGCTGGATTTTACCGGTTATGGCTGTGTAAACTGCAGAAAAATGGAATCTGCCGTGTGGACCGATCCTAAAGTGAGCAAAATCATTAATGAGGATTACATTTTAATCGCTTTGTTTGTAGATAATAAGACACCATTGGATAAACAGATTTCAATCTACGAGAACGGAATTGAGAGAAAACTTCGTACATTAGGTGACAAATGGAGTTTTCTGCAAAGGATTAAGTTTGGGGCCAACGCTCAGCCATTCTATGTACTTGTAGACAATAATGGTTATCTGCTGACAAAACCAAGAGCATACGACCAGAATGTTGATGCCTATATCAAATTCCTGCAGGATGGGTTAGACAGTTATAATAAACCATAATATATTTGATGAAAAATCCGGTTTTGTGTTTATTCCTTCTTTCTCTCTTTGGATGTACATCCAGAGACAGTTTTGTATTGAAAGGCTATATTTCAAACAATAAAGCACCTGTAGATTCCGGCACAATCTACCTCTTTAACGGAGATATGTCCTATGCAGATACAACCAAAATCATCAACGGAAAATTCACTTTTTCAGGAAAAGTAGCAACTCCAGATCTATACTACATAATGGTAGAAGGTTCTCGTGCTTTTGCACAGATATTTCTGGAAAACGACAGATTCAGCCTGGAAGCCTCCCTGGACCGTAACATGAAAGACATCAAGATAGAAGGTGGTGAAAATCAGGCGTTGTTTTCCAAAGAGGCTGAAAAGGAGATGGAAATCGGGGTGAAATACAAATTCGACGCACTGAATGCTGAATATCAAAATCCAGAAACTCCTCAAAAGAGGAAGGATGAGATTCTTGACATCTTCAACAAAATTAAAGCTGAGGTAAAGGAATATCGATTCAAACTTATGGATGAATATCCTTCTTCCTATTTTACACTTAAGAATATCCTTGGAAGTGTTGACCAACTTTCATTTGAAGAGGCATCGAGACGGCTCGCCATTTTCCAGTCAGATCCCCGCTATACCGAAAATGAAGATGTAAAGGCAATTCTCAAAGCGATAGAACAGATGAAGCTTATTCAGCCGGGAATGAAAGCCCCGGATTTTTCAATCCCTGACAGAGAAGGAAAAATCACTAAATTTTCCGATGTCTACAAAGCCAACACAATAACCCTGCTAGATTTCTGGGCAAGCTGGTGTGCACCTTGCAGGAAAGCACATCCCTACATAAAGGATATATATGCAAAATATCATAGCAAAGGACTGGAGATATTCGCTGTATCTTTCGACAGTTCTCGCGACAAGTGGATTGAGGCAATAGAAGAGGATGGATTGCCATGGCTGCACTTTTCCGACGTAAGACATTGGAATTCAGTTTCACGCGACCTTTATCTTGTCACCTATGTCCCACAGTATGTACTGGTAGACTCAAAAGGAATAATTCTAAAACGTAAGATAAGTGAGTCAGAGATAGCCCAGTACCTGGAATCAAATATCAAACTTGAACATCATACGAACTCCAGTCTTTGACACATTGGGGTGATCCAGATAGGTAAGCCTTTGGACAAAGTCAATCCTGATAAACCTGAATATATTTGAAATTCCAAAACCTACCTCAACATAAGGCTTGCCTCCAAGGGCAAATGTAGTTGGGTTTCCGTATTTGTCAACAGGAAACTTCATCAGGTCTGAATTGAAGTCAGGATTATTCGATTTGCTCAGACCACCATACAAAACCTTACATGTAACGATTTCCCTCAGGCTAAGTTTTTTTATCAGCGGAAGCTTGTTGAATATAAATCCATTAAAACAGTGGTCTACGTTAAGTGAAGTGTATTGGTCACTGACGAACTCAAGGAAATTCATCAAGTTATATGCTATAGACTGATAATAATATGTCTGATTGGCATTGTGTATAGTCAGCAGAGGGTAGGGAACCTCTCCTAAAAGCTTTCCTGCTTCCCAGGTAACCGCAGTATAACCAATCAGCGCAGGGAAGAATTTCTTGGAGATGCTTAATTTGAAGGAACTGTAGTTATAGTCGTTGCCAATCAGCTTGGATCCATTTGTAAATTTAAATTGCAACACCGGATATTTGCTGGTTACAGGATCTCTGAACATTTTCCCTTGATAGAATTTTTCATGCGGGGCATAACGTAAGTTCAGGCTGACCTCCGAAATGTCAATAGGACTGAATTTCAGTGAGCCTCCCGGTGACTGACGCGTATAATTGTAGCCAAGTGCATAGGAGAAATGATTTTCGAATTCATTCAGATATTCAGCCTTGAAGGTCCTGTTATAAAAAAGCTTGTCATCCACACCCCTTTTGACAGACATCAAAGCATTGCCCTCCTGCACAAAATAGAGCTCCTGACCTGGGATTTTAGTATCCTGCTGATAGTTCAGCTTAAGGCTTTTTACCGGGAAATCGTATACTGTCTTATCTGTGAATGAATAGCTTGCCCCAATGTTGTACTTATATTTCTTATCTTTAAATCCGTATGCCAGGTAGCCATCGAAAATTAATTTCTTGTTTAGCTTTGGAGTAGTACGCCCACCAAATTTTATCCTTGTACCCTCTATCTGATTATAACTATAGAATGTGGCGATAGGACCTATTTCAAAAGGTCCGAAGTCGTGAAAACCCGCAATTGCAATTCTAAAGGCATCCATTGTACGTTTGAAAGCCGGCACCTGTTGCAGACTATCCATTGTGCTGTATATTCCCTGCTCGGATTGTGTAAGCTGGACAAATCTGTTTTCCTCCCAATAGGCATCAGACTTCTGAACCTCATCAAGCTTTGGGGAAGATGAGCTAAAGAGATTATCGTTTATCTCTTTATTTATCTCATAATTTTTGTATGTTACACTCCTTTGCCCGAAAATCCCCAGACCATTCTGGTTGAATCCAAAGTCAACAGAAAACTCGTCGTTGGTAAGTACCCAGCCTTGCTGAAGAGTGTTTTCAAACTCCTGGGCTATCTTTACGTCCTTCACCCAGTTAAGATTGATATTCTTATTTACACCCATGTCAATTTTTCTTAATGCATAAGAGCCATCAAGCGTTATGAACATATATCCTTGGAAAAGCATGTCAGTCTTGTTTCTTGGAGTAAAAAACAGCCTGGCACACTTAATATCAGCTATATCAACAGTATCGACTATGTAATATCTGTAAAAGATAGGAGCAGACTTTGCTATCGGACTTAAAAACTGGTTTGTGAGAAAGATTACGTTGTTGTCGTAAATATTTATATTCTGATAGAGATACCTTAAATAGGCAGTGATGCCCTCATTACTAAGATAGCCTTTGAAATCCACCATTTTGTCTGCCAGAATTATCTCTTTTGATGCTTTTGGTGATTTCCTGTAGTAACAGTCCGAGATTGTCTCCTTGATATAGAGTGGAAGCACCTCTTTACCTGGCTGTTTTGTTGTATCTATGTTATCAAATACAAACCTGAACTTTTTAAGAGCCTTGCTCTTTTTGACAGATTCAGAGATATTGCTTATAGCAAACTGCACCTTATCGTATTTCCCATACTTAAGGAAATCGAAATTTTCATTCCTGTTGTTATCCTTGTTGGCAATAACGCTGTCTATCAATGATACGGCTGGATTGTTCTTGTTTCTGTATCTTACTTTCCGTGCTTTTACCACCACTTCGTCAAGTTCTGTAAGGGAAGATGTAAGGCTTACTTTGATTAAATCTGTAGAACCATTGAATATCTTAACAATCTCTGTTTCATAGCCCACACGGGATACTCTCAGACTTGGGTTTGGGATATTTGTAGATAATAAAAAGTTCCCTTCCGAATCAGTTGTCGTCCCTTCTGTAACTCCGTTTGTCGTACTCTCAACTACAACAGCAGCAGCCGGAATAGGACTATTTGTCTGACCATCAACTACAATTCCTTTTAAAACAGTTTTTTTTACCTGCTGCCCATTTACATGAGAGATGCCTATAAAAAGGCAAATAAGCACAAGCAAGCATTCTCTGGTTTTAGTAATCATAATTCTTAACCCGCAAATTTTAGTGAGGTAATTCAATGTTGCAATAACTGTTCCATCCAACATTATGTCAGGTTCTTTTGCAAAAAATACTGAGACCTGTCAAAATTGCTTCTGACAGGTCTCAATATTTAATTTTTCTGCTAAGTTATGCCTTATCTAAATGGCTTCGGTTTTAGCCACTACCTTTACACTCTGTGTCATTGGAATAGTCATGTTCTGTTGTCCTGTCACAGAAATCGTAGTATTCATCTCAGTAACGCCATCATTATAAACCACTATGGAGAGAGCCGGATCGAAATAAAAGAAGCCTTTGGTAACGCCTGATCCTTCCATAACCAAATCCATTCCCATCTGATTTCCCTTACCGGCTATGTCAAGAGTTCCTGTATAGGAAATTCTGTAAAGCTCCTTACCATCTTTCTGTTCCTTGCCTACAAAAGTATATTTTGTATCAGTTGCTGTTGTCATGAAAGTGATAGGATTGGCACCTCCTTCAGGAGAAGAGATGGTGTCAACCTGTTTATCCTGCCATATTTCGCCGGATTTTACAATCCTTTTTGGCAGTTGTGTCAGTTTTATGTAATTTTTTACAGTGGATGCATCCTTTCCTTCACTGTCAATCAGTTTTTCAGATATAGATTTGCCATCCGGGGAGAATACAACAGAGATATTATTATTCTTAAAATCCTCTTTCTTTACCATTGGCTCCCCACCGGTAGGCACAGTCACAGACGAAGAACCTTGCACGGAAATCAAAGATGTGGCATTTCCCTGGTTGTCAACCTTGATAAACTTTAAATCCGACGATAGAGAGACATCTGCAAGTACCTTCATCTCCTGTCCCATCATAGACTGGACGGTAGAAGTGGTAACTGTTGTAGTTGTGCGGAATGTCTTACCTTCCTTGAAATTATACTTGAGCATTGCAGACTCCTGGCCATAGAGGGCTGCGCAGAAAATAGATAATGTTAAAAATATGGACATTGTGGAAAATAACTTTTTCATAGTAATCTTATATTAAATTATTGATTATTTGCTTATTATCTTATATCGTTTATCCTCGTTTGCCATAATCCTGACAGTCCTGTATACCAGACGAGTTATCCTTGCTGCCTTATTATGGTCTATTCTGTCTGGATTGTCCAGAACAGTATGATAATCTTTGTGAAGTCCTGCGAAAACATCCACGGAAGAGATTCCCTTTATGAAAAAGCTATGGTGGTCACTACTCCCGGAAAATTCATCCCCTGTCGGTATATATTTCAATCCTATCTTCTCATTCTCCTTTAACATTATTGCCGCTATATCAGGGTTTACATCAGCCCCCTCAATCTGGAGAGTATCTTTTCCATTCCGGCTTATCATATCCAGGTTTAGCATTGCTACCGTCTTATCCAGAGGCAAAAGCGGATGACTGCAATAATATGAAGATCCTACTAGTCCCATCTCCTCACCAGCAAAGAGAATGAAAAGAATACTACGGCGTGGGGCTTTCCTTTGGACTGACAGGGCTTTGGCAACGGTCATCACTCCGGCAGTACCAGAGGCGTTGTCATCTGCTCCGTTATAGATATAATCTTCGCCCTCTCTATGTGTCCTATTCACACCTACATGGTCATAGTGTCCGCCTATGACTATAATTTCGTCTCTTAACCTGCTGTCGGATCCTCTGATGTAACCAACCACATTACTTGCATAGGTGCGGTTTATAATAAGCTTTACGGACAAATGGCAGTTGCTTTCTTTTATTGCAAATGAGTTTGGTTTCAAAGTATGGTCAATAGACTCCTGAATTGTTTTAAGTGAGTCTACACTTCCAAAAAGATGATCTATTACACCCTCTCCTACCTGAACGACAGTAAGGGCACTGCTGTCCCTTTCATCCAGAACAAAAGGAAGATTATCCTTATCCTGAGAGAAAAATTTAGAAAGACTAGGCCAGGAATAACCTTGAGGTTTTAACATCATATGGTTCAGCGGGTCTGTCATTAGAAGCACTCCAACAGCTCCGTGTATCTTTGCATTTTTTACTTTGTTTGTAAGAAGAGAGTGTCTTGTCTCTTTGACCCCTTGAAAAACGGATGCCGAGTCATTCTCTCCGGGCTCATGCTTGAGAACCAGAACAATTTTACCTTTAACATCCACTCCGGCATAGTCATCATAGTTATATTCAGGAGCCGTAATACCATAACCCACAAATACTATATCTGCATTTACTGGTCTGCCGGGATTCATATCATCAGAGACTCCAAATGGGATATAATCTGTCTTTAGCTGAAAATCACGTCCGCCTATCTTTAATAGAGTATTCTTAATGTCCAGGTTTTGCGTGCAAAAGGCAATTGGCTGAAAGTAACTCCCCGCTACTTTCTGCAGGCCATATTTTTCGAAATGAGCCGCTATGTACTCTGCAGCCATATCCAACTCCTTGCTTGGTGTCTTTCTGCCTTTGAGAGAATCTGACGCCAGGAAATCCACATACTCCTTAATGGTCTGTGGTGTAATTTGTTTTTCGCCCCTGTCTGGCCTCTGAGAATATATAGTCTCGGAGGTGTAAATAAATAGCAGGAAAACAATAGCTATTTTGAATATATTTTTCATATAATGAGTTACTTAAAGCGTGGTAAATGTAGGTATTTGTTTTTATCTGTCCAAGTCATTCGTAGCATCAATCAGATAATCAGCAATTTAATCGTTATTGGCTATTTGCATTAATATGCTGAATTACTGTCAGTTGCCCCGAACGACTTGGACAAATCGTGTGTTTTCCTTAACTTCGTACTTTAATATGGAATACAACCATGATCGAAAATCAAATTACTACTAACGCAACAGCGCTTTTTGGAGTGGTAGATGCTATAAATAAGCTTCTTGTAAACTACGGGGTCTCTCAGGAATTTGCCTCATGGCTGGATGAGATCATTAGTGTCAGTTTACTTTTTTTAATAGTCTACATTACAGACCTGATAGGAAGATATATCATCCATAGGGTCGTCATGCATTTGGCAAAAATGACCAAGTCCAACCTTGACGACATTATGATGGAGAAGAACGTATTCAGGTATATGATCCACATATTACCGGGAATCGTATTTTACTTATGTGCCCCTATCGCAATCAACTCTGCTCTTTGGGTGATAATATTTAGAAAGGCAACCCTTATATTCATTGTCATTCAAATAATAAGAGCAATTCATGCTGCAGGAGAGTCGATGACTCAGTTTTACAGTGAATCACAAAGTTACTCCCAGAAACCAGTCAAAGTAATATTCCAGGTGATTTCTGTAATTGCCTATTTTGTTGGAGGAATTGCTATTCTGAGTATTTTGATAAATACTTCGCTGACCACTCTTTTTGCTAGCTTGGGAGCATTTGCCGCAGTGATATTGCTCATATTCAAGGACAGCATTCTTGGCTTCGTGGCAGGCTGGCAACTCTCGTCAAACGATATGCTACGGAAGGGCGACTGGATAACCGTCCCAAAATTCGGAGCAGATGGCAATGTTGAGGAGATAAGCCTTTACTCTGTCAAGGTCCGCAACTTTGACAATACGATAACCACCATTCCCCCATACTCCCTTATAAGTGACTCATTCCAGAACTGGAGAGGAATGCAGGAGTCGGACGGTAGGAGAATAAAACGATCTATAAGCATCGACATGTCCAGCATCTGCTTCTGCACCCCGGAAATGATAGAGAAGTTCCGCAAGATACAATACCTGACTGATTATATAGACAGGACTGAAGAAAATCTGAGAAAATACAATGAGGAGCACCATACAGACAACTCCATTCTTGTAAACGGCAAACGTCAGACAAACATTGGGGTTTTCAGAGCCTACTTGCAGAACTATCTGGCAAGCCATCCTGACGTAAACCACGACCTCACATGCATGGTCCGCCAGCTACAATCAACCGAAAAAGGAGTGGCCATCGAGCTCTACTTCTTTACCAGAATCAAGGATTGGACCTACTATGAGAATGTACAGTCAGATATTTTTGATCACGTAATGGCCATCACGGAACAGTTTGGCCTTAAGATATTCCAGTACAGGTGCTTGTAGCCTTAGCTCCTAAGAGAAAGCAAATTGTGTGAAGACTACTTTAAGTACTTCACAAACTCGTCGGCATAGCGCATGAAGCCGAGGTCAGTCATGTGGACCCCATCTACGGTGGCCTCATTGTCGTTACCTATCAGCTTGTTCCCAGGAATATAGTATACGTTATTGTGCTTTTCTTTTCTTAGCTTTTCGTACAGATTTCTCCATTCACTATTCTCCTCATCTAGCTCGGTCTTGACCTTCTGGTCAAATTTCAGATAAGGGAAACGGGGATTCTCAACCATGTAGATTTTCACAGAAGGCTTGGCGTCAAGAATCATATGAATGAAGTTGTATGCACTATCCCTTACAATCTGAGCAGTGCAGTTAGGCAGGCAGTCCAACACTACAGTCCCTGCATTCACCTTTATTATTGCCTTTGCCATAGATTTGTCCATCCTTCCGTTACCGGAGAACCCAAGGTTGATTGTCTCCCTCTGCAACTTTCTACCGACTATTGCAGTATACTCCATGCCAGGACGTGAAGCACATCCGCCCTGAGTAATGCTGGTACCGTAGAAAAGAATGGCATTGCCTTTGTCCTCTTTCAGCAGAACGCTTTTCTGCGGCATACCAATATTAGCAGAAGAATCCACACCAATCGAGACCTTTTCGACACCATCATATAGCGGCAGATAAGCAATATATTCCCTCTGCCTTGCAACCATATTCTTTACAAACACAGCAGTGCTCTCCTTGCCTTTGGGCCGGGCTGTACCCATGTAATACCAATGGCCATCATCTTCCAGAGTATATAAATCCATCCCTTTTATGCCGGTGGATGGCATATGATCCATGGAAAAATTATTCATAACTGTCCACTTGGCAGATATTGCAGTGCTGTTGGACGAGAACCTTATAGCCAGCCCGGCCGAATTCTTGCCAAGACTCCATAACTCAGGACGGAACTCACTCTTCTGATCAACCGGAAGACGAGTAAAGTAAGAATCAGTATTATCAAAGCCTTTTCCCAACAGCATCAGCTCGCTGGCATCTTTATACTTCATCTGGTCTGCTGTCTGCGCGTTAATCTGCTCCGAAGAGAGAAAGCAAATTAAATATATCAGCATCATTGCCGGCATCGCCAGCATCTGTGCATTTTTTTTCCCTAACTCCATTCTACTATTTTACTTAAATTTTTATTCTTTACTTTTAACAAACTTGCTTAAAAACAATATCAGTACAGAAGCAGCAATAACTAACCCGACTATATTACCGAAGTAAGGACTCAGACTAAGTCCTCCAGCCTTGTTAGGAGCAACTATAAAATAAGAGACACATATCATGGTAAGAAAAGTGGCAGGAACTGACATGATCCAGTGAGGCTTCTTGACAGTTACGGCGTAAGCAGCAGCAGTCCACAAAACTATTGTTGCAAGCACCTGATTGATTATTCCCACATATTTCCATATAGTGGAAAAGTCGAGGTTACACAATACATAAGCAATTACGAACATCGGCACAGCCAGGACTAACCTGTTCTTCATAGGTTTCTGCGGATATCTGAAAGCATCGCCCAGAAGCAATCTCAACCCTCTGAAGGCAGTATCACCAGAGGTGATCGGGCATACAACAACCCCGAGAATCGCGATTACGGCGCCAAAGCGTCCAAGCCATGAGTTACATATCTCATTTACAATAATTGCCGGAGTCTTACCCCCGTCAGCAGCTAGGTTCAGCCCCTCGGTACCGCCGAAATATGAGATAGCAGCAGTAGCCCAAATAAGAGTCACAATGCCTTCACAAATCATTGCTCCGTAGAAACAAGGACGACCATATTTTTCATCCGCCATGCACCTGGCCATCATCGGCGACTGGGTTGCATGGAACCCCGATATTGCCCCACATGATATCACGACGAACATCATAGGAATCAGAATATTCACGCCGGGATTTGAGTGCATGTTCCGGAAAGAGTCAATTGACAGTTCCTGCATTGTGAGCGACCCGTCAAAGCTCTTGAAAAGCATTGCGCCACCAATTCCAAAAGCCATGAACAAAAGTATGGCACCAAAAAACGGATATATCTTACCAATAATCTTATCAATAGGTAAAAGGGTCGCAATTATGTAATATAAGAATATTATGTAGAGCCAGAAAGTCATTTTCATGCCGGTAAGAACCGACATCAGATCTGCGGGCCCGTTGACAAACGCTACACCAACCGCCATCAGCAGAAAGGATGTAACTATTACCATTACCTTCTTCACGTTTGTTCCAAGATATTTACCAACCATGTCCGGTAAACTTTTCCCATCATTCCTTATTGAAAGCATACCGGAAAAATAGTCATGAGCAGCCCCCATGAAAATACATCCAACAACAATCCAGATATAGGCCATCGGCCCGTAAGCCGCACCCATTATGGCACCAAAGATAGGCCCCAGACCGGCGATGTTCAGAAACTGGATGATAAAGATCCTCCAGGGTTTAAGCTCAACATAATCCACTCCATCGGCAAGTCTTTTAACCGGTGTAAGTTTCGCGGAAGAGGCTCCGAAAAAACGTTCGACGAATTTGCCATAAAAAACATATCCTCCTATAAGGATAAGTGTAAATACGATAAAAGTAATCATCTATATAAGTTTATATAATTTAAGCCGGTTAAATCTCAATCCACTCAATCCTTACACCCCTTCTCTCCATTCCTCTGAACCATGTCATCTGCCTTTTGGCAAATTGATGTATTGCCACAGCCAATTGCTCCTCCATCTGCCCGTATGTAAGTTTCCCGATAAGATATAGAGTTACAAATTTATATTCCAACCCATAGTATATAAGGTCATCCGGTGCTATCCCTCTGTCAAGCAGCGCCTTCACCTCCTCCACCATGCCGTTGTCGAGTCTATCCTTCAACCTTTGGTCAATCCTTGCATTTCTCACCTCCCTGCTGACCGAAATACCTATAAAGCGGGTGTTGAATTGAAGCGCCTCGCTATACTCTACGGGATTCACCTGCTGATAGAGTGCAATTTCAAGAGCCCTTATCAACCGCTTACGGCTCTCTACATCTGTTCTGTTGTGCAAAGGTCTTAGAGCGGCGAGGCGCGAGACAAGCACTTCAGTAGGAAGAAGTTCCAACTCCTCCCGCAACATCTGATTGGGTGGGACCTCCGGTAACGAATATCCCTTTGTTACAGACTCAATATACATACCCGTCCCACCGCATAGAATCGGTTGTCTCCCGCGTCCGACAATATCCATGTAAGCTTTTTTGAAATCCCGCTGATATTCAAATACATTGTATTTTGTACCTGCATCCACAATATCTATCAGATGATAAGGAATATCCACTCCGTTGATATGATATTCCGAAATATCCTTGCCCGTACCAATATCCATCCCTCGATAAACCTGACGGGAGTCGGCAGAGATAATCTCGCCACCCACATCATACGCCATCTTAACGGCATATTTAGTCTTGCCCGAGGCAGTCGGACCCAATATACAGATCAAATCTTGGTTCATTCCACAAATTTACACTATTTTTGCATCCCATGCCTAAAGCAAAGAGTAAAATAGAGATAAAAAACAAGAGAGCCTCCTTTGAATATGAATTCATTGAGAGCTTCACTGCCGGTATCGTTTTAACAGGTACCGAAATCAAGTCCATACGTGCAGGCAAGGCCTCCCTTACCGATTCTTACTGTTATTTCGTGGGGATGGAACTGTTTGCAAAAAACATACATATTGCCGACTACTGGTGGGGAACTTTCAACAAGCATGACCCACGCAGAGACCGCAAGTTGCTTCTTACCAAGAAAGAGCTCCGCAAGCTTTTCAGAGGCTCTCGTGAAAAGGGGCTTACTATAATTGCGACCAGACTCTTTATCGCCGAGAACGGCTATGCGAAGCTGAACATAGCTCTAGCCAAGGGTAAGCGCGAATATGACAAGCGTCACTCTATCAAAGACAAGGATATGAGACGGGCTCAGGATCGCGAGGAATAAATCTGCTTCAATACAACAACCCGAACATCCACAGCGGAACTTGATTACCCATGCCAATTTCAATATTGTCTTTGGCCACAAATGGGTTTTTCAAACCTGCTAATTGTTTTTGACTCTTGTCTTTTCCTCCTATTTCAAAACTATATTTCTCATCAATTATAAAATCCGTTTTATCGGAATAGCCAACCTTATTAGTTACATTCAGCATTGAATAAAAAAATGTTTCTCTGACATTGCCGATATCTGCTCCATCTCCGGAAATGGCATAAGCATAGTTAGTATTACCAAGATATATCTTTTCGGGCTTAACCAATCTTTTGAGGCCTTGTGCTTCCTTATCAAGAATCAATATTGTATGCGCCCGGTTCAAAGCTTCAAGATAACACAACAGGCTCGGCCTTGTTGTTCCTACCTGTTCGGCCAATTTGCTGATATTGGGTTTAAAAGGCACACTAGCAGCAATTATTGAAAAGAGTTTTTTAATCTTGATTATTGTCTGATATTCAATGTCAATATCTGCGGGCAAGTCTACCTCTATGACAGTATTGATTGTTTCAGAAAGCCGGTTATAATAACCCTCCTTATCTTCTTTATAGTATGGAAAATATCCATACTTAATAAACTCCTTGAATGCTGCAATAGGCCGGAACTCTTTACCAAGATCCGTTGCAATAGCTACGTGGTTGGTCAATAAATCTTCCAGTGTAACCACAGCTCTTTTAATCCCGTATTCATACTCCAGGTACTCCCTAAAAGACATCCCATTTAGTGTATATTTTATAGCCCGTCGGCTTAAATCTCCTCCAGAACGGTGTATGTCAAGCATAGAAGATCCTGTAAACACAACTTTCATTTCGGGGTAAGAGTCATAAATATTCTTTATCTCCCTCGACCATCCTTTGTATTTATGAACCTCATCCAGAAAAAGGGCCTTTCCCCCGTTTTTATGGAATTCATCTGCAAGTTCCAGCAAGGAGTGATTGGCAAACCACAAGTTATCCAGAGAAGCATAAAGAACTTCAGACGAATTTACATCATAATCCATTTTAATATGCTGGAGCAGCAACGTTGTCTTACCAACACCACGGGCTCCTACAATAGCAATAAGCCTGTTTCCCCAATTTATATTTGAATATAAGTATCTTACAAAGTCCAGCTCCGTTCTAGGAATCAAGTATCTGAATCTTGAAAATAGATTTTCCATATTGCAATATCTTTTTTACAAAGATAATTGTATTTTCCAATATACAAATTATAATGTAATTTGATTTTTCAAAAACACCCGTTGAACGTAAACCGATAAAAACCGGATTAAAAGTCATAACTTTATTTCATTAACAAGCGGATTCAATAAAGGAAGTGGGTTAATCGGTAAGTGGATAAACAATAAAAATACGTTGGAATATTTGGGTGCATGGAGAATTCGGGATAATTGGACGATAAGCTAGTAAAAAGCAGATCTACTGAATGTCGCCATCTTTGGAATTACAGTAAAAGAGTGGAGAGACAATAATGTCGACAAAAATGGAAATAATAAGACAAAATATGGATGAAATTAAACTTAACATTAAAAAGCAAATCGCAAAAACAGACAATGCTTTTACCAATCATTTGAACAGAGTGTACTGGAATGGTTTATTGGATGAAGATATTAACTCCCTTTATAAACATCAGAAAAATATAACTAGATTTTATCAGATTTATAAAGTTTTATCCATTACCTTTTCTGCTTTATTAATATCAATATCTGTATCTAAATACTTCAATTTAGGCGATTTGATTGATATGAATAAGTCTGGATTAATGATTCTGTTTACTTTGATATTTATGATAGAGACTTATAGGTTTTATAAGCTAAAAGTAAATCTGGAGTATAAAATATACTTACTTAAGCTCTTGGAGGCTATTGACAAAAATCAAATATAATGAAAACCGATCTAACTGTTCTGCTTGAAATTGATGACATAATAATTGCAGAAGATATCCAGAGAGTTCTGGAAGATTCTCAGATTTATTCTTTGCTAGTTTCAGATAATCCAGCCTCTTCTGTTTTAAATGTCTATTCTGGGTTTAATCCAATGGAAAACGTCACCATCCAGATAAATAAAAATGACTATCAGAAGGCTGTTGAAATAATTAATAACAGCGCATACAAAGATTTATTGACAGACATCGCTTAGACCCACTATTTTTTTGCCGTGCCTGCCTTGGGTGGGGTCTTCACCATCTCAGGCTCTATTACTGCCGGTTTCCCCTTATATATGCTGTAAATTACAAGAGCCAGGCCTCCTAGTACAAAAGGAATGCTAAGCAGTTGCCCCATATTGAGAGACATACCTTGTTCGAAGGCAACCTGCGGCTCCTTGACAAACTCGATAAAAAAGCGCGAAGCAAAGATGCCTATCAAAAACAGCCCAAAAAGGGTTCCTCTCTTGAGTTTTGGGAGAAAATTGCGGTACATCAGAATTAGAATGACAAAAAGCAGCAGATACGAAAGTGCCTCGTAAAGCTGTGTCGGGTGTTTTGGGAGAGTCTCTCCCCGAAGCGTAAATATGAAGCCCCATGGCAGATCTGTAGGATTGCCGTAAATTTCAGAATTCATCAGGTTACCAAGTCTTATCAGACAGCCGGCAAGTGCAGTTGCAATGCCTATTCTGTCCATCAGCCATAGAAAGTCGAACCTGAATTTCTTGCCATATTTCCTTACGAACCACCACATAGCCAGAAGAATGGCTATTGCACCTCCGTGACTGGCAAGACCTCCGTGCCACACTTTTATAATCTCTAAGGGATGAGCCAGATAATAGTCAGGCTCATAGAAAAAACAGTGGCCAAATCTTGCACCAATGACTGCAGAACCAAGCAAGGTATAAAGCAATACATCCAGAATGTCCAGAGGTAGTTTCTCTCTTTTGAAGAACCACTGGAAAATGTAAAAACCTATTATGAATCCCGATACGAAAAGTATACTATAGTACCTTATGTGAAGAGAACCTATCGAAAAAATGTCGGGATTCGGATGCCAGGTAATGGAGAGAAGAGTATTCATAGATTATCTTTTTAGACGGGTAAAGACACTGAGCGGTAAGGCTTTGTCAAACTTATCCTTAAGCACGAGCTCTCCGAATTTGAGCTCCATCTCCTTACCGACCTGTTCGGCACTTTTTTTACCGGTATTATTAAGCTTAAATGATGTTTTTACCAAGGTGTCAGCCAACACAGCCGAGTAACCATTGGAATATAGATTCAGGACAAGGAAACTGTCCTTTGGTGCAAGGATTTTTGAAACCTCGGAGAGAAGTTCGAACAGAAGCTCATCCAGCTTCCATCTCTCCCCATCCGGGCCATGTCCGTATGCAGGAGGGTCCAGAATTATTCCGTGATAAAGATTTCCTCTCCTGGCCTCTCTCTTGACAAACTTGAGAGCATCCTCTATCACCCAACGGATATTGTCGAGCTTGCTTATCTCCATGTTCACCCTTGCCCAGTTTACCACCTGTTTCACAGAATCAAGATGAGTCACCTCTGCTCCGCCACAATTGGCAGCCAGACTTGCTGCTCCTGTGTACGCGAAAAGGTTCAGGACTCTAGGTTTCTTGCCCGGGGTCGGATTGGCGTTTACAATCTCCCTCGTTTTAGCATATATGTAGTCCCAGTTAGGAGCCTGTTCAGGGAAAACTCCAACATGCTTGAAAGATGTAAGGCCAAGTCTCAATTTGAAAGAGAATTCTGCCCTGTTGTATGCAATCACCCACTGCTCATCCATCTTCTTGAGCATATGCCATGTTCCGGAATCCTCCTTACCGGCTTTTCCAAAACCTGCACCTGTAGTGAATTTTGTATGAGCCATCTCCAGCCACTCCTTGTTAGACAGCGTTTTATTCCAAAGAGCTTTTGGTTCAGGTCTTATCAGATAATACCCCCCAAAGCGTTCGAGCTTTTCAAAATCGCCCGAATCTATCAATTCATAATCATTCCATTTAACAGGGTACTCAAGCAGCATAGTAACAATTTATAATTCTTTAACTTTATATCGGCCCGAAGGTAGCAATTTTTCTAAGAATATTTCTAAATTTGCCCCTACAAAAGAGAATCAACTAAATAATATAACCTATGCAAAAGATTGATAATTACGATTTCTCCGGCAAAAGAGCAATTGTACGTGTAGATTTTAATGTTCCTTTGAATGAATCGTTTCAGATTACAGATGATACAAGGATCCGCGCTGCTATACCAACACTTAAGAAGGTGCTCGCAGGCGGAGGTTCGCTTATAGTTATGTCGCACCTTGGAAGGCCGAAAGGACCGACTAACAAATATTCTCTAAAACATATAATTCCAGCTATTGAAGAGAAGCTTGGCACTAAGATCAAATTCGCTCCTGACTGTATGGGAGAAGAGGCTGCCGAGCTCTCAAAGACTTTGAAGCCTGGTGAGGTGCTACTCCTGGAAAATCTTCGTTTCTATGCAGAGGAGGAGGGAAAACCTCGTGACCTTGCCGATGATGTCACTGAGGAGGTCAAGAAAGCTGCCAAGGCCGACATGAAAGAGAAACAGAAAGAGTTCACAAAGAAGCTTGCCTCATATGCAGACTGCTACATCAATGATGCTTTCGGTACTGCTCACCGTGCTCATGCTTCCACAGCTTTGATTGCCAAGTATTTCCCTGACGACAAGATGTTCGGCTATGTAATGGAGAATGAGATTATCGCCATAGATAAGGTGCTTAAATCTCCTGTTCACCCTGTAACCGCAATAATAGGTGGTGCAAAAGTATCATCAAAGATAGGCATCATAGAGAAGCTGTTTGACGTTGTTGACAATATGATCATCGGTGGCGGTATGGCATATACATTCGTTAAAGCAACGGGCGGCAAGATCGGCAAGTCTCTCTGCGAGGATGATCAGCTTGATGTTGCTCTTTCTATCATTGAGAAGGCTAAGGCTAAGAATGTCAATTTGTATTATAACGGTGACGTTGTGATTGCTGATGATTTCAGCAATGATGCAAATACCAAGGTTTGTCCGAACAACGCTATCCCTGATGGTTGGGAGGGAATGGATGCTTCGGAGTCTGCTCTAAAGGAGTGGGAAAAGATTCTTCGTGCATCCAAGACTATTCTATGGAATGGTCCTGTAGGTGTGTTTGAGATGGAGAAGTTCTCTTATGGAACAAAGAAGATTGCGACTATGCTGGCTGATGTCACCAAGGATGGTGTCTTTACTCTTGTTGGTGGGGGCGATTCTGTTGCTGCTGTGACTCAGATGGGTTTTGCTGATAAAGTAAGCTATGTATCTACCGGTGGTGGTGCCATGCTGGAGTATCTTGAAGGTATTGAGCTGCCCGGAATCAAGGCCATCCGTGAGTAGGTAACTTCACTAAAAAACAAAGGCG
>CAZHLJ010000005.1:0-214867 GCA_964533215.1 uncultured Muribaculaceae bacterium
GCACACAGAATGTCGGTGAGTCCCAAGGTAGGAGACACCGACTTAAAGTTTTTCATTACACAAATTTAATTAAAAAATTTATATTTGTGTACTTTATAAGTTAAAATGTTATGATAAAAAAGAGGTTTTTTTTACTGTTTTCTGTGACTTTAATTTGCTCATTTTCAGTTTTTGCGCAAAATGAGTCCAAGAGTGTAATTAAGTTTGCCTACCTTGCCGATACTCATGTATCGGTAGGAAGCACAAGTGTGGATGACCTGAGGCAATCCGTTCAAGATATTAACAATTTGAAAGATGTGGATTTTGTGATCTTTGCCGGTGATATCACAGAATTTGGAAGTGACAGTGAGATTCGCCTGGCCAAGTCAATAATAGACGAATTATCAATACCTTATTATATTGTTGCCGGCAACCATGATGCAAAATGGAGCGAAAGTGGCTGTAATACCTTTGCCAAGGTTTTTGGATATGAACATTTTAATTTTGAAGTGGGTGGGGTCCAGTTTATTGGATGTAACTCCGGTCCAAACATGCGTATGGCGCCGGCTTTAGTGCCACGGGAGAGCATTGTGTGGTTGGATTCACTTACAAAGGCACTGCCAAAGGAACGTCCTGTTGTTTTTGTAAATCACTATCCGTTGGATGATTCTATGCTTGGCTATCAAACTGTTCTTGATTTTCTTGCCAGGACAAACATTCAGGTTGCTCTTTGTGGTCACGGACACAATAATAGTGTCTTGAAAAACCTTGGTGTACGGGAGGTTATGGGTCGATCCAATCTCCGGGCAGGCAGGGCTGGAGCAGGTTACAATTTGATAACAATTTCTGACGGGAAGATAACTTTTCAGGAGAGGATGAATGGCGTAACCAAGGATCCTTGGTACTCATTACCCATTGTGCCATCCAAATTGACTGAGAGCTTGACGGTTAAACCGACTGATTCTTCGGGTCCAGTTAAGGTTGTATGGGAGGTCCAGGACAATTCAGACATTGGAACAGCTGCTATATTGGCGAAGGATGTAGTATATTATGCAAACACTGCAGGTGTGGTTAAGGCTCTTGATGCCGTTTCCGGGAAATTACGTTGGTCATATGCAACAAGTGGTAAGATTTTCTCAACGCCGGCCATTGATAAGGGCTTACTTGTTGTTGGTAGCAGCGATGATAACATCTATTGCCTGGATGTCCGTCATGGTAAGCTTGTCTGGAAAGTCAAAGCGGAGAAGTCCGTTCTTGCTTCGCCAACAATATATAAAGGTATAGTGTATGTAGGGTCTTCGGATGGAATCTTCCGTGCCCTGGACCTTGAAACGGGAAGGATTGTATGGACATTCGACAAGATAAAAGGTTTTGTAGAGGCAAAGGCGTGGGTGGATAATGATGGCGTATATATAGGTGACTGGGCTAATACTCTCTATGCCTTTAATCCTAAAAACGGTAAGCTTTTGTGGGAATGGACCAACGGAAAAGGCCGTATGTACTCTCCTGCAGCTGTATGGCCGGTAAAAACAAACGGAAAAATATTCTTTGTCACCCCAGAACGTAAGACTTATGCACTTGATGCCTCCTCCGGAAAAGAGCTGTGGAGTGCAAATGGCGGGCGCGAAGCTATTGGACTGTCTGCCGATAAGTCTGCTATTTATGTGAAGACAATGCAGGATACGGTAATCGCTTTCTCAACCAAAGCCAGCGAGGCAAAGTCGTTATGGCGCTCTTATACAGGCTATGGTTATGAAATTGCCCCATCGCCAATCACCAATGCCGGCGGATTGGTATTTATTCCTACAGATAAGGGGAATATCTTTGCGCTTAACCAGAAGAACGGGGCAGTTGTCTGGAGTTACAATCTCTCCATTGCTCTCATAAATTATATTCAGCCGATAGGAAATAATAAACTGCTTGTAAGCACGATGGATGGTAAGGTTGCCGTTTTGAGCTATCTGCCTTAGTCAATGTTGCCCATCCAACGGTCATCCTTGGGAAGTTCTTCTATTCCGGCTAATGAGAGGATTCTGTTGACGAAGTTATCTGTGAGTTCGTCCAGATTTGCCGGATGCATATAGAAAGATGGTGATGCCGGAGCTATTATTGCACCGGCCTCTGTTAGAGTTGTAAGGTTGCGGAGGTGGATCAGAGAGTATGGGGTTTCGCGGGGTACTATTATCAGTTTCTTTCTCTCCTTTAGTTGCACTTCGGCTATCCGTGAGATGAGATCAGATGTTGCTCCACTTGTTATACGGCCGACTGTTCCCATTGTGCATGGGATAATAATCATCACATCTGCACAGTTGGATCCGGATGCATTGCGGTTGTAGTATTGGCTGTTGTCCAGCAGAGGCTGTGGAAGCATTTCATTAATCTCGTCAGCATAGACACTCTTTGCGGTGTCTGTGAACACGATATCTACTTGGATATTACAGGTTAAAGATTCAGCATGCTCTCTTAGCCTATCGATCAGTTTTTTTGCATATACCTGTCCACTGGCACCGGTTACGGCTACTACTACTCTTTTCATGTAATTTGCTAATTATGAATTAGATTTCCCAGTAATTTTTTTTGAGCCATATTTTAAACAATGGGTCCAGGAAGATCCAGTTGTCATCATCTTGCTCCAAAATTTCTTTCTTCTGAAGTGCCTCTTTTAGTCGGACGACATTGGCAGAGGAGTTGAACTGATAGGAGGTGAGAACATCCTGGGAACTGAATTTGGTGACTCCGTCCAAGATTGCCCGTAGGAAATTAAGCTGGTACAGACTCAGCCTGCTTGTTATCTGCTGAAAAAGGTATTCGTGTGTTTCAATAAGTTCGTCAAAGGATTCCAAAAGTATCGCCTCGGTCATGAATCCCTTTGTGTGTCCGTATGCGATGTCAGCAAGTTGCTGCGTGTACCAAGGATGTCCCTCAGTGAGATCGTACAGGCGAGTAGCAAGTTCCTTGGAAACGACGCGACCGGCTTTTAGAAAGTTGCGTATAATATATTCCGAGAATAATCTCTCTTCTATAAGTTGTAATTTGACTCTCTCTGCAAACCGATAGAAATTCTTGTGATTTACAAATATCTCTTTCATCCCGTTGACAAAAGAGCCCGTTATCAGATATGTCGTCTGAGTATGTGACAGCCACACTCTTTCCAGCAAAGCAACAGT
The DNA here is from genome assembly GCA_964533215.1 of uncultured Muribaculaceae bacterium. Lineage (GTDB taxonomy): Bacteria > Bacteroidota > Bacteroidia > Bacteroidales > UBA932 > Bact-08. Next base: position 3,147 of record CAZHLJ010000005.1, read on the forward strand.
GTCGTCGTAGGTGCTGAAGTTAAGTATCTCCTGAAACTCCTGAAAATACATTACTACATTTGTGCTGAACTTGGAGCAGAGGGCCTCGGAAAGGTTCAGAACAAGATCTCTGTACTCGCTCATCTCTCTTATCTGGTCTATCATGAGGTCTTCCTGAAGTTGAAGTACTTCAGACTCTGTATTTGCAAAACTGTTTACAAGAGAAGTTCTGATGTTTCTAAGCAGGTCTGCCTCAGTACGGACGTTGAAAAGGCTTATTGTGCAAAGTGTGAATTTGTACGATTCCTGATTCAGTTTTGTGAATACTTGCTTAACAAGTGAGCGCTTTCCGCTTTTTGGTGGCTCATAAATGAGTGAGTGCTCCTTTTTCCGGATGCGGTCTGTCAATATGTCAATTTCTGCTGTCCTTGGAATAAAATTGCTCCCTGAGACGTATTTGTTGTAAATAAAAGGTGAATCCATAGAAATTTAAGTGGTGAAACCAAAGTACACAAAATTAAAAAAGTTTTGTTTAATAAAGAATTAATTCTATCTTTGTCTTCCCAATTTGAAGGAAATAAGATTGTTAAGCTATTGAAAAAGAGTTATTTAAATAACCGCTTACAGTCAAAAATATAATTAATATTTATATATGTACGCAATTGTAGACATTGCAGGACAGCAATTTAAAGTAGAGAAGGATAAGAAAATTTTTGTTAACCGCCTCAAAGCAGAGGAGGGTGCTTCTTTAAGTTTTGACAAAGTTTTACTTATTGACAATGACGGATCTGTGAAGGTCGGTGCTCCTTATATCGCAGGTGCAGCTGTAAAAGCTACTGTGATTGAACATCTCAAGGGAGATAAGGTTATCGTTTTCAAGAAAATCAAGCGTAAAGGCTATGATAAGAAAAACGGTCACCGTCAATATTTAACACAAATCAAGATCGAGGAGATTGCTTAATTATTAAAGAGAAAAATTTTTAGATTATGGCTCATAAGAAAGGTGTCGGTAGTTCAAAGAACGGCCGCGAATCACACAGTAAACGATTAGGCGTTAAATTGTTCGGTGGACAAATCGCTAAGGCAGGTATGATACTTGTTCGTCAGAGAGGAACGGTTCATTGCCCGGGCAATAATGTAGGTATAGGTAAGGACCACACACTTTATGCTTTGATAGATGGAGTTGTTGTTTTCCGCAAGAAAGCAGACAACAAGTCATTTGTGTCAGTAATGCCAAAAGTGACCGCAGAGGCATAGGTGGTAGCTGAGGCGTTAGGAACGTAGAAAAAGCTTAGAATTAGGGAGATCTGTTATAGGTCTCCTTTTTTTTTGTTATTATTTATAATTTGTAATATACATTTGCATGGCAATATCACTCTTTTTATATGACATTTACAACTGAAGAATCTCTGGATTTGTTATTTGACAAGTACTTTTCCGTATTAGTCATATATGCAAAGCGATTTGTGAATTCCTATGCAGTTGCCGAAGATATTGTTCAAGAGACATTTCTTTCTCTTTGGGAAAAAGAGTCATCCAGGCAATACAGTAAGGCATATCTTTTTACTTGTGTGCATAACAGAGCCGTAAATTTCAGGAAACGCAGTAAAGTTGGAGTTGATATTGAGAGTGTTCAATTGAGCATCTCCCCGGAAATAGAGGTCAAGGAAGATGTCTTGGAGGAGTATGAAAGGTTGAGGTCGCTATTTTTAGCATTGGATAAGTTACCTCCCAAAACACTTGAAGTGCTGAAAAATATCTATCTGGAGGAAAAAAAATATTCTTCTGTATCAGAAGAGATGGGTATGCCTTTAAATACCGTAAAGGCCCATATGTATATGGCGTTTAAACTGCTTCGTAAGCACATGCTTATTTTATGGCTGTATATTCTTGCTTACTACTGCTTTATAAAAAATTTGCTATAAAATCATAAAAAACTTCTAAAAGTACTAAGGATTTTTTCATAGTTTGGTGTTTAGAATATAGACAACCAAAATTATGTTGACAGAAGAAATTATTGATTTAATCGTAAAAAAGAGATTAGGCACAATCAGCAACGAGGAGAAGCTTATTCTCGAACAATGGGTACGTGAAGACAGTGCCGAGGAGTTTATAAAAGCAGTTGGGAGCTTAGAGACAGCCTTGGAGTTATATGAAACTTACAAGCATTACTGTGGAGATTACTATAAGGAAAAGCAGAAAGCAATCCGCAGGAAAAACTCCAGAACAATAAATTTCAAGAGACTGCTGAAATATTCAGCTATCATAGTATTTCCTATTTTACTGGGAACCGGTATCTTATATATATACGATAACCCAAAATTTCAAAAGCCAATACTTCCTGGAAAAGAAATTGCTCTAATTGATTTACCTAATGGTGAGCAAGTAAGGCTTAGTTCCAATATAGCAAAGATTCAGAAGAGTAATGGTAAGGAACTTATATTACCTAAGGTAAATATCATTGATTTTTTGGCTCGTGAGCAGGACTTTGATGATGCTAATTTTTCTACCATCAATGTTCCTCGTGGGGGGGTATATAATGTTGTTCTATCTGATGGGACAACAGTCTGGCTTAATTCCAATTCAAAAATGAGATTCCCTTTAAAATTCTCTGGGAAAGAGAGAAAAGTATGGATTGAGGGAGAGGCATTCTTTGATGTGACCAAAGACACTATTCCATTTATTGTGTCAACAGAATCACAGGATATCAGAGTTCTTGGAACGACATTCAATGTAACAGCCTATCCGGAAGAGTCAGTGACGACTACAGCACTTATTTCCGGTTGTATCAAGCTTCAGGGTAGGGGGACTCAGGAACCAGTCGTACTGCAGGCTGGCCAGTGTGCAGCATTAAATAATAAAGTGATGAATGTTGATGTCTTTGAAGATGATGTACAATTTTATTCATTATGGAAGATGGGGATTTTTAAGTTCAGAGAGAGGAGACTGGAAGATATTGTAACTATACTTCAGCGCTGGTATAACTTTGAAGTTGAATATAAATCTCAGATGGTCAAAGATTTGAGATTTAATGCAGTTGCTATTAAAAATAATCCTCTAGATGAGGTCTTCAGACTTTTGCAGATGACCACATCAATTACATATAAGCGACGGGGAAACGTAGTCTATCTTTCTGATTAGACAGAGCCGGATATAACAGGAAAACTTAAATATTAACTTATTAACTAAACTATGCAATGCTTATGAAATGTAGCAAAGATTATGCGGATAAACATAATCACAGCAAGCGGGGGTATTTTGGCCGACAGGTCAGGAGTATTCTTCTGGTGTGCTTTATATTATTCGGCTCGCTGAATTATTTGGCGGCACAGAACGAGCTTAAAGTCAGCGTGGACTTTAAGAATAAATCAATTAACTCAGCGCTTAGGGAAATAGAAAAACAAACAGGCCTGAATTTTATTTATAATGCAGATCATCTGAAGAATTTTCCTCCAGTGACATATTCTGGTAAGGATATACCGCTGAGTAAGATTCTTAAGGATCTTTTTGGAGATAAACTGATTTTTAAATTTGAGAACAGTAATATTATATTATCGCCTAATACAAAGATCGATAATGAAAAAATAGGACTTTCGGGTGTTGTCCTTGATGAAGATGGTCTGCCTGTTTTGGGTGTTTCAGTATATCTGAAGGGAGAGACAAAAATCGGTGCTTCTACAGACGAAAATGGTATGTATAATTTTTCTGTCTCGGCAGATAAGAGAAATGCAACTGCCATCTTCTCTTATATCGGTTATGAGACATTGAGCATTCCCGTGGCCGAGCTGAGAATAATGAAAAGTGTAATACTCAAGAGCAGAACGATGGAGATGGGTGAAGTAGTTGTGACAGGTATCTTTAAAAAAACAGCAGATAACTTTACAGGAGCTGTATCAACTATAAGTGGCAAGGAGTTGATACAGAACGGCAGCAGAAACCTTATACAGTCGCTTCACAATCTTGACCCTTCCATAAACATTATTGAAAACAATCTGAACGGCTCTAACCCTAATAAGCTTCCTGAGTTGCAGATAAGGGGTAATTCAAGCGTGCCGAATGTTACCGAACTTAAGGATGAAACAAGGGTTGGGATAAATACTCCGCTGGTTGTCCTGGATGGTTTTGAAACTACACTTAAAAAGCTTTACGATCTTAATGATAATGAGGTTGAGTCTCTTACAATTCTTAAGGACGCTTCGGCTACTGCAATCTATGGTTCGCGTGGCGCAAATGGCGTCATAGTTATTACCACTAAAATGCCTGCAATGGGTAAACTAAGGGTAAGCTACAGGGGTGACATAAGCATCGAGACCCCGGATTTAACTGAATACAATGTGCTTAATGCAGCAGATAAGCTGGCTCTTGAGTATAGGGTTGGCCTTTACACGACTGCCAGGGCAGAAAATGAGTGGCCGCTTAAAAGATATTATAACTATTTGCTGGATGAGGTGAATAGTGGGGTCAATACATATTGGCTATCAAAACCTTTGAGAATCGGCGTTGGCCAGAAACACAATATGAGAATTGAAGGAGGTGACAAATCCTTCAGATACTCTGCATCGGCTCAGTACAACGATATTCAAGGTGTTATGAAAGAGTCTTTCAGAAAGACATTCAACGGTACAATCAACTTGTCTTATTTTTTTAAGAATGTGAAGTTCACTAATATGTTGATGATTGGTCTGGGCAATACAAATGAATCACGCTACGGAGCCTTTAGCGAATATGTCAGAATGAACCCTTACTGGAGATCCCATGACGAAGACGGGAACGTCCTTAAACAAATGGGGTATTCTGGAAACACTGATTATTATAACAGATGGACTACAATACCTACAAATCCTCTTTACAACGCATCCTTAAATACATTTGACAAGAGTAATTCTACAAATATCACCAACAACCTCTCACTGGAGTGGAAGATTATCAACGGCCTTACTGTCAGGGCAAGATTAGGGGTCTCAAAAGATATAGGAGAGGCTGATGTATTCAAGCCTGCAAACCATACAGCCTTTGCAAATTATGGAGAGGCAGATATGTTCAGGAAGGGCAGTTACTCATATTCAATTAGCAAGGGAATTGATGTAGACGGGAGTTTAAATGCAAGTTACAACAAACAGTTTGGTAAGAATATGATCTATGCTGGTCTTGACTATAACATGAGGCAAGAGAGTGGTACGAATTACGGTTTCCTGGCCGAAGGTTTCAGCAATGAGAAATTTGATTTTATTTCGATGGCTCTTCAATATGCCAAGGATTCAAAACCGAGTGGAAGTGAAAGCAAGGTAAGGTCAATGGGTATTACTGCAAACTTCAACTATACATACGATAACAAATATTATATTGACATTTCCGGTAGAACAGACGGCTCTTCGCAATATGGCTCAAACAAGCGTTTTGCCCCTTTCTGGTCTGCAGGCCTTGGATGGAACATTCACAATGAATCTTTCCTTAAAGGGAACAAATATGTAAGTTTCCTTAAGTTAAGAGGTTCTGTGGGTACTACAGGTTCTCAGAACTTCAGCGCTTATCAGGCTATATCAACTTATAAATACTTTACAGGAGACAAGTACTACAATTGGCTGTCATCTCAACTAGCAGGCCTTGGAAACTCAGACCTGCAGTGGCAACAAAAGTCAAATGCCAACATTGGGCTGGAGGTAAAATTCCTAGATAACAGGTACTCTCTCTCCTTAGATTGCTATTCGGATAAAACTACCGATCTTATCTCGTCTATAAGCAGTCCGGCATCTAATGGTTTCACAAGCTATATAGAGAATATAGGTGAAATGAAAAATAACGGTTTTGAAATAAAGGCTACAGCCTATATAATAAGGAATATTGAGAAAGGATTATTCTGGAATATTACTGCTGCAGCTGTACAGAACAACAATAAAATTGTCAAGATTTCCCAGGCTTTGATTGATGCTCAGAAATCGATTGAAACAGCCAAGGTTTCCAACCCGAACATTCTCTACAAACCGGGCTACTCTACAAATACCATTTTTGTTGTCCGTTCGGCAGGTATAGACCCAAGTAACGGAAAGGAGATATACATCGACCGTTTTGGTGAACCTACTTACGTATGGGATGCCAAGGATATAGTTGCATCAGGTGTCACGGACCCAAAACTTAAAGGTATGTTCAGTACAATGTTTAGATATAAGGGATTCACGTTTAATGCATCCTTTGGTTATAAATTTGGAGGTTATGCTTACAACAGCACTCTTATAGACAAGGTCGAAAATGCAGATTACCGCTGGAATGTAGATTCAAGGGTATATACTGGAAGGTGGAGCAAGGTTGGCGATATAGCTGCCTTTAAAGGTCTTGATGTTACAACAGCAACATTCAAAACTTCTCGCTTTGTTCAAAAGGAGAATGTTTTAAATTGTCAGAATATTACTCTCCAATATGAGTTGAAATCAGGAAGTCTGATAAAAAACCTTAAGGTGGACAACATTCTGTTTACAGCCGGTACATCTGACCTCTTCTACTTATCGACAGTCAAGAGAGAACGTGGTTTGTCATATCCATTCTCGAGACAGTTCAACTTTTCTATGAACATAACTTTCTAATTATTGGGAGATTTTAAGATGAAAATAAAAAATATAATATACGGAATCATAATTGTGACGGCTTTAAGTTCTTGCAGCGACTGGCTCACAGTTTATCCAAAAACAGAGATGCCTACCCAGAACCAGTTCTCCTCTGAGCAAGGTTTCAAAGATGCACTGTCCGGGGTATACACTCTTCTCAAAAGTTCTACTTTATATGGTGGAGGGTTAACCTTTTCCAATATAGAATATATGGCTGCTTTGTGGGATGTAAACTCATCTACGGCAGAACAGGCACTCTCCCTTCATAAGTATTCAGATGAAAAGGCTACTGCTGTCATTGATGAGATATATGCAAAACAGTATAACGTAATTGCAAATATCAATGCAATCCTTGAAAAAATTGATGCAGATAAATCGGTGTTCAAGACAGCGGGTATGTATGAGATTGTCAAAGGAGAGGCCCTTGCCTTACGTGCTTTTGTCCACTTGGATCTTATCAGAATGTTCGGCCCAATTCCAACAATGCCAGATGGTGCCGGAGCGAAACTGCCTTATGTAACCAGAGTTTCCAAGGAAATTAATATCCCTGTTACCTATAATGAGTACAAGACAGCAGTTTTGAAAGACCTTGCAGATGCCGAAGAGATTCTTAAGAAGGTTGATCCTTTACTTAACGCCACTGTTGCAGAGAATAAACGCTTGAATGCCGTGAGCGACTACTTCGTATACAGAATAATAAGGATGAACTTCTATGCTGTAAAAGCTATACAGGCTAGGGCAAACCTATGGTTCGGGAACAATGCGGATGCATATGCTGCTGCAATGACAGTTATAAATGCACAGAATCCTGACGGAACGAAAAAGTTCACATTGGGTTCATCAGCCGATTTTGGATCAAAGAATTATGTTTTGCCTAGCGAGCATATATTCTGCCTTCATGACTACGCCCTGTATACAAAATACACAAATAATTTTACTAGTGGGAACTTGAAGAAAGGAAGCACAATAACCAGTATAAAAACTACAATGTTTGGTAATACAGGCACAGATATAAGGGAGCTGAACCTATGGGAGCTGATTACTCTTGGAAACGGTACAAGCTGCCATGTAATCAAAAAATATCAGGTTCCTCAGTCAATTACAAGCATTAGTACCGATTACAGACAAATTCCTCTTATCCGCCTTAGTGAACTCTATATGATTGCAATTGAAACAGGCTCCGGTGTGCAGCCTTTGTGGGATGAGTATCGCTCAACAAGAGGTATTCCGGCCAAAGCGTTGCCGGTTGACCCGACGGCCCTGAAGAAGGATATTCTGACAGAGTTCCGTAAAGAGTTTTATGCAGAAGGTCAGATGTTTTATCTGTACAAAAGGTACAACTCACCAAGGACAGATATTTTGTTCTCATCCAGTTCAATGGTGGTAAATTATATTGTTCCACTTCCAAAATCAGAAATAAGCCAGTAGCTTTAAAAAATTTGAATATATGACAAAAATAAATTACATATTATCGTTTTGTCTGGTCTTTATGTTGGCATCTTGTACAAATGACGACTACATGTTGTACGATGGCGAAGCCAGACTTCAGTTCGGACCTCCTAGAAATGCCCTTTACAGTACAAGTTCTCAACTTACAGATACTCTTAAGTCCTATACTTTTGTATACGAACCTGCTTCTAAAACTCAAGATACTGTCTTCTTTGACCTTTACACAATGGGCAAGGTTGCCGATAAGGACAGGGCTTTTAAATTAAGGCAAGTAACCATTCCTGGGGCAGAAAATGCTGTTGCAGGTGTTCATTTCAAGTCTTTTGACGATGCCTCCCTTCAGAAAGATTATGTAGTAAAGGCAGGAACCTCATATACAAGAGTTCCGGTTGTGATTCTTAGGGATGTTACCTTAAAAAGTAAGATCTATTATCTCAAACTGGAAATTGTGGAAAACGAATTTTTCAAACTTGGTGAGAAAACTAAAATATGGAGAAAGGTAAGTATTGCAGACAGGCTTATCCGTCCGAATCGTTGGACTGCATATGTTGAAAATTACTATTTAGGTAAGTACAGTTATGTCAAACATGACTGGATGGTAAAGCAGACAGGTGAAAAATGGGACGATATTTTCTTGGCGCCTGTTTTAGCGGACTATGCAGAGATAGATTATTGGAATGCAAAGCTTACCAAAATGCTATCTGACTACAACAAAGTGCCAACAAACCCAGGAGTCCCATTGACAGACGAATTTGGCGAATTAGTAAAATTTTAACATGATTTAATATGAAAAAAGTATATAATATTATCATTTATGTATTTGTTGCAGTATCTCTTACGTCATGTTTCAAGGATATGGGGAACTATGATTATGCAGACAAGGAGGTGATTTCTATCACCGGGATTGAGGAGAGCTATACAGCCGTTCAATTGGTGGACAAATTAAACATAACACCTACTGTCACTTCAAACAAACCGGCAGAATTTGAGTACTACTATGCTATCTATGAAACTAATGTCCAGGGATATGCGCCTGTTATGGACACCATTCAAAAAACAGGTAAGGATATGGTAAACTATCTGGTTACAAAAAAAGCCATGACATATGGTCTGGTTTTCATGGCTAAAAACAAGAAAACCGGAGTTACAGGCTTTTTCAAGTCTACACTCAATGTTGTGACAAAATTTAATAATGGATGGTATGTCCTTAAGAATGAAGGAGATGTTTGTGATATGGATTTGTTTGATGCAAGCAACAACAAGATAGAAAATGTATTGCTTGCCGTTAACGGAAGACAGCTTAAGGGTAACGCGTCCTGTATTACAGTGGCAAGCAATTATAAAGTATATGATGTAGCTACAGGTAGGTTTGTAAATACCACGACTCTGTTCCCGGTCACTGATAAGGATGCCATGGCTGTAATACTCTCCACTGCAAAGATTGAACATGGTTTTGGGGATATGTTTTATGACGAAATCAGTGAGCCTTTTTCTCCAACAATGTTCATGGCTACTTTTCAGGGTTTATGGACAACCAACCATGGAATGGCTTTCGTAATATATGCAATGAGTTCAAACACTGGCAAATTCGGCGTTGAATTTCCTATTGATGCAAATTATACTCCATATAATCTCTCTAAATACAGTGCGTTCAGTGGAAGCTACGGCCCGCTCTCTTTTGATGAGACCTCCAGCACTTTTGTCATAGTGCCTCCTTTTGGGAGTGCACTGATTCCCGCAAAGAATCAGTCTGAGACAGAGATGAGTGCATTCGGCAATAACAAGACTATACTCTATATGGGTAGCAGAAGCCTGTATGATACCTATTTCTTTGCGGTAATGAAGGACAAGACTAATCCAAATACAAGGTTTATATCCAAAGTCGACGGCTTTAACAGCTCTTCGAGTGTTTCGCTAAAGATAACAAACGATACGCTGGCCACTAACGACCTAGCCTTCAATGCGAGCATGTATACCTCCAACCATAGTCTGGATATTATCTATTTTGTATCCGGGGGGAAGGTTTATATGAGAAATGTGGCTGCCAAGAGGACTACCAATGTAGATCTGGGTATTTCAATACCGGCCGGAGAGACCATCTCTTTTATCAAGCATATTCCAAAGACCTCTGCCACGACTTTTAACTATTTTGTAGTTGGAACTTCAGTTTCCGGAAATTACAAGGTGAGAATGTATAACGTGAAGTCTACCGGAGATGTGGAGACTACTCCTGCTCTTACTCTAGAAGGCAAGGGAAGGGCTGGCGATGTACTGTTCACTTTCCCTACAATTTCACATTCGACTTTTCCATCATCATTTTAGGCCCGCATGAAAAGAACGTTTTTATATATTTACCTTCTGTGCGGTGTTCTTCTTGCAACTTCGCTTTGCAGGGCTGAAGATATTACTGGTTGTGCGAAAGTTGTTATTGACAATCCCTCGCAAGGATCTTTTCTTATAGGCGAGATCAGAGGTAAGGATGGTTTTAAGGCAAACCTGTGGAGTTCTACCGGTAAACGGACTGTTATTGATCTTAATGAAAAGGTGCTGGACGCCAACAAGCTTTTCCTGGTATTTTTTGACAATGCAATCTCCTGGATAAAGGTTTATCCGGGAGATGAGATTGTCGTTTCTCAAAAGGATGGCCTTATTGTAACCAAAGGGGGTAATGAGAAAATCAATCAATACCTGGCTAAGTGGACCAGAGAGTCATATTATGGGTGTCCGAACTCTCTTATAACGCGTGTTGCCGGAATGGAGCTAATGGGTGTGGGATATAAACAGACAGAATATAAGGCTCAGGATTACTGCAGCAAGTCTACTGTCAGCTATCTTGCCGGTCTGTCAGACAAGAATATGTCAGATTTGAAAGTATCGGGTATTTCTGACAGCAAGTTTTTGGATGAGCAGGTTAAACGTATTAAAATTCAGTGGATTGAATTAGTGCTTTATAACTATTTCTCTTCGGAGGAAAACCCTGAAGCGACAAAGCTTGCTGCTCTTCTCAAGAACTATAATCTTGATGACAAATGGGCTCTTGACTACCCTGGTCTTGACGATATGCTTGGTTTCTATGTTAAAATGAAGATCAATGAGGATGGCTTGAAAATAGGTGCCAAAAGTTTTCTGGTTGACCAGGCAACCGTATTTGCATTGCCGGAATTTAAAGAGAGATTCATACTTAACGAGATGAGAAATATTGACAGGTTCCGTTGGTATTTGCTTTTTGATGAAACGCTCAAATCGGTAATCCCATATATTTTATCGGATAGGGGAGTCTCTCTGTTTAAAACATATAAGGAGAATTATCTCTCTTTCTTGAATTCTGAATTGAATATGAATGGCAAGCCTGCACAGAACTTCACTTTTGAGGACAGGAATAATAGGAAGGTCTTTCTTTCTGATTATGCAGGAAAATATGTGGTGATAGATTTTTGGGCCACATGGTGTGGTCCCTGTAAATACCAGATCCCTTTTCTGAGAAAAATGGAACGTGAATTCCATGGGAAAAATGTTCAGTTTATCTCTATTTCTGCGGATAAGCAAAAAGACAGGACAGCGTGGGTGAATTTTATAGAAAGCAATGAAATGAATGGGATTTGCCTTATCACTCCCAATGCTTTTGATTGCGATTTTGCGAGAAAATATGCAATCAACTCAATTCCAAGGTTTCTGCTGATTGGCCCTGACGGAAACATGCTCTCTTCAGACTTTAGAAGACCGAGTGATCCTGTATTTAAAGCTCAGTTGGAATATCTGTTAAGTAAAAACAATTAATAAATAGAAATGAAAAAAATTTACGTAGTCTTATTATTGCTTCTTTCATACAGTATGACAGTTGCTCAAATGGTCACCATTCGTGGTGTTGACAAGAATGCTCCTGCCGGGAATGGTAAAATCCATTTGTTGTCATTGGAAAATGGTGCTCTTAAAAGTCTGGCAGCTACTTCTTGTGGGAAAAATGGATCTTTCGGTTTTTTAGTAGAAATACCGTATGAGGGCTTTTATGCAATTGGTTCGGAGGATATGATGAAAGGTCAGAGTCCTATATATCTTAAACCGGGAGATGGTGCGGAGGTGATTTTGGATGGGAGATTCATGATTTTTTCCGGTAAGAATACTCCGGAAAATATAACATTGGGCAAATGGATTGATCTGTCAAAGGAGGTTAAGGACAAATCGCTCTACTTTATGTCCTCTCAAAGTAACTACGTAGACTTTTTCCCCTCTTTGGAGAAGTTGATAACTAATTCGAAAGAGTATCTTAAGGGGATAAATACGCCGAATAAACCGTTCAATAAAAAAATGGCAAATGTTGTAGGCTACGATATCGATATGCTTGCCATTAACTTTTTGTTCACGCCAAGATCCAAGCATCCTTCAAGGGACAGTCTACCGGCTCTCTATACAAAGATTGTAAAAGAAAACAGATTCCCCGATGACGAGGTTTTTGAGACAATTTATGGTCTGCGCACACTTTCAATGTATGTACAGTTTGCTTCAAGAAGCGATATAAAAAGCGCTGATATTGAGAAGGTTAAATTTCTTACGACTGATAGGCAAAAAGCAGAATATCTGTCGCAATACACTCTTTCCCGGATCAAAACTTATGATGAATATCTGAAATTCGTCAATGATTATGGCAAATATTTTACTGCTCCTTACCTGAAATTAAGGATGGAAGCTAAAGGTGCTGAGGTTTACTCTATGAAGGCAGGTGCTATGGCTGCTGACTTCACCTATCCAGATGTTGATGGCAAGATGGTCTCTTTGAGCGATTTCAAGGGAAAGGTTGTTCTGGTGGATGTCTGGGCCACATGGTGCGGCCCGTGTAAACAGCAGATTCCTTATATGAAAGAGATAGAGGAGGAGTATCATGGAAAAGATGTTGTATTCATCAGTGTATCAGTAGATGAAGATAAGGACAGACAGGCTTGGCAGAATATGGTCAAAGAGAAGAAGATGGGTGGTGTGCAATTATTTGCAAGTGGTTGGAGTAAAATAGCGAAAGATTACAAAATTGATGGTATTCCAAGATTCATGGTATTTGACAAGAAGGGCAATGTTGTTACAGTTGACTCGCCAAGGCCATCGGATCCCAAACTGAAAGAGATATTGAATGCTGAGTTGATGAAATAAAGTATTTGGCAAACCAATTTGTAATACGATGAAATTCAGTAATTTATGGAGTTGTGTTATAAATAATTGTAAATCAGACATTTGTTAATTGGAGTGGCACTCCACGTAAGGAGATCTGTTGCAGGTCTCCTTTTTTTTTGTATTTTTGAATCTGAAAATGAGAAATCCACAATTTACATTACTGACGGTTGTAGGTGCACGTCCTCAGATAATTAAGGCGGCTGCACTTTCACGTGCTGTCAGAAAACATAATGCTGAAAACAATTCCGATGGAGATTTCCCGGCCGTCAAGGAGATAATCCTGCATACCGGACAGCATTACGATTCCAATATGTCGCAGGTTTTCTTTGACGAGCTCGATATTCCAAGACCTGATTACAATCTGAATGTAGGTTCAGCTTCTCACGGTGTCCAGACTGCAAGGATGATTGAGGGGATTGAGGAGGTGCTTCTCAAGGAGAAACCTGATGCGATTATACTTTACGGAGATACAAATTCCACTCTTGCTGGGGCAGTTGCAGCTTCCAAACTTCATGTGCCAATTGCTCACATAGAAGCCGGGCTCCGCTCTTTCAACAAATCTATGCCTGAGGAGATAAACCGTATTATGTGTGATCACTCATCCACGTTGTTGTTTACCCCTACTGTAGCAGGAATGAACAACCTCGCCAGAGAGGGGTTCAACTCACATGACTACCCTTACACGGTTGATAGTCCCGGTGTTTTTCATACCGGAGATGTGATGTACGATAATTCTCTCTACTTTGCTGAAATTGCAGGGAGAGTTGCTCCTTTGGATGAGTTCGCAGGGCTAGGCCTCAAATCAGGGAATTTCATCCTGGCAACTATTCACAGAGACAGTAATACTGATGACAGCGTAAGACTTAACGACATTTTCAGGGCATTGGCTGATATATCAGAGGATAAAAATATAGATGTGGTGATCCCGCTCCATCCAAGGACATTCAAATTGCTTAAGCAAAATTTGGAACAAGGGCTATATAAAAGGGTTTACGGTTCTTCCAGAATAAGACTGACTCCCCCTGCATCATTCTTTGAGATGATCTCGCTGGAAAGGGGGGCGCGGATGGTCATTACAGACTCAGGCGGAGTTCAGAAGGAGGCCTTCTTTTTCTGTAAGCCATCTCTTATCCTTCGCCCACAGACAGAATGGGTGGAGATTGTTGATTGTGGGTCAGCACTTTTGGTTGATGCGGATTATGCTAAAATTGTGTCAGGTTACGATGTGTTGCTTGCCAGAGAGCTTGAGTTCCCGTCAGTTTTTGGTGATGGACATGCCTCTGAGTCTATTCTGAAAATATTGCTGGATCTATAGTTTAGATATTTATTAAATCTATTGTTTATGAAATTACGCTGCTCTTTTATGGCAGTCGTCTTGGGGTATGTCGCATTGGTGTGTGCTGCAACACTTTCTGGTTGTGCATCCCTCTCCAAGAGTCAGATAGCCTCAGTTGAAAAACTTTCAGTGTCTTGCGACAGTTTTGCAAAATATCCAAGTGCTTTGTTTGTACAGATTGCAGAAATACGGTCAGAAAGGGGTTGCTATTATACTGCTTCGTTGAGCGATCCTTTGTTGAGGGTCAAGGAGCTTAATTCATTGGAAAAGGCACGTAAGTCTGACTTGGCTTTGGCAAAGAAAATGGACGCATCTCTTGAGATACTCAGAGCATATCAACGTTCATTAAAATCGCTATCTTTTGCTGAACGCTATAACTCTACAGGACGAGAGTTCCGCTCTCTTGGAAGAGGTCTGGATTCATTGATTTCAAGATATAATCTTATGAATATAGCAGATCCTCTTCCACTGGGAATTGGCAAGGCTATAGGCAAGATTGTGGGTTATGGGGCCGAACTGTACTTGCGTAATGTGCAGGCGAAGGCTCTCCGTGAATTTGTAGTTGAAGGGGACTCTCTGGTAATGGCCGTAACCAGTAATCTTATCGGAATTCTCTCTTCTGACCCTGTCCGGGAATTGATTGATAATGAAATAAGCGGACTGGAAATCAATTATGTCTCTTATCTCAGATCTGGGGGAGGTGATTTTACCGGCGATAAGGAGTATCTGGCTCTTTTGCACAAGTCCGGTAATCTTCAGACACTCCGCTCTGGTACTGTTTCTGCAGCAAAGTCTTTATCCAAGGCTCATAATAAACTTGCCTCTGAGATTGCCAAACGTAAAAAGATAAAGCAATTGTATGCTGAGATCAGGGAACTGGATGATGAACTCTATTCGTTAAAAACTTTACTAGATAAATTTTAAAAGCTATGTCTGACATTATGACTGATAGCGGGAAAAATGCTATCCTTCCGGATGAACTCGCCGAACTGCGTCGCGCGTTCCTGGAGATTGAAAATTTGCGTTTTGCATCAGGAATCTCCACCAAGGAGAAAATCAGCCTTGAGTCGGCTTCTGTCAATCTAAGAGATATAGAGCGTGAAATAATTTCAATGCTTGGGGAGGAGATAGCAAGAGAGATAAAAGCATCTTCGGTTTCCTTGGAGGAGTTGACAAAGAGAATCAAGACACGAACTGATAAGTTCTCAAAACTGCCGGGTGCTCTGGATAAAACGACAGATATTATACTTGAAGTGATAGATATTGCAAGACGAATCGGAAGAGAGCTATAAAAAGGGTATATTTGCAGATATGAGTTGGTATGTTTTATATACAGCTGCAAGGGCTGAAAAAAAGGTAGCTGAGAGGCTTTGCGATATTGGTGTTGAAGTTTTCCTGCCTGTTCACAGGTCCAAGAGAAAGTGGAGTGACAGGGTTAAGATAGTGGACTTGCCGCTTTTCAATTCCTATGTATTTGTCCGTCATCCTGAGCATAAACTCAGAAATTTGCTCAGTGTATATGGTGTTTCAAGGATTATATTCTATTTAGGCCGGCCGGCAGTGGTCAGAGATGATGAGATAGATGCCGTAAAGGAGTTCCTGCGGATTGCTGAAAACCGTGAAATAATTTCAGAAGGAGATCAGGTTGAGATTCTGAACGGTGCCATGGAGAGTAAAAAGGGTGAAGTATTGAAGATAGAGGGGGAGAGAGCAATACTGTATCTGGAAGAGCTAGGTGCCAAAATTTATGTATCTTTGTCTGATGTTAATAAAGTAAACGATAACCAAAATGGATTATAATACACAAAGAAATAAGCTCCTAATGCCTGAATATGGCAGGCATGTCCAGAAGATGATCAAGTATGTGAAGGAGATTGAGGACAGAGACAAACGAAATGAACAGATAAGGGCAGTTGTGGGAGTTATGGGAATTCTTAATCCGCAGCTAAGGGATCTCAGTGATTTCAGACATAAGCTTTGGGATCATGTACAGATAATTTCAGATTTTGAAATAGATATAGACTCTCCCTATCCTACTCCGACAAAGGAGACATTTGTTACCAAGCCTAATCCTATTCCATTGGAGAAGAGTCCTTTAAAGGCTGCTCACTATGGGCGCAACATACAGAATATGATTGATATGGTTGCCAATAAGCCTGACGATGATACTCGTAGGAGCATGATTCTGATTCTGGCAAATTATATGCGTCAGCAATATCTTATCTGGAATAAGGATGCCGTTGCTGAAGAGACTATTTTCAAAGATCTTGAAAGACTTTCAGAAGGCAGGATTGTTGTTCCCGAAGATCTTCATCTTTCTACTTCAATTCCTTCGGTTGTCAATGTCCAGAGTACTCACGGTTCTCATGGAGGACAACATGGTAACCCTAGGGGAAATTTTCGCCCGAGCAACAAGAAGAAAAACTATAAGAGAAAATAATAAATCGCAAAAGGTATGGCAGTTTTTAAGGTAGAGGGTGGGCACCGTCTTAAAGGCGAACTCATTCCACAAGGGGCCAAGAATGAGGCTCTTCAGATTCTATCCGCTGTATTGCTGACAGATAAGAAGGTGGTTGTGCACAATCTACCTGATATCCTTGATGTCAACAAACTTATTGAACTATTGGTAGATCTTGGTGTTGAGGTTGAACCTGTTGGTTCAAGGTCGAATGCTGATCATGTGGATAAGTCTTCACAGAAGTCTTCTCATAGCTACTCTTTCTGTGCACGAAATCTTAATCTGGATTACCTCAGGTCTGCCGATTTTTGTAAGAAATCTGCTGCCCTAAGGGGATCTGTCATGTTGGTCGGTCCTTTGCTCACTCGTTTTGGCTTTGCATTTATGCCAAAACCAGGAGGAGATAAGATTGGACGCAGACGACTTGACACTCATATGATAGGATTGGAGAAGCTAGGGGCAAAGCTAAATTTTGAAAATGCTGATTCGTTTTTCGAATTACGGACTGACGGTCTAAAAGGTTGTTATATGCTTTTGGATGAAGCTTCTGTTACCGGAACGGCAAATATACTAATGGCTTCCGTGCTTGCAGAAGGCGTTACTACCATATACAATGCTGCCTGCGAACCTTATCTTCAGCAACTATGCAGGATGTTGATAAGTATGGGAGCAAAAATTCAAGGTGTGGGTTCTAACCTGCTCACAATCGAGGGTGTAACTTCATTGAATGGGACAGAACATACAATTTTGCCCGATATGATTGAGGTTGGCAGTTTTATAGGCCTTGCAGCCATGACTGCCAGTGAGATTACCATAAAGAATGTCGCATACGATGAACTCGGAATAATTCCAGATCAGTTTCGCAGGCTTGGAATTACAGTGGAGCGCAGGGGTGATGATATCTATATTCCTGCTCACGAACATTATGAAATTGATAGTTTCCTTGATGGATCTATAATGACTATTGCTGATGCCCCTTGGCCCGGACTTACTCCCGACCTTCTTAGTGTATTTCTTGTTGCCGCAATTCAGGCAAAAGGATCAGTGCTGATTCATCAGAAAATGTTTGAAAGCAGGCTTTTCTTTGTGGACAAACTTATAGACATGGGGGCTCAGATTATCTTGTGTGATCCTCACCGTGCCACAATTATCGGTCATGACCGTAATTTCTGTCTGAGAGGAACACGAATGTCCTCTCCGGATATAAGGGCCGGCATTGCTTTGCTTATTGCAGCAATGAGCGCTCGTGGTACAAGTGTCATTGAAAATATTGAACAGATTGACCGGGGCTACCAGAACATCGACGGACGTTTAAATGCCATAGGTGCAAAAATTGAAAGGATTTAATTGAGAAAAGAGAGAATTTAATATATGGCTAAGAAAAAAAAATCTGTTACTGGTGAAGTCGCACCGGCACCGCAAGGCAAGGAGGCTTTCCGCCTTATTGCCGGTCTATTCTTTGGTGCATTATCTATATACACTTTTGTAGCTCTTTCATCATATCTCTTCACATGGGCAGAGGATCAATCTTTGCTCTCACGTACTGATGTGTGGAGCAGTTTTGTACCTGTGCAGAACGGGGGAGGGAAACTGGGCTTCTTCTGGGCCAATCTTCTGTTATCTGAATTATTTGGCCTAGGTGCTTTCATAATTCCTTTTTTCTTTCTGGGAATTGCTGTATACTCGCTTAAAATAAAAAAAATCAGGCTTTTAAGGATTTTTTTCCTGGCTGCCTTTGGAGCTATAATTACCTCTGTGTTTTTCTCGTATGTGTTTAGCTTTACAAGTGTTGACACCTGGTTCGGGAATGGAGTGGGAGGTTCTTATGGATATTATGTTAACAAGTGGCTGATCTCCATGCTGGGCTCAACCGGGGCAGGAGCTATTATCATTGTGCTTTTCATTCTTTGGCTGGTTGTACTTAACTATGGAGTTGTCCTATGGTTCAACCGTGTAATTGATAGCATTTTCCATCGCAAACCTAAAGTCAGGGCAGAAGAATTGCCTGTTGGGGATGAGATTGTAAAAGATGCAATAAAAGATGAAGAAAAAGAGACTGAAAAAGATAAGGATGGAGAGGTTATCTTCGAAATCGAAGGTGATGACTCCAAGGTTGTTCCTCTCTCTATAAACGATGCTGCTGCTATGGCCGCAGGTGAATCGATTCTGACAAGTACTGGCAATTCTCAGGATGATATAGAAGCTTCTGCTGATTCTAAGTTTGAAATTGAAGAAGATGCTGAGGATGAAGAGGAGGAGGATTTTATCAAGGATCTTCCAAAGGGATCTTTGGACACGCTTTTTGATCCAAGATTGGACCTGTCAGATTATCAGCTCCCTCCGTTAAATCTATTGGATGATTATAAGGATAAGATATACAAGGTCCCTCACGATGAACTAGAAAAGAATAACCGGAAAATTGTAAAGACTCTTGGTGATTATAAGATTGCAATTGAAAGGATTTTTGCACGTACCGGCCCGACTGTCACATTATATGAGATTGTTCCGGCAGCCGGCGTGAGGATCTCACAGATAAAGAGACTTGAAGATGATATTGCTCTTTCTCTGGCTGCCCGTGGTGTGAGGATAATTGCTCCTATTCCGGGGACAAACGCTGTCGGCATTGAAGTCGCAAATGACAAACCTAGCATAGTGCCTATGCGTTCTATGCTTGAAGATATAAAGTTCAGGAATTCAAATTTTGACCTGCCTATTGTACTTGGTAGAACGATATCTAATGAGGCTCTCACATTCGACCTTGCCAAAATGCCTCATCTTCTGGTAGCAGGTGCTACCGGCCAAGGAAAATCTGTCGGGTTGAATGCTATTATCACCTCATTGCTGTATACAAAACATCCTTCGGAATTGAAATTTGTTCTGGTAGACCCAAAAAAGGTTGAGCTTTCACTTTACTCCAAGTTGGAACGCCATTTTCTAGCCAAATTACCTGACTCAGATGATGCGATTATAACTGATACCCAGAAGGTCGTTTATACTTTGCGCTCTCTTACAATTGAGATGGATGCAAGATATGATCTCCTGAAGATGGCTCATGTGAGGAATCTCAAGGAGTACAATGAAAAATTCTTGTCAAGAAGGCTAAATCCAAACAAGGGACACAGATTCATGCCGTTCATCGTGGTTGTGATTGACGAATTCGCAGATCTGCTGATGACTGCAGGCCGTGAAATTGAAGATCCGATAGCACGTCTTGCCCAATTGGCCCGTGCAATAGGTATCCATTTGGTAATTGCAACTCAAAGACCAACCACAAATATCATAACTGGTTTGATTAAGGCTAACTTCCCAGCTCGTGTTGCATTCAGGGTGATTTCAAATATCGATTCAAGGACTATTCTTGATACAACAGGAGCAAATCAGCTTATTGGTAGGGGTGATATGCTTTTCTCTACCGGCGGAGAGCTTACCCGTGTACAATGTGCTATGATTGATACTGCTGAGGTGGAAAGAATTACTGAGTTCATCGGCTCTCAAAGGGGTTATACATCTGCTCACTTTTTACCAGAATACGTAGGCGAGGAGGGTGAGTCTTCCGGTGCAGGTGAAGTAGATCTTGGCAAAAGGGATAAGCTATTTGAAGAGGCAGCAAAATTGGTGGTTCAGTATCAGCAGGGTTCAACTTCGCTCATCCAACGCAGGATGAATCTTGGTTACAATAGGGCAGGACGAATAATGGATCAATTGGAAGCTGCGGGAATAGTCGGCCCTTTCGAAGGAAGTAAGGCACGCCAGGTCCTCATAACGGATTACAACTCGTTGGATAGGATTTTGAAAATACTTGAGTAATTTGCAGATATGACTAATTTACTTAAATCTTTTACTAAGGTAATACTATTTGTTTTTCTTAGCATAACTGTCATCTTGACAACAGCTTCGGCCAGCGTCGTTCCAGCCTCTGAACGCTCGGTTGATATATTACAGCGATTTTCGGCTAAAATGAAGGCTATTCCTGCATTTGAAATGAAATTCCAGATGGTGGTTGATGGTTTCAAAATCGTAGGCACCATTCAGTCCCAAAAGGAATCTTTTAAACTCACGAATTCTCAGATTGAACTTTATTGCAATGGTAAAGTGAAATGGATATATAATATTGACAACAAAGAGCTTACAATTCTAGCCAACGATCAGTCTCAAACAGACATTACTGAAAATCCATTGGCTTTCCTGACCTCTCTGGAACAGGGATACACATATAGCGAAAAGGCCTTATCAGGGTCAGCATCAGGTAAGTCTGTCTGGCTTATAGAGTTAAAGCCAAAAAACAAACGTCTGGCATATAAATCTATAACTATAGGCATAGAGAAAAGTACATTAAAACCGGTTTCAGTCCAGTATTTGGCGAAAAATGGGGCAAAACATATTGTGGACGTAACCTCTTTTGCTGAAAAAAGTCCTTGGCCGGTTAGTTATTTCACTTTCCCTTCTTCAAGGATGAAAGGACTGAGTGTTACAGATCTTAGATAGTGCTTACTATACTGCTCTTCCGAATACCTCAATGATGGAAGGGTAGGTATGTGCCAGATAGGTGGGTAAGTCGGCAGGTTTTACCCAGACAGCTCTTTCTATATCTTCCTCTTTCTGTGGGGATGTGTCAAGGCCATTTCCTGAGTATGACATCTTGTACCAGTGGGTACATTTAAGAATGAACTTGCCGTTAAGTTCGTATGTGTGGTAGGTTTCACATATATGCTCTTTAATCTGGAGATCATGTACTCCGCACTCCTCTTCCACCTCTCTGAGGGCTGATTCTCTGATATCTTCGTTGGGCTCTTGTTTCCCTTTTGGCAAATCCCACATTCCGTGCCTGAATATTAGCAGGTATTCGCCTCTCTTGTTTGTAACAATACCTCCACCCGCATCAATATGGGTCAGTTTAGTGCAAAGTCCTCTGAAGGTTTCATCCTCATGGTCACTTTGAATGTACAGCTTTTTAATGTCGGGAGAGCTTTGAAATATTGCCGGGAGGTCTGAAAGATCTGAATCTGAATCCGGGTAATATATTACTGCATTGGGTTCTTTAAAAAAATGCTCACGCGAAGAGCAAACCGCGATGCAGCGATTGTTGAAATAGATACTGTACATTTAAAATAGGATTGTTTTTACTATCTTTGTGCAAAGATACTTTTTTATGGACTCTATTGAAAAAATAATTGCAAAACAACTTTTGGATTTGAAAGTTGTTCAGTTGAATGTTGAAAAGCCTTTCACTTGGGCTTCTGGTTGGAAATCTCCGATATATTGTGATAATCGCAAGTTGTTGTCTTATCCTGAAGCAAGAACTTTGGTATGTAATAATTTAGCCACTATAATCAAACAGAATTATGATAAGGTGGATGTGATAGCAGGTGTAGCTACAGGGGCGATTGCATGGGGTGTTTTGGTTGCAGCAGCTTTGGGAAAGCCATTTATATATGTTCGTCCTCAACCAAAGGATCATGGAACAGGTGCACAGATTGAGGGTGAATTCCCATCTGGGGCAAACGTAGTGGTTGTTGAAGATCTTATATCCACTGGCGCAAGCTCTCTCTCTGCTGTTGACTGCCTCTCTAAAGCTGGGGCAAATGTTCTGGGAATGGTTGCAATATTCTCATACAATTTTGATAAATCGCGCAGGGCATTTGAATATGCAAATTGTGAGTTAAGGACGCTTTCAAATTATGACGCTCTTATAGATCAGGCGCTTGCATGTAATTATATAGCCAAGGATGAGATAGACACCCTCAGGGAGTGGAGATATCGTCCGGAAGCCTGGGGTAGGGAGTAAACTTATGGGGAATACGCAAGTCAAGGGTAGAAGTGTTGTTGTAAAACAACCGGCAAATGTGCTTTTTACCCTATTCTCAGATTTAACCAATTTTACTCGTAATCTGCCTCAGGAGATGAGAGATAAGGCAGATTTGCAGTCTACACCTGACACCCTTTTGGCAAAAGTGCAGGGCTTTGAAATGGGTATAAAGGTAGAGGAGCGCATTCCGTTCATATCGATAAAATATATTCAGAATGGCAATAGTCCTATTCCGTTCTCCCTGTTTGTCTTTTTCAATTCAATAAGTGATATTCAGACCGAGTTTCACTTGGAGTTGGATGCGGAACTGTCCGGGATGCTGAAAATTATGTTGGGAGGTAAATTGCAGGAGGTAGTTGACAAGATTACAGACGAGATGGAAAAGGGTCTCAATGGTTCTGTGCCAAGATAGCTTGAAATAATATCACACATATAAGATGAAAAAGATATTTATTGGTTTCATCATACTTTTTCTGATTTTGTCAGATAGCACTTATTCCATGACATCAAACAGCAAATTTCTCAAAGCATCCATTATTCCAGAACCTGTAAAGGTTGTTTCTGGAGATGGCTCTTTCAAAATCAGCCGAAACACTCTCATCGTAGCTGAAGGTGAAGACCAGTTAAGGTCTGCGGCTTTTCTCAATAATTACTTGGCAAAATATTATGGGGTCAAGCTTGAAGTTGTTCCAAAATCTCCAAGAGTAAAATCTGGAAAGGATGGCAATCTTCAGTTTATAGACCTATCTGTTTTGGATATAGCCTATTCATGTGCGGGTTTTAGCCCTTCTGACCTTAAGATGGAGGGAGCTTATCTACTTTCAGTCAAAGACGGAGTTGCATATCTGAAAGGAGCAAATCCTCAGGGTTTATTCTATGCTGTACAGACACTCATCCAATTACTCCCGCCTATCAAACCGGCAGCCGATGTTAAAACGGCAGAGACAACCCTTCCGGTGCAATCAATAGAGGTAATAGATTATCCTAGGTTCGAATACAGGGGAATGCACCTGGATGTAGTAAGGCATATTTTCTCTGTGGAATATATAAAACAATATATAGATTATCTTGCTCTTCACAAGATGAACTACTTTCATTGGCATCTTACTGATGATCAGGCTTGGAGAATGGAGAGTAAAAAGTATCCTAAATTGAATGAGATAGGCTCCTGGAGAGATGGAACAATAATCGGTCTGTTCCCTGGAACTGGTGTAGACAGTACAAGGTACGGTGGCTTTTACACCGTTGAGCAGATGAAGGATATTGTCAAATATGCAGAAGACAGATACATTACAGTTGTTCCTGAAATTGATGTCCCAGGCCACTCTATGGCGATAATATCTTCATATCCTCAATTCAGTACCACTCCGGACATTCCAAAGCGCCCTGCAATAACCTGGGGAATTTTCGATCGTCAGAATAATGTATTGGTACCATCTGAGGAGGTCTTTACCTTCTTGAAAGATGTTTTTGATGAGTTGATGGATGTTTTTCCCGGTAAGTATATCCATATGGGAGGAGACGAGTGTTCTAAGATATGGTGGAGAGAGTCGCCGGAAACCCAGAATTTTATGAAGAGATACGGAATCAAGGACGAAGATGAGCTTCAGGCTTACTTTGTCAAGAGAATTTCTTCTATAATAGCTGCGCGAGGCCGGCAAATGATTGGCTGGGACGAGATTATGGATGGAGGCTTGACAGAAGGGGCAGTAGTGATGAGCTGGCGTGATGCAGAGCATGCGTGGAAAGCCGCCTCTCTGGGGCATAAAGCTATCCTTACGCCTTTGCGTTACAGCTATTTGAATGTGGCTCAGAAAAAGAACGAGAAGGCTCTTTGTCATAAAAGTTGGTATCTTCCTGTAGATTCGGCTTATATGTTTGAACCCGTTCCTGAAAAAATATCTTCGGCAGATGCGGCAAATATTCTTGGTGGGCAAGGTTGTATGTGGACAGAATATTTTCCGGATAAAGATTGCCTTGAATATGGTGTTTTTCCTAGGATCTCTGCTATATCTGAAGTTTACTGGAGTCAGCGTAAGAATAAAAACTGGCCAAGGTTTCAGTTGAAGTTGATAGATCAGTTTAATAGATACGACTTGTGGGGAGCAAAATATTCATCTGAAGTTTTTTCTTCAGGGCATTTTTCCAGATAGTCTTCCATAATTGCAGAATTCATAAAATTGTATGGAACAGATTCAACTTCCCGAAGCGTTCAAGAATCTTCTTCAGGAGTCAGCAGGGGCATATTTAGCTCCCCGTATTCAGGAGGCTATTCAGAATTCAGATCCGATTGTTTCTATACGCATCAATCCGCTTAAGGTTTCGAACACATTACCTATGCCAGTCAAGCGTGGTGTCCCTTGGTGCAAGGATGGTTACTATCTATCGGCAAGACCTGTCTTCACACTTGATCCCTCTCTTCATGCCGGGGCATATTATGTGCAGGAGCCCTCTTCTATGTTTCTTGCTGTTCTTGAACCAATATTCAATATTCTTAAGCCTAGGACTTTACTGGATCTATGTGCTGCTCCGGGGGGGAAAACCACACACCTTATTTCCATGATGCCACGTGATTCAAAGCTAATTGCCAACGAGGTTATTCGTACAAGGGTGGCACCTCTAAAGGAAAATGTAATAAAATGGGGACTACATTCTGTTGACGTTGTGAGTATGGATGTGGCGAAAATATGCAACGGTGTCAGATTTGGTGATGCGAGGGAATCGTTGGACTCTTTTGATTTTGTTTTGGTTGATGCTCCATGTTCAGGAGAAGGGATGTTTCGTAAAGATCCATCGGCTATAGCTGAGTGGTCAGAAGACAATGTAAAGCTTTGTGCTGCAAGACAGCGTAGAATATTATCTGATATCTGGGATTCTGTCAATCCTGGCGGTTTGCTTGTTTACTCGACATGTACTTTCAACAGATATGAAAACGATGGGAACGTGGCATGGCTTAAAAAAACATATGGAGCAGAAATCTTTGATCTCTTTGGTTTCTATAGATCAAATGGATTGGAAGATAGACTTAATTCTGATCTCATAAAGGAGTGGGGGATAGTTCAGACCGAAGAGGGTGGATTCCAATTCTTCCCCGGATTAGTCGAGGGAGAGGGTTTTTTCTTTGCTCTTATACAAAAGCCGGGTTCTATTCCGGATTTGGTGAAAAAAAGTAATACAAAAAATAATGGGAAGAGTTCAGTTCTTAAGATATCATCTCAGCCTGAGCATGAGGAGGCATTATCAGTAGATTATTCTGGGAAATGGCCCTCAGTGGAGCTTAGCAGGGAAGATGCACTGCAGTATCTTTCCAGAAACGCCATCAAACTTGAAAATGCTCCGATAGGATATATCCGTGTCACATATAAAGGACTTGGGCTAGGATTTGTAAAAAATCTTGGAAACCGCGCAAACAATCTATATCCGATGAATTGGCGCATCAGAATGCAGCTAAAGTAAACTTTGCTACATTTAATAGAATTCTATATACATTATTCGTATTTTTGCGCCAATGAATACAATAAATACCAATATATTTGAGGGCTTGAATAATGCTCAGAAACAGGCTGTTGAGCAAATCGAAGGCCCTTCTCTTATTATTGCCGGTGCAGGTTCCGGCAAGACGAAAGTACTTACCTGCCGTATTGCCAACATATTAAGCCAAGGCCACAGGGCAAGTTCCATATTGGCCTTAACCTTCACCAACAAAGCGTCCAAAGAGATGAAAGAGAGGATTGCAGCATTGGTGGGCTATGATAAGGCAAGAGCACTCTGGATGGGTACTTTTCACTCGATTTTTGTAAGGTTTCTTAGGGAAGATGCTGAGCTTCTTGGATTTCCTAAGTCATTTACCATTTATGACACATCTGATTCCAAAAGTGCTATCAGGACATGTGTGAAGGAACTTTCTCTGGATGAAAAGGCATATAAGCCCAACGAGGTACTTTCGAGAATCTCGATGGCTAAGAACAACCTTATAACATCAGCAAGTTATATTGCAAATCCGTCACTTGTCCAAAATGACGTTGCCGCGAAGAAACCACGGATCTGCGACATATATGCTTTATATGAAAAGAAGTGCAGGCAGGCTGGTGCAATGGACTTCGATGATATTCTTGTCTATACAAATATTTTGCTTAGGGACTTTCCGCAAGTGCTGGATAAGTTACGATCAAGATTTTCATATATACTGGTGGATGAGTATCAGGATACAAACTATTCTCAGTATCTGATTGTAAAGAAATTGTCGGCAATGCACAACAACCTTTGTGTTGTCGGGGACGATGCTCAGAGCATATACTCTTTCAGAGGTGCTCGTATCGAGAATATCCTCAATTTTAAAAAAGATTACCCTAGTGCAAAGGAGTTCAAGCTAGAACAGAACTACAGATCCACCCAGACTATTGTAAATGCAGCAAATAGCTTGATTTCCCGTAATTCCAGACAGATAAAGAAAGAGTGTTTCTCGGCTGCTTCGGTTGGCGAAAAAATTGAGGTTGTGAAGGCTTATACAGATCAGGAAGAGGCATTCCTTCTGGCTTCATCTGTATTGTCAAAAATTTATTCCGACAAAGCCTCTTATAGTGATTTTGCCGTGCTTTACAGAACCAACGCTCAGTCAAGAGCAGTTGAGGAGGCTCTCAGAAAGAGATCTCTCCCATATAAGATTTATGGAGGTCACTCATTCTATGAAAGGGCTGAGGTCAAGGATATCATGTCATATCTAAGGCTGATAGTCAATAAAAAGGACGACGAGGCTTTCAAAAGGATAGTGAATGTGCCTCCCAGAGGTATAGGCGACACAACTGTTGGTCGTCTGGCTGCTGCTGCAAATGCTGAGGGTGTCTCCATCTGGGATGCCTTGCACAATGGGAACCTTGCTGTAATGGGAATAAAACCTGCTACTGCCTCTAAGTTGTTTGAATTTGCCACTCTCATTTCAGAAATAAGTCCAAAGGTAGAGTATGCCAATGCATATGATATTGCAATGGAGGTTTTTGTGAAAACAGGTTATATGGATTTTCTCAGGGCTGATTCTACAGTGGAGGGCCAGGCCAGGCTAGAGAATGTAGAAGAGCTTCTAAATAGTATAAAGGCGTTTGTGGAAGAGGGGGAAGAGATGTTTGAGCAGGAGAAGCAGATTGATGAGGAGTCAAATGATGATATTGATAATGGAAGCAACCATATTATTCTTCTCCCAAATTATCTGGAAAACATATCTCTTATGAGTGCAATAGATGAGAATAAAGGAGAAGAGGATTCCAACAAGATAAGTCTGATGACGGTCCATTCAGCCAAAGGCTTGGAATTCAATTATGTGTATATTATTGGAATGGAGGAAAATCTATTTCCATCTGTAAGCATGGCCGTAAGTGAGAGTGAAGTTGAGGAGGAGAGGAGATTGTTTTATGTAGCAATAACCAGGGCAAAGGTTGCGGTTACATTGTCATATGCGCAATCACGTTTCAGATGGGGGTCACATGTAAATTATCCTTCAAGCAGGTTTCTCAAGGAGATAAGCCCTAAATTTGTAAATTGGCCGGCACTTGAGAGTGAGAGCCTGAACGCGGCAGGTAGTTGGGATAGCATTAAGAAAAATGACAGAGATTTTCAAAGTGGGGGAGAAAATAACTTCAAGGGAGGCTCCTTCATTCGTAAAGAAAACCCAATTCAGCAAATAAGTAGCAAACCTACTCCTTCTAAGCCGGCGTTCACTAAAATTGCGCCAAAACCACAGGACCCTAATTTTCAGGCTGATCCTATTTCTAAGCTTAAAGCTGGTCAGAGGGTGGAACACGACAGATTCGGCTATGGAATGTTGGTCTCTCTTGAAGGGGATCCTTTAAATGCAAGAGCTGTTGTAGACTTTGATTCGGGTGGTAAAAAAACCTTGCTTCTTAAATTTGCAAAACTTAGGGTAGCCGAAGAATAAAAAATGGAAAATCGTAAAATTATTTTGTAAAAACTCATTTTTGGCACGAGGTTTGTAAATATTTATTACGAAGTTTTTCATAGTTTAAGTTTAGGTTAAGTAATGAGGTCTTATCTCTTGGAGATGAGGCCTCATGAAGTATTAAGGAGGTGCCAGAGAGGTATCTCCTTTATTTTTTAATTAACATGGGGACGTAAATTGTGTGATCACGCAACTTGCGTCCCCATGTGACTGGGAATATTATTTAAACGCTTGTTCGCTGAGTCCTTTTCCTTTAAGTCCCATTTCGTGGAAATAATCAGGAACCTCTCTGCCAAGCAGCGCATCTACGTATAGTTTTGCAATGTATTGAGAAAGCATAAAGCCGTGTCCTCTCATTCCCACGAACAAACCTGCCTTAGGATCGACAATGTAGCGTGGTTCTGTATAGTAACCGGCCCATACAGCCTGAAATCCTATCCCTGAGAGCTGAGGAATCCAGTCAGTAAAGATTTCTGTTGCAATCTCAAGAAAGTCCTGAGATGTTACTTTTAAGTTCTTGTCTGTCTCTTTAGCGTCAATTGCAGGTGATGCACATCCAATTATCTGCCCCGTTTCACGAAGTTGCTGTCCATATACGGCAGAGAAGCCTTTGTATTTCCTGCGGTCAATCAACATATCAAGACCATCTCCATCCTTGCCCAGCATTGGCAGGCGTTTCGTTATGAAAGCCTGATGTTTTACCGGGTAGAGCCCTGTTTCGATATCAAGTTTTTTAGCAAACTTGTCGGCTTCGCTACCCAAAGCATTTATGAAAATTTCTGTATTGTATTCAAAATATTCCTGATTTGCATCTTGGAGTATGACGTGGAATTCCTTACCTGATTTGTAGACTTCTATAAGCTTCATGTTTTCCAGTATAATTCCTCCGTTAGCCCTGCCAATGTGTCTGATTGCATCGATTGTGTGACCTGGGCTTGCCTGCCAGCAATCGTTGGAGATAAGGGCGTGTGAGTAGTTATTCAGCTTTGTGTTGAAGTAAGGTGAAATTTCTTTAGCAAAATCCTTTTTATCAATCATATATGCATCTGACCAACCTCTTGATGCATCAAGAGATCGATAAGTCTCATCATCGTGTACAAAAGATACATATCTAGTCATATGCAGATTAATGTCGTATCTGCTTTGCAATCCTTTGAAGAGCTCGAGGTTATGTTTTGCAATGTCTGCAAGAGCTGGGAGAGAGAATGCAGGACGTCCTCCGGCAATGTTTCTCCATGAACTGCCCAAACCATCGTTTACTAGTACTGGCTTGTATCCTGCTTCAGAAAGGAACCTAAATAGAGAAGAGCCAGCTGCCCCTCCGCCGGCAATAATAGCTTGAACCTTCTTTACCTCTTTTTTACTCTTTGGAAGGATGATTGTCTCTTTCTTATCTGATCTGACAAGTTCTCCCAGATTGACAAGGTTGGACATTGGAGCGCGTGGGGTGGGTTCTCCTATAACTTCAATGCCATAAGGCTTGAGAAGCATTCTTGCACGAGGAACGCACCTGCTGCCTCTACATGCTCCCATACCTATTCTTGAAATATGCTTCAATTCGTCAGAAGAGATAACCTTTCTATCTCCTATGACTGCCAGGAGCTTATCTACGCTTACATCCTCGCAATGGCAAACGTAAGTCTTGGAATCGTATTCCTTATTCAGTGGTTGAAGGTTGAGTTTTTCCGGATATTTTTCTTTGACAATAAAACCTCTTACCGCCAGAAGAGCTTCTCCTGTCAGATCGGTTGCTTTTACACGTGCAACATTGGTTTTATTCTCATTTATCATTATCTTTTCTATCACACCTTCACCTACACGCTCTCCGTTGTTGTTTACCAGGTAAACATCAGCTCCCTCTTCCGCTTTGTACTCGATAGGGAGAAATAGCCAGTTTTTGTTAAACTGGTAGCCGAATATGGCCAGTCCTGGACATTGACTTACACAACGCATGCAACCTACGCATTTGTCAAAGTCTATCTGAGGAACGGTAGAAGTAGAAGATTTTGTGATAGCTTCATACTTGCAGGCAAATGAGCATGGATTGCAGGCAAAACCGTAAAGGCAGTCAATTTGTACAAAACCTTTCTCCTCCATACGCTTCTTTGTCGGCCTTGAAGGCTCGTCCAGAATTCTCACGGGGTGTTGCTGAGAATCTATATATTCTTTGGATATGGCAAGATAATGATCATAATCGAATCTTATTCCAAGTTCCTGCATTATTTCATAGGCACACTGTTTTCCTCTTAGAACGGCAGATGTTCCCTCTCCAATTTTTACAGAATCGCCGACTCCATAACACTTTCTGCCGAAAACTTCAATTCCTTTGCGGAATAGCTGGTTGTCCGGAATAAGTCCTGTACATATATTTATACAGTCTATTCCCTCAATTACCATTTCGGTTCCTGGAATTGGCTTGAAATTCTCACATTTTGCTATTACAGCTCCAATTACACCGGTACGCTCCTTGTTTGGAATAGCCTCAAGAAGAACATGTGAAGTAAGGATAGGAATGCCCAACCTTCTTACTCTGTTTGCCTGAACAGGAAAACCGCCTTCGCGAGGCATAGCCTCAAGAATCAGCTTAACATTTGCACCAGCCTGCATTGCCTGATAAGATGTCAGATAGCCAATATTTCCGGCTCCAACTGTGAGAATGTTCTTCCCTAGAAGCGTCAGCTCTCTGTTCATCATGCGTTGAACGACAGCGGCAGTGTATACGCCTGGAAGATCGTCATTTTTGAAAGCCGGCATAAAAGGAACAGCACCAGTTGCAATGACAATATGATCAGCATCTACATAGAAAATTTCCTGAGTAGAGATATTTTTTACGACTAACCTTTTTCCTTCGAGAATATCCCATACAACAGAATCCAGCAGAATCCCTGAACGGTCATCTCCTGCGAGTGAATCAGCAATGTCGAATCCCCTTTGTCCTCCGAATCGCTTCTCCTTTTCGAAAAAGAAAAATTGATGAGTCTGCATCAAAAACTGTCCGCCAATATTGCTATTGTTATCCAACACCAGATTGCTTACTCCAGCGTTATTCAACTCCTCTCTGACCGCCAGACCTGATGGCCCTGCACCTACAATTGCAACAGTGGTCTTATATATTTTTATAGCTGGCGTGAAACTTCCAACTTCTTTTGTGCTCTCTTTTTTATCTTCTTCCGGCAGATATGATTCGTCAATTCTACGGACGTTTTTAACTTCATCTACTTTAGTAATACATATTCGACGGACCTTACCGTCTACCAACATCTCGCAGGCACCGCATTTTCCGATGCCACATTCAAGAGTCCGTTCTCTATGTTCAAGACTGTGTTTATGTACAACCAGGCCGGCTTGATGAAGTGCTGCGGCAATTGTAAAACCCCTCTGACCAACAACTTTTGTTCCCTCAAAAATGAATTCTACTCTATCTTCCTGTGGGATTTGGAGAATAGGATGCTCAGTTATTTTATACATAGTAAATTTAAATTTGAACAAATTTAATAAAAAACAGAAATCATAACTTTAGAATTAGATATATTTTGTCTTTTGTGTGATTTTGTTACATATTGATAGAGTATTGTGATAAATTAGAGGACATTTAACCAATTAATTTTGTGAGGTATGAAGGGAATTTTATTATTTGGGAAAAAAGTCAGACTATTCAGGGAATGGTCAAAACTTATTGGTTTTTCGGGTGCAGTAAGACTGTTTTTGCCCGTATACTCTCTGCTGTCGTTTTTTGCTTTTTTGATAACACTTATCACCGCCTTGGTTTTTATGCAGGGCTGCCAAGGCCTTATTATCACAGAGGAGAGTAAAGGAGAGCTGAAACTCAGCTTTAGCAATGAAAATTTTACAAAGACAGTTGTAAGGGAATTCCCGGACAGCAACTCCTTTATTCTTTCAATAAAAAGTACTTCGGGGAGTGTCGTATATGAAGGCACTTATGGTGCCAGGCCTGCAACTCTTACCCTTAAATCAGGGAGTTATGATGTGAATATCACATCCAGGATTTTTACTATTCCGGAGTTCGATGCACCGTGCTACTCGGACAGCAAGACAGTTGTAGTAGAGACTGACAAAGTTTGTCTTCTTTCTTTTACATGCAGACAATCCAATGCAGGCATACGTATCAGTTTCACCCCTGATTTTACAAACCGCTTCAAGGGCTACAAGCCAGAACTGGCAGATACAAAAGGTACACTTGAATACCCATATACTGAAACACGTTTTGCCTATCTTAATCCCGGATCGGTTTCACTAAGATTAAAGGAAATTTTGCCTTACGGATCACCAAATACACCTGAAATAATTTCCATATCAAATCGGGAGATTAAGGCAATGGATATGCTGACAATTAAATTACATGCGAATCCCTCTGATCCATCTTTGTCAAAAACAGGAATTATTATTGATACAATTGCTAACTGGATGTATGAATATATTGAGATTGGCGGAGGTGGAGATGGATCTTCCAAGGACAAGGCATTTACTGTAAACCAACTTGCAGACAACATTGGTAAGACAGGAGTATGGGTTACAGGTTATATTGTAGGAGGAGACCTTTCATCTACAGAAATTGTCTTTGCACCTCCTTTTCAGAAGAATACCAATATTGCGATTGCAGTTAATCCAACGGTCAATGAGAGAGCCAAATGTGTTTCTGTAACACTGCCTGAGGGGGCTATAAGGGATCTTTTGAATCTTGTCGCAAATCCTTCCAACCTGGGCAGAAAAGTCTACCTTAAGGGCACCATAGATGATTCTTACTTTGGACTTATAGGAATAAACCCTTTGTCTTCAGCGGAATTCTAATTTTATATATATTTGCACTCATGAAAAATTCGGAAGAGAACTATTTCGCACATGAAACCGCAATAATAGACCCCGGTTGTGCAATTGGGAAGGGTACCAAAATATGGCACTTTTCACATATCATGAGTGGGTCGGTGATTGGAGAAAACTGTAACATCGGACAGAATGTTGTCGTTTCCCCTGGAGTTGTTCTGGGCTGCAACGTTAAAGTCCAGAACAATGTCTCAATATACACTGGCGTTGTTTGCGAGGATGATGTGTTTCTTGGGCCTTCCTGTGTTTTCAC
The DNA here is from genome assembly GCA_964533215.1 of uncultured Muribaculaceae bacterium. Classification (GTDB taxonomy): domain Bacteria; phylum Bacteroidota; class Bacteroidia; order Bacteroidales; family UBA932; genus Bact-08. Next base: position 36,979 of record CAZHLJ010000005.1, read on the forward strand.
AAATGTCATTAATCCCAGAAGTGCAATAAACAGAAAGAATGAGTATGCAAAGACTCTTGTCGGGAAAGGGGCAACAATAGGAGCAAACTCCACAATTGTTTGTGGACATGACATAGGAGAGTATGCTTTTATAGGTGCCGGTGCCGTTGTTACAAAACATGTTCCTCCTTACGCTCTTTTTGTGGGAAATCCTGCAGTGCAGATTGGCTGGATGAGTGAGTTTGGCCATAGGCTGGAATTTGATTCAGAAGGTGTGGCCGTATGTCCGGAGAGCAAAGAATGTTACTATTTAAAAGATGGGGTTGTAAGGAAATGCCGGAGCTGATAGATATTAGGAAGGATCTTCTGCATAGGATAATTTACTCTACAGATGCATCTGCATACAGGGAAATGCCATATGGAGTGTTTTACCCTGATAACACTCAGGATATTGTTGATGTGGTTAATTTTGCCAGAGAAAGGGGTATATCTATAATTCCAAGAGCGGCAGGAACGTCTCTGGCAGGTCAGGTAGTAGGTAAGGGGCTGGTTGTAGATGTATCCAAACATTTGAATAGGATATTGGAGATCAATCCAGCGGAGAGGTGGGTGAGGGTAGAGCCAGGGGTAGTCCTGGATGAACTTAATTTATTCGCAAAAGAGTATGGACTTTTTTTTGGTCCTGAGACCTCTACCTCTAACCGTTGTTGCATTTCAGGTATGGTTGGCAACAACTCGTGTGGTTCTCACTCTCTCGTATATGGTAGCACCAGGGATCATCTACTTGAGGCAGAAGTGATATTGTCAGATGGTACAAAAACAATTTTCAAAGCATTGTCCAAAGAGGAGTTTGATGCAAAACTAAAAGGGAACAATTTAGAATCAAAGATATATCGCTTTGTTAATGACCTTCTGGAAAACAATAGGGCTATAGAAGAGATTGAGGCTAACTTTCCTGATCCGGTTCTTCGTCGTAGAAATACTGGATATGCCTTGGATGAACTCATTCACTCCAAAGGCAAAAATGGGAAATATATAAACCTTTGTCCTCTTTTGGCAGGATCAGAAGGGACATTGGCTCTGATATCAGAAGTAAAACTTAACCTTGTACCACTTCCTCCAAAGGAGAAATGTGTGGTTTGTGCTCATTGCCAGACTTTTGAGGATGTTTTCAAGGCAAACCTTCTGGCATTGAAGCACTCTCCAGTCGCTGTAGAGATGATGGATTCCAAAATTCTGGAATTGAGTAAGAAAAATATATCGCAGAATAAGAACAGATTTTTTGTAAAGGGAGATCCTGCTGCAATCCTAATAATCGAGTTTGCAAAAGAGACCAAAGACTTGCTTGATGAAAGCGTCGCTGCAATTGAATCAGATATGTTGTCGTCAGGTCTGAGCTATCATTGTTCAAAAGTATATGGTCCGGATATCTCTCGTGTATGGGAATTGAGAAAGGCCGGTTTGGGATTGCTGACATCAATGATTGGTGATGCAAAGCCTGTCTCTGTTACAGAGGATACAGCCGTAGCGCCTCAGAAATTGCCTGAGTATATGAAAGAGTTTTCAGCTATGCTGCAGAAATATGGATTGTCCTGTGTTTATCATGCTCATATTGGTACCGGTGAACTTCACTTACGCCCTATTCTGAATCTGAAAAGGAGTAAAGATGTCAAGCTTTTCAGGAAAGTTGCACTTGAGACAGCCTTGTTGGTAAAAAAGTATAGAGGGTCTCTGTCAGGAGAACATGGTGATGGACGATTGAGGGGAGAATTCATTCCAATTATTTATGGGGACTATATTTTTGGTTTGATGCGGAATGTGAAAAAGGTCTTTGACCCAGGCAAGATCTTCAATAATCACAAAATTATTGATACACCACCAATGAGCAGCTCTTTGAGGTATGTTCCAGATGTTGCTGTTCCAGAGTATGATACTTATTTCGATTATTCTGCTCAGGGGGGATGGATTCGTGCGATTGAGCAGTGTAACGGATCGGGTGATTGTAGAAAGTCTGTACAGTTTGGAGGTACTATGTGCCCAAGTTTCAGAGCAACAGGGGAGGAGAAAGATACAACAAGAGGTAGAGCTAATGTGCTTAGAGAATTGCTGACAAGACCTGTTTCCAGAAATATCTTTGACCAGAAAGAGATTTCGGATGTATTGGACTTATGCTTATCTTGCAAAGCTTGTAAAAGCGAGTGCCCATCCAACGTGGATATGGCAAGATATAAAGCAGAGTTTTTGCAGCATCACTATGATATTTCCGGTCCCTCTTTCCGTTCACTGATGGTTTCAAGAATGGCCGACATTCAGAAAATCGGTTCGTATTTTCCATCGCTTTACAATTTCTTTGCGAAAAATAATTTTACCTCATACATATTAAAAAGAATACTCAGGTTTTCAACGCTACGCCGTATTCCGGCAATCTCTCGTGTTACTTTTAGAAAATGGGCACGCATGGAGCTGGCGTCAGATGGTAATTCACAAAGTTCAAAAAACGAACTCACCAGGCGAGTTTATATATTCGCAGATGAATTTACTAATTTTAACGAAGCTGAAATAGGTATTAAATTTGTAAACTTGTTAAGATCTCTAGGATACGATGTAATTGTGCCGGAACATTATGAGAGTGGCAGGGCTGCGATGTCAAAAGGCATGCTTAAGAGAGCAAGAAAATTGTCAATAAAGAATGTGACAGTGTTAAAAGATATAATTACGGAAGATGCTCCATTGGTAGGAATAGAACCATCCTGCATACTCTCCTTCAGAGACGAGTATCCTGATTTGGTGGGAGCGGATTTAAAGGAGGATGCTTTAAAACTGGCAAAAAATATTCTTCTTTACGATGAATTCATAATGAGAGAAGTCAAAGCCGGAAGAATCAGCTCAAGTTCTTTTACAGATAATTATTTGAATATCAAATTACACGGTCATTGTCACCAAAAGGCTCTTGCATCTGTGGAACTTTCAAAAGAGATGTTGAATTTACCACTCAATTATAATGTTGAAATTATGCCGACAGGTTGCTGTGGTATGGCAGGATCTTTTGGATATGAAAAAGAGCATTATGATGTCTCAATGAGGATCGGAGAGCAGACCCTATTCCCTTTGGTCAGGTCATCTTCGGCCGATGTGGTGATTTCTGCACCAGGTACTTCATGTCGTCAGCAAATACATGAAGGGACTGGCAGGACTGCAAAGCACCCAATTGAAATTTTGTTTGATGCATTAAAATAGCTTTGTGTCACGCTATTTTTCTATATAGCTTTTTAGTGCCTCAATATATTTTTCAAAGGCATCAACACCCTTTGCCGATATTCTGCACAGTGTCTGTGGCATTTTCCCTTTAAAACGCTTTTCAACCTCAATGTACCCGGCCACTCTGAGTTTTTCTAGCTGAACGCTGATATTTCCATTAGATGCATTGGTTGTCTCTTTGATAAATGAGAAATCAGCACTCTCCACGCTTATTAGAATGGAAATAATTGCAAGCCGCAGTTCGGAATGTAGAAGCGGATCCAATTCTTTGAAATTCATAATTTCACTTTTCAGATTTTATTCCCTTTTTTTCCTTGTTCATCAGGATATGACCCGGAATTATCATGCTTATCACAAACACTACTGCAAATACAGCTATTTGGTTCATTATTGAAAAGAAAGGTATCAATAATGATAGTGCTATTCCTATGATTCCACAGATCCAAAATGCCTTGAATTCAATTATGAGGCCAGTTAATGTTACCCCGATCATAATCAGCAGTCCTATAACAGTAATTATAGGAAATCTATAATCCAGAAAAGCAGAAACGACAGGTATGAAAACTACCGTAGATCCCAGCAGCAACCATATATAGTTAATTACCCGGTCTATGTAAGTAGTGACGTTTTGACTACTCTGTCTTTTATATATGGACATAAGTATTGAACCGGCTACAGGAATGATAAACCAAATCCACGAGTACATCAAATTCCCGGTTAATGTAATGCAAGTGTAAACTATTATCGCGGTAATAAGAGTCGTGTATCCCCAAATCAGGAATATTGACCCTCCTCCCTTTTCCAACTTGGATTTAGTGGCTTTAATCATCTGGGCAATCAGCTCCAGACTTTCATTATTGTCTAAATTTCTCTCTTCCATTGCTTTCATAAGTGTAGAATTTTAAATTTATATTTTGATATAGTAAAGATAAACTAGTTTATTTTATAAACCAAATTTATTTTAAATCAAATTGAATTTCACGTTTAACTTACTTCTTCATTTCATCCATTATTTACTGGTTTACATAAAAAAAAAGAGACCACAATTTATGTGATCTCTCTCTCTTGAGCTAAAAGATGCCTATTTGTGATTTGTGCACTCTGAGCAATTCCCTGTGCATTCGCTTTTCTTTTCAGCTTCTTTTTTTTCTACTTTCTTGGCAGCATCCGGACAGCAAGTAGCTTCTTTCTTTTCTGTAGCTTTTGGGCAGCAGCCGGTCTCTTTTTTATCTGCTGATTTTGAACAACCGTCGCATTTGCCTGTACATTTCTGATCTTTTGCAACGCTTTTGCATTCTTGTTTTTTTACGACATTTCCTTTAGCATCCTTTACGCCTTCGCATTTGCAAGTCTTGGGATCCTCTTTGGTTGTGCTTACAGTTTGTTTCTTTTCTGTGCAGCAAGATTTAGCTGGTTCACTTTTTACCTCTTTAGTCTTGTTCTGAGCAGAAGCAACTCCTACAGTTGCAATTAATGCAAGTGCGATTAGTGATAATTTTGTTTTCATATAAAATTTTTTTATTTGTCCGAATATCCGCAATTATCGCGCCAATATTTCAATTTTTGCCAACTGCACCCATTCCGCAAAACCGTGTACACTTGCCACACTCTATGCATTTCTCCTTATCTATTGTCGGAAGAGTGTTGCCATTCTGCGATATGGCTCCTACAGGGCATACATTCAGTAGTGGACATCTGTGATTCTGTGGACATTTGTGAGGATTTATTGATAATGACATGGTATTATTGATTGTTAAGTAAGACTTTTTCTATTGCTTCACGGAATGATGATTTTGGTAATGCTCCTTGAGCCATTTGAGGAGGATTGTTCATCGGAACGAAAAGCAGTGATGGAATGCTGCGTATGCCAAAAGCACCTGCCAACTCTTGTTCCTTCTCGGTATTAACCTTATAGATATAGATTTTGTCCTTGTATTCTTCTGCAAGCTCTTCAAGAACAGGGGCAATTGACTTGCATGGCCCACACCAATCGGCGTAAAAATCTATTATTGCGGGTTTGTCTCCCAAATATTTCCATTCCTCTGGGTTTGCTTCATAATTCGCAACTTTTGTGAGGAAGTCCTCTTTAGTCAAATGAATTGTTTTCATGATTGATAATTTTTATTGTTTATTATTATTTGCCTTGAACATGCTGAAAACCAGACCTCCGATAATGGATCCGAAAATAGCACTGTTTAATGGAGATGATGTTATAGGGCAGGTGCCACTCATGCATCCGATATAATGCCAGAACAGGTAGCCTCCTAATGAACCAACAATTATTCCAATAATTGTTAACCTTGATTGTTTGATGTAACTCTTAATCTTTTCCATATGATATATTTTCCAATTGAAATATATTGCAAAGGTAAATACATTTTCCTAAAAAACAAATTTCCATTGGAAAATAAATTTAAAATTAAATAAACAGGATTTGATAATCAAGGAGAAAGCATCTGCTCAGCAATCACAGTTAATATCAGATTCGCTATAACTCTATATATAAGTCTTCATTAACATCTCAGCTGTAGTTGGATCAATCTGTTCCCTTTTGCGGATTTCATCAAACATTGCCAACAGATCGTGAGTTTTGATCCTTCTCTTTTCATCGCTTTTTAGGTCATAGACAATTTTTCCATTATTCATCATCAGTATCCGGTCTCCCATATTTACAGCCTGTTGCATTGAGTGCGTTACCATCATGGTTGTAAGACTGTCTTTGTTTACAATATCCTCAGTCAACTGAATCACTTTATTTGCAGTCTTTGGATCAAGGGCAGCCGTATGTTCATCAAGAAGCAGGAGCTTTGGCTTTATCCATGTAGCCATCAATAGAGTTAGCGCCTGTCTCTGCCCGCCTGATAGTTTCCCGATTGGGCTGTCAAGCCTCTCTTCAAGCCCCATGTTAAGCGATTTTATTCTTTTCTTGAATTCATCGATGGAATTTTTAGGCAAAGCCCATCCGAAACCTCTGTGACAACCTCTTTTGACAGCCAGTGCAAGATTCTCGGCAATAGTCATCTCAGGGGCAGTCCCGCTGAAAGGATTTTGAAACACTCTGCCAATATATCTTGCCCGTTTATGTTCCTCAAGTTTTGTTATATCATCTCCATCAAGAATAATTGAGCCGCTGTCTGGGAAGAAATTCCCTGAAATGGCATTTAGAAGAGTAGATTTCCCTGATCCGTTTGTGCCGAGGAGAACTACAAAACTACCCGGTTCAATTTTGCAACTGATGTTGTCAAGTGCAAAAACCTCATTTGGAGTCCCAGGGTTGAATTTCTTGGATAAATTTCTAATTTCTATCATTTTGCCTCTGCTCCTCTTTTTTTAAATTTAGACATAAGACCCGGAAGGATGAGTGCTATAAATACGAATATTGCCGTAATAAGCTTCAAGTCATTAGGATTCATGCCCCAACGCAGAGCAACTGCTACAAGGAGTCTGAATATTACAGAACCCAGTATTGCACCAATAATCAGTGATCCGATGGATTTCTCTCCAATGAGGGCCTCTCCAATGATTACGCTGGCAAGACCCCATACCAGCATACCTATACCCATCTGTACATCTGCGAACCCTTGGAACTGAGCTAATATTGCACCGGACAGGGCAATAAGGGCATTGGCAATTGCCAGGCCAAGAGTAATCATGAATTTTGTGTTGACGCCAAGAGCTCTTATCATTTGCTGATTGTTGCCGGTTGCACGCATTGCTGTGCCAAGGTTAGTCTTGAAAAAAAGATATAGAGCCATGCCAATGAAAGCAGCAATGGCAAAAGATGAAATAAGCACCAATATATCCTTGTCTTGTATATAATTCAGAGACTCGATTCTGGTGATTATTGTGTCTTCTGAAAGCAAAGGTAAGTTGCTCTTGCCCATTATGTGAAGGTTAACGGAGTAAAGAGCTGTCATGACCAAGATACCGGAGAGTAAACCGTTTATATTGAATTTTGTATGGATGATTCCTGTCAATGTCCCGGCCATGAAGCCACCAAGCATAGCTGCTATGGTTGCAATAAAAGGATTGACACCTGAAACGATAAGTGCTGCAGTTATTGAAGCTCCAAGTGTTATCGAACCTTCTGCAGTGATATCTGCAAAATTAAAAATTTTGAAACTGATAAATATTCCCAATGACAATAGCGCTAATATCAAACCTATTGTGATTGCTCCAACCAGTAAGGACATATGCTAATTTGTTATATTATTTGTAATCATGGTTAATTCAAAGCTCCGGCCCAACATGCTCCCTGCATGAACTCGCTCTGTCCAATCCCGATTGAGTCCCTTTGGTCGTTCAGTAGGTGAAGCACACTTATAATCTTATCTTCTTCAAAAAGTGAAGTTACTGTCTCATCCAGCCTTAGCTCCTCTTTGCTCAGAGGGTAGTAGTTGAATATAGCTGAATGGATATGCTGTATAAGATTTCCCGAATCTTCAAGAGGTCTGGTAAACCGACATAACTCAAAGTCGTCATCTTTTGATATTATACCTGCACTCAATGCGATACAGCCATTGAATTCCTGTTCAGTAGTGAAGCTGATGTCATCCCTGACCTGTGGGAAACCCAGTGGATTAGTCCCGGCCGAAGGCATTTTATTGAGAGATGCACCAACAATACCGGCACTCTCAGCTACCATAATAAAAGCAAAAGTCTCGAATCCGGTTATATCCTTTATAGCTTTTATTATAGAATTCATAGGGAGTCTGTTATTTGGAGCAAGAGGAGAAAATCTTATGAATCTGCTGAATTCACCTTCAAACTGAATCCCATAAAGAACCTTTATCTCCGGGATGAGGGATCCCCTTGTTACCATATAATCTGGAGTATTGTTTTTTCCGGATGGCAAATAAGCAACAGAGTCGCCCAATGCTATATACTCTCCAAACCTTCCTTGACAATCGTTGAAATCAGCTCCGATTGCCCCCAATCCTATTCCATATCTGTTTTTTCCAAACTTTATACCTTTGCAGTCTTCTTTAGTGAAACCGGATGAGTGGAACTTCTCCGGGCTTCCTGTCAGGGTGTATTTAAAAGGCTTCTCATCTCCCTTCTCCAATATTGCATGAGACTTAAAGCGGAAACCTTCCATCTCCCGTTTACTGGAAGAGGAGTTTACGATATCATCCTTTTTCCCGACCGGCTCCTGCCATTTCAGCTGAGATTCAAGCCCAACCATTTCCAATACAGAAAGCACCCCCCGGGAAATATGTTTTATTCCAAAAGAACCATCTACGCTTTTGAAGAGTTTGACATATTTTATGAAAATCCTTATACCGAGAGAACTTAGGTAAATGACGTTTTCCAGATCCAGTGCCACGTTATGATCTCCGGCTCTTAGTGCTTTACTAAGGGTCTCATCCAGCATAGCCGACCAGTATCCGTCGATTCTTCCACTGATGTGTAGAAGAAGAAAACCGGGCATAGCCTCCCGGGTGATGACCAATTTCTCGTCCATGATTATTTTTGAATAAATTGACTTTACTATCTCTTTATTATTACGCCCTCCTTCTTAAGCAGCTCTTGAGGGAAAACAATCCCATATTTTGCAGCAGCCTGGAGATTGATCAATATATTAGTCTTGCTCACAAATTCAAAAGGAATATCTTTTACTTGTTGACCGTCCAGAACCTTTTTTGCCAAGTTAACCGCATCAACCCCTGCCTGGTGATAGTCTCTGGAAACGACAAGGACAGCCCCTTTTTCAGATTGGTCGCTGACAAAGCCGAAAATCGGGACATTCTTGTCCTGACATGCTTTTATAATGGTGGAGATGGAAGATGATGTAAGGTTGTCCACTACCTGACAGACAATCTCCGGTCCTTGTGCTATAAGTGATAAAGCTGCATCTGCAACCTCTGTGCTTGAGTTTACAGGAACTGTGATAAGTTCCAATCCGCCCAGTACTGCATATTTTTTCAGCTCTGTCATGTTCTTTACAGAGTTAGCCTCTCCGGGAGAGTATATAGTGCCAATCTTTTTTGTATTGGGGAGAATAAGCTTTATCCATCTCACCATCCCCTGATAGTCGCCCAAAGTGGAGATTCCCGTGACATTGGAGAGATGGTCCTGAAAGCTTCTTCCAGCTCCTGCAACAATAGGATCCGCCACAACTGAGAAGATTACCGGGATATCTTTTATTTTGTTGGCTGCAACTTGCAGGGTAGGAGTCGAGGTTACAAATAAGAGGTCCGGCCTGTCGTTTGCTACAGCGTCTATCATCAGGTTCAATGTGGCTATGTCGCCTTGGGCATTGCTTATTTTAAGGTCAAAATCCTCACCTGCTTTCATGCCTATCTGGGCTAACCCATCCTCAATTCCTTTCTGAGAGAGTTCGGAAAGAGGGGAGTCGTTGTACTGAATCAATACAATGTTAAGCCTGGAGTTGGCATTTCTCTGAGATGTCTTGTCAGCAATGATAAATACTGCTGTTACGGCAGCAATCAGGACGATTACTTTAAGCAATGTCTTTATAGAAGTTCTCATATTTGTCTATGTCGCTGGTAAAGCGGATGTTTAAGTTTCTCAAATTTACTAAGAAATTGGTAAAATAATTCACGTAATGATTGATTCTGACAATTATTCTTATTTTTGCATCAGCCTAAATTAATTTTTGTTCCTTGAATATATCCAAGGGGAAACTATGAACAATCATATAGATGTCAGTACTTGTGATTTACTTTTATGGGAAAAACTCATAGATGGAGATAAGGATTCATATTCTTCTCTGTTTGTAAAGTATTATGACGATTTATATGCCTATTCTTTAAAAATTACAAAAGAGGAGGATTTTTCACATGATATAATCCAGGAACTTTTTGTAAACATATGGACTTCCCGTCACAAATTGAAGCCAGTAAACAACCTCAAGCCATATCTGTTAAGGTGTGTTAAGAATCTTATAATTGACTATTCAAGAAAGAATAAGACTATTGAGAGGACTAACAGTAATATTGTACTGGAAGATTTTGTCTTTTCTCCTGAAGATTTCAGAATTGATAAGGAGGAGAGTGCATTTCAGACAGAGAAAATTCTAGCTTTGCTGAACAGTTTGCCGGACAGGGTAAGGGAGGCTGTCTACCTTCGATATTTTGTGGGACTATCATATGCAGAGATAGCTGAGGTCATGGATATTAATTCCCAGACTGCCCAGAATTTTGTTCACAGAGGTGTAAGGCAAATGAAAGAGCTTTACATGGTGTTTCTTGCAATTGTGCCTTATAGCATATAAATCACAGTATTATATTTTTTTTTATCAAATAGATACTTTTTTTTGAGTATGTATTTGTCTGGCTTCCGTGTACAGTAAAACAGCACCTAAAATTGAATATGGAAGATTATAATAAATGGAATATTGAAGATTTTGTTGATGATGAGTCATTTAATAATTTTGTTTTAAATGGTCGGTCTTATGATGTTGAAAAATGGGACTTGATCATCAAACAGAATCCACAAATCAAGCCTTTGGCAGATAAGGCCAGGCAGGTTGTCCTACTTTTGTCCAGGGCACAAAAAACCCATAATAAGGATATTGAGTCGAGACTTCAGCGTTTTCTTTTAAGAATCTCTTTTGCAGAACAACGTGGGTTAAGGAGTATTGGCGTTCCTTACATACAGGTGAGAAAGGCATTTCTCTATGCAGCGGCAGTATTGCTTATGATAACAATCGGCCTCAATGTTGATTTCTATATTAAGAGCCTTGATAGTGGAAATGATGGATTGTGTATGACAATTGTCGGTAAAGGACAAAAATCGGAGGTCGTATTGCCGGATGGTACAAAGGTCTGGCTGAACTCAGAGAGTCAGTTGACATATCCTGCGAATTTCGGGGAAAAGAATAGAAATGTCTCACTTGTAGGTGAAGGATACTTTAATGTTGCACATGATGCCAGGCATCCATTCCTTGTGAGTGTGTCGGATATCAGATTTAAGGTTTACGGCACGGAGTTCAATCTTAAATGTTATAAGAATGAGGATATAGTTGAGGCTACACTTATCAATGGCTCTATGAGCATTCAGCAAAAAGGTGGAAGCGAAGTTTTTCTTAAGCCATCTCAAAAATTTATATGCCGCAAGGATGGTGTAGACATCAGCGATAAAGTAGTTAAGGCTGAAAGATCAAGGGATAGCATGGAAGAATTGAAAAGAATCAAACATGGAACGCTGCTTGAAAATGTTGATACATATCCTGTTACAGCTTGGAAAGAGCACAAGCTTGTCTTTGAAGATGAGACTTTTGCCGATCTTGCTGTCAAGATAGAACGCTGGTATGATGTGAAGGTGGTTATTGAATCAGAGAAGATCAGACAGTATCGCTACAGAGGATCTTTTGAGAATGAGACTATAGAACAGGCAATACAGGCCCTCACCCTGGCAACACCGTTCAATTACAGATTCGATAAGAGAACTATATATATAAAAGAGTAGAAATTATTAAAAATCAGTATATGGATATGACCTGAAACAAAAAAAAGTCTGGGCCTGTTGGCGCAGGTCCAGACTGCAAACTTACCAAACCATCCACTTCCGGATTAATGAGACGTGGATAAATATTGTTTGATTATTTATTACAAACTTATGAAAAATTTAAGAAACTTAATTAAAAAAAGGAGCAGCGTAAGTTATTTACGCATCATGAAAATCGTGTCTGTTTTTCTTTTAGTGTTTTCCTTGACGGCATTTACTTCGGTACGTGCTTATGCTCAGGAAGAATTGATAACATTAAAGGAGAAGGGCATATCCTTGGAAAAGCTTTTTAAGGTGATAGAGAAGAGTTCCAAATATCGTTTTTTATACCGATCTGCAGGATATATGGATTTGACCAAGACAGTGAATGTTGATGTCAAGAACAAGAAGATCGACGATATCCTGAATTCTGTGCTGATAAATACCGGGATAAAACATTCCACAGTAGGGCCGAATCTGATAGTCATAGCTCCGGTAACGAGCAAGAAATTTACTGTCTCCGGGAAAGTCATTGATAAAGATGGGATGCCAATATTCGGGGTTACAGTTGGCATCAAGAGTAGCAATAATGTGACAATGTCCGATGACAAAGGATACTACTCCTTGAACATCTCAGATAAAGACAATGTTCTGGTTTTTTCATATATAGGCATGAAAAAACAGGAGATTCAGATAAATGGCAATGAACTGATTAATGCAGTGCTGGAACAAGATGCAACTCAGTTGGGAGAGGTCATGGTGGTTTCTACAGGTTATCAGTCAATTCCTAAAGAGAGGGCAACCGGTGCGTTTGCATCGGTAGGTGCCAAAGAGTTGATAAAATCGCCTACTGCAAACGTGCTTCAGAGATTGGAAGGTATTGTCCCTGGTATACGTATTGATGTCCTGGCCGGCGACAGATCTTTTGATTACCAGAATACTCAGATTGCCATCAACGGTGGTACCAGAACCGTTGGGACAAATGACTACAATATGATAATACGTGGGGCAAGCACATTTGTAGGAGAGAGATTTCCATTGGTAGTGGTTGATGGTACGATAAGAGACCTGGACATCTCTACCATAAACCCTAATGATATTGAAAATGTCACATTTTTGAAGGATGCTGCTTCTGCTTCCATATGGGGTACCCGCGCTGCGAATGGAGTTATTGTCATAACATCCAAGAAAGGGCAGAAGGGTCAGGCTCCGACAGTAAGCTTCTCTACAAATATCTCCTTGGCAGAAAAGCCTGATCTTGGTTACTTGAAAATGATAAGTTCCGCAGGTATGCTCGACTATGAGAAAGAGCTGGTAACCAAAGGTTTCTTATACGATTTAGGGACTCCATCCAGCTATTATAGTGCCACTCCGGTTTACAGTCAAGGTGTTGCATATGCCATTGCATTAAAAAAAGATCCTAATAACGCTGAGGCTCTTGCCGGTATAGAGAGACTCAAAAACATTGACAATCGCTCTCAGGTTTCAAAATATCTTTTACAACCATCATCAAGCCAGCAATATAACCTTTCGGTAAGTGGTGGTGCAGATTATTCCACATATTTTTACTCCGGCTCTTACAGTAGAGAGATTCCGAATGCTGTGGGAAACAGCGGAGAGCGTCTTACAGTGACATTGAACAACAGCTGGAAATTGTTCAAGGTGGCTACTTTGAGTACTAATGTCCAGGGAACTTTTTTTAAATATAAAAATAATGCTCTTGGATTTAACTCTTTATATGCAAACAGCAGCTATACATTGTTGCCATATCAGTTGATTGCTGACAAGGACGGCAACGGGATCTCATTTGACAGATACAACCCTTTGTGGACAAAGACATTGTCTTCTGCGTACAAAGACTGGACTTACAATTATATAAATGAACTGGCTAATGCGGATAATGTACAGAAAGATAATAACTACGTAGCTACGATCAACCTAAGAGTACCTATTATCAAAGGTTTATCTGCATCTGCCCTTTATAATATGGAAAAGTCGTTCAGCAACAGCAGGTCGTACTATAATCAGGAAACTTATTATCTGCGCAACATGATGAACTACTATACTCCGCTGGGTGCTGACAAAAACAGTATCGGAATAACAACAGGAGGAGTACTTTCCCAGACAAGGACTGATGTAAATAACTATAGTCTTAGGGGACAACTGGATTACTCAAATACATTCAAGAAGATACATCAGATAAATGCAGTTGTAGGTTCTGAAATACGTCAGACTCAAACCGGTCAGGGCTCATATAAATTATATGGTTATGACACTCAAACAGGATATACAAATTCTACAATTGATTTTAAATCAATGACGTATGGTACGATAGCTAGCACAAGTCTCTCTGGGTTTTATGAGGGAGGATATCCATCACAGGCAGACAAGACCCGCAGGTATATTTCTTACTTTTCAAACATCTCTTATGATTTGCTGAACCGGTATGTTATCTCTGCAAGTGCAAGATATGATGATTACAACAACTTTGGGCTTGACCGTAAGTACAGAGCAACACCTATGTGGTCTACCGGTTTCAGATGGAACCTTGGAGAAGAACCATTCATGAGCAAATACTCATGGATAAGCAATCTCAGCTTAAGACTTACCTATGGATTAAACGGTAATATTTCCACTACGACATATCCGTTTACAAACATCGGAATGTCAGACAGTCCTGATCAGGTTAATGGTATGACGTATGCACGTGTCAACTCTTTTGCCAATCCTCAGTTGAGATGGGAGAAATCGGCAGTTACAAACTTCGGTCTGGATTATGGTTTTCTTAACAATAGGATTTCGGGCAGCTTGGAGGTATATCAGAAGAACGGTTCAGACCTTCTTTACTCATATCCGGTAAATCCAACATATGGCTCTTCGGGATATGTGACCAAAAATGCGGCTTCTCTTAAAGGAAACGGAGTGGATGCCAGCGTCAACGGAATAATTTATAATACAAAGGACTGGAACCTTAATGCCAGACTTACATTCTCGTACAATACAAACAAGGTGAATTGCTTTAATAATTTCACCTCTTACTCATATTCCTCTCCATCATCGTTGACTAATGTTAACGGTTATTCTACAGATGCGGTTTTTGTATTCCGTAATGCCGGCCTTGATGCTAATGGCTTGACTCAGATATATGACGAAAAGGGTAATATCATACCTTCTACAGTTTCTACCATATCGTCCTTTAAGACCTTGAAATATGCCGGAAATAGATCTGCTCCTTATTTTGGAGGCTTCTCACCTTCTTTTAGGTATAAGCAGTTTACATTTTCTGCGTTGTTGACATATCAGTTTGGAGGTATCTTCTTGAAAAGTGCTATATCTTCATATATAACATCGGCCTATAGAATTAATTATGATCTTGACAGTAGAATTGAGGAACGATGGAGAAAGAGTGGTGATGAACTGACCACAGTTGTGCCTGCTGTCAATAGAAATTCCTATAGCCTTACTCGTTATAATTATTCAGATATCAACGTGCTCAAGAGTGATTACATACGTTTGCGTAACATCTCTGTAAAATATGAGTTGCCTTTACGTCTGTTGGAGAAACTTGGTATAAAAGGAGCCAGTGCCGATTTTTCAGTACGTAATCTTGGTTTTCTCTGGAAAGCAAATGATGAAGGCTATGACCCTGATTTTATAAGTTCTATAAGCCGAACATATAGCTTGCCTTCTGCAAGGTCTTATAATTTCTCTTTGAATATTAACTTTTAACCTGCTGTGATAATGAAATCAATATATTATAAAATTTTAACAATCATATTGTCAGGGTTGGTTTATACTGGCTGTAGTGATTTTGTTGATATAAAGACTCAGGGACAACTTATCCCTGGTAAAATAAGTAATTACCGCTATCTCTTGAATAATACATCAGGCTTTGAGGTTGGCCCAAGATTACCTGACTTTGCCTCAGATGATATAAGCATTGTGGATGGAAGTACCCAGCAGCTTGATTTGATAAGCGGAGAGTATAATGCATATTGGTACAAGAGCTATACATGGCAGTCTGTAATCTTTCCAAAAGGAAACTATCAGACAGACTCAGATTGGAACACAATGTATGGAACCATAGCGATTTGTAATACAATTATAAATGAAGTTCCTGGTTGTGAGGATGGTACGCAGGCTGAAAAGTCTGCTCTGATTGCCGAAGCTTTGGTACATCGCGCAGATGCGTATCTGATGCTTGTCAACAGTTATGCTAAGCCATACAATGTGTCAACGGCATCTTCTGACCTTGGGCTTCCTCTGATTTTGACCCAGACTACGGAACAGTCTCTTAACAGGCAATCGGTTGAGAAGGTGTACAAACAGATCATCGCAGACCTGGAAAAAGCTGTTAGGTCTCTCCCAAATGTTCAGGTATCTAACACTTTGCCCTCAAAACCCGCTGCATATGGTGAGTTGGCGCGTTGCTATCTCTATATGAACAACTATGCAAAGGCTGCAGCATACGCAGACAGCGCTCTTATTACAAGGAACGCTCTTAATGATATGGGAGCCATGACGTCATTAAGTACTTACCCTTCAAGAAAGAGTGATCCAGAAATTCTATTATCGAAAATAGTGACAGGAGGTACAACAGCGTATGCGCCGACTCCGCTAAGGCTTAGTGATGATCTTTTGACCCTGCTCGGCACTTCTGATAAACGTTATACTCTTTTTACTGCTGAACCGGCAAAAATCGTAACTAAATATGTTGCAGCAGGAGGAAGATTTTTTTATAAAGACATAGCGCTTAACGAAGCTAGGAATATAGGGCCAAGCGTACCTGAAATGATGCTCATAAAAGCTGAGTACTATGCACGTAACAACGATCCTGTAAATGCCATGCTTTGGGTTAACAAGATCCGTGTAAAACGTTTTGCTGTAGCGGATTATGTTGCCATGACAGCTTCGAACGCCAATGACGCTTTGGCCAAAGTGATAAATGAACGTCACAGGGAATTCTTCTGCAGGATGTTGCGTTGGTGGGATATGAGGCGTCTAAAGGATGATCCTATGTTCCAGAAAACATACAGCCGTACTTTCGGGGGAACTACATATACATTGACACCATCAAGCAATAGATATGTTTTACCGATTGCGGAGTACTTGACTGAAATGAATCCTGAGCTGGAGCAGAATCCGTGACAATATTTTTAATGAAATTTCCAGCAACAATGGGCCAGAGATTGATTTATCTTTGGCCCATTCATCAAAACAAAAATCTTAAACATCTATTTAAATTAATTACAGATCAGGCAAACGAAACCAGAACAAACTTCAGAAACAAGATCTACTTAAATACTATGGAGACAAAAAAAAACACTGCTATAATTTTATGAAAACAATAAAAAATTCGTTGCTATTACTATTATTACTGATTGGAGGCGCAGTATATGCGCAAAAAACCGTCAGTCCTTTTTCTGTATCACCTGAAAAAGCAATTTCGGGAGAACTCATAACTATTACATACAATCCTAAAGGAACCGTGCTGGAGGGTAAAGATGAGGTTGCTGCCGTGATCTACCTTTACAGAGATTTCCAGTGGAGTACTGAAGACCTGGACTTAAAGAAAAGTGGAGGTTCCTGGGCAGCTTCGTACAAGTTGCCTGATAATTGTGCCTTTTTTGCCTGTAAATTTAAATCCGGAGATATTGTTGATTCCGGCAGTAAGACGACATATGGTTATATGACTACCGACAAAAGTACCGGAAGAAATTTTGCAGGAGCATATCCAGCCTGGGGAATGCTCAGAAATACCACATTTGCAGACCAAACACCAAAATGTGCATCAGACAGTGCCATGATTGGCGACGACGTAATGCTTTACTGGATTAACCAAGAGCTACTTTACCATCCTGAGAGCAGAGTCAAGGTCTTTTATCCGGCACTGACGTTGGTGAAAAAGATGGGAAAGGAAAATGCAACTGCCAAAATCGAGAAAGAGTTAAAAGCCATTCTTTCGTTGGACAATGTAGATGAAAATGCCATGATTCAGGTTCAGAAAGGTTATGCCATGCTATTAGGAGATTACAAAAGAGCCGACTCATTAGGCCAGGTTATGCTGGGGAAATATCCTAAAGGCATTACTGCAAGAGATAAGGCAATTGTACAAATGTTCCGTGAGCCAGATTATGCTAAGAAAGCTGCCTTGTGGTCTCAATTCGGGATAGACTTTCCTGCTGAAAAATTCAAAAATGTAATTACAGACTTCACAGATCTTTATCTTGTAAAGGTATATCGTGCCATTGCTTATGAACCCATAATGAACCGTAATGATTATACAGTATTTGAGAAGCTATTGCCAGAATCACCAATAGGAGCCCTGTTGGATTATTACTATCATGTAATCGAGGTCCCATTGGAAAGGAACGACCTGACCGCAGCATTTCTCCTGCCGTATGCCACAAAAATCATGAAGGAGATTGAAGATGCAGGAATGGACAAATCGCTTGAAGAATCGCGGTTTTACTCTCCAAAAGAGTGGAAGACCGAGGTTTTGTCAAAGTTCAGAAATTCATATCTGGTACATGCCAATTTGCTGAATCAAGTTGGTGACTATAAAAATGCATTGGAATACATGGAAAAAGTCAAAGGTTTCTATGGTTACAAGACAGCTGAATTCAACTCATTGTATGTAGAATTGCTGAATAAGAACGGAAGGTCGGAAGCAGTGCTCTCTTTCATTGAAAAGGCTGCTAACGAGAATGCTATGTCTGAAAAGATGATTGAGATTCTGAAATCTGCATATATCAGTAAGAATAAAAGCGAAGTTGGATTTGAAGCCTATTTCAACTCTTTGAAATCCAAGACATTGGTTGAAGCTCAACGGGAGGAATTAAAAAAATCCCTGATAAAGAAGAAGATATCATCATTTAATCTTGAGAGCATCAATGGATCATATGTAGACCTCTCCAAACAGAAAGGAAAAATCGTAGTTCTTGATTTATGGGCAACATGGTGTGTGCCATGCAAGGCTGCTCTTCCCGGAATGCAACTGGCAGTGGATAAATACAAAAATGACCCAAATGTTGCATTTTACTTTATTGCCACAGATGAGACTGACCCGAATTACAGACAAAAAATCAAGGATTACATAAAACTGAAAAATTATACAATCAACGTGTTGTATGATGCTGTAGATCCTCAAACCAAGAAATTGAATGATACTTACACAAAATATTGCAAGGAGATTGGTTTTTCAGGCATTCCTCAGAAGATCATAATTGATGGAGATGGCAATATGCGCTGGCAGTCTACCGGTTATAAAGGAAGCCCAAGTGCATTGGCAGATGAAATCTCATGCGTTATAGAATTATTGAAGGCAGAGAAATAATATGGACAGAAAGAAAGTATTTACTCTGATTCTGCTTGTTACAGGACTGAATATATGTGCAGTTGCACAGGATTCTATCTGGCAGGGCAGGATAGGTTCTCTGAGGGTTGTACTCAAAGTTATTCCGGATTCTTTGAAAAAGAATAATACAGTCTTTTTCAATTTTCCGGATGAATTTGATCACTATAATGCCTTCAGTTGTCAAAAATGTGATAAGGATAGCATCTGTGTAGGTTCTGAAAATTCAGGACTTATGTTCAAGGGGGCCTTCTCAAATGACAGGAAGATGGTAACAGGTGTTTTTTCCCGTTACAAAAAAGTAAGAAAGATAACACTTGCAATGGTTGATGGAATCAAGCCTCTGGTAATGCCTCAGACACCTGTGCCTCCATTTCCGTATATTTCCGAGGATGTCATCTATAAGGATGATATTACTGGAATTGTATTTGGGGGTACACTTACTTTGCCGAAGCAGAAAAAAAACTGTCCGGCAGTCATAATTGTTTCAGGGACCGGACCTCAGGATCGTGATGGCACAATGGCGGGACATAAAATGTTTGCTGTATTGGCAGATTATCTGACTCGTAATGGTATTGCTGTATTAAGGGTGGATGACAGAGGGGTCGGCAAGACAACCGGCAGGTATGATACCTCGACAACTGAAGATTTTGCGAAAGATGTCTTGACATCGATTCAATTTCTGAAATCCAGGAAAGAGATAAATCCATCGAAAATAGGCCTTATAGGCCACAGTGAAGGCGGAGCCGTGATTTCCATTGCTGCATCCAAATCCAAGGATGTGGCTTATTTGGTAAGTGTTGCAGGCCTGGCGATGGATGGCCTTGATGCCTTACGTAAGCAAAATGCTGATCTGGTGTCAGCTGCACCTATTCCGGATTATGATAAAAAACGCTATGATCAGATAAATGAAATAATGTTCACGACCGCTTATAGATATGCCAATTCGGATAGTCTGGAACAGAAGCTGAATGCTGCCTATAATGAGTGGAAGAAAAATGATGATGAGTATTTCAAGACTTTGAAAATTGAGTATGACCACTTCCGATTTCCAATTTACAGATATGTAATTCAAGCTACCGGACCATGGTATCGCTTCTTTATTCAATACAATCCTGCAAAATATCTCACAAAGGTTACTGTTCCTATCCTTGCTATAAACGGAGATAAGGACATGATGGTTTCATGTCGGGAAAATCTCTATAACTGGGTCAGATATCCGGCAGCCGGAGGAAACAAGAAAGTCAGGGCTGAAACAATGCCGGGACTGAATCATTTGTTCCAGCACTGTGTGACTGGAGATCAGGATGAGTATTCTTCTATTGATGAGACATTTGCACCTGAGGCTCTCAAGATAATAGGAGATTGGATTTTAGATAAGGTTAAGTAGCACCCCCTGTTTTAACTAATGTTGCTTATCTATTTTGGCCACTCTGCTGAATCTGCAGGGTGGCCATTATTATAATAAATTCCTGTAAATGTGCATTTTTACCTATTTTTGTTTTATATTAGCAGCAAAGCAATTATATGTTTCAAGTAGAGCAGTACGATACAAAAAACACCCAAAGCTGGCTTATCCGTCAATTTGAGTTTTTTCAGTTTGACGACTCTTTTATTGCTGAAAAATTCATTCCACGTCCCGATATTTCTATAATCTTTCATTTTAAAGATACGCCATTGATATTGGACAATACTAAAATAAGACTCGAACCATTTTTTGCTGCGCCCATTATCTCGAAGTCACTTGTCTTGAACTTCCATGGAACAATGGATTCGTTTGTAGTAATTTGTAAGCCGACGGTATTTTCCCGTATTTTCGGGATTGATTTGTCTCCTTTGAAAAAACGGAGCATTAATCTGCCAGACAGCCTTTTTTATCCTCTTTGGCTGGAATTGTCAGAGACAAGAGATGCCTCCGAGCGTATCGGACTATTTACCAGTTTTATAAATTCATTTCATAAAAGCCCATATAGTCCGGATGCAGTGGATCTGCTCTATGATAAGATTATTGAGAGAGGAAGTACGACATTGCTTAAAGATATTATTGCAGACTGTCCGGGTAGCCAAAGAACGTTAGAGAGAAATTTTATAAAACGCACCGGTGTAAGTCCCAAGACATTAATGAGGATAGTACGCATAGATTATCTATGGACAAAAATCAAAAACGAGAATGCCATAGATTACCAGGAGCTGGTCTTTAAGGGGAACTATTTCGACCAGGCTCATTTTATCAATGACTTCAAATCTATTATAGGTGAGGCTCCCAGCTATTTTTTCAATCGGAACCTCAATATTGTAAAGATGTTTTCAGGAAGGGTAGAATCCAAGATGTAAATTGTCGTTTTTTTCCAATCATAGGATTTTATTGCTGAATACTTTTACCGATAATTCCGATAACGGTAAATATTAACTCTTAAATACTATTTATGAAGAAAATAGCGATAATTGCTTGTCTGCTGATATGTTCAAACACACATATCAGCGCTCAGTCATGGCTCGAGAAAGTAGGAAGCAGGACAAAAGATAAGGCTGTTCAAAAAGTAGAACAGCGAGTTGAAAATAAAATAGATGAGACTACCGATAAAATCCTTGATAAATCGGAAGAGGCTTTAAAGAAAGCGGGTAAAAAGGGAGAAAAGACAACACAACCGGCTTCAGAAAAGCAAATAGGCAAGGAATCCTCTGCCACACAGCAGAAAACTGATATTTCTTATGCAAAATTCGACTTTATCCCTGGTAATGAAGTTATTTTTGAAGATGACCTCAAAGGTGAACAGAAAGGCGAATTTCCAAGCAAATGGGATTTGATGGAAGGAAATGCCGAAATTGCACAGGTCAATGGGGAAAATGTATTGGCTATTGTTGGCTATACTTATATTACACCGTTGTTTAAGGATAAGGCCTTCAAACTTCCGGACGAATTTACACTTGAGTTTGATCTTCTTATAGATGGCAAAGAAGGTGAAAATTCTGTTGAATTTACCAACGAAAACAACGAGACAATTGCCTCTTCTCTTTTTTGGAAAGATAACAACCGCTTTTTGTTCAAATGGAATATTACAGAGATTGAAAGAGACAGCGAAGACACATATGACAACAGTCCTGGTTGGCATCACTACGCTTTGTCTTTCAATAAGCGGGCTATGAAAGTATATATGGATTCAAAACGTGTCGCAAATATACCCAGTATTACCGGAAAACTTTCCAAAGTAAAGATCTTTGCACGAGGTAGTGAGGACAACAGCGCGTTTCATATCAAAAACATACGTATAGCCAAAGGGGCAGTCCCATTATACGAAAGGTTGATGACAGATGGGAAAATCGTAACATATGGTATTACTTTTGACTTAGGCAAAGCCACTATAAAACCACAATCTATGGGGACTATCAACGAAATCTTTGCTATTCTTCAAAAATATCCGGACCTGAAATTTTCTGTAGAAGGACATACCGACAATACCGGTAATTCCGCATCCAATCAAACACTCTCAGAGGCTCGCTCAAAAGCTGTTTGTGATAAATTGCAGCAAATGGGTATTGATGCAAATCGTCTTTCATCCAAGGGTTACGGAATGAGCAAGCCTGTTGATACTAATGATACCCCTGAAGGGAGAGCAAAAAACCGTAGGGTGGAGTTTGTGAAGTTATAAAAATGAATATGAGAAATTTCGTTGCTCTAATCGCATTGGTATTATTTAGCGTTAATCTTTTGGCGCAGAATGAAGTCAGCTATGGGATAAAATGTGGAACGCTGACTTACTCTGTAAGGTCAACAACCGTTTTGCCTGGGATGCCCCCACTCAAAGTTATGGCAGAAGGCAAAAGCAGTTTTGATGAATACGGCAAAAAAACAGCTACCCGCTACACAGAAACAACCGATCCTGGAGAAGCAATTCTTAAGAGCACAAAACACTACTTTTCACTTTGCCTGCCAGATTATTACTGTCTGATAAACACCGATTCAGGAGAAAAAATTGATGAGGAAAATCTTTCGGGAGCTACCAAAGAAATGCTGGAACGTCACAGTATTACTGATTATGATAATTTAACTGGAACTGAAGCCGGGATTTTTACTTCTGAATATACAGGAACTATCATTTATCTCGGAAAAACATGCAAAAAATACAGGATTACTGAAAAAGTGCCTTTATATGGTAATGAAGATATAGTAGTAGTTTGGAATAATATTGTGCTGCAGCGGACTTCCAAAACTCCCTATTTGAAATACGAATATACAGTTGTCAGAATAGATGAGAGTACTCCAGATACATCCTTGTTTACAATACCTTAAAATGAAAAAGCAGATTCTTCTTTTTTTGACAATAATTTTATCACAACTCTCAATATTAGGACAAAATAAAACGCCATTTTCTGACAAAATAGTAGAACACAATGGTGTAGCTTTTCTCCCATATTGCAAAGGGGAAGTGAAAAATAAAATTACAGGGAACAATAACAGCAATGCCGATAAAATATTTTCTGTTATTGCTTCATGGCAGCCATTTTGTCCGCCTCAGGGATTTAAACTAACCGCTTTTGGCGATAATTCCTATTTAGAGCTAATTCTGGATCCCTATTTTTTAGAAAGCGGACAGGCTATCACCAACGGCGGGTCATCTGCAACAATTTATTTTAATGCCCCTTCAAAAATATTTGATATTCCTGTGGTTTCTGACATTTATTTTAAGCCTGAAAAAACAGCTGATTTTTTAGGATATCCTATTTACTTCAACGGACGATTTGAAACCTCTGCTATATCTAAAGCCCAAAATCCTTTATTCTTGCCTGTTACAAGAGAAGAGTTTCTGAAAGACTTGATTGCTGATGAAGAAAAGAAACAGAAAGAATATGGCACAGGGCTTTCTGTCGATGAGAGTCTGCGTGAAATGGAAAAAGCATACCGGGAATTATTGAAAAGAGACAAAGTGGCCGCCGCCGAATTTAAAAATGAAATGGATGACTACGCTGCCAATCTAAAACAAAACATCGACACTCCTGACTTGGTCTCCTTACTCAAAACTGAGTTAGACAAACTCTCGCCATCCGAACGTAAAACGCAGGCATATTACTCTATAGGCGCTATGGAAAAATATGGCAACTTCTCAGGTCTGGTTCCTGAGAGTGACAAGGATTCCGGCAATCTCTTGGTCCGTCCTAATTACAGTTTGATTGAAAAGGGGAAAAATTCAATTCAACTAATAGTGGTAAAGTGGAATTTAACAACTACCAACAAAGAAAATTGCTCTCCACGCCTATATATCCCAAAACAAAATGTTGGCTATGAAATAGCAGACAACATACTTTCTGAGCTATATAATAATACTGATATTTGGAGGCAAATATTGCGTAAAATGGAAAAGTAGGGAAGTAGGTGGAGCAGTAAATTTCCAGTGGAGGCAAAAGCGTTGGAAACGTATAAAGAACGATGGCAGATAGGGACAGCTGTGATTGTAGCCTTTACAACATATTAGAAAGATAAGAATATTAAAACCTAAACGGCGGGCAATGAGTTTGTCCAAATATGGTCTTGACTTCGTATGTCATTAATTTTTAAGCTATTACTGCACTTGTCAATTTGATATATAAATTTTGTCATGTACTTAATACTATCAGATTCTTAAAAATCTTCGTATAATAAATATTTTTTGCGCATAGCTTTGTATTCCGTTAGCTCCTCTTTCCAACTATCTCGGATTTGTTCTTCCGACCATCCTTTTATAATTTGCTCACGAAGTTTATCTGTGCCGGCTAGCTTGTCAAAAAAGTCTGGTCTGGCAAAGAATTTATCGGGCATTTTATTATAGAAATCTAGAATGTACTTTAGAGTGAATTGGATACTGTCTGCTTTAAGCCCACGTAGGTCTATGCCGTAGCACATGTTTCCTTGTTGTTCTATATGTGCTGCCATGCCTACTCGAGAGCCCGGAGTAAATGTGAAACTACCAAACGTAGAGTCGGGATAGCCAATTACCTGAAATGGGAAATCAGTACCGCGACCTATACTAATATCTGTTCCTTCAAAAAGACACAGCAAAGGAAATAGCCTTACTGATTGATAATTTGGAAGACTTGGTGAAGGGGTGACAGGTAGTTCATATCTTGTTTTATGAGTATAGTTTTCTAACTTGATAACTGTAAGATTACAAGTGTCTCCGTTATCCAGCCATCCTTCTCCGTTAATCATTTGTGCCAACTCTCCAATGGTGAGTCCATGTATCATGGCAACCTTGTGGTAGCTAATATCTGACTTAAATTTGTCATCTTTACGGACAGGCCCGTCTACCTGTTCGCCGTTTGGATTAGGTCTGTCCAGAATCATTACTGGTCTGTTATTATCTGCGCATAATTGCATTACATTATGCATGCCCACAACATAAGTGTAGAAACGAGCGCCTACATCTTGGATATCAAAAATCATAATATCAACCGAGCTTACAAGCGAATCTGCTTGATGATTTTCTCCATACAATGAGTATAACGGTAATCCGGTTTGTTGATCGACGTCATTGTGTACATCTTCTCCTCTCTCTATTGTTCCTCGAAAACCATGTTCTGGGATAAAAGCAAACTTCAGGTCGA
Organism: uncultured Muribaculaceae bacterium; assembly: GCA_964533215.1. GTDB lineage: Bacteria > Bacteroidota > Bacteroidia > Bacteroidales > UBA932 > Bact-08. The sequence continues at coordinate 62,600 of CAZHLJ010000005.1, forward strand.
CTCCGTTTTCCAAAAGTACATCAACCAGGTGCTTGTCTCCAACAATGGAGGTCTGATTTGCCATAATACCAACCTTTTTACCTTTTAAAATAGGTAGATAAACATCTAGGCGTTCAGCTCCAGTTATTACCCTTTCCTGAGATGAGACAGAGTGAGCTCCTTTACAACCCAAGGAAAATACACTAGTAATTACGGCAAGAATAATAATTAAATTTTGCATAGTTGCAATTGTTTAAATGGATTTATTATAGTACTCCCCGCTTTTCAACCTCTGGGTAAATTTAATAAAAAAGATTAATTAGATTTTATTTGACACAACTACTATTCAATTTGACTCTCTGTTGTGCAAAAGACATAAAAGAAAAACGCTGATAATCTGCTTTTAAGACTATTAGCGTTTTGTTTTGCGGTCTGGACGGGACTCGAACCCGCGACCCCATGCGTGACAGGCATGTATTCTAACCAACTGAACTACCAAACCTTTTTCCCTTTTGGGACTGCAAAGATAGGGATGATTTTAATATTATCAAATTTTTTGTAGTGTTTACTGCACTTTTTTTGAAAAAAAAGAGAAGTGAACGTTTCCATATTTCCTTTCTTTCAGAAAATATGGATTAGATTCAAAGCTGAAAGCAGCAGGATGTTCAAAAACGAGCATCCCATCTTCCTTAAAGATAGGGTATGAGAGTATTTTTTCAGGAATGCTCCCAAAACCTGAAATATCATATGGCGGATCTGCAAATACGATATCATATTTTAGCGTACATATGCCAAGAAAATCGAAAACGTTATGGTGTACAACCTGAATTGTTTTTGCCAATCCGAACTTTGCCGCCGTGCTTTTTATGAATGATGCGTGCATCGGGTTCATCTCTACAGCCGTAACAAAGTTGCATCCTCTCGAAGCAAACTCGAATGAGATACTGCCAGTGCCGGAAAAAAGGTCAAGTAATGAAATTTCAGTGAAATCGAATTGATTTGCAAGAATATTGAATAGTCCCTCTTTAGCAAAATCAGTAGTCGGCCTTGCCTTGTAGTTAATAGGAGGAGATATAAGTTTTCCTCTAAGATTGCCACCGATTATTCTCATATTCAGAGATTGAATGTTAATGAGGAATACTTAAGCTCATGATCAGGGGAGCCCAAAGGAATTTCTGGATTCCTGAAATACTTCACTCTTGAAAAGTATTTTGATATATCCATAATCTCAAAATCCTTAAGATTTCCGCTGACAAAAACCGTTGTCTGTTCAGGGTTGAACTGAACCTGCTTCAGTACAAGAAACAGAAAATATAGCGCAGTATTGAATTGCATTGCAGAGAATGAGTTGCAGAATACAAGCCTTGGACCTTCGGCTGCGACAATGTGTACCATCCCCTTTTGATAGTGGAAGCATATCTTGTTGTAGTCCTTGAAAGTGGGCATCTCGGATATCATTGGGTAGATAGACGGGAATATTCTGAATGAAGGCTGTGCCTCTTTTATGCAATTGAGGAATGTGCTGTCAACCGCAAAAAGGATAATGATAGACTCGCTGGAGATTTCAACGGTGTCAATTTCATCCAGTTCGTCAATCTTATGAAGCTTGCTAAGCTGAAAAAGAGCCTCCTCAGGCTTGTAAAGATGCTTGGGGATCAGTGCGTATTTACATGTATCGTAAATGATGTTCACTTTTTCGAAGTTTGAAGATAGCAGAGGAAAAGAGTTGACAAGCCTGCTCGTATTCTTCAGGAAAAGATCATAATGTCCAATTTCATTGGAGAAATCCGATTGGTATAAAAAATGAAGCTTGTCGACAAGGTCGTTTACGACAGAAAAAGAAAATCCATTCGAGTCAGACTGAATGGATAACCTATAATCTTTTGTCATTTCCAGCTCCAGATGCTTATTGACAATAATCGGCATAATGATTTTTTTTCATATAATCACACAAAAGTAGGATAAATATTTAGACCAGGCAATATATTTTCCTATTTTTGTACCAATTATTTCACTATGACAGATTATTTTAATAAAGAACTGATTCAGAAACTGTGCACTATTGTCTCCTCGGGGAAGAAGATCCTGATAGTTACACATACAAATCCTGATGGAGATGCAATGGGATCTGTTACGGCAATGAAGAATTTTCTTCAGGCGAAAAAAAAGGAGTCACTTATTGTAATACCAAATAATTATCCTGAGTTCTTAAGTTTTCTTGATCCGGATAGGAGCATTGCTATATATAAAAAAGACAAAGAGTATGTTGATGAATACTTGATGGATTGTGATCTTATAATAGCTTTGGATTTCAACCAATTGAAAAGGATAGACGAACTAGAGAGCTGCATAGGTGAATCGAAAGCGAAGAAAGTTCTGATTGATCACCATCCATGTCCCGAAGAGAATCAGTTCGATCTTGTAATTTCTACCACTGAGACATCTTCTACCTGTGAGCTCCTTTACTGGCTTTTAGTATCTGTTGAGGAGTGGCTTAATCCGGATAATCCATCAGCACTTACTAATGCGACTGCAGATTCGCTTTATGTTGGTCTGATGACAGATACAAACAATTTTTCAAATTCAGTAAGCAGCAGTACCTTTAAAATGGCTTCCGGGCTTCTCGCTCTTGGTGTAGATAAAGAGAAGCTGCAGCACTATGTTTTTGGAGGATTTACGGAGTCCAGGATGCGTCTTCTTGGATATCTGCTTCAAAATAAGATGAAAATACTCCATGAATATGGAGCGGGATTTATAATTCTCACTAAGGAGGAACAAAAGAAATTTGGCTTCAACGAAGGAGATTCTGAAGGGTTTGTCAATATGCCTCTTAATATAAGAGGAGTCAGCATATCAGCTCTTTTTACCGAGAGCGATGATAATATTAGGGTCTCTCTTCGTTCGGTAGACGACTTCTCTGTAAATAGATTGGCAAGAAAATTTTTTAATGGTGGAGGGCATGAGAGAGCTGCCGGAGGCAAGCTTTTTATCCCGATAGAAGATGTCCCTGAATATTTTAAAAAGAGTCTCCAAAAAAGTTTTAACGATGAAATTTAATAAATTATATAAAGAGCTGAATTGGATTATCCCAATGTTACTAATGTCTGTTCTTATTGTCTGTTGTACAAAAGAGGATAGAAAAGTGCAAATTGCCACTCAGATAAAGGATATTGACGCCTATGCAAAGGCTGCAGTAAAATCGGGTAAAAATGTTGTTTTGAATAATGGATCTACCAGAGTTATTATCACAGAGGGGGTCGGAGAATCTCTAATGGTTGGCGATTCTGTGTTTTTCGATTTTGCCGGATATATTTTCAAATCAGGATTAGGAAAATTATTTGAGACAAATGTGCCTTCAATTGCAAATGCTGCCGGAATAAATATTTATAACAGAGATTTTGATTACGGCAGGGGACTTGTAGGAAAGGGCTTGTTTGTCAGTGGGTTGGACCATGGGTTGTTGGGGGCTAAAAATGGAGAACACTCATACATAGTCTTTCCTGCAAGCCAGGGATTTGGCAATAATGATGTAGGGTTGGTTCCAAAATTGTCTCCTCTGATTTTTGAGGTTTGGATAAAGGAGATAAAAAAGAATTAAATTTTACTAATTTTGTACGGTTTTTGTAACATAGTTGAGAAAAATACATTTAATGAATAAAATATTAAGATTCGGCACGCTGCTTTTTGCTTCGGTAGTTGTTTTTGCCTCTTGTGCCAAAGAGGAAACAGAGGGCTCAGATTCTATTGAAAAGAGAATTCTTGAAGCTCACATTAAAACCGTCTACAATAATAGCATCAAACCCACATCTTCCGGAATGTACGTTATCAATGAGGTCGTTGGTACTGGTGCACCTATAAAGAAGGTTTGCGGAGTATTTGTAAGATATTCAACGTTGGATCTTAAACATAATTATCTGTCAACTACTTATGACAACATCGCCAAGAGATTAGGAGGGTATTCGGATACTACGTATTACGGGCCTAAGCTTATTATGATGGGGTATTACACAACTATCCGTGGACTTGAGGAGGGCTTGATTAATATGAAAGAAGGTTCCAAGGCAAGGCTTATAATTCCTTCCTGGTTATCTGATTACAATTATTCCGGCAGTTCAAGGCAGAACAGTGCCACAACCATATATGATATAGAGATTTTGAAAGTTGTCGATAGTATTCCTAAGTTCCAGGAAGACACACTAAAGGCTTTCAGTAAAAAATACTATAAAGGTATCGATACACTGTCAACCGGCTTTTATCTCAAATCGCAGAAGGCAGGTATCGGAGACACTCTTAAGGTAGGAGCTTCTGTCTCTTTCTGGTATGTAGGCAAGTTACTTGACGGATTTGTTTTTGATACAAACATAGAAGACACTGCAAGGAAATATAAGATTTACAGTTCGACCAAGAGCTACAAGGCATTGGAGGCTACTCTTACTGAAATAAGCAGCAGTGAAGGCACGATTATCAAAGGTATGACCAAGGCTTTGCTTAACATGAAGCATGGAGAAAAGGCTGTAACCTTCTTCGATTCCAGCTGGGGATATGGCTCTACTCAAAAGTCCTTTGGAGTTTACCAACCTTTGTTTTTTCAGATAGAAGTTGTTACAGACAATAATGATGATAAAGACTAGTGCATGGCGGCGCGTCTGAACAAGATTCCCCACACATTTGTTATTATCGGTTTTCTGATTCTGGTATGTGGAATTCTTACATGGATTGTCCCAGCAGGGCAGTTTGAACATGAAACTAAAGACGTAAACGGCGTTGCAAGGGATGTAATCGTCAATGATTCATACCATTTAGTTGAATCATCACCTCAGACATGGCAGATATTCGGCTCTTTACTTGAGGGCTTTAAAAGGCAGGCCGGTATAATTGCATTTGTTCTTATCATTGGAGGCGCGTTTCAGATAATGAACAGCAGCCGTGCTATAGATTTCGGGATATTGTCATTTCTGGAGAAGTCCGGTCATCTTGAAAAAAAGAGGCTTTTCAGGAAAATAGGGGTCAACAATATAATGATAATATTGTCTATGACTATTTTCAGTCTCTTTGGGTCTATATTTGGAATGAGCGAGGAGACACTGGCTTTTGTTATTATATTTGTGCCTCTGGCAATCTCTATGGGGTATGACTCAATTACAGGATTGTTGATGGTCTATGTTGCTGCTCATGTTGGCTTCTCCGGGGCAACCTTCAACCCTTTTACCATAGGTATCGCGCAGGGTATGTCTGGTCTTCAACTTTTTTCCGGATTCGAATACAGACTTTTTGTATGGATTCTCCTCACTGCGGTTATAATAGTATTTACGTTGATCTATGCTGCTAAAGTGAAAAAGAACCCAAAGTTTTCTCCTATGTATGATTTGGACGAGTACTGGAGAAATCGTGAACGGGAAGCCGTAAAGATTGACTTTGCAACCAAGACACCACTTTCTGCATGGGTCATATTCATAATAACTACAATTGTGCTTGCAGCTTTCTCTTTAGGGCATACGACTACTACGATCAGTCTAGCGGGGAGCAATCTGACCTTCGTTTGTATTCCTATATTAACAATATTGTTTGGTTTGATAGGTTTTTACACGCTTCGTAAATCGTATCTCTATTTTATACTAAACGTCCTTGCATTCACTATTATATTTCTGATAATTGGGGTACTAGGATATGGTTGGTATATTACTGAAATATCAGCTCTATTTCTGGCAATGGGAATAATTTCCGGAATTGCAATGGGATCAGAGGCAAATACTATTGCAAAGGAGTTTATTGCAGGTGCTAAGGACATACTTACTGCCGCCTTGATCGTAGGCCTTGCCGGTGGTATTATCCAAATTCTTACAGATGGAAAGATTATGGATACAATTCTTTATTCTCTCTCTTCCACAATGGAAGGCACAGGTAAGGGAGCAACAGTATCAATCATGTACTTTATACAGACTTGTATAAATATATTTATTCCCTCAGGCTCCGCAAAGGCTGCTCTTACAATGCCTATCATGGCTCCATTCTCTGACGTAATAGGCCTCTCAAGACAGGCTACAGTAATGGCATATCAGTTTGGGGATGGTTTTACAAATATGATAACACCTACATCGGCTGTCCTGATAGGCGCTCTTGGAATTGCAAGAATTCCGTATGAGATCTGGATAAAATGGTTCTGGAAGATACTTCTTGTATTCATTCTGATTGGCGCACTACTGCTTATGCCTACAGTCTATATGCAGCTTAATGGTTTCTGATTTAAGATTCCATTATTCACATGGTATTAATAAGGGGCTGCCTATTTTTTAGACAGCCCCATGTTAATGAAGTGAATGCCAAGTGAACCTTCAGCTTATTTGGAAATAAAGTGGAAGTGAGGGCCAAATCTTTCGAATGCTGCCTGATCAAGGGCTGCACGATGATCCGGATGTGCCACGCTGGCTATCAGTTTTGCTCTCTCTTGAAGCGACTTTCCATAAAGATTTACTGCACCGTATTCTGTGACAAACCAGTGGATGTGGTTGCGAGTGGTTACAACGCCAGCTCCAGGTGTCAATATAGGAGCTATTTTACTGATACCTTTATTGGTTACGGACGGCATTGCTATAATAGCCTTTCCTCCTTGTGACAACGATGCTCCATATATAAAGTCAATCTGTCCGCCTACGCCTGAATAGAACTTGGTGCCAATAGAATCGGCACAAACCTGTCCTGTAATATCTATCTGGAGGGCAGAGTTGATAGCTGTAACTTTAGGATTCTTTGCAATGATGAAAGGATCGTTTGTGTAACCCACATCCATCATCTTAACCATAGGATTGTCGTCGATAAAGTCGTAGCATGTCTGGGATCCCATTAGGAAAGTAGAAACCATCTTGCCTTTGTCTATAACTTTATTAGCTCCGTTGATTACACCTTTTTCTACAAGAGGAAGTACTCCGTCAGCAAACATCTCGGTGTGAATTCCAAGATTCTTGTGATTCCCGAGCTGTGCCAGAACTGCATTTGGAATAGCACCTATACCCATTTGCAGACAAGCTCCATCTTCAATAAGATTTGCACAGTTTTTTCCGATTGCTGCCTCAATTTCTGTCGGCTCAGAGAAGTGAGCAGGCTCAAGAAGAGAATCGGCTTCAACGAAATAGTCAATCATGCTTACCGGAATTATAGCATCACCCCAGGCTCTGGGTACGTTTTTGTTGACAACAGCTATAACGTGTTCTGCACACTCTATTGCAGCCAAGGTTGCATCTACGGATGTACCAAGAGATACAAAACCATGTTTGTCTGGGGTAGAAACCTGAATCATGGCAACATTGCAAGGAAGAGTTCCGCTTCTATATAATTTCTGGGTCTCACTCAAAAAAACAGGAATATAATCTGAATAACCTGCCTGAACGCTTTTGCGTACATTGCCGCCAACAAAGAATGCCTGATGGAAGAAAATCCCTTCGTACTTTGCCTCGGTATATGGAGCCTCACCCTCTGTGTGAAGATGATGAATACGGACATCCCTCAATTCTCCTCTATCACCTCTGCGAACAAGAGCATCTATTAAAATTTTTGGAGCACTGGCTACGCTGCTGAAGTGGATATGATCCCCTGACTTCACAACCTTAACCGCTTCATCTGCGCTGATAAACTTAAAATTTGTGTGCATGATAAAATGTTAATATTTAGTATTTTTTTTAAATAAATCCATCTCTGAAAATGATCGGCAAATGTATGAATTTTTTCTATCTTTGCCCAATATTAAGGCCTGTAGATGACTATTGTTACAATAACAAGTGATTGGAGAAAGGGGGATTACTATCTGGGTGCTCTAAAGGGCAAATTGATATCAGCATCCAAAGAGATTGACCTAGTTGAGATAACGAATTCCATCCCTGCTTTTGATGTCCTTCAGGAGATATTTATTCTCAAAAATTGTTACAGCTATTTCCCTAAAGGAACCATTCATCTTTTAGGTGTCATGAGTGAACCTACTCCCGAATCACCAATGGTAGTTGTCTATTTCGACAACCATTACTTCGTTGGAGTGAATGACGGACGGTTTTCTCTCCTATTCGACTCTTTGCCATCGATAGCGTTTGCGATAGAGCCTGCCGTTATCAGTTCCACATTTTCCTCTCTGGATCTGTTCGTAAAAGGTGTTGAGTCAGTTATAAAAAATAATTTTCAAATAAACACATCTGCTGCAGAAATCAAAAGAGAGATAACACCAAAGATAGTATTCAATGAGAATAGCATTACTGGAAGAGTGGTATATATTGACTCTTTTGGCAATGCAATTACCAACATAGACAAAGCTCTTTTTGACAAGCTCCACAAGGGTAGGGATTTTACCATTTTTGTACAAGGACCTTATACAAAAATTAATAAGATATCACACAGCTATTCACAACATTTTCAAGGAGAGATTCTTGCCCTGTTTAATTCATTGGGGTTGTTGGAATTAGCTGTTAATCAAGGAAATATTGCTGCGCTTGAAAATCTGGGTACGGCTTCGGAAATAAGAATAAAATTTAACAATGGATAGAGAAAAAGAGATAAAAGCCTTTGTGAGGCTTTTGGACATAATGGATGAGCTCCGCGAAAAATGTCCATGGGACAGGGAGCAGACGATTGATTCACTTAGAAGTCTTACGATAGAGGAGACATATGAACTTAGTGATGCTATAATGGACAACGATGACCTTAATATCAGCAAGGAACTTGGTGACCTTATGATGCACATTGTCTTCTACTCCAAAATTGGTTCTGAAAAAGGAACGTTTGATATTTCTGATGTCTTGGAAAGGGTTTCGGACAAACTTGTATATCGTCATCCACATGTCTTTTCTACGACAGAGGTTAATGGTACGAAGGATGTTATTGAAAACTGGGAGAGCCTCAAGAGCAAAGAGAAGCATGGAAACAAATCCCTTTTGTCAGGAGTGCCTAAATCATTACCTTCAATAGTAAAAGCATACAGGATTCAGGATAAGGCACGGGCTGTAGGTTTTGACTGGGAGGAGAGGGAACAGGTATGGGACAAGGTCAAAGAGGAGTTGGCTGAATTCGAAAGTGAAATGAGAAGTGGAGTACTGGAGGGCGAAAAGACAAAGGAGACAATTGCCAGCAAGAGAGCTGAGGGTGAGTTTGGAGATCTTATGTTTTCATTGATAAATGCCGCCAGGCTATACAAGATAAATCCCGACACTGCACTGGAAATGACAAACCTTAAATTTATAAGGAGGTTTAACCACTTGGAGAAAAATACGATCAAGCAGGGGCGTTCCCTAAAGGATATGTCTCTTGAGCAGATGGATGAATACTGGGAAGAGGCAAAAAAGATTGAAAGAGAAGGAGAATTGTAGATGGACGAATGGTTGGTAAGAAGTGAATTGCTTCTGGGAAAAGAGACACTGGAGATCCTTAAGTCGAAGAGGGTGGCAATAATAGGTTTGGGGGGGGTAGGAGCTTATGCTGCAGAGATGCTTGCGCGTGCAGGGATAGGGAACCTGCTTATTGTAGATTCTGATATTATAAACCTTTCAAATAAAAACCGTCAGCTTATTGCATTGGACAGCACCATAGGAAAAGCAAAAACAGAAGTGATGGCAGAAAGGCTCAGGGATATAAATTCCTCAATAGAATTGACTGTGGTAAATGAGTTCCTAAACGAGGATAATGTCTCGGATATTCTTTCCACCAGACCCTTGGACTATATAGTGGATGCCATAGATACACTCTCTCCTAAAATCTCCCTTATCAAGTATGCCATTAGCTCTCAGATTCCCGTTGTGAGCTCTATGGGAGCAGGTGCCAAACTTGATGCGACAAAGATTAAAATTGCGGATATATCTAAATCATTTAACTGTCCCCTTGCCTACATGCTTAGAAAAAGATTAAGGAAAGAGGGCATAAAGAATGGATTCAAGGTGGTCTTCTCCGAGGAACTTCCCGATGTAGAAGCCATTGTAGCCGTACAGGAGCAGAACAAGAAGTCGCTTGTGGGTACAATATCGTATCTTCCAGCGGTTTTCGGGGCTGTCTGTGCTCAAGTAGTCATACAGCATTTTGTAGCACGTTAAAATAAATAACTATATTTGTAAAACCTAAATTTTCAAACCGCCCATAGATGCAAGCAGTAATCAGAGAGGTCCTAACCACTAGAGATATAAAGAATTTTATAAAGTTCCCACATAAGCTTTACAAGCACAATAAACAGTATGTTCCGGTTTTGGATTTTGATGAATTCAAAACTCTTACCAGAAGCCCTTCTCTGGAGTATTGCAAGTTGAAAATGTGGCTGGCCTATTCTTCAAAAAATGAAATTGTCGGCAGAATTGCAGGAATCCTTAATCCACATGCAAATGAATTTCAGGAATGCAAAAGAGTGAGATTTGGCTGGTTTGATTTTATCGATGATGTAGAAGTTGCTGGCGACTTGCTTGACAAGGTTGTTCAATGGGGAAAGGAAGAGCAGATGAACGAAATACACGGACCTTTAGGGTTCAATACGTGGAATCGTCAGGGAATGTTGGTGGAAGGCTTCGAAAACACACCACCTTCAAACTGCCTCTACAATTATGCCTATTATCCTCAGATTATGGAGAAGCTGGGATATTCCAAGCAATTGGACTGGCTTCAGGTGAAGATTATTGCAAATGTCGGCGTTCCGGATAAAGTTAAGAGAATAAACGAGTTGCTCATGGAGAAATATAAGCTCAGGATACTCGATGTGTCAGAAATTTCTGACATAAATTCTCTGATAGAAAGATTTTTCAATAGTTACAATCAGGCTTTCAAAAGGGTAGACAACTTCTCCCCAATGACTCCTAAAGAGATAGAGGAGATAGGGAAAAGCTATTTTCCGATGTTAAGGCCAGAACTTACCAACATAGTTATTGATGATAAAGATAATGTTGCAGCCTTTGGTATATGCTTCCCAAGCATGTCTGAAGCTTTGAAAAAGGCTAAGGGAAAGATGTTCCCGTTTGGATGGTATCACATTATGAAGGCATTCAAGAAATATGACAATATAGACCTTATGATGCTAGGTGCTTCTCCCGAGTGGCAGAATACCGGAATATCATCCATAGTCCATACTCATCTTGCCACAATTTTCAAGGAGCTTGATCTTAAGTTTGCCATTTCAAACCCTCAGGCCGAAACTAACCTTGCACATAAAGTTTGGGACAGGTATGGCAATACTCCATATATGACAAGGCGTTGCTATATAAAAAGCATTTAAAATAACAGATATAATGAAAATTAAAGATCTTTGTTTGTTGGTGGATGGAACTGTGATTTGCGGAGAATCAAGGCTTGAGGACTCTGTGGAATATGCTTTTGCCTCAGATCTGATGAGCGATGTTCTTACTCTAAAATTAGACAATTTTCTTTTGATAACAGGTTTGTCAAATATTCAGTCCATCAGAACGGCAGAAATGTCGGATGCACCATATATACTTTTATGTAGAAACAAGGAGGTTTCGCAGGAGATGAAAGAGCTTGCGGAGGAGAGCCATGTGTTGCTTATAACAAGCCCTCATACCCTTTTTCAATGTTCTGGTATTTTGTATTCTGCAGGACTAAAACCTGTTTACTAGATGCATCTGGAATACAAAGTTGAGGGAGGGGATTTTACTCAAGCAGGATATGCCTCTTCGCAAATAAAAAAAACGCTGAAGCAACTGAATGTTGACGCTGCAATAATAAAGAGAGTTGTTGTAGCCCTCTATGAAGCAGAAGTAAATATTGTTGCCCATGCCTACAGAGGGGTAATTATTGCAGACATAAGCAGTAGTGGCATTAGGTTGACACTGGTAGACGAAGGGCCGGGAATTGAGGATGTTGACATGGCAATGACAAGGGGCTACTCAACAGCTTCCAGAGAGGTAAGGGAAATGGGTTTTGGCGCAGGCATGGGTTTGCCGAACATCAGTGATAATGCTGATATATTTACAATAGATACGGTTGTTGGGAAAGGTACTACTCTTAATATCGAGATTAACTTTTAACCGCATAAATAATAATGGGCCAGGCTACCTACAATAGAGCATTGGAGATAATGAGCGACATCTGCATTGGATGTTCTCATTGTATGAAGGTGTGTCCTACCGAAGCCCTGAGAGTTTCCGGAGGTAAGGCCAGGATTCATACAGATTGGTGCATAGATTGTGGAGAGTGTTACAGGGTCTGTCCATCAAGGGCGATCAGGGTTCAGGATGATGATTTTAGAGAGATTTTCAATTACAAACACAGGGTTTTGCTTGTTCCGTCTGTTTTTTTTGCTCAGTTCAAGGAGAGTGTTCCCAAAGAAAAAATCTATGCTATAATTGGCGAATTGGGCTTTACCGAGATATGTTCTGTTGAGCAAAGTGTGGATTCGCTTATAGATGAAGAAAATATCTGGATAAAGAATGCCGTAAAGCCGGCAATTTCCTCATTTTGCCCATCGGTAGTCCGTCTTATACAAGTGAGATTTCCATCGCTAGTTGACCATATAATGCAACTTTTACCTCCTATAGAGATTACGGCCCAGTATTATAAGAAGAAATTTTATAGGGAAGGGGTACCGGAAAGTGACTTTGGCATTTTCTATCTGACTCCATGTATCGGCAAAATTGCAGCGGTGAAATCACCTGTGGGAGGTTATACTTCACCCATAACAGGTGTTATAAATATGGACTATTTCTTTAACAAAGTCTATAGAGCATATAAGCAAAAACTTCCTATAACTACATCTATAACCATAAACAGTGAACTCTCTTCAAAAGGGATTCTGTTTCCGACTACGGGAGGCGAGGCATATAATATTGAAGGCAGGACTTTGGCTATTGATGGTATGGCCAATGTTATTGATTTTCTTGAGATGATGGAGAATGAAGAGGTGGAAGGAATTGATTTCCTCGAGCTAAGAGCATGTGATGAGTCATGTGCCGGCGGCATCCTTTCTCACAGAAACAGATTCCTGATAGCGGACAGTATGAGAAAACTTGCGCAGAATGCTCCACCTCGGCATAACCTTATCAAGGACTATAAAAAGTACTGTTCGGCAGTCATTCATATGGATAAGATCGAACCTCGTTCAATGGTAAAGTATGATATTGACATAGAGTCTGCTCTAAGAAAGATGGAGGGAGCAAGAGCTCTGAGAAAGCTTTTCCCGGGGATCGACTGTGGGGCATGCGGAGCCCCTAGCTGTGAGGCTCTGGCTGATGATATTGTAAAGGGATTGGCTGATATCAACTCGTGTATATTCCTGAGGACTCTTTATGAAAAAAGGGGGGAGATCTCTTTGGAGGAGACGATATCAATCATGGAGAGGATTTGGGGCAAAGACCGTTTTATTAAAAAAATCTAAATTATTACCTGATATTATGTTACTTAGAGAAGTTGTTGAAAAATTGAACCTGAAAGAATTTTCATCACAGCAATGTGTTGACAGGGAGGTTAAAGGAGGCTATACATCAGATCTGCTCTCAGATGTAATGGGTTATGCAAAAGAGGGGCAAATATGGATAACGCTTCAGACTCACAAGAACATAATGGCTGTAGCATCACTCAAAGACCTTGCTGCAATCATTGTTGTTAAAGGTTTTGAACCAGAGGCTGACACAATTGAAGCTTCCAATAATGAGGGAATTCCGATATTGGGTAGTAACCTGGAGGCGTTTGAACTTTCCGGGGAACTATTCAATATGTTGAAATGATCAAGGCAGACCTTCACATACACACAGTGCTATCTCCTTGCGGAGATATAGAAATGACTCCGGCTTTTATTATAAAAAAGGCCTTGGAGTGTGGCTTGGGTATAGTGGGGATTACTGATCATAATTCAACGCTACAATGCCTTGAGACAAAGAGAATTGGTGATAGGGATGGAGTTTTTGTGCTGTGTGGAGCTGAGATAACAACAAAAGAGGAGGTCCATGTTCTTGGATTTGTTGATGGGGAGGATAAACTTGAAATGTTGCAAGCCTATCTAAAGGAGCATTTGCCAAAAATTCCAAATAATTCAGGCTATTTTGGATATCAGCTTATAGTGAACGAGAAGGAGGAGATTCTGGGAGAGGAGGAGTACCTTCTCATAAATGCTATAGATCAGACAATTGAACAGGTAGAAAAGTTTATACACTCACTCGGGGGAATATTTATTCCTGCGCATATCGACAAACGGCAGAACTCATTGTTGAGTCAGCTGGGCTTTCTTCCACCCGGACTAAAGGTAGATGCTCTGGAGATTTCCGGAAGTACAGATATTAATAGATTCATTATGGAAAACATATATCTAAAGAACCATACAATCATTAAATCTTCTGATGCTCATTATCAAAATGACTTTGGGACAATTTTTACCGAACTGGATCTAAATGCACCATCTTTTACTGCAATCAGGGATTCGCTTAACAATAGAACAATTGAATTATGAACGATCTGGCAATGCATATTCTTGATATATTGCAGAACTCTCTGAGCGCAGGAGCATCACTGGTAAAGCTTACGATAATAGAAGATATTTCCACTGATAGATTGGTTATTATAATTGAGGATAATGGTAGGGGGATGACCCAAGAACAGGTTTCCAAATTAAGTGACCCATTTTTCACTTCAAGGACAACCAGAAAAGTAGGACTCGGCATTCCTCTATTCAAGCAGTCAGCAGAACAAAGCGGAGGAGGGATTATAATACAATCAGAACCTGGTAAGGGGACAATTGTAACGGCCTCATTTCAGTACAGCAATATTGACAGACCTCCTTTGGGAGATGTGGCCAATGCTTTCATGCTTACAGTCTCATCCAACCCTGATGTGGATTTTGTTTTGAAGTATGAAGTCAACGGTAATGAATACGTATTTGATACAGTCGAAGTAAAGGAAGTCCTGGACGGAATGCCACTTAACGATGCCTCATTGATACGTACCCTCACAGAAATGATTGATGAAAATATTAAAGATTTAAAACAATGATAAAAAAGCATTTGGTGGTTCTTTCCGGTGCAGGTGTAAGTGCCGACAGTGGAGTTGAGACATTCAGGGACTCAAACGGACTATGGGCAAAACACAGGGTGGAGGATGTCTGTACTCCGGAAGCACTTGAGAGAGATCCTGAATTGGTGTTGAATTTTTATAATGAACGCAGAAGGCAGCTTTTCAACATTGAACCTAATGCCGGTCATCTGGCGTTGGTGGAACTGGAAAAATACTATGATGTGGATGTTGTGACACAAAATGTCGACAATCTGCATGAAAGAGCTGGAAGTACCAGAGTTCTTCATCTTCATGGAGAACTTATGAAATGCAGAAGTATAACAGATCCAGCATATATTAAAGAGATTAAGGGAGACCTTCACGTCGGAGATCTTTGTCCTAAAGGTGGACAACTCAGACCACATATAGTTTTTTTTGGAGAGGCAGTTCCTGAGATAGAGACTGCTGTTGAGATTATATCAACGGCTGACATTGTTGTTGTTGTTGGAACATCGCTTGCAGTCTATCCTGCAGCTTCTCTTATCTACAGTGCACCTGCAAATGCTGACATTTATGTGGTTGATCCATCTTTCGTTGAAGTCAGCATTAGGAAGGTAAGATATATTAGAGAGAGAGCGGTTACTGGTTTGCCTGAACTTGTTAGAAGTTTGACGCAGAACGCTTAGGTTACAAATAGTAAGTAAATGCTTAAATATTTTTTGTAAATACTCCAAAAATGCATAATTTTATCCGTTATTCGAACAAATTAAAACCAAATATCTTATATTTATGAACAAAATCAAATCACTTGACGACTTGCGCAAGATGAAACAAGATCTTGAAATCGGAATGAACATCCGCGAAAAGAGCAACTCGCCCGAGTCTTTGGTTCAGATCCGCGTGGCTATGGCGACCTGTGGTATCGCGTCCGGTGCCAGAGCGGTAATGAACACTCTCATCGAGAAGATTGAAAAAGACAAGATTCCTGCTATCGTCACACAAGGAGGGTGCATGGGCTACTGCTATGCTGAGCCTACCGTAGAGGTAAGAGTACCCGGTAAGGATCCTGTGGTATTCGGCTACGTTAATTCACAAGTTGCTGTTGATATCATTGAGAAGTATGTACTTAAGGGTGAACTTCTGGATGGTATTATTCCTGTCAATTACCAAACCATTAATGATAAAAAATAGGAAGTATGGCACAATATAAAATGCATTTACTTGTATGCGGGGGTACTGGTTGCAGGGCCTCTCAAAGTGAGAAGATTGCGGAAAATCTCAATTCTGAGATAAAAAATATGGGATTGGAGAACGATGCTCAGGTCGTTGTTACAGGATGTTTTGGCTTTTGTGAGAAAGGTCCTATAGTTAAGGTTATTCCTGACAATACGTTCTATACCAAAGTTACCCCTGAAGACTGTGCGGAGATCGTAAGTGAGCACATATTGAAGGGACGCAAGGTTACAAGACTTTTGTATGAAGATCCAAAAACACAGAAACATGTTGAGGATTCAAAACATATGGGATTTTACCAGAAACAGATACGTATTGCTTTGAGAAACTGTGGATTCATCAATCCTGAAAACATTGACGAATATATTGCCCGTGATGGATATGCTGCGTTGGGTAAGGCAATGACCGAAATGACACCTCAGGAGGCGATAGATCTCTTGAAGAAGTCTGGATTGAGAGGTCGTGGTGGCGGAGGATTCCCTACTGGATTAAAGTGGGATATTGCCTCTAAAAACAAGGCGGATCAAAAATATGTAGTATGTAATGCCGATGAGGGAGACCCAGGCGCATTCATGGACCGTTCTATTCTGGAGGGAGATCCTCATTCAGTTATTGAGGCAATGGCTATATGCGGCTACTGTATTGGTGCAACAAAAGGTATTGTCTATATCAGGGCAGAATATCCTCTTGCTATCCAGCGTCTTAAAGTTGCGGCAAGACAGGCAAGGGCGTATGGTCTGCTTGGGGAGAATATTATGGGAACTTCATTCTCATTTGACATAGAACTAAGATATGGAGCAGGAGCATTCGTATGTGGCGAGGAGACCGCATTGATTCACTCTATGGAGGGTCTGAGAGGTGAACCTACAGTAAAACCACCATTCCCTGCAGAAAAAGGGTTTATGGGAAAACCTACGAATGTAAACAATGTGGAGACTTTTGCAAACGTTCCCGCTATATTCCTTAAGGGAGCCGAGTGGTTTGCCAGTATAGGTACAGAGAAGTCCAAGGGTACAAAAGTGTTCGCTTTGGCGGGAAAGATAAATAACGTAGGTCTAATTGAGGTTCCTATGGGAACGACTTTAAGAGAGGTTATTTTTGAAATAGGAGGAGGTATCAAGGATGGCAAAAAGTTCAAGGCTGTACAGACAGGAGGTCCTTCAGGGGGATGTCTTACTGAAAAACATCTAGACACACCTATCGATTTTGACAATCTTATAGCTGCTGGATCTATGATGGGCTCAGGCGGCATGATTGTAATGGACGAAGATGACTGTATGGTATCAGTAGCTAAATTCTACCTCGATTTCATTGTAGAAGAGTCTTGTGGAAAATGTGCTCCTTGCAGGATTGGCAACAAGAGGCTGCATGAGACGTTGGAGATGATCTGCAATGGAAAGGGAACAGAGGATGATATTGAATATCTTAAAAATTTAAGTCAAGTTATAAAGGATACAGCTCTTTGCGGTTTGGGTCAAACTTCTCCTAATCCTGTCCTTTCAACTATTGAACACTTCTATGATGAATATCTGGCTCATGTAAGAGAGAGAAGATGTCCGGCTGGAAGATGTAAAGCTTTGAAACTTTACTCAATTCTTCCGGACAAATGTACAGGCTGTACTGCTTGTACAAGAAGCTGCCCTGTTGGTGCCATTACCGGAGACAAACGTCAGCCGCACGTAATTGACGCTGAAAAATGTATAAGATGCGGTGCTTGCTACGATAAGTGTAAATTCTCAGCAATTCATGTTCAATAATTGACTCTTTATGGAAAAAATAAAAATAACTATAGACAACAAAGAGGTGGAGGTGCAGAAAGGTATCACCATCTACCAGGCAGCAAAGGATAACGGAATTGATATCCCAACTCTTTGCTATATGAACCTGGACC
Organism: uncultured Muribaculaceae bacterium; assembly: GCA_964533215.1. Lineage (GTDB taxonomy): Bacteria > Bacteroidota > Bacteroidia > Bacteroidales > UBA932 > Bact-08. The sequence goes on from CAZHLJ010000005.1 coordinate 80,649, forward strand.
ACATGAATATTGAAAACCGTCCCGGAGGATGCAGAGTATGTGTTGTAGAGGTTGCTGGACGCAAGAATCTTGCTCCATCATGTTCTACTACTTGTGCAGACGGGATGGTGGTACGCACTCATTCTGTAAGGGTGCTGAATGCTCGCAAGACAGTTTTGGAACTGATATTGTCAGACCATCCTAAAGACTGTCTGACATGTGCCTCTTCCGGAAGGTGTGACCTCCAAGCCCTTGCTATAAGGATGGGTATAAGGGAGATTCACTCTCAGGAAAACACTGAGATGTCCGAATATAGAAAGGACTGTTCTCCTGCACTTAACAGGGATATGAACAAGTGTGTGATGTGCCGCAGATGTGAGACAATTTGTAACGATGTCCAGACTGTAGGTGCATTAAGTGCCGTTAACCGTGGCTTTATGTCTGTTGTGGCTCCTGCCTTTGAACAGGACCTTATTGACTCCCCTTGTACATTCTGTGGACAATGTGTTGCTGTATGTCCTACTGGTGCATTGACTGCATTTGACGATACTCCTAAAGTTATCCGCGCTATTGCAAATCCAAACAAGACCGTGATTGTTCAGACTGCTCCGGCAGTCCGTGTTGCCTTAGGTGAGGAGTTCGGTTTCCCTGCCGGTTCCATTGTAACGGGCAAAATGGTTGCTGCCCTACGTCGCTTGGGCTTTAATCATGTATTTGATACGGATTTTGCTGCCGACCTTACCATTATGGAGGAGGGTACGGAGTTACTGGACAGAATCAGTAAATTCCTTGACGGTGACAAGAATGTTAAACTCCCTATTCTCACATCTTGCTGTCCTGCATGGGTGAACTTCTTTGAGAATAACTATCAGGATATGCTTGATGTTCCATCAAGCGCCCGTTCTCCTCAGCAGATGTTCGGAGCCATTGCAAAGACCTATTATGCTGAAAAATTAGGCATCAAGAGGGAAGATTTGGTTGTTGTATCTGTAATGCCTTGCTTGGCAAAGAAATATGAATGTCAGAGGGAGGAATTCTCTACCAATGGAAATCCTGATGTAGACTACTCTATCTCTACCCGTCAACTGGCAAGTCTTATCCAGTTTGGGAATATTGATTTTGATTCCCTTCCTGAAGAGGATTTCGATCAGCCTCTGGGTGAATCTACGGGTGCTGCTGTAATATTCGGAGCAACAGGTGGTGTTATTGAAGCTGCTGTGCGTACTGCATATGAGGTGTATACAAGTAAGAAACTTTCAAAAATCGACTTTAAGGAGCTTCGCGGTTTGGATGGAATCAGGATGGCTACAATAGATTTCAACGGTACTCCTATAAATATCGGAATAGCCCATACTCTTGGGAATGCCCGTAAGTTGCTCGATGGAATCCGTGCAGGAATGTACAACTTCCACGCTATTGAAATCATGGCTTGTCCGGGTGGATGTATCGGTGGCGCAGGTCAACCGCTTCACCATGGTGATTCAAATATTATTAAAGCTCGCATGGATGCTATTTACAGAGAAGATGAAGGTAAACCTATCCGTAAGTCACATGAAAATCCTTATGTTGCAAAGCTATATGAGGAATTTCTGGGTCACCCTTTAAGTGAGAAATCACATCATCTACTTCATACAAAATACTTCGAAAAAAATAAAAATTAATTCATAATGAGCACATTTAAATTACAGGATTGCCATAAAAAAGCAATCGAGGATATTTGCAAATCATACAATAACGACCCATGTGAGTTAATTAAGGTTCTGCACAGGACTCAGACCGAGTTCGGATACCTTCCTGAAGAGGTTCAAAGAGAGGTGGCAAAACATCTGAATCTCTCTGTTGCCAAGGTATATGGAGTTGTTACATTCTACTCGTTCTTTACAATGACCCCTAAAGGCAGACATGCAATTTCTGTTTGTATGGGAACCGCTTGTTATGTAAGAGGGGCGGAAAAGGTAATCGATGAACTTAAAAACCAATTGAATATCAAGGTTGGAGGCGTTACTCAGGATGGAAAGTTCTCTTTGGATTGTCTGCGCTGTGTAGGTGCTTGCGGTCTTGCTCCGGTAATGCTTATAGGGGAGAAAGTCTACGGCAGACTGGAACCTTCTCAGATAAAAGGTATTCTGGATAGCTACGAATAAATAGCTGATTTTCAGCTTTTAATTAATTGAGAGAAGAGAGGTTGCCTGAAAATGGCAACCTCTCTTTATTTAAATCATCCTTTAGTCTCTTTCAGTCCATTCAAATCCAGAATCCTTACCTTTTTCCGGTTTACTTCTATAAGGCCATCAGCTACCATCTCATTTAAGGCTCTGGCTAAGGAAGGTCTGGCAACTCCAAATAACTTTGCCAGCTCTGTCTGGTTTTTGTCTACAGAAATTACGCTTGAATTTGGATTAGGGTTTCGATATAAGTATATATCCAGAAGGTAATATGCCAGTTTCCCTTTTATGGTCTTGATAGTCAGCATCTGTAGCTTGTTGGACAGGAATTGTGTCCTGCCTGAATTGTATTGGATGTATTTTTCCAAGAAACCTGAGTCCTTTTGAAAAAGTTCCAATAAATGTTCCTTAGCAATAAAAAGCACTTCACATGATTCCAATGCCGTTACGTCTACAGGGAAAATGTTGGGTGTTGCAAAAATAAAGGCAGGTGCCAACGGTTTTACAGCGTGGATTGTCTCTATGCTAAGAAGCCCTCCGTTATCGTTTATCATCTCCGTTTTTACGGAACCTTTTGTTAGTAGGTAAAGCCCTTTACACAAATCTCCCTGGCGGGCAATTATATCACCTTTTTTAAATATCCTGGTTTTATATTCAACTCCCTCTAAGGAAGATGTCAGTTCCGAATAATTCATTCAATTTCTGCTATTAAATCAAATATATGTATTAATTTTAAGTGTAACAATTATTACACTTAAATGGTTTTGGCAAGGTTAAATTTGTAATAAAATAAACCCATAAAATAGAGTGTTATGAATAAGATGTTTTGTTTTCAGTGCCAGGAGACCGCAAAAAACAGCGGTTGTACCATTCAGGGAGTATGCGGAAAGACTTCAGATGTTGCTGCTTTGCAGGACCTTTTGATCTTTCTCTGCAAGGGTATTGCGTACTTCTCTGTTCCTCTGAGAGATCTTGGAGTAGAGGATCCTAAGGTGAACAAATTCATTACAGATTCTCTGTTTATGACTATCACCAATGCTAACTTCGACAAGGATCGGTTTGTCAAGAGAATAGAGGAGGCTATAGATCTTAGGGATGCTACTAAAGAGTTGTATATCTCAAAAGGAGGGAAAGTTGATAGTATCAAGTATGAAGGATCATTCTGGTCTTCGCGGAAAGTTGATGAGATGGAGGAGAAAGCGGCTTTGGTAGGTGTCCTTAGCACAGAAAACGAAGATATCCGCTCTTTAAGGGAGATGACGATGTACGGACTTAAAGGTATAGCTGCATATGCTGAACACGCTTATAATCTAGGTCATGAAGATCTTTCTCTCTATGCATTTATGCAGAGGACGCTGGTGGATATCACAAAGGATAATTTGTCGGCAGAGGAGCTGACTGGACTGGTTCTTGAAACAGGTGAAAACGGGGTCAAGGTTATGGCATTGTTGGACAAAGCCAATACTTCATCCTACGGAAACCCTGAGATTACTAAGGTTAATATCGGTGTAAGAGGCAATCCTGCAATTCTCATCTCCGGACACGATCTCAAGGACATGGAGGAGTTGCTTAAACAAACTGAAGGTACAGGCGTGGATGTATATACACATTCTGAAATGCTTCCTGCCCACTATTACCCAGCGTTCAAGAAGTACAAACACTTTGTGGGCAATTATGGTAGTTCTTGGTGGAAACAGATCCAGGATTTCGAAACATTCAACGGTCCCGTTCTTTTCACAACAAACTGCATTGTGCCTCCAAGACCTGCATCTACCTATAGTGACAGGATATATACTACAGGTGCCGCAGGGTTCCGCGGATTCAAACATATTGCAGACAGAAAGGATGGTAAACCAAAGGATTTCTCTCCAATTATTGAGCATGCAAAAAAATGTGCCCCACCTACAGAGATTGAGACTGGTGAGATTGTGGGCGGTTTTGCCCATGAGCAGGTTTTTGCTTTGGCAGACAAAGTTGTAGATGCTGTAAAATCCGGGGCAATCCGCAAGTTCTTTGTAATGGCTGGCTGCGATGGTAGGATGAAGGATAGAAACTATTATACAGAATTTGCACAAGCGTTGCCTAAGGATACAGTAATTCTTACTGCAGGTTGTGCAAAATATCGTTATAACAAGCTTCCGCTTGGAGATATAGGAGGTATACCTAGAGTGTTGGATGCAGGTCAGTGTAATGATTCGTACTCTTTGGCATTGATAGCCCTTAAACTTAAGGAGATTTTCAAGCTAAACAGCATAAACGAACTCCCAATTGTTTACAATATAGCTTGGTATGAGCAGAAGGCTGTCATTGTACTTTTAGCACTTCTGGCATTAGGAGTGAAGAACATTCACCTTGGCCCGACGCTTCCTGGTTTTCTCTCTCCTAATGTAGCAAATGTATTGGTCAAAAACTTTGGAATATCGCCGATCGGATCGGTTGATGAGGATATGAAACTTTTCCTGGGATAATTTCATTTGCGTTTGTACCTTTGATTAAGAATAAAAGACAAATTTTAATTATCAGGTACAGATGAATGAATATATTTTAAATGAACACAATAAGGTAGAATATCCGCCAATGCATACTGCTGAACATATTCTAAATCAGACTATGATCAGATTGTTTGGATGCGAAAGGTCTAGATCGACTCACATAGAAAAGAAGAAGAGCAAGTGCGATTATCTGTTGGCAGAAGAACCAACTGCAGAACAGATTGCCAATATAGAAAACGTTGTCAATGAAGTGATAAGCAAAAATTTAACCGTTACTTGCTCCTATGTGGATCGTGCAGCTCTACCTGACAGTGTGGATTTAAGCAAGCTGCCGGATGATGCCGGCGAGACCTTGAGAATAGTCTATGTGGGTGATTATGATATTTGTGCCTGTATTGGCCTGCATGTAAACAATACCTCCGAAATCGGAAAGTTCAGGATTGTCAGCAGTGATTATGCTGAAGGAAGGATTCGTATTAGGTTCAGGTTGGAGGACAGCCCGTATTCTATCTGATAAAAATACTATATTTGAGGGTTAAATATCCCTAATTTGGATTCCAATAAACATGTAGACGATAAGGACCTGCTTAAGCAGGTTTCTGAAGGTGACGAGGTTGCCTTTAAAAGACTGTACTATCAATGGCAGCCTCGTCTTACGTTATTCATTTTCCGTATTACAAAATCCAGAGAAATCACGGCTGAAATTGTACAGGATGTGTTTATGAAGATATGGATGAACAAGGAAAATCTCTCTAATGTTGACAATTTTAAATCCTATCTTTTTGTTGCATGCCGTAATCATGCATTGAATGCTTTGCGTAAAGCAATGCGCGAATTGGAACATTTTCAGGAATGGGAGAGAAATAAACTAGATGACGCTGAAACTTCTGTGGATAATAGCGAGATTAACCAGTTGTCTTATATCGACGAAGCAATTGATAATCTATCACCTCGGCAGAAAGAGATATATCTATTACATCTGCATGAAGGGCTAACCTACCAGCAAATCGCAGAAAAACTCGGCATAGGCAAGGAATCTGTGAAAACACATCTAGAACTGGCAAAAAAATCAATTACCAAATATATTAGGGGTAAAGTTGTGATTTTTGCTTTGATTGCTGACACTATCTTAAAAAATATATAAAAGGTATTCCCCCTTTTATGACTTTTATGTGTCTTACTATACGTAAGCACTTAGTGTTTCACATGAATATAAACAATCATTCGTATTATGAATCAGAATTTGATGATCAAGTCACTACTCGGTAAGTATATCAATGGGGCAGCCGCATCCGATGAAAAAGCAGAGCTAGCACGTCTTGTAGCTGCGACTGATGACCAAACTCTTAGCGAGCTTTTAAAGGATATATGGAACAATCTCAATGAATCAGAAAATCCTTTGAATAAAGAGGAGGCAGATGTAATCCTTCAGAAGATATTAAACAACAAACCGGCAGGTATTGTCAAAAGAAAGATTTTCAAACGCAGCTGGATACGGGTTGCTGCCGCTGCTGTCTTTCTTTTAATGTTTACAGGCACATATTTTCTATTAATTAAAAAAGATAACAACCTGGAATTTGCCCAGAATATTGTTAATGACCTGCAACCAGGTGGAAATAAAGCTATACTTACATTGGCAGATGGGTCCAAAGTCGTTCTTGATAATGCTGCCAACGGGAAAATTTCAAATCAGGGCAATACCTCACTGATTAAACTGAACAACCAGATTCAGTACAAGGCTGGAGGCAATACCGAAGAGACGATATACAACATTATTGAGACACCGAGAGGTGGAATGTTTCAACTTAAGCTGGCGGACGGTACCAAAGTGTGGTTGAACTCATCATCATCTCTAAGGTATCCTATAAACTTTACTGCAAAAGATAAAGAGAGGAGAGTAGAGATGACTGGTGAGGTGTTTTTTGAAGTTGCTCCAAACAAGAAGGTTCCTTTTATAGTAAATATTGCCGGTAAAGGTGAGGTTAAGGTATTAGGCACGCATTTTAATATTAATGCATATCCTGATGAGCCATCCATAAATACGACATTGATTGCGGGTAGTGTCAAAGTAACAGGATTGAATAATTCTCAGATAATTGTTCCTGGACAGCAGGCACAAATAAACCAAAGCGGGAAGATTACTCTGAATAATAATCCCGATATCGAGGCAATTATGGCCTGGAAAAATGGGTCTTTTGTATTTAATAGTCTGGATATCAAGAGTGTTATGCGACAAATAAGCCGATGGTACGATGTAGATGTCTACTATTCGGGTAATGTAAGCGATGAAACATATTCCGGAATTGTAAGTAGGAATAGCAATGTGTCGGCCTTACTGAAAATCATGGAAGAGGGTGGAGTGAAATTCAGGATAGAGGGTAGGAAAATAACAGTAATACAATAATAATTTACGGTATGTAAAAAACCGGAAAGTGTTGGAGCACTTTCCGGCGGTGACCGGCCAAAAGGCCGGTGATTCAGACCGACAAAATATAAGTCCGGAGGGACCCATTATGTCAAACTAAATTTAAACAAATTTATGAATTTTAAACTACTATGCAACTCTCCTCATTTCATAAGAGGGGTGCCAGTCAAAACACTGATGATTATGAAACTTACTGTAATTTTATTAATTGCATCATGTTTTTCTGCATTTGCAACAGCAAACGCTCAGCGTGTTTCTCTTACAATGCAAAAAGCCTCTCTTCAGCAACTTTTTAGGGAGCTCAACAGACAGACAGGTTATCAGTTTTTCTATAAAGATGCATTGCTGAACAAAGCCGGCAAAGTTGATGTCGAGGTCAATAACGCTTCTGTCGAAGAGGTTCTTGATGGATGTCTCAGGGATAAATCTCTAGAATACAAAATTATTGACAGGACAATCGTGATAAAACCTAGGGAAGAAAAAGCCGTTGAGACAGCTACTTCCATGGAGCAGCAGAAAGATATTTTTATTACCGGAAGAGTCCTTGATTCAAGGGGGGAGCCTCTAATTGGAGTCTCTGTTTCCGTAAAAGGCACTATGAAAGGTATGACAACCAATAGTGAAGGTGTTTATACAATCAAAGTCGCTCCGAATGACAAGGTTCTTATGTTTTCAAGTGTAGGGATGGAGAAAATGGAAGTTGTAATAAATAACCGCTCTGTAATTCATGTAGTGATGAAAGAAAGCGCTACAGAGATGGGGGATGTTGTGGTTACTGGTATTGTAAACAGAAGGGCTGAAAGTTTTACAGGTTCGTCAGTAACAATAAAAAAAGAACAACTGATTAGTTCCGGCAACCAGAACATTCTACAAAGTTTGAAGAATATTGACCCCTCTTTCAAAATTATTGAGAATGTGGAATTGGGCTCAAATCCTAACAGTATGCCTGAAATTGTACTTAGAGGTAAGTCCAGCATGCCTGACATCAAAGGAACATATGCAGGGAATCCAAACCAGCCCCTTTTTATTCTTGATGGATTTGAAACAACCATTCAAAAGGTTTATGACCTGGATATGAACCGTGTAAAAAGTATCACCCTCCTTAAGGATGCTGCTGCAAAAGCTATCTATGGCTCCAAAGCAGGTAACGGAGTTGTTGTAATTGAAACAGAGCAACCCAAGCAAGGTAGGCTAAGAGTAAGCTATTCTGGAGACCTTAATATTGAAGCTCCAGATCTTAGCGGCTACAATCTTATGGATGCTAAAGAAAAACTCCAGTGGGAACAGGATCATGATATGTGGACAACATATTATTCAGGGGATGACCATATCGCCCGTCAAGAGATGTATAATCAGCTCTATCAGGATGTTTACATGAAAGGTGTGAATACCTACTGGTTATCCAAACCTTTGCAAACAGGTGTCGGACAAAAACATTCGTTGTATTTTGACGGTGGTGATGAGTTCATGCGTTATGGAGCAAATTTTTCTTACAATAATATTTCTGGCGCCATGAAAGGCTCTGACCGTAATACATTTAACGGTAGTACAAATCTGTCATACAGATACAAGAATATGAAATTCACCAATCAGATTGAGTTTACACAGAATACTGCGAACAATTCTCCTTACGGTTCTTTCTCGGATTATGTCAAGATGAACCCTTATTGGACGCCTTATGATGAAAATGGTAACGTGAAAAAGATTGCAGGATATTACCCTGCTGCAGCAAATTCTACTATGTGGAATATAACCTATAACCCGCTGTATAATGCCTCTTTAAATATTATTGACCGTAGCAAATACACACAGGTAATGGATAATTTCTATATGGAATGGAATATAATAAATAACCTCAGATTTACCGGAAGTCTAGGTTATACTTACCAGAAGAATGGATCTGATAAATTTCTTCCACCAAGCCATACCAATTTCATAAATTACACTGAACAAAATGGCTTGATTAATTACAAAGGAAACTGGACTCAGTCTAATGGAATGTTTCAGTCTCTGGAAAGTAATATGGGGCTGAATTATACCTATTCCAAAGGTAAGCATCTTGCTTTTGGTAATGTTACCTTAAACGTGAACGACACAAAAAACAATAGCACTACCTTCATCGCCGAAGGGTTCGGTAGTGATAACGTTTCGGATATCTCAATGGCCACCTACTATCAACGAGCAAGTTCTCCTTCGGGTAGTGACGACCACTCTCGCTCCGTAGGAGTTGTTGGTATATTCAGTTACACCTATGATAATCGCTATCTTTTTGATGCGACTTATCGTACGAGTGGATCTTCTATCTATGGCGCTAATGCGCGTTGGGGTTCGTTCTGGTCTTTGGGTGCCGGCTGGAACCTGCAAAACGAAAAATTTATCAAAAACCTTGGCTTTATCCAACAACTCAAGCTTAGAGGTTCTATGGGATATACTGGTTCACAGAATGCTAGTGCCTATATGACTATGGCCACGTATGGTTATACAGGGATTGTATATGATGGCACTAAGGGTGGAACACTGCAAGGCCTTCCGAACCCAAATTTAGGATGGCAAAAGAATATGGATTACAACGTAGGTATTGACCTTGCAGCATTTAAGAATAGACTCTCGGCCAGGGTTGATGTCTACAAAAAGATTACGACGAACCTGCTTCAGGATATTACTGCACCACCCTCTTTTGGCTTCGATAACTATAAAGACAATCTTGGTAAAACACTGAATTCAGGGTATGAAATTGCAGTCCGCTATACGGTATTCAATAGCAAAAAAAATGGAGCATACCTGAATGTTTCTGCTAATGCTTTACATAATAAAAATGTTTTGAAAGATATTGCCGATGCTTTTAAGAATTATAACGATGAACAGAACGAATCAGCATCTTCTAAAAATAAACTGTATACGAGACCGGTTTCACGTTATAACGAGGGTCAGTCCATGACTGCTATCTGGACTATGAAATCTTTGGGGATAGACCCAAATTCTGGTTCTGAAATCTTTATGAGAAAAGATGGGACTTTGACATACAATTGGTCTTCCACAGACCTTATTATTGCCGGTGATACGGAGCCTACATTGAGTGGTAACTTTGGTATTAATGCAGGGTACAAAGGATTCACCATGGCATTGACATGCTCCTATAAGATTGGCGGCCAAATATATAATTCTACATTGGTTGAACGGGTTGAAAATATCGATGGTAAATCGAACCTTGACATACGTGTAAAAGATGCGTGGAAAAAGATTGGCGATGTAGCCATATACAGAGCACCACAAGTTAGTGCTTCAACTAATATGATTAATTATACTAAACCTACTTCGCGTTTCATACAGGACAATAATGAACTATATTTTTCTAATATCAATATTGGTTACGATGTCCAGAACCGTAAATTTCTCGAAAAACTAGGTATGGAGCGTTTAAAGGTAACCTTCTCTACGAACGAGTTGCTACGTCTTACATCAATCAAGACAGAACGTGGAACCTCTTACCCATTTTCTCGTAATTTCTCGTTTTCATTACAGGCTTCATTCTAAAATAAAGGAGAATAAAACATGAAAAACAATAATATAAAAATTCTTGTACTATTCACAACGATGCTAACTATATTTTCTTCGTGCGAGAAATGGCTGGATGTTCAGCCTACTACGAAGATGGATCGTTCGGAACTATTCAAGACGGAAGAGGGCTACAGAACGGCTCTTGCCGGTGTATATTCAGATATGACATCTACAAGTATGTATGGTCGAGAAATGACCTATGGTACTATGGATGTTTTGGCCGGATACTATTATCCTGCCAACAGCAATCCCCAAATCTACTATAACTTTTATTGGAACTACCCATATAAACGCGAAAATTCCAATAAGAACGACAATTGTGTAAGCATTATAGATGCAATGTGGAACGGGATGTACAAATCTGTTGCGAACCTGAATAGTTTATTGGAGACAATAGATGCAAACAAATCTATATTTTCAGGAGACAATTACAATATAATCAAAGGAGAAGCAATTGGTTTGCGTGCATTTCTACATCTTGACCTTCTACGTATGTACGGACCAAGTTATATAGCAGACCCAACAAAAAAATGCATTCCTTATGTAGATTCCCTGGCACCTGTGGTATTTCCGCTGTTGTCAGTTGAAGAGGCTAGCAATAAAATCATTTCCGAATTAAAGAAAGCTCTCGTGCTTATGGAAAACGACCCAATTAAGACTGGACAGGCTCCATCTGGAATATTAGCTTCGGCAATATCTACATCAACACTTCCAGTATACCATAATCGCAAGTATCATTTCAACTACTATGCAGTAGAAGCAGCTCTTGCTAGGGTATATTTGTGGAAAGGGGACAATGTTAATGCTCTAAAGTATGCCAAAGATGTGATTGCCGTTCAGTCATCCCGCTTTCCTTGGGTGCTTGATGCCAATCTCTCAAGTGTTAATACTACTGGTGCCACCAATAAGGATCGCACATTCACTACCGAACATATATTTGCATTGAACATTAGGGATTTGGAGTCGACTGTTCCAACCTATTTGTCTTTAGTAGGTGCAGGAACCAAAGGTGGTCAACTATTGTATTGCAAGAGTTCAACAAGAAATACTATATATGAGAACAGTACAGTAGACCCTCGCTCTCAATACTTTTTTGTGGCTAACGGAAGTAGTTATTTCTTCCCAACAAAGCTCTACCAGGAAGAGTCAACCTCAATCTGGTTCAAATACCAGATGCCGCTTATCAGGATTTCTGAGATGTATTACATCGCCGCAGAGTGCGAACCGAATGCTTTAGATGGGTTAGCATGGTTGAACACTGCCAGGGTTGCGAGAAAGCTTACAGCTCTGACGGGCATATCTTCTAATGTTGCTTTGCAGACAGAGATTAGAAAAGAATATCAGAAAGAATTTATCTGTGAAGGACAGCTTTGGTTCTATTACAAACGCCTAAATCTTGCGAAATTGCCATTAACATCTAGATTCTCTGATACAGGTAACTATGTGTTTGATATGCCTGAAAATGAGTATCTGTATGGTGGAAGGAAGTAATTAACAAAAAAGTATACCAAGTAAAAAGATAGCTATATGAAAAAAACAAAAATATACTTGCAGATAACATTAGTGCTGACAATGATATTTGCAACATCCTGCCAGAAAGAGAAAATAATGAAATTTGATGCAGCAGGCTCGGCCTATTTTTATAATGTTGATTTTTACAATCACTCCGTAGATAGCACCGTCTATTCCTTTATGGATCACGGCAATATTACAAAGGATACTATGTCAATAGGAATTAAGTTGATTGGAAAACTTTCGGATAGGGATAGAGTCTTGAATGTTACTGTAGACAGTACTACGGCAAAAGAGGGAACAGACTTTAAAATTGTCACTCCAGTAATATTGCAGAAAGATTCAGGTGTTGCAAAAGTGAAAGTCGTGTTATATCGTACGGCAGGATTAAAGACAGACACCAAAACAATTTGGATTGGCATTCATAACTCCAGTGACATAAATGCAGCAAATTATCCCGGCTATACCTCATTTAAAATAAAATTTTCCGATAAGTTGGAAAAACCTGAGTGGTGGGATAATTATGTCGGCTTTATGTGGCCGTTTACAGAGACAAGAATGTTGTTTTACATCTCAGTATTGGGTTCGACTAATAATTTCTTTGAGGAAAATTATGCCGGCACTTTATACAAGCTCAAATTAGCTTTGGCTGAATATAATGCCTCTCATGCTGTACCTCTCTCAGATGAGTATGGTTTAATCACATGGGATGTTTCATGGATCGACCAATAAACAACATAACGAAAACAAAATTAGAAACACTATGAAACAATTATTATCAAAATATAAAACCTTGCTGTTGTTGGTCGTTGCTCTTGTCGCCCTACAGGGGTGCTATAAAGATTTAGGCAACTATAAATACAACACTCTACCGGGAACTGTATACATTAGTGAAAACAGTTATAGTTCAAGCTATACAAGCGCTTTAGGCGATAGCCTTATTGTTGACCCTACTGTTACTTATCGTGGCGATTTAGCTGACCTTTCTTATGAATGGCAAATGTGGAATCAGTCAACTCACCAATATGTGACCTTTCAAAATGGCAAAAAGCTTAAACTAAAGTGTGGCAATTCACAAGGAACCGATCTGCTTATTCCGTCTGCGGGGGCTTACTCTATACGTTTTGCAATAAAAAACAAGAAATTGCTGACAGATACGAATAGCCCCAATGTCAACGAGGTATATTCTAACTCCATTTTGATTACAGTTGTTGATGCTTCCTACATAGGCCTCATGGTACTGCACGGTAATGACCAGCAGTGTGATGTAGGGCTTATTGAGACAAACCTCTTTTTACCGAAGGCTACCGACAATGTTACTACAAAAGTAACTCCTGACTTCTACTCTTTCTATAACAATGGAGCAAAGATTGCAGGAAAGGGTATGCAGGTTTTAAAGTATGGACGCATAGAAACTTTGGGCTCACAAACATATGGTTCAAGTAATGTTTATATTTTTACTGATAAAGGGGGTAGCAGAACAGAGTATCTGAAGATGAATAAGAGTGTACTTGATTATTCTGCTATATTAATGAATCCATCAGACGCTTCGGGCAAACCTCAATTCTTTACTCAAAGAGGTTCAGCCCAAGGGCGGTCAATGATTGACAATGGCAAAGTCTTTTATGGTGATTTTTTCGGTCCATTATTTACGAATGATTATGCTTCATATTATGCAGCCCCATATGCTGCACTTATTTCCAAAGCCGATTTTTCTGGTAATTCATCTATAGGTGTAGTTGTATTTGACAATATAAGTAAGTCTTTTTTATATAGTGGGTATAATTCAGGGACTTCATATCTAAATAGATTTCCGGTCAGTACTGTTCCCGGCATTAACCTTCAGCCAAATAACATGAAGGCTAGTTTGATATACATGGAAGGTAGGGGAAATGGTCAATCTTCTGATATTCCTTCAATTTACGATGTATTGGCTGTAATGAAAGACGATGCTACAGGAGAGAGATATCTGGCTGACTTTAACTTTACACTCTCCGATTTTGCCAAAATATCTGTAGGCCGTTATTCAATGGAAGGTCTTCCGGATGCTGACAATATCAAGTACTATGCTTTCGGCGCAGGGCTTAATGTAAACTACTATGCAACCAGACACAATATTTATAATTATTCATATCTTAATGGTAATACAGCTCGCGTAATATATACATTTCCTAGTGCAGAAGAGATTACTATGATGAAGATACTGAAATATGAGTATGAAATCGGGTCGACCAGTTATTATAAATTCAGTAATAAAACAATGGTTGTCGGTACTGTTGATGCGCAGGGACATGGAAAGCTATATGCTTTTAAAGTAGATGTCATAACAGGGGGACTGACTCTGGATTCTACGTACAAAGGTACAGAGACAGGGGGCAGCAACTTTGGAAGAATCTATGACGCAAATTTGAAGGATCAATAGTATTTTAAAGTAGGGTTAAATCGAGGAGGTTGTTGAAAAGCCTGCTATATAACGGTTTTTTCGACAACCTTTCTTCTTCTGACTTAAAATTCAAGCCAGAAAATAATACAAAATTAACATCATGAAGCAGATATTTTTATTTATGCTTATAGCCATACTCTGCACTGGACTGTACGCGCAGAAGGCGGAAGACAAAATAAAGCCGAAAGGATTCCCTAAGTTTCCAAAAATTACCAACACCAATATTGCTGGAGCACCAATTCTGGGTCAGCCGATATTGGTCATTGGCTCAAACATCAAGAGATACCTTAATGGATGAACTAATATAAACCTAAATACTTTATAAAACTTCCAGTATTTACTAAAAAAATTTAAATGAAAAAAGCATTTATTACCGCTATGGCCATGTTTCTGGTAATTGCTGGCGTAAGCGGACAGCAAATGAGACTTCGCGGCGCAGCTCCCGCATCAATGAATGGGGAGAAGCTATATCTTAACATTGAAGGGAAAAATGTGGATTCAACATTGATTACCGATGGCAAGTTCGAATTCAGCATGAAAGACAGAGAACCTAATGAGTATGCAATGATCAAAGTCAACAGTATTGGAAAACCTGAGTTCATACTGGTATATCTGGATAATTATGATACGAACTTTAAACTAGAGGAAGGGACTTACAACCTGTTCAATACTGATTTTATCAAACATACAGTAACAGGTAATCCAACACAATCACTGGTAAGTGAGGTTAATAAAATTTTCCTTTCATCAGGTAGCGAAGTTATGAAAAATCCGGATTTCAAGTTGAAACTCAAAACCATTGCTGAGAGAGGGGATATGGCAACGGTTTTCGTGATGTGGAAATACGCATCAACTTTTCCTAATCTATTTACAAGAGACGAGATTAGAAAATTTGTTGACAATGTTAACCCCCTGGCTAAGGAAACCCCTGTCGGCAAGATGTTTGAAGAAAAATATTCAAATCTTCTGTTTTTGATGGAGGGGGCTCAGGCTACAGACTTCACAATGAATACCCCCGAAGGCAGCCCATTAAGGCTGTATGATTACCTGAAAGGAAAAAAAGTTGTACTTATTGATTTCTGGGCATCATGGTGTGGCCCTTGCCGAGCAAAAAATCCGGAGATACTCACAATCTACAATAAATTTCACGATAAAGGATTTGACGTATTGGGAGTATCTCTTGATGACGATGCCGCCAAATGGAAAAAAGCAATCGCCGCTGATAAATTGCCATGGAAGCACATATCTGAACTAAAGGGATGGATGAGTGAAATCTGCAAAACATACAATTTTGATGGTATACCTCATCTGGTGCTTCTGAACGGTGAAGGCAGAATTTTGGCAACTGGTAGCGATCTGAGAAACAATTTGGAGGAGACTGTAAACAAATATTGTAACCAATAAAACATCAAACAAAACACACATATGAAAAATGCAATAATATTGTTAGTCGCATTATTCTCGGTCTTAACGGCCACTGCACAGGATTATGAAGCACTGAATAACTTTCAAAATAAATATGGACTGAAGCCTTTTTTTAAAGAGTACTCAGAACAGATAGGCAAGCCTATGCCGTATTTCCATTTCAACGAGCAACTAAATAGCAATGCTCTTAAAGGCCGGTTCGTAGTCCTCAATTTCTGGGCAACATGGTGTGGAGGCTGCAGACTTCTGTCCCAGGATCTGGACTCTCTGATGTTAAAGGCTACAGATGACTTCAAAAAGGTTCAACTTATCGGTGTCAACTCGAAGGAGGGACTTGCAGATAAGGGTTACAAAGCAGCAGAGTGGTGGAAGTCCCAGAAATTCGGTTATCCCACAACTGAAGCCGGAAAAGCCGCCGATAAGTGTGATGAGTCTATTCATGCTGGTCATCCTACCGCTTTAGTCTTAGATGATAAAGGTATTATACGTGGCCGTTGGGATTCATGGACACCAAATACTGCAGCAGTTATCAGGCTTGTTACCTGGGTGCTGCATGTCCTTCCGGAGAAGAGGATTGAACCCAATATTGATAATATACATCAACTAATGAAGAACGGACAGAATTTGGAGGCGCTATATCTTCTTGAAATGATGCCAACTACAACGGAGACTTCAGTTCTCAAGATCAAAGCTATTATTGGTGCCGGACAAACTGAAATAGCTATTGAATATTTAGTAGAACTCCAGAAACAATTCAAAGGCACTGCCGATTATATGGAGATGATGAAGGCTGTGGCAAAGATTGTACTTGAATCTAAGACAGAGAGCACCAACTTGCTTAAGTCTGGTCAGGATGCGGCTTTTGAGGTTTTAAGGAATAACGGGGGGGATGACTATAAAAATTATGAAGTTGCTGGTTCCCTGCGCTGGCTTTACGGGGAGAGCCTGATGCGTGAAGGACTGAGTTATATCAAGTCCGGTATAAGAATCGCTGAAAAGAACAATGTTGACTCGACCATCATCGTGAAGTTGAAGAAGAGGTATGATGAATATAAGCCTTCTACAGGGAATGACAAAATTGATCAGGATCAAAAAAGAATGCTCGAGACTGATGCTGATGAAGAGGCTCACAAGCAAACCGCTAAAACTCA
The DNA here is from genome assembly GCA_964533215.1 of uncultured Muribaculaceae bacterium. Classification (GTDB taxonomy): domain Bacteria; phylum Bacteroidota; class Bacteroidia; order Bacteroidales; family UBA932; genus Bact-08. Next base: position 97,799 of record CAZHLJ010000005.1, read on the forward strand.
CAAATAAGGAATAAATATTATTGTATTCGGGATTCTTCTTTAAAATTGCTATGGTTAATCTATAGAACCTCGCCTGGCTCAGTGGCGGGGTTATTGTATTATATACGGAATAATTAACTACCTTTGCACTCTATTTTATAAAATATGAGCGATAATAGTTTAGTGTCGAAGCTCTCGGGGCTTAGGGAAAAATATGAGAGTATTTCAGAACAGATTTCAGATCCTGCAGTAATGGGGGATATGAAGAAGTATGTCTCTCTCAACAAGGAGTACAAGGAGCTTGAACCCATTGTGAATGCGGGTGACAAATACAGAAAGATGGTTGAGGATCTGGAAGCTGCCAAGGATATTCTTCAAAATGAAAAAGACGAGGAGCTTAGAGAAATGGCCAAAGAAGAGGTGATCTCTTTGGAGGAGAAGATGCCTGCTGCCGAAGAAGAACTTAAGTTACTTCTTATACCAGCAGATCCACAAGATTCAAAAAATGCAATTGTAGAGATACGTGCCGGTGCAGGAGGAGATGAGGCTTCAATTTTTGCAGGAGATCTTTTCCGTATGTACTCAAAGTTTGCCGAGAGAAGAGGGTGGAAGTTTGAGGTCAACAGCCAGAGCGAAGGCTCTTCCGGCGGTTTTAAGGAGGTTATATGCAAGGTTTCCGGTCAGGGAGTATATGGAGTACTCAAATACGAAAGCGGTGTCCATCGTGTACAGAGGGTTCCCCAGACTGAAACTCAGGGACGAGTTCATACTTCAGCAGCTTCTGTCGCTGTATTACCTGAAGCAGAAGAGTTTGACATAGAGTTGAATATAAATGATGTACGTAAAGATACTTTCTGCTCTTCCGGACCGGGCGGTCAGTCGGTGAATACAACCTATTCGGCAATACGACTTACTCATATTCCTACAGGAATCGTTGTTCAGTGCCAGGACGAAAAATCACAGCTTAAAAATTACGACAAGGCTTTGGACGAGCTTAGAACCCGTCTCTACAATCTTGAGTACGAAAAATATCTGAATGAAATATCTGCAAAGCGCAAGACAATGGTTTCCACTGGTGACCGCTCTGCAAAAATCAGAACCTATAATTATCCACAGTCTCGTGTGACAGACCATAGAATAAACTATACAATGTACAACCTTCCTGTATTCATGGATGGTGCAATTCAAGAGGTATTGGATCAGCTGCAGATTGCAGAAAATGCAGAAAGACTTAAAGCATCTGGCGAGTGATTATGAACTACGATGATTTATACAGCAATATTCTACGCAAGAGGAGTTTCCTTTGTGTAGGTCTTGATTCTGACCCTGCTCATTTTCCACAACACATAAAGACACTTGAAAACCCGATTTTTGAGTTCAACAAAGCCATCGTAGATGCTACAGCTCAATATGCCGTCGCATACAAGCCTAATCTTGCCTTTTATGAGGCTGAGGGGCTTGAGGGGTGGAGACAGTTGGAGATGACGGTCGATTATATAAGAGAAAAGGATTCTTCTATTTTCATTATTGCCGATGCCAAGAGGGGAGATATTGGAAATACTGCAAAGATGTATGCCAGAGCATTCTTTGAAAAAATGGACTTTGATGCGGTTACGCTTGCACCTTATATGGGTAAAGATTCCGTTGAACCATTCTTGCAATATAAGGGAAAGTGGTCAGTAATCCTGGCTCTTACCTCAAATTCGTCTGCCATTGACTTCGAAACCGAGCAACTGGTCTCGGGAGTGCCATTATATCGTAAAGTTATTGAGGACTCTCTCAAATGGGGTTCCAAAGACAATACTATGTATGTAGTTGGGGCCACACGTCCTGAGAAGCTTGCTGAAATTAGAAAGTACTGTCCCGATCATTTCTTTCTTGTACCAGGGGTAGGCGCCCAGGGAGGCACAGTAGAAGAGGTCGCAAAATATGGCATGAACAGCAGATGCGGGCTGTTGATAAATGCTTCAAGGGCAATTATCTTTGCAAGCAAGGAGAGGGATTTCGATTCTGTCGCAGGCCAGAAGGCTAAAGAGATGGCTCTTGAGATGTCTGCTTTTCTGGAAGCTTCGCTATAATTGTCTTACACCCGGTAACACGCTGGCCTTTTGTAACCTGTATTCTAGAGTCAATAGGAAGGAACAGATCAACCCGTGAGCCGAATTTTATGAAGCCTGTCTGATCGCATTGATTTACAGCATCTCCCTCTTTAGCATAGCAAACAATCCTGCGGGCAAGAAGTCCGGCGATTTGTCTGAACAGGACAGGATTCCCATTTTTCTCAACAACAACTGAAGTGCGCTCATTCTTTTCAGAAGATTTAGGATGCATGGCAACCAGGTAATCTCCAGGGTGATATTTATAATACTTTACAACTCCACCTATTGGGAACCAGTTTACATGAACATTGAAAAGACTCATGAAAACGGATACTTGAATGCAGTTTTTCTTAAGGTACTCACCTTCGTAGGTCTCCTTCACTATTACAATCCTTCCATCTGCCGGAGCAATCACTGCCGTATCATCCATTACCGGAACTCTTTTAGGTGACCTGAAGAACCGTAAAAGAAATACAAACATGAGTAAGCCGATTATTGATGCTATATAGCTGGTACATGACAACCCTTTCCAAATAAAGACAATTGCCACAGCAACTGAAATAATCAAAAATCCGTTTATTACAATTCTGTACCCTTCTTTGTGTATTCCCATGAGATTTACGATATGAGTGAAAATAGTTTAATATATGCTATTGCTATAGGAAAGGAGATCAATGTGCCATCGAATCTGTCCAGAAGACCACCGTGGCCTGGCATCAATTTACCGGAATCCTTGACGTCAAAGTTACGCTTAAATTGAGATTCGACCAAATCTCCAAATGCCCCAAACACATTTACGATTAATGCTAGCATGATTGTATGAGCTATGCTTATGTCCAGTAAGCCGGAGAAATATAGTAAAATGGCTGATACGATCGCAAGGAATACCCCTCCAAAGAAGCCTTCCCACGATTTTTTGGGAGAGATGGAAGGGAATAGCTTATGGCCATTCTTTTGACCGAAAAGCATTCCAAAGATGTATGCCCCAACATCCGATGCCCAATTTATTATGAACAGGGATAAAAGCAAAAATGGCTTATAATCTCCTGAGGAATCGAAAAGAATATAATTTGTAAGGGTAAAAGGTAGTGCTGCATAAAAAATCCCGCATATAAGAAATGGATATTTGTTATATGAGTCAGAGCTTTTTTCATAGAGCAAGCTTATAAATATACCTGAGACAGGGAGTGTTAGCAGATAGAAATATTTAATATCCATTCCAAAGCCATTCTGTAGAAATACCAAAAGATAGATTATGACCCCTGTCAACACAGAGAGAGTCTGTGCCACCATGAATTTCTTTCCGACTCCTATCTTAAGATATTCTGACATCATAAGAGCAATCACTATGGACATTACAACAGCAAAAATGACAGGACTCACTAGAAGAGAGCCTATCATTATTGCAAGGAATACTGTCCCGCTTATTGTCCGAACTACGGTATTATTCATTTTCTTTAGGGAGCTGCTTTCCTGTACGTTTTCCAAAAATTGTTTCAAGATCTTCGGAGAAAATAACCTCTTTCTCAAGCAGCTGTTCTGCAAGTTTTGTAAATCCCTCAATGTTTTCATTGAGAATTCTCTTGGCAGTCACGTATGACTCATCTACAAGTCTCTTGGCTTCATTGTCAATAAGTTCAGCCGTCTTTTCACTGTATGGTTTTCCAAGAGTGAATCCCTGGGAATCAGTAGAATCATAGAAAGAGATATTGCCGATCCTATTACTCATTCCAAGGTATGAGACCATCGCATATGCTTGTTTTGTAATTTTTTCAAGATCGCTCAGAGCACCGGTTGAAATTTTTCCGTTTATGATCTCCTCGGCAGCCCTACCTCCAAGAGTTGCAGCCATCTCATCCATCATCTGCTCAGTTGTTGTAATCTGACGCTCTTCCGGTAAATACCATGCAGCACCAAGAGCTCTTCCTCTAGGGATAATAGTCACTTTCAAAAGAGGATTGGCATTTGGCAGTATCCAGCTGACGGTTGCATGTCCAGCTTCGTGAAATGCAATAGTCCTCTTCTCATCAGGAGAGATTATCTTGCTTCTTCTTTCCAGACCTCCTACAATTCTGTCAACTGCATCAAGAAAATCCTGTTTGTCTATGAATTCCTTATCTTTTCTGGCTGCAATCAACGCAGCTTCGTTACATACATTTGCAATGTCTGCTCCCGAAAAGCCAGGAGTCTGTTTGGCCAGAAACTCAACATTGAATCCATCAATCAACTTTAAATTCCTTAGGTGTACGTTGAATATCTCTACTCTTTCCTTAAGTTCCGGAAGATCTACATGGATCTGCCTGTCGAAGCGACCGGCTCTCATAAGGGCCTTGTCCAGTATGTCTGCCCTGTTTGTGGCAGCAAGTATTATAACACCTGAGTTTGATCCGAAACCGTCCATCTCGGTAAGTAGTTGGTTGAGAGTGTTTTCTCTCTCGTCGTTAGAAGAGAAACCTGCATTTTTGCTACGCGAACGTCCAACAGCATCAATCTCATCAATAAAAACTATACATGGAGCCTTCTCCTTTGCCTGACGGAACAGATCTCTCACCCTTGACGCACCTACACCCACAAACATTTCCACGAAATCAGAACCGGAAATTGAGAAGAAGGGTACATTAGCTTCGCCAGCCACTGCTTTGGCAAGAAGAGTCTTACCTGTACCCGGAGGGCCAACCAGAAGTGCTCCCTTAGGAATCTTGCCTCCCAGATTTGTATATTTTTTAGGATTCTTCAAAAAGTCAACAATCTCCATCACCTCGACCTTTGCCTCTTCCAGTCCGGCAACATCCTTGAATGTAACCTTTGTGCTTGTGTCTTTATCGAATAATTTTGCCTGAGACTTTCCTACTGAGAATATTCCTCCGCCACCTTGAGATCCACCACCCATGCTCTTGTTCATCTTTCTGAACATAAAAAGCCATAGGGCAATAAGCAAAAGTGGAAATAACAGCCATTCCATAGCTTTTCCGAAGTAATTTGTTCTCTCCTCTGTCTCTATGGAGAATTTACGGCCTATGGGCAACTGTTGTCTCACCTCTTCAAGTTGCTCTTCTGCGTTGAAGTTGGTTGATACAATAAAGTAAAAATGAGGACCGAATTTTGGCACTTTCCCTCCAAATTGATTCTTATATTTAGGCAGACTGGCTTTCCGAACATAAACTTCAGCTCTGTTCATATTTGTTACAAACACGATCTTCTCTACATCCCCGGCTGTAATCATCTGTTCCTTCACCTTCAACCACTCGGTCTTTACTGGTTCACCTCCATCATATGTACTCCACATATAAAAGATGCCTGCCAGCATTATGACATATATCCAAATTATGTTGAATTTCGGCGGCCAGAACCTGGAGTTAGGTTTGTTGTTTTTAGGTATTTCCATTATTTGATGTGTCTGGGTTAATTAATCCTGATATACTGTCTTATCCGCATCTGCCCAAAGATCTTCGAGCTTGTAGAAAAGTCTGTATTCAGTTTTGAAAATATGAACGACAATATTTGCATAATCCAGAATGATCCAGAAAGCATTTTCTTTTCCCTGCATACGGACAACTCTTCTATTACATTTTTTGTACATCATCTCTTCTATGTTGTCAGCAATTGCCATTACCTGAGGTGCTGAATCAGCATTGCAAACTACAAAGTAATCTGATATTGCAGTTCCGATTTTCTTAAGGTCAAGGGAGCATACATTGTTTCCCTTTTTATCAAGAATTGCATCTGCTATGCACTTGAGTTCAACTATATCTGTATCAATGTTTTCTAACTTCTTTACAATGTTCTCCTCTTTTACTTTTTTAGGAGATACTTTTTCTTTTGTTGTTTTTGTTGGCACTACGCGTTCTGTTTTACTATTCATATTTTATTATCTTGCAAAAATACTGCAATTTTGCGGCCAATTAAAATTTAATTAATATGGCACTTGAGATAAATTGGTACAATACAATTGATTCAACTAACTTCGAGGCACTTAGATGCATAGATGAGGCACCTGACTTTACGGCTTATGCTGCTAAATTTCAGACATCTGGCAGAGGCCAGAGAGGTAACAGCTGGGAAAGTGCTGTGGGTGAAAATTTAACTTTTTCAATACTTATCAGACCTGTTCTTCTAAAAGCTGTGGATCAATTCCTTGTTTCACAGATTGTTGCGTTAGGGGTGAAAGATTATTTAAAAGAGAAGGGTTTAGACGCAAAAATCAAGTGGCCAAATGATATTTACATTAAAGATAAGAAAATTTGTGGTATTTTGATTGAGCACTATCTGAGTGGTGCCAATTTGTCAGTATCTATAATAGGCATCGGAGTGAATCTTAATCAAAAAAAATTTGCCTCAGATGCCCCAAATCCAACAGCAGTAACATTGGAAACAGGGGAGGAGTACATACTTGAAAAAGAGTTGGAGGTGCTGCTTGGAATTATAAGGAAATACTATGTAGAGATGAATGTGCCTAAGTACAAGAAGTTCAAGGATAAGATAGGAGCTATGTACCATGAGTCTCTCTACAAGCTAATGGAATATACCCGATTCCAGGAGGAGGGTACAGACGAAGTGTTTGAGGCCCGTATTACGGGTATAGACAGTAATGCTTGCCTGAAGCTGGAGAAAAAGGATGGGTCCAGCAAAAGCTATGCTTTTAAGGAGATCAGATACCTTTTAGATCGTTGACAGCCTTTGTTGGATCTTTAGCTCCGAAAACAGAGCTTCCTGCAACCAGTATATCTGCGCCGGCCTCAATAAGCATTGGTGCGTTTGATGAGTTCACTCCTCCATCAATTTCAATAAGGCAGTCAGATGAACACTCCTTTATGATCTCTTTGGTTCTCCTTAGTTTGCGATAGGTGTTTTCTATAAAACCTTGACCACCGAATCCGGGATTGACAGACATCAGTAGTACGAAATCTGCCTCTGTAATAATCTCGTAAAGCATGTGAGCGGGAGTATGCGGATTGAGTGCCACACCGGCTTTCATGCCCAAAGACTTTATTCTCTGAAGGGACCTGTGAAGGTGAGTGCAAGCTTCATAGTGTACACTCAGGTATTCAACGCCAAGTTCCTTGAAATTGTCAAAATATCTGTCAGGATCAACAATCATCAGATGTGCATCCAACGGCTTTTTTGCCTTTTTTGCAATTGCCTTTACCACCGGAAATCCATAAGATATGTTTGGAACAAAAACCCCATCCATTATATCCAGATGAAACCAGTCTGCGCTGCTTTTGTTTATAAGTTCAACCTGCTCGTCAAGCCTGCCGAAATCGGAGGCTAGCATGGAAGGAGCAATAATTACACCCATTTCAGTACTATTTAATTTTTTTCAGAACGTCTGTCAAGAGTATCCAGAACTTCTCTACAGAAGCTATTTCTATCTTTTCACCGGGAGCGTGTGCACCTTTGACTGTAGGTCCAAATGATATCATATCCAGATTTGGATACTTTTCAAGGAACAGACCGCACTCAAGACCTGCATGTATTGCTCTTACAACAGGATCATTTCCGAACATTGATTTGTAGGAACTTCTGCATATATCCAGCAGCCTGGAATCCATCTTTGGCTTCCATCCAGGATATTCGCTTTCGTGATTGACAGTAGCTCCGGCTAATCTGAATACAGATTCAATCCTTTTGGCAGCATTGTAGCGGGCACTGTTTATAGAGCTTCTCTGGCTGGTTGTTACTGTGATAGTATTGTCATCAGACATTTTCACTGATGCAAGGTTTGTAGATGTCTCTACGAATCCGGGTATATCCTGACTCATAGCCAGAACACCGTGAGGGCAACCATTCAGTGCATAAATCAATCTTCTAGAGGTGTCACTGTCAATGCATCTGTCAGTAGGTTCTGCAGGTTCTATCTTGCTATAAAGTTCCGGATCGGATTTGGAATATTCTACTTTTATATCAGCCGTCAGTTGATTGAATATTTGGGAAATATTGTTAATCTCTTCCTTTTCAATTGACAGAACAGCAAAAGCTTCACGGGAAATGGCATTCCTCTTGTTTCCTCCGTCAATTTTTCTCAATGAAACGTTATTGTTGTCAATTACCATATATAAAAACCTTGCCAGCAATTGTGTGGCATTTGCCCTGTTTTTTTCAATATCATCTCCACTATGGCCTCCGGTTGCACCGTAAAAGCCAAATTTCAAGCACTCCCTTTCATGCGGAGTCCTCTCTTTTGTGAAATTGAATTTTGCTGTGGTGTCAATTCCCCCGGCGCATCCTATAAACAGTTCACCCTCGTCTTCAGAGTCGAGATTTATAAGGATATCTCCTGAAATGAAACCCGGTTGAATAGAATTGGCTCCTGTAAGTCCGGTCTCCTCGTCTACAGTAAAAAGAGCCTCTATAGGTCCATGAACTATTTTATCGCTGTCCAGTATTGCAAGTTGAGCTGCCATTCCTATTCCGCAGTCTGCTCCAAGGGTTGTCTCTTTAGCTATCAGCCAGCCGTTTTCCTCGGTCACTTTTATCGGGTCTTTCTCAAAATCGTGGGTGCTGTCGCTGTTCTTCTCGCAAACCATATCTGAATGGCTTTGAAGTACTACGGTAGGAGCACTCTCCATTCCTGCTGAGGATGGTTTGCATATAACTACGTTACCTGCCTCGTCTGTTTTACAAAGCAACGAACGTTCTTTTGCAAATTGCTGCAAATAGGCAATTATTTTTTCCTCATGACCTGATTCTCTTGGGATTTTGGTTATTTCGGAAAAAATGGAAAAAACTTTGCTGGATTCCATGGTTAATTTGACTTTAATTGTTTTTCTATGTCTACGACAAATTTACGGAAAGATCGGTCGGTGTCGATAAGATCACAAACTGTATTGTATGCGTGAAGTACAGTTGCATGGTCCCTGCCTCCTGTCTGGGATCCAATTGAAGCCAGAGAGTTATTGGTGAGGTTTCTGCTTAGGAACATGGCAATCTGTCTTGCCTGAACCAATTCTCTTTTACGGGAACTTGAAAGGAACTGTTCCGGGTTTATTTTAAAATATTCGCAAACGGTTTTTTGAATTTTGCTTACCGATATTTCATTCCTGCTTTTGCTTACAAGTTTTTCGGTAAGATTTTCTGCAAGTTCAAGAGTGATTTTCTTATTGTTCAGAGTCGCCTGAGCCAGCAGGGAAATGAGGGTTCCCTCAATTTCGCGGATGTTTGTGTTAACCCTGGATGCAATATAAGAGACAACTTCGTCTGGCAGTGATATACCGTCATTGTAGCTTTTTGCTTTTAAAATTGCAACTCTGGTCTGGTAATCAGGAGGAAGCAATTCGGCAGAGAGACCCCATTTGAATCTCGAAAGCAGCCTTTGCTCCAGATCCATCAAGTCTACCGGAGCCTTGTCGGAGGTCAGTATCAATTGTTTGCCGAGATTGTGCAGATGGCTGAATATGTGGAAAAAAGCATTCTGCGTACCTGTCTTGCCTGCGAACTCGTGTACATCGTCTATTATCAAAACATCTATCATCTGATAGAAGTGAAGGAAGTCAGTAAGTTTGTTTTTGACGTTCACAGCATCCATATACTGAGTCTGGAAGCGGTTAGCACTTACATAAAGTACTATCTTGTCAGGAAACTGCTGTTTTATTGAGATTCCAATAGCCTGAGCAAGATGGGTCTTGCCTAAACCTGAACCTCCATACAGGAAAAGAGGGTTAAAAGCACTCTTGCCTGGATTTGACGAGATTGTCAGCCCTGCGGAACGGGCAAGTCTGTTGCACTCTCCTTCTATGAAATTATCGAAACTGTAGTTTGGGTTTAACTGTGGGTCTATATGCAGTTGCTGCAGACCGGGAATCACGAATGGGTTTGCAATATGACCAGCCTGGTTTGGAAATGGTACCGATTTGTTTTTGATCTCCACGGAAGGTTGCTGTGGAATAGGAACTGCCGCTTCATTCGAAACCACCTTTACATTGTATTCCAGCTTTGCATCTTTGCCAAGTTCGCGTTTAAGTGCCTTGCTTATAAGGTCTATATAGTGCTCTTCAAGAAATTCTCTGAAAAAATGTGAGGGAACTGCAATGGTCAAAACATTTCCGAGAAGCTTAACCGCTTTTATCGGTTCAAACCACGTCCTGAAACTCTGAGGGTGGATATTGTCACGAACTATTTGGAGACAATTATTCCACACAAGTGTATGTTGCGTTTCGGCCATGTTTAGGATTTAAGTTTTAGATTGCTCAACAAAATTGGGGATAAATTCTTTAAAAAAAAACAAATTTTCACTTGGAAAATTCAATATTTTTTCAAATGACTGGAATTCAACACAAAAATTTTTAAAGAAAAAAATATATTCAAAATCAGACAAATAAAGAACATTTTTTTTTAAAATACGGAAATTTTTATGTACTTTTTGGGGTCACGGTTGATGTTGTTTACCAAAACTTCCAAATCCCTGACCAGACTGTTGACTGATGTGTGTAATGAGTCTGTCTGTATCAGTTTTCCGATTGATCCTTTTGGGTTATTCAGGTCTGAAATAAGTCTTTTAAGAGATTCAACTGTCCCTGCCAGGTCTGCCTGTTTTAAAGAGTCGGTTATAACAGAAAAATTGTTAAGTCCATTGTCTAGGTGGGCCATGCTGCCGTTCAATGAAATGGATATTTTGTTCAGGTTGTCCAGAATAGAGGAAATTTCAGGACTATTGCTGTCAAGATTTTGTGCTATTGACCGAACGCTTTTTAGTGCCTTATTCAGATTGTCGAGTGATTGGGCGAGATTGTCCTTGTTTTTGCCATCCAAAACATCATTCACGTTCTGGAAAGTCTTGTTCATATTCCCGATAAGAGTCGTCGCAGAGTCCTTCAATGGAATAAGCTCCTTTGAAAACATGTCCAGCAGAGCTGGTTCTATCGATGAAGAAAGTGTATCGCCCTCCTTGAGGTATCTGGTCCCTTTGAGCATATTTATTCTTAAGGCTTTACCGCCAAGAAGGTCTGAACTGTATATCTGAGCTACGCAACTGTCTGAGATTTTATATTTTGAGTCGATCTTAAAGGAGACTATAAAATTGTCTTTCTCTTCTATGTAATCGATAGATTCAACAGTCCCGACCTTCAAGCCTTTGATATATACAGGCCCTGTTGTGGCAAGACCTTCGACACTTTCGTATACTGCACAGTAATTCTTGCTTTTTCCAAATAAATCCTCTCCTCTTAAATAATTAATAACCATATATATCAAGGCCAATGTAACTATTGAGAAAAGTCCTATCTTCTGTTCGCGTGTAAGTTTTATCATAAAAATTATTGTTATTTAAAATGGGACTATATTCCCTTTGTCTACCTTTATTATAAATGCTCCCGGAAACTGGCGCCTGATCTTTCCTAGCTCGCCGGAAGCTGTGCCAAGACTGTCATATTTCCCGACACTGTATTTGTAAAATTTTCCCACCTTAATATATTGGGCATCCTTAATCCCTTTAAAGTCCGGTGCATTTTTTTGCAGAGGTTTGTTGACAGCCAGGATCTGAATGGAAAAGAATGAATTAGAAGTACTATTATCCTCTTCTGTAACATTCTGTTCTTTAGCGGCCGGGGCAGGATCGGCAATTGATTTTGAAATTGTATCGGCAATTGTCTCTTTTTTGGTCTCACTAATGTCTGTACCATATTCCGGAGCCTCAATCTTGCTGCCTTCTTCATATTGTTTCTTGAAAGCATCGAAAGCTTTAAGAATATTTCCGGCAAAAAGCATCTGGTTATCACTAGACTCAAGTATCGGGAGGTCAGTTGAATTTGAAATAAACCCCAATTCAACAAGGACTGCCGGCATGGTGGTTTTCCATAATACGAGCAAACCTCCTTGTTTAATTCCCCTGTTGACTCTTATAGGACCTTTGGTGAACTGGTCCTGGATGAGAGATGCCATTATCAGGCTCTGTTCCAGATGGGCGTTCTGTAACAGACTGAATATTATATATGATTCAGGATTTTTTGGGTCGAAACCGTCATATTTTGATTCCACATCCCCCTCGAGCGCGATAACACTGTTTTCAAGCATTGTAACCTCAAGGTTGGAACTACTTTTGTCCATACCCATTACGAATGTTTCTGATCCGGACGCTGCTCTTGCTTTTGCGGAGTTTACATGGATGGAGATGAAAAGGTTCGCCTGGTTTTTGTTTGCTATTTCTGTCCTTTGATTTAGAGGAATGAAGACATCTGTGCTCCGGGTATATATAATTTTTATGTCCGGATATTTTTCCTTTATCATTGAGCCAAGCTTGAGAGCGACAGAGAGAGTGATATCTTTTTCATGTACTCTTCCATTGATACTTACTGCCCCTGGATCATGACCTCCATGGCCGGCATCAATCACTACCTTCTTTATCTTGACGGGAGAAACCTCCTGAGCAGGAATATGGTTGGAGATGAATAAAAGAGAAAATATTGTTAAAAGTAGTCTATATGGCATTTTTGTTGCTAAATATATTTAACTTTGTAGGCTACAAAAGTAGTAATAATTTATTTAAACTTTCTCCATTTTGGTTTCTCATAGGAACATCTTTAAGCTATTCTGCATTGCCGTTATATCTGTTTCCATGGGACAGGTTTATTCGAGGCCATCATTCCAGGATCTGAAGAGAGGAAACACTTTATCAAAACTGGAGAATGATACTATGAAGAGGGATTCTTTAAGGAGAGATACTACCTCTGTTAAAAAGGATACTCTTGCCCCGAAGGGTTCTATCACCTCTCCAGCCTTTACAGGTGCAAAGGATTCAATCATTGAGGATTTCTCAAATGGGAAAAAGATAATATACTATTATGGTGATGTGACTGTCAGGTATGGCAACATGGAGCTGAAAGCTGCTTATATGGAGTATAACCTTGATACAAAAACGGTTTATGCAGCAGGTGTTAAGGATACCTCAGGCGTACTGCAGGGAATGCCTGTTATGAAGGAAGGAGCAGCTGAATACAAGATGGAGACTGTATACTATAATTTTGAGAGCAAAAAGGCCAAGATTACAGAGATGATTACGCAGGAGGCTGAGGGCTTCCTTCATGGTACAGTACTTAAAAAGATGCCGGATAATTCAATAAATATATCTAAAGGCAAGTACACAACCTGTGATCTCAAGCATCCCCATTTTTATCTACAGCTTACTAATGCCAAGGTGGTTAACCAACCAAACAAGGTTACTGTATTCGGTCCTGCGTATCTGGTAGTTGAGGACGTCCCTACGCCTTTTGCACTGCCTTTCGGCTTTGTTCCAAATCAAGTAAAGAAAACAAGCGGAATTCTCATTCCTACATTTACTGAAGAGAATGCCAGAGGTTTCGGACTACAGGGATTGGGGTATTATTTAGTTCTGGGAGACCATTTCGATGCCTCAGTCACGGCAGATATTTATTCAATGGGTTCTTGGAACATGGTGGCTGAGTCCAGATATAAAAAAAGATACAAGTACGATGGTAGTTTTGGCTTCAACTATTCAAAAAACCAGACCGGGGAAAAGGGTGGTGCTGATTTCTACAGCTCAAAGGACTTTTCAGTAAGGTGGACTCATTCTCAGGATTCCAAAGCAAGGCCTGGAACATCTTTCAGGGCATCGGTAAATTTTGCAACACCTTTGAACAATAGGTTCAATTCCTATGAGATACAGCAGAGCCTGCAAAATCAGATTTCTTCATCTATTTCATATTCAAAGATTTTTACAGGATCTCCCTTCACACTATCGGCAAACATACTCCATAGTCAGAACTCTCTTGACAGTTCATACGCATTTACTCTTCCGAACTTGACCCTGACTATGAACAAGATATTCCCGTTCAAAAGGAAAAATGCTGCCGGTAAAGAGAAATTTTACGAGCAGTTCAACTTTTCATACAATACAACATTGGACAATAAGGTGAACTTTAAGTCCAAGGAGTTCGGAGGGCCGGATTTCATGTCCAAGTTCAAGAGTGGAATGAAACATAGCTTCAGCATAGGATTACCTCAGTTCAGCCTTTTCAAGTACATTACAATTGCTCCGGGCGTGAATTATGGTATGAATTGGTATTTTCAGACAAATGAAAAGATTTATAATGAGGATACTAAGGCTGTTGAAACAAAATCTTCTGACCTATTCAGTCATTTCGGCATAACACAGGACTTTGCAGCTTCTCTGTCAATGAATACCAGATTGTATGGTATATTTAATTTCGGCAAGGGAGGGCGTCTGCAAACCATAAGGCATATGGTATCTCCTTCCATAAGCTTCAATTACGTTCCGGAATTGGGTACTCCAGGGAATGGATACAGAACACTTTCATATGTAGATGCAAATGGCATTCAACATATACAGGAGTATAACCGCTATGAAGGTATGATCTATGGCTACCCGGGCAGGGGAAAGACTGCCGGGATGGGTTTCTCTATCGGAAATAACTTTGAAGGAAAGATTAGAAGTGATAAGGATACTGCAAACGGAGGCATAAAGAAGATAAAGCTCATCGATAACCTGGCAATAGGCGGTTCCTATAATTTTATGGCTGATTCAATGAGACTTTCTAACATATCTGTAAATATGAGTACTACGGTTTTTGGGAAGCTTGGATTGAACGCCAATGCTAATCTGGACCCTTATGCAATTGACGGACAGGGTAGAAGAATCGCAGAATTCAATATTGTGAGGGAGGGTGGATTTAATCTTGCCAGACTTACAAATGCCAGTGTTTCTCTATCTTATCAGTTCTCTGGGAAAGGAGAACGGAGAGGAGGGACCTCAGAGGCAAACAATAAAAAGAACGGACCGAAAGACAGTGAGGAGGAGGAGAGATCTGTTTACAACAGGGTTTATCAGAATCCTGTTACCGGAGAGTATATTCCCGGTGGTTGGGTTTACTATCTGGATCCAGCTTTGCCGTGGCAGGTTAATGTCAATTATAACTATTCTTACAGCAGATCATACCAGTACGCAAGCAATCAGCTTACTAAGTTGAATAATCATACTCAGACACTAGGGCTTTCTGCACAAGTGCGCTTAGGAAGGGATCTCAACGTCAATCTGAATTCCGGTGTTGATGTAATGAAGTTGAAACTTACAACTACTCAATTCAGTGCTACATATGATCTTCACTGTTTTCAGATATCTGTCTCTTGGGTTCCGGGAGGTATGTGGCAGAGTTGGAGTTTCAGGATAAATGCAAAGGCATCTGCTCTGGCAGATTTGCTACAGTACAAGAAAAATGCAAGCTATTGGGACAGAAGTTATTAAATTTAATAGATATATTAGTGATTATGAACAAAAAAATTATTTCGTCTTCAAAGGCTCCTAAAGCAGTTGGTCCTTATAGTCAGGCTGTAGAGTCAAATGGTCTTATATTTGTTTCCGGACAGCTCCCCGTAGATGTCAACACTGGTGAATTTGTCCCTGGTGGTGTAAAAGAACAGTGTGTTCAGGTTTTGAAAAACATCAGTTATATTCTTGAAGAGGCAGGCTGTGGATTTGAGAATATCGTTAAATCTACAGTATATCTGGCAGACATTAAAGATTTTGCAGCGATGAATGAGGTTTACTCAACTTTTTATAAAGAGCCTTTTCCTGCCCGAGTGGCATTCGCTACAGCGGGGCTTCCAAAAGGTGCGCTCGTAGAAATAGACGTTATCGCAACCAAATAATGAAAAGTGGAGATTTCTCCACTTTTTTTTGTTTATGTTGAGAATATCTATAAATTTGCGAACAGTTTACGATTTTCTTTTCAGATAAATCATTACCCCCCACAACTATTAAATGTACGACATAAAAGAATTGAGCAAGATGAGTCAGGATGACTTAATTGCTATTGCGCAGAAGCTGAACATCGGCAAAGCGAAAAATTTCTCAAAAGAGGAACTGGTTTACGAGATTTTAGATGAGCAGGCAAGGCAGGGAAGCATCTCGAACGAACCTCTCCAAAAGAGATCTCTTGTTCAGAAGCGTCCAAAACAAAGAATAAAAATGTCCAAAACTCCTGATGGTGAGATTAAGAAACCAGAGCCCATACCACAGGCAGCTCCTACTGCAGTTCCTGCCGTAGCGCAACCGGTAGCACCACAGGCAATAACCACTCCAGTAACACAGATAGAGGTTGCGGAAAATGCAAGTGCCCAAAAAAGTGAGTCGCCAAAACCAGTAGTAAGGGAAAGAAGAGGACCTAAAGTACGGGCCCCTAAACTGAATGAAAATAAAAAGATTGAGGAAAAAGCAGCTGAGATAGGTGAAACAGAAGTTGCAGCAATTGTAGCAGTTACGGACAGTCTTAACAGAGCTCAAAATCAGCCTCAGAGTCAGAATCCAAATCAAAATCAAAATCAAAATCCCAACCCAACACAGAACCCGAACCGGAATCCAAATCAAAACAAAAACAGGAACCAGTCTCAGGGTCAGAATCAAAATCCAAATCAGCCTCAAAATTCCAATCCAAATAGAGAACATAAAAAACCGTCTTTCAGCAAAGAGCCTGAAAAAGAGTTGTTCGCAGATCAGGTAAACGATGTGAATGAAGAGGAAATAAAGGATAAGAAGGTTAAGGATCAGATAGTCAAGAATAAAATTGAATTCGAAGGGGTTGTGGAGGCTACAGGAGTACTGGAAATAATGCCAGACGGATATGGATTTCTACGTTCTTCAGATTACAACTATCTCAATTCTCCGGATGATATTTATCTCTCACAGTCTCAAATCAAACTTTATGGCTTAAAGACAGGTGATACACTTGTTGGAGAGATACGTCCGCCAAGAGAGGGCGACAAATATTTTCCTTTGGTAAAGGTCAGCCAGATAAATGGAAGATCTCCCGAGTTCATAAGAGACAGGGTGCCTTTTGATTATCTTACACCACTCTTTCCTGAAGAGAAGTTCAATATAACCTCGAATGGTCATAATAATCTGTCTACAAGGGTTGTAGATCTGTTTGCCCCTATCGGAAAAGGACAGCGAGGACTGATCGTTGCACAGCCAAAGACTGGTAAGACAGTATTGCTTAAGGACATTGCCAATGCTATCGCAGACAACCATCCTGAGGTGTACATGATAGTATTGTTGATAGATGAACGTCCAGAGGAGGTTACTGACATGGCGCGCAGTGTAAGGGCAGAAGTTATAGCATCTACTTTCGATGAGCCGGCAGAAAGGCATGTGAAAGTTGCCAATATCGTGTTAGAAAAGGCTAAGAGACTGGTTGAGTGTGGACATGATGTGGTTATTCTTCTGGATTCAATCACTCGTCTTGCAAGAGCTTACAATACTGTACAACCGGCATCCGGAAAGGTGCTTAGTGGTGGTGTTGATGCAAATGCCCTTCATAAGCCTAAGCGTTTCTTCGGTGCTGCGAGGAATATAGAAAATGGAGGTTCGCTTACTATCCTGGCAACTGCTCTGATTGATACCGGATCCAAGATGGACGAGGTGATTTTTGAGGAGTTTAAAGGTACTGGTAATATGGAGCTTCAGTTAGACAGAAAATTGTCCAACAAGAGAGTATTCCCTGCTGTGGATGTCACCCTCAGTAGTACAAGAAGGGATGATCTTCTGTTTGATAAGGAGACTTTGAGCAGAATATGGATCTTAAGAAATTACCTTGCAGACATGAACTCTGTGGAAGCAATGGAATTTATGAAAACCAGACTGCTCAGGACTGAGAATAATCAGGAGTTCCTTAGCTCCATGAACGGAGAGTAAATCTTAAGATATACAAATAAAAAGAAGGTGTCAGAAAAGAAATTTCCTGACACCTTCTTTATTTTAATTTTTCAATGTGACGATTGAAAGGAGAGAGACCACACTATAGATTTACAGTCCCAAAAAGTGAAGCCCTAGCCCAATAGCCAATCCAAGACACATATTGATAAGTTTTGCCTTTACAAAACTTCCCTTGCTTTCGGCAAGAAGTGGAAGAGCTGTGTGTCCGTCCTGAACGAGAGAGCTTGCAAAAAGCACACTGAAAGGAACCAACCCACTGGCAAACAGGGTTATGAAAACCATGTGCGGGCCTGATTCAGGAATCAGACCGATGGCAACGGCAAGAAGTATCATGATTACTACATTATCCTTGACCCAACATTCGATGTCAAGGAACTGCATTCCGAACTGTATGATTATCAATGCTCCGAATGTCCAGAAAAAGATAGTCTTTAGATGCTTCTTTACAACATGCTCCCAAAGATGGTCCTTTATGAAGTGCTCGTTTGCTTTTGCAGTAAGGTACAAGGTTATTATGCTGAGCCCGGCAAACAGGAGGTTTATCCATCTTTCGCTTAGTATATTGAATGAACCATCATTATGGATTTCGTGACCTTCATGTGCATGTGAGCCAGCCTCCTCCATATGACTGTGTTCAAGAAGACCAAATACGACTGCAACAATGAAAATTGCTATGCCAAGCATTATAAAAAGCCTTTTCCTGCTTATGTGCCTAAGGTTTTCGCGTATGCTGGAACCAAACACAGGAGCCTCAGCCATCTTGTCTAAATCCTCGTGGATTGCATAATGGTCGGGTTCGAAAGGTCTGGGTGTCTTTTTGAAAACTTTGTCAACGACAATGCCGGCAACTACTCCGGTTACGATAAGTGACGCAAACAGAATAAGGGCTGTCTTTGGAATCAGTGCCAGCATTATGAATGCTTCATCTCCCGATGATGATATCATCATTGCTACAAGAGCCCCGAAACTTAATAGGTTATGAGTGAATAGAGATACTACGGCAAATCCTCCGACACAACCAGGAACCATACCCAGTAGGGTGGCCAGCAGGACCTGCCTGACAGGAGAGTTCTGGAGCTTTTTAAACGAAGAGCCGTGAGAATGTATGTTTATATACTCAATCATAAGCATCATTATTACAACAAGGCCGGTAATAAGTATGCTGTTTTTTAACGCTTCCAGAATTAAATTCATTTATTGTAATATATTTTTAAAAGTTCCGATGCAGCAGTGAATGAGCCGATTTGTCCATTCATTACTTTATCTTCGTACTCAGTCAGTTTTTCCTGAATGTCAAAATCTTCGAAGAATCTGTTTTTTAAAGATTCGTTTATGGTCTCGTACATCCAGAAACGAGACTGCTCTCTACGTCTGTGCAGATAATATCCGTTGGACTCTGTCAATTTGAAATATTCAAGAATCTTGTCAAAAATCTCCTCAAGTCCATGTTTTGTAACGGCAGAAGAGGTCATGGCTGTTGGAACCCATCCGGATTCAGTAGGAGGAAAAAGATGAAGTGCATTTGAATATAATGCCTTTGCCAGAGTAGCCTTATCTATGTTGGTTCCATCAGCCTTGGTTATTGCAATAAGGTCAGACATCTCCATAATGCCTCTCTTGATTCCCTGAAGCTCGTCTCCAGCTCCAGAAAGCATAAGCAATAAGAAAAAGTCGCTCATTGAGTGGACAGCTGTTTCTGATTGGCCAACGCCGACAGTTTCGATGAAAACCACATCGAAACCTGCAGCCTCGCAAAGAACAATACTCTCTCTTGTCTTTCTGGCCACACCGCCTAAGGAGCCGCCGGATGGGCTTGGCCTTATAAAAGCGTTTCGGTCTGCACAGAGAGTCTCCATTCTGGTCTTATCTCCAAGTATGCTACCCTTGCTTTTTTCGCTGCTCGGATCGATTGCAAGAACGGCAAGCTTGTGACCACTGCCAGTGATAAGACCACCGAATGCTTCGATGAATGTGCTTTTGCCAGCACCTGGAACCCCTGTTATACCTATGCGCATGGATTTTACTGCATATGGCTGGCAAGCCTCAATTACTTTTTGGGCGATTACTCTATGATCATGTCTGGAGCTTTCTATCAGTGTTATAGCCTGGCTGAGGATTGTCGTGTTGCCAGAGGTTATACCCTCCACATACTCTTTTACAGATAGAGTCTTTACCTTGTTCTTGTTATAGAAATTGGTAATATATGGGTTTGTCACCGGAGGTTGTTCGATACCTTCATTAACAATTAAAGCACTTCCTTGACTTGTATCCTGCATTTTTATAAATTTATTTGGTTAATTCACCGGTCACAAGTAGATTGACCAGAGGTCTTGATGGAGAATTAGTGATAAGTGTAAGGATATATATCTTTTCGCCGATGTGTCCCTTGGTGTTAATGGATACTGAAATCTTTCCTGTAGAGCCGGGAGCAATTTTGGATGGATTAGATGCATTTATCCCATTTTCACTTACATCTATTTTATGTATAAGCAAATCTTTTTTTCCGATGTTTTTGACTTCGAAGGTTGTGTCAATTTTCCTTCCTGATGACAATGTGCCAAAATTGAATGAGCTTCTGGAAGCCATTGGAAGTGGAGCTATGCTTATCTGTTCCTTGGTCATGTTGCTGAAGTCTTCTCTGATTGTTGCATTAAAGACAAGCTTTGTTGACACTTTTCGGCCATTTATTACAGGAAAGGCACTCCAAGAGGTAAGTCCCCAGTCAGAATCTGAACGGGTATCAACATTTACAGATAAAACCGCTTTTTCTCCAGGTTGTATTGTAGACGGATTTGCACTGAGAGAGAGCCCTTTTGACATATCTGCGAAAGTGACCTTTACAGCACTACCGGAGGTGTTGGCAAATTCAACAGTCTGGTGTTCTATTGACCCGTGAGATATCTGCCCCATGTCAACCGGAGATTTTCTAAGCCCGATAGATCCGAAAATCACAGGAAACAACTGTTTTATATTTTTCTTCTTTTGGTGAACTATACCCTTTATTCTTAAAATAATAGGTTTGGAAGAACCTGTAACATAAACTGTAAGAGCCTTGTCGAAAGGGTAGGGGCCCTGATCATTAAGGAATGTAACCAAAATCTTGCCTGTAGCACCAGGTTTGACAGGACTTTTGGTCCATTCTGGCGTTGTACATCCGCATGAAGAAATTACAGTTTGAATGACAACTGGTTTAGGGCTTATGTTTTTGAACGTGAATGTGCATGTCTGCTTCCCAGATTTTAACATTATATCTCCAAAGTCGTGAATCTTCTTATTGAATTCTATTATCGAATTGTTGCTTGCCTGGGCTGACATTGATAAAGATAAAAGTCCGGTAACTATGTATGTTATCACTATTTTATAGGATATTGGCTTCATATTGTAATCTTTTGCAGAATTTTTTTGTACCTGCAAAGATACAATTTGTATTTGTTCTATTCCAACCAATTTTATACCTTTGTTGCTATTAAACCAATTTAAAAATCTAAGATAATGGCTTACAAAATTTCTGAAGATTGCACCGCTTGCGGAACCTGTATCGATGAGTGCCCAGTTGAGGCTATCTCTCCAGGAGATATTTACAAAATTGATCCAAATATCTGTTCTGAGTGTGGAACATGTGCAGATGCATGTCCTGTTGGAGCAATCAGCCTTGACGCATAATTAAGGTTTTGAAAAATATGGGGCTGTCCTTTTGGACAGCCCCTTTTTTTTCGCTAACTTTGAGTTTCATTTTTTAGAAAGAAAAAAGATGTTGAATATTAAACTACTGAGAGAGCAACCTGAATTTGTAAAAGAGAGGTTGGCTGTAAAGAATTTTGATGCTACTGGGATTATTGAACAAGTCAACAATCTTGACCTCAAAAGAAGAACAACGCAGACAGAACTGGATTCATTGCTGGCAGAACAGAATGGCCTGGCAAAAGAGATTGGTTCATATATGAAGTCCGGCATGAAAGCAGAAGCGGAAGCTGCAAAACTGAAAGTTTCGGAGCTGAAGGAGAAGTCAAAGGTCTTGGATGCCCAGATGCAGGCGACTGCTTCAGAACTGAATGATCTGATGGTTCTCCTCCCCAATATTCCACATATATCCGTGCCTAAAGGCAAGGTTGCGGAAGATAACGTAGTCGTAAGAGAGGGTGGAGTAATTCCTAAACTTGAGAACGCAATACCTCACTGGGAACTTGCCAAGAATTTTGACATTATAGATTTTGACCTTGGCGTAAAGCTTACAGGTGCAGGATTTCCTGTATATAAAGGTAAAGGGGCAAGAATTCAAAGAGCTTTGATTGCCTATTTTCTGGATAAAAACACTAAAGCAGGCTATACTGAAGTACAGCCGCCGCTTATGGTTAATGAGGCTTCTGGTTATGGTACAGGTCAACTTCCGGATAAAGGTGAACAGATGTATTTTGTCGGACTGGACAACTACTACCTTATTCCTACGGCAGAGGTGCCAGTTACAAATATTTACAGAGATGTTATACTTTCTATGGAAGATTTTCCGGTTAAGGTTACTGCATATACACCTTGTTTCAGAAGAGAAGCCGGATCTTATGGCAAAGATGTAAGAGGTCTTAACAGGCTTCATCAGTTTGATAAGGTTGAGATTGTACAGATATCTCATCCGGACAAATCTTATGACGCGTTGGAAGAGATGGTGAAGCATGTAGAGGGGATAGTTCAGTCCCTGGAACTTCCTTATAGAATTCTTAGACTGTGTGGTGGTGATATGAGTTTTACATCTGCTCTCACATATGACTTTGAAGTTTATTCTGCTGCTCAAGGCAGGTGGCTTGAGGTCAGTTCAGTTTCAAACTTTGAATCATTCCAGGCAAACCGCTTGAAGTTAAGATATAAGGACGAAAATGGCAAGACACAACTTGCACATACCCTTAACGGAAGTTCACTGGCTTTGCCAAGGATATTGGCAGCACTTCTGGAAAACAACCAGGACAGCAGAGGAATAAGGATACCTGAAGTACTCAGAGAGTACACTGGGTTCTCTTATATTGATTAGACATCCTTTGCTTAAATTCGTAATGGATTCAAACAGAATAATTTTGGGTGTGGACCCCGGAACCAATATTATGGGGTACGGAGTCATTGAAATTGTGGGGAAAAGAGCCAGATATCTAGCGATGGGAGTTGTAGACATGAGAAAACTTTCAGACCATTACGTTAAGTTGAGACGCATTTTTGACGAGGTCACCCGGCTTATTGAGATATATAAGCCGGACGATCTGGCAGCAGAAGCCCCTTTCTTTGGCAAGAACATTCAGTCCATGCTTAAACTTGGAAGGGCTCAAGGTGCCGCAATTGCAGCTGCCCTTAACAAAGATATACCGATTTTCGAATATGCACCCAAGAAGGTTAAGCTTGCAATAACCGGCAAAGGAAGTGCTTCTAAGGAGCAGGTGGCAGTTCTGCTCACAAATATTCTTAATGTAAAAGAGCATCCAAATTTTTTGGATGCAACTGATGGATTGGCAGTTGCATATTGTCATTATCTTCAATTATCTAACCCGCAAACAGATAAGGTGGGGTCTTCCAACTGGGAGTCTTTTGTGAAGACAAATCCGGGCAGGGTCAAATAATTTTTTTGTTGCCAGATGTAACTTTTAACACTTTTGATAGTCAAAGTTGTGTTAAAAAATACTTTATGAAATTTATAAAATTTTCACTACTCACTTTTGCAGCAATAATTATAAGTACAGCACTATTATCGGCTCAGGCTGATAAAGATTTCAAATTACGGGTTATACTTATCGACAGCATCAGTCAGTCACCTATTGAATTTGCAACAATATCCGTAACTCCGGCAGGTAAAACCGAGGCGTACAAGTATGCACTTTCCGATGCAGCTGGAAAAGCGGAAATTGCCGGCATACCTAAAGGATCTTATACTTTCAAAGTAGAATTCATAAGTTATAAAACATATTCCAAGGAAATAGTATTTGGAACTGATAAGGTTATGGATCTTGGCAAAGTCAATTTGCAGGAAAAAGCAAATATTCTCGAGGCTGTCGTAGTCTCTGCCCAGGGTAATCCTATTGTGGTAAAAAAAGATACGATAGAATATAATGCCGCTTCCTTCAAAACTACGGATAGTGATATGCTTGAACAGTTGCTCAAGAAATTGCCAGGAATTGAGATAGACAGCGATGGCAAGATAACTGCTAATGGTAAGGAGATCACAAAAATAATGATCGATGGCAAAACCTTTTTCTTGAATGATCCTCAACTGGCAACAAAAAACCTTCCGGCCAAAATAATAGACAAGGTAAAAGTTGTGGAGCGTAAATCTGAGCAGGCTCAATTTACAGGTATCGATGATGGAAATGAGGAGACTGTAATTGACCTTAGCATTAGGCCGGGAATGATGAATGGCTGGTTTGGAAATATAATGGGAGGATATGGGACTGATGATAAGTATCAGGCAGCTGCAATGCTTGGCAATTTTACCTCAAAAAATCAGTTGACTTTTATTGGTAATGCAAATAATACCAACAACAGAGGATTTATGGATGTCGCAGGCAGTGCAATGAGATCTATGAGAAGTTCTATGGGCGGAGGCCGTGGCGGAGTAAGAATTGGTGGTGCCTTAATGAATTTTGGTGGGAGTGGATTGACCGACTCTTGGATGGCTGGACTTAATGCCAACACCGAGAGCAAAGATAAAAAATTAAAACTTGGAGGAAGCTACCTGTACAGTGGAAGCCAGACCGTCTCGGATGAGAGCAGCTATAGACAAAATTTCTTGGTAGACAGTACCTTTAACTATTCCCAGAGGTCAACTTCGGACGATATGACACAGGGACATGCAGCAAACGTCAATCTTGAGTACATTATTTCAGACAAGACATCAATACTTTTCAAACCTAATGTAAATATTGGCTATGGCACTTTTGATGACAG
This sequence comes from uncultured Muribaculaceae bacterium, assembly GCA_964533215.1. GTDB lineage: Bacteria > Bacteroidota > Bacteroidia > Bacteroidales > UBA932 > Bact-08. The sequence goes on from CAZHLJ010000005.1 coordinate 122,474, forward strand.
GAAAGAGTTCGGCACCAATGGTGGGTCAGGAGTGAAAATCAATGACGGAGAGAGCCGTTCATACGGAAACAATAACTCCCAGAGTTTGGGTGGAGACCTTCTCTTAAGGCAAAAGCTCAACAAGGTTGGAAGAACATTCTCTGTAAATGTTTCCTACTCATATTCCAACAGCGATATGAATGCGAATAACTTTTCTCAGACAAATATTTTCAGCGGCAACAATGCCAAAACTACCGTTATTGACCAACAGTATGATCTAAGTAAGCAATCATACTCTTTAGGAGCGAGAGCCTCCTATACAGAACCTTTGGGAAATAACTTCTATATGGAAGCCGCCTATTCATATAAGTTCAATAAAAATAATTCTGATAAGAACACCTACAATAAAGATATGCTTACCGGCAGATATACAGATCTGGACAGTACATACTCAAACAGTTTTGAAAACACATTCATTAACCAGCAGGGTGAGGTCAATATCAGAAAAACCGGAGAGAAGTTCAACTATGTTTTTGGCGTGAATGTACAGCCATCTTATACCAAGAGTACCGGAAATGGAAGGGATATTTCCAGAAGTGTTGTAAATTTTGCCCCTTCTGCGATGTTGGAGTATAATCCTTCCGACACTAGATTTCTAAGAGTAAGATACAGGGGAAATGTAAACCAGCCCTCAATAAACCAACTGCAGCCTGTGGCTGACAACTCAAATCCTCTATATATCCCTCTTGGTAACCCCGACCTTCTACCCGAATTCGGCCATAGATTTTCGGTTGACTACAGAGATACAAAGAAAGAGACATTCAGGACTGTAGATGCAAATGTGGAAGCGAACTATACTCAGAATAAGATTGTGAACAAAACCTGGTATGATAAAGGTGGAATTCAGTACACTCAGCCTGTCAATGAGCAAGGCGTATATTCTGCAAACGGACGCTTGATGTTCAATACCCCTATTGCAAGGTCTAAATTCTACATAATGACCAATTCACGACTAGGTCTGAATAAAGGTGTCGGCTACTCCAATGCCGTTAAAAATCACACCACATCCTTATCAGCTTCGGAATCGCTTAGGTTTACCTACAGAGGTGAGAAACTTGAAACAGGTGTAGGGGGAAGTGCTTCATATTCAAAAGCTTGGTATTCAATACAGCAAAAATCAAACCCATCATACTGGACAAATTCGATAGATTTGAATGCCAACTGGACACTACCTGCCGGCATCAATCTGGTGAGCGATTTTAGCTATAGATTCTACCTCGGATATGAGAACGGAGTAAACGAACCTTCTGCAGTATGGAATGCTGAAGTTTCCAAACTTTTGTTCAAAAGCAAGGGAACACTGAGACTTAAGGTTTATGACATTCTTAACCAGACCAAGAACTATACAAGAACAACAACAGATAACTATATTGAGGATGTACGCAACAATACACTCCTAAAACAATACTTTATGTTTAGCTTTACATGGAGATTTGGAAAATTCGGAGATGGCAAAAAGGGTGGCGACAGAAGGGAAGGGCATGGAATGTATCACGGACCAGGCCCAGGAATGGGACCAGGTATGGGTGGAATGCGTTTAAATGACTAATGAAGAAAGAGGGGTAGCCTACCGTGAGTTTTTTGAGTAGGCTCTCCACTTTTCAATAACAGTCGATAAATCATTAGGGATCTCGCTTTCAAAGAAGAGATCCTTTTTTGTTGATGGATGTACAAAGCCAAGTGTTCTAGCATGGAGAGCGTGACGCGGCATTATCTCGAAGCAGTTCTCTATGAATTTCTTGAACTTGTTGAATACAGTACCCTGAAGGATTTTGTCTCCGCCATACCTGTCATCGTTAAACAGCGGATGACCGATATAATCCATATGAACCCTTATCTGATGAGTCCTCCCAGTTTCTAAGATACATTCAACCAGCGTGGTATACCCAAATCTCTCCAAAACCTTGTAGTGAGTCACAGCATGTTTACCAAGACTTCCATCGGGGAAAACCTTGAAGCGCATTCTGTCGTTAGGGTCTCTTGCAATGTTTCCTGTTATTGTGCCTGAGTCTTCTTTAAGGTTTCCCCAGACAAGAGCAACATAATTGCGTTTAATAGTATGATCGAAGAATTGTTTTGCAAGACAAAGCTGTGATGCATCATTCTTTGCCACCAATAACAGCCCGGATGTGTTCTTGTCAATTCTATGGACAAGTATGCCCATTCTTTCGTCCGGAGCATCGGCATCCTGACTTATGCCAAGATGAAATGCCAGTGCATTGACCAAAGTCCCTGAAAAATGGCCGAACCCCGGATGGACAACAAGCCCGGCCGGCTTATTTACCAATAGAAGGTCATCGTCTTCATAAACAATATCCAAAGGAATGTTTTCCGGTTTTACTTCAAGACCTCTTCTTTCATAGGGAAGTACAATTGTAACAATATCAAGAGGCTTTACTATGTAGTTTGCTTTTACTACCTTGCCGTTCACAAGTACATATCCTGCAGCAATAGCCAATTGTATACGATGCCTGGATGTTTTCTCCATCCGCATTGTGATGAACTTGTCTACTCTGAGTAGGCTCTGCCCTTTGTCTGAGACAAAACGGAAATGTTCAAAGGAGCCACCCTCCTCATCATCAATTTCTTCTTCATCTGGAGCAATGAGATCGTCTGAGATCAACTCGTCGGTCTCCTTCATTTTTTTATATCCTTTTCAATTTTATTTATGTCTGTACTCAATAACAGATCTACACGCGATCCAAGAGAGTAGGAGCTACGATTTGTGGGTTCTGGATTTTGTTTGATTACAAAGCAGGATAGAGTGTCTGCATATGTCTTGACTGTCTCGTCGTAGGTTAATTTGCCAAGATTTAGAGAGTTATCGATAAGTATGTCTTTTGCTGTAATAAATGATAGACCGACAATCTCAGGAATGAAAGTATTCTCTCCGCCACTGTTACCAAGTTCAAGGTCTATTTCACTCCCGGATTCCACTTTAGAACCGTAAGCGATAAAACGTCCATTGTACATCTGTGAAAGGACATTGTTTGTAGCCATGTCGGAAACATATATAAGCTTGCCGACCGTAAGTTGTTTAGCTACCAATTCTGCTTTTGCCTGGCGTAATGAGTATCCGATGACAGATGGCATAGTTACTTGTTTTGGAGCCAATGAATTAATTGTTAGTAGTATACGCCTGTTTTTCTTGACCTTGCTGCCAGAATGCGGGTTTTGTCTGAAAATAACGCCTCTTCCCATTTTTGGAAGGAAGACAGAATCTGTAACCTCAAGTCTGAGATCTGCGCGGTTGGCTGCTTTCTGCGCCTCCCGCATAGTCATGCCGGAAAAATCAGGAACTTCCAGTTCGTTGCTGTGACGAGTCAATATCTTAAGAAAAATTGATGCTACAAGCAGTAGTACAAGTACAACAACTACAGCTTTGTACAGTTCCATCATAAACCAATGTCTCCACCAGACATTATCTCTTTTTGGTTTCGGGTTTGTGTTACTTTTTGCCATACTGCAAAATTACTATTTTTTTGATATTTCTTTGTAAAAGCTGTCTCTCTCTACTGCCATATAACCGCATGCAGTAGCAATTCTTTCCAGACCTGCAGAATCCATGCCCGGGTTTTTCTCCTCAGACCCTGCCATGCTGTAAATTTTAGTGCTGTCGTTTATTGTTCCGTCGATATCATCTGCTCCATAAAGCAGGGAAAGTTGGCACAGCTCTTTTCCTAGCATTGGCCAGTAAGATTTTATGTGAGGAATATTATCCAGTACTATTCTGGAAATTGCAAAAGTCTTAAGCACTTCAATAATGTCAATTTCTCCCAGATAAGACAATGAATTATTGTCTTTTTTGAAGAGAAGTGGTATAAACGCATCAAAGCCATTTGTCTCATCCTGCAGCTCCCGCAAAGCAAGAAGGTGGTTTATCCGATCTTCCCTGCTTTCGATATGGCCGAAAAGCATAGTGGCATTAGTGTGAAGGCCGGCTTTATGTGCAATCCTGTGTATGTTCAGCCATGTTTTTGCATCCGACTTGTCGGGACATATTTGTTTTCTGATGCGTGGCTCAAATATCTCTGCTCCACCTCCAGGGAGTGCTCCAACGCCTGCTTCCTTGAGAATAGAAAGAACCTCTTCGTGCGATTTTCCCGAAAATTTGCTCATATCGTCTATCTCAACTGCAGAATATGACTTTATTGTAACGTCTGAAGGCAACTCCCCGCGGATTATCTTGATTATTGATACATAATAGTCAAGCCCTTTTTCCGGATGTACGCTTCCTACAACATGCACTTCTGTCATTCCCTTCTGATATTTCTGACGGCAATAATCTCTTATTTCGTCCAGACTCATAGACCATGCTCCAGGTTGTGAGGCATCATCTCTTCGGTATGAGCAGAACTTACATCTGTGCAGGCAGATATTGCTAGGCTCTATATGAAAGTTTTTGTTGTAGAAAACCTTGTCTCCATTATACTTTTTCCGTATTTCAGAGGCAAGCCCGGAGAGATAGTTCATGTCAAAACTATCGTAAAGTTTAAGTGCCTGGTTTAGGTCTGTACGATTGCCCATACTAAGGTGGAATGATAAATTACGGTTTCAAATATAACAAAAAAGACGCTCAGGGCGTCTTTATAAGTAAAAGTATATCTCAGTCTAGAAAAGATCTTCAGATGATACAGTAAGTTTCTTGCGTCCGCGACGGCGACGGGCTGCTAATACGCGACGTCCGTTTGGAGTTGACATACGCTCACGGAATCCATGTTTATTGCGACGCTTGCGTTGTGATGGTTGAAAAGTGCGTTTCATGATATCTTTCTCTAATTATTATTATTTTGCAAAGGGAGTGCAAAGATATGTAAAATGTTTTTAATCGCAAATTATTATCTTATCGTTTGATGTATAATATACTTTTTTGATCGAAGAAGGGCTCTTGAAACCATCTTTGGATATCAATTTTAGTGAAATTCCCAGATGGAATTCTCATCACTTTCTGAGCCTCGGAAATCTCCTCAATCAAATCTCCTCCCTTGAGATAAAGCACACCTCTATCTACCCCCTCAATCGGACCCTTCTCGATATTTCTCCACACCCATGGTAAAAATGTCTTCAATTCGGTGACAGCACGGGATACTACAAAATCGAATGTCTCATCTATATCTTCTGCCCTTATCTGCTCTGCACGCACATTCTCAAGTTTCAATTCCGATGAAACCTCTCTTACAACCTTGATTTTTTTAAGGATAGAGTCACACAGAAAAAATGATGACTCGGGGAAGCATATAGCAAGAGGAATTCCAGGAAACCCTCCACCTGTTCCCACATCCAATATCCTTGCTCCGCGCGGGAATTTGATGAACCTGGCTATGGCCATTGAGTGGAGAATATGGTGAACGTAAAGATTGTCAATATCTTTGCGTGAGATTACATTTATTTTTGAGTTCCAGTCCAGATAGAGCGGATATAATTTTGCTATCTGGTCTTTCTGATTTTTGGTCAACTCTGGGAAATAGGAGAAGATCAGCTCTTCCATATGTCGTTTAATAATTTTTTAGCTCTGTTTATTCTTGTCCTTACAGTGTTTAGCGGGAGCTTCAGCTCCTTGGCGATCTCTTCATATGCAAATTCATGAATAAATCTCAGCTCCGCAACTTTCCTGTACTTTATATCGAGTGATTTGATGGCTTTTAAAAGCTTATCGAAAGTCTGATGGGTTATAAGTCTCTCCTCAGGACTCTGAGCCAGATCCACAGCACCAATGTTGGACTCCAATGGTTCAGGATTGTTTACAGGGGAGAGGTTTGTCCTCAGTCTACGGTAGTGGTCAAGGGCTGTATTATGTGCAATGGTAAAAAGCCATGTAGAGAATGCCCACTGTGGGTTATATTGGGATAGGTTTCTGAAAGCTTTATCAAAGGTCTCTTGGCATATATCCTCAACATCTTGTGATTGGGAAATTATACCCTGAATAAATGAAGAGACAGAATCCTTATATTTGTCTACAAGAATGAAGCAGGCAGACTGATTACCCTTTAGAGCCTCTTTTATGAGCTCTGTGTCATCTGTGCTGACTATTTTATTCTCCATAGACATTATTCTCAGTGTGCTTCAAGCCAGTTAGTACCGTATTCACATTCAACAGTCAGAGGAACGGATAGTTTAATTACCGATTCCATCTCCTCCTTAACGGCTTTCATCAAACTCTCAATCTCGCCTGGGACCACGTCAAATACAAGCTCATCATGCACCTGGAGTACCATTTTGCTGGCAAACCCATCCGTGGCAATTCTTTTGCTGACTTTAAGCATTGCAACCTTAATGATATCGGCTGCACTTCCCTGTATCGGCGCATTTACCGCGTTTCTTTCTGCAAGTCCTCTTACTATAGGGTTTTTTGAAGATATATCAGGCAAGTATCTTTTTCTTCCGTAAAGTGTCTCCACATAACCATTTACCTTGGCAAAATCTATGACTTTCCCAATATACTCCTTAACTTGAGGGTAGCTCTGGTAGTAGTCCTCTATAAGCTGTTTTGATTCAGCCCTTGATATGTGCAACCTCTGGGAAAGACCGAAGGCCGATATTCCGTAGATTATTCCAAAGTTTGCAACTTTTGCCCTGTTACGCTGCTCTTTTGTGAGTTCGCCTTCCGGTATGTTGAAGATTTTTGAAGCTGTTGCTGCATGGATATCCTTCCCTGCAAGGAAAGCGTCAATGAAATCCCTGTCTCCGCTCATATGAGCCATTAGCCTGAGCTCTATCTGAGAGTAATCGGAAGACATTATGAATCCTTCCGGGTGGGATGGAATGAAAGCTTTCCGAATCTCTCTTCCTCTTTCTGTCCGTATAGGTATGTTTTGCAAGTTCGGTTTGATAGAACTTAATCTTCCTGTGGATGTGAGAGATTGATTATATGTTGTATGTATTTTATTTGTTCGTGGAGAGATAAGCGACGGTAGGGGGTCAATATATGTGGAAAGCAGTTTTTTTATATTTCTGAATTCTAGTATTAATGGAACAATAGGATGTGTATCGGTAAGTTCATTAAGTGTCTCCTCGTCTGTAGAGTAATTTTTCTTGGATGTCAACTTGGCTTTTGAGGCTAGGTTGAGTTTCTCAAAAAGTACAACTCCAAGCTGCTTCGGAGATGAGACATTAAGAGTGTTGTCATCTGCCATTTCTCTTATGGAGTCCTCTATCCCGGCAAGTTCTTTTGTCAGGGTGCGGCTGTATTCCGCTAGCTTCTCCACATCTATTCTGACTCCTTCGTACTCCATATCAGCAAGGACATAGACAAGCGGCATCTCTATTGTGTCATAAAGCTCATAAAGAGAAGACTCTTTAAGTTCTGCTTCAAGTTTTCTCTTCAGAGGTAAAAGGACAAGAGTCTCCTTTATCTCAGCATCTTTATTATCCTGTTGCTTAAATTCCGTTGCCTGAAAAAGGTCTGCCTGTACCATTGTCTCCTGGTGGTTCAGGTCTATATTCAGGTAAGAGGAGGATAATATGTCTATCTTATGGGCTCTCTCAGGCATAAGCAGATAATGCATAAGCTCAATGTCTGCAAGATAACCCTTAATATTGATGCCTTTGTTTCTGGAGTTGTTTATAAAACCCTTCAAGTCGTAGCCACACTTTACTATCTTTTCATCTTCGAGAAGCTGCTTGTATTTTTTGACATCACTGCATACAGAGACAATATTGTCAATACAGAAGATGGTTGTGTTGCCTGATTCCCTTATGGAAATCTCAGATTTCTCAATAGCTTTTGATATGATCTCTTCGTCACCGGAGAGCCGGTACTTTAGAATAGGATTCTCTTCTCTATCGGCTTTTTTAGATTCTTGTTTGTTTCCTTCATCCTTATGAGTAGTGATGAATATATCTTCCAACTGAGGGATCATTCTTGAGAGAGAACCGAACTCATATAGAGTAAATAATTTTTTTAGTTCTTGGAAGTGAGGTGTCTCCAGTTTAAGGGAATCTTCATTCCAAGGAATATCCACATTTGTGTCTATTGTAATGAGCTTTCTGCTCAGATCTATCTGCTCCTTGGCGTCTGTAAATGCAGTTCTCTGTTTTTCAGGGAGATCTTCAAGCGATTTGAGGATGTTTTCCAGGGAGTGATACTTTTGAACCAGTCTCTTTGAACCAACCTCGCCAATGCCGCGTACTCCAGGAACGTTGTCAGAAGCATCACCCCATATTGTAAGGATATCAATTATCTGTCTGGGATCTTCGATTCCATAGGCACTACATATATCTTCTCGGCTGAAAGTCTCCATCTCTGCTCCGCTTTTGCCTGGCTTACATTGATATATGTTAGGGGAGACAAGTTGACCGTAATCCTTGTCCGGAGTCACCATATATACTTGAAAACCTTCATTCTCAGCTTTCTTTGCCATGGTTCCTATAACATCGTCGGCCTCAAAGCCCTCTTTCATCACGACAGGGATGGAGATTGCCTCAACAATCTCCGTCAGAGGTTTAAGCGCTTTTTTTATAAGTTCCGGAGTTGCGCTTCTGTTGGCTTTGTATTCAGGATACATCTCATGGCGGAATGTCTTTGCCGGAGGATCAAACGCAACAGCCAGATGCGTGGGACGTTCTTTTATTATGAGTTCCAGTAGGGTTTTTGTAAATCCAAACAGGATAGATGTATCCTCTCCTTTTGAGTTTATCATTGGCCTTCTTAGAAACGCGTAATACATGCGGAAGATGAGGGCATGCCCATCTATGAGAAATAGCTTTTTCATCAAGACATCAAGATTTATTTATTATCCTCGGCTACCCATTCCACATAAGAGGTGGGAGTTTCATATAATTTTATGCTTTGCAGCTCAAGTTCTTCCGGAAGATTCTTTTGCAGCAGTGAGGCAAAATAAACAGTCAGGTTTTCGCAGGTAGGTTGGAAGTCCACAACCATGACATTCTGGTATGCACTCTGGATCTCGTTTACAAGCTTTGCGTCTGAGCGGAGAATGAGTGCGTGGTCGAATGGTTCGATTATCAATTGGTTTACAATTTTTTTAAGTTCGGTGAAGTCTAAAACCATTCCGGATTTAGGGTGGTCAAGCTCTTTCCTGGGAGATCCTTTAAGAGTAATGAAAAGTCTGTATGAATGTCCGTGAATATGCCGGCATTTTCCATCATAATCCTTGAGGGCGTGTGCCCCTTCGAAACGAAATTCCTTGGTAATACGTATTATTGACATTCTTTTTTTACAAAAGTATGAATTTTTTTCTGAAAATATGTTCTTTGAATAGTTACTATTCTTAATATAAAATGGGTGCATATTATGCTAAAAATATGAATTTGTAACGATTGAGATTAAATATTTGAATTATTGTTTGATTTTATATTACAATTCAGTACTTTTGCAGAAAATAATTATAGACATGGCTTTAGACTTACAAAACATTTTATCTTCCAACGCTAAGAATATGAGGAGATCTGTAATCAGAGATCTTTTGAGCGTTGCAAACAGACCAGAGATTATCTCATTTGCTGGTGGTTTTCCAAACCCTTCTACCTTCCCGATAGAAGATCTTAAATCAATAATGCAGGAGGTTCTTGAAACGGAAGGGGCTTCGGCTCTTCAGTATGGCTCTACAGAGGGTAATGATAAACTTCGTGAGTTATTGGCACAGAGATATATAGCTAAAGGATTAAAGATTACCAAACACAATATTTTAATTACTACAGCATCTCAACAGGCGATAGATCTTACCGCCAGAATTTTCATAAATCCAGGAGATACAATTGTTTGCGGTCTTCCATCATACCTTGGAGCCCTTCAGGCTTTCTGGTCATATCAGGGAGTGCCTGTGGGAATCAAAAAGGATGAAGATCTTGAGAATACAGTTAAAGAGCTGATAGCACAAGGTAAGAAACCAAAATTCGTATACACTATTCCTGATTTCCAAAACCCTACGGGAGTTACAATGAATCTTGAGCAGAGGAAATATGTGCTTTCAATTGCAGAAAAATATGACTTGCTGATTCTTGAGGACAGCCCATACAGAGAGCTTAGATTTGATGGAGAGGAACAGCCGTTGATGTATTCTATGAACAACGAAAGGGTTATTCTGTTGGGTACATTTTCAAAGACATTCCTTCCAGGGTTCAGAATCGGATGGGTCATTGCTCCTGAGGAAATCATAGACAGACTAGTTGTGGCAAAACAATCTTCAGACTTGTGTACAACTACATTTGATCAGGCTGTTGCCGCCAAGTATCTGGAGAAAAATCTTTTTGACAAGAATCTCAATAAAACCATAGAGCTGTACAGAGGCAAGAGGGATCATATGCTTGCTTGCTTTGAAAAATACATGCCTGCAGGAGTCACTTGGACAAGACCCGAGGGAGGACTCTTCCTTCTTGTTACACTGCCTGAGTGCTGTGATGCAAGGAAGCTGTTTGATGTAGCAATTAAGGAAAATGTAGCTTTTGTAATTGGAGAGGCATTCTTCTGTGACGGTACAGGTAAGAACACTTTGAGGATAAACTTCTCGTTCATGAATGAGGAGAGGACAGAGGAAGGTGTCAAGAGATTGGCTAAGGCAATCGAAAAGATGCTAAACGAAAGTAAATAACTTCGAATCGAATTTTAATGAGGAGTCTTTGAACATCTGTTCGAAGGCTCCTTTTTCTATAAGCTCTTCAGGCTTTCCGGAAAAAAATCTTTCCTGTCCCATTATCCAGATCCTGTCACATATCTTTATTGCCTGCTGAAGATCGTGGGTGGAGAAAATCACTGTCTTGTTTTCCAATTCAGCAATCTCCTTAAGAAGGCGGGTAATAGTGATCTTATTGGCAATGTCCAGAAACGCAGTCGGTTCGTCTAGCAGTATTATAGTACTATCTTGTACAAGGCTTCTTGCTATGGCAGCTCTTTGAAACTCTCCGTCACTTAGTTGGCTGGAGTCTCTCTCCGCGTATCCGTCAAGGCTGACTCTTTTTAATGTAGAATAGACAAGATCATAGTCTTTTTCGGAGATTTTTCCTAACCAGTTTGTCCTGTTGTAACAACTAGTGGCTATCATATCGAAAAGAGAGAAGTTTTTTGCCTTTGGGCTCTGTGATGGTACAAAAGAGAGCTGTTCTGCGAGTTTATTGGGAGAGTAGGAGCGTATCTCCTTACCCATAATGTTTATTGATCCACTTTGATATTTCTGTATTCCAGCGATGCTCTTTAACAGCGTGCTCTTGCCAACGCCATTGGGTCCTACAAGGGCAATTATTTCATTCCTATTTGCCGTTGCATTTATCTCATGGTAAATGACTTTACTATATCCTAAATACAGATCTTTTAATATCAGCACATTATCCATATCAGACAAACCTGTTTTTTAAAATTATCACTAATATTATAGGAACACCAATCAGAGCACTTACAGTATTAATGGGGATTATACCTGATTGTCCCGGCAACTGGGCAACAGTGTCTGCAAAAACCATAATCATTGCCCCCATAAGGGCTGTTGCAGGTATAAGAACTCTGTGGTCGGCATTTTTGAAACACAGTCTGGCTATGTGAGGAACTGCAATCCCTATAAAACCTATCGGCCCGCAGAATGCAGTGACACTTCCGGCCAGAAGAGTCGTTGCAATCAATATTCTTCTTCTGGTATTCTGAAGGTTTACGCCTAGACTTTTTGCATAGGTCTCTCCCATAAGAAGAGTGTTTAGGTCTTTAATATTGTAAACAGACAATCCAAAACCAAGAAGAATTAGCGAGAACATTATCCATATCTGTCCCGGGTTTAGCCCTGCAAAGCTGCCCATGGTCCAAAGAACGTACATTTTCAAGGCGGAAGAAGAGGAGAAGTATTGAAGGAGAGATATTAAGGCACTGACTACACTGCCAAGCATAATTCCAAATATCAGCAGTGATATGTTGTCCTTAAGCCTATAGGAGACTAGTAATATTACGAGAGTTACTGCAAATGCCCCAACCCATGCAGAAGTTGCAATGCCTATATTTACCATCATGGGGGGCATCGTGAATCCAAAAGCAGAGAAACCCATTACAAAAAATGCCACTCCGAGCCCTGCTCCGGAGCTTATCCCCAGAATATATGGATCCGCAAGGGGATTCTTAAAGAGGGTCTGCATCTGAAGACCGCATATGGAGAGGGCAACACCGGAGAGTATTGCAGTGATCAGCTTTGGAATTCTGAATGAAAAAAGGATGTCGGATACATAGTCAGGGGCAGTAGAGCCAAAGAGTGTTGAGATTATCTCTTTTATTGGAATAATGACTGAGCCGAGGATAAGATCGAGCACAATCAGCACAATCAACAATAAAGAGATCAGCGCATATTCGCGATAGTAAGAGCCTTTTATCTTCACAATAATCCTGAATAATTCGGGCTCTAAGATAGTGCAAAAAAGATAAAGCGTTTTATTTTATTTTAGTACTTTTGTCGCATTGTTCAAATCATTAAAAAGTTACAGATATGAGAAAGAAAATCGTTGCAGGAAACTGGAAAATGAATACACTACTTCCAGAGGGAGAACTCTTGGTCAAACAGTTGGAGTTTTTAACCAAAGAATTGGATACGGATGTCGATATTATAGTATGTCCTCCGTTTACACACCTGGCTACTGTTGGAAAGATGATTAGTGAAAATGAAATAAATATATCCTTAGGGGCACAGAATTGTGCAGATCAGGAATCAGGTGCCTATACAGGTGAGGTTTCTGTAAAAATGCTAAAGAGTGTAGGCTGCAAGTATGTTATTCTTGGACACTCTGAGAGAAGGGAGTATTACGGTGAGACTAGCGAAAAGCTGTATCGTAAGATTAACCTTGCCATTAATGAAGGTCTTGTGCCTATCTTCTGTGTTGGAGAGAGGTTGGAGGAGAGAGAGTCAGGAAGGCATTTCGAGGTTGTCAAGGAGCAGATTAAGGACGTGCTTTATAGGCTAAGAGGGGTTGAGCTTGACAAGGTGATTGTTGCATACGAACCTGTATGGGCAATCGGCACAGGGAAAACCGCTACATCAGATCAGGCTGAGGAGATGCATGCATTTATAAGAAGGACTATTGCAGACAAATTCGGGGAGCATGCCGATTCAATTTCTATTTTATATGGAGGAAGCTGCAAGCCTTCCAATGCAGCGGAACTCTTCTCAAAGGAAAATGTTGACGGAGGACTTATTGGTGGAGCCTCTCTTGTTGCCCAGGACTTTATTGGAATAGTCAAGTCATTTTAATGAACTACATAGAGGTCTGTATCCTGATAAATCCGTTTTCAGAAGACTTTGCGGAGCAGGTAATTGCCCAGATCGGAGATCTGCCATACGAAAGTTTTTCTACGGAGTCCCCATTTCTTAAGGCGTATATCCCGGAGGAGAAGTACTCTTCCCGGGATTTGAAGACGTTACTGTCTGCCTTTGACAGTAATAATGAATTCTCTATATCAGTGGAGAGCCATTTTATAATGGAGGAGAATTGGAACTCTCTATGGGAATCCAATTTTTCACCTATCACTGTTGGAAATCTTTGTACTGTAAAGGCCAGCTTTCATAAGGGGCTGCCCCGGACAAAGTATACTGTTACGATAGATCCAAAGATGGCCTTTGGGACAGGCCATCACCAGACAACATATCTTATGATTGAGGCTCTACTGGAAGAAAAAATCAAGGGGCTCAGGGTTATGGATGTTGGCTGTGGTACAGGAATTTTGTCCATACTTGCGGCAAAGATGGGTGCGGCAACGCCAATTCATGCAATAGACATAGATCACCTGGCCGTTGACTCTACTAAAGAAAATTCGCACAAAAACAGAGTTTCTGATAAAGTGACAGCCCTTCTTGGTGACGCTTCGTTGATACAGGCTGACAGATACGACCTTTTACTCGCTAATATCAATAGAAACATCATACTTTCTGATATTTCCACATACAGCAGGTCTCTGGTCTCTGGTGGAAGAATGTTTTTGAGCGGTTTTTTTACCGAAGATATTCCAATGATTATGAAAGAGGCTCAAAATAATGGTTTAGAGTATATTTCTCAATGCAGTAACGAGAAATGGGCTGTACTTAAACTGAAAAAAAGTATATAAAAGTCTTGCGTGGTTATTGCAATTTTAAATTATTGTTATACCTTTGCACACCTCAAAGCGGGCATGTCGTAATTGGTAGCCGAGCCAGACTTAGGATCTGGTGCCGTAAGGCGTGGGGGTTCGAGTCCCTTTGCCCGCACTAAAGAAGCAGATAACCTTTGGGGTATCTGCTTCTTTGGTTATTTGGTTGAATAATACGCTATAAATACATACTTATGAAAGTTACACAGAAGAACATTGATGATTTAACGCTCCTCGTTACTTTGAACATTGAGCAATCTGATTATTCCGACAAACAGAAGAAAATTCTGAATGATTATCGCCGTAAAGCTGAAATCAAAGGCTTCCGAAAGGGTATGGCTCCAATGAGTTTGATTGAGAAGATGCATGGCAGATCTGCGTTGCTTGATGCTGTAAACGGACTTATCTCAGATGGACTTAATAACTATATAACAGACAATAAACTTAATATCATAGGAGAGCCTCTTCCAAATGAAACAGAGCAGAAGCCGATAGATTGGGAGAACGCTACTGAGTTTGAATTTGTATTTGACCTTGCACTAGCTCCAAAAGTAGAGATAAAACTTAGCGCTGACGATAAGATTCCATATTATGAAGTTGCAATTTCTGCAGATGAAAAGAACAAATATCAAAGTAATCTGTTAAAACAATATGGACAACTTGGTGCTGCAGAATCTGTTGAAGAAGAAGACTTCCTGATTGTAGACCTTATCCAGGGAGAGACAAGGGTAGAGGGAACATATGTTTCTCTCAAAACAATAGAGGATGCCAAGATCAAGAAAACATTCATCGGCAAGAAGGCAGGTGCAGAGTTTGCAATTGATGTAAATGTTGCTTTTAAAAATGATGCAGACAGGGCATCTCTTCTTAAAGTGAAGAAAGACGAGCTTGCTTCTTTGGATCCTAACTATACAATTGTAATCAAGGAGATAAAGAGATTTCAGGATGCTGAGTTGAACCAGGAGCTTTTCAATAAAATGTTTGGTGAGGGAGTTGTTAATTCTGTAGAAGAGTTTGATGCCAAGATGGTTGAAAGAATGAAAAACGAGTTTGCTCAGGAGAGCGACTATCGTTTCATGCTGGATGCAAGAAACTCACTTATAGAAAAGGCTGCAATTGCTGTTCCTGAGCAATTCCTTAAGAGATGGTTGTTCTCAGCAAATGAAGGCAAGTTTACAATGGAAGAGATTGATAAAGACTTTGGTTTGTTCCTCCAGGATTTCCGTTGGCAGATGATACGTCAGTTTATAACCAAGGAGCAGAACATTCAGGTTACCAAAGAGAATCTGATGGATCATGCAAAGAGGGTTGCTGCATATCAGTTCGCAATGTATGGTCTTAACAATGCCCCTCAGGAGCAGGTTGAGAAATATGCAGAATCACTTTTGGCAAACGAAAAAGAGAGTCGTCGTATCTTTGAAAAGGTAGAGGATGATCTTGTTATCGATTATGTAAAGAGCGTTGTAAGTCTGGATAAGAAACCGATTGCTCTGGATGAATTGCAGAAATTGACTAACTAATTAATAAATAGTTTATTATGGCTACTGAATTTGAAAAATATGCAAGATTGCACAAAGGCATCAGCAGCCTTTCGCTACATAGGTTCAACTCTTTTTCCAATGCTTATATCAATCCAACGATAATTGAGGAGAGACAGCTTAATGTTGCCACAATGGATGTCTTTTCCAGGTTGATGATGGACAGGATTATATTTTTGGGTGTTCCAATCAATGATGATGTAGCTAATATAATCCAAGCTCAACTGCTCTATCTGGACTCTGTAGAATCCAAATCAGACATACAACTTTATATAAACTCTCCAGGGGGAGCTGTTTATGCTGGTCTTGGAATATATGACACTATGCAGTTGGTTTCATCTGATGTTGCAACAATCTGCACTGGTATGGCTGCCTCTATGTCTGCTGTTTTACTGACAGCAGGGGCTACCGGTAAAAGGTCAGCTCTTCCTCACTCAAGGGTCATGATTCATCAGCCTATGGGTGGAGCGGAAGGCCAGGCTACCGATATTGAGATAACTGCCAGAGAGATTGTCAAGATCAAAAAGGAGCTTTATGAGATTATTTCACTGCACTCCGGCAAGCCTCTTGAACAAATAGAGAGAGATGCTGACAGAGACCATTGGATGACGGCAACTGAGGCAAAAGAGTATGGGATGATAGATGAGATTCTGTCTAAATCAAAAAAGAAATAAATCCGTAAAGAATTAGGAATGGCATCAAAATACAATAATTACTGTTCATTTTGCGGAAGAAGTGAAAACGAGGTAGATGTTTTAATAGCGGGAGAAATTGCTGCTATTTGTAATGAATGTGCCCAGCAGGCAACTGATTATGCCAAGGAGACACTTTCTTCAAAGAGAAAGGGGGCAAAGGTGGATGGAAAGGGCAGTAAGTCTCTTATGAAACCAAAGGAGATTACAGCTTTTCTGGACCAGTATGTAATTGGACAGGATGAGGCTAAAAAATTCCTTGCGGTGGCGGTATACAATCACTACAAAAGAATCAACCATCCTATTGAGGATGACCTGGAACTGGAGAAATCGAACATATTACTTGTGGGGCAGACAGGTACAGGAAAGACTCTTCTTGCAAAGACTATTGCCAGGATGTTGGATGTCCCATTTGCCATTGTAGATGCTACAGTATTGACTGAGGCCGGTTATGTAGGAGAGGATGTGGAGAGTATTCTTACAAGGCTTTTACAGGAGGCTGACTATGATGTGGAGAGGGCTCAGAGGGGTATCGTTTTCATAGATGAGATTGACAAGATTGCCAGAAAGAGCGACAATCCGTCAATTACCCGTGATGTTTCAGGAGAGGGGGTGCAGCAGGCAATGTTGAAATTGCTCGAGGGAAGTATTGTGAACGTACCGCCGCAAGGTGGGCGTAAACATCCGGAGCAGCGCATGATTGCCGTTAATACCAAGAATATCCTATTCATTTGTGGTGGTGCTTTTGAAGGGATAGACAGAAAGATATCTCAACGTCTGAATACTCAGATTGTGGGTTACGGCGCATCAAAGAAGACAGAGAATATAGACAGGGCTAATCTGCTTAAGTACGTTGCTCCTCAGGATTTGCGTGCATATGGCCTGATTCCTGAAATTATTGGACGACTTCCAGTACTTACCTATCTTAAGCCGCTTGACAAACAGGCACTACGTACTATTTTGACTGAGCCAAAAAATGCATTGGTCAAACAGTATCTTAAGTTGTTTGAACTGGACGGCGTTAAACTCAAGATTGACGATGAGGTCTTGGATTATATTGTAGATACTGCCATTGAGTACAAACTTGGTGCTCGTGGGTTGAGGTCTATCTGTGAGGCTATAATGCTGGACGCGATGTATGATTTTCCTTCCGAAAACCGAAAGACGCTTACTATTAAGCTGGAATATGCTAAAAAGAAGGTCGAGAAGTTTACCGGTTCACTGATAATTGCAAAAGAGGCTTAAGGCCTCTTTTTTTTTGCATCCGATTTTGTAGTACAGCAGTCTGGCTGGCATGGCAACCACAAATACCAGATTGGGGTCAAGGTGCCAAAATAGAAGTGCGGTTTTCGGATATCTGCACCGGGATTACCCACTAAAAGCGTTCACTTCGTTAAAAAACAAATGCGCCTTTTGATTATGCCAGCGTAGATTTGGAGTCAGGCGCTCGTTGTTTTTCTATACACTTCATTCACTGAGTGGGTGCCCAATCCCTCATTGCAAGTATCCTTCAAACTCGCACTTCTATTTTTTGCACCTTGTGTGGGTTGTCAGATGGATTAAAATGCTCATTTGCAATGCCACTGGGGCTGTTACACTATCAATTATTGATGCAAAAATAGTCAAGTGTCATCGTTTAGGGTTTATTCTGTGGTAAGATGTGTCGAAAATTTCAATTTTGTCTACCTCTTCTCTATCTTTATACTTACAGGTAATGGTGCCGGATATTTTGGAAGGATATAAAAATTGGCTTTTTTTATCAACTTTGTAGTCTGTTGAAAAACTGTATATTGCATTTATATCAGGAGAGTTGCGTAACATTATTGTCTCGGAAGATGTAATCTCCTTACTAATTTTGTCAACATATATTAGAGTCTGGTGACTGTCTATATCAGGTCTGTCAGAAAACAATGGGCGGGATATTAAGAAAATTCTTTTACCATTATTTTCTCCACGATAACTAACGATCATTTCTCTATTCAAATATGATTTTTTTCTTAAATCAGACGAAACTTGTGAGAGTTGGATAAGAAACAGACAGTACCTCATCTTTTGACTTATATCACTAGTGTCTGAATTTGAATTAATTTTCAGAAGTTTCTCTCCTGTAGCTTTCATGTAATTTTTTTGTAGGAATCTGGAGATTACTGATCCATGCACCTTTTTTTGTCGACCTTTATAAATAAATGAACCATCAAAATCGCCGTGAATCTCATCGTACCAAGTTGTGCTATTTCTTTTGTTAACATATTTTCTATAATACTCCATTGATCGGTTTTTTGATTGGACAACAATATCTCTAAGTTGCTGTTTCTGCTCCAATGTGATCGTATATTCATCTTTTTGGATAATCTTTTTGTCATAAATTATAAAATTATCTTTCGCTCCCACAAAGCTTACAGAGATGGTATCTCCATTATTTAATAAAGAGAGTGGGATTTTTGCCAGACCTGTTGTGTCAGCAGAGCAATAGGCACGTCCGTTGATGAAAACATAGGCGCAGGGGAGTGGACCATCTTCAGATACAACTTTAAGTGTGAAAATCTGTGCATTCAGTAGTGTGTATCCTAACAGAATGTACAGAACTAAAGTCAGAACTCTTTTCATGATAGGATATTTTTATAATAAACTGATTTTACAAATGTTATGCCATAGCAAAATGTTTTTTTGCTAGACTTGTCCTATTTACTGGTTTTAGTTATATTTGGCATCAATTTGAAAATCTGATGAATATGGAAGAAGAGAAATCTAGTGTTGATGTTTTGATAGAATATGCTCATAATAAAGGGTATGAGTGCGAAACCAGTTCCAATACCAAACGTTTGCTTAGCCCAAACGACTCTTTTCTTTCCAAAAAATTTGTCGCATTTGAGATTGAAAAGGACTTTTTGTTCATCGCGAAAGACTCTTATGCTGCCAAAGCTTCAAGCGGTAGCACTTTTACCGGAATTTACTCTGTCATTGACATGGACCCGTCTCTTCTTTGTCAGATACATATGAAGGAAAATCTGGACTTTCTGTTCAGATGGAATAGGCGCAAGACCGGGAATAAAGTGATTGATAGAAAGCTGACAATCACATGCAATCAAAAAACAATTCCGAAAAACCTTTTTTTAGAAAAAGATCTTCCATTATTCAAGGAGCTTTACAAAAAGATTGCTCCGGTCAAGTTACTTTTTGAAAACGATTACTTACCTGAGTTTACTGCTCTCAAAGGGAAAATGGTTGTCGGAATAGAGGCCAACTACTGGGTATATAAGAAGGAAGAGGCCGATACACTTATAAAAGCAGGGTTACCTCTGTTAAAGAGCATCATTTCCCGCGTCTGACGTGATATTAAAGTGATCAGAAGTTTGTAAGTTTTTTTCTGTTTAAGTAACGATTTTTTATGTTTTTTGTGTTATGTAGTTATAAACAACTAACTTATTCTATATGAAAGAACAAAGCAGTTTACGGATTATCGGTCTTTTGGCCATTATTGCATTATTATCTTGCAAATCATTTTCTCAAAGCACAAACCCTACAGATAAAAATGTGGAAATTTATAACAGAATATTTTTAGCCGACAGTTTATTGACTAAAGAGGAGCTAAAGTTGAAGTATATAACAGGAGACTTGATTACTAAAAATATGTACGTCGATGAGAACTCTATTTGTACCCGCCTGAAGGAAGATGATTTTGTCAAGAATAACATACCATTGTATTATTATTATGTACTTATTCGAGATATTAAAAATGCCAATGCATTTATGAAGAATAATAAGATTACTATAGATTCGATATCAAAACTAATGACAAAGGCTAACTCTTTGTATTCAAAGAATAGACCGAAGCTATAGATTGATAAAAAGGCCGCTCCAGTCAGGTGCGGCCTTAAGTTAAAAATTCAGTTAAATCTTGACTATTGAAATATTATTCGGTGTAATACTTATAGAACAGCCCGATTGACTCAATACCTTTTTCAAACTGGCTAATCAAATAGCTTTCGTTTGGAGAGTGAATGACATCGCGTTCGAGACCGAAGCCCATCAACAAAGGGTTGGCTTTGAGTAAAAGCTGAAGTTCTGCCAGAACAGGGATGCTCCCACCTCCGCGGTTTGGAACAGGCTCAATTCCGTATACCTCTTTTACTGCGCGGGCTGCAGCCTTATATACATTTGATGACATAGGGCAGAGGAATCCCTGACCTCCGTGGTGAGGAGTGACCTTTACCTTAACCCCCTTTGGAGCAAGAGTCATAAAGTGTTTTTCGAATAGTTCTGCAATCTTGTTGCAATCCTGGTTAGGGACCAGCCTCATGGAAATTTTTGCATGCGCAGTTGAAGGAAGCACGGTCTTGGCACCTTCTCCGGTGTAACCACCCCAGATTCCATTTACATCCAGGCAAGGTCTGATGCCGGTACGTTCCATTGTAGTGTATCCCTCTTCTCCTGTGACATCGTCGATATCCAGAAAATGTTTGTACTCTTCCAGATCAAAAGGAGCACGTCCGAGCATCTCTCTCTCTTCTTTGCTAAGTTCCACAACATCGTCATAGAACCCTTTAATGGTAATTCTACCCTTATCGTCTATCAGTTTGTCGATCATAGAGCAGAGTGTGTTGATTGGGTTAGCCACAGCGCCGCCATAATGACCTGAGTGGAGATCCTTGTTTGGCCCGGTAACCTCTACCTCAACATAGGCAAGACCTCTCATCCCGACATTCAGGGAAGGAATTTTTTCATCGATCATGGTAGTGTCAGAAACCAGAATATCGTCACAAGCCAGAAGCTCCTTGTGTGTCGCAGCCCACTCTGGAAGGCTTGGAGAGCCAATCTCCTCTTCTCCGTCAATTATGAACTTTACATTACATTTTAGTTGGTTTGTCCTGACCAGATATTCGAATGCCTTCACGTGCATGAACCCTTGGCCTTTATCATCATTGGCACCTCTGGCATAAATTGCGCCATCTCTTACTTCAGGCTCGAAAGGAGCTGTTTTCCAAAGAGCAATAGGGTCTGCAGGTTGTACATCGTAATGGGCATAGACAAGAATTGTAGGTTTGCTCTTATCTATGATTTTTTCTGCAAATACAACAGGATGACCCTTTGTCGGATAAACCTCTGCTCTGTCTACACCTGCAGCCAGTAGAAGTTCTGCATATTTCTCTGCTGTCCTTCTCATATCGGGAGCGTGCTCAGCCATAGAGCTTATTGAAGGAATACGTAGAAGTTCGAAAAGTTCTGAAAGGAATCTCTCTTTGTTGTTCTGAATGTAATTTTTCATCAGTAAGTAATTTTGATTTTAATGGTCTGACGGTACTGTTTCTTATAGCGTGTATCTCAATGTGAGTGCAAAATTTGCTGATTTGAGACCTGCGTCTGTGATAATCTGAAGTTTGGGCGTCCAGTCAAAAGAGAGGACCAGAGGAACATTGCGGAACTTGTATTCAACGCCACCCATTGCATCCAAAGACATTACAAAATTGTTTTTGTATTCTCCATTTACAAATACTCCGGCAGAGATACCCGGACCGGCATAAAATGCCAATCCATCCACATTTGTGTCAAAAACAAATTGATAATAGCCCGCTGCCTTGATCTTCATGTAGTCTTTGCCGATAATGTCAACGTCAAAAATACCCTCACCAGCAGTACCGGCTGTTAGAAATTCTTTATAACTCACTCCGATACTGGAGCCTAACCTTAAACCTACTGCCTTGCTGTAATTTTGTGAAAAAGCGCTGAAACTGATTAGCAGAGCTGTTAAAATTAATAGTGATTTCTTCATGTCTTAAATTAAAAATAAGTTACTGTTTTACCTTCTAGTTTTGTTAATAAATTGTTAGCCAATCTACTGGCGCCAAATCTGAATAATTCAGGATTCAACCAATCTGCACCAAGAATTGTGTCAACTATGGCGTAGTAGAAAATCGCCTCATCAGTTGTGGATATTCCCCCGGCAGCTTTAAAACCTATTTTCAGTCCAGTCCTTTTGTAATACTCTTTAATGCATTTGCACATAACGTATGTAGCTTCGGGAGTTGCTGCAGGGTCCATCTTTCCTGTTGAGGTCTTGATAAAATCTGCTCCAGACTCAATTGCAAGATCAGAAGCCTTTGCAATGAGTTCCGGTGTTTTAAGGGCACCAGTTTCCAGAATAACTTTCAAATGCACCTCCCCAATAGACTCCTTGATCCGGCAGATTTCCTGAGAAGCAGAGATGTAATCTCCGTCCAGAAATTGATTAAGGGCCAGTACTATATCTACCTCATCCGCTCCTTGTGCAACAGCCTCCTTGCACTCTGCAATTTTAATTTCTGTAAAACTCTGGGAAGATGGAAATCCACCCGCTACAACTGCGATTTTAACCTTAGAGTCATGCAGATTATCTTTTACAAGCCCGGCAAAATTGGGGTAAACACATACAGCTGCTACAGATGGGTAGTCAGGATAGTGCGATTGAAACTCATTTACCTTTTCAATCATGGACTTCACCTTTGATGGAGTGTCCGTTGAATTGAGGGTTGTAAGATCAACTAGACCTAAAATAGTTGAATATATCTCCGTTTTATCCCATTTTGCAATATTCTCCTTAATCTGTATAAGGTCTTTTTCCATTTGTTCCATATTATTTCTCTTCTTTAGTATCGATCCATATTGTCACAGGTCCATCGTTGATAAGGGAAACTTTCATGTCCGCGCCAAACTTACCCGTCTTGACCTGCTTACCCATTGCAGAAGTGAGTGAGGATATGAGCTTGTTGTACAAAGGAACTGATATTTCCGGTTTTGCAGCATTTATATACGAGGGTCTGTTTCCTTTTCTTGTTTGTGCATGAAGTGTAAACTGACTGATAAGCAGAATATCACCACCTTTCTCAAGGACAGAACAGTTCATTACACCATTCTCATCATCAAATATACGAAGATTGACGATTTTTTTTGTGGCGTAATCAATATCATTTTCATCGTCATCGTAGCCAAACCCTGCAAAAACAAGCAAACCTTTTGCTATTTCACCAATTACAGAACCGTCTACTTTGACCGATGCTTCGGAAACTCGTTGAACCAGTATTCTCATATCTGAATTTATCCGCTGATTTTTACTTTATACCCTTTTTCAATTAGAGGAGCAGCAATTTTCTCCATTTCTGATACCGAAACCTTACGGAGATCAGTTGCAGGAGTCTCCCTGTCGATAGTGTAGATCATAATCTCCCTTGGTTCGAGAACCTCTGCAAGCTTCACCCAGGCTTCGGTCTCCTCTTTTGTAGTATTATCTATTACAACTCCTTCGAACTCTCCCCTGAGAAACATTGTCTGCAACACAAATTTCTTTTTTAACGGAATAAGATAACTCTTAAGTTTTTCCAAGGAATATTCATATTGAGGCCTGTCTATCAATTTGGTAGTCTTCTCAAAAGCTGAGTCAATCTTGAGTATGGGATTGTCCACTTTCAACAAGGCTTCAACAACTTTTGGCCTGTAAATCTGACTGGCATTCGAGAGAACTGAGACTTTTGCATTGGGAGCATACTTCTCTCTTATTTCCAAAGTAAAGTCTATGATTTCAGGAAAGTTGGGGTGCATAGTAGGTTCACCGTTTCCGGAAAATGTTATTGTGTCAATTTTCCCCACGTTGGTAGTGTATTCCTTAAGCCTTGTCTCAAGGCTATCCTTAACCTCTTGCAGAGTCGGAAGCCTACTGTCCTTCCTTCCGTCCTTGTTGAACCCACATTCACAATAGAGACAGTCAAAACTGCATAGTTTCCCGAACTGAGGCAGAAGGTTTACCCCAAGGGAAGTTCCAAGCCTTCTGCTTTTTATAGGACCGAAAATGATATCGTTGAATAAAATAGTAGACATATTTGAAAAATTTTAAATTACATCAACCTCAAAGAGTGACTTTTTTCTGTCAGTTTCATATTTCTCCAGTCAATATTGTCAACCAAAACTATGCCAGGCCTTTTGCCAATTTCAAAAGAACCAAGTTCCTTCTCCTTTTTTAGAAATTTAGCACCATTTAAAGAGGACCACTGCAAGATCTCTTCAAGAGGAACATTTGGGAAGTATTTGTGAATCACTTTTATCTCTTCTGCAATTGACAATATTGTATTGCTGGATAGGCTATCTGTTCCGATAGTAATTTTGGCACCCTTGCGTCGTAATAGTTCTATTGGCGGTAACGCTCTATGAATAAACATATTGGAAAGAGGGCATATTGCCCAGTAGAGATTATCTATCAGACCGGCAGCTTTATCAACACTCTCCTCGTTTGTAAACGTGTTGTGTACCAATAGTATCTGTTCGAGTATCTTTTCATTGCTGTTCTCCAGTGTAGACTTGAGCATTTTAAGAAAGTAGATTAATGCAGATCTTCCTATTGCCGGAGGATTACTAAGGCCTCTTCTTCTTTTGTCTGCGGCAAGAGGACCTGTGCCGTCCATAATAAGCAGCTCTTCCTCCCAGCTCTCTTGGTTGTGATATGAGAGCCAACCCTCTTTAAGAGCATCCTTGCTAGATTCTTTTAAAAGTTCCGGACTCATTGAGTAACAAGCATGTGGATTGGGGGCAGCATCAATTCCATACTCTTTGGCTTTTTTGGTAAGGGATCTTACTTTATCCATTATTAAAGAGGCATCTTTTGCTTCTGACCCGAAAACTTCAAGGAAGGTTCTGGTGTAAATCCTTGATCTGGATTTTATTTCAAAACTCTCAGCGCAGTTGCTTATATCAGCCATTGCAGATACTCCGCTTTCGTAAAGCTGATTGATCTCCTTGTTGATTGCTGCTAACCTTTCTGTCTCGTCTACGCTGTCGCGTAAATGATTTATCTGACGGATAAAACCTGCCATTCCGGTATCCTGGGTAAAACTCCCTTTAAGATGAGAGAGCTCTATATGGCAATGAGAATTCACAAATCCGGGACATAAAATCCCGTTGTAGAACTCTGTACTTTCAACCTCTTCTTCCAGCTGACCAATTTCAGTTATTGTCCCATCAGTGCTGAGGCAGAGATAGCCCCTCCGGATCGGTTGACTGTTCAATGGGAAGAGATATTGGGCTGCTATTTTTCGCATACTTTAAAAGTGATTTTCGTTTGGTAATCATATTATTGGACCACCATTGCAGTTGTTGTGGAATCTCATATCTTAACGCCAAACTATCATGTAGATATATCCTCCAGTAAGGAAGCTTTTCCGGAGCCAGCATCCAGCGGACAGATCTTTCATATGAATCCATCTCTTTGAGAGAATCTGCCTTCTCCACATAGTATGTAATGCCTGCAAGTAAGGAATCTCCCTGGCTTTGAGCTAGAATCCGCTGAGAAACTTCCATTTCCCTCTTTGCAAGAATCTCCTTTGCTTTTAAAAAAAAGCTTTTAAGCTTGTTGGGCCTAGGTAGATAGTAATCCATTGTATGTATGAACTCATCTGTAGTGTAACCGTATTTGTTAAGAACAGGTTCGTATACCATAGAGGAGTCTGCCTTGAGCATGGCTTGAGGGCTATTCAGCACAAATCTGTCTGTCATATAGAGATCTGCAAGTACTTCAGGAAGATCGTCGCTGCTTATGATTCCCTTGGTACAGGAGGTGGCAGCAAATACCGCCAATATGATTATTCTGATAAAATGATTCATTGCTTTGTTTTACGAGTCACAAAGTTAATTTATTATTATTATTTTTGCGGAAAAAATGAGAGTCTTAATAATAGGTTCGGGAGGAAGGGAAAGTGCATTTGCCTGGAAGATAAGCAAAAGTCCTCTTTTGCACACGTTGTACTGTGCTCCGGGAAATCCAGGTACGGCGGAAATTGCGACGAATATTGAGATAGACATAAAGGATTTCAGCCAGATAAGAAGGGTTGTATTACAGTATTCAATTGAAATGGTTGTGGTTGGTCCTGAGGATCCATTGGTAAATGGGTTGAGAGATTATTTTGAAAATGATCCCAAACTGCAATCTGTTGTTTTCATAGGACCAGACAAGATGGGTGCACAGTTGGAGGGGAGTAAGGATTTTGCCAAAAGTTTCATGCAGAGGTGGTCGATACCAACTGCCGGGTATAAGACATTCTGCAGTAACGGGATTGCGGGGGCTGATGAATACCTGGAGACTCTTGATGCACCATACGTCCTAAAGGCTGATGGACTTGCTGCCGGAAAAGGTGTTCTTATACTGAATGATATTGATGAGGCAAAAAAGGAATTGAGATACATACTCGATGGAAAATTCGGTAATGCCGGGAATAAAGTTGTTATAGAGGAGTATCTGAGCGGAATAGAACTTTCGGTTTTTGTACTTACAGATGGCGAAAGCTATCTTATTCTTCCGGAAGCTAAGGATTACAAAAGAATTGGCGAAGGGGACAAAGGCCTTAACACCGGAGGGATGGGAGCTGTGTCTCCTGTACCATTTGCCAGGTCTGAGTTTATGAAAAAGGTGGAGGATAGGATCGTGAAACCTACCATTGCAGGACTAAAATCTGATAATATTTCTTATAAAGGATTTATTTTCATAGGTCTGATGAACTGTAAAGGCGAACCTTATGTTATTGAATACAATGTGCGAATGGGAGATCCGGAGACCGAGGCCGTTCTTCCAAGAATAAAAAGTGATCTCCTTGCTCATTTTGTGGCATTGGGCAAAAATGAACTTTCTAAAGAAAAAATTGAGATTGATCCACGTACGGCTATCACTCTTGTTACCGTTTCTGGGGGCTATCCAGAGGAATACAAGAAGGGATTTGAGATTTCCGGACTTGATAAAGTGGATGAAGGAGAGGTCTTTCATTCCGGGACTAAGTCTCAGAATGGGAAAATTGTAACATCCGGAGGCAGAGTGCTTGCGATAACAGTGTTGCAAGAGAATATCAAAAATGCAAGAGAGTCTGTATACAAGCAAGTAAAAAAGTTGAATTACACGGATATCTATTATAGAGGAGATCTAGGACTTGATTTGCTGTCATATATGGAATGAATAAATGAAGAGAGTTAGAAAATATATTTTCGTCACTTCGCCCGTTTTTTTGGGGATATTCCTGATGCTCTTATATATATCTGCACTCTACATACCCGTTGAAAATAACGAAAGATGGATCCCTGCTCTGATCGGATTCCTGGATTTTGAATCTATTTCAAAATCTGTTTCAATAATTATAGCTTCTGTATTTCTCATATCCACAGCTATTTCACTTTTTATATTCAACGAGAGGAATCTAATGATAGGGCACAGGGGTATAATGCTGCCCGTCATTTACCTTATATTTGCTGTTGCAAGTCCTAAAACTCTTTATTTTTCAGGAATTTCTGTAGCTTCATTGTTTGTAGTGTGGTCTTTATACTATTCTCTTTTCTCGCGAAAGGGTGACAAGGAGATGTTTATTGCGGGTTTTCTGATTGCAGTGGCAGCTTTGTTTGATCCTCATGTAACTCTTCTGATGCCTCTTATAATTTTTTATTCACTAAGGTCGTCTGTTCTCACAGCAAGAGGTGTGGCAGTGATGATTGGTTCTGTAATGGTTCCTTTCATCTTTATGTTTTCCTTCAGGTATCTCTTTTTTGACGATGCCCTGTTTTTTGGTGAGATATATCTAACAGATCTTAAAGATATCTGTTATCCACGTATCGGCCTCAAAAATGTAGCAGACATTGTTCTTGCTCTTACAACCTCAATCTACCTTGTTTTTGCCATAAGCAACTCCCTGAGTAATATAAACAGATATAAAATATTAAAATCCAACTCTTTTTCCAGGTTTATCTCGTGGATTGTATTTTCTGCACTGATAATGGTATTCTATCCCAAATCAGGAGAGGCGTTTATACAGATACTTGCAATTCCTGGGTCTGTTCTTGTTGCGGAATATATAACTCAAACAGAAAAGCCCACCCGTAAAAGGGTAGGCTTTCTTCTGGTACTTATATTCCTATCAATAAGTAGGATAGCAAGTCTGATCTAAAACTATTTAATGGTTCTGCCAGGGTATTGTTTAAGAGCAACTTCAAGACATTTCATTGCAGCCTTGAGGTCTTCAACCTTTAATACATAAGCAATACGTACTTCGTTCAGACCTTTGCCGGGAGTTGCGTAGAAACCAGCAGCAGGAGCAACCATCACTGTTTGATTTTCATAGCTGAACTCTTCCAGAAGCCATTGTGCGAACTTGTCGCTGTCATCAATAGGAAGGCGGGCAACGGTATAGAATGCGCCCATAGGTTTAGGAGAGAAGACACCCTCCATTTTATTAAGAGCCTCTACCATTACGTCCCTGCGATTCATGTATTCACTGCGAACTGCGTCAAAATATTCCTTAGGAGTGGCAAGAGCACCTTCAGCAGCAATCTGTCCATAAGCAGGAGAGCAAAGACGAGCCTGAGCATAACGCAGTACAGCCTTCATTACCTCTTGATTCTTTGAGACAATTGCTCCTATGCGTACGCCGCACAAACTATATCTTTTAGAAACTGAATCAAGAAGGATGACATTTTGTTCCAGCCCTTTGAGATGCATGCAAGAGAAGTGGGGCTCATCTGTGTAGCAGAATTCTCTGTATACTTCATCCGCAAAAATGAAAAGACCGTGTTTTTTAGCCATTTCTCCTAACTCAATGAGTGATTCCTTCGAATAGAGACAACCTGTTGGGTTACCGGGATTACAAATTATAATTCCTTTGGTCTTAGGTGTTATAAGTTTCTCAAACTCACTTGCACTAGGAAGAGCAAATCCATCTTCAAGGTATGTAGGGATTGGTTTCAATATAACATCGTTCTGAAGGGCGAATGAGTTGTAGTTAGTATAGAAAGGTTCCATTACAATAACCTCATCGGTAGGGTTGCAGGTCACAGCCAGTGCTATTTGCAGAGCTTCGCTGCCACCTGTGGTGATGTTGATGTCATCTGAAGTCACGTCAATGTTGATACCTTGGTAGTACTTAGCCAGCCCTTTGCGGTATGACTCCGTACCTCTTGAATCCGGATAGGATATGAGAACTGGAGTTGCATTTTTTACAGCATCTATTGCCTCTTTTGGAGAGGCGATATCCGGCTGGCCGATATTCAAATGATATACCTTGATACCCCTTTTCTTTGCAGCATCTGCATAAGGAACCAATTTTCGGATTGGAGAAGCAGGCATCTCATTAGCCTTTTTAGATAGTGTTAACATTTCTGAAATATATTTATTATTTGTTAGTTTACAGAAAAAGTAATTTGGAACAAAGTTATCTCTTTTATTTTAAAAAAATCATTCTTCAACAAGAATTCTACTTTACAAGTGCCTGCATGAAGTTCTCGACACCCACCTGCATCTGTGAAGCCTTTGCGGAATAGTTATTTATCAGAACAGCAAAGCTATATAATTCTCCATTTGGTCTTACTACATAACCTGCGTAACACCTGACGTTTGAAAGAGAACCACTCTTTGCGTGTATTTTGGATTTTTTTTCGGTCTCAATTTTACCAAGCACATTTTTCAAAGTCCCAGGACCTCCAGGCTGAGGAAGACTATTGAAAAAATACTCAAAATCGCTGCTATTTCTAATCGCAGAGAAATATTTGCACAAAAACCTGGCCGAGACATAATTCTGTCTTGAAAGTCCACTTCCGTCAACCTGAGTATAACCTGTCTGTGAAAGTCCCATTTCGCTCATAAGCCTGGCAACTGCTACTCTGCTTGAATCGTAAGAACCTACTCCAGTCATTTTTTTGCCGATGGTCTTATACAAAGTCTCAGCATAGAAGTTATTGCTTATTCGATTTGTCACATTTACAATTGAAGCCAGTTTGGGAGAAAAAGTTTCTGTTATAGGTTTCATTTCGGATAAGCCAGGTGCATCATATTCTTTGGCATCTTTCACCTGAGGATCGCTTAGTATTCCCTTTTTTTCCAGGAATTTGCGGAACTCAAAAGCGCAGCTTAAAGGTCCGAATTTGTTTGAAACATCAATCATAACAGAATCCTTGTTAGCCGGAAGGGTGCCATTGAATTCTCCTATCTTTGCCAGATTTGATACAAAATACGAACTCTTGTCTCCAGTGCTGGTCTCAGCTGATGTAAGACCTATTTTATATTCCATGCCGGGAACCTGAGGATATACGCTTTCCATAAATACCTTGTCTCCCACATTTTTACCTGGAATAAACTTGAAATATTGGACATTTTCGCAGAATGACAGACCTGATGCGCCGCTACCGAAAGATGGGCCAAGATTACTCCACGACCAGCTTTCGGGGATTGTCTCATCTTGAAAATATCTGTCGTCAGCGACAATGCTGCCGTTAATCCTGGCGATACCTGCTTCCGACAATGCCTTTGCCCACTCTTCAAAAACAGTCGCCACAGGTATTGCAACAGTGTCCTTTGAACCTAGTGTGGGATCTCCACCTCCTACAATGAAAAGATCGCCATACAATACGCCATTGCTGACATATCCCGAATGACAGATTTTTGTAGAGAACCGGTAATCCGGTCCAAGAAGTTTCAGAGATAAACCAGTCGTAATAGTTTTCATTGTGGAAGCTGTCAGCAGTGGTGCATCCGGATTCCAGGAAGCAACAGTCTTACCGCTTCCGTTCATTACCATAATACCGACAACAGCGTCTCTGAAGAGTGTATCGCTCTTCATGTGATTAACGTACTTTTGAATTTGATTGTTCTGACCAGAGAGATTCAATGGCATTGCAAATGCTGTGGAAACAAACATCAGAGTGGCAAGCAGTCTCATTTTATTATTGATTTGATTAATGTACGAAAGTACGAAATTTGATTCAAGATTTTTTAAAAATATAGCTACATTTGCCGAGATTAATTATTACGATATGAGCAGTTTTAGAAAAAGAGCCCTAGATGAGTTTGCAAGTCACAAAGCTGAAAGGTTTTATGAGGAGAATCGCCCTGTTTCCACCTACTTCGGAGAGAATGTCTTCGATGTGGAGAAGATGCACAGGTATTTATCAGCAGAAGCTTTTGATGCTGTTCAGATGGCAATCAGTGACGGGGTCAAGATTGATAGGGGAATAGCAAACCAGATAGCATCGGGCATGAAATCCTGGGCTGTTGAAAGAGGCGCTACTCACTATACGCACTGGTTTCATCCTCTTACAGATGCAACCGCTGAGAAACATGAAGCTTTTGTTGATCCTACCAAGAATGGTGGAGTATTTGAAAATTTCAAGGGAGAGGCTCTTGTCCAACAGGAACCTGATGCATCCAGTTTCCCTACCGGAGGTCTAAGAAATACCTTTGAAGCCAGAGGATATTCCGCATGGGATCCTACTTCTCCGGCATTCATAATAGATCAGACTCTTTGTATCCCATCTGTATTTGTTGCATACACAGGTGAGTCACTTGACCATAAGACACCTCATCTAAAATCTTTGCAGGCACTGGACAAAGCTGCTGTAGATCTATGTAAGATGTTTGACCATAAGGTAAACAGGGTTAACGTAATGCTTGGTCTTGAACAGGAGTATTTTCTAGTTGATGAGGCTCTTTACAGAGCAAGACCTGACCTGATGATCTGCAACAGAACTTTACTCGGACATACTGCTGCCAAGGATCAGCAATTGGAAGATCATTATTTTGGAGCCATACCTTCGCGTGTGATGGCTTTTATGAAGGATTTCGAGACAGAGGCTTATAAGTTAGGAGTTGTCTTGAAAACCCGCCACAATGAGGTTGCCCCCAATCAGTTCGAATTCGCACCATATTATGAAGAGGCCAATCTATCAATAGATCACAATCTTATGATGATGATTCTTATGAGGAAGATTGCCAAGAAGCATAAACTTAAAGTCATATTTCACGAAAAACCTTTTGCCGGTGTCAACGGATCAGGAAAGCACTGCAACTGGTCTATGGTTACAAATACAGGAGTCAATCTGCTATCTCCAGGTAAAACACCAAGAACCAACCTTCAATTTCTAAGCTGTTTTGTATCTGTAATAAGGGCTGCTTATGAACACCATCATCTTTTGATGGCTGGTGTCGCCTCTCTGAACAATTCGCACAGACTTGGAGGAGGCGAGGCTCCACCTGCTGTAATGTCGGTTTTTATGGGTTCCACTCTCTCGGGTGTTCTGGATTCAATTGAAAATATGACTGTGACTGACGATATCTCTCAGGATATAAGTAAATTGAAATTAGATATCGTAAACAAGATACCGGAGATATTACCGGATAATACAGACAGAAATAGAACCTCTCCTTTTGCATTCACAGGGAATAGGTTCGAATTCAGAGCAGTAGGCTCATCTGTAAATGTAGCATCGGCCATTTACCTTCTTAATGCAGCTGTGGCACAGCAGATGTCAAGATTCACATCTCTTACTGAAAGTCTTATTAAGTCCGGTGTATCAAAAGAGGAGGCTTTCCTTCAGATTATCAGACAATATATAAAGGAGTCAAAACTTATCA
Source organism: uncultured Muribaculaceae bacterium (assembly GCA_964533215.1). Taxonomy (GTDB): domain Bacteria; phylum Bacteroidota; class Bacteroidia; order Bacteroidales; family UBA932; genus Bact-08. The sequence continues at coordinate 155,186 of CAZHLJ010000005.1, forward strand.
GGTTTGAAGGGAACGGATACAGTCAGGAGTGGCAGGATGAGGCGAGCAGAAGGGGGTTGAAAGGTATTTCGGATATACCTGAAGCCTATAAAAGTTTTCTGGAGGAGAAGAGTGTAAACCTTATGAAAGAAACCGGCGTTTTGACAGAGAGGGAAGTGGAAGCGAGATATGAGGTAATGAACGAGATTTTTATCAAAAAGACACAGATTGAGGCTAGAGTGATCGGAGATCTTACAATCAATCATATCATCCCTACTGCAATCAAGTTTCAGAATTCTCTTATTGATAATGTTATAGGAATAAAAGAATTGTTTGGGCATGAAGAGTTTAAAGCTATGTGCGAAAATCAATTGACTACTATAAAGAAAATTTCAGGTTATATACAGGCGCTAAGGGATGATTCCCATGCAATTGTTGAGGCCAGAAAAGAGGCAAACAAAATTTCAACTTATGCTGAAAGAGCTGCTGCATACTCAAAAAATGTGATACCATACATTTCTAGATTACGAGAAGTGTCGGATAAACTTGAAATGTTGGTAGACGATGAGTTGTGGCCTTTGCCTAAGTACAGGGAATTATTATTCTGGAGGTAGTTCACTAAGTGTTTAACTAATTATCTTATTATGTCACAAACCAGCACAGAAGCAACAAAATATTCCCAGAGAGGAGTTTCATCATCTAAGGATGATGTGCACAAAGCTATACAGAATGTAGATAAAGGTCTTTTTCCAAAGGCTTTCTGCAAAATTGTTCCTGATTATCTCGGCAATGATCCTGACTATTGTCTTGTAATGCATGCTGACGGTGCAGGAACGAAATCTTCACTGGCATATGCATACTGGAGAGAGACGGGGGATATTAGTGTCTGGACAGGGATTGCTCAGGATGCAATCGTGATGAACACAGATGATCTTATTTGTGTCGGAGCTTGTGACAATATACTTTTGTCTTCTACTATAGGCCGCAACAAGCATAGAATTTCAGGAGAGGTAATATCCAGAATCATATCCGGATCTCAGGAATTTGCTGATAAAATGGCCGGATATGGAATAAAAATTATCCTTACAGGTGGTGAAACTGCGGATGTAGGTGACCTGGTACGCACAATTATTGTGGACAGTACTGTATGTGCAAGGATAAAGAGATCGGATGTCATCGATAATGGAAACATTCAGGCCGGCGATGTAATTGTAGGACTTTCGTCATACGGCAAGGCTGTGTATGAAGATGAATATAACGGAGGAACAGGAAGCAACGGACTTACATCAGCCAGGCATGATCTCTTCGAATCCTATATTGGCACCAAATATCCGGAGACCTACAATAATCAGATTCCCAAGGATCTGGCTTATACAGGCAGGAAAAGGCTGGATGAGATAGAACCTGAGACCGGGATCAGTTATGGAAAGCTGGTTTTATCGCCTACCCGGACCTATGCTCCGGTGATAAAAGAGATGCTTAGCCATCATCGCCGGGATATTCACGGAATGGTACACTGCTCTGGAGGAGCACAGACAAAGATTCTTCATTTTATTGATAAATTTAAGGTTATTAAGGATAATCTTTTCCCTGTCCCCCCTTTATTCAAGGCCATCCAAAAGGAGTCAATCACACCTTGGCAGGAGATGTACAAGGTATTCAATATGGGACATAGAATGGAAGTTTATGTCAATGAAAGAATTGCCGGTGACCTTATAAAGATTTCTCAAAAATTTGGTATTGATGCTCAGATTATAGGAAGGGTAGAACCTGCAAAAAATGCATCTGTTGAACTTCAAACTGAATTTGGAGTTTTTATCTATGAAAAATAACTGCATAATCTTATTTGTTGCAGGTTGCCTGCTTATCTCGTGCAGACCTAAGGGAGAATCTACTGAATCTCAGGATTCAGTCCCTGTTGCAGAGAAGGCTCTGACAGGCACCTCATCAATATATTATGCAGACTATAATGAATATCCAGACAATATTGTCACTCTGCCAATCGGGGTTTTTGACTCAGGTACTGGAGGGTTGACTGTACTGGAGGCATTTCTGGGATTGGATCTTTTTAACAATTCAACTGGAAAGGAGGGTGCTGATGGTGTTCCGGATTATGCATCCGAGAATTTTACATATCTTGCTGACCAGGCAAACATGCCATATGGCAATTATGCATCTGCCGGCAAACAGGACTATCTGAGGGAGTTGGTTGTAAAGGATGCCCTTTTTCTTACCACAAAACCGAACAGGTCCAAAATAGTTGTAATAGCATGCAATACAGCAACTGCTTATGGCTTGTCCGATGTCGGAAACATGTTGAAGAGAGGATTGCCGGACGTGTCTGTTGTTGGTGTAATAAACGCGGGGGTGAATGCATCTCTTGATAAAATTGGTGAAAAGGAAGATGCCGCAGTAGGAGTAATGGCTACAGTTGGTACAATTTCCTCTCAGGGATATCAGAAAACAATTATAAATACAGCGAGGGACAGAGGTTACAAAGGAAATTTGAAAATTGTGTGTCAATCTGGGCTGGGATTTGCAGAGGCTGTTGACATGGAAAAGGATTTTATAGATAAAGATGCTACCGGTATAAGGGAAAATTACAGAGGACCTGCTCTTGGAACAGACTCTTTATCAATTAATCCGGAAATGCTTGACAGGTATAATTTCCATTATGGCCAAGGAGCCATACTTCTATCTGGAAGCAGTGGTAAAATCACCAAGTTACAGTTGAACTCTGCCGGAAACTATGCAAGATTTCATCTTGTATCTCTTATTGAAAAGCATAGGCAGCAAAACAATGGCTTATTGCTAAAGAATATAATACTTGGGTGCACGCATTATCCATTTCTTATTGATACCCTCAGAAAGGTTCTGTCAGAGCTTGTAAACTATAAGAAAGACGGGGAAAAAATATATGCCAAAGTTTTAGCCGATGATATTGAATTCATTGATCCGGCAGTATATACAGCCAGGGAGGTTTATTCCATATTAAGCAAGGAGCATATTCTTCGCAAAGGCAATGATGGGAACAAATTAAAAGCCTATATCTCGGTTCCTGCAAAGGATGTTGCTCCTGAAAATCTCGACGAGAAAGGGAACCTTGCTTATGATTTCAAATATGGAAGAGCTATAGGCAGCGAGCTTCAGACTGTAGATATTGTACCCTTTTCCAGTAAAAATATTAATCCATATAACCTTGCAAGGATTAGGGAGAGGCTTCCACTATCATATCGGTTAATAAATAAAATAATTGAATAGAATGGCTTACCAACCTACAATTTCTCACGAGGAGATAGATGCATTGCAGCCGGCCACTTTTAAAGGAGAGGTTGTGGTTATCGATGAGTTATCTGAACAATATAAAGATTCAATAGAGTTTCTCTCTCAGCAGAGGATAATTGGATTTGATACAGAAACTAAACCAATGTTTCAGGCAAATGCCAAAAAAAACGGAGTTGCCTTGCTTCAGCTATCCGGAACAGACAAAGCGTTTATTTTCAGACTTACATCGTTAGGCTTGCCTGAAGAGTTATGCAAAATACTCTCTTCCGCAAGGATAATCAAAGTAGGTGCTGCTGTGCATGATGATATAAGAGGGTTACAGAGATATGCAAAATTTACAGCAAAGGGCTTTGTAGATTTGCAGACAATTGGAATAAACTGGGGAATAAAGGAGAAGAGTGTGCGGAAGATGGCAGCTATAATTCTAGGGCTACGGATATCAAAATCACAGCAACTCTCGAACTGGGAGGCCCATGAATTATCCCCGGCACAGATACAGTATGCAGCTATTGATGCCTGGGCTTGTCAGAAAATGTACTTAAAGCTATTGAGCACACCCAGGGAAGTTGTTCAGGAGGAGGTTGAATCATGTCAAAAATAATATTAAAAAAGGGTAGGGATGAATCTTTAAGGCGATTTCATCCGTGGGTTTTTTCAGGAGCCATTCATCGTATGGAGGGCGCTCCTTCTGAGGGAGATATTGTTGAAGTATACTCTTCTGACGGGAAATTCCTTGGATGCGGGCATTATCAGGTTGGCTCAATCACAGTCAGGATTCTAAGTTTCGACAACCTCGCTCTTTCTCCTGATTTCTGGAAGATAAGAATCGGTTCGGCATACGAGATGCGAAAGGCAATGGGGCTTGCTGGTTCATCAACAACAAATGCATACAGGCTTGTACATGGTGAGGGCGATTCTCTTCCTGGTCTTATAATTGACTTCTATAACGGGACTGCCGTCATTCAAGCGCACTCTGCCGGGATGTTTCTATCCAGAGATAAGATAGTAGAAGCGCTAAAGATTGTATATGGCTCAGAATTGTCTGCAGTTTACGACAAAAGTTCAGGGACCGCACCATTTAAGGCTGGGTTGGAACTTGCAGATGGCTATCTTTATGGAGCATCCAATTTGCCGGTAAAGGTTGTAGAGAATGGCAATCTCTTCTCTGTAGACTGGGAAGGTGGACAGAAAACAGGCTTCTTTCTGGATCAACGGGATAACCGGCAGCTTGTTAAACATTATTCATCTGGTCGCAGAGTCTTGAATCTTTTTTGTTATACCGGAGGATTTTCAATTTATGCATTATCCGGAGGTGCCTCTTCAGTAGATTCGGTGGACAGCTCCCAGAAGGCAGTTGATCTTATGGAAGGCAATATTGCCTTGAACATAGAAGCAGGGTTAATAGGAAACAATGTAAAACACAATAGTATTTGTGAGGATGCCATTGACTTTTTAAAGAATGGAGGATCGAACAGATATGATTTGATGATAGTGGACCCACCTGCCTTTGCAAAGCATAGGGGTGCCATATCAAATGCGCTGAGAGCCTATCAGAGGCTCAATGCTGCAGCAATAGAAAAAGTGGCTCCAGGTGGCATTATCTTTACTTTCAGTTGTTCTCAGGTTGTAGACAAGATAGCCTTTTCACAGGCGATATTCTCTGCTGCAGCCCAGACCGGCAGAAATGTAAAGATATTGCATAGACTTTCACAGCCATGCGATCATCCTGTCAGTGTATATCATCCTGAAGGAGAGTATCTCAAGGGGTTGGTTTTATTTGTCGAATAGCAAAATGATATGGAAAATCTGATTATACCTGTTGGGGACAAAACCCAGGTTTATGAGGCTCTTGTGCCTCAGATAGAATCTCTTACCTCGGGAGAGGATGATTTATATGCGAATCTTGCAAATATTACATCGGTCCTTAAGGAAGCTCTTAATTTTTATTGGGTTGGGTTCTATATTGTGAAACCAGATAACTCTGAGCATGGCAGTGCACTGGTTCTAGGTCCTTTTCAAGGACCGATTGCATGCACAAGAATTGCATATGGAAGGGGTGTCTGCGGGACTGCCTGGAAGGAGGCAAAAAGTATCATAGTTCCGGATGTGGATCAGTATCCTGGTCATATAGCTTGCAGTTCAGCATCAAGATCAGAAATTGTTATTCCAATTTATAATAGAGGTGAAGTTGTTGGCGTACTTGATATTGACAGTGATGAGCTGAATACTTTTGATGATGTAGATGAGAAATTTCTACAAAAAATTATATCATATATAAAGTAAAAAATTACATTTGCAGAGAATTTATTTAAGCAAGCAGACATAGATACATAATGAAGAACTTCAGCGCATCATTTTTTTTCTTTTATTTTTATTACTTCTTTAGTTATATAGGGAGTTGATGCGTTATTGTATTTAAAAGAATAGAATGATAAATGTTGAGACTCCGAATCCGGGGTCTCTTTTTTTTTATATAAAAATGAAAGACAACCATCCACAAATCAAACCGGCAATCAGAAGTGAACTCATAAATGAGTATTATTTCTCACGCAAGCTTAAAGAGATCGACCTGTTGAAAAAGGCAGGGAAAGAGATTATTAATCTGGGAATAGGAAGTCCTGATCTGCCTCCTTCCCAATCCACCGTAGAGACTCTATATCGCTCATCAATGGAGTCATGCAATCATGGCTATCAGAGTTATTATGGAATTCCTGACCTGCGAGAGGCTTTTGCAGATTGGTACATGCGATATTTTGGAGTCATTCTCAATCCTGATAACGAGGTCCTTCCACTTATAGGATCCAAGGAGGGAATCATGCACGTGAGCATGACCTTTGTCAACCCTTCAGAAGAGGTCCTTGTCCCTAATCCTGGTTATCCGACATATACATCGGTTACAAAACTGGTTGGAGGGAAGGTTGTCAACTATAACCTAGATGCAGAACATGGTTGGTATCCAGATCTTAGGCAGCTGGAAGATAGAGACCTTTCGAAAACCAAGATGATGTGGCTCAATTACCCTAATATGCCAACAGGGAAAAAGGCTACCACTAAGCTTTTTGAAGATCTGGTGAAGTTTGCTCACAAACACAGTATTCTTCTATGCAACGACAACCCTTACAGCTTTATCCTCAATAGAGACTATCTAAGTATTCTATCGGTAGATGGAGCAAAAGATGTTGCATTGGAAATGAACTCCCTGAGCAAGTCGCACAATATGTCGGGATGGAGGATAGGTATGATTGCTGGAGACAAGGATTATATTTCAAGCATAGTAAAGATAAAGAGCAATATGGATTCCGGAATGTTCAAGCCACTTCAGTTGGCAGCTGCAGAGGCTCTTCGATGTAATCAGGATTGGTATGAATCTGTCAATGAAATTTATGGAAGAAGAAGGATAATAGCTGAAGAAATCCTGAAAACTATTGGTTGCGAGTATGATCCAGATCAGACAGGCCTGTTTTTGTGGGGCAAGGTTCCATCCATCTTCAAAAATGGAGAGGAGTTGTCCGATATGATTTTAAATAAAGCCTCTGTATTTATAACGCCTGGATTCATATTCGGAGACCAGGGAGACAATTATGTACGCATTTCACTTTGCGCCAATGAGGATCTACTTAACAAGACAATTAACCGTTTGAAAGATATCGCATGAAAGTATGTATTGCAGGGCTTGGGCTTATTGGTGGCTCTCTTGCCCTTGACCTTAAAAGAAGAGGATTTGCAGAGTTGGTGATTGGTGTGGATAACAACATAAGGCATAGCAGTATTGCCCAGCTTACCGGCTTGGTGGATGAGGTGGATACGTTGGAAAATGCCACTAAAAGGGCAGATCTGATTATACTATGCACACCTGTCGATAAAATAAGGGAGATACTCCCTCAGATTCTGGAAAATGTTGCAGGGACCGAAAAGGTTGTGACCGATGTGGGGTCTACTAAATCTGAAATTGCACAGGCTGTTTCAGATAGCCCTGGAAGAGGGAGGTATGTTGCGGCGCACCCTATGGCAGGGACAGAGTATTCAGGACCTCTCGCAGCAGTAGGGAAGCTGTTCGATTATAAACATGTAATCATTTGTGATCCGGAGTTATCGGATGAAGATGCATCGCAAAGGATTCTTGATATGTTCAAGGTATTGAATATGAAGGTCTCGTATATGAACTCTTCCATTCACGACCTGCACGTGGCCTATGTATCACACATATCTCATATTACATCTTTTTCACTGGCACTTAGCGTTCTGGAAAAGGAGAAGGATGAGGAGAATATCATGACTCTGGCTGCCGGAGGGTTTGAATCTACTGTCCGTCTGGCAAAAAGCAATGCAGATACCTGGGCTCCGATTTTCATTCAGAATTCTGTATTCATAACTGAAGTCCTTGATACATACATAGAGAAGGTGAACCTATTCCGGGATCTTATTAAACAGGGTGATTATAAAGCTCTAAGTGAATTGATGAACAAGGCAAATGAAATCAGAAAAATATTAAACTAAATAATCATGGCAATGAATTTATCTGTAAAACCAATAAGGGAGTGGAGTTTCTATAAGGATCGTCCACTGATGATTTGCGGACCGTGTAGCGCGGAATCGGAAGAACAATTGATGGTGACGGCGCATCAGTTGGCAGAACTAGGGAAAGTAGACATATTCAGGGCAGGTATATGGAAGCCCAGAACAAGACCAGGCTCTTTTGAGGGAGTAGGCAAGGAGGGCCTGAAATGGCTCAGGGATGTGAAGAGAGAGACGGGCTTGCCCACTGCCACTGAAGTTGCAAATGCAAATCACGTAAACGAAGCCTTGAAGTTTGGAACAGACGTGTTGTGGATAGGAGCCAGAACCTCTGCAAATCCATTTGCAATGCAAGAGATTGCAGATGCTCTTCAGGGTGTTGAGACAACGGTGCTTATCAAGAATCCTGTCAATCCTGATCTTGAGCTTTGGATAGGAGCAATAGAGCGGATAAGTAATGCCGGTGTCAGCCAGATTGGAGCAATTCATCGTGGTTTTTCTGCGTATGAGCATACTTTATACAGAAATCAACCTAAATGGCAGCTCCCGATTGAATTGCGAAGAGCCCTTCCGGAGGTCCCTTTATTGTGTGATCCTAGCCACATTGGTGGAGCAAGAAAGTATATCTATGAGATATCTCAAAAGGCCATGGACCTAAATTATGATGGGCTGATGATTGAGTCACACTATGATCCTTCTGTGGCACTCAGTGACAAGGGACAACAGGTCACTCCTAACGATCTTCTCGAACTTTTCAGCCGGTTGATACTCCGCCAGCCTGTTTCAAGCGACAGCCGCTTTCTGGATGTGCTTGGAGAACTTAGGACTCAGATAGATCTCTATGACGATCAGTTGCTGGATCTTATGGAGCAGAGAATGGGTGTTGCCGACACAATCGGTAACTATAAGAAATCTAATAATATAACAATATTACAGACCTCCAGGTGGGAAGAGATAATAAGTAAGGCAACAGAAAAAGGTATTTCAAAGGGACTTAGTGAGGAGTTTATACAGTCGATATTCAAAGCTGTTCATCAGGAATCAATCAATCATCAGAACAAAGTGATGAATTCATAATAATAGACTTGGATTTTCTATCTTTGATATAAAATTAGACTATTGTGAAAAAACTTTATTACGGGCTAATAGCTCTTATAGCACTCTTTCCGTCGAAGACTTCGGCTGATGTGCTCCATGAAGTGAAAGGAGTCAGCAAGGAGTTGGCACTTTCCAGAAAGAGTGTGATGTCGGACATTGTATATAATCTTGATTTTACCATACCGGAAAACAGAGACTCTGCCGTTCTTGGAAAGGAGTCAATTGGATTTGTCCTCAAAAAAATAGGGACTGTGGTGCTGGATTTCAAAGAGAGTGAAGATGCTGTAAGAAGTGTAGCTGTTAACGGCAAGCCGGTAAAGTATATTTTCGAAAATGAGCATTTGACGATTGCATCAAAATACACACAAGAGGGAAAAAACAATGTTTCGATAGATTTCGTTGCCGGCAATCAGTCTTTGAACAGGCAGGATGAATATCTGTATACATTGTTGGTTCCGGATCGTGCCCGTACTCTTTTCCCCTGTTTTGACCAACCGGACCTGAAAGCTCGCTATAATCTTACTCTTAATATACCTTTTGGATGGGAAGGTGTTGCAAATGGGAAAATAAAGAGAGAGAGAAAGCTTGGCGTTTCCGGAAAGATTGTTGAGTTTGCACAAACAGAACCAATTCCTACATATTTGTTCTCATTTGTTGCCGGGAAACTGAACAAGGTTACACAAAAGAAGGATGGCAGAGAGGTTTCCTTATACCACAGAGAGACAGACCAGCAAAAAACAGAACAGTGTGCAGGGATTTTATCAGAGGTATTCCATTCTCTTGAATGGCTTGAAGGTTATACTGGAATAAAATATCCTTTTGCAAAATATGATCTGATCATTCTTCCAGGCTTTCAATATGGGGGGATGGAACATATGGGAGCCACGCTATATTCCGACAGGACTATGTTCCTTGATAAAAATCCCACTATTGAGGAGAGGCTTTCCAGATCATCTCTCATCGCACATGAGACAGCCCATATGTGGTTCGGTGATTATGTAACAATGAAATGGTTCGATGATGTCTGGACAAAAGAGGTTTTTGCCAATTATTTTGCCGCTGCCATAGTTGCCCCTCAGTATCCTGAAATCAACCATAAATTTAATTTTATAAACTCATATTATCCATCTGCTTATTCAGAAGAGAGGACTTTAGGAACCAATCCTGTCCAGCAAGAACTTGATAACCTTGATAAAGCGGGTCTGGTATATGGCAATATAATCTATAACAAGGCTCCTGTAGTTATGGAGATGTTGGTTAAAAGAATAGGAGAGGGAAAATTCAGGGAGGGAATAAGGAAATATCTTAGCAGTTACGCCTACTCAAACGCAACATGGGATAATCTGATAGAAATCCTTGATGGGCTGACGGATGAAAATTTGCGTGATTGGAGCAACGTGTGGATAAAGGAGAAGGGAATGCCTCAGATATCATCAGAACGCATGAGTGATAAAATCGTTATTCATCAGTCTGACAGGTATGGCAGGAATCTTATATGGAAACAGCCTCTGGAATTCTGGCTGACAGACAAGGATGGCGATCTAGGTCAGAAAAAGGTTTTTCATATAACACTTGACTCTTCATACTCAATCTTGCCTCTTTCTCTAAAGGATGAGGTGATAATTCCAAATACGGATGGATACGGATATGGCTACTTCAAACTAGACAGCATCTCTTCTGGATGGCTTATGGGCTATTTGGCATCTGCAAAAGATACAGCTCAGGAAAATATCATATTTAAAGAGTCTATACTTATCTCTCTGAACGAGAATTTTCTGAATAAAAACCTGAACAGAAGAGTTTTTATGAACTCCCTTACAAAATATGCCAGGACAGAGAAAAATACCCTGCTTTTCTCGAGAGCCCTGAGCTACATTACAAACGCCTATATCCGGTTTATGTCAGTAGATGGTGCTGACACATCTCTGGAGAATGAGCTTTGGTCGATTGTTACTGAAAACGCCAATCCCCAGAAGCGACTGCTTGCTTTGCGAGCTTATATTGATATTGCAGCCTCACGGGAGGCTATTGACAAACTGTATAATTTGTGGCGCAGTCCTGAAGGTTTGGAATATGTTTCGCTGGGAGAAAGGGATCTTATCAGGCTCTCATACGAGCTCTCCATAAGCATGCCAGACAAGTATAATGAAATTACATCAACTCAGCTTTCGAGAATATCAAATCCTGACAGGAAAAGGGAGTACAGATTCATCATGCCATCACTATCTCCTGAAAAAGCAGTCAGAGATTCGGTATTCAATTCACTTCTCGATGTTAGGAATCGTGAAGTTGAGCCTTGGGCTGCTTCTGCCCTTTCATATCTGAATCATTACAAACGTGATTGCGAATCTATTTACTATATATTGCCAGGTTTGGCTCTTATGGATGAGATACAGAGAACTGGCGATATCTTTTTCCCTAGAAACTGGTCGAGAGCTTTGCTTGGCGGACATAGGACAATTGAGTCAGCAAAAATTGTGGATGATTTTCTGGATAAGCACAAAGATATGGATACAAAGCTTGTTTCCAAGATAAGGCAACAATTATGAAAAACCAGAAAAAGGCATTGATTTTCGGAGGCTTTGTGGTGCTATTCTGGTCCACTGTTGCAACTGCTTTTAAAATAGGTCTTTCCGAATCAGGTTCAGTGCAGCTTCTCTTGATTGCATCTCTGACTGCATTGTTTGTCTGCCTTATTGAATTGTGCAGAACAAGAGAGTTCAGTCAGGTAAAAGAGCTGCTAAATAACAGGAAAACTCTTTTCAAAGGTGCTATACAGGGGCTTCTGAACCCTTTTTTCTATTATTTGGTTTTGTTCAAGGCATATACTCTTCTGCCGGCACAGATTGCTCAGCCTCTCAACTTTTCATGGCAGGTGGTTCTTATCCTTATGATGGCTGTCTTTTATAAGCAAAAATTACATCTTATGCAGATTATCGGTGTTCTGATAAGTTTTGCAGGCATATTGCTTTTGTCATCAAATAGTTCTGCAGATGCATCTGGCTCTCTATCGCCACTAGGTATTATCCTGGCATTGGGAAGCGCTTTTATCTGGGCAACATATTGGATTACCAAAATTGACAATAAAGCCGGTGCCTCTTCGGATAGAGAGCCTGCCGCCGAACTCTTTGTAAACTTCCTTTTTGGCTCGTGTTATCTTATAGCCATAAGTTTTTTCTCGCCAATGGAATGGCCTTCCTGCAAGGCTTTGGCAGCAGGAATATATGTGGGATGTTTTGAAATGGGAATCACGTTCATCCTATGGACAAAGGCTCTGCAACTTGCTTCCAATAAGGTTGCTCTTGCACAGGCTACGTATCTTTCACCATTTATCTCTCTCTTTCTTATTCATTTCATTCTTGGAGAAAGTATAGGTTATATGACTGTTTATGGCCTTTTTCTAGTAATTGGAGGAATCCTCCTTGGCAATTTGAAAAAAATTTCTACCTTTGCAATCCTCTAACAGGGTATCCTGGCCGAGTGGTTAGGCAACGGTCTGCAAAACCGTCTACAGCAGTTCGATTCTGCTGGATACCTCAATATCAAAGCTGCTTTTATGGCAGCTTTTTTCATAAGTGTTTCACATGCGAATTTCAAAGGTGTCCAAGTCCCTGCTAAATTGTATATTTGTATGAATAAAGACAATTTATATGATTGACCTTCCTTTCATACCCGAAGGCTACAGCGTTGAGAAATTCGGCAATGGCCTTATCAACAATACATTCAAAATGAAATCCGAAGACAGGAGCAAAACTGATTTTCTCCTTCAGAAGATAAACCATAACATCTTCAAAGATGTAGAGGGATTGCAAAATAATATAAAGCAAATCACAGATCATATCAGAAGGAAGCTTGCAGAGAGTGGGTGTGGAGATATAGATAGAAGAGTTCTGACACCTGTCGAAATAGACTCCAGACTTTACTACAAAGATGCTAATGGTGATTATTGGCGAATGTTCGTTTTTATCGAGAATACTCTTGCTTATGACAGAATGGAGACGCCACAGATGGCAAGTGTTGCGGGTAAGGCGTTCGGCAATTTTCATAAGCTTCTTAGTGATTTTCCGGGGGAGACACTGTGCGATGTCCTCCCAAACTTCCATAATACACCTGTAAGAATTGAAAGTTTGCGTAAAAGCGTGGCTCTTGATCCTTGCGGAAGAGTTGCGGAAGTGTCTAAGGAGATAGGTTTTCTTCTGGGAAGAGAAAAAGAGTTCTCAATGATTGTAGAGATGGGGGAAAAAGGCATTATACCAAAGCGCGTTGTTCATCAGGATACAAAATTCAACAATGTCCTTCTGGATGCAGACACTAATGAAGTATTATGCATAATAGACCTTGATACAGTAATGTCCGGATATATCTGCTACGATGTAGGTGATGCTATCCGCTCAGGAGCAAACACCGGTAGGGAGGATGAAACAGATCTTGATAAAGTGAAGCTCAATATAGAAATTTACAAAGGATTTCTGGAAGGCTTTACTGAAGAGACAAAAGGATTTTTATCACAGGCGGAACTGGATACTCTCCCTTTCGGGCCAAAGCTGCTCACATACGAACAGGCAGTCAGGTTCCTGACAGACTATATAGATGGAGATAAATATTATAAAATAGGATATCCCACCCATAACCTTGTCCGAGCACGCACTCAGATAAAGTTGTTGCAAAGTATGGATGGGACAATATGATTACTTTGGATTGCTGTAATATTTAACACTCCTGAGCTTATTCCATGCCCCGCGTGTGAAATCAGGAATTTCAACTGGCATTCCATTGTTTGCGACCGATGTGCGTGAAAGTTCAATTATAGAGCTCCACTCAGCGGCATCGTATACATCTTCATCCAACGGGAGACCGTTACGAAGGCAGTAAACAAGACGATAGTCCATAATGAAGTCCATCCCTCCGTGTCCGCCCACCTCTTTTGCTTTGGCTCCTACCTCCTTTACAATCGGATGCTCATATTCTGCAAGAAGTTTTTCAATCTCCTCATCGCTCAGTGAGACATGCCCGTTGGGATCGAAGGCGAGCTCCTTGCGGGGCCATTTCAGTGCAAAGCCTTTTGTTCCGCTTATCATATGAATACGGCTGTATGGACGAGGGTTTGTCACATCATGTTGAATCATCATAGTCTTGCCGTTGTGAGTTTTGATTATTGATGTGTTCATGTCGCCGTTCTTGTACTCCCTTTTAGCATAGTCAGAGTCCGTTCCGAATTTTTCCCCAGCAGATTCCGTCATTCCAAACTGATTGGAAGAGACTGAAACCAGATAATCCATTTTATCTCCACGGTGAATATTGAGGACATGGCAGATTGGGCCAAGTCCATGAGTAGGGTAGAGGTTGCCATTCTCTTCGGCATTGTGTTTCAAACGCCACATGTTCCAATATCCTGTTGTATCGTTGAAATTCAGATATCTAAGGTCGTGAATGTATGCCCCTTCTGCATGTACGATCTCTCCAAACAACCCTTTCTGAGCCATATTTAGAGTTGCCATTTCGAAGAAGTCGTAGTTGCAGTTTTCAAGCATCATACAGTGACGACGGGTTTTCTCAGAGGTGTTCACCAACTGCCAGCACTCCTTAATTGTAAGTGCTGCAGGAACCTCCACAGCCACATGTTTTCCATGTTCCATAGCGTAAACGGCAATAGGGGTATGCAAATCCCAATGGGTGCATACATAAATCAGATTTACATCTTTTCTTTCGCAGACCTTTTTCCAATCATCTTCGCCGCAATATCCATCAGCCTTTGCCAAACCCTTTTCCTCCAGAAGCTTCTGTGCTGAAGCAACCTTTTCAGGAACAACATCGCACAATGCAACAATTTTTACACCAGTCAGATAGGTGTATCTGCGGACAGCTTCCTCACCTCTCATCCCAAGTCCAATAAAGGCAATCCTTACAGTATCAATTGGGGCACATTTTAGCTCGAGGACATCACTCTGACCTGCAGGGCGTTTTGGTTCAGGAAACACATTCTGAGGAATATAGTGCTTACCTTGTGCATTTAAAGCACCACTTTCATAGCCTCCGGAGAACACAAGTGATGCAGTAAGAACCAAAGAAAGAAAAGTTTTTTTCATCAGTAAATAGTTTTAGTTTAATATGCAAAATATTCATGAACTCTAGCTGAATGCCATCAACCGCATAAAAAATGAGGTTACAGACCCGATGATTCCGGATAAGTGCAATATGTTTATTTTGAGGCTGCTTTCGGCGATGATAATGATGAATAGTGCCCAGGTGCCGTATTTGTATAAATTCAACATCAGCCTAGGATTGATCTCTTTCAGAAATGTGAGATAGATATGTGAGCCATCTAGAGGAGGAAGAGGAATCAGATTGAAAATAAACAGGCTGATATTGATCACCCCCCAGACCACGATAACATTGATTATAGCCAGGCCTAACTCAGTATTATTGAAAAAACTGAGGAAATAGAGGCCTCTTGCAATAATAAAGAAGAGTATTGCTGTTGCCAGGTTGGATAACGGACCGGCAATTGAAATAAGTATTTCGTCACGATGCTTATGCTTGAGATTGTCAGGATTGAAATTCACTGGTTTTGCCCACCCGAATCCGGCAATTATAATCAAAAAAAATCCCAGCCAGTCAATATGTTTCAACGGGTTCAACGTCACTCTCCCTTCCTGTTTTGCCGTATTATCGCCCAAGCGAAAAGCAACATACCCATGAGAGAACTCGTGGACAGTCAAACCAATTACGGCAGCGGGCATTATCTTCAACATTTCTATAAAATCCATCACAAAATCTTTAGTTATTTCAAATATAGCAAAAAAAATGCTGCCCATATTCAGAGCAGCATTTTTACAATTATTCAGCAATTATTATTGCTGCTGTAGTTTGGCTTTGCCATCTTCCAGGAACTTGATGAAAGCATCCACGTTGAGGTCGTATCCTCTAGGCTGAGCAAGAGGAGTTTCATCGTTAGGATTAAGCAATATATAATATGGCTGTGCATTTACATTGAACTTGGTCATTGCAAGGTGAGAATTTATCTTGCCTATTGATTTGAGCTGTCTGCCACTTTCAGTAGTAATCCAATCACTCTCTGCGGCATCCTTCTTATCGTCGGCATAAAGGGCTAGAACAACAAAGTCTCCCTTAAGCAGATTCAACACGCGTGGATCAGACCATACTCTGGATTCCATCTCACGACAGTTTACACATCCGTGACCGGTGAAGTCAATGAAAAGCGGTTTGTTGACAGATTTTGCATATTCAACAGCTTCCTTGTATTCAAAGAAACCTTTGATACCATGAGGCAGGTGAAGGAACTCACTGTATTTACCGTTGCCCGGACCACCTTGTGCCGATGACTCCTGATTCCCTCCATTTGACGACATACCGTCTACAAGAGAGAAATCCTGAGAGGTGATAGGAGGCATATAACCCGAAAGAGCTTTAAGAGGGGCGCCCCACATACCAGGAATCATATAAACCACAAAACTTAAAGAAATTATTGCCAGGCCAAGCCTTCCGACACCAATGTGTTCAACCTTGTCGTCATGAGGAAAGCGTAGTTTGCCAAGCAGGTAGAGACCAAGGAGAGTGAATACAACAATCCAGATTGAAAGGTAAACCTCTCTGTCCAGAATTCCCCAATGATATGTCTGGTCAGCCACACTCAAAAACTTAAATCCAAGAGCAACCTCTATGAATCCAAGTACAACCTTGACAGAGTTGAGCCATCCACCAGATTTTGGAAGATCCTTCAACAATGATGGAGCAAAGGCGAATATGGTGAAAGGAAGAGCAAAGGCAGTTGAGAAGGCAAGCATGGTTACTATTGGCTGCCATATCTCACCTTGTGTACTCTTTATAAGAATAGTTCCAACGATTGGACCAGTGCAGGAGAATGAAACCAGTACAAGGGTCAGGGCCATGAAGAAAACTCCTATCAGGCCGCCTTTGTCAGACTTTGAATCGGATTTGTTAACCATCCAGCTAGGAAGCACGATTTCGAATGCTCCGAAGAATGATGCTGCAAATATCATGAAGATAAGGAAGAATAATATATTAGGCAGCCAGCTTGTTGCAAGCCAGTTGAATATGTCAGCGGTTACGGCCTCTCCTCCTGCAAAGTAGGTTATGGCGATGATTACTGCGATAGGAAGCGTATAAAGGGCGACAATGAAGAAACCATACATGGATGCCATAAACTTACCTTTAGCCTTGTTATCGCTGCTTTTCAGGAAGAAAGAGACGGTCATTGGAACCATAGGGAAAACGCAAGGGGTCAGAAGGGCAACAAAGCCCCAGATTATAGCCTCTATGATAATTGCCCAGATAGAACCGCTTTTTTCAGGCTCCGTAGCAGCAGGTACAAGTGTTCCTTCAACAGCAGTAGCCGCAGAAGCGGCCACTGTTGTATCGGATAAAGGCTCAGATGCTGCCGTTACCGAACCAACGTCCGTTCCGGCTGTTCCATTGCCTGTCGCAACGGCTGCGGTTGTTGCAGCTGCTCCTTTGCCTTTGGTGGCATCAGGGACGGCTGCTTTTACAGCACCGGTTGCTGGGGGTAGTTTAATTTTGAATTCCTTGTCTGCAGGAGGAAGGCATGTACCATCGTTGCAAGTCATCCACTCAATGACTGCAATCACAGAAGCAGAGTCTTTTGATGTGACTTCAACCTTCTGTGCAACAATTACCTTTTCCGCACAGATACCTATCTCCATGCCGAACATTTTGTCAAAAACCTTATTTACCTTGGTTTTGATGTAATTCTTGCCCACAAGCTTGGCACCGGATTTGATTTCCACTGTCAGAGATGTAGGGTTAGGACCATCTTCATATGGGCCTAAGTCATAGGTGTGCCACTCGGATTTTCCCTGATCAAAAACACCGATAGCCTGTATTTCATAAATGTTACCATCAAGATGAGCTACCTTGCTGCTCCATTTGATAGGTTGTGAAACCATCTGAGCTGATAGTGAGGCACACAGGAACACCGAGATGAAAGTGGCGAGAATTAATTTAAAATTTTTCATTTTAGGACAATTTGTCTAATAATATTTAAGCATTTGTTTTAATTGGATATATATAATACAATTTTGGGGCTTTTTTCCCTAAAAAAATATCATGAACTATACGGAAGCGATTTTTATACAAAAAATATGCCAATGCTACAAACAAAAAATCTGCCCCAAGGAGGACAGATTTAGATATTTACGCAATAAAAACTATAATTCTTCAAAATTAACATCTGAAAAAGATGCCGGTCCACCCTCTTTTGGAGTTTTTTCAGTTACTACTGGAGCCTTTTCCTTGATATATTGGATAATCTCCTCCAGTCCCTGGGAAAACTTTTCGAAGTCCTCCTTGTATAGGAAAATTTTGTGTTTGTCATAGACAAACCTTCCATCCCGATCCAATCTTCTCTTGCTTTCTGTGATTGTAAGATAGTAATCGTTGTTCTTAGTAGCCTTTACATCAAAGAAATAGGTGCGTTTACCTGCTCTGACCGGTTTGGAAAAAACATCATCACCGTTGCGTTCCTGTGCCTCTGCATTGTCAAAATCTTCCAAATACATTTTTGTTGTTTTTAAATTTCTCTTACAAAGATAAAATTATTTTTTGTGGACAAAAATCTATCTTTGCAAAATATTAATAAATAATTTTTTTATGATTAGCAGAAGATTGATTCGTGTAAAAGTTTTTAAGGTTCTGTTCAGCAGAATAAATTCCGGTTCTGATTCTATTTCGGGAGCAGAAAAGGAGCTGCTGCTCAGTTGCGACAAAACTCTGGAGCTGTATTATTTTATCTTGTCGTTGCCAATAGCACTTAAAAAAATTGCCGAGACAAAAATTGAAGCTGGATTAAAAAAATTTCACCCAACTCCGGAAGAGAAAAATCCAAACAGAAAATTTGTGAATAACCTTCTTATAGAAAAGCTTGAGTGTAATGAAGCTCTGATTAAATTTTGTGAAAGTAACGGTTTGTACTGGAATGAATATGAAGCGTTCGTTAAAAAAGTCTTGGCAGCACTTACCCAGAAAGAATACTATAAAGAGTATATGAGTTCAACCGAGAATAGTTTTGAGGAGGATGTAAAGTTTATTATTAGATTCTTTGAAGAGGAGTTGGAAGACAATGAAGAACTTTATTCAATTCTTGAAGATGGAAACCTCTACTGGATAGATGACCTGGCTTTTGTTATAAATGTCATACTGAAAAAACTTGCCGGACAAAAGCCTGCATCCAAAATATCTCATCCACAAGTTTTTCTTAAGGATGAGGATAAGGAGTTTGCATTAAGACTTCTTACTCAGGCAATGATAAATTATGATGAGAATATTGAATTGATGACCAAATACGTTTTGAACTGGGATCCGGAACGTCTTGCAGCAACAGATTCGGCTCTTATCGTACTGGGGATCACCGAAGCAATTTCTTTTCCCAACATTCCTTTAAAGGTTACAATCAATGAGTTTGTGGAATTAGCCAAATATTACAGCACACCAAACAGCAAGATATTTGTCAATGGCATTCTGGATAAAATACTTCTTGGATTGCAAAGGGATGGAAAAATTGAAAAAAGCGGAAGAGGTTTGGTAGGCTCGATAGAATAGTTAATTTTGTATAAATTTAAAATAAGAATAAAATGAATTTTCTTGTATTTCTTCAACAACAACCGGCTGCGGGTGGAGCAGGCAACTGGAGTTTCCTTGTAATGATGGGGCTTATCTTTGTAGTAATGTACTTTTTTATGATCCGCCCTCAACAAAAGAAACAAAAGGAACTTGTAAAATTCCGTAACAGCCTTCAAAGAGGAGACAAGGTGATTACAATGGGTGGTATCTACGGAGTGATTGTAGAGATTAAGGAACAATACGTTCTTGTGGAGGTAGATAACAATGTTAAACTGAGAGTAGATAAATCATCAATTGTAAAAGATCCTACAGACATCCAGCAAACCAAATAGTTTTGGCTTTATGATAAAGCTCGGAAAACTAAAGATTTCTTACGAGAGAGGCAGACAAGTTTTACTTTTTTTGTTCTGCCTCTTTCTTGCTTTTATCATATGGTGTATTCACAAACTGTCAGCTGATTACAGTATTTATCTGAATTACAGGGTTAATGTCTCTACCAACCTCGAAGGAAGGTCGGAGGGGTCCTTTTCAGATAACCTACTTACCGTCAAAGGTAAAGCAAGCGGGATATATATACTGCAACAGCGGTATATAAATGACATGGGCACAATCTTCATAGATATAGATAAACGTTATATAAAGAGAGTCCCATCGGTAAAAGATGGCTATTACATCCTCTGCCGGGATATAAAGGACAAATTGAGCGAGAACCTGAGCGAGAACCTTGAGATTGAGACTCTGTCCGTAGACACCTTGTTCTTTAACTTTCCTCATCAGATTAACCGGAAAGTCCCTTTGGCACCGTCCTACTCGGCTACATTCAAGGACCAATACATGGCTGTGGGAAAAATGAAGCTTAACCCAAATTCAGTAACAGTGTATGGAAACCTCTCGTTGATTGAAAACATAGACACCATAAGAACTGAGAACCTTAATTTTGAAAATCTCGAGTCAACAAAGAATGGTGTTGTCGCATTAAAAAAGATAGACGGTGTAAGATTCTCATGTAAAGAGGTATACTATACTTTTGAGGTCGAGAGATATATAGAGAAAACGGTGACTCTGCATGTAGAAGTAGTGAACGCCCCGCAGGATAAAGAGATCAACATTTTCCCTTCGGAAGTGAAGATGACGTTCAGGATTCCATTCAAATCCGATCAGAAGGCAACTGGTGAGGACTATAAATTAAATGTCGACTACGATGATATTATCAACTCTATAAACTCTTACGTCGAACCTAAATTGGAAAGAAAACCAGGTGAGATGATATCGTATAGTCTCGAACCGCAGTTTGTGGAGTGCAGGATTGTTGAAAGACAGCACAAATAGATATTATGTTCTGCTTAGCTTGTACAGGTGGCATTGGCACCGGAAAATCCTATGTGGTGAGAATTTTCTCATCGCTGGGAATTCCTGCGTATATAGCTGACGACAGAGTTAAAGAGTTGTACAATATTGACAAGGAGCTCTTGGCAAAGCTTGTGGAAATATTGGGCGATGAAATTTTAGTAGATGGCAAATTACAACGGAGCGTAATGGCGTGTAAGATTTTTGCGGATAAAGATTTGCTGTCTAAAATAAATAACCTGGTTCATCCAAGATTACTTGAAGATTTTTATTTGTGGAGAGAGGAACAAGAGAAAAAAGGAGTGAAAATGATTATCTATGAATCTGCGATTTTTCTTGAAACTCCTATCTTTCATCATATAGCAGACAAGGTGATAGTTGTTACAGCTCCTGAAGAGGTTCGAATTAAAAGAGTAATAAAGAGAGATAATTTAGAAGAACATCTTGTAAGACAGAGGATTAATAGACAGTGGAAAGATGACGAGCGGTTGAAAATGGCAGATTTCATTATATTTGCAGACGGAAAGAGAGCAGTGCTGCCTCAGATACTGCACATAATTGATCAAATAAAAAATTGCGATAAATAAAGATATGGGTTACGGAAAATGGATTACAGGTGCCTTAGGATGGGCTATAGGAGGACCGCTTGGTGGTATTCTTGGCTTCGCCGTAGGCTCTTTTTTTGATAGTAAAAGTGAGCATGTCTCAGGTACTCCTTACAATAGAGTAGAGGAAAGAAACAGCTTCATGGTTTCCCTTTTGGTGTTGTCATCTTCAGTGATGAAGGCTGATGGAAGGGTGATGAAATCTGAGCTGGACTATGTGAGAAAGTTTATTGAACAGAATTTTGGAAAGGAGGCTGCGGCTGAATCCACACTCCTTCTTAGGGATATACTTAAAAAAGATGTAGATATTGACGCTGTAGGAGGGCAAATCAGAGGATACATGAACCTTGACTCGAGATTACAGCTTCTCCATTACCTTACAGGTATTGCACTTGCAGACGGGACCGTGAGCAGCGATGAGTTGGCAGTACTGAGAAGGATTGCTCTCTCCGTGGGAATTCCTCAAAACGAGAGCGAATCAATTTTTGCTATGTTCGATAAAGGAATTGATGCAGCTTATCAGGTTCTGGAAATTGAAAAAACAGCTACGGACGAGGATGTCAAAAAAGCATATAAAAGACTTGCCGTAAAACACCATCCAGACAAGGTGTCAAATTTAGGATCAGATGTTCAAAAGGCTGCAGAGGAGAGATTTAAAAGCATCTCAGAGGCCTATGACAAGATTAAAAAAGATAGAGGTATTGTTTAATTAAATATTAAAAATGAAAACTAATTTACAGAAGATTTTATCCATATCCGGCCAGCCCGGACTATTCCAGTACATTTCTCAAGCCAATGCAGGAGTGATTGTAGAATCGCTTACAACCAAGAAAAGGGCTCTCTTTGGAATGAGTGCTAGATTGACATCCCTTTCGGATATATCTATATACACAACTGAAGAGGAGGTCCCTCTCCACCAAATATTGGTGAAAATGCATGATAATCTTCAGGATAATGCAGCTCCGGATGCAAAATCGAATCCTGAGGTATTAAAGAATTTTTTCGCAGAAGTACTACCAGATTATGACAAGGATAGATTCTACGTCTCTCACATGAAAAAAGTGGTTGAGTGGTATAATACTCTCAGGCAGCATGCAAGTCTGGATTTTGAATTGCCAGAAGAGAAGAGCGAAGAGTCAGTAAAGGAGCAATAATGACAAAGAAGGTTCAGTTAATTTCCTTAGGTTGTTCTAAAAACAAAGTGGACTCGGAACACCTTCTGAGACAAGTCTTCTCTTCCGGAATAACCATATCTCCAGAAGGGGAAGATTTGAGCATAGCAGGGGTCAACACTGTAATAATCAATACTTGCGGTTTTATAAAAGATGCAAAGAAAGAGTCTATTGAGGCTATTTTCTCAGCAGTTGACGCTAAACAGAGGGGTTATATAGAGAAAATATTTGTTTTCGGATGTTTGTCCCAGAGGTATTCACTTGAACTTAAGGACTCTATTCCTGAAGTTGATGGCTTTTTTGGGGCTTTTGATGCAAAATCTGTATTGACAGCTCTTGGGGAGAGTTGGGACGACTCCCTAAACTGCCAGAGATATCTGACAACTCCCTCTCACTATGCTTATCTAAAGATATCTGAAGGCTGCGACAGGATATGCTCATATTGTTCCATTCCTTTAATTAGGGGGCCACATCAATCTGTTCCCGAGGAGATGCTTGTAGATGAAGCCACGTACCTAGCCGAAAATGGGGTTAAGGAGTTGATTGTCATTGCTCAGGATACGACATATTATGGAGTTGATCTCTATAAAGAGAGAAAAATAGCTAGCCTTATCGAACGCCTTGGTGATGTCAAAGGTATTGAATGGATAAGGATTCTTTACTCTTATCCCGCAGCATTTCCGGAACCTCTTCTGGATGTAATGGCAAATCATCCCAAGGTATGCAAGTATCTGGATATCCCTTTGCAGCACATCTCAGACAAAGTGCTGCAAAATATGAGAAGAAATGTAGATGGTGATCAGACAAGACGGCTGGTTGAAAAATTCAGGGAAAAAGTTCCGGGAATTGTACTGAGGACTACCATGATTGTAGGCCATCCAGGTGAAGACAAGCGTGCTTTTGAAGAGCTACTCTCATTTATAAAAGAGGCAAGATTTGAGAGGTTAGGGGCTTTTACCTATTCTGAAGAGGAGGGGACATGGGGAGCAAATAACTTGAAAGACACTATCAGACAAAAAGTGAAAGAGGAGAGGTACGAAAAACTCATGGAGGTTCAGTCTGAAATATCCTTGAACTATAACCGCTCCAGAGTGGGGAGCATAGAGAAGGTACTGGTAGATTCGATAAATGACGGTGTTATAGTTGCCAGAAGCCAGAAGGAGAGCCCTGAGGTGGACGGAGAGATTTTGATTGGTCTTGAAACCCTGCCAAAAGGTTTCGATTCTAAAAAAATTATTGGTACATTTGTTGATATACAAGTTGAAAGTGCAGATGAATACGATCTGCTTGCAAAAATTATTTAAAACATAAAAATTTTATTATGAAGTTATTAGAGGGAAAAGTTGCACTTATAACCGGAGCGGCAAGGGGAATTGGGAAAGCGATTGCTTTAAAGTATGCCTCTGAGGGTGCAGACATTATCTTTACAGATTTAGTAATTGATGTAAATGGAGAAGCTACAAAAAAAGAACTCGAATCATATGGCGTGAAAGTTTTGGCTCTTGCTTCAAATGCGGCCTCTTTCGAGGATTCGCACAAGGTTGTGGAAGAGGGTGTGAAAGAGTTTGGTAAAATAGATATTTTGGTAAACAACGCTGGAATAACCAAGGATGGGTTGATGTTGAGGATGACTGAGCAGCAATGGGACGCTGTAATAAATGTAAACCTTAAGTCTGCATTTAACTTTGTTCATGCAGTCACTCCTGTGATGATGCGTCAGAAATCAGGATGCATAATAAGCATGAGTTCAGTTGTAGGAGTTTCCGGAAATGCCGGTCAGACTAATTATTCGGCATCAAAGGCCGGTATTATCGGGCTTACTAAATCGATAGCACAGGAGCTAGGTTCAAGAGGAATAAGAGCAAATGCCGTTGCTCCCGGATTCATACTTACGGATATGACAGGAAACTTGCCAGAAGATGTCAAGAAGCAATGGGCAGAGCAGATTCCACTCAGAAGGGGAGGTAAACCGGAAGATATTGCAAATGTATGTACATTCCTTGCATCTGACCTTTCATCTTATGTTACCGGTCAGGTTATCTCTGTTTGCGGAGGTATGAAGATGTAAAAGAAACATCGGAACCTTTATATAAATTAAATTATTTATCATGAAATTCCGCCAATCAAGAAACGTTTTATTTGCCCTGTCAGTAGCATTTATGCTTACTTCATGCGGGCCTGTTGTGGAGATTTTTAATGTGGATGTCAAAGTCCCTGCAAAATATCCAATAGAGTTTGCGAATAAGAGTGTTGCAGTCTTTTCTAATGTTGGCAAGGGCAAGGATTCACTGCTTATGGTGAATCTTGCCTCTGGAATTTCTGCCTCTCTGGAGAAAAACCTATCATATCAAACTGGGTCTGTACCCGTTTTCGTCATCAATAATGACTCTTCTGCTGTAAGGGATATCTATTATTTGCAATCCCTCTCACAGAAGTCCAATTCGGACATTCTGATTATTATTGACAGCCTCAGACTGGGGATACCTGAACATACAAAAGCTCCGCTAAATTCTAATTCTGGTGATCGGTATGATGTAAATTATGTATTTGTCCCATTCACATCTGTTGTGAATATATATGATGGCATCACAGCTGAGAATATGGTTTCCATTAGACAGACTGACACGGTATACTGGGAGGTGCTCAGCAGAAGTGACATGAAAGCTAATATCATGACAAAAATCTACAATTCATTGGATAATGTCTCCCAAGGTGTCGGGAAGAGTGTAACCGAGAACTTATTTGACAAATGGGAGACCGTAGGCAGGTACCTATATATTTTCAATGATGCCAGATGGGTTAACGCCTTTGATCTAGCCAAAAATTTCAAGTGGTCTGAGGCTTCTGCTCTATGGATGCAAGAGACTGCTTCCACAGACAAGCTAAGAGCAGCCTGTGCTGCCTTCAATATGGCAGTAGCATGCGAAATGAACAGCAAAAAGGATCTTGCCCTAAAGTGGATTGAATATTCCCAAAGCTGCTACAATCTTACCGGAGTTGAGAATTACAAACTTTTATTAAAGAAGTAGTTTGAAACAGAAAGAAGTTCTCAAAAGGACCCACCGTAAAGCCATTCTTTTTAATGACAAAGAGATGGAGGCTGTCGAAACCTATTGTAGAAAGTATAAGGTTAAGTCTAAGACCAAGTTTTTCAGGGAAGCCATAATTTCCACCATACTTAAGCAGTTTGAAGAGGATCATCCCAGGCTGTTCTGATAAGTTGTTTTTAATAATAAAAAGGTGGGTCTGTAAGCCGGATTCTGTTCTCTAAAAGATTCCCTATCATTTGTCTGACGCAGCCTACCCCCCAGCGATGAGCGAGCAGCCCTTTTTGCTGGTATACATGGCCTTGCAGGAGACTGGTCGTACCCCCTTCATGTCGCCATAAAGAGTCGTGGGCTCTTACCCCGCATTTTCACCCTTACCTTGTTTAAAGGCGGTAATTTTCTGTTACGATTTGCCAAAGGTTACCCCCTGCTGTGATTTCCACAGAGTCTTGCTCTTTCCTGTCCGGACTTTCCTCACTTTTTTGCAAAAGCGCGATAGAGCGACCCACCTGGCGGCAAAGGTAGTAATTTGTTTCATCCATAAATAATTTTATATATTTGCACTGCATTTCAAAAAATGCTTGGGGGTGCCCGGTTGGGCTGAGATTATACCCTTTTCACCTGATCTAGGTAATGCTAGCGAAGGGAAAGCGCGTCAAATTCTCTGTATCCCCCTGCTAATAAATAATTAATTATGAAGAAATTAACTTTATTCTGCGGGGTTATTTTATTACCATTTCTCACCCTTGCCCAAAATCCAGGGCAAAAAGAGAAAACATCAACCATTAAACTAGACAGTGTTGTTGTAGAGGCCTACAGGGCCGGGAAAAACACACCTGTAAGTTATTCAAGATTTGGAAAAGAGGAGCTCAAGCAAGTCTCGTCAACCTACTCCCTTCCCATGGCACTTTCTCTTACACCATCAGTAGTTGCTTCAACGGAGGGAGGTAACGGCCTCGGCTATTCATCAATAAGGATAAGAGGAAGTGAGGGTTCCAGAATTAATGTGACAATGAACGGCATTGCGCTTAACGATGCAGAGTCGCAGGAGGTTTTCTGGGTCAATATTCCTGCTCTTACAGGGTTTCTGCAAGATGTGCAGATTCAGAGAGGAGTAGGTACATCAACAAACGGGGCTGGAGCTTTTGGCGCAAGCATAAATATGAGGTCTCTTACAACCCAACCTGAAGCATATGGCAACGCAGAATTTGGCATTGCAAGCTATAACAGTTTCACCTCTGCACTTGGAGCGGGAACAGGCCTGCTAAGAAACGGACTCTCTTTTGATGTTAAATATTCCCATAATTCAGGAGACGGATATATAAGAAACGCAAAGACCAACTTAAACTCTCTATTTGCAACCCTTGGCTGGATTAGTGGAAAATCCTCACTTAGACTAAATTATATAATGGGAGATCAAAAGTCAGGGATAACATGGAAAGGCATATCCAGAGAAAAGATGAATATCGACCGTAGATATAACCCGGCAGGAGAATACTATGATGCAGCCGGTAATATCCGCTACTATGACAATGAAACAGACAATTATCTTCAGCACCACTTTCAACTTCATTATATTCAACAGCTTAGGGATAATTTATTATGGAGCAATACTTTACATTTTACCAAAGGGGATGGGTATTATGAGAATTATAAAGCTGGTAAAAAATTCTCCGAATACGGGCTTCCTTCTCAGATAATTGGCGGGACAACCTTTAAAAAAAGTGACCTGATAACGCAAAAGGCTCTTGATAATAACTATACAGCTTTCACTTCGAATCTTCAATATACTGGCAAAAGACTGAATATTAAGGGAGGAGTTTCATACTCTTACTACCAAGGTGACCATTTCGGAGATCTTATATGGGCTATGTATAATGGGAATATTCCTGAAAATTATAGGTGGTATATGAATACAGGATACAAAAATGACTACTCTATATTTACCAAGGCTGAGGTAAGCATAACTGATGAAATCATAGCATTTGCTGACCTTCAGTACAGGGGCATAAAGTATGTAATGAATGGTAAAGATGATGATTTTGCCTCTTTGGACTATAAAAAGAACTACAATTTCTTTAACCCTAAATTTGGCGCCACATACAATATCAATGGCAGTAATCAGCTATACGCCTCGTTGGCAGTCGGAAGAAAAGAACCAAGCCGGACAGACATAAAGGAGTCAATAAAGGCTGGAAAGGCAAATTATGTAAGAGATGAAAGATTGACTGATTATGAGATAGGGTATAGACTAAACAATGAGAAATTTATGTTTTCGGCCAATCTGTACCTCATGGAATACAAAGACCAACTTGTACCTACAGGAAAACTCAGTGAAACCGGTTATGTGATAAAAGAGAATGTTCCAGTATCATACCGTAGAGGTTTTGAAATGGCTGCATCATGGGCTCCCTTAAAAATGTTGAAACTCGACGGAAACCTGACCTTGAGTACAAACAAGATAAAAGACTACACAGCCTGGACAGATCTCTATGACAACAGTTCTGACTGGAACAAGTTGCCTCAGAAAAGTCAATACTTTAAAACGACAGACCTTTCATTTTCACCGGAAGCTGTAGGGATGGGTATGATAACATGTTTTCCAGGCTGGAACACTTCATTCTCCCTTAACAGCAAGTACGTAGGAAAACAGTATTACGATAATACTTCTGACGATTCAAGGTCAATCCCGTCATATTTCGTAATGGGCTTTAAAGGGACAAAGAATATAAGTATGAAAAACGGCTCTTCCATAGATATTCAGTTTTTTGTTGACAATCTGCTAAACAGAAAATATTTTTCAAATGCATGGATTTATACGGCAGAGTTTGCAAATGGAGCTGACACATATGTGGATGAGGGTCTTTACCCTCAGGCCGGCATTAATTTTACAGCTAAAATAGCATTTAAGTTCTGATAATGGATAACAGCACTTTTATCGAAATATTTGGTGCAGTGACAGGCTTGGTCTACGTATTACTCGAGATCCGCCAGAAAAGACTTATGTGGGTTGTGGGCGGAGTTTCCGCCCTTACCTACATACTTGTCTTTTTTAATTCAGGCCTTATAGCTGCCATGGGCCTACAGTTCTATTATCTTGCCGTGAGCCTGTATGGATGGAAAAAATGGGGAGAGAGCGATAATACAGAGAGCAAATCAGAAATAACTGTCTCAAAAATGTCCGGTAAAGTGCTTGTCTTTTCAATACTCTGTTCAATAGCCGGATATCTTTTACTCTCAATGGTGCTGGATATTTACGGAAAGGACCCGATGCCGGAAACGGATGCTGTAATTGCAGTGCTTAGCATGCTGGCCACTTGGTGGGTGACCAGAAAATTCATTGAAAACTGGTACCTCTGGATAATTGCCGATGGACTGGCAGTTTATCTTTACGCCACTCAGGGGCTGTATGCAACAGCCCTCCTATATTTTGTCTATATCATTGCTGCTGTTGTCGGTTACCTTCACTGGAGAAAGTTCTCCTAAACGCTTTGAATTGGTTGCCAAAATATCTAAGTTTGCAAAAATTTTTTGATATGCTTTTAATTGCAGACAGCGGGTCGACAAAGGTAGATTGGAGAACCATAAACAGCGATGGATCAGTCAAAGAGGTTACTACAGCAGGGATAAATCCATATTTCCAGACAGAAGAGTCAATAGTAAACGAGCTTCAGCAGAAACTATTCCCATATGTTGGCACATCTGTGGATGAGATTCATTTTTACGGAGCAGGAGTATCCCCTGAAAAAGTTCCTGTCCTGCAAGATTGTTTCAAGAAGGTCTTCCCAAAGGCGACCTCTTATGCATATACAGACCTTCTGGCAGCGGCCAGGGCACTTTGCGGCCACAAACCGGGAATTGCAGGGATACTAGGCACAGGTGCCAACTCCTGTTTCTATGACGGAAAAGATATCGCTGATAACGTTCCAGCGTGTGGTTTTATTCTTGGTGACGAAGGAAGCGGAGCCGTTCTCGGTAAAAAGCTTATCTCCGATTATCTTAAAAGACAACTGCCTCAGGAAATTAGCACTCTATTTACTCAGAAATACGGACTTAATTATGGGTCAATAGTTGAAAAGGTTTACAGGCAACCCTATCCGAACAGGTTTCTGGCTACATTCTCGATATTCCTGTATGAAAACAGGACAAATCCATATATAGCTGATTTACTTAAAAATAGTTTCAAGGAATTTTTTACCCGAAACATCGTTCAATATGATTATAAAAAGTATCCTGTCAACCTTGTAGGTTCAGTGGCTTTTTATTACAGCGATATCATAAAGGAGACGGCATCAGGACTTGGAATAAGTGTCGGGAAAATTCTTAAATCACCAATTGATGGGTTGGTAGAGTATCATAAATCTATATAATTATCATTATGAAAGTTACTGAACAGAGTTCAAACTACGCCAACTTGGACAAGATGTCTACAAGAGAACTTCTCGACAATATGAACAGGGAGGATAAAACCGTACCTTTTGCAGTTGAAAAATGTATCCCACAAATTGAAAAGCTTGTGGATGGTATAGTAGAGAGGATACAGAGAGGTGGCAGACTCTTTTATCTTGGAGCAGGTACAAGCGGAAGACTGGGGATTCTGGATGCATCGGAAATACCTCCTACTTATGGAGCGCCGTTTGATCTTATAATTGGTCTGATAGCAGGTGGGGACAAAGCGATAAGAAAGGCGGTAGAGGCTGCTGAGGATAAATGGGACGGCGGATGGCTGGACATGCAGCAGTATGGTGTTGACAAGGATGATGTTGTGGTAGGAATTGCTGCTTCAGGCACAACTCCTTATGTAATTGGAGCAGTAAAGGAGTCAAGGAAAAGAGGAATCCTTACCGCCTGTATAACCTGTAATCCTGGTTCTCCACTTGCAGCCGAGGTGGATATTCCAATTGAAGCTGTCGTCGGACCGGAATTTGTGACCGGAAGCACCAGAATGAAATCAGGTACAGCCCAGAAGCTAGTTCTTAATATGATCTCCACAACAACTATGATACGTCTTGGTCACGTTAAGGGAAACAAGATGGTGGATATGCAACTTACAAATGCGAAATTGGTAGACAGAGGGACTAAGATGATCATGGACGAAGCGGGTATAGCCGATTACGATTATGCGAAAGAACTCTTGCTCACTCACAAGTCTGTGAGAAATGCTGTTGACTTCTATAATAGTCAGAAAAAATAGCGAAACCAGATGTTCAAACAAGACTACCACTCTCTTTTGCTTCAGAATGCCGTAGACGAACTTGCATCTCTTCCCGGAGTGGGAAGAAAAAGTGCAATGAGGTTTGCACTTCACTTGCTTAAGCAGCCAAAAGAGAATGTAGAAAGATTTGGACAATCTATTCTCAAGATGAGAAGGGAAATTATGTATTGCACAAACTGCAATATGATTTCCGATACACCTTTATGCAAGGTCTGCAGTGACTCATCAAGAGATCGCTCATTGATTTGTGTTGTAGAGAGCATAAGAGATGTCCTTAGTATAGAAAACACTCTTCAATATAATGGCATGTATCATGTCCTTGGAGGAATCATCTCGCCAATGGATGGGGTGGGACCCTCGGATTTGTCAATAAGTCAATTGATAAAAAGAGTGGAAGAGGAGTCTGTAAACGAAGTCTTTCTTGCCTTGAGCACAACTATGGAGGGAGAGACTACAGCCTTCTACCTGTACAAGTTACTTAATAAATTTTCAGTAAAAATAAGCACTATTGCAAGGGGTGTCGGATTTGGCGACGAACTTGAGTTCACCGATGAGGTTACTCTTGGACGTTCAATTCAAAACCGTCAGCCTTTTGTTCCACTTAACCAATAACAAATAATATCATGCATCAATTCCCATTGTCATGGCTTTTAATTGCCTTCACTCTCTACACTGTAATGTTGTTTTTTGTGTCCTGGCTTGCATCAAGAAAAGCAGACAGCGGCTCGTATTTCTCCGGTAATAAAAAGTCTCCATGGTATATTGTTGCCTATGGTATGGTGGGCACCTCTATTTCAGGCGTTACATTCATATCTGTTCCTGGTAACGTTCTCAACCAGAATTTCTACTATATGCCTTTGGTCCTTGGATTTGTAGTTGGCTATGCAGTTATTGCCAAGGTGTTGATTCCTCTCTATTACAAAATGAATCTCACCTCCATTTATTCATATCTGGAAAACCGGTTTGGATTTTTTACATATAAGACAGGGGCTTTTGTATTCATGATATCCAGAGTTTTGGGTGCGGCAGTGAGGATTTTTGTTGTTGTGCTTGTGCTTCACACCTTCCTTCCGGCTGGTTCAGTTCCATTCTGGCTTGTCGCATTTATATTCATGTTCCTGATATTCCTATATACTTTTAAAGGAGGAGTAAAGACAATCATATGGACAGACGTTTTACAGACAACATTCATGCTTCTTGCTGTTTTTCTGACAATTTTCGCAATTGCGAAAGAGATGGACTGGAACTTTGGAAGCATGGTGACTGCCGTTTCGGGAACTGACTATTCCAGCTGGCTTGACTGGGAGTGGAGCCATGGGACAAACGCAATCAAACAATTCATAAGCGGTATCTTTATAACTATTGTCATGACAGGGCTGGATCAGGAGATGATGCAGAAAAACCTCTCATGCAAAAATATAAAGGAGGCTCAGAAGAATATTTATACAACCAGTATCACTATTGTAGTGGTTAATTTCTTCTTCCTACTAATGGGTGCCCTGCTGGCTATCTTTGTAAGCTCAAAACTGGGCGGAATGCACAACATAGGATTGGCAGATGCAGCCGGAGTATTCACCAAGGCTCAGACCGACAAATTGTTTCCTGTAATTGCCAGCCAGTATCTGGGATTGGGTGTAGGCCTATTCTTCATAATAGGACTTATCTCTGCTTCATATCCAAGTGCGGGCGGAGCCCTTACATCTCTGACAACCTCTTTCTGTATAGACTTTGTAGGATTTAAGAAACGTACCGATCTTTCCGATAAACAGAAGAATTCTATACGTCATAAAGCTCATGCGGGGTTTGCTTTCCTTTTCTTCCTGATTATTCTTGTGCTTTATGCTGTGAATAATCAGACAGTCATAGATTTGGTATACCTGTTGGCATCATATACTTACGGACCTCTTCTTGGCTTTTTCTTCTTTGGAATACTTACAAAATACCAGGTCAAGGATCGTTTCATGCCATATATTGCAATAGGATCTCCACTTCTTTGTTATCTTTTGGATATATCTGCAAAGGAACTGCTTGGTTTCGGCTTCGGTTTTACGATTCTTATAATGAATGGCCTACTGACCTTCTTGGGGATGTATCTCTTCAGAGAGCATAAAAAAATGGTTTAATGTCAATTTTCGAAGTCTTTATATTAGCGGTCGGACTCTGTTTTGATACTTTTGCAGTTTCTCTTTCATCCGGAATGTGCCTGCCCTATATAGAAAGAAAGGATTTTGTAAAAATTGTGGCATTTTTTGCCCTTTTCCAGTCCGGCTTCACTGTCGCCGGCTGGCTGATGGGCAGCAGTGTCCTCAATTATATTGGTGCATTGGACCATTGGATAGCGTTTATCCTTTTAGCCTATATCGGAGGCAAGATGGTTTACGAAAGTCTTTTTTCAAAAGGGGAGGAGCCTTGTGTAGACCTTAGAGTCACAAAACAGCTCGTAACCATAGCCATTGCTACCAGCATAGATGCTTTGGCTGTTGGTATCAGCTTGGCCATGATTAAAATGCAATTGGAGAGGATTGCTGTTGCATGGCTCATAATTGCTTCCGTAACAGCAGTCTCTGCAACTGTAGGGATAAAAGGCGGAAGAAAGATTGGAACAAAAGTCGGTAAAAGGTCGGAACTTCTGGGTGGGCTGATCCTTATAGCAATTGGCCTGAAAATATTGGTTGAGCATTTGGATTTTTTATCTTAACTTTGGACCGCCGAAATAGTGGCGTTAATAGTTTGGTAATGTTAATCCGTGTATCAGCCATATCTTATTTAAACACAATTCCTTTTGTTTATGGGTTGGAGAATCATCCGATCCGTAAGAAGATTGAAATGGAGTTATCAACACCTGCACAATCGGCTGAAAAACTCAAAAAGGGAACAATTGATGTCGGTATTGTTCCTGTTGCAATCATTCCCAAGTTAGAGAATAACCTCATTTTTTCCGACTACTGCATTGGAGCCGAGGGTAAGGTTGCTTCTGTACTTCTTTGCAGCGGTAAACCTCTTGAAGAGATAGAGAGGATATATATGGATACAGAATCAAGGACTTCCGTGCTTCTCACAAAGGTTCTTGCAAGTCATTATTGGAATATTTCTCCAGAGTTCGTCGATTTTGATTTTTCCGGCGAGGATATTGATATTTCAAAATCATACCTTTTGATTGGAGACAAGGCTATGCGAAATGGTGAGAACTTCAGGTATGTCTATGATCTGGCT
Source organism: uncultured Muribaculaceae bacterium (assembly GCA_964533215.1). Taxonomy (GTDB): domain Bacteria; phylum Bacteroidota; class Bacteroidia; order Bacteroidales; family UBA932; genus Bact-08. The sequence goes on from CAZHLJ010000005.1 coordinate 189,279, forward strand.
GAGGAGTGGATAAGATTCCGTAACCTTCCATTTGTCTTCGCTTGCTGGACTGCAAACAGAGACCTTGAACCCGCATTTGTTGAAGAATTCAATGATGCTTTAGGGTTCGGTGTTGCCAACATTGAAAACGCAGTGGATAGATACTCTAATGGTTTCGATAAGGAGTATGCAATCAAATATCTTTCAGAAAATGTATCGTACAATCTAAACGCAGATAAACGCGCAGGTCTTTCTGAGTTCTGGAGCCTAGCTCTTGAAGAACTCAAATCCAAGGTCCGATGGTTTGGCTAATTTGAAACCCTGTTCAGGGTCCAGATAATTAGATTACAAACTATTTAACGGATTAAACATGCTCGAAATATTCTACAAACAAAAAGGACAGGTAGCAACCACAAATGAAGTAGGAGCCCTTGATCAACTTGGTTACGACGATATATTATGGATAGATCTCACTTCTCCCACCGGGGAGGAGAAGAGAGCTACCGAGACATTTCTGAATACGACACTTCAAAGTCGTGCCCAGGCAGAAGAGATCGAGAGCTCTTCCAGATATTCAGAGAGCGAGACTACAATTTTTGCCAATACCAACTTCCTTATTCCAGGCCCGGAGAGTTATAGCATGGAGTCAGTTTCGTTTATACTTTGCGAGGGAATAATTGTTACCATAAGACATGTCCCTCTCAGAAGCTTTACTGATATCCAGCGTAGGATTATGGCCAATTACAGATCTTTGCCCACTGGCTTCCACATACTCATAGGGATTCTTGAAAACCGTATAGACTTGGACGCTGACATGATCGAGCTGATGTCAAAAGAGATTGCGCAGTACAGCAAGAAGGTAAGTCTGGGAGGAGCCATGGGAGAGGAGGTCCTTCTGGATATAAATCAGCTTCAGGAAAATACCATGCTGGTAAGGGAAAACATAGTTGACAAGCAGAGGATGATCTCAAGCATACTAAAGAGTGATAAGTTTCCAAGAGACGTTTTTCCTAAGTTGAATGTGCTGATTAAAGACATCAACTCCCTCATAAATCATACAAATTTCAGTTTCGAGAGGCTCGAATATCTTCAGAATACTGTTTTAGGTTTGATTAACCTGGAGCAGAACAGAATAATGAAAATATTCACTTTTGTATCATTGCTTTTTATTCCACCGACACTTATAGCAAGTATTTTCGGAATGAATGTACAATTGCCAATGTGGGGCGGGAAGCTTGATTTTGCTGTTATTTCACTCATCATGCTTATAGCAGTGTCGATTGTAACGATATTTTTCTATAAGAAAAAGATGCTTAAATAGCTTATTTTCGATAATTAATCTTACCTTTGCACGTTCCAATAGGAATTTTATAAATAAAGTCTAACTACTTAATTATTAACAATTTTAAAAATGGTAAAAGACCGTACAGAACTGCTCGAGCAAGAAGAGCAAATTGAGATCGTCAAACAAAACGACGAGAAACTGGAAGCTTTTATAGAAGAAGAGTCCGCACCGGTAGGTGAAAATACAAAAAAACGTAAAAGCAATGCATCTGTTTCAGTAGATAAATTCGACTGGGATGCATTCGAAAAAGAGAATGTATACGATACTGAGAAATCAGTTATCGAAGATCAGTACAACCAGACTCTTTCCAAAGTTATCGAGAACGAAGTTGTTGAGGGAACAGTTGTTTCTCTTAACAAGAGAGAGGTTATCGTAAACATTGGTTACAAGAGCGAAGGTGTGATCAGTATCAATGAGTTCCGCTACAACCCAGAACTCGCTGTCGGCGATAAAGTTGAGGTTTATGTAGAGAACGCAGAGGACAAAAGAGGACAACTTCTTCTTTCTCATAAGAAAGCCCGCTCGCTCCGTTCTTGGGATAGAGTAAACGAAGCATTCGATAAGGATGAAATCGTTAAGGGTTATATCAAGTGCAGAACCAAAGGCGGTATGATTGTCGATGTATTCGGAATCGAGGCCTTCCTGCCAGGTTCACAAATAGATGTTAAACCTATCCGTGACTACGATATTTTCGTAAACAAGACTATGGAGTTCAAGATCGTCAAGATCAACCATGAGTTCCGTAACGTTGTCGTATCTCATAAAGCTCTCATAGAAGCAGAGCTGGAGGCTCAGAAAGCTGATATTATCGGCAAATTGGAAAAAGGACAGATTCTGGAAGGTATTGTCAAGAATATCACCTCTTATGGTGTATTCATCGACCTTGGCGGAGTTGATGGCCTTATCCATATCACTGACCTTTCATGGGGCAGGATCAACCATCCTGAAGAGGTGGTTCAGCTTGACCAGAAGATCAATGTTGTAATCCTTGACTTTGACGATACCAAGAAACGTATTGCCTTAGGTCTTAAACAACTTAGTCCTCATCCTTGGGATGCTTTGGATCCAAACCTTCAGGTAGGAGACAAGGTTAAAGGCAAAGTAGTTGTTATTGCAGATTACGGCGCATTCATCGAGATCCAGCCAGGTGTTGAAGGTCTTATCCATGTATCAGAGATGTCATGGTCGCTTCACCTTCGCAGCGCTCAGGATTTCCTTAAGGTTGGTGACGAAGTTGAGGCTTCTATCCTTACTCTTGACAGAGACGAAAGAAAAATGTCTTTGGGTATCAAACAGCTTAAATCTGATCCTTGGGCTACCATTGCTCAGAAATATCCTGTTGGAACAAAATGTACAGCCACTGTCCGCAACTTTACCAACTTCGGTGTATTCGTAGAGTTGGAAGAGGGTGTTGACGGACTTGTACACATCAGTGACCTATCTTGGACCAAGAAGGTTAAACATCCGTCAGAATTCACATCAGTAGGCGAGAAGCTTGAAGTAATCGTTCTTGAAGTGGATCAGGATAACCGCCGTTTGAGCTTAGGCCACAAACAGTTGGAAGAGAACCCTTGGGATGTGTTTGAAACTGTATTTACAATCGGTTCTGTACACGAAGGTACTGTTACAGCATTTGTAGACAAAGGAGCAACAGTTGCTTTGGCATATGGCGTGGAAGGTTATGTTAGTCAGAGGAATCTTGTAAAAGAGGATGGTACTACAGCTAAACCTGAAGAGAAGCTTGAATTCAAAGTTCTTGAATTCAACAAGACTACCAAGAGAATCGTTCTTTCTCACTCTAAACTTTTTGAAGAGGTAAAGAAAGACGAGCCTAAAGAGAAAGATTCTGAAGGAGACACTACTCAAAAGGCAGTTAAGAAGTTAAAAGCTAATCTTGAGAAAACCACACTAGGTGATATAAGCGAACTTGCAGCTCTTAAGAGCGAAATGGAAAGCAAAGATCAGGCTAATCAATAGTAAATGAAATTTTCGTTCACATCATTAGGATGTGCCTCGGCACAACCTACAGTGAATAGATTCCCAAGCGCTCATGTTCTGAATGTTCATGAGCGCTTGTTTTTAATTGACTGTGGGGAGGGGTGTCAGATGCAACTCCGCAGATATGGATTCTCATTTTTGAAGATCCAGAATATCTTCATTTCCCACATTCACGGTGACCATGTTTTTGGAATGTTCGGCCTTCTATCTACGATGTCCATGTTGGGAAGGAGTGCCGATTTATTCGTATATGCTCCTCGGGACTTTGCCGATGTCCTTTCCAATTTTCTCAAGCATTTTGGAGATTCATTCAAATATGAGATTATCCATAAAGTCCTTACCCCATCCGGCCTCAATAAAATTTACGATGGAAGGAACATGGAGGTACTCTCTTTTCCTCTCAACCACAGGATCGACTGCTATGGTTTCCTCTTCAGGGAAAAGAGACCTAAAAGAAACGTGCATAAGTACCTTGTAGAAAAGCACAATCTTTCACTTCAAGAGATTGCACGTCTGAAAGATGGCGAAGATATAGAAAGAGAAGATGGCGAGATGCTTCTTAATTCAGATCTTACCTATCTGCCCTATGAACCACGCTCTTTTGCTTATTGCAGCGATACAGCACCCTCAAGGGAAATTCCCGAATATGTTAGAGGAGTGAATCTGCTTTACCATGAAGCCACTTTTGGCACGGATATGGAGAGTATGGCAAATGCAACGATGCACTCTACCACAAAGGATGCTGCAAACACAGCTCTTCAGGCAGGTGCCGGAAAACTTATTATTGGACACTTTTCATCCAGATATAAAAACATTAATGTTTTGCTAAATGAAGCCAAAGAACTCTTTTCGGAGACCTTTATAGCTGAGGAGGGAAAAGAGTTTGAAATTCCTATTGAAGTCCCAAATACACATGAATAAATGAAAAAAATCTTAATTCACACACTTTCCCTGACACTTGTACTATCTCTGTCAGCAGCTCTCTCTGCACAAAACATAAACGATATAAATAAATTGACTACCAAGTTCGGGCAGACTCTTTATTACCTTGATAACTACTATCTGGATACAGTAAATTGCAATAAAATAGTAGAGGACGCTATTAAAAAAGTTATAGGAGAGCTTGATCCTCACTCTGTCTATATATCAGCAAAGGATGTAAAATCTATGAACGAGCCTTTGGAAGGAAATTTTGAGGGAGTGGGAATAGAGTTTGCAATTGTGAAGGATACCTTGACTGTCTCTACACCAGTTTCCGGTGGACCATGCGATAAGGTTGGCATACGTTCGGGAGACAAGATTATAAGAGTTAACGGTGAGAATATTGCAGGGACAGGATTGACAAGTGAAAGAGTATTCAAGTATCTGCGAGGAGCAAAAGGTACTAAAGTCTCCCTTGCAATTGTCAGAAAGGGAGAAGATAAAGTTTTGGAGTTTGATGTGGTAAGAGACAAAATTCCAATAAATAGCCTTGATGCTGCATATGAAGTTGAGCCGGGAGTAATTTATCTGAAACTTAGCAGGTTTGCAGCTACCTCCTCTCAAGAGATATTGAACGCAGTTGCAGGATTGAAAGTTAAAAACATACAAGGCATGATCCTTGATCTTAGAGGCAACTCTGGAGGATTTCTAGGAATTGCTCTTGAAATATCAAATTTTTTCCTGGAAAAGGGACAAACCATAGTATATACAGAGGGGTTGAAAGCCCCAAAAATGATAGAGAAGGCTACAGGTACAGGTTTCTATAAGAAAGGTCCTCTGGCTGTCCTTATTGATGAGAATTCTGCCTCTGCAAGTGAAATCGTGTCGGGTGCCATACAGGACTGGGACAGGGGAGTGATAGTTGGCAGAAGGTCGTTCGGAAAAGGTCTGGTACAACAGATGCTCCCTTTGAATGACGGGTCTCAGATAAGGCTTACAATAGCAAGATATCATACACCATCAGGAAGGGTTATCCAAAGCCCATATGAAGAGGGAAACTCTGAAAAATACTACAAAGCCCTTACTGACAGATACAGCAAAGGAGAGCTTTTTTCCAAGGACAGTATCCATTTTCCGGATTCATTGCAATTCAAGACATTGGTTAAGGGAAGAACTGTTTTCGGAGGTGGGGGAATAATGCCGGATTACTTCATTCCTGCTGATACAACCTATTATTCAGATTATTATGCCAATTTGTTGAGAAAGGGAATCCTTACCGATTTCATGAATGATTATTCGGATGCCAACAGGCTTAAACTGAAAAATGAGTATACGTCATTTGACAAGTTCAATAAAAACTTCCGCGTTGATGATGCATTGATATCCAAATTGGTTGATTTTGCTAAATCTAAGAAAATAGAGCCAAACCCTAAGGAGCTGGAGACCTCAGGAAAAGAGCTTTCTGTTTATATGAAGGCAATGGTTGCCAGGACAATTTTTGGGCAGGAGGGATTTTATAAAATTCTAAACTCAGGAGACGACCCTGTATTCAAGAAAGCCTTGGAATTGGTGCATCCTGAGTGAATCACTTGCTGATTGCTTTCTGATATGCTCGGGCGTTCTTGTTATGCTCTGCCAGTGTCGCAGCAAAGCTGTGAGAGCCGTCAAGAGTAGGCTTAGCGCAGAAATACCTGTAATTGTGGCGTTCATAATCCAGTACCGCATCTATTGTGGATAGGCCTGGTATTACAATAGGTCCCGGAGGAAGCCCTTGATTCTTATATGTATTGTATGGCGACTTTATCTGAAGATGCTTGAATAGTATCCTTTTAATAGATGGGTCATTCAAAGCAAACTTAATGGTAGGATCTGCCTGGAGTGGAATTTTGTTATGGAGCCTGTTAATATATACACCTGCAATGCGAGGCTGTTCTGCCTTAAGATTACTCTCCTCAGAAACGATGGATGCAAGAGTAATCACCTCTACTGGAGAGAGACCTATTGACTTAGCCTTCCTGACTCTATCTTCGCTCCAGAATCGGTCATACTCATTTTTTAGCTTGATTGCCAGCTCTTTCGGAGTGATTGTCCAATAAACTTCATATGTGTTAGGGAGAAACATTGACATGAAAGTATAGGAGTTGAATCCTAGAGAATCTATAAATGAAGAATCTCTGAGTTGGCTCAAAACTGTAAGTGAATCACTCTCTATTTTACGCGATATGATTGAAGCAAGCTTCTCCTTGGTTCTGATATTCCCGGCAATAGTGATTTTGGTTGGAGTCTGCCAGCCAAATTTTATAGCACGGACAATCTCCCGGTTCCCCATACCCTCCTCAATCTTATACCTGCCTGGTTTTATGCTGGCCTCAAGCTTTTCAAACTTTGCCACTCTTTTGAAAGAACGGATGTTCACTATCCTGTCAAGAGCTTCCAGACTGTCAAGTAATTGATTGTATGAGGCTCCTGTTGGAACATAGAGGTAGCCGATTCCATCTTTTGTGTTTGATTTGAACAATGTGCGATAACCTGACCGCAGCATGAAGAATGCAACAATAAACACAAGTACGGAACAGATCAGTATGTATTCTTTTTGTATTTTAAAGTATTTACCTTTTCTTTTCATCGCTTATTTTAAACTTATTTCGTCTCCTTCAGAAGGCTCCTGGCCTTTCTTAATATTATTTATCTTATACAGGCTCTTTAGCATTATTCCATATTTCTGAGAAATATCATACATAGTCTCTCCTTTTTCAACTATATGTTTTTCCAGGAATTTGTCTCCGGAGCTTCGTTTTTTCTCAACGTAGATAATGGTTCCATCTTCAACCGGCACCTCTTTGTGAAGATCGTTGAATCTTAGTAATTCTCCGGTGAAAAGCTGGTACTCTCTTGCAAGATTGTCATATGTATCGTATTTGCTGCCAATAATATAAGCAACACCGTTCTTCTTGAATAACTTTCTTGTGAGAGAGAACTTGTATAAAGAACTGCTTTCAACAGGGATATACTCTTTGTTGTCTTCAATTTTTGTGGGACTAGGAGGTACATTGTTTACAAAGTAGTCGTATTGTGCAAGATTATAATCCTCTATTATCTTGATAAGCAGTTGAGGGTATTGAGGGTTTGTTGCATATCCGGCCTTCTTGAGTCCGAATGCCCAGGCTTTGTAATCTGTCGGTTCCAGATCGAAAAGAAACTTGTACCTGTCACGATATCTGAGAAAATCTGAGTGATCTGTATAGGAATCTTCCACACGGGCATATTTGCGGAAGCACTCGTTTTTTTCATCGTCGTCTTCATAAATTTTAGGGCCGCTCCAGTCGTGGCACTTGATCCCAAAATGGTTGTTTGCTTCAATTGCAAGCCTTGAATTGCCATCAGCAGATTCAAGGCAAGCCTGTGCCAAGGTTATACTGGCAGGGATGCCGTGCGTTTGCATCTGTTTGATGGCAAGGTCCTTATATTTGATTATATACCCTTCTCTGCTGTTCTTTTGAGAAAAAGCAACGGAGTTTGCAAAAAGTATAATGAGTAAGGAACAACTTAATTTCTTTAAAAGAATCATATAGAGGGCTACTTAGTCGTGCAAAATTACTAATTTTGTAAGAATCTCAATTAAAAAACTATGCACCAAAAGAGTATTACCATCTCCTACGAAGAATATTATTCAAACGAAGGATTGAACAGTGAAGATAAAAAATTGTTAGACATAGCTTTAGATGCGACAAAACGCTCTTATGCCCCATACTCAAAATTCAATGTCGGAGCAGCTGTCAGGCTGGACAATGGAGAAATAATTTCAGCAAACAACCAGGAGAACGCGGCATACCCTTCCGGACTTTGCGCAGAGAGGGTTGCAGTTTTTTATGCAAATTCTAAATTTCCTGATGCTGCTATCGAATCTTTGGCTGTAACTGCTGCTGTGGACGGAAATATTTGCGATTCACCCACATATCCATGTGGTGCATGCCGTCAGGTATTGGCTGAATCAGAATCAAGGGGAGGCAAACCTATCCGGATTATTATTGGAGGCGAGAAGGTTACACAGGTTGTAGATGATGTCAAATCGTTACTGCCATTTGTTTTTGATAATCTTCCCAAGTAGATTTTTTTACGAATTACTAAAATTGTATTATCTTTGTGCGGGGTAAGTCATATACGACCAGCTCCCACTGAACTCCCCCAGGATCGGAAGGTAGCAAGGGTAGGTGGTTGTAGCGGTGCGATATATTAAGCTTACCCTTTTTCTTTTGTTTTTTCTCAACTATTATATATACAGATGAAAATTGCAGTTGGACTATCCGGTGGAGTAGACTCCAGTGTTGCGGCTCTCCTTCTCAAAGAGGCTGGTCACGAAGTGATTGCAATGTTCATGCAGAATTGGAACGATACCACAGGAACCTTGCACGGTGATTGCGAATGGGAGGAGGAGAAATCTGTGGCAGAGATGGTTGCCAGAAAAATAGGAATACCTTTTCATTTTATAGATCTCAGCGATACTTACAGAAAAAGAGTTGTCGATTACATGTTCGAGGAGTACAAACTTGGAAGGACTCCCAACCCTGACGTGCTTTGCAACAGTGAGATAAAGTTTGATGCATTTCTCAAGGCGGCTCTGGATCTTGGGGCTGACTACGTTGCCACTGGCCATTATTGCAGAAAGGATAGCTTTATAGATGATCAGGGACGAGAGATATTCAGGATTCTGGCCGGCTCTGATCCGAACAAAGACCAGAGTTATTTCCTTTGCCAGCTTACTCAGGAACAGCTATCCAAAGCTCTTTTCCCGATAGGGCATCTGTTAAAGCCAGAGGTCCGCAGAATTGCTTCAGAGGCAGGCCTTCCTTCGGCAGAGAAGAAGGACTCCCAGGGTATCTGCTTTGTGGGCAAAGTGGATCTTCCGGTTTTCCTCCAGCAGAAACTTGCTGCCAAAGAGGGCAAGGTGGTTGAGGTTTTCAGAGATTTCTATCAAGATAATACACTTTCAAAATATAACGTCAGGGGATACGATAACGTTGAACCATCTCTATTGGAAGAACTCTCGGCACCCTATTCATATGACCTAAATTCAGGAAAAGTGATAGGAAGGCACCAAGGCGCACATTTCTATACCATAGGCCAACGCAAAGGCCTGAATATCGGCGGACACGTTGAATCCATTTTCATAATCTCTACAGATGTGGATAAGAATATTATCTATGTAGGAGAGGGGCAGAGCCACCCAGGGCTGTATCGCAAAGGACTGTTTATAGCTGAGAATGAAATTCATTGGATAAGGCCGGATCTCTGCATGTCTGCAGGTGAAGTCCGTGATTATCTTGTGCGTATCCGGTATCGCCAGCCATTACAGAGGGCGCGTCTGTTCAAGACCGACAATGGTCTCTACATTGTCTTTGACGAGCCTCAGAGGGGCATTACACCCGGTCAGTTTGCTGCCTGGTACTCAGACGAAGAGATGCTGGGGTCAGGTGTGATCATTTGATCAAAAAAAATACTATCTTTATTAGGCGTTAGGCACTGATGCCCAAGGTAAACAGTATCAAAACCATGAAAAGGGTATTTTTATTATTTCTTATAGCCTGCCTTAATTTTGGGCAGATCTGCGGTCAGAATCCGAGTCAGATTTCATACAACGGCAAGCCCATAGAGGTCAAATATCACAGGAGCTCTCTTCACACGATTCTCATAGAATCGGACAATTTTCCATACAAGGAGACTGTGATCAATGCTTATTACAACGCCCCTTTCCCAGACAAGTATGACAATCATAACATTGGAGAAAAATCTTTTGACCCTGCCAAGTATGGAACGCCGGCAAAAGATTCCGCAGGAGGTGGTTACAAAGCAATTACTGACAAATATTTAACCCAGAACAATATTGCCAGAAAGCTGGTGGCCAAATGGTTCAATCGCCATGAAGACGGGACTTTCGATATGAATCTTATAGGAGAGAGAGGCTCATATAATGCCAGCGAAATGGATGTAAACATTGCCAAAAGCTCTTCGCGTGGAATGGCCATGTTGTCGGATGCAGGCGAAGAGCTAATCGGAAACACCTTTGTGGTTGTCTCCAAGGTCTTTTTCCTTAGCAATGAAATTGCGGCTTCACTTGTGAAGGAAGGCGCCATAGCCGCTGCAAACAAAATCTCCAACAATCTTGCCCGTACCATTGCCATAAAAGCGGCAGAGGTTGCCTACAATAAGGCAAAAGAGGGATATTCAGTATGGACAACCTCCTACCTTTACAAACTTGCATGGAATGACTCAATTGCAGCGATATTCTATAAAGACCTTTGGATGGATAAGAGCAACATTGACCCGTCAAGAAAGGCGAAGTTTGACAATTCTAATCTATTCAGGTTGGATTATATAGGAAGTGATTTCTCCAAAAGTCTGGTCACCTTCTCCTTGAAAGAAAAAAGGAGCGAAGAGAGAATAATTGAGATTGCCACTGTCCGTAATGTAGATGCTGTATATGCAAAGCTTCAGAAAAAGTATGATGTTTTCAAGACAAAGACTCCATTATATACCGGATATCCGATAACGGCCAAGATTGGATTGAAGGAGGGTCTGGAGCCGGGTGACAGATATGAGGTCTTGGAACAGGTTCAGGACGAAAACGGAAAGACAAAATATGTAAGGAAAGGCACTATCAAGGTCGATAAGAATCAGATCTGGGATAACCGCTTCAATGCCGGAGAGGAAGAGTCCGACAAAAAATCTTCCGGAGACAAACCAAAAGTAGACCGGACTTTGTTTGAAGGAGGAAAGGATTTCTTCCCAGGTATGCTGATAAGACAAATAAAATAAATGCAAGCTTGCTATAAATTATTTACTGATGAAAAAACTTGTTTCACTATGCAGCCTCTTACTGTTGATGGTATTAGGCTTTTCAGCCTCTCTCTATGCTCAGGCAGGAAAGAAGGCAGATAAGGACACTAAAAACTGGAGATACGAGATTGAAGGAATGGGTGTCGGCACCCAAGGTACATACCTATTGAAGGTCTGGTCTTACTCAAAGAAACCTGTCGTAGCCATTGAACAGGCTAAGAAAAATGCCGTTCATGGCGTTGTTTTCAAGGGATTCCCAGGTAAACAGGGCATGCCGGGACAGAAGCCCTTAGTAACAGATCCTACTGTTGAAATAGAGCGAACCAAATTTTTCAACTCGTTTTTTGCAGATAATGGAGACTTCATGAATTTCGTAACTCTTTCCGGGGACGGTTCTGTTGCCGCAGAGGACAGACTGAAGGTTGGAAAAGAGTACAAGATAGGGGTGATAGTCTCTGTGAACGTCAGCTCTCTAAGGAAGTACCTGGAAGAGGCAGCAGTTATAAAAGGTCTGGGTGCTGGCTTTTAATATTTTTTGACAAACTAAAATTATTCAAAGATGAAAAACATCTTAAAAATTGTATCAATTGCCCTCCTCTTTATTTTGAGCAGCGGCATTTTAGCCTTCTCTCAGGCAAAAAAACCTACAATTATGGTTGTGCCGAGTGATGTCTGGTGCACCAAGAATGGCTATATGACAGAGTTTGACAATCAGGGTACAAAACTTAAGATTCCTGATTACAAAAAAGCTTTTCAGGAGAATTCCGACTTACTTTTGGTTATCAGTAAGATAAACGAGCTAATGGCAGAAAGAGGTTTCCCCCTCAAGAATCTGGAGTCAGCACTAAAGTCTTTGCAGGACCAATCTGCAGAGGATGCTATGCTTACAAGTAAAAGTGGTGCCGATGTCAATGAGAGTCCCATAGACCAACTCAAGAAGGTTGCCAAGGCAGATATATGGATGCAGCTTACTTGGACTGTCAATCAGACCGGTCCAAAACGTTCAATCACTTTCAACCTTCAGGGGCTGGATGCATATACAGACAAACAGATTGCCGGAGCTTCCGGCACAGGTCAGCCCTCTTTCTCGGCAGAATTCCCTGTTTTGCTTGAGGAGGCAGTCCTGGCTCACCTGGACAACTTCAATGTCCAGCTTCAGAAGCATTTTGACGACCTTTTTGCCAACGGGCGCGAGGTTATTCTCCGCATCAAGACGTTTGCCTCTTTTAATGGAGATCTGGAGAGTGAATATGGTGGAGAGGCGTTGGCCGACATCATAGACAAATGGGTCTCTGAAAATACCGTCCAAGGCCGTTACAGTACAACAGATGCTACCGAGAACATGATGTTCTTTGAGCAGGTACGGATTCCACTTTATGATGCAAACAACAAGGCTCTGGATGCCCGCGTCTGGGCGCGTGGTCTGCAAAGGATGTTGAAAGAGAAGTATCAGATAGAATCTAAGCTGATGATGAGAGGTTTGGGACAGGCTCAACTGGTTATTGGCGAAAAATAAAAAATATATTCAGATGAAACACTACAAATTCCTTATAGCTACCTTTATTCTGGCTTTGTGCTTCAGTTCTATGGTAGCGCAGAATACCGGCTCAATGGACCCAAAAGGCAAAATAGCTCTTGGCGTTTGGGTGCCTGACCAGATTGAGGGACTTCCGGCGGCTGCCAAAAGCAGTCTTGAGAACAAACTTTGTCAGATTATAGTTGCCAATGGACTTGGCGACGGTACCGTAAATTCCCGTTTTATTATCTCAGCCAATGTGACTGTGTTGTCAAAAGAGGTCACCGCCACAGCTCCTCCTATGCAGGCTTATACTCTTGAGGTGACTTTATACATTGGAGACGGCCTCAAGGGCAAGGCTTTCGCCACCTGCTCTACCACGGCAAAGGGTGTAGGGGAGAATGAGACCAAGGCATATATGTCGGCATTGAAGAATATCAAGGTGAATAATCCTGCTTATCAGGCATTTATCGAGACTGGTAAGTCTAAAATAATTGATTACTATAATTCTCAGTGTGATATCAACATAAAGGAGGCCAAGGTTTGTGCCGGCATGAATGAGTTCGACAAGGCTATATGGCTCCTCACAACCGTTCCTGATGCTTGCACTAGTTGCTGGAACAGGAGTATGGATGCTGTTGCTCCTATATTCAAACAGAAGATTGACTTTGATGGCAGGGTAAAGCTGGCTCAGGCCACCAATATCTGGAATGCCGGTCAGAGTTGGGACGCTGCTCAGCAGGCTGGTGCAATCATGTCAACCATAGACCCAAATTCTGCATGCTATGGCGAGGTCAAGGCTTTGGGCAATAGGATTGCAAAGAGGATTCTTGAAGTGGATAAACGGGAATGGAACTTTTTCTGGGAAAAGGAGATAAATCTTACCAGAGACATGATAAAGGCATATCGGGATATTGGAGTTGCCTGGGGCAACGGACAACCTAAATACATAATCTATCAGAGATTCTGGTAAACAGTCACAAACTGCCACATATCTTCTGCATTAACAGATTTTGTACAGAAGTTGAAATATAAATCTTTAGTCGATTTGCTCTTGCTTACTAATCTCAGTCCGTCGACTATTGTCCGATATGGAATTGCATAAACCAATATTAAGATTGCAAACCACTTTGAGTCACCAGCATTTAAAATCCAGATTAATATTGGGAAATGTTTTTCATTATCTATTGGTCGCTGTTTTTATCATAAGAGAACGCAACCCCTTTTTCATGCTTTTCGTCCTGTAGTTTTCCCCAAGACTCCCAGCCTTTATCGCGCAAAATGGAATTATCGTGTTTAAGAGTAGGGTAGCCCTTAAAAAAATCCGTAAAATGCTCGCAAGGATAGCTTTCGCACAATGCACACATTTCAACATTTTTTTCTTTTGCGCACAGTCTGATTTTGCAGGCCGGATTTCCGCTTCCCGCCTTACACGAGATGCAAACGCCATCAACAGACATCCCTTTTAAAAACGACCAGAATTTCTCGCCATCGGGAAAGAAAGACATTATTTCTTCAAATCCCAGCTTCTTCATCTCTTCATGCAAAACTTTGGCTGCAGGTTCAACTTTTACTTTAACCGCACAATTTTCGCAGTAAAGACCGCAATAACATGCATATTTTTTGTCCATATTTTTAATCTAATTCTATTATTTTAATCCTAATTGCTCATACCTCTGCTCAATAACCTCATGATAAGCAACTTTCATACTATTAGACAAGAATGACCGATCTATCCATTTGATTGCTTTCGATTTATTGTTGACCATTCGGTTGAAAGCTCCTTTTATTTGTTTGGTTGTCAATCCCAAACCTTCGCCTAACTTTTCAAAATGTTCTAGTTTTAACTTCTTTTTCTTACCACCTAATGTCAATGCAAGCTCTTCTGTATCCTCCGGGAGCACAATTGCCACATTTAAAAGGTCGTAAGCGGGAGATAACACCCAACCGGAGGGACTTTCAATCATAGAGAAGTTCTTCAGGTGCATATCATTATTACCGGTTAGAAAAGAAAATAGAGATAAGTCAAAGAAAAAGGATTTATCAAGTAATGTGTTACTGGAATAGCTATCCAATGCCCTTCCAACCTTTTCCATTGAACTTTTATATTTATCAAATGCTTCTGTAATCTGAAACATATCAATCATGTGGATCTTTTCTACGGTATCTGTCCGGTCCACTCGTTTTGTAATATAAGACAACTCGCCGGATGCTAGTCTGATTAATGATGACCGAGCTACACGAATTCCGAAATCCTCTGCTATACGCATTGTTACATGTTCATTTTCCGGCATTTCGAAAAATCTGTCAGACGGTGGTTTGAAAATATATTGACCACCCAATGCTCCAACAACAGTTAGCCGCGTATCTGAATTTCCCTTTATTTTCTTGACCAACGATAATGATAGTTTTGGCTGAACTCCAGGTACAGCAACACTTCTTTCTACCACGTGCTTCGCGAGCTCAGCCATTTGATCCAGCGAATATTCCATTTTAGGCGGCACTTTAACCCCAAAGAATTCCATTGAACATTTTTCGTGAAAGTCCAGTCCTTCTTTAATTGGTTCATAACAATATAAGCATCTATTCTCCATCGTTTTCAATTATAGGTTCCACGCTAACAGCACCGATACAATTCCGGCAACAGGCAAGGAGCAATCCCATGCGATCATTTTTATTGATCTTCCAGTTTTCGGAAGCGATATCTAACAACCAACCTTCCGGAATCAACCCTTCAAAAAATGGGAAGAGTCGCTTCTCTTTATATGGCTTATCGGTAACTGGCATAGTGAAAGTTATGAAGTCATTCGGATGATCTTTTACGAATTGATTGTCATACTGAAATATATATTCGCCCTCATTCGTTTCTGTAATGAGACCGGCCAAATTATCCTTGTAAAGTACTTTCCCCTTTCTCATTAATCAAGGTCTTTACTGTTAACAGGAGCTAATTCATGTCCGAACATGCGGAGAACAAGGTTAACCTTATCCATATTAAGATTTGTTTTACCCTGTTCTATTTTGCGTAATACAGTCAGAGCAATTCCTGCTCGATCGGCAAATTCTTCTTGAGTAAGATTAACTTCTTTCCTACGTTCTTTAACAAACTCTGCTAATTGCTTCATTATATGCTTTTAAATATAAAACCATACAAATATAATAAATTATATGTAATTAAATATAATTTAAGCTTAATATAAAATATTATATGCTTTAGCGTATAGTTTGTCGGAATCTTGAGGCTTCAGATGATTTGTAATTGATTGTCTTGTGATTGAGATAAATATTTGATGTAAAAATTATGTATTTTAAGATAGAAGGTGTAATTTAGCATAAATTTATAATACATTGAAAATGAATTCGAAAATAGCTATTTGTAATGTTTATAAAATTATAAGCACTATAAAGAGAGAAGTTGCCATATTATCGATGGCTGTTATGTTTTTGACAACACTTAATAATGTTTGCCTTGCACAAACATTTAAGGCCGGGTTCTCTGACCACAAGCTGGAAAACTCCACAGGTAAAAATTATGTTGTTTTCGAGTTTCCCAATCAATCTGCCGAAGAGTTATATGAAACCGTATTGACAGCACTAAGGAACTGCGATGGTAAGCTTGAGGTTGTAAAAAACACGTCTATAGATAGATACTGCAATGGATACCAGACAACCGTCAGTAACGAGGAGGGTAAAAACTATACATATAATTTTTCTTACAACTATTCAATTAAATTCAAAGACGGAAAATTACGTATAGACAATCCGGTATTCACCTATGAAGGATATGGATTTGAAGGATACGATTATTTTCAGGCTGTTAACAATGCAAAAGATTTAAACGTTGAGCTTAAAAAGGATAAGTTAAAGATGTTCAAGAAAGGTTTTGAGAGCTTTGCAGGGTATATGAACACTATGACTGAAGATATTTTGAAAGTATGCAAAGAGAAGTCTACAGATAACCCTGCTGCGTGGAAAATAAGCGACAGTTTGGTATGCTTTACGCTAAATCCTTCGGGAGTTTCCAATTCGACCGGGAACAGTTATATTGCGTATGAAACCCCGGGATTGAACAGAGAACAGCTATCTCAGGCAATGACCTCCCTTTTCAATCTTTTCAACCGTGATTACAATGTAGAGACTCTTTTACCCATGGATTATCTAAAGGAATTGTACTGCGATAAAGGCTATTCCAAAGAACTTGTTAACGGGTTTTTTAAAACCCATATCTGTGGTTATCACACATCTGCCGGTTCGTGCTATAAACTGGGCCCTGTTCAAAAGTTTGAAATTGAGGTTGCAAACGGAATACAGGTAAGCAAAGGTTCAAGAGCAACTATCAGATATGTGTTAGAAATGATATATGCTGATGGTCGTATCAAAATCTACAATCCTGTAATTACATCGATTAATGAAGGTGTAACCGGTGGAATAGAGGGTATCGTGGGATACAAATTCGCCCAGGTGAAGACAGGGATATTCAACGAAAAAGATAATTCAATTCTTGCTCCGCTGGCAAAAATATCGGTTGAGCAGTACTTTCATAATCTTTATGCGCTTATCTATGCTCATCTTACCGGAAATGAGTTCATAAAGCTTAATGAGTGGTAAAAAACAGATGCTAAAGCCTCTCTTGTTAGATACACATTAGCTATTACTTCTTATAAAAGCTCACCGATAGCAACGCTGTTTTTTTAACGCTTTTTTCTTTGTGTTTTTCGGGGCTTGCGGAACGCCTCCCTTTGGTCGTTGAACGGTCCTCAGCCTTTTTCCGAAAAACGCTTCAGAAAATAAGCTAAAAAACAGATGCTGCTTATAGCTGAGCTTTTATAAATATAGTTAATAGCAAAAGATATAAAAAAGAGGGAACAAAAATACCTTTCTTCCCTCTTTTTATGTTTAGTATCTGTTTTTAAATAAATCTATTGTTCAGAGAAAAGTGAAAAATATCTGATATATTTTGTGTAAAGTTCCCTTGCTAATTGACTTGAATTTTCAACGGCTACAGGACTCTCTTTATATTCAGACTCGCACCAATTCCATTCAAATCCGGCTATTTTCTGATCAAACGATTTCTGATCGAACGGAGTCGAATCCTTAAGCGATTTTCTGGCATCGTCAAAGAAGATCTCCCAACGCTTTTTGTAATAAGAGTTTATTAGCCCGCTAAAATCTCTTGCCGCATAGTCGATTAATCCGTTACCCTGTTGACCCCAGGTGGTAACAAGGACTTTGGCATTCTTCTCGAAGTATGATTTTGGGGCGTCTGCTGCCTCAAATTTGTGAGAAGCATTGATCCAGTTGTTCAAGGAGAACTCCGGCCGTGTGGCAACTATTCTGTCAACATCATTTGTGATTTCGATAAACAGCGAAGCGTACTTATTGAACTGATCGATATCTTTGGCTTTATATGCCTCAAAAGCCTTATTCCTTACGGGATAGCTTAAGTTGGCCAGAACTTGCCTGCAAACCATAACCAAATCGTACTGATAACGAGGATTGGATAGTGTCTTTTGATTGGCAAGGAGCATTTGCCCAAAAATATCGGCAAGTTTCTGATAATCATAAACTCCTCTTCTGGTATAATTCGCATTACCCTCGAACCTTGGCCTCATCTCAATTGTATTGCCTAGACCGACTCCTGAAACAAGCTGATCGTAAGCAACATTCACCAACCGTCTCCATGCATCTTCTGCAATAGGATCAGCTTGCCCGGCACGTGAACGGGCATATTCTGTAGTCCATTCGTTGGTGTTTGCTGCGGATTTGTCCCATGCGTACTCGAATAACCACTCAAACATAAAACGATTTACTCCAAAACCTTCCAGAGTCGATCCTATACCAAGCATTTGTCTTCTGTTATCGTCGTTTTCGGTATCAGTCAATAATTTTGCAACCTTTTTCAAAGGGGCTGCCATTTGTGTGCCACCGCCAAAATTCCCCAGATAGCACCATATATACGGAGCATTAAAAAACGCATCGGTGGTTCTCCAAATCTCGGTGTTCTCGCAAAAGTAATCGAGAAGCATCATCTTATCTTTTGGAACAGCCTTGATCATAGCCTCAAGGCGCGGATTTGTCCAATGCTTTCTATCGTAGTAGAATGTCCAACCCATTTGAACCCAAACAGCATCTTTGTCTATTTCAGACATTCCCTTATAGATAGTTCTTGATACAGAGGCTAAGTAATCAGGTTCCCAACTCGGTGGATCCATTTCGTTGAAAGGATCTGTCCCGTAATAGTGATCGGTGCCAAAGTACTTTGTTTGCTCTTTGATATACTCTTTCTGTATTTCCACAAAAAGAGGCTCCATAGGATTAAGGAAGTATGCATTGTACTGATCCCCGGTTGTGTATGAACCCAGTGATGTCAACTTTATTTTAGGATATTTCTTCTCTATGGCTTTGGGTGTATGCCCTGCAAAGGCCGGTAGTACCGGAGTCATTCCAAACGATCGCTCCTGTTTGAGGATTTTCTTCTGAAGTTCAAACTGCTGATCTATAAATGACTGTGGTAATGGGCCTAACCATCCGTCCAGGTTGCCCATTCTATGCCAAGGAAGATGTGCCGGACCTGTGAAAAAAGCGCGGATCTCTTCATCGGTCATACCGAATTTTTTCCAGACTTTTTGCCATATATACTCCTCGCCGGTAATAGCTAAAGGCATATTTATTCCGTTCAACGCCATCCAGTCGATAAACCGCACCCAATCGTCCCACTGCCACCAAAGAGTTGTATATCCGAATGTGCAATAATTTAAGAAAAACCTTTTTTCGAAACGACATGATTTCCGAACCTTTTGCGTTACATCCGGTAAAACTGACGGGACATCGATCGGTTCAGCCTTATACCAAGATACAGAGGTGTTACAGTAATGGTTCAAATACCAGTTGAATGCCCGGGTAAGCGACAGACTGCTGCTACCCCGCAATACTATTTTACCATTCATGCTCTCAAGCTCAAAAACCTCTTGGTTGTTTTCGGCCGGAATCGTCTCTAAAATAAAATTGTCAGATTTACCTGGAATGATCCTCTCAATTAAACCCACAACAGCATCATTATTAACTGTATTGTTGGTTTTACCAGGTGAAGAGAAAAGAGAATTCGTACTGGTAATAAATAAAGTCAGTACTAAAATTCTGAATAAAAGGCACTTAGCTTTCATTGTTTGTGATTAAGATTAGGCGTGTTTGTTTAACTAGCTGCAAGTTAGTGTGTTTTTGATAAAGTCGGGTAAAGTTTTAAACGATTTTTTTACTTTTTACCAATATTGACCGGCTAAACAGAACATTTGGAGTTTCAATCACCTCAAATCCGATATCATTAAGATTCCCGATCATTGCATTAAATGACCCCTTTGAAACATGAAACTTAGGCTCAATTATCAGAATCTGCCCATTTGGCGACAAGATTGATTTTAATTCATCAAAAAGTCTGACCTGATCCGGAACCTCGTGAATCATATAAAACGCCAGTACAAAATCGACACTCGAAGATAAATTGATTGAGTCGCCATCACATTTATGAAGCTGAAAAAGGATCTCATTATCCGACCCTTTTATTTTTTCTCTGACAATATCCAGCATCCCTTCCTGAAGATCTGCACATATTACTTTCCCTGACTTATTCAGCAGCTTTGCAATTTCTACCGAGAAGAATCCCGGACCACAACCTAAATCTAAAACCACCATACCCTCTTTTATGTATGGTTTTAATATCTTCTGAGGGTTATGAAAAAGTTTACGAAACTTATTATCAAGCATCCCCGCTACCTCAACAGGACAAACATAAGTGTTCATGGATTTATTCATTTGATTGGCTATTTCGTTAAACTACAAATGTAGTATAAATAATGCTGTTAGCATTTGATAGCCAGTTATATTTAGACAGATAATATAATGATAATAAAACTTGGCTGACCTTCTGTAAACAAATTTCCTCAAAGTTGCGATATTTATATAATTTGAGAAATTTCTCCTGTGGTCTGATTTTGCGGGAGTATTATACACGATGCTCCGGAATATTCATTACCGGTTTTGATGCATGTCTAAGTCCTTATTGCAAGCAGGGAGCCATGCATAGGATATAAGAGATGTCGCGGATAAGATCTCCTACTATTATGTATTCGCAGCAATTAGCCAGACTAAAATAAGATCAGAATACTCTTTAGCAATCTGCATTTTTGTAGTGGATGGCGTAGCTTTTGTACGGAGTAAACTAATAACCGGGAAATGCCAACTTGTCCAAGAAATGTAAATTTTTAGTGACAAGAATCCGGGAAAAAACTTATACCCAACTTATGCCCATTAGGGATTGACTGCCTGATTTGGCCCATAAAATATAAAATCGCAAACTGAAAAAAGTTGATAAGTCCATAGCGAAACGGCCGGGGATGTAGTTCAATATGGACACCAAGTTGAGTACTGCGTGCCACATAAAGTCCTATTTATTAACTGCCGTTATTTTTTATTAGTTACATCTCATCATCAAAAACATTGAACCCCTTTGGAATATGTCTTCTAATTGAATGATAACCCATCCAACTATACATTAATCCAAAAATGATGAAAAATATATGCATAAATAAGGAGTATTTGTTTGGATCTGCAGGCTCAGAAATTGGAATTTTCAATAAGTAAAATACTGGATAAAATATAGTTAGAAAAACTCAGAATATAAAGTAACCCCATCCTATTACAGCTTTTACTGTCTTCTTATTTACGGTACCTAAAAATTTTTTATTTGATTTTGTTGAAGAAACAAATGGAAATAAGGCTTTTGATATATCCTTTCTAACAATCATTTTTACTGTCTTAATCTGACCTTCAACAACTAAATCCTCACTGTCATTTCCTGTATGATACACTTGGAGTACAAATCCCTCTTCAAAATCGAAATAATCAAAAGTAACACTGATATACTTGTGATCTTCTGAGATAGTAATTTTAAAATCATTAGCTTCATTTTTATTGAATATAATTTCAGCATCAAGGATCTCAAATTCCTCATTGATTTTAATTATTATCGGTTTTTTTTGTGCGACATCAGATGAGTTTATGGTTTCTTTTCCGTCATTCCAAAATGCAATCTTCGAAATAGAAAGGTTATTAATTATCTCACCAGAATATCTAATTTGTACCGTTTCGATTTTCTGAATCTTCTCTTTAATTAGATTAATTGTTCTAATTATATAGGTTGGAGTTCGACTTTTTTTGCTTTTTCTGTAAAAATATATTGACAATAGAATAGCAATTATTCCAACAATTTGAGAAAAAGTACTCCCTTTAAGAAAGTTAAGTACATCATTAAGAAAAGTAGTGGTTTCCATAATCTTGAATATAAGTAAAATATTTGGGTACGCTCTCAATAATGACAGCTAGCGGTTACAACCTGACGGCGTGCGCCGTCAGGCGCATGAAGTTTGGTTGATGTTAGGGGCAGGCCTTTTTATATAATAGTAACAAGAATAAAAACAAAAATTGGCACTAATACCCATGCAAAAAAACGCCATCGAATCTTAAAATAATAATGCAATCTTAAGAAAGTATTCTTAAGAGATATTGCTACGTAATTTAAATGATTCCCTTTTTCAAATTTTTGTTTCTTACAATTTTTCAATAAAAACATATCAAAGTCATATGTATGATGATTCTCATCACACTTTTGAATAATTAAATTATACTTTCTTTGCACTAACTCAGTTTTTTTTATTCGTTCATTCAAATCATCATTTGAAAAATAAATCGCTTGCATTTCATAATAAATATCTGAGAGCTCCATTGCGTTTCTGTGCATTTTGTCGGCTTTTAGTTTGTAGTCTTTAGAACTCTCTAATTGACTAAAAACTAAAGTAACAAGTGAAGCAGCCAAAATGACTAGGTTCAAATCACCAGCATAAAACTTCGCTGACAATGTTGGACTAATGAATGTGAAGCTTAAAACTATCACATAAACAGATAAAATTCCAACTGTAAAAGTCGAATAATTGTTTTGAATCAGATAATTTGAGTGAGCCATAAATCTTGCTCCTCTTGTTTTCCATATCCTATCATATGTAGCTTCAATTGTATCCATATTATTTTTCAAAATTATTTTTCAGAAAAAAGATATTGATGGCTGCTTGTAATTAGTTAGTATATCCTAAAAGGATTAAAAATCTTGCAAATTACAAGATGTTAGTTTACAAATACCTAAATAATAGGTCTCCTCTTTCAAGGAAAGCAGCCATCAATAATATCCAATATCTTTCTCAAGTATGCTTATTCTCTGACTTCTATACTTATTAAAAAGTCTTACAATTTGTACCTCGGAATACTCGCTTGCAGGGTTTATTTTACCTCGATACACCAAAAAATTTCGCTTCTCATTTATTGTACTGTAATTGTTATAGTTATGTATGTACTTAGCTGATTTGTTATACTTAATATCAAAATATGCTTTTACAATACTTTTAAGATTTTTAGGGGGCTTATTATCAAATGAATTAATATTTGAAAAGAACCCACAAATGATTGAGTCAATCTTATACAAAAGTGAAAGATCATCTATTTCAATAAAATAAAAAAGCCAACCATATTTTTTGTTTTCAGAGATTGAACCTGTAATTTTCTCATTTAGTTCATCTATAAAAACATCTTGATAAAGTTTCAAGTTTGAGACCAACCAATCCGGTCTAGATTCAGGATTCTCAACACCTCTTTTGTACCATGTAATTTTTCCAGTTATACGAGAAATAAATTTTGCAACCTGATATTCTGCTAAAGTAACTTTTAAATTTGAGAACTGATAACCCAAAAAATCAAAATCATTACAAAGTAAGCCACTTTCAGTTTTTGAAATATTAATCTTCAAATCCAATCTACATAGTAAGTATTTAAGTATCAACTTATTCGACAGAATTGGCTTTTCGGAAAGAATTAGTATATCATCAACGTATCTATAGTATGAAATATCTTTACTTTCAAAGAACAAATCAATATGATGGAGATATACTTGAGCTAGGATATTTGAAATTGGCAAACCCTGAGGCACCCCCTTATCTTCAAAAAAATCTCTTCTATACTGTTTTGAAACACTACTTGGAATTGTCTCATTATCGACTGCTTTTACAATCAAACTAAGCATAAATTCATTGTCAATCTTACGCTTAATAATTGAGATTAACTTGCCTCTATTTATTGAACTATAAAATCCAGAAATATCTGTTCTATAAAAATAGCGGTACTTACCATAACTGATATCACTCTTAATTTGATGAACAATTGAATTGGGCAGTTTATTTGGCACTGATTCAGGAAAAACGTCATGTAGATATTCTTTCAATGCTGTTAGTGCTAACTTATCTCTTACAGTTGGAGATGCTAAAACTCTAGGATACTTATTCCGCCCTTTTATTTTCAATATTTCTAGATAAGGACTAAAAGAATAATTTCCATTTTTCACTCGATCACTTATCAATTGAAATTCATTTTCTTTTATTTTTGAAAAATCGACGGGACGCCTTTTATCAATGCCCTTTGACTTCTTTGTACTGATTTTTTTTTCAAAAATATCAGCCAAGTTATCTATTGAAAAATAATCTTTCATAATTCAACTAATAATGAAGAATGCGATTCTTGCTGCCAACGGAAGGAACTATATACAGTTGGGGATTGCGGGCTTTGTTCCTGTCGAGCCACACCGCCGTTATTGCGGGCTGTACGTTTGTTTGTCCGCACGGAAACCCCAATTGCTATATAGTTTTTGTTATGCACAGATTTTAAAAACTATCTATAACCAAAGAAATTTTCTGGCCATAAAAAGTCCGGTAAATGTTGTCTTATCATATCAGATGCCCAATTATAACCTCGTGCTTCTAATTCTCTCACAAAATATGGCCAAGGCGGGATGTTGCTCCTATAAACATTTCTAGGAGAAGTTGACATTCCTCCTCCTTCTAAAGTGGAAAGTCCTCCGTATTGTAAAGTAGATAAACCGCCATATTGCAATGTCGATAAGCCTCCATACTGTAACGTCGAAAGTCCTCCGTATTGTAGCGTCGAAAGTCCACCATATTGCAAGGTTGACATTCCGCCATATTGAAGTGTTGATAAACCTCCGTACTGTAGTGTTGATGCTCCACCATATTGTAAGGTAGACATTCCGCCACCCTGTAATGTCGAAAGTCCTCCGCCTTGCAGAGTACTAAGATTACGTGGCCAGGTTCTTAAATTAGGAATAATTGGTCTGCTCATATTTATTATAGTTGAGTTGTTTAATTTGTGCATAATGGACGGAACTATATGCAGTTGGGGATTGCGGGTTGCTTTCCTGTCGAACCCCGATGCCGTTGTTGCGGGCTACGAACTTTGTTGTCCGCACCGAAACCCCAATTGACATATAGTTTTTGTTATGGCCTGCCTTTCTATCGTCCATACAGTTCATACATTGTATTAAAGTTCAGTCCTTGAGAATTGTGTCTTTCCCAGAAATCGTCGATTGTATAAATTATTTCTGTCTTGCCCTCTTCTGGTCCAAATTGATAGTCTGTCAAAAAATAAACTTTCTTTATTGGCGAACCGTCAAGTGCAATCTCAAGCAATCTATTAATATCGTCTTTGTATTGGTCATGAAACTTAAACCGAAATTGTTGTCAAGCCCCACGATTGTCTGTCGGGTCTGTCGGATCAAATTCTGGTATAAAAATCTCGCATGGTTCAAAATCCCAGTCAATAAGTCCTCCTCCATAAAACGCATAGTCTGGACTCTTACATTCTGTACCCCCAATGTGTACAATTACTCCTTTTTGCTTTTTGAGAAACTTATAAAATAGTCCTCGATGGCTTACAACTTTGTTCTCCTCAATTGTTGCAACGTCAAAGTCATCCTGTCGTATATTAAGTCCTGTCGAGTCGATTGAAACTATCTCTATTGTTGGCATTTTCGTCTTTTTTAAGGTTGGCCATAACGTAAAAGTGTTTTATACATCGTTACCCTACAAATATAGTAAAAGTGAAACA
>CAZHLJ010000006.1:0-92935 GCA_964533215.1 uncultured Muribaculaceae bacterium
AAAGCGTCCGATGAGAAATCACCGGACGCTTTTTTTTTTGCTTTGACCTCAATGGAAAGATAATTATCCTAAAAAATGCTATATTTATACCGGTGATTTATCAATTTTGACACAAATGAAACAAGTAATATCATTCTTAAACGACCTGCAACAAAACAATAACCGTCAATGGTTCGAAGAACATAAATCGGAATATCAGGCTGCCATTGAAGTATTTAATTCCTTTACTCAAGAGTTGATTGCAGGCATTTCAGCTTTTGACCAAAATATAAAAAATCTTACAATTAAGGACTGTACATACAGAATTTACCGGGATATACGTTTTTCCAATAATAAATTGCCCTATAAGACACACATGGGTGCTTTTATTGCTCCTCATGGTAAAAAAGGAGGGTATTCTGGCTATTATTTTCATATTGAAGCACAAGGTGCAGACTATATAGGTGGACATATGCTAAGCACTGGAATTTACTGTCCAGATCAAAAAGTAATCAAAAGTATACGCGAGGAGATTCTTTTAAACGGAAATAAATTTGTGGAAGCAGTAAATATCGCAAGGAATTTCACTCTTGACAGAAGAAATGCATTAAAAAAAGTTCCTGCAGGCTTTCCTGGTGATTCAGAGTATGCAGAGTATTTTAAATTAAGAGACTATTTTCTGGCTCAAAGTTTAGATGATGATTTTATTATGAGCGGAAATCTGTTAAATAATACTTTGAGAGAGTTTAAAAAGACTCTTGTGTTCAATAACCTGATGAACCAGTCTGTTGCATACGCTTATGAGTCTGACTAAACTTAGATTAAGACGATAGATGAAGATTGTTAAATACTTAACTCTGATAATCTTATCTTTGATTTTTATCTGGATAACAGCATTGCAGACCAGTAAGTTTATATCGTCATTTGAAGAGGAGAAAATAATTGTTGCTGAACCGGGAGACATTCTTGCCCGTGTAAACTCAAACCTTGCTTTTGGTAGCGCCAAATATTTTTGGGGAGGATTTACTGGACATATGGGGATTATTGTTAAAGGTGGCACATTTTCAACAAAGGATCAAAATCTGGGAGGGATTGAGATTGCGGAAGCGAGATTGTTTAGAAGGCATCCTTTTGGCTGGACTAATAATGTTAGCGTGAATAGGGCCCGGGAAAATTTTGGCACCCGTTTTATGGGAAGAAGATTCTTGCTTAAGACTAAACTCACGAAAGAGGAGAGGGGAAAGCTCATTAAAGTAATCCAGCAATACACAGACAGACACTATTCACTTTTTAGCAAAAAGGTTGACTCTACTTTTAATTGTGCAACTTTTACCAGAAGAGTGATTTTGGAATCTTCAGGTATGGATTTGGACTACAACGGGGGGAATGTCGTTTTTCCTAATGATATTATTGCCAATCCAATTTTTGATTCAGAGAATAGAAGATTAAAGTTTTGAGATAATTTCTGCGGATCAAAATTAATAAATGTTCAAATCGAAAATAATTTCAGATAATTTACCTTAAAAATTATTTATTTCGAAGCAAAAGCGTTACTTTTGCGAAAACTACAACCTCTTGGTGTTAATAAAATTTTATAGAGATGAAACATCGCTTTTCTAACTTTTGCAGACTCTTTATTATTATGTTGCTACTTCTTCAATTTAACAACATTTCTTTTTCTCAGCAGTACAAGAACATAAGTGGTTGGTCCCCTCAGATCAATGCGCGCATTAAATCATTCTTGGATTCCACTAAAATGCTGAAGGGAAGAAAAGTTGCTGTTTTTGATGGTGACGGAACTGTGTTTGGTCAGGTTCCTCATTATCTGGCAGATGAGGCACTGTATCAATATGCTGATAATGTTTACAAAGGGAAAACAGACAGCCTTTCTGTAGCAAAGATGAAAATCCTGAATGAAATGGTTGCAGATGGTAATAATGTTGGGAAACCATATGTAGAGGATAGAGTTCATTTCCTGGCAGGAATGAAAACAGAAGATGTGGCTGAAATGGGCTATAAATGCTACCTGAATTCATATCAAGGAAAATTTTATCCTGAGATGAAGGCTCTTATTGACAATCTTAAGGTATATGGGTTTGAAGTGTGGATCCTGACAGCATCGCCGGAATATTTATATCAGAAATTCATGGCTGTTGAACTGGGAATTCCAGATGTAAACATAGTTGGCGCTAAATCTGTCATTGTAGATGACAGGTTAACTGACGAAATTGTAATGCCTATTCCTCAGGATGATGGGAAAGCAAATACCATCCCGACATTCATAAAGGTCCGCCCATTACTGGTTGGTGGTAACAGCAGAGGAGATATGGATATGATCAACAAATCTGTTGGCCTTAAATTGGTTGTAAACCCTGATGATGTGACTGTAAGGGGAAAGGAGGATGGCCCGATGAGCGGCCTGACAGTAAAAGAATACTGGGAAAAGCAGGGCGATGCTGTAATTGTACGTTGCAATGACGTAAGGGATCCCAAGGTTCGTTTCCATACCGGAGAGTGGAAGATACGGGAAAATAAATCAAACCCGAAATAGAATAATACCAAGGGTATAACTATATCCTATAAATTATTCCCTGACGATTGTAACCTCTATTCCCAAATCATTGAGCTCTTCGATGTAGTGCTGTGGTATTCCATCATCTGTAATAACCTGGTCTATTTCAGATACATCACATATTTTACTAAAGCCACGTAAGCCGAATTTAGAAGAATCGGCAAGTACAATGATTTTTTGAGCTGCTTTGATCATCATCCTGTTCAAGTTGGCTTCCATCAGATTGGTTGTTGTAAGCCCATATGTAGTATCGAATCCGTCAACTCCAATGAAAAGCTTACTGCAGGAGAACTCCGGCATCATCTTTTCCGCAAATGGGCCAACAGCAGATACGGAGCTGTTTCTCAGTATCCCCCCGAGCTGAATTACATCTATGTTCTTATCCCGGCACAAGATTGCCGCAACATTGACCGCTGCAGTCACAACTGTCAAGTGGCTTGTAACTTTTATCTCTCTGGCAAGCGAGAGCACGGTTGTACCTGATGCTATGATTACAGAGTCATTGTCTGTAATCATAGATGCAGCTTTTATTCCAATTGCACGTTTTTTTTCGGTGTTTATCTTCTCTTTTTCATTAACGTGCCTATCGTTGATATATGGGTTAATGAGGATTGCAAATCCATGAGCACGATATAGCATATTCAAAGATTCCAGATAACTCAGATCTTTTCTTATAGTGACTTCGGATACATTCAGCTGACTGGCGAAAGTAGTTACGGAAACGGAACTTTGTTTTCGGAGCATTTCCAGGATATACTCGTGTCTTTCATTAAGAATGTTGGAATTCGGATTTTGAGGAGTCTTGGCCATAAAATAAGAATATTTTATTGTAAATATAGTATTTTGTTTTGAAATGGAAAAATTATGCAAACATAAGCGGATATTTGCAGTGAGAGCTTTTGAAATGAAAAGGTTTGATTAAAAAGATAGATGTAAAACATCAAAACGAAAGATAAATAACACACCTTATTTTGATTTATAAAATATATCATCTAAATTTGTTTCGAAAATTATTAAGATTGCTTACGAAAAGAAGAATTTATAAAACGTTAATTACATGAAAAGAGAAGAGTTGATTAAGCAAATATCCAATGAATCAAAGGTATGGGACATGGTTGTTATTGGAGGTGGTGCAACAGGTCTAGGTGTGGCTGTAGATGCTGCTTTAAGGGGGTATTCCGTAGCACTGTTTGAACAACATGATTTTGCTAAATGTACCTCAAGCAGAAGCACAAAATTGGTGCATGGTGGAGTCCGTTATTTGCAGAAAGGAGAAGTTGACCTTGTGAGAGAGGCTTTGAATGAAAGGGGGCGATTGAAACATAATGCGCCACATCTTGTAAAGGATCAGATATTTGTCATTCCTAATTATTCAATATTCGACAATTTCTTATACACTTGTGGATTGACACTTTACGATATTTTATCTTGGGGAGGGCTAAGTATAGGGAGGTCGCTTTTCATTTCAAAGAAAAGAACTATTAAATTACTTCCTACAATTAAGTCTAATGGACTTAAAGGAGGTGTGATATATCATGATGGGCAATTTGATGATTCAAGATTGGCTATAAATCTTGCTCAGACATGTGTGGAAAATGGAGGATGCGCCATCAATCATATGAGGGTGGAGAACATGTTCCATAATGAAAAAGGGAAAGTTGCCGGTGTCATTGTAAAAGATCAGGAGTCTGGCAAACAATTCAAAATTGCAGCAAAGTCAATTATTAATGCTGCCGGTTGTTTTGTAGATGATATTCTTCAGATGGATGAAAAGTCTGATCATAGAATGGTAAAACCAAGTCAAGGTGTCCATCTTGTTTTTGATAAAAAATTCCTTAAAGGTGATGCTGCATTAATGATACCTTCCACTTCTGACGGACGTGTATTGTTCGCAGTTCCGTGGCACAACAAGGTTGTAGTAGGGACAACCGATATTGTTAGGGAAGTATCAGAGCTGGAACCTATTCCTCTGGAAGAAGAGATCAATTTCATTCTTAATACTGCAGGCCTTTACATGGTACCGAAACCTGAGAAGAAGGATATTCTTTCTATGTTTGCAGGTCAAAGGCCTTTAGCGGCTCCAAAGAAAGATGGTAAAAGCACTAAAGAGATTTCACGAAGCCACAAGATATTCGTGTCAGATAATAATCTGATTACAATTACAGGAGGTAAGTGGACTACTTACCGTAGAATGGCAGAAGACACTGTTGACAAAGCAATAAGCCTTAATTTGCTCCCTGCAAGGAAATGCGTTTCCAAAAGCCATCGTATTCATGGTTATAGACCAAAACCAGATTTGAATGATCATTTATATGTTTATGGTTCTGATATGGCTGAAATTCTAAGGTTGATGAAGGAAAATCGTGAAATGGCTGCCAAGATACATCCGGATTATGAATATACAGTTGCTGAAGTTGTATGGTCTGTACGCGAAGAGATGGCAAGAAGCGTAGAGGATGTGCTTGCTCGCCGCGTCAGGATGCTGTTTGTAGATGCTAGAGCTGCAATGGAAGCTGCTGATAAGGTAGCGGAGGTTATTGCTGCTGAACTGGGGTATGATAAATCATGGATTGAAAGTCAGGTAAGAAGCTTCAAGGAGACAGCTGCTAATTATATAATTAGATAAATTAGTTAAGAATTTGCTGCATTTTGGCTAATTTGCACGCCCTAAACCTTGTTTGGAATTACATTTACAGTAAAATATTTAGTTAAAATTTATGTCAAATTTTTTAGATCCGCCTGCTCCTAAGCCATTATTGCCTAAGGAGAAAATTGCCTCAGAGTATAAAAAAATGAGGTTAAAAGTATTTTTAGGTGCATTTCTAGGGTATGCAGGTTACTATCTTGTCAGGAAAAACCTCTCTTTGGCAATACCGGGAATGATTAAGCCTATTGCGGAAGGAGGGCTGGGTTATACAAAGTTGGAACTTGGTATAGCATTATCGGCCATTTCAATCGCATACGCATTCAGTAAATTTATAATGGGTGCATTCTCTGACAGGTCTGATGCCCGTAAGTTCCTTGTGATTGGATTGATTCTTTCGTCCTTGCTGATGATGTCCGTTGGATTGTTCCCTTTCGCAACAAGCTCTGTTGCCATTATTTTTGTTTTTATGCTAATAATAGGATGGCTGTCGGGAATGGGGTGGCCTCCATGTGGTAGAATAATGGTGCATTGGTTTTCTCAAAACGAGAGAAGTTTCAAAATGTCCATATGGAATACATCGCATACCTTCGGAAGCGGATCCCTTGGTATATTGGCAACTGCAGGAGTCGCTTTGATGGGTGGTTTTTTTGTTGCTGACGCATCAGGAGTTACTGTCATTCAAAGCTGGAAGGCAATTTTTATATTCCCTGCTGCTGTGGCATTGATAATTGCACTATTTTGCTGGTGGGCTTTGAGAGATACACCACAATCATGCGGCTTGCCACCTATTGACAAGCATAGAAACGATTTATCCGCTAAAAAAGATGCAAATCCAGGGGAGAAAATTCCACTTAAGGAACTGTTTATAAAATATGTATTTAAGAATAAGATACTATGGCTTATAGCATTGGCAAATATATTTGTCTATCTTGTGAGATATGGAATTGGAGACTGGGCTCCGACATACTGTCAGGAATCGGGACTGTTGACTCCAAATGAAAGCAATCTGGCATTTTCGCTACACAATTATGCCGGAATACCTGGAACAATCTTATGTGGATTGATATCATCAAAATTATTCAAAGGAAGATGTGCTCCTGCAAATGTAATATATATGTTACTTGTGTTGGTGTCCGTTATTTTATATTGGAAAGCAGCCCCGGTAGCAGCCTTTTTTTCAGATGTGTTTGCTTTTGATCTTGTAGCAACAAGAGTTGCTGTAGTCTATACTGCTCTTATCTCCATTGGATTTTTTATTTATGGACCGGTTGCACTTATTGGTGTTCAGGCAGTAAATCTTGTTCCAAAAAATGCTGCAGGAACAGCAGCGGGATTTGTAGGCTTGTTTGGCTATCTGATTGGTGATGCATTGTTGTCTAAAGTATTGATAGGTGCTGTAGCTAGTAATGTAAAACTAGGATGGAACGGTACTTTCTGGATATTCATTATAGGCAGTATTCTGGCTGCACTATTCTCTGCAACAACATGGAAAAAAGAGAAAGCGGCGTGTGCTGCAATCGAAGGATAAATACTTTAATTTAAAATGGCCTGAATAATATATGAAAAGACTTAAAAGGATAATTTTAATAATCAATCTTCTGTTAGTAAGTGGATTGCTTATTGTCGGATGCTCAAAAAATGACAATTCGGAGCCAAACCCGACTGATACATTTAAACTTACTGGCGTTTCAATACCGGGAACAATCTCTGTTACATTGAATTCTGATGTAGCTATCTCAGGCAAAGGATTTGCTGTTGGTGACAAGTTGGTTTTTACCTCCTCCACAAATGTGGGGGTAAAATTTGATTTTACAGTCGGTAATGTTACAAGTGAAGGTGTGACTATCAATATCGGCTCCAGTATCAGTTCTGGAACATATAATATTAAAGCTGTAAGAGGAAGCAAGGAGATTTCTCTCGGAACCACCGTAATAAGCATACAAGCAGTAAGTAATATTCCTGATGTCACAGGTAAAAATATTAAAGGTATAGTTTATTGTAATGGAAAGGGAATCCCAAATGTTGTTGTCTCTGATGGATATGAGGTGACCAAGACGAATGCGGAGGGTATATATTATCTCCAGTCCCAAAAGAAAAACGGATATGTTTTCATATCAGTGCCTTCCAATTATGAAGTCGCAACTAAAAATAAACTGCCACAATTCTATGCATCCTTGACAAGCACTGTGAGTGTTATTGACCAGCGTGACTTTGAACTTGTTGAAGCAAACAATAATAACTATGTTGTTATTGCGATGGCAGACATGCATTTAGCGAATAGAAACAACGATATTTCACAATTTAAAAATGGGTTTTATTCAGAAGTCTCATCTTATGCAAGTCAGCTAAAAGCATCTGGGACAAAAGTTTATGGGCTGACTTTGGGCGACATGAGTTGGGATGCCTATTGGTATGAGAATTCATACTCTCTTCCTAATTATGTTAATGAAATTGATGGTATTGGATTTCAGATTTTCAACACAATGGGCAACCATGACAATGATCCATATAAAGCATACGATTTCCTAGCCGAATCTACTTATAAGCAGGTAGTAGGGCCTACATATTACTCGATTAACCTAGGTAAGGTTCACTATGTTATCCTTGATGATGTTCAATATCTAAATGCAAACGGCACCCAAGGCAAGATAGGAGACAGGGACTATAATGAAGTGGTTGTTGCTGATCAGATGAGCTGGCTCAAAAAGGATCTGGCTGAAATCACAGACAAATCCACTCCGGTAGTTGTTGCATTTCATGTTCCACTCTACTCACTCACCAACAGTACAGAAATCAAAGCTGCTCTTAATGAATTCTCAAATGTCAGATTCATTTCAGGTCATACTCATGTGAACCGCAATGTGGAAATATCCGGCAATATGTATGAGAACAACATTGCTGCTGTATGTGCTACATGGTGGTGGACAGGGAAAACCGGCTATGCCGGAAATCATATCTGTACTGATGGCTCTCCTGGCGGTTATGGAATATTTGAAGTCTCTGACAGAAATATCAAATACCGATATAAAGGTATAGGATACGATAAAAATAAACAATTCCGCACATATGACAGAAACACTATTGAAATAACTGCTGCAAGATTTGCACCAGGTGCAAATGACACATACAAGGCAATGATTCCTACCTATGCTGGAGAGTATTTTGTGCAAAGCAACAGCAACATTGTGCTGATAAATGTCTTCAACTATGATAGCTCATGCTCATTGGAGGTAAAGGAAAATGGCGTAAACCTTCCAGTCACTCGTGTTACTGCAAAAGACCCTTTGCACATTATCTCTTATGAAATGCAGCGTCTTAACGTCAATGCAGAACCTACATCTTCATTTGTTACAGGTAATTCCACTCATATTTTTCAGGTAACTGCTTCTAGCCCAAATTCTACGCTTTCTATAAAGCTTACAGACCGCTATGGAAATGTATATTCCGAAACCATGACTCGTCCAAAGGAGTTTAAGACCTCTATGGAATAATCATACATATGAAAATAAATCAAATCATCTAATATTTTATTCTATGAATCTAAAAAATTACTTTAAAAAGTTCTTTATTTTGGCTTCGATCTCCATGTTTGCATTGCAACTTTGGGCTCAGCAGGTCAATATTACTGGGACTGTTTATGAGTCAGACGGGAAAACGCCTGTAATTGGGTGTGTTGTCATGGCTAAAGGTACCACACGTGGGATTGCAACAGACGTCAATGGCACATACAGCATAAAAGCCAATGTTGGCCAGACTCTGGAATATGTGTGTGTAGGTTACGTGACAAAAAGCGTAGTTGTAGGAAAACAGAGCATTATTAATGTAAACCTCGAATTTTCCGCACATCAGTTGGGGGAGATGGTCGTAACAGCCTTGGGTATAACTCGCGAACAGAAATCTTTAGGATATGCTGTAACAAAAGTTGACAATTCTGAAATAACTCAGGCCATGTCTAGCAACTGGTTGAACGGTATGTCAGGAAAAGTGGCCGGACTTACATTCAGCGGTGCTAATTCAGGTCCGATAGGTTCGCTGCGCGTAACTCTTCGTGGTGACCAATCTCTCAACTATGGTAATAATGAAGCACTCTTTGTTGTAGATGGAGTTCCAATCAGGTCTGGTACAACAGCTACTACATCAAGTAGTGGATATACAAACTCAGGTGCCGATTTCCCTGTAGACTTTGGTAACGGTGCCAGCGATATTAATCCTGATGATATAGAGTCTGTATCTGTACTGAAAGGCCCTGCCGCAACAGCTCTTTACGGCTCACGTGCCGCTAACGGTGCTGTAGTTATAACCACAAAATCAGGTCGTTCAAATAAAGGTATCGGTGTTACCTTCTCTTCTTCTGTTGCAGTAGAAAATGCAAGTTACTGGCCTTCTTTCCAGAAAGAATATGGTTCTGGCAGTGATATGGGCCTTAATGAATACTGTTTCTGGACTCTGACATCAGATCAGACAGGCTCTACCGACAATCCCGCAAGAAATCTTTCCCGTTATGCATGGGGAGAAAAATTTGGTGCTGACAAACTTCGTTATCAATATGTAGGAAAAGATTGGGCAACAGGGAAAATATCAAAAACTCCCTTTGTCTATCAGGATGACTGGTTTACAGGTATATTCCGTTCTGGAGTAACCTATAATAACAGTATCGCAGTCAGTGGAAGTAACGGGAAAGGACAGAATGTAAGATTCTCAATGACTGACATCAAGAACAAATGGATTTTACCAAATACAGGTTATGACAAACAGTCATATTCCTTCTCATTTGAATCACCTGTCAATAAATGGATACAATTTAATTCCAAAGTGAACTATTATCGTACAGACAGTGACAATATGCCAATGTCCGGATATAACCAGACTACTGTTATGTATGACTTGATGTGGGGATATAACTCCAACTCAATGAATGACTGGAAAAGCGAGTATTTCCAAGGAAGGTTCAATGCAATCAACAGAAATTCCACATACTCTGAAAACGGGAACAGCCTTGTTTTTGCGGGCGCAGGTTCTTATAACCCATACAGAGTTCTATACCAAGAGTTGAACTCAACAGACCAGGATAGAGTATTCGGTTCTGCAGGTTTTTCAGTTGACCTGGCAAAAGGTCTTACCTTTAATGTCAAGTCCGGCATTGATATGAGTACTGAGTTCCGTACACAGAGAAAGCCCAAAATGACATCTCAATGGGAAAATGGATTTTACAGAGAGCAAACTCTCGTAAACTATGAAGCCAATACAGACTTCCTTTTGAAATATCAGACAAACTTTTTAGACAATCGTCTCTCTTTAACTGGAGCTTTTGGTGGAAACAATATGGTTACATCATATAAAAGAAATGATGTTCAACTGAGCGCTCTTGATATTGACGGTGTTTACAATACATCTAATGTTCCAACCGGATACTACGCAAATCCTTATACAAGGAGGACAGAAAAGAGCATAAACAGTTTATACGGCTTTGCCTCACTTGCATGGAAGGACACATATTTCCTGGATATCACAGGACGTAATGATTGGTCAAGTACACTTTCTAAGGGTAACTGGTCATACTTCTATCCATCTGTTTCGGGAAGTGTGCTGCTTGATAAAGTGTTTGATTTTAAAAACAATGCGCCAGCAATCTCTTTTGCAAAACTTCGCCTTTCATGGGCGAATGTAGGAAACGACACAAATCCCTATTCACTTGATCAGTATTATACAGCCTCTTCTATCAGTGGCGGATACTCTTTACCCTCTACTATCATGGACCCAATGATTAAACCAGAAAATGTAGAAAGCTGGGAACTTGGCTTGGAGGCAAAATTATTCAAGAATCGTCTAGGTTTTGACCTGGCTGTTTACAACTCTTCTACCACCAATCAAATTGTCTTGGTAGATGTGGATCCTATCGTAGGAGCATCCAATATGAAAATAAACGCCGGTGAGATCAATAATAAAGGTATAGAGCTTTCAGTAAATGCCACTCCTGTGAAAACTAAGGATTTTACATGGTCTATCAATGCAAACTGGTCTAAGAACATAAATAAACTGGTTAGCTTACAAGCTGGACATGACGACACCAAACCATTGGAAACAGATATGGGAACAACCATCGGAGGAAGGCTACATGTTTACTCTTACGTTGGTCAACCTATGAACCAATTATATGGAATATCACTGAAAAAAGCGCCTAAAGGCTCTTATTATATCGATGGAGATGGTAACCAGGTTGATTGTTCAGGAAAGGTATTGCTGGATTCCAAAACCGGCTTGCCAACACTAAATTCCACAGCAGATACATTCCTTGGCAATGTGAATCCTGATTGGAAAGGAGGCTTCAATACTTCGTTAAGATATAAGAGCTTTACTTTGAACATGGCATTCTCATATCAGTGGGGTGGTCATAGATTCTCTGTTACTGATGGAATATTGGGATATCAAGGTAAACTGACAAACTCTCTTGAAGGCCGTTATGATGGTATCGTCGCTAATGGTGTCAACATGGTATCTGAAAATGCAGATGGTTCTTATGTATGTCAGGTTAATAATACTATAACAAGTAATATATATACATATTATCAGGGTATTGCTCTGGATAGGTATAATGGTGAGGCTCATACTTACAACACTTCATTTCTGAAATTCAAAGAGGCTAGACTGGAATATAATCTTCCTGAAAGCATTTGTAGTAAAATCGGATTTGTACAAGGAGTCAATGTTGCAGTTTTTGCAACCAATATTTTCTCTTTGGACAAATGGCCACAGTTCGATCCAGAAGGTGGTATGATGCAAGGAACAAATGTCTTTAACGGCATAGAGACCGGTGCATTCCCTATGACACGCACTTACGGGTTAAACTTAAAACTATCATTTTAATTATAAAAAATATAGGAAATGAAAAAACTAACACTTATAATAATATGTGGTTTTGTAATGATGTCCTTAAATTCTTGTACCAAAGATTTCAAGGAGATTAATACAAATCCTAACAATACTATCGTCGGCATGATTTCGGCTTCAAATATGTTTGAGCCAATCCTGTACAATTCTGCCAATAACTGGATAGAGGATACATGGTATTACAATAATGAGCTTATTCAGTTTACAGCTCATACAGGAGGAATTACAAGAAGAGAACATCTATACTATCTTGAAGAATCAAGGGATTGGGGTGGTTTCTGGAATTTTTATGCAAACTATGGCAAGAATGTAGACCATATGCATGAATTGGCAGTCGCTCAAGGTGATAAATCGCTGGAGGCAATATCTTTAACCTTTAAAGTCTTGTTTTTCTCCAACATGACTGATATGTTTGGAAGCGTTCCTTATGAGGAGGCATTTTCAGGACGTAAGGTAGGAGGGACGTTTACTCCAAAATTCAATACCCAGAAAGAGATTTACCAATTCCTTTTCGCCGATCTTGAAGCTGCAAATGATATCTATGCAACTAACCCTACCTTCCTCAATCCAAATATGGACGGAATGTATGGTGGAAAAATGGCTTCATGGAGAAAGTTTAATAACTCCCTATATCTAAGACTTTTGTGTAGAGTAAGTGGCCGTTCAGAGATGAATGTAGGAGCGAAAATGACTGAGATAATCAGTAATCCTTCAAAATACCCTGTATTTACCTCTAATGATGATAATGCAACTGTTAAATTTTCCGGTAATGAACCGTATATAAATAATTTTGGAGTAACGACTGAAAGTGATTTCACTACCAGCGGAAGAAAACTTACAAGACAGCTTATTGGTATGACTGTATTGACAGACCAGAATGGCAACCAATCATATGTAGACCCACGTCTTCCAATTATAGGCAAAAAGAACACGATTCTGACAAACAACCCTTATAATATATGGATTGGCACAAAATCCGGGTGTACAGCAACTGAGATGTCTACCGTAGATAAAGGAACTTCATGGTTGAACTATAAAATATTCTGCAGGAAGGACGCAACTGCAACCTATATGGATTATGCAGAAATACAGTTCATATATGCGGAGGCTGCCCTGAAGGGTTGGATAAGCGGTGGCCAGACTGCTGCAAAAAATTATTATGAGGCAGGTGTAAGAGCATCTATGCAGAAATGGTCTGCTTTAGGAGCATATTCAGCAACACCGACCTCTATATCCGATGCAGAGATCACTACATACTTGTCTTCAAAGCTTGGATCATGGGACATGGCTGCCAACAAGGAAGAGTTCTTAGGTAATCAGAAGTATCTGGCTCTTTTCTGGATTGGTATGGAAGCCTATCATGAATATCGCAGGACAGGATATCCTGTTCTCACTATTGGTGATGGTACAACATACAATGATCATATCCTTCCTACTCGTTTTGGATATCCTCCGACAACAATGTCGACAAATTCTGCCAATGCAAAGGCAGCCTTAAGCGGTATGGGAGGTGCGAATGATATGAAAACACCAGTTTGGTGGAGCAAACAAGCTATCCAGTCCGGGAAATAATTAGGTTTTACTAATTGATTATGAACAGATTATATAGCATATTCTTATTTTTGGCTGTTTCTTCGATCTGCCTTGGCAGACCTGTAGATGGTATTGTGTGTTCAGCAGATATCAAACTGGAAGGAGTTGTGGTGACAGATGGTTTCAATTTTACAAAAACAGACAAATCAGGAAAGTTTTTTCTAGAAGTTTCTGATAAAGCTGATTTTGTATATATTATAACCCCATCATCTTATACTGCAAACAGGGTGAATGGTGTTTCTCAGTTTTATAAAAAAATTGAAGCAAACACCAGACACCTCAGTTTTGAACTAATGCCATTACCAAAATGTGACGAGTATGTTTTATTAGCTGTGGGAGATCCTCAGACTAAAACTAATAAACATTATGAGCTTTTTGAAAACTCTGTACTGCCAGATCTGAAGAAAACCATTGATTCGTACGCTGAACATAACATCCCTGTAGTGACTCTATACTTGGGTGATGTCGTTTGGGATAGTATGTCTCTGTTCAATAATCATAAAACCGGGATGAAGAGTCTTGATTCTCCAGTATATGCAGCTATAGGTAATCATGATCACCAAAAGGAGCTCGTTGGAGATAAACTTTGCGGCACTGCCTTTGGTGATTGCTTCGGACCTGCATACTACGGATTCAACCTTGGCAATAATTACTTCATCATTCTGGACAACATAATTTATGATACAAATAAAAAGTATATAGAGGATGTTGATCAACAACAAGTGGACTGGCTCAAAGGATATCAGAAATATATTCCCAAAAATGCTAATGTCTACATTGCAATGCATGCGCCAGTTAACAAATACTGGGACAGTGGTTTTGTAATTGCCGATGGACACAGACAAATACTGAATATTTTCTCAGGGTACAAACTTAGCTTCATCACTGGTCACACTCATGTTAATTCAAATTTTGATGTGATTCCTGGTGTTGTTGAACACAATGTTGCTTCAGCTTGTGGCGCCTTTTGGGTCATACCTTATGCTCCGGACGGCACACCATCCGGATATCAGGTTTTTGAACTTAAGGAGCAACAGACTGAATGGTATTTCAAGTGTATTGACAAAGACCGTAATTATCAGATGGAACTTTACAAAATGGGATCTTTTACTGACCACAAGGATGAAATCGTTGCAAAGGTCTGGAACTGGGATCCTAAATGGAAGGTTGAATGGTTCGAAGACGAAAAGTACATGGGTGAAATGAGTCGATTTACTTCTACAGATCCTTCCTACTATATTCATATGAAGGAGAAGGTCAATGAGGGGGTAATCACTCAGAAGGATTTTGAAAGAGCAAATTTCCTTAAGCCTCGTAACTCTTTCTTCTATTTTTCGGCTGCACCTGATAAAAATGCAAAAAGAATTGTTGTTGTTGCAACAGACCGCTTTGGCGGAAAATATCGTGATACTATTAATTTATGATATTATATATCTCAATGGATATGAAAAAAAATTATTTATTTATGAAAACAAAAAATATTTATATACTGCTGCTTATTATGATTGTGGCGGTGTTTACTTCCTGTGAAAAGGAATCCGACAAGGATGACTCTGGGGTTGCTGTATTTAAATTCACAGATGCTGCAGAACAGATTTCTCCAACAGGATATAATGTCGGATTTGCCGGTAACGCAGCAGGCCAGCAATATGTTATCAGATCAAATAGAAGTTGGAAAATTGTTGCTAAGTCAGAAGGTTCTTGGGTTAAATTTTTTCCAAATGAGGGGGATGATGACGGTATAGTAAAGGTTATTGTCAATGAAAATACAACATTTACAGATCGTCAGATGCAGTATGCCTTTGTTGTTGATGGAGAAGAGGAGCCTGTACTCTTTACTGTAAACCAAGCCAAAGCTACCCCGATTCTTACAATTTCTGACATTACAGGTAAAAACCTTAATCAGACTGCCCAGACTTTCACAATTAATGTAAAAGCAAATGTAGCTTACACGTATACTAGTGATGCATCTTGGCTTGTCTTCCAGAGCTCGTCAAAAGGTTCTACAAGCACAGACCTTACTTTCTCTGTTACTGCAAATGAGGGTTCAACCACCAGGACCGGCAACATAGCTTTTGTCTGCAATGAGTTTCCAAGCCTCAACGCCTCACTGATAGTTAAACAAGAGGGTAAAAGTGAGGGAACTATAGTGCTATTTGAAAACTTTAGCTGGCTTACATATGGAAGCCCTATCTTCTATACTACAACTAACGAGACTAGATATGATGCCTGGACAGCTGCTGAAATTGCAAAAGGATGGACAAGCACTGTAAACACTGCATCCGGATCTGGAAACACACCTTTGTTATATGCTCGTACCGGGTTCATCAAGCTAGGCAAAACCGGTTACGGTGGAGATCTTATCTCTCCAAAATTGCCAATTACCGGAACTAAGAACTTACTTGTTAAATTCAAGGCTGTTCCATACATGACTGCTACTGGTACAAAAGATGACAATACTCTTGTTGTCAGCCTGATTGGGCCAGGTACAATAAGTAAGGCATCATTCATCATTGATAACTGGCCAAATTACACATCTGATCCTAACTGTACAGCTATATGGGAAGACAAGGCAACTGAGCGCTCTTTTACAATCACCGGTGCAACGTCAGATACTCAGATTAAGTTTGTGGGGGGTGATTATAACCTTGTTGGAGTAGGTGCAGGAAAGAACCGTATTTTCTTGGACGATATTAAAGTCATTATTCCTAATTAATATAAATACTGATATAAAAAAACCGGCTTGAAAGGGCCGGTTTTTTTATTGTAATGTTATAAAAGGTTTCGAGCCCATTGCATTACATGAGCAGGAGACTTTCCCATATTTAGCAAATCTCTCATATACTCCATATATGGTCCTGTGTGTTCGAAATATTGTCGAAACCCATCACATAGTGAGTTTTTCATACCATTTCCTTGTGAAGTATGTTCGAACCGGTGTTTGGGACATTCGCCGGCACATAATGGAAAATAGCTGCAAATAAGACACTCTTGTGGCAGAGAACTCTTTTTCTTCATTCCAAACTCAAATCTTTTTGACGATTTGAATATCTCCTTAAGATGATTTTCGGTTATATTTCCCAACTTATATTCAGGATATACGAAGTGATCGCAAGGATATACATCTCCATTATGTTCAACGATTAGATTATCGCCACATGTCTCGTTCATAGTGCAAAGCCCTGGTCGTATGCCGCAATATTGGGCAAGAGTGGCATCAAACATCTGCACAAAGTAGTTGCCAACATCGTTACATACCCAATAATCAAATATATCTGAAAGAAACTTTCCATAGCCTATTGCGGATACACTCCATGGTGCTTTTTCTGCCTCTAAGTTATCTGGCGGTACTATTACTGGTCTTCTTTCACCAGTACATATCTTTGTATGCTCTACCGCAGGGAGAAACTGCATATATTTACTTCCTATAAATTTTAGGAATTGATATATTTCCAACCCTCTCCCTTCGGATTTGTGGCTGACGACACTTAACGTATTAAACTCTACATTATATTGCTTTAAAAGAGATATTCCTTTCAAAACTCTTTCAAATGATGGTTTACCGGATCTATTGATGCGAAAATTGTCGTGAATATCTTTTGGACCGTCAATTGAGACTCCTATCAAGAAATTATATTTAGAGAAAAATTTGCACCACTCTTCGTTAAGAAGAGTTCCGTTTGTCTGAAGCAAATTTTCAATCTCTTTGCCGGAAGAGTATTTTTGTTGAAGTTCAATTGCCTTTCTATAAAAGTTCAATCCTTGCATCAACGGTTCACCGCCATGCCAGATAAATGAAATTTTAGGAATTTCGTTAGCCTCTATATATTGTCGGATATACGTCTCCAACAATGACATGCTCATAAGAGGTTGATTATTGGCATATTGAGCGGATTTATCCAGGTAGTAGCAGTATATGCAATCCAGATTGCATAAAGAACCTGCAGGTTTAACCATAGATGAAAATGCAGTAGGGGCATTGTTTTTTACTGCATAATCAAAGGTTACTATTTTGTTTTTGTTAGTCAATATCTTCTGAAAGGTCAATAAAGTT
This sequence comes from uncultured Muribaculaceae bacterium, assembly GCA_964533215.1. Taxonomy (GTDB): domain Bacteria; phylum Bacteroidota; class Bacteroidia; order Bacteroidales; family UBA932; genus Bact-08. The sequence continues at coordinate 17,734 of CAZHLJ010000006.1, forward strand.
CAAGAAAGTGATACTCGTTTCTGCAAAAATCCAGAAATCTGATAAGGTCCGTGGTTTTTATAACCACACTTGCTCTGTTGTCATTTGGGTGAAAACTGATCAATTCTGTATTTTCAAGATTTTTGTCCAAAAACAGCTTTACATGGTGTTCAGTGTCATTAATCAATCCAAATGGTGACACAGAACCGGGAGAAATCCCCAAGAACCGATCCATTCTTTCCGCCGATGCAAAAGACAATTTCCCTTGTTTAAGTCTTTTTTCAAGATCGTGAATATCCAGTTCCTGATGACATTCAAGTATTACTAGGTAGTGTTGGTTTCCTTTGTGGTTGCGGAAAAATAGATTTTTGCAATGTGTGCCGGGTAAATCTTTCCAATATTCAAGTGCTGTCTCTATTGTTGGTAGAGGCGGGTGTTTATAAATTGTATACTTAATATCATGTTTATCAAGAAAATTCAATACATTTTCAATCCTATCCATTATAATGCGTTTGTTGCAAAATTACAAAATCCGGCCACTCTTTTCCACTAAGTTCGCTACTGAGAAGATAAAATCCTTGTCATTGATGATGTCATCAAGATTAAGGTGCATTCGGTATCTCCAGTAATGTCTTGGATTTGAAGGGATATTGATTCTCTCTTCATCCGGTTTCTCCCGTCTTAACTTTCCTGAAATTGAAAGCCAATCTTGTATTGGGAATATTGCAAGCATGGATGGGGATTGCAGATGTAAATCAATAATCTTCTCGCAAAGCCATGGCTCGCAATAGTATGGTGCAGTATCGTAATTGTGTAGAACATCTCTAAAGAAATCACAACTAACGTTATGATCTTCTTCCCACCAAGCTCTTAAAGTGCTGGTATCATGGGTTCCAGTAGTACAGACAGACAAATAAGGATAATGAGATGGGTTGCTGAATTTATCTTTAGGATTCTTTGGCATCCTCTGGATTTCCAGACTAAGTATTCTCAAAGAATGCATCAATGAAGGCACACAGGATGGAATCATTCCGAGGTCTTCTCCACAAACAAGCATCCCTGTGGCAGAGATAAGGGATGGGAGCTTTTTCATGGCGTTTTGATACCAGAACTCATCATTCCTACGGTAGAAAAAGTTATTATAGACCTGGTCAAAACGCTCTTTCTGGAAGTTGTCCATAGCTTGGTATGATTTGCTGAATTGAGCGGAAATCCTAGGATGATATTTAGACGGATCTATAGGATCTGTCAGGAAGAGAACCTCAGAACAAAGAGATAGAAGTTTATCCTTGTAGATTAATGCATTTGATTCAGGAAAAGAAATAAAAAAATCATCTATTTTTTTCTGACAGTCAAATTGTTGCTTCAAAAAATAGCTCTCGTTATCTCCCTTTTCGAGAAACGTATTTTTTATCATATTCTTGTCAGCTCCAAAATACTCTTCCAATACCCACTCATTTATATATGGCTTGCAGTCTCTTTCGAAGTCGAAAGGGTATCCTGAAAATCGTATCTCTTCTGCAGTTAGAGGCAATGCTGGATTGAAATGTCCCATAAGGCCCTCTGTTGAAGTGGAAGGTATTTCCCAGATTCGAAAGAAACCAAGTATATGGTCAATCCTATATGCATCAAAATACTCTGCCATTTTCCGGAATCTTTTTTTCCACCACGAGTAGCCGTCAGAATCCATTTTTTCCCAGTTATATGTTGGGAATCCCCAGTTTTGTCCCTTTACTGAGAAATCATCTGGGGGAGCACCTGCCTGACCATTGAAATTGAACAGATATGGCTCAACCCAAGCCTCCACAGAATTTCTGTTTACTCCTATTGGAATGTCTCCCTTGAGAATAATTCTTTTACTATTGGCATATTTATGTACCGCAGAGAGTTGAACATGAAGTAGAAACTGTACAAAATAGTGAATTGCAATTTCTTTGAACTTCGGTCCATTTTCATCTGCCATTTTTTCTATAACAGTTTTGTTATATAGAGAGTATTTTGGCCAGTTACGAAATTCAGCCGTCTTGAAATCATCTCTTAAAGAACAGAATACGGCATATGGAATAAGCCACTCTTTGTTGTTTTCAAAGAACTCTTTATAATCTTTGGTCTTGAAGGTCAGTTCTCCATCCTGATCATATAATTTTCTAATATATGACCATTTCAGTTTCTCGACAGCATCATAATCTATATTCTCCAATTTGTTGATATCCTGAACTTCGTGGTAAAAAGATTCCATGAAATGAGGGTCATCTATCACTCCGGCCTCTTCAAGATTTATGTACAACGGATGTATGGCATATATGGATATTGCTCCATATGGATAGGAGTCTGTCCAATTATGAGACATTGTGGTATCGTTTATAGGCAGCAGTTGAAGAACATTTTGCCCTGTCTCGCTCAGGAAATCAACCATTTTCCTTAAATCCATGAAATCACCCATTCCGCAGCTGCTATCGCTTCTTAAAGAAAAAACAGGAACAGCTGTGCCAGCAACCCTGGCCTTCTTCGCCTCAAGATTTATAGAGAAATGATTGGTTATTATCATTTTTTTCGACGTCAATCCTGAAATTTCCAAAGTCCTGTTTTCCCCCTCTTCCCAGATCATATCCCCTTCAGCTTCTCGCTTAGAAATCAAGACAAATTTGTATATCAGGGCTCCATATAATTCGTCGCTGTTTAAACGTGTTTCCCATAAACCTTCGCTATTCTGATTCAATCTTATGCCATTCTCAGGATGCCATTTGCCGAGCGAAGCATGATTACCGCATATAACAATATCCTTATCCAAAGGTATGTTGTTTGCAGATAGTCGGAATAATATGTTTCCTGAATTTTTTAGGGGTTCATCATTTCTAAAGTAAAACACTTTTTTGAATGCAGAAGACAAAAAAGGTGACTCCTCACTGTAACTTTTCCATTCGTCATGTATGAAGTATTCATCAAAAGAGGTGGATGCTGAGAATCTTCTGGCTGGTCCTGCTTCAAAAAACGGCTCTCCTGAATCATCAATCAATAAATATGTATATTCAAAGCAGCACATACTTGTGAGTGAAAGGTCATAGCACCAACGATATCCGTCAAATTGAAGGGGAATGGATTTCTTTACATTAAATGAAGAGAGCTCCGGAATTGAGCCTGTAATGTAGATTTTTTGTCCGAAACTTAAATTGTAGGGAATTGAAAAATGTATTTTCATAATACTTCGATTTAAGGTTGGAAATATTGGACAAACATAATTTATTTTCCGTAATAAAAATATATTATATTTACATATAGATTTTTGCCAATGAACTTCTCGGTATTCAAAACGTCCGGAGTCATAAAGAAAGACCTGATATTTGTGAATTTTTTAATTCACTCGTTTGCAGTTGTACATGCATTGGTTTGTTTCCTCTTAAGAAGTGTTGGAATCAATGATGGGTTGTCACTTACAATTCTGACAATTCTTATGATTGTGCTGTTAATTAATTATTTCAATGGTACAACGGATGTGTTTCTGTCTCTTTCACTGCTGTCATGTCTTGCTGGTTTCTATCTTGGGACAAAAGGCGCAATCCTATTAGGAAAATTTCTTCCGGATAACCTTTTGTTGACTCATATGATTGCAACATTTCTAATTACTGAAATATTGGGTTGGCTTGTCTATTTTATTCTTAGACGTCGATCTAAACGAAAATGAAGGGATTTAGTTTAAAAAGGGTTGTCGAGTTTTCGCTTCTTGCTTTATTTGTTTTCGGTTTCAGAGTACTAATAGAGGAGTTGATGCCTGTTTTTGAAACGGAACTCAACCTTACTTTTGGAAAATTTCTTATAAAGCTCTTAAGTAACTATCCACTCACGCTTTCAATGCTTTTCCTTGATGTGGTAATAGTTTATTTTATTGACAGGAGGAATTTTCCAGAAAAAGCATCCAATAAGCTTATCGCACTGATAATATCTTCTTTCCTGGTAGCTTTTCTTTCTGCCTTGTGGATAAGGATACCAACCTGGGTCAATGGTTCCTTGACTGTTTTATTTTCTGATATATATTTTAATCTGACCCTTTTCACAAGTTTTGTATTCAACTCTATTATCATTGCCCTGTTTCATGTTTACCACTATTACAAGCAATCTCATGAAAAGGCACTTAATGTCGAGATTGGAAAGAAAAACCGGGCAAGGTATCAATATCAGCAGTTGAAAAGGCAGATGAACCCGCATTTTCTTTTCAACAGTTTGAATGTGCTAGACTTCCTTATACAGACAGATTCTGCAAGGGCAAGCGATTTTGTAAGAAAACTCTCTTCTGTTTACAGGTACTTTTTAAACAAAGAGGACAAAGAGACAGTGACACTGAAGGAGGAGATAGATTTTGTCATGATTTATACTGATCTTTTGAAAGCTAGGTTCGATAATGGTTTGGATGTTAAAATTGAGATAGATGAACAATATTATAATTGTCCTATAATTCCTGGCGGATTACAGGCTTTAGTGGAAAATGCAACAAAACATAATGTGATTAGTAATGAGTATCCATTAAAAATAGATATTTATGTTGCAGATTCTATGATAATTACGAGAAATAATCTACAGCTGCGTATTAATACCATTGAATCCAGTGGAGTAGGGATAAAAAACATACAAGGGCAGTATAGGTTGCTCTTTAAAAAAGATATTCAAGTTTATAACGATAATATGAATTTTCTAGTAGGATTGCCATTAATTAAGACAACATGAAAATTTTGATACTGGAAGACGAGGTACCTGCACAAATGCAGTTAAAAAGGCTTATATATCATAACTACCCAGATTTTGAAATATTAGCTACTCTTTCATCTGTATTGTCAGCCGCAGAGTGGCTTAGGAAAAATGAGGTTGACATTATCTTTATGGATGTTGAGTTGTCAGACGGTATTTGTTTTGAATTGTTTAACTTGGCTGATGTCAGATCTAATGTCATAATAACTACAGCATATGAAAGTTATGCTCTTAATGCCTTTAGGGTAAATAGTATCGACTATCTGTTAAAACCGATTGAAAAGGAGGATTTTGTCAAGGCGGTCGAAAAATGCAGGAAGATTAAAGAAAATGTCGGATATAACCCAGAAGTGATAAGTAAACTGATTTCTTCATCAAAAGTATACAAACAACGGTTCACAGTCAAACTTGGGAACCAGATAATTATTGTAAACACTACCGATATTGCGTATTTTTATTCAGAAAATAAATCTACATACATCGTAACTAACGAAAAAAGGTTATACATTTCTGACCAGACGCTCGAAGCAATAGAAAATCAAGTAAACCCAAATTTTTTCTTTAAACTTTCAAGATCCTGTCTGGCAAGTATCTCTTCAATAGAATCAATATCTAAACACTTCAATTCAAGGCTTAAGGTGCATCTTAATCCGAAATTCAAAGAGGAAATTTTTGTAAGCAGAATAAGAGTCCCTATTTTCCTTGAGTGGCTAGAGGGCGCTCACTGAATCTAATTAATTATTCCGGCTTCTTAATAATTCACTTCGTCCTGAAAATTGTTAAATTCATCAGGATTAATGGTTGACGTACTTTAAATTATCTTTAATTTTAATTGAAAGTATGTGAAAATGAAACACAAGAAACTCTCATTTTGGGATATCTGGAATATGAGCTTTGGATTTCTGGGTATCCAATTTGGTTTTGCTCTTCAAAATGCCAATGCGAGCAGGATACTGCAAAGTTTTGGTGCAGATGTTGAGCAACTTTCCTGGTTCTGGATTGCCGCTCCTTTGACCGGGATGATTGTACAGCCGATTATCGGGCATTATAGTGATAAGACATGGACCAGATTGGGTCGAAGAAAGCCATACTTTCTTGCCGGAGCAATCCTTACATGCATTGCCCTGATTCTAATGCCAAATTCTCCGACTATGGCCTACTTGCTCCCTCCAATGATTGTAGGTGCTGGAATGTTGATGATCATGGATGCGTCCATAAATGTTGCAATGGAACCTTTCAGAGCATTGGTTGCAGACCTTCTTCCTTCTGATCAGCGTACTCTGGGTTTTTCCATACAGACTTTCCTTATTGGAATAGGAGCTGTAATAGGTTCTTGGTTGCCATATATACTTGCGGAATGGCTTGGAGTAGCCAAGACGACTATTCAAGGGCATGTCCCGCCTAATGTTACAATATCATTTTATGTAGGGGCTGCCGTACTGATATCTTCAATTCTCTGGACAATAGTAAGGACTAAGGAATATCCGCCTGAAGATAAAAAAACTGAAGACGGGACAAAAAAAGTATTGGGTGTAAGCCAGATTTTTAAAGATTTTGCAGCTATGCCAAAAACGATGAAACAGTTGGGTATAGTGCAGTTCTTTTCTTGGTTCGCTCTTTTTTCAATGTGGGTGTTTTCTACACCTGCAGTAGCTGTTCACATATATGGTGCAGGGATAAACGATACAACATCAGTTTTGTATCAGGACGCAGGAAACTGGGTCGGGTTGATATTCGGAATTTACAATGGTGTGGCGGCCGTATATGCTCTTGTACTCCCGGCTTTGGCTAAAAAATTCGGAAGGAAACGTACTCACTCTTTCTCATTGGTTATGGGTGGTGTAAGCCTGCTCTCCTTTTATATTATAAAGGATCCAGATTTATTGATATTACCAATGTTTGGAATTGGAATGGCATGGGGAAGTATTCTTTCAATGCCATATGCTATTCTTGCAGGCTCACTTCCTCCAAATAAAACTGGAATATATATGGGGATATTCAATTTCTTCATTACTCTGCCTCAGATAACAAATGGAATAATTGGTGGGCCGATAGTCAAACGCTTTTATGACTCTCAGGCAATTTACGCAATTGTCATGGCGGGTGTGTTTCTCCTTATTGCTGCTGTAACTGTGATTTTTGTCGAAGATAAAGATGATCCGGCCTATATAAGGTTAAAAGACTCTAAAAAATTAAATACAAATACTTAAACTCTATTTTATGAAGCGATTTATTTTGCTGATATCTGTTCTCTTCCTGGCGATGGGGATGGATATCAATGCGCAACAGAAAATTCCTGTATCGGGAACTGTTGTTGATGCGAAGAACATCCCTCTGATAGGTGTTGCTGTTATTGAAAAGGGCACTATTAATGGTGTTGAGACAAACATTAATGGTAAGTTCACGATAAATGTATTGTCTAAGGATGCAGTATTGACAATATCCTATCTTGGTTATGTCCCTCGAGAGATCAAAGCCTCTGAAGCGGGAAATGTTGTACTTATGGAAGATACACAACTTCTTGGAGAGGTTGTGGTCATCGGTTACGGACAAGTTAAAAAGGACGACGCAACCGGCTCTATTGTTGCTATAAAGCCTGAACTTCTGAACAGAGGAGCAATAACATCTCCGCAGGACCTGCTCATAGGAAAGGTTGCAGGTCTGCAGATAACTCCCGGCGACGGAAGCCCGGGTTCTTCACCTACAATCAGAATCCGTGGTGGAGCATCACTTAAGGCTAGTAATGATCCGTTGATTGTCATTGATGGTGTTCCTACATCTAACGATGCAGCTCCAGGAATGAGAAATGGATTGTCATCTGTCAATCCAAGCGACATTGAAAGTTTTACTGTATTGAAAGATGCGTCAGCAACTGCAATTTATGGAGCACGAGCCTCAAACGGTGTTATTATAATCACTACCAGGAAGGGCACTACCAAGTTTAAGATTGACTACAACTCAACTTATACTGTGAATCAGAATACAAAGACATACAACTCTTTGTCAGCAGCAGATTTCAAGACTAAAATCGCATTGGCATATCCTGTTGCGACTTCTACAGGAGCTGCAGCAGCTGCTCTGTTTGGAAGCAGCAACACAGATTGGCAGAACGAGATATTTCAGTTAGGACTTACTACAGACCAAAATCTTGCTGTCTCTGGTACACTTCTAAAAATTCCATACAGAGTTTCAATTGGCTATAACAAACAGAAAGGGACTATTAAAACCTCTTCATATGAAAGGCAGACAGTGGGATTGAACCTCTCCCCAAGTTTCTTTGACAATCACCTGAAGGTCGTAGCAAACATCAAGGGGGTTATAAACAACAACGATTATGTAAACGATGGAGTTGTAGGATCAGCAATATTCTACGATCCAACTCAGCCTGTTTACAACACAAATGGTGATTTTAACGGGTACAAGAACTGGGGAACACCTGCTATTCCAAACACATTAAGTTCTGTCAACCCTCTTTCGCTTATGTATGACAATTATGATAATACTAAGACAAAACGTGCAATCGGGAATATTGAACTTGACTATAGAATGCATTTTCTTCCCGATTTAAAAGCTCATTTAAATCTGGGATTTGACTTTGCTGAGGGAAGCGGAGATAAAGGAGTGAACAAAAACTCATTCCAGGCATGGAAAGATACAGAATTCAAAGGGATCGGACGTAAGACTGAATGGAAAAACAACAGGAAGAACAGTGTCCTTGACTTTTACTTAAACTACACAAAGGAGTTTGAGTCTATCATGTCTAAAATTGAAGTAATGGGAGGCTACTCATGGCAACATTTTTACTCGAAGGACTATACAAAAGAACTTTCCAACGATGCCACCCCTGTAGTGAAAAAGGAGATAACCTTCCCTACGGAAAACTACTTGGTCTCATTTTACGGAAGATTCAACTACTCATTCATGGACAGATATCTGCTCACATTCACTCTTCGTGATGATGCATCGTCCAGATTCTCTCCTGATACCCGTTGGGGACTTTTCCCTTCTGTCGCTTTTGCATGGCAAATGAATAAAGAGTCATTCATAAGGGAGTCCAAGTTAATCTCAAATATGAAGCTGAGATTAAGCTACGGTGTGACAGGGCAACAGGATCTAGGTATAAATGATTACCCATACATAGCTCTTTACAACCAATCTACTGTATATTCCAAATATTTGTTTGGCAGTACTTTCTATCCTTTGCTAAAACCAACTGGTTATGATGAGGGTATAAAATGGGAAGAGACCGCTTCATATAATGCGGGATTGGACTTCGGAATTCTAAAAAACAGGATTACCGCATCAGTAGATGTATATTTAAAAAAGACAAAGGATCTGCTGAATGAAATAGATATTGCTGCCGGGACAAACTTTGCAAATAGAATAACCACCAATATTGGGAATATGGAGAACAAAGGTGTTGAGGTGAACATCAATGCAACTCCTATAGACAATAAGGATTTTACCTGGGAACTTGGTATTAATGGAACTTGGAACGATACCAAGATTACAAAACTTACCGCTGCCAATAATCCTTCATATCTTGGTATTTCAACAGGAGGCGTATCGTCGGGAACCGGAGGGACAATCCAGATGCACAGTGTAGGTTATGCTCCTTATACTTTCTATACATATCAGCAAGTTTATGATGCTAAAGGAAAGGCTATCCAGAACCTTGTTGTTGACAGAAACAAAGACGGGCAGATTACCGAAGCTGACAGGTATCTTACGGATTACAGCCCGGCGCCTAAGGTCTACCTTGGATTCAGCAGTATGATAACATACCGGAATCTCGACTTAGGATTCAACCTAAGAGCTGCTTTAGGGAACTACATGTTCAACGATTTTGCAGCAGGTAACTCTACTATTGCAAACTTTTCGAATCAAGGCTTTCTGACGAACATGGTTGATGTTGTGAACAGAACTGGATTTACAAGAACAAATTTGCCACAACAGTTAAAATCAGACTATTTTGTGGAAAATGCTTCATTTGTGAGAATGGATAACATAACATTGGGTTATAATTTCAATAAATTGTTTATCGACAAGCTATCCGGAAGATTGGCCTTCTCTGTCCAGAATGCATTTGTAATAACGAATTATAGTGGTTTGGATCCTGAAGGATCAGGTATTGACAAGAATATCTGGCCAAGGCCACGTATTTATACATTAGGTCTTAATTTAACATTCTAACGACTATTCAAGATGAAAAATATAATTAATCTTATTTCTCTTCTATTTCTTTCATTCGCAACAACTTCGTGTTTGAAAGACTTAGATACTAAGCCGCTGGATGAGAGTACATTCACTGTTGATAAAGCTTATAGCAGTGAAACAAGTTACAAGCAGGGGCTTGCAAAAATCTACTCAGTCATGTCCGTTTCAGGTCAGGATGGAGCAGGTAGTACTGATATTACAGGACTGGATGCCGGAAATGCCCAATTCTTGAGGAGTCTGTGGAATCTTCAGGAGATCACTACTGATGAATGTAAGAATGCATGGTCAGGCGACTCATGGGTACCGGAACTTAATAATAACACATGGAGCAATATTAAAAATGAATCGATTGACGGAGTTTACTACCGTGCAATGTTTATTGTTGCTCTTGCAAATGAGTATCTTAAACAGACAACTGACGCAAAGCTATCATCAAGAGGACACTCTTCTATGAAAGAGGAGGTTGGTGTCTATCGTCTTGAAGCCCGTTTCATGAGGGCATTGGCCTATTCAATATTGATGGATACTTACGGAAACCCACCTTTTATAACAGAAGATAATCCAATAGGGGGGTACATGCCTTCACAAATCGGACGCAAAGGTCTTTTTGATTATATAGAAAAAGAACTTCTTGCAATTGAGCCAGGTATGAAAGAACCTAGATTAAATGAATATGCGAGGGCAGACAAGGCTGCAGTATGGACTCTTCTAGCAAGGATTTACCTGAATGCTGAAGTCTATACAGGAACAGCGAAGTATACTGAGACTATCACCTATGCTAAGAAGGTAATTGCCGCAGGCTATACCCTTACAACCAATTATCAACACCTTTTCATGGCAGATAATAGTACTTCAGCTGCTAAGAACGAGATAATCTTTCCAATCGTGTTTGATGGAAATAATATGCAAACCTGGGGCGGTATGACCTATTTAGTTGCCTCCTCTAGGGCAGGAGGAGAGAAGGATGTTGTAAATAATGGAATATCTGAGGCGTGGGATGGCAACAGATCTACGATAAAACTTGTTGAAAAATTTACATTTACTGATGAAAATGCCGATTATCCAATAAGCGCAGATAAACGTGCCATTTTTTACAAGAAAGGGAGGGCAAAAGAAATTTCAAATCCATTAAGTACTTTTACTACACAAGGTTGGTCTGTGTTTAAATTTACAAATGTCACATCAACTGGGGGAAAAGGTGCAAATGGAACTTATCCTGATACAGACTTTCCTTATTTCAGGCTTGCAGATGTATATCTGATGTTGGCTGAGGCCGTTGTAAGAGGTGGAACAGGAGCGACATCTGCGGAAGCTGTCGGATATGTAAACCAACTAAGGCAACGTGCTTATGGGAATTCCAGTGGAAACGTAACATCTCTCTCGCTGAACTTCCTTATAGATGAACGTTCCAGAGAGTTGTATTGGGAAGGAACACGTCGTTCTGACCTTATCAGATTCGGACTTTACACCGGTAGCTCATATTTATGGCCATTTAAAGGCGGTCAGCCGGCAGGTGTAAGCATAGAAGCCAGATATAATCTCTTTCCTATTCCGAGTGCGGATATAATGGCTAATCCTAATCTTATACAAAATGCAGGTTATTAATGTTTAAACTTACGATTATGAAAATATTAAAACATATATTGCCAATTGCATCATTGTTGCTTATCCTTTCTGCCTGTACAAAGGAGGACAACAATAAAACTTTTCTGTGCCCAAGTTTGATTAAATCAGGTGTAGTAAACAATCCAGGCGATTTAGTCATTGAAGATGCAAAAAAAGGAGAGAACCTACCGGTAATTACTTGGAGTCCGAGTCAATATGGATTTGATGCCGCAGTTAATTATGTAGTTGAACTTGGTATTAAAGGGACAAACTTTAATCCATCAAAAGTTATAGGATCAGTTTCTCAGCCAAAACTAGTTCTAAAAGGTTCTGAACTTCAATCTGCAATGGATGGATTGAAAGCTGTCCTAGGTACAAAACAGGAGGTGGAGCTCAGGGTGAAGTCATCAATCGTTGACCAGATAAGTCCTCTGGTTTCTAAAGCTGTTGCATTCTTTGTAACTACATATTTACCTGCGGAAAAGGAATATAACAAAGTGTGGATCGTGGGTGATTATTGTGGATGGAACCATGGCAAATCACAATTTTTGTATGATATAGCCGGAGACAAAAAGTATTATGAAGGTTGGGTAATGTTTAACGACAAGGCTCAAAACGGTTTCAAGATAACTTATACAGGAGGTTGGAACGGAGACGACATTGGAACAAACGCAACAGCTGTGGTAAATAACAAAATAAAAGTGGAACCGGGAGGAAACATAACATTGTTCAGCGGAAAAATAATGTATCTTAAGCTAGACAATACTGTCCAATCCAACAGAACCCTTGAAAGAGTAAAGACAATATCGAGAATAGGATTGATTGGAAGTGCAACTCCTAATGGCTGGAACTCTCCAGACACAGAGTTAGTCTTTAACGAAAACACTCGATGCTTTGAAACGGTTGTCACACTTTCTGCAGGTGAGATTAAATTCAGGGCTGATAATGACTGGGGATTAAATTGGGGAAAATTTGACACAAGTGCCGGGAAGAACCCTAATCAACTAAACCCGGGAGGGGGAAACATTGCTGTTGAAGCCGGAACATATAAAGTATCATTTAACCTCAATAAAGTAGACCCTACCTATTCGCTTGTAAAGCAATAGAAATTAAATGAAAAGATATCTTTACCTCTTATTCCTTCTATTTATATTCTGGTCATGCGAAAAAAACCAGGGTAGTTCCCCTGTTGATTCTACTACAAAGGATGATATTTCACAATATCAGTCGCGAACTTGGGATGGGGTGAAGAGAGCGGGTATCTTTTATGAAGTGTTTGTGAGATCATACGCTGATAGCAACAATGATGGAATAGGGGATTTAAAAGGGATCATGGCTAAGCTTGACTATCTCAACGAACTTGGGATATCAGGTATATGGCTGACCCCTATAAATCCCTCATCTTCCTATCATGGCTATGACGTCACTGATTTTAAAGCAGTAAATCCAGACTATGGAACGATATCAGATTTCGAGGCTCTAGTTAATAAGGCCCATTCTTTGAATATTAAGGTTATACTGGATTTTACCATTAATCATACATCCAAGTACCACCCTTGGTTCACAGAAGCTGTTTCGGCGGTAAACAACCACTATCGGGGGTATTATATCTTTGCACCAAGCAACTCTATAAGTAATTGGATATCTACAGGGAAAGTTCCAATGACAAATACTTACTACACAGGTCAGTGGCATCCGGTTTTGTCCGGTACCACTGACTTCAGCTATATGGGAATGTTTTCAGACTGGATGCCGGATTTGAATTACGGCAATATTGATACTTGTCAGAACAGTGCAACATTCAAATCTGTAATAGATGCGGCAGATTTCTGGCTTGAAAAAGGAGTTGATGGATTTAGACTTGATGCCGTGAAACACATCTATCAAGATGAGGATTCCGATGAAAATCCACGATTTCTGGAAAAGTTTTACAATGAACTCAAGAAGACAAAATCAGACGTTTATCTTGTTGGAGAAAATCTTACGGGTGATTACACAAAAGTGGCACCATATTACAGAGGCTTACCCGCTCTTTTTAATTTTGACGCATGGTATAAACTTATCTATGTCCTGGAAAATTCCCACGCTAAATGGTTTCCGGGCGACTTGATTGCCATGCAGAAAAAGTTTGAAGAGTTCAGATCATCAGCCATAAATGCTACAAAACTCTCGAATCATGACGAGGACAGAACGCTTTCCAGGTTAAATGGAGACCTTCCTAAAGCAAAAATGGCTGCTGCGATTTTGCTCACAATCTCCGGATCACCTTACATCTATTATGGAGAGGAGATAGGAATGCTAGGGATGAAAACAAGTGACGATAAAAACGTAAGGGAACCATATCTTTGGGATATTGCAGCAAATGACACTTACAGGGCGAAGTGGACAACACCTGTATTTTCAACAGATGCCACAGTATCCCCACTATCCAGGCAAAAAAATGATCTGACATCCATCTTCAGGGTTTACCAGAAATTTATCCAACTCAGGAATACCTACCCATCACTGGCCACTGGATCACTGACTGTTCCAGACAACATTGACCTGTACACAAAGAACTTCATGGTTTTTTACCGTGAAACAACGGGAGAAAAATTAATGGTGATACATAATGTTTCTGCATCAATCTCCACATATATAGTAAACCATCCGGTCAAACAAGCTATAGCAGATATGGGCAAGGTGAGTTATACAAAAATTAACGACAGTAACATATCTGTAACCATGCCTCCGTATTCATCAATTATTTTTGAACTATAAGATTAATAGCAATTTAAAAATTATATTAATGAAAAGCTTAGCAAACCATTTAGCTATCTTGTCAACATCAACACTATTGTTGTCATCATGCATAAATGTGAACCTTGCAACAAAATTCGACAGTTTTGACCCTGCCAGACCCATACAGTTACATAGTGACACGACAGTTATAATAATGCAGGATTTCTTTCCTCTGATAGAAAAATTCGACTCGGTATCATCTAAGGACTTAGTGATAGAGCCATTTCCTGACTTTGATACAGTAAAGCTGATAACTAATGGAAATACCAGATTGCTTAATACTGTATCTGCTTATAGCGGTGGAGAAACAGCTACTATGGTTGCAGTTGACTACAAAAAACAGAATACCTCATCAGATAAGGTTTATCCAAAAATACTAAGCATCAGCAATGAAAGTGATTTAGTCAGAATAAAAATTATCGGGAAAAATGTGCATTATGTGGTCTTATGGCAGAATTCTCTTATTGACCCATTTAACATTGAAGTCAAGGATAATAAGAAAAACTCTCCAAATGAAGTTTCACTGGAAATTAAAATTCCTACTTATGCCAGGAAAATGAGTAGATCTTATTTAAGGGTTTATGGGGCAGATAATCAAGAATTTACAAACGATGTGCTGATTCCGCTGAAAAACGGAGTACCGATAACCGAGACTACTACCCTTACAAGCAAAGATATGCACAGCCAAGTGCTTTACTCATTTCTGATAGACAGGTTTTATGATGGGAATCCGTCAAATACAAAAAAGATAAACAAACCAGAAGTTCTTCCAAAGGTAGATTTCTATGGAGGAGATTTGGAAGGGGTACTACAGAAATTGAAATCAGGATTTTTTACCGATTTGGGTATCACAACAATATGGATATCTCCTGTAATGCAAAACCCATATGATGCCTGGGGTCAGATCAATGATCCAAAAACCAAATTCAGCGGATATCACGGATATTGGCCTCTATATATAACAAGAATTGATGACAGATTTGGAAATGCCGAGGTGCTGAAATCTCTTTTAAATGAGGCACATGGCCGTGGAATAAATGTAATCCTGGATTATGTCGCACATCATATGCACATTGACAGTCCTACGCTTAAAGCACATCCGGATTGGGTTACACCCAACGTTACACCGGATGGCAGACCCAACTTTCAGCTATGGGATGAATTCCGGCTCACCACATGGTTCGACCGGCATATTCCATCCCTTGATCTTGGAAAAAAACAGGTTTATGAGCCTCTTACAGACTCAGCACTATTCTGGCTGAAAAATTTCGACTTTGACGGTTTCAGGCATGATGCAACAAAGCATATTCCGGAAGTATACTGGAGAACACTTACATATAAGATAAAAAAAGAGTTGCCTGATAGAAGCATCTATCAGATTGGAGAGACATACGGATCGCCGGAATTGATTAATTCATATGTAAATAATGGAATGTTGGATGCCCAGTTCGATTTCAATGTATATGATGCGATAATATGGAGTATGATTGATACCAGCGGTAGCTTCATAAATGTCCAAAACCGAATTATGGAGAGTCTTAAAACCTACGGAAATCACAATCTGATGGGAAATATTACGGGGAATCATGACAGACCCAGATTTATATCCTTGGCAGGTGGAGCATTGAAGCCTGATGAAGATGCAAAGCTGGCAGGCTGGAAAAGGTATATCGGAGTGGGAGATAGTATAGGCTATCATAAATCTTCACTTCTAGAGGCAATTATATTTACAATTCCAGGAATCCCGTGCATATATTATGGAGATGAATATGGTGAACCGGGAGCTAACGATCCTGATAACAGAAGGTGGATGAGATTTACCGGATATAATAAAAATGAGGAGCATCTTAGAGAGACAGTAAAGAGTCTTATATCATTGAGAAAATCCTCCATGCCGTTGATTTATGGAGATTTTTTTCCTCTGCTCGCATCTAAGGACATACTTGCGTATATGAGAGTATATATGGGTAAATATATACTTGTAGCCCTCAATAAGTCAAATAAGAGAGTTACGCTTGAACTGCAAATGCCATTCATCCCATTGAACAGCGCTGTTGAAACGAAATTTGGTAAATTTGTCTCAGTTGAGGGGAGTAAGGTTGTCGTAGAAGTAGATCCAAACTCATTCACTGTGGTAAACAGTATATAAGATTATCGATTTAAACAATAACTCAATGAAGAGCATCATAAATATTAATTTAGCAGTTGTATCCGCATTTATTCTTTCATGCACCCCCACTCCAAAAGAGACAGTCTTAATATCTAATGTCAAGCATGCTGAATGGACAAAAAATGCCTTTATTTATGAGGTAAATGTAAGACAATTTACAAAGGAAGGCACCTTTAATGCATTTGCCGACCATCTGCCAAAGCTGAAAGATCTTGGTGTAGACATTCTTTGGTTCATGCCTATCAATCCAATAGGTGAGGTTGCGAGGAAAGGTTCCCTGGGCAGTTATTACTCTGTGAAGGATTATACGGCAGTTAATCCAGAGTTTGGAACGATTGAAGATTTTAAAAATGTCGTCCAAGGTGCGCATGATATGGGAATGAAAGTGATAATTGACTGGGTGGCAAATCATACATCCAGAGATGCAAAGTGGATGGAAACAAACCCTGAGTGGTATGTTATGGATTCCGTCACAAATAAGCCTCTAGCTCCATTTGATTGGACAGACGTTGCGAAACTGGACTATAAAAAAGCTGAAATGCGTAAAGCGATGATAGATGCAATGCAGTTTTGGCTTAAAGAAACAAAAATTGATGGATTCCGATGTGATGTGGCGTTTGAAGTTCCTACAGATTTTTGGGATAATGCTGTGAAAGAACTTAGAAAGACAAAACCAGATCTGTTCATGCTTGCAGAGGCCGAGACTCCTGAGTTACAACTAAATGCGTTTGATATGTATTACTCATGGAGATTGCACAGCGTAATGAATAAAATTGCGCAAGGCAAACAGAACGCTGACTCCTTAAGGGCTTGTCTTAAAATGATTGACACAATATTTCCAAAGAACACTATTCCGATGAACTTCACATCAAACCACGATGAAAATTCATGGAATGGGACCGAATTTGAAAGGATGGGGAAATTTGCACCAGAGATGGCGGTTCTTACATTTATCCTGCCTGGTATGCCAATGATTTATAACGGGCAAGAGGTTGGCTTTAACCGACGATTGCAGTTTTTTGAAAAAGACAGTATTGACTTCAATGGCGATTTGTCTTTCACTACATTATACAAATCATTGGCAAAATTAAGAAAGGATAACCCGGCATTAAATACCCCGCTTTCCTCAGAAATGAAATTTCTCGAGACAGATAAAGACTCTATAATATTTGCCATTCAGTACAAGTCAGATTTTAATACAGTGGTTGCAATATTTAACTTCTCAGATAAAATGATCCAAACAACTATAGAAGGAATACATCACGGTTATTATTCTGAGTTTATGAGTGAGGTTGGAATAAAATTGCGGAGTAAACAAAAATTTGAAATAAAACCAGCCGGATATAGAATATTCTATGGAGGAAAGGAATGAGAAGAACTCTATTATCAATAATTATATCAATCTTTTCTGCCTGTACTCTTTTCCCTCAGTCAATAAGCAGAATTGAACCTCTCTCTTGGTGGATAGGTATGAAGACTCCTTTGCAGCTTATGATTTATGGAGAAAACATAAAAGATGCCGAGGTAACATCTTCAGAACAAGGAATCGTTATCGAGGCAGTCCATAATGCAGACAGTCCTAATTATATTTTTCTGGATATTTCTGTCAATCCATTATTGAAGCCGGGAACATATAAATTCATAATAACGAAGAATAAGAAAGAGTTGCAATTCAATTATACTTTTGATAAAAGGAGAGAGGGATCTGCTATGCGAAAAAGCTTTGGTCCTCAGGATATTGTTTACCTATTGATGCCTGACAGATTTGCCAACGGAGATTTTAAGAACGATACTTGTACAACTGCAGTTGAAAAAACCGATAGGAGTGACAATTATGGAAGACACGGAGGAGATATAGATGGGTTGATAAAAAATATTGACTATTTTAATAAGCTAGGTATTACTACAATATGGTCTACTCCACTTCTGTTTGACAACGAATCAGAATCTTCTTATCACGGTTATGCCTGTGCAGATTTTTACAGGATTGACCCTCGTTTCGGGTCGAATTCACTATATCGCGATTTTGTGGAAAGAGCAAATAGGAGGGGGATAAAAATCATAATGGATATAGTCCCTAACCACTGCGGAAAAGCACACTGGTGGATGAACGACCTTCCTTTCCACAACTGGATTCATACTTTTTCTGAGTATACACAATCAAATTTTGCAATGAGTACCCAATCAGACATTCACTCATCCAAAATTGATAATGAAGGATGTGTTGAGGGATGGTTTGACAAATCTATGCCCGACATGAACCTGAGCAATCCTTTTTTGCTAAGATATTTTACTCAGAACGCTATTTGGTGGATAGAGTGGGCAAATCTCTCGGGGGTAAGAGTTGATACCTATCCATACAACGATAAGCTTGCTGTTGCAAAATGGGTATCTCAAATACGCAAAGAGTATCCGGTTTTATCTATTGTAGGAGAATGCTGGTTTTCGTCACCACAAGAGATCTCATACTGGGAAGGTGATGCTGTCAACCATGACGGTTATAAAAGCAATCTGACAAATGTCATGGATTTTCCTTTGCAGGAGATAATCGGCCCTGCATTATTGCAGGATTCAACGCCAAAATGGGGGGAAGGTATGTTAAAGATATACAAAACCCTTTCTTTGGATTTCGCTTACAATCACCCGGAAAATCTTATGATTTTTGCCGATAATCATGATACTCACCGTATCTCTGAAGTATTAGACAAAGATCCCCAAAAAATGAAAATGGTTTTAACCTTGTTGGCGACATTGCGTGGTATACCCCAAATTTACTATGGAACAGAAATTATGCTATCTACAGTTGACGGGAAACTGGGACACGGGGAGGAGAGGATCGACATGCCTGGCGGATGGAACGGTGATAGCAAAAATGTGTTTGAAAATATAGGGCTGTCTAAAGAGGAGGAGTCTCTTTTCAACTATGCAAAGAAATTGTTTAACTGGAGAAGAGATAAAAGTGTAATCCATTACGGAGGAATGACACATTACTGGCCAATGGACAATCTTTACGTTTATTTCAGATATCTGGACACAAAACTGGTAATGATCCTCATTAACAATAATAATGTCAGCCTTAAAGTCAATTGGAAAAGATATGAAGAATCCATTGGTGCTAAAAAAACAGGTAGGGACATTATTTCAGGCATAAGTATAAATGTTGACAATGAGATAGATATAGCGGCTCAAAACTCAATGATAATCGAATTTGATTAATTATCTCCCATAAAAAACTATCTTTGACATATATGTATTAGTATGAAGATAGCTTTATGTCAGACTCCCATTGTATGGGAAAATGTAAATGAAAATATATCTCACTATAATAGTGTTTTAAGCGATATATCAAACAACAATTCTGATTTGGACCTTGTTGTCTTTCCGGAATTATTCACATATGGATTCTCAATTAATCAAAATATAGCCGAAGATTCTGATGGACCTTCATCAGCATGGCTAAGAGAAAAAAGCAGAGAGTATCAGATTGCTTTGGTCGCATCTGTACCAATCAGGGAGGGTGGTAAAATCTATAATCGGGCAATATTTGCTACTCCTGATGGGTCTGAGTTCAAATATGACAAGAGGCATCTTTTCAGCTATGGAGGAGAGGATACGGTTTTCACTCCAGGCGACACTGCTGTAATTGTAAAATTCAAAGGATGGAAGATTTTCCTACAGATATGTTATGACATCAGGTTCCCTGTATGGTCTAGAAACATCGGACTTTCGTATGATATGATAATCAACATGGCCAGCTGGCCATCATCAAGAGAGAAGGTCATTTCTCCGTTAGTAAGAGCCAGAGCAATAGAAAATCTATGCTACTTTGCCTTTGTCAACAGATCCGGCAAGGATCCTTTCAATACATATCAAAAAATCGGCTTTGTTTCTGATTTTAAAGGTGAACCCCTTGAGCCAGAAGTCTCTTCGGATAATCTGGACTATCAGATATATGAACTGGATCTCAACGCTTTAAAAAAGTTCCGTGAGAAATTCAGAGCGTGGGAAGATTCGGATAAATTTAACATTATACCCAATTATTAATATGAAACTGAAATATTTTCATTTTCTAAACTACATCATTCTTTTATCAGCATTGCTCCTGAATGGTTGTGGAGTGACACACGTTAAGGATGGTTCTTATAAATTTGAGATTTACGCGACTAACGATGTTCATGGGCGGATTTTCGATTCGCTATATACTGAACCTAAAACATATCCCTATTCGCTGGCGTCTGTATCAACATGTATAAAAGATGCAAGGAAGAGAGTTGGAAAAAGTTCTGTCGTACTTCTGGATATAGGGGATAACCTTCAGGGTGACAATTCCGTTTTCTATTTCAACACTATAGACACAAAATCCAAACATCTTTACAGCAGGGTTTCCAATTACTTAAAATATGATGCTGCAGTTGTAGGAAACCATGATATAGAGGCTGGCCATTCAGTTTATGACAAGTTAGACAGAGAGTTGAAGGCTCCATACTTGGCCGCTAATGCAGTTAGTGTAAATAATGGAAAGCCCTATTTTGAACCTTATACGATTATAAATAGAGGGGGAGTTAAAATTGCTGTTATCGGGATGACCAACTCAAATATAAAAAAGTGGCTTTCCCAAACCTTGTGGAATGGTCTTGATTTTATTGAGATTGTTCCTCTGATTGATAAAATAGTTGCAGATGTCCGGAAAAAAGAGAACCCTCATTTGGTTATTGCTGCCATTCATTCAGGACTTGGTAGTGAGGATACCCTTCAAATTGAAAATACAGCAAAATATGTTGCAAAACATGTAAAAGGGATTGATATTGTATTTGCAGGGCATGATCACAGATCTTTCGCAGAATATGTTTTAAATGGCAAAGACAGCGTTTTACTTCTGGAAGGGGGAGACAGGGCGATAAACCTTTCCTTGGCGTGCGTTGATCTTACTATAAAGAATGATAAGGTTGTCTCCAAATATCTTGTCCCGAAAAATATTCCCATGAAAGATTTTGCTCCTGACAAAGAATACGTAAGGCATTTTTACAAGGAGTTCGTTGCAGTCAGACAGTTCACCACATCAGTTGTAGGGAAGCTTAAACAAACTATATCTTCACGCGATGCTTACTTTGGCCCTTCTGGGTTTATTGACATGATACATACATTGCAAATGGAAGAGACCGGTGCCGATATATCTTTCGTTGCTCCACTCTCTTTTGATGTAACCGTTAATGCCGGAGATCTTAATTATCAAGATCTTCACAACCTGTATCCCTTCGAAAACCAATTGTATGTGATCGAAATGAGTGGTAGGGAGATAAAGGATTACCTTGAATTCTCGTATGATAAGTGGATTCGCAAAATGAACAGTAAGGATGATGATCTTATTCTGTTAGAAAGCAAAGAAACAGATAATACTAAGACCTATCGCTTCAAAAATGCGAGTTTTAATTTTGATTCAGCGGCTGGAATTATATATGAGGTTGATGTAAGAGAAGATAGTGGGGAGAGAATAAGAATACTCTCTATGGCCAATGGAAAGCCCTTCAATTTTGATTCTAAATACAAAGTTGCACTTTCCTCTTATAGAGCCAGCGGTGGCGGGGATTTGCTTGAAAAAGGGGCAAAGATACCATTTGACGAGTTAGAAGGCCGGATCAAGGAAAGACATTCCGATATACGAGAGCTTATATATAAAAAATTGAAAGAGTCAGGGTCAATTAATCCACAATCTCTTAATCAATGGAAGTTTGTTCCTGAGGAATATGTAAAAGAGGCTGTAGTCAGGGACTACAACCTCCTTTTCCAAAAGAGATAGATTCTCTACCTTATTTTGCAAAGCTGACAGATCTGGTCTCCCTTATTACTGTAATCTTTACCTGACCCGGATAAACCATTTCATCCTGTATCTTCTTGGCAATGTCTAAAGACAATTGTTCAGAATCTTTATCTGTTACCTGTTCGCTACCAACAATTACACGAAGTTCCCTTCCAGCCTGAATTGCATAAGTCTTAGTTACACCTGGATATGCAAGAGCAAGATCTTCCATCTCCTTCAAACGCTTGATATAAGATTCAATAACCTCGCGTCTGGCACCAGGTCTGGCACCTGAAATTGCATCGCCGACAAGAACCAAAGGAGAGATAAGAGAAGACATCTCAACCTCTTCATGATGTGAACCGATTGCATTGCATATCTCTGGCTTTTCTTTATATTTTTCAGCAAGCTTCATACCAAGAATAGCATGTGGAAGTTCCGGATCCTCATCCGACACTTTTCCAATATCATGAAGCAATCCTGCTCTTTTCGCTAGTTTTGTATTTAATCCTAATTCAGAAGCCATTGTTGCACAAATATTTGCAACCTCTCTTGAGTGCTGAAGCAGATTCTGACCATATGAAGAACGATATTTCATCCTTCCGATAAGTCTTATCAACTCAACATGAAGCCCATGGACACCCATATCAATACATGTCCTCTTGCCGGTTTCCATAATTTCGTCATCCAGCTGTTTTTGAACCTTCGCAACAACTTCCTCAATTCTTGCAGGGTGGATTCTTCCATCTGTAACAAGCTGATGTAAAGCCAATCTAGCTACCTCTCTTCTGACAGGATCAAATGCTGAGAGCAATATTGCTTCAGGAGTGTCATCAACTACAATTTCCACACCTGTTGCAGCTTCTAAAGCACGAATGTTACGGCCCTCTCTTCCGATTATACGTCCCTTTATTTCATCGCTTTCGATGTTGAAAACAGTAACAGCATTCTCGATAGCTGTCTCAGGGGCAATCCTCTGGATAGTGTTAATTACAATTCTTTTAGCCTCTTTGCTGGCAGTAAGCCTAGCCTCATCCACAACCTCACTTATGTATGACATTGCTTCTGATTTTGCTTCAGACTTCATCGTCTCGATTAACTGGTTCTTAGCCTCTATTGCAGATAACCCCGCAATGTTCTCAATCTTCTGGATTGCTTCAAGTCGTAGCTTTTCGTACTCTTCCTGCTTCTTTTCCAGATGCTCTGATTGTGATTTAAGAGACTCTTTTGTCAACTCCAGCTCTCGGTTCTTTTTCTGAAACTCTGAGGTTTGTTGGTTAATTACAAGTTCCCTTTGCTTCAGACGGTTTTCCTGCTGGACAACCTGATTGCTTCTTTCCAGGATTTGTTGTTCGTGTTCGCTTTTTAATTGAAGAAATTTCTCCTTTGCCTGAAAGATCTTCTCTTTCTTGATGTTTTCGCCATCCTGTTCAGCAAGTTTGATTATTTCTTCACGACGCTTCTTTAATAAGATATTGTTGCCCACATAGTACGCTATTCCAAAGCCGGCTATTGCGGGAAGTAGAATTGATAATAAGATTTCCATTTGTGTATATATAGTGTTGAGTTTTCAAAAAAGCCGCTGGTAAAGCTGTTTATACAAAAACCTTAATAAATAAGATTTGAGTTCCAACTTTGTCGCAAACGTCCAACGTCCCGATATCGGAATCCCCCTAAAGGTAAAAAGGCCTGTTTTTGACTGTCGGTTAGCTCGGTATTTTTTTAGTGTTGATTTTGCCAAAGAGCTAAACCAACGGCTAAGCTACACTATAGCTGAAATTAAGCAATATTGACTTTAATGTACTCGTCAAGAAGAGTATCTAAATTTTGTAATTCGTCGATTATCTGATTGCTCTCCTCCCTTTGCTCTGCCTCAATTAAACGTATAACGAATTGAAGAAGTGCCATAGAAAGGGCATCCTGAGTATCACGATTTATATAGCGTTTCTTATATAAATCTACTTTTTCGTTAATAATTTTAGCAGCAGCTCTTATTTTCTCCTCGTCTGCTATCGCAATTTTAAGAGGATAATATCTGTCGGCTATGCTAATTCTTATCGATTGTTGTTCCATTAATTAACGCTTAATCATTTAATAGGGCAATACATTTGTCTATCTCTTTCACCATTTTGCCAATTTTTTGCTTTGCCTCCTTAACATCTTTAGAGGATGTCTTGAAAGCTTCCGTCAGCTGTAGTTTATTTACTTTATCTTCTAGTTCTTTTACATTGTTAATACTATCGTTCAAAGCATCTTTGCAGTCTGAGAGTTCTTGAGACAGTTTTTGATTCTCAGCCATTATTTGCTCATACTTGGAAATAATTAGCTCTATCTTTTGTTTCAGGCTGTTTATTACTGATTGATAATCTTTACTCATATTACAATTATGCTCTACGACAAAGATAATAAATTAATGAAATTAATAAACAAAAAAAAGCTCCCACTTTTACAAGTGGAAGCTTTTAAGGTATTTTAGCAATATTTATGCTTTATTTATCTCTATAATCTTATCCATACCAACTTTAATAGCCTCTTCATTCATAGGTATCAATGAATGGTGTC
Organism: uncultured Muribaculaceae bacterium; assembly: GCA_964533215.1. GTDB lineage: Bacteria > Bacteroidota > Bacteroidia > Bacteroidales > UBA932 > Bact-08. The sequence goes on from CAZHLJ010000006.1 coordinate 42,585, forward strand.
TTTCCGGAATTGATTTTTTAAGACCTTTGACAACGTTCTCCAAAGTTACAATCGGTTTTTTAGCTAAGAAAGCACCAAGAACCACCATGTTGTAAGCCTTTGAATTTCCAAGCTCAGCTGAGATTTCGACAGCGTCAATAGAGCAAATCGTAATATCTTTTCTTGATGGATGGCTTGTTATACCATTTGGATCATAGATAAGCAATCCTCCCGGTTTAACCGCATTCTCGAACTTATCCATTGACTGCTGGTTAAGAATGATTGCTGTATCAAATCTGCCAAGAAGAGGGGAGCTGATCTTTTTGTCACTCAGGATAACAGTAACATTGGCAGTACCTCCACGCATCTCAGGACCATATGATGGCATCCATGTAACCTCTTGCCCTTGCATGATTCCAGAATATGCCAGGATTTTCCCCATAGACAAAACGCCTTGTCCACCGAAACCCGCTATAATTATTTCTTCTTTCATATATCTAACTTTTTAGATGTCCTTAATATCTCCAAGCGGATATTCAGGGAACATATTGTTAATCATCCATTCATTTGCCTTTACTGGGCTCAGCTTCCAGCCTGAATTACATGTGCAGACCACTTCTACAAAAGAGGTGCCTTTCTTAAGGGCTGAGTTCTCGAAAGCTTTTTTAATAGCTCTTTTTGCTTTACGTGCAGATACTGCATCCTGTACTGACTGACGGGTAACATAGCAAGTACCTTCAAGGCCTGAAACTATTTTTGTCATATTTAGTGGAAGACCATGCAGTTCTTTATCTCTTCCATAAGGAGAGGTAGCAGTAACCATACCCATAAGTGTGGTAGGTGCCATCTGGCCACCGGTCATACCATAAATTGCATTATTGATGAATATTACAACTATGTTTTCGCCTCTGTTGCATGCATGAATAATCTCAGCAGTTCCGATTGAAGCTAGGTCTCCATCCCCCTGGTAAGTAAATACATATTTATCCGGATAAAGTCTTTTTGCAGCAGTTGCCAGTGCAGGAGCTCTTCCATGTGCTGCCTGCTGTACATCAATTTCCCAATAATTGTATGCAAATACAGAACATCCGACAGGGCAGACACCGATAGTCTTATCCTGTATTCCCATTTCATCGATAACTTCTGCAATTATCTTGTGAACAGTTCCATGGGAACAACCTGGGCAGTAGTGCATTGTTGTGTCAGAGAGAACAGGGGTCTTGGAATAGACCATGTTCTCAGGTTTAATTATATCGTTAACATCCATGATTGTCAATTTTGATTATTGATTTATCTCTTTTTTGAATCCCTCGAATACCTCTTCAGGTGATGGGACAATACCTCCAAGTCGGCCAAAGAAACCTACCGGAACCCTTCCATTAACTGCAAGTTTCACATCTTCGAGCATCTGACCTGCGCTAAGTTCAACGGTCACCATACCTTTCAACTGAGGAACCAGTCTTTGGATCTCTTTTGTAGGGAAAGGAAAGAGAGTAATCGGGCGAAGAAGACCAAGTTTGATACCCTCCTTACGTGCAAGTTCCACTACATTTTCACATATTCTGGACATGCATCCGTAAGCTACGATAACATATTCTGCGTCTTCACATGAAATTTCTTCAAAAAGGACATCCTCTTCCTCCATTTTCTTGTATTTTGCCTGAAGCTTAAGATTCAAATCCTGGCAAGCTGGAGCATCAATAGCCAAAGATGTAACAAAATTCTTCTCACGGTTGGCCTTCTTTCCAATTGTAGCCCAAGAAGAGAATTTTGCTTCAATCTCTTCTTCTGTCCACCTTGGTTTAATAGGGCGCATTTCAACTTTTTCCATCATCTGGCCGATGATACCATCAGAAAGTATCATTGCAGGGTTTCTATATTTGAATGCAAGTTCAAATGCCAAATCTACAAAGTCATACATATCCTGGGCCGATGAAGGAGCAAGAACAATGTTCCTGTAATCTCCATGTCCACCGCCTTTGGTCGATTGGAAATAGTCTCCCTGACCTGGTTGAATCGTTCCTAATCCAGGACCACCTCTGACAACATTTACTACAAGACATGGAAGTTCAGCTGCAGCAAGATAACTCATGCCTTCCTGCATTAGACTGAATCCAGGGCTACTTGATGAAGTCATTACTTTTTTTCCGCAGCATGCACCACCATAAACCATATTGATTGATGATGTCTCGCTTTCTGCTTGCAATACCACCATTCCAGTGGTCTCCCATGGTTTCTCTATCATAAGAGTTTCCATGACCTCCGATTGCGGAGTAATAGGGTATCCGAAGTAACCATCGCAACCACAACGAATTGCGGCGCGAGCGATAGCCTCGTTACCTTTCATTAAAATCTTCTCTGCCATATTGGATTTTTTAACATTAATCAATTAAACCTTTGCCCTGTATACAGTTATGCAGGAATCCGGACATACGGTCGCACAATTTGTGCAACCTGTACAACTATCTGGTGATGCCATATACGCAAAATTGTATCCCTTACTGTTAACTTCTTTAGCTAAAGCAATGGTTTTAGTAGGACAATTAACAAGGCATACACCACATCCCTTGCATTTTTCCTTGTCTACTACGATAGCTCCTTTTAATGCCATATTTATTATTATTAATTAGTTAATAAATTTTTACAAAAATACTCAATTTTACCAAAAATAGCAATAAATTGTAATATAAATGTTGATATTATTTAGAAAAGTATCTAAAACCTCTAATTATATGATCAATTATATAATTCCATCTTAGGACGATTCCGAAAATAAGAATGATTATCAAAATAATAGCACCTTGGATATTAGGGCTCAATTTTTTAATTTCACTCAGTAATTTCCTGAACATCTTACTGCTATTTCTCTATTCTTATTCGTGCGTCTACAGCAATAACCTGTTTAGAATTTCCAAGCAAAGGATTTAGATCCATCTCGAAAATTTCCGGAGCTGCATTACAAAGAGCTGAAACCCTGCGTATTGTTTCATTGAATAGAACTTCATTTACACCTTCCTGACCCCTGGTTCCTTGAATCAATTTATAACCCCTCAATCCTTTAATCATCTCGTCAGCCTCAATTTTTGAAACAGGGGAGAGTCCACAGTTGATGTCTTGCAGTGCTTCAACGAAAATTCCCCCAAGACCACATAATACAAGATGCCCAAATTTTTCTTCTCTTTTTGCTCCTATGAAAATCTGTGTCCCGCTTAACATTGGCTGTAAGAGAATAGCATTTGTGTGAGGGATGTTCATCATTCTGTTGAACTCAATCAATAGAGTCTCTTCTTCAGTTACATTCAGCACCACACCTCCTACATCTGATTTATGTACAGGGCCTACTACCTTCATAACCAAAGGGTAACCTATTTCTTTAGCTGCTTTCTTGAGATTTGGAATGGTATCTACTACTGCTTCTTTTGCACGGGATATCCCCGCTGCATCCAAGAGTTTCTGAACCTGTTCAGGTGATAGATACCCATTAGTGCAAGACTTGATAACCTCTCTTATCATTTTGAAGTCGACAGGGGGCAACTGAGAGTCGGTTATAGCACCTTTGTTGTTTATTACCTTGGTAAGTGCTTTGCCAAACTGAACTTCATCTGGGAAGCAGATACCTCCTTTTGCGTTAAATGCCTCGATTTCCTCTTTTGCATTTACTATTGAAGGGAAGACTGGGTATACTGGTTTTTTGCACTTTGGTGAAACTTCCAATATCTTGTCGTAAACGTCGAATACTCTTGTAAGACCAGGAGAGCCGAAAATGACAGGAATAGCATCGACATCAAAATCCTTTTCGCAAGCTTCTATTATAGAACCAAGTTGTTCTGCTGTACCGGTTGCGAGAAAATCAATAGGATTTGATACAGAAGAGCCAGGATAAAGCTTCTTGAGAAGCTCTTCTGCCTTCTCTCCTTTAATATGAGGGATTTTCATTCCATTTTCAGAAAGAACGTCAGTCATCATAACTGCAGGTCCTCCTGCGTGTGTAACTATTGCAATATTATCACCTTTTGGAAGTGGGAACATAAGAATTGCTCCGACATTGGCCAGTTCAGTGCGACTGTTGCATCTGATTATTCCAGCTTTCCTAAAGAGGGCAGTGACTGCTTTATCAGGGCTAGCCATCGCTCCTGTATGCGAAGAAGCGGCGCGGCTTCCAGCCTCACTGTATCCAGATTTTATCGCTGCGATTCTTGCACCTTTTTTTATAAGAGAGACAGAGTGTTTCAACAATAGCTCCGGATTGTTTATGCTCTCAATGTAAAGTAACTTGACAGGGGCACTTTTACCATGGATATATGTCTCATCCAGATGCTGAAGAATTTCTTCTATGCCAAGTTGTGCACTGTTTCCAACAGAATAGACAGAAGAGAACTTAAGCCCTAACTGGGAAGCTGCTTCAAGAATGAAGACGACAGTTGCACCTGAACCGGAGATTATATCAATACCTGTTTCGATAAGTTTAGGGATAGGTTTTGTAAATACTCCTGTATAATCTGGGGTCATGACACCTATACAGTTAGGACCTATTAGTGAAGCACCTGCCTTATTGACTATATTTACTACCTTTTCTTCCAGAATAGTCCCTTCAGGACCATCCTCATGAAACCCTGCAGAGAGAATAATAATTGCCTTGCAACCTTTTTTATTGCACAGGATTTCGGTAGAATCAGGGCACAAAGCCGCAGGTATGGCAAGAATTGCCAAATCTACCTGTGGAACATCTTCTACCTTCTTGAAGCACTTTATACCTTGAACGATCTCTGCTTTTGGATTTACGACATACAGCTTCCCTTTGAATTTAGTGTCAATCAGATTTCTAAGGACACTACCTCCTGGCTTGTGCGTATCATCAGAACCGCCTACAATTACAATGCTTTTTGGTGAAACAAGCTCTTTTGTTATCATATTTAAAGAATTTTGGCTGCAAATATAATAAAAAGGAACATAAAATTTGATTTTAGATTAACATTATTAGGTATTTTGTTTAAATCTGTATGATTTTATCGGTCGCCCTTTTTTGTCTCTTTTATCAAAGGCATACCAAAATGACTTTCCATTCTCTTCAAAGTAATAGTAATTGATAAAGAGATTTGTTTCATCAAACAATGGATTTATAATTTTCGAAGAGTTTCTTATCCATTGATTGACAATCTTTCCAGGACCTTTCTTGAGTGACAGTCCTGCCTCAATCCATGTCGCTGCTACATCTGCGGCTAAATCATTAAAATTATTTCTGCAAAATTCGTATAAGAGTATTCCTTTGCTTTCCAGGCTTAAAGGACTGGAAAGTGATTGGTTGGTTGTTATATAATCTAAAAATTCTTCAAGAAAATTATCTTTAAGGCAAACGATCTGACGGAATGTATTTCTCCAAATATCATTATTGTACCACACATCAATCACTTTTGAAAGGATAGAAATTTTGTAAAGTTCTGCAGTAGATATCGCGGGTGTATTCAGAACTTCATAAGGAGGAAATGGTGAATGAGAAATTCCAAATGAGTCCGATTTTTGTCTTAACTCTGTTCCTGGCAGCAATTTGAGTAACTCTACCTGTATCTCTTCTACTCCAACTTTTACAAGCCGATTTATGTCTTGTATCATTCCGTTATAAGTGTATAAAGGTAAGCCGGCTATAAGGTCAACATGTAGTTCAAACTTATTTAATGAGAATAAATATTGGATTCCTTCAAGAGATTTTTCGCTGCTGCCTGTCCTATTGCAAGCCTTGAGGACATTATTGTCTAGACTTTGCAGGCCGGCTTCAAGATGAAGTGTTCCGGCTGGTACTTTTTCCAAATTGTCTTTGAACTCTTGGGTAAGAATGGCTGGGTGAATTTCCAGATGAAATTGAATTTCACCATGATATTTGGAAAAAAGTTCAAGAAGCTCTGATGCTCTTTTAGGGTTGGCATTAAAGGTTCTGTCCAGGACTCTTACCTCTCTTATCCCTTTTGATTTGATAGTTTTAAGCCGCTCTTCAATCTTATTGATTGGTATGTTTTGCACTCTTGCGTCACTACCGCTAACGCAGAAAGAACATTTATTGAAACAGCCCCTAGAAGTCTCTATTTGCACAAAAGGCTTTTCCCAATTGAAAAAAAACGAATTTTCCGGAGGGGAAAGCTTAATAAAATCGTCAACGACTACAGAGCCATTGTCAAGGTATTCATTATTCAGATTAATAGAACAGACCCCTCTTAAGTTTTTCCATTTTCGTTTATTTGCCATCTCCTCAAATATTTGAGGGAAAACCTCTTCTCCCTCTCCACGAAAAACAGCATCGATAAATCTGTTATTATTGAGGAATTGGTAGTTATCCCCAAGGAATTCTGGTCCACCCAAAAAAGCGATTGAGTCCGGATAGATAGCTTTGAACTTGGATATCAGTAGAGTTAAGAAAGAATGATTGAATAACCATAACGTAGAAAGAACTACATCAGGTTTGTATTCCAGCATCTCAATCAAAAGAGTAGCGGGGTCACTGTTTATTGTTCCAGATAACACTTTCCACTCTGCACGCTTCAACTGGTCTATAGATAACTGTGAATGAAGTGCAGGAAGTGCAAGAGATGAATGAGAGTAAGAGGCGTTGATGTCAAGCCAGAGCAGCCTCATGATATTGTAATGATAGTTGGCATTTGTTATTGAAGTGGTTCGAAATCTTCTTTTCCTACACCGCAAAGTGGGCAAACCCAATTTTCAGGAAGATCCTTAAATTCTGTTCCAGGGGCTATACCTGCATCTGGATCACCAAGTTGAGGATCATAGATATAATCACAAACAACACATATGTACTTCATAATGTAAAATTTATTAATAATAAATTAATTAACGTAACAATATTAAGAAATAATATTTGAGTTACAGCAAAAATCTAACTATTTTTACCCAAATTAAAGAATATTGTATGACATCTCTACTAATAAAAAATATCAGCATAAATAATTTAAAATCAGATATATTAATCGAGGGAAATAAGATTTCACGTATATCTGAACATATAGATTTTCAAGCAGATAAAACGATTGACGGTTCCGGAAAATTTATTGTTCCCGGCTTTGTCAATATGCATACACATGCTGCAATGACCCTTATGAGAGGAATAGGAGAGGATCTTTCTCTATTGGATTGGCTTCACAAGACAATCTGGCCTACTGAGAGCAAGCTTACGGACGAGATGGTTTACTGGGGAACCAAGCTTGCTTGTCTAGAGATGATAAAATCAGGCACTACTTGCTTCAACGACCAATACTGGAGTCTGCCTTATGCCGTCAAGGCTACAGAGGAGATGGGACTCAGGTCGGTTCAACCTTTCGTCATATTGGATCTGATGGATGAATCAAGGTCACACATGATCAAAGATGAGTGTGAAAAGATGTATGAACAGTCAAAAAAATGGTGTGACAGGAATACTTTTGCAATAGGGATTCACTCACCTTACAGTGTATCTGAAAATATGATATTGTGGGCAAGTGATTTTGCTAAAAAACACGATCTTCTTGTTCATATCCATGTTTCAGAAACAAAGAGGGAAAATGAAGATTCCATTGCCTTGCATGGTGTGAGCCCGACATCATATCTTGAAAATCTTGGGGTACTTAATCCAAAAGTACTTGCTGCACATTGCCTTTGGATGAGTGATGACGATATTGCTCTATTTGCGAAAAACGATGTCAAGGTTGTCCATAATATTAACTCAAACCTTAAAATTGCTTCGGGTTTTCAATTTAGATACAAAGAATTCAAGGAGGCAGGTGTGACAGTCACACTAGGGACAGATGGCTGCGCCTCATCAAATAATCTGGATATGATTGAGACCATGAAGATAGCAGCTCTTGTTCAGAAAGGCTGGAGGGGAGATCCTACGGCAATGCCTTTGGATGAGCTGATCTCCCTAGCCACGGTCAACGGAGGTAAAGCCTTAGGTCTTAAATGTGGTGTGATAGAGGAGGGGTATCTTGCTGACCTTGCAATTATAGACACAAACTCGTATGCATTCACTCCAAACATAAATTTTCTGGCGAATCTGGTTTATTCCGCAAACAGCTCATGCGTAGATACAGTCATATGTGATGGGAAAATTATTATGGAAAAAAGGGTTGTAAAAGGCGAAGAGGAGATATTGGGAATGGTCAACAAATTGTATAAAAAATTATTATAAATCCCGGATTATGGAATATATAGAAAAAATCAAAGTTGCAACTGATTTTATAAAAACAAGATTATCAGGAATTTCTCCTTTAGTTGGAATAGTACTTGGCAGCGGACTTGGAGAACTTGCAGAACAGATAGAGAATAAGATTGTCATCCCTTATTCCTCAATTCCAAATTTTGCGCAATCCACTGCTATAGGTCATAAAGGGAACCTCATAGCCGGTGTCATAGGTGGAAAATCTGTCGTTGCTATGCAAGGCCGTTTCCATTACTACGAAGGATATGGAATGGACCAGGTTACAATGCCTATAAGGGTTATGAAACAACTTGGCGTAAAATATATTTTTGTTTCTAATGCCGCTGGGGGAGTAAACCCGCTTTTTAAGGTAGGAGATTTAATGGTAATAAGAGACCATATAAATCTAATGCCGAATCCTCTAATCGGCAAGAATCTGGATGAATTCGGCCCCCGTTTTCCTGATATGACTAGACCGTATGACCTGAATCTGATTAAACTGGCGGAAAGACTGGCGGAAGAGTCAGGCATTCAGCTAAAGAAGGGTGTTTATCTTGCGGGAACAGGACCAACCTATGAAACTCCATCGGAATATGCATACTTTGGTAAGATAGGCGCAGATGCTGTTGGAATGTCAACCGTTCCGGAAGTAATAGTGGCAAGACACTCTGACATTCCGGTTTTTGGCGTTTCTGTAATTACAAACGAAGCACACTCTTTTTCAGAAGATTTTGTTAATAACGGAGATGATGTTATTGAAGCTGCCAATAAGGCTGCCGATAAAATGTCACTTATTTTCAGACTTATGATATCAAACCTGGAATAACAATTTAATATGCCTCCTATACCAAAAAGATATTATCCGGAAGCAGAAATTATATGCTATTATGCAGATCTGTTGTGGCAAAGATCTTTCGTAGAGGGTCACGGAGGGAATATTTCGCTTAAAATTTCTGACTTCCTTATTATGTCGACCCCAACTCTTTTTTCAAAAAAGGGGTTGAAAGTTGAAGATTTGACAATTGTTGATAAAAACGGAGTACAGTTGTATGGAGAAAATGGAGTCTCTTCCGAAATATTTTCGCACCTTTCTATCTATAAATCAAACCCTTCAGCGAAAGCTGTGGTTCATTCACATCCTCCTTATACCTGCTCATACGCATATACGGATCATTTTCCTACACAATTGATGAGCCCGGATGCCATCTTATGGATAGAAGATATGGCCTTTGCACCTTATTCTTTACCTGGTTCTGAAGAGTTGGCATCCCAGATAGAGAGCCTCTCAAAAGGGAAAAACGTAATAATACTACAGAATCATGGTCTACTAACATGGGGAGATAGTGTAAGAGATGCCTATTGGAGAACAGAAATAGTTGAAAATCACTGCCATGTATCTCATTTGATTGACTCTACAAAAGCAACACCAAGACATTTTACATATAAACAACTTACTCAGATTCAGGAGTTGAAGAAGAAATTTTTCAAATGATGGAGAGAATATTGCCATATGACTCCGTTGATGTCTCATCAGATAGATTAAGTCTTATCTTATTAGATCAGACTGAATTGCCAGAAAAAGAGCTATTTCTAGAACTGAAAAGTGAAAGAGAGATTTTCGATGCTATTTCATTGCTTAAGGTAAGAGGAGCTCCTGCAATCGGAATTGCTGCTGCTTATGGACTATGCGTTGTTTTAAAAAACACAATCATTATTTCCAAGGAGGAGCTAGAGAAAAAGGCACTGAATGTAATACATTTACTAAAATCTGCCAGGCCAACGGCTGTGAATTTATCTTGGTCTCTTGACAGGATGAAAAAAAAGCTGATTGAATTAATGTCCCAATCGGATATTTCACAGGCTGATCTTATTGTCCAGCTTTTTAAAGAAGCGGATTCAATTAAGCAGGAAGATGTAGATATGTGTGAAAGAATTTCCGAGTTTGGTCTTTCCTTTATAAAACCAGGTATGGGCATATTGACTCATTGCAATGCGGGACATTTTGCTGTTTCGAGATACGGAACAGCCTTAGGGCCAATTTACGCGGCTCACAGCAAGGGTTATAACATAAGGGTATATGCAGATGAAACCAGGCCCTTATTGCAAGGAGCTAGACTGACAGCATATGAATTATTGAAGGCTGGTATTGACGTTACACTAATATGCGACAATATGGCCTCTTTGGTAATGTCCAAAGGATATGTGAACGCTGTTTTTGTAGGTTGTGATAGGATTGCAGCAAATGGAGACGTTGCAAATAAAGTTGGTACATCAGCAATTGCAATATTGGCAAAATACTGGAAAATACCTTTCTATGTCCTTGGACCTTCTTCCACGATAGATGTACATTGCAGTTCCGGCAAAGATATAATAATAGAAGAGAGACCGTCAGATGAGGTGACGGAGTTATGGTACAAGAAAAGAATGGCCCCGGAGGGAGTTAAGGTTTTCAATCCTGCTTTTGATGTAACGCCAGCAGAATTAATCTCTGCAATAATAACAGAAAAAGGGGTATTCAGATACCCATTTCTATTTAATTGAATATGATAAAGAATATAATATTTGATCTGGGAGGTGTGATTGTCAGATTAGACAAGCAGGCCTGCATAGAGTCTTTCAGGAAATTAGGTTTCGACAATTTTGGTAAGATACTGAATGAGTTTGTCCAGGATGGTTTCTTCCTCGAATATGAAAAAGGATTAATTTCATCTGAAGAGTTCAGAAACCATATCAGAGAAAACATTAATGGAACGGTTTCAGACAAGGATATTGACAACGCCATTGGTGACTTCCTTGTAGGTATCCCAAAATCCAAACTGAAGACAATATTACGGTTGAAGGATAGATATAATATATTTCTATTAAGCAATACCAATCCAATTGCCATTGATGTTGTAAGAGCTTTTTTCGATGCGGACGGTAGAAAAATGGAAGACTATTTTCATAAAATGTTTCTTTCATACGAAATGAAGCTTGCAAAACCGGATAAAAGGATATTTGAAAAAGTGCTTGAGATTGCCTGCATAAAAGCAGAGGAGACTCTATTTATAGATGACAGCTTTGCAAATCTTGAATCGGCATCAAATTTAGGTTTTAACACACTTCATGTTACTCAGGAGAGTGATTTGGATACAAAGATTGCTTCCGTGATATGATAAATTTTATAAGTCTTTCAAGCGGTAGCAACGGTAACTGCTATTATATTGGAAACGAAAAAGTGTCGATACTGATAGATGTGGGAGTGGGTGTCAGGACTATAAAGAAAAGACTTCTGGAGTACAATATTTCAATTGATTCAATAGATCTCGTCCTTGTCACACATGATCATATTGACCATGTAAAACATCTGGGATCATTTGCCGACAGGTATAAAAAACCGGTTCTTGCCACTTCTGAGCTACACAAATCACTCCTTTACCATCCATGTACCCGAGGATGCCTTGTAGATTGCAGGAGAGTAATCTCAGATGGAACTCTCTATGATTATAAAGGTGTGGAAATAACTCCTTTCGAAGTACCTCACGATGCAACCGAAACCATGGGATACTACATCGATTTTTATGGGGAGAGATTTACTTTGATAACCGATGTCGGGCATGTAACCAAAAATGTTATTGAGTATTCAAGAAAAGCCAATCATCTTATTCTTGAGTCAAATTATGACTATGGAATGCTGGCAGACGGAAAATATCCGCAGTATTTGATTGACAGGATCAGAAACGGCAAAGGGCATTTATGTAATAACGAGACATCAGTTGCTCTCAAGGAGATCTATCACGCAGGTCTTAAAAGCCTATTCTTATGTCATCTCAGTGAAAACAACAACACACCGGAACTTGCGTATAATGCAGCTTTTGATTCTTTGTCTCAAATTGGTGTGGAAGTCGGTAAGGACTTGGAGTTAAAATGTCTTCCAAGAAGGGAATCATTCCATTACTCGATCTAAAATTACATATGAATTATGAGAGTAACATGTAATACTCCGGATATTAAAAAAGCTGCCCTTTTGAGGCAGCTTTTTTAAATTTTGGGAAGACTGGTTACTCAACAAATTGCTTTGCGTAATATTTTGCTGTAAGCTTCTCGCCGGTAGCGCGTTCAATCATTTCGTTCCATTCGTATCTCATGCCTACGTTGAATATGTTTTTGTTCATCCAATTGCCTATCTCCTTGTTCCCTACATAACATTCATTTTTATAATCACCTGATTTAGTAATATTGTTAACAATGTAGTAGTGCATTTGAGAGGCAAACAATTCACCCAATTGATAGTTATGATAGTAACATGGATATAGGGCAATGTGAATCTTGCTGGCCCAGTCTGGAGAGTTTCTATTCTCAGGGCGGTTAAGCATCTGATATTTTTCTACAAGATCCCACCAAAGTTTATTCAAATCCTGATCAGGATTCTCATACATGGATTTTTCAAAACGATATACAACCTGAACCCAACGGCTGAATACCAATTGTTGCAGCTTAGTCGATTTGTAACAATTTTCAGCAATAAGGTCCTTTTCTTCCTGAGATAATCCAAGACACTGCTTCATCCATTCTGGATTACGTGAAAGACGGCCAAATATCATTGCCACAGCCTCTGTCGTAAATGTGTGTGCAGCACCTCTCAGGAAGTATGGATTCTGAGGAATATCATGGCCTAAAGAGTAGCTTCCATGACCAAACTCATGAAGCATTGTTCCCATCCATTGTTCGTTGTCACGGATGTTGCAAAGCACCCTGACATCACCTTCGGAGTTAATGTCAGTACAATATGCGTGCTGATTCTTTTTAGGTTTTTCGTAAAGATCGCTGTTAGCCATTATTTTACTAACATCTATACCGATGCTTTTGTAAAAATCGATAGTCAGTTGTTCCAGATTCTTTCCTTTATAATATTTATTCAAGTCAACAGGATAAAGCTGGGGAGCCTCCTGGAAAAATCTTCCCTGGAAATGCCATGGCATTAGTTTGTCCGGAGTCACTTTATATCTTAATGCAAATGTAGAATCCATCTCTCCTTTTAGCTTTGCAAAAGCACCTCTTGTAAGGGAGTCCAACTCGTCAAATAGAGCAGAAATCTCTTCCGGGTTCTGCCCTGACAGCTCTAAGGACATAGCGTGATAGTTACTGAATCCTAATGAGGTGGCAACTTTATTTCTAAGTTTGACTAACTCTATTACATCTTGGGCAACAAAGGATCCTATATTTTTATGAGCCATCCAGACTTCTTCAAGATCTTTATTGTTCACAGAGGTTTGCAGTATATCTTCAACTTCGTTGTCAGATATCTCTTTTCCTTTGTATTTTGCTCTGAAAGAAGCATATTTTTGTTCCAGGGCAGATGTTTTGTTTATAATCTCATTCAGCAGGGTAGTGTCTGCCTGGTTTGCCAGGTAAGAATTATAAAGAACTGTAAGCTGCCTGCTTAAAAGGGAGTCTTTAACCTTACCTGCCTCTTTGATTCTTTTAAGCTCAGCAAAAGTTTCTTTGTTAGAGTAAATCTTGGTGAGAGCAATGTTAGCATCCGAGTATTTTTTAAACTCGACTGTGTCACCTGAAATAGTGCCGTTCCAATAAGCCAGATTAGCTTCCATGGCAATAGGTTTTACAGCATTTTCTGTCTGAGTGATGATTTCCTGTAGTTTCATTTCATCTTTATTAGTGCAACTTAATAACAAAGAGCACATAGCAAAAACCGGAATAATTTTTTTCATATTTCTGTTAATTGTTGATTTTTTGTCTTTTCTTGAAAACTTTTGTTGACTTTATCCAAATATCAGTTTTTGGACGATCATTATCATCTGTCTCCATAGCTGAAATTTTATCGACAACCTCCATCCCCTCTGTCACCTCACCAAAAACAGTATATTGTGTATCGAGATGTGGTGTTCCTCCCAATGTTTTGTAGATATCCCTTCTTTCCGGGGTGAATTTATATTTGGTATTGATTTTATTATCAGCATTTCTGTTATCTATTCTGATTTCAGTTTCATCAAGTTCTTTATCAGTCCTTACCTTGCCCGTAACAATGTAAAACTGGGAAGCAGAAGACTCTCTTTTGGGATTCTCAAAATCAGACTCTCTTGCAGCGGCTATTACTCCTCTTTTATGAAACAGATTATCATCTATTTCTGCGGGCAATTTATAATCAGGACCGCCATTCCCGTAAAGCTTGCCTTGTTCATGAGCTTTACTGTCAGGGTCTCCTGTCTGAATCATAAATTTGTCAATAACACGATGAAATAAGATGTCGTTGTAATATTTCGCTTTGCAAAGTTTTATGAAATTATCTCTGTGAATAGGGGTTTTGTTATATAACTTCACTGTTATGTCGCCTGAAGTTGTACAGATTTTTATAAAATAACACTTTTCCTTGTTTTCAGCATGTGACACAAAATTAGTGAAAGTGAAAATAAGTGATATCAGTAATAATTTTCTCATTTTAACACAATATTCTATTGGTTTAATACAAATTTATCAAAAATAATATAAAAAAGGGTGTCTGAATAATAATCAAACACCCTTTTTGTAAAATATTGTTATAATTGAACAGAGATTAAATCTGAGGACCACATGCAACAAGAGCTTTGGCCGCATCATTGTCGCAATATTGCTCAAAGTTCTTAATATACTTAGCAGCAAGAGATTTAGCCTTTTCTGTCCACTCTTCCTTGTTTTTATACGTATCGCGAGGATCAAGGATACCTTCAGATACATTATTCAATTTTGCAGGAGCGGTAAGGTTCAAAACTGGAATCTTAACAACAGGGGCCTTATCAATGGACCCATCTATTATTGCATCAATGATTGCACGTGTGTCTTTGATTGAGATGCGTTTTCCTGTTCCATTCCAACCTGTGTTTACAAGATAGGCATTTGCTCCATGTTCATCCATCTTTTTAGCAAGAGTCTGTGCATAAACAGTTGGATGCAAGGTAAGGAATGCCTCTCCAAACGCAGGGGAGAATGAAGGAACCGGTTCTGTAATTCCACGCTCTGTCCCGGCAAGCTTTGATGTGTACCCGCAAAGGAAATGGTATTGAGCCTGATCTCTGTCCAAAATTGAAACCGGAGGTAGAACTCCAAAAGCATCAGCAGATAAGTATATGATTTTCTTGGCATGACCAGCTTTGGATGGGAGTACAATCTTGTTGATATGATAGATAGGATATGAAACACGAGTGTTCTCCGTTGTTGATCCATCAGAATAATCCGGTGTTCCATCGGCCATTACAGTCACATTCTCAAGCAGTGCATCACGTTTGATAGCTCTCCAGATATCCGGCTCATTTTCCTGGCTAAGATTGATTGTCTTTGCATAACAGCCTCCTTCGAAGTTGAACACTCCATGATTATCCCAGCCATGTTCATCATCACCGATAAGGTAACGTTTAGGATCTGCAGAAAGGGTAGTCTTGCCTGTGCCTGAAAGACCGAAGAATACCGCAACATCTCCCTCCTTGCCAACATTGGCAGAGCAATGCATCGATGCAATGCCTCTCAATGGAAGGTAATAGTTCATCATTGAGAACATACCCTTCTTCATCTCGCCACCATACCATGTTCCTCCAATAATAGACATTCTCTCAGTAAGATTGAACATCACAAATACTTCAGAATTTAGATTCTGCTCTTTCCATTTAGGATTTGTTGTCTTTGATGCATTAAGTATCACGAAATCCGGTTCACCAAAATGCTCAAGTTCATATTGTGAAGGACGTATGAACATATTTGTTACGAAGTGAGCCTGCCATGCAACTTCTACTATAAAACGGACTTTCATTCTGGTATCTTCATTAGTCCCGCAATATCCATCAACAACATAGAGTGTATCCTTATCCGAAAGCTGGCTCTGGGATAATGCTTTGCATTCATTCCAAATGTCCGTGCTTACAGGCTTGTTGATTTTTCCGTCCCACCAGATGTTTTTGTCACTGGTTTCATCTTTTACAATGTAGCGGTCTTTTGGGGAACGTCCTGTGAAAATACCGGTCTTAACACAAACTGCTCCAGTGTTTGTCTGTGTACCCTTTTCAAAACCTTGATTTTTTTCAGAAATTTCAGCCTGATACATAACCTCATAAGAAGGATTATGTATGATATTTTTGACATTCTTGATGCCATACTTTGTTAAATCTAGATTTGTCATATTTAAATTCATTAATAAATCTAGTGTAAATTTAGGCATTATTAGGTAATAATAACGCTTATCGCTCAAAAATCTTACCATATAACCCGCATTTATTTCTATTTTTGTTCATTATAGGGCTATCGTGAACACACCTCAGGAGATATTAAAATTATACTGGACGTTCGACTCTTTCAGACCAATGCAGGAGGAAATCATTAAATCTGCATTGGAAGGTAATGACACATTGGCGTTGCTTCCCACAGGCGGGGGCAAGTCCCTTTGTTTCCAGATACCGGCTCTTATCACTGAGGGAATCTGCATAGTGATATCCCCCCTGATTGCTCTTATGAAGGATCAGATAGAAAACCTTCGCAACAAAGGGATAAAAGCTATCGCTGTCCATTCCGGGATGACTAAAAACGAAATAGATATCGCATTGGACAATGCTATTTATGGAGATTACAAGTTTCTTTATCTATCACCCGAGAGACTTCAGAGCGATATTCTAAAGATTAGGATTGCTCAAATGAAGATCAGCTATCTGGTTGTGGATGAAGCGCACTGCATTTCTCAGTGGGGATATGATTTCAGACCTAGCTATTTGGCTATTAAGGAAATAAAGCAAATAACAGGTGAGATTCCAATAATTGCGTTGACAGCAACAGCCACTCCAATTGTCGCAGATGATATAATGTCACAACTTGGTTTCAGAAAGCCAAATATTATCAGATCTGGGTTCGAAAGGCCAAATCTATCCTATGTTGTAAGAAATGTTGAAGATAAAAACGGACAGTTACTTAAAATAGCTCATTCGGTACATGGAACAGGAATAATTTATGTGCGGGAGAGAAGGCGGGCAGAAGAGATAGCAGGATTTTTGCAGTCACAAGGGGTTAATGCCGAGGCATATCATGCGGGATTTTCCTCAGAGGAGAGATCCATCAAGCAGGATGATTGGAAGAGCGGCAAGACCAGGATAATTGTCTCCACCAACGCATTTGGCATGGGTATAGATAAGAGTGACGTCCGGTTTGTATGTCACTACGATCTTCCTGAATCTATTGAAGCCTATTTTCAAGAGGCTGGAAGGGCAGGAAGAGACGAAAAAAGGGCGTATGCCATTCTATTATGGAATGGGAATGATATCCGCAGACTTAAACAGATTCAGAATCTTACTTTCCCTGAGATTGATTATATTAAGGACATATACCAGAAAATATTTATTTATCTCGGGTATGCATACGGGTCCGGAAAGAATGATGTCATAAAGTTCAACCTTTCGGACTTTTCCCATAAAATGAAACTACATTCGCTATCTGCCTTTCATGCAATCAAATATATCCAATCTGAAGGATACTGGAACCTTACGGAAGAGATAGACAATCCTGCCAGGATAATGTTTACCGTGAACAGAGACGAACTTTATAAGGTTCAGCTGAAAAATTCCTCTCTGGATTCTTTCATAAAAATAATACTACGGATATATACAGGTTTATTTTCGGGTTTTGTTCCTATTGACGAGGAGTATATAGCCCGGGTTTCCAGAAACAGCAAGGCATCAATAGCAGCCAACCTGATAATGCTTTCAAGAATGCACGTTATCAACTATATTCCGAGAGTGCGTTCACCACTTTTAATACTAAACGAGGAGAGGTTGGATAGCAAAAATCTATTTATCTCTGAGAAAAAGTACGAAGAGAGAAAGAATATATATCAATCAAGGATCGAAGGCATAATTTCTTATGCATCCGAATCAAGTATTTGCAGATCTGTCCAACTCCTCGATTATTTTGGACAAAAAGAATCCAATGACTGTGGATTTTGTGATGCCTGCATTGAAAAGCGTAAGCTTAAAGAGGGTAGGAGCTTTGATAGCGAAGTTGAAAGAAGACTTATAGAGATACTTCTCTCAGCTCCGAGATCTCTTCAGGAAATCTCAGAATTGATTGAAGACGAAAGCAAGACATATATCAATATTCTGCGAGATCTTGTGGATAGGGGTGGTGTCAGGGAAGATGATGAAAAATACTATTTACTCAGATAGAAATTTATCAAGTTCCATATATAGTTGTTGTATTGGAAGCCCCATAACATTAAAATACGAACCCTCTATCCTATGAATGGCAACATAGCCTATCCACTCCTGAGCGCCATAAGCCCCAGCCTTGTCATAAGGAGCATAATTATCTATGTAATAATCAATTGCTTCTAGTGTTAAATCGCGAAACCATACATTCGTAGTTGCAGTAAAAGAACGACATCCCTTATTGCTTCTAATGCAAACACCAGTCAGAACCTGATGCATGTTTCCAGACAACATCCTGAGGATTTTAACAGCATCAGCCCGGTCTTTTGGTTTTCCTAGTATTTTATTGTCGCACAAGACCATAGTGTCAGCAGTAATGAGTATTTCGTTATCTTGTAGATTTCTGTGAAAACCTTTGGACTTCAATTTTGAGAGGTATTCAGGGACCAGCAATACATCTAGAGAATCATCAAAATCTTCAGCAATGTCGCCATTTGTTTCAATAACAAAATCCAAGTCAATTCCTTCAAGCAATAATTTGCGACGTGGAGATGAAGAGCCAAGAATCAGCCGATAGCCTTTAAGTTTATCTTTTAACATAACACTCTCCAATTATCCGGAATATGCCTCTGGACTTGCTATCCACAGATTGTGTATCTTAAGTGTCTGTTCAATTACATCCCTTACGCATCCCTTCCCCCCTGGGTATAGAGAGATATATTCACAAACATCCTTAACCTCATTAACTGCATCAGACGGACATGTGGAGAGACCACACTGTTTAAGGATTGCAATATCCGGAATATCATCACCCATAAAGAGAACTTCATCTGGATGTAAATTATGTCTATTGCAGAAATCGATGAAATCAGGTGTCTTATTATGTGAATTCAAATAAATATCATTCAAATCTATACCTATTTGTCCAAAACGTTTAACGATGCTCTGAGAGCAACCTCCGGTAATTATTGCTACCGGGAATTTCTGGATGATTGCCATTCTCACTGCAAATCCATCCTTTGCATTGTGAGACCTAAGAAGATCTCCACTATCTGTCGCCAGAACCTGACCATCGGTGAACACACCATCAACATCAAATGCAAAGGCTTGGATTTTAGATAATTTAATTTTATAATTGGACATATTGATAATATTATTATTTCCTGTTATAACCAGGCTGATTTGCTATCAGCTCAGAAATTCTTTCGTATACCTCTTTGTGTTCAGGTAGATCACGAAGTAACTCAAGATGTTTTTCCATTGTCTTAAAGTCTCCTCTTTTGGCAGGTCCAGTCTGGACAATAGAAGGATGCTCATATAAAAATGCTTTTCGAACTGTTTCTATTGCCAAAGGCATAAGGAAAGTCTGATTTGGTTTCGATAGGTCAAATGCAAGGCCTATAATGTAATTCACGAAATTGCTTACATACACAGCCGATAAGTGTATCTGCAATCTCTCAGCTGAGTCGGATACTTTATATTCGGAGCCTAGGGAATTTACTAGATCTATCAGAACTTTCTCCACCTCTTTGTCAGAAGATTCAATAAAAAAAGGAACAAGCCGGAACTCTACAGGTTTGATTTTGCTCAAGGTCATCAAAGGATATAAGACACCATATGCTGAATTTGAGCTCAAAAGATCTATCGGAGATGCACCGCTAGTGTGGAGAAGAATGGTTTTCTTTCCGGATTCATGCAAACTGGAGGAAAAATCAATCGCCAGCTTTTCGATAGAATCATCAGAAACAGCCATAATGACAACATCAGAGTTGGATAAAAGAGTAAAATCACTTGTTGCAATGGTCTTCTCAAATATATTGTGGGGATTATTCTCTTTCTTGTTCAGGATATGAGCCAGTTTATCGGCAGAATCCATGTTTCTACCACAGATATATTGAATAGTATGGCCTGCTGCCTTGAGGGCAATAGATAACCTATATGCTACATTCCCTGATCCCCAGATAGATATCTTATACATTTCAAAGTTTAAAGAATTCATTCAACTCTTTTTTATGTTTGCCCGGAATTAGGATGGAGTGATTTCCAAGATGACAGTTTAAAAACTCATCTATTTCCTGATCAGATTTGAATTGGAACTTGACCTGAGTCCTGCATCTTTCAACTATACTTGTGTTTTGAATCACTTCTCCCTCAAATGCATAATACTTTTCAAGATTAGAACCTCCACATTTGAACAGTGTATATTTTCCTAAAGGAAACTTAGCTGCAACGCCTATCCCGACCTTTGACTCATAGTGAGAAGGTAAGGAAAAAGATTTAGACATACTGAGAGGAGCTGTGCAATGTGCCATATCTATGCTTCTATCTCCTCTTTCTATCGACGAGGGGTTTGCCATAAATGAAGAGGTGTCGCAAAGGACTTTAACAATAAGCATTGACCAAAGAGAGGGTATATCTCCTTCACAACCCGAAACTATACCGGCATCATTCAATAGAGATAGAGAAAGACAAGAGGTTGTCCTGCAGGAAGAGAGGAGGTCGAAGCATTTTATAGTCAATGCATTGAGCTCGTATTCCTCTACAAGTCTGGTTATTGCATTATGAAGCTTGAGGGCTTCGATTATATCATTTTCACACCTGTCTACATCTTTTCTGTTGGATAAAGTCTCAAGCAAGGATCTATTAATCGAGGAAAGCCTCTCCTGATCAAACTTATCCTGCAACTTTGATATTGGTATTTCAATGAATTTGGCTCCAAATCTATTGCTGACAAAATCAATATCAACTTTAGACGAGATCAGCCATGAAGACTCTCCACCGATGAGGCCCACATTTGTTTTTGACAATCTATGATGCGCCCTCTGAATTTTTTGTAAATTGATGAGTTCAACTTCCAACTCTTCAAGATACTTTTTTGAAGGTTCCGCAGGATAATTCAGATGTCTATGACTTATATCTTGGTTACCAAGCCATGAGGAGATTTCAAGAGATGCAGCAAGTGAGTTGTGAAACGAATCACTGAGAATTACATATGGTTTGGGAAGTTTTAGGAATTTCTCAGAGAACTTCTCTTCAACACCTCCTGTTGCAATAAAAGCTACTACCAGGCTGTCTTCTGAGGAAAGATTTTCAAGCTCGGAACAGTCAATAATCTCAACTTCATAAATTGATCTGAGTTCACTGAACAGTGGTTCTCTTGTTTTCATAAGAGACTCCTTATCGTGAAGAGGAGAGGAGAAAATTACAATTTTGAGTTTATTGTCCATTATGAAATGGTTTAATCTGGGGCAAAGGTAAAAATTTTGTGCGACAAATAGTGCCGGCGGTTTCTAGTCTAACTTTTATTTCATTATTTTGTTATTTATTAAATTGTTCAATCCTATGACATCTTCTTCAAAAAACATACGTATAGCCTTTGTATTAAACTTTGTTTTTGCAATAATAGAACTTGTTGGTGGACTTTTCACTAACAGCGTTGCCATACTTTCTGATGCCCTCCATGATTTTGGGGACTCTCTTTCTTTGGGAATCGCATATTATCTGCAAAAAAAATCCAACAAAAAGAGTGACGAATATTATTCTTACGGCTATAAAAGATTTTCACTGTTGGGTTCAATTTTCATATCCACAGTATTGGCAGTCAGCTCGGTGTTTATCATAACCGAAAGTATAAAAAGACTTATCTCTCCCGAGCAGTCAGATGCAAAGGGAATGCTTATTCTAGCAATATTGGGAATAATTGTAAACGGATCTGCCGTTTTTAGATTGAAAAAAGGATCCTCGCTGAATGAAAAGGCTGTGATGCTTCATTTGATGGAAGATGTTCTGGGATGGATTGCCGTTTTGATTGCCAGTATTGTAATGATATTCGTCGATTTTCCTTTGATAGATCCATTACTCTCTATTGGGATTACAATATGGGTACTTGCAAACGTCTATAGGAACTTGACCCAGACTCTTAAAATCATGCTTCAAGAGGTTCCTGGAGATGTGGAAACGGGAAAATTAAAGGAGGAAATTATTAGACTTCCGGGTATAGAATCAATACACGACGTACATATTTGGAGCCTTGACGGGGAGAATCATGTTCTCTCTCTTCACGTGGTGGTTGAAGGCAATCTTACATTTGATCAGATTACAGAAAGAAAAACAGCGATACGGACAATTGGAGAAAAGTACCATATTGGCCATATCACTGTCGAATTTGAAAGTAGCACAGAGGCAGACAACTGTGGGTATAACGGCAAGTGCTGAATAAACCCACAATTGAAGCTTTGCTCTAATTTATGCCTCAGGAACTACCTCTTCCTTTAAAGAGGCAAATGCGCTTAAATCGTCTGCTGAGAAGTCTTTTATATAAGAATATCTCTCATCATTCCAAGCCTTGGATTTGTTTGTATAAATGACAGCTGAGTTATAGAAACTCTCGTCTGAATGAGCATCTATTATCAACAAGTACGACATAATGATATGCGAAGCCATCTCTACAAGTCTTCTGGCATGGAAGTCAATGTACTCATTATCGAAACCGGAAACCATTGCAACTGCCTGCTGATATTGTTCTGTCATCTCAACCAGAACCTTTTTGAGAGAAGCAAATTCAGCTTTGAATTCGAATTTCTCATATTCCTTGATTTGGTTAAGGTAAGCACCGTTAGTCACATATCGCTGTGCGGCAACAACCTGCAACTGAGAAGTTCCCTCGTAAATGGTTGTTATACGGGCATCACGATAGATTCTTTCTATAGGATAATCCTTCATAAAACCAGATCCTCCGTGAATCTGAAGTGAGTCATAGGCGTTCTGGTTGCTGTATTCAGATGCCATCATCTTCACCATAGGGGTGAACATATCTGCCAGTCTTTGATACTGCTTCATTTCACTTCTCTCCTCAGGGGTCAGTTTGCGATCGTGCTCGATAAATCCATAAGCCTTGTAGATATCAACAAACCTGCTTGTTTCATATAACAAAGTTCTTGAAGCCTGAAGTTTGGCCTTGATTATGGCCAACATTTCATAAACAGCAGGGAACTGGATGATTGGCTTGCCAAACTGAGCTCTTTCATGTGCATACTTGAGAGCTTCACGATAGGCTGCCTCAGATATTCCGACAGACTGAGCAGCAACTCCAAGTCGAGCACCGTTCATCAATGTCATTACGTACTTTATAAGACCGAGTTTTCTTTCACCCACCAATTTTGCAGGAGCATTATTGAAAACCAGTTCACATGTAGGAGAACCTTTAATACCCAGTTTGTTCTCAATCCTGCGTACGCTTACACCTCCATTATCCTTGTCATATACGAAATAGGAGAGACCACGGCCGTCTTTTGTGTTCTCTTCAGAACGGGCAAGTACCAACTTGATCTGAGCATCACCATTTGTAATAAAACGCTTTACTCCATTCAGATACCAAATACCATCCTTTTCGTTGTATGTAGCTTTCAGCATTACTGCCTGAAGGTCACTTCCGGCATCCGGCTCAGTTAGATCCATAGAACAAGTGTCACCTTGATTAATTCTTGGAAGAAACTCCTTTTTAATATCGTCCGATGCAAATTCATTTATTGTCTCTGCACAATCCTGCAGACCCCATATATTTGCAAAGCCGGCATCTGCTCTTGCAGCGATTTCACCAGACATTACATAGGGCACCATAGGGAAGTTCAATCCGCCAAACTCTCTTGGAAGAGACATACCGTAAAGTCCTGCCTGTGTCAATAAATCTTGATTCTGTTGTGTGCCCGGAGCATATGTAACCCTTCCATTTTCATGGTGAGGGCCACACTTATCCACCTCTTCGGCATTAGGGGCAACAACGTCACCACAAATTTCCCCCATAATCTCCATAACCTTGTCATAAGAATCGATAGCATCTTCTGCGGTACACGGCGCAAAATCAAACTTTCCGGAATCTTTAAAATTCTGTTCCTTAAGTGCTACAATCTTCTTCATCAAAGGATTCTGAAGATGAAACTTTAAGTCCTTATTATCATTATAAAAATTTGCCATATTATTTGCTATTTTTTTTGTAAGACTTTATCATCTTAGGTAATACTTCATTTAAGTCCCCAACTATTGCATAATCAGCAATTTGGTGGATTGGTGCATCAGGATCACTGTTGATTGAAATTATCATAGCAGATTGGTCCATACCGGCAGTATGTTGGATCTGACCGGAAATACCGACAGAAATAAAGAGTTTAGGCCTTACTGTCACACCTGTCTGACCAATTTGTCTTGCATGATCTGCAAAACCTGCATCAACAGCTGCGCGTGATGCGCCTACTTCTGCTCCAAGTACATGGGCCAGATCAAAAATCAGTTGGAAATTTTCCTTTGAACCTACACCGAAACCACCCGCAACAATTATTGGAGAACCTTTGATGTCAATTTTTTTATCTTCAATCTGTCTTTCGATTATTTCTACAACAAAATCTGTGTCGTTAAGGATTGAATTCACATCAATCATATTTACCTCACCCTTAACAGGAACATCTAAGGCCTCTTTCTTCATCACACCCTCTCTAACGGTAGCCATTTGTGGACGATGCTCAGGATTAACGATTGTAGCAATAATGTTACCTCCAAATGCAGGGCGAATCTGATAAAGGAGATTGCTATAAACTGTTCCTGATTTTGAGTCTGTATGCTCTCCTATTTCAAGAGAAGTACAATCTGCTGTCAATCCGCTTACCAATGCGCTTGAGACACGTGGAGCCAAGTCTCGGCCAACACTAGTTGCCCCAAAAAGAGCGATCTGTGGATTCTCTGATTTAAAAAGAGCTATTGTAATTGCAGAATATGGAAGCGTCAGGAAATTAATCAAACGAGGATCGTCTGCAATATGAACCTTTTTGGCACCGTATAGAAATAATTCATCTTTTAGGATTGCTACATTGTGCCCTATTAAAAGAGCCTCTAAATTACAGGAAACCTCCTTTGCCAGAGAGCGGGCTTTGGTAAGCAGCTCCAGACTGACATCGCTGATCTTTCCGTTTTCTGTCTCGATGTATACTATTATATTGTTCATTGTTGAATTTTTAGATTATTAACCAATAGTGTGAGAAGATATAAGCTCTTTGATAAGTCCCTCGATATCTTCATCACTGGATGTTAGTTTCTTTGACTCTTTTGCTTGAAAAACGATGTTTTCTATCTTCTTTACTTTTGTTGGAGATCCTGAAAGTCCATAGTTGATTTCATCACCACCTACATCTGCAACACCCCATTCCGGAATCTGCAGATATTCAAGATTTGAAGCAGAAAGATATGAATTGTTCTCAGTATCCTGTTCTGTTACAGTCCTTGCATGTTTATACTTCATCAGCTGTTTTGCATTTCTTGGCCTGCATGGAGCAGCTGTTGCATGAACAGTGATAAGGACAGGAGTAGGAGTTTTTACAATTTCTATTCCTCTTTCCAATCTTCTTTTGATTGTAAGCTTTCCATTTTCGAAATCAATAATATCCTCTGCATAGGTAACCTGAGGAATATTGAGCTTCTCTGCAACCTGCGGTCCAACCTGAGCAGTGTCACCATCAATAGCTTGTCTGCCAGCTATTATTATGTCTGGCTGCATCTTTCTGATTGCCATGGAAAGAGCATATGAGGTTGCCAGTGTATCAGCACCTGCAAATTTACGATCTGTCAGAAGCACTCCTCCGTCAGCTCCTCTGAATAAACCCTCTCTTATTATCTCAGCCGCTCTGGATGGGCCCATTGTAAGAAGACGAATTTCACTTCCTGGGAACTTATCCTTTAGTCTCAAAGCTTGTTCGAGAGCGTTCATGTCTTCCGGGTTAAAAATAGCAGGAAGGGCAGCACGGTTTACCGTACCATCTTCCTTCATGGCATTTTTCCCAACATTACGAGTATCTGGCACTTGCTTTGCCAGAACAACAATTTTAAATGTTTTAGTCATATTGTATTAAGGTATATTATGCTTCGGCAGAGTTGCCGCCAAAGCCCATTGGAATAACATTGTTTGGTTCGTTATGAAGCTCTATCTCTCCATACTGTTTTTCAAATTTGGAAATATTATCCTGCAGTGCTAGATAGAGCCTTTTAGCATGCTCGGCAGTCATTATTATCCTGTTGTTTACCTGTGGTTTAGGCACCCCGGGCATCATGCGTATGAAGTCAAGGATAAATTCACTGCTTGAGTGAGTGATGATTGCAAGGTTCGAGTAAGACCCTTGAGCAACTTCACTGCTCAACTCTATATTCAATTCATTACTAGTGTCCATTCCTTATAAAATTATTAAAACCGGACAAAGATACGATTTTTTCTTATATGCGAATTTTGCGGAGGTTTTATAAATGCTTAACTTTGCTGTTTATTTAAAATAAATGCTCAAAAAATATGGAGATTCCAGCAAAATATGACCCAACATTAACTGAGGACAAATGGTACTCATATTGGTTAAAGAATAATTTTTTTCATTCAGAACCTGATGACAGAGAGGCTTATACTATCGTAATCCCTCCACCAAACGTTACCGGAGTACTTCATATGGGTCACATGCTCAACAATACTATTCAGGATGTGTTGATAAGACGCGCCAGAATGTTGGGAAAAAATGCTTGCTGGGTACCGGGAACAGATCATGCGTCAATTGCCACAGAGGCTAAGGTTGTAGCAAAGTTAAAGGCAGAAGGCATTGAGAAGAGTGATCTTACAAGAGATCAGTTTCTTGAGCATGCATGGGAGTGGAGAGAGAAGCATGGAGGAATAATTCTTGAGCAGTTAAAAAAGCTTGGAGCATCATGCGACTGGGAGAGGACTAAATTCACAATGGATCCGGATTTAAGCGAAGGTGTAATCAATACTTTCGTATATTTTTATAAAAAGGGGTGGATATACAGAGGGGTTAGAATGGTGAACTGGGATCCTGTCGGACAGACAGCTGTAAGCGACGAAGAGGTGATTCATAAAGAGACACAATCCAAGTTTTATTATCTCAGATACTTCATTTCAGAAAATGGAAAAGCGACTGACAGATATGTTACAATTGCAACAACTCGTCCTGAGACAATAATGGCCGATGTGGCAATATGTGTCAATCCTGCAGATGAAAGATTTAAAGACCTTAAAGGGAAAAAAGTACTTATTCCTCTTATCAATAAAGAGATTCCAATAATCGAAGATGAATATGTTACAATGGATTTTGGGACAGGTTGCCTGAAAATAACTCCAGCTCATGACATTAACGACTACGAAATTGGTTTGAGACATAAGCTTCAGGTTATAGACATATTGGACAACTTCGGAAAACTTAACCAGAAAGCACAGATTCTTGTAGGAGAAGACCGCTTTGTAGCTCGCAAGAAAATAGTAAAAATGCTTGCAGAGGCCGGTAACTTTGAGAAAGAAGAGAATTATCTTTCTCAGGTCGGCTACTCAGAAAGGACAAACGCCGTTATTGAACCAAAACTCTCTTTGCAGTGGTTCCTAAAGATGGAAGAAGGGGCCAAAAGCGCATTGGAATATGTAGAAAATGATAAGATCAGACTAATTCCGGAAAAATACAAAAACACTTACAAACACTGGATGGAGAATGCTCATGACTGGTGCATATCACGTCAGCTTTGGTGGGGACAGAGGATTCCTGCATGGTATCTTCCGGACGGCAGTTTTGTAGTTGAGCCTGACGAAATGGCTGCTCTAGAATCAGCAAGAAAAATCAATCCTTCCATAAAGCCGGAGGATTTGAGGCAAGATGAAGATGTACTTGATACGTGGTTCTCATCATGGTTGTGGCCAATTTCAGTGTTTGATGCAAGCAAGCCAGGTTTTCCGGATAAATCACCAAACAAGGAACTTGCATACTATTATCCTACAAACGATCTGATAACTGCTCCTGAAATACTCTTCTTCTGGGTTGCCAGAATGGTTATGGCAGGACACGAATTCTGCGGAACTCTACCTTTCAGAAACGTATATCTTACAGGGATTGTCCGTGACAAACAGGGGCGTAAAATGTCGAAATCTCTAGGTAACTCTCCTGACCCAATAAAACTGATAGAACAATATGGTGCAGATGGCGTACGCATGGGCATGTTACTGTGCAGCAACGCCGGAAACGATATTCTTTTTGATGAAAGTCAGGTCGAACAAGGAAGGAATTTTTCTAACAAAATATGGAATGCCTATAGATTGATTCAAGGATGGAAAGTTGATCAATCTATGGAAGCAAATCCTCAGAGCAAGATTGCTGTCAAATGGTTCGATAATCTGCTTTCGCAATCAATTGAAACCATAAACGATCATTTTGACAAGTTCAGGCTTTCAGATGCTTTAATGCTGGTATACAAACTATTCTGGGATGATTTTTGCTCATGGTATTTAGAGATAATCAAACCTGTAATGGGAGGCTCTATGGATAAGGAAACCTATGACGGCACAATCGGCTTTTTTGACAAATTACTCAAACTGCTTCATCCATATATGCCTTTCATAACTGAAGAGCTATGGCATAATCTGGAGGAGAGAAGGGATGGTGAAAGTTTAATGCTTCAGCAGCAGCCAAAACCGGAAAAATACTCCACAGAGCTTATTACCAAGGTAGAACAGGCAAAAGGTGCGATTGTAAACATAAGAAGCATCAGACAGGCTAAGGGTATTTCTCCAAAAGAGCCTCTGGAGCTTTTTGTAAAAGGCGATTTTTCTGAAGATCTTCACCCCGTTATTGCAAAAATGGCAAATGTCTCTTCCATTAAACCAATGTCAATGCAGTCAGGACAATCAGGCTCTTCATTCATGGTAGGAACCGTTGAGTTTTCGCTTTCATTGGGCAATTTGGTAAATGTAGAGGAGGAGATAAGCAAGATTGATGCAGAAATCAAGCATCTGGAAGGTTTCCTTATTGGTGTGAACAATAAGCTGTCAAATGAGAAATTTGTCAGCAGTGCTCCTAAGAATGTTGTGGAAATGGAACAAAAAAAGCAGAATGATGCTCAGACAAAAATTGCAAGTCTGACACAACTGAAAAAAGAATTGACAAATAAATAACTTATGTACGTTTCAGAGACAACACTAGAGGTAAGATATTATGAAACAGACCTTATGGGAATAGTTCATCATTCAAATTACATTAGGTATTTTGAATGTGGACGCCACGTTGCACTTGTAAATCTAGGAATCCCTATTCAGAAAATTGAAGAGGCAGGGATAATGATGCCAGTGGTCAATGTTACCTGCAATTACAAGACTCCGGCAAAACAAGGCGACATTCTAAGGATAGTAAGCACAATATCTGCTCCTCCAAAAGCAAGGGTAGTCATTGAAACTGTTATATACAATGAACTGAATCAGATCGTCTGCAATGGGAGTGTAACATTGGGTTTCATACATAAGGAGACCAGAAAACCCACAAGAGCTCCTCAGTACTTTGTCGATAAATTTGCCCCATATTTTGAGAATAATTAATTCTAAATTAAAAATACAATGAATCATCTATTACTTTTCGGAACACTCGGAACTGGTGAAATTCTGATATTGGCACTGATCGTCCTTCTCCTTTTCGGAGGAAAGAAGATTCCAGAACTTATGAAAGGAATCGGCAAAGGTGTCAGAAGCTTCAAGGACGGAGTAAAGGGTATCGAGGATGATATCAAGGACTCTTCTCCAGATAAAGAGAATAAAGGGGAAAACAAATAGTGACAAAAGAGATGACATTTTGGGAACACCTGGATGAGCTTAGAAAAGTCTTGTTCCGCTCAGCCATTGTTGTTTTCGTGTTAATGCTTGTCATTTTTGCAAATAAGGACTTTGTCTTTGATAAAATAATTTTTGCACCTATCAATTCTGATTTCATTCTTTACCAATGGCTTAGAGAGTTATCATTATGGCTAGGTATGCCATCTATCGCACCGGAACCTTTCAGTCTTAAGTTGATAAACATTGAGCTTTCCTCACAATTCTTCACACATGTAAATGTCTCAATGACACTGGCCTTTGTACTTTCTGTCCCTTTCATTTTGTATCAACTATGGACTTTTGTAAAGCCTGGCTTATACGAGAAAGAGAAGAGAGCTATTACGTTGGCTTTCAGCTTTGCGTCGGTACTCTTCTTTTTAGGTGTGCTAGTAGGATACTATCTGCTATTCCCTTTGACCGTAAGGTTTCTTGGAACCTATCAGGTAAGCGAGGCTGTTGTAAACCAGATATCGCTCAAATCCTACATCTCCATGTTCACTTGGCTGATACTCATAATGGGTGTTGTCTTTGAAATGCCTGCTCTTGCAAGCATATTGTCCAGAATGGGAATCCTTAGCAAAAGCTTTCTTAAAAAATACCGTAAGCATGCATTTGTGATACTTATGGTTGTTGCAGCGATTATTACTCCAACAGGGGATCCTTTCACCCTTTTTGTCGTTGGTGCTCCACTATACTTTTTATATGAATTTAGCATCTTGATTTGTCGTGATTTCAATAAATAACCTGACTGTCTCCTTTGGAGGATTTACACTTCTAAATGACATTAATTTTCACGTAAGTGACAAGGATAGGATCGGTCTTGTTGGCAAGAACGGTTCCGGCAAGTCTACTCTCCTTAAAATTATAATAGGAATAAACAAACCCTCTTCGGGGCAGGTTTTAAAACCTTCTGAACTTACTATCGGATACCTCCCGCAGCAAATGGAACATGCTAAGGACAAAACTGTAATCCAGGAGGCTCTGACAGCCTTTTCCAGTTATTATGACATGCTTTCAGAACTTGAGAGGATAAATCAGGAACTTTCAGATAGAGATGATTATGAAAGTGAAGATTATCACAAACTGATTGTCAAGCTCAACGATATAAACGACAGGGTTCACTATTTCGGATCTGACAATCCTGAAGGACTTGCTGAAAAAACTCTTTTGGGCCTTGGCTTCAAGCGAGATGAACTCGATCGACAGACTCATACCTTCAGTCAAGGGTGGAATATGAGGATCGAGTTGGCAAAAGTTCTTTTAAGGAAACCGGATTTGCTGCTTCTTGACGAGCCTACCAACCATCTAGATATTGAATCCATACAATGGCTAGAGGAATATCTTGAGAATTACAGCGGATCGCTTGTGCTTATATCCCATGACAGACAATTTCTAGATAATGCCACCAACAGGACCGTTGAGCTTATGCTCAGTAAGGCTTATGACTATAAAGTTCCATATTCCAGATATCTGGAGTTGCGGAAAGAGAGAATTGAACAGCAAAGAGCAGCTTACGACAACCAGCAGAAACTGATAGAAAAAACGGAAGAGTTTATAGAAAAATTCAGATACAAGGCTACAAAATCGAATCAGGTACAGTCAAGAATAAAGCAGCTGGATAAAATTGACAGGATTGAGATTGACGAGGAGGATAAATCCACACTTGCCGTCAAATTTCCGCCATCGCCAAGATCGGGACAGGTGGTTGTTGAGACAAAAGATCTAAAGATGCAGTTCGGACAGAAGGTCATCTTTGATAAGGCAAATATCATTATCGAGAGAGGAGAGAAGGTGGCATTTGTGGGAAGGAACGGTGAAGGAAAGACCACACTTATGAGGCTTATTACAGGTGAACTGACCCCAAAAAGCGGTGTGCTTAACATCGGACATAATGTATTGATGGGTTATTATGCTCAGAATCAGGAGGATATTTTAGATAAAACCGATACTGTATTTGACACTCTGGATAAAATTGCTGTCGGAGATGTCCGCACAAAGCTAAGGGATATTTTAGGTGCATTTTTGTTCAAAGGCGAAGATGTAGATAAAAAGGTTGCTGTTCTTAGTGGTGGAGAGAGAGCTCGTCTGGCTATGGCCAAGCTGATACTGAAACCTCATAATCTGCTTGCACTGGATGAACCGACCAATCATATGGATATAAGATCCAAAGATGTCTTGAAGCAGGCATTGACAGACTATGACGGTTCCTTGATTCTTGTATCCCATGACAGAGACTTCCTGGAGGGGCTTGTGAGCAAAGTATATGAATTCAGAGATGGTAGGGTGAAAGAACATCTTGGAAGTATCAAGGAGTTCCTTGCCAAGAAAAAGATGGAGCATCTCAGGGAGCTGGAAATCCCAGCTGTTGTAGAGAAGGTATCTGAAATTGCCGATGAGGCCAAAAAGGAACCGCTATCATATATCGAGCAGAAAGAGATTGAAAAAGAAAACAGAAAAAAAAGAAACCTGATTGACAGGTGCGAAAAAAGAGTTGATTTTCTGGAAAAGAAAATCGCCGAAATTGAAAAAATACTTGCAGAACCTCAGAAAAACCAGTCTTTCGATCAAGTTCTGATTGAATACAATGGTTATAAAAAAGAGCTTGACACAAGATTAGAGGAGTGGGAGACACTCCAAAGCTAGAAATAAATACATTTACACAAAAATAACTGAGGATGGAGCAAAAATCACATTATCTCTTTGGAATGCACTCTGTAATAGAGGCTGTAGAGAGCAACAAGAAAATCGAGAAGGTTCTCTTTAAACAAGGTCTGGAGGGAACTCAATTTCGCCTTCTTGTAGAAAAATTGCAACAGAAGGAGATTCCTGTTCAATTTGTTCCCGCCGAGAAGCTCAACAGTATTACAAGAGGTTCTCACCAAGGAGTGATTGCATATATTTCACAGATTGAATACTACCCCATTGAAGAGATGGTGGAAAACGCGTTTAAGAAAAGTAAGAACCCATTGATAGTCCTTCTTGACGGCGTAAGTGATGTGAGAAACTTCGGTGCTATTGCCAGATCAGCAGAATGTGCAGGAGTAGCAGGGATTATTCTTCCTGCAAAAGGTGGTGCTGCGGTGAATGCAGATGCCATTAAGACCTCAGCTGGTGCCTTGCTGAGAATCTCTACTTCCAAGGTTGCAAACCTCCGGGTAGCTATCTATTATCTTTTAGAATCAGGCTTTCAGATAGTCGCTGCCGATGAAAAAGCGGTAAAAAGCATTTATGAAATAGACTTTAAAAAACCTACGGCAGTCATTATGGGTTCAGAAGAGAAGGGTATTTCAGATTCAATTCTTGCACTATCAACAGAAAAGGCAAAAATCCCACTTCTAGGAGAGATAGGTTCTTTAAATGTCTCCGTCGCTGCTTCTGTTGTTATGTTTGAAGCCGTCAGACAGAAGAACGTCTGAATTCAGAACAAACTATAGCTGATGCTATGGCTACATTCAATGACTCTGACCCCTCGCTACCCTCTTTGGTGAAAGATGGTATGTAAAGTCTATTATTTATAAGGCTTCCGACCTTTTCTGATATTCCGTTCGACTCGCTTCCCATCACAATTATACCAGATTCTGATAAGGATGTGTGGTATATATTAGGCGCATTCAGGAATGTCCCATAGACTTCAGAAGTTACAGATGCCTGTTTAATGAATTCATAAAGATCTGTATAGAAAACTTTGACGCGAAAAATGGCACCCATTGAGGATTGGACAACCTTAGGATTGTAAAGATCGGCTGTGTCCTCCGATGCGATTATCGCCTCAATACCAAACCAGTCGGCCAGACGAATTATTGTACCCATATTGCCTGGATCTCGGACAGAATCCAGAGCCAGATATAATTTATCAGGTATAATTGATAGCGGTTTCTGATTCTCTTTTTTACGGACAACAGCTAATGCCGGAGAAGGAGAGGAGAGGAGTGTTATTCGAGACATATTTTCCTCTCCTATATCTTTAAGGTATAACAATCTTTCCACAATAAAATCAGACCTGACAGCCTCTTCTACCATCTTTTCCCCTTCAACAATAAAAAGTCCGAGCTCGTCTCGTATTTTTTTATTAGAAAGGGATTTAATAAATTTTATCTCAGATTTGGAGAGCATTAGTATCCCAATATTTTTAGCATCGATTTATAGGTTTGTTCCTTACTGAAGAGTTTTGTGAAATACTCACCATTTTCATCCTTGTCAATTGTGATGTGTTTAGGTGCAGGTTGAAGACAATGCTGGATTCCGCCAAATCCTGCAATTGATTCCTGATATGCTCCGGTATGGAAGAAGCCTATGTATAGAGGTCCGTCACTTGCAAGATTTGGCAAGAAAATCGCGTTTGCATGAGCTTCGGCATTGTAGTAATCCTGACTGTCACAGGTTAGTCCGCCCAAGAACACCCTCTGATATTCATCATTCCATTTATTTATTGGTAGAAGTACAAATCTTTGCTTGATTCCCCAAGTATCAGGTAAGGTGGTCATGAAAGAGCTGTCAACCATATACCACCTTTCTCTGTCATTTTGTTGCTTCTGGTCTAATACCTGATATATTGTTGCACCACTTTCTCCAACAGTAAAGCTTCCAAATTCTGTAAAAATATTTGGTTCTGGTATTCCGCGTTGAGTACATATGCTCTTAATCTGAGCTACAACTTCTTCTGCCATATACTCATAGTCATAGTCAAATGCCAGTGAGTTTTTGATTGGGAATCCACCCCCGATATTCAGAGAGTCAAGTTCAGGACAAATGGTCTTTAGATCACAATAAACAGATACACATTTACTTAATTCATTCCAGTAATATGCATTGTCCCTGATTCCTGTATTTATGAAGAAGTGAAGCATTTTAAGGGAGAATTTCTTGTTTTGCTTAATCTTGTCCTCATAAAAAGGAAGTATATCGCTATATCTGATACCAAGCCTTGAGGTGTAGAATTCAAATTTCGGCTCCTCTTCTGCAGCAATCCTGATACCTATCATGCAAGGC
This sequence comes from uncultured Muribaculaceae bacterium, assembly GCA_964533215.1. Taxonomy (GTDB): domain Bacteria; phylum Bacteroidota; class Bacteroidia; order Bacteroidales; family UBA932; genus Bact-08. The sequence continues at coordinate 77,548 of CAZHLJ010000006.1, forward strand.
TCTTTGACGCATAGATCAAGTTCGTCAAACTCCTTCATATTATCCAGTACCGGTATTGTATTCTTCCAACCGTTGTTTATGAAATTAGCTATGTTTTCTATGTAAGCATCTTTCTTGTAACCGTTACATATAATATACAGATCCTGATTTACAATACCTTGCTCCTGAAGAGACTCAATAAGATTAAGATCGAAAGCAGATGAAGTCTCAATATGAATGTCATTTTTTAGAGCTTCCTCAAGCACAAATGAGAAGTGGGAACTCTTTGTACAATAACAGTAATGATAATCTCCATTGTAATCTACCTTAGCCATAGCTACATTGAACATTCGTTTTGCCCTTTGTATCTGGGAAGATATCTTTGGTAGATATGTTATCTTTAAAGGTGTACCATATTGTTCAATAAGGTCCATAACCGGTATGTTGTGAAAGTAGAGATCTCCATCTTCTACCCGAAATTCGTCCTGAGGAAACTCAAAGGACTGCTCAATCAAATCTATGTATTTGTTCTTCATTTTTCAAATGTAAGTGAGTCAAATTATAAAATTATAGCCAATGTAACTAAGTCGGATTATTATATTGTGCAAATATATTGCTATTTTTTTTCTAATGAAAAAATCAAAGGATATAATTACTATTTTTGTACAAAAGAGAACTATATCATGGGAAAATTCCACCCTGACAAAATATTTTTATTTGTCCTAATATTATTATCAGCTGTTTCATGCAGCACCGTGAGGGTCGTTCCTGCTGGATCCAGCCGGCTGGACAAGAATGTAATTGAGATTTCAAACTCTAAGAAATTTCCCATCTTGACACTTGAACCATACATAAGGCAACAACCAAATACAACCTTCATTTTCGGAATAAACCCATTTTTACACATTTATAATTGGAGCAACGGCAAAAACCGAGGTTGGGACAAATTGGTCAAGAACATAGGACAAGAGCCTGTTATATTTGATAGCCTGATGGTTGAGAGAAGTAAGGAAAACCTTTCCAACCATCTCGTATTTCTTGGGTACTACAATTCCAAAATCTTGTCGACAGTCCACACTGTCTCAAAAAAGACTAAAGTAACATACTCTATAACACTTGGCAAAAGGTATAAGATCAGAAATATCCACTATGACATAAAGGATACCTCCGTTAGCCGCTTTGTCCTTTCTGACACAGTAAGCACTCTGATCAAAAAAGGAGATATACTGTCAGAAAATGTATTAAGTCAGGAAAGTGAGAGAATTACGTCATTGCTGAGAAACATAGGCTTTTATAATTTTACGAAAAATTATATATTTTTCGAAGCGGATACATTACTTCACGATGGTTATGCTGATTTGTTGCTAAAAATTGAAAACTTTAACAGAAATGAAACTGTAAAGGAGTTACGTCCCCATAACCGCTACTATATCAGAAACGTGAATATATATTCTGACTACGATCCTGCTGTAAACAGGCTTGAAATACCCTTACTTCACCAAGACAGTATAAAGTATAATGGCATAAACATTTTCTATACCGGCAAGCTAAAAATAAGACCATCTGTATTGGCTAAAATGAACAAGATTGTTCCCGGAGAACTCTATAAGGAAAACAAGGTTAACAAAAGCTATGAGAGATTGGTTGCTCTGAGAAACTTTTCCGGAGTCAACCTACAATTTGACGAGGTTCAGTCGGAATCCTGGCTCAAGTCTGATACCAATAAAGTGGATTGTACAATAAGGCTCACCCCATCAAAGAGTCAGGGATATAAAATCAACCTGGAAGCTTCCAGTAACTCAAACAATCTTCTGGGCTTGTCACCAGCGGTCTCTTATTACCACAAGAACATATTCAATGGAGGGGAGTGGTTTACTCTTGGATTTATGGGTAATTTCCAATTCAAGCTAAACGACCCTGCAAAGTCCACCGAACTGGGTGTTTCTGCAGGTTTATCCTTCCCTAGTTTTCTTTTATTGCCTGATAGGATTTTCACATCTACCGTTCCAAGGACGGATATAAATTTGAGCTATAACTATCAAAGCAGACCTGAATTCACTAGAAACCTCCTATCCTTCAACTATGGTTACAACTGGAAAATGGGAGAGAGGCTCTTCTATCGTTTTAATCCTATTCAGTTGAATATAATAAGGTTATTTAATCTTAGCCCCTCATTTTATCAAAACCTGTCGGATCCGTTTCTGAAGAATTCATATAAAGATCATTTTGATATGGGAGCAGGTGCAATGTTGTATTACACAACTGATGCATCTCCTAGTCCAAAGAACTCATACTTCTACTTAAGATGGGTAAATGATATTTCCGGTAATCTGTTGAGCCTTTTCAACAGTACTATGCCTCAAGATACAAATGGTTTTAGAAAGATATGGAAAACAGCATATTCTCAGTATTATAGAACAGATTTCACTATGGTTTACACCTGGAAGTTCAAGAACAAAACAAGTTTTGCGACCAGGTTCAATCTTGGTTTGGGATATGCTTATGGAAATTCAACGACAGTACCTTTTGAGAAATTGTTTTATGCCGGAGGAGCCAATAGTTTGAGAGGATGGCAGTCCAGATCAGTCGGCCCTGGATCCTCACCGATTGATACGACATTTTCCATTCCTAACCAGACTGGAGACTTCAAACTTGAAATGAATGCTGAATACAGATTCGGTATTTTCTGGAAAATTGAAGGAGGATTATTTGCCGATGCCGGAAATATCTGGAATCTTAAAGTTGAACAGGGGAGAGAGGCAGCCTTATTCAGGTTCAGGGATTTTTACAAAAGTGTAGCTTTCAACTGGGGTGGAGGATTAAGGCTAAACCTTGATTTTGTCATACTGAGACTGGATTTTGGAATGATAGCCTATAATCCTGCAAAAAAAGAGTGGATAGGCCCAAAAAAGTGGTTTAGACCTAGCACTTATAGTCTTCAGTTTGGAGTTGGATACCCTTTCTAGTTTTCGAAGAATAGATCTCCGAAAAATTCAGGAGAATGAAAATTGGGATGTTCCAGTTTAATGGGATTCCATGAAAGGTAATGTCTCACTGGCAAATCATCTCCACATTTGTAAAAGTTTGCCTTGATAGTCCGTCCCTCTAAATTCGGTACATGACTTAATGAGAAAAGAGCAATAGGAAGAGCAATGGTAATCTTCCATTCAAAATTCCCCTCCTTTATCTCAAAACCTGAATTTCCCAAAGAAGAGGATCTCCTGATCTGACTAGTAACATCAGAGTCAAATCTAGTCCTATCTTTACGATTAGCCCCTCCTGCAAAAGTTCCAACACCTATGCAGTTCATCTCAAGGTTATAATATGTGGAATCCATGCCTGGGATAACGAAGAATTCCACACAAGAGTCCTTATATGGCTGAGAACCATCATCCTTGGTAAAATGAGCTCTTACAGCAGACTCTTTTACAAAATATTGCAGATAGATTTCATCCCTTGAATATGCGATTCTGAATTTCACTTCAGGTCTATATGGATACACCGGCCAGTTAAGCTGGTCAATCTGATGATATTCTACTTTACAGCTATCCATCATCTTTTCCACTAATGCAATAGGAGGTTTTTTACAAGGAAAACCAATTTTTTTGACTGAAATCATATCACTTTTAAATAAAAGAGGCTTCTCCTGAATAACGCATCTAGGAAGAAGCGATAAAAAGAGGAAGCCACTTATCAATAACTTTGCGAACATCTCTACTTTGATGTTCTTATCTTATAACCAGACACTCCGTAGTACAGAATAAATAGGAAGCAAGGAAGAGCAATCCAGTATGCGCTTTGTGCACCAACAGCATCCTTAAGGAATCCGAAAATAGTAGGAATAACTGCACCACCGGCAATAGCCATAACCAATAGTGAGGAACCAGCTTTAGTGAACTTACCTAAATCTGCAATTGCCAATGGCCAAAGAGCCGGCCACATAAGTGAGCAACCCAGAGCCATGAGGCCTATAAACCAGATGGAAATTGCAGCTGGTGTAAGGACAAGAAGCAATGAACCGAGAATACCAAGTATAGAGCAGATCATCAAAGCCTTTGCCTGAGTAAGATATTTAGGAATGAATATGATTCCGCAGATGTAGCCGATTACCATGCCTATTGAAGATATCCATGCATATGACGACGCATCGGCAAGGTTTAGTTCATTAGCATAGTCTACAAGAGTGCTAAGAGCAACTGTCTCAACACCTACATATAAAAACAGTGTCAGAGCTCCAAGCAAAAGGTGAGGAAATTGCAATATAGAGGTTTTGCCTGCAGCATAAGGGCAATCGTCAGCACTATCCTCATCCTCTCCGACGGCCTTCACTTCAGGAAGCGGAGCCATCAGGGAAATAACGCCGAGTAGTAAAAAGACTCCTATAATTATGTAAAATGGTAGATACAGATCTGATATAAGAGTATCCGTAGTATTCTTACCAATGACAAACGCTAGAAAAACTGGTGCTACAGGCCATGCTAGCTTATTGCATATCCCCATTATTGACATCCTTTTGGCTGCACTCTCAATCGGCCCTAATATTGTAATATATGGGTTAACCGAAGCTTGAAGAAACGTATTTCCAATTCCGCTCATAAATGAAGCTACCAGGAAGAGGATAAAACTTTCACTTTTGGCAGATGGAATAAACAGAGCAAATGCAACCGCAAAAAGCAGGAAAGAGAGAGCCATTGTCTTCTTGTAACCTATTTTTGCAATAGTCATTGAAGCTGGATATCCAAAAATAATAAAGGTTGAGAAAGTGGCTGCAAGAATCAAATAAGATTCACCAGAGGAGACTCCTAAAGTACCTTTAAGCACCGGAATCAGAAATGAATTAATTCCTAACGCAAATCCGATTGCGAAGAACATCATGCCGACAAAAATAAGTGGCAATACGAAGTTTTTCTGTTGTTTCATTAGTTTATAATAAAGTTTATATTTTGTATCTGACAAAAAGCTCTATAGCTTGATACTCAGCCATTCCCAACTTATCAAAAAGAACAGCAGTGTTATGATTCCTCTCTTCTGCCCTTTGCCAGAACTCTCTCTTGTCTGAGCCAGGAAATACAGGACGATCCTTTTGGGATTGATGTTTGAAAATAGCCTCACGTTTGATGTTTACCTCTTCAGGGCTCAGTGGGACAGCCATATCCGAATCTGCAACATCCCATTCTTGCCAGGCTCCTCTGTAGAGCCATACACGACAATCTTTCAACCAAGCTTCATTCTTAAGCTCTTCCAAGGCAGCAAAAATTGACTGAAGACAAACGCGGTGAGTACCATGAGGATCACTAAGGTCGCCTGCAGCATAAATCTGATGAGGTTTTACTTTTTGAAGAAGGTCCTTTACAATTGCAATATCTGCAGGCCCTACAGGATTTTTCTTCACTCCACCTGTTTCATAGAATGGCAAATTCAGAAAATGTACATGATCTTCAGGAATTTTCAAATATCTGCAGGCAGACTTGGCTTCACCTCTTCTGATAGCGCCTTTCACTTCACGAATGCTCGGAGTGTCGGGCTCTCCAGGATGCTTGCTGGATAGGTCTTTCAATGCTTGCTTATATATTTCCGTACTTTTCTCTTCACTGAACCCGAAAATCTTTGAGTAATCCCTGACAAAATCAAGGAACCTTATGGCATCATGGTCAAAAACAGCGATGTTACCTGATGCCTGGTAAGCCATATGAACCTCATGTCCGTGTTCAGACAACCTAGCAAGTGTACCTCCCATTGATATTACATCATCATCTGGATGAGGGCTGAATATTACAACGCGTTTTGGAAATGGAGTTGCTCTCTCCGGTCTTGTGGAGTCATCAGCATTTGGTTTTCCGCCGGGCCATCCTGAAATGGTATGTTGAAGGTCATTGAAAACTTTGATATTTACTTTATTGGCAGGTCCCTTTTCTGTAATAAGGTCACTCATACCATTATCATTATAGTCTCTATCTGTAAGTTTTAATATTGGTTTTTCAAGCTTCCGGCACAGCCAGAATACAGATTTCCTGGTCAGATGATCATCCCAGACACAAGGACCAGTCAACCAAGGAGTTTTTACTCTTGTCAACTCTGCAGCCGCCGGCAAATCTACCAGAACCTCAATGTTTTCATGCTGCTGAAGGTAAGAGGTTGGATTCTGCTCATTTATACACCCCTCTACAAGCTTACATATACCAGAGGCATTTCCTTCGCCAAAGGCAAGGTAGAAGATCTTCTTTGCAGTCAGGATTGTCTCTATTCCCATTGTCAAGGCGTGGAAAGGAACATATTCAACCCCAAAAAACTCAGACGCGGAAGAGACTCTTGTATTGTAGTTAAGAGTTATCTGCCTTGTTCTAGAGTTGTAGTGCGAACCGGGTTCATTGAACCCCATATTTCCCAAAACGAGGATATCGAGACCTCCAAATGATGAGATTTTCTTCTCATAATCATCACAGTATTGATGAATATCTTCCTTTGCAACCTCACTGTCCAGACAAAAAATATTCTCTTTTGGAATATCAATAAAGTCGAAAAAATATTCTTTTATGAATCTGTAGTGGCTTTGTAACTCATTTTTATTAAGAGGATAGTACTCATCTACAGAAAAAACAATTACATTCTTAAAAGAAATCTCTTTGCTGTTATATAATTTAATTAACTCTTCATATACCTGGATGGACGATGATGAAGCACTTAATCCTAATACGCAAGGATGATTTCGTAGATTTTTGTTCTTTATGGCTTCTGCAATCTTATCAGCTACCAATTTAGAGGCTGTTGAGGAATCTTCAAAAATGTCAACAGGGATTCTCTCATACCTTTTTGTAAAATCTTGATTTACAATCATAACACAATTATTAAGACTTATTTAACAAGTTTGATGCTTTTTTTAGTGGGATAAGTGAGGTCAATAATTCTTCAAGCAAATTAAGTTTCAGCATATTAGCTCCATCAGACTTTGCAACTGAAGGGTCGGGATGTGTCTCAATAAACAGACCATCAACGCCCACAGCTATACCTGCGCGAGCCATTGTTGCAATCATGTCTGGCATACCACCTGTAACGCCGGAAGATTGATTTGGCTGTTGCAAGCTGTGCGTAACATCAAGAACTACAGGATATCCGAAACTCTTCATTTGAGGTATTGACCTGAAATCCACAATTAAATCTGAATACCCAAACTGAGTACCTCTTTCTGTAAGGAAAATATTATCATTGCCAAAAGATGCTACTTTTTCTGCAGCAAATTTCATTGATTGAGGAGATAGAAACTGTCCTTTTTTTATATTCACGAACTTTCCGGTTTTTGCAGCTGCTTCCAGGAGGTCTGTCTGACGGCATAGGAAAGCGGGTATCTGAAGGACATCCACTTTATACGATGCAGCCAGCGATGCCTCTGACGGGTTGTGTATGTCAGTCACAATTGGAACTTCAAGCTCTTCACGGATCATCTGGAGAATTTCCAATCCTTGTTCATCTCCGATACCAGTAAATGAGTCGGATTTAGATCTGTTCGCTTTTCTGTAGGACGATTTAAAAATAAAAGGGATAGAAAGTTTTTCAGTAATTTCTTTTATCTCGGATGCTACCCTGTAGGTAATCTCCTTGCCTTCAATGACACATGGACCTGCTAAAAGAAAAAAATTAGCTTCATCCGTGTGTTTAATATATTGGATTTTATCAATTATCATAGTGTGGCAAAATTAGTTAAAAACAATCAATAGTTGTACTTTTTCCATATAGTTTCAAGTCTTTTTCTGATCTCTGCCTCCTTTATATTGTCACATGGATTGTAAAACTTTATACAGCTCAACTCTTTTGGCAGAAACTCCTGTTCGACAAAATTATCTGAATAGGAGTGGGCATATTTGTAGTCTTTTGAATAGCCCAGATCTTTCATAAGTTTTGTAGGTGCATTCCTTAAGTGTAAAGGGACAGGGAGAGCTCCGCTTTTCTCCACCTCTGCCAGAGCAGAGTCTATTGCCATATAGGCAGAATTGCTCTTCTTGCACGTTGCGAGATAGATGGCAGTCTCAGAAAGGATTATTCTTGACTCAGGTATCCCTATCTTATTTACAGCATCAAAGCAGGCATTTGCAATGAGCAAAGCATTTGGATTGGCCAGACCAATATCTTCAGCAGCAAGAATTACCAATCTTCTAGCAATGAAAAGAGGATCTTCTCCTCCTGCAATCATCCTTGCCATCCAATAAACAGCTCCGTTAGGATCAGAGCCTCTGATACTTTTAATGAAAGCAGATATTATATCGTAATGTTGTTCTCCATTCTTGTCATATAATGCAATATTCTCCTGCAGCCTTTCGGTAACAACATTGTTACTGATGATAACTTTTTCGTTATCTAAAAAGCTTCCTACTATTATATCTATGATATTTAGAAGTTTACGAGCATCACCCCCAGAGAAACGGAAAAGAGCTTCTTTCTCTTTTACCTCAATCTCTTTTTCCTTTAGTACAGGGTCTGTTGTTATAGCTCGATCTAACAACATGCTTAATGAGTCGACATCAAGAGACTTTAAGACATATACCTGACACCTTGATAGAAGAGGTGTGATAACCTCGAATGATGGGTTTTCGGTTGTGGCTCCAATCAAAGTTAGTGTGCCATCTTCAACTGCCCCAAGAAGTGCATCCTGCTGTGACTTGCTGAATCTGTGGATTTCATCTATAAAAAGTATGGGCCTTGCTTTATTGAAAATTGAGTACGATCTCGACTTTTCAATTATTTCCCTTACATCCTTGACACCTGCATTTATTGCCGACAGACTGTGAAAAGGTCTGTCAAGCTTATTTGCAATTATCTTGGCAAGAGTAGTCTTTCCTACGCCTGGCGGCCCCCATAATATGAAAGAGGTAAGATTGTCGGATTCTATCATTTTCCTTAATACCGAACCTTGTCCGACCAAATGATCCTGCCCGACATATTCATCCAGATTTTTTGGTCTCATCCTTTCCGGCAGAGGAATCTGATTTAAAAGTTTATTTCCAGTAGTATTCATCCATTATTCCTTTCATTTCAGAAGATTGGCTGTCTTCGTCCCCAAGAGCTTTTCGCTGTTTCAGGATTTCGTTTTTAAGTTTATATACTATTTTCTTGTACTTCGGGTCACCATATAGGTTCTTCATTTCCATCGGGTCGTTTTTGAGATCATATAACTCCCACAGAGGTGTATATGAAGGTTTTCTGGCTCCTTTCATATTTAGAGGAGAACCGTAATAGAATATGAGCTTGTACCTGTCAGTTCGTATGCCTAAATTTGCAACTGTCCTGTGGTAGAAATCATTATGCATCCAGTAACGGTAATAAACCGACTTTCTCCAATTTTTTGGTGTAGATTCTGACAGATTCCTTCTGAAACTCTTTCCTTGCATATCCTCCGAAGGTTTAATTCCGGCATAATCCAAAAGGGTAGGGGCAAAATCAACATTCAAAGATAGGTCATTATTCACAGTTCCCGGCCTTATTTCCTTAGGAAATCTTATAAGAAATGGCATTTTAATTGATTCTTCCTGCATAAGTCTTTTATCGAACCATCCGTGCTCACCAAGAAAAAATCCCTGATCGGAAGTGTAAATGACAATAGTATTACTGTCCAATCCATTCCTGCTAAGATAATCTAATATTTTCCCCACATTCTCGTCTACACCAGCAATACATCTGAGATAATCCTTAATAAAGAGCTGATATGCCCATTTTCTATGTTCATCTCTGCTAAGGTTGGTCGGAATGGAGGTCTTTAAATCGGTCTCTGTCATATTTTCAAGACTCATCGTAAGCGAATCTGTATAAGATCCTCTTGACTGGTAATTATCCAAAAGGTTTTCCGGTTCAGGAACAGTTATACTGTCAAGAAGATGTTTAAATCTTTCTGCCGGTTGCCAAGGACGGTGGGGGGCCTTGAACTGACACATGAGGAAGAAAGGTTTGGACTTATCGCGTCTGTTATCAAGCCAATCTATTGCCCTCTGTGCGACAACGTCTTCAGAATGTCCAAAGTAAGTTTTCCCTTTTGAGTTTTCGAATGTCTCTCCATCTGTGCGACTCTTTTCAATCAGTTTAGGATCGTGATAGGTTCCTTGTCCAATAAAGCAGGCATAGTCATCAAAGCCCTTAGGTTCAGTACCTAAATGCCATTTACCTACAATAGCTGTGCTATAGCCAGATTCATGAAGAATTTTAGGAAGTGTAAGTAAGTTTGTATCAAGTTTGTCTGATAAAGTATAGACGCCATTTTTCTGGCTATACATTCCTGTAAGGATACATGCACGGCTTGGGCTGGAAATAGAATTTGTCGCAAAACAGGAATTAAGCCGTGCACCCTGAAGACCGAGCCTGTCTATGTTTGGGGTAGGAAGAACTTTTGACAGTCTGCTGTTGTATGCGCTGATTGCATTGGAGGCATGATCGTCAGACATAATGTAGATGATATTTGGCCTCTCCTGAGCATTCAGATTGGGGGAGGCCAATAATATCGCTCCAATTCCTGCAATCGCTTGTTTATTTAACATAATATAAATTGTATAACTAATCTCGTTTTCTTAGTTGTTTAATAATCTTGGCTATAACATTTTCAATAGATTGGTCTGGTTCAATAATATTATAACTGCCCCAGAAGTTATCATCAGTAAAATCGTTCACTCTGTAGGAAATAATATCCTTTGGTCTTATTCTGTTTTGATTTTCAATTTTACGTTCATTCTCGCTGAGATCTGTTACTGCAAATTCTGAGGAAATTGTATATGTATTTTTGAACCATTTCTTATCCCATTTAGCCTGAAATTTTAGTTCCGTCCTGGAATAGTCAAAATACCATAATCCACCGTTTTGCTTGTAGTTTACAATATAATTTGCAGAGAGTACATCCATCTTGAGTGTCGGAGGTTTCCGTTTAATGAAATATGGATTGGCATCTTTTCTGTTTTCTACGTTCATGGCAAATTCTGCACGTCCAATTGCCAGTGATTCAGATTCAATGAATATTCTTCCCCTGAAAAAGATAAAATCATGTTCTGCCTTCTCATTAAACTCTATTACAAAGAATATTTTATCATCAATGGCCACCGGTGTGCCAAATTTAAAGTCGTAAATCTGGTCTATAAAAGGCAAATCTACTCCTAAAAATGGAGTTGAAAGAACATCTATTTCAAGAGCAGAATTTGGTCCTCCTTGAAACTTAACTAACAGAGTATCAATTTTATGAGCGTCATAATTACCTCTTGCTCTGTATATGCCTATCTGGTCTGGCCTATAACCATTGTACGAAGCTTTGTTCACGTCTAGTACAGCTTCATTTATAGAGACATACGAACTGCCTTTCTTTATCATCTCCCTATAAAATGCAGTAAGTTGCATTGGCTTCATTATATAATTATCCTTTACCCTAGCTAATGCCATCCTGAGAATTGATGAAGCATCCTGAGGCCTTACAGTGATTGGCTTAAGAGTAGCAATAGATTGTTCAAGCTTTATGTATACCAAATTGCCGGCATCTAATAACGAACTTACAGGAATTCTCTGAGATTTATATCCCAGATAAGAAATTAGCAGAGTATCGGCAATTTCGGATGATGGAAATTTTATCACAAATACTCCATCTGAATTAGTGACATTGCTTATGTTTGTAGATAGTAACTGAATAGAAGCAAAACTCAGAGGTCGGTTACTTGATGCATCTTGCACCTTGCCTGAAATTGATTTGATTTCCTGAGCCCCCAAAGCAGTAGAAAAACAGATCAAAAACGAAACCAGAAATGTAAATCGAGTTTTCATAATTTTTGCTATTTTTACTAGTGACGAATATACATATTTTCATATTATATAACATTCCAAAACAAAATAAGTTAATTTCGCACCCTAAAGCAACCAAAAATGGGAAGAAGAGATAAAGAATTTTTTGAATCTATTGAAATTGAAACTATTGCAGCCGAAGGAAAGGCTATTTCACATATTAACGGTAAGGTTCTGTTCGTTCCTCATGCAATACCTGGAGATATAGTTGATGTTCAGGTAAATATCAAAAGAAAGGGATATATGGAGGGTTACATTGTCAACATGATTAAGCCCTCCCCTGTCAGAATTGATCCATTCTGTACACATTATGGTATATGTGGAGGGTGCAAATGGCAGCCCCTGCCCTACCAAATGCAATTGGAATTCAAACAACAACAGGTTATTGACCAACTTACAAGAATAGGGAAACTTAATCTTCCTGAAATTACTCCAATACTTGGCTCGGAAAAGACTACTTTGTACAGAAACAAGCTTGAGTATACATTCTCAAACAAAAGATGGCTGGAGACAAAAGACGAGGTTGAAAATATCCCTTTCAGCGACAAGCCCGGTCTTGGATTCCATATTTCCGGCCTTTTTGACAAAGTGCTGGATGTGCAAAAATGCTATCTGCAACCAGAACCCTCAAACGAGCTTAGGCTATTCATCAAGGACTTTGCAATTGAACACAATATTCCTTTCTTCGATCTCAGAGCGCAGACTGGATTATTAAGGAATATGGTAGTTAGGACAAGCACCACCGGCGAGGTCATGTTGACTTTGGTACTTGCTTATGACGACAAAGATCTAAAAGAATTGATTTTAAATGCTGTTATACAGAAATTTCCGCAGATTACTTCTATCAATTATATAATTAATAATAAGAGAAACGATAATACTTCTGACCTTCCTTTTGTCAACTATTATGGCAAAGACTGTATTTATGAGAAGATGGAAAACCTTAAATTCAGGATTGGCCCTAAGTCCTTCTATCAGACCAACTCTGAGCAGGCATACAGACTATATTCGGTTGTTAGAGAGTACGCCGATCTCAAGGGTGATGAAATTGTATATGACCTATATACAGGGACTGGCACTATAGCCTTGTTTCTTGCCTCCAAAGCTAAGAAAGTTGTGGGTATAGAGTATGTTCAGGAGGCTATTGATGATGCTTTGATAAATGCGAGGGAAAACAATATTGACAACTGCTCTTTCTTTGCCGGTGATATGAAAGACCTTCTGAAGCCGGATTTCATACGCGCTAATGGGAAGCCGGATGTTATAATTCTTGACCCCCCCAGAGCCGGAATTCACCCAGATGTAGCTAAAGTGATTGTAGAAGCAAGACCTGGTAAAATAGTATACGTCAGCTGTAACCCTGCCAGTCAAGCTAGAGATTTAGCACTAATGGCTGATAGTTATGTGATCACAAAAGTCCGCCCTGTTGATATGTTCCCACATACTCACCACCTTGAAAACGTAGTTGCATTGGAACTGAAATAATTACTGAATAACTTCTATGGACATCCGGGAAATATATTACCAAAATGCCAATCCGCAAAAAGCTGTACCAATGTCTGCTTATATGAGGAATAAATTCCCTTTCCTTGGACTTACACGTACAGACCGCAAAACGCTTGACAAAGAGTTTCTTTGTATAAGAAAAAAGGACACCGATTTTGACTGGAAGTTCATACTTGAAACTACAGCATTGCCCGAAAGAGAGTTTTATTATCTAGCACTTGGGTATCTATCTTTGAATCAACGATTGATAAAGCCTGATGATTTTATGTACATTGAAGAGTTGATATTGCTAAAACCTTGGTGGGACAGCGTGGATTCAATTGCCCCTATCGTTGGTTATCTTTGCAGGAAATACCCTGAGCTTATAGATGAATATGTTGTCAAATGGATATGCTCAGATAATTTCTGGCTAGTCAGATGCTCTATAATATTTCAACTTAAATATAAAAAAGAGACTAATTTAGAATTACTATCTAAAGCGATAATTCAAAATAAAAATAGCAAAGAGTTCTTTATAAACAAGGCTATCGGATGGTCGCTGAGAGAATATTCCAAGACAGATCCTGTGTGGGTGTCACGATTTTTGAAAGAGGAAAAATTATCCTCTTTAAGTGAGAGAGAGGCATTAAAATGGATGAATAAAAATAATTTACGATGAAAGATGTGGTTAAATCTGATACAATTTGCGCATTGGCAACTGTTAACGGAACAGGTGCGTTAGCAGTTATCAGAGTAAGCGGTAACGATTCAATTTCTATATTAGAATCTGTTTTTAAGCCATATAAAGGAACTAGCTTAAGCAATACTAAAGGTTATCGAATAAGATTTGGTGGCATTTATAAAGAGGGTAAACTGCTTGATGAAGTTATTGTATCTGTATTCAGGGCTCCAAACTCATTCACAGGCGAAGACTCTGTTGAGATTTCCTGTCATGGATCAAATTACATTCAACAGGAAATACTAATGCTTCTTGTATCCAAGGGGGCAAGAATGGCCAGGCCTGGAGAATTTTCACAACTGGCATTTTTAAATGGCAAAATGGATCTTGCTCAGGCTGAGGCTGTGGCAGATCTCATATCCTCTGAAACTGCTGCATCTCATAGAATTGCCATTAACCAGATGAAAGGCGGGTTCTCAAAGGAGTTGTCCAAAATGAGGCAATCTTTGCTGGATCTGGTATCACTTATGGAATTGGAACTGGATTTCAGCGAGGAGGATGTCGAATTTGCCGACAGAACTAAACTTAATGAACTGCTAAACGGTGCCATTGGGCAGGTTTCGCATCTTATCGACTCTTTTAAATTAGGTAATGTAATCAAAAACGGTGTACCAGTGGCAATTGTGGGTGCGACAAATACAGGTAAGAGTACCTTGTTGAATGCATTGTTGGGAGAAGAGAGAGCCATTGTCTCTGAGATACATGGTACTACCAGAGACTTTATCGAAGATGTGGTTAACCTTGGCGGAACAGCTTTCCGCTTCGTAGACACCGCCGGAATCCGCAAAACCAACGAAGCCATTGAGGTACTGGGAATTGAAAGAACTTTTGCAAAAATAAGAACAGCTTCAATTGTCATACTCATGCTTGACGCTGAGAGACCGGAAATGTTCGAAAATGGAATAATGCAGCTTAAGTCAAATATTATCCTTGAAAATCAAAAGGTTATTGTTCTTATCAATAAAATTGACAAGCCTCATTATACAGATAAGATTATCGCCGGAATTGTTTCGGAAGTCAGGAGACTTGCCTGCTCAGAAGGGCTCGACCTACTCTCAATAATCCCAGCTTCTGCCAAAGCCCGCATTGGCCTGGATCTCCTTAAAGCTCTTTTGATAGATAGTCAGAAGAGTGTCTCCACTGACACAAACGCCACCCTTGTTACAAATGTCCGCCACTATCAAGCACTTCAGGAAGCTTATGAAGCTCTCGTCAGGGTGACTGAAGGCATTGAAGCCTCCCTCCCAACTGACCTTCTTACTCAGGACATCCGCGAGGCACTTTTTCACATCGGCGAAATTGTAGGAGAAATCAATACCGAAGAAATACTCGGCAATATTTTCAGCAAATTCTGCATCGGAAAGTAACCCCCAAAAAGCTCTTTACATT
>CAZHLJ010000006.1:93035-131171 GCA_964533215.1 uncultured Muribaculaceae bacterium
GTATTTTAAATATACTCTTGACTTCTTTAGCATGTTTATGGCATTAATGAGAATAAATAGAATATAATTCGGATATTTGCACTCGCAAATTAAAATAATTATATGTCCAAAGAACGGAATGCCAACGAATTAGGTAGCGAAGGAATTGGGAAGTTGATATTAAAGTATTCCATTCCCGCCATTGTCGCAACTGCTGCTGCCTCACTTTATAATATCATAGACCGAATATTCATTGGGCAAGGTGTTGGCCCTATGGCAATTTCAGGGTTGGCACTTACTTTTCCCTTGATGAATATTTTAGCCGCATTTGGAGCGCTGGTCGGCGTAGGATCTTCTGCAATGGTCTCTATAAGACTGGGACGGCATGACAGGCGAGGTGCAACAATGATTCTGGGGAATGCCGTAATGCTAAATCTTCTGTTAAGCATTACAATCTCTGCACTTACCTTCATTTTTCTCGAGCCAATTCTGTACGCTTTGGGAGGTAGTAAGGAGACTATTCCTTACGCCAAGGAGTTCATTCAGGTTATACTTGTAGGAAATGTATTTACATGTCAGTATCTTGGCCTTAACAATATCATGAGAGCCTCGGGTTACCCTGAGAAAGCAATGGTTACAACTCTTCTTACGGTGTTGTCTAATCTGATACTTGCACCTGTGTTTATCTTTGCCTTTAATTGGGGTATCCGGGGTGCGGCCATGGCAACAGTGATATCTCAGATAGTCGGTACGATATGGGTTGTGGCTCATTTTACCAAGATTGAAAGTTTCCTGCACTTCCTTCCTGGTTATATGAGGCTTCAGAAAAACATCATAAAGGACATATTCTCAATCGGCATGTCGACCTTTATAATGCTTTTCTTTGCCAGCGTTGTCACATCGATAATCAATCTCAGTCTTAAAAAATATGGAGGAGATTACGCAGTTGGATCATTTGGAATTGTAAACAGCATAGCCGGTCTGGTGGTTATGGTGGTATTAGGATTCACCCAAGGCATGCAACCAATTGTCGGTTATAATTATGGAGCAAAAAAAATGCCTCGTGTCCTGAGGGCATTCAAACTTACCGTTTTTGCAGGCATTTGCGTAACTACGTTTGGTTTTCTTATAGCTGAGCTATTTCCTAGACTGATCTCTTCTGCATTTACTACAAATGAAGAACTTATCGGACTGGCAGCGACCGGGATGAGGTTAAACCTTCTAATGTTCCCGTTTGTAGGTTTTCAGATGGTTACTTCAAACTTCTTCCAGTCTATAAACAAAGCTAAAATTTCGATAATTCTTTCCTTATCAAGACAAGTGCTATTTCTTATTCCGGCACTACTTGTTCTTCCACATTTCTGGGGTTTGAATGGTGTATGGCTAAGCGGCCCGGTATCTGACCTGTCTGCCACAATTGTGGCAATTGTATTATTGCGGAGTCAGATGAAAATCCTGAAGGCAGAAATCAAATAGGGAAAAATTAAAAAGGAGAGCCATTCCGGTTCTCCTTAGGTTAAAAACCATTTTTCAATTTGATCCTTATTCAATCTCTATCATCCTTGACGTTTTATCTTTGCTTCATCTCGTTTCGGAATCTCTATCTTAAGAATTCCATTGTCGTATTTGGCTGATACTTTTTCACTTTCCACAGATGTAGGTAATGAAAATGATCTGCAGAACGATTCGTAGCTGAACTCTTTCCTAGAATATAAACCCTCTTTAGTTTCGGATTCATTCTTCTTTTCAGAAGAGATGGAAAGCACTCCATGTTTAATCTCAATCTTAAAATCGCTTTTTGTGAGACCTGGGGCAGCCATCTCAACGGTAAATTTATCAGCTTCCTCTTTTATATTTACAGAAGGAAGTGTTGTGTTGGTCTGAGAAAAGTTGCGGGTTGACCAATCATTCCAATCTTGGTTAAAGAAATCATTGAATAGGTTTGACCAAATTGGATAGTTTTCATTTCTTTTAATAAGTGTCATAATAACCTCCGTTTTTATTTTGGTTTTAATGATAAAACTTCAAATAAAATACCAGACAGCTATTTTAGACAAAAAGTCTGTCATTTTGACAGGCTATTTATAATGCTTCTCCCCTATTTTCTTAAGTAATATATTGGCATCCTGCAAAGTAACCATACAGCCTTTGCCACTTTTTTCAAAGAAAGGGATGATAAGATCGACAAATTTTTCTATTTTTTCTGTCTCATCTACAATTTCAATGATAATTGGGATTTTCTCTGAAACCTCCCATAGTTTCTGGGAATATATCTGACTGCTTGCACCGTAGCCCATCACACCTTTGATTACTGTTGCTCCTGCAATCTCGTGTTGTTTGGCTGCATAGACAATAACCTCATAAAGAGGCTTGTGTTCAAATTTATCAGTTGAACTGACATATATTCTCAACAATTTCGCATTTGATTTAGTTTTCATAATCAAAACGATTTAACGATCATATTTCCAAGATAAATGGCAAGAAGACCCAGAAAAATTGTGGAACCTGTATATAGAACAAATTGGAATAATTCACCATCTCTCAACAAAGAGACATTTTCATTTGCGAAAGTGGAAAATGTGGTGAAGCCTCCACATAGCCCCACAGTCAGAAACAGCCTTAGCTCGTCTGACAAAAGCGCATTTCTTTCATAAAGGCCATATATAACACCCAAGATAAGACATCCTATAATATTGACGGCAAAAGTCCCGTATGGGAAAGATGATATAACTGTCTGCTGAAAAACCCTAGAGATAAGATACCTTAATACAGTTCCCAGAAAACCTCCTGCACCAACAATTAATAAAAGCCTAAACATTTAAAAGATTTTATATTGCAAAGTTATTTAAAAAACGAATATTTCATATCTTTAGCGCATAAACTGAACTACCTAAACCAAATACGATGAGAAATTCATTTTACAATCTTAAAAACTTCGGATATTTCCTTGTTTTCTCAATTCTGGTAATAGTTTCCTGCTCAAAAGAGGGAACGGAGCCTGAAAAGCCGCCAGTGGTTGAATTATCAAAAGAGTTTAATCCTGCAACCGATAAAGTTATCCTAAAACACGAATTTCGCGCAGCATGGCTTACAACTGTGGGAAATTATGACTGGCCGCCAAAAAATGCTTCACCAGAAGTGCAAAAGGCGGAGTTGATAAGTATTATAGACAAGCTGAAGGATCTGAATTTCAATGTAATATTATTTCACATAAGGCCTACATCAGATGCATTTTACAAATCCAAACTGGTTCCATGGTCTATCTACCTGACAGGGACGCAAGGTCAAGATCCGGGCTTTGATCCTCTTCAGGTTGCAATAGACGCAGCCCACGAAAGAGGAATGGAGGTCCATGGCTGGCTCAACCCATACAGAGTCGGCTCAACCAGTACAGTTCTGGCATCAAACCATCCTGTTGTGCTTCATCCTGACTGGTGTATAGAATATAGCAACAACAGATACCTTAATCCGGGTATGCCGGAGGTTCAGGCTCATCTGCAGAGCGTCATTAAAGAGATTATAGACAATTATGATATTGACGGTATTCATTTTGACGACTACTTCTACCCTTCCGGTGCAAAATCAACCTCCAACCCATTTGGGTTTAACGACAAGGCCTCTTTTGAACAATATGGCGGCAGCATGAATATTCACACATGGAGAGAAAAGAATGTCGACAATATGGTAAGAGATGTCAGTCAATTGATTAAAAGCATCAACCCGAAGATTGTATTCGGAATATCACCACAGGGAGTACAGGAAAATTCAATGACAGTATATGCAAATGCATTATCCTGGTTACAGAACAAGTGGCTGGACTATCTTGCTCCTCAGATATATTGGCAAATAGGACACCCAACTGCTGACTTCAGCACAGTAATCAGGTATTGGGATTCCAATGCAAATGGGACACCTATTATTCCGGGACTGGCTGCATATAAATATGGTGACAGCAATTATCCTGCATATACTCTGCAGGAAATGTTAAACGAAGTTGCTATGGGCAGATTCTTAAATAGCGTGTCTGGAAATTGCTGGTTCAGAGTTGCATATTTTGCTTCAAACTCACTTGGAAATTATATCAAAAGCACAATATATCCAGCTCCAAGCCTCATTCCTAAATTGGGATCCTACAACGAAGCTGTGCCTGCAACTCCTTCTGTTAAATTAGATCAGAAGACGATATCATGGAATAGTGTAACAAATGCTAAACAATATGCAGTATACGAGCTGGTCAGGGATGGGAAAACAAAGAACTGGAATGCATTGTCCCGTCAATTAAGCTCCTCTTTATCCTTTACGGGATCATCAGGAAAGAACTACCTGGTTATCGCTGTCAACGGCAAGGAAAAATCGACTTTTGAGAAGGTTGTATATATAAATTAAACATCTTCAGCAACTCATTCTACTTGATTTTCTTAAGGATCCAGTCCGAAATAATTGACAAAGCCTTTGTTGAGAAGGTCTCTGTAATTATTGAGTATTCTGAAGGCAATCCTGTTTCAGCATTCTGAAAAAGATGGTTAAGTCCCTCTATTTCAATAATAACAACATCATTGTTAATTTTAGCAACACTATTGTTATCTATCTGATCTACTTTGACAAAGCAATTTTCTATTGCATTCAGGTTCATTTTTGCCGGCACCTGAAGGTCTTTGCTTCCACAGATTGCCAATATTGGACATTTCACCTCTCTAAGAGCAATTGCAGGGTCGTATTTTAGGAAAAACAACATCCAAGGAGATGTAATTTGCTCAGCCTGCTGCTTAGCCATCTGGTAAGATGCCTCTCCTTTTGATGCTGAGATAATCAAACTTATAATTATATTTTTAAGATCGGGATCCTTTTCATATTTATCAATCTTTTTAAATATCTCTTGATTAAGCTTCGTGTACTCAGAGAGATCTGCCTCAGAGACACCGGAGGCTCTTGCAATAAGCCCCTGCTGCTCCAATATAATTTCAGATCCTTTCACTCCAGGAGCTGCCAAAAGCACAATAAATGCAATATCGCCCCTATCGCTTGCAACCAACGGAGCAATAATACCCCCCTCACTATGCCCGATAAGTCCGATATTATCACATCTCACATCTTTTCTACCTTTAAGGAAATCTATCGCGGCATTGGCATCATCTGCAAAATCCAATGTGGTAGCTGAAGAAAAAACACCCTGAGACTCTCCAACCCCTCTATCGTCGTATCTAAGCACACCTATACCATTTTTTGCAAGATGGTCTGCAATTACAAGAAAAGGTTTATGACCCATAATTTCCTCGTTCCTATCCTGAGGACCACTGCCGGAAATTAATACAACAACAGGAAAGATTCCCTCTTTTGAAGGTAATGTGAGCGTCCCGGCCAATGTAATTCCCGCTTTTTCATTTCTAAACCTGACCTCTTCGGAGTAGTATCCAAAAGGTGGCTTTGGCTCCTGTGGCCTTGCAGGACCTTTAATTGCCCTCCTTGAAAGGTTCACCGGAAATGATTCTCCTCTCTGTTTAAATGTTCCAATAAACCTGTCATCCGTAAAAACTCCCGAATATTCGATTTCTGAAGCAGAAACCTCAAGCCTTAAAACAGAGTTATTTACAAAAGAGATCTTATCTACATGTATGCCTTTAACTCCTTGATCCGGGCTATCCATTGTGGCAAAATAAATGGAGTCCTGCCTTGAAATATTAAAGACAATTCTAAGCTCCATACTTCGAGCCTTAATGATTCCATTCCAACTTCCCTCAATGGATTGTGAGAGAGAGGAGATTGAGGTTAAAATCATCCCCAACAATAATAAAGGCCATTTCATACAAAAATTATAATATATGTAAAGTATGAATATTTTTTTAAATTTGGAAAAATTAATGGCAACAATGAAGCCTGACAATATTGAATTTTCAAGACCTGACGTTGGAAAAGATCTATACATACCTATAGCCGAAAGTCCGGTCCATGCAGGATTCCCTTCTCCGGCTGAGAATTTTATTGAAAATAAGATGGATCTTAACAGGGCTCTTGTAAAAAACCCATCTTCTACTTTTTTTGCAAGAGTAAAAGGGGAAAGTATGATAGAAGATGGAATAGATGATGGGGATTTGCTTATAATAGATAAATCGGTTGACCCTTTTGATGGATGCCTGGCTGTTTGCTTTATCGATGGAGATTTTACACTGAAAAGAGTCCGCCAGGAAGACGATCACCTTCTCCTTATACCTGCAAATAAGAGATTCAAACCTATCAAGGTCGATAAGGATAACAATTTTCTGTTATGGGGTGTTGTTAAGTATATAATAAAGAAAGTGTGATGAAAAAAATCTCCAAGCTGTTCAAATGCCTTTTTTTCTTTTATCTTGCGACATTACTGACTCTTATGATAGTCACAATCAGAACAGACAAAATAGAAATTCCTACACAGCTATTTGGAATAGATATTGACAAAATCGTGCATTTCACCCTCTTTCTTCCCTATCCGTTTTTAATATGGCTGGCTTTTAGGGATTCATTAAAGCGCCGATTCAAAAATTTATCCATTGCCTTTATAGCCTTCTCGGGCATCTTGCTTGCATTTTGCACCGAATATGCTCAGCACTTTAATCCTGACAGGAATTACGACCCAAAGGACATCCTTGCAAATATATTATCCATTGTTGTAGGCACTCTTCTTTTAGCTGCTATCAGATATGTTTGGACTAGTAGATTGCAATAACTTCTTTGTAAGCTGTGAAAGAGTATTCAATCCGGCACTTAACGGGAAGCCGGTTGTGGTACTTAGCAACAATGACGGGTGTGTCATATCTCGTTCAAACGAAGCTAAGGCTTTAGGAATCAAAATGGGGGAACCAGCATTCAAAATTGCGGGCTTAGCCAGGAAAGAGAATGTTGCCATCTTTTCTTCCAACTATGTTTTGTATGGCGACATGTCCGAAAGAGTAATGAGTTGCATCCGAAATTATGTACCAGGAATAGAGATATATTCAATAGACGAGGCTTTCCTTGATTTCAATGGTGTAAATGAAGTTCAGTTGAAAAGACTTGGGGAGGAGATTGCAAAAAACACATACAGAAATACAGGCATTCCTGTAAGTATTGGAATTTCCCACACAAAAACCTTGGCAAAGATTGCAAGCAAGCTAAGCAAGAAATATGCTGGGTTTAAGGGCTCTTGCCTGATGTATAAGGATGTTGACATAAAAAAGGTTCTAAAGACATACCCTATTGAAGATATCTGGGGTATTGGGAGAAGACATTCCAAAATGCTTATAAACAACCATATAAACACAGCATTGGATTTTATCAACTCACCTCCTGAATGGGTAAGATCAAAAATGAGCATAGTG
The DNA here is from genome assembly GCA_964533215.1 of uncultured Muribaculaceae bacterium. Classification (GTDB taxonomy): domain Bacteria; phylum Bacteroidota; class Bacteroidia; order Bacteroidales; family UBA932; genus Bact-08. Next base: position 100,346 of record CAZHLJ010000006.1, read on the forward strand.
GGTCTAAAGACATGGAAAGAACTTAGAGGGGAGGCCTGCATAACATTTGAGGACTCAATTAATGAAAAAAAGCAAATATGTACCAGCAGGAGTTTCTCTTCAGAACTGACAAATATGGAAGACCTATACCAGGCTGTCGCATATTTCACAAGTTCTTGTTCAGAAAAACTACGGAAACAAAAAAGCGTTTGCGGACAGGTTCAAGTGTTTATTCTTACAAACTATTTCAAGGAAGATATGCCGCAACAATACCAGAGCATGGTTGTACCACTGGAAGTCGCTACCGATAGTACATTGGAATTGACAAAAGTGTCATGCAGAGCTCTGGAAAAGATATTCAAACTCGGATATGGATATAAAAAAGCTGGGGTGATTTTTTCCAGAATTACCAAAAAGGTAGAGACAAGTGGTAGCCTATTTTGTGAGTTCGACAAGGAAAAACATTCCCATCTTATGTTGGCATTAGACGAGGTGAACAAAAAATATGGAAAGAATTCGATAGTTACAGCAGCTCAGGGCGTAGAGAGTATTAAAGCTTTATCTGACCATCTTTCCAAAAGATTTACAACCAATTGGGATGACATTATTGAAGTAAAAATTTAATTACTCGAATATCGTTTGCTCCTACTTCTACATTATATGGAGACCTTAAAGAGAGAAGCTCATGAACATCCGTTGAAGATATCAGATCTTCACCATAACTTAAAAACTGATCCTTTATCATAAAATAATCAAAGGAATGTATAGGAATGTTTATTTTCAGATTCCTGGCCCTGCTCTCAAAGTTGGCCACTACTAAAATAAGCTCTCCTTCTTCATATCTAAGGAAAGCATAATGATAGAATGGGTCAAAGTAATCTGATCTGCCGTTTATGTAAGAGAGGTCATAAGTCTTACCCGTTTTGAATGCAGGTTCATTAAGAGCAATGTTGAGAAGTCTCTTGTAGTTGTTTCTCAGAGGTGGCTCTTGGTCGGTTTCCCTCCACTTTCGGATGGTTTCAACAGACCAGTAGTCAAAAATGGATGTCCTGCCGTTCAAGTCACTAAATCCTTCCGAATCCATACCTTTCTCTCCAAGTTCCTGTCCAAAATAGAGAATGAAAGGTGTCGTATTCAGCAGAAGAGAGACAGCCAAGGCAGGAATTGCCAGATATGGATCACCTAGAAAAAAATCTGAGGCAATTCGTTGTTCATCATGGTTTTCAAGAAAATTAACCATTTTGTTCAGATTATCTCCCAAAGACTGCCAACAACCTGTGATTGAAGATGCTGATGACTCACCTCTTAAAATTCTCTTTAAATTATCATAAAGACCAACCTTATCATATAAATAGTCAAACCCTCCGGAATTAATATAGACGGAATACTGCTCCGGTTTGTATATCTCTGCAATAAACAGGGTTTTAGGATTATTCTTTTTTATACTTTTTATAGCCCATTTCCAATACTCCACAGGCACCATCTCCGCCATATCGCATCTGAAACCATCTACTCCAAGGTTTACCCAATATTGGAGGACACTCTTCATCTTTTTCCATGTGTCAGGAACAGGATTGAAATAGCCGCGTTCCTGATCAAGATAGTCTACTCCATAATTCAACTTGACAGTCTCATACCAATCAAAAACACCAGGATCTGGACGGAAGCAATCATTTCCGGTAACACGTGCTGGAAATTCTTCATATTTTATTGTTTCTTCACTATTTACAACAGGCAACTTTAAGTTCTCATTTAATATATAGTAGAAGTTATTCATGGGGTGGAAAGCATAATCTTTCTTGTCCCTCAATCCAAAATCATCAACGCCTTTTGGTGCATTGTCGGAATGGTAACATCTGGCAACATGATTTGGAATGTAATCGATAATAACTTTAATATCTAGTTTGTGACATCTTTCTATCAACTCCACAAATTCTCCTATTCTGTTGGAAACATCTATTGCAAGGTCGGGATCCACATCAAAATAATCCTTTACCGCAAATGGAGAACCAGCCTCACCCTTAACAAGACATTTATAATCAGGAGCAATTTGATCACTTGAATAATCTGTTTTGGTAGCATGCTCCAATACACCTGTAAACCAAATATGTGTGCAACCCAATTCTTTTATTGAAAGAATAGTTTTATTGTCAAAATCATTAAATTTTCCCGAACCATTCACCATAAAAGAAGAATTGGGAACACAACTATCATTTGTGTTCCCAAACAACCGAGGTAATACTTGGTATATTATAAACTTCTCCTGCACAGGAAAATTTACCAATTTAATATTTTGTTAAAGTCGTATTCTTCCGGATTCTTAAGATATGCCCTTGCAGCTTCGTAATCATCTTTAGTTACATAATGCATGATATTGTTTATGATAGCCTGAACCCTGTCAGATTCAAGACTTACCCCTCTAGGTGGGATTTTACCTGTCACAGGATCTTGAATGTCTTTAAGATAAAGTGGCTTAACCTTTCCGAGGTGGTCAATATACACCATACAGCCCGTCATTCCCTCAGTAAACAGCTGATGTACGCCTATTCCCAACTCTGTACAATAAACCAGATCGTAGGCACTTGGATACTGACATCTTAACTCATAACCCATTTCAACAGGACGTACTTTCGTTTTCAGACCTAATTCCACAAGTCTTTTTTCAAGCATTTCGCAAAAAATGTGAGCCTTGGAAACTTTACCCAGTTCCGGATGCCCATGTTCGTCATATGAAAAAGTGACTCCGGACTTACTAAGTTCCTCACTGCTGAGTTCATGAAAGACTCCTTCTGAAATCATTACTGAACCATATTTTATTCCCAGAATCATCCTCTTAACAATAGATGAGACAGCCAGTTTAATTATCTTATCCAGAGAGATTGGAGTCTTGTTGAACATTTCTGGAATGACAATCATAGGATAGTGAGCCGCAGCTCCAATTCCAAATGCAAGATGGCCGGCAGAACGGCCCATAGCGCATACTACAAACCAGTTGCTGCTTGTCCTTGCATCTTCATATACTGTAGTTGCAAGCCTTGCTCCCTCTGATTTTGCAGATTCATAACCAAAAGTAGGTCTTTGCAGTGGCAATGGCAGGTCGTTATCAATAGTTTTTGGAACATGGATATTAGATATGCTGTGATTGTGTTCACTAAGGAATTTTGCCACCCTGTTTGCAGTTGAGGCAGTATCGTCACCACCTATGGTAACCAGCAATTGAATATTGTTCTCAACAAAAAAACCCAAGTTGAAGTTCTGTTCGAAATCGGTAGCAGATGGTTTATATCTGCTCATAATCAAAAATGAGCCACCCCTATTGAAAATTGAATCTGCCAATAAAAAATCCAACTCAGTATATTCTGGATTTTTGGTAAACAGACCTTTGTAACCTCCGTGCAATCCTATTACACGATACCCATTAGAAATGAAAGTTTTAGCAATACTCCCTACAACGGTGTTCATTCCTGGTGCGGGGCCTCCTCCTGTTAAAATTACAATTGATTTTTTCATCTTTTATTAATTGAGTGGGCAAAGGTAATAATAATTAAAAAATATCTAAATTTGTACAATAAATTATGAAAAAATCAGAACTAGACGCGCAAAAGAGGATCTCCCAGCTTAGGGAGATAATAACCGAGCACAATAGACGATATTATATAGATAATCTGCCGATTATATCAGATTTTGAATATGATATTCTTCTAAACGAGTTACAAACCTTGGAAATAAAATATCCTCAGTTTTTCTCAAACAACTCACCAACTAATATAGTTGGAAGCGACATTGAGCCAAAATCATCCCAATCTGAGTTTATACAGGTAGCTCACAAATACCCAATGTTATCTATAAGCAACACTTATGATAAGGGTGAGCTTTCCTCTTTCAATGAAAGAGTTATGAAAGCCATAGGCCAACCTGTAAAATATGTCTGCGAACTAAAAATCGATGGTACTGCCATCTCACTTACATATTGTAAGGGAAGGCTTGAAAGGGCTATTACAAGAGGTGATGGCACCAATGGTGATGATGTTACAAGGAACGTATCCAGGATTGATTCAATACCAAAATTTCTTAAAGGGGATGGCTTTCCGTCAGAATTTGAAATAAGAGGGGAAATATTCATGCCATGGGATTCATTTGACGAAATCAACAAGAGGAGAATTGATAACGAGGATGTGCCGTTTGCCAACCCAAGGAATGCAGCAGCAGGCTCTCTTAAACTTCTTGATTCTGAGGAGATAGCCAACAGAGGTCTACAATCTATCCTATATCATCTGATTCCCGAAACTCCAATATGCTCGAGCCATCATGAGTCTCTTGACCTTGCCAAGAGCTGGGGATTACCAGTATCACCCTATTCAAGGAGGTGCGATAGCATCGAAGAGGTGATCAGCTACCTTGATTACTGGGAAAATGAAAGGAAGTCCTTGCCATACCCAACTGATGGTGTGGTAATAAAGGTTGATGATCTAAACTATCAGAAGACATTGGGCTTTACGGCAAAAACTCCGCGATGGGCAACTGCTTATAAGTTTAAGCCGGAACAGGCCTTATCAAAACTACTCTCAGTTGATTTTCAGGTTGGACGTACCGGTGCAATTACCCCTGTGGCTAATCTGGAACCAGTGTTGCTTTCCGGAACCACTGTCAAAAGAGCTTCACTTCACAACAATGACCAGATAAATCTCCTGGAGATTCATATAAACGATTATGTTTATGTGGAAAAAGGGGGCGAGATTATTCCAAAGATAGTCTCTGTAGAAAAATCAAAAAGAGGTACAGACCTTCAAGAAATCATATTTCCTAAATATTGCCCAGACTGCAATACTGCTTTGGTAAAGGTAGAAGACGAGGCAAAACATTACTGCCCCAATCAAAATGGCTGTCCCACACAGATAAAGGCAAGATTCCTTCACTTTTCCAGCAGAAAGGCAATGGACATCCTTTTAGGTGAAGCTACAATAAATCAGCTTTTCAACTTAAGTTACATAAGGAAACTACCTGATTTGTACAGATTGTCAAAGGATCAGCTTCTCACTCTGGATGGATGGAAGGAGAAGTCCGCAGACAGATTTCTGGCAAGCCTGTCCAATTCAAAGAGATGCCCTTTCAGCAGAGTCCTGTTTGCATTGGGCATAAGATATGTAGGAGAGACTACAGCAAAGAAACTGGTAAACCATTTCAGGTCAATAGAAAACATAATATCAGCATCCAGAGATGAACTTCTTAATGTAGAAGAGGTTGGCGAGATTTTGGCTGATTCGCTGCTATTATATTTCAGCGACTTGGAAAACATAGAAATGATTAAAGAATTGAAGGGTTTAGGACTTGAATTTGAACTTAAGGAAACAGATGGTAATATTTTATCTAACAGCCTTATGGGCATTAATATTGTAATATCCGGAAACTTCTCGATACCACGGGATGATCTTAAAAAGAAGATCGAATCTCATTCAGGAAGAGTTGTAAGTTCAGTCAGTTCAAACACATCTTTTCTTGTTGCCGGGGAAAAGCCCGGTCCTGCCAAAATTCAGACTGCAACTAAATTAGGAGTAAAAATTATCAACGAGGATGAGCTCAATGAAATGATATAATTATATACTCTTATTTTGGCAACTTTCATTAAAATGAGTAATTTTAAACTTTAAAAATTATAAGCACACCGAACGACTGTTTATGGAAAATATTGTTGTAAGTAATAAGATCCACTACCTGGGAACAAACGATAGAAAAAAAAATCTTTTTGAAAATATGTGGCCTCTTCCTAATGGGGTTTCATACAACTCATATATTATTGCAGATGAAAAAACGGCATTAATAGATACTCTTGAATTCGGCTCAAAAAACGATTATCTGGACGAAATATGTTCTATCCTCAATGGCCGGCCTCTTGATTACCTAATTGTAAATCACATGGAGCCCGACCACGCCAGCATGATTGGAATGATGCTCAGGACTTATCCCCTGCTAAAAGTCGTTTCCAATAATAAGGCTTTCAAAATGCTGGAGGCATATTATGATTTAAAGGCTGAACAATTTATTGAAATAAAGGATGGGGAATCACTCTCTCTTGGGTACCACAACCTCACTTTTGTCCTTACACCATGGGTTCACTGGCCTGAGACAATGATGACCTATGACAAGACCGATCAAATCCTATTTTCCTGCGATGCTTTTGGGAGCTTCGGCACCTTGGATGGAGGAATATTCGACGATGAAATCTGTTTCGAAGAGCGCTTTTTGGATGAGATGAGAAGATATTACTCAAACATTGTAGGCAAGTATAGCAATATGGTTCAAAAAGCATTTGCAAAACTTGAGGGTATTCCAGTAAAAATCGTTTGTCCGTCACATGGTCCGATATGGCGCAAAAATCCTGAAAAACCGATAGCTCTCTATAACAACTGGAGCAGACATTTTTCTGAAGATGGGGTTGTGATTGCATTTGCCTCCATGTACGGCAATACAGAAAAAATGGCTGATTATATTGCCAGACTGATTGCAGAAAGAGGAGTTAAAAACATCCGCATATTTGATGTTTCTAAAACGCATATTTCTTACATAATAAGCGATATATGGAAATATAAAGCTGTAATTCTTGGTTCATGTGCATATAATTCCGGCATGCATCCGATGATGGCGCATCTATGCCACGAACTTGAAGTTGTTGGCCCCAAAGATAAGAATTATGCACTTTTCGGATCTTTCAGCTGGAGCGGTGGCGGTGTAAAATCCCTTCAATCATTTTCCGAGAAGATGTCGTGGAATCTTGTAAGCGATCCTGTAGAACTCATTGGTGCACCTTGTCCATCCAAGATGGATGGCTTCCTGGAGATTTCAAACAAAATACTCTGATAATTATGGAAACAGGAAAAAAATTAGTTATTGAAAAACTTGTTACAGAGACAGACACTGCTGCATATTACGGTTCTGGTCTTCTACAGGTTTTTGCGACACCGGCCATGATTGCATTGATGGAAAAATCAGCTCACCTTCTTGCAAAATTTTCTTTACCAGAGAACCAGGATACTGTTGGAATTGAAATAAGCGTCAAGCACACGCGCGCAACTCCTATGGGAGCAAAAGTGTATGCTGAGGCTGAACTGTTGGCTGTTGAGGGAAAAAAACTGACATTTTCCGTAACAGCCTTTGACGATCTGGGAGAGATAGGGAAAGGCACCCATGTAAGATATATTATTAACCCTACTAAATTCTTGGATAAAATTTCTTGAAAAGAAGTGCTGTAAAACATACCTATCAAAGAGTGCTCAAATTTCTGATAACAGACATCTGGCACTTGGATCTATCCGAGCTGAGCATTATGAAAGCCCGGATGGTCAGATATTTGAAGGTTCTCATCCTTACAATCCGCGGGTTTGCAACAGACAAGATTGGTCTTCAGGCTGCCAGCCTGAGTTTCTTTTCTGCTATGTCCGTTGTTCCTTTTGTAGCATTGATATTTGCTATTACAAGTGGCTTTGGGTTTGGCCCCAGACTGGAGGAACTGTTATTCACCTACTTTCAGGATAATGAGGAAATAATTGAATATATATTGAAGTTTGCAAATAATCTTATTGCAAGGTCCCAAAATGGTGTCTTCGGAATAATTAACTTTATATTTTTGATATCTACTGTTATTTTCCTTATGCTTAATATTGAAAAAGCTTTCAATAACATTTGGAAAGTCGGAGGAGGCAGACCTTTTCATAAAAGGTTTGTATATTACACGTTGCTCCTACTCGTTTCACCGTTAATAATCCTGATATTTCTGACCCTCGGCTTGATTTACACAGATGCACTTAAATCGATTGGCTTCCAGATAGACCGATACATCCCAATAACTTCAATTTTCACTTGGCTCACTATATATGGCTTGGTGACATTTGTCTTTACTATTATGTATTTTTTAATTCCAAATACAAAGGTTAAATTTGCTGCTGCATTTAATTCCGCAATGGTACTTGCTTTCGCCTTTATTGTAGTCCAGTTCTTCTACTTAGAGACACAAATCATGGTTTCGGGATTGAATGCTGTTTACGGAGTTTTTGCAGCAATTCCCCTGTTCCTGGTATGGATGAATATCAGTTGGACACTAATACTATTTGGAGCAGAACTCTCTCACGCTTTTCAAAATGTAGATAAATATAGAATCAACAATGGATAAAGTATTAACAAAAGGCGCAACAGATTTCATTAATGACGAACTGTTGCATTCATTGATAGCAAACACTAAAGAGGACAAAGGAAGGCTTAGGGAAATTTTCGACAAGAGTAAGTCAAAGCAAGCGTTAACTTTGGAAGAGACCGCTTATCTCTTGGCTATCGAATCCCCTGAAGGTCTGGAAGAACTTTTCCAGACAGCAAGGGATTTAAAAAAATCCATATATGGCAACAGGATTGTATTATTTGCCCCACTATACATTGGTAACTACTGTATAAACGACTGCAAATATTGCGGTTTCAGAAAAAGTCTCCGGACTTCGGTGCGAAGGACACTCTCAGATGAAGAGCTTGTTGCTGAGGTTACTCAGCTCGAAAAAGAGGGACACAAGCGACTAATTCTTGTTTACGGTGAGCATCCCAAATACACGCCGGAATTTATTGCAGAGACTGTAAGAATATGCTACAATACAAAAGTTGGAAACGGAGAGATCCGAAGAGTTAATATAAATGCCGCCCCTATGACAATAGAGGGTTTCAAGACCGTCAAGGCTGCAGGTATTGGAACTTTCCAGGTTTTTCAGGAAACCTATCACAAAGAGACATACGCAAATTACCACCCTTCTGAAACAGTAAAGGGAGACTATATGTGGCGTTTGAATGCCATGGACAGGGCTTTTGAGGGAGGTATAGACGATATGGGTATAGGAGCACTTTTCGGTCTTTATGATTACAGGTTCGAAGTGCTTGGTCTGGTTTCTCATGCCATACATCTTCAGAATGTTTATGGAGTAGGCCCTCATACAATAAGTTTTCCAAGAATAAAGGCTGCCCAGGGGCTGGATATGAAATTACCATATCAAGTAAGCGATGAGCAGTTTAAGAAACTGGTTGCAATACTAAGACTGGCTGTTCCTTACACTGGATTAATAATGACTGCAAGAGAGACTCCTGAGGTCAGGGATGCCGTGATTGAGTTTGGTGTATCTCAGATTGATGCAGGCACAAGACTTGAAATAGGCGGGTATCAGGAATCTAGAGATAAAGGGCAACAGCTTAACAGAGAACAATTCCATGTAGGAGATTCAAGGGAACTTGATTCGGTAATTCATTGGTTGATAACACGTGACTTCATTCCCAGCTTCTGTACGTCATGCTACAGAGTAGGAAGAACCGGCGAGCATTTCATGGAGTATGCAATTCCAGGCTTCATAGGCCGTTTCTGTACCCCTAATGCAATGCTGACTTTGGCAGAATATCTCGAGGATTATTCTTCAGAAAAGACCAAAGCTGCCGGATATGAAATGATATCCAAGGAGCTGGCAAAAATATCCGACGAAAAAAGAAGGGCTGAAGTTGCATCTAGGCTTGAATTGATAAAAACTGGCAAACGCGACTTTCATTTTTAACCAATTATGTTTACCCAAAAGGATAACGAATTAATAGATAAAGAGTTTGAGGAGTTACGTCTTGCAAGCTTAAAACGATGTGCAAATCAAAACGAGTACGAAATCGTTCTCAAAGCTTTTGACTTTGCAAGGGCTGCGCATAATGGCGTCAGGCGTAGATCCGGAGAACCATATATTATTCACCCGATAGCTGTTGCAAAAATAGTAGTCCAGGAGATTGGTCTTGGGTACAAATCCATTATCTCGGCTTTGCTTCACGACGTAGTTGAGGATACGGAATATAATCTTGATGACATCGAAAGGATGTTCGGGGCCAAAATAGCCTCTTTGGTTGATGGCCTTACAAAGATCAAAAGAACGTTTGACAGCTCTTCTACCAATCAGGCCGAGAACTTCAAAAGAATACTAATGACATTGAATGATGATGTCAGAGTAATCCTCATCAAGCTGGCCGACAGGCTGCATAATATGCGCACCATAGAATTCATGCCGGAACACAAAAGGGCAAAGATTCTCAGTGAGACAATGTATATCTTCATTCCTTTGGCTCACCGGCTCGGCTTATATGGAATCAAGTCTGAAATGGAAAACATCTGGCTGATGCATACCTTGCCTGCCGAATACGAATCAATTCAGAAACATATTGCCCAGACCGTGGCAGAAAGAGGTTGCGCAATCACTCAGTTTATTGAACCTATATCCGAAAGTCTTAAAATGGCAGGATATCAGTTCAACGTCTCCAAAAGGACAAAAACCCCCTACTCCATCTGGAGAAAAATGAATTCCAAATCCATCCCTTTTGAACAGATTTATGATCTTTATGCCGTAAGGATAGTATTTGAGCCAAAGGAGGACCAGCCGGAAAGGGTGCAGTGCTGGCACATATATTCCCTAATAACAGAGCTATATCTTTCCAAAACAGACAGAATAAGGGATTGGGTCAGTACTCCAAAGATAAACGGATATGAAGCCTTGCACTGCACGGTCATGGGACCGCAAGGTAACTGGATTGAGGTTCAGATAAGGACAACCAGAATGGACAATCTTGCTGAAAGAGGTGTTGCGGCACATTGGACCTACAAAGGAACATCTCCATCCGAGACAGAGATGGATAAATGGCTCAACATGGTAAGAGAAGTTCTGGAAAATCCTGATGTGAATGCTTTGGACTTCCTGGATAAATTCCACACGGGACTACTCTCCTCAGAAATATATGTATTCACGCCAAAAGGAGAGTCCAGAGCGCTTCCAAAAGGATCCACTGCCCTCGATCTTGCATATGCCATCCATACAGAGGTCGGAAATAAAGCAATTGCAGCAAAAGCCAATTTCAAGCTGGTTCCTCTCACATACGTTCTAAGAAATGGAGACCAAGTTGAAATAATTACAGCAGAATCACAACATCCTCAAAGGGAATGGCTTGATTTCATCCAGACACCAAAAGCAAAATCTCTTATTATGGATGCTCTTAAATCTGAGACAAAGGATCATCTGAAACAGGGAAAAGCTATTCTGGATGAAAAGTTAAAAGGCTTCGGAATCAAGCCTCAAAGCAGAGTTTACAAAAAATTGTCTGAAGTATATGGTTTAAATAACAGGGAAGAGTTGTTCAGCAGAATCGGGGCTGGGCTTTTGGATCTTTCTGACTTATCTAAAATGCTGAAGAAGAGCACTAGTAATAAGTTTGTAAGATACTGGAACCTTCAGTTTTCCAAATTCACGGGAAATGAAACTGAAAATGATGAAACAGCATTAGATGATGAGGACGGAGAAGATGAGGAAGAAGAAGGGAAAGAAGAAACTGAACAAAAGGATAAAGTAACTGCCGTCGATCATATTCAGGCTGCAAAAATTGATCTCAAGAAAGATTACCTTCTTAAGGAGAATCCTCTCGAAAAGACCCTATCATATCGTGTTGCAATGTGTTGCCGGCCTATTCCAGGAGATAACGTAATTGGATTCATTGGAGAAGACGGTGAGGTTATAGTACATAAGAGCAGTTGTCCTGAAGCTATTTTACTTGCTGCAAGGGATGCAGAAAAGATTGTCAAGGCCAAATGGAGCAAGCATACAATTCTGTCATTTCTTGCCAGGATAAGTATGAGGGGCATTGACAGGATTGGTGTCCTCAATGAGCTTACTCAATACATAACTTTAGTACTGAGTGTAAATATCAGGAAGATATTGATTGAGACACATGACGGCATTTTTGAGGGATATATAGATCTCTACGTTCACGACACAGAGGATCTGGAAAAATTAATCAAGCAGATATCACATGTGAAGGGAATGGAGAGTGTTATAAGAACAGAGATAAAAGAGAATTGATTTAAATGAAAAGATTTACAACTGGATTTGCATTCCTGTCTGCAATAATATTGTTTGGTTTACACTCCTGCGCCAATACCTCTACTCCCCCTTCCGGCGGACCAAAGGATACGATTCCACCAAAAATATTAAAAGTCACTCCTGACTCAAATCATGTGAATTTTCCAATCAAGGATGGAGTCGTAGAACTGAAATTTGACGAATATGTCACAATAAAGGATGCTGCAAAGAATATTTTTCTCTCTCCTCCTTTAAAGCAGAATATAATCACAAAATTACGCGGAAAAGGAATTATTGTGACTTTTCCAGAATCGTTGGACTCATCAACCACCTACTCTGTTAACTTCAGGAACTCTATTGTTGACAATAATGAAGGGAATCTATTCTACCCCTATGTCTACTCATTTTCAACAGGAAAATCAATCGACTCAATGATGTGTGCCGGAGTTGTTCTGGATTCAAAGAAGCTTCTTCCGCTTGAAGACATTGTAATAGGTTTTTATTCAAACTTATCCGACTCCGCTATATACAATACTTTCCCCTCTTCCATGGCAAAAAGCGATAAATGGGGATATTTTGTCGTACGGAATCTTAAAAAAATACCATATAGGGTATATGCCTTTAAGGATGGCAATCAGAACAATAAATACAATCCTGAAAATGAGGAAATTGCGTTCATAGACACTCTTATCACTCCTAATATCGTCATGAAAAAAGAGAGAAAAGAGTTACAGTTTGTAGATTTGAAGGATACCAGCAAGGCACTTGCCAGACCAAGTCAGATAGAGCTTCATCTTTTCAAGGAACCCTCAAAGAAACAATACATAGCAGAAAAAAAGAGGCCGGAGAGAAGGATGGTTTATCTGACATTCAAGTCGCCAAATGTAAGAATAGATTCCATTGGCTTCAGAGGAATTGACTCATTAAAGACAATAAAGCAGTTCAATATTACAAGAGACAGTCTTAACATCTGGATAAAAGATACTCTTTTAATAGTCCCTGACACTCTTACCTTGGATATAAAATACTATAAGACAGATAGCCTTGACAATCTTGTGATGACTAGGGAACATCTTAAGATGGTATATAAGACTGTAAAGAAGGCTGCCGCCCCACCTCCTAAGAAAACTCCCGGGGGTAGGGATGAGAAACCGGAAAGAAAGGATCTGCTGAAATTTCAGGTTGAGGCAGAACCATCAAAAATAGAGCAAGATGGCTTCAAACTCATTTTCAAGACGCCTCTGGCCAGAGCAACCTTGGATTCTGTTTTCATCGCCTCAAAATCGCCTAAAGGTATAAAAGGCAAGGAAAAATACACTTTTGTAAGAGACTCTGTTCAAAATGTAATTTATTACGTAAAACCGGTAAACAAGCTGTTGTATGGTTATGAATATATCTTGAAAATTCCTAAAAAGGCATTCAAGGATGTTTACGGATTTACCAATGATTCATCAGAAACCAGTGCTTCAATTCCTAACAGTGAGAAATTATCCAAACTGATATTAAATGTATCAGGGGTGAATGGTTCGTATGTTTTTGAACTTACAGATCAAACAAGAGACAAAGTCTTCCGTGGATATAAAATCCTATCGGATTCCAAAATTGAATTTCCTTATATTCAGCCCGGAAAATACAATATCAGGGTTACTCAGGACTTGAACGGCAATGGAATCTTAGATCCTGGAAACCTTTCTCTCAAAAAGCAACCTGAAAAGGTAAGGCTCTACAAACTGCCTGATGGTTCTTCGGTTATTAATTTCAAGGAGGGACTTGAATTGGAACAAAGTATTAATTTAAAGGAACTATTTAAGTGAAAAGATATTTGATTTGCACTTCGCTCATTGTCTTTCTTGCATCCGGGAATGTTTTCGGTCAATTGAAACAACATCTGATTGGTGTGAAGACTGCCTATAATATTAGTGGAGTCGATTTCAACCCCACTATGGAAAGGTCAGGAATTACCACAAACAAGAACTTTGCCATTGAATACATATATTATCACGACCTCTGGAAAACCATGCCATATTTTGGCTTTCTGGCCTCCTTATCATATCAGGAGCAAGGCTACAAAATTGGAGAAGAAGAGACAAGAATGACAGCATATGAAGTTCCAATTGTATCTCAGTTTCACATTGATTTTTGGAAAATGAGGGTTTTATTCAATGCTGGAGGTTTTATGGGATACAGGGTGAAGAGCTCTTCTGGTTTTGAAAGCGATGACAGAAGGCTGGACTATGGGTTTATTGCAGGAGCCGGACTTGCATTGGTATTTAAGCCGGTAGAACTTCATATTGAGGGAAACTACCAATACTCTCTCTCATACCTCTATTCTCCAAAAAAATACAGTGAGACTGTGCTTCAGTTTTCATATCCTCACCAGCTTTTACTGAGTGTCGGATTATATTTTCATTTGTAAATGACTAGAAATGTAATTGTCAAAGTTGGCAATGTCAATATAGGAGACAAAAGCCATATTGTTGTACAGACAATGTGCAATACAGCCACTCAGGATGTTGAGGCTTCATATAAGCAATGTGTAGAGTTAGCTGAAGCAGGGTCAGAGCTTATTCGCCTTACCACTCAGGGGATAAAAGAGGTGGAGGCTCTTTGTACAATCAAGAGCATGCTGAGGAAAAACGGCATTTTTACACCCCTTGTTGCTGATGTCCATTTCTCTTCCGAAGTTGCTTTAGCCGCGGCTGAAGTTGCAGACAAAGTGAGGATAAACCCAGGCAATTTTGCAAAGGACCACGATACCGCATCTTCTCAGTTCTCTAAACTGATTGAAATCTGCAAAAAAAACCATACAGCTCTTAGAATAGGAATTAATCACGGTTCTCTGGGTGATAGGATAATCAACAAGTTTGGAGACACACCTGAGGGAATGAAAGAATCAGCCATGGAGTGGCTAAAGATGGCTCAGGAAAATGATTTTGATCAATTGGTAATCTCCCTCAAGTCTAGCAATACCAGGGTTATGGTTGATGCTTACAGGCTTCTTTTCCAAGAATTTCAAAAATCCGGAGTAGCCTACCCTCTTCATCTAGGAGTGACTGAAGCTGGAAACAGAGAGGCCGGAAGGATTAAATCGGCTGTCGGGATAGCTTCTCTACTATCGACAGGTATTGGTGACACAATAAGAGTTTCCTTGACAGAAGATCCGGTAAATGAGATTCCTGTGGCTAAATTCATTGCAGATTACTGCAAAAAAGCCGAAAACATACAAGTTACAAGGGGTAACATTCCTGTTATATACAATAAGTCTTACAATTGTAAGAATTGGAACGAATTTATACTCTCCGCTTCGTGCGACTTGGGTCCATTGCTGTTAGACAAGGTGATAGATGATGTAGACCTTCATCTGGAATGTGATGAGCCCTTCCAGAAAGAGGATATTATACGTTTTAGGGACGAGCTGCTTCAAGCCTCAAGAAGAAAGTTCTCCAAACCTGAATACATAGCCTGTCCGGGATGCGGGAGAACTCTGTTCAATCTGGAATCAGTCTTTGAAGAGGTAAAAAGAAGAACATCACATTTAGTAGGCTACAACATTGCTGTTATGGGCTGCATTGTAAATGGTCCCGGAGAAATGGCAGATGCCGATTATGGATATGTAGGAGAAGGAAAAAACAAGGTATGCATCTACCGGGGAAAAGATCCCATATTCAGGTCTGTACCGGAGAGTGAGGCTATCGACATGTTATTGAAACTTATCGAGGATGACGCCAAAATAAATTACGAGCAAGATAAAAACCTGCATTAGAATGAAAATAAACAAATTATTCCTAGTACTAACTCTCTTTTTTACCACTACCCTAGCCTTTAGCCAAGATCTTAATGACAATGATTTTACAGAGAGTTGTACATCAATAACTGTTGGTAAAGGAGCAAGTACGGACGGATCAGTAATGACAGCCCACACTTGCGATTCAAACTACAGGACTTGGGTTGAAATAACAAAGAGAAAAAAATTCAAGCCTGGTGAAACGGAGCCGATTTTTTGGGGAACATTGCATACAGAGGTGCCCTGGGATACTCGCAATTTAATTGAAAAAGGACATATACCTGCAGTATCAGAGACCTATGCTTATCTGAACACAGCATATCCTTGTCTTAATGAAAAGCAGCTTGCTATCGGAGAGACTACAATAACCGGTAAGGATATCCTCGTAAATGAAAACGGTCTTTTTCTAATAGAAGAGCTTGAAAGAGTTGCTCTTCAAAGGTGCTCTACCGCCAGAGACGCTATAAAAACGATAGGAAAACTTGCAGAATCTTATGGATATGGTGATTCCGGCGAATGTCTTACCATTGCCGATAAAAAAGAGGTATGGCAGCTTGAAATATTCGGAGGAGGTTCAGGCAAGCCTGGTGCTATATGGGTAGCGCAGCGAATACCCGACGATCATGTAGGAATATCGGCCAATATACCTAGAATTTCACTAGTGGATTTTAATGACCCAAATAATTTCATGTTTAGTTCTGACATAAAGGAAAGGACTAAGAGACTTGGACTATGGGATGGCAAGGAGGAATTCCGATTCTGGAAGATAAATAACGGAAGTAAGCCTTTTTCATACAGAGAATTCTTTGTTTTCAACACTCTAGCACCTTCTCTTGCGCTTAAATTCGATTCAAATGAACTTCCTTTCTCTGTAAAACCTGAAAAAAAAGTATCACCAAGAGATATAATTGCCCTTTATAGACAAACATATGAGGGTACAGATTTAGATCAAATAAAGAACCTCTATGTCGAAGTCACACGTAAAGACAAGGTTAAAGGTGAATACAAAGAGATAGTAAGACCTATATCTACCTTTATGTCTGCAGATATGAGAGCCCTTTTGAACAATATCAAGCCAGGAGTGACAGAACGAATAAGAGGAATAGCCGTGATACAGTGCGCCTACTCCCACATTATCCAGCTTAGGGACTGGCTTCCGGATGAAGTGGGCGGTATTGCCTATTTTTCTTTTGATAATCCGGCACAAAGTCCGAGAATTCCCATCTATTCGGGAACATTACGCCTTCCAGCCGGCTTTGGAGTATGTGGTCAGTACAGATACACACAGGACGCTGCTATATGGTCATTCAGAGAGACTAACAGAATTGCCACTATAAACTGGGATAAAACAAGAAATATTATAGAACCGGAAGTTGCCAAGTTTGAAAATATGATATTCGATCAATCTCCAAAAGTTGAGGAGAAAGCGGTCAAGCTTATTAGAGAGGGTAAAAATAAAGACGCTCAGGAACTTCTCACAGACTATACCATTACATTTGCTTCTGCGGCAATGAGAAGATGGCAGGAACTTAAGTCTGAACTGTGGACAATATTTGCAAGAAGCATGTAGAATTATTAACTTTGCCGAGTTTGAAATATAAATTCTAATTATTAAAAAAATAATGAGCGATAGTAAACCGGCAACACTTCTCCTCGAAAGCGGGGTGGAATTTAAGGGTTACTCTTTTGGATACGACCAAGCCATTGACGGTGAGGTCGTTTTTTCTACCGCTATGGTAGGTTATCCAGAAAGTCTGACAGATCCTTCTTATTCCGGACAGATTTTGTGTGTTTCATATCCGTTAGTTGGAAACTACGGTGTGCCAAATGACTCAATAGTTGATAAACTCTCCTCTCTTTTTGAATCAGAGAAGATTCATATCAGAGGGTTGATAATATCTGACTACTCTTTTAACTATAGCCATTGGAATGCAGCAAAAAGTCTGGATACATGGTTAAAAGAGTTCAAGATTCCCGGTATTTATGGAATAGACACTCGTGAACTTACAAAAATATTGAGAGAGAAAGGTTCCATGCTTGGAAAAATTATGCCTGAAGGAACAAAATTAGAGGGCTTTAATGATCCAAACATAGAAAATCAGGTCGATATCGTAAGCTGCAAGGAGATTATAAAATATGGATCGGGTTCAAAAAAGGTTGTATTGGTAGATTGTGGCGTAAAGCACAACATTCTGAGGTGTCTGATAAGACGAGAAGTTGAAATAATAAGAGTTCCTTGGGATTTCGACTTTACACAGATAGAATACGATGGCCTATTCATTTCAAACGGTCCCGGAAACCCGGACTTCTGCACCAAAGCTGTAGATAACATAAAAAAAGCCTATAGCAAGGATCTTCCTATTTTTGGAATCTGTATGGGTAATCAACTTATGGCTAAAGCAGGCGGCGCCCAGACTTTCAAAATGAAATACGGCCACAGAAGCCACAATCAGCCAGTACAGATGGTTGGTACAAACAGGTGTTTCATTACCTCACAAAATCACGGATATGCCGTTGATAATAACACTTTAGGACAAGAATGGGAACCATTGTTCATAAATCTTAATGATGGCACAAATGAAGGAATCAAACACAAGAGCAAGCCTTTTTTTTCCTGTCAGTTCCATCCGGAAGCCTCAAGTGGCCCGACTGATACTGAATTTTTATTTGATGACTTTATTAAACTACTGTAAATTAACGCCATGGATACAAAAATAAAAAAAGTTCTTCTTCTAGGTTCCGGAGCATTGAAAATTGGAGAAGCAGGTGAGTTTGACTACTCTGGATCTCAGGCATTAAAAGCTTTAAAAGAAGAGGGTATAGAGACAATTCTTATCAATCCCAACATTGCTACAGTACAGACATCAGAAGGCGTAGCTGATAAGATCTATTTTTTGCCGGTAACACCCTTCTTTGTTGAAGAAGTTATAAAAAAAGAGAATCCTCAAGGCATATTGCTTGCCTTTGGCGGACAGACAGCACTAAACTGTGGTGTAGCCCTATACAGAGCCGGAGTATTCGAAAAATACAATCTTAAAGTCCTAGGTACTCCAGTCCAGGCAATAATGGATACAGAAGACAGGGAGCTATTTGTGCAAAAGCTGGATGAAATTTCTGTAAAAACAATAAAGAGTCATGCGGTTGAAAATATTGAAGATGCAAGAGAAGCTGCCAAGAACCTTGGTTACCCTATTATAATAAGAGCTGCATATGCACTTGGCGGGTTGGGCAGTGGTTTCTGCGATAATGAAGCTGAGCTTAACGCATTAGCAAGTAAGGCATTTTCATATTCACCTCAAGTTTTAGTTGAGAAGTCATTAAAAGGATGGAAGGAGATTGAGTATGAGGTTGTAAGAGATAAGTATGACAACTGCATCACAGTCTGCAATATGGAAAACTTTGATCCTCTTGGAATCCATACCGGAGAAAGCATTGTCGTAGCACCTTCCCAGACACTCACAAATAGCGAGTACCACTTACTTAGAGAGTTGGCTATTAAAATAGTACGGCATATAGGTATTGTTGGAGAGTGCAATGTCCAATATGCATTTGACCCTCAGTCAGAAGACTATAGAGTAATTGAAGTAAATGCCCGCTTGAGTAGATCTTCTGCATTAGCTTCTAAAGCAACAGGTTATCCGTTGGCATTTGTTGCTGCCAAATTAGGTCTAGGTTATGGCCTGTTTGAGCTAAAGAATTCTGTAACCAAGACCACTCCTGCATTCTTTGAACCAGCACTTGACTATATTGTATGTAAGATACCTAGATGGGATCTTTCCAAATTCCAGGGAGTCTCCAGAGAGATAGGCTCAAGCATGAAAAGCGTTGGAGAAGTAATGGCTATCGGAAGGAGTTTCGAGGAGGCTATACAGAAGGGGCTTAGAATGATAGGCCAAGGAGCTCATGGTTTTGTAGCAAACAGGGAGATCGTTGTAGAAGATATTGACCATTCACTCAGACAGCCAACTGACAACAGAATTTTCGTTATTTCAAAGGCTTTTCAGAAAGGGTACACTGTTGATCAGATCCACGAACTTACTAAAATTGACAAATGGTTTCTTGACAAATTGTACAATATAGTACTGACATCCAAAGAAATATCTTTGATCGACGACTTAGGCGATCTGGATTATGACTTGCTAAAGAAATCCAAGAATCAGGGATTCTCAGATTTTCAGGTTGGCAGACTGATATATAAGGATTCAATAGATGTAGACAAAGCATCAGCCATGGTCAGAACACTCAGGAAAAGTCTCAACATTGTGCCTGTAGTGAAGCAGATTGACACATTGGCAGCCGAGTATCCTGCACAGACAAATTACCTTTACCTTACTTATAACGGAACTCACAATGATGTCAATTATCTTGGTGACCATAAATCAATTATAGTATTAGGTTCCGGAGCATACAGAATAGGAAGCTCTGTCGAATTTGACTGGTGCAGCGTCAACGCTCTCCAGACAATAAGAAATAGCGGGTGGCGAGGTGTCATGATCAACTACAACCCTGAGACAGTATCAACCGATTACGATATGTGTGACAGGCTCTACTTCGATGAACTTACCTTCGAAAGGGTAATGGACATCTATGAACTTGAGAATCCACATGGAGTAGTAGTATCCGTTGGAGGTCAGATTCCTAATAATCTTGCTCTTAAACTGGATAAGGAGGGTGTCAATATCCTAGGGACAAGTGCCAAAAGTATAGACAATGCTGAGGACAGGCATAAATTCTCATCTATGCTGGATAAATTGATGATAGATCAGCCAAGGTGGAAAGAGTTGTCAACCTTCTCTGAAATTTACGACTTTGTAGGTGTTGTAGGATATCCGGTTTTGGTTAGACCTTCATATGTACTTTCTGGCGCGGCAATGAATGTTTGTTCAAACGATGCTGAATTGGAGCAATTCTTGAAGTTAGCCGCAAATGTATCTAAAAGACACCCTGTTGTAGTTTCTGAATTTATTCAAAATGCAAAGGAAATCGAACTTGATGCCGTTGCCGATAATGGTAACATTATTGCCTACGCAATATCTGAACATATTGAATTTGCCGGCGTTCACTCAGGTGATGCCACCATTCAGTTCCCTCCTCAGAAACTTTATGTAGAGACCGCAAGGAGAATCAAGAAAATCGCAAGGAAGATTGCCGAAGCTCTTGAGATAACCGGTCCATTCAATATCCAGTTCCTCGCAAGAGAAAATGACATAAAAGTAATCGAATGTAACCTAAGGGCATCCAGAAGCTTCCCTTTTGTATCCAAAGTCATAAAAATCAATTTTATCGAATTGGCAACCAAGGTTATGATAGGTGAAGATGTAATACCACCAAGTAAAAGCGCATTTGACCTTGATTACGTTGGTATAAAAGCATCTCAGTTCTCATTCTCCCGTCTCCAGAAAGCCGACCCCGTACTTGGCGTGGATATGGCATCTACAGGAGAGGTCGGATGCATAGGATATGATTCAAATGAAGCAATATTGAAGTCTATGTTGTCTGTGGGATATAAAATCCCAGGAAAAAACATCCTGCTTTCAACCGGTGATGCCAGACAGAAAGCAGACCTTTTGTCTGCAGCTAAGTTACTGGCAGATAAAGGATATAACCTTTATGCTACAGGAGGTTCTCACAAATATCTGGTAGACAACCACATCCCTGTCACATTGGTTTATTGGCCAAGTGAGTCTTCACAAGAGCCTCAAGCTATCAAGATGATTCAAGAGAAAAAAATTGACTTGGTTATAAACATTCCGAAAAATCTTTCGCAAGTTGAGCTTGATAACGGCTACAAGATAAGAAGGACAGCCGTGGACTTTAACATACCGCTGATTACAAATGCGAGGCTGGCTTCCGCCTTCATCTTCGCATTCTGCACGATACCTATTGAAGAGATTCAGATAAAGAGCTGGGACGAATACATCTCCTGAATCATTTGCGCGCTTTTCGGTTAGGTGTGACATTCTTCTATGCGTGTTCCGGATTTACCCACTAGCAGTCGCTTCGTTAAAAAACAAATGCGGAAACCATATTATGCCATAGACTAAGGCTACAGGTTTCCGCTCTTTGTTTTTCATAACACTCTGCTCCTTGAGTGGGTGGCCAAATCCTCCTGATGGTCACTCATCTTCGCTCTCTGGCAGTAGTTTTTCTCCTTCACCGAGAATGAGTCTGGAGGTCGCATCATCAAGGGCCTCCACTCCTCTCAGTTTTCTTCGGATAACATTTGTTCTTGTGCCGACAAGCTTATCGATATCATCCAGTCCTCCTTGAATATTCTTCTGCGCTTTCTGTAAAAGACCACCGAATGATTCAAATTCGGTCTTTACAGCCCCAAGGACTTTCCATACTTCACTGCTTCTCTTCTCTATTGCCAATGTCCTGAAACCCATTTGAAGGCTGTTCAGTATTGCAGCCAAGGTTGTCGGGCCTGTAACAATCACCTTGTACTTAAGTTGCAGCTCCTCAAGAAGAGCAGCCTTACGGACAACTTCTGCATAGATACCCTCAAATGGAAGGAACATAATTGCAAAGTCAGTTGTATAAGGAGGATCAACATATTTTTCGCTTATATCCTTTGCCATCTTCTTGATGGCATTGTCCATAGCTTTCTGTTCCATTTCAATTCTCGCAGGATCTCCGGAATCATATGCATCCTGCAACGACTCGTAAACCTCCTTTGGAAACTTTGCATCTATCGGCAGCCATATCTGATTATTCTGGTCATCTTTTCCGGGAAGTTTTATTGCAAACTCAACAAACTCCTTTCCTGAAGGTTTGGTCTTCACATTTGACTCATATTGCTCAGGGGCAAGTATCTGCTCCAATAACATCGACAACTGGACCTCTCCTATCCCACCACGCATTTTGACATTGTTAAGCACCCTTTTCAATCCACCTACATCCTGTGCAAGAGTCTGCATTTCACCCAAACCTTTCTGAACTTCAATAAGCTGTTTACCAACTGTTTCAAAGCTTTGCCCAAGCCTTTCGCTTAGTGTCTTTTCCAGCTTCTCCTCTACTGTTGCCCTGATTTTTTCCAGCTTCTCCTCAGTATTTTTTATCATCTCGCTAAGGCTTTTTTCTATCTGAGACAGTTTATCCTTCTGAATCTCAGTCTGCAGGTTGAGGCTTTTGTCTGAAGAATCCTGAAAAGACTTAATGTTTACAGTAAGTTGCTGAGAGAATTGTTTGATTGCCTCCGAAAGCTCCTCACGGTTCTCCTTGGATGTCCTCTGGCTCTCCTCCCTCATGTACCTTAGATCATCAATCAGCCTCGATTCAAATCGGTTCAGATTCTCTATTTTTAGATATAGCATGATTACAAAAACTGCGACAAGAATAACCAAGCCGAAAGTGAGAATTGTCAAAATATTCATGTTGAAAACAGGTTGATGAAAAATGTTATTGATACACTACAAATTAATGAAAAAACAATTATATTTGCAATAGTAAAAGCACATACTATCTTATATGATACTAAATAAAAAAGTCGGAGTGTTTCTTAATCTGGTTCATTGCAGATTCAAGTCATATATGATAAACATCTTTCAAAGCAACGGCTTCGATATCACCCCAGAACAATTCCTTGTACTTGACACCCTTTGGGATGATGGTGTTCAATCACAGCAGGAGATTGCAGACAAGCTTAAAAAGGATAAAAATTCTGTCACCAAGCTGATCGATGCTCTTGAAAAAAAGAATTTAGTAAAGAGAACAGCGTTCAAGCAAGACCGGCGGCAGAATCTTATTCATGTTACAGAGGCAGGCAATAGGATTAAAGATGCTGTGACAGAGATAGCAATGGAGAGTACCAATGCAATAATAAAAGACATTCCTCATGAAGAGCTCTATACTTTCATAAGAGTCCTCACCAAAATGTCTGATAATATGATAATAGATAAGGAGAAACAGAATGGGTAAATTGTTCGATAAACTGATGGAGGATTACCGCTTTAAGGAGGGTCTGAATGCCTGCATCAACTGTGGAACCTGTACAGCCATATGTCCGGCTGCAGAATTTTACAAATACGATCCCAGAATTATTACAGATTCCGTACAGTCTCAGGATGATGCTGTAATAGAAGCTTTGTTGAAAAGCGACACTATATGGTACTGTGGAGAGTGTATGTCCTGCGTAACCCGCTGTCCAAGGAAAAATGCTCCCGGGCTTATAATAATGGCTCTCAGAAGTCTTTCTGTTGACATGGGATACTTTATGGAATCAGAAAAAGGGAGGCAGCAATATGCTTTAGGAAAAGCTCTTTGCGGGAATATCCTGAACTATGGATATTGCGTTTACCCACGCACCTTCAAGCACTCTGCGCATCCGGAATCGGGAACTGTGGGAAAGTGGATTGAGGATAACCTTGAAGCAGTTCACAAGAGGCTTGGGTCAAATCTGGATGGAGATGGTCCTGGTATTTTGAGAAAAATACCTCAAGAGGATCTGGACGAGCTCAAATCTATTTTTGACGTCACCGGTGCTACTGAAAGGCTGGAAAATGTTGAAAAGCTCTCTCTTGCCAGAGCTAAGGAGATGGGACTCTCTCAGGAAGAGTACCTTAATTTTATATTTACAAAATCAGAAAAAGAACATCATATATAAGATCATGATCGTCAACGGTAAACAGAAAATTTGGAGCGAGTATCAGAAGGAGATACCTGAGGACCATTACTTTTATGTAAGGAGCTGTATCCGCCAGAATTTTTTCCCGGCATCGGAGAAGACATTTCTGGATATAGTAAGGAACAAACTCAACCTGGATTATTTCGAAACAGAACATCATACGACCTGTGGAGGAATTGCTTATCACAGCGACACCATACCTCAGGAGACCCTTATGACCATAATAGCCCGTCAGTTTGCCCTTATGACTGAGAATGGTTATAAAAACTATGTAGCCTCCTGTATCACCTCATTCGGTATCTATACCGAGACACTGGAAACATGGAGACACTTTCCTGAGCTTGAAGCCAAGGTTCGTGAAAATCTTTGGAAGGCTACAAAGAAGGAGTTCAACAAACCCGAATTCCTTGCCCACGCAAGCGACGTAATTTTCAAACTGAGAGATAAAATAGCAGCCCAGGCAAAACATAAGCTGATCAATATCAAGACTGGAGAGCCACTAAGGGTTGTAGAGCATATCGGATGCCACTACTCAAAGATGTTCCCTTCAAAAGGGGTCGGAGGAGCAGAATACCCATACGTCCTTACAGGAATGATAGAGTCCTGGGGCGGAGAGATAATTGACTACCCTGAGAGAAGGCATTGTTGCGGATTCGGGTTCAGGCAGTATTTGGTTCAGGCCAATCGTGGATACTCCATTTCAAACACCCACAAAAAATTTGAATCCATGGAGCCATTCAAGCCAGACATGATAATCACAAATTGTCCGGGATGCCCATATTTTCTGGACAGATGGCAATATGTAATCAAAGAGCTGGAAGGAAAGACTTATGGAGAGGGTTCGCAGGGAATACCTGTGTTCACATATGAAGAGGTTGCCGGACTTGTTTTGGGATACGACCCTTGGGATCTTGGCCTTCAAGTCCATCAGACTGATGTTGAACCGCTATTGGATAAAATGGGAATTGAATACAACAAAGCTGATAAATATAAAATATGAATAAAGAGGTACTCGTTATTGGAGGCGGGCCTGCAGGACTAGAGGCGGCCGGACAACTCAAAAATCTTGGCTACAAAGCATATATAGTTGAAAGAAGTGAAAAACTTGGAGGGCACTTGTGCAAATGGGACAGATTGTTTCCGGAAAGCATCTCCGCAAGCGAGACTTTGGAAAAACTATTGAAGCCAATTGCCGGAACAACAGTTTTCCTTAACACCGAGGTTGTGAAAGCAGAAAAAAAGGGAGATATGTTTACCGTGACTCTCTCTGACGATGCTTCGCTCACTGTATCGGCAATAGTAGTCGCAACAGGTTTTACTCTTTTCAGGGCAGAAAAGAAGGAGGAGTATGGATATGGGATATATAACAAAGTGATTACAAATGCAGACCTGGAAAATTATTTCACTACTCATTCCGATCCACGTATTGAAAACCCCTCTAAAATCGGTTTTGTACATTGTGTAGGTTCACGAGACGAGAAGGCATGCAACAGGCAGTGCTCAAAGCTATGCTGCATTACTGCCGTAAAGCAAGCCTGCGAGATGAAAGAGCTGTTTCCTCAATCAGAGATCTACTGTTTTTATATGGACCTCAGAATGTATGGCAGACATTACGAAGATCTCTATCTGGAGGCTCAAAGCAAACATGGAATAAGATTTATCAGGGGCAGGGTATCAGAAGTTGCTGAAAACGAAAATGGAGACTTGGTGATAAAAGCTGAGGACACCCTCTCATCCAAGCCACTCAAGGTCACTCTTGACCTGCTGGTTTTGATGGCGGGAATGGTCAAGAATGAAGACAGCGAAAGCTTGTCGGCAATTCTGGATATCAAAACAGGCGAAGACGGCTTCTTCGACCCGGCAAATCCAATCCTTAATTCCACAGAGGGACGCTCTCCGGGAATATTCTTCGCTGGTGCTTCAACAGGACCAAAAACAATACCTGAATCGATAACTGAGGCAAAAGCCACGGTTCTGGCCATGCATGAATATTTCTCAAATAAGAAATGATATGATTGATTTTGGTTACACAATTTCCCCCAGCTCAAGGATAAATCTGGATGATTTAAATCAGAGCCGGCTTAACAGACTTATTCTTGCCGAACCCGATGTAACAAAATGCATGTGCTGCGGTTCATGTGCCTCCTCCTGTTCGGCGGGCAATTTCACGAAAGTGAATCTGCGGAGGTCTATCCATCTGTTAAAGAGCGGTCTGGATTCTGAAGCGGTCTCGTTGCTGGAGGGATGCATGCTATGCGGCAAGTGTACTCTTGTTTGTCCCCGCGGAATCAATACCCGAAACATGATCCGCTCGATTTTAAAAATTTACAAGGAGGTATAAAGTGAAAGAGCGTCTGATTTTCGGATACGATCCGTTTGTATTGCCATTCACACTGGGCATGGTTTTTATCATTCTTTACCTTATGGTTGGCACGGCCAGAATAATTATGGCTCTGGATAATAATGAACGCAAGCTCATACTCAAGTCACTATATCCGGTAAAGTTGCTCAAGACCTGTAAGGATATAATTGTAGATTGCCTTCTCCATGTAAAGATATTCAAGAGAAATTTCTTATTGGGTTATATGCACTCAAGCATAGCCTTTGGCTGGTTCATGCTTATCTTTATCGGTCATATTGAGGTTTTTCTCTATACCCCACAAAGGACAGGCGTTCTATACTATCCTGTTTTCTTCAGATACTTTGTAATGGAGACCCATGAGACTCTCAGAGGTTCCTTCTTCTTTTTCCTGATGGATCTCTCCTTACTTGTTGTTTTGACCGGTATAGGGCTGGCAATATTTAAGAGATTCCACTCAAAACCGCTTGGTATGAGGAGAACCACAAAACTGAAACTTGGAGACAGGATTGCACTATACTCTCTCTGGGCAATCTTCCCCTTAAGACTTCTTGCAGAAAGCTTTACAGCCAACATCAGTGGAGGAAGTTTCCTTACCAAATCCATAAACCATCTTCTTAACACCTTTGTTACAAACCAAGATCACATCCTTCCTGTATGGTGGGCATACTCCCTGGCTTTAGGAATGTTTCTTTTTGCACTTCCTTTCTCACGTTATATGCACATTCCAACCGAGATACTACTGATTTTCCTTCGAAATGCCGGGATAAAGTCATCTATGTCAAGACAGGGATATGCAGAGAGTGAGATATACTCCTGTTCAAGATGCGGTATCTGCATAGACGGTTGCCCAATGACTGCGCAAAAGAGAAATATCAAGTTTTCATCGGTATATTTTATAAGGCTATTGAGAAGACGATACGATGAATCGATTATTACTGCGGACAAATGCCTGATGTGCAACAAATGTGTCTCAGTCTGCCCGGTTGGAATAGATTCAACAAGACTTAAACTACTCAAAAGAGAGGAAGAGTATGGTTCACAAAAATCCAACTTCAATTATCTGAAAGAGATTTCAAACAAGACAGATGGCTCAGGCAAGGTGCTTTATTATGCCGGTTGCATGACCCACCTCTCCCCTGTTATATACAGGTCGCTTTTTAAAATACTTGAAAAGGCCGGCGTCGAATATAAATTTATGGATTCAGATGGATCTGTCTGCTGTGGAAGACCATTGATGATGTCAGGCAACCTTGAGGGGGCAAAAGAGCTCATAAGGAAAAACACTGAGATCATAAAAGCGTCCGGTTGCGACACTCTGTTGCTGTCCTGCCCAATATGCTACAAGATATTCAACGAAGAGTACAAGCTTGATGGTATAAGGGTTGTACACCATTCAGTATTCATAAATGATCTTGTAAAGAGTGGAAAGATAACTCTGAAAAATAGTGCAGAATCCTTCGTCTTTCACGATCCTTGCGAACTTGGAAGAGGTTCTGACATTTATGACCAGCCCAGAGAGCTGCTTTCAAATATCGGTACTGTGAAAGAGGCTTCAAAAGAGAGAAAAGAGAGTATATGCTGTGGCGGAAGCCTTGGAAGCCTCACTCTATCAAATGCCGACAGGGAGCAAATTACTATATCTTCTCTTAAAGCACTAATGGCAAACGAGCCAGATAAAGTTGTAACAGCCTGTCCTTTATGCTTAAAAACCTTTAGCACCTACAACAAAAAACCGACCTTGGATATTGCCCAGGTTGTATCCGAACAATTGTAATCAAATTTATTATTAAATAGTACATCACAGTTTTATGACTAACTACAAACTAAAGAATGTCGCCTCTGGAAGAATTTTTGACGATACCGGCTGGCTCATCTCTGATCCGGAAAACAGCAAACCCTCTCTTATAAGGGCAATTTACGAGCAAAAACAGCTAAATCTGAAAGATGAATCCCTAGGTTTTTACAAATATGCCGACTGGCTTCCTATTAACAGATATTTAAAAAATTCGTCATCTACAATTACCTACAAAAGCGTTGAATTGGCAAAATCTCTCGATCTGGAAAACCTGTACATCAGCTTCAGCGGGTACTGGCCGGAAAGAGATGCAAAAATGACAACATGCTCATTCAAAGAGACTGAGGCATATTCAGTTTGTGCAAGACTTAAAGTAGATTCAGACAAAGTAATGGTGGTTGCTTCTGCTGGAAACACCGCCAGAGCATTCGCTAAAGTTTGTTCCGAAAATAAAATTCCCCTATTGATTGTGGTCCCTCATGACAATCTTGATGCCCTTTGGTTTGACACCCCTATAGACAGTTGTGTAAAGTTGATATGCTCTCCGTCAAAAACTGACTATTACGATGCAATTGACCTGGCAAACAAAGTTTGTAAGTCTTCCAAATTCTTCGAAGAGGGAGGTGCAAAGAATGTTGCCAGACGTGATGGTATGGCAACCGTAGTGCTTTCTGCAGCCACTACTATCGGAAGGATACCGGACTACTATTTTCAAGCAATTGGAAGTGGAACAGGCACAATCGCCGCTTGGGAGGCTAACTTACGCCTTATTGAAGATGGCAGGTTCGGAAATAACAAAATGGTGTTGATTCCTTCTCAGAATATCCCTTTCACTCCTATGTACGATGCTTGGAAAGCAGGCAGCAGGGATCTTCTCCCTGTAAATGACGATGAGGCAAGGGAGAAAGCTTTGCTAATAGGTGCAAAGGTTCTTTCTAACAGAAAACCTCCCTTCTCTGTGCCTGGTGGGCTATATGATGCTTTGGTGGACTCTTGTGGTGATATCGAGGCTGCTGATAACAGCGAGATGGAGCAGGCCTGCAGGTTGTTTGAATCTTGTGAAAATATTGATATTAATCCGGCTGCGGGGATTGCTCTTGCGGGTATGATCAAGAGTATCAATTCGGGGAAAGTGGACAGGGAGAAGGTTATTTTGCTGAATATTACTGGTGGCGGGGAAAAGAGGTTCAAAGCCGAGAAAAAGGTGTTTCAGCTTGCTCCCAATCTGGTTATTGACAATAATTTACCTTCTGAGGAGATTATTGATAGGGTAACAAAATTGTTTTAATGGGTAATAAATTTGTTTAATCCATTACTTTACAATACTTTATAAAACTTGGTGCTCAGGAAAAATTTCCTGAGCATTTTTTTAATCTAGGTGTGTATAGCCTTGCATCTCTTTTCCATGATGTGCTTTGCCTTTAAGGCAAATACCCACTAGCAGTCGCTTCGTTAAAAAACAAATGCGCCTTTTTGATTATGCCGTTTGTTTTTGCATCCTATTTTGTAGTACAACAGCCTGGCTGGCATGCAACCAAATTTACCCACTAAAAAGTCGCTCGCTAAAAAACAAATGCGCCTTCTTGATTATGCTGGTATAGATTTGGAGACAGGCGCCGGTTGTTTTTTTACGCTTGCTCCTTAAGTGGGTCCCAAATTTTCTTTTGCAATGCCACTGCGACTGTTGTACCATCAATTATTTATGCAAAAACAGACCAAGTATCCTAAAACCTACACTTTTTACTTTTCAGCACCTTGACATTGTTTAAAGAGGATGCAATGCCTTTTGAGGCTAATGCACTATTATTTATGAGATGCGAGACCTGTAGATTTTTGGATATCCTTTAAACTCACACTTTTCTCTTAGCACACCTTGACTGAATTGAAAAAGGGTTATTAAATATTCCTTTGCAATACCACTGAGGCTGTTAAACTATCTATTATTTATGCAAAAACATAGCAAGCATCACTAAAACTCCACTCCTAGTCCTGATTTGCCACAATTTTGCTCTGCCATGGTTTTAATAACAACAGCCCCCCCCTACTTTACTGCCAACCAGTCTATCTTAAAAAAACGGATTTAAATTTTATTACTAAAAGATTTGGGTAAAACAATTAAAAATCATAATTTTACACTGCATTGCCGGAGATATAGTTATTCAGCTCTCCTTTTTGAATCCGAAATGAACATCGAGAAGCAAAACAACTGAAATTTATAACCCTGTTAGTTTGACTGGACTAAAGAATATCAAGTATCAACTATACCCCAAAAGGTAAATCTAGCCCCCCGAAGTGACACTACATAAGCAACAAATAGACACCTATAAACAAGTTGAACTAAACCGCCCCCTTTCGGAGGCGGTAATTTGATGGTAAATTCGAT
>CAZHLJ010000007.1:0-127910 GCA_964533215.1 uncultured Muribaculaceae bacterium
AGCCAGGATCAAACTCTTCATTGTAAAAAATTTTCTAAATGTTTAGCTTGTCCTAACTAGTTTAAACCTCATTTATAATTAGGTTTTGACGAAGTTTTAAGTATAAAACCTCTACCTTGTTACTCTTTTATAATGCTATCAAAGAACTTTCTATTCAGCGTTTCATTTTCGAAACGGGCTGCAAAGATATGCGACTTTTTTTATCAAACAAAATTATTCTTTTAATTTTCTTGAAAAATATTTCCCGCTTTTTTTATATGCCTGATAATCAGTACCAAAATTTTTTGAAGCCATTTTTTATCCTCGGTAGAAAAATAGCGTTACATTTGCATTATGAACCTGTATCTGGACATATTTTACACGTTTTCCAAAATCGGGGCCTTTACTATCGGCGGAGGTTATGCAATGCTGCCACTAATCCAGAAAGAAGTCGTGGAGAAAAAGGGATGGCTTACACAGGAAGACTTTATGGATATTATGGCCATTTCACAGTCTGCGCCGGGAGTTTTTGTAATAAACATCTCAATATTCATAGGAGAAAGGCTCAAAGGATTCAAAGGAAGCGTTGTCGCCGCTGTTGGAAGCGCTCTGCCATCATTTGTAACAATACTTGTCATCGCTATGTTTTTCTCCAGATTCAGGGAGAATGAGACAGTAAACAGCATTTTTAAAGGAATCCGCCCGGCAGTTGTAGCTCTCATTGCTGTTCCCTTGATTGGAATGTCCAAGTCTGTAAATCTTAACAAGTACACTTCGGCAATTCCTGTTGTGACAACACTGGCGATTGTGTTGCTAGGTATCTCCCCTATTTATATAATAATCGCCGGAGCACTGCTCGGCATTTTCTATTTCTATCTTGTAAAGCGATGATTTATATACAATTATTCATAACTTTTTTTGAGATAGGACTCTTTACGTTTGGAGGAGGATACGCTATGATTTCCCTCATACAGAACGAGGTCGTTATAAAACATCATTGGATAGACGCATCAACATTCACCGATATAATCGCCATATCACAGATGACTCCAGGGCCTATAGGCATCAACAGTGCAACATATATAGGCTACTCTGTAACAGAAAGCATTTGGGGTGCAGCAGTTGCAACAATAGCCGTCTGTCTGCCATCATTCATAATCATCCTGCTTATAGCATATCTTTATAATCAGTATAAGAAAAACCGATGGTTTGAAGCAGCACTTAAAGGTATACGTCCTGTTGTCATAGGACTGATAGCATCAGCAGCAACTCTTCTTGTTACAAGGGACAACTTCATTGACTGGAAAAGCTGGTTAATATTCATCATGGCTTTTGCCGCGACCCAGTGGGGAAAGCTAAATCCAATTTATGTAATAATCCTTGCAGGGATAACCGGATGGATCATATATTAGAAATTGAAAATAAAACAAAACATCATGAATTCAATTATTAAGAAAGCGGCTCTTACAATTGCCGTTATTCTTGTGCTTACGCCATCTGTATGGGGACAGCAGGAGACATCGTATTCACCTCTTTATTACCACAGAGCTTCACTATTTGAAAAACTTCCCATCCACAAATCAGACATTGTCTTTTTAGGGAACAGCATAATCCACTACTGCGAGTGGAGAGAGCTGCTTGACAACAGACATGTCAAGAACCGCGGCATTAGCGGAGATATTGCAGAGGGAGTGTACGACAGGCTTGACCCGATTGTAAAAGGAAAGCCAAAGAAGATATTTCTTCTTATTGGAGTCAACAATCTTTCTCGAGACTATTCTGTCGATTCCATTCTCACCATGATTGGTAAAATAGCCGATAAGATAGCAAAAGAGACACCTCGGACAAGATTATATATTCACAGCGGATTTCCTGTTAACGAAACCTTCACAAATTACCCTAAGCACAGAACCCGAGGCCCTCAGATTATTGAGCTTAATAAAGGAATTAAAAAGTTATGCGAGATGAGGGGATTAACTTATATCGATGTCTATTCTTCACTGAAAAGCGAGGATAGCGAAAATCTTAATCCAATATACACTAAGGATGGCTTGCACCTGAATGGAGATGGGTATATGGTATGGAAGGGTATTCTTAAGAAATATCTTTAGCCATTATAAACATAAATTTGATCTTTAAGCTAAACATCCCATATATCTGTACTAACCCCCTGGAATAATTGTGCAATCACAACCGACGTTCAACTTAAAGATCAAATTTGAATAATTATAACCCGAGTCAAATTTACTTAATTCTTCAAAAGAACATCTGCTATAAGACGCTGTTGCGGAAAGTCGCGCTTTTTGCATAAATAAAACAATACAAATCAGCTGTTTAAAAAAACCCTGTCGCAAAAAGTCGCGCTTTGAAATACTGATCTTCCCTCTATTTCAGAATTGAGAATGCCGTTTTTGGATCAAAAGGCAACCCCTCAGTCGCCAGAATTTTCTCCTTTATCTTGGTTTTTATAGACCTTATACTGGAAGGGGACGAGTTGATAAGATCGGAAATTTCCTGAACAGAAAAATTGTAATCCATTAGTAAAAGAATAATCTTTTCCAAGTCAGAAAGGTCAGGGAGATAATCCAGATTAGGGTTGAGCGACCTGAAGTTATCATTCTTGGTGATAGCAGTCATTTTATTCCTGGACATTGCTCTCACATTATCAATAGCTGAATTTAGGTTCTCCGATATCTCCTTTGATATTTTTCTGTCTCTGGCCGCCTCTTTGTTTATATTTTCTACAAACTGCGGTAACAATGATGCAGAGGCCTTAAGCAGCTCGTTAAGAAACCACGCTTTCTTAAGTTCAGCCTCAGCACAATATTTCTGTCTCTCCACGGTTGATACTATTTCCATCTGATTCTTCATCCTTTTCCAGATACGAGTAAACATAAGTGAAAGAAAAGCAACAAATACCAATAGTATTGCCAAGCATATCATAATTATTATCTGGACCTTTATTTTTGACATTTCCGCCTCTTTTTTAAGAGAAACATCATACTTTCTTCTAACCTCCATAACCCTGTCGCGTGCAATTTTCGCATAGGCCTTTATATAGGAGAGATAAGCCTTCCGGTAATATAATTCTGCATTTTCATGATCTCCTGAAGAAGAGTAGGTATCTGCCAGAAATCTGTAATAATAATGGTTCTCTTTGGCAAGAGAGTCTTTAATTGTATTTACGCAAAGCTTTGCATAATAAAGAGTGCTATCCAGATTATGTAATTTCTTGAAAATAAAAGCCTGAGAATTATACAATTTTGACTCATTAACGTCCAGATTGCGGAGGTCCTTAAGTTTGAGCATTTTATTGGCATAAACAATAGCTATGTTGTACTCTCTTTTTGACATATAGTAGGAATACATAGCATGATATAAATCATACTCCATCGAAGGTGAGAGATTCCTGGTATCTTCGAAGATTAGAATGTTAGAAAGAGCTTCGGCATATTTGTACCGGGATAGATATTCGTAGAACAAATCCAGCCTCACTTTTTGAATATCCACTTTACTGTTTAGCTCAGTGCTTAGAGCAAGACTCTTTCTAAAATAGGAAATAGCCTGAGTTGAGTCATCTTTTTGACGAAGGATTCTACCTAGATACATATAAATAAGACTTCCGGTATGCAGATCCTGAATCTTCTTTGTCTGATATATCTCTTCTGCGTTTATGACAGATTCATAAGCAGATGAGTCTACGCGGCTATGATTGTATAGGACAATCCCTTTATAAAGTAATGACCTGCAAAGATTATAGTAGTCCTTATTCCTCTTGTACCAAGTCACTGATGTTGATATTAGAGAGTCATCTTTTGGAAGACTATCCAACCTTTCCGAAGCTATAGTATATAAAAGTGAATGATAGGCGGCATCGCCCGGAAACATTTTCACTGACTTTATTTTATTCAGGCTGTCGCGGACTGCTGCGGGTTGCTTGTATATGACTTTATTCCAGTTCTCAAGGCTGGCGTGGACCTTCTCTCGTTGACCATTATTACAGGAATAGAAAAAAAGAGACAACGGCAAGAACAGACACAATATAATTTTTTTCATGAAAGAGCTTACTTTAGAAACAAAGATACAATATTTTTTTATGCGTGCTATGCTGGGAAACTTCATAAAAAAAGGAGACACTTTAAAAGTATCTCCTTTGGGTGGAAGATGGGTTTCGAACCCACGACCTCTAGTGCCACAAACTAGCGCTCTAACCAGCTGAGCTACGACCACCATAATAGATCCGTTAGAATCGGGCTGCAAAGATAGTACTTTTTTTTGAAATTTGCGCACCAATAAATGAAAAGTATCCCCGATTACATATTCTAACCAATTAGTTGCATTTTGATAGCGACAATTTCTAATAATTTCATACCTTTGCAAACTCTAAGCGCATCAATATTATATTAATATAATTCAATAAATTATGGCTCGCGAAATTAAATTTTCTCTGTTATACAGAGACATGTGGCAATCTTCGGGGAAATACGTTCCGAGGGTGGACCAATTAAAACAAATTGCTCCGGTTATTATAGACATGGGGTGTTTCGACCGCGTAGAGACAAACGGTGGAGCATTTGAACAAGTAAACCTTCTTTTCGGTGAAAACCCTAATCATGCAGTACGTGAGTGGACTGCTCCTTTCAACAAGGTCGGAATCCAGACACATATGCTCGAACGTGGCTTGAATGCTCTGAGAATGAACCCAGTACCTGCTGACGTCCGTGAGCTGATGTATAAAGTTAAAGCAAAACAGGGAACAAATATCTCTCGTTCTTTCTGCGGGCTTAATGATACTAGAAATCTTGAGTTATCTGTCAAGTATGCAAAAAAAGGCGGAATGATTTCTCAGACTTCATTATGTATTACCTCTTCTCCGATCCATACAGTTGAGTATTACATGGGTATTGTAGACAAGGTTGTTGAATTCGGTGCCGATGAAATCTGCTTGAAAGACATGGCTGGTATCGGTCGTCCCGCTTTCCTTGGAAGGCTTACAAAAGCAATCAAAGATAAATATCCGCATATCATAGTTGAATATCATGGACATAGCGGTCCAGGATTTTCAGTTGCATCTATGCTTGAAGTTGCCCGTGCCGGAGCTGAATACATCGATGTTGCCATGGAACCACTCTCATGGGGTATGGTTCATCCAGATGTAATTACAGTACAGGCTATGCTGAAAGATGCAGGTTTCCTTGTAAAGGAGATCAACATGGAGGCTTATATGGAGGCAAGAAGGCTTACTCAGACCTTCATGGATGATTTTCTTGGATACTTCATCGACCCTAGCAACAAGGTTAGCACATCCCTTCTTGTTGGATGCGGACTACCTGGTGGAATGATGGGTTCAATGATGGCTGACCTGAAAGGATTCCATGGTGCAATCAACTCCTCTCTCAGGAATCAAGGCAAAAAGGAGCTTGCAATTGACGAACTTGTCGTAATGTTGTTCCAGGAGGTTGCTTATGTATGGCCTCGACTGGGATACCCTCCTTTGGTAACCCCATTCAGCCAGTATGTCAAGAACGTTTCTCTAATGAATTTGATGCATACGCTCAAAGGAGAGCCAAGATGGACAACAATAGACAAAGACTCATGGAACATGATTCTTGGCAAGACAGGCAAACTGCCGGGTGAACTTGCTCCTGAAATCATCCAGCTTGCAAAGGACAAGGGTCTGGAATTCTATACCGGAAACCCTCAGGACGCATTCCCTAACGAGCTCGACAAGTTCCGTAAGGAGATGATTGAGAACAACTGGGATCTTGGACAGGACGATGAAGAGCTGTTCGAGTTTGCAATGCACGAAAGACAATACAGAGACTACAAAAGTGGCGTAGCTAAACAAAGATTCAACCAGGAACTTGAGGCTGCAAAAGCCAAGGCAAATGCACCTATAATCGTCACCCGTCCTGTTATTGAGATGCCAAAAATTGAGGTTGAAAAGATTATTGAAAAATATCCTAACGCCAAACCTATCCAGGCTACTGTAAAAGGCCAGCTGATATGGCAGTATGATTTGGTGGACGCATCTTCTGCTCCAAACATCGGAGAAAAAGTTGAGGCAGACAAGCCAATGTGCTTCATCCAGGCATTTTACGGACTGGAAGAGATCAAACCTTCTTTCTCAGGAAAGATTGTTGCAATCTGCGCCAAACATGGAGAAACCATTCAGAAAGGAGAGATTATTGCATTTGCAGAATAGTCTTATAACTATCTTAAAATAAGCAAAAAGGGAAAAATTTAAATTTTTCCCTTTTTTTATGCAACAAAACGGCATGTAATTGCATCTATTAAGTGATTGGCAAATCAAAGTAATTAAATGTTAAAACCTATTTCCAGATTTTTTTCTCTTTTGATAATTATCGTTGGCATAACCTCAGGGTGCACCAAGGATGGTTATGATTTGGGCAATTATTGGTTAGGTTATGGTGAGATCATTGGAAAAAGTCCTGACTATCAGATTCGGTTGGACAACGGAAAGATTCTCAACATAACTGCCAACAAGGTTTCACAATCAAATGTAAGTGACGGACAGAGAGTTATTGCCGACTACACTATAGTAGGCGACGAACAACAGAATGGTTCTGTCACAAGTCAGAATGTCATTCTGAACTATTTGTACAATGTTTTGAAGAAAAGACCTTTACTTTCCAGTGAAGTATCTTCTTCTGAAAAGCAGGACAGCCTAGGGTACGACCCTGTTGAAATTTCTGATGCTTGGGTTAGCAGCAAGTATCTTAATATCAACTTTTCCGTACTTAGGCAGATGCCGGAATTGAAACACTTGGTCAAT
Source organism: uncultured Muribaculaceae bacterium (assembly GCA_964533215.1). Taxonomy (GTDB): domain Bacteria; phylum Bacteroidota; class Bacteroidia; order Bacteroidales; family UBA932; genus Bact-08. Next base: position 6,776 of record CAZHLJ010000007.1, read on the forward strand.
TTGGTCGTTGATCAGGAGCGCAGTACGGCATCTCAAGTCTATGTTACATTCAGGCATAATGCATTCGATGACTCTCCTGCTCTTAACTCCTACGGAAGAGTATCTTTTGATATCTCCTCCATCTTGAATGGAATCTCCACAGGAGCGAGCATAGACCTGCATTTGAATTGGAAAAGCTATAATGCCGGAGAGAAGATGTATACCATCAAGTATACAAAGCAATAGCTTTTAACTAGTTGTAGTGACCTAGGAGGGATTCAAACCCCCGACCTTCAGAACCGGAATCTGACGTTCTATTCAGCTGAACTACTAGGCCTTATATTGAGCAGCAAAGATACACATTTTATAATTGATTAAAAAATGTATCTTTGCTGCTTAATAACTTTTTAATACATGATGAAATCATTCGTTTTTCCTGGTCAGGGCGCTCAATTCAGCGGAATGGGAAAAGAGTTGTATGAAACTTACCCCCTGGCAAAAGAATTATTTGAACAAGCAAATGAAATCCTAGGATTCCGTATAACAGATACAATGTTCAGTGGCAGTGACGAGGAGTTGAAACAGACAAAGGTCACACAACCAGCAATTTTCCTCCATTCAGTAATACTCTCTGCATGTCATCATGACTTCACTCCAGATATGACAGCCGGTCATTCGCTTGGAGAGTTCTCTGCTCTAGTGGCTGCTGAAGCTATGACATTTGAAGACGGCTTACGACTTGTATATGCCAGAGCTATGGCAATGCAGAAAGCATGTGAGCTTCAGCCCTCTACAATGGCTGCTGTATTAGGTCTTGCCGATGAAATTGTGGAAAAAGTCTGTGCTTCGGTTCCAGGTGTTGTGGTCCCTGCAAACTATAATTGTGCCGGACAACTCGTAATATCCGGTTCGATTGAGTCTGTCACAAAGGCTTGCGAAGAGCTTAAGGCGGCAGGTGCAAAGAGAGCCATCATTCTTGCTGTTGGAGGCGCTTTCCACTCTCCATTGATGGAGCCTGCAGGAAAAGAACTTGCTGCTGCAATAGAACAGACTAAAATAGTCACACCAATATGTCCGGTGTATCAAAATGTGGATGCAAAACCACATACATCTCCAACAGAAATCAAAGACAATCTAATCAAGCAATTGACCGCTCCGGTACGATGGAGACAGATTGTAGAGAATATGTGGGCTGATGGAGGAAGGGATTTTACAGAGCTTGGTCCAGGCAATGTCCTTCAAAATCTTATTAAAAAAATTGCTCCCGAAAGCACAACTCAAGGGTATCAATAAGCATAGGTTTTAGTACTCCACTATTTGAGAAATAATCGTGAAAATCGATTTATTTTACTATTTTTGTAAATAGTAGATAACATGCTCATGCATTTTCAAATATCAAAAGAGTACGAGACCGAAACAGTCTTTTCGTTGATAAAGTTCCTTATTCAGGGCTTTATCAACGGAAAAAGTTCTGACGAAAAATATTCTGCAAAATCAGAAAATATTCACTGATATGGTCAGTAGCATATAAATGTTGCCGACCATATTAAGTTATAGTCAATATTAAGATTAAGCAAAATCAGAATCGAAAATAAATTAACTTATTAATAAATTTAATTACTAAAATACAAGCTATGGCAAAAGAAAAGAAATTTATTACCTGTGATGGTAATTACGCCGCAGCACATGTAGCTTACATGTTTAGCGAACTGGCAGCCATTTACCCTATCACTCCGTCATCAACTATGGCAGAGTATGTAGATGAATGGGCTGCTTTCGGAAAGAAAAACCTTTTTGGTGAAGAGTTAAAAGTTTTGGAGATGCAGAGTGAAGGTGGTGCGGCAGGTGCTCTTCATGGAGCTCTTCAGTCAGGAGTTTTAGCTACCACATTTACGGCGTCACAGGGTTTGTTGCTTATGATCCCAAACATGTATAAAATTGCAGGAGAACTTCTCCCTTCAGTTTTCCACGTTTCTGCCCGTACTTTGGCTTCTCAGGCTCTCTCAATATTCGGTGACCATTCGGATGTAATGTCAGCCAGACAGACTGGTTTTGCATTCCTTGCTTCAGGTAGCGTTCAGGAGGCCCTGGACCTTGGAGCTGTTTCTCATCTTTCTACACTAAAATCAAGAATTCCTTTTGTACACTTCTTTGATGGATTCCGCACTTCTCATGAAATTCAAAAAATCGAGGATCTGGATCAGCAGGCTTTGAAAGATATGATAAGCGAAAAGTCTCTTGCAGCATTCCGCAGCAGAGCTCTGAACCCTAATAAACCTGTCACTAGGGGAACCGCTCAGAATCCTGATGTATTCTTCCAAGCCCGCGAAGCTTCCAATTCCTATTATGAGGCCGTTCCGGACATTGTTGCAAGATATATGGGAGAGATCAGCGAACTTACCGGACGCCATTATCTTCCATTTGACTATTATGGAGATCCTAATGCTGAAAACATTATCATTGCAATGGGATCCGTTTGCGAAACAATTAAAGAGGTTATCGACTATCAGACAGAAAAGGGAGAAAAGGTTGGTCTGCTTACTGTAAGACTCTACAGACCATTCTCTGCAAAATATTTCTTCAGAGTACTTCCTAAGAGCGTAAAACGTATTGCCGTTCTTGACAGGACAAAAGAACCTGGTGCAACTGGAGAACCACTATATCTTGATGTTAAGGCTGCAATTGTAGACAACGGCGGCAAACTTCCATTGATTGTTGGCGGACGTTACGGCCTCTCTTCAAAAGATACAAGCCCGGCACAGATAATATCAGTGTTTGACAACTTAAAGATGAAGGAGCCTAAGAATGGTTTTACAATTGGTATCGTAGACGATGTAAGTTTCAAGTCGCTTCCGCTTAAGGAGGAGATAAGTCTTGCAAAACCTGGCGTCAAAGAGTGTAAATTCTTTGGACTTGGCTCTGATGGTACCGTTGGTGCAAATAAAAATACAATCAAGATTATCGGTGAGGCCACACCTAAATATGTCCAGGCATATTTCGATTATGACTCTAAGAAATCAGGTGGATATACCTGCTCTCATCTGAGATTCGGTGATACTCCTATTCACTCTCCATATTTGGTTTCCACTCCGGACTTCGTTGCCTGTCATGTAACATCTTACCTAAACAAGTACGATGTAATGAGAGGTATCAAGAAAGGCGGCACTCTTTTGCTCAACACTTTATGGTCAAAAGAAGACACTCTTCAGAAACTTCCTGATTTCATCAAAGCGACCATCGCAAAGAAGGAGATCAATTTTTACATAATCAATGCTACCAAAATTGCTGAAGAGATTGGTCTAGGCAACAGGACAAATACTATCCTGCAATCGGCATTTTTCAAAATCACAGGCATAATCCCTTACGAGCAAGCTGTGAAAGAGATGAAGAAGGCGGCTGAAAAGTCTTACGGCAAAAAAGGTGAATCTATATTAAATATGAACTTCGCAGCCATCGACAGAGGCGCTGAATACGAGAAAATTGATGTTCCTTGCGACTGGAAAAACCTTACTGCCAAATTCAGACCATCAAACTATAACAGATTGGCTCCGGACTGGGTACGCAATGTTGCCGATCCGGTAAACGCACAGTCTGGTAATGATCTTCCTGTAAGTGCATTCCTTCATCTGGAAGATGGCACGATTCCTGCCGGAACTGCCGCTTATGAAAAACGTGGTGCTGCAACACATGTTCCTGAATGGCAACCTGAAAATTGTATCCAGTGTAACCAATGTGCCTATGTCTGCCCTCACGCTGCCATCCGTCCTTTCCTTATGACTAAAGAGGAACAGGAAGCAGCTCCTGCATCTGTCAAGAGAGTTCCCGGCAATGGAAGCCTTAAAGATTACAGCTTCACAATTCAGGTATCGGCTATGGACTGTACCGGTTGCGGAAACTGCGCTGATGTATGTCCGGCCAAGACCAAAGCTCTTGTAATGAAATCTTTCGAGTCTCAGGAACATGAAAAAGATAACTTCGATTATCTAAATGATGTTGTTGGGTATAAGGATACAGTTTTACCTAAGAGTCAGAATGTGAAGAACCTTCAGTTCTCACAACCTTTGTTCGAGTTCTCAGGAGCTTGTGCAGGATGCGGCGAGACTCCATATATCAAGGCAATTACACAACTGTTCGGCGATCGCATGATGATTGCAAATGCAACCGGATGTTCTTCTATCTATGGAGGTTCATTCCCGGCATCACCATACACAACCAATAAAGACGGCAACGGTCCTTCATGGGCAAACTCTTTGTTCGAGGACAATGCTGAATATGGTCTTGGTATGCGAATGGGCTCTGAAAGAGTACGTGACAGGGTTGCAAAACTTATGGCTGACGGATTGGTTTGCGATTGCTGCTCTGCTGAATTGAAAGTTCTATTTGGCGAATGGCTATCGAAAAGAGAAGATTCTGCTGCTACAAGAGAGTTGGCTTCAAAGATAATCCCTCTTGTATCTGAATGCAAATGCGATATATGCAAGGAACTTACTACGCTCAAGGATTTCATGGTGACACGTTCACAATGGATCTTCGGTGGTGACGGGTGGGCCTACGATATCGGATACGGTGGACTTGACCACGTACTTGCTACCGGCAACAATCTTAATGTATTGGTTCTTGATACTGAAGTTTACTCAAATACCGGTGGTCAGTCTTCTAAATCAACACCTGCCGGAGCTGTAGCCAAATTTGCGACGTCTGGTAAGAAGATACGTAAGAAAGACCTTGGAATGATGGCTATGAGTTATGGCTATGTTTATGTTGCTCAGGTTTCCATGGGTGCAAGTCACAATCAGTTGCTGACTGTTCTCAAAGAGGCTGAAGCATACGATGGCCCTTCTCTGATTATCGCATACTCACCATGTATCAACCATGGCTTAAAGAACGGCATGGGAGCTTCTCAAAAAGAGGAGAAACTGGCTGTAGAATGTGGATACTGGCATCTTTACAGATTCAACCCGGCTCTTGAGGCAGAGGGCAAGAATCCATTCATATTGGACAGCAAGGAGCCTGATTGGTCTAAATTCCAGGAATTCATCAAGGGTGAAGTTCGTTACTCTTCTCTTATCAAGACATTCCCTAAGGATGCGGAACAGTTGTTCAGTCTTACAGAAGAGTATGCAAAAATACGGTATAACTCTTACAAGAGACTCGCCGGAATCTAATCCCGATTCCTTAAATAAATTAAAAGCCCTGAGACAAAATCTCAGGGCTTTTAATTTTATATACGCTATTTAAAATAAAAGACTTTATGTTCAATTAGGTGTCTGAGAAATAAAGACGGGCTCAGCACTTTCAAATAGGCCACTCCCATAAAACAAATTAGCTACTTCCAAGGCATTTCCTTTAGACTGCTTTGTACAAGCAACAACATAACATTGGGGTATTTTAGGAACTTTACCAATTATCCCTACATTATACTCTTTTGAAAGACGTTTCAGATGAGTAGTATCAGCAGTAGTACTAAGATAAACACATACTAAATTTGTCAAGGGAAATTCCGGCCCACCCTTCCAGGAATAATAAGGGGCAGAATAGGCAACTTCAGGGATGGCTGTGGCTGACATATAGTTGATACCAATCTCTGCCCATTCATAATTTAAAAATGAATATGCAGCATCACCCGAAAGATCTGTGCCACCGTACCCGTATGCTTTAATTTTAGAAGAATCTATCCCAATCCCTATTTTACGGAGTGATGATAACAGAGCCAATCTATCCGAAGAGCGAAAGAGTACAAAAGACTTGTTTTCCGATCTCTTTATCTGGATTTGTTCTCTCTGGAACCAATAATGGTCAAATGTCCCAAGAGTAGTCGGTTTCTCAGGTATTATCACATTCTCTTCTGAAGTATCTTCCAGAGACTCATTGCATGCTACGGCAGCAATCATTATGAGAAATGCCAGACCGATTTTCTTTAAAAAACTTTTCATCTTTTTAATATTTATGTTGACAAAAAGAGCTCAAATCACAAGCAGGGATAATATTTTAACTAATAACCGCCATCGTAAGCGTGTGGCAATTTAACTAAAATTATTTAAAAGCCAGTATTTTATATGAAAATATTCTTTGAACAATCGGTATAATAAGCCTCTTTTGACGCTTGGAAATTTCGTCTTACAAAGACAGGTCGAGCCAAATGAAATTGACTCGACCTTTGGCTTTAACTTTCTAGTGTCTTAAGCACTGAATCTGTAATCTCAGTCTCTCTCTTGGTTGCAGAATCAAATATCTCCGCAGCCTCTGAAAGCAATCGATCTGCAACTTCCCTGTCCTTGAGTTGTGCAGCATTTATCCTGACATTCATATAAGCCCCGAAAATTGCAGTGCGAAGGCAGAGAGCTCCCACTCCTGCATCCGATAATGAGTTTGGATTTCCGTCCTTAACCATAGCCTCAATAAGCCCAAAGCCTGAATATGCCACCTTCATGGTGCGGAGAGGAACTTCAGTTGCATAAAGCGTGGCTGTCTGAATCGCAGCGATCCTTGCAGCTTTCTCCTCTTCACTTCCCTTTGGAAGTCCGAATGCTTCCATTATCTTGTTGAATGAATTGGTATCTTCATCTACAAGGAATAACATCTCCTTCATGATTTCCTGTCCTTTGACAGCCCAATCAGAAAAGTACTTCCAATTATCGTCCCAACCGGGTTTATGTGACGAGAGGTTCGCAACCATTGTTCCTAATGCAGCTCCCAAAGAACCAACATATGCAGATATGGAACCACCACCAGGAGCTGGAGACTCACTTGCAGTCTCGTCGGCAAAGCCCTTGCATGTCATATCTATAAGCTTTTTGGACATCCCCTCCTCCATTAAAAATTCAATTACCTTCTCTTTAGGGTCAAATGGCTTAAGGTCGTCCAGTCCCATTGATTTCACAGCGATCTTGATGATTTCATCTTCCGAAATGCCGGCAGATCTCTCCTGCTTTGCCAGATAGTAGTTTCCAGCCTCTATGAGAACCTTCTTTGGAATAAGGCCTACTATTTCAGATCCTGTAACACGTATTCCCCTTGCAGCAGCCTTGGCCACAACCTCGTCAAATGCGATATGCACCGGAGTCTGTGTAATGTTTGTAACATTCATGGATACCTGCGCTATACCATACTCCTCGATAAACCAACCTATAGCCTTGCATCCCTTCAATGTACCATGAACCCAGACATCTTTCCCATTCGCATCTTTCACTACCTTGCCTGTGACAAGGTTTCCCTCACGCAATTTACGTCCTTTTTCTCTCACATCAAATGCAATAGCATTGGCTCTACGGGTAGATGTAGTGTTAAGATTATAGTTTATTGCAACCAGAAAATCTCTTGCGCCAATAACAGAGGCTCCGGTTTGTGCAACTCTGGCATTAAACTCAGCAGGGCCAAAATCGGGTTTCCATTCTGCATCCTGCAACTTCTTTGAAAGTCCTTCATACTCACCTGAACGGCAAACTGCAAGGTTTTTCCTCTCTGGTTTAAAAGCAGCTCCTTCGTAGCAATAGACTGGGATCTGAAGCTCCTCGCCAACCCTTTTGGCAAGCTTGCGGGCATATTCAGCAGTCTGTTCCATTGTTATTCCGGCTATAGGAATAAGGGGGCATACATCTGTTGCACCCATACGTGGATGTTCACCATGATGGTGACGCATATCTATCAACTCTCCGGCTTTCTTTATTGCCTGGAATGCAGCCTCAATGACCTTTTCTGGAGAGCCTACAAATGTCACTACCGTTCTGTTGGTGGCAGCACCCGGATCTGTATTAAGTAACTTAACTCCTTCAATTTTCTCTACTTCGTCCGTTATCTGTTTAATAACTTGCATGTTGCGACCTTCGCTGAAATTTGGTACGCATTCAATTATTTGTTGATTCATGATTAAATATATGATTTACTCTGTATAAAAATTCACTCCTTTTGGGAGCCTGGATTTTATTGTTTTTTCATCCAGCTCAAAATAGTGGTAAGCGTATAGGCTCTTTGGCATTATAGTCTTGGCTGCTTCAATGAACATTGTGTCGCTCATTGTATATGGAAGGTTTTTTGGTAAGAAGGCAAGGTCTATTTCTCCTAACTCCTTCATCTCAGGAATGAGTTCGGTATCACCTGCAAAATACAATCTAAAGCCTGCGAAATCAAGAATATAGCCATTACCCTCACCTTTTGCGTGGTAAGGCTGACCATTATCTTTTTTGTTGTATATATTATAGGCATATACGGCCTTAATTTTAATTCCTTTATAATCAAATACATCCCCCTGTCTCAAACCATTCGAACCTATTAGCTCTTCATGAACATTAAGGCTGGAAACAATAGTTGTTTTGTCGCTTAAAATATGTTTCAAGGCTCTCTTGTCAAAATGGTCATAATGGTCATGCGTGATGAGTATCAGGTCTGCCTTGGGCAAACGTGAATAATCTGCAATTTCACTGTATGGGTCGGTAATGATTATGTTCCCGTTCCATCGGAGGAGTATTGAGGCATGTCCAATGACTTGGATATCAACTTCTCCCAAAGGTGTCAAAAACTTGCTCATATTATTCGATTTTAAGGTTTGTCCTAAATCTCTGCCACCTTCCCTTTAAGGATAAGTCTATCTACAAATGGAGAACTTATTGCGTAAGGAATAAATTCCAAAGAAGGTGTCGGTTTGGTTATGATAAGATTGGCAATCTTACCCACAGCTATCGATCCGAGAGTCTCACTTAGTCCCATTGCATAGGCACCATTGATTGTTGTAGCGTTGATGAGCTCCTCCGGAGTCAGTTTCATCTTGAGGGCTGCCAGAGCCATCATGAATTTCATATCACCAGAAGGGCAGGAACCGGGATTATAGTTTGAGGCAATAGCGACAGGAAGTCCATACTCTATCATTTTTCTTGCCGGAGCATAATCCATTTCAAGGAAAAATGTTGCTCCCGGAAGAAGAGTTGCAATAGTGTCGCTTCCTTTTAGAGCCATGAACTCTGCCTCTCCTGTTGACTCAAGATGGTCTACCGACAAAGCATTGTACTTGAGACCAACCTGAACGCCTCCTGAGAAGCCCATCTGGTTTGCATGAACCTTAGGTCTAAGCCCATACTTGATCGCTGCATTGAAGATACGGTCTGTATCCTCAACTGTAAAGAAGCCCTCTTCGCAAAATACATCTACAAATTCTGCCAACTCCTCTACGGCAATCAATGGTATCATCTCGGAAATTATCTCATTTACATACTCTTCCTGCCGTCCTTTATACCTAAGCGGAACAGCATGAGCTCCAAGAAAAGTAGCCTTGACCTCCAACGGTGTATCTTCTGATATTCTCTTTATTACCCTAAGCATTTTAAGCTCATCCTCAACTGTAAGGCCATATCCGCTCTTTATCTCTACAGCTCCGGTACCGAATCCCATTATCTCCCTGACTCTCACCATTGCCTGTCTGTACAACTCATCCTCGGACGTATCGTGAAGAAGAGCTGCTGAATTAAGGATACCCCCTCCTCTTCTTGCAATCTCCTGATACGATAATCCCCTTATCTTATCAAAATACTCCGTCTCCCTGCTGCCTGCATATACAAGATGTGTGTGCGAGTCGCAGAATGCAGGTAAAACCATCTTCCCTTGTACATCAATAATCTTTGCACCAGGAAACTTGCTCGCCTCCAGCTGAGACATCTCTCCAAAATCTGCAATTATATCTCCGTCAATAGCTAGATATCCATTATCTATACAATCCAACCGGGACATCTCTGCTCCTGCCTTGAGCAAGAGTCTTTCAGAGCGTTCGACCTGAACTAACCTGCCGATATTTATTATTAATGTCTTCATTATAAAACCTTGGTTTCCCTAAGGAAGCTCACAGCCTTATTCATATTAGTATACATAACCTCATCCTCTGCAATGAAGGGAACATATTTCCGGAACTCCGAAACGAATTGCTCCAATACAGGGGAACTTTTGCCAGGACGTCTGAATTCAATTGCCTGAGCAGCATTCATCATCTCTATTGCAAGTATTTTTTCTACATTTTCTACAACCCTGAAGCACTTAGTCGCAGCATTTGCGCCCATGCTTACATGATCTTCCTGCCCCTGCGAAGAGTCTATAGTATCTACGCATGCAGGAGTACAGAGCTGCTTGTTCTGGCTCACTATTGAAGCCTGACTGTACTGAGGGATCATGAACCCTGAGTTAAGTCCCGGATGAGCAACCAGGAATGAAGGTAATCCCCTCTTGCCCGAGATAAGCTGATACGTGCGCCTCTCCGAAATACTTCCTATTTCTGCCATAGCAATTGACAGGAAGTCTAGAGGCAAGGCCAGTGGCTGACCATGGAAATTTCCGGCAGAAATGATAAGGTCCTCTTCTGGGAGAATCGTTGGATTGTCCGTTGCACTGTTCAGTTCTGTTACAAATGCGTTTTCAATATACGCAATGGCGTCCTTCGAAGCTCCGTGAACCTGAGGTACACAACGGAAAGAATATGGATCCTGAACATGTTTCTTTGGCAAATCAATAAGGCTGCTTCCCTCAAGATATTCTTTCATCTTGGCTGCGGTCTCAACCTGCCCCTTGTGTGGCCTTATTGCGTGCACGCCCGGAGTAAATGGCTCCTTCCTTCCATCATAAGCCTCAAGAGAAAGTGCCGCAATCTTATCTGCCAACGCAGATAATTTTTTAGCCTTCCTTATGTTCCATATGCTATATGCCAGCATGAACTGAGTCCCGTTCAGCAGAGCCAACCCCTCTTTTGAAGCAAGAGTCAATGGCTCCCATCCGAATTTTTTATTTATCTCCTGTGTGCCATATCTCTTGCCCATATAGTTAACTTCTCCCAGACCGAGTAGAGGCAAACACATATTTGCAAGTGGAGCCAGGTCTCCTGAGGCTCCAAGAGAGCCCTGTTGATATACTACCGGCCATACATTATTGTTGAACATTTCAACTAGCCTTTCCACAGTTTCAAGTCTTACTCCCGAATATCCGTATGAAAGAGATTTCACTTTAAGGAACATCATAAGTCTTACTATCTCCTGTGGAACCTCCTCACCCATTCCGCAGGCGTGTGATACCACAAGATTTCTCTGTAGCTGTGAAAGTTGATCAATGTCAACCGTAACGTTACATAGTGACCCGAAGCCTGTTGTTATTCCATAAATCGGTTCTTTCTGGCTTTTCATCTTATCATCCAGATACCTCCGACAATTGGTTATCCTCTCGATAACCTCTTCCGATAACTCTATCTTACATTCAGAACCAAACAGAACCTCAAGATCTTCCAGTGTGTGACGCTTCAGGCTTACATGAAAACTCTCCATATTGACTTATATTTTATTACTATTTGTTAAAATTTAGCTACAAATATATATAAAAAAGAGAAGGCCGACTAAAAATTGCTTTCAGCCGGCCTCTTTTGTAAGTATATTAGGTTTGGTTTAATATCCAGGATTCTGTTGTGGTAAGATTTGTGGATTTGCATCCAGCTCTTCTTTTGGAATAGGCAATATTGTCTTATAGAATGTCCTGTCTACTGTCTGTGTTCGGTGAACTATTACTACAGCCGGAGATATGAAATCATCGTTGAATTTGATGCTCTTGTTCAGACGCATCATATCAAAGAATCTGTGACCCTCTGCAAAAAGCTCTTTACTTCTCTCATCCAGTATCATATCCAAATTAACTGTTGCCGCTGTTGCCGGAGCAAGACCTGGGGATCTTTTGCGTATGGCATTTAGATAATCTGCAGCTTTCTGTTTATCCGTAGGAAGAACCGCCTCAGCGGCAATCAGATAAATCTCTGAAAGACGGATAACTTTAATATCGACAGCCGAGATAGAGCCTTTGTCTCCTGTAAGGTTGGCTCCACCTACATATTTCATGCAAGAACCGAATCTGGTTTTGGAAGTTTCATCATAATCCATGATCCCCCAGCGGACATCACTTGGGTCCTGTCCAAGTCTTGAGAGAAAATAATCACTTGCCATAAACCATCCCATAGCACTCTTTACCTTTGAGGCGCGTAATAGATAGTAGCCTAATGAACTTGTACCTAGATCTGCTTCCGAGAGGTTGACTGCAAGTGCAAAAATTGACTCAGTTGCAGCAGGAGATTGGGTTGACCATGAGCTAACCCATTTATCGTTTGCATACAATGAATATTTACCACTAGTGATTACAGCCTGGGCTGCAACCAAAGCATCGGCATATCTTTCCATATAGAGGTTAACTCTAGCTTGCTCTGCCATATTTGCATAGTAGTTGATATATCCGTTTTTCACTGTTTTTGGAAGAATAGGAGCTCCATCTGTCAAATCTTTCATTATCTGTGTATAAACCTCATTTACAGTTGCTCGGGTAGGCTGAGCTGTTGCATCAAGAGGTTTAAGGATCAAAGGAACACCGTAAGAGGTCTTGTCCATGTTGTAAGGTTTGCCATAAAGACGAACAAGGTCAAAATAAAACATTGCCCTCGCTGTCAACGCCTGACCTTTGCATTCGCTCAGTGCAGTAGATCCTTTTCCTGCCGCTTCTATTTTTTCTATATTGGCTAACAGGTTGTTAGCTTGAAGAATACAGTGGTAGATTTGTGACCAATATCCAGAGTATGAACCAGAAGATGCTGAGTGATTGAACACATAGAGGCCATCAGACCCTCTTCCCTGAGAACGAATGGCAAAATCGCCACCTTTGGCATCACCATAAAGCAGGAAGTTTCTACCATAGTAGTCAGAGGATGTCATTTTCCTCATCAGCCCGTTAATTACCACCTGGGCATCTGCCGCAGTGGTGATGGAGGTATTGGCTGGTGCTGAATTTGTTGGCTTTACATCCAGGAAACCCTCGCAAGATGAAAGCAGAACAATGCACAGTATTGTAATATATATATTTATCTTTTTCATTGTAGAGTCAATTAATAATTAGAAACTAAATTCAATACCGAAAGTATAAGTCTTTCCCATTGGAATTTCCCAACCTCTTGTACCATATTCAGACACTTCAGGATCATATACATCATATGCAGATATGGTCCATAAATTTGAACCATTGAAGTAAATTCTCACATTTGATACATTAACCTTACTGACAATGTTCTTTGGAAGGTTATATCCCAGAACTAAATTCTTCAATCTCAGATAGTCAGCCTTATGCATATGACGACTGCTGTATTGGTTTACATCTTCCATGTCAATAGCTGCACGCATTGGATATTTTGCATCTTTGTGCTCAGGAGTCCATCTGTTGTCATAAGCATCTTTGGAAATAACTCTTTCCCAGTAGTATCCATCATCATTTATGTCACGTCCTGCACCATCGTATGAGTACCCTCCAATTTTATATGTAAAGTTCAGACCCAATGATATCCCTTTCCAGTTTAAGTCTGTATTGATACCTCCGAAGACTTTTGGATTGATATTTCCAATGATTTTTTCGGTTGCATCTGTATAATCGTAAGTTGCAGGACGTCCGTTTACGGTCGTCTCAGCTGGCTTGTCGTTATTCAGAAACCATACATTTTTACCAGTTTCATCCTCTACTCCAGCCCATTCCAGACCGTAGAGAGCCAGTGTGGATTTGCCTTCTTTATATATAAATTGAGCTCTATCATCTCCTCCTATAGGATCATACCAGACGATATCATTGCCTCCATATAATTTTGTCACTTCAGACTTGATGAATGATGCTGTAAGACCAGCACTCCAGGTAAGATCTTTGGTTTTTAGAATATCTCCATTCAATTCAATTTCAAGACCATGGTTGTTAATTTCGCCGATGTTCTTTAGGGTTGTCCCAAAACCTGTAATCAAAGAGATAGGCACGCTCTGAAGTAAGTCTTTTGAATCTCTGTTGAAATATTCAACAGTTCCTGTCAATCTCTGTTTAAACAATCCAAACTCAATTGCAACGTTTGTAGTATTGCTCTTTTCCCATGAAAGGTTTGGATCTGCAATTGTGCTTACTCCACCACCCGGCTGCTCAATATACTTACTGGTATATGAAGTCAATGACCTCCATCCGTAATTATCAGGAGGAAGTGTACCATTGACACCATAAGAAGCTCTAAGACGTAAACTGCTTATAAGATCAATGTTCTGCATGAACTTTTCACTGTCAATTCTCCAAGAACCGGCAAGTGACCAGAAATTACCCCAACGGGTTTCAGGACCCAATTTCGATGAGCCGTCACGGCGGAATGAAGCAGAAGCATAATATTTATTATCGTAGTTGTAAGTGAGACGTGACAGAACAGACATCATGTTGTTTGCCCAATTGTATGCATTGGCATCCAATTTGCCAGCTGTGGCAACTGTATGAAGTGAACTTGTAGGCAAGTTGGTTCCTGATGAACGCTGGAAATCTGTTTTGTTCTTTTCAGCTTCCCAACCAACAAGCAAACTCAAATTGTGCTTTTCTAAAAAAGTCTTATTATAGTTCATTGTTGTCGATGAAACCAGCTTGTTTACATTGGTGCTCATTTCTGTTACCGACCCAGCTGTTGCAGATCCATTATAGTGATTTGCGCTATAATATATATGATCCAATGTCTGGGTATTGTCATACGAAAAGACTGATTTCAACACTAACTCCGGTAAAATTGTAATTGTAGCTGTTTCGTTTGCAGAAACTTTCAATGTCTTTGACGAGTTTTCCCATTCTTTGTTATAATAAACAGGATTGTATGCATAGCTTCCGTATCTTGCTGTCCATTGCTCTCCTGTAAGATAATCTGTCGGCCAATATAAAGGCCATAATAAATTACGTGATTGTAGGAAATAGTTAGCTCCGGTAGAACGGGTATCGTTGAATCCACTCTTTTCACTACGTGCAATATTGATGTTTGTTGCAAACTCAATATTTTTATTGACTTTCTGAGAAAGGTTGATACGGCCGGTTATACGATCATAATCGTTGACAACGCTACGGCCCTGATCTTTTGTATAAGACAAGGATGTATAGTAGTTTGAAGTCTCGGTTGCACCTCCAATAGATAAGTCATATGTCTGATAAACGGCAGTTCTGAACAATTCTTTGTTCCAATCGTAGAATTTACCAGCTCTATCGCCACCTATTGTTAGAGATTTTGCAGTGAAGTCAGGAGCTGAGAAGGTGTACCCGTGTTTGTTAAACCTTTTGCTTAGTTGAGCAAGGGCTGCAACACTGGCTGCTTCGTTGGTCTTATTCTGGTAATAGACTCCAGCATTCCAAAAATTCTCGTAGTACATCAGTACCTGCTCTTCTGCAGAAGCAGCTTCAAAGTTGTCTGTAGCCCAAGTAGGCGTGATACCTACAGATGCCTTGAAGTTTACAATTGGTCTTCCAAGCTTTCCTCTCTTAGTGGTAATGACGATCACGCCATTTGCTGCACGTGAACCGTATAACGATGAGGCAGCTGCATCTTTCAAAACTGTCAAAGACTCTATATCATTAGGATTCAATGTACTCATTACATTGTTGGAAGTATAGATATAGTCACCCAACTGACCGGCACCTCCCGATATGACAGGGACTCCATCTATAACGTAAAGTGGTTCATTTGAAGCTCTCATGGAGCCAATTCCCCGGACACGAATTGACGAAGTTGATCCGGCCTGACCTGATACAGTAGTGACTTGCATACCGGCAACCTTACCACTAAGGGCACTTTCAAAAGAGACGCTAGGCATATCTTTTATTGCATCGGCCTTAACGACATTGGCAGCTCCGGTAAATGTACTTTTTTTGGCTGTACCGTAAGCAACAACCATTACCTCTTCAAGGTTCTGGGTTTGAGAAACCAGGGTGACATTTATTACAGCTCTTCCATTTACGGGAACCTCCTGAGTTGTAAAACCAATGTAGGAAAAGACAAGAATGGCATCACCTGGGATATTGTTCAAGGTGAACTTTCCATCCAAATCTGTAGCTGCTCCTACACCTTTGGCACCCTTAACCTGGATGCTGGCATAAGGAATTGCAGATCCATCTTCCGATGAAGTCACAGTACCCGTAACCTTCATCTGAGCCAAAGCCATATTGACGAGCAATAGGGATAAGACGAACAAGATCGTTTTCTTCATAGATTAAATAATGTTAAGTTAGTTTAAGTTTAAAATTGGTTATAATGTAACGACTTCGAATTTATTGAAATAACTTCACTTTTCCAAATATTTGTAAACATTTAAAAATATATTTCATATGATTGATAGTCAGAAGGCTGCACCAGCTTTCCCCGTCTTTTTTTTCAATAAAATATGATAAAAATTACATTTATTTCTCAACTGCATTACAAATTGATACCTTTTAATGCATTTCACTTTCGATTCATTGGAATATTTACAAAAACACCAAAACCAAGCTGATGATATGGCATAAAAAAAGGCGCCGGATAAGGCGCCTATAATATATTACTATTTAATAGATTAATCTCTATGAAATGGTTTGCGGTCATCATCCCTGCGTGGGCCTCTGTCATCCCTGCGTGGACCTCTATCATCCCTACGAGGACCTCTGTCATCTCTACGAGGTTTGTGTTCCGGTTCAACATATCCCTCTGGTTTTGGTATAAGAGCCTTACGAGACAACCTCATCTTCCCAGTCTTGGCATCAATCTCGAGAAGCTTCACCTCAACCTCGTCGCCAACCTTAACAACATCCTCGACATTGGCTACCTTCTTCCAGTCAAGCTCAGAGATATGCAACAGCCCCTCTTTACCAGGAAGAATCTGAACAAATGCACCGAATTCCAATATTGAGACAACCTTCCCTGTATATACTGTACCAGCTTCAGGAACTGTAGTGATACCTTTAATCCAGTTCAAGGCTGCATCCATGCTCTCCTGATTTTCTCCGAAGATGTCCACGATACCTGTCTTATCCTGCTCTGTAATAGTAATTGTTGTGCCGGTAACCTTCTGTATCTCCTGAATGACTTTTCCGCCAGTTCCGATAACAGCTCCGATAAAATCTCCAGGTATAACTATCTGGATGATTCTTGGAACATGAGGTTTGTAGTCCTCACGAGGTTCACTGATTGTTTTCATCATCTCGCCCATAATATGCAAGCGACCCTGACGAGCCTGCTCCAATGCTTGCTCCAACACCTCATAAGGAAGACCGTCCACCTTTATATCCATCTGAGTTGCCGTGATACCGTCTCTAGTACCTGTAACCTTGAAGTCCATATCTCCCAAATGATCCTCATCTCCGAGAATATCAGAAAGAACAGCAAACTTCTTGGTCTTGGCATCTGTAATCAAACCCATTGCAATACCCGAAACCGGTTTCTTTATTTTGACACCTGCATCCATAAGAGCCAACGTACCTGCACAGACTGTTGCCATAGATGAAGAACCATTAGACTCAAGAATATCTGAGACAACCCTTACAGCATAAGGATTCTCCTCTCCTGTTGGGACAACGAATTTAAGAGCTCTCATTGCAAGGTTACCATGACCAATCTCTCTGCGGCCGACTCCTCTCTGAGGTTTTGCCTCTCCTGTACTGAATGGAGGGAAGTTGTAGTGAAGGACGAATTGAGAAGAACCTTCCACCAGAACTTCATCTATCTCTTTCATATCCATTTTAGTACCTAACGTAACCGTCGTCAATGACTGAGTCTCGCCCCTTGTAAAGATAGCAGATCCGTGAGTTGCCGGAAGATAATCAACTTCACACCATATTGGTCTGATTTGTTTTGTATTTCTTCCGTCAAGACGAAGATCCTCGTTAAGTATCATATTACGCATTGCCTCTTTCTCAACAGCATGATAATATCTTTCAATAATTACCCTCTTTGCAGCAGCATCTTCTTCCGACATTGTTGCTACGAATTCTGCTTTCAGTGCATCAAAAGCGTCGCTTCTCTCATGCTTTGCGGTAACGGATTTCGCTATTGCATAGCATTTGTCATAGCAATACTCATGAATTGCTGCACGAAGCTCCTCATCCTGTACTTCATGACAGTATGCTTTCTTCTGAGATTTTCCAGCCTCTTCCATAAGCTCAATCTGAGCCCTGCACTGGGTTTTAATCTCCTCATGAGCAAACTTGATTGCATCAAGCATATCCTTTTCTCCAACCTCTTTCATCTCTCCCTCAACCATCATGATATTATCTATAGTTGCAGCTACCATTATATCTATATCTGCCTTTTCCAGTTCACTGAATGTAGGATTAATGACAAAGTTGCCATCAATTCTAGCAACCCTTACCTCAGAAATTGGCCCGTTGAAGGGAATATCGCTGACAGCAATGGCTGCTGAAGCAGCTAGACCGGCAAGGGCATCCGGCATAATATCCTTTTCTGCCGAGATCAGATTTACAGTAACAAAAACTTCTGCATGAAAATCATCCGGAAAAAGTGGACGAAGTGCACGGTCGATCAAACGAGCCACCAATATCTCTGAGTCATTGGCTCTGCCCTCTCTTTTCAAAAATCCTCCTGGGTATCTGCCGGCAGAGGCGTACTTCTCTTTGTACTCAACTGAGAGTGGCATGAAATCCACCTCTTCCTTTGCTTCCTTTGCACAGGTTACAGCTGCCAATAACATGGTCTTACCCATTTTTACAACAACAGCTCCATCTGCCTGCTTTGCCAGTTTTCCTGTTTCAATCTCGATAGTTCTGCCATCTTTAAGCTGGATGGTCTTTTTTACTATATTCATATAATTTCTATGCAACTCGTCTCTCCCTACGAGAGTTTATTAATAATGATTATTCCGCTATACCCCCTGCCTCGAGTCGCTTTTTTGACAAGATGTATAATATTTTGCAAATGTAGTCAGATTATTGGAAAGGATAAATAAAAAAAAGGTGCCGGAAAGGCACCTGATTTTTTGGCTTTATTTACGAAGGTTAAGAGCCTTCACTATATTTCTGTATCTCTCGATGTCTGTTGCCTTTAGGTAATCCAGAAGACGACGTCTCTTACCAACCAGTTTCAACAAAGATCTTTGAGTTCCATAATCTTTCTTGTTGCTTTTCATGTGATTTGTAAGATGAGCGATACGGTAGGAAAATAAAGCTACCTGACTCTCAGGTGAGCCGGTATCTGCATTAGACTTTCCGTATTGTCCGAAAATCTCTTGCTTTTTGTCTGCTGCTAAATAAGTTGCCATTGTTCTAAGCAATTGATAATTAAAATTCTTTCCCCAAAATTGGGATGGCAAATATAGACAATAATTTTCACAGCGCAACATTTTTCTTAATTTTGTCTTTAAATAAAATATCTTTCACACAGCATGATAAAGTTCGAAGAAGCCCTCAATATTGTCCTCTCCAATAGTATTGATACTGGCAACGAAGTTGTCCCTCTCTCTGAGGCAACCGCAAGAGTACTCTCCACATCAGTATATACAGACAGGGATATGCCCCCCTTCAACAAATCTGCTGTTGACGGATATGCCTGCCGGAAAGAGGATATTACAGAGGAACTCGTGATGATAGAGAACATTGCAGCAGGCTACTCACCTCAGAGAGTCATCGGCAAAGGAATGTGCAGCAAGATTATGACCGGAGCGAAGCTTCCTGATGGTGCTGATACGATACTGATGGTGGAGGAGGTTAATGCAGATGACGGCAAGGTCCGTCTGGCAGAAGGAATGATGCCGAAGAACAACATCTGCCTCAAGGGTGAAGATCTGAAAAAGGGAGAACTGGTTCTAGAGAAAGGTTCCTATATAAAACCTGAACAGATTGCAATTCTCGCTGCAATGGGAGTTGCAGAGGTAACAGTCTCCAAACGGCTTAAAATAGGGCTATTGAGCACAGGGGATGAAATTATAGAGCCTGACCAGACGCCTGACGAGGTACATATAAGGAATTCCAACGGCTGGCAACTCATGGCTCAGATAATCCGCTCAGGTTCGTTGTGCAATTATTATGGCATAGTGAGAGATAATGAGAGTGCTCTGCGTGATGCAATTGAAAAAGCTCTGTCTCAAAATGACGTACTTATCCTGACTGGAGGTGTCTCAATGGGAGATTTCGATTTTGTGCCATCAATACTTCAAGACCTCAACATGGAAATCCTGTTCGACAAGATTGCTGTTCAGCCTGGCAAGCCAAGCACATTTGCCGTAAAGAGAAATTCTTCCGATACTACTGAAAGACAAAAGGTAGTCTTCGCTCTTCCAGGGAATCCGGTCTCCTGCTATATCCAGTTTGAGATGATCATACGACCATTCATCCTCAAATCCATGGGGGCAGACCATTCTACTTTCTGGATAGAGATGGCCTCTTCCCAGGATTATACCAGAAAACATACTGAAAGAAAGGCTCTGATACCCGTAAAGGTCGGCCCGGACGGAAGGTTTTCGATTGTAAGTTACAACGGCTCTGCGCATATTGTTGCACTAAACAACGCCAATGCAATAGCAGAGATTCCAATCGGGGTTTCAACCATCAAATGCGGAGACAGGCTCCGGCTCTTTTTCCTTCAATAATGGAGAAGATAATAAGCCATCCTGTAATTGGAGATATTACAATTAAAAAAAGGGTCGGCAACAAGAATATCAGAATAACAGTCCATCCGACAAATGGAGTAAATGTGTCCATACCTTGGTTTGTGCGGTTTTCAACTGCAGAGAAATTCCTTTCCGAAAGAGAGGACTGGATAATCTCAAGTATAGACAAGCAGAAGGAGAAGAGAAAAAAGAGGGAGGTTGTCTTGGGAGAGGGCCATCCCTTTTGGACTTTAAAACGGGTTGTGGAATTTGCAGAGAAACCGGTAAATGCTGACGGAAAAATTAAGATAGTTGTCTCTTCCAACTCGGGAAGAATAGAATACCCTTGCGGCACTTCACGGGAAAATCTTGCCAAGGCTATTACCAAGATTCTTCGGTACGATGCTAAAGTGTACCTGCCTGCAAGGGCAAAAGAGATGGCAGACAAATATGGATTCAGCTACAACAAGGTTTTCCTGAAAGACAACAAGACAAATTGGGGAAGCTGTTCCAGACTTAACAATATCAACCTAAATATACATCTTATGCGGTTGCCTCAGGAATTGTCAGATTACGTAATACTGCATGAACTTTGCCACCTCAAGCACCATAATCATGGTGAAGGATTCCACAAATTGCTGGACAAACTCTGCGACGGCAAGGAAAAAGTCTACTCTAGGCAACTACGCACGCTACGTACCAATATCTGACCTTTCTATGGATCAGTCAGTTTTTTTAAGATTTTTTACAAACTGAACAATAATTATTATCAGAGAGATTTTAATTTTTCAGTATTAAAACGAGTTTGTTTTTCATCTATAAAATAATACCAAAACTGAAATTAGCCCTAGGTGAAATATAAAAATTTGATTCCTCTGTGTAGAACAGATTCAGCCCAGGGGAAAGCTCAAAGAACATTTTATTCTTAAAAACTCTCTTTAACCCCCAGTTAGGTGAAATTAAAAATCCAGTATTATTTTTCAGCGTCTCCGAATTTTTCAATGCCCCAAAAATATATTTACAGTCTATTGACAAAAAATTGCCGGAATGAAACATTGTACTCTTGCCTGAAAGTCTTCTTTTCTCATAGTTGTAATAATATCTCCCTTCTGCACCAATGAAAGGATTTAATGAATAATGAAATCCCGAAGAGGTCCAGAGTATTGTTGGCATTATCAAACCTGCCCTTCCAGTCACAGATACCTGATTGTTGAATGAATACTCATAGTTATATGAAACACTGAATGTGCTTAACTTCAATGAATGGTTGCCGACAACCTGAGAATGTGCAATCATCACCTGACCCAGCGTCAATAATAGGAATAATGACAAGGTTTTAATTTTCATCGGATAATTTTTGTTTGAGAGATTTAACAGTACCAAAATACATATAAAATCTTAAACAACAAAACATTATCAAACAGAATAATTCCACTTATTATTTTTTGGATCAAATGAAAAAGTAGGTGGAGCAGATTTGGTTAAAATCATAATTGAGCAAAAGTATGGAAAAAGCAGATCTAGGTGTGGAATTTAAAGGATGCTTGCAGGAGAGGGTTTGGGTACCCACTAAGTAAACGGAGCGTAAGAAAATCGAGTAGCAGACTCGCGAGCTGATATGCAAAAGCATAATTTCGGGGCTGCCTTTGATTTTCAGCGGAGAGAAGGCGAAGTGGGTAAACTCGGTGCAGCATCCGAAAATCCACACCTAGACTGAAATTAGTCCAGACATTTGCCTCCACCTGAAATTTACGGCTCCACCAACTTTTCCATTTGATTCCTTTCCAATTTGATTCCATTAAAGTACTGAATTAAAAAAACGGAAATTGTCACCTGCTTATTAATAGCTAGGTTCCAATTTCCGTCTGTTTTTTAACTAAGGGTATACACCAAGGGATTCACTTGATGTGCTTCCCCATGTGAATCCGAATCTATTTGGCCAGTTTGCTTATTCTTACAAACAGTCCGTCTGCTCCCTTTAGAAGATCTTGGTTGATAGCCTTGTAAGAGGCTTTAACACTACCTTTGTCAGGATGATTCACTCTTGTATAAAGATTGTTTCTAAGCTCTACTGCATCGCTGATAACCTCTATAGCCTCTTCACTTTTTTTGTCAGGGTTTGTATAGATAAATGCCCAACAATCAGAAATTACCTCAGTCAGTAAGAAGTCGATATCTTTTTTTACTACTCTTAGATTTGCCATTTGTTTATATTTAATTTGTGCAAAGGTATGAATAATATTTAAACTATAACTTAGAAACGCCAATACCCGGAAGATCGGAGAGGGTAACTTTGCCGTCCACTATCAGCATTCCCTTGAAAACATCGTTAGCAATCAGGAGGTTTCCGTCCAGATCAGCCCATTCCGTTTCAGATGCAATCTGTGCCGCAGCCGAAATTGCACACGATGTCTCAGTCATACAGCCAACCATTAGTTTCATGTGAAGGGCTTTTGCCAAAGAGACCATTTCACGGGCCTCCCGCATACCGGTACATTTCATAAGCTTTATGTTTATGCCATTATATGCACCCTTAAGCTTTGGTATATCAGTAAGCCTTTGGCAAGCCTCATCTGCAATGATTGGAAGCGGACTGTTTTCTGTCACCCATGCAGTCTCGTCAAGCATCAGCTTAGGCATAGGCTGCTCAATCATATTCACATTTTTCTCATTAAGCCAGTTAATCATTTCAAGGGCATAGTGCTTGTCCTTCCACCCCTGATTGGCATCTACACAAATGGTAGTATCAGTAACGGACCGGATCGTGTTTATCATCATCTTGTCGGTAGCTTCATCTCTGCCAAGCTTTACTTTGATAACCTTATATGGCGAAGCTTCTCTGGTCTTCTCTTTAACCACCTCCTCAGTATCAAGGCCAACCGTAAATGAAGTATTTGGTGTTGTTGCTGGGTTGAAACCCCAGATTTTCCACCATGGTTGTCCCATAATCTTACCTACCAGGTCATGCAGGGCAATATCTACGGCAGCCTTGGCTGCACAGTTGTTGATAGCTATCGCATCCACATAGGTGAGGATATCCTGAATTTCAAAAGGTGAGCTGAATTTTGACAAATCAACCTTCTTGAGGAAATCTATTACGGAAGCCTGAGTCTCCCCAAGGTATGGCGGCATGGCAGCCTCTCCGTAACCTACATATCCGTCCCACGCAATTTCCGTCAACACTATTGGGGTTGTGGTTCTGGATGAGTTTGCAATTGTAAAGACATGCCTAAGCTGGGCGTCAAAAGGCTTGAATGTCAACACCATGGTTTTACTTCCACCTCTACCTCCCTTCATAAACTTTTCCCCTTTCTGCGCAAAGAGTTCAAATGGATTAAGGATAGTCGCGGCAGCTGTAAGCAGGCCTGCCGATTTGAGAAATTCCCTTCTGTCAGTCATATTATTTATTGTTTAAGTCTTGATCCG
This sequence comes from uncultured Muribaculaceae bacterium, assembly GCA_964533215.1. Lineage (GTDB taxonomy): Bacteria > Bacteroidota > Bacteroidia > Bacteroidales > UBA932 > Bact-08. The sequence goes on from CAZHLJ010000007.1 coordinate 30,571, forward strand.
GAAAATACATCGGGTGCTTTTTGATTGAGACAATATTCTTGTCCATATCCACATGGTTAAGAATGCGCCTTGCCCTTAGCAACCTGGGAGATCCTTCATAGTAGTTTGCGGCATCCGGCAGAAGAGAGTTTATTCTCACAGAAGTTGCACTATGCATGAATTCCCCGTTGCCGATATATATAGCCACATGCGATATCCGCTCCTTTTTCTCTTTTGTAGCCTTGGACCCGAAAAACAGAAGGTCTCCCATTTTCAGGCTGTCAATGCCATTGCTGATGTCTACGCTGTCCCCAGTGTGACCTTGTTGGGAAGCATCTCTGAGAAGAACTACCCCATTAAGGAAATATGTTGTCTTAGTAAAGCCTGAACAATCCATCGCCTTAATTGAAGTGCCACCCCACATATATGGAAATCCCAAGAACTTGCGACCTGTCGCAATAATGTTTTCAGCAACAAGCTGACGGCTATCCAGCCACTTTACGAAATCCTCGGCATGAGCCTTGGGAACGAAGGCATTTTTCCCATTTGGAAGTATAACCTTGTAATAGTTTCCTTGAACTCCATCTGCACGGACAATATTGCCCATGACTCCATCCTGAACTACACCGGCAGTTTCTGATGCACCGTCACGGAAAAGAGTGTAGTAGGCAGTGATTATCAACCTTGGAGAAGAGCTCCATGTCTTAAACTCCTGCTCATTCATCGGCTGGATGCTGTTTGATGTCACCCAGGCAGTATACCCTTCGGGAGTAATGGCTCGTGTCCACCCACCCCTGTTTTCCAGAATTCTAAGCGGCATACCCATAGTTGTCTGAGTGGCAGATTCTCCGTCATAGTCCGGGTCATACCTGAAATTGATTACAGACAAGGATGTTATACCGTAAGTCTTATCTCCGAGTGCCGGATCCGGAAGGACAACCATGCTGTCCAACACATTGATATTCTTTCCTGCAAGAGCCTTAAGGAGAGCCTCTTTGGCAGCAGCTTCGGTCGTAGAACCTCTCAAGACAATTTTCTTAGTATCATCTGATATCTCAAGCCTAGCCTCATAGGTTTTAACTCTGCGGTCGGGAGCATATTCAGATTTGACCCCTTTGGACACCATGTCAAACTGTTCCTGTATCTCCTTGCTTTTGGGGCCAATATTGCATGAGGCCAACACAAAGAGAGACAGAGCAATAAAAAGAACATTTTTCATTATATAAGTTTTTAGATTAGGCATTCAATCTATTTGAATTTAACAGCTTTACTCTCATTGTAAAGTCTATCCAAAGCTGAAAGATAGTATTCATATCCGGTATTCCCTGCAGAAGGAAGAGAGATTTCATCCTCTCCTGTCAAGGCCACAATCGCATCACCTCTGCTGAAATCTACAGACTCACCTTTTTTGAATTTGTATATTGCATGGTAATAAACGGGAAGCCTACCATCATTGGATTCGTTAACTTTTCCATTTTCCCATTTGAATTTCAAACAATCTCCCTTACGAACCATTCTCGCACCGACAGGAGCAGCAGGAGCTAATGTGCTAAAACCTCTTAATGCAGGAACCAATGCGGGGTTTTTGTACAGGGATTTCAGCACAGGGTTTATTCCAAGCCTGTTATCCTTCATGTTCTTCGCATTGAAATAGCAGACCCCTTGATAAACCTTCATCCCCCTAATTATATCTGCCTGCTTTCTTATCTCCTCGGCAGATCTCCATGCAGGTATTTTTGCCTTTTTCTCAAGACGATAGGTTCCAAGTCCTCCATATAGAGGAACTCCTGCAGAGTTGTCTCTCCACCATTTTGCAAGAGTGTTGAAATCTGCATTTTCATATCCTATATTGAAGTACAATTGCGGCAAGATATAATCCACCCATCCCCTCTCCATCCAAAGAAGAATGTCCGCATGTAGGTGGTCATAATTTGTATAACCATAGCTTTTAGTATCAGAACCTCTGGGGTCCTCCCTTAGATTTCTCCATACTGCATAAGGACTTATTCCAAATTTCACATATGGCTTTACAGACTTTATTGTATCTCTCAGCATCTTCACCACCATGTCGACATTCTCCCTTCTCCATGCCATTTTTTCTTCCGGCCTATATCCCCTGGAATATTTTGCAAACGAGCGTGCATCATCAAAATCGTTGTTTGGATAGAAATAGTCGTCAAAATGAATTCCGTCCAGATCATAGCGAGTAACAATATCCTTAATGACCTTTGCAAGAAACTCCCGGGTTTCCGGACAGGCGGGATCGAAGTAAAGCTTTTTACCATACTTTACAAATATCTCCGGATTTTTTCTATACATATGGTCAGGTGCAATATCCTTTAGATTTGCCGTATCCTGGCTGACTCTGTATGGGTTGAGCCAGGCATGCAGTTCCATTCCCCTTTTATGCGCCTCTTTTATTGCAAAAGCGAGAGGATCATATTCCGGATTGGGCCTTTTCTTCTGATCTCCTGTAAGATATATAGACCAAGGCTCATATTCTGACTTATAAAAGGCATCTGCGGCAGGTCTTATCTGAAGCACTACAGCATTGAAATTCATTTTTTTGAACAGGTCCAGATAAGCTATAAGTTCTTTTTGCTGTTCCTTTGAGTCTAGTCCAGGCTTGGATGGCCAGTCTATATTGTTGACTGTTGCTATCCAGACTGCTCTCAATTCATGTTTTCCGTCATATTGGGCATTTGCAAAGGTGCTCAAAAAAAGAGATGCAAGAAGTGCTGCCAGGTTTGTTATTTTTCTCATCATTAGACAAATAGAGTTAAAGCACAATATATCTAGACAAAGATAGTATATTTGCATTAAAATTTACAGTATGATTTTAGATTCAATAAAAGGTTTCGAGAGATACCTAAGCCTCCATTCCAAGTTTGAAAAAATGTATACCTACATGCTGAAAAACGATCTCCACAAGATGGCTCCTGGAGAATATTCAGTTGTCGGAAAGGATATATATTTCACAATCTGGGAAGGAGAGGGAAAAGGACTTGAAATTCCTCAGCTTGAGGTACACGACTCATATATAGACATACATATCCTACTAGAGGGTAGTGAAACTATAGGAATCCGAGACAGAAGCAGATGCAATGGCGAAAACATTCCTTACGATGAGGCCAAGGATATTGCATTTCTGGATGAGACTCCAGAGAATTTTGTAAATATGGGTCCGGACAATCTCGCCATCATCTTCCCCCATGATGCTCATGCACCACTCATTGGTGAAGGAAAAATAAAAAAGGCAGTCTTTAAAGTGAAGATGTAGTGGAAAAGCGCTACAATTCCTATGTAGGCTATTTCAAGGAGAGATATGGCAAAAGGCTCCAGAAGATAGTCATTGACGCGGGCTTCTGCTGTCCCAACCGCGATGGCACCATTTCCACCGGAGGCTGCACCTATTGCGACAATGCTGCATTTCATCCCTCATATAGCACTCCCGACAAATCTATCTTCAGTCAGATTGAGGAGGGAATGGACTTCCACAAAAAAAGATACCGTACCACTACTGATTACCTAGCCTATTTTCAGCCTTACTCCAACACTTATGCTCCACTGGAACATCTGAAATCTTTATACGAGGAGGCCCTTGCCCACCCCTCTGTTGCCGGACTTGTAATAGGAACAAGACCCGACTGCGTGGACGAGAAGAAGCTTGATTACCTGGCACAACTATCCAAAGAGACAATAGTTATAATAGAATACGGCATTGAATCCGTTTACGACAGGACACTCAAAAGAATAAACAGAGGTCATACATACCAGCAGGCAGTTGATGCTGTCAACGAAACTGCCAAAAGAGGCATAAATCAAGGCGCTCACTTCATATTCGGTCTACCGGGTGAATCCAGGGACGAGATGATGAAAACAGCATCTGAAATAAACAAGCTTCCACTTCAGTCAGTAAAATTTCACCAGCTTCAAATTGTAAAAGGTACCGCTATGGAAAAGGAGTTTCATGAAACTCCTCAGGACTTTGTCCAATTTGAGCTGGACCAATACATTGACTTTTTTGTAGATTTTCTGGAACTGCTTAAACCTGATATTTTCATAGAACGATTTGCCGGTGAGGTACCGCCTCGTTTCGTCAACAGCACTCCATGGGGCAGAATACGTAATGTAGAACTTCTCAGAATGTTGGAAAAGCGTCTTGAGGAAAGAGATACTTATCAGTCTAAACTATATAATCCATGATTTAAAGTTTAGTCCTCCAGCATTGGTTTTGTTGAGATCTTCTCTCCGACAGCCTCCATCATCCACTGCTGAGGAGTAATGTTGCCAATCGTATAAATTCTCATCATCTCTTCGGCCAGTTTCTTATTGGCGTAGTATTTTTCCAACTGATACTCAATAATATGTCCGAAAGGATAATTGGCAAGGTAGAGCGGAGAATTTATCATATGAGAGTAAATTGCCAACAGAGGGGAATCCTTTCCTCCCAATACTGGTTCATAATATTTGTTCCACACCTCTTTTGCAATATTTATGACAGCCTTTTTCAGTTGCTCCGGTGTGGCATCCGGATTTGCATACATCCATTTCCACACATTCATGTCCACTAAGGCTACTCCCATGATCTCATATGTTCCCCAGAAAATATCAAGTTCTGTCATTTTTACCTGATTGGGATCTTTTTTATTATATCCGAGAAGAGAAAGATCTCGCTTCTGGAAGACGAAGGCATTTGCCTCAGTGAAAGCAGTATTTGGTACACCATTAAGCATATAGAAATCCACATCCCTCATACTCAATGTCTGTTCTACATTATGCCCCATCTCGTGAACAGCAATGTTGAAACCTTTGTAGTCCATACCTCCTTTTGCCAACCTGGTGCGTAAACGGGCCACATCATCCTTGCTCTGTGCTCCCCACGCGTGTCCGGAACCTCTAGCAGCCTCTACCACAATGGCATTACCAAGCTCTTCGGCCTTTTTCCTTGGAAAACCAAGCTTTACAAGCATATTAGGGATATCCTTGTCAAATGCCTGAGCCGTAGGATATCGCTGCATTGTCTTTTTTGTAAGTACATCTTCAGAGATAGAGCTGCGTGACTTGAATCCGTCATACCAGATATCAAATGGCTCAAGAGGACGACCAAGCCTCTCCTTTATCATCTCAGCAATTTTTTTCACTTTTGGTGAGCTTATGTACTCTACGAACATCTTTTCAATATCCTCCTGTTTAATCTGCATAGATCCGTCAAAAGCCCTCTTTATTGCAGTCGGATATGCAAAACAATATTGATCCATTGTCTGCTGCGCTTTGAACTCAGCCAGTAGAACAGCATACCTTTTATCCCCCTCAGGCTTCACCTCCTGGGAAACACCACCTTTTGTAATAGTATTGGCGTAAGGAGCCCAGTCATACTCGGAATTGTTGATAACTTGCTCAGGAATTGTCTGCTCTACAATGTGAAGCATTACCTTGTAAATCATCCTTTGTTTCTCCAGGTTTTCCGGTCCTTTTGCATAATTGGATTTTATCTCATCCCTCAGATTCCAGTGCGTGAGTAGCTTCATATTTTCAGGGAACAGCTTTTTACCTTTCTCATTAACCAAATGTCCCATCATTATATTGTAATCGGCTATATAGCTTTCCGCTTTGGTCCCGGCGTCTGCAACAAGCTGTTTCACGGCAGCAGGAGCCTCAGGTATGAAAACATCTCCCATTCTCGCATAGGCCCAGTCAAGACGGCTCCACGAAGATGCGTGTTCATCCTTTTCATCCAGGGTGTAGAAAGGGAAATTCAATATCGTAATATATGCTATCTTGTTTGCATACAGATCTTCTGTCAGATGGCTGGAAGGTTCATAGGCGCCAAATATATAATCAACAGAGGTGAGTGGGTCTCCATCCAGATGCAATGGTTTTTTAAGATTCACACTCATCTTGTTATACTCGCCCCTTATAGACTCAAGAGCTATGGACAATTTATCGAACAGCTTTTTTTTCAATTCGGCTGTAGCTGCAAAATTTTCCAGACAAAAGGAGGTGAATTCATCAGGAGCTCCATCTTCTGCCTTCCACTGCTTAGCCGTCTGCCTTACACCGATGGTCATCAGATCAACATCAGGCATATCGGGGAATTTTTGCTTGAGAGAGTCTATAGTGTTCATAATGATCTTCTCAGGAATTACCGACAAGTCCTTTGTCTGAGTTTCCTCTTGTTGATTTTTGCATGACATGCAGCTTAGTATAGTCAGGATTGATGTTAGTATTATTATGTTTTTCATAGAATAATATTTGACCTCGAATTTAACCATTTTTTCATTACCTTTGCTGATTATAAAAAAAGTCTATGCAATCTTTAACAAACAGAATTATACCGGAGGGCTTGACATTTGATGATGTTTTATTAATTCCGGCAAGATCAGAGGTACTTCCTCGCGATGTAGACTATAGTACCAAGTTTTCCAGAGATATTTGCATTAGTGCCCCAATAGTCTCTGCAGCAATGGATACCGTTACGGAAGCAGAGCTGGCAATTGAAATGGCGAGGGAGGGAGGTATAGGTGTCATTCACAAAAATATGCCCATTGAATATCAGATGGAGCATGTAAGAAAGGTAAAGAGAGCTGAAAACGGAATGATCTATGACCCTATCACAATTCTCAAGGATTCTTGTGTAGGAGATGCCCTCACGCTTATGCAGGATAATAAGATTGGCGGGATTCCGGTTATCGATGAAAAAAAGAGGCTTATAGGCATAGTTACAAACAGAGACCTGAGATTTATTGACAATCTCAATACTCCGATTTGTGAAATAATGACAAAGGACAACCTTGTCACTACCGGCAAGGGCACAGACCTTCAGCAGGCGAGTGCAATCCTGAAAAAGTACAAAATAGAGAAATTGCCGGTAATAGATGATGACGGTGTCCTTATCGGCCTTCTTACCTATAAAGACATCACTAAAATAAAAGACAATCCTCAGGCCAGCAAGGATGATAAAGGCAGGCTCCTGGTGGCTGCCGCTGTCGGAGTTGGTGCAGATACTCTTCTTAAAGTTGAAAAACTTGTATCTGTAGGAACTGATGCTGTGATAATTGACACCGCGCATGGACATTCAGTATATGTACTGGAGGTTATAAAAAAAGTAAAACAGGCATTCCCTTATTTACAAGTGATTGCCGGAAACATTGCAACCGGAGAGGCTGCCAAAGCTTTAGCTGAATGTGGAGTGGATGGCGTAAAAGTTGGTATTGGACCTGGTTCTATCTGCACCACAAGAGTTATTGCAGGAGTGGGTGTTCCTCAGCTTTCAGCTGTTATGCTTGCTGCCGATGCTCTAAAAGGTACAGGTATTCCCATCATTGCAGACGGTGGTATCAGGTACTCCGGCGATATAGTAAAGGCTCTCGCGGCCGGGGCCGGCTCAATTATGGCAGGGTCTTTGTTTGCAGGTGTAGAGGAGTCGCCAGGTGAGACAATAATCCTTAATGGAAGGAAGTTCAAATCCTACAGAGGCATGGGTTCTCTTGAAGCTATGCAGATGGGGTCTAAAGACAGATATTTCCAGGACATGGAAGAAGATGTAAAGAAACTTGTTCCTGAAGGGATTGTAGCACAGGTACCTTACAAAGGGACTCTTAGTGAAGTCGTGTACCAATTACTGGGTGGTCTGAGAGCAGGAATGGGTTATTGTGGGGCACATAACCTCGAGGAGTTGAGAAAGGCCAGTTTTGTTAGGGTCACCGCCGCAGGTTTTACTGAAAACCACCCGCATGATGTAACTATAACCAGAGAAGCACCGAATTACAGTAGATAATTTATAATAAATGAAAAGACTCTTGATTCTAGGTCTGATACCGCTGCTCTTCTCTTGCAAGTATCTTGACTTTAACTCCGACAATGCAATTGTAGCCAAGGTTGGAGATAAGGTTCTTTACGAATCAGAGGTCAAGGATCTTATCCCGCAAGGAACATCTCCAGACGATAGCCTGAACATGCTTGAGCAGTACATAAACTCATGGGCATTGAAATATCTTCTTCTTGAAAAGGCAGAAAGCGAGCTTTCAAAAAGCGACAAGGATATGGAACAAGAGCTGGAAGATTACCGTACATCTCTGTTGGTCTACAAATATGAGAAAATCTATCTCGAAGACAGGTTGGACACAGTGATCACAGATGAGGAGTGCCGTGATTACTACCAGAAATACTCTTCAAACTTCACTCTTACAAATTCGGTAGTCAAGGCTAGGATCGTGAAGATCTCGAAAGGCTCTCCAAATCTGGAGACTATAAGGAAGACATACAAGGCAAACTCACTTGAGGACATTGACGAGTTCGAAAAGCTCTGCTACAACTCTGCCGATAGATACAATAATTTTGAGAATAACTGGGTGGACATATCCGAAATTGCCAGAGAGATTCCTTACGATGTGCAAATGTGTGAAAGAGAGGCCTGGTCAAACTCCTACATTGAAACAACTGACAGTTCTTATTATTATTTTGTCTATTTCCTAGACAAGATAGCACCTGAGGGAACAGCTCCATTTGAATATTACCATAAGAAAATCAAAGAGATAATACTTAGCAAACGGAAACAGGAGCTTATAGCTAATCTCGAAAAAAATCTTATCCAAGAGGCTCTTGAGAAAAATTTACTAAAAACCCACATTAACAAAGAAAAGTAATGAAAGAAAGGTTTAAATTACATATCCTCACTATCGTTTTGTTAGGATTTTCGACAGTTCCGGCTTTTGCTCAAAAGTACACCAAAGGGTTGGTCGACAAGACAATTGCCATGGTAGGCAACGATATGATCCAGTTATCTACCTTGGAATCAGAGGTACAGATGATGATGTTCCAAGGAGTGACATCCGACAAAAACCTACGGTGCGAAGTTCTGGAGAATCTCCTAGTTCAGAAACTTTTCCTTACTCAGGCCAGATTGGACAGCCTTAACGCAAATATGGATGCTGTTGAATCAAACCTCAACCAGAGGATACAAGATGTAATGACCCAGCTTGGCGGAGAGAAGGCAACAGAGGCCTATTTCAAGAAACCAATCTTTAAGATCAAACAGGAATGGAGAGAGGCTCTTACTGAGCAATCGCTTGTACAGAATATGCAAGGGACCATTGCCCAGAAAGCTCCAAGCCTGACACCTTCCGACATAGAAAAATATTACAAGAACACCCCTAAGGATAGTCTTCCTATAATATCAACCCAGTATCAGTACAGACAGATTTCCATATATCCTGACAAAGAGCAGGCTGTAATGGCTATTAAAGAGAAGCTTCTTGAATTCAGAGACAGGGTTATCAAAGGTGAAAAATTCAGCACCCTTGCTGCCATTTACTCTCAGGATCCAGGCAGTGCTTCAAGAGGAGGAGAACTTCGTATGGCCTCAAAACAACTTTACTGGCCTGCATTTTCAGATGCCGCAATGTCACTGAAAGTTGGTCAGGTTTCACAAATTGTTGAGACTCCGGACGGATTTCATCTTATCCAGCTTATAGAGAAAGAGGGAGATATGTTCAACGCCAGACACATTCTGCTCAAGCCCGTCTATACAAATATAGACCGCGAAAAAGCATTTTCCACACTTGACAGCCTAAGAAAACAAATTGTAGCAGACAGCATCCGGTTCGACTTAGCTGCCAGGAGATATTCTCAGGATGTAAAGACTCTTGTAAATGGGGGTTTGGTTGCAGAAGAGAACTCCGGTTCAACCTATTTCGACAAGGATATGTTGAAAAAAGAGGATTATGCCATTTTAAAAGACCTTAAGGTAGGTGAAGTTTCAGAGCCATTTGAATCTACCGATAATGAAGGAAGAAACGGGAATACTGTTTATAAGATAATCAAGCTGGAGAAGGTTATTCCTTCACACGTTGCCACGTTCAAGGATGATTTCTCAGTTCTTCTTAATGGTGCTAAAAATCAATCTGCCCAAAAAGCTATTGATGAATTCATCACAAAGAAACAGGCGAGTACATTTATACGGATAGATCCTCTTTTCGCAAAATGTCCGTTTAAGAGGGAGGGCTGGATTAAATAATGTTACGGCGGTTCACCATTCTGATATTATTTCTGTCTCCCCTTTTGTTGTTCTCACAAGTCAGACCTCTTGAACAGCAGGAAGAGAGGTTGGTCAGACTCATCGATGCCAAGTCTGCAAAGATTGAGTTGATAAACGGAATCAGTTATAGAAAAGTAATAGGACCGGCACAGTTCCTCCACAACAATGCCTTGATATTATGCGATTCGGCCATATGGGATGTGCAGGCCAATATAATTGATGCAATTGGCAACGTAAAGATCATCCAGAACTCTACAACACTCACCAGCGATAATATAAAATATATTGCTGACAGGTCAGTGGCCGAGGTGAGAGGGCAATTGGTGGAGATGGTGGATAAGGAAAAAAACAGGTTAAGAACTCATTATCTGGATTACTACACAAAAGACAGTATGGCCATGTTTTACAACGGAGGCTGTATGAAGAATAAAGATGGCAGTACAATTGAAAGTCTTAATGGGTTCTATTATGGCAAGCAAGAAAAATTTCTCTTCCAGTCTAAGGTTCAGATGAACTCGGACTCAATTCAGCTATCAGCGGACTCTCTTGCATATTTTGCCAACGAAGGAAAGGCTAAATTTCTAAGCAACACCTATGCATGGCAGAATGACGGTTTCCTTTTTGCCAAGGGGGGATGGTACGACCGTAAAGCTGAGCTATTCCATTTTACCAAAGATGTGTATATCAAGACAAAAGAGAATGAAATCTGGGCCGATACGCTGAACTACAACAAAACCTTGGCTGAGGCTGAATTATTCAATAATATCCAGATCCTGGACACTGCCCACTCCTCATATATCTTCTCGGATTATGCAAAGTTCCGGCAAAAACCGTTCAAGGTATTGCTTACAAACAGACCAAGTGTTGCTTCGTACTCAATGGAGAACGGGGTTTCAGACACTCTTTTTTTCTCGGCAGATACAATTGATTATCGCACCATCCCAAAAAATGAGGTGGATTCAGCTACAATAGCACAATCAAAGTCCCGGTTGGATTTAAGCAAAAAGGATGCTATCGCCGATATGTATAAGAACAAGATTGTCCAGCCAAAAGCTCCTGCCAATTTACCGGCAAACACGCCAAATAATGCTCCTAAAAGTAGCCCTGTCAATGCTCGCGGTGGAAACAAATCCGATAAACCGGAGAGACCATCCAAGGGAAAAGGAGCTCCCCCAGCAAAAGTGCTGCCGGGACCCGTCAAGGATACTATCCCTCCTCCCTCCACAATAAAGGAGACTCTTTTGCCACCCGTAGACTCGCTCGTTCCGAAAAGTGACTCTCTTACACATAAGATTGATTCTCTGAAGCCTGTTGTTGACACTACTTCCATAAAATTTCTCTACGCAAACAAAAATATAAAGCTCTTCAAAAGCGATATTCAGTGTATTTGTGATTCTTTAAGATTCAACTCCCTGGACTCTCTCATCCGAATGTTCAAGGATCCAGTAATCTGGACAGATAAAAATCAGATGACTTCAGACAGTGTTCAGGTCGTAATTTCCAACGGCAAGCTGGCAAGGGCAGAGCTTAACTCTTCTGCCTTCGTTGTAATGCAGGAGGACTCCACCCATTTTGATCAGATAAAAAGCGCAGATGTGGTTGCATTCTTCAAATCCGGAGAACTCAGCAGATTCGATGCTTTCGGGGGTGTCTCCATCCTGTTTTTCTTTGCCGAGGACAGCGTACTTACTACGATGAACGAGAAGGAGTGCAAGACTATGAGCGCAACTTTTGCAGAGAAGAAAAAGATAGAAAGAATCCGGTATTTCGAAAGCATTAAAAGTGACGCATATCCTCTTTATAAACTAGCTGAAGAGAAACAAAGACTAAAAGGATTCCGTTGGTTGGAAAGTGACCGGCCTAAGAACCGTCATGATGTATGCAACAGGACAATAAGACCTTCCCAGATTTCTTTTTCTCTAAGCGTAGAAAGACCTACATTCATGCAGACCGGTATCTATTTTGGGCCAAAGGAGGAAACAAAAAAGGCAGGTCAACCTGCTGACCTGCCCATATCCAGAAAGCCTAGGGCTTTAACCAAATAATTTTTCTACCAGATATTCAAAGGAAGACCGTGCATTTTCTTTCTTGCCTGCTCCCTTACATCTGCTATAACTTGTTCATTATCTATATTAGATAGCACTCTGTCTATAAGATCAACAATGAATGGCATATCTTTCTCCACTAAGCCGCGCGATGTTACAGCCGGTGTCCCGACTCTTATACCGGAAGTCTGGAAAGGTGAGCGTGAGTCAAATGGAACCATATTCTTGTTGACTGTAATGTCGGCTGTGACAAGGACCTTTTCAGCAACCTTACCTGTAAGATCCGGGAACTTGCTTCTCAAGTCTATCAACATCAAATGGTTGTCTGTTCCACCTGAAATAATCTTATATCCCTTCTCAACAAAAGCAGCAGCCATTGCAGCAGCATTATTCTTAACCTGAATCTGGTATGTCTTGAACTCCGGTTGTAATGCTTCAAAGAAAGAGACAGCTTTTGCAGCAATGCAATGTTCCAAAGGACCACCCTGAATGCCTGGGAATACGCTTGAGTTCAATACAGCGGACATCATTTTAACGGCTCCTTTTGGAGTCAAGATGCCGAATGGATTTTCAAAATCCTTGCCCATCAATATTATGCCACCTCTAGGACCTCTCAATGTCTTATGAGTTGTAGAAGTAACAATATGAGCGTATTTTACAGGGTTGTCAAGAAGTCCGGCTGCAATAAGACCTGCGGGATGTGCCATATCCACCATAAGGATGGCTCCGATCTTGTCTGCTATTGCTCTCATTCTCGCCCAATCCCACTCTCTTGAATAAGCAGATGCACCACCAACAATAAGTTTTGGCTTGTACTCAAGTGCCTTACGCTCCATATCGTCATAGTCAACCCGTCCGGTCTTTTCATCGACCTGATAAGCAACTGCATTGTATAAAATTCCAGACATGTTTACTGGAGAGCCATGAGTCAGGTGACCGCCGTGAGCTAGGTCAAGACCCATAAAAGTGTCTCCCGGGTTAAGGCAAGCCATGAAAACAGCCATGTTGGCCTGGGCTCCTGAATGAGGCTGAACATTTGCATATTCAGCATCAAATAATTGGCAAATCCTGTCAATTGCCAATTGCTCTACTTGATCCACCACCTCACAGCCACCGTAATATCTTGCCCCTGGGTATCCTTCAGCGTATTTATTTGTCAGTACAGACCCCAGTGCTGTCAGCACTTGAGGGCTCACAAAGTTCTCGGATGCGATAAGTTCAATGCCATGAAGTTGACGGTTCTCCTCCTTCTTAATCAGTTCAGAAATTTGAAGATCTTGTTTCATTTTGTAATATTTTAACTATAATATGCTTACAATAAAGGTATCAAAGGTACGAAAAAAAATCTGTTAATCACTTTTTTTCTTCAGCTAAAATATTTGTCCAAGATTATGCACCAACCCGACAAAATAAGTGGAAACCGACAGATTTACAATACATTAAACCAATCGGCTTCCACTATGTGCTTATAAAAGTTTATCTACTTAAGAATAATCTCAATCACACCCTCTTTTGCTTTCTCCCCATATTTCTTGATAGCCGCCTCTGACTTAAGGACAGAGATCGATTTTATTGAGTCTGGAGATAAGGACCCAATGTCCATGCCGGTTTTGATTTCACCATTGACAACATAAAGAGGTTTATTAGATGCACTCTTTAGATCTATAACAGTAACCGTCTCTTTTCTGGATTCCTCCCGCTTATAGTCATCTGCATCCTTCAAATGAATCATCACAACTCCATTGTTGGCTTTTTCCCCATACGCCTTCACGGCATTGTCACCTTTCAAAACATCAATACTCTTGATGGTCTTTGGATCAATTGACATAGCCTCCTTTTTTTCTACGGTGACACCATTAACCTTATACATAACGTCCTTCTGGTTAAGATCAAATTTCACTTCAGAAGGATTATACAATTCTCTGTCACTCTTTAAGGTTACTACAATCACACCGTTTTTCCCCTTTTCGCCATATTGTTCAACAGCCTTTGCTCCAGTATATATTGTCTTCTGTTTTATATACTCGCTATTTATCGCAGTATAAATATCCCTGTCACACTCTTTACCATTTATAATGATCAGTCGGTTATTACTTGGAGAGGTTGTAAGATTTACTTTAACCTCTTTTGTGTTTCCGTCTGTGACTGTTTTAGTATGTAAAACAATGGTAGTGTCTTTGACTTTAATTGCATTTGCCGCTTTTTTGATTGTGTCCTGCGGGAAAATTTCTGTAATTTTGGTGTTGGAAATAGCCTCCATTTTTGAGGTTACCTCTTCCGATGCAAATGCCACTATGGCAAATGCTGACAAAGGGAGCACAAAGAGAGCCTTTAGTGCTGCCATCTTGGTTGATTTTTTCTTTGAAATCATGGTAATTCTGGTTTTAAGTTTACTGTGATTAAAGCTGTTGGCTATAGTGTAGAGCCTAGGGCCAACAGCTTTTTTAATTAATAATAGTTGATATTGTTTTGCATCGATGCCATTGTTGATGACTGTTTCGTCAGCCTGGAACTCATGTATGTTCTGCAGTTCCTGTTTCATCAGGTAAACTGCCGGATTGAACCAGTGTATTATCTTTACAGCCTCTGCAATTAAAAGATCTACGGAGTGATATCTGGAAATATGAGCTATTTCATGAGTTATTATATCCTTGCCACTATCGTTATAATCATTTTCAGATATAACTATGAACTTAATCCAAGAGAATGGTGCAATATCCTTGTTATGAATTATCAGAACTATTTTGTCTGAGAGAATTATTTTTCTGGCAGATTTTGAACGGATAAGTAAAAACATTCGGATAAAAGACCAGGCTGCATATGCAACAGAGATGACCAAGCCGAGAAAATAGCCAACCAATATGGCAATCAGCCATATATCCTGCGTCGAGGCATTTTCTGCAGCACCATCCAGGATTTGGCTCTGGGACATAGCCATAATGGCATCAAGATTCAGCGAAAGACCTGTATACGCCGTCTCCTTTTGGAGAGTTATCTCTATAAATGGTATGGTAAATGAGAGTAAAAAGAGAGAGAGCAGCACTATTCTGTTGAACTTATGAAAGGTCTCCCTGCAGAGCATCAGTTTGAAGAAAAGATAGAAAACCGCCAGACATATGGAGGATTTCAGTATATAGACAAACAGATCTCCCATTTTAATCAGGCTTTAGATGATTTCTCAACTTTTTCAATAAGTTTCCTAAGCTCATCCAAAGAGATATGCTCCTCCTCTATAAACGAAGAGACTACTCCAAGGTAAGAGTTTTTGAAGTATTTGCTCACAACATTGTTCAGCGCTCCGTTTTTGTATTCCTCCTGAGAGATTACAGCAAAGTACTGATAGGTGTTACCAAAAGACTTGTGATCAAGAAAACCCTTCTCTTCCAGACCTCTCACAATTGTAGAGAGTGTATTGAAATGGGGCTTAGGGTCTTCATAAAATTCGAGTATTTCACGAACAAAAAGTGGTCCTTTTGTCCAGAAGAGATTAATAAGTTCCTCTTCCTTGGCTGTAAGTTTTTGCATGATTCATATATTTGTCATGCGAATATAACTATATTTTTTAGTTATGCAACTATTTTTTATAGTTAAGCTCAAGCAAAAGGGTCAACTGCCTGCGTTTATTACCGGTTGCGCGGCTTCATCGGCACAAAGTACAACCAACAAGTTTGAAACCATGCGGGCTTTATCCTCCTTGTCAAACTTTGCAATTTCATCTTTCTCTATTTTATCAAGAGCCATTTTAACCATAGATACAGCTCCTTCTACAATCTTCTCTCTTGCAGCTATTACTGCTGATGCCTGTTGACGACGCAACATCACTGCTGCTATTTCAGGAGCATAAGCCAGGTAATTTATCCTAGCCTCAAGAATTTCCAAACCAGACATGCAAAGTCGGTTGTTAAGCTCAAGGACAAGCTGATGGTTTATCTCTTCTCCACCACCTCTGAGTGTGAGGGAATCTTTATCTCCCTCATTGTCATCGTATGCATACTGTCCTGCAACTTGCCTTAGTGCCGCGTCGGACTGAACCTTGACGAAATTTTCGAAGGCGTTCATACGACTACTTACTGTCTGGAGTCCTCCGGTAGAGGCTCCGGCTCCTGTAGCAGAGGTTGTAGCCATTGTCTGAGCATCTATTTCAAACATTGCCTTATATGTATCCTTTAGTTTCCACACAAGCACAAGCCCTATCATAATAGGATTTCCCACTTTATCATTTACCTTGATAGGCTTTACATCCAGATTTCTGGCTCTGAGAGAAAGTTTTTTCTTTGTGATGAAGGGATTAACCCAGAAAAAACCAGTCTCTTTAAAGGTCCCTTTATATTTTCCAAAGAAAACCATCGCCCTTGCTTCGTTTGGCTCAAGCTCAAAAAATCCTGCCCATATAAACATACTTTTTACAAAACCGATGACAGACAAGGCAATTATCCAATCCCCAAAATATGGGATAGTAAATAAAAGTCCTGCTGATAATAGAATCAGCAAAAAATTCAGGAAGAGCATCAAGAACCCATTCGTCTTAAAGCCTTTAAATGGAACTTCAGTTGTATTCATAACATAAAATTTAATCAAATCAAAGCTACAAAAAAAGCTGCCCTTTTGAGGCAGCTTGATTAAAGTATAAACTCAATCTGCAATTATTGCAGGATAACTACCCGGTTTAGAACTGGCTTGCTATAAGGTTCGTCCTGATCTCCTTTGGCAATAACCTCAAGCTGGCTCGGATTAACACCAAATTTGTTTACAAGTGCATTATATACACTGTTTGCACGATCCTTGCTCAACTTCATATTAACCTTCTTGTTGCCTGTGGCTTTATCTGCAGAACCGAGAATCTTGAACTTGTTGCCTGATTTCTTGATCATATCAGCAAAATTACCAAGATTGATAAGATCCTTCTCAGTCAGCTTGGATCCGTTTAAAGGGAAGAAAAGCGCCATAGGAGAAGCTATATAATCAGTCTTTGTAACTGTGAGCGGCTTTTTATTTTTTTCTGCATTAAGATCATTTGCAAGCTGTTTAGCTTTTGCATCTGAGGCAGCAATCTGTTTCTCAAGATCAGAAATCTTTGAGGTGTATGGAGTATAATCAGGAATAATAGGCTTTTCAGGGCGATCAAATGTGCGTTTAGGGAAATTGTATGAGAACCCAATTGTTGCAGTTGGCAATTCCTCTATACCATTACCAATCCAATAACCGTCGAATTGCTCGTTAACCAGTAATGTCTTAAGCTCCAGGTTAAGATCGATCGAAGGTGATAGACGGAATTGATTTATAAGGCCGGCTGTAAAACCTACCTCTTTCTCACGATGGCCTGTTCCCTCTTTCCATGACTTTGCATAACCTGCTCCTACAAAAGGAACCAAGTCCCAGAAACGGTCTGCCCTGTAACCTCCGATTGTATTGGAAATATTCCAAAGGAAATCACCATGTAGGTTGAACATGTTGAATTTTTCCTTGTAGCAGCCAGTGCAGCCAACTAAACCTTCTCTGTATTTCCCTACAGCCCCTCTGACAGCACCATTCACTCCTCCACCTGCAAATTGGGCTCTTAAACCAACAGACGGGGTAACCCATGTACCCAGGGATATATCATAGGCGGGAGAAAAACGGTCTTTATTGCTAAGGTCTCCATCAAACTCACCATAGTAGAGTTGGACACCACCCCCTACTGAAATAAACCAATTGTCAAAAAAACCATTTGTAAGGTAGGGACCACGCTTACTGTCGGTTTTTGTTTCTGCCTTTTGAGCATATGTTGCAACAGCAGCAAACAATAATACTAATGTTAGAAATTTCTTCATTTTTATAAGATTTTATAGTTTAACAATAGATTCAAAACCTCTATTACAAATATAACACGAAATAATGATTATTCAAATAATATCGCTATTTAACAAAACAAGGCCACCCGAAAGGATGGCCTTGAATATATAAGTTTTAAGACTACTCCTCCCCTACAATCTCTATCTTGATGTTAGCCTTAATTTCGCGATAACATTTCACAACAGCCTCATAGACACCAACCTCTTTAATATTAGCTTCACCTGTGATTGCAATGTTTCTGCGGTCAATCTCAAATCCCTTAGCTGCAAGAGCATCAGCAACCTGAATATTGTTGACAGAACCAAAGATCTTGCCGCTTGAGCTTACCTTTGTTGCCAATGTAACTTGAATTCCTTCCAATTTAGCTGCAAGTGCAACAGCCTCTTCTCGTATCTTAGCTTCTTTATGAGCACGTTGTCTCATGTTTTCTGCATGTACTTTTTTAGCTGAAACTGTAGCCATTGTTGCAAAGCCCTGAGGAATCAGATAATTTGAGGCATAACCATTGCGGACTGTAACGATATCATCCTTATGCCCTAAATTGGGAACGTCTTGTTTTAATATAATTTCCATATTCTCTCTTAGCTTATTTCAATAAATCTGTTACATATGGTAATAAAGCAAGGTGTCTGGCACGTTTAACGGCTTGTGAAACCTTCTTTTGGAATTTCAAGGAAGTTCCTGTTAGACGGCGAGGAAGAATTTTTCCCTGCTCGTTTAGGAATCTCTTGAGAAATTCTGCGTCTTTGTAGTCTACATACTTAATACCGGCTTTTTTAAAGCGGCAGTATTTTTTCTTCTTAACCTCTACAGTTGGAGGATTTAGATAACGAATTTCGTTGTTTACTTGACTTGCCATGATTTGACCTCCTTAGTTTTTAGTTTCTGCTTTGTTTGCACGCTTCTTTTCTGCATAAGCAACAGAGTGTTTGTCCATAGCAAATGTCAGGAAACGGATAATGCGCTCATCGCGACGATACTGAATCTCAAGTTTTGCGACAAATTCAGGATTTGCCTTGAACTCGATTAAATTGTAAAAACCAGTGGTTTTCTTCTGGATGGGATAAGCCAGTTTCTTAAGGCCCCAGTCCTCCTCGTGAACAATTTCACCACCATTTTCGGTAATGAAGTCACGATACTTTTTTACCGCTTCCTTTATCTGTACCTCAGATAAAACGGGAGTTGAAATGAAAACGGTTTCGTACTGTTTTAACATACTCGATTTAATTAATAATTAATTTTAAAAGGGCTGCAAAGTTATAAAATTTATCGATACGGCAAATTTATTTTTTTACAGGTGCGGCTTTCAGTATCTCTACTATATACTTCCACCATTTATCAACAGATTCGATTTCAACTCTTTCGTCAGGAGAATGAGGGGATCTGATTGAAGGACCGCATGATATCATGTCCCAGTTAGGATATGTCCCACCAAGAATACCACACTCAAGACCTGCATGGATAGCTCTCACCTTTGGCTCTTTTCCGTAAAGTTTTTTGTATACAGCCTTCATTGTAGCCAATATTGAAGAGTCCATATTGGGTTTCCATCCTGGGTAACCGCCAGTCAGTCTAATATCGGCACCTGCCAGTTCAAAAACAGAGCACATGGATGTTGAAAGCATGTTTTTGGCAGAGTCTACAGAGCTCCTCATAAGGCATTTAACATCAATCCTTCCTGCACCAGCCTTGACTATAGCAAGATTGTTTGAAGTCTCTACCAGATCTTCCATTGCATCGCTCATTCTCTCAACTCCGTTAGGACAAGCATAGATTGCAAGAACAGCCTTCAATGCAGTAACATCGTCAATTACTTTTGACGGAACCTTGCACTCCTCCAAAGTAATCTTGATATTGGACTCCTGTGCTGCTAGTTCGTTCACAGTAGCCTTGAAAAGTTTGTCAACCAGTTTCTTTGCTGCTTTCACCTTGTCGGCAGGCACTGCAATTGTTGCAAAAGACTCTCTTGGAATAGCATTTCTCAGTGTTCCACCTTCGAAAGATGCAATCTTTGCATTCGCCTCCTTAATAAGAGGAAGCAATATTCTAACCAAAGTCTTGTTGGCGTTGCCGCGTCCCAACACGATGTCCATTCCTGAGTGACCGCCTTTCATACCTGTTATGTTCAGCTTCATACCTACATAATCGGCAGGTACAGGCTCGCTCTGATATTTGAAAGTCGCTGTAAGGTCAAGGCCTCCGGCACAACCTACATATAATTCGCCTTCGTCTTCTGAATCAAGGTTGATGAGAATATCTCCGTTCAGCAAACCTGGTTTTAGACCCCTAGCACCTGTCATTCCAGTCTCTTCGTCAATGGTGATCAGAACTTCAACCGGTCCGTGTACAAGATCTTTTGCCTCAAGGACAGCCATAGCCACCGCTACTCCCATTCCGTTATCGGCACCTAATGTGGTTCCTGTTGCATACACAAACTCGTCCACAATTCTTGGAATAATTGGATCTGTCTCAAAATTATGAGGATTGTCACTGTTTTTCTGAGGAACCATATCTATATGGGCTTGCAGTATGATACCCTGCCTATTCTCCATTCCTGGAGTAGCCGGTTTACGGATAATAATGTTGCCCAATTCATCCTTGATTGTCTCGAGGCCTAAATCTTTCCCAAATTTCTCCATAAAAAGTACAGCCTTACCCTCTTTTTTAGAAGGACGAGGAATCTGTGTGAGGGAGTAAAAGTTTTTCCAAACCCTTGTTGGATTTAATTTTGTAATACTCATTGCTTTATTATTAAATTATTTATATTGATAATGTCTATTTTGCAGTTGCAATTTCAAGAGGAAATGATAGTACGTTGCCAAGCTGATATACAGGAGTTCTAGACTGAAGAAGAAGAGTCTGGCCATCCAATAGTCTGGCTATCATAACCGCAGGCTTACGGTAGAGCACCTTCCCTTTTGTGTTGGTGATATCCATTGAAGGGGCCTCAGCTGCTTTAGGCTCTGGAGTAAGCTCCAGAACTACGGGTCTTCCCGAAAGATTGTCCGAAGGAAGCAGGCCAAGGTTGTCCGAAATCCTGAATGCTATATATATCTGCTTGGAGTTGTCCTTGGATGGAACAACATCAAAACCCATCCGTTGAGTGTCTGTAACACTTTTGCCAATGAAAAGGCTGAGGTATTCCGATTCAAGCCTGTTCATCTCATCTATGGCAGATTTAAGCGCTTCCCCGCTGAAAGTAGCATCGGTCTCTCCGGTAATTATATCAACCTTTTTAGCTCTAAGCTTGAATATAAGGGCGGCAGTCTCTTCGGCCCTTTTTTCCAGACTCTTCTCCACAACCTGATTCTGTTGTACAGCTACCCTCTCCAACCCTGAGACCGTCTGGACGGTTTTGTAAAGAATGCTCTTCTCATTAGTAAGATTGGATATTGACAGAGAAGAGGCAAAGACCGATTTGTCCTGAACGGACTGGAAGCTGGCCTTTTCCTGTTTACCTGCATAAGAGTCCGACCATATAATCAGACCTTGGTTAATGAATTCCAGGAAGTTGGCAGACGCATTTTTGGAAGAACCAAGGTTAATGGCTATATTGGAAGAGTTGTCCGCTTCTATATAAGGAGTCATCTCCACAGAGGATAGCTTGTAAAACTCTCCACTCTCCTCTCTTGCCTGAATACCTAGATATTTCTGGGCAAACTTCGCATAAGGGCCTGCAATGAAAGACTCATGAGCAGCTTCTGCAACAAATCTCAAAGTTGTACTTGGCAGTGAGTAGACTAAGGCACCTTGAGGAAGAACCTCCCCCGGCCTTAATATCTGTGATTCTGCTTCAATTGCACTGAAAACAAAAATTGAAAGCAGGGTCGATTTTAAAATTCTATTCATTTTTATTGGATTTTGAATTTTTTAATTCATTTACACTTCTTTTCCACCTTCTGTGGGACCATAACCAGTCAGATGGATGAGCCTGTATACCAGCTTCCAGAAGCGATGCAAATTTCTTTGATATCTCACCACTTGCTGTAGTGGAAGGGTCCTCTGAAACAACGGTAATTCTTGCCCTGTATCTGCCTCTCCTTACCCTTGTGTTGTTGACATATACCACCGGCAGGTTATATTTTCTTGAGAGCAGCTCGGGACCGTTCAACATCAGGGTAGGCTGGTTAAGGAAATTAACTGCAAATTTTGCACCAGGCAGCGGAGATTGATCTGCAAGCAAAACATATAGCAGTTGTTCATCCTTGTGTTTGGACATATATCTGGCAATCTCGTTAGATTCAACAAATTCGCCCGGATTGTTGCGCTGCCTTATCCACTTGATAAGAGTATCCGAACTTTTGTTCCTCTGTTTTTTATATACTATCCTGTAATCTTCCAAAGAAAAGCCGGATGGTGATGTATCCAGAACGGAGAGACACTCCCAGTTTGCCTGATGGCCAAGAACCGCAATGACCGATTTACCTTGATCGAAAAAACTTTTTAGCGCATCTGGGTTTTCAACCTCAACCTTGGAGTGGAAACTTTTTTTTGAGGCAGAAACCGACCAAAGTAATTCAACAAATATATCTGTGAAGTTTCTATAGAATCGTCTTGCGATTTTGTTTACCCCTTTGTAGTTTAAGTCCGGAAATGATCTGGCAATATTAATCAGCACAACTTCTGATCTGTATCTTATGACCACCCTTAAAAAAAAAGCAAGGAAATCTGAAAATAGATAGAGTACTTTTAAAGGAATGAGAGAGAAAATATATAAAGGTATAAGCAATAAATAATAACCCAATTTAGCCATCGAACGTTTCACTTTTTAACAAAGTTATCTATTTTTTACTACTTTTGTTGGAATAAAGACAAATTTTAACTAAAAATATTATCAATTATGTTTAAGAACCATCCAAAAGGACTTCTTTCAGCAGCTCTTGCGAATATGGGTGAGCGCTTTGGATTTTACACGATGATGGCGATCCTTGTACTCTTCCTTCAGGCAAAATTCGGCCTGGATGGAACAAGTGCAGGTCTGATCTACTCCATCTTTTATGCATTAATCTACATCCTGGCTTTGGTGGGAGGTATTATTGCCGACAAGACAAGAAATTTTAAAGGCACCATTTTTGTCGGCCTTGTAGTAATGACTATCGGTTATCTGATGATGGCCATCCCTACTCCAACCCCTGTTCCAAACAAAGCCCTCTTCCTGACAATTGTATGCTCAGGACTATTCGTAATCGCTTTCGGTAACGGTCTGTTCAAAGGCAATCTTCAGGCACTTGTTGGACAAATGTATGATGACCCTAAATACGGAAAGATGAGAGATTCCGGATTCTCGCTGTTTTACATGTTCATCAATGTTGGCGCAATCTTCGCACCATTGTTCGCGATTGGAATCCGTAACTGGTGGCTTAATCATAATGGTTTTGCCTATAATGCAAGTCTACCCGCATTGTGCCACGGGCAACTGGATGGCACGCTTTCTGCCGAAGCTACACAACGTTTCAGTGAACTGGCTACACAAGTAAGTGGCGCTCCTGTAATGGATCTTCCAGGTTTTGCAGACAAATATCTAAGTGTTTTCACAACTGGATATCATTACGCTTTTGGAATTGCAATTTTCGCCATGCTGATCTCTTTGGTCATATATCTTACAAACAAAAACAATTTCCCTGGAGTTAAAGTTCCTGCCGCACAAGGTGGAAACAAGGCAGTTGGCTCTGAAATGTCGGTTCAGGAGATACGTCAGCGTATGTACGCACTCTTTGCTGTATTCGCAGTTGTTATTTTCTTCTGGTTCTCTTTCCATCAGAATGGACTTACCCTTACAATGTTTGCAAAGGAGTATACAGACCTTAGCGGTATAAACATCAATCTTGGTTTTGTAACGATTCAGGGTGCAGAAATATTCCAGTCTATCAATCCTTTCTTTGTTGTGTTCCTAACTCCTGTGATTATGGGAATTTTCGGATGGCTCAGAGCTAAAGGAATGGAGCCTTCCACTCCAAGAAAGATTGCGATAGGAATGGTAATTGCAGCCTCTGCATTTACTCTTATGGCTGTTGGTTCATACGTTTCAGACCTTCCTTTGCACAAAGATTTCCTTGCAATGGGTAGCCTTCCGGATTCAAAACTTGTAACACCGTTCCTGCTTATAGGTACATACTTTATACTTACCGTTGCAGAACTATTCATCAGCCCGCTTGGACTTTCATTCGTTTCCAAAGTTGCTCCTCCTAAGTATCAGGGTGTGATGCAGGGCGGATGGCTTGGCGCCACTGCATGCGGAAACCAGCTTCTGTTTATTGGTGCGGTTCTTTACGACAGTATTCCAATCTGGTTGACATGGACAGTCTTCGTTGTTGCTTGTCTTATCTCTTTCACAACAATGCTTGTGATGTTAAGATGGCTTGAGAGAGTTGCCAAATAGCAAACATATCTTACATATAACATTAAGGAGCTGCCTAAAGAGGCAGCTCCTTTCTTTTTACTGAGTATAAAAGCGGACAGAAAGTCCGGGTCCGGAGCAGTTATTCAACCAGATATTTTGTAAAATAATCTCGTTTTCGCTTTTCGAAATAAGATTTATAGGGATTCTCATAACCATGGCTTTGTCCTGGCAGGATTAGCAGGTCAAAATCCTTGTTATTGTTTATTAATGCATTGACCAAGCGATAAGTATGTGCCGGATGTACATTTGCATCCGCATCTCCGGTAATTAAAAATAGTTTGCCTTTAAGTTTAGGAATAAGCTCCATGTTGGTCTTTACTTTCAGTTTAAAGTTTTCATCCACGCCGTTGCTGGACTCAACCCATTCACGGTTGTAAATATGATTGTCATAATTCCCTGAGGAGGCAACAGCTACCTTGTAAAAATCAGGATATGTACAGATAGCAGCTACAGCCATCATAGCCCCTCCGGAATGTCCGTATATGCCAATACGAGTACTATCCATAAAAGAGTACTTACGGCAAAGCTGACTTAATCCATATTTATCATCCTCCAGAGCACAGTCTCTTATATTGCCAAATCCATATAAGGCATAAGCCTTATTCCTGACAGGATTCCCCCCTCTGTGTCCCATACACACTACAATTACCCCTCTCTGAGCCAAGGCTGTATTGTTGTACCTGTCAAATACTGTAAAATCTGTCCACACGGTTTCTGTGTGCGGGCCTGGATATACCTGGGATACAACCGGATAAATTTTTGACGAATCAAAATCATAAGGTTTCCACATAATGCCATACAAATCAGTCACACCATCAGCAGCTTTTATCTTAAACTGCTCCGGCATTTTCCATCCGTACTCAAACAATTTGGAAATATCAGGATGTTCAATAATATCAAGTAATTTACCCTTTCCGTCTCTTGCAGATATAGCTGGCAAAGTATCAATCCTTGAGTAATTGTCAATAATCAAATTACATGATGGGCTGACAAAAACGTTATGTGTGGCATTGTCAGGTGTTAAAAGTTCAATTTTTTTACCATCCGTTTTTACCTTGTATAAATATGCGTAATTAGGATTCCGGGAATTCTCCTTTCCATATCCATAAATAAAAAGCTGGTTTCTTGCAGTGTCAATCCTCGCAATTTTAGCCGCTGTCCATTCTCCTTTTGTTACCTGATTCAATAAACGTCCATCTCCGTCATATCTGTAATAATGGCCCCATCCTGTTCTGTCAGACCATAACAAAATCTCTTTTCCTTTATTAATTATATGACATTTAAACAGATTATAGTTAATACAAGGATGGCTCTTCTCCGAAATCAAGACTCTGACATCCCCTGTTTCTACATTTACACAACATAATTCAAGCTCGTTTCTGGTCCGATTTTTCCTGAGGAAAAAGACTCTGTCATCAACATCCGGTGTCGGGACAATCTCTACCTCTTGTCCGGGCCACTTTTCCGTGTTGACCTTTATAAAACTGCCTTTATCGGCAGATCCTATGTAAAGTTCAGATTTTGCGACAATTGTATCTTCCGGTAATTCGTATTGGTAAGTAGTGACAATAGGCCTGCCATTATTAGTTGTGCAGAGTAAGGGCATGGTCCCTATATTTCTCTTATCCACGCGTGTAATATAGAATCGGTTGCCCTTTCCCATCCACACCCAGTCTGCCAGAGCAAACTCATGGTTTTTCTCAGAATCCATACAAAGGTCTGAGACTTTCCCTGAGCTAATATTTTTAATCTTAAGAATTCCTTTCTCCATAATTGGTTGAAAGTTGCTATCCGGAGATAGCCCAAATTGCTTTTGATTGAATTTTTCAGGATCAACACTTACCAGCAACTTACGAGATTCATCATAAATATAGTGTTTACTGGAATAATTAACCCGCGCAATAATTCCATTGCTGTCAAAAGCCGGATTATAGAATACCATATCCGGACTGAAATTTTTGTATTCTTTTTTAAGTGTGCTATCAATTTTATGCTTATTGTATAGCTCCCTTTTCCCTTTCAAAGCATCATAAACGTAATAATGCTTCTCTCCTCCCGGCTTTTCGAATACATACCAGCAAATATCCATTTTGGGATGAAAGAAGGGAACGACTTGTGTCGTTCCCACTTTATTTTTAAGATTCGGTACATCATATTTCTCGGATTCCAGCTCTTCCAAAGGTGGAAAAGCTGATTTCAGATAGTTCATTACATTTGATTGCTTCCCGCTTCTCAAAACTGCTTTCACAATATCAAGCAGCCTTGGATGTGCCTTCGGCCCGTGTTGTGGTAAATATGCCAGAAAACCGAACATTACCTGCTGATTATCGGCGGAAAAGTTCCCGATATTGTCCGCAAGAATGTTTCCTGCCTTTAAAGAATCGTTCTCTGCCACAGCAATCACCACATCCATTATCGCAAGGTACTGTGACTTATCGGGAATCCCGGTCTTTGCAACCTTGTTTTTCAGATTAATAAAATCCTGAGGATTACGTTCATGATCCTTAAAGTACCAGCCCCTCAAAACGTAGTCCGCTGTCTGTCTGACATTAGATGCGATTTTTGAGTATACTGAGTCAGTTCCTACTGTTTTTATAAAATCCTCATAATGGTCCAGCAGGTAAACTACATTTTTGCTGCCTACCCCCGAGAGTTCCCGTTCATATCTGTTTCGTCCAAACAGCAACCAGTTATCCGGACTGATTCTCTCCTGATGCGTCAACTTATCAAAATATTCAGAGGCAATCCTCTTACCCTCTGTTCTTTCAACAAGGCTGAGTTTAAGCACGATATAATCTCTGTAGAATTTACCGTCACAGTTACCCTGATTGTACATTCGGTCCATCATGGCTACCTTATTCTCAGGATTTAACCCGTCTTTGATCTTTGCCATGAATTTATCGGCAGGCATACCACCAACAAATTTAAACAAAAGCTCACCTTTTGAATTCAGAAGGAGGAAAGAGGGATATGCCTCAACCTTGTATGGTTTGGCATATTTTTTCCCCTCCTCCGTCTCCATATCCAGCTTTATATTTATAAAGTTGGCATTGAAATAATCAGCAATACTGTCGACGGTAAACACATTAGCAGCCATCGCCTTGCATGGGCCGCACCATTGGGTATAACAATCCACAAATATTGTTTTACCCGTTGTACCCGAATTTTTAAAGGCTTCTTCAAGCGTTATGTGCCTGAAATCTATACTTCTGTTCTGCGCATACAACGTAGTCTGAAGAATCATAGTCAGAACTATGATCAGGTTATATGGAATTTTTTTCATCAAATTGCTGTTTAGTTGTTGTAATAAAGTCGTTTAAGACGGAGCATCATGAGTCCATAGTACTCCTTTCCCTCTTCGGTGGTAGCACTCTTAAGCAAAGAGTTTACCTTCTCTGAGACCCTGTATAAATAAGAGTGGAGAGTATTTGTACTGTCAGACAAGCCAGCCGTAATATTATTCTTAGAGGCTGTCTCGGCCAATGCTGCAATAAAGTTGAGCTGTATGGATCTCTGATAAGAGGTTAGCAATGTAGCATCACGGAAATCGTGAAAAACAACCCTGTCTAAGTATCTGAATAATTCATCACAAGTCATTGCACCTTCAACCTTCATATCTTCGGCTTCAACCAAAGAGCCTAGAACTTCTGGCTTGATAACCATCTTTAACACATCATTTGATGTCTGGATAAGGAATGACTCACTGCTCAGCCCGCATGACTTAAGGTTGTTCTTATAATCCCACCATGTTGAGGGCTGTGTCAGTATCTCACTCTCCAAAAAGGCCAGTGCACTTCGTTGAAGATCGCCAGCTACAAATGTTATGGGAGAGTCTTTGTAACCCTGCACCACAGCTCTGGAAGACTTACCTCCAACCAATGAAGCCACCTGTTTTATATAATCACTGTACACAATCATGAGCTTTGCTGTCAGCATGCCTACGTTGCCCCACTTATTCTCAGGATATGGTTGTTGACGGACAATTTTCTCCAGATCAGGATATATTTCCTTGAGGTTATCTATCCCCAGTTGGGCAGATTTCAGAAGGTCGTTTGAAAGATACATAGGCTGTGAGAACGGATCTCCCTTTTTTGTTGTGAAA
Organism: uncultured Muribaculaceae bacterium; assembly: GCA_964533215.1. Taxonomy (GTDB): domain Bacteria; phylum Bacteroidota; class Bacteroidia; order Bacteroidales; family UBA932; genus Bact-08. The sequence goes on from CAZHLJ010000007.1 coordinate 58,968, forward strand.
TATGATGATTTCAGTGACGGAGGGTTCTTTCTTCCACTATATGCGTAGGCAATTGCTTCCTGATCGTATATTGACACAACAGGTAGCAGGCTTGCAGGCTTGATTTTATCTCCAGGCCTTGCCACATAGTTAAATCCTACCGTAGGTGTTATTGAGGCAGAAATCCCATACTTATTCAACTTAGCCTCTGAACGCAAGTCATCTATAGAAAATACGGTATAACCCGCATAGTTCTCCTTCATACCCAGGATCTTTCCCAGTTTCGATGCTACAAGAGATGTCATTATATCCTGACGCACAGATAAATCATTCATATCCTTGAGAACACGCTTGTCAATCAATCCGCACTGAAGGAGATATTTTTGGAGCATTTCAACCGCAGTCGCATCTGTTACATTGACCTTGGCACAAAGAATCTCACCTGTGAGCGGGTGGCTTATATTTGTAGATAATAGATCGCCATAGGCACTTCCCCATTTGAACAATATTGTCTTATATGCAAGCAGAGCCTTACCTGGATCTGAAGTAATGTCGAATACTCCATTATACCCGGCATTTTTAAAGGCCATCTCCCATTGTTTCAGAGCATTTACAATACTTTGTCTGAAAGGTGGCGGAGTGAGAGAGTCTATATAGACTGTGATTTTATTGCCGGAGCGTTTTGAAAGATCCCAATGTTGTATGAACTCTTTTTTCTGAACCAGGAATTGCCTTGTATCATATATATTCTTTGTCACTGTCTCGAATCCATATGCAGGATGGGCCTCAACATCTGAAAATTGTCTCTCCGGTAATTCCTGCAACAGAATATCCAGCTTAAATGAAAAAATTTCATCATAACCTATTTTTGTCTGAGGGTTCGGCCTATAGTCGGTCTGAGTCCGGTGAACCTTGAATACCACACCATTATCAATTATCTTACAGGTATCTATTCCTGATCTTGCAGGATCAGGATGGCTCAAACCAGAATATGTACTCACAGCAAACAAACCTGCCGGATTGCCAAGTTCTCCTGTGATATCTATTATCACAGACTTATCCCCATCGCCACGGGCATAAATGGGCAATGTATAAAACACCGGTATAAAGCCGGATTTCTCAAGAGAGAGACTCATCTCCGACTCTGACGGGTCAGAAGCGACATCTCTGGTCAGGTTTTTATATATCTCCAGTGTATTGTTCCTTCCCTCTGAAAACCTGATGACGCCTGACGCCGGAGAAACAAAGGCAGACATTCCACCTGCAACATGTATTGTCATGAGGAGTTCCTTACCAAATGCAGAACGAGGCACTTCCAGATAATATTTACCCTTTGAAATATATACCGAATAATACCCTTTATGTATAATAGTAGTGTCCTTCTTGTAAAACTGGCCATAACTCAATGGCTTGTTATTTCCCTGTCCGTGCATTGCGGAGGGTAATAAGAAGATAGCCAATAATAAAAGGACAAGTTTGTGTTTCATATATTATTTTAAATTATTTAAGATTGATGATTGTTTGCCGTTCTCCCAGATGGTAATGAAATTGGCTATACCTTGATAATGTGATGCTTCCAGAGTGCCGGGAAGTTTTTCCATCTGACTCTTGCAGATAGACTTGATATCGGATAACATACTCTTGTAGAGAACTCCGGTCCCATTTCCGTTACTTGACTGATTCTCCCCGAATATAGTCAGTTTGGTGACGAATTCATTCTGAATCATTCTTTCATATCTGGTAAGCTTCTGCTTAGAAGTTTTTGACTCAAATATCGACTTGTACATGGTCTCCACGATGAGCTCAAAACTGCTCGGAGCATCTGACAGCTCTTCGGTTTTCTTCACCTCTGATGATTTTGCGAATAATTTTCCCAAAGTGGTGCTTACAAAGTCCAGCACATAATATGAATAGTCAATTCTTGCCTTGTCCATGATATCCTGCCTATATAGCCACTCTGGTTCCTCAATTAGATTGGTTTCTATAAACTTCAATGCCTCAAGTTGCCTATCAGCCGGGACAGGTCTATATAGTGTAAGACTCTCGTCAAATACAGGATTGTCTATATATCTGCCGCCTATGATTTTCAATACGTGATTTATATAATTGTGGTATTGATTCAAGACAGAAAGGTATCGTCTTCTCAACGGAAAATAGTTTGGATCATCATTGGGAGTCCACGCCTGCAGATTATTCATAATTACTTTCAGATTCTTTATACCTAAGCTGTTTGCATATATCACATCGGAACCAAAATCCTCTGATTGTACACGTGGGTCCATCAAATCATTCTCTCTTACAAAAAGCAGTTCGGGATTTTTCCTCTTCTCATCGACCCACTTTCTAAGTACCTCAGTCTGAGCAACGACATCAAGATTGTCCGGTAGATAACGATAACCCCATTCAATGGCGTAGTTGTCATACACTCCTATTCTTGGAAACAAATCCTGCTGTTCGAGGCTATCTTCCGGTTGTGCCAGATAGTTAAACCTTTGGTAATCCATTATTGAAGCGCCGAGTCCGTTTTTCCGGATAAAACTCTTGCTTCTCAGACTATCAACCGGATAAACTGTGCTACCCATATAATCATGCAGCAAACCAAGTGTGTGTCCCACCTCGTGGGTGAGCACAGTTCCGGCAAGTTTGCCCATGGTCTCACGAGAGAGAGGATATTCTCTGGCATTTGTGTCAACAACTGAACACATAACAAAATACCAGCGTTGGAGAAGATCTTGCACAGAGTGAAAAATGGCAATATGTGAAGTTATTATCTCCCCGGACCTCGGGTCGTTGACCATTGGCCCATAAGCATTTGGAATAGGTGATGCCTTATAGGATACTAGATTATAGCGAGCATTTCCCTCAGAATAATCCGGATTTTCCTCCTTAGTCGGAGCAAGTCTTGCTTGAATGGCATTTTTAAAGCCAGCCTTCTCGAAAACCGGTTGCCATGCCTCGATTGCTTTTATGAATGAAGGCACAAGGTAATCAGGAGTGGCCCTGTCAATATAAAATACTATCGGTTTCTGAGGTTCAACGAGCTCTCCTTTGAAATAGCGTTCCACATCCTCAGCCTTAGGCTCAAGACGCCAACGTGTTGCAACAGTAAGACCGGATTGTATGCCATTTTCAAAATTATGCCACTCGTCTGTACCTCTGAGGAACTTAGGAAAATAGCCCACTCTCGGTTCAGAAACTCTTGGCTTCATCGGTTTTTCAGGCAGCAGCAGCCAGCATGCTCCAACCTCCCACGCGGTATTGCCGTAATTCTCACCCTCATCCTTCTTCTCACTATTCTCTGTTGCAGTATAATACCTTACAGAACTGAAGTTGATATTTTCAGGGAAAGCCTTAATATCCGATGCATATGAGAGGTTCTTCTTATACTCTCCCAGCTTCAGCTCGTCCTTTGAGCCTCTGAGAGAGAATAATTCCGTATCTTCCTTCATCAGATCAGTAATATCAATTACATAACCGGAATCTCTTTTTTCGATAATAGGTGCTGTTGTGATAACTGTCCCATCAAAAGACTTTAAATATGAACTGTATATTGAGTTCGGTATGCCTTCGTATAGCAAACGTGGATTTATTATTTCAATATTGTCCTTCTTCTTGATGATTCTGATAAGTTTCTCAAAGACAGAGTCGCCTCCATAACCGAAACGCATTTCCGGATCCTTATCCTTGGATGCTGATCCTCTCAGTATTGTTATTGTGACAAGGATGTCCCTGTCAAGTATCGATTCGGGGATAATAAGGTAATATTTCCCCTCTTGTTGGAAAGTGCTTATAAAACCACTGTCAATAATTGTCCCCTCTTTAATTAAAGAGGAGCTTACCGCCACTCCTTCTCTGTTTTGGGCTCTTAGTTCGTACATGAAGCAGAAAAGGAGAGGCAGCAAGACAATTGCGCTAATTATTTTTCTCATTAATAGTTGAATCTGTTACCAATGGATTGAAGATCCATATTGTATTTCTCGATAAAATAGTTTCTAACCATGTCATAACGTTTTTTCATCAGACCTTTGGTATCCTTGGTGGGATTTAATATGCCCTCCCAGGCGGCTTCAGTTGTATCCCAGCTGTCATTGGTGATAGCCTTGTTCCTGTATAGATACGACTCAGGATAGCTTACCATCAGCAGCATGAACTTCTTCCAGTCTATAGTTGAAGTCGTACTGGACGGCATAGGGAAGAAACCCCTGGCGAAGCCGGCCGAAACCGTCTTCAGATTGCTCAGGCCAGAATAGGAGACAACGGATGTAAAAGCCGGCAAATCGGAAGGAGAGCTCATACCTCTGCTGACAATAAGTTCAACAAACAATCTGCTCAATGTGCGGCTCAATGCCAACTCCTTGCTTGCATTCATGGTCAGCACACTCTCATTTCCATAATTTACACATATATTGTCGTAGTTGAAATATGCATCTACAGGGGTCGTCCCATAATGTGCAGGAGAAGGGGTGAATAACAAAGTAACCGTTGACACTGACGAGCATAACATAATTTTTAATGGCAGGAATTTTTTCAAAAAGGCATCCGAATATAAATTCAGCCAACATTTTTCTATAAGAGCCAACTGTTGCGGAATATATTCCGGTTCTGCAGGGGTTACAAGATACCCTGGAGTTCCACCCGTCATTGTTGAGCTTGTAACACCATTCTTCCAGCCCGAAGGGGTCCAGTAAGTGTCTTTGTCTGTAAAATTATAGAGGAAGCATGAGCCGTATTTCTCATAATAACCCATTATTGTCGCATCAAATGGATTATTCCCCTGAGGCATGTGATATCCCTCCTCTATACCTGAAGGAGTCAGAGTGCCTTCACCTTTCTCGCACGAGTATAATAACCCCGAGAGAAGTAGGATTGCAATTAAGTATATTTTTTTCATCTCTTGTTATCTTGGATTTTGTACTAACTTATAATTCCTGTTAATCGCATCATAAGGGATAGGCAGCGCATAAAGCTTGCTGCCGGCCTCAAGCACGTGATCTGAGACCGCTCCCTCCTGATTGACATACTTGTGCGAGACAGAGAGTCCCAGCCTTTTTATATCGTACCACCTCAAACCCTCCTCAAGACAGAGTTCTCTCTGACGTTCAGCTAGGCAGAATGAGATAAGGTCATTCGGATCAGAAATATTTACATCGGAATATGTTCCTGTTTTATACCTGTTTCTACGAAGAGTGTTTAAATCAGAGAGGGCCTGAGTGCGGTACTCTGCGTTTCCTTTTTCCTTGAACAATCTGGCCGCAGCCTCTGCTCTGTTCAGATAGACTTCTCCAATACGGATCCCGCGCTCTCCGAAGTTAGATACATTCTGCCCGATTTTATTTCCTCTTATAGCGGTCTTCATACCTGTGGTCTTATTAGTCTCATAGTAGAAGTAGGAGTTATATCTAAGGTCATTGGCAGAGTCATACATTCCTATAAGATTATCCGATACAGTGAAAGGGATAGGACCGGTGGCAGTAGAGTATGAGGTTGTAAAGTAGGTGCCGTTTCTTGAAAGTGAGGCCCCATATACCCATATAACCTCAGGACTTCCTGCCGGGTCAAATATGGTATAATTGGTACCGAGAGAAGCCAGGTTAGTCAAAGCCGGACCATCAGATATAGCCTTATCGGCACACTGAATAAGCTTTACAAAATCACCTTTATAAAGATAGAATCTTGTCAGCAGCGCATTTGCAGCCACATGCCCAACCCTGAAAGCTGTCTCCGAGATATAATTCTCCTCAAGAAGCGCGGCTCCTCTTGTAAGATCTTTCTCTATCTGATCATATACCTCTTTCAATGTGTTTCTAGAAGGGAATTCATCCTTGACATCCATTGAGAGAATAAGCGGAACACCCAACGACACACTTGGGTCTACACCTGTTCCGGTATAAGCCTGTCCATAAAGAAGTACCAACTTCATGTAGTAATACCCTCTAAGGCAGAGAGACTGGCCAAGAAGAGCGTTCTTGTCCTTCTCGGAGCCGGATACATTTACCATTTGTCCAATTACCACATTGCATCCCTTAATCTTCTCATAATATTTTTTCCATGAGTTTTCATTTGCAGGAAACACTTCAGTACCGTCGAACATCTCCGGATTGAAGGTAAATACTGGTGTCCCGTTTTGAAGGATAGTGGCATAACTACTATAATTCAACCCATTACAAACCATCTCATCAGTAAGCAAAGGGAGATAGTTATCACAAGAGAATTGATAAGGATAAGCCTCTCTGTACATTACCGACCTCATGTCGCTCACCGTAGAAGGAATGATCTCATCCTGACTTGATTCTTTCAGAAAGTCCTTGCATCCATTCAGTGCAAAAAGTGAGACAAGACCCAAAAAGTAGGTTATTATATTGTTTCTCATATTGTTCATATTAGAAAGTTAAACTGAGATTAAAATTGTATGATCTGGTACGTGGCTGGTTTCCTGTGGCCACCTCAGCATCCCTGCCCCTGAAATCCTTGCTTACAAATGCAAACGGATTAGACATGCTTGCTCCGAATGTGATATACTTGCAGAACACCAACTTGGCAATCTTCTCCGACAGAGAATAATTCAATGATATATTGTTACATCTCAATGTTGAGGCACTTACCACCCTGGCAGTGCTGTAATTATACATCTCATAGACATTTGTGTATAAATTGGATGTTCCAGGCAACAGCACATTGCTCTTTACATTTGAATCAGGAAGTCCGGGGAAAGTGGCGTCAGTGTCACCGGGTACCCACCTGTTCAGAAGTTCAGTAGAGAAATTATCATATTCATTTGGCAAAGTGCTTGATTTATATGCCTGGCTAAGCAGCTTTTTACCTCCAATCATCAAACTGAAATTTAAAGAAAGACTTAGTTGCTTGTATCTGAACTGAGAATTCAGACCACCTGTAAAATCAGCTTCCCTTTTACCTGCATAAACCATATATGATGTCGGGTCGTTTGCAGGATCACTACCCTCTTTTGTTTTAAGATCAATAATAGGATAACCGGTGTTCTGGTCAATGCCGTCACATTTGAAAACCCAGAAGGCAGAAGAAGAGTAACCCTCCTTGTACATCGATCCGGAAACAGCTGTTCTCCATGTGACATTCTGAGTACCAACCTTTGTTATCTGGTTATGATTTTTTGAGGTATTGACACTCATGCTCCAAGTGAAATCCTTGGTACGAACCGGAGTAAACATGGCACTTAGTTCATATCCGCTGTTTTCCATGCTACCTCCGTTGACTGGCATTCCCTCAATTCCGTATTCAACAGGAATTGCTAGAACGGTTATCATATCAGTACCCCTTTTAATATAATAATCCGCTCCGAAAATCACCTTATTGTCAAAAAATCCCATGTCCATACCAAAATTTGAAGAGAATGTCTTCTCCCAACGAAGGTCGATATATGGAAGACTGCTTATATTAAGCAGCTCCTCCTGTGTATTGATGTCAGTTATCGTTGATGCTGACCCTTTTGGAATTTTAACAATAAGGCTCGGGCTATAGTTTTCCGCAATATTACGCTGGTATCCGAAGCTGGCCCTCAGGTTGAAGTCAGAGACAATATTCTGTTTACTGAACCACTTCTCGCGGGAGGCATTCCACTTAACTCCACCTGCATATACAGGGTTGAAATTTTCATTTGCATACTTGCCGAACCTGTTAGAAGCATCGTTTCTTATACTGAAATTCAGCACATACCTGTTATCATAAGCGTAATTGAGAGTCATATAAACGCCCATATTATTAGTCTTGCGGTCTGTTATCTGATTGGAGAACTTCTCAATCTGAGTGTTTGCATAAATAGCACCGGACACAGGGTTAGTGAGGGTGACAGGCACCTGTGTAAAGGATTTCCCCCTGTATCTAAGATAACCATAAGCAATAGCCGAGTTTCCGTCATATTTCTTACTAGACATCTCAACTCCCACCATGGCGGTTAATGCATGCACATCGTTGAAGACAGCATTATAGGAAAGTGCATTCCTCCAGTTCCAACTGAGAGTCTTCATCCCGTCATAATTATACTCTCCTCCTACTGGAAGCTTTGAATTCTTGGCATTCTCGGAATTAGGCTTCTCTGAACCATATTCATAATTCCTTATTGCTGTTATATAGTTTGACCTTTCTGTCGCAAAAGACTCACCGTTGACCATAGACACATTGAAACTTCCTACAGTCTCATAGCGTAAAGCTTTAGTTATATTGTAGGTGAGGTTCATGTTAGTGTTCAGATTTGTAGTCTTGGTCGAAAGACCGGTCTCGTTTCTCTCATTGATAAAGTTGTACAGGAACCTGTTTGATTCTTCCTGGTAGTAGAACAGTGTCCCATCATCCTCATAAGCCGGTATTACCCTGTTGGTTGTAGAAGCATATGAGTAAGGGCTCACCTTTTTGAAACCATCCACATTTGAATGAGATCCAGACAATCTGAACGACATTCTGAAACGATCACTGAAATAAGTGGAAATGCCAATATTGGCAGAATAGGATTCCTGTTGATTACCTATAGCCGTGTTCTTGACGGAATTATAATTAATGGAGCTGTTATAGCTCGTTTTACCAGAACCGCCGGACATGCTGAGAGTGTGATTGTGACTTACAGGATTCCTGAAAAGTATGTCAAACCAGTCAGTATTATTCGTCTCAAGTTTAGCCACTCCTTGATTGAACTCATCCTGTGTTATATTTTTATTGAGATACTGGTTGAGAAGGCCTGCATATCCGATATTGTTATTGCTCCAGTTGGAAATAAGCCCCCTTTGGAATATCTCCCTCGAAACCGCCACCCTATCCTTCGAATTCATTAATTCAAGTTTCTTATAGGTCAGCCTCTCTCCTACATTGAGTCCGAATGAATATGAGATCTTTGCGGGACCGCCTTTTTGCAGTTTTGTATTAATCACTATCACACCATTTGCAGCTCTCACTCCATAAATAGCTGTAGCAGAAGCATCCTTGAGTACGGTTATAGATTCAATGTCACTTGGATTGAGCCATGAGATGGAGTTTCCGACAAAACTCCTGATAAATTCAAAATTATTTTCAGTTATCCCCCCCTGGGCATCCAACACCTTGGTTTCAAAAGGGAGAGGATCTTCCTGAATTATCCCATCAACAACCCATATAGGCTCCTGGCTTCCCATAAGAGTCGAGGTTCCTCTGACACGAACACTCTGTCTTACTCCAGTCAAACCGCTTGAATTTGTAACAACCATACCTGGCAGGCGACCTTGAAGAGCCTGTTCAAGATTTGAAATACCATCAAAAAAAAGGTCTTTCGCCTTGATTGTACTTACAGCCCCGGCTACTCGTTTCTTATCAATAACCTGGTATCCTGTTACTACAACCTCTTTTAAGTTAGTACTATCCTCTTCCATGACTACAAGCATGTTGCTTTGCCCGGAGTATCTCAATGTCCGGGGCTTCATCCCCAAAAAGGTGAAATTAAGAAGTATATCTTTCTGCTCCGGAACAGCGAATGAAAATTCGCCACCAATATCAGTGAACATACCATATTTTGTACCTTTCACCATTACAGCAACCCCAGGCAAGGTTGAGTTGCTATTATCAACCACCTTGCCTGCAATTACAATCTCTTTTTTTGCTTCAGGAGCCTTAGGTTTGGGAGAGATTACCACCACCTTGTCATCAATCTTGAAAGTCAGTCCAAATGGAGTTAGAATGGTCTTCATTAATTCGGAGAAGTCCATTTTATTCGCATTTACTTCAATTTTTTGTGATGATGACAGGTACTCCATCTTATAGAAGAACGTGTATCCGGTCTCCTTTTCCAGAGCTGTGAAAACCTCCTTGAGAGTGGAGTTTTTCATTGTCAGAGTAACCTTTTGTTGAGCGTAATTGTTTGTGGATAACAACAAAGCAATCACACACAATAAAAGCCTTGCTTTCTTAACTTTGCCTAAGCATCTGTCAAGCATTGATTGCCATAAAGAAAATGGCAATGAATCCGAGTTTTTTTTCATACATTTGTTTTGGTTTTTATATTAAAAATTCACAAAAATGTGTTGGCCGACACGTTTTTGTGGAGAACGGGATTTTAATTAATCCCGTTCTTGCTTTCAGTAATTGTCAACATTTTTCCTTCTAGTTTATATTTCACATTACCAGACATTTCTATTTTTCTTAACACATCCTCTATATCCGAATACATAGGCATCTTACCATAGTACTGGTCATGTCTGATCTTTTCATTTCTAAATACAACATCCACCTGATACCACCGGGCAATGACCTTCATAATCTCATCCAAGGTCATCTCATTGAAATTGAACATTCCTTCAGTCCATGAAGTGTATGAGTCAGCATCCACTTCCCTGACAGATGTCTGTCCCGTACTGGCATTCATTTTTAACTGCTGCCCAGGTTTTATGACTGTTCTATTGTTCTCTTTTTCAGAATAAAAAGCTATAGATCCGCTTTTCAGAGTCGCCAGGATATTGGCATTCTCTTTATATGCATTAACATTAAAGCAGGTTCCCAGCACCTCTATTCTACTATCTTCCAGATTAACAATAAATGGGATTTTATCTTTTTTCACCTCAAAATAGGCCTCGCCGTGCAGATAAACATCTCGCACATCTCCATTAAATTCAACGGGATACTTCAATTCTGAACCGGCATTCAGCCAGACTTTGGTTCCATCCGAAAGTGAAAGAGGATAAAAACCACCCAAAGGAACTTTAAGTGTATGATAGATTTTCTCCGATTTTACTGTGCCCGCATCATTCTTAGTGTAGACAAGACCATTGGATTCTTCATTCTGGACAACCACATTCTTAGATGTATCAACATATTTTCCCTTTGCAGAGAGCATGACCGTTTTTCCATTGGGCAATATCAATTCCGCCTTGAATCCTCCTGGGTTTACCTTCTCCTGGACTGACAACTTCTCAGGGTTGTTACCGGAGTTGCTCATATAGAAGATGACCCCCGCTGAAACTATTATCAAGAGAGAAGCCGCGTAACCAACCCAACGGAAGAGCTTTTGCCTTGGCGATTTTATCCTGCTCATGAGACGTATACGCTCATCCTCCTTATCCGAGATATGTTGAAATTTACTAAGCGCACGGTTGTACATAGCTGCTTCATCCAATAGTTTCCTGTTGCTTTCGGATGAAAGCCAGCTATCAATCTCCTCTCTGGACAATTCTTCCCTGTGGTATAGAAGTCTATTCAGGAAATCTAAATTATCGCTATCATTTTCGCTCATGTAATTATTTTGTTTGCAAATAATACACGCACCACCCCGGAATGGGTGACATGAAATCCGAAATTTTTTTAGGAAATATTATTCAATTCAGACCGCAGATACAATATGGCCCTCTTTAGATGAGTTTTAACAGTATTCACAGAAATTCCCAGATCTTCTGCGATTTCCTTATACATCTTGCCCTCTACAAAGCACAAATTCAAAACCTCTTGCTGCTTTTCAGGTAATTTTCTGACATGTATAACCAACAGGTCCAGATACTTGTCATAGTCATCCATATCCTGCCTGGCCTCTTTTTCGTGAGTTATTATTGCCTGCTCATTTGTGAGAATTACCCTCTGATGTCTTAAAAAATTGAGAGCCATGTTACGGGTCAGCTTATACAAATAGGCCTTAAGGGACAAGCTAGTGTCAAGTACCTCTCTCCTTCTCCATAATGTCATAAAAGCATCATGAACAATGTCCTTTGAAATTTCATGATCTCTCACATAGCCATATGCAAAAGCCATCAAATCCTCAAAGTGGGTTTCAAAAAGCACTTCAAAATATCTCTTATCAAAAGATTTTTTTAGCATAGCTCAAATTTAGAGCAAATATAATATTTATCCCTAACACGTAACTGTTGAATATCCAAAGGCGTTTTTTGTTAACCCTGAATGGGGTGCACGATCAATCTTTCACACAACGCACAGAAAGCCCCATCCCCATATGGCCGTCATAGCTGACTACTCCGCCGAAAGTGTCGTACATGCGCCGTAACTCATCTCTTAATTCTATTTACAGTTATTACTCTATATGTATTTGAATTTATAGTTATCCTGATGTTCTTCTGAGTATTCATCACATAGAAATTCTTTCCTGTTTTTATATAGAATCTGTCGTCAGTCTCATCCAGAATTTCAAACAGGAATTCTTCAATCTGCTTTTTTGTGAGGTCGGTATACAATTTCTTATTTATCCTATCGTAAACAAGTTCGGTATAGCAGATATTCTTCAGGATTCTTTGTTTATTCTCGGTCATGTCAAGTCGTATTGTCAGTACTTATTATCCCCCTGTTTATATTTCTGTCTTGTAAGCTGATTATAATTTCAACTTTTGGACATAAAGTTAAACATTTCTCTATAAATACATGTCTATTAATAATTTATTTTCAATAAGTTCAGTAATAAAAAACTGATCAAATGAAAAAGTAGATGGAGCAGATTGGGTTAAAAATCATAATTTAGCAAAAGTGTGGAAAATGTGGTTGCATGTCCGCAAGCTTACGGCAGTTCAGAATGAGAAATTTTGTACTTTTGCCACTATGAAGAATGAAAAGAAATTCAACAGCAATATTAAACTCATAGCATTCGACGCAGACGACACTCTATGGGTTAACGAACTCCACTATCGCAAAGCAGAGGAACGCTTTGGAAAGATGATGTCCAAGTACTGCACACCGAAAGAGGCAAATGACCTTCTTCTCAAGGTAGAAAAGGACAACCTGCCACTTTTGGGTTACGGCTCAAAACCATTTATAATATCCCTTATCGAATGTGGCATTCAGATAAGCGGGAAGAGACTCTCAAATGACGATATACTGGAGCTGATAGAGATCGGCAAGGCCACCATAGGGCAGGAGATGATTCTCTACCCACAGGTAAAAAGCGTCCTTGAAAAACTCTCAACAAAATATATGCTCACCCTTGCAACCAAAGGCGACCTTAAGGAACAGGAGTCAAAAATCGCTCGCTCCGGTCTTGAAAAATACTTCTCCCGGATTGAAATCATGAGCGAGAAGACTTCGGACAACTATCAGAGAATAATTGAACAGCACAACATCACTCCGGGACAATTCATGATGGTCGGAAATAGTTTCAAATCGGATATAAAGCCTGTGCTGGAGATAGGAGGCAATGCCATTTACATTCCCTGCGAGATAATATGGGCACATGAAGTAGTTGAGGAGATAGACCATCCAAAACTTATAAAAGCAGAAAAAATAAGCGACATATTAAACCTATTTGAGATATGATACCCTTTCTTAAAAACAGAAGCTACAGACGGTTCTATCAGGAAGAGGAAATCTCAGAGGAAAATCTGAGGAAAATGGTAGAGGCCGCACGCCTCTCCCCCTCTTCGAGAAACGTCCAGCCAATTAAGTTCTATGCCTGCAACGACCGCAGTATGAACAGCCGGATTTTTCCAAACCTAGGGTGGGCAGGGTATCTGAAAGAGTGGAACGGCCCTCAGGAGGGAGAAAGGCCATCAGCATATATAATACTGCTTCACGACAAAGATATATCTGCAAGCTATTCGTGCGACAACGGCATCTTTGCCCAAAGCATTCTTCTACAGGCAGTCGATCTCGGCTTTGGCGGATGTATGATAGGTACATTTAAGAAAGAGCCTCTTTCCATACTACTTGACCTGCCGGACAATCTGGAAATAATATTGGTGATAGCCCTTGGCAAACCTAAGGAGATAGTTGTAGTAGAAGAGATGAAAAATGGTGACTTTAAATACTGGAGAGACCAGGACCAAAATCACCATGTTCCAAAAAGGACTCTGGACGAGCTTATCTACAAGCCCAAAGTGGATAAGTCTATATTGAGCTGAGTGTAAACGTAACGACCTAAAGAACGGTTAGAAGAGCTATCCAGATACTGAATATCGAACATATTATTCACACCCATGCTGACTGTGAAACCTGAGCCGAATGTATGCCATACTTTAAGATCAAAAATGCCGTAAGAGGGAATGTTGTTTACATATTTATCAGTATCAGGGCTGTTTGCCGAATCCATGAATTGTGAGCTGATATGACTGTAAACTGCATTTACGCTAAGGATGTTGTTCCTCCAGGTTGCCCCTGCATGAAACATATGCTGTGGCGTATAAGTCAGATATTTACCATCCAAGTTCACGTTCCCTACTTTTTCATCGACCTTATAATCAACTATTTTAGAATGAGTATAGGTATAGTTTGCAAACAGGTCAAGTCCATTTACAGGAGAGTAATTAAGGTCGATTTCTCCACCGTAGATCTCAACCTCACCAATATTCTGAAGACTGAGAAGAGGCTTGTTCTTATTCCCTATTTTAATTGTCTTGCCAGTATTGACGGCATAGTGGAAATCGGTACCCAGAGAGTAGTATAAAGATGGGGATATTATGAGTGATTTTGCAAGAGTCACATCACTGCCAACTTCAAATGTATTTATATGTTCCGGTTTTAAAGAGGTGTTTGCAAGGATCACCCCGCCGCTTATTGATCCGGTTCTTGTCATATCCTCAAGGCTTCCTGGCCTGAACCCTCTTGAACCAGAGAAATAGACTCTTCCCATGTTGTCAAATTTGTATTGGATCGCAAGCTTGGGACTAAGTGATGACCATGTTGAATTATCCAAAGAACCGGTATATGGGCTCAGGTAATTGGTTACAGAAGTACCTCCTTCAATGAAAAAGCCGCCATCATCCATTTTTACAAAATCTGCACGCAAAGAGGGTATTGCAGTAATTCTACCATCCAGGAAACTAATCTCATCCTGAAGGTAAAATGAGCCTGAGTTGGATCTTCCTTTATTGATTACAACATCTGATACTGTTCTGTATACATCCTTCCCTTCTACAACACCCCCCTTGTATTCAAGTCCGGCACCAATACAGTTGTTCCTTATTCCATTGTAATTATAGGAAAGCCATGCACCGTAATCCTTTCTGTCCGCATCCACATCATAGATGTCACTTCCTTTCCACTTATTCTCAACATAATTCTCAGTACTCAGAAATGTTGTGAAATTCCAGTCGGAGGTGGAATTTTTTCCATTATAGCTAAGGCGGTAGTTGTTGTTGGTATAGTGGTTGACTCCATCCAGGATACCACCTTTGGCATACAGCCTCTCACCTTTACCTCTTATCGCGTCTGTAGACGACATATTGAACTCAACCCTGTTGTTGTCATTAATATAGCAGCCCAATACTCCTCCTATGCTTTTTTCATTCAGATTCATATTAATGGTTGTCGAATCTCTCTTTGTGCTGGGGTTATATCCGTCGCTCTTCCTTACAAACCCATTGATACCGCCATAAACCTGTCCCTTACGCAGAGTCATGCTGGCTCTTGTAGAGAGGGTATTATAATTGGCAAACTCCACTTGGGCAGATCCTCTGAATCCCTCAAGTGCAGCTTTGGTAATATAGTTGATTGTTCCTCCCATGGCATTACCTCCATAGATGTTGGAATTAGGCCCCTTTACAACTTCCACTCTGTCTATTGTTGCAAGATTTATCATTGAGAAGTTTGCACTTCCGGTTGAGGTTTT
Organism: uncultured Muribaculaceae bacterium; assembly: GCA_964533215.1. Classification (GTDB taxonomy): domain Bacteria; phylum Bacteroidota; class Bacteroidia; order Bacteroidales; family UBA932; genus Bact-08. Next base: position 74,476 of record CAZHLJ010000007.1, read on the forward strand.
GTTGATAGGAACTCCGTCTACCATTATGAGAGTACGGGCCTGCTCTTTTCCCACTCCTCTTCCCACTACCGAAGCATGCTTGTCAAATATTCCAAGGTTTCTGGTTACAAAAAAACCTGACATATTCTTTAGTATATCCTCAGCGCTGAAAATGTTGTTTGCATTAATGCTTCTTGCAGGAATAGACTTAACCCTCACAGGTATATCCAATACCTTTCTCTCGTTTTTAGTTGCGCTCACAACCACATCATTTAGATTGTACATTTTTACAGTGTCATTGTCCTGTGCAGATAGACCGCTGCAAAATAACAAACCAGAAGTAATCAGTAAAAACTGTTTTCTCATATTAATTGAAAGTGTTTATTTAGTTATTGTTTAACGGGTGCCTGACCCATTTTTTTCAAAATTCTCCGACCGCCCTCATCAGAGAGCAGAAATTCCACAAAAGCTTCTGCAACGGCTCTGTTTGGAGCTTTATCCAGAATCGTTATGCCATAAACCATTGCCTCGCCCTTCATTGTAAGCTTCTCTCCTGGCCTGGAACCTCTTATATAGGTGCTGACCTTTGCATAATAAGAGTTGAGTTCCGGATTACCAAGGTTTATCTTCTCAGGAAGCCTCAGATATTTAAGGTGATGCTGTTCTGCAACCGATCTGTACAGAAAAATATAGTCCACAGATCTGGTCTCCAGCAATGCCAGCAGATCTACCTCCTTTGGTCTTATGAAGCGTGTATCCTTTGCCTGAATCTTATCTGCCAGGCCGATAGCGGAGATCCCTTTATCTGCGAAATCCATCTCGGCAAGCTTCAACGTCAGCACAGTCCTGTAACCACATGGGTCGGCATCTGGATCTGCCCTTCCGATAACTACATCTTCCCCCAGAAGTATTTTTGCCCAGTTGCTGGTATCTATCTCACCTGCATGCGCAGACCTGTCGGTATAGACTATTGCCATCTCATTTGTGGCAAAGTGGATATTCTGGGATGTATATTGCGGAATAAGCAGTTTGTCTATTACTGAGTAGTCTGCCGAGGCCATTATGTCGCAGTCCCGTTTAAGTTCGGTAATTTTCCTGGCAGCATCCATACTTCCGGATGCCTCAGTGAGGACATTGACCCCTGGATTAAGCAGCATGAAGGTATCAGCCATTGCCTTTATTGGCATGGAAAGAGAGCCGGCATGAAATATAATAAGATCACCGCTCAGCCGTGAAGCTGTCTGACCGTTTTTTTTACCTCCGCAGGAACACAGCAATGAAACTGAAATGAACGACAAGAGCAAAGATCTGCTCAACAATTTTTTACAACAATTTTTATTCATTTATCGATCTGAAAAAATTCCTTACATTTTCTTTAACAAGTTCATTTATCTCCCGACGGAGTTTTCTGTATCCCTCCAGCAATTTTCTTCCGTCATCTGTGAGAACGGAATGTCCACCCTCCTTTCCTCCACGTTGGGTATCTATCAGAATAAAGCCCAATCTTTTCTCGCACTCTTTGATTCTCCCCCAGGCCTTTCTGTAGCTGATATCCATATCCTCTGCTGCAAGAGTGAGGGATCCAAGCTCCTCAACCTTTTCAAGAAGCTTGAAATGCTCTTCTCCCAATATCTCCCCCTCTCCTCTCTTTGAGAGCCAGAGGCGGAAGTCGAGAAACACATCGTAATATTTAGATCCTTTTAATCCAGCCATTTAATATAGGGTAATTTTGCTGACACCTTTTATGGATCTGTCGGCAAACATATCACAGCCGGCATAGAAAGAGAATGTCTCATAACCTTTATCCTTGCTTGCTCCAAACATCAGCAGAGGCTCCTGTTGGTCATTGCGGTTCATAAGTTCCGACAGAGAGAAGGAAGCGCGGTAACCGTCTACCCCCTCAATACAAATTAGCCCTTCTCTCAGATGCTTTTCATCCTTAGGATAGTAGGGTTTCATCACCTCTTCCAAAGAGACTCCGGTAAATGTCTTGTATCCCTTGTAACCCATTCCATGACCATAATATACCGATTCAAAAGAGAGCAGAGGCAGGTTTTCCGGAAGCTTGCTGAGACTGGCATAAAGAGAGTCTGGGCCATTAAGCTTAAGAGCCTCTGAATAGAATTTGTCGGGATTCCTGTTTACTATAAAGTCTCCTTTCAAGGATTTTATTACAATTTTAACCGGATCGGAAATGTTCCTGACTGTGAATTTATCCGTTCCAACAACCACCTTTGAGTTTTTTGGCAAAGTCCACTTCTCTCCTGTTTTTCCCGGCACTACCCTTGTCACATTCTTTGCAATGATTATTTGATACATATTGGCTGAGTAAAAGATCTCCCCCCAGCTGAACGTGGCAAACTCCCCCTTGTCGTTCCAGACCTCAACATAAAGATCTACCGGTGGAAAAAAGGTCTCCTTGCTTACTTTGTCAACCTTGACAGTACTCAGAATGTCGCAAAGTGCATATCCGTCATATCTGAACAGCCCTTCAAACTTGACAGTGTCTCCACTCATCCTGGCCTCCTTGATTGCTACTGAATGCCATGGGATGTTTTCCAACGATATTGAAACATCTCTCTCCACCTCCCCTGTAATTAGTATCTCCTTGGGTGTATTAAGGTTGGATGCCTTTTCCTGATTGAAGTAGTTGTTGGCCCCGGATCCCCATATAAGAGTAGATCCTGAGAACGCATCAATATGCAAATATTTGCAACTCGAAGTGGTAAAAAAAAGTGCTGTCAGCACTATAAGGGATTTGATCTTCATACAACATATTTTTACGAAGATAATGAAAAAACCGCTACCTTTCGGCATATTTCTGTTTATAGCTATAAAAAAGATGGAGATTAAACCAATTTCTTTTATCGATATCAATAATACCCGGCCACTGGTAATTGCAGGGCCATGCAGTGCAGAGAGCGAAGAACAGGTTTTGGCTACAGCTCGTGAACTTGCTTCTTATGGAGTGAGAATTTTCAGGGCAGGAATATGGAAACCTCGCACCAAACCTGGAGGCTTTGAGGGTGTCGGTAAAGAGGGGCTTAAATGGCTAAAAGAGGTAAAGCTTCAGACAGGCATGTACACAGCAACCGAAGTTGCCAATTCGAGACATGTCAGCGAAGCTCTCAGAGCGGGTGTGGATATTCTTTGGATTGGAGCACGCACAACGGCAAATCCTTTCGCAGTACAGGAAATTGCAGAAGCATTGCAAGGTGTGGATGTAAGGGTATTGGTAAAAAACCCGGTAAACCCGGATATAGATTTATGGATTGGTGCAATGGAAAGATTGCAGAACAGCGGTATAAATCAGATAGCTGCCGTTCACAGAGGATTCAGTTCCTATGAAAAGGGGCTTTTCCGAAACCTTCCTCAGTGGCATATTCCCATCGAATTGAAAAGAAGATTGCCTGGTCTGACAATGATATGCGATCCAAGCCACATAGGCGGGAAATCTGAACTAATCCTTCCTATTTCACAACAGGCAATGGATCTCGGTTTTGACGGACTGATGATCGAATCCCATAATTATCCTTGCAAAGCACTTAGTGACAGCCAGCAGCAGATTACCCCGGATTTATTGAAAGGTATACTTGCAACCCTTGTGATCAGAGAATCTTCGGATTCATCTGATTCACTAAGTGAATTGAGAAGAGAGATTGACGAATTGGATGAAAGGCTGCTGGATCTTATTTCCAGGAGGATGTCTGTTGCCCGCGAGATTGGCCGCTATAAAAAGCAGAACAATATGCCTGTCTTGCAGCCTGCACGCTATGAGCACCTTGTAACCGAAAAACTCTCTCAGGCCAATGAATTGCAATTGGACGAGGGTTTTGTAAAAACTATTCTGGAAGCTCTTCACGAAGAATCAGTAAGGCAGCAGATTGAAATAATCAACCCTGATTAACCTCCGCTTACAAGATGTATTATTTTCAGATCATCTCCCTCTTTGACTAAAGTTGTGCCATAGGTGTCTTTCTTCACCAACTGGTCATTCAGTCTTACCACCAGCATTTTAAAGGCAAACGACTTTGATTCCATTATCGCTGAGACTGAAAGCTCCTCCCCCTCGAACATTTCCGGTCTGTTATTAAGAGTTATCTTCATTTTTGCAATTTTCCATTTAACAGTATTTCCAAAACCTTATCTGCCTGCATATTCGACACAATATTCACTCTGGGTGCAAGAGGCGGATTCTCTTCCGAAACTTCACTCTGCTCATCACCGCAAACATAGAGATTCCCAGATTCGACAACCTTTAACTTATCCACTCCACCCCAGCCTGCCATTCCAGAACCCGCCACCAATGGTTTATCAGAAAGATTTGTAAGCATATAGCTAATAAACATCTCCTTTTGGGAGGCTTTATCAAAAGCCTCAACTACAACATCACATGTAGAGTAGAGAAGCTTTATGTTCTTTCTGGTAACCTTGGTGTCATGTACCTGTATACATGCATTGGAGTTTATTCTGAGAAGATTGTCCCTTAATGCATACACCTTTTTCTGGCCTATCTGGTCCGAAAAGTAAAATTGTCTGTTGAGGTTCGCAGACGATACAACATCGAAGTCCGCAATTATCAGCTTTCCCACTCCACTTCTCAGAAGTGAACCGGCACAATTGGACCCTAAACCGCCTGCTCCGGCTATTCCAACTACTTTTTGTGACAGAATTGCCTTAATTTGATGAAATGTTGGCATTACAAAGGTTGTTTTGGTTACAAATTTTGTAAATTTACCAATTATTATTCAAAATTAAAAACAGACCATGGATTACCAGGAGATCAAAAAAAACAGAAAAACCATCTCGTCTTTTCCATATGAGTGGAAGCCAATGATAAAGGGATACAGCGACCAAAGTCTTTATGTGAATGTCGGCACAAACAGTTTTGAGGTAAGGGATATAGCTCCTGAGACCAAGGAGAAGTTTATCGGCGGAAAAGGTTATGGACTCCGTATGCTGTGGGATGCTATCCAACCTTCAACCAAATGGCAGGATCCTGAAAACGAAATTGTAATTTCTGGCGGGCCTTGTTGTGGACTGACCCAATACTCAGGTACGGGAAAATCAATCGTTGTTGCAGTCTCCCCTCAGACCGACAGAATAATCGACAGTAATGTAGGTGGTCACTTTGGTCCTCACCTTAAGATTGCCGGTTTTGATGCTCTGGAGATACAGGGAAATTCGGAAGAAGATGTAATTGTATACATAAACGCTGTTGATCATGTTGTTGAGATATTTGAAACCCCAAAAGAACTGAGCTATGACTCCCACCTTTTGGGAGAAGAGCTCGTTGAGATGTTTGCGGACAATGAAAAGGATAAGATAAACATATCAGTTGTCTCGTCTGGAAAGGCTGCCGAACACTCTCTTATAGGAATGCTTAATTTCACATTTTACGATATCAGACGTGGAAAGGTAAGATTAAAACAGGCCGGCAGAGGCGGGATCGGTACTCTTATGCGCCATAAGAAGGTAAGAGCTCTGGTCGCAAAGGTCGCAAAAGTGCCTGGTGATATGAACAACGTAGTTGATATGGATTCCATCAAGGAGCGTGGAAGAAGATTCAACAAAGAGATGCGTGACCTGGATGACATCCAGTGTCAGATGCGCAAGGTAGGAACAGCGCATCTTATGGGTGTGCTTGAAAAGTATGATATTCTCCCGGTAATGAACTATAAGTTCGGAGACCATAAGGACTGTCCAAAGATTGATCTTAATGTGTGGAAGACCTACTTTACTCAAGGTGTGCCTGATGGTTGCTGGATAGGCTGCAACATGGCCTGCGCAAAAGGTGTTGACAATTTTGAGCTGCGAACCGGCCCATATCAGGGTTCAAAAGTAATCGTAGACGGACCGGAATATGAAAATGCTGTAGCTTTGGGCTCAAACATTGCTGTATTCGATCCGAGAGATATAATCGAACAGAACTTCTACTGTGACACCTACGGTATATGCACCATAACATGGGGTAACATTATTGCTTTCCTGATGGAGTGCTGGGACAACAAGATACTCAACCTGGAAAGGACAGGTGGGGTGGATCTTAGCTGGGGAAATGCCGACGCCTCATTGGAGCTGATGCATCAGCTTGCCAGGGGAGAGGGTTTTGGCCTTACTGCAGGTCTTGGCGTACTAAGGATGAAGCATATCTTCGCCGAAAATGGATGGGGTGATATAAATTTCCTCAACGATATCGGAATGGAAAATAAAGGATTGGAATACTCCATGTATATATCAAAAGAGTCTTTGGCACAACAGGGAGGCTACGCAATGACCAACAAAGGTCCTCAGCATGACGAGGCATGGCTTATCTTCATGGATATGGTTAATAATATGATACCTACATTTGAGAACAAAGCCGAGGCCCTTCACTACTTTCCTATGTTCCGTACATGGTTCGGACTTGCAGGTTTCTGCAAACTCTGCTGGAACGATGTCGAGCCTGCCGACAACTCTCAGACTCCTGAGCCAAACAAGGTTCCTGAACATGTAGACAATTATGTGACAATTTTCAAGGCAGTCACCGGAAGGGAGTTTGACAAAGATGAACTCATAAGACAATCCGAAAGAGTATATAATTTCCAGAAAGTGCTTAATATCAGATTAGGATACGGACTGAGAGAACATGACAAACAGCCTTACCGTGCTGCGGGCCCTGTTACCAAAGAGGAGTATCTCAGCCGTGAAGAGAGATATGACAAGCAGATTTCTGAAAAGATCGGGTTAAACCCTGCAAATATGACCCTGGAGGAGAGAATATCCTGTGTTAGAGAGTACCGCGAGGATCAGTATGAAAAATTACTGGATGCAGTATACAAACGCCGTGGATGGAACAAGAACGGGGTTCCGACCATTGAGCACCTCAAGAAAATAGGCATGGATCTTCCTGAACTTCTGGAGGTGGTTACCCCTCTGCAATAGCTATGAAATACAAATCTATCATTCTGTCAGTCTTTGTTGCTGCCTCACTTCTCTTCAGCGGATGTGGCAGCCACAAGAATGCTAGTAACGGAAACCCTTACGGGCTAGACATAATTAACACCTCTGATGCTTATCTGAAGAGCGTTATGGAAGATTCTGACAACACTCTGATAGATCTTGAAAAGTACATTCCTGGAATTGTTCTGGATATAAGATATGCAGACACAAATAACTTTACTCATACAAAGATTTACTCTCTGCCAAAAGCTTTTCTGCGTAAGCCTGCAGCCGATTCCCTGCTGAAAATCCAGAAAATTCTCGCAGGTCAAGGTTTGGGTATAAAGATTTTTGATGCCTACCGGCCCTATTCTGGCACTCTCTATTTTTACAAGGTATATCCAGATACAACATTTGTTGCAGCTCCTTGGAAAGGATCCATACACAATAGAGGCTGCGCCGTGGATCTTACTCTTATACGGCTATCTACAGGAGAAGAGCTGGTGATGCCAACCACATTTGACAGTTTCTCGGAAAAGGCTTCGCAGAACTACAATGATCTTGATTCTGCCCAACTTGCCAACAGAGCCACTCTAGTTAAGGTTATGACCGAAAACGGATTCTCCCTGTACGAAGCCGAATGGTGGCACTATAATTTAAAGGAAAGAGGCAAATACAAGCTGATGGACATCTCTTTTGAAGAACTAAACAAATAATCTTGACTTTATGAAAAACACTCACAGATTTATCTTTCCGCTTATAGCTTCATGCACTGCTTTGTGCGTTTTTACAACCTCAATGATTGCACAGAATAAATGTTCCAATCAAAAGAGTGAGACATGGGACCCAAACAAGGTTAAATTTTCTTCTTACTACTCAAACAGCAGAGATGTTATGATCTTCCCTAAGGTCATGACATACGAGGTTATCCCTTGCGATTTCCATACACACACCATTTTTTCTGATGGCCTTGTATGGCCAACCTTGAGGGTATCAGAGGCATGGACGGAGGGGTTGGATGCGTTGGCCATTACTGACCACATCGAATACAAGCCTCATAAGGATTGGCTTAAAAACGACAACAACACATCGTTTGACATAGCTAAGCCGGCAGCGGATGAGACAGGATTATTACTGATAAAAGGAGCAGAAATTACACGCAAGCAAAGTGTATTCGGCCACTTCAACGCGCTTTTCATACAGGATGCAAATGCCATCTCAGTAGATGACCCAAAGCAGGCAATACTGGAAGCAAAGAAACAGAATGCCTTTATAATCTGGAACCATCCTGGTTGGGCCGTTGATTCAACATACATAAGGGAGTTCCCGAAAGATCTTTTAAAGGAGGGACTAATCAATGGGATAGAGGTGTACAACAGTTCCGAATTTTATCCTCGCGTTCTGGCGTGGGCTATCGAAAAGAACCTCACAATTATTGCTGCCAGCGATGTTCACGGTAACGTAGAGAGTGGAGAGCTCAGAAAAGAGGGTGTCCGGAGGCCTATGACTCTAGTCTTATCCAAAGATCATTCACTTGCAGGAATAAGGGAGGCTCTTGATGCTGGGAGAACCCTGGCTCTCTTCCATAATTTTCTTGCAGCAAGAGAGGATATAGCAACAGCATTTATAAATGCATCAATTTCAATAAAAAAAGAGACAACAAACGAAAAAAACTCATTCTATACACTTTCCAATAAATCATCTGTCCCTTTCAAAATGTTCTTCAACAAAAACCTGTACGAGCTACCAGCTCTTTCTGCAATCTCAGTAACAGTTCCAAAAGATACTGAGAAAATAAGTGTGGTTTTTGAGAATATTTTTGTAAATGAGGGCAAAACTTTGGCACATGATTTGCTACTTAAGTAGTTGAAACATTTTTCATAGTTTAAGTTTTAGGTTAAGTAAGGAATTGGGCATAGTCAAAATTTGGCTATGCCTCTTTCTTTATATGGAAATTAGTTGTACATTTGCGAGCCTTTTCTCGAGAAGATAAGGAAGTTAAATAATAAAAACTTAAAAATCACAGTATTATGGCTGTAAAAATTCGTCTGGCCAGACATGGCAAAAAAAACTTTTCATTCTTTCACATCATTGTAGCCGATAGCCGCGCACCTCGCGATGGTCGTTTTATTGAACGTATCGGATCATACAATCCTAACACAAACCCTGCTACTATTGAGGTTAACAGCGAAAAAGCCCTTCAATGGCTTTTCAACGGTGCACAACCTACAGAGACTTGCCGCAGGATTCTCTCTTACAAGGGTGTTCTTCTAAAGAAGCATCTTCAGGAGGGTGTTAATAAAAAAGCAATCACTCAAGAGGTTGCCGATGAAAGATTCAATGCATGGCTTGTTGCTAAGGAGTCTCAGGTTTCCAAAAAGAAATCCGATCTCGAATTAAGCGGACGTTCTGCAAAAAAAGCTGCTCTAGAAGCTGAAGCTAAGGTAAATGAGGCAAAAGCTGCCGAGATTGCCAAGAAAAAATCCGACGAGGCTCAGAAAGCTGCTGAAGCTGCTGCCCAGGCTGCTGCCGAAGCTGCACCGGAATCTCCTGCTGCTGAGGTTTCAGAAACTCCAGAGGCTTAGTCAATGCAAAAGTCAGCAAATATTTTGCTGCCTGTCGCCAAGGTCTTAAAATCGTTCGGCACAAAGGGCGAATTCATCATACGATACTCCCCGGAGACGCAAGAAGATATTAATGAGAAAAAACCGGTATTCATCTATTACGATGGACTACCGGTTCCTTTTTTTGTAGAATCTATCCGTGACAAAGGAAACGATCAGGCAATTATAAAACTGGAAGGAATATACAATGAGACCCTTGCCAATGAAATTACAGGTGAGTTTATCTATCTGGAGAAAAAAGGCTCAAAAGGCAAGGCTGCAATCACCGGGCCGGAAGACCTGATTGGCTTTCTGGTTACAGATACCTCTGGTGCGATTATTGGCCGGATTTCAATTTTTTATGATTACCCCAACAACCCCTGTCTTGGCGTAGTGAAGGTAAATACTGCTGACGGAAGTGTTATTGATGCAGAAGAACAGTTGCTTCCATTTCACGAAGAGTTCATTGTCGGATTCGATCAAAAAAAATCTGTTATTACTGTTCAACTCCCAAAAGGGTTACTCTCCCTGTAAAACTTTCTGATCAATGAATAAACTCTTATGTATAACATTGGTTGCATTGTCTTTCACAAATGCAGCAATCTGTCAGGAACAGACACTCGATTCAAGGTCACAGAAAAAAACTTTCCCATATGAAGTTGACTTTAGGTTCGGCCATGGCGCTTTCCCAATAACCTATGATTTTTCGCCGTTTGGAGAGTGTTTTGATGACATTGATGATTACGGGTACTCTCTTCCGGGAAAATATTTTGGTTCACAGATATACGCAGGTGACCAATATGTAACGGGCGCACTCAGCCTGAGCCATTCAGTAAGGCTGAAGAGATGGCTGGAACTGGGAGTTGTAGCCACATATTACGGAGATTTCAGAAACATATACAGCTCTCTCGACAATAAGGTAGTGGAAAGAGAGTATCATCACAGCTTTTTCTTTACCCCGACAATCCGTTTCTCATGGTTCAGGCGAGAATGTGTAAGAATGTACTCCTCAGTGGGATTAGGTGTCGGAGCGATGATAAGCAAGGAGGCCGGTTACATGAGAACCATAGTACATAAGAGAGACGTTGAGTTTGGTCCGTCTATTCAACTTACAGGTTTTGGAATATCAGTCGGAAAGACATTTTTTGGATTTGCAGAGGCCGGTGCGGTGGGAACCTTAGGGCTGTTTACCGCGGGTTTCGGATATAGGATCAAGCCAAAGGAAAAAAGCAATGTTAAGGTCTACTGATATGAAAAAGATAACAATTATCCTGGCAACTGTTATTGCATCATTTGCAACAGTTTCGTGCATAACCGATTTTGGGGACGATCGTCCACGCGCTACTCTGCCCGGCAAGGTTATTTTTGACTATACCGAATCTGATATTTCATACAACATCATGCTTGCAGACATTGCTCTAAAGCTTAATGCATATATTGAAGCTCCTGCTGATAAGAAAACCAGCATTGAAGACAGATTTTTCCCTACTATAAAACTGCGTCAGAATGGAAACGAATGGGATTTCATAAACAGCTCTTTCAGCCTTGTGACTGATGGTAAATCTCTTAATGCTCCAGGCGCAAAGTGGGTTATTATCAGGCACGCTTCCGATATACACAATTATGCCTTTTCAATTGAGATTGAATGTACAGCAGAAAAGGAGTGGAAAATCACCAACAAAAGCTCGGTCTCCCCTGAGGATTTGAATGTAAGCAGCGCCAATCTGGTAATGAAAGCAAAGGAGAGCAATGATTACTCTGCGTTATACAGCTACTCAGTTTCCGGCTCCGGCAATTTCACATATCTGTACAACCAGCATTCAAGCTACAAGCCAATAAAGGTCAACTACACCATCTCAAGAGCTCTGGACTTACTAATGAAAGACAGACAGTCCTCTTCCAATGATGTTCAATGCAGGTTCTTCGCCGCCAAGGGTACGGTGGATATGGCGGTAACAGGTGTCTATGATGAAAAAATAAGAGACCTGATAAATTCAGATCTCTCATCTTCTATTGGCGAGAATATCTCCAACAAGATAACCTACAGAGGTGTTTCGGAATTCTGGACATACTCCCTCTAGAATCAGTCGACAACAAGTTGTATGCCAATGCTGAATCTTGGCAATTCTGCCGGCACTTTATCGGGATTAAACAGGTTTGTCAATCTATAGCGGACAAAGAACGAACATGAATTATTTGAGATTGCCCCATACAACCCGGCCTGTACTGGATTGAACTTTGACCCATCTCTGTATTTGTGCTTCTCCTTATTTCCATCCTCAATGGTTTTTACTTTATACCTCTTACTATAGGAGTAATCTGCATAACCTCCCAAGTCGAGCATAAGGGGATGGTTCCTTATAGAAGAGAGATAAAACCTGTTAAAGAGACCTAGACCAAGATTGTCCGTACGGAAATACTCCCTCCTTATCTCTCCCGGAACATTCTCTACAAAGGTCTTGTTCTGGGCTGCACCTTTCAACTTATAGTTGTAGAAAGTATATTGAAAAGTTGTTCCTACAGCATAAAATTTTGAAGCTCTGTAAATATGGCGGAAACCTGCCTCAAGACTGTATGAATTCCCGTAGTATACCGATAGATCCTTGTCTTTATCTATTGGCATTGCAACACCAAATCCAACAAAAAACTCTTCATAGTATCTAGGGTACGGTTTGTTTAGTTTCATCTTGTTGTCATTGAAAACATATGTGCAATTGTGATCAAGTGTGTCGCGCTTTCTTATACTGATCGGCGACTGAATAGCTATCTCTGCCTGTCCTATCTTGACAACTGTCTGCGAAAGTCCCTCCTGGGGTGAAACAATTGAGGCTGCCAGTAGAGAGAGAGCTGCAATTTTTATTAAAGATAAATTCATATTGTTTATTTCTAGTTGTTATATACCTATTTAACCTTGATTTCCCCTGTCATTGCCGCATTAACGACATTTTTGTCAATTGTCCCGAAAATTGCCAGAACAGAGAACTCTTCTTGTGTCGTGGTGAGAAAAAGCAATGCTCCAGCTTGATTTTTAGTAATATACATCTCCATAAGATCTTCACCATCCTGAACTTTTAGCACCCTGGAGAAAAGATCACTGTTAACGATCGGATCCAACTCCTTGCGGATGATTGTCTTTAACGACACACCACCTTCAGTTGCGCCGGCCTTGACATTTAGTATTCTCATCTCATTTATCTTTGAGAGTAGGTCCTTTGTAGAAGAGTTGAATTTCGAGTTCCCCGCGAACTGTAAAATAGATGGTGATAGTACAATTGACTCTACATTCTTCCTTTTTTCATACTTGTCCAGAATAGAAATTATCTGTTTTGTCTGTGCACTTGCCAGAATTGGGAAAAGCAGCACGACCATTAGCAATAGTTTTTTCATTACCTGTAATTTTTAATTGTGCGACAAAGCCTTGTCAAATATTTTCAGAGAAGATAAGGCTTCGCCGGATTTTTTTATGTTCTCAAGTTGTCTGGAGCTTCCCTCACGGTACTTGCCCATAAAGGAGTTAATCTTTTCCATCTGACGGTCTGCCTTAGAAATTGCAAGCTCGTTGTTGTTGATGTCTATCCCGTCAACTACCAGTTTCAAGGAGTCCTTTCTCTCTGAGAAAACGATGTATGCAAATATTGCAAATGCAGCAGCGACGGAAAAAGATGAAAGGCGGAAATATATATTGTTCCTTCTTGATAATGGTTTGGCACTATCAGTTATAACTCCAGCCTGGCTTCTCTCATGGGAGAAACAATTGAAGAGAGGTTTGTAGGAGAGAAGTTCTTCGTCAGTATTTTCTCCTTCGAAGTACCTGCGCAGTATCTCCTCTTCCTCGAGAGTTGTCTCTGCGTTAAAGTACTTTTCCAAAAGTTCCTTAATATGGTTTACTTCATTTTTTTTCATTTTTCAGAATTTTTTCTCTAAGTTTTTGCCTTGCCCTTGACAAAAGTGTCCTTACATTAACCTCAGTGGTTCCTATTATATGAGCAATTTCATTCATTTTGTATCCCATTATATCCCTCAATCTTACAGCCATCATCTGGTCATCCGGAAGCTCAGCAAGGCAGTCTTTAATATTGCGTAGATCATCTTTCCTTTCAAGAGTCTTATAAGGGTCACATTCCGATAAGGCAAAGAAATTTGGCTTGATCTCTTCGTTGTTGTTTTTCTTAAGTCTAAGATAATCTATACATACATTTTTAAGAATCTGGATCGTAAGGGCTTCCGCATTTCTTACCTCGTCAATATTTTTTGAATTCCAGAGTTTCAAAACAGCGTCCTGCACCATATCATCGGCCGTGGCTGCGCCTTCCTTTACAAATCCGTTTGCAAAGTATAACAACTTAGGCCTAAGTTTCTCCACAACTATGTTAAACTCTTGGTTGGTCATTCTGTATTAAAGACGAAGAACGTTTCAGTTTTGTGACAAAACAGGATTAAAAAATAAAATTAAGCCCTATGTTTGTTCCATTCTTTCCATCTCTTGCATCAAACGGCTTGCCCCACTCCGCTGATATAACGAAATTTCTGTTCATTATAGCCTTAGCTCCCAGGCCGGCAGAAAGGTGGAGCTGCTCCTTGTCCGTAGAATAAGCCATTGTGTTTGTTTTGTAATACTGAACAACCCTTCCTGCATCAAAAAAAGGATTCATTACAAGGTACCAGTCCTGTCTTAAGAATTTAAAATTCAGAAATCTATATCTTACCTCCATGTTAGCCCATGCAACACCCTCCCCTACAATACGGTTCCTTAGCACACCCCGGATAGAGTTCAGTCCCCCCAATCCCTCATTTGTTATCTGGCGGAGATAGAGGCACGAAAGGTTCTGCAGCATATAAAACGGAGTCTTTCCTAATATTGCACCCTGATAGGCAACACGGTATGCAAATGTGACCTTCTCTCCGGAAAGAGGCACATACCCTCTGTGCACAAACGATAGTTTAAGGTATTTGGACGATCCCACAAGTATTGCCTCGCTGCAGAAGCCTCTTACAGGGTCTGCCTCATTATTGCGGGTATCATTCACCAATCCGGCCTTGACTTCAACCTGATCGCCACCATCAGCTTCCTTGGCAGAAATCAGGCCTGCATCTACATACTCCTGATATAAATTTGGCTTCCCCTCATATTTATCAAGCTTAACAGCTCCTATATTGTATCCGTAGAAACCAATTCCTGCAGCCCATCTCCAGTGTTGAGCAATATTACCCTGAATATCGATGGTCACTCTCATAAGCCTCCGATCCATTTTATAGTATGAATCGCCCTTGCTTTCGTCATAAGCTGACCTATATCCATTATAGCCGTAAAAATCCATCATTTTGTCGGTGAGATAACTTACGTCAGCTGTTGTTCTAAGACCTGGCAAGAGAAATTTTGAGTCATAAAAGAGATGGTATATTCCCGAACCCTTTGTGTACCGAGAGATCTCTACATTAAACTTATGGATGTAATCTGGAAATTCCGATCCGTCACCAAAATAAAAGATGTCGCAAAGAGCCCCGTATTGAAAACCGAGATCGCTGTTATATGCAATTGCAGGCAACGGCCCGAAGTTCCATCCCTTTTTAATTTCTTGTCCCGAGAGGTTAAGAGTTGCAAACAAAAAGAACAGGGTCAATAGACTTTTATAGCTTTTCATTTTAACTTTTTTTAGGTTAAAGATTATCCACAGAGAAATAGCAGCTTTGATATCAAATACCCAACGTAATTTCCAATGGCATATCCTATAATACCTATTGTTATACCAGGAATGATAACGCTTTTATTTTTCATGGCAGTTGCCACCATAGGAACAAACGGTGCAGAGTTGATAAGAGCAACCGAGGCTATCACGACAGTATCTGCATCCAGTTTGAGAAAACGTGCCATAATAAGCTGAAGGGCGAGTGACCCGAAGATGATGAACGATACATATAGAAGGACATATATTCCTCCGGCAAGATTGAGTCTTGTTATGTCTGCCATGGAGGCAACGATTATGCTGAAAATATATACCAGATACATCCCTGCATTATAGCTCATTCTGATTTCCCTGACTGATTTTATGAAGGATGCAGCAATCCCGAAAGTGGTGATAGACAGGATTATAACAACCGTCTGAAGATTTTTGGGGAACAATAGTGAAAGCCCGCCAGAAACAGCAAAAATAAGCACAGAAAGGCCGACGGCTACAAAAAGAGGTATAAGATTCTTTTTTTTGAAAAAATCCTTGTATGGGCGCTCCTCTCCATTTTCAACAATAATATCTTCTCCTGAGAAATCCTCTTTGGGTG
Organism: uncultured Muribaculaceae bacterium; assembly: GCA_964533215.1. Lineage (GTDB taxonomy): Bacteria > Bacteroidota > Bacteroidia > Bacteroidales > UBA932 > Bact-08. Next base: position 90,255 of record CAZHLJ010000007.1, read on the forward strand.
TTTTACAATGCAATGCATTTCTGAACAATTTTATACCTATGGCAAACAGGAAGACAAGGTATAAAAAGCTTATCGCCATATCGTAGGAATTGACCATTATATATGTCTCATTTGGAACGTCAAGCATAATCTTGATTGCCGCCATATTCGGTGTCCCCCCTGTATAAACGCCTGAGAGCAGACCAGCAATATTATGCAGTTGATCTCCTATAAGAGGGTCGTTACCTATCAATGGCTTGAATATGAAGTAACCTCCAATTACAACCGCGACAACCGCGACAATACCAGTAATAAGGGTAAGAAAAGCATTTCTCACGTCAAGCTGGCGGAAACTACATGAAAACAACATCAAAGGTATGGCTATGGGTATTATTATCGTAACCAGCATATCCTTCAAATGATATGAGGAATTTGGTATAAGGCCCGCATTGCCAAGCACTATGCCTATCAGGTAGAGCAATAGTATCGGCCCTATTTTATTCAGAAACCGGAATTTTGAGCAAAGCCAGAGAACAACAGCAGGGGTAAGAATATAGATTAAGATTATAAGCAAGTTCATAAGGGAAAGTTTAGTTTACTGGAGGATTATTCAATATGGGTGATTCGGACTCATCAATATCCTCTTCAAGTTTATCTCCCTCCTTGCTCCTGCGCATATTTACCTTTGGGTTTTCAAATGTACCTGTAATTGTCATTGGTATGCCAATAATGCCAAACGGCGGCAGTCCAAGTCTGAATTTTAGGTTCAGTCTTCCATCAAGTGAGGTCTCTCCCTCAAATCTTGGCCTGAAGCCAAATATTTTCATTTTAGTACGCTCTATCCTGACAATATTGTTGGCAATGGTTGTTTTAATAAGCACCGACTTGAGATGAGGATCATTCAGACTATCCCTGCCAGTTGCCTTGCTCACTGCTCCGAGAATCCTTAGACCTTTTACCTTGACATCATCCAATCTTATATATCCCTTCCCTTTCAAGCTAGGATATATCGGTTCCATATTCTGGTTGAGCTTCCCGGCAATTGAGTATTCCGTAGACACCACCCCCTTCACATTCGCCGCAGAGGATACGAGCTCTCTGAAAATCGGTATCTCCCTGTATGCCCTTCTGATATCAAAGGAGTCTGCCTTAACATTGAAACTGAAATTTGCCATATCCATGTTTATTGGCTTGTATCCGGCTTCAAGGCTGAACTTTGCTCCAGCCATATTGATTCTGGTATTTTTGATTACAAGGGCTCCATCTTTTACACTAACTGCGCCTGAGAAATTCTTTGCCTTGACCTTGTCATATACAATATTCCTTACATAGGCACTAAGTGAGAGCTTAAGATTCCCAGGAATCTGGATAACACCGGCTTGCGATGCATTTGAAATAGTTGTATCACCCTCGTACATACCGGCAAAGTCGTCCAGTGCAATTTGCTCAGATCTTAGAGAGAACCTGCCTGTAAGATCACCTCCCTCAAAATAGTATCCAATAAAATTTTGCATATAACCCTCCAACAATATGCTGTTATTGTTATACTCCAGGGTGGTATTGCCCAGCAATGCCTTTTCCTTTGAAAAAGTCAACACAGCACCAGGAATACGGAAAGGATATTTATAGTTCTTACTTTTGAACTCAAAGTTCTTAAGCTCCAGTCTACCACTGTTATCTAATTTCTGATACTTGCCACTCTTTGCGTCCGACTGCGAACCAATCAGTTTAAGATCCGAAAGCAACTCTCCTTTGATTGTGGCCTCCTTGATTGATAAAAGCCGACACATATTATCAAGGTTCAAATCTCCTTTTGAAACAACATCATATCGCAGATTATCAAAATCCTTGAGTTTTGCTGTTATCGAAAAAGGTTTTTCGTCAAAGACAAATGCAAAAGGATCGACTATGACACTGAGGTCAGAATATTTCCCACTTGGTGTGGATATTGAGATATTGGCATCCAGATTTTTTATAGAACCGGGATACTTGACAGAGGAGACAGTCCCGCCGGTAATTCTCACAGCAGCATCAATGACCGGCAGGCATCTTTCAGAAAGATTGAGCACACCGTCTACAGACGCTTTGTAATCCATAAATCCACCCAATTTAAAAGATTCAAGACCGATTGATTCTGTAAGCACTTTAAGGTCCAGAGAGCCTTTCAGGTCGGCAACCATTGTAGGAGCATTCATACCTTTATAGGATACTTTCGCATGATTCTTCCTGCCCTGAAGAGTGAACGAAAGAGTGTCCAGCCTCAATTCTAACAAATCCGGATTCAATCCAGGCATTACGACAGAACTTTTCAAAAATATTTTCTCCAAAGGATAGGGCGCATTTTCATGCGAAATTTTACCATTGGCAACCTCAATATTTATATCAAGATTGGGATTGGTGTTCAAACTATCTCTCGATGAACCCTTTAAATTTACAGCCAGGATGGTCGATCCACTGATGCGCGTCTTTGCAAACCAATCTGTATACTCATGAGGAATCAGTGAAAACAGATCCCGGAAACCTGACTTGTCTGTCTTAAGGTTGAAATCAATGTCATAGCCATCATCCAGAATTGTTAAATCCCCTGAAAACAAAGCATTTACATCTTCAAGCCTGACTCTGTTTTTAAGCAACTTGAAATTGAGTGTGGATGTGTTTATTGCTGTCTCCATGCTTGCCTCAGCTGTCTTTTTGTCCAGATATCTGACTCCTGCATATGAGAAATTTAAATTGTCTGTTGAAAAAGCGGATTTCAGATTGAAAACATCTCCGTAAGAGTCGCCTTTACCTTTATAATCGAAACCGCCAACCTCTATAAGGAGCCCGGAAGTGCTGTCATATATCCTGAATTTGCTTTTTGAAATCCTTATAGCGTCAATTTCTAAGCTTGCACTTCCCTGTCCGGGTGATGATTCCGTCACCTCCTGCTGTCCCTTCGCAAATATATCATAATTGACAGAACCCTCTTCACCCATTAAAATATTGAATCCCGATTCATTCAGATAGATACTGTTTATCTTGACACAATTGCCGAAAAGTGAAAAAAGGTTTATACCCAGACTTATCTCGCGGCCGTAAGCAAGTGTGTCGGCAGAAAAAGGAGCAGAGCCAAGCAGGGAAAAGTCATTGATGGTAAGTGTAAGGTTAGGAAAGTGTCTGAAGAACGATAGCCCTACCTTTCCAAAATCAAGCTTTCCATTGATCGACTTGTTAAGCAGCTCCTTTGTACTTTCGGTAACCGGCTTGGTGAAAAACAGGGGTAAAATAACCATAAGCAGCAAAACTGAAGCAAACACAAATGAGACAATTCCAACAATTTTACGTGATTTCATAATATTATCCGTTATTTCTTGAATTTTTCCAATATTCTGGTTTTACTCAACTCTGCAAGCTCTTCCACGCTATTTGCACCTAATGTCTGAGCAGCTATAAGAACCAGTTTTGCACAAGCTTCTGCATCTGCACCGGCACGATGGTGGGTAAAGTATATTCCCATTTCATCACATAGAAAGCCAAGGCTATGGTGTGGCAAATCCTGCCATACATTCCTTGAAACCTGACAACTGCAAAGGTACTTGATTTCCGGGTAGGTTATCTGATAATTGTCCAGAGAAGCCTTAAGGACCCCTATGTCAAAAGGGGCATTGTGCGCGATGAGCACCTCTTTCTGAATATAAGGCTTCAAATGGTTATACCACAGAGAGTCAAATGTATCTGCATCGGCAAGTATTTCATTTGAAATCCCATGGACTCTCTGGCACCACCAGTTCATATAAGGAAAACAAGAGGGTTTGATATACCAGGAACGAGTCTCTACTATTGAGCCATCCCTGACAACAGAGATCCCAATTTCACAAGGTATGTTTGCATTTGCAGTTTCGAAATCGATTGCAGTAAAATTTATCATCTTGTATAAACAGCGTTAGGCTCTCCAGAAAATTTTCCTTTCCGACATGAATGCAACCATAGACATAGTCAGCAACACCACCATAAAGGCACGCGCAACCCCTATCCAAGGATATCCTTGAGGATAGGCTGCCTGGTATATCACTATCAACCCTGTCAACTTGAACAAAGGCATAAGAAAGTTTCCGAAAGTTATATAACTCATAAGTGGATTGCTGCCGGCACCTGAGAAAATACGTGTAAAAAAGCTGACAAAGCCTTTGTCGGCGTGGGCAGACACATAATCCATCAGCATAAGGAGAAGAATGCTTAACGATGTAGTTACCAGACAGTATGAGACAGTACACGGGCACTTTGTAATGGACCCCTCAATAAACAGGGAAACCAGTCCGGAGATAAGCAATATCATAGAGAGTCTTGCCTGCGTGGTATATTCCGGCAGGTTCTTCTCAATTGAAAACCATATTACAACAGCTACAATTAAAGACACAATAAAATTCAGCAGAAGGAAGCCATTGTACAGAGCCACCATCTCCCATACGATCAATCCAAGAAAAAGCAAAAAGAGAAGACCAATCCTCTTGCCTTTTTCCAAAGGATTATACCCTTGAGAGGATGATATTTTTTTCTGCAAAAGGTCTCCAATATATGTAGCCGGAATCAGAATGAGCAAAAAGTAGAAATACTCCATATTGAAAAACCACCTTATGCTCTTGACTGCATATAGCTTTGGCTGGATATCAAATGGCATTGTTACTGCACAAAGAATAAGAACAAGAATAAATGCTGCCAGCCTCCATTTGTGATTGTCCCTGGTCAGAAACCATGCGAGCGAACCAAAAAGATAGAGGAAAGCAAGCAGAAATATTATAATCCCACTTCTGGATAATGAGATCTCCTCTCCAAACCGTAAGTGCCCTACAAGAATCATCGCTGCTATCAGGATCATTCCTGAGATGCGGATCCACCTCTTATATGGCACCAAAGCTGCAACCCATTTTGGACCATTATTGCCAATAACCATAAAGAGAGGAAAAAACGAGATGAAACCCAGTATGGTTGCAAATTGTGCACTCCACCCTTCAGCAGAGTCAAAATTGAGCAAAACATATAGATATGAAAACAGCCAAAGCATCAGGAACCGTTCAAGGACCTCTTTGATATAGACAGATGAGCCTTTTTCCAGACGTTTTCGCCCTGCAAGAGGAATAGCCGCACCCATACAGAAAATGAATATTGGAAAAACGAGATCCACCCAGCTGATTCCTGAAACAGACGGATCAAACATATGAGTCGGAGGTGGATTCTGGATATGATACATCCAGCGCGGCAAAACACCTCCAAATGGAATAATGGCGGAAAATACCATCCCAAATATAGTGAGGCCACGCAGTAAGTCTAAAGAGAGGTAGCGTTTCATAGTTTAAAATTCTACTTAAATATAAAAATTAATGCGAAATAACTACTCAATAAATTCAGTATAGGCTCTTTCACCCCAGAACTTGTATTTTTTCTCCTCAAGAGGCGATCCCATAAGCATTGAATGGATCAGTCCGTTCCGTTCAACAAGGACAGTATGATATATCTGTCCGGTTGGGTTTTCTTTAATAAGAATCTGTACCCTTCCCTTATATTGTCCACTACCGATAAACCTTTTAAAAATTGTATCTGAAGGATTTTTCAGTTTTATCCCCTCCCTTGCAAGGGTCCGTGCCATCATCCTGCTTCTGTACCCGGTTCCGCCGAAACTGCTCACAATCGGTTTGCCGTTCATTCTGACGGTAGTGTCAACATAGCTGAAAACAGCAAGCGAGTTGTCCTTTGATCTCTTCAACCAATATGTAAGTTTTTTTGCATGAAGAGAATCTTCGTAGCCATAACTGCTGTCTATGAAGACAATCCGCTTAACATAAGCCGGAATTTCCTCAACACCATTTATGTAGCTGAATATGAACCGACCTCCTCCACTATGGCTGCTCAATGCAACCTCAGGAGAATGCTTAAGAGCCAACCTCTCCGTCAACATGGTACAAATAGTGTCTACAAGGTGACAATATAGTTTGGGAGAATCCGGATATTTTGCCGAATGTGAGGTCCAGGCTTTCATTGAGGCCTCTAAGTAGACAACAATATAATTATAGCGATGGTCATTATCACGCAGAAAGCGGGTTTGTGCAGCTATATGCTGAATATCATATCTCCATTCTAACGGATCGTTTTTTTGTCTGACAAGTTTTCCGGCTGTCTGCTCAATTGTGTTTCCATTAGGGAGAGCATAAAAAATGACCCTGGTGGGTAATTCCCGGTCAATCAGACTTGAACAAGGGGTATTTACTACCACCCTTGTATCAGGTATCAGGTTTTCAAAGACAAAGACATCCTCTTTGGTAATAAAGAGAGACAAGCCAACCAGCAGAACTCTCCACATATTTATATTGTTAAGGTTTAATGAAAGGTTCCAGCAGATCCCTGACCTCAGCGATCCTACTATCCAACAGCTCTTTGCTATTTGCCTCAGCGATAAATCTTAGGTAAGGCTCTGTATTTGAGGGACGGATATTGAACCACCAATCTTTATATTCCACCCTGTACCCGTCAAAATCGTATGAAGCCACCGGAGTCTGATGTGAAATGAAATAGTTGCGGACACAATTCATTGCATCAAGCTTGCGTTCAATAGTAAAATTAATCTCACCTGAGTTCTGATAGCTCTCAATGCTTGAAATTAGCTGAGAGAGAGAGACTCCCTCTTTTTTCATTTTCGATACTACTCTAAGGATTATAAGAGATGCCATTATTCCTGAATCACTGTAAAAGAAATCCCTGAAATAGTAATGTCCTGCAAGTTCTCCTCCGAATATCCCGTCAATTTCCCTAAGTTTTAGCGCAGCATATGCACGGCCAACCTTCCATGTATGCATCTCTCCTCCCATGGGAGAAAGATATTCACCCACAGCCTTTGAACTTCTTATATCCTGAAGAACAGCCCCTTTCTCGCCTCTCTCCTGCAGAAAATAATGACCAAGGACAGCGATCATAAGGTCGGGCGATATAAAACGGCTGTTTTCATCTACAAACATAACCCTATCTGCATCGCCATCGAAGATAACCCCTATATCACACTTTTTTTTACGGACAAGATCCTTAAGGGCTGCAACATTCTCCGGAATAAGAGGGTTTGCCTCATGATTAGGGAAGGTGCCATCAAGGTTGTCAAAAATATAGTGAAGGCTATCCGAGCCTTCTCCCAATACATCTTTTATTAGAAGAGCAGCCATGCCGTTGGATACATCCACACCTATGTTGAGGTTGCTGTAATCTCCCTTGTATTTCATTAAGAAATCCAGATATTCACTTCTTATATCCATCGAATGAATACAGCCTTTTACGGAAGAGGCTTTACACTCTCTTGTCTCAATCCACTCCTTTACTGTGCCAAGTCCGTTATCCAACCCGACAGGAAGGGCGTTCTCCCTGGAGACTTTCAATCCATTGTACTCTCTTGGATTGTGTGACGCTGTGATCTGGACCGATGCGCCAAAACCATATTTGGCAGTAGCAAAGTATACCATAGGAGTAGTGGCCAGGCCTAGATCGTACACATCAGCTCCGGCATCTGTCAAACCCGCCAGCAAAGCATTATGAATCTCAGGAGAGGACTCCCTGGCATCCCTTCCAACCAGGACTTTTTTTGCCCCAAGAAGTTCCGGAATGAAAAAGCCGACCTTGTAGACAGTATTCCTGTCAAAATCTTTGTTGTATATACCCCTTATGTCATATGCATGAAATGCTCCCATACCAATCTGCTATTTTACTGTTTTATAAAAGGTCTTCACCTTTCCAAGTCTGATATTGTTAAGGCGTGACTGTAACATTTTTTTTCTTATAGGGGCAGTTTTGTCTGTAAAAAGTATCCCGTCCAGATGATCCATTTCATGCTGGACCATACGACATGCAAAATTGTCGAATGTCTCCTCTATCTTTACGAAATCTGTATCATAATACGAGACCTTGATGGTTTTTGGGCGGATAACCGAGGCGTGTATCTCTGGAATACTGAGGCAACCTTCACTATATTCCGCCTTTTCTGAGCTCTCCTCTATGACAACAGGGTTGATCATTGCACGTTTGAAGTCCTTCAAAGTAGGATCATCTTCTCCCATAAGGGTTCCATCTACGATGACCAATCTTATGGAACGTCCAACCTGAGGAGCTGCCAGACCAACTCCGTCAGCCTTGGTCATCGTCTCCCACATATTGGCGACGAGAGTTTTAATCTCCTCCTTAAGACTCGCATCATTAACATCTATCTCTTTTGCCCTTTCTCTCAAAATCTCGGCTCCGTATACAAATATTGGCAGTACCATAAATTAATTTTTTTATCTTATTCTATCTTTTCTGTCCAAGTAGGTCTGCAAGATTATTGCAGCACTTATTTTATCAACCGTTCCCTTCTCTCTTCTATCCATTTTCTTCACTCCACCGTCAATCATAGCTCTGAATGCCAATTGAGAAGTGAACCTTTCGTCTTCCAAGATAACAGGTATTTGAGAAAAATGTTTTCTAAGAAGGTTAAGAAATTGGTCTACATACTTTGCAGCCTCCGATGGCTTGTTGTTCAGATTCATCGGATACCCGACCACAAAAAGAGATATGCTCTCCTTTTGGGTATAGTTTTTGAGGTACTCGATAATGGATGCTGCAGGAACAGTCTCCAGGCCAGATGCAAAGATACCGAGAGGATCGCTTACAGCAACCCCAACACGTTTTCTTCCATAATCAATGCCTACGATTCTTTCCATTGTGCAAAGTTAGTTTTTTTTAGTACTTTTGAAGTCAACTTTTTCATTATGCCAAGACTATTTTCATATCAGGAATTCGAGGATGCAAGTGACAAGGTGCGCCTTTATGCAGACAAACACAGTCCGGTAATAACTTGTGAAAATGAGGCTGTAAGAAACAAGCCTTTCAATGTAAAAGTACGGATTGGTAAGACAATAAAGCATCCGAATGCCCCTGATCACCACTATGAGTATATCCAGTTGTGGAACCTCGAGACGCTTGTCGGTGAGGCTCGTCTGCAAAGGGCAAGCTATGGAGATCAGCCGGTACAGATTGAGGTAAATTTTACTTTTATACCTAAAGTAAGCATGAGACTTATGGCCATGGCCTATTGCAACAAACACGGGCTTTGGCGGAGTGAAGAGGTTCTCATCCCGGTAAAGGATGAGTAGTAGATCCAAAAAAACAAGAAGATGGCAAGAAAAAAGAAGGATAAGGAAAACAAACTGAGGAGCAAGTACCGTTTTGCAATTTTTAATGACACGTCTCATGAAGAGCTTTTCGTCTTCAGGGCAAATGGTCTGATGATGCTGCTTAGCATCTGTCTGGGAATAATTTTGATAATAATTTCCGTAACTGTACTTATTTCATATACCCCTCTGAGGGAGTTCATTCCCGGTTACCCAAATGCACAAACCAGAAAATCCATAGTCCAGAATGCCCTCAAGGTAGACTCGCTTGAACAAGCTGTAAGGTTATGGGATTTCCAACTTAACAATATTCAGAGAATCGTTACCGGTCAGGAGCCTCTGCAACTGGAAAATGTTTCTGCAAGCAAGAGTGCATCCAAGACCGTAACCCTGAATCGTACAGGATCCAAAGATGATTCATTAATGCGGGAAGAGGTAATAAAGGAAGAGCAGTTCAACCTTGGTTCAAAAAGAAATCAGATTGAACAGATAGAGGGACTTCATTTCTTTCCTCCGGTAAAAGGCATAATTTCTGACGGCTTCAACCTTGCGACAAACCATCCATACGTAGATATCGCTGCTCCTTCAAACTCAGTAGTGACTGCTGTCCTTGACGGAACCGTGATAATGTCAAACTGGACTGACGAGACAGGTTTCACCATACAGATACAGCACAATAATGATCTGATATCGATATACAAGCACAATTCCAAACTACTGAAAAAAGAGGGTGACAAAGTAAAGGCCGGCACTGCGATATCGCTTGTAGGAAACACGGGCAAACTGAGTACAGGGGCACATCTCCATTTTGAATTATGGCATAAAGGCGTTGCCATAGACCCTACCAAGTATATTAAATTTTAATGAAGCTACCGGATGAAACGACGAATCGCCATCTTAGGTTCTACCGGGTCAATAGGCACTCAGGCTCTGGATGTGATATCCAGACACCGGGATATTTTCGATGTTGAGTGCATAACAGCAAATTCCAATGCAGAACTTCTGATAAGTCAGGCAAAGGCATTCAATGTAAATTGTGCTATAATTGCAGACGAAAGCAAGTACCAACAGGTCTTTGACGCTCTTGACCATTTTGATATAAAGGTTTTTACGGGCAGCAAATCTATTTCAGACGTAGTATCAGGGGACAACATCGATATGGTCTTGACTGCGATGGTCGGATTCAGCGGGCTTGCCCCGACAATTGCTGCAATAAAGGCGGGCAAGGCAATTGCTCTGGCAAATAAAGAGACGCTTGTAGCTGCCGGCTCCATAATAATGAAACTAGCCAGGGAATACGGAGCGGCCATAATACCAGTCGATTCTGAACACTCTGCAATTTTTCAGTGTCTGCAGGGGGAAAAAGTCCGAGCTGAAAAAATAATCCTCACCGCTTCCGGCGGGCCATTTTTTAGAAAAACCAAGGAAGAGATTGCTTCAGCAACTATTGAACAAGCTCTTAATCATCCCAATTGGAACATGGGTGCAAAGGTGACTATAGACTCTGCGAGCATGATGAACAAAGGGCTTGAATTAATTGAAGCCAGATGGCTGTTTAATATGAGCCCTTCTGATATTGAAATTGTAATTCATCCTCAGTCAATAGTTCACTCTATGGTTCAATTTCCGGATGGTTCAGTCTCTGCTCAAATGAGCAATCCGGATATGCGGTTACCAATCCAATATGCACTATCCTACCCTTTCCGTCTTGACCTTAATACATCCAGGATCAATTTCCCTGATATTTGCTCCCTGGAGTTTTATAAGCCTGATACTGAAAAATTCCCTTGCCTGCGAATTGCCATTGAGGCAATTGAAAAAGGTGGCAACTATCCATGCGCAATGAATGCTGCAAATGAAATTGCTGTAAACCATTTCCTTTCTTCAAGAATCCCTTTTGCTGCCATTCCGGAAATCATAGAAGAGGTTCTTTCTGCAACTGAGTTTGTCGCAGAACCATCAATAGAAGATATATACCAAACTGACAAAAAGGCCCGTGAGTTGGCCTCCATGATTAAACTAAAATACAAAAATGGAAATTATTCTTAAAATTCTGCAAGTTGTAGTAGCTCTCTCAATACTTGTCATCGTACATGAATTCGGTCATTTTATTTTTGCCCGTATATTCAAGATCAGAGTTGAAAAATTTTACCTGTTTTTCGATCCCTGGTTCTCCCTTTTCAAATTCAAGCCCAAAGGGAGCGACACTGAATATGGTATAGGATGGCTTCCATTAGGCGGCTATTGCAAAATATCCGGTATGATCGACGAATCAATGGATCGTGAGGCACTTAAGGAGGAACCTAAGCCTTGGGAATTCCGAAGCAAACCTGCATGGCAACGGTTTCTGGTTATGTTCGGAGGCGTTTTCTTCAACTTTATCCTTGCCATACTTGTATATTCTTCCACTCTGTTCACCTGGGGAGAGGAGTATCTCAAGAACAAGGATGCCATTTACGGTGTTCAGTGCAACGACCTGGCTCTTGAAATCGGGTTCCGGGATGGAGACAGGATTCTTTATATTGATGGAGAAACCGTTGATAAATTCCAGAACATACAGATAGATATAGCTAGAAGTCAGGCAAAATCGGTGATGGTATTGAGAGGTGGGGATTCAGTAACAGTCAATATCGATCCACAATACATCCCAGCAATACTCAACACACCTGGAATGTTCGGTCTAAGGTTTCCTTTTGAAATAAAGAGCATCCCTGACAGCTCGGTAAACTACAATGCCGCACTGATGCCAGGGGATAGGATCGTGGGCATAGACTCATTAAAAGTATCAATGGTTCAGGAGATTCAGCCGCTTTTACTCTCGCACAAGGGTGACACTCTATCTTTTTCGATTGAAAGAGGTGGTGTCATAACTGCAAAAACATTGATAATAGATACTCTTGGAAGGATTGGAGTCATCCTTAACAGCGACATGAAGAGTTTCTTCAATGTCACAGCTGTAAATTACTCTCTAATCTCAGCTTTGCCTGCCGGTCTGTCAAAGACCATATCCACGCTAAGCAACTATGTGAAGGAGCTTGGACTTATTTTCTCACCAAAGACGGAAGCGTATAAATCTGTGGGAAGTTTCATCGCAATAGGAAATATATTCCCTTCGTCATGGAACTGGGAGATATTCTGGAACATTACCGCATGGCTGTCAATAATGCTTGCCGTAGTCAATCTTATTCCTATACCTGCACTTGATGGAGGTCACATTCTCTTCCTGCTTTATGAGATTTTCACCGGCAAAAAACCTAACGACAAATTTCTGGAATATGCTCAACTAGCGGGTATGCTGTTCTTGTTGGCAATTATGTTCCTGGCCTTTGGTAACGACATATACAGGTTGTTTAAATAGATGAATAATGAGGCGTTTAATTATAATGCTGATAATGGCCACCGGTGCAGTACTGACATCTTGCACCGGTCGTCCACAGCTTATGCCCAATATAAGCGGCAAAGCTGGAGAGGTTGTTGTCGTAGCCAACAAAAGTGCATGGGAAAGTGATCCTGGCATTGCCCTTCGCTCAATATTAGCAGCAGATTACCCTTTTCTTCCACAGAAAGAGCCTCTTTTCACACTTATAGATATACCAGAGAATGCTTTTACAAGTATTTTTCAGACACACAGAAACATTGTAATACTTAAAATAGTTCCTGATCGTAAAAAGGCAAAGATCATATATCAGGAAAATGTCTGGTCCGCACCACAGATTGTTGTGACAATATCTGCTCCTAGCGCAAAGGAAGCATCAGATATTATTACGGCCGAGGGTGAAAAGCTCTCCGATGCAATTCTAGAGGCAGAAAGGACAAGAGTCATAGAAAACTCAAAAAGATATGAAGAGAAAGGGCTTAGAAAAGAAATTGCCCGTATATTCGACGGATCACCTTACTTTCCCAAGGGATATAAACTAAGAAAAAGAACCAGTAATTTTGTATGGGCTTCTTACGAGACAACCTACACAAACCAAGGTATATTCATATACCGCTATCCTTATACCGACACTACAGACTTCAGACTGGAAAACCTTTTAAGCAAAAGGAATGAGATAATGTTTGACAATGTGCCTGGGCCGCTTGACAACACTTACATGACAACCAATCTTCTCTCTACGCCTGGGGTAAGGCTGGTTAAGTACAACAAGCTTGACTTCATGGAACTTAGAGGATTATGGGAAATTCAGAATGATTTTATGTCCGGCCCTTTTGTTGATCATATATTTCTGGATAAGGACAAGAAGAACATAATAGTTCTGGAGGCATTCGTTTACGCACCCAGATATGATAAACGAAATTATCTCCGCCAGGTAGAGTCAATAATCTACTCTTTTGAGTTTTTTTAATAATTTTTTGGAACTAAGATATTAATTTCTACCTTTGCACTCCCAACATCAGAACGTATGTTTTGACGCGGTCGGTTCGTCTAACGGTTAGGACTCAAGATTTTCATTCTTGCAATAGGGGTTCGATTCCCCTACCGACTACTCAAGAAAAAATAAAAAAGATATGGCAAATCACGCATCAGCAGACAAGCGCGCTCGCCAAAGCGAAAAACGCAAGGTGCATAACAAGTATTATGCAAGAACTACCCGTAACGCTATCAAAGCTTTACGTAACACCACCGACAAGGCGGCAGCAGAAGCTTTACTACCTAAAGTTTCTTCAATGTTAGATAAATTAGCAAAAGTTAACATTATCCACGCGAACAAAGCTTCGAATCTTAAAAGCGGTATTACTGCTTACGTTAACAAACTAGCTTAATTTTACGTATTGTCATAAGGATATTAAAAAGCTTCCCAATATTTGGGAAGCTTTTTAATTTAACACCAATGACAAACAAATTATCGATCAAACAGTGGCAGGAAGAAGAGAGGCCTAGAGAAAAGCTAAGGGCAAAAGGTGCCGAAACACTTAGCGATGCAGAACTGCTGGCAATCATCATAGGCTCCGGCACAAAGGACCAGACAGCAGTAGATTTAGCCAGAGAGCTGATATCGTCCTGTGGAAACAGTCTAAGGGAACTTTCTAAGCTGGCCATAGAAAAGCTGACGGAGAAAAAGGGAATAGGGCCATCAAAGGCAATATCAATAACCGCCATTTTCGAAATAGCAAAGAGATTCAACATTGCAGAAGCAAAGGTTCTTACACAGATACAATCTTCCACTTACGCTGCCAACATCATAAGTCCACTGCTGAGGGATCTTGCTCATGAAGAGTGCTGGGTAATGTACCTGAACCGTGCAAATAAATTAATATCCAAGGAGAGACTCAGTATAGGAGGTGTCAGCGCAACTGTGGTGGATGTAAGAATCGTCATACGGAATGCTTTGGAAAAACTTGCCAGTTCAATAATATTGGTTCACAACCATCCCTCAGGAAATCCAAAACCAGGCGAGAACGACAAGGTACAAACAAGACTGCTTAAGGATGCAGCGGCCCTGTTTGACATATCCTTGCTAGACCACCTGATTATTGCCGGAGATGAATATTTCAGCTTTGCGGACGATGGAATAATGTGAGATATTTTATACCTTTGATTAAATTATATCATTATTGACAAGGGTATGAAAATTATTAACCTAGGCGAAAACAACTCTGTACTTAACAACTTTATTTCAGAAATAAGGGATCACGTTATCCAGAAGGATAGCATGAGGTTCCGTAAAAACCTGGAAAGGATTGGAGAAATTTTTGCCTATGAAATAAGCAAGCATCTTACTTACAGCGAAAAGAGTGTGCAGACACCGCTTGGGATTGCATCCTGCAAGACTATAGATGATGATGTTGTCATTGCCAGTATAATGAGGGCCGGTCTACCCCTTCATACAGGAATACTTAATTACTTCGACAAAGCTCAGAACTCTTTTGTCGCAGCATACCGCAAGTATGGAAAGGATAACAAGTTTACAATTCAGATCGAGTATGCCAGCAGTCCTTCCATGGAAGGCAAGGTCCTGATTCTGGCAGATACCATGTTGGCGACAGGCTCGTCTGTCGTCCTGGCCTATGATAAGTTATGTAATAATATCAAACCCAAATCGACACATCTTGTCTGCCCGATTGCCAGCAAAGATGGAATTGAATATTTGTCCAAGCACCTGCCTCATAAGGAGACTACCCTTTGGGTGGGAGCCATTGATGAGGAGCTTACCATCAAATCCTATATTGTACCCGGACTTGGTGATGCCGGAGACCTGGCTTTTGGAAGCAAACTGTAAAGCTACCTTGAGTACACCAGCTCCCCTCCGATAAAAGTCTTGGAAACCCTGGCGTAAGGGACCTCTTTTTCCGGAATGGTCATTATATCCCGGTCCAGAACTACAAAGTCTGCATATTTACCAACCTCGATGCTTCCTTTAAGCCTCTCTTCAAATGAGGCTTTGGCAGCCCATACAGTCATAGACCGCAGCGCCTCTTCCCTGCTCAGAGCGTTCTCCATCTGAAAACCATTGTCTGGGACAAACTCCAGGTTCTTCCTGAAAACGGCAGCAAAGAATGTATATACCGGATTAACCTGCTCTATTGGAAAGTCTGTCCCGCTCGGGAGCCATCCAAGCTGATCCAGCAGATCGTGATATATATATGCCCGGGCGATCCTGCTGCCAAGGCGCTCATCTGCCCAGAGCATATCAGATGTAGCATGAGTAGGCTGAACTGATGGCACTATGGAATACATTTTGAATAAGTCCAGATCCTTTTTGTCTACAATCTGTGCATGCTCTATTCTCCATCTAAGGTCATTTCCCTTTTTCAGTAATTTTGAATAGGCTTTAAGTGCCGCCCTGTTGGCACTGTCTCCAATACAATGGGAAGCAACCTGAAAGCCATGCTCATAAGCCCATTTGCAATGATAATCGAATTTATCCGGCGTTCCCACTGATATTCCTCTAGAGTCTGGCATATCTGAGTATGGCTCAAGCAGAAGGGCACCCCTTGAGCCTAAAGCACCATCCATATACAGCTTAAGCGTAGCAACTCTCAGACGGTCATTAAAGTATGGTTTTTTGAAATAATTCAGGTTCTCCTCACTCGCTGTCAGCCAGACATCCATGCGCATCTTCAAGTCTCCGGACTTAACCATGGAATCTATGAGTAAAACCGTAGAGAGCGGCTCCTCTGCATCTGACAAGGATGTTATTCCATATCTGAAACATTCTTCTTGAGCTGATGCCAGTATGGATCTTGATTCCTGAGCGGTCGGCTGAGGTACGGAATTTTTAAATCTGTCCGCAGTACTCTCCAGAAAGATTCCCTGGAATTTCCCGTTTTTCACAACAGCCTCTCCCTTTGGCACTGAGGAATCGCCTGGCTTTATTCCCAACCTCTTTATTGCCGCATCGTTGACAATCACTGCATGAAAATCTATCCTGACAAGAATCACCGGGATATCCGGAAAAAGCAGGTTAAGCTTGGCATTCGAGGGAAACTCTTTGTTTTCCCAAAGATTCTGATCCCATCCCTCACCTACAAGGTAGCCTGCAGGGTTCTTCTCATAAGACTTTCTCAGCCTGTCAAGTATCTCCTCAAACGATTTTGCCCCCCTCAGGTCAGTTTTCCTCAAACTCTCCCCAAGGCTATAGAAATGGCAATGAGCATCATTGAAGCCAGGGTAGAGAGCAGCACCTTTGAGATCGACAATCTTATCTGATTCATAGCGGCTCATTATACTATCATCACTCCCAATTGCAAGTATAATCCCGTTTTTCACGGCAATGGCACTGCATGTGGAAAAAGTTGAGTCCACAGTGTATACGTTGCCGTTTATCAAAATCAAGTCTGAACTCTCCTTCATATTGCAGGCAAGGATTAGAGAGCTTAATAAAAGCCCCATGATTATTTTGTTCATTTTATTATGATTACAACTCTTTTCTGAGTCTGGCAATCGGGATGTTGAGCTGTTCGCGGTACTTTGCAACGGTTCGCCTGGCAACCTTGTAACCCTTGTCATTCAATACTGTGACAAGCTCCTCATCTGTAAGAGGCCGCTTCTTATCCTCAACATCTATACTCTCGGCAAGTATATTTTTTATCTCCCTCGTAGAGACCTCCTCACCGTTCTCAGTCATAAGCCCCTCTGAGAAGAAATATTTAAGCGGATATATTCCAAAGTGAGTCTGGATATATTTGCAATTGACAACACGAGAGATGGTTGAAATATCCAGCCCGGTTATCTCTGCTATGTTTTTAAGAACCATTGGCCTCAATTTGGTTTCATCACCCTCAATAAAGTACTCTCTCTGATAATCCAGAATTGCATTCATCGTATTATGAAGAGTATTATGCCTCTGTTTGATTGCCTCAATGAACCACTTGGCAGAGTCCAGCTTCTGCT
Source organism: uncultured Muribaculaceae bacterium (assembly GCA_964533215.1). Taxonomy (GTDB): domain Bacteria; phylum Bacteroidota; class Bacteroidia; order Bacteroidales; family UBA932; genus Bact-08. The sequence goes on from CAZHLJ010000007.1 coordinate 107,727, forward strand.
TGACAAATGTGGCTGCCTCTTTACCTGCCCGGTTACTTGATTGCGCAGAGCTCATGAGAAGATCTGCATATCTTTTATTCACCTTTAGTTCTGGAACAGAAAATCTAGGCATTGTCATCACCAGCTCGCCATCCTTATATTCCAGAAGAAAATCCGGTATGACCTGCTGAGCCTGTTCAGCATAGGAATCATCTATCTGCCCTCCTGGTTTAGGATTCAGCCTGATAATCTCATCTATTGCACCCTTAAGCTGCTCTTCCGTTATAGAGAGCTTTGACATTATCCGTTGGTAATGTTTTTTTGTAAATTCGCTGAAGAAGTCAGAAAGTATTTTTTCTGCGATAGCTTGCTCAAGCGTATGATTCTTGGCTCTTATCTGAAGTAACAGGCACTCTTGCAAGTCTCTGGCGCCGATCCCAACGGGCTCAAATTCCTGTATCTTTAGAAGAATCTTCTCCAATTCATCTTCGTTAGTCTCTATCCCCTGACGGAATATTATATCGTCAGAGAGAGATTCCAGATCTCTTCGAAGATATCCGTCATCGTCCAGGCTGCCTATAATGAAACTGGCAATTGCCTTTGTCCTCGCATCAAACTGGCTATAGCCAAGCTGAGAAATAAGGCTCTGTTGGAAACTTTCCTTTACGGAAAAGATACTATATTGAGGTTTCAGGTCTTTCCCCTGATTGTTCGCGTACAGCTTGTAAGAGGGTATCTGGTCATCAGAACTATATTCACTAAGAGACACATTTCCTACGGCACCGTCTTCTGCGTCCTCCTTCTCACTTGCTTCATCCAGGACAGGGTTTTCCTCGAGTTCCTTCTTTATTCTCTGCTCCAGCTCCAAGGTTGGAAGTTCCAGCAACTTAATTGTCTGGATTTGCAGAGGCGATAGCTTTTGTAATAACTTCTGTTGTAAACCTTGTTTTAACATATTTTGGGAGCGTTTATGCAAAGATATGATTTTTATTTAACTTCGCGTGTTACTAAATGGCTTTATATATGAGCAAAACCAATAACATTCTCAAGATTGACGTGGGCTCGGTTTTAGGTTCCAAAAATCCTAAATTGCTGAAGATTATACCTAAATTTCTTCTCCGCTGGATAGAGAAACTTATCCATCAAAATGAATTGAACTATATTCTTGAGAACTTCGGACATTTAAAAGGTGTGGATTTTGCTTCGGCATCCCTGAAATACATGAAAACCAGTTATCAGGTCCACGGACTGGATAAATTGGATAAAAACCGCAGATATATAATAGCTTCCAACCATCCTTTGGGTGGATTGGACGGTATAATTCTGATGGATGTCTTCGGAAATGCCTTTGACAAAAAGATCCGCTTTGTTGTAAATGACCTGCTGATGTTTGTAGAACCATTAAGGCCAATATTTGTTCCTGTCAATAAATATGGCCGTCAGAGCAATGAAATAGCGAATCAGATTCATGAAGCTTACGGCTCTGACAATCAAATAATAAATTTTCCGGCTGGCCTTTGTTCAAGAATGGTCAACGGAAAAATCACTGACCTTGATTGGAAGAAAAACTTTCTCAACCAGGCTTTAAAATACGAGAGAGACATTCTTCCAGTCTATTTTGATGGCAGGAATTCAAGATTCTTTTACAGATTTGCCAATTTAAGAAAGGCCATCGGTATAAAATTCAATTTCGAGTTAATCCTTCTCCCCCACGAAATGTTCAGACAGAAAAAAGGAAAATTCGAAATTTATGTAGGTAATGCTATCCCTTTTGAAAAATTATCTCATGAGGGCAGCCCATCTTTCTGGACAAACTATGTCCGGGAACAAGTTTACTCTTTAAAACCTTAATCATGGAACCGGTAATTCATCCCGTAGACAGAAAGCTCATAATTGAAGAGCTTACAAGTGACAAATTTATACGAAACACTCGAAAGGGAGACAATAAGCTATATGAGATAACAGCCCATAATGCACCTCATACTATGAATGAAATCGGACGGCTAAGGGAGATATCATTCCGCGTTGCCGGTGGAGGGACTGGCAAAGCAGTGGATATTGACGAGTTCGACACTGACATCAAGAACCCTTACAAACAACTGATCGTATGGGATCCGAAAGATCAGGAAATCATTGGTGGCTATCGGTATATCCAATGTGCAGGGCTAAAGACCGAACATATGGCAACAAGTGAGCTGTTCCGTTTTTCCAATGAATTTATAAAGGAATATCTACCATTTACAATTGAGTTGGGACGTTCTTTCATTCAGCCTAACTATCAGAGCACAAATATTAAAAGAAAGGGTCTATATGCCCTGGACAATCTCTGGGATGGCCTTGGAGCGCTTGTACTCAGATACCCCAACATCAAATACTTTTTTGGCAAGGTTACTATGTACACCTCATATAACATGAGAGCCAGAAATACTTTGCTCAACTTCCTGAGTAAATTCTTTCCTGACAATAATAATCTTGTAACCCCTATAGAGGCTCTTGAATTTGAGGCCGACAACCCTTATTACAAAGAGTTGTTCCGCACAGATGATTATAAAGAGGCCTATAAAATATTGTCTAAGGAGGTAAGGACTCTTGGAGAGAATATTCCTCCGCTTATCAACTCATACATGAACCTAACTCCTTCCATGAAGGTTTTTGGCACCTCTATAAACAAGGGTTTCGGGGGTGTAGAGGAGACAGGCATTCTGGTAAACATCTCTCATATCTATCCAGAGAAGATAGAGCGGTATATTACCCCCCTTGTAAAATTAGCTGCCAAGTTCCAGCCAAAATGGTGGAAATCCCCAAAGGAGCTTGCGCTAAGGAAGAGAAGAAGAAATAAAGGGAAAAAGGGAGCTAAAGGGGAGGGAAATTTATAGTCTGCTTGACCAAAAAGGCAGATGGAAATTCATCCTTTATCTGTTGAATAAGTATCATTGCTTCGGATTTTGTCCTGAAATCTCCTACCGTAACTTTGAAATAGGGATTATCATAATTCCAGTATGATGGTATGTCCGGGTGACTTGATGCAAAACTGCTTTTAGCTGCCAGAGAATAAGATCTTGCTTCCTGTTTGTTGTCAAAGAAGATCCTCACTCTGTATCCTGATATCTTTCGGCCCGAGGATGCAGCAATGTGACTGTTCAAAGCATCCTTCATAGCATTAGTTTGTTCAATGTTTATCTTATTTGCAGCAGGCCCACTTTCCTGAAGTATTGAGAAAATATCTTTCTTGAAATATGTGGAGTCAAGCAAAGGGGCCGTCTTGACAACAGTCGTGTCTTGCTGTGTCTCTATCTCCTGCGCGCTTGAGACGCCAAGGAAGAACACCATAAACAGAAACGTAAATATCGTATATCGCATGGTATTATAATCTATTTACCAGTTTTTCAAGTGGCACGTTCTTAAATTTGAATACCTTTTTATATCCGGAAGAGGTTTTGATAGTTATTCTGGCATTAAGGTTAAAATCCTCAATTCTCCAGCTTGAAATATTGAGCCCCATAGATAGGAGCGAAATGGGATCTAGCAAGTCGACCTTGAAACCAATCTTATTGGAAGAAACCGTACGGGGAGCTATTGTATCTGGCTTCATCAGCCCCAATTGGGCAAAATTAACCCCTTTCTTTGTAATAAACCCTTCTGCAGATGTTATTATCAAGGTAGAGTTTGTAGGATTGTCAATGAGATACTTAAAATTGATATCAGCTCTGGAGGTATTTACCAGGCTGAATTTATCAAGCTTTATATTTTTAATGTCAACTTCGCTGAAGTCTGCACAGCCGGCAAACAGCAAGGAAGATATTAGCGTAAGGATGATCAGTCTCTTCATTTTTCATATCGATTAACTGCAAAGGTATAAAAAAGCCTATATTTGCAGAATAATTCTGTACTTAATGAATAGCAAATTTTATTCCGTAAAGCCAATACTTGACAATAAGTTACCCCAAGTCTTCATAGAAACCTATGGGTGTCAGATGAACGTAAATGACAGCGAAGTGGTTCTGTCCATACTTCAGGCAAGCGGATACGCTCTATGCGACAAAATTGAACAGGCAGACCTTATCCTTGTAAACACTTGCTCCATAAGGGACAATGCCGAGCAGAGGATATGGGGTCGTCTGAATAATTTTAAGATTCTAAAAAAGAAGAAGAGATCTCTGATTGTAGGGGTTCTGGGATGTATGGCCGAAAGACTCAAAGAGGAGCTTTTAAACCATCCTGCAGTGGATATTGTTGCCGGTCCAGACTCATACAGAGACCTGCCTAATCTTATATTTTCTCTCACGTCCGGGGACAAGCAGATCAATACCTTGCTGTCGCACGAAGAGACCTATGCAGATATATCCCCGGTAAGAATGGACAAAAACGGTGTATCCGCGTTCATCTCAATAATGCGTGGATGCAATAATATGTGCTCTTACTGTGTCGTTCCTTATGTAAGGGGCGCCGAGAGAAGCCGTGACTACAAGAGTATAGTACAGGAAGCTCAGAACTTGTTTGATAATGGATATAAGGAGATAAGCCTGCTTGGGCAGAATGTAGACTCTTATCATTGGATAAACCCTGATAATCCGACAGAAAAGGTAAACTTTGCACAGTTGCTTGAGATGGTTGCTCTTATTGATCCAAAGTTAAGGGTAAGATTCTCTACGTCTCACCCTAAAGACATGGACAACTCCGTACTTTACACAATGGCCATGTATCCTAACATTTGCGACCACATCCATCTGCCTGTCCAGTCCGGGAGCGACATAATGCTGTCGCGCATGAACAGGAAATACACTCGTTCCGTTTACCTGGAGAGGGTGTCTAAAATCCGTGAAATAATCCCAAATTGTTCAATAAGTACAGATATCATTGCCGGATTCTGTGGCGAAACCGAGGAAGATCATCAACAGACTCTGTCTATTATGAGAGAGGTCGGTTACTATACCGCATTTATGTTCCAATACTCCCAAAGGCCCAACACAAAAGCTGCCAGGCACTTTCAGGATGATGTGCCCGCAGAGGTAAAGACGCGCAGGCTGAATGAGATAATATCCCTTCAGAACGAACTTTCTTTAAAGAGCAATCAGGAAGATATTGGCAAAGTGTTTGAAGTATTGGTTGAGGGATACTCAAAGCGTTCAGACAGCGAACTGGTAGGAAGGACATCCCAGAACAAGGTATGTGTGTTTCCGGCCGGTGAACATAAAGTAGGAGACTATGTTTTAATAAAGGTTACCTCCTGCTCATCCGCAACTCTCAAGGGGATCGAAATAAAATAAGTATAAATGTTAAAAATAGTGCAATGACAAAAATTCAAACCACCTATGTAGGCAACCTCATGACTGAGGCTATTCACTTACAGTCCGGCAGTAAAATTGTAACAGAAGCTCCAGTGGACAATCACGGAAAAGGAGAGCACTTCTCACCAACAGATATGTTTGCCACATCTCTCGGTTGCTGCATGCTTACAATCCTGGGAATTTCCGCTCAGTCTTACGGCTTCTCAATAGACGGAACAAGAATTGAGACAGAAAAGATAATGTCCGCCAATCCTCGTAGAGTTGCCGAACTTAAGCTTGACATCTATTTCCCAAGAAATGACTATACAGATCAACAAAAACGGCTGATTGACGCTGCCGTGAGAACATGTCCTGTTACAAACAGCATCCACCCAGACGTAATCAAGAGCATCACATACCATTTCCCGGAAGAAAAATAACGAAAATTTGGAGTGGCACTCCAATATTCAATGTATTAAAAATGAGGTATTTATAGAGTGCGTCTATAAATACCTCATTTACTTTGTTTTAACAATTGGAGTGCCACTCCAAATTTTCAAATCTAGAAGAAAAGGTAGCGGCATGTACCGATACCGGCAGTTGCTGAGTTTCTTAGGGTTCCATCGGCACCCACTACCTTTAGCACAGAATTAGACGTAAAGCTTACCTCCGCTGTGAAAATATCTCCGGTAGAAGGGCTTACACCCACACCATAAAAATATGTTCCATTGTAAGGTTTGGAAACGCTTCCGTTTGAAGTATTGACAGAGTAAATCGATGCACCCTCTGCCATATACTGGTCATTAAAAGTTGTCTTGTATGAAAGGATGTTATCTCCTGTAGCATCGCATGTTATATAACCATCCATCTGGTCGACAGGAACTTCCACCACATTTGACACAGAGAGAACAGCCGGATTGATCTGCACCAACCCCTTCTGAGGGAAAGATACCCATATCATACCGTTCCTGTCCGGGGCAAAATATTTGGCTCCACCCGCAACGTTTGCACTTCTTATTGTAGATATCAGCTTCATGGTGGAGGTAGATATATCAAATACCCTGACACCCTCTTTTACTGCAACAAACAGTTTCTTGCCATATACCACAACACCTTCGGCATCTGTCCCGACAGGTACCTTGCTCTGAAGTTTTTTTGTGGCAACATCATATACTGCAACATAAGAGTTGTAGAACTCCCATACCCCACTCTGAGTTACATTGTGTTCTGCACCATAGTTGGTGATATATATATAATCAGACGAGACAGCCACATTCCGTGGAGAGGCCAGACCCTCTGTAATTGCAGTTCCTTTGTCTTTTGCAGTCGCAGCATCAATGAAGACTACCTTGTCGGGATAGTTGCATACAAGGGCTGCCACCTTGCCTGCCATCACAGATCCCGAAACAATCGTAGCCCCTATCGAAACGCCGTTGGCATTCTCGTAAGCTCTGTTCTGGATTGTCTTTGTAACCTCGTCATATATTGAGATACTGGCAGACTGTTCTGTATAGTTACCCTGATTTATAATAATAACCTTGCCATCAAACGAGACAGAAGGGGTGGTATCGTCCTTGGAACATGATACAATCGAGAAGGCAATGAATGCCGGAAGAATTAATCTTAAAATTTTTCTTTTCATTTTAAATAAAAAATATGTTTATCATTTCTAATTTTCTTTTTCAAAATTTCCACTGAAGCGATATCTGGAAATTTCTGCCGGGCATTGCATAAAACTTGACATTCTGGTAATGAACGTCAAAAATGTTTTTAAAAGCAATATTGGCAATTACATCCTCTCCAAAAAGCCGGAAATGGCATGTAGACCCGATATCGGTAAGAAGATATGACGGCAAAACATCATACAGATCAATCGTAGTGCGCTCACCGGTATAGTACAGGCCTGTGTAAAAAGAGAACCTCTTCTCACTAGCTTTCAAGGTTGCTCTCCATGAATGTCTGGGCTGATAAGCAAGCTGTCTGCCGATAGCAGGATCCTCCGCCCAGGTCGCTTTCATCATACGCACATTTGTATATGAGTAGCTGAGATTCAACGACAGGTTCCAGTCAGAGACACTTTTTGAAAGCTTTGCCCCCGCCTCAGCCCCGCGAGAAAGAACCTCCGGGATATTACGTGGTCTCCAGACTACCCCTGCCGGCAGCCATCTTATCCAATCCCTTACAGAACTCCTGTAGAGAGTACCAAACAGATCTACACCCCATTGACCTGAGACTAGGCTATAGTCAGCACCGCACTCTGTTGTAAAGGATTTTTCGCTCTTAAGGTAAAGGTTCTCCCCTCCCCAGTAACGGTCATTCAGCGTCGGGACCTTGCTGTTCCGAGAGACAGAGCCTCTAAGCGCAAACGTATGTCCGGTAGAGTTAAGCACAATATATCGTACATCAAGGGATGGCATCAGCGGAACCTCAGCATTGGTAACCTCCGAATACCTTATGCCCCCTGAGAGAGTCACCCTTGATAGAGGCATATAGCGGAACAACAGGTATAAATTTATCCTATCCTCCTTCGTTGAATCGGCGTATGAATACACATGAGGCTTTATATGCTCAGCCGAGACACCTCCCTTGACAGTAATCCGATTAAGTTTATACTCGCCTTCCACAGAACCAAAATACCTGTCTGTTGCAATTACATCCTCATTATACTTTTGATAATCATACGCATATGAGAGTTTACCGCCATAAAGGAATCTCCCATTGGCGCCATTATAGTTAACATTGACCTTAATATTCCTGTCATATATGGACTGATATTGGTACGGCTTGTCATTTAAAGAGACTGATGGTTGAATGTCTCTATCGAAAGTCAGGTAAAGAAAGGTGGCTGAGAGAACAGATGAATCCCGGAATCTTTTAAAGAATTCCTGTAACAGGCCGTTATTGTTATAAGCTGAGTTATTGAGAGACTCCTTAGGTTTTCCTATCTTAGTATTATTAATAAACGAGTAGTCGTTCCTTGCCGAAGAGTTCAGAAAAGATGTCCTGCTCTCTACTGCTCTTCCGGAATATCTCAAAGTACCCCCCTCGAAAAAAGAGCCAAAACTACCTGCGGATAGAAGAAGATCTCCGTGAAAGCCCTTCTCCCATTTTGGTTTGGTGTTGAGCTGGATGCTACCTCCAATGGATCCGTTCCCGTAAAGTGCAGAATTTCCCCCAATGTGGATTTCCATTGCATCAAAGAAATATAATGGAATATGTGAAAAGTCCGTCTGACCCAAAGTCGGCACTGCCAGATTCTGACCATTCCAATCGACTGTGGTATGTGAAGAAGAGGTACCTCTCACCGAGATAAAAGCACTCATACCCTTGCCGTACTCTTTAAGATATACCGCATTCTCCTGCTGCAGGAACTCTGCAAGAGAGTTTGCCTTCATCTTGGCAAGAGACTCCTGGGATACCTGAATTATGTTTGTTCCCGTAGAGAACTTTCTGTTAGAGGGTGCAATTTGCTTTGTTGTACCTTTTACAGTGACCGATTTAAGCCACCTAGCCACCCAAGGCGATGTAGTATCCTTCTGAATGGCTAAAGTATCATGCTGTTGCGCTTCGACTTTATTTAAAAAGCCGAAAATAAATAGTACAATGACAAATAAGTATGCAGAATTTCTTTGCATCGCTCTTTTTCTCCCGAAAGTTCGATTAATATGTTTTGTTCAAAAGCAGGTTTTCTGACTCAGCTTTTATATCTCTCGCCTTCCCACCATATATTGGCAGTGGCTTACGGAAGATAACCCTGTTGGGCAAGCATTACAGCAGCGGGTACTGTCCCCGGATTTCACGAGGTTCCCTATCTGATGAACGGCGCAAATTTATGTTATTTATTCCAGAATCAAAAATTTATTAACTTTGCTTATATACACATCTCAAAATCTTCAAATTATGTCGAAATTTTTCAAATGCTACGTTTTTGCAGCCGCTACTATGCTGACCTTATCCTGCGCCACGCAAGGACCAAAGGTTGAGCTGAATTATGTACAGTACACTCTGGACAATGGCTTAAAGGTTGTCCTTCACGAAGATCACTCAGATCCATTGGTTGCTCTTGCAATTCAGTATCACGTCGGATCGGGCAGGGAGAAACCAGGCAAGACCGGTTTTGCCCATTTCTTTGAACATATGCTGTTCCAACGTTCTGAGAATCTTCCGAGAAATGCCTTTTTCCAGAACATCTCCAAGATGGGTGGTAATTTTAACGGATCTACAAACACAGATGGTACAAATTATTATGAAATGGTTCCAAGAGATGCACTTGAAAAAGTCCTCTGGATGGAATCGGACCGCATGGGTTTCTTCATCAATACAGTCACCCAAGGGGGACTAGAGAGGGAAATAGACGTAGTTTCCAACGAAAAACGTCAGAACTACGACAGCCAGCCATATGGATTTTCGAGCATAATTACAGCCGGCGAGATGTTTCCGGCAGGTCATCCTTACAGCTGGACTACAATTGGAGAGATTGCTGATCTGAAAAGCGCCACAATTGATGATGTCAAGGAATTTTACAGTAAATACTACGTGCCAAACAACGCGACCTTGGTCCTGACTGGAGACTTTGATATAAAACAGGCAAAGGAGCTTATCCAGAAATATTTTGGAGAAATCAAGAGAGGTGCTGATGTTGAGAAGCCGGCTGTTCAGCCTGTTGAGCTCAAAGAGACAAAGAAACTAGTATGGGAAGACTCCTATGCCCGCTTGCCTCAGATAACTCTCTCTTACCCAACAGTAGAGTCTTACAATAAGGATTCATACGCACTCAGATACTTTACTTCACTTTTTGCAACAGGCAAGAAGGCACCTCTATACAAAGTCATCGTAGAGGAGAAGAAGCTTGCTCCTTCTGTAGGTGCCTACAATGGATCACGCGAAGTGGCCGGCTTTGCTCAGGTAGAGGTAAGGGCATTTGAGGGGACAAACCTTAATGATGTATACTCAGCAATCGAAGAGGCTTTCGCTCGTTTCGAGAAAGAGGGTGTAAACGAACAGGAGCTGGAAAAACTAAAGGTAATGCAGGAGGTGTACCTCTACAGCAGGTTGGGAGGAGTCTTGGGCAAAGCTCAGATGATGGCCCGTGACAACGAGTTTGCCGGGAAGCCGGATGCTGCTTTTGATGACCTGAAAAAATACCAGGCTGTCACAAAAGAGGATATCATGGCAGTCTATGAGAAATATTTCAAAGGCAAACCTTTCATGGCACTCAGCATAGTACCTAAAGGAAAGGCAGATCTGGCCCTTAAAGAATCTGTTCCAGCCAAGGTCAATCAGGAAAAGGTTGAGGACCAGCAGATGAAATCCAAAGGAGGCAAGATTGTGGACGACGACTACACTCGCACCACTTCTTCGTTTGACCGTTCAGTCGAACCTGCATATCTTTCAAATTCTCCTTCCATCACAGTACCTCCTGTCTGGACAAGCAAGCTTGCCAATGGGATGAAACTTTACGGCATCACTCAGAATGAGCTTCCTATGATTCAGGTCAACATCTCTCTTAAGGGGGGAATGTTGCTTGACCCTGCAAACAAAGCCGGTCTTTCATACCTTAATGCCGCATTGATGAACGAAGGTACTGCACTCAAGACCCCGGAGGAGCTTGAAAGCGCTATGGGGCTTCTTGGCTCAAATATCAGCATATCTTCAGACATTGAGGGTATGAATATTTCTATCTGGTGTCTGGCAAAGAATTTCAGCAAGGTAATGGCTTTGGCTGAGGAGATGATTCTCCAGCCAAGATTCGATGAGAAGGAGCTTGCAAGAATCAAGAGCGAGATCAAGTCTCAAATCCGCCAGAATTCGGTCGACCCTTCCGAGATAGCCTCGACTGTTTCTGACAGGCTGCTTTTCGGAGAGGAGTCAAAACTTGCACAAAGACCATACGGCAACGATGCCAGCCTGGATTCCATTACAATGGATGATATAAAAGGTTTCTACAGCTCATTCGTATCTCCTTCCATAGCAAACTTCAACGTTGCCGGGGCAATCGACCAGGCTTCTTGTGAAAAAGCCATAGCATCGCTTGTAGAAAAATGGAAAGCAAAGGATGTCTCTGTACCTGAGCCTGCGGCCGGAGTTCCTGCCAAGAGAGGACAGATCTATTTTGTAGACTATCCGGGAGCTCCTCAGTCGATGATAGTTGTGAGCAAGAACAGTATTCCTTACAACAGTCCTGATTACTATCCGTGCGTTATTGTAAATTACAATCTTGGTGCAGGTTCACAGGGGATGCTGTTTGATATCCTTCGTCTGCAAAGAGGGTTCACTTATGGTGCATATTCGTCTTTTACTGCGATGGAATACTACAACATGTTTTCTGCTTCTTCCAGCGTTCAGGCCAGCGCGACAAAAGAGTCGCTCCAGATTTTCAAGGATCTGATAAGCAATTATGGCAATGAGTTTAATGATGAGGTGCTTGCTAAGACCAAGAATTCGATGTTACGGTCAAAAGCTGCTGCTTTTGAGACTCTCGATGCTCTTGTCGGGATGCTGACCAAGATATCTACATACAATCTTCCTTTTGACTATGTGAAGCAACAGGAGGCCGAAATCAACAATATGACAGTTGCTCGTGCAAAAGAGGTCATTGCTAAGAATTTGATTCCTGCCGATCTAATATACGTAGTTGTAGGAGATGCAAAAACTCAGCTCAAACCACTGGAAGCTTTGGGACTAGGTAAACCGATTCTGGTCAACAGATAAAATCGGAGTGGCACTCCAAATGTTAATTATTTAATCATCAAGCACTTATGGATATGACCCATAAGTGCTTGATTTGTTGTGTTTTAACATTTGGAGTGCCACTTTAAATTACAACACGTTCATATACACTTGCCCAATAAAAATTTTTATTTACCTTTGTCGACCAGCATCACCAAAAATTGCCCGGATGGCGGAATTGGTAGACGCGCTGGTCTCAAACACCAGTGGCTGCAAGGCTGTGCCGGTTCGATCCCGGCTCCGGGTACAAAAAAAGAGGCTTACAAAATTTAAATTTTGTTGGCCTCTTTTTCTGTTAATTATTGTCTGTATTTATCTGATAAAGTTGAAAAGACTATTCAAAAATCTGTGTGATAATCAGTCCAGGACAGGGGTATCGGTAAACTTAATGCAATTCTGTGGTTTGTCGTTAAGTTGCTCGAATATGACGATCCGGTTTTTGCCTTTCTTAAGCCAGCAACCCGGCACATAAAGCGTCTGTTGAGGCCCGATACTCCAGTAACGTCCTAGGTTATGCCCGTTTATAAAGACAATTCCCTTTCCCCATCCAGACATATCAAGAAACGTATCTGCAACATGATCCAGGTTGAATATTGATTCATACAAAATGGGGCGGCCAATAGTTACTTTGCAGTCTTTGACCACAGGAACTTCATCCATCGGCATCTTGTACATCTCCCAGTTACCGGACAGTTCCAAATCATTAAGCATTACCGGAGAGATGATACCCTTAGTGTTCTGAACGATGTCAGCTCCATAGTTAATACGTCCCATGTTTTCCACCAATAACTCCAGAATACCGTTTTCAGGAATGGCCACGTCTATCTCATACTTATTGAGACACCTGTTAAGAACGCCTACCTTTATGCCGTTAATATAAACCACAGCATAGTCACGCAACCCTTTTACCTTCAAGGTTCCAGACACATTCTCTTTGAAGGACTTCCGGTACAGCACGTAGCCATGCCCCTGCTCCAACTGTTCGAAAGTCATAGGCTGGCCATTCAATATTGGCTTCCGATTTTTTATCCATTTCAACACATCCATGCCTGAATTTATTGGCAAGTCATTGTATTTTATCACAGGTATTCTTTCTGGTATAGCAGGCAGACTCTGCTGAGAATACTTCTGCATAACCTTCCTTATTGTATCGAATTTGGATGTCGTCCAACCTGCCTCGGTAATGGGAGCGTCATAATCGTAACTGGTGATATCAGGCTGAAGATCTATCTCCTTAGTATAATTGGCACCGGAGGTAAAGCCGAAATTAGTACCTCCATGAACCATGTAGAAGTTGAAGTTGACGCCAGCCTTAAGGAAGGACTCAGTCTGTTTTGCAATATCCCCGCCATTTACCCGAATAAACGGCTCCCCCCAATGATCGAGCCATCCGGGATAGAATTCAGCAACCATATAGGGACCCTTGTTCCCGTTATATCGGTTGACAACACTTTTGAGGGTCTCTATGTTATTTTCACCATTAGCTGTTGGGAGTACGCCGGGAATTGAGCCCTCATTGAAAAGCCAGCTTCCATCTGAGGTAAAAAAGGGTTCAGGGAAGCCTACCTCCTTGAGGAGGTTATAAATAGCCATCTTGTACGCCTTGTGTTCCTCTTCAGGTATATCCTTCTGCTGGGCCACATAAGAGCCAAACTCGTTCTCTGCCTGGATCATAATGATAGGACCGCCCTGATTGGCGAACAGGCCGTCGACCTCAGCATAAAGATGCTCAAGATAGGTTCTGCACGAATCCAGAAAAGGTTTGTTGTTAGTACGTACGGCCAGATCAGGATTGTTTTGCAGCCACCACGGGTATCCTCCAAATTCCCATTCTGCGCACACATATGGCCCGGGCCGCAGAATTACGTAGAGTCCCTCCTCTGAAGCAGTCCGTATATATTGAGCAAGATCTTTGTTACCAGTTTCGAAATCCCAGACACCAGGGGCAGTTTCGTGATAGTTCCAAAAGACGTATGTAGTCACTGCATTAAGTCCAAGAGCCCTCATCATCCGGAAGCGGTGTCGCCAGTAATCTTTCGGAACACGGCTGTAGTGAATCTCTCCGGAATGAATCTTAACAGGTACTCCATTTTGCACGAATTCACCATTAGAAATGGAAAATGCGTTGTTCTGAGCTGATGCTTCGTAAGGAAAAATAAGCATTGCAGATAGAAGAGCAGATAGTAGATAATTTTTCATTATAGTTTATGTTTTTGACATCTTTTTTGTAAATTCATAATATGAAAACTCAAACTTTAACAGTAGACCTGCATATAGAGAAGATTGCCAAAGCATATCGCAGCTTTGCTCCTGCAGACTCTCTGACTTATCAGATGGAGGTGTTTGAACGCACATTGCAGGCAAACAGATTCAGGAAGGGGTGCAGAATTGATTTTGTACATGGCAGCGGAACAGGAACGTTGAGGTCAGAACTCATAAAAATCCTGAATCAGAAGTTTCCCGAATTCACATATGAGGACGCACCTTTTGCCACTTATGGCTTTCAGGGGGCTATAAGGGTAACCGTCAAATAAATGAAAAACAATGATTCATATGGGGACGTATCTTGTGTTCACTCAAGATGCGTCCCCATGTGAATCGTATTAATCCTTGAGGCACCTGACAGAACGACCAAAGGTCCGTGAGCCTGATCCTATTTCAATTAAGTTGGTATATATGGTCATTCTCCAGGAAATGGCATCGCTCCCAGTAGAAGAAGAACTCCACCAATAACCTTCACTATTAAAAGATTCAAAACCCCATCCATCAGATTTACGGTAGCCGCCCGGAAGGGCTGTGAATCCGCTGCTGTTGGTTGACCCAGTTTCAGATGCCCAGTGAGTTGTACCTGATTCTCTTAGATATATAGCCCCATATATATATACCACTATATCTCCATACTCATCTACTTCCTTCTTGTATCCTACATAATCCGTTAATGTAGTCCACTCAGCATCTGAGGGCACGTGCCAGCCTACAGGGCAGATGTTTTTACCTCCGTTGCTGGCAACTTTCGTGGCTGCATTATTATCTACTGTATACCAGTTGTATAGCTTGCCATAGGTATCTGAATTTGATGATGTGTTATTGTAGTCACACCACGCACCGGTGGTTGTGCTACCCCAACTGCTGTTGTCTGTCAAATTTGGTATTGGAGTTCCATCATTATACTTTGTGGCTTTCAGGTTCTCTGCCATCCATACTTGGGTACCAATTCTTACCGTTTTGTAAACATTTCCGTCAACATCAGAAATTGTAGTAGCAGCAGCATCTTCAGCGTTAACAGCAACCGCATATTTTATACCTCGTTTAAACCCTCCGGCAGGTACTGCTTTTTCCAGATATCTCCACTCCCCGTTAACTTGTAATCCTATAACGCAATTGCCAACCGGTGCTGAAGGGTTGATAACCATATATACCTTATTGTCAGTATTTGTTCCTGTAAGTGCAGCAGGTGTTGTAAGTATGGTTGTAACCATCTTTGATGTTTCGGTCTGGCCGGCAAAGTTGTATGAGGTTCCATCGGCCGGTGTTGACTGGGTTATATCTATTGTACCTCCTCTAAAGGAAAGAGGGTTGCTGCTCTGCAGACTTACTGCCTTAAGATCGCCTGCGCCTTTAATTTGAAACTCAAGAACTGTGAACAGATGATTAAATCTCAGATTTACTCCGCTGGTTGCATTTGTATTGCCCGGAGAGGTTACTGTCAAAGGTGTTGCTACCATAAAATCAAGGGCTCCTATATGTTCACTGTTATTTGCTGCTGATTGAGTCTGATCAGGACGAAGTGATACCGGAACAGCTATTGCTGCGGAAGAACCTGATGAATAAGGATAGTAAGCATAAAATGTGTGCGAAGTACTGGCAGCACCCCAGCACATTGTGCCGGTAAAGCTTGAACTAGCTCCACTGCTTGCAGCTGTAAATCCGGTATTTACAATTGCAGATCCCCCACCGCCTGTAGTAGTGCGTGCCTCTGAAGAGTAAATCCCCACTTTATCTGTTCCCGCAATCCACGATGTAGAAAGGCCGTTGAGTGTCGTTTTTGTAGTTGAGTTTGAGTCTTCTCCGGATACTTTTATTAATTGTGTAATAACCTCTTTGCCGGGATTATCTGTAACTGAATTTTTATTACACGAGAGAGGCAGTAAAAAAAGTGCCGATATAAGAATAAGACCTGGTCTAATTGAATAATTAATCATTTTTCCCATATTTATAATAAATATATTCAAATATATAATTAAATAAGAAAACTCACAAGTAAAACCCCTGTAAACATTGATGTTTTCAATATTATTCACAAGTGGACGCATCTTGAGTGATCACAAGATCCGTCCCCATGTGAATCATGCTAATCGTGTTAATTCTTTACGCACCTGACAGAAAGACCCCCACCCCTATAGTGTGTGCTCCTTCCAACGGTGCTGGTGTTGGTTGTCATTTTCCGGATAATGGCTTCTGATGTGTTAACAGGCATAGTACCCCACCAGTGACCTTCAGTAGATAAAATTTGAAAAACCCCATCATACACACGGTAGCCGCCCGGAAGTGCTGTGAAGCCGCTGCTGTTGGTTGCACCAGCATCAGATGTCCAGTGAGTTGTACCTGCCTCTTTAAGTTTGCCCCCTGCTACAGACTCGCCTCCTAAATAACTAGTTAAGGTTGTCCACTCTGCATCTGAAGGCACGTGCCAGCCAACAGGGCAGATATTTTTGCCTCCGTTGCTTGCTACTTTTGTAGATGCATTATTATCTACCGCATACCAGTTGTATAGCTTGCCATAGGTTGTGGAATTTGAAGATAGATTATTGTAATCGCACCACGCACCGGTGGTTGTGCTAACCCAAGCGGGCTCACCTGTCAGATTTGGTATTGCGGTACCATCATTATATTTGGTGGTTTTCAGGTTTTCTGCCATCCATACCTGTGTTCCAATGGTTACTGTGTTGTAAACATAACCATCTGCGTCGACTGGCGGCGTAGCAGTAGCATCGGCACTATTTACAGAAACCACATATTTCTTGCCGCGTTTAAAGCCTCCCGCAGGGGCTGCTTTGCTAATGTAGGTCCAGACACCGCCAATCTTAAGTCCGACAAGGCAGTTGCCGGTCTGCGTGCCCGGATTGATAACCATATAAACTTTGGTGTCTGTATTTGTGGCGGTAAGCGTTGCTGCATTTGTCAGCGTCACGACACATTGTGTCGCTGTCCCAGTCAAGGTGGCATAAGTATAGGCAACATCAGTTGCAGGCGTTTCCTGGGTAATATTGATAGTACCTCCGCTAAAGGAAACAGGAGTGATTGATCCGACAAGTTTAACAGCTTGCAGCTCACCTGAACCCTGAATCTGAAATTCAAGGACAGAGAAAATATGGTTATATTTTAGATTTACTCCACTTGTGGCATCGGTATTAGCCGGCGAAGTTACCGTTACCGGTGTGGCAACCATAAAGTCAAGAGCACCTATATGAGCAGTGCTGTTTGCAGACGACTGCGTCTGAGCTGCCGGAAGAGATATCGGAACAGCCGTTGCTGCGGGAGAACCTGATGAATAAGGATAGTAAGCATAAAATGTGTGAGAAGTGCTGGCAGCACCCCAATACATTGTGCCGGTAAAACTTGAACCGGCTCCACTGCTTGCAGCTGTAAATTCTGCATTAACAATTGGAGATCCCCCACCACCTGTAGCCGTGCGTGCCTCTGAAGAGTAAATCCCTACTTTATCTGTTCCCGCAATCCACGATGTTGCAATTCCGTCGAGTGTGGTTTTTGTAGTTGAGTTTGCGTCTTCTCCGGATACTTTTATTAATTGTGAAATATTATCTTTGCCGGGATTATCTGTAACTTTATCTTTATTGCAAGAGAGAGGCAGTAAAAAAAGCGCAGATATAAGAATAAGACCAGGTCTACTTGAATAATTTATCATTTTTTTCATTCTATCAATTTTTATATAAAATTACCAAGTCTCTTCTCCAAAGTCACTGGCAGAATCGGCAAAGCCTTTTTCAACTAAAATTTCAACTACTTCTATAATAGGCGGTTCGTAATTTAAATCATATAAACTCCCCACCTCGGTCAAATTGGCTAAGCTTTTTATCTCCATATGTAAATTTTGATTATTGAATTATTCTTGAAGAAAATGTATTTTAAACTTTTGCCAAATATATAGGTAAAAAAATAACCTTACAAGTGTTAACCCCTGTAAACATTAATGTTTTCAATATTACTATGCGTTTATTGCCAAAGCACAGCACTGCTTTGCACCTGCCGACTCTTTGATTTAGCAGGGTCAGGCAAGTTCTCTCTCTTTTTCTGTGGAGAATCAAATTTTTAATATGAATTACCTGACAACCCTGATAATGTTGCCGGATACCTTAGTGCCATTTAAAAACCACTCTTCGCTTACATCGGGATCTCCGTTAAGTTTCCACCTGAACTTTCTGTTGAATTTAATTTTATCAGAAGTGCCGTCTCCCCAAAATATGGTTACCACCTCATTTGAGTAACTTTTTGCTCCTTCCAACTCTCCAAATTGTAATATATATGTACCGTAATAGCTGTTTTTGAACACTTTCAACCCATAAAAGTGCGGCATATAAGCTTTTGTACTAACCGCCGATAACTCTTTATTGCACTCATATTCAATGCCTTTATATGAAGCTTTGAGCCCGCTTACAGGAATTGAATTGTTATTATCCGGATTGAGCAGATCTGCCCCATTGGCATCTAAAACACGAAGAGTAACCACTACCGGGGATATATCCCAGATCTTGCGGTTATTATTTATTTCATCACAAGATAATAGCCCTAATGCCATTATTCCTAAGAGCAGATACTTTATTCTCATGTTATCAATTATTTATTAATAATTATAAGATGTTTTTATCAGTAAAATCGCTGCATAGGGGGGGGGGAAATCGCAATTATTTTGGACAAGTTGAGTGTCTCCTTTTTTTAATATTTCATTCTCTGTCTCTATACGTTTAATCTGTTTTTTGAGATCATATCGCTCTTTTATCTCTGGAGTAAGATTGGGAACCCGGTGTTCACTCAAATGTAGCAATTCCAATTTGCGAAATTGGAATGAATAGCTACTTTTGTTATATGCATTCTGACAAATCCATACTGACCGAAAAAGAACTGATCCTTGAAGTCGCCACTGGTGATGCAGAATCATTTAAGTACCTGTTTGACAAATACAAGAACAAAATCTACTCGATGTCGATGTACATCACCCGCTCTGAATATATTTCAGAGGAGATCACTCAGGAAGCCTTCTACAAAGTATGGCAACACAGAGAGGAGCTCGGCAAGATAGAATTCTTTAATTCTTACCTGAGAACAATTGCAACTAATGTCGCCTACAACTATCTGAAGAGGATGGCAAACGAAAAGTTTATCCTTAAATCTTTATCCAAGGAGTCGGCCGGAAGCAGCAATTCAACAGAACATACAGTATTGTTCAATGATTATCAGACAATTCTGGAACAGGCGATTCAGAAACTCCCCCCTCAGCAGAAGAGAGTCTACATACTTAGCCGTCAGGAAGGTCTTAAGCAGGAAGAGATTGCAAAAAAAATGAACATCTCCATCCATACTGTAAAAGAGTATCTGAAAAGTGCCATTATTTCAGTAAGAAAATTTGTAGACAACAAGATTCAGTTTTCAATCATTGCTGCAGCACAAATCTTTTTTAACAACTGATTAAAATTGTTTTAGAAAATTATTTTTCTAATTGACAAGGAGTTGATACTTCCCTTGTAAATATTTTATTTTATCAACCCCCACTTTTTTTTCTACCAATTGTCTTTAGTGCCAAAGAACCGTAAATAATTAAGGGAAAATATGGAAAAAGATAGATTGCATATTCTGTTTCAGGGTTATCTCGGGCAAAATCTATCCGAGAGTGAAGAGACAGAGCTAATGCAGATACTGGCCGGAGCATCAGATGATGAGCTAAAGAGATTAGTAGAAGAGTGCTATGACACCTTACCAGAAACCTACAAACTGGACGACGCAGGCTCCGACAGAGTATACAGGCTTCTTGTTAAAAGAACAAATTCAAAAGTATATTCAGCATCCTTCAGAAGAGGCGGATTTTTCACCAGATTTGCTGCAGCTGCTGCCGTTGCTCTTATATTTATAACCGCCACACTGTATATCTTCAATAATGATAAAGAGAATCCTGCAAAGGAGATAAACAAGATTG
>CAZHLJ010000008.1:0-52603 GCA_964533215.1 uncultured Muribaculaceae bacterium
TACCATCAAATTACCGCCTCCGAAAGGGGGCGGTTTAGTTCAACTTGGTTATAGGTGCCATTTTGTTATTTACTTAGTGCAGCTTCTGGGGGCTATGTTTACCTTTTGGGGTATAGTTAGTTCTTAATATTCTTTAGCTCGGCCATCCTGACAGGGGCATAAATTTCAGTAGTTTGGTTTCTCAAGGCTTATTTAGAATTCAAAAAGGGAAACGGCATAACTATATCTCAGGCAATGCTGTGTAAAATTATGATTTTTAATTATTTTACCCAAAAAAAATGTAAGAAATATTGTCCAAAACCTTTCTTATTGTATTTTCTATCTTTATACTGACCCTCAATAAGATACTTAAAGTGTGGCAAAATCTGCCATGGGCGTGGGATTTGAGCTATTCTTCCAAGTATGTGCTTGGACTCAAGCTGACCGTGCGTATAAAAACAATCAGCGAACCCAAGATTTTGTCTTTAGTTTTTGTGTCGAATATATTAGTGCAACAGCCGCAGTGGCATTGCAAAAGAAAATTTGGGACCCACTTAAGGAGCAAGCGTAAAAAAACAACCGGCGCCTGTCTCCAAATCTATACCAGCATAATCAAGAAGGCGCATTTGTTTTTTAGCGAGCGACTTTTTAGTGGGTAAATTTGGTTGCATGCCAGCCAGGCTGTTGTACTACAAAATAAGATGCAAAAACAACCAGCATAATCAAGAAGGCGCCTTTGTTTTTTAGCGGAATGAACGGAAAGTGGGTAATCCCGGTGCAGATATCCGAAAACCGCACTTCACTGAAAAGCACCTTGACCCCAATCAGGTAAATTTTGTCAGATTCAACATAAATTTATATGTTTGCAATGGGTAATTTGTCCTATTTCTCATTTTGAAATTGACGATGGAAGAATATATTGCAGGGATTAATAAAAGGGAAGAAAAATCTTGGGGAAACCTTTTTGATTTTTATTATGCCCCTTTATGTGCCTATGCAGAAAAATTTCTTCATAGCCACGCAATAGCTGAAGATATAGTTCAGGAAACTCTTATTAAAATATGGACATCCTCTAATTTGTTCGACAATCAACGACATCTCACGTTATACCTTTATAAAGCCATTTATAACAATTCAATCTGTTATCTGCGCTCTAACCACGAATCTACAGAGATCACCAGCAATATTGAAGGATGGAGCGAAACCGACTTTGCTGCAACTGTTAAAGAAGAATTGTTCAGACGTCTTTATGAAGAAATACAGAAGTTACCAGAGCAAAGACGCAAAATAATTTTGTTGAGTATAGATGGTAAATCAGGAAAAGAGATAGCAGAATTGCTCAACATTAGTCCTAATACAGTTAAGGTTCAGAAGGCAAAGGCTTTAGGAACCCTTAAGCGAAATACTAAGAACAATCCGATACTCTTCCTGCTTTAAAAAAAAATAATTTTCTCGTTTTTTTTTCATTCCCGATAATACTTTTATCCGGTTTTTTCATATTATAACTAAACACTAACAACGAATGTCAGAAGAAACTAGATTTTACACCACTCTTCAATCCATTATTAACGATGAAGAGCAGCCTGTAAAACAACTGGAGGAGGTGAGAGAGCTTTATCATAGAGGAGATGCGTCTGCCGACTTGAAACGTTACTATGAGTATGATAAAGAAACGGCCTATAGAATGTTCAGTATACATACCCGCAAAACAAACCAAAGGAGGGTTTTGCGTCGGGTTCTGTATCTTGCAGCTGCGGCTGCCATCCTTCTAGGAATTATCATTCCTTTCCTTGGCAAACAAGAGATTTCTACGGCTAAATTGGCTAAGTTGGCCGAAGTACCAGCTCTGTCTGATTCTCTGCCACGCATAAAACTTGCCAACGGTGACATTATTGAGATTGCGGACACATGTAACACTATTTGCGCAAAAGGTGTTCTTGCAACAATTAATAATAACACTATTCAGCTAAGCGGCAGCAGCGAAAAGACAGCTTTGCAGATAAATGAAATAATCATCCCTCGCGGCCGTCAATATCGTATCACTTTGGCCGACGGGACTAGTGTATGGATGAATTCAGAATCTACTTTGAAATTCCCTAATCGATTTACAGAGTCAAGAGATGTTCAACTTAAAGGACAGGCCTATTTTGAAGTAGTAAAAGACGGTCGTCCTTTTCGCGTGAAATGTTCGGAAGGTACTGTAACCGTACTCGGAACCTCTTTTGATGTGAAAAATTACGAGGGTGAACCTACTCAGGTTACACTGGTAACAGGAAAAGTAAAGTTTACAGACACGCATGAAGAGGAGGTTACTCTGAAACCTGGCGAGCAAGCTTGCCGGACAGATAAAGGTATCAGGGTATCCGTTGTTGATAGTCATCGCTTTACAGCATGGAAAGAGGGACTTATTTATTTCGATGACAGATTGGAAGATGTTATGCGAAATATTGAGAGGATATACGATGTAAAAGTAGTATATAGTTGTGACCGCTATAAGCAACTCAGATTTGTCGGGGCATGCTCTCGATTTCAGACCATTGATGAGTTCATGAAGTTGCTGTGCCTTACACAAGAATTTAATTATGAAATAAACGGAAATATTGTCAAAATAGAATGATCAACGGAATGCGCGCTTCTAAAATCATTTCATTGACCAGTTTCTGTCCCTAATTTATTTTACCTAACAAAAAACAAGATGAAAAAAATCTCCCCTCATCTAAGGCCATTATTGTGTCATGTCAGGACAAAATGTTTTGTCTTAACGCTGGGCCTTATTTGCTTCTTTACATTACCTTCTCTTGCTCAAAGCCAGAGATATTCGGGAACATTTCGAAATGAAAATGTTCGGGTTGTACTTGAGTCAATACAAAAAAGTACAGGCGTTAAATTCGTTTATAACGCAGCATTGATAAATAATTCAAACTTAATCACTACAACAGCTAAAGATGAAACGGTTGACAGTTTTCTACGCCGTATTCTCACTCCAATCGGAATTGACTTTGTCTGGCAGGATGGTGTGGCTGTCCTAAGACGCAAGGTTGCCGATGCCAATAACAAAAAGATCAATATATCTGGATATGTAAACGATTCTGAAAATTACCCTTTGGTTGGTGTCAGTGTAATGGTGGTAGGAACAACAATAGGTGCTACTACCGACTCTCAAGGTAAATATACTATCTGTGCCAATCAGGATTGTGCCATTAAGTTCAGTTTCATTGGCATGGAATCGCAGATCGTCCCTTGTAACCATCGTGAGATAATAGATGTGGTTTTGAAGGAAGATGTCAGAGTGATGGAAGATGCGGTCGTTACTGGTTATCAGACCATACACCGCAGTCAGTTGACCTCTGCTGTCACTACTTTGAAAATGGATGATATCAGGACTCCTGGAGTAACCACCCTTGACCAAATGATTGAAGGACGTATTCCTGGTATGATCTTTATGAAAAATTCAGGTCAGGTGGGAGCTGCTCCAAAATTGCGTATCCGTGGTACTTCAACTATTTTGGGTAACCGTGAGCCTCTATGGGTATTGGACGGTATTGTGCTTGCTGATCCTGTGAATGTTGATCCACAACAGATCAACGACCCTGACTTTGTAAACTTACTGGGAAATGCCATTTCAGGTCTTAATCCTGACGATATAGAACAAATCGATGTATTGAAAGATGCTTCGGCAACTGCACTTTATGGAGCAAAGGCGGGTAACGGTGTAATTGTGATTTCTACAAAAAAAGGTAAGACTGGAAGACCTACCATCTCTTATTCTGGTACAGGCACATTCACAAGTCGTCCTCATTACTCCGACCGCTCAATCTATATGATGAATTCTGCTGAGAGGATGGATGTCTCAAAAGAGTTGGTAGACCGCAAAATGTACTATAACAATATAACTCAATGGTCTGGATACGAACAAGCTATTCAGGACTATTATAGAGGGAAAATCACTTATGCCGAGTTCAAAAGTCAAAGCGATTACTATGCCTCAATAAATACCGATTGGCTTGGAATGCTTTGCAAAAATGTATTTTCAAATAACCATACATTGAGCCTTTCAGGAGGTACTGCCAACATCAAGTATTATGCTTCATTAGGCTATTCCAACGAGAACGGGGTAATAAAAGGAGAAAAGAATAATAGGTATTCTACCACTTTGAATGTTACAGGAAATTACGGCAAGTTCAATGTACAGTTCTCATTGTTGGGGAATTACTCTGAAAGAGAATATCTGCCTGCAGATTTAGGAGTTATGAACTATGCCTACAATATGAGTAGGACCATGCCTGCATATAATAGCGATGGTAGTCTTTTCTATTACCCCAGAACAAATAGCTCCGGTCTCATTTACAATTATAATATTATGAATGAGATTAAAAATAGTGGAGATGCATCTACGGGAAACGGGTTGAATATGCGCACACAGATTCGTTATAATGTTTTGCCATATCTTAACATCGATGGTTTGCTTTCATATAATATTGCAAACAATACCAGAGAAACCTATTATACCAAGGACACATATCATACCTTCAACCTTAGAGGAGACCAAACCGAACGTTGGGACTTGTGCCCTGTCGGTGGTGAATATAGCCGTTCGGAAAACACCAATAATAGCTACACTGGACGCTTGCAGGCAAACTATACTAAATTACTTGGAGCTTCTATGAGTCACTTGATTACTGCTTCGGCAGGTATTGAGATCAAGTCTACCGAGAACAAAGGTTTTGACATGACACGCAGAGGCTACTTTACCGATTATGGTGGCTATTTTGATATGGTTCCTACTAAATATTCCGGTTACTACAACCAATGGATGGCGACGAAACCTGCTCTCGGATTCAGAACACGTCAGCTAAACAATGAACTGGCATGGTATGCCACAGCAGGATACGGATGGAAAGACAGATATCTCTTTAATATACATCTACGCGGTGAGCAGTCAAATTTGTTCGGTTCACGTGCCAATAATGAATTTATGCCAATTTGGGCTCTCTCTGGACGCTGGAATATGAAAAAGGACGTTTTGAAAGATGTTTCTTGGATTGATGATATCTCTGTGCGCGCTTCGTGGGGTTGGCAGGGAAATATGCTGCCCGGCCAGACTTCACGCATGATCATGCAGATGTCTACACTTACAAACAACATATTTAATTCCGGGTATGCAAATATATCTAAGTATCCAAATCCTGATTTGAGGTGGGAAAGGACTTCATCTAGCAACTTGTCAGTAGACTTTGCTTTGTTCAATAATAAAATCAGAGGTTCGGTAGCTTACTTCTATAAGCATACCAGCGATGCATTCCTGACAAAAACAATCTCAGAAATCAACGGCATAAATCAATACGTGGTAAATGGCGGTACGTTGGAAAACCAGGGATTTGAGTTGTCTCTTAGTTTCACTCCAATAGATAATGCGAATCTTGGCGGTACATCCCGTGGATTTGTATGGCGTCTGGATCCGCAAATCGGACAGGTTCTGAACAAAGTGCTGAACCGTGCCATAAACAATAAAACCCATGTTTTGCGTGACGAGATTACCTATAACGACTTTTTAAGCGGAAATGTTGAGTTGTCAGGTAAGCCGATAAGTACTTTCTACTCTTATCGTTACAAAGGTCTCAGCAAGGTGGACGGCTCGCCTCTCTTTTATGGATGCGAAGATGAATTATCACAAGAATATATGCAGAAATATGCCACAATGAAACGTGAAGATGTTTACATGGCTGTCATGGAAGAATCGGGAGCACGTGAACCATATATTCAGGGTGGTATATCAAACTACTTTGGCTACCGTAATTTTGGTTTGTCATTTAATCTGACCTACTCATTGGGAAACAAAGTAAGGCTTATGAAAATTTGTTCAGGATATGCTACAAACGTAATTTACCCTCAGCAGAACTTGCGTAAGGAGTTTACAGAACGTTGGAGAAAGCCGGGAGATGAGTTATATACAGATATTCCCGGATTGAGTTCCAACAATACCGTAAACACTCCATGGTGGAACGTTTATCCTGCTACAGCATACTCTTTCGGAGGAACTGTCTACGATATGTATGACAACTCCAATCTGCGCGTGGTGAGCGGTGACTACCTGAAACTCCAGTCTTTGTCGTTCCGCTACAATGTCAGTGAAAAAATTACAAAAAAAATTGGAGTGCAGTCAGCCTACATCAGCCTTTCCGGGACTAATCTGTTCACTATTTGCAACAGCAAACTGAAAGGCCAGGATCCTACACAGTCTGGTTCTACACCGAATATTAATATCGCTGTACAACCAACATATTCACTTAATATCAATTTTACACTATAAAAGTTTTTCTTATATGAAGAAACTTACTTTCTGCATTCTCGTGTCGATTATATTGGCATCATGCAATAATTTTCTGGATGAATACTCGACAGATCTGAGATATTGTGAAAAAGCACAAGATCTTGAATATCTTATGATTGGAGAGGCATTTCTCAATACCCCGTCACTATCCATCTATTCTCAGGCTACTATGGATAAATATAATATTGAAGGGGTGGTCAGCAGCTACAACTATCCGTGGCTTAATGTAATGGATGATGATTCTGAGGTCTTTGTATGGGACTATGTTTCTACAGATATGGCAACCCCTCTATATAAGCTTAGTGGATTACATAACTGGTCTAATTCTCCGTTCATTGATGTGCTGTCGAACAAATGGGAGGACACGCAATGGGAAAAGATGTACAAAAAAATCGGAGCATTGAACTCTATAATCTTTCAAGGTGAACAATTATCAGATAAAAAAGGAGAAGACCTTACCTTGTTGTCTCGTATAAGTGGCGAAGCATATTTTCTACGGGCGTATTATTATTTCTACCTGAACAATATCTATGGACTTCCTTACTCAAAGGCAACCGCTTCTTCAGATTTTGGAGTTCCATTAAAAACAAGTGAGGTAATTGAGGTTAAGTATTTTTCACGCGCCACTAATGAGGCAGTTTACAATCAGATCCTTTCTGACCTCGAAAAAGCAGCCAACTATTTGCAAGGATATACTCCTGATAAAAAGCTACGTGTAGGAATAGGTGCCGTAAAAGCTCTTCAAAGTCGCGTTTATCTATATATGGAGAGATATGATGAGGCAATCAAGGCTGCAGAAGAGTGTGATAAACTAAGCTATGCTATTCTTGACCTTAACACGGTCACTCCGAACTCTAATGTTACTTCTTATTCTTCTAAGGAGACAATCTTTACTATGGGTGGCAATGAGATTCCGGCTGTTTTCATGGATGATTCACTCTCTTCATGGAATGGCAACGATAACCGTGTATCTGCGTTCAAAGCGTCCGGCAATTTGATGAACAAGTATCAGCCAGGCGATCTCCGATTGAAAAATTTCTTTTATCCATCAGCTAAGCAGGATGCACCTATTCCGTTGAAATATAAAACATGGAGAACTTATAACGACCCTGAAGTTGTATCTTCTGTTTTTGCAATCAGGTATCCTGAGGTTGTCCTTAACCGTGCGGAGGCTCTGGCTATGATCGGAAGGACAGAAGATGCTCGTCAGACTATTGAGCAATTACGCAGCAAACGCTTTGCTTCTGCCTCAATTAGCGATGTGCCTTCAACAGAAAAAGATCTGGTGAATTTTATTCGTGACGAACGTCGTCGTGAACTCTGTTTTGAAGGGCACCGTTGGTTTGATTTGCGCCGTTATGCAGTTAACAGCAAGTATCCGCTTGACAATAACTTTGTTATTCGCCACCCATCTTACTCTTATGATGCAAATTCAAAAATTAATTATCTGACAGGATACTTTGAATTAGAATCGTATGAAAAAGATAAAGCAGCATGGGTAGTTCCTGTTCCTGATTATGTGATATCATATAACAGGGGAGCTATTAAGAATTTGGAACGCAAAACACGTAACCTGATTAAATATTAGAATATGAAAAAAATAAGTATAATAACTCTGGCTCTTTTAATCTTTTGCATTTCATGCCAAAAAGAAGAGGTTGTGAATTTCCCGGATTATGATAAGGATTGGTTCGTTTTACAAGATAACTCTTCTGATCCTGTCGACCATGCAGCTTATCTGTTTTATAAGGAATTTGGAATTCCGGTATTTTACAATGATACTATCGGTGTTCAGGAACGAGTTGATGTCTGGGGACATAAATACACTCATTACGAATTACTTTCGCTGAACTATTCGATGGGTGGGATGGCTTCTTCTACCAGTTCTCCTACAATCAGCTCGTTAACATACTGCTCAAAAGAGTGCATACCAAGTGCTATCAGCTATCTGCGAGAGAATATCATGCCTCTTTTGCCCTCGGTTATTCACATCCATAGTATTCTCCTTGTAGAGAGTATGAATAGTCAATCGTTTGGTAATTATGCTTTTAAAGGGTTGAATACATTGGTGATTGGTTCTGCATCGCAGTTATCAACCATGACTGATTCCCAAAAGAAAACAATCAACGGGGCTGTTTTGCGCGCTGCAATTTCGGACTATATAATCAATCAAGGACATTTTGATACTGAACTTAATAAATTTTATAAGGTTTCGAGCGATTTGTGTCCTACCACAAATATTTACGACCTAAATACTTATTATTTGAATTCCAGTACGATCACCGGCCTGCCGGCAGGTGTTCCTATAAATATAAACACCGTAGGATTCCTCTCTACAGATCCAAGCAGCTATTACTCTACGCCAAAAAGCACCTGGATGGATGTGAATATGTATTTGGAAGCTATTCTTTCCGGCACTCAGGAAGAATTCAATACCATGTATGGAACATTTGACAACATTATGACCAAATACGCAATCATAAAAAACATTCTGGAAAAAACAGGTTTAAATCTTAAATAAAAAATAAAAGCATTAAATGAAAAAACAAATTTTAATAGCACTATGTGTTATTATGGGGTCTGTAACCATGGCCTCTGCCCAGAATTCTATATTGAAGGGTTCTTTCAAACGAGTTCAGGTTAAGGACATTCTATTTGAGGATATTCATGTATATCTGGAGGATAAAGGTCAAATGAAACCAGTATTGGAAAACATGATGAAAAAAGGGGAATATACTTTCCAGTTTGGGGTAGGCAAGGAACAAGAGATGTTCAATAAGATTTGCTATGTAGGAACAAATGGAGAATATTTCCCTGTATACATTGCTCCAAACACCACGGTCGAAATTAATGTCGAAAACGGCAAGATCAATTTCGCAGGAAAACTAAACAAGGAAAACCAAGCAATTGCAAATTATTATAAAATTATTAACCCGTTGCATGAAATGATGTACACCGATCATATCAGAACGGCCAGCAATGATGAGATTATTAAATTGATAAACGAGGTGACTCCTCAGGCTTTGAAGTTTGTGAAACAAATCAAAACAGGTAATACTAATTTTGACAGTTATATTAAATTTATGTTACCATATAGCCTGCAGAATGATGTGATGCAATTATTTGCTCAAGGACGTTGCTTTTCACAGGGTGCTTTTCCTGAATACGTCGAAAACCTTTTTGCTCAGGATAATTTTAATTCCATGAAAGTTATGGAGCTCCCGTTTGCCTATGATCTTATGCTGCTTTACGGTTTTTCCAAAGAAGTTGTTTCCAAAAACCGTATGGGTGACGGTATTACTTTTGCCAGCGAGAACATTTCTTGCAAAGAGTTGAAAGGAGAATTGGCATTATGGGCTATGGATCAGAATTGTGTTAATGAAGACTTGGATGTTTTTGTAGGAAAATTCAAGGACTGTTTTGTTACAAAGACACAAAAAGAGCGTTTTGAAAAGCTTTATAGAATAGTGTCTCTTAGAAAAACAGGTGGAAACTGGGTAGATTTTTCATACCCTGATATTAACGATGTTCAGCGAAAACTCTCGGACTATAAGGGTAAAGTGGTAGTCTTGGATATTTGGGCTTCATGGTGTGCTCCATGTCGTGCAGAATTTCCGAGCCTTAGAATGCTGGAGGAAGAGTTACAGGGGAAAGACGTAGTATTTATCGGTCTTTCACTTGATACAAAATACAAAGATTGGGCAGATATGGTTAAGGCTGAGAATTTACTTGGGGTGCAATTATATACCAACAGCAAGGGCGTAATCATTGACGATTACAAAATTCAAGCGGTACCTCAGTTCATTGTATTCTCAAAAGAGGGCAAGACAGTTATTTTTGATGCTCCCAGACCATCGAGCCCTAAACTTAAAGAAATTATTGAAGCTGAATTAAAGAAATAGAGATGAAAGGCAAAACAGCATTTATTTCTTTTATGGTTTTACTTTTGTGTGGCTACAGTGTGACGGCACAGGTGAAAGGAACCAAATTCGAGCAAATCAGTTTCAATGAGGCTATTGCCAAGGCTACAGCTGGTAAGAAGATGATTTTTATTGACTGTTATACAAAATGGTGCGCTCCATGCGCTAAAATGGCGATGCAAATTTTCCCGATGGAGGAGTGTGCAAACTATTTTAACCCCAAATTTGTATGCCTTAAAGTAGATATGGAGGCGGGCGAAGGGAAAGAACTTATGAAAAAGTTCGATGTAACAGCATTCCCGACATTTCTGATTTTGGATTCGAAGGGAGCTGAATTAAATCGTATTGTAGGAGCCGCGAATGATGCGTCATCATTCATTAAGCGTGTCGAAGAGGCTTTGTTGCCAGATAATTCACTGGTATCCTTAAAAAAGACTTATGAAGCAGACAAAACGATGGCAAACGGTATAAAATATGTAAAAGCCATTATGGAGTACGGAAAAGATACCGGCCCTGTATTGGATAGTATATATAAAAATGCCGGGGATTTTGAACGTTACGACACTCAATTCATGGAACTTTTCTTCACTAATCTGGATTACCGGAGCGAACGCTTCGATAGGCTCATGCTTGATAAGCCTTACCTGAACAGGGCTTTGGGTACTGAAACTGTCAACAGAATGATTTTCAATCTGTATCGCAAGGGGATGTACCTCGTAGCTGACGAACGCCCGCATGACTATACTGTTGCAGATGTACGCAAAGCCGCTTTGCTCACATCGTTGTTGAATATGCCTTTTGACGAAGCGGAAACGCACCTTTGCAATATAGCTTTGTTCGTAATTCAGAAAGACTATGATGGAATGATTGGTTATTACAATCATTACGTTATGAACCTACCTAACAATTCGGCTTTTAAGGGAATTCTTAACGCATTGCTGAGTAGTAAAGTATCCAGATTTTCTCCTGAACAGCGTAAGGCAACAAAGGCTTATTTTGAGAAAGCAGCTAAAAGCTACGGTTACGAAGCTAATCAGTATTCTTGCATGCAAGGATCTATTAAAGATTAACCTTTAGAAATAGCGCTCTTAATTGAATTTCCGGAGCGGTTTTGGAATTTTATATTTCCGAGGCCGCTCCTTTGCTAGATGAATATTAAAATGTAAATCTTATTTTTAATACAAACCGATGAAAAAAACTTTATTATTAACAACCTTTTTGTTGGTCTTTGCTTCACTGCCTGCTCAGGACAAGATGCTGGACCTTTTGAAAGAGGAGCTTAAAAGTCAGATGGCTACACTTCAAAAGGGAGAGTATCCACCTTATTATATGAACTACAGGGTAATAGATAATTACACCCGTGTTATAAAATCTTCGATGGGTGGAACCAACACTGTAGAGGAGGATAAGCAGGTTATATTTGTTCCTCAGGTCCGAATCGGGTCTCCTGATTTCGACAATTTTCATGAGATGCAAAATGGAGCCCCTGCCATTAGCCTTGGTGGACGCTCTTCAACCCTTTTGCCAATTGATATCCAAAGTAGTCCGGCGGCATTTAAGGAGATAATACGTGAAGAGGTTAACAGCCGTTATAAATTCGCAAAGTCAAATTTCGAAACTGCTATAGCAAAAAAAGGTGTCAATGTTGAAAATGAAGATAAATCGCCGGATTTTACTGAGGCAAAAGCCGAAAAATATTTCGAGCCGGCTCTCAAAAGTGATCAAATTACCTTTGATATAGACTTATGGAAGAA
Source organism: uncultured Muribaculaceae bacterium (assembly GCA_964533215.1). Taxonomy (GTDB): domain Bacteria; phylum Bacteroidota; class Bacteroidia; order Bacteroidales; family UBA932; genus Bact-08. The sequence continues at coordinate 11,985 of CAZHLJ010000008.1, forward strand.
GAAACTGAATAAGTATACAGCTTCACTTGCAGAAAACAAAGATCTGATTTACGCCAACGCCATACTGAGTTATGAAATCTGGAGAAAATATTTTGTTTCTACTGAGGGAGCAGAAATTGCCGAAAACAGAGTTTATATACTTTTAACTATAAGTGGATCTTCAATGGCTGAAGATGGTATGGAACTTCCATTGAATAAAAGTTATATGGCTTTTACACTTGATGAACTACCTTCCGAATCAGTAATCAATAAAGATATAAAAGCAATGTCTGCAAAACTCTCCGAATTGAAGGCAGCTCCACTTGTACAACCATTTACCGGGCCGGCTTTATTGTCAGGTTCTGCTAGTGGTGTCTTTTTCCATGAGATATTTGGGCATAGGGTTGAAGGTCAAAAGATGAAAAGCGATACAGACGGTCAGACATTTAAAAATATGGTTGGGGATTATGTACTTCCAAAAAGCCTTAGTGTGTATATGGATCCTACTATGCAGAAATATCATGGACATCCATTGAATGGGTATTATATCTTTGACGAACAGGGCGTAAGAGGAGAGCGAGTTGAAGTGGTGAAAGATGGTAAGTTGGAAAACTTTTTAATGACCAGAACCGGACTTACAGGATTTCTCAAATCAAACGGTCATGCCAGAGCTGAATTTGAATATGACCCTACATCCCGGCAGTCAAATTTAATAGTGGAAACCAATGAATACAAAAGTGATACTGAACTTAGAAAACTTTTGATTGATGAGGCAAAAAAGCAGGGTAAGGAATATGGGTATTTCATTAAATCTGTTACTGGTGGTTTCACCCAGATAGGCAGGTCTGTTACAAATTCATTCAATGTTACCCCGCTTGAGGTTTATAAAATTTATGTAGATGGAAGAAAAGATGAACTTGTAAGAGGTGTGGATATGATTGGAACGCCACTCTCAATGTTCTCAAATATTGAATATGCGGGTGGTGATTTTGAAGTATTTACCGGAATATGTGGTGCCACATCAGGGAATGTCCCTGTGACTGCAGTCTCACCAACCATCCTTGTAAACAAAGTTGAGCTTCAAAAAAAGGCAAAGCCGACTGTAACACCAGCTTTATTACCTCGCCCGTAATAATAAACAATTATTAATATTTAAGAGATGAAAAAAACATATATAATATTAAGAACAATTTGCGTACTACTTCTCATTCAGGTTGTATCAGTATTTCCAATGTTTGGGCAGAAAAGCGATGGCGTCATATTTAAAGCCATGCAGGATGAGATGACCCGCACAAAAAACGGACTTCATCTACCGGATGCACCGGCGACATTTTTTATTGGCTACACTATGGCCGAAAACAGATATGTGTCTGTAAGCAGCACACTTGGAGCCGTTACATATATTAAAGAGAGTCCTAAAGAGAGATTTAATACTGTAAATCTTTATGTCGGAGATAATCAGTTTTCAAGTGATTACTCATATACAGGCAATGGTGTAAATTCCAGCTCTTTTACTTGTGCAGATGATAATTATGATCAATTAAGAATGAATTTCTGGAGGACATCTGATGTGGCATATAAATTTGCCGTAGAGGTATATAAATCTAAAAAAGCCGGAATCAAGACAGCAACGCTGTCAAATGAAGAAAAGGCTTTACCGGATATGCTCCCTTTAAATAAAGTTGAAGTATCAACATCCGAGATGCCGGAATTTAATCCTGACAGAAAGGTCTATGAGGACCTTTCCAAGAGTTTATCCAGGATTTTCATTAAATATCCGGATATTTTCTCTTCCTCTGTGGATATTGATGGAATTCAGACCATTTATTACTATTTTACCACAGAGGGTACAAAAATCAAAGAGCCGGTTGAATTCATTGCGGTCACTATGAGCGGTAAAGTCAGAAATTCTAACGGGCAGCTTCTGGAGGATAGAAACGTCATATACGCAAAATCTTTTGATAAACTTCCCTCAGTAGAGGCTCTTTCCTCAGCTGTGGATAAATTTGCAGCTCACCTTGAGACTCTCCGTGCAGCAGCCAATATGGACGAATACTATCTTGGTCCCGTGCTTTTTGAAAATGCTGCCTCTGCAGAAATATTTGCATGGAATCTTGTATCTCCATCAGGTATAATGGCATTCAGAAATCCAATTAGAGTAAATTCGTCTGTTTACAGAGCTGAAAATCTAAATGGAGTACTCGGCGTAAAACCATTGGAAGACAGAATTAACAAAAAGGTGATTGACAGCAGGCTGAATGTCACAAATTGTACAGATCTCAAGGAATACAAAGGAGAATCATTGATAGGATCCTATAGTTATGATGCTCAAGGAGTAGCGCCGGCTAAAGAACTGAAAATAATAGAGAACGGTATATTAAAATCTCTGTTGAGTACAAGAGCTCCTACCAAAAAAATTAAGGAATCTACAGGAAGTCTTAGATTTGGCGCGACACCACGGGCAATTTCAATTGGAGTTGCTCCGGGGACACTTGTTATATCTGCTCCAAATGGCGCAACTTCTGCGGAATTAAAGACACAGCTTATCAACGCTGCTAAAGAAGAGGGCTTGGATTACGCATATATTGTACGAAACATTACCGGAGATGTGAATCAGTATATTTACAAAGTGTCTGTAAAGGATGGTTCCGAGTCGATTCTGACTGGTGCTGAAATATCTCCTGTCCAGCTTTCTGAACTAAAAAGAGTACTTGGAGTAAATAAGGAACAGACTGTTTATAATTATTTGTATAAAAGCAATATACCCACTTCTATTATTGCTCCTGAATCTATTCTTATAGAAGATGTTGAGATTATGAACAAGGCTCTCGACGTTCAGGATGAGTCTCCGTTGATCAAAAAATGATGTAAACACAAATATTATTCCGGTTAAGTATAAGCTATTAATGTTCGCTGGGATTGAGCTCTAAATTAAATTAGACTCAATCCCTTTGTTTTTGAATACTTACAATGAGGAATAAAGCTCCCACTCAGTGAGTGCAGCGTAAAAAAACGACCGGCGCTCCATATACAAATAATATCAATAATTTTTTTGTATCAACAGCTGATAGTACAACAGCCGCAGTGGCATTGCAAAAGAAAATTTGGGACCCACTTAAGGAGCAAGCGTAAAAAAACAACCGGCGCCTGTCTCCAAATCTATACCAGCATAATCAAGAAGGCGCATTTGTTTTTTAGCGAGCGACTTTTTAGTGGGTAAATTTGGTTGCCATGCCAGCCAGGCTGTTGTACTACAAAATAAGATGCAAAAACACTGGCATAATCAAAAGGGCGCATTTGTTTTTTAGCGGAATGAACGCGATGTGGGTAATCCCGGTGCAGATATCCGAGAACCGCACTTCTCTCAAAAGCACCTTGACAGAAAATCAGTCCACACTTTCTCCTTATTTGAAAGCTTATAGATATATTTGCATATTAAACCAAAGCTTTTTGATGGGAGTAGAGACCTTTCTATATGACAAAATGGTATCTAAGTTGGGCTTCGAACCAACCTCTTGCCAGAAAAATCTTTTTGAATCATTATCACGATTTATAGCCGAAAGCCAGAAACATGAGATAATGCTCATAAACGGCTATGCAGGAACCGGCAAGACATCAGCAATCGCAGCACTTGTCTCAACCCTCAAGGAGTTTGAAATGAATGTGATCCTGATGGCACCGACAGGCAGGGCCGCCAAGGTGCTGTCGAATTTCACAGGAACAAGAGCATTCACTATCCACAAACAGATATACAGACAGAAATCTATGAGCGATGGGGTAGGAATGTTTACCCTTAACATAAATCACAACAAAGATACAATCTTCATAGTAGATGAGGCATCACTCCTTTCAAATGGAGGCGGAGAACTCTCCTCTTTCGGCTCGGGACGTCTTCTGGACGATTTGGTTTACTTTGTCAATTCAAACGATAACAACAAACTTCTACTGATGGGCGACTCAGCACAGCTTCCGCCAATCGGAATGTCCATTTCAGAGGCATTGAATCCCGACTTTCTGACACAATACGCAGAGGTGAGGTTTTCTCAACTTAAGAGTGTTGTACGCCAGGCTAAAGAGTCAGGAATACTCCGTAATGCAACAATTCTCAGAGAGATGATAGAGAGTGGTAATATTGATTATCCCAACTTTGAGCTGACTGGATTTGACGATGTTGCAAGGATATCAGGGGGCGAATTGCTGGAAGAGCTTGGAAGCTCATTTGACAATGTAGGTATGGATGAAACACTTGTCCTATGCCGGTCAAACAAGCGTGCGAACAGGTATAATCAAGGAATAAGGGCGAAAATCCTATACAGGGAAGAGAGACTTAACAAAGGTGACAAGCTGATGGTGGTCAAGAACTGCTATCAGTTTCTGGATGATATAGAAGAGATGGATTTCATTGCTAATGGAGATGTGGCTGAACTGGTCAAGATTTCTAAATACGAAGAGAGGTACGGCTTAAATTTTGCTGAGGCAACGCTCCGTTTTGTAGATTATAATGATGCAGAGATAAATGCCAAAATAATATTGGATACTTTGGACAGTGAAACAGCATCTTTGGGAATGGAACAGCAGAGAAGATTGTTTGCAGAGATAATGGAGGATTATTCCAACATCAAATCCAAGCGAAAGCGAGTGGCGGCAGTAAGGGAAGACAAGTATTTCAATGCCTTGCAGATTAAATTTGCATCAGCCATAACTTGTCACAAATCCCAGGGTGGCCAGTGGAAGAGAATATTTATAGACAACCCGTTCTGGAGTAATGAGATAACCATAGATGACCTTAAATGGCTCTATACGGCACTCACCAGAGCCGTGGAAAAGGTCTATTTTGTCAATTTTAACAACAAGTTTTTCAAATAATAGATATAATGAACTATTTACACATTTTACGTAGGATAACAGCCATATCCATACTGTGGGTATCGTTTTCTGCACCAACTTTTGCACAGGCAGTCAGACCAGTATCAATGCCGGTGTCATGGAAAGACAATCACACACTGATAATTGCCAGACAATCCGGAATGAAGAGGAGTTTATCTGAGTACGATATTGTTACCAAGGCAATCAAGGAGATAGCAATGGAGACAAAAGGTGCTATGTTGCCCAAGATTCCCGGTTTGAAGGCTTCAGACATGAATCCTACATTATCACCTGACTCTTCCAGGATTGCATTCACCCGAGACAATGACTTGTATTCAATTGATATAAGGACGGGTGTTGAGACCAGATATACATTTGATGGTTCAAAGGTCATTCTGAACGGACGTGCATCGTGGGTCTATTATGAAGAGATATTTGGCAGAAAGACTCAGTATTCTGCTTTCTGGTGGTCGCCTGACAGCAAAAGGCTGGCATTTTACAGATTTGACGATTCAAAGGTTCCGATGTTTCCGATATATCATTCTGATGGTCAGCACGGATTTATAGAGGAGACAAGATATCCCATGGCAGGAGATCCAAATCCTATTGTGAAGGTTGGTATTGTGCCTGCTGCCGGAGGAGAGGTTGTCTGGGCTGATTTTGATCCGTCGGTTGATCAGTATTTCGGGACACCTTACTGGACTTCGGGAGGAAAATCCTTGTTGGTTCAATGGATGGACAGGGAACAGAGCAATATGACACTCTATTCGGTTGATCCGACTACAGGCTCCAAGAATCCTCTCTATAAAGAGTATCAGAAGACTTGGATTGAATGGATAGATGAGATAAGGTTTGGTGAAAAAGGGTTCTATTTTGTAAGGGATTTTGATCTTTGGGAGCAAATCTACTTTCAGTCTTATGATGGCAAGAACCTGGTAAAGCTTACCGAGGGTAAGAACTGGGCTACAAAAATCATAGACCTTGATGAGAAGGCTGGTAAAATATTTTATTCTTCGAGGTGTGATTCTCCGGTAAGAAATGATTTATATGCTGTGACTTGGAATAATAAGTTTGAAAAGAGAATCAGCAAGCTTTCTGTCGGGGATTTCAACTATGACGGGATTTTGCTCTCTCCTGACAAGAGACATTTTGTTTCAGTGGCGTCAAACATAAGTACTCCGCATAGGCTCTTACTTATTGCAACAGGCAAGGGAGGCGTGGTTAAACCTGGAGAGATACGTGTGATAGAGGATGGTAAAGGTACGGAGTCTGAATTTGCCAAACTTCCTGCAACTGATATGATGTTCATTACAACCTCAGATGGGTATAAGCTGCCGGCATCAATTATTTGGCCATACAACATGGACAGAAGCAAAAAGTATCCTGTGCTTTTGAGTATCTATGGCGGACCTAACTCTCCGCAGGTTATGGACAAGTGGAGGACTCCCGGGGAAACGTCAATCAGGCTTGCCAAGGCCGGGGTGATACAGATAAGTATAGAGAACAGGGCTGCCGGTTACTGTGGAAAGGAGGGAGAGAATTTTATTCATAGAAACCTCGGTAAATATGAGATACAGGATTTTATAGAATGGGCAAAACATCTCAGAGCGTTACCTTTTGTAAACGGAGAAAAAATTGGCATAACAGGATTCAGCTTTGGCGGTACAATGACAGCTCTTGCTCTTACGGATGGTGCTGAATTCTTCAAATATGGTATTGCCGGAGGCGGGGTGTATGACTGGATGCTTTACGATTCACACTATACTGAAAGATATATGGATCATCCAAAGGATAACCCTGAAGGATACCGTAGCTCATCGGTTCTTGGCAAAGTGAACGAATATAAGAGTGAAAATGGATCGTTGCTCTATCTGACTCACGGGACAGGAGATGACAATGTCCACATGCAGAACACTATGCAGTTGATAGATTCTCTCCAGAAGGCCGGGAAGCATTTTGAACTGATGCTCTACCCTGGTGGCAAACATGGTTACAGAGGATATCAGAGCCAACATTCCGACAAAGAGGAGATGGAGTTCTGGGAAAAGACACTTCTTAAATAGATATTCACTTGGACATTCACATGTGAATAAGGCTTTCTTACTGATAAACAGCAGTAAAGCCTTTGTTTTTGCATAAATAATTGATAGTTCAGCAGCCGCAGTGGCATTGCAAAGCAGCATTTGGGTACCCACTCAAGGAGCGAGCGTTAAAAAAACAACCGGCGACCTGACTCCAAATCTATATCGACAGAATCAAGAGGGCGCATTTGTTTTTTAGAGAGCGACTGATAAGTGGGTAAATGCGGTTGCCATGCCAGCCAGGCTGTTGAACTACAAAGCAAGATGCAAAAACTGCGTTGCTGTTGGTGAGCTTTCCCATGCAGAAGTGGCGACTGTATGAAAAAAAAGGATGTCTGGGGTTATATCAGACATCCTTCCACCTAACTTGATTATTAACTACAACTCCATACTATTTTCCCATTGCCAGGTACATGATTTTATTGTAGATTTCCCAATCTGTACCGTCATCATACTGGTTGATTTTATCAGCCAGAATATCTGCCGGTTTCAGAAGATCTTTCTTGTCTATGTGTATATCTTTTGTAAGGAAGCTTGTAACAGCCAGCTGAGACTTCAGTGTATACTCATTGCCAGCAGATTTCCTGTCGGCTTTGATGTTGAATTTTATCTCTGAAACTGAATAGTCAAAATACCATTTATCTATATATTTTTTATAGTTGACAGTATACTTTGCTGACTTTACATCCATCTTCATAGAAGCAGGCTTGTGCATTAGAAAGTTCATATAAGCATCACCTCTGCTTTCAACATTCATCGCAAATTCAACTCGGCCAATTGCCAGGCTGTTTTTTTCTATAAATAGCTTGCCCCTGTAGAGAATTTGCTCTCCTGCTACTTTCTCGTCAAATTCTACAACATAGTAAGAAACATTGTCGATAACTTCAGGTTTGCTGTATCTGAACGTATAGCTATCTTCTATTTCGGCAACTTTTGTTCCAAGAAAAGGATATTTTGCTACATCAATGAACAGGGCAGAAGATGGACCACCTTGCAGTTTGAGCATGATAGCATCTGTGCCTTGTAAAACAGGATTGTTACAGCGTGCTTTTCGTATAACTATTTTGTCGTCCTGTGAGTTCAGATAAGAACTCTTGTTGATGTCAAGTATAGCTTCGTTACACGAAAGGCTGCTGCTGTTTTTGTTGATAGACTCTCTGTAAAAAGCTGTCATCATATTGTTTTCAGCAGGATAATTCTTATGGATGTTGTTTAAAGACATCCTTACAAGGTTAGATGCGCTAAAGCGAGGATTTTTTACTACAGAGCTATTTGATGGTTCTGCTTCCAGGGCACTCGTCAATAACATAGTGCTCAATAAAAGGATGGAGATGATAGGTTTCATTTTGCAATGGTATTAGAGGGTTAGAAAATTTATTTTGTTTCTGCATAATAGACGAGACCTCATTGCAAAAAGTTGCATAATTAAATACATAAAAAAATAATGCGCTATATTTCAGGTGAATATAGCGCAATAATATGTTGAATTTATAAGTAATCAGAGTATGTTGAGCGACTGTTCTTTTATTTTTTCAAGCTCATCCTTCATTCTTACCACCCATTTCTGCATTTGAGCATGGTTGGCTTTTGACCCCAACGTGTTAATCTCACGGCCCATCTCCTGTGCTATGAAGCCAAGCTTTTTACCAGGGTAGTCTTCAGTATCCAGAGTCTCAAGAAAATATTTGCAATGCTGGGTAAGGCGTACTTTCTCTTCGGTGACATCCAGTTTCTCAATATAATAGATGATTTCCTGTTCAAGCCTGTTTTTGTCAAGCGATTGGGAGACCTCTTCAAGTCGGTCGTTCAGACGTTTTTTTATACCCTCAGTGCGTTCGGATTCATATTTCTCCACCTCTCCCAGATGATCCATAATATATCCTACGCGCCCTTTTATATCCTCTTCCAGTTTTTTCCCTTCTGTGGCACGGAACTCATTAAGCGACTTTAATGCTTCTGCAATGCAACTCTTTAATGGTTCCCATATATTTGGGTCCTCCTCCTTTTTCTGTATTTCAATTACATCAGGAAGCTTTAATATGCAATTGATTAGACCGGAGTAATTCAGTTTTTCTTCAAGCTCCTGGTTTATCTCTCTTATCTGGTTGTAGTAAGAGGTGAAAACCTGCTTGTTTATTGTTCTTGTGCCATTCTCCTGAGCATACTCCATGTTCGCGAAAAGGTCGATATTTCCCCTTTGCAGGGCCTGACATATCATCTGTCTCACTTCAACCTCCACCTCTCTTGGAATAAGCGACGATTTTAAACTTATATCAGCATTTTTGCCATTAACGGAACGTATCTCGACAGTGAGTTTGTTCTGTCCTATCTGGCACTCGGCCTTACCATAGCCGGTCATAGAAAAAATCATAGATAAAATATTTTGTCCGCAAAGTTACACAAAGAAATCTTATATTTGCGAGTTATTAAATGCAGAGTATGGAAGAACTAAAGAATGATGGCGCAGAGGAACGTTCACTGAATTTTCTGGAAGAGATTATTGAGGCTGATTTAGCAAGTGGAAAACACAAATCTATATTGACTCGATTTCCTCCTGAGCCAAATGGATATTTGCACATAGGGCATGCAAAGAGCATCTGCCTTAATTTTGGCCTGGCCAAAAAGTATGGCGGAAAGACAAATCTTAGATTTGATGATACAAACCCTACAAAAGAGGATGTTGAATATGTGGATTCAATCAAGGGTGATGTAAAATGGTTAGGGTTTCAGTGGGCAAATGAGTTCTATGCATCGGACTATTTCGAACAATTATATGCTTGGGCGTGTGAGCTAATTAAAAAGGGGCTGGCCTATGTAGATGACCAGACTCAAGAGGAGATCCGTCTAGGCAGGGGTACAGTCAATCAGCCAGGTAAGCCAAGTCCTTGGAGGGATAGGAGTGTGGAGGAGAATCTTACGGTTTTTGCAGACATGCGTGCAGGCAAATATGCCGATGGAGAAAAGGTCCTTCGTGCAAAATTGGATATGGCAAGTCCAAACATGCTGATGCGTGACCCGATTCTTTACAGGATAATCCATGCCCATCATCACAGAACCGGAGACAAATGGTGCATTTATCCTATGTACGACTATGCTCACGGACAGTGTGACTCTTTGGAAAACATTACCCATTCCATCTGTACACTTGAGTTTGATGTGCATCGTCCTCTTTACGACTGGTTTATTGAAAAACTTGGGATATTTCCTTCACATCAGTATGAGTTTGCCAGATTGAACGTGACATATACAGTCATGAGCAAGAGAAAGCTCCTTGAACTGGTGAAGAATAACTATGTTTCAGGCTGGGACGATCCTCGTATGCCGACAATCTGTGGGTTGAGGAGAAGAGGCTATACTCCTGAAAGCATAAGGCTGTTTGCAGATAAGGTCGGAGTTGCAAAACGTGATAATATAATTGATCTTTCACTTCTGGAATGGTGCGTCAGAGACGATTTGAACAGAAGATCAAACAGATATATGGCAGTTCTGAATCCTGTCAAGTTAGTCATTACGAACTATCCTGAGAATACCACAGAGTACTTCACCCCTACAATCAATCCGGAAAATCCGGAAGCAGGTGTGCGTAAGGTTCCTTTTACAAAAGAGTTGTATATTGAGAGGGAAGACTTTATGGAAAACCCTCCTAAAAAATACTTCAGACTTCGTCCGGGAGGAGAGGTGCGTCTCAAGTATTCTTATATAGTAAAGTGCGAAGAGATCATTAAGGATGAGTTGGGTGAAATTACTGAAATCAGATGTACTTACGATCCTACCAGCAAAGCCGGAGCAGGGGAGTGGCGTTCTGTAAAAGGTAACATTCACTGGGTATCTGCGGAATATGCAAAAGAGGTGGAGACACGCTTGTTTGACCGTCTCTTTACTGAAGCAGATATGAACTCGATTCCTGAGGATTCAGACTATAAAGACTATCTTAACCCTGTTTCACTGGAGGTTAGAAAGGGATTTGTAGAACCGGCTCTGATGGAGGATAGCTTTGATATAGCAGTTCAGTTCGAAAGGCTTGGCTATTTCATCAAGGATGCAGATTCAACATTAGATAAATTGATTCTTAACAGGACAACCGGGCTGAAATCCACTTGGTAGTCAGAATCTTTTAGTATAACGGTGGCAGTAGGGCTGACTCCCTTTCTTTACATAATAGTCCTGGTGATAATCCTCTGCCGGCCAGAATTTAGTTGCCTTGGTAACCTTGGTGGCAATCCTGAAACCTTTTTGCTCAAGAATTGAAATCAGTTTTTGAGCAATTTTTTTTTGGTCATCACTGGTATAAAATATTTCGGACCTGTACTGCTCTCCAATATCCGGGCCCTGCCTGTCTACCTGTGTAGGGTCATGAATTTCAAAAAACAGCTTTGCCAGAGTTTCATAATCTACCTGGCTGGCATCATAAAGAACCTCAACGGCTTCGGCATATCCAGTATCTCCCTCACAGACATCTCCGTATGAGGGATTTTCAATTGTTCCCCCAATATAGCCGCTAGTGACAGAAATAACACCTTTTCTTTGCTGAAGAAGATGCTCGACTCCCCAGAAGCATCCTCCCGCGAAATATGCTATTTCACGTTTTGCGGGAATAAACTCAAGTGATATTGAATTTACACAGTGCCGGGTATTCTTTTTTGTGAACTCTTCGCCAAGAAAAACATGGCCAAGATGTGCTCCGCATTTTGAACAGGTTATTTCTGTCCTCATTCCATCTGATTCTCTTTTTCTTGTAACTGCACCAGGTATCTCATCATCAAAACTCGGCCAGCCGCAGCCTGAATCGAATTTGTCTGAAGAGCGGTAAAGGGCAGCACCACACCTTCGGCAATGATAGGTGCCTGTACCGTTGAATTTGTAGTACTTTCCTGTAAATGGGGCCTCTGTCCCTTTTTCGACTATAACCCTTTTCTCCTCAGGAGTCAGTGTCCTGTAGGACTGATCAATTAAATTCAGCATAACAATCAATATGAAGTTGCATAACGGCATTTTATTCCCATGACTTGAGTTGCTCAATCTCCTCTTTCCACAACTCCTCGTTTGGAGTCTCGAGAATTAACGGGATGCTGTCGAATCGAGGGTCTTTCATAAGCAGCTTGAAGGTCTCTGCGCCAAGAAAGCCTGTTCCTATGGAGTCGTGTCGGTCTACCCGAGAGTTTAATCCTTTTTTTGCATCATTCAGGTGCATCCCCTTCAGGTATTTGAAGCCTATTACTGAATCGAAAAGTTCAAAAGACTTTTTGAAACCTTCGGCAGTGGAGAGGTCATAACCTGCAGCAAATGAATGGCAAGTGTCCACACATACTCCAACTCTGCTTTTGTCTTCCACTTGCCGGATTATTTCGGCTATCTGTTCAAATGTGTATCCAAGATTGGTCCCTTGTCCGGCAGTGTTTTCAATTACGGCAGTGACCCCTTTGGTCTTGTCCAAAGTTATGTTTATGGATTCGGCGATCCTGGCAAGGCTCTCCTCTACGCTTATCTTGCTCAGGTGACTTCCGGGATGAAAATTAAGCCTGTCAAGGCCAAGTTGCTCGCAGCGTTGCATCTCGTCAAGAAACGCTGATCTGGATTTTTCCAGCCCTTCGCTCTCGGGGTGTCCTAGATTTATTAGATAGCTGTCGTGGGGAAGTATCTGGGCAGGTGTATAGTTATATTGCAGACAACGCTCCTTGAATAGCTCTATGCTTTTTCTTGTAAGTGGGGACGATACCCACTGCCTTTGATTTTTTGTGAAAAGTGCAAAAGCGGTTGCTCCTATATCATGAGCATTTACCGGAGCATTTTCAACCCCTCCTGATGCGCTTATGTGGGCTCCAATATATTTCATTTTATTTAGCTTATTTGTGAATAATCTTTATCTTCTTTTTTGAGTGCAGAGAGTCCTTCTCTTAGCAATCTGTTCTGTTCACTTTCAATCATAGGATCAATTTCCAGGATTTTTTGAGCATATTGCCTTGCATCTTCCAGAATCTGTGAGTCTTTAGCCAGATTTGATATGCGCAACTCTACGGCAAGTCCGCTTTGCTGTGTTCCCTCAAGATCTCCGGGTCCCCGCATCCTCAGATCGGCTTCAGCCAGCTCAAAACCATCTTGAGTAGAACACATCAGGTCGATTCTCTGCCGCGACTCCTTTGTGAGTTTGTATCCTGTCATCAATATGCAATAAGAACTCTCGGATCCTCTTCCTACGCGGCCTCTGAGCTGGTGAAGCTGAGACAGTCCGAACCGCTCGGCACTCTCAATCATCATTACAGAGGCGTTGGGGACATCTACACCTACCTCTATAACCGATGTAGATACCAAAATGTTCGCTTTGCCTTTAACAAAAAGATCCATATCATGCGCCTTGTCCTCATTCTTCTGCTTTCCATGTACTACGGCTGTTATGTAATCCGGTTGTTTGAACTCCTGGACTATATGCTCATAACCCTCCTGAAGATTTTTGTAATCCATCTTTTCACTCTCCTTTATGAGAGGGTAGACAATGAAAATCTGCCTTCCGGCCTTTATCTGTTCATGCATGAAATTGTATATCCTACCTCTTTGCGCCTCCGTTGCATGTATTGTCTGAATTGACTTTCTACCAGGTGGCAGTTCGTCCAGCACTGATACGTCCAGATCACCGTACAGCGTCATTGCCAGAGTTCTTGGAATAGGCGTTGCTGTCATGACCAGCACATGAGGAATCTCCTCCGACTTGCTCCATAGCCTTGCCCTCTGTTCTACTCCAAAGCGATGTTGCTCGTCTATCACTGCAAAGCCCAGCCTTGAAAATTGTACGCTATCTTCGATGAGGGCATGAGTGCCGAACAAAATGTGAATTTCACCTTTTGCCAGATCTTCCAGAATTTTCTTCCGCTCTCTCTTCTTTGTGCTGCCTGTGAGTAGGGCTACATTTATACCAGAGTCTTTGATTATTTTGAAAACGCCATTATAATGCTGGTTTGCAAGCACCTCTGTAGGAGCCATTATGCAAGATTGAAATCCGTTGTCTGCAGCAATCAGGGCACATAATATTGCAACCATTGTCTTACCACTCCCTACGTCCCCTTGTAAAAGACGATTCATCTGCCTGCCGCTTACAAGATCGGAACGGACCTCTTTTATAACTCTCTTCTGGGCATTGGTAAGCTCGAATGGTATGTTATTGAAGCTTGTGTTGAAATAGTTGCCAACTCTTGGCATTAGAAACCCTTTTATACTTCTGTCTCTATTACATTTTTGCTTCAACAGGGAGAGTTGAAGATAAAACAGCTCTTCAAATTTCAGACGCATCTGAGCAGCAGCAAGAATTTTAATGCTTGAAGGAAAATGAATATTCTGAAGTGAAGCGCGTAAAGACAATAGCTTTTTCTCCTTTAATACGTAGTCAGGCAAAGTTTCTTTAATTGAGTCGGATGCCTGTCTAAGCAATGCAGACTGGAACCTGGCAAACTGTTTGTTACTCAAGCCGCTGTTTTTAAGCCGTTCTGTAGAGGAGTAAACACCAATCATGTTGCCTGTATAGAGTGTGTTCTCTTCTGTTGCCAGATCAATCTCCGGGTGAACGATATTTAATGTCTGGTTGAATATTGTCGGCTTTCCGAAAACAATGTACTCACTGTGAAGTTTCAGCTTCTCCTTAAACCATTTTATTCCTTTAAAAAAAACGAGGTCTATTACTCCGGTAGGGTCTGAAAATGTGATAACAAGCCTCCTTGCCGGTCCTTTTTCTCCAATCAGGTTTATTTTTGTAACCTTTCCACGCAGTTGAATGTAGCTCATGGTGGAATCAATTTCGGAAATAGAATATATTTTTGTCCTGTCGATGTATCTGAAAGGGAAAAAGTAGAGCATATCCTTAAAAAAACGGATATTCAGTTCTTTGGCGAGAAGTTCTGCTCTTTTGGGACCTACGCCGGGCAGAAATTTAATATCGCTATCTAAAATCGTTGACATAGTCACAAATATAAGAATCTTATCGAAATTTTGTATCTTGCAGAAATTTAATAAACAAGTAAAGATAATGAATAATAAGATAGTTGTAGGAATCACTCAGGGAGATAGCAATGGCATTTCATATGAGGTGATTATCAAAGCTTTGTCTGATTTACGAATACTTGAAATCTGCACTCCTGTTATCTATGGCTCATCAAAAATATTGGGATTCTATAAGAAACAAATAACAGATGCGGAAAACTTCTCTACAAATGTTATAAATTCTGCAAAAGAGGCTCACCCAAAGAGAGTTAATATTATAAATTGTGTGCCTGAAAATTTTCATGTAGATCCTGGAAAACAGACGGAAGAGGGCTCCAAGGCTGCCCTCATTGCTCTTGAAGAGGCTGTCAGGGATTTAAAAGAGGGCCATATTCAGGCAGTGGTTACAGCACCATTCAATAAATCGGAGGTGAATAAGGAGGGTTTTGGTTTCTGTGGTCATACTGAGTATTTTGCGAAAGAGTTCGGGGCAAAGGATTCTCTTATGTTCTTGGTTTCGGATACAATAAAAGTAGGTCTGGTGACAAACCATATTCCTGTATCTCAGGTATCAAAGTCTATCAGCTCAAAGCTTATATTAGAGAAGCTGTCAATAATGGATGATTCTCTAAGAAAGGATTTCGCTGTATTAAGGCCGAAAATTGCGGTTCTTTCGCTAAATCCACATTGTGGCGATCAGGGATTGCTCGGAAGCGAGGAGGAGGAGATTATCAAGCCTGCCTTGCGAGAAGCATCAGATAAGGGAATGCTTGTATTTGGACCTTACTCTCCTGATGGTTTCTTTGCCAGTGATATGTCACGTAAATTTGATGCCGTGCTATCTATGTACCACGACCAGGGACTTATACCTTTCAAGACCCTCTCTTTCGAAAACGGTGTCAACTATACAGCAGGTCTGTCTATTGTAAGGACATCTCCTGATCATGGGACAGCGTATGATCTTGTAGGTAAGAACAAAGCCAATCCGGAATCCATGTTATCTGCAATATATGCAGCATGTGATATCTATAGAAACAGAATAGAATATGATGTTTTAAGGGCAAATCCTCTAAATGTAGAAGTGCCTCAAGACAAATAGTTCATTATGATAGAGTTATTTACCGATGGGGCTGCCAAGGGCAATCCCGGTCCAGGTGGTTATGGTGTCATTCTTAGATCTGAGAGACATTACAAAGAACTTTCCGGAGGTTTTGCTTGTACAACTAACAACAGAATGGAGTTGCTGGCTGTTATAACGGGCCTCGAAGCCATAAAAAAGGCTGGAGCAGAGGTCATGGTTTATAGTGACTCTTCCTATGTCTGTGATGCTATAAACAAAGGTTGGCTGTTTGGCTGGGAACGCAGGAATTTTGACAAAAAGAAGAATCCTGACCTATGGAAAAGGTTTCTTGTAGTTTTTAGAAGGCACAAAGTTAAGTTTAACTGGATCAAGGGTCATGCTGGTCACCCGGAGAATGAACGTTGCGACAAGTTGGCCGTAGAGGCTTCTTTAAAGCCGAATCTGCCTGTCGATTTTGAATATGTCAATTCATGCGGGGAGAGTAATCCTGATTCCTTAGCCAAGGCTCAAAACCGGCCTCTCTTATAGTCTTCTGCATCTGTACTGCATCAAGGCTGTTTTTTGCTCCGGCAGATGAGACAACATTCTCTTCAATCATAATTGAACCCATATCGTCAGCCCCTGAGTGAAGTCCGAGCTGCGCGGTCTCCTTCCCAATCGTGAGCCACGAGGCCTGTATATGAGGAATATTGTTGAGGATGATTCTAGACAAGGCTATCATTTTAAGATGCTCGACTGGATCTAGAGGTTTTATTTCAAACTTTTCTCCAAGTTTTGTTCCTCTGCTTTGCATAGGCCAGCAAATGAATGCTCTGAAACCTGGAGTGCCCTCTGGCTTATCAGCCTGGATATCTCTAAGCAAGATTAAATGTTGCAGTCTCTCTTCTATGGTTTCGATGTGTCCGTAAACCATTGTTGCGGTTGTCCCTATCCCAAGTTTGTGAGCCTCTCTCATTACATCTTCCCACTGCTTGCTTGTCGGCTTGCATGGAGAAAGGATTTTTCTCACTCTGTCGGAAAGAATTTCTGCTCCAGCCCCAGGAAGGGTATCAAGCCCGGCTTTCACCAATTTTTTCAGAGTCTCCTTTACAGATATTCCGCTCAATCTGGCAATATGGGCAATTTCAGGTGGACCCAAAGCATTAAGTTTAAGATTTGGGTCTATCGACTTAAGCTCTCTGAAAAGGCTTTCGTAAAAGTGGATATCGTATTTTGGATGCAGGCCACCTTGCAGAAGTAGCTGATCACCCCCAAGAGCATGTAGCTCTTCTATCTTTTGCCGGTACTCGTCGGTGGTTGTTGTATAACTCTTCTCCTTTTGTGACAGAGTGCAGTGAAAATTGCAGAAGAGACAGCCCGATATACAAATATTCGTATAATTGACATTCCTGTCAATTTGCCAGCTTACCTCTTTTTTAGGATTATGTTTATATCTTATCTGATTGGCCAGAGATAAAATATCTCTTACCGGAACATGATTATATAGCTCCAGGCTCTCCTCAAGAGTGAGGCTTTCACACGAAAGAGCTTTGTCTAAAATTGCGTTTTGGGACATTCTGTCGGATGTTTCTTGAGTTGGCAAATGTAGAAGTTTTATTTAAATAATGGCTCAATTTGGGTATATTTGTAAAAGTGTTAGCTAATAAATAGAATGAATATTTGAATGGAAAATTTTTTTAAGAGGGATAACCTTCGTTATGCGGTGATTGGAAGTGGAAGCTGGGCTACAGCACTAGCTAAGCTGGTTCTTGCAAATAAAGGGGAGATATCCTGGTACATTAGAAGTGAAGAGATGATCGGACAGATAAAGGAGACCGGACACAATCCAAGTTATCTTACAGAAGTACGATTCAACCCGGAATGCATTCACTTCAGCTCAGACATAAACGATGTTGTTGACAACGCAGATGTATTGATTTTCTGCATACCATCTACCTACTTTCTGAAAGAGGTGGCAAAGTTAGATAGATCTTTGAACGATAAGCTGGTTGTATCGGCAATAAAAGGAATTGTCCCTGGAGACAATATTACCATAGCCGAATACTTCAATAACTACCTTGATGTCCCTTTCGGACGTATAGGGGTTATAAGCGGTCCATGTCACTCAGAAGAGGTTGCACTGGAGAAACTTTCGTATCTGACTTTATCCAGCAAGCATATTGAGGTAGCTCAAGGTTTATGTGACCTATTCAGTTGCAGCTATATAAAGACGATTGCCGGTACTGATATCTATGGAGTGGAGTATGCTGCGGTATTGAAGAATATTTATGCTGTTGCCGCAGGAGTATGTCACTCTCTATCTTATGGCGACAACTTTATGGCTGTTTTGATAACCAACTCTTTTCACGAAATGAGACGATTCCTGCGTGCAACCCACCCCGACCCAGACCGAAAAACCTCCAAGAGTGCATATCTGGGAGATCTGTTGGTTACATGTTATTCACAATTCAGCAGAAACAGAACATTTGGGTCGATGATAGGAAAAGGCTACTCTGTACAGTCAGCCCAGATGGAGATGAACATGGTTGCTGAAGGATATTATGGCACGAAATGCATTTATGAGATGAACAAGAAATTCGGAGTTGACATGCCTATTGCAGAAGCAATGTACAGGATTTTGTATGAAGGGCGGAATCCAGCATACATTATAAAGCAACTTACCGATAAGTTACAGTAAACTAATTTACAAGGATATGGAAAAAATAATAAAGCTTAGTCGGCAAGCCGTCGATGGGTTCGTCTCTCAGGAAGAGATGAATGTATTTCTTGAAAAGGCTTTAGGCTCATTTGACACTCTTACAGTCAGGAGTGGCAAAGGATGCGATTTTCTGGGTTGGATGGACCTTCCTTCCAAAATGGAAGGCCATATCTGTATTAAAATTGATGAAGTAGTAAAAAGATGGAGCAGAGATATAGATGTGATTGTGGTTGTCGGAATTGGAGGCTCTTATCTTGGGGCTAAAGCCTCGATAGAAGCCTTGTCTCACTCTTTTGAACTGAACATGAACAAGCGCAAGGGCCCAGCCATTGTCTTTGCCGGCCAGAACCTTTCAGAGGATTATCTTTCCGACTTGATGGATCTGCTCAAAGAGAGTTCCTGTGCATGTGTGGCCATCTCAAAATCTGGAACCACAACAGAGCCGGCAGTAGCTTTCAGATTAATAAAGAATTATCTTGAGCAGAAATATGGAAAAGAACAGGCAAAGAGCAGGATTGTAGCCATTACCGATATTGAGAGTGGAGCTTTGAAAATTCTGGCTGATAAGGAGGGATATTCAACATTCGTTATTCCTGATGATGTAGGTGGACGTTATTCTGTACTATCTCCGGTGGGAATGCTTCCTGTTGCACTTGCAGGTTTCGACATCAGAAAGATGCTAAAGGGTGCTTCCGATATGAGGTCTATTTGTCTGGAAAGATCCTTGGATAATCCGGCAATCGTCTATGCAGCAACTAGAAATCTACTCTATTCAAAAGGGAAGAAGATTGAGATACTGGTAAACTACAACCCTAAATTGCAATACCTTTCTGAATGGTGGAAACAGCTTTTCGGAGAGAGTGAAGGAAAGGACGGGAAAGGTATTTTTCCTGCATCTGTCAACTTTACATCGGATCTTCATTCTATGGGGCAATATATTCAGGATGGTGAGAGAATATTGTTTGAAACAGTACTGAGTGTTGAAAAATCAAACAGGTCATTGATAATTGAAAATGATCCTTATGATTTGGATATGTTGAATTTCCTGACCGGAAAATCTATCGACGAATGCAATAAAATGGCTGAAATGGGAACTCGGATTGCCCACACTGATGGAGGCGTCCCGAATATTCAGATTCAGATTCCATCAATAAATGAATATAATCTTGGTGCTCTTTTTTATTTCTTTGAGTTTGCCTGTGCTATAAGCTCCTATATGATTGGAATAAACCCATTTGATCAACCCGGAGTAGAGAATTACAAGATAAACATGTTTGCCCTGTTGGGTAAATCAGGATATGAAGAGAAGGCTCGTGAACTAAAAAAGAGGCTTTAATGGAATTTCTTTCTCAAATAGCTTCTGCATATTACAAGGCAGAGGGTCAAGGAATAAAAGAGTTTTGTTTTGTTTTTCCAAACAGGAGAGCAGGTCTGTTTTTTCAGAAACAGATTGGTGATATTGCTACCGAACCGCTCTTCTCTCCGGCAATAATGACAATAAAGGATCTTTTTTCATTGCTGTCCGGTCTCAACTCTATCGATAGACTTGATTCCCTGTTTAAACTTTTTAAAATCTATATAGAACTATCTGGTTCAAAAGAGACTTTTGATGAGTTTCTATTCTGGGGTGATGTAATTTTGGGAGACTTTGATGATGTGGACAAGTATCTTGTAGATGCAAAGAGACTTTTTGCAAATGTAAAGGATCTCAAAGAGATTGGAAATGACTACTCTTTCCTCTCAAAGAAACAGCTTGAGGCAGTACAGACTTTCTGGTCAAATTTTCTGCCGGTTGGAGAGAGCGAAAAGAAAGAAAAATTCAGAGCCACATGGGAGATTCTTTATCCATTGTATCTGAAGTTCAAAGAGGTGCTTGAAAATGCAGGGTTGGGATATGAAGGGATGATATATAGGAAGACGGCCGAAGCTATCTTGGATAAAGGTGATAATATTCACTCAGTAACCGACAAGCTTTCAATGTTCAAAGGTGTAGTCTTTGTTGGATTCAATGCTCTGAGTGCCTGTGAGAAAGTGCTTCTGGAAACGCTGAAAAAAGCTGGTAAGGCAGATTTTTACTGGGATTTCAGTGGTGAACTCATAACGGATGTCAACAACAAGTCTTCTCTGTTTATGAGAGAAAATATAATCCGCTTTCCATCCAGATTCAAATTGGATTTAAGCCCCACTTTCCCGTGCGAGATTGAGGTCATTGGCGTTCCTTCTGCAGTAGGAGAGGCGAGAATGGTCTCCAGAATTGTAAGTAAGGTTGGTGGCGGACTTAATTCAGCGGTGGTTCTGCCAGATGAGTCTCTTCTTATGCCTGTGCTATATTCAATTCCTCAAGAGGTAGAGTCTGTAAACGTTACAATGGGATATCCTCTCAAGTTTGGTTCAGTGGTCTCTCTCATGCAGAGCATAATGGAACTTCAAAAAGGGCCTTTTTATTATAGAAGGGTACTGCCTGTGCTGAGGCATCACTATATAAAAATGGTGGCAAAGGAGAAGGCCTCCTTGTTGATGCGGAAGATTGTCGAAAGCAATATGGTATATGTAAACGAGAGCGAATTTCACGAACATCCGCTTCTTAAAATGATATTCAGGCATGCCCCGGATGTATCGGCATATATGCTTGAAATTCTGGAGTACCTAAATAACTCGGCTGAGTTGACAAAGATTGAGAAAGAGTTTGTCTATTTCTTCTATACTGCTGTTTCAAGACTTGGTGACCTTCAAATTCCGGTGAATATAGATACCTACTGTAAACTTCTGATGCAGATTGTAAACAGTACATCTATCCCATTCAAAGGTGAACCGCTTGCCGGTTTGCAGATTATGGGAGTTCTGGAGACTAGAGCATTGGACTTTGACAATATCATTATCTGCTCAATGAACGATGGGGTATTCCCTTCAAAGGCGCCGGCCAATTCGTTTATTCCATTCAACCTTAGAAAAGGGTTCGGGTTGCCCGACTATGAGTTCAAGGATGGGGTTACTGCATACCATTTTTACCGTCTTATATGCAGAGCATCTAAAGTCTTCCTCCTTTATGACACAAGAAGCGAAGGTATGCAGACTGGGGAGATGAGCAGGTTTATACATCAGCTCAAGTATCATTATCAGCTTCCTTTAAAAGAGAGTATTGCAACCTTCAAGGTTACGTCTCACAACAGGGATGCTATTGTGATAGAGAAAAGCCCGGCTATTTCTGAGACTGTTTCTGATCTGTTTCTGAAAGGTGGAAAGGGAGCCTTGTCTGCAAGTTCAATCAACACCTTCATCGATTGTCCCCTTAAGTTCTATTTCCAGTTTGTAAAGGGTGTCGCCGAGGAGGAGAGCGTTTCAGAGGAGGTTGAGGCAGATACTTTCGGCTCGATTTTTCACAAAACAATAGAGTTGCTCTACCAGGATTATAAAGGGAAAACTGTCTCGTGTGAAATGCTGGATAAATTATATGCAGATATACCTAAAATTGAAAAAGCTGTCGCGGATGCCTTTTACAACGTTCTTAAAATAAATGAGATTAAGGGACGGAACTTGCTTATCCAAAAACTTATAATCAGATATATCCAACAGACCATATTTTATGACAAGCGCATTGCCCCTTTTGAATATGTCAACTCGGAGCAAAAGTATAGGTATGATTTTACCTTGGAAAATGGAATGGTTGTAGCTTTAAAGGGCTTCTTCGACAGGATTGACCGCAGGAATGGGGTTACAAGGATAGTGGATTACAAGACCGGTAAAGGAGGATTGTCTTTCAGGACTCTTGAAGATTTATTTGATACAACATCCAAAAGCAGGAACAAGATAGCCTTTCAAATGATTCTTTACGCTCTTATGATTGACTCAAAAGATAGTGTTACAATATCTCCATATCTTTTGAGAGAACTTTTCCGGGATACTGATCTGGAGATGGTTGTAGATAAAGAGATCTTAGAGGAGTTCTCTATTTTGCTTAATAGTACTCTTATGAAAATTTTTGACTCTGGCACGCCATTTATTCAAACGGAAGATCTGAAAAAATGCGAATATTGTCCTTATTCGGTAATTTGCAGGTAGATATGGGAAAACTTAAAATATTCAAAGCCTCTGCCGGATCTGGAAAGACTCACAATCTTACCCGGGAATATCTCAGACTGCTCCTTAAAGATGAATTTGCCTACCGCCATATCTTGGCCGTGACTTTTACAAACAAGGCAACTGACGAGATGAAGAGAAGGGTTCTGGAGGAGTTGTATAAAAAATCTAATGAAGATGAAGTGGCAAAAAAAAGGCTTATTGCCATACTACATGACTATTCATCCTTTTCCATCAGCACCATTGACAAGTTCTTTCAGCAGACCATGAGGGCATTTGCCCGTGAGATAGGCAAAAATACTTCTTATAGTGTAGAACTTGATCAGAATATGGTTCTTTCCGAAGCTATTGACCAGATGATACTTAATCTGGATAAAGATGAGAGCTCAGAACTTCTGGAGTGGTTAATCTCCTTCTCTTTTGATTCCATTGAAAGCGGCAAGACATGGGATGTCAAGAGCGGAATCAACGACCTGGCTGCTCAGATTTTCAAGGAGGCTTTCAAGATAAAAAATGGAGAGATGGGGGAGAGGCTTACCAATAAAAGCATTCTGGCAGAGTACAAGATTGCCGTTGAAGGCGTTATTAAGGCTTTTGAACAGGATTTGAATGATGTCGGGAAGCGAGCGCTTAAGATAATGGAGCGGTATAACCTTACACCAGATAGTTTCAAGGGAGGCGGCAGATCTCCTGTAAAATACTTTTCTAAGATAGCCGGTGGAGATATTACACCTCCATCTGAAACATTCAGAGCACTTTATGATGATGATTCAAGTTGGTATTCCAAGGCACAGATAAAAACTGACCCAAACATTGTTAATGATATACAGAGTGCTTGTAAAGAAGGACTTTCTGATCTTGTGGGGGAGATAATCCGCATGGATGACAGATGGATAGATTACAATAGTGCCGTGGAAGTCAATAAAAACATATACACTCTTGGCATACTTCTGGATATAAATAAATACATTCAGCAATACTCAAAGGAAAACAATATTGTACTTCTTTCTGAAACCACTGAGCTTTTGAACAAGATCATTGACGGTACCGACACCCCCTTCATTTATGAAAAGGTTGGAAGCAGGATTGATCACTTCATGCTTGATGAATTTCAGGATACATCACTGATGCAATGGCAAAACTTCAAACCACTGATCCAGAATAGTCTGGCATCAGGCTATGACAATCTTATAGTAGGTGATGTTAAGCAGAGTATATACCGCTGGCGTGGTTCAGAATGGAATCTTCTTAACAGTGATATCTATAAAGATTTTGATAATGAGCAGATAAAGGAAGAGGATTTGAATGAAAACTGGAGATCGGGAGAAAACATAGTGGAGTTCAATAACCAATTCTTCAAGTTCGCGGCACAGGTATGTGATTCATTACTTGGAGAGAATGATATAAAAATCACAGATGTATATTCAACTGTTGAGCAGAGTATTCCATTTGCGCGATCGTCCAACAAAGGACACGTTCAGCTAAAATTCATTGATAGCGAAAATGAAGATGAAGGGTGGCACCAGATTGTCCTAGGGCAAATACCGGATAAAGTGGATAAACTTTTAGAACTGGGATACAGATACAAGGATATAGCCTTCCTTGTAAGGAAGAATGATGATGGTATTGAGGTGGTTAACTATTTGATAGAAAAAGGCTATCCAGTCATCTCAGATGAGGCTCTGTTGATTTCTTCTTCCAGAGTTGTCTTGAATGTGATCTCTCAGCTGAAATACTACAACAATCCAGAGGATTCCATCAACAATACCATTGCTGAATTTGAGAATATTCCGCTTGTAAAGGATGACTCTATAGAACACTTACCGTTGTATGAGATGTGTGAGAAGATAATAGCAGATATCCCTGGGGGTATAACAGGTTCCGAGTCTGCTTTGGTTCAAGGTTTCTTGGATTCAGTTCTTGAGTATGTGAAATCAAACCGGTCCGATCTTGCCTCTTTCCTTGAGTGGTGGAGTGCAAAGAGTGGCAAACTCTCCCTCTCTTCCCCTGAAGGTCAGGATGCGATTAGAATCCTCACCATACATAAGGCAAAGGGATTGGGTGCAAATGCTGTAATAATTCCATTTATGGATCTGCAACTGGACCATGGGTCTAATATGAAGAACATAATATGGTGTGAGCCAAAGAGTGAGCCCTTCAATATGATTCCATTCATCCCGCTTGTCTATGGAAAGAAGCTTTCTGAAACAATCTTCTCTGCCGATTACCTTCAGGAAAAAAAGAAGGCCTACGTAGACAATCTTAACACAGCTTATGTGGCTTTGACAAGAGCGAAGCGTGAACTTATAGTTTTTGCGAAGAAACCAAAAGAATCAAAAAAAGGGGGAGATGACGCGGCAAAGTCTGTTGCGGATATTCTATATGCTTTCTATAAAGATACTCTCGATGAAAATATGGAGGTGAATTTCGGAGATTGGACTCCAGCCCTGGATCAAAAGGAGAGGCAAGTGAATGAGGTTGAAATATCAGATCTGATTTGCTCTCCTGTGGGAGAGAGATTGAAGCTATCACTAAGTTCATCAGATTTTTTCGATGATACAAGCAAGAGAAACTACGGAGTTATAATGCATGACATCCTTTCGAATGTCTACCGTGAAGAGGATCTGCCGGAGTCTGTTAAGGCATCTCTTATGAAAGGAGAGATACAGGAAAGTGAGTATAACTCTCTGCTTGCCAAACTTTCTGGCCTTCTTGCTACTGTAAGGGATAGGCATTGGTTTGACTCACCCCTGAGAGCGTACAACGAACTGGAAATTATCGAGCCAGGAGGAGCAATATCTCGTCCGGATCGGGTTCTGGTCGGGGAAAACGAAGCTACTGTCATCGATTTTAAGTTTGGGTCAAAAAGGACAAATGCCCACATAACACAGGTAAGCAAATATATGAACCTGATAAAGGGGATGGGTATCAAAAATGTCAGAGGGTATCTTTGGTATCTTGATGAAAATGAAGTTGTGGAGATTATCTGATATTGCTAAGATACTCCTCGATACTTTTGAAAGGAGCGTCTTTTAGCAAGACAATCTTTTGCTTATCAAGTAGATACAGGGAAGGAGTTGGCCTTAAGTCATACTGAGGCCCATCCATTATTTTCATATCTTTGTCGCAACCATTTATCCATTTGTCGTTCAGCTTTGAAGCTTCAGAAGACCATCTTTCTGTCTCCACGCCTGCGTACATTGTAAGAACAGTCACTCGATTCTTAAATCCCGACAGTATATTTGAAGCCTTCATCTCCTCCATTACAGATTTGCAGGTAGGACAATCAGGATCAATGAACATAAGAATTACATAATCTGATTTTATTCCGAACAAGCTTTTTACAGATCCGTCCTTGAGGTAGAATTTGAAGTCGATGGCTTTAGTACCCAAACGGTTTCTGTATGCTAGGTCAAGTTGCTGCTGCAATGTCGCTTTGTCTATTTCAGAGAATTTATCTGATTTAGTAAATTTCTCAAGGATAGAGATATATAGTTCTTCGTTACGGTATATGGAATTAGGATGATATAGAGAAGATTCAAACATCTCCCTGAATCTGGCCAGAATTTTGGGATCACTGTTGAGCACACTGTCTGTAAGTTTAGCCACTGAAAACCATACATCCTCCCTTTTAGACTGAGACAAGTAATCCAGATAGGCACTGAAATGAACATTCAAGTTTTCTGCATTGGAAATATAGACAGTATCGTGAAAGTTCATTTGATCCCAGAAATGAGTTATAATATACTTTGATCTCTCAGCAGGGTCGGTAATCATTGCCGGTACTTCAACCATTTTCAATGGAGCCAAGGACTCTGTGTTGTTTTTTGCTTTAGTGTTTCTACAGCCTGTTAACAGGAAAGCAGCTCCAAAAATCAGCAGGATGGAAAATATGATATTTTTCATAACTTCTTTATTCTTCTATTAAAGTACAAAAATATAAACTTGTGGGGTTTTTATTTGTTTAATAGTGATATTTCTATGTTTATAAAACTATTTTTTATGAAAAAATCAGATATTGGTCTCGTCGGACTCGCTGTAATGGGTGAAAATCTAGCACTCAATATGGAGAGTAAAGGTTATAAAGTATCTGTTTACAACAGAAGTACAGAGGTAACCTATAATTTTCTAGAGGGAAGGGCTAAGGGAAAGAATATTGAGGGACATAATACTCTTGAGGGTTTGGTTGAATCATTGGAATCTCCCAGGAAGGTGATGATTATGGTAAAGGCTGGCGAAGCAGTAGCTCAGGTTGTTGAGTCACTTTTCCCTTTTCTTGCCCCCGGTGATGTTATAATTGATGGAGGCAACTCCAACTTCATAGACACAACTTTGCGAGTGGCCTCTATGGAATTGAGGGGAATATATTATGTTGGAGCAGGTGTCTCTGGCGGAGAAGAGGGAGCTCTAAAAGGTCCCGCTATAATGCCGGGAGGTTCAGAAAAAGCATGGCCTCTCATTAAACCCATTTTCCAAAGTATAGCTGCAAAGGCAGAGGATGGGACTCCTTGTTGCGAATGGGTTGGTGGAGGTGGTTCCGGTCACTTTGTAAAGATGGTCCACAATGGAATTGAATATGCAGATATGCAGCTGATTTCAGAAGCATACTCAGTCATGAAAAGAATGATGAAACTTGGAAACGAAGATATAAGTGTCATATTTTCTGAGTGGAATAAGGGTAAGCTGAATAGTTATCTTGTGGAGATAACTTCACAGATAATGAAATACAAAGATGAAAAAGGAGAATTTCTGATAGACCGGATATTGGATTCTGCGGGGCAGAAGGGTACAGGTAAATGGGTTTTGTTGAGTTCAATGGATTTAGGTATACCGATTGATCTCATCGCTGCTGCTGTATTTGAAAGATTCCTTTCGACACAGAAAGACAAAAGGGTAGCAGCTTCAAAAGTCTACAGCAGAAAATTGAAAGATTCATCGACTGGCATTAATGAGATCAGGGAATCTCTGTATGCTTCAAAAATAATTTCATACTCACAGGGATTTGAACTTATGCAGCAAGCTTCCAAGGAGAATGGGTGGGATCTGAACTTAGCATCGATAGCAAAGATATGGAGAAACGGTTGTATCATACGTTCAAGCTTTCTTAGCCATATAGCTGAGGCATATATTAAAGAACCTGCTCTTGACAATCTCCTTCTGTCTCAGTATTTCAAAAAGGAGATACATGAGGCTATTCCTTTGTGGAAGTCTATTGTATCCAAGGCAGCCCTGGCGGAAGTATCTCTCCCGGCATTCTCTTCTGCGTTAAACTATTTTTATTCCTTCACAACCGAAAACCTCCCTGCAAATTTGATTCAGGCTCAAAGAGACTATTTTGGCGCTCATAGATTTGAGCGCATAGACCGTCCCAGAGGAGAGTATTTTCACGAAAACTGGACAAAAAAGTAACGAGAAATATGATAATTGTAATATTCGGAGGTTCAGGTGACCTTACAAGAAAAAAACTGATCCCAGCTTTATATTTACTATTTGTAAAAGGCAAACTTCCTGATAAAACTGTAATTTTCGGCATTGGACGTTCAGATTTTGATGATGAAAGTTACAGGCCAAAACTCAGTGAGAACATTCAGGAGTATGATAAGAAGGAGGAGTTCCTTAAATCCATATTTTACTTCAGGATGGATCAATCTCAGTCCAAGGACTACCTTCTGCTTAAAAAAAGATTGGAGAATTTTGCTGGAGGCGACCAGAATTATCTCTTCTATCTTGCAACGCCTCCTTCTCAATATGAGAAAATCCCACTCTTTTTAAAGGAGGCAGATATGGAAAAAGGGGCATCTGTAATTGTGGAGAAGCCTTTCGGTTATGATCTGGAATCTGCTCAAAGGATGAATGCTATTCTTAAGAGTGTATTTCCCGAAAAAAAGATTTACCGTATAGACCATTTTCTTGGAAAGGAGACGGTTCAGAACATATTGGCACTTAGGTTTTCTAATGGGATATTTGAGCCATTGTGGAACAGAAACTTTATTGACAGAGTAGAGATAACTGCTGTCGAAAATATGGGAATAGGCAATAGAGGAGGATATTACGAAGGAGCCGGTGCTCTCAGGGATATGGTTCAGAACCATTTAATACAGTTGCTTGCTTTGGTGGCAATGGAACCACCACTGTCGTTCAATGAACAGGATTTCAGAGATGAAGTGGTAAAGGTTTACAGGGCTCTTAAACCTCTTACATCTGATGACATTTTAAACAATGTAATCCGTGGACAATATACTGGAGTTGATGGTATAAATGGTTATAGGGATGAGAGAGGTGTATCCTCCACCTCCATGGTTGAAACATTTCTGGCAATGAAGCTCAACATCTCAAACTGGAGATGGGATGGCGTTCCGTTCTACATACGTACAGGCAAGCAGATGCCAACCAAGGTTACAGAGATAGTGGTCCACTTCAGACCGACACCTCATAGACTTTTTGCCAACAGAGAAAAAAGGCCGGAGCAAAACCAGCTTATTATACGTATCCAACCAAATGAAGGAACCTCCCTTAAGTTTGAAATGAAAGTTCCGGGAAGAGGATTTGATGTAAAGCAGGTTTCTATGGATTTTTCCTATGACAAGTTAGGCGGTATTCCAACAGATGACGCCTACTCAAGATTGATAGAGGATTGTTTAAACTCAGAGACCACCCTGTTTACCAGAAGTGATGCGGTTGAAGCCAGTTGGTCATTTTTTGATCCCATATTGAAATTATGGAGAGAAAATAGTTCGATCCCACTACATGGCTATCCGGCAGGGACTTGGGGACCTCTTGAAAGTGGAAAAATAATAGAGGGGACAAAACAGTGGACAAATCCCTGCAAGAATCTGATAAACTCTGACCTTTACTGTGAACTTTAACTGATGATGAACATGAAGCAAGCCATAGCCTTAACAGAAATGTTGTTGCATGATATATCAGAGAAGGCAGATAACACAAAGTTTTTCCTAGCAATCTCTGGAGGATCTAGTCCAAAGCAGCTTTTTGCATTATGGGGAGATAAATATCTTCATAAAATTCCCTGGAACAGAATTGAACTCTTCTGGGTAGATGAACGATGTGTCCCTCCAATAAGTACTTATAGCAACTATGGAATGGCAAAAAGGGAGTTTCTGGATAAGGTCTTAATTCCTGAAGAGCAAATTCATAGGATAATAGGAGAGAATGATCCTGAAATTGAATCATCCAGATACTCTGAACTTGTACGCAGGTTGCTGCCGATAGAAAATGGCATTCCGGTTTTTGATTTCGTTATTCTCGGGATTGGTGAAGATGGACATACATCCTCAATATTTCCCGGACAGGATTACCTGTATGAGTTTAAGAAGCCATATTCTCCTTCCCTAAATCCATATAACAGACAACAACGGGTTGCAATGACGGGGTTGCCGATCGTAAATGCCCGAATGACAGCTTTCTATATAGTAGGGGAGTCTAAAAAAATGATTCTTGATAGAATATCAAATATTGGCAATAAAAATGATGATCTCTCAAGAATCCCGGCGGCCTATCTTTTTTTCAAGTGCAGGAGTAAAAAGATATTCTGGGATATATGAAGAGTGCTATAGTTCATATTCAGAAAGCGCCGTTTTCATAGCATTATATCCTAACTGGAAGATCTTATCAACATTTTTAAGGTCAAATGAACGGAACTGCATAGCCTCCTCCACCTCAACCAATACATCACAAAGCTTCTTTTCCTCAAGAGTATTTGCCCTGAACATAAAGTGATATGAGCGTTCAGCAACACCCACAATAGTCTTTGAGTACTTATCTGTTATCAGTGGGCTTACATTTATTCCTATAACCTTGTCGCAGCTCTCACGTATGACAGAAACAGGGAAATTGTTGAAAATACCACCATCAACATAATGAATCCCGTCAATTTCAAGAGGCTTGAAAAATATTGGTACACATGCGGATGCCATTACCCTTTTTGTTAAGTCTCCGGAAGAAAAAGCAACACTTTTACCGTTGTCAAAATCGGTGGCGACTACATAAAGTGGTATTGAAAGCTGTTCAAATGTTTTTACCAGTAAGTTTTCGTCCAGAAATTTTATAAAATCGGCAGTTCCAAAGAGACCGCTCCTTGGTATTGTCAGTTCTATGAAGTTGTTGAAATCTTTCTCCTTGAAAATCTGACAGATTTTTTCAGGCGATTGCCCGGATGAGTATAGAGAACCTACAATGGCGCCTGCGCTGGTTCCGGATATAACATCAGGCCTTATTCCAGCCTCTTCCATGGCCTTAAGCGCACCAGCATGAGCAAATCCTTTAGCTCCACCACCGGATAAGGTAAGACCTAGCTTGTATTTTTTTGACATTTTAAGTTTCTGCAGTTACTATTTTAATGTAAAATAAAATGTGGAGCCATTTCCCTCTTCTGACTCAGCCCATATCTTCCCTCCGTGTTTCTCAATAATCTTTTTGGACGATGACAGGCCTAGCCCTGTTCCACTTAATCCATTTTCAGAATGAAAACGGATGAATGGTTGGAATAAGTTTTCTGCTTTTAAAATGTTTAAACCTACTCCATTGTCCTTGACGAAGAAGAGATCGTTGCCATAATAATCCTTCCTGCCAATGCTTATCTCCGGGTTTTGTTTGAGAGAGCTGAACTTGAAGGCATTTTTGAGCAAATTGTCCATTATAGTATATATCATATCATGATCGCCCTTTGCCTTCAGGTCAGGATCGATGACAACCTTAAAATTTTTGTCTGGAAAATCTAATCTGAGTTTGGTCACGATTTGATTTGCTATATTACTTAGATTAACCTCTTCTACATTTATTTCTGCATTGTATGATTGAGAGAATCTATTGACATCATTGATGAAATTGACTGCTCCAAGTAACGATTTATGAATAGAACTAAGTTGTTTTATGCTATCATTATCAGCTGTCTTTTCTATGGAGTCAATGGCCATCTCCATAAATTTTATTGTCTGTGATATCTGAGGGCAAAGATCTTGATTTATAGCTTTGAATATAGAGTTTAAATCAAGATTTGCCTGTGAAAGATCTTCGTTAGATTTTTCCAACCTTGACTTGGTTAACAGGAACTCATCGTTCCTCTCTATTGCTGTTTCATATATAGACAGGAGCAGCTCTGTTATCTGTCTTTTTGATGATTTTACTGAATAGTCTTTTCCGTGGAAATTGATTACCAGTGTATCATTGGTGGAAATAGGCTCGCATCTGGTCTTATATTCCAGAAGATGTAATATACGGGACAATAGATTTGCCTCATCGTAAGGTTTGGATATAAAGTTTTCTGCACCAGCCTGTAATCCCTTGATTATATCGTCTGAATCCTGCAAGGAGGTGAGAAGAATGATTGGAATTCCAGATAGGGAAGGGTTAGACTTTATAGCCTTGCAGAATTCATAACCATCCATGCCAGGCATTATGATGTCGCTTATTATCAGGCTAGGTGATGAGCTTAGAGCCTCAGCGTAAGCATCCTCGGCATTTGACGATATTTTGTAGTTTATGCTGTTCTTTTTAAAGAAATGTTCTAACCTCTTTGCTTGAACCAAAGAATCCTCTACAGCTAGTATGTAGCCATTTCCAAGAAGAGGTTGAATTGGTGGTTGCATCTCTCAGTTTTTTGTTATAAGGTTATAAATTTCGTCAGCCATTTTATCAGGAGATGTTATCCTGCAAGCAGCTCCTAGTTTGACAGCCTCTCCCGGCATTCCGAAAACGAGGCAGCTACCCTCGTTCTGAACAATAGTAAATACTCCCATAGTTTTTAATCTCATCAACTCTTCTGCGCCATCATTTCCCATGCCTGAAAGCAGGACGGCAATTGCCTTATCGCCATATACACTACCGATGCTTTTAAATAGATGATTTATTGAAGGCTTATGAGGCGAATTCTCAATTTTATTGCTTAGCAAAATGATTCCTCCTCTGATAACAGACATATTTATACCACCCGGAGAAAGATATACGTTGCCTTTTCTGATTTTTTCCCCGTTTTCAGCAATCTTGACAGGGATTTTGGAGTAAGAATTCAGCCATGAAGCAAATCCTTCGGAAAAATTTTCATCTATGTGTTGTGCTATTAGTATTGGTAGCGGAAAATCCTTGTCCAGTTTTTTGAAAATGTTCCTTAGAGCCTCCGGTCCTCCGGCCGAAGCTCCTATAGCAAGTATCTCTGGTTTATTCCGGAGGTTTTCTATATGATTTGAATCGTGTCTTATTGGCATGGAGCTGTTTCTTCTGACAACCTTCACTTCCGACATTAACTTGAGAGTCCGTATGTAATTAGATGAGGATTTCTGGAATTCTGTCTGGCCAGGACCAAAAGGTTTAGGCATTATGAAAACGGCACCAGCTTCCAGCTCCTTTATTGCAGCTTCAATTTCGGTAGAATTGTAAATAGTGCTCACTATGACTATTGGAACAGGATTAGTGGACATGATTTCTCTTGTAGCCTCAATTCCGTTCATCAAAGGCATGTTAATATCCATGCTCACTACGTCAGGGTTGAGCTTTTTAACTAAATTGACCGCCTCTGCTCCGTTTTGAGCTGTTCCAACAATCTCAAATTCAGGATCAGGCAGAAGAATTCCCTTCAAAAGTTTCAGACTCAAAGGGGAGTCGTCAACGATGAGAACCTTGATCTTTTTCATATCAACCTTTTTATTGTTTCAATGAGGTTGCTCTTTTCAAAACTAGCTTTTACAATATATGCATTTGCACCAGCCTCCATTCCCCTTTTCTGGTCATCCTTACTGTCAAGCGCTGTAACTAAAACAACAGGAAGACCGGAGTGTTCACTATGTTCGCGTATCTTTTCAGTTAATTCAAATCCGTTCATCTTAGGCATTTCAATATCGGATACGACTAAATCGAAATCCTCTTCCATGACCATATTGTAGGCATCCATTCCATTTACAGCAGTCTTGACAATATAGCCTGCATTTTCAACAAAGTTCCTAAGCATTGTCCTTACTGTGATAGAGTCTTCTGCAATAAGAATTTTTTTCTTAATAGGCTGATTATCTATTTCAAAAGACGAAACGTTTAGAGTCTTGGTTTTCAAGGCAGCTTCGAAAAGTTCGCTTATTTCAATTATCGGCACAACCCTGCTGTTTCCCTGGATAGTTACACCGGAAATCATTTTTACTTTAACGAGTTGAGATCCAAGACTCTTTATAATGCCTTCCTGCTCGTTTAAAATTTCATCTACTGCAAAAGCCATTCTCTTTTGCGAGTAATTGAGGATCAATACGTTGATATATTTACTTGTGTTTTTGTCAACTATACGGTTTTTACCATCTATGCCCAATACATCGGATAGATTTAAAAATGGTATTGATTCTTCTGAATAATTAATGGCTTTTTTTGTACCTACAGTCAATATTGCATTTTTATCTACTCTTATGGCTTTGTCCAGATTGATTGACGGAATTATCATTCGCTGTTCTTCCACAGATACCACAATTCCTCGGAAAGTGGCAATTGTCTGAGGAACTCTTATAAGAAAACTTGTACCTTTATCAACAACAGATTTTACCTCAATGGTCCCTCCAAGTTTGGCAACTTTTTCTGCAACAATTGCCATTCCCAGACCTCTTCCGGAGATATCTGTTACAAATTCCTTGGTTGATACTCCGGAACGGAAAATAAGAGAGAATGTCTCTTTGTTCGAGAGTGTTTTGGCAGTCTCATCATCGATTAGCCCATTCTTGATTGAAGATTGAATGACCTTTTCTTTGTCTATTCCGGAACCATCGTCCTCAATCCGAATGGAAATCTTTCTGTCTGCATCATGAGTAACAGCAATCAATATTTTCCCTCCGGCATTTTTCCCTTTTGCTATCCTTACATCCGGAGTCTCAATACCGTGATCTATATTGTTCCTGATTAAGTGTATCAAAGGATCCTTCAACTCTTCCAGAATCCTGCGGTCAATCTCTATATTATCTCCGGTGATTTCCACAGATATCTCTTTTGAATATTCTTTGGAAAGATCCCATACTATTTTCGGAATTATGTTTAGCAGGGAGGAGAATGGCAATAGCAGGGAAGACTTTATATCAATTATCAGGTCATCTATCATACGGCTTACTTGCCTACCACAATTAACCATATCATTTGACACATTAAGAAGAGCTTCATTCCTGACTGATCCATATAAATTTAACAGTTTCTTTCTGTAGAATTCCAACTTGTTCTTGATTGAAATAAAATCCTCAGCCCTGTTTAAAATATCAATTTGCTTTGCAGAAGATATCCTTATGGTATCACTCTCTTTTTCTATTGGCCTTTCTTGATCAGTGGATTCCATCGGAATATTTGCCAAAGGTTTCTCTTTCACCTCAATCTTAGCGGCTGAAGCCATGTGAGCATTTTCCAGATGCTGCACGATCATGTTTATATTTTGGCCTGTAGATGGCTTGTCACCATTGTCCAGACTGTCTAAAAGCTGTTTTAAAGCGTTTGATGCAACATGAAATGCGTCCATTAACTGAGGCGTAAGTTGGATCTCTCCTTTTTTAAGGCTATTGAAACGAGATTCCATACTCATGCACAGTTTTTCAATGCCTGGCAGATTTACTGTTCTGGCAGCACCTTTTAATGAATGAGTCTCTCTGAATATCTTTTCAATTGTCAAGCAGAACTCATCAGTCCCTCCGTTGGTTTTTTCCAACGAAATGAGTCCGTTTATTATTGACTGATAGTGTTCAAAGGCTTCGACTCTGAAATCGGCCAACAACTCTTTTAGAAAGTCATCCTGATCGTTGTTCATATAGATTTAAAGATCGTACTTTTCAATTACATTCCTGAGTGTCTTGCTTAGATCGTTGATATCTTTGGAAGCTGTCTGAGCCTGCTGTATACCCTTTATGTTCTGTTCACTGGCCATTTTTATATTTTCCATAGCAGGAACAATTTGGTCCATTCCAGCCATCTGTTGGTAATTTGAAGATGAAATCTGCATTGATGCTTGAGCTGTCTCATCTACATTTTCTGCCAGCAAGTCAATAATCTCACCATTTTGTCTGACAAGCTGTAACCCATTTTCTACAGTCCTTGATCCTTGTTCTGTAACGCCAACAGCTTGGATTACAGATTTATTTATCTCATTAAGTATCTCTTTCACCTGTTTGGTTGCTTTCTTCGACTGGTCTGCCAGTGAGCGGATCTCTTGTGCTACAATCGTAAAGCCTCGGCCATGTTCACCCGCTTTTGCTGCTTCTATTGCAGCGTTAACGGCAAGCAGGTTTGACTGATCTGCAATATCAGACACGGTTGATGTGATTTCGCCAATAGTCCGGTTTTGTTCAGCAAGCTTAAGTACTGTCTCAGTTATCATTTTCATCTGATTGTCAATTTTCTTTATTGCATCGGCAACATTAACTACAGATGTTTTTCCTTTTTCGGCAGAATCAGCCGCTTTCTGAGAGCTCTCAATCAAAGCCTGAGCTTTTTCGTTTGCCACAGTAGCAGTCTGGCGTACCTCTTCTATTGTCGTAGTCGTTTCGGATACAGCCGTAGCAGTTTCCGAAGCACCAGTGGAAATGTCATTAACAGTATCTAATATGCCTGTAGCTGATTTTGAAAGTATGTTGACGCCATATACAAGCTCAACAGTTATTCTTCTTATCATTCTAAGAACCAATACAGCAAGCACAAGTGTGAGGATGATCAATATTAGTCCTAAAGATATCAGTTCAATTGTGACATGCTTTGTTGTGCGGACACTTTCGCCGGACATCTTGTCCCTTATCTGTATAACGGCATTTTCCAACGCGATGCTTTCAGCCCTGATTTTGCTGTAAAAAGGAGCCATGGTGTCAATGTAGCTGTAAGCCTCAACCATTTTGCCTGAATTAATATGATCAATCAGTATTCTGCTGTTTCTGAAATACAGGTCTGCGTCAGCATTTATTGAGTCAAAATTGCTTTTAAACTGAGGGTAGTCCTTTAGCATAATCATAATACTCCTGAACTTCTCTTTCAAGGAGTCACCTTTTATGATCAATTCGTCCAAAACAGCACTCTTGTGATTCTCATCCTTGGTAGTAAGTATGTCGTAGGTAAGAACTCTGGACCTGTTTTCATTTGATCTCAGCTGAGCTATGTTGTATACGATTTCGTTCAACTTATCTACTTCTGCATGAATTTGTTTAAGCTCGATTATGTTTTTCAGAGATATAGTCAGCGTGACAATAATTGCCAGCATTATTATTGCAAAAGCTATCTGAAGTTTCCCTCTGGTCTTGAATTTTTTCATTGCTTTTATTGTTGGTTTATGATTAATATTGGACTTTTTAACATTTTCCCGGCTTTTAGAATTACTAGACCGTCTGGAAGCACTCCTAAAACGTACTCCATTTCTGAGGATCCGAAAGTATTTGGAGGCGGAGCTGAAACTGTTTTCAGATCAATCTCAAGTATTCCTGTTATTGAATCAGCGACAACTCCGAAGGTCACTTTTCCATCATCAAGCACAATAGCCTTATTGAGTTCGGTCAGCCCTTTTTCAGGTAAATTAAATAATTTGTGAATGTTTATAACTGATAGAATTTTGCTGCGGAAGTGCATTACACCCATCACAAAGGGAGGAGTGCCTGGAATTGGAGTTATATCCTTAAGGGACAGCACTTCAGATACAAATTTTTCTTTAATTGCATATCTTTGAGAAAAAAGGCAAAATTCAACATAACGAGTCTTATCACCCTCTTTTTCTAAGGTTTTCTCTCTTCTAATCGAATTGACTTTAGCTCGCTCAAGAAGTATCTCCTCGTCACTTTTCATTATTCTGTCCCAAAATTAAATTTTCAATCATCTCCCGTATTCGTCCTTTGGTCATTCCTCCGGAATCAGGAACTATTTCGTCCTCTTTCATGTCATCAATGCTTTCTAGAGCATTAATGTAATGTTTTCTAGCCTGTTCCCTTTTCCCGTTTTGAGAGAGGAAATTGCCAAGCATTAGATGACATAAAAGGTGATTAGGGTTAAGGTAAAGAACCTTCCTCAACACTTCCACTGCCTCTTCATTTTTGTTCTGTTCAGTCAAAATCGTTCCATAAAGATAATAAATATCTGCATCCGCTTTGCCTGAAGCGATAATCTTCTTAATAAATTCTATTGCTTTATCATAATCACCTCTGTCGGCATAGGCCTTTGCATTCAATATCAACGTGAAGCTCTCTTCGGACTGAGGTTGTGGATTGAAATTGGTATGTAAATCCCTATTTGATTTTACTATTGCCCTGACAGGAGGTTTTCTCAATGAAGGGTAGTTAGCCGGAGCCTTTCTGTAGAAAAAATTATTTTCATAAACATACTTGCCAAACATGGAGAAATAGATGTCGTTCAGTTCTACCTGACTGGTTATGAGCCAACCGCCATCAGCAAGCGATTTGAATATCTTCCCGGCCACCTCCGGAATAACCTCATGTGACAAGTATATGAATACATTCCTGCAGAATATAATGTCAATATTTTCAGTACCGGTTGAAAAAGATGGGTAAATGTTATCTGATAGGTTAAGAAAAGAAAATTTGACCATCTCTTTGATTTCATTGGATACAACCCAGTGATTGCCCTTCTTTGAAAAATACTTTTGTCTGATTTTTGGATCTGTATCACGGAAAGACCACTCTGAATATTCGCCTGAAACAGCCTTCTGGATTGCTTTTGGATTTATGTCCGTGGCCAGAATTCGTGTGTTCCATTGAGCAAGTTCCGGAAAATTTTCCTTAATAAGGATTGCCAGCGTATATGGTTCTTCTCCGGAACTGCACCCTGCGCACCATATTTTGATTTGCCGTGAATTTTCTTTCCTTTTTGAAATAAGTTCAGGAAGGATAATTCTGACAAAAAGTTTTAAAGAATTTTGTTCCCGGAAAAAATATGTCTCTCCCACTGTTATATGTGAGGATATTATCCGCAGCTCTTTGGTAGTCAGTTTAGATGTGGAAATCCAATTGTATATGCTTTCAACATCAGCAGAAATGCCAAGATCTTTTGCTGAGGCCAGCATTCCCTTTTCAAGATCATGTAAGCGATTCCCCGGGAAATCCAGACCAAGAGTACTGTGAATTATAGCGGCAATTTTCTTTAAAGTTTCTGACTTTGCCATATATGTTGGAGTTCTATCTCTTCATTCTTGCTGATAATGCTTTCAATGTCATAAATCAGAATTAATCCCTCCTGATGACTGAGAACCTTGACGTGTTTTAACCCGTTGAATATTAAAGCTGAATCCTTGACCTGATCAGGGGTGATGTCTATTATGTCATCGACATGCTCTGCAATGAGACCAACCTTTCTTATGCCGGTATTGATTATTATTAATCTATCCGTTAATTGTATCTCGCGGGTAGGCAGATTGAACCTGTTCCTCAAGCTTATTATTGGAATTATTTCACCATGAAAATCAATGATACCTCTTAAAAATGATACCTCTTTCTCTAATTGAGTTATTGCCTGAGAGCGGATTACACTCTCAACAATATCGAGCGGAATGGCAAATTTCTGACCATTGATAATAAAACATAAGTACCCTGAAGAATTTTCTCTCATCATTCATAGCAGTTAAGCTATGTAAATATAGTAAAATTATATCACACGTTCAAGAATCAGGCGTGTAACAGATGCATCCACAGATCTATTTTCGCCTATATGCATATCCCTTTCGGTAAAACGTCTGACTATTTCGTCAATAGTCTCCTTGCCGATTCCATTCTCGCTTAATCTTGTCTTCAAACCAAGAGAACGGAAGAACTCCTCAGTCTTGTCAATTATCATTTTAATAGCCGTCTCTTTTTCTGAGTGTTCTATTCCCCAGACTCTTTTTCCATACTGAAGGATCTTGTCACACTTCTCTTCACGTAAAACCCACATTGTGCCAGGCAATACAATTGTAAGGGAATGACCATGAGTGATACCGTTAAGAGCCGTAAGTTCATGGCCTATCATGTGGGTAGCCCAATCCTGTGATACTCCCATTGCTATGAATCCGTTAAGCCCCATGGTTGCTGATATCATAAAAGTTGCCATTGCTTCATAATCGTATTGATTTTTACGAATCTGAGGTGCAACTTCTATTATTGTCTGAAGGATTCCCTCTGCCCACCTGTCCATCAAAGGTGACTGATTCGTGGTTGTCAGGTATTGCTCTATGACATGTACAAAAGTGTCTGCAAGCCCGCAGGCTACCTGGAATGGCGGAAGGGAGAATGTTGTCTGAGGATCAAGAATCGAGAAGAGAGGAAATTTTGAAAAGAAGGAAAATTTTTCCTTGGTAGACTTATTTGAGATGACAGCTCCTGAATTCATTTCCGATCCTGTCGCAGGAAGGGTGAGTACAGAGGCCAAAGGCAAAGATGATTTGTACAAGCTTGGCTTCCGGACAAGATCCCAAGCGTCTTCATCATGCACTACACCTGCCGCAATTAGTTTCGATCCATCGATAACGGACCCACCTCCAACTGCAAGGACAAAGTCACATCTCTCCCTCTTTGCCAAAGCTATTGCCTCACGAAGAGTCTCAACTGTCGGGTTTGGCTCAATTCCCCAGAATTCAACAGAGGTATGATTTTTTAGAGCCTCTTTGACTTGGTCATATACCCCATTCATTCTCACACTTCCGCCACCGAATGTGACCAGAATCTTTTTGTCAGCAGGAATCTCAGTAGACAATGCAGCAATGGAACCTTTGCCAAAGATTAGTTTTGTAGGGTTTTGAAAAACGAAATTTTTCATAAAGATTGATTTAACTTTCCAAAATTACTCTTCTTTTAATGAAAAAAAAACTACAATAGTGAATTTTGTAGTTTTTTATGGTTTGTCCGGTTTTTAGACTTTTTGTGTATAATACTCCCGCAAAATCAGACCACTG
>CAZHLJ010000008.1:52703-108731 GCA_964533215.1 uncultured Muribaculaceae bacterium
TGAGGCAATCAAGGAACAGGAGACTCTCAGCGAGCTTTCAAAACGGTTTGGAGTACATCCACAGATGATCTCGAACTGGAAACGGGAGTTTCTGTCCCGGAGTACGGAGATATTTTCGACCAAGGCTCCCGACGAGGAAGCCATAGACGCGAACAGGCACTATATGAGAAGATCGGTAGATTGGAGATAGAGGTGGATTTTTGCAGGAGGGCCTCAGAAAAGCTCAGTATCCGGCGTCAATGTGAGTTTTTTGGTGTGAACAGAAGCACTCATTACTATAAACCTTTTGAAGAGGGTCCTGAAGATCTTTATGTGATGAGCAAGATGGATGAGGAGTATCTTAACTGCTATAATTGATGTTTATAGCCGCTATATTGTAGGGAGGAGTCTTTCCAACAACTTGGGGCAGAGTGCTGCCTTAAGGTGCTCAAGCAGGCTGTTGCGAAGCACGGAAAACCGGAGATTGTGAACTCCGACCAGGGTTCGCAATTCACCAGCCCGATAAATGTACGAAGCTTCGGATTATAAATAAGTTGCTAAACATCTAAAAATTCTTTGTTTAATAAAACGATACTCTTAGCTTATGTTTTCATATCTGCTAAAATCTGTAAATCTCTTTAAAAGAAAGATCTCCACGAGGTGTTACATATACTCCGCGGCTAACTAACCAAGCATGTGCCGACAGCCTTTTCTCATTCTTTACGGTTACTCCCAGATAAATTGTAGAGGCAATACCTCTGCGTTGCAGCATGAATCGAGCAGCGAACGATTTAACAATGCAGACATTGCGCCAGATTGCAATTTTATTGGCACGTTCTAGGGCAATACTAATATCCTTTATACTTTGAACACTTGCTTGCTTTACAAGTACTTCATTTTTTCTGAAAATCTGCTTGCATATTTTAAAAGGGAAAATTATTAGCATGAACTTAGATGTAAACAAAAAAAAGATAGCCTCCATTAGTAATTTTTTCTGTCTAAAAGGTATTCGGCAAAATTTAGAAATTAGGCTCACTGTTTTATAACGATATCGAATTTAACACACTTGTCAAGAAATGACTGAACTTCTGTTTTGCACTGCTCCTGAGAGATATTGTACTCTGAAAGGAGGTTTGAGATTATTTCCTCAAGCGTTTTTGGTTGTTCTATTAGCGTCCAAATTCGCTTACCAACAGGATTTAAACCAAAATAATTGCCATTGTTAATGTGCATAATTACTTGATGGTTGTCTATTTCTCCATCAATAACATTTACTAATCTGCTATATTTCTCCATCTTTTTAGGTGTTTTATTGATCTCCTTTAATCAACATCTAACTTTTATACTCTTCACATTATTATCACCAAGATAATATTATCTTTTCAAATAGCCTAAACAGTTAAATTTCCTTCTTTATCTATATATCCGAACGCTTTCATAGTATCATAGTTATATTCGACTATTCTGTTTATTTGCTCCGCTGTTAGATAATCTTTATAGTTGCCTATCTTTCCTTTCCAGAAGAAGTTTTGGCAATGCTGTTTTTTCTCAATAAAGCCATTCTCCTTTTCTAATTGTTGTAGCACCCTAAAGTCACTATTAGCAATCGCTTTTTTTAAGCGATGCTCTTCATAATCCAAACCGATGAATCGGATAATTAACTCAAAAGTCTCTACCGGATTTTGGAGCATATCTTCGTATCTGACAAAGTGAACAGGAATTAATGATTGCGTTTCCCAGCTTTCTATATGGCATTTCCATGACTTTAAGATTTGCCGTAGCTGTCCATTTTTCTTTCCTCCGAGGGTAGCATTTTCGTCTAAAATTTGGTTAACCTTTTCTTCAATTTTGCTATCACTATGATTAGCAAATGATACACAAACATCTAACGGATTGCGTACAAAGTATACTGAACATTTGCTGTATTGCTCTGGGAAAAGAGGTTTGTTATATGAATTAGTTGTATAGGCATCATGGACTTTCTTGTAGCATACTTCATTTTTTCTTGCATACTCTTCAGAAAAAGCTTTGTACATATCTGGACGCCACAAGTCAACCTCATCTCCTGTCAGTTCAAACGGATTCAAACCAACAATCTCTTCAAAATCAATGGCACTACTTGCTATCCGAGCGCTTTGAATTTCCTCTAAAGAGAGAGGCTCGTTGGTCTTATTCAGATAATTCGATAAAAACATCCGAAACCAGGTGTTTCCTGATTTTGGATATGAGGTAAGCCATACAATATTTTTCATATACTATAATGCCTCTTCATTAATAACTAAAAGATCTGCGATCTTCTGCTTTATAAAATCCATTGCTTGCTGTATGCTACAAATTTTGGGACGAATGATGTGCAGAACTCTGACTTTCTGTCCCAGACTTAACAGCTGAAGGCAAATGCTTTGTTCAGCCTTCGGCATTCCCTTCAAGTAAAGTTTTCGGTATATCTGATCCTTAAGTGCTTTAAACTTATTTATACCTGTAAGTTCCGAAGAGGTAAATTCATCTTTATTATGAGTATCCAGAATTATAATTAAATGTAAGGAGGAATTCAACTCTTTACTGGATTCGTATGGGTAGTAAAACTTCTCTAAAGTTGGCCTTATTTTTCTTAAATTTTTGGGAGATAAATTAAGCTGTTCAAATGCATCATCCCATAGTTTAATTTCTGTTTTTAGTGGGTTGATATATACCTCTCCCTCTTTTACCGAAACAGGAGTAATATCATCAGATATGAATTGTGCACTTTCTTGGCAAAAAGCTGCAGTTATTGAGGATTTACCCGCACCTGAATTTCCACAGATAATGACTCCTGCTCCTTTGTAGTTAAAAGAACTGCCATGAAATGCTAAAATCCTCCTTTGTAGTAGGACAGCTCCTTGTACAGACCCGTTTAGAAATAGCTCTACGGAATCTTTATCCGACCCTTCTTCTAAAAAAATGTTTATTACTTCCCCCCTTTCAACATAAAATTGCGCCTGATTATAAACGTGTAAATAAAACTGATCTTCAGACACCCTGAAATGTGGTCTTTCGAATAGGGCAAAATCTATATTTTTTGGTGGTTTTGATATGTATTTTATTTGCAGGTTATTTATAGATGTTGGATGCATAAATATGTCATTGATCTTCTTATACTTTTAAATCTTTTAATTTGCAATATAAATAAAATTGCTTAAATATGTAGTAGCTTATTAATATTTACCTTGTTTTGGAAGTTAAATTAATCCCATATTGCTTTTCAGGATATTTTACACTCATGTCAAATCAGATAAACAATAAATTTTATTTAACTTTACTATTTATTATATGAGCGCTATATTCGGAATAGTCAATAAAAGGGGAAAGTCAGTTGAGCAGGATAATTTAAATGCGATCTGCTCTTCTATTTTACATCGTTCAACTGATGGAAAGAGTACATGGCTTGAAGGTAATGTTGGGTTTGGTCATTGTCTTCTAAAGATTTATCCACAGCAGGAACATGAGCATTGCCCTATTTCAGTGTTTAATTGTACTATAACTGCAGATGCCCGTTTGGATAATCGCAGTGAACTTGCTGCATCGTTAGGGATAGGCAAAGCACGGTTAATGGCGGTTAGCGACTCTGAGATAATTCTACTATCCTATAAGCGGTGGGGTAAAGATTGCGTTAATCATTTGGAAGGAGAATTTGCTTTTGCAATTTGGGACGCTAACACTCAAAAACTATTTGCCGCTACCGACCATATCGGATTTCGTCCTTTTTTTTACTACGATTCTCCGGATCAATTCATTTTTTGCAGCGAAATTAAAGGGATTGGGGCTGTCAAACCTCTTCCAAACTATTTTAACGAGGAGAGCCTCATCCAGTACTTTTATAGTAAGGGTAAGCCAAATATTACCTACAATCAGGAGATATTTGCACTATGTGGGGGGAATGTGCTTACGTTGCAGGATGGTAACTTAAGCTACCTCAAGTATTGGAATTTAGAATCTACAGGTAAGTACAACTTTACAAAAGACCAGGATTGGTACGATTGTACGCGTGAGTTGCTTTATCGCGCTGTAGAGAATAGGTTGAATACAGATGTACCTATAGGAGTAACTTTAAGCGGTGGACTAGATTCTACAAG
The DNA here is from genome assembly GCA_964533215.1 of uncultured Muribaculaceae bacterium. Classification (GTDB taxonomy): domain Bacteria; phylum Bacteroidota; class Bacteroidia; order Bacteroidales; family UBA932; genus Bact-08. The sequence goes on from CAZHLJ010000008.1 coordinate 56,795, forward strand.
CGTTGCCTGTATACTTTCAGAACTCCTGTCGAAGAAGAACAAGCCTCTCTATACCTTCTCTTCTGTACTCCCATTAGACCATAGAGGAATTGAAAAAGACGAACGTTACTATATAGACTTGGTAGGAAAGCACTGCCCTAACATTATTCAGACATATGTGGAGGCGCCTGGTGTAGGCCCTTTATCAAATTTGGATGAAGCTTTTGATATTGATGAAACTTTCCCAGTTTCTGTTGCATACATGAATTATGCTTTACATAGTGCAGCAATGCAAAATCAAATTCGAATACTATTTAATGGTTTTGGTGGAGATTACTGGATTTCGTGGAAAGGGCATAGTGTCGTTTATGAACTTGTCAAGAAAGGTAAGTATAAACAGGCACTAGAAATTATGCAGCAATTTAGTGTGAAGGAAAAGCAACCCTTTCATAAAATATTTCGGATAATGTATCTTTCTCAATCTCCATACTACTCTTTTCTAAGATCGCTTTTTAGGAAGCAAAATGTGATGGGGCAAAAGATGCTTAATGATAATATTATGAAGAGATATCATAGACAGATATCCGAAAAGGCAAAAGTTAACCACATAGACTCGTTGGTGTTAGACGTGAATCAAGGTGTAATTGGCAGGAAAGTGAGCAAGTTTTACAACAGAAGTAACTTCTATAAAATGGATACAGGAACACCTCTTTTTGATAAAAATTTATACGAGTTATTGATAGATGTACCGACTCACTGTTATTTAAACAATGGAGAAGAAAGGGGGTTAATTAGAACCATTATGGATGGAGTAATACCAGAGGAAATCAGACAAAGGTCTGATAAAAAGGCATTTTCTCCTGATTCAGCTTTGCGATTAATTGAACAAAAAGAAATAATTCTGAATGTAGTTAATCATAGTAATAACGATTTACTATTTGACAATTATCTGAATAGCAACTTATTAAAGAAGAGCCTTTGTAATGTAAAAAGTTATGAAGGGTTCCCTCCCAGCTTTGATAATAATTTTCTATTTTCGGCTAAAACAGGTATTTCGGCGACTATTTTACTTATACTTAGGGAAAAAGGATATATTTTTGATTTCAATAAATAATGTGGGCTTGACTGAGTCCTATGTTTAACTATAAAACAAATAAGATGATAAACGAAAAAGAAAAATGGAGTACACCTGAAGTTGAGGTTATCTCTATCAATTCAGAGACTTTAGGAACGGGAATTAATAATCAAGAAGGTGATAGTTCTAATTCCTAAATGTCGCCGTTTAGGTGTTGTTGAGACCTTTGGGTAGACTTTCTTTTGTTGTCCAAAGGTCTAAATTAGCAAGGGTATCTGTTGAGGATACCCTTATGTTTTAATTTGGGTCTGTTGAAAAACTTTCATCCACTAATTAATTCCAATCAGATATGGAATAATCTGCGTTTTAAGAAACTAAAAGGGCGTATTATAATACTCCCCACAATTCAACCACCGGGGATGTTTATTAAGTTTAAATCCTATGCTGCATATTCATACCAGTCATAAGGTGTTTTTCTATCCAGACTCTGATGAGTCCGTTGATTATTATAATAGTTCAGATACTCATTAAGGCCTTTGATGAGTGTGTTCCCTTCCTCTCCCGTCCATGCTTATTGTCATTTCTTGTTCTTCAAGGTACTCTATCCATATCGGGCTGGTGAATTGCGAACCCAGGTCGGAGTTCACAATCTCCGGTTTTCCGTGCTTCGCAACAGCCTGCTTGAGTACCTTAAGGCTGCATTCTGCCCCAAGTGTGTTGGAAAGGCTCCTCCCTACAATATAGCGGCTATAAACATCAATTATGGCAGTTAAGATACTCCTCATCAATCTTGCTCATCACATAAAGATCTTCAGGACCCTCTTCAAAAGGTTTATAATAATGAGTGCTTCTGTTCACAACAAAAAGCTCACATTGACGCCGGATACTGAGCTTTTCATACCTTAAATATTATAATGTAAAATTAGTTATACACTATTGATATTTAGATATATATCCTAGACAAAACGCGACAAAAGTAAGACAAAAGATGACAATTCGTGACCTGTTTTGTGTTTTTTAAATAGGTCACGAATTAGTCATGGAAGAGTGTCCAATTATGACCATTTTTGACTATTATTCCGGACAAATTGAAAATAAAAAACCCTACAATTATTTGATATTGTAGGGTTTGTCTGACTTTTGTCCAGTTTTTAGAACATTTTTAGTGGTCCCGGTGGGGATCGAACCCACGACCCCAACATTAAGAGTGTCGTGCTCTACCAACTGAGCTACAGAACCTGGTTAAAACCGCGGCAAAGGTAGTAATTATCGTTTAAGATGCTAATATTTTTGAAAAAAAATTTAAAAAAGATGCTATTTATTCTTGAGCAGGTCACGAATTTCCTTAAGCAAAACAACATCTTCGGATGGGGGAGGAGGTGTTGCCGGAGTTGCAGGAATCTCTGATTTTCTGCGATTAAGGTTGTTCATTAGCTTTATCATAGTAAATATTGCAAATGCTATGATAATGAAATCGAGTGTGACCTGAATAAAATTGCCGTAATTGAGGGTGACAGCCGGAGAAAGTATTCCGTCAGAATTGGCAACAGCTTGTTTAAGAGTGATTTTCAAGTCTGTAAAGTTAACACCTCCTACAAGAAGACCTATGGGAGGCATGATGACATCGGAAACGAATGAAGAGACGATTTTCCCGAAAGCCCCTCCAATGATTATACCCACAGCCATGTCAATAACATTTCCGCGCATCGCAAATTGCTTGAATTCGTCTACAAATTTCATTTTGAGTATATGTTTTAGTTTATTGTTCGAATTTACAAATAAATGTCTATTTTCGCGCCAAATTTGAAACATATGGAATGGATAAGAACACTTTTTTTCAGCGAGGGTGTTGCTCAGTCAATTATTATATTAGCAACTGTAATCACTTTTGGAATTCTTTTAGCTAAGATAAAAATAGCCAAAATCTCTTTTGGGGTAACATGGATACTTTTTGTGGGTATAACATTCAGCCACTTCGGACTATCTATTAATCCGGAAATACTGCATTTTGTCAAAGAGTTTGGGCTCATACTGTTTGTCTATTCGGTCGGACTTCAGGTCGGACCTGGTTTTTTTTCCTCTTTGAAAAAGGGAGGACTCCAATTAAACCTGCTTGCAGCAAGCATTGTTTTGCTTGGTGTACTTGTAACTTTGGGAATATATATAATTACAGGACTTCCGATCTCCACTATGGTGGGAATCCTATCAGGAGCCATTACCAACACTCCGGGATTGGGCGCAGCGCAGCAGACATATCTGGAAATGAACGGAGTGAACGATCCAAGCATAGCAACAGGATATGCACTTGCATACCCGTTGGGAGTTGTAGGAATAATCTTCTCAATGATTTGTATCAAATCCATATTCAGGATAAACCTTCAAAAAGAGAATGAGAAAATAACTGAACAGGAGAAAGAAAATCCAAACGAGACTATCAGGATGTCCGTAAAGGTCCTGAATCACTCTCTTTTTGGAAAATCAATAGTAGATGTAAAACATCTTCTATCCAAAAGCTTTGTGATATCCAGAGTCTCTTCTGCCAGCCATCCCGTGAAAATAGCTTCAGCAAACTATATTATAAGCGAGGGTTGCAAGTTGCTTATTGTTGCTCACAAGAAGGATCAGGATCTGATAATTGCCTTTTTCGGAGAGGCTGTGGAGATGAGTGATGATGATTGGGGTATCAACGATAATGCTATTGTCCCAAGAAGGGTACAGGTTACTGAAAACAGCGTAAACGGAAAAAGCCTTTCTGATCTCAGGCTTGGTAAGGCGTTTGGAATTACAGTAACCAGAGTCAACCGTGCGGGGGTAGATCTTCTGGCCACATCCAACCTTAAGCTTCAGATAGGAGACAGGCTGACAATTGTAGGAACACAGACAAGTATAGATGCTGCTGCGAAATTGCTTGGGAACTCTATGAAAAGGCTTAGAGAGCCCAATCTTGCTGCAATATTTCTAGGTATAGGCCTGGGTATTTTATTGGGCAGCATTCCTTTCTTTATCCCTGGAATTCCTCAGCCAATCAAGCTTGGTCTTGCCGGAGGTCCGCTAATTGTAGCTATACTTATCAGCAAATTCGGGCCTAAGTATAAATTGGTCACATACACAACAATGAGTGCAAACCTTATGCTTAGGGAGGTAGGTATCTCCCTCTTCCTGGCTTGTGTTGGTCTGGATGCAGGTAAAGGCTTTGTAGAGACTATTGTAAACGGTGGTGGCGCTATGTGGATTTTATATGGAGCAATCATTACCATTGTACCACTTCTTATAGTCGGTTTTATAGGCCGCTACTTCTGCAAGCTGGATTATTATACTATTATCGGATTGATTGCCGGCAGTACAACAGACCCACCTGCACTTGCATACTCAAACTCAATATCTTCAAATGACCTTCCTGCTGTCAGTTATGCAACTGTGTATCCTCTTACAATGTTCCTTAGAGTCTTGTCGGCACAGCTTCTCATACTTTTCGTCTGATTGTACTGGCTTGTCGTCACTAATTGCCTAACCTGAGAACAATTCTGTCTACACCGGTGGAGTCTATTGTAATGTTTGAGCCCGCTTGGGACGACATTGATTTTAGTATGTCCATTACTTTGCCACATCTGCCTGATGCTTTTCCGGTTAAGGTAATGTAGCAGCTTATGGCCTTTGCATTAGCAGATTCTGCAAATTTCCAGCCTACGACCTCATTATCGTAGTATCCCCTGCTCCACATGTCTCTCTTGAATACCCGCTCTCTTATAGGAGTTGCAAGCTGCGAAGAAAATTCCACAATCCTTTCAACCTTTATATTCCTTGTCTCTACCATATCCCTCATTGAATTTGTCCCTTTAAGCGATTCTTTGGACGGATATTTGAATTTTCCAAACATTTCACCTGCAGTTGTTCCCAGGGTAAGCTCATCTATGGAATTTGGGGTAATGCTATTGATCACACGTTTTACTTCAACGTCAATATCGAAATAATCAGATACGAACATCTCCTGTTGCCCATAATTGACTACTGTTGCATATTCGTTTGTATTCACCGGTTTTCCCTTTGCATCTATCAGGTTGAACTTGTTTCTCTCCTGAACAAAACATTTTCCTCCGAAGAATCCAACGAATGAGTCCATGAGAAAGTCCGAGACCTTCTCGTCCTTGATGTTTATCAGTGCGTATTTGTCTTTGTCTTTTGCAAAAAACAGTTGCCCCTCGGCATATTGGATATCCTGATATTTTGGCCTTATAATTACTTCTCCCGACTTGTCTATTACCCCGTATCCGTTACCATCGGAAAATATTGCATATCCTGCGGAGAAGGGCTTTACCGATACGAATTTGCCATTTGGCTTTATGATCTTCTCTCCTTTGATATTCATAAAGCCCCACTCGTTCATCTGCGGAGTGTCCGTGAAACCTATAAGACCCTCGCTGAATCCGTCATGAATGGAAGATACTGTATTCTGAAAAGATATAATGGTTTGGCCTCCTTTGTCTATTACAGATATAAGCGGATTTGATGGGTTTTGACTGTTTGTCTCAGATACAATTGCATATCCCTCTTTAAACGGAAAAGCCTTGGTATAGGCAGGTTTGATGACAACTTCCCCCTTTGTGTTGATGTATCCGCATTTTGAGTCGGCATCAATTATCTCAGCCATTCCCTCAGAAAAATTTGTGGCATATACAATTGCAGATCCATTACACTCTGAGATTGCAAAAGCCTCCGAACCATCTTTGTTGATGAAAGAGATAGGGGAGTCCTTCTCTACAACAGGAGCCACCTCTTCAAGGAAAAGTCCGGCCTGAAGGTATGGACCGGCAACAAGTTTAGGCTGTTCTGCAGATGTGTAGTACTCAAAAAGACCATTTTGATTTTTTACTACAAAAAGTCCGTTTATTGCATTTGAAGGCATCTCCTCAAATTCATTTGCAAACAAGACTTTTCCGTCAGTTCCGATTAATCCCCATCTACCTTGCGGATCTTCCTGAAAAGGCAGATGCGTGAACCCTTTTTCATTTGTCCTCTGACAAGAGAAAATGGCAGCACTCATTACTATAAGTGCAGACATATAGACGATGTTTTTCATAGAACTAAGTTTTTGTATATCAAATATACAAAAATGTTAGAAACAATAATGTTTCGCTTTTCTATGATACTTATGCAGATAATTTAAGGTTTGGATTTCATTTATCAGACTAAGTTTCTCTTAAAAGGCTTTGGGAATTTTTCTTTATTTCCATATTTTAGTCATATTCGTTTCTAGAACCATTAAGAAATCAGGTCTTTCGGTTTTTAATTAGCCTCATATCAAAAATTAGTATAAAATGTTTTTTTTTACATATTTTTGTTATATAAAAGAAAACCTGAGAAGGTTAAATATCATAACACTCGTCGATAAATTACTTAGTGATGCTTTAGCCAAAACGGTTATTGCCTAATCTAAAGAAAATTTTAGAGTAGAGATTTGTTAATTTATAATATTAGAAATTATTAAACGAAAAAGACAATATATATATGGATGCTGTTACTGTTATCCCTTGTACTGATTTATACGTCTGTTTCTTACAGTGAAGATAATAAAAACCAATAGTAATAAAAATATGGAAAAACAAAAAGACACTAATGATGAGCCATTTTACATGGGCTTCTGCTGTATAGGAGAAGCTTATATTTCACCTTCTATAGAGATTGTTGAAATTACAATCGAAAAGGGTTTTGCCGACTCTGCAGAAGGCTTTGGAGAAGGGACATGGTAATTTATAACAATAAAAATTATTAAAATGAAAAAGACAATAAATTATGCATGGACTTTGTCACTGATGTTTCTGACATTGGTATTTATACCAGTCTCTTGCAACAAAGATGTTTCAAGCAAAAATCCACAGCTGATAAAAGTATCAGGAGAAGGTGCAGATGCAACCACAAAGACTACATTAAACGGACTTATCACCTCATGGATTGCAGGAACTGATATGGTTGGAATTTACTCAGATAAGGCGCGTACAGCAGCTAACGGTGGGGGAAGTGTAATTGTAAATGCCCAATTTACGGCAGCAAGCAATGGTGTTATGTCAAACTTTACCGGAAACATGTATTGGGGAGAAGCAAACAGTGCTCACAAATTTTATGCATATTACCCATATTCGGCAGGTAGTGAATCAATGTCTGCTGTGCCTGTATCGCTTCCATCGACACAGACTCAGGCAGAAAAGAACAATATAGCACATCTAGGAGCCCTTGATTTCATGATTGCCTCTCCACTTACAGTTACCTCTCCGGCCAATACCAACGCAGTGGCAGATGAAGTGAAATTTAATTATAATCATCTTTTCACCGTTCTTGAGTTTCAGATAAAAGGCTCTGGAAATCTCAAGGCTGTCAAATTAATGACAAATACAACTCTTGCATTCAGTGGCGGTACCATAGACATAACTCAGTCGAAACCGGCAAGTGGTACAGCCTATGCCTTTGCCTCGCAGACTGGAACATCAAGTGAGGTGACGACGACGCTTACAACTCCTGCCACTCTTACCTCTACCAATACAGATACAAAGGTATATATGGTTATCAATCCTAATACTCCAACCGGCACATGCATTATCGGACTATCTTCCGATGGTAATTCATGGCAATATATTTCTAAGGTTGCTCCTGTAGGTGGTTTTAAGCGCAGTATTAAGTATGTTGTTACAGTAGAAGCAGGTAGCGTAGAGTTTTTGGAAGTTGTAAGCTTAACAGGCAAGGTATGGATGGACAGGAATTTAGGTGCATCACGTGTTGCGTCAAGTAACAACGATGAACAGGCATATGGTGATTTATATCAATGGGGCAGGCTGGCAGATGGCCACCAATTAAGGACCTTCGCAACCACTAACACATTGTCGGCTACCGATGTGCCCGGGCATGCTTTTTTTATTTTAAACACATTAGTGCCTTTTGACTGGCGCAGCCCACAGAACAATAGCTTATGGCAAGGGGTGAGTGGAACAAATAACCCTTGTCCGGCTGGATTTAGAATACCAACAAATGATGAATGGGATGAAGAGATAAATACTTGGACTTCAGGAGGTTTTGCAAGTGCCTTAAAACTACCCTTGGCAGGCTACCGTTCACGTGTTGATGGCGTTCTTTACGACGTTGGTTCCTTAGGAAGATATTGGTCGAGTACCCCTGTATATATCAGCAACTCTTACTATTTGATTGACAACAATGTATCTGCAAGCATGTCCGCTGACGAGATTGGTCGTGCTGACGGGTTATCTGTCCGCTGCATAAAGAATTAAATAGTCATTCTGACACTTCAGTCACTTTTCATACTTTAAACACCTTACCCGGCTCGCCCTATAGGTCAGCCGGGTATTTGTAAATTATAGTAATGACAAATAATTTTTCAAAACTATTACTGTATTATTAGATAGATAACTTAGTGTAATTATCTACGAAATAAAAGTCCTCTATAAAATCTATCAACAAACACATTAATTTCATATGTTTTAAAAGTCTAATAATGAAATAATAAGAAATATTTTATTATATTCGAAGTCGGTATAGGTCTGCAATAGTTAGCACTTCATATAATGCCTTTTAACTAATCAAAGCAATAATCAGTATGAAAATTAAAATTCCGGCCATATTGCTTATCGGTCTTATATCAAAGAATACGGCACCAATCCTGGCCCAGTCAACTGACAATAACCGCAGAGTAGAACTCACCATTCTTGAAAACTCGGAACAATACAGAAGCATCAAACCCAATGATTACTTTAACAAAATTCCGAATGCAAGTTCGGACAAAGAATACAAGCAAGATCTCATAATGCCCGCTTTGAAGGACGCAATTGATTATGATATTAGTGAAAGTACGACAGGAAATTTATAGATAAGATAAATGATGATGGCGGTGTTGATATATTGTTTGACCTTCATGACAATAGAAATTACATATGGAGAACAATTTTATTTTTTTATAATAAAGCAGATGTCAAATATGACTCCAGAAGCGCTTTTATTATTGACTGGTAATATAAATTTAATAGAATGACCAATAGATATAATCCCGAAAATAGTAATGTGGCAGTAGATCTGTTTAACGATACTATATAAACTTTGGCTTGTGCCGACCCGTCAGGTGGTATCACTCCGGAGGGATGCAGTTTCCGGTTTTCAGGCAAGGAGATTGAGAGTGTGACCGGCAAGCCGTGGCGTTTTTAGTGTAAATCAGATATTTGATGATAACGAAAGAGCTGTTTGGTATAAGATGCTTTATTATCTTGAAACTCCATGGGATAATTATTTTGTTGGTAAATTGACATATAAGATGCCTGTATTCAAAAATGTAACTTTAAGCAGTGATACATTCAAACGAATCAAGGAGAAAGCGGTCACCCCAAATGGACTTTGCCTTTTAATTAAATTTGAGTATTTTGTTAATGAAATGACAGTAAAGTACAAAGATGGAACATTCAGGAATATTGTTCATTTAGCCGATTATGTAATTTCTGTACCCTGACTATGCTGTTACTAGACTTCATACTTTAATTTTATGAGTGCAATATTTGGAATTGTCAACAAAAAAAGAAAGCCTGTCATGACTGATGGCATAAATGCAATGTTATCTGTCATGTCATATCGTGCCGTAGATGGGGAAAAAACCTGGATAGATAATAATGTGAGTTTTGGTCATTGCCTTCTTAAAACTTATCCGCAACAAGAATATGAACATTATCCGCTGTCTCTTTTAACATGCACGATTACTGCAGATGCACGTTTGGATAATCGTGAGGAACTTGCCACATTATTGGGTATAAATAAGGCTGTCTTGGATAAAACCAGCGATCCGGAAATCATCCTATTTGCCTATAAACGCTGGGATGAAAATTGCGTAAACTATTTAGATGGAGAGTTTGCCTTTGTAATATGGGATTCAGATAAGCTTAAGATATTTGCAGCAGTCGACAAGATAGGCTTTCGTCCTCTCTTTTATTATGATTCCTCAGAGATGTTCATATTCTGCAGTGAAATAAAAGGCATAGTTGCAGCTAAACCTAAACCAAACTATTTTAATGAAGAGAGCCTGATTGAATACTTTTATCGAAAGGGAACACCTAAAAATACTTATAATAGTGAGATTTTTGCATTGTGTGGCGGAAACGTCTTGACATTGCAGGATGATAGAGTGGCTTGCCGTAAGTATTGGGACCTTAAGACTACTGGAAAGTACTCTTTCAAAAAAGATGACGATTGGTATGACTGTGCGAGGGAGTTACTTTTCCGTGCTGTTGAAAAACGGCTGAATCCAAATATACCAACAGGCATAACGCTAAGTGGAGGACTTGATTCTACCAGTATAGCCTGCATACTCTCAGAACAACTTAGGAGGAAAAATAAGCCTCTCTATGCTTTTTCTTCTGTGCTGCCCACTGATTATAATGGTATTGATCAGGACGAACGGAAGTATATTGAAATTGTTGGAAAGCATTGTCCTAATATTATTCAAACTTATGTCGAGGCTCCGGATGTAGGGCCATATACAAATTTGGACGAGGCATTTAGAATTGAGGAGACGTTTCCAAACACTTTCTTTTATATGGATAAGGCTTTGTTGGAAGCTGCATATAAAATGAATGTGAAATCTCTCTTTTCTGGATTTGGGGGAGACTTTTGGATTTCTTGGAAGGGTGATACTGTTATTTATGAACTTATTAAAAAAGGAGAATTATTCGAAGCATTAGCTCTTATGAATAAGTTTAGGATGGAAGACCGTAAACCTTTTTATCGCATAGCATTGAGCAATTATTTATGCCAAAGTAAAACTTGCCGTTTTTTGAAAGAAAAGATACTTTTTAACAAAAGTAAATTAGTGGAAAATAATCTGCTAAAAATTAAATTAAAGGATGTTGGTGTATCTTATAATTGTTATAATCTCCAAATGCAAGACATAGTAAATACAGGGCAAATTGGAAGAATAACAGGAATGTTGGTGAATAGAAACAGTCATTATTTGAGCGATTCTCTGATTCCTTTATTTGATAAGGACTTGTTGACCCTTTTAAGTGATATGCCTTTATCACTCCATTTGAAAAACGGACAGAGAAGAAATGTTTTGCGGGAGGCAATGAAGGATTATATTCCGGCACAAATTCGCAGCAGAAAAGACAAGATGCCTTTTAGCCCTGATTATAAAAGTCGAATTCTAAGAGAAACGGAGTTTTATGAAAACACAATAGAATCAATAAAAAACGACCAACTATTCACTCAATACATGAATTTGCCAAATGTGATTGAAGTACTAAATCTTGCGATACATAATAATGTAAATTCTGAATATAAAAATACAATATATAATAAAATGGCACATATAGTAATAGCTCAATATTTAATAATGGCTTTGAATAAGAGTGGTTATAACTTTAAAGCATTTTAAATTATTCATAGTATATTTGCTTTAATTATACTTTAATTTTATTATGAAAACAGATATTTTATCAGAGAAAGGGAAAAAAACTTGGATTTCTCCAATAATCGTAGATTTATCCATAGAAGAGACTGAAGGAGGAGCCAATTCGGGTCCGGATGAATTGGAACAAAGTTAGCCCTAACTGGATAGTTCAATTTTCAGCTATTTGATTACTACACAAAACAGTTTTTTTACTTACGCTCAAAAACAACAAAGCCAAGCTTTCGCTTGGCTTCTGTTTTTGTGATCCAGCTGGGGCTCGAACCCAGGACCCCAACATTAAAAGTGTTGTGCTCTACCTGCTGAGCTACTGAATCTTTCCTTTTAGGGAGCGCAAAGATATAGGTTCTATCCTTTATTTCCAAATTTCTTTTCCTGTTATTAGAAAATAAATGTTCTATATTTGCTGTATATACTCTATAATTGGGATTAATTCAAATGTTTCCAGACTTCTCTACGGAATTCCGCTGCTATCTCGAAAATCAGAAAATTGATTTTTCTGAGCAGGATTCAATTTTTCATATCGGTTCACCAGCAATTAACGTGCGACTGGTAAAACTCTCTGACGGTAAAAATATAAGGTCGGGGAGAGCAGATATCACCCTGTATGAAGATGAGTGGCGCACCAAATTCTCGCAGGTTTCAAAAAGAGTTTTATCTAATATTGGAATGCAGAAGTCTGTTTTTGCAAGATGTTGTAAAATTGAAATTATATCCAGTGAGGTTGCCAAAGAGTTTCTGGAGAATAACCATATTCTTGGATATGCAAAGAGCCGTTTCAAATACGGACTTTTTGCAGGGAAAGATATGGCAGATATCAGAACGGGCACTTTGATTGCGGTTGCAACATTTTCCGCACCTCGCCCGATAGACCGCTCAGGAAGAGTAGTTAAGTCATATGAATGGGTAAGGTATGCAAGTAAATCAGGCTATAGAGTGATAGGGGGGATGGGTAAACTAATGAAGCATTTTGTGGAGATAGAACGACCGGACGAGATAATGTCGTATGCCGACAAAGACTGGGGCAACGGCGATGTATACAGGAAACTGGGGTTCAAACATCTCTGCGATACCCCTCCAATCGAATTTTATGTCCACAAGAAAACTCTTATAAGAATATCAGAAAAAAAACTCCGGAATGACCAAGAACATGGTGTCACCCCGGAGATTAATATCAATGATTATTATATCTTAAGAAACCAAGGTAACCTTAAGTTTCTCTGGACGCCCACTCTCGTCAAGTGAATCATTGTCTATTTCTACATGGAGCTCATCTCCCAATTTGAACTTTCCTAGAACTATTGCCTCAGCCAAAGGATCTTCTATCAACCTTTGGATAGCCCGTTTCAAAGGTCTTGCTCCAAACTGAGGATCGTACCCTTCATCGGCAACGAACATCTTAGCCTTTTCATCAATTGAGAGTCTATAGCCTGCATTTTCTATTCTCTTGAACAGATCATCAAGCTCAATGTCTATGATTTTGCAGATATCCTCTTTAGTCAATGCGTTGAAAAGGATCTGTTCGTCAAGACGGTTAAGGAACTCAGGTGTGAATGTCTTCTTGAGTGCTTTCTCTATTATATTCTTGGTGTTGTCGCTTATATTGCGCTTTGTGACATTTGAAAAACCAAGGCCTGTCCCGTAATCTTTAATCTCACGGCTACCGATGTTGGATGTCATGATCAGCAAGGTATTCCTGAAATCGATATGCCTTCCGTTGCTGTCTGTGAGCCTTCCCTCATCCAGAACCTGAAGCAGCAGGTTGAAAATGTCCGGATGAGCTTTTTCAATCTCGTCCAAAAGGATTACAGAATATGGCTTTCTTCTAACCTTCTCGCTAAGCTGGCCGCCCTCTTCATATCCTACATAACCCGGAGGCGCACCGATCAACCTGCTTAATGCAAACTTCTCCATATACTCGCTCATATCTATCCTTATCAGATTGTCAACAGAGTCGAAAAGATATTCCGTAAGTATTTTTGCAAGCTGGGTTTTGCCGACACCCGTAGGACCAAGGAATATGAATGTGCCAATTGGCTTGTTGGGATCCTTAAGTCCCGCCCTGTTTCTTTGGATTGCCCTTACAACCTTTTCAACAGCGTCATCCTGACCTATAATCCTCTTTCTTATGTTCTCAGCCATCCTTGCAAGCCTGTCACCCTCTTTCTCTGCCAGCCGGTGGATAGGAACACTGGTTATCATGGATAGAACCTCAGCCACATCATTTGAATTGACCTCCTGCGGGTTCAGGTTTTGTTCTTCGTTCCACTGTTTTTGGGCAAGCTCAAGCTCTTCCGATTTCTGTTTTTCCAGATCACGGAGTTCTGCTGCTTTCTCAAACTGATTGGTGCTTACCGCCTGTCTCTTTTCTGCCTTTAACGGCTCCAGCTCAGCCTCAATTTTTAAAATTGAGTCAGGAACTTTCAAGTGCATTAAGTGAACTCTTGATCCAGCTTCGTCCATCGCGTCAATAGCCTTGTCAGGAAGGCACCTGTCTGTAATATATCTCTGGGAGAGTCTTATGCAGGCAATAAGAGCATCGTCGGTATAGACAACATTATGGTGCTTCTCATATCTCTCCTTAATGTTCCTAAGTATGTTGAGAGTCTCATCGTATGTTGTAGGCTCCACCATCACCTTTTGGAATCTTCTTTCCAAAGCACCATCTTTCTCTATGTACTCTCTGTATTCATCAAGAGTGGTAGCACCAATACATTGGATCTCGCCTCGGGCTAATGCAGGTTTCAGCATATTTGCAGCGTCCAGTGAGCCGGAAGCACCGCCGGCGCCAACTAACGTGTGAAGCTCATCGATGAACAGTATTATGTTTGGATTCTTAGTAAGCTCATTTAGAATAGCTTTCATCCTCTCTTCGAACTGACCTCTGTATTTTGTGCCTGCAACTATAGAGCCAATGTCCAAAGATATGACCCTTTTATTCATTAGTACCCTAGAGACCTTTCTTTGAGCAATCCTTGTTGCAAGTCCCTCTGCAATTGCGGATTTTCCAACCCCGGGCTCGCCAATAATGACCGGATTGTTCTTCTTTCTCCGTCCAAGAATCTGAGCAAGTCTCTCTATCTCCTTTTCCCTCCCTACAACAGGATCAAGCTTTCCTTCGTGAGCAGCACTCGTCAGGTCAAACCCAAAACTGTCAATAACAGGTGTGTCGCTGGTTATACGGGCACTTTTCGTGCTTCTGACTGAACTTTCAGAAGATGAGTGTCTTGACCCGCCGTCAATCTCATCATCGAAAGTAGAGCTGTTCTGAGGCTTTGAAATCTCTTTTCCTTTAAGGTTGGCCCTAATATTGTCGTAAGTTATTCTGTTATCTTTTAATATCGACACAGCAACACCTTCGTCTGAATGCAATATTGCCAGCAGAAGATGAAGAGGCCCGGGTGCAGACTCTTTCAAGGATTTTGCTTCCAAAAACATTATTTTCAGAGAATTATCTGCCCCTTTGGAAAGATTCAGTTTTTCTGCCTGTTCAAATGGAACTATCTCTCCCACCTTAAGCTGCTCCTCAATTTTTGCTTTTAAAACCTTGTAATCTATCCCAAAATTCATAAGTGCCTCAAAGGCCGAGTTATCCTGATGTCTGATAATTCCAAGTATAAGATGATCAGCTCCAATTGTATAGCTGCCCATTCTCATAGCCTCCTCTCTGCTATATGAGATAATTTCTTCCAGTTCTTTTGATAATTTGTATTCCATCCTAGCTTTTTAAATTTGATGCAAATCTAATTAAAGACAATTAGCAATACAATTTGTTCATAAGATATTTTATTTGTATTTTTACACCTCTTTTTATAAACCGAAAAGTAAGTTACAAAATGATTCAAGAAGCTGATAATAACGGAAGGATAATCAAGATTAACATAGAGGATGAAATGAAAAGTGCATACATCGACTATTCGATGTCTGTAATTGTTTCACGCGCACTTCCGGATGTGAGGGATGGACTTAAACCAGTGCACAGAAGGGTATTGTATGGCATGTCCGAATTAGGTCTGACAGCAGGAGCAGGCTTTAAAAAATCTGCCCGTATAGTTGGTGAAGTATTAGGTAAATACCATCCACATGGAGACTCCAGCGTATATGAAGCTATGGTCAGGCTGGCCCAGGATTGGAGCATGAGATATATGTTGGTTGATGGACAGGGTAACTTCGGATCAATAGACGGAGACTCAGCAGCTGCAATGCGTTATACAGAAGCCCGTTTCCGCAAGCTTGCAGAAGAGGTTCTTGCCGATATGGACAAGAACACAGTCGATTTCAAGCCTAACTTCGATGAATCATTGCAAGAGCCAACCGTGCTTCCGGCAAAGGCACCCCTACTGATATTGAATGGAGCATCAGGTATTGCCGTAGGTATGGCAACAAACATGGCCCCTCACAATCTGAGGGAGGCTGTGGATGCAATCTGTGCTTACATAGAAAACGAAGAAATAACAACAGAGGAGCTGCTGCACTATATAAAAGGTCCGGATTTCCCTACAGGAGGTACAATTCAGGGTACACAGGGTATCAAGGATGCTTTCGAAACCGGAAGAGGAAGAATAGTAATACGTTCCAAGACAGACATAGAGGTAAGTGACAGTGGAAGGGAGACCATAGTAGTTTCAGAGATCCCTTATATGGTAAATAAAAGGGAGCTTATAGAGAAAATAGCGGAACTAGTAGAAGAGAAGAAGGTTGAAGGCATTGCCTATATTAATGATGAGAGTGACCGTAATGGTATGCGTATTGTCATAAGATTGAAGATGGGAGCTGTGGCAAATGTTGTCTTAAACCTGCTGTACAAGTATACCCAACTCCAGTCAAGCTTCTCTATCAATAATATAGCATTGGTAGATGGCAGACCTAGACTTCTGAATCTTAAACAACTTATCAAATATTTCGTAAGGCACAGACATGACGTTGTTCTCCGCAGAACACGTTTCGAACTGGAACAGGCTGAAAAGAGGGCCCATATTCTTGAAGCTCTCCTTATAGCCCTTGATAATATTGATGAGATAATTTCAATCATCAGAGGTTCAAAGACTGTAGACGAGGCAAGGACAAACCTGATGGAGAGATTCAGCTTTTCAGAGGCCCAGGCCAGTGCGATTGTAGAAATGAGATTACGCCAGCTTACCGGACTTGAAAGAGCAAAACTTCAGGCTGAGTATGATGAGTTGATGAAACAGATAGCATATCTGAAAGATATTTTGGCAGACTTGTCACTTCAGATGAATATCATCAAGGAAGAGCTGAAAGAGTTGAAAGATAAATATGGTGATGATAGAAGAACCCTTATTGAACTCTCTGCAGAAGACTTCAACCCTGAAGATTTTTATCCGGATGAAGATGTGGTTATCACTATTTCCCACCTTGGATATATGAAGAGGACTCCATTGGTTGAGTACCGGACTCAGAACAGGGGAGGAGTCGGAGCAAAAGGAAGCACAACAAGGGATGAAGACTTTATAGAACACATCTATGTTGCAAATATGCACAGCACAATGCTCTTCTTTACTCAGAAGGGTAAATGCTTCTGGCTCAAGGTTTATGAAGTGCCTGAGGGCTCCAAGGCATCAAAAGGAAGGGCTATTCAGAATGTACTTAACATAGAACAGGAAGACAAGGTTTGTGCATATATTAATGTAAAGAACCTTAATGACGAAGAGTATATAAACAACAACTTCATAGTTCTTGCAACCAAGAGAGGCACTGTCAAGAAAACATCGCTTGAGGCCTACTCGCGTCCAAGAGCCAATGGAGTGAATGCAATAACTATAAGGGAGAATGACGAATTGCTTGAAGCAGTACTTACAAATGGACATTGTGAGATACTCCTTGCCGGAAGGGATGGAAAGTGCGTCCGTTTCAACGAAGAGAACGTCAGAGCCATCGGAAGGACAGGTGCCGGAGTCAGGGGTATAAACATTTCGGATGAAGATGAGGTAGTTGGTATGCTTTGTGTAGATCCTGGTGTTGACGGAAAAGAGACTAGCCATATTCTTGTCGTAAGTGAAAATGGATATGGCAAGAGATCTGAACTTGATGATTACAGAATTACCAACAGAGGTGGCAAAGGCGTAAAAACCCTTAACATCACAGAAAAAACAGGATCACTTATAGCTATCAAGGATGTAACAGATGAGAATGACCTGATGATAATAAACAAGTCCGGTATAACCATCCGCCTTGCTGTGGAAAATATCAGAGTTGCAGGCAGAGCAACCCAAGGAGTAAGGTTGATCAATATAAGGGAAGGAGATATGATTGCAGCTGTATGCCGTGTCAACAAAAGCGAGGAGAAACCTGTTGATAATGGTACATTGGAAGAGTAACCGAGAGAAATATATTTAATAATTTTAATTTTTTGAAATATCGATGAAAAAACTATTATTCGCACTAGCGCTGATATTTTCAGTTCAGTTAGCTGCTCAACCGAAAGAGGCAACTGATGCTCTGAAAGCTTTTGAAAAAGCTAAGAAGGAGTCTCTGGATGCCAAAAAATCTACAAATCCAGCCACTTGGATAAAATTAGCCGGTGCCTATACATCTATATATGATGTTCCTGTAAAGTCATTATGGACAGGTGCATCAAGAATGGAAGTTAAGGTTCTGCTTAAAGAGCAGAGAATCGTCAGTTCAGAATCTAAAAAAGTTCAGGATCAGAACTATACAGTAGATGTATATGAAGACAAAGAACTCTATTATGCTGAGGACGGAAAGCTTGCAGCTTGGAAAATAACAAAGCAATATATGGATGGCGATCTTCTTGGTGAGGCTTTTGCTGCTCTTAACAAGGCTGCAGAATTGGATACAAAAGCTGCCAAGTCTAAAGATATTTCAGATATGCTTGTAGCCCTGAAGGCACGTTTCCAGGGTGAGGCCATGTCTGCTTATGCTTTGGGAGATTATAAAAAGGCTACAGACAATTTCGAGTCAACTATAAATGCAGGCTCACACCAACTGCTTAAACAAGTAGATACAGTAATCATGTACTATACCGGTCTTACAGCAAATATGAGCAAGGATTACGAAAGAGCAGTCAAGTATTTTGAAATGTCCATCAAAAACGGCTACGATGCCAAGGGTGATGCTTACTCTTACCTGGCAGAATCGTACAAGCAAATGAAAGACACAGAAAAAGCCAAGGAGACACTGGTTGCCGGATTTACAAAATATCCAACTGCGCAGAGTATTCTTGTTTCCCTTATCAATGCTTATCTTGAGTCAAACGATGACCCTAAAAAGGTATTAGCTCTTATCGAGCAGGCTCAGAAAAATGAGCCTACAAATGCCAGCCTTTACTATGCAGAAGGTAATGTTTGGAAAAACCTTAAAGATATGGACAAAGCAATTGCTTGCTATAACAAGGCTGTAGAGACAGATCCTAAATACTATTTCGGAACATTTGCAATTGGTGCTGCCTATTACGACAGAGCTGTAGAGATTCAGACAAAAGCCAACGACGAGTCAGATGATACAAAATATGAAGCATTGGTTAAGCAAATGGAAGAGAGTCTTATGGCCGCAATCAAACCTTTTGAGGCTTGCTTTGCATCATGCAGCGACAACGAAGTAAAAGTTGTGGTAGCTGAATACCTTAAAAACATTTACTTCCGTTTCCGCGAAAAAGGTCCTGAATTTAAAGCAGGATACGAGAAATACAACTCATTTCCACAGAACAAGTAATCAGTAATTATACTAATTATAAAAAGGAGCTGCCTGATAGATTTCAAGCAGCTCTTTTGTTTTACACATTCCCGTCTATTAATCAATAGAGGGTTTTGTCAACGACCAGTGGCTGTGGATGATCTTCCACTCGTTGTTATCTTCAAGCCTATACACTTCCGTACAATTCTCCTTCCAGAGAGTCTCACCGGAGTATGAGTGCAGATTATAGGCACCCACTCAGTGAATGCCGCGTAAAAAAACAACCGGCGACCTGTCTCCAGATATATACCAACATAGTTAAAGGTGAGCCTTTGTTTTTTTATAGAGACGCTTTCCACCACTTCAGAAAATGGGGAAGCTCAACTATAAGCAACATCTGTTTTTTAGCTTGTTTTCTGAAGGGTTTTTCGGAAAAAGGCTGAGGACCGTTCAACGACCAAAGGGAGGCGTTCCGCAAGCCCGAAAAACACAAAGAAAAAAGCGTTGAAAAAAACTGCGTTGCTGTTGGTGAGCTTCCCCTTACAGAAGTGGGTAAACCCGGTGCAGCATCCGAAAATCCACACCTAGACTGAAATAATCCAGACTTTTGCCTCCACCCAAATATCAGATATTGTCCGTAAGCTTCTGGACAATCTTGAAATGATTGAAAAACTCCCTGGCAAACACCCGAATAACAGTATAAGTAGGAATAGCAACCAACATACCAATTATCCCACCGATACTACCCGCAATAAGAATCACAAGAAAAATCTCAAGAGGATGCGCCTTGACACTGTTAGAGTAAATATAAGGCTGAAAAACAAAGATATCCACCATATGAGTAGCAAAGAAAATACAAGCAACAGTAACGATAAAAGCACCAGCTTCCGGCCTGTCAGCTCCATAGTCAACCAAAGCCATGATTGTCCCAAAAACACCACCGGTAATAGGACCGATGTAAGGAATTACATTAAGGATACCCGCAAAAAATGACACAACAATAGCAAGAGAGACATCCACTCCCGCAATGAAATGCAAAGCAAAACCATTAATAACAGTTATGGCAATAGCCTCAATACTTATACCGGTAAAATAGCGGGCAAGAAGATTTGTGATGGAAGAGATTGCACGATTGACATTTCCAGCATATTTGTCAGGAAAAAGCGCAAGAACCATACTGTTGAACATATTCTCCTCCTTAAGGAAAAAATAGGTAATGAATATGATTACAAATACAGCAATACCAAACTCTATTATAATGCTGGCGATGGAATTGAAAAGCTCAGATACGAAGGTGATGTTGACAACCTCCTGAAACTGATTGATAAATACATTTTCTATTTTAAAAGTGGGATCAAGAGCAGGAAACCATTTATGAAGCAATAGATTATATTTAGTCAAAGGAGAAGATATCTGTTCGCCCAAGGCCACAAAGTCAATCTCACTCAATTTGGAGAAGAGTTGACCGATAAGAGGCGTCAGGATGAAAAATATAGAGAAAAATATTATTAAAATGATTATCAAGGTAATTGCAGAGGCAATGGCGTTTGGAATAGAGAACTTGCCAAATTTGATTTTAAGCAATTTACTTTTAAATGGTTTTCCAATCAGAGATAGGACAGCAGAAACAAGAATGTAAATTAGAATGTTGCTGAAATACCATGCTAAAAACATAATTATGAGAGCAACCGCGATAGCAACAATGTATTTGGCCAGTTGGTTCATAGTTTTAATTTTATTCTCAAAAGTAAGATAATTTTTGGAAGTTTGCTCATATTGAGCGGGAATAAATAAGAGAGCCTCAACAAATTGTTGGGGCTCTCTTAAACTATAAGATATAAATCTATTATTCTTCTCTTGCCGGACGTTCGTTCGCTTGAGCAACATTAATAGTACGGCCCATATGTTCAGCCCCGTTAAGCGCTGCAATGGCTGCGATACCTTCGCTATCGTTAGGCATCTCAACAAATCCGTAGCCTTTTGAGCGACGGGTATCTCTGTTGATAATAATTCTGGCTGAAGCAACTTCGCCATAAGGTGTGAAAAGTTCGGCTAAATCTTCTTTTTTAGCGCGGAAACTTAAACTTGAAACAAAAATGTTCATAGGAACGAAAGTAATAAAGTTTAGTAAATGTTTAATTAACAATACAAAGATATTGAAAATTATGAAACAGAAAAATTTTATGAATTTTTTTTAAAAATATTAAGCACCGTAACTTGAGCCATCAAAACAGTGGGTGCAAATTGACTCTTTTGGAAGTCCGATTGCTTTGATTAATGTTTCTATGCTGTTGAATTTCAGGCTGGATAACTTTAGTTCACCTTTTATGTAGTTAATCATCTCCTGATACTCGAGTGAAGATGCACAAACGTAGCTGGAAAGGTTTTTATCGTGAGAACCCTCTCTAGAGAGGATAAACCGTCTTGTTATCAATTCAAGCGGTGACCGGGAAGCGGAGAAGTTGATAAATTCGCAAGGATATACCAAAGGAGGGCAGCTTATCCTGATATGTATCTCTTTAGCTCCATAACCGTATAAAACCTCAGCATTGTCCCTAAGTTGTGTACCTCTTACTATTGAATCATCACAGAAAGCTATTCTCTTCTCTCTCAGTAAGCTTTTGTTTGGAATAAGTTTCATTTTTGCCACCTGATTTCTTACAATCTGGCTTGACGGCATAAAACTTCTTGGCCAGGTAGGAGTATATTTGACAATAGAGCATCTGTAAGGTATTTTCTTGCCGCTCGCATATCCGATAGCCATGCAAGTGCCGGAATCAGGTATTGCGGAAGAGACATCGAGTGGAGTGGTGTCCTCTTCTCCCATCATAAGTCCAAGGTTGTATCTTACCTCGTCTACATTGATCTTCTCATATGAACTTGTTGGGTAGCCGTAATAAACCCAAAGGAAAGAGCATATCTGCAACTTATCTTTTGGCTTGGCCTTTTGTTCATAGCCATCGCTGGTCATCAAAACAACCTCGCCGGGACCAAGAAAGTATTCCTCTTCGTATCCCAGGTTGGAAAAGCTACAAGTCTCGGATGCCACCGATAATGCATCCTCTTTTTTGCCAATTACAAGTGGAGTCCTACCATATTTATCCCTGGATGCGTATATGCCATCTTCTGTAAGAAGGAGAAAAGTGCAGGATCCTTTGATTTTCTGTTGCGCATTTTCAATACCCTCAAGGAAACTGTTTCCCTGTGTCACGAGAAGAGCTACAACCTCAGTTGGATTGGTAGCACCAGAGCTTAACTCGGAAAAACTTTTGCCTTCAGAGATTAGACCTTTTTCCAACTCACTGATATTTGAAATTTTGCCGACAGTCACCAATGCAAATTTTCCAAGATGTGAATTAAGAATGAGAGGCTGGGGGTCTGTGTCACTGATTACTCCGATACCTGAATTTCCTTCAAACTTATGTAGGTCATTTTCAAATTTTGTCCGGAATTGAGAACTCTCCAGACTATGAATTGATCTTGCAAATGTTCCGTTGCCAATCCATGTGGCTAAGCCACCCTTTCTTGTTCCTAGATGTGAATGATAATCAGTACCGTAAAAAAGATCAGAGATACACTTTTGTTTTGAAATTACACCGAATAGACCGCCCATATTGAAATTATTTTTGACGGCGACAAAAGTAAGGAAATTTCCGATTATCTTCGTTTAAATTATTTATATTTATGCAGAATATTTTATATCTGATAATCCACATATTATTTGCTCTGGGACTCTTTGTTTCCTTCAAGCTGGTGGATATAAGAAAATTGAACATATTTTATATAATCCAGGTCAATTATGTAGTTGCTATTATCTTGTCAATCATAGACATGGATATTCCTATCGCTGATGTGCCTGCATTTTATACATCAAAACTTGTCATACCATCGTTTTTGATTGGTTTGCTGTTTGCACTCAACTTTGTTCTGATGATGTTCTCTACGCGGAGAGTTGGTTTAGGACTGACTGCAGCTCTTAACAAA
Organism: uncultured Muribaculaceae bacterium; assembly: GCA_964533215.1. Taxonomy (GTDB): domain Bacteria; phylum Bacteroidota; class Bacteroidia; order Bacteroidales; family UBA932; genus Bact-08. The sequence continues at coordinate 79,933 of CAZHLJ010000008.1, forward strand.
ATGTCTGTTGTAATCCCGGCAACTGCAGGAATTCTTTACTTGGGGCAGAACACCTGCTGTTCCATCAAGGTGACGGGAATTGTTATAGCACTTGCCTCTTTTGTCCTCATATTATATCCGAGAGGCAAAAAAGTTCCTTTTTATGCTTATCTCTTGCCTGCGGGTGTTTTTATCATTTCTGGTGTAATTGACACCTCTATGGAATTGATTCAAAGGTTTATTATTAGCATTCCAAATGAACAGGAGCTATTTCTCTTTGGTGTGTTTATCACAGCTTTTATCCTGAGTGTCATATTATCCGGAATTGAAAAATCAATGAATAAGGAAAGCATAAAGTTTTCATATGAGACAATATTTGTAGGCACGATGATAGGCCTTTTCAACTATCTGACTTCAAAAATGGTGCTTATAAACGTAGCCTTAATGGGAGGCTCTGTGGTATTCCCTATTCACAATGCTTCTGTCGTAATGTTCACGGCACTTATCGGTTATTTTTGGTTTAAAGAGAAGTTTTCTGCCAAGCAATGGATTGGAATCGCTCTTGCCGTTCTCTCCGTTGCTCTTATAGCGAGCACATTATCAAATTGATTGTAAGTCCCATACTTATATACTTTCTATAGGTTGGGTCTTTGATAATCTCAAAAGAGTATAGGATTACCAACAGCAATATTGAGACAGTTTGCCCGTTGCTTAATGAAATTCCTATTGTTGAATATGGCATGGATTCAATCCTTTCTACTGTCCCGTTCAAAAGCCTTAATAAAAATAGGAGTAGATTGGCAATGATTTCTGAAATGGTGTCATTGCCTAAGAAGACAAGTTGCCCTAAAGCCACATAGAGAATAATGGCCGAAAGAGGAATTGCGATAAGGTTAGATAGTAGAAAATAGGTTGGGAAGTAGCCGAATTTTGAAACGGATATCAGTCCTGTACCAATCTGACAGGCCAAGGAGATGGAAACTGTCGCCCATATATATTTAGATATATGGTTCTTAGGACTAAAAAAGAGATCTATTTTAGGATGAATTATCAATATTGAGAGGAGGGCAGTATACGAAAGCTGAAATCCCACATCAAAAATTGCCTGAGGTGAAAATATTGTTATGATCAATGCGCTGAGAGATAACGTGTTTAGCCCTATTTTATCCCTTTCTGTGATTTTACATATTTCATACAAGGTTGCCATTATAACCGCCCTTGTCACAGATGGCGCAAACCCAACCAGAGCGGCATAGCACCATAAAAATGTATTGATAAGGCAAAATCTTGAAACTCGGGAAAACCTGCTGTTTCCGATTATAAATAATAGATATGACAGGAAGGAGTATATAAATCCGACATGCAAGCCTGAAACAGCCAGAAGATGCATTGTTCCGGATTTTGAGTAGTCGTTTTTTATTTCTGAATCCAAATAACTTTTATCCCCAATAGTTATTGCAATGAGCGTTGCGGCCTCCTGCCCGTTACCTGTCAGACCAGCAATTTTTCGGATATATTTTTGTTTTATGGCAGATAAGCACTTTGATAAGGATCTTCCCTGGCGTTTATGCAGTTCGATCTCATCGGCTTTGACAAAGGATGTAAAGTATACTCCCTGCTTTTCCATATATCTTTTATAATCAAACCTGGTGTCTGCATTATTTCTGATTATTTTTGGAGTAAGCCAGGCTTTGATAGTGTCGCCAACCTCAAGTACTGAGTCAGGATAGTTTTTATCAAGATAGAGAATAATCCCTTCACCAAATTCATGCAAAGAGGCAGCAACTTTATTGCTTTTTGCCCTTTTTACAGGCTTTTCCTTAATGATGCAGGACACTAGTGTCCGCTTGTTTTCCACCAGATGTGAGTTCTCTCTCTTTAAGTCCGGATATCCAGACAAGCATATGCTCAGCCAACCCAATAAGACAAATGTTGTAATTAGTATCAAAGGGAGAGTTGTCTCGGCCAAAAGGGATTTCCTTCTGTAACTAAAATGGAACATTAACAATGAGAGCACGGTAGCAGTTCCAGTGATAATCAGTAAAATTGAAGGATAAAGTGTATATTTGTTTCCAATAAGAATACCGCAGAGATATGCGACTGTATATCCCAATAACGGAGGTTTTTCTTTAGTATAGCCACAATAAGTGAATTCTCTCTTCCCCTGATCCATCGCTGCTCACTTTTGTGTAAAATTACTATTTTTATTTAAAATTATTATGGGAAAGAGCTTTTTTTAGTAATTTTGCGAATCTTTTTCTCATTTTTTCGTTGCAATTATAAATGTAAATTATATATGATTATTTTAGTATTGAATTGTGGAAGTTCCTCTATCAAATATCAAGTGTTGGATATGAGGTCGAATTCGGATTATAACGTTCTGGCAAAAGGTTTAGTGGAAAGAATCGGGCTTGAGGCAGGAATCCTGACACATAAGGCATCTGGCAAAGACAAATATGAAACAGATGGTCCTATCCAAAACCATACAGTCGGGATTAAAAAGGTACTCGACATTTTAGTTGATCCTGAATTGGGCGTTCTTAAATCACTTTCAGAAATTCAAGCTGTAGGTCATAGAGTTGCACACGGTGGTGAATCTTTCAGTTGCAGCAAACTTGTAGACAAGGATGTAATTGAAGGAATACAAAAACTTTGCGAATTAGCACCTTTGCATAACCCGGCTAACCTTCTTGGTATAGGTGCCATTGAGTCGCTTCTTCCAGGCACACCTCAAGTGGCTGTCTTTGATACATCATTTCATCAGACAATGCCAAATTATGCATATATGTATGCTATCCCTTACGAATACTATACAAAATACAAAATCCGCAGATATGGTTTCCATGGTACAAGCCACAAGTTTGTAGCTCAGAAAGCTTGTGCTCTTGCAGGGTTGGATTTTGAAAAGTCAAAGGTTATCACATGCCATTTGGGTAACGGAGGCTCTATAACTGCAATCAAGGATGGTAAATCGATTGACACATCAATGGGATTTACACCTCTGGAAGGTGTCATCATGGGTACCCGTAGCGGTGATATTGATGCTGGTATAGTAACTTTTATACAGGAAAAAGAGGGTCTGGATGCATCAGGTGTCAATTCTATATTAAATAAGAAGAGCGGATTTCTGGGAGTTTTCGGTAGCTCTTCTGATTGCAGGGATATTGAAAACGCTGCAGCCAAAGGAGATGAAAGGGCACAGTTGGCACTGAATCTTATGTATTACAGGGTTCTCAAGTATATTGGAGCATACACTGCTGCAATGAACGGTGTGGATATGATCGTATTTACAGGAGGTATTGGAGAGAATGATCCTAAAATGAGAGAGATGGTTGGAAGCAGACTCGAATATATGGGGCTTGATTTTGATCCTGAAGCCAACAATGGTGTAAGAGGGAAGGATAAGATTTTGTCTAAACCTGGGTCTAAGGTTATGATGTCTACAATTACCACAAATGAGGAACTGGTTATAGCCCAGGATACAATGACTATTGTATCTGCCAGATAATTAATATTACATAAAATATAAAAAGAATAATTATGATTACATCTTTTGATCAGATTTTTGAAAAACTAAAAACCAAACCAAAAAAACGTCTTGTTGCTGCCTGGGCAGTAGACAGTCACACTATTGGAGCAGCTGCTTTGGCTGTTAAGGGTGGAATTGTAGAAGCTACACTTGTAGGAGATCAGAAGCTGATCCATCAGGTTTGCAAAGAGGAAAATATTGATCCTTCCATTTTCAGAATTGTTGACAATCCGGTAGAACTTAGTGCTGTATCGCAGGCTGTTGATTTGATCAATGCAGGTGAGGGTGACATTCTAATGAAGGGTTTGTGTTCTACAGACAAGTATATGAGAGCTATTCTCAATAAAGAGAAAGGACTGCTTCCTCCAAAGGCTGTCTTAAGTCATGTCTCTGTACTTTATAACCCAAGATATCACAAATTGATAGTTATGGGAGATATTGCTGTTATTCCTGCTCCGGACTTGAGCCAGAAAATTGCAATCACAAATTATGTTGTAAAGGCTGCTAAAGCAATAGGTATTGACAAACCTAAGGTTGCAATCATTGCTGCAACAGAGCAGATGCTGCCTGGAATGCAGGCGTGCGTGGATGCTGCAATCATCTCCAAGATGGCAGACAGAGGTCAGATAGCTGGCTGCATGGTGGATGGTCCTTTAGCCTTGGATGTGGCAATTTCACCTGAAGCTGCTGCTGTTAAGAATCTTAACAGTCCGGTTGCCGGAGATGCTGATTGCCTTGTATTCCCTAATCTTGAATCTGCAAACGTTTTCTACAAAACCAACTATCAACTGGCCCCGGATGTAAAACTGGCAGCCATGGTTGCAGGAGCCAAAGTGCCATGTGTGCTGTCAAGCAGATCCGACAGTGTCGATACAAAAATGAATTCGATAGCCTTGGCTGCATTAACCGCAAAATAGTTTTTATGTTATATAGAATTTTAACGATTAATCCAGGATCTACATCCACAAAAATTGCTGTTTTCGAGAATGAAAATGTTTTATTCGAAGAGACTATAAGACATTCAAACGAAGAACTGTCTGTATTTGAAAGAGTGACAGACCAGTATGAATTCAGAAAAAATGCAATCCTTACAATACTAAATAATCATGATGTGCCTCTAACATCTCTCTCAGCAATTGTTGGAAGAGGCGGGCTTCTCAAACCGATAGAGTCGGGTGTCTATGAAGTTAACGAAAAGATGATTTCAGATCTTAAGGATATCACTATTGGTGAGCACGCCAGCAATCTAGGAGGAATTATTGCTGATAATCTGGCAAAGGAGTCTAAAGGTTGCAAGGCTTACATTGCAGATCCGGTTGTTGTTGACGAACTAGCGCCTATTGCCAGAGTTACAGGTCACCCATTGTTTAAAAAGATATCTATTTTCCATGCATTGAACCATAAAGCTATTGCTAAGGTTTATGCATCTTCTGTTGGTAAGGAATATGACCAGCTTAACCTTATAGTAGTACATCTTGGAGGTGGAGTTTCCGTTGGTGCTCATCTGAAAGGTAAGGTTGTTGAGGTTAACAATGCCCTTAACGGTGAAGGCCCATTTTCTCCAGAAAGATCAGGGACACTTCCTGCATTGGCTTTAGCCGAATTGTGTTTTTCAGGTAAGTACACGCTTCCTCAGGTGAAAAAAATAATTGCCGGAGAGGGTGGAGTTGTTGCTCATCTTGGAACCAATTCGTTCAAGGAGGTAGAACAACGAGTTAAGGAGGGTGATGAAAAGGCTGCTTTGATTTCTGATGCATTTGCATATAATGTTGCAAGAGCAATCGGCTCATGTGCTGTTGTCTTCAGTGGGAAAGTGGATGCCATTTTATTGACTGGGGGTATTGCTTATAATACAGGACTTATGGATAAGATATCAGAAATGGTCAGCTTCATTGCTCCTGTAAAGATCTATCCTGGAGAAGATGAGATGAGAGCTTTGGCAATGAATGGATTGTCTGTGCTTACTGGCAAAGATAAAGCATCAATTTACAGATAGTCTATATCTATTTAAGTTGAATGTAATAGACCAATTCCTTGGCGGATTTGAATTCCGGGTGTAAGATATTGATAAGATCGTTAAGAATAACATCTGGCTCAATTACTCCGGTTTCCCAAAAATCACTTCCTCCGGACAAAGTCTCTCGTTTAATATTATTATAAACCTTTCCACTCTTTAAAGAAGGTATATTCTTAAAGAGTGGATTGCTGTTTTTAAGCTCATCCATAGACTTATATTGATTTGGATTCAGCCAGTAATCTGCTGTCATGGATTGCTGGTAGACCTCCTCCAGAGCGTACGAGGCGGATTTGCGTTCTCCTGCCTTGCTCATGATTGGTTCTCCGCCGGCATCTTTAATAAGAACGCTCATGTAGTTTTCCTTTCCTGGAATATACCAGGACTCTTTCCATGGAGCATTCAAAAGCACTTTTGGCCTTGTTGCTGATTTGTCTGCCAGATTCTTGATTGATAGATATCTGTCTTTTACTTCATTATATAGAGAATCAGCCTTTTTGCTGCAATTGAAAATTGACCCGAACAATTTCAGATATTCAAGCTTGCCTAAAGGATGGTCTTCAAGATAATCTCCCAATGCAATCACGTTTATGCCCAACTCTTTTATCTTGTTAATGTATATATTGTTTTCGCCAACAATACCATATGTGAATACAACGTCCGGCTTAAGTCTGATCAAAAACTCATAATTTAGAGATCCTTCATAGCCGATATCTTCTATCTCCCCATTTTTTACCCGATCAAGAATTTTTTTGTTCGAAATATATTTTACCCCTGATACCCCTACAATCTTATCCTCAAGACCAAGAGCAGACATATATGCAATATGGCTGGTGGACATACATACAACCCTTTCTATTGGAGATGACTTGATGTCTATTGAATAATCGTCAACCTTCTCTTTAGAAGAACTCCAGGAGTCGATTATTTGCAGACAAACACTTCCTGCACTATCCGAAATGGAGAAATATTTTGCATAATCGTTTTTGCCTGAATCATTATCAGACCTCTCTTTCCTTACTCCACTCTTGCAGCTGACAAACAACAAGGAGATTAAAAGAAGATTTGCCAGTGGCTTTAAATAATACATGTGATATATTTGCTGCAAATTTAGCAATTTTAACTTACTTTGCGGCATGACTAAAAGAGAGTTGATTGTTATAGGAGCTGGCGCTGCAGGTTTGATGGCGGCAGTCTCTGCTGCCCGTAATGGAGCCAGAGTGCTGGTACTTGAAAAAATGGAGAAGGCAGGCAGAAAAATAAGAATAACCGGCAAGGGCAGATGTAATATAACCAATACAAAAGAGTGGAGCGAATTTTCCACTCATGTACATCCAAAATGCAACTTCTTCAAGCCTGCGTTTTATAACTTCAGCAATTCTGATACTATCTCATTTTTTGAGAGTATTGGTCTTCCTGTTATTGTAGAGAGAGGAGATAGGGCCTATCCTCAATCGGGACTGTCAAAGGACGTTGTGGACTCACTTACAAGATATCTTGATTCGCTTGGTGTCGAGATTTCGTATAATTCAAAGGTTCTTGGCATTGAAAAGAATGGAAGCTCTGTTCATAGGGTGGTATGGGAAAAGTGCGGGGAAATAATTACGGAAGAAGTGGAGGCGTTGGTAATTGCAACAGGAGGTCTATCATATCCTTCCACGGGCTCAGATGGAGATGGTTTTATATTTGCAGGCAAACTCGGCCATAATGTTACTGAATGCTGGCCCTCATTAACTGCTCTGATGCCAAAATCTTATGACAGGAATCTTGAGGGACTGTTGTTAAAGAATGTTGAGATAGAACTTCATATTGGAGGTAATCCTGTCCAGTCAGAGAGCGGTGACCTTGAGTTTACAAACAATGGAGTTGAGGGACCTATAGGATTCAAAATCAGCAGGAGAGCTGTAAAAGGGATTAAAAATGGAGAAAAGATATTTATTGTGATTGATCTGAAACCTGCATTGTCAGAGGAGCAACTGGTAAATAGAATTAAACGGGAACTTACAGACAAAGGGGCCATGAAGGCTAAGAATCTATTGTCATTGCTGCTGCCTCGTCAGCTTATTCCATCTTTCTCTGCATCGAGTAAGATTGACACCGAATCATTAGTGGCTAAGGATGAAAATCTATTCAGAAAAATCTCTCACTCCCTTAAGTTCTGGCGGATGGATATAGAATCTTTTACCTCTTATGAAAGAGCTGTCATAACGGCAGGAGGGGTCTCTCTTGATGAAATCTCAGCAAAAAGCATGAAATCGAAACTCTATTCCAATCTGTTTTTTGCCGGTGAGGTTATTGATCTGGATGCCGATACCGGAGGTTATAATCTGCAAATTGCATTCTCTACCGGTTACCTTGCAGGTCAGGAGGCTGCTCACCTGATATTGAAATCCAAAGTGACCTCTGAGAAATGAGATAACTTAATGTTACTGCCAATATTTACAGGAATTTTCTCCGAAGAATATATATAGATAAGATCTCCACTCTTTAATGTGGAGTATTGGGTAATATTCTCAATTGCCTCTGCAATTAAAGCCTTAGTGCTATTATCCACGAGCTTTTTGAGTAGTGTATTATTGTCCAAAAGCAAGGAGATTTCACCGGGTTGGCTTATCTCACCTATATTATGCAACTTTTCGGATATATAAGTGGTGTTATCAAGAGAGAGGGCCTTTCCTAAGCAAGAAAGGCCAAGGTTGTCTGCCTTTATCAGATTTTCTGGGAATATCAAAATTCCTGCACCCAATTCGTTGTAATACCTTCCGGCATACTCCATGCTTGTAAACTTGCACGATTTCGAAATCTTGACAACAATTGCCAATGCAACACTTATTTCTGTTACAAAACGGGGAGGAAAAAAATCCTTTGAATCTCTGACCAATGTATTGTCAGGTTTAAAAAAGAAATTTCCGCTATCACTGGAATATACGACTATATTCACTTTGCCGACTTACTTTCGAAACTTAGCTTTAATTCTGTAATGACTTGTTTTGTGTCCAATGTGAAGTCTCCGTTCATCATCCACGAATAATAACCGAGGTCACTTTTGAATACAGCCTCTACTGTTTTCCCCTTATGCTTTCCAAAATTGAATGTAGGTTCGTCCTTGTCATTGAGCACTATTCTCCCGGCATAGTCCATAAACCTCGATTTTGTTGAGAAATCTGCCAGAAACTTAATGTCATTTTCCAGAACCTCAGAATATTTGTCCAATTGAGACTCTAAGATCTCAAATGTTGCCACAGTGTCGGCCTCTGCTGAGTGTGCATTTTCCAAATTCTTGTCACAATAGAATTTGTAAGCGGCACTTAAAGTCCGTTGTTCCATTTTGTGGAAAATATTCTGTACATCAACAAGTTTCCTCTTCCTGAAATCGAAGTCAACACCTGCGCGTAAAAACTCTTCTGCAAGCATTGGAACGTCAAATCTTGTTGAATTGTAACCGGCAAAATCACAGCCAGCCATCCATTTTGCAAGACTTTTCGCAACCTCCTTGAAAGTTGGGCAATCAGCAACATCAGCATTTGATATGCCATGTATTTTCTGAGCCTCAGGGGAGATTGGAATTGTGGGATTTATCCTTCTGGTTTTAATCTCCTGATCTCCGTTTGGCATTACCTTTAATGCACATATCTCAACAATTCTGTCACTGGCGACATTAAGGCCTGTACTCTCAATGTCGAAAAAGAGTATTGGGTTTTTTAGATTTAATTTCATAATAAATGTTTAATGCCCGTTAGGCGCTGACCATCATAGGCATTATGAGTGCAAGTATGTCTTCGTTGTGGTCAGTCTGACCGGAAGGAAGGATCAATGCAGCACGGGTGGGATCTGCAAGGTCCAGCGAAATATCCGTATAAGGAAGGTTGCTGAGGATTTCTATAAGGAATGTTGATTTAAAACCAATTTCCATAGAATCCCCTTCGTACTGACAGCTGAGTCTTTCGTTTGCAGAAATGGAAAAGTCCAGATCTTGTGCAGAGATAACTAACTGATTATACGAAAGTTTTAATTTAACCTGACTGCTTGCCTGATTTGAACATACAGCGACTCTTCTTGTACTGTTAAGGAAGTCCTGACGGTTAATGATCATTTTGTTCTGATTTATTTTTGGAATAACAGAACGGTATGCAGGATAATTGCCCTCTACAAGACGGCAGACAAGAACAAATGAGTCGAATTCAAAATATGCGTTCTTGTTGTCGAAGCTGATTTTTACATCCTGGTCAATTTTTGTCAGAATGTTTTTAAGAATGGCTGCCGGTTTCTTTGGAAGAATGAAAGATGACTGCTGAGCTGACTTTATATCATTTCTGGTGTAGCATACAAGCTTGTGAGCATCAGAAGCAACAAGAGTCGTATGCTCATTCCCGATATCAAAGAAAACTCCGTTCATCACAGGTCTAAGCTCCTCTTCAGCTGTGGCATAGATAGTGCGGTTAATCCCTTCCAGAAGAGCAGATGAAGGAATCTGTATTTCTGTTTTTTCTGCAGAAAGCTCAGCTATGTTTGGATAGTCGTCTGAAAGTGTGCATGGTAGTTTTGAATTACCATTTGCCCAAGTGATCTCGATAAGGGTAGATGTTTCATTGGTCTTGAATTCCAGTGGCTGATCAGGAAACTCTTTTAATGAGTCAACCAGCAATTTCGCGGGAATTGTAATCTCTCCTTCTTCAACTACGTTTTCAATGGCCATTCCGGATTTTAGACTTGTCTCTAAATCGGAAGCAGTGATGCTTAAATATCCATCCTTTAAAACAAATAGAAAGTTGTCCAGAATTGGAATCGTGTTTTTTGATGAGATTACTCTGGAAACCGAAATTAAACGTGCTAATAACTCTGTGCTTGAAACTACAAACTTCATATCCGTATATTTTTTACAAAGATAAAAAAAATAAGTTATGGCATATAATTTGATTTATTTATGTCCGAAATAACTTTTTAATTAATTTTAGACGTTATGAAAAGAAATCTACTAATTTTATTTTTATCTGTTTTGTTTAGTGGTTTGACAGCCTATGCCGTGGTTGAAATCACAGGTTCAAATTCAAGAAAGTATACTTCTTCATTTCCGGAAGTCCCTATTCAAAAGGTTAACCTCTCCAATCAGCTTTATCCCGATTTTACGTATGCTGCAGAGAATGCCGTGAAAGCTGTAGTTCATGTTAAAGTTGTCCAGAAAGGTGTTGAACAGACCTACTCTTTGTTCGATTTTTTCTTTGGTTACGGTTCTCCTGAACCAACTCCAAGATTCCAGGAAAGCTCCGGTTCAGGTGTCATTATAACATCTGACGGATATATAGTGACAAACAATCATGTAATTGAAGGTGCAGAGGAGATATCAGTTACACTCGAAAACAATAAATCATACAGAGCAAAGGTTATTGGGGCAGATCCTGCGACAGATGTGGCTCTTGTCAAAATAGATGAGCAAAACCTACCCTTCCTTACATTCGGGAATTCGGATTCTCTAAGATTGGGTGAATGGGTGATTGCGATAGGAAATCCTTATAACCTAAGGTCTACCGTCACTGCCGGAATTGTCAGTGCCAAGGCTAGAAGCATGCCTTCTGCATCCGATGGATTCAAGATAGAGTCATTTATCCAGACAGATGCTGCAGTAAATGCCGGAAACAGTGGTGGAGCTCTTGTAAACACTAGAGGTGAACTTGTTGGTATAAATACTGCTATTGCATCCAGGACTGGAGCATACTCAGGTTACTCTTTCGCCGTTCCATCATCAATCACAAAGAAAGTCGTTGAGGATCTTATAGATTTTGGTACCGTAAAGAGAGCTCTGTTGGGAGTTTCAATGCAAGATATTGACAGTGAACTTGCAAAAGAGAAAAACATAAAAGATATAAAGGGAGTCTATGTTGCTCAGGTATCAAGTGATGGTGCTGCAGGTAAAGCGGGAATTAAGGAGTCGGATATTATTGTTTCCGTAAATGGAGTCGAGGTAAATTCTGCACCGGCAGTACAGGAACAGATAAGCAAATACAGACCTGAAGAAAAAATAAAAGTCGGAATTATCAGAAATGGTAAACAAAAAGAACTTTCAGTTGTCTTAGAGAGTAAAGGTGCACGACGGACAATTTACAATGGGGAAGATTCGGGACTTTCACAACTCTTTGGAGCTTTGATAAGAAAGGCATCTCAAGAGAGCCTAAGGACTGCAGGAGTCAGGTCTGGGGTAGAGGTGGTTTCTGTCAAGGAGGGAAAGTTCAAGAGCGCGGGGATTAAGGCTGGTTTCATAATAACACATGTAAACCAGGTCCCGGTGGCTGATGTTGATGACATTGAAAGTGTTGTGCAGAGGTGTCGAAGGTCGTTGCTCATTGAGGGCGTTTATAAAAATGGCAGGGATGCCTACTACGGAATGGGCGTCTAAATTTTGCGGTTCCCACTTATTGTATTAATTTTGCAGGATATTATATATTCATGAGACAGCTTAAGATAACCAAATCAATTACAAACAGAGAGAGTGCCTCTCTAGATAAATATCTCCAGGAGATTGGACGAGAAGAACTTATAACAGTGGAGGATGAGGTAGAATTAGCTCAGAGAATCAGAAAGGGAGACCAGGAGGCTTTGGAAAAGCTTACCAGAGCCAATTTGAGATTTGTAGTTTCTGTTGCCAAGCAGTATCAGAACCAAGGTCTGAGTTTACCGGATTTAATTAATGAGGGCAATCTTGGATTGATTAAGGCTGCTGAAAAATTCGACGAGACTCGAGGGTTTAAGTTTATTTCGTATGCTGTATGGTGGATTCGTCAATCAATCCTGCAGGCTTTGGCAGAACAATCAAGAATAGTAAGGTTGCCACTCAATCAGGTGGGATCGCTTAACAAAATAAATAAAGCCCTTTCTAAATTTGAACAAGAGAACGAAAGAATGCCATCTCCAGAGGAACTTGCTGAGATATTGGATATTCCTAGGGAGAAAATAGCAGATACACTCAGAGTGTCCGGACGTCATGTCTCAGTGGATGCCCCGTTTGTAGATGGTGAAGATAACAACCTGCTGGATGTTCTTGTCAACAGCGACTCCCCTAATGCTGATAGAGGGCTTGTTAATGAGTCACTTAATAAGGAAATTGAGAGAGCTCTCTCGACACTTACTGAGAGGGAGAGGGATATTGTCAAATATTTCTTCGGGATTGGAGCCAGTGAGATGACTCTAGAAGAGATTGGTGAATTTTTTGGTCTTACCAGAGAGAGGGTAAGACAGATTAAGGAAAAGGCTATAAGAAGACTAAGACATAGTGCTAGAAGCAAACTCCTGAAATCTTACCTGGGATAATACTAACTCTCAATACTTAATTCATCTATGAAAAAACTACTGATAATTACGTTGGCGGCATGTGCTGCGTTTTCGTCCTGTACCCAAAAGAAGGCTGTTGAAAATCCTCTTCTGGCAGAGTGGAATACGCCTTTCGGTATTCCTCCGTTTGAGCAGATAAAGCTTGAACACTATATGCCTGCCTATGTTGAAGCTATGGCCCGTCATAACGCTGAAATTGATTCTATTGTCAATAATCAGCAGCCAGCCACATTTGAAAATACAATCGTTGCTTTTGATAATTCGGGGTTGTTGCTGGAAAAAATCTCATCAGTTTTCTCCGGGATGAGCGGTATAGCATCAACGCCCGAAGTCATGGCTCTTGCAAAAGAGTTGTCTCCGCTAACCAGCAAGCATTACAACGAGATTAGTTTAAATCCTGGACTTTTCAAAAGGATAAAGGAGGTATATGAAAAGAGGGATTCATTGGGTCTGAACCCTGAACAGATGCGTCTTCTGACTGAAACGTACAAAGGTTTTGAAAGAGGTGGTGCAAATCTTCCTGATGATAAGAAAGAGGAGCTAAAAAAGATTAACTCTGAAATTTCTGACCTTCAGCTGGCATTTGGACAAAATCTTGTTTCAGAGACAGCGGCATACAAATTGGTTATTGATAAAAAGGAAGACCTTGCAGGTTTATCTGAATCTTTAATCGCCTCTGCGGCCAAAAAAGCGGAAAGTGATAGTACCAATAAGGGAAAATGGGTGTTCGGACTGGACAATCCAAGTGTAATTCCTTTCCTGCAGCAGTCGGAAAAGAGAGAGCTTCGTAAGGAGATTCTGAATGCTTACCTTAACAGGTGCAACAATAATAACAAAGAGGATAACAAAGAGATTATCAAAAAGCTGATAGATCTTCGTTTGAAGAAGGCCAAGCTGATGGGTTTTGAAAATTTTGCCCAGTACCAACTTGAAGATAGAATGGCAAAAAAACCAGAGGCGGTCTATGAACTCCTTAATAAGATCTGGACGCCGGCTCTTGCATCTGCAAAAAAAGAGCTTGCTGATATGAATTCAATAGCTAAGTCAGAAGGACAGGACATAACACTTGAAGCTTATGACTGGAGATTCTATTTTGAGAAAGCAAAGTCACAGAAGTTTAATCTTAATGATGAACAGTTAAGACCTTATTTCAAACTTGAGAATGTGAGAGAGGGAATTTTCTATGTTGCCAACCAACTTTACGGAATAACCTTCACTAAGGTTGATAATGTTCCGCTTCCTGATCCCGAGGCTGTTGCTTTTGAATGTAAGGATGCTGACGGCTCTCATCTTGGAATTGTTTTTATGGATATGTTTGCCCGTCCTGGTGCTAAGAGAGGTGGAGCATGGTGTGGAGGCTATCGTGACCAGACATACAAAGATGGCAAACGTGTTGCTCCATTGGTTACAATTGTAGGGAACTTCACAAGACCTGTCGGAGATGAGCCTGCACTTTTAAGTATGGACGAAGCTGAGACTTATTTCCATGAATTTGGACATGCTCTTGCAAGCCTGCTTAAGAATGTTCACTATTATGGAGTTGGTGGTATGACAAGAGACTTTGTAGAGCTGCCGTCACAAATAATGGAACATTGGGCTTTTGAACCACAGGTGCTGAAAATCTATGCTAAACACTATAAAACGGGAGAGGTGATTCCACAGGAACTAATAGATAAGATTGTAAGTTCCGGTAAATATGGCCAGGGCTTTGCTACAACAGAGCTACTTGCTGCTGCTCTTTTGGATATGGATTACCATATTCTCAAGGAGGTTCCAGCCAACTTTGATGTGCTTGCATTTGAATCAAAAGTTCTTGGAGACAGAGGTTTGATTTCACAGATCCCACCTCGTTATAGGAGTACCTATTTCCAGCATACATTTACTGGAGGATATACTGCTGGATATTATTCATATATATGGGCAGAAGTACTAGATTCAGATGCTTACCAGGCTTTTGTTGAAACAGGCAACATCTTTGATAAAGGTGTAGCAGCAAAATTCAGGAAGGAGATACTGGAAAGAGCAGGACAGGATGAAGCTATGACTTTATATGTAAACTTTAGAGGCAAGCAACCTGGAATAGATCCGCTTTTAAAGAACAGAGGATTGAAATAGGTTTATATGTATTGATATAAAATGGGTGAAGACAACAAATTCACCCATTTTTTTTATATTTGTTGCGAAAGACACAATCCTAAACACAGACTAATGGTTTTAAATACAGAGAATATTCTCTTGATAGGTTCTATTCTCCTTTTTATTAGTATTATAGCCAGTAAGGGTGCACATCGGTTCGGAGTACCTGTAATGCTTCTTTTTCTGGGGGTTGGAATGGTATTTGGAAGTGATGGAGTCGGCATCCAGTTCAACAGTGCCGCAACAGCTCAGTTCATTGGGATTATAGCTTTGTGTTTCATTCTTTTCTCAGGAGGTATGGATACTAAAATTCCTGAAATCCGGCCGGTAGTTGTCCCAGGTCTTGTCTTATCCTCCTTTGGAGTAATCCTGACTACACTGATTATGGGTTTTGCTATATTTTATCTTTCCAGACTTGTTCCCGGATTTGTTATATTAACGTTGGCAGAATCAATGCTCCTTGCAGCAATTTTGTCGTCAACTGATTCCGCAACGGTATTTTCCATACTTAGATCAAGAGGCTTGAAACTTAAACAAAATTTGCGTCCGTTGCTTGAGCTGGAAAGCGGAAGCAACGATCCAATGGCCTATATGCTTATGCTGCTTTTGATCGGAGTTGTGAAAGATGGAGAGATGAATACTTTCATGTTTATTTCAAATTTCATCACACAATTTGGTATTGGAGCAATAAGTGGTTATTTGTTGGGAAAGGTTTTTGTTTTCGTTATCAATCTTATCAAGCTTCCAAGAAAATCACAATTTCATATTTTCTTACTTGTCTCTGTGTTTTTTACATATTCATTTACTGAGTTGTTTCATGGAAATGGATTTCTTGCCGTTTACATGGTAGGGTTGATAATTGGAAATAGTAATGTAAAGCAGGATAAGGCTGCAACATATTTCTTCGATGGCATAGCCTGGTTGTGTGAATTGGTAATGTTCCTTACTCTTGGGCTTCTGGTGATTCCAAGTGAATTGATTAATGTTGCTGCTATTGGCCTTCTGATTTCAGCTGTAATGCTAACAATAGCACGTCCGGCAGCTGTCTTTCTCTCATTGTTGCCATTTTCCTCACTTGATGCAAGAGCAAAACACTACATCTCATGGGTGGGGTTAAAGGGGGCAGTGCCAATAGTATTTGCGACTTATCCATTAGTTGCCGGACTGGAAAATTCGCAGTTGATTTTTAACATAGTTTTCTTTACAACCATAATTTCGCTTATAGTTCAGGGAACATCTGTCAATTTTGCCGCTCAAAAGTTAAAATTAGTTTCTGAGTAAATACTATCTTTGCAAACTATAAACTTTAACCTAAACAAATGAACAACTTCTGGCAGACGATTGGTGAGCTGATCGTCGATTTTAGCAACTGGATATGGGGAATGCCCCTTTTTATTTTACTGATTGGAGGAGGCCTGAGTTTCCTCATATATTCTGGATTCGTCCCATTCAGATATTATGGCAGAGCTCTGAGATCTTTAAAAAAGAAGGAGGATGATGCCCCTGGGCAGATTAGTTCATTTCAGGCGTTGACAAGTGCAATTGCTGCGACTGTCGGAATGGGTAATATATCCGGAGTGGCAGTGGCTATAACAATGGGTGGTCCGGGAACTATTTTTTGGATGTGGGTAAGTGCCGTGGTCGGTATGGCAACAAAATTTTTTGAAGGTAGCTTGACAATAATGTTTAAAGGGAAAGACTCTGCGGGAGAGGTTCAAGGTGGTCCTATGTACATGATTACTGAAGGTCTGGGAAAGAAGTGGAAGCCTATGGCAATTTTCTTCTCAGTGTTCGGACTTATTGGCACGTTGTGTTTAATGCAGGCTAATCAGCTTACTGAGGCTTTGATAACTGTATTTGTTGTCCCTTTTGGGTTTGAAAGCTCGTTTACGGTAAAGCTTGTAATTGGCCTGATAATAACCGCAATTGTAGCTGTAGTGGTTTTAGGTGGTATTCAGAGAATTTCGAAGGTTTCAGAAAAACTTGTCCCGGGAATGGTGGCTTTCTATTTTCTTTTGGTAGCATATATAATCCTGACAAATCTTTCGGTAGTGCCAAATGTGTTTTATTCAATTTTCAGTCAAGCATTTCAGTTTAAAGCCGGTCTTGGAGGCCTGGCAGGTTCTGCTATAGTGATTGGAGCCAGAAGGGCTGCTTTTGTTAATGAGGCGGGTGTCGGAACAGCTTCTATGATGCATGGTGCATCAAAAAATACAGAACCAATCAGAGAGGGGTTAGTGGCTATGATTGCGCCGTCGATAGACTCTGGATTGGTATGTACTCTTACTGCGTTGGCTATATTGATTAATGGGCAATACGAAGTATCTCAGCTTCAGGGAATACAAATGGCTCTGAACTCGTTTCAGGCATCAATTCCTGGGGTTGGACACTATCTGCTTATGGTTCTTGCTATCGTATTCGCTTTCTCTACAATGTTCTCATACTCATATTATGGCGTCAAGTGTACTAACTTTTTATTTGGTGCAAAAGTTGCCAAATATTACAACTATTTCTTCCTTGTGGGGTTAGTAGTAGGAGCGGTAATCACTCTTGACGTTGTTGTAGGTGTCATCGATAGTGCCTATGCACTTATGGCCATACCAACAATGATTACTCTTATAATTTTGGCTCCTAACGTAAAAAGGGAGATGAAAAAATATTTTGCAAAAAAATAAAATTTATGAATCCGGAAAAATTGATATCAGAAAAATTAAGAGAGGCTGTATCCAGTCTTTACAACTTTGAAGCTGGACCTGCTTCTCTGCAGACACAGGCCACAAGAAAAGAGTTCGAAGGGGATATTACAGCTGTCATGTTCCCCCTTTTAAAAATTTCAAGGAAATCTCCAGAAGAGACAGGAAAAGAGATCGGAAATTATATGTTGAATAATTCTGATGATATAGAATCATTCAATGTGGTGAAAGGTTTTCTGAATATCAAACTCTCTGGTGAATATTGGCTAAACTGCTTTAGAACAATTGCCTCTACTCCTGACTGGGGTCAAGCTGCGCCATCCGGCAAAAGCGTAATGGTAGAGTTCTCATCTCCAAATACAAACAAGCCTTTGCACCTCGGACATGTAAGGAATAACCTTTTGGGATGGTCTGTTGCCAAACTACTTGAGGCAAACGGACATGAAGTCATTACTGTAAATCTTGTTAATGACAGGGGAATACATATTTGTAAATCCATGCTTGCCTGGCTTAAGAGTGCAAATGGAGAGACTCCTCAGAGTTCAGGCGTCAAGGGAGATCATCTAGTGGGGAAATATTATGTGGCGTTTAACAATCAGCTAAAGAAAGAGATCGAGGATTTGAAGCAAAAAGGGTTCTCTGAGGAGGATGCCGAAAAAAATGCACCTGTCCTTAAGGAGGCTCAGGAGATGCTTGTTAAATGGGAAAGCGGAGACAAAGATGTAGTTGCTTTATGGAAAATGATGAATTCATGGGTATATGATGGATTTGACATAACCTACAAAAAAATGGGTGTCTCTTTCAACAAAACATACTATGAGTCCCAGACCTATTTATTGGGCAAGGCTTTGGTAAATGATGGTTTGAGTCGTGGAATTTTCTTTAAAAAGGATAATGGTTCTGTATGGTGCGATCTGACGGCTGACGGCCTCGACGAGAAATTGCTATTGAGAGCAGACGGCACATCTGTTTACATGACTCAGGATTTAGGCACTGCACACCAAAGGTTCTCTGAATACAAGCTTGATGAGCATATATATGTTGTAGGCAATGAACAGAATTATCATTTTCAGGTACTGAAGCTGATTCTTAAAAAACTTGGTTTTGACTGGTCTGACTCTATATTTCATCTTTCATATGGGATGGTTGAGCTTCCTGAGGGTAAGATGAAATCCAGAGAGGGAACAGTTGTTGACGCAGATGATCTGATTGATGCAATGATCGCTACAGCTAGAGATACTTCGCTGGAGTTAGGGAAACTTGAAAATATGAATGAAGAGGAGCAGAACCGCCTTTTTGAAATGCTTGGTCTTGGTGCACTTAAATACTTCATTATAAAAGTTGACCCTAAAAAGACAATGCTCTTTGATCCAAAAGAATCGATAGATTTCAATGGAAACACAGGACCATTTATCCAGTATACACATGCCAGAATTAAGTCTATTCTAAGAAAGGCTAAGGATATGGGCCTTGAGCCGGCTCTTAATGATTCTTCAATAAATGAAAAGGAGATAGAGATGATAAAACTTCTTAACATGTTTCCTGATAAGATTCTTGAAGGAGGAAAGGAGCACTCACCTGCAATCATTGCCAATTATGCATATGAGCTTGCTAAAGGTTTCAATCAGTATTATCATGAAGTTTCAATACTTAGAGAAGAGGATAGTGGAATAAAATCTCTAAGACTTGTATTAATTGATTCTATCGCGAAAGTGCTTTCAAAGGCTATGGGGATTCTCGGCATTACCCTGCCTGAAAGGATGTAAGATGGATATAAAATCAGATA
Organism: uncultured Muribaculaceae bacterium; assembly: GCA_964533215.1. Lineage (GTDB taxonomy): Bacteria > Bacteroidota > Bacteroidia > Bacteroidales > UBA932 > Bact-08. Next base: position 99,393 of record CAZHLJ010000008.1, read on the forward strand.
GTTTTATCCCTACTTCTAAAAAGGAGGTCGAGGCTCTCGGTTGGGATTATATAGATGTAATAATCTTTTCCGGAGATGCATATGTAGACCACCCATCTTTCGGGACTGCCGTGATTGCAAGGATTCTTGAGAGAGAGGGTTATCGTGTTGCAATAGTTCCTCAGCCAAACTGGAGAGACGATCTTAGGGATTTCAAAAAACTTGGAGCACCTAGATTGTTTTTCGGTGTCAACGCAGGTGTTATGGATTCCATGGTCAACCATTACACGGCTAATAAGCGACTCAGAAGCAACGACGCATATACTCCTGACGGGAGAGCTTCTCAGAGGCCAGATTATGCCGTAAAAGTATATTCTAACATTCTAAAGGAATTATATCCTTCTGTACCTGTCATAATTGGTGGAATTGAGGCATCATTGAGGAGATTCACACATTATGACTATTGGCAGGATAAGCTTCTGCCTTCAATACTGGTAGATTCAAAAGCTGACATTTTGGTCTATGGGATGGGTGAGAAGCCAATATCAGAGATTGCCAGGATGCTTGACAATGGCGCAACTATCGAGGAGGTAAGGACTATCCCGCAGGTAGCTTTTTTAGCTGATTATAAGGATGATGGATCAAAGGATGCAATAATGTTGAACTCTTTCGAAGAGTGCCTGGTGAACAAAAGAGCGTTTGTGGAAAATTTCAATCAGATTGAACGAGAGTCAAATTCTTATTTATCAAGGCACTTAGTGGAACCATACAAAGATAAGTTTGTGCATGTAAACTCACCTTATGAGGTTCAGACTACTGAAGAGATAGATTCTTATTGGGATCTTCCATTTACAAAGCTTCCTCATCCAAGATATAAAGGGAAGCATATCCCTGCATACGAAATGATAAAGTTTTCCATAAATACTCATAGAGGATGTTTCGGATCCTGCAGTTTTTGTACAATATCTGCACACCAGGGCAAGTTTGTACAGTCGCGCTCAAAGGATTCTATTCTAAAAGAGGTTGTAAGGCTATCTAAAATGGAGGATTTTAAAGGTGTACTGACTGATGTCGGAGGACCTACAGCCAATATGTATGCAATGATGGGTAAAGATATATCCATATGTAAGTCATGCAAGAAAGATAGCTGCCTTTACCCAAAGATCTGCCCTAATCTTAACAGATCTCATGATGAGCTTATTGACCTTTATCAGAAAATTGGGTCTGTACCTAAGGTTAAAAGTCTATTTATAGGAAGTGGAATAAGATATGATCTTTTTCTTAACGTGGATGGATATCTGGATGAATCGGGCAGAAGGTATCTGAGAGAGGTTATAGTAAACCATACTTCCGGAAGACTCAAGGTCGCACCTGAGCATACGGAAGATCATGTTTTAAAAGCTATGGGTAAGCCATCATTCAGCTCTTTTATTTTTCTAAGGGAGGAGTTTGAAAAAATCGTAAAAAAAGAGGGATTACGGTATCAGCTTATTCCTTATTTCATCTCAAGCCATCCCGGATGCAAGCTTTCTGATATGAAAGCGCTTTCCATGAACCCAAATTTAAAGGGAATTCATCTGGAGCAAGTGCAGGATTTCACGCCAACTCCATTAACCAGATCTTCGGTCGCTTTTTATACTCATTTGGATCCTAAAACATTGAAAGATATATTTGTAGAGACAAATTTGGTTAATAAACAAAAACAGAAGCAGTTTTTTTTCAACAAATAATAAAAAAAGGCTGATTATATAAAAAAATTGCATTATAATTGCAGCCCAAAATCAATATCAGAACAGATTTTTAGTCATGGAGAAGAATAATTCATCAAAAGGAACAACTACGACAATACCAAAAAATTCTAAAAGACGAGCTGTAATAAGCTATGCAAACTTAAGTCCTGAACTCATGGCTGCATTTAAAGAAAAATATCCCAGAGGCTATGCAGATTATATGGGTGAAATTTTCAAAGTCGACAAACCGGATGGCACATTTTTTTATGCCATATCTCTTGAGGTGCCAGACGCAATATATCTGGTGAAGATCGACGTGAAAATTGATGATTATGAAGACGCAGAGCAGGGTTTGTTTGGCGGAGGCAGCAGCGATGACGATGGTGATGAACCAGACGAATTCCCAGATGATGATACAGGATCTGCTTTTGCTGAAGAGGAAGAGACTGAAGACTAATTCTAGGGAGAATATATGTTTACAGAGGCTGGGTTTTTATTCAGCCTTTTTTTGTATTTTCGTTTACTTTATAAGTTATGAGGAGAATTATCGGTTATATTTCAAAAAAATTGCACAGCTTGCCAGAAAGCCGGATGCTTTTCTTTCTGGCAATTGTTGTAGGATTATGCAGCGGTTTTTCTGCTGTTGCACTTAAATATGCCATCCATTTTTTTGCATGGATACTGAAAGGCTGGTTTAATACTCCAAGCGAAAGCTTTTTCTATCTTCTCTATCCAGGTGTCGGAATGCTTCTCGCGCTGATTTTTGTACGATATTTAATTAAAGATAATATTGGCCATGGTGTTACAAAAGTTCTGCTGGCTGTTTCTAGTAAAGAGTCAAAGATAAAACGGCACAACACATGGTCTTCAGTTGTAGCCAGTTCTGTCACAATAGGTTTTGGAGGCTCAGTAGGGGCAGAGGCTCCTATTGTCTATACTGGTGCTGCACTGGGATCTAACCTTGCAAGAGTCTTCGGACTCTCCTACAAGCATATGACTATACTTCTTGGATGTGGCGCAGCTGGAGCGATTGCCGGTATTTTCAAAGCGCCATTGGCAGGGATATTATTTACTTTGGAGATACTGATGTTCAATATATCCATGACTTCAATAGTTCCACTGTTGGTCTCCTCTGTTACAGCCGCCACCGTGTCGTTCTTTTTCCTTGGGGATGCAGTTGTGTTTAGCAACAGAATTGAACAATTTTCATTGGGAAATATTCCTTATTACATATTGCTTGGAATAATTTGTGGTTTTACATCTCTATATTTTCTAAGGACAACATTGAACTTGGAGGACAAGATAAAAAGCATTTCTCACCCATACAAAAGATGGTTGATATCGGCTCTGTCTCTCGGTCTTCTTATTTTTCTCTTTCCTCCATTGTATGGAGAAGGATATGATTCTTTGACATCGTTATTGAATGGGGATGTTGAGGGGGCAATAGGAACAAGTATGTTTTCAGGGTTACTTGCCAATCCATGGGCTGTTCCAGTTTTCTTTCTTCTTGTCGCTTTATTGAAAGTTCTGGCAATGTCCTTCACAAATGCTGGTGGAGGCGTAGGAGGGACCTTTGGACCAACCCTTGTAGTCGGAGGAATTATGGGTTTTGTTATAGGTAGGGTGATTAATCTATCGGGATTTCATGAAGTCCCGGAAGCGAATTTTGCTCTGGTAGGTATGGCAGGCCTGATGGCCGGGGTTATGCAAGCCCCCCTGACTGCAATTTTCCTTATTGCCGAAATTACTGGAGGATATGTTCTGCTGACACCTCTTATCATCACATCTGTGATTTCATTTGCGACTATCAGAACTTTTGAAAAATACTCAATATATTCAAAAAGAATAGCCAAGCAGGGTGATTTACTTACGCATGACAGCGACCAGGCAGTGCTCACGCTTCTTAAAACATCAGATCTTGTTGAAAATGACTTCACTTGTATTGATCCTGCAAAAGACCTGGCTGATCTTATTGATATCGTTTCAAAATCCAAACGTAATATTTTCCCAGTCGTTGATTATGCGGGTAAGCTATGCGGAATAATTTTATTGGACGATATACGCCACATTATGTTTGATCGAGAGAAATATCATACAACTCAAGTTGTACAGATAATGACACAACCGCCTAATGTTGTATACGAATATGAGAGAATGGATTCTGTAATGAAGAAGTTTGAAGTAAGCGGTGCTTGGAATCTTCCAGTATTGGATGAGTATGGACAATATAAAGGATTTGTATCTAAGTCGAAAATATTCTCTTCTTATAGAGAACAATTACAACAAGTATCACATGAATAAACTTTACATCGATTTTATTAGTAAGAATCTGGGGATTTATGTCTGGCAGGTTGAACATTGCATTGAACTTTTTGAAGAGGGATCTACAATTCCTTTTGTTTCAAGATATAGGAAGGAGAGGACTGGCGGACTGGATGAGGTTCAGGTGACCGAAATAAAACATTACCATCAGAAGTTTGATGAGCTTGAGAAAAGAAAACTAGCTGTCATTAAAAGTATAGAGGAGCAGGATAAACTTACAGATGAACTTAAAAATGATATCGAAAAGTGCCTTGATCCTAATAAGCTGGAAGATATTTATTTGCCATTCAGACCAAAAAGAAGGACAAAAGCCAGTATTGCAAAGGAGAAAGGTTTAGAACCTTTGGCAGACAAAATATTTAAACTGTCATTGAATAACTGTGAAAACGAGGCATCTTTATTCTTGAACGAAGAGGTTAAGGATGTGGATGAGGCTCTCACTGGAGCCAGAGATATTATTGCTGAGTGGATAAGCGAGACTCCAGCCATAAGAGAGGATATTAGAAACGAGTACCTTAGAAAAGCCAGAATTGTCTGCAAACAACAAAAAGGAGTTGAGGAAGAGGATGCCAGTAAATACAAGAACTATTTCGATTTTGCAGGCAACATAAGCAATATCCCTTCTCATAGGTTGCTTGCAATACTTAGGGGAGAGAAGGAGGGACAGCTCTCGTTCAAGCTTGAGGCTGATACTGAACAATCTGAAAACATTATAAGAAGGAGAGTCCTGAACAATGTCAGTCAGATAAGTAAAAGCAACCGTGAGCAGATGGAACTTGCAATCAAGGATTCGTATAAACGTCTATTAAGTCCATCTATAGAAAACGAGACAATAAGAATAGCTAAGGAAAAGGCTGATCTTGAATCTGTTAAAGTTTTTGGAGAGAATCTGACTGCACTTTTACTTGCACCACCGATAGGACAGAAAAGAGTGCTGGCTCTTGATCCAGGATTCAGAACAGGTTGTAAGGTTGTTTGTCTTGATGCACAGGGAGCACTTCTGCATAACGATGTGATATATCCACATCCGCCTGTAAATGAGAAGATAAATGCGATGAAAAAAATCTCCAATCTGGTGGAGTCTTACAAAATAGAGGTGATAGCAATTGGAGACGGAACAGCCAGCAGGGAGACTGAGGCTTTTATTAAGAAAATACCGATGCCAAATGGAATGCAGATTTTCTCAGTCAGCGAGGATGGTGCATCTATTTATTCAGCTTCACCTATAGCCAGGGAGGAGTTCCCAGATTACGATGTCACTGTTAGAGGAGCTGTCTCAATAGGAAGACGTGTAATGGATCCTCTTGCCGAATTGGTTAAAATAGACCCCAAATCATTGGGCGTAGGCCAATACCAACATGACGTAGATCAGAATCTTCTTAAGGAGATGTTAGACAACACAGTCGTAAGCTGTGTAAACAGGGTCGGAGTTAACCTCAATACTGCCAGCAAGCATTTGCTTAGTTATGTCTCCGGAATAGGCCCATCTATTGCACAAAATATTGTGGAGAGACGCAACGAAAATGGTCCATTCAAGTCCAGGATGGAATTGCTTAAGGTTAAAAGGCTGGGCGCAAAAGTATTTGAACAGTGCGCGGGCTTCCTTCGAATTCCTGATTCAGTTAATCCTCTTGACAATTCCGCTGTACACCCTGAGAGGTATGAGTTGGTAGAAAAGATGGCAAGGGATATAAACAGGTCTGTTTCAGAACTTATTAAGGAAGAGTCTAAGCGTAAGGAACTTGATGTAAAAAAATATGTATCAAAGGATGTGGGGTTGCCAACGCTAAATGATATCATGGATGAACTGGCAAAACCTGGCCGTGATCCACGGCAGATAGCCAAGGTCCTGGAATTTGCCGCAGATGTTCAGACGATTGAAGATCTTAAGATAGGAATGATTTTGCCTGGAATAGTGACAAATATTACCAATTTTGGAGCTTTTGTAGATATTGGAATAAAACAGGATGGTTTGATTCATATATCACAGATGGCAGATAAATTTATCTCTAACCCGTCTGAGGTTGTAAAATTGCAGCAGCATGTAAGTGTAAGAGTAATAGAGGTGGATTTAAAAAGGGGGCGCATACAGCTGAGCCTGAAAAAAGGATAATGTTTAATTCGCTTGTAAGACACTTTTTTGTCTTTGGGCAATAATCACTCCTGTAACAACAATTACGATACCTACGAATTTTCTCAGACTGAGCCCCTCTTGGCCTAGGAAATAAGCCCCTATTGCTGATATGACTGGTACAAGAGCTGTAAAAATATTTGTCCGGGTAATGCCGATATCTTTTACGGAGTTTACAAAAAGTATGAATGCCAAAGCTGAGCAGAGTATGGAAAGATATAAAATGGGCTTGAGTACATCCATACTTATAAGGGTTGCAATGGAAAAAGTCCCGTAATCTAAATACAAAAAGCAAGGTAAGAAATATAAAGAGCCAATCAGATTCTGATATGTTACTATGGTGTAGCTATTGTATTTCTCTGTAAGTTGTTTTACTACAACAGTATAGCTTACTGCAGCAAATACTGCCAGGAATAATAGTAGTACTCCGATTGAATGAGAGAAGTCTATACCTCCCTTTTCAAAAACAACGAGCAGGATTCCAGGAAGGGTAATTAAGATACCGAAGATATTCAAATTGGATATTGTCTCTTTGTAGAATGTTTTGCCAACTATAAGTGCAAAAATGGGTATTGTTGCAATAATAACCGATCCCAGGGTTGGTGAATTTACAATCTTAAGTCCAAATGTTTCACCAATAAAATAAATGAACGGCTCAAAAAGGGCTAGTAGTATAAACCAACCATAGTCTCGCCTTGCAATTTTTTCCAACTTCCCTGAAGTCAGAGATACTATAAGCAAGATAAGTGCAGCAAAGCAAATTCTGAAAAATACAAGAGAGATTACAGGGAAGCCATGCTGAAGAATTGAATTTGTCCATATAAAAGAAAATCCCCAAAGAACGACTGCTATTGTAATTGATATGTATGTTATTAATGAAATGCTATTTTTCATAATCGAATTCTAGTTTCAGACCTCCTCGTTTGCCGGTGAGTTTCCCATTTTTTACAACTTGGATGCCATTCACAAAAGTGTGAACCGGTGTTGAGCTGAATGACCTACCTATGAAAGGGGACCATCCGCATAAATATGCTGGCTTTTTAGTGCTCTTATCGTCAGTTTTATTCGGATCGAATATAAATATGTCAGCATAATATCCTACACGAAGAAATCCACGATCTTTGACATTAAAGTTTAATGCAGGTGAATGTGACATTCTATCTACAACTTCATATTGGGTAAAATGGCCATCTTTATGCAAATCCCACATTATCTGGAAACTGTGTTGTACAAGAGGTAATCCAGATGGAGCATCCAAGTAGTCTCTCTCTTTCTCTTCCATAGTATGCGGTGCATGGTCTGTAGCCACCACTTTTATAACACCTTCCTTGATAGCTGATATCAATGCTTCTTTGTCTGATTTTTCCTTAATGGAAGGGTTGCACTTCATTTTACTGCCTAAAGTGGAGTAGTAACTGCTATCAAGAAGCAGATAGTGAACACATATTTCTCCGGTAATGCCTGGATTTATCTTCCGGGCTTCTTTTATCAGCTCAATCTCTTCTGCTGTACTGATGTGCAGTATGTGTAATCTGGAATTGTATCTTAAAGCTAGGTCTATTGCTTTTTTTGTAGATAAAATACATGCTTCACGACTTCGAATATTACGGTGTTCTTCAAAAGGAATATCATCGCCATACTTTTCGATAGCATCAGCCAGGTTTTTTTGAATTACAGACTCCTCTTCACAATGTGTAGCAATCAAAAGAGGAGAGAAAGCAAATATCTTCTCTAGTGAATCTGGGTTATCTACCAGCATTTTCCCTGTTGATGAACCCATGAACACCTTGAGACCGCATATCTGGCTTGGGTCAGCGTCAATGAATTCATTGTAATTGTCATTGTCAGCACCTAAATAGAATGACCAGTTGGAAAATGAAGTCTCTTTTGCTATTGAATTCTTTACTTCAAGGGCCCGTAGTGATGTAGCAGGAGGGATGTTGTTCGGCATATCCATATATGAGGTGACTCCCCCAAGCACAGCAGCAGCACTTTCACTGCCTATGTTACCTTTATGAGTGCTTCCTGGTTCTCTGAAATGTACCTGATCATCGATAATTCCGGGAACAACAATTAATCCGGTTGCATCAACAATTTCATCTGCTTCAGGGAGATGATCATTTTCTCTGTAGATGCCTGAAATTCTTGTATTAACCAAAAAGAGGCTACCTTTAAATGATAGCCCCTCGTTTATAATCATTCCATTTATTATAAGCGTTGTCATATTTTCCTTGGTTTTATCCTTCTGAATTTCATTTTCATAACCCCCCAGAATGCCTCGCCGAATATGCTGCTACTCATTTTAGAGGTTCCTTCCTTTCTGTCTACAAATATTATGGGAACCTCCACAATCTTGTACCCCAGCTTGTAAGTGTTGTATTTCATTTCTATTTGAAAGCCGTATCCCTTCATCTGGATTTTTGACAAGTCTATTCTTTCCAACACCTCCTTACGGTAACATTTAAAGCCAGATGTCGTGTCGAATACTTTCATTCCCAATACTTTCCTCACATACATCGACGCATAATAAGACATTATAACCCTTCCTATTGGCCAGTTGATAACGCTTATTCCATTGCAATATCTTGACCCTATAGCAAGATCTGCCCCATCTTCACATACTTTATATAGGCGTGGCAAATCGGCAGGACTGTGTGAAAAGTCAGCATCCATTTCAAATATAAAGTCATATTTGTGTTCTATTGACCAATAAAATCCTGTCATATAAGCAGTTCCTAACCCAAACTTCCCACTTCTCTGTATAAGAAACAATGATTCAGAGTGTTTATCTTGCAAGCGTTTTACTATATCAGCTGTCCCGTCAGGAGATCCATCATCTACAATGAGAATATGGAAGTTACCCTCTTGGGAAAATATTGCAGTGACTATTTTTTCTATATTCTCCTTTTCGTTATAGGTAGGAATAATAACAATCTTTTTTGAAGCCATTTTTATCAATTATTGTGGCAAATTTATAAATAATTATTCAATATTTCTTTTTACTATAATCCTTTTCAAAATTCTTATCAATAATAATAAATTATGGATTTTCCAAAGATATTTCTGTTCGAAATTATATCTAAAAAAAAGTGAAATTATTTTGGAAGGGAAGAATATTTGTCTACCTTTGCACTCCCCAAACGAACAGGGGCTGCCAGACAGACGAGTTCGAAAGGG
>CAZHLJ010000009.1:0-56843 GCA_964533215.1 uncultured Muribaculaceae bacterium
TAGAGCACTACACTGATAATGTAGGGGTCAGCGGTTCAACTCCGCTCGGGACTACTAAAGCTAAGTAACCGGGGGATTAGCTCAGTTGGCTAGAGCACTTGCTTTGCAAGCAAGGGGTCAAGGGTTCGACTCCCTTATTCTCCACGGAAAAGAAGGATGTCTCAGGACATCCTTTTTCTTTTTATAACAATCTACCCATACCTGGAATCAGTCTTACTCTGTATGTCTCTTCAAAGTACTTGAAATACATGAAAAGCCTGTAATTAAGTTCCAGTGGGTATTTGTTACGGGAGTCGTAGTCAATATAACTCTCTATCATGCGATCTCCGCTTGAGTAGCGGCGGTTCCACTCCTGAACGTACTGATTGTTCATAGACTGATAGTATTCGTTGCTATGTTGGTTCTTTACATAGCTATGACTGCTTAGCCAGAATTCAAAACGTGAATCGAAGACGATCAGTTCATATTCAGTTGAGTCTTTGCCTGATAATGTGTCTTTTATTACTAATTTGGTTGCTTCTGTTTTCGTTATACCTCTCTGAGTCAGGCATGATAAAAATAGAGTAGAAAACAACAGAAGTACCGCTATTTTCAATATATTTTTCATCGTTAGCTGTATTGATCCTATTTGTTTATATAAACAAAGTAGAACAGCAAATTGTTCGGATTTTCTGACCGGTTATAGAGATAACTCTATAACCTGATCAATGTCAGATGGGATATTTTGTAATTTCAGAAGAACCCCATCTTTGTCTTGAATGAATTTTACAGGCATCTTGTCTGCAAATGTCACGGCACTTTTAATCTTATTTCCTTTAATAGGTAAGTATAATCCTTCTTCCTTCAAATTAAGGATGTGGACAAACAGCTTGTTGCCCTTTTGTGTGGTCACGCCCCAGTCCCGTGGTTCAATAAGGCCGGCACGAGTGCCGTAAATGGTCTCTCCGTAAGTATTCAGCCATTTTCCCAACTCTTTAAAGCGATCCAATGCCATTTGAGGAATCTCTCCATTTGGTTGAGGCCCTACATTCAAAAGTAGATTGGCATTGTTACCTGCGGCCTTTACTAAGTAGTGAATAAGCTCTTTTGCGGTCTTGTAGGATGTGTCCTTCATTTTGTATCCCCACATTCCGTTCATGGTTTCACAGGTTTCTAGTGGTAAATGGCTGATCTCCTGCCCAGACAGCCCCGACTTGTTTTCTGTCGGCAAATCACGCTCAAACATCTGAAAATCCTCTCCCGGGAATGGCTTTTGATGATGATTGTTCCCAATAAGACAACTCGGCTTTATTTTGTGTATAAGTGCATATTGCTCGTCAAGATGCCAGTTAAAGCCAGGATGAATGTCGTGATCCCACCATCCGTCGAACCATAGTGCCCTGGCATCGTATTTGGTCAGCAGCTCTGTTATCTGGTTATTCATGAAATTGAAATAACTGTTCCAGTCAGCCTTTCCTTTACGTCCTGTTCCCAGGCCTGTCCTTCCCAACGGATAATCTTCCCTGTCCCAGTCGAGATGTGAGTAATATATGTGCAATTTGATTCCATATTTTTTGCATGCGTCCGACAACTCTTGCATTATATCCCTTTTGAAAGGTGTTGCATCAACAATGTCATAGTCTGTGAATTTGCTGTCAAACATAGAAAAGCCATCGTGATGACGTGATGTTACGCAGATATATCTTGCGCCCGACTCCTTGATTGCCTTTACCCAGTCATCGGCATTGAATCTTGACGGGTAAAATCCGGAGGCCAGTTTACGGTATTCTAAATGATTAAGGTCACGATTCTGCATGACCCACTCACCATCGGCCATCATGCTATACAACCCCCAATGAATGAAGATACCAAACTTGTCATTCATGAATTGTTCTCTGTTTTCCAGATTATCTTTTGATGGGATGTAACTATTCTGAGAAAATAGGGGAGAGCATAAAGTCAGTAAAGAGATCAGCAGCGAAAGGATCTTTTCATTCATAGTTGTAAGTTTATTAGGCATTATTTTATTTCAAGCATTCTTTGGATCGGGAGCCATGCTCTCTTTCGAAGATCTTCGGAAATTTTAACTTCAGGCTCTTCTGTCTGAAGGGTCAAAAGAATTTTTTCCAAAGTCACTTTTTTCATGTTTCTGCATGGGGCATTATTACTGACAGGGATGAATACTTTGTCAGGATTATACTTTTGCATTTCGTGGATCACTCCTGCTTCGGTTACGATTATAAACTCTTTTTTGTCAGAACGGTTCACGTGCGATATCATTCCAGATGTAGAGTAGAAATATGCCCTATCCATATTATGTATTAATGGATCATTTGAACATTTGCTCTCGGGGTGAATCAGAATATCAGCATCAGGATACTCCTCGCTTTTAAGAAGAACAGTCTTTGTGTCGAATCGATTGTGAACACAGCAGTCTCCATTCCATATTTCTATATCACGTCCTGTCTTCATTTTTATATAGTTACCAAGATTGACATCTGGAACAAACAGTATTTTCCTATCTTCAGGGATGCTATTTATAACCTTTAGAGCGTTGGAGGAGGTGCAGCAATAATCTGTATAGGCTTTTATCTCAGCAGTGGTGTTGACATAGGAGACAACCACTCCCTCCGGATTCTTTTTTTTCCAGTCAATTAGGTCCTCTGGAAAAATGCTCTCGGCAAGTGAGCATCCTGCTGTGTTATCCGGAATAAGCACCTTTTTATTTGGTGATATTATTGATGCGGTTTCAGCCATGAAATTGACTCCGCAAAAGAGAATTATATCGGCATTGGTTTTTGCGGCAGCGTGGGAAAGCCCCAACGAGTCTCCTATATAGTCGGCAATATCCTGAATTTCCGGATTTACGTAAAAATGAGCCAGGATTACCGCATTTTTCTCTTTCTTAAGTCTGGATATCTCTTTGACAATATCGGTGGTTTCCATGATTAACCTTTTAAATGTGATGTCTTATGTTCATGCTTATGTCCAGTGCTGTCACTGAGTGTGTCAGTGCTCCAACGCTTATATAGTTCACTCCGGTTGAAGCCACTTCCTTTAATCTGCCTATTGTCATATTTCCGGAAGCCTCGGTCTCTGCCTTGCGGCCAATTATCTTTACCGCTTCAGCCATTAAGGCAGTAGTCATATTGTCCAACATGATTATATCGACATTTGACTTAAGTGCCTCTCTAACCTCTTCCATATTTGAAACCTCAACCTCAATGCGGATACCGGCATCTATTTTTGTCCGGACCTGTTTCACTGCATTTGTTATTCCTCCTGCTACCTTAATGTGGTTGTCCTTTATAAGGGCAAGATCAAATAGACCCATACGATGATTTGTGCCACCTCCGGCCTTGACAGCCATTTTGTCCAGGACTCTCATTCCCGGAGCTGTCTTGCGAGTATCCAATAGTCTGGTGCTTGTCCCTTCCAGCTCCTTTACATATAACGCTGTAGCAGTAGCTATTCCTGACATTCTTTGAATAATGTTGAGAGCTGTACGCTCTGCTGTCAGCAAACACCTGTAGCTACCTTCCACTTTAAGTATGATATCTCCCTTCCTGACTTTTTCTCCATCTTTTACAAAAGGTGTCCAGATTATAGTCCTGTCGAAATGCTCAAAAACCTTTTTTGCAACCTCCTGGCCTGATATAACCCCATCTGCCTTCATAGACATTTCTGCTATTGTGCGGGAATTTTCAGGAATAAGGGCATTGGTGGTAATATCGCCCGTGGCAACATCCTCTTCTATCGCTAGCTCGATGATTTTGTTTATTAGAGAATCGTTTGACATTGTGATTAATTAAGATTGAGTTATGACTGGTGTTGTACAAATACCATTCCCCTTTTGTTGAATTATATGAAAGTGGCAGGCTTCATTCTCGCAAGGATAGTCTTCCCTGAAATGGCCGCCTCTACTCTCTTTTCTGTGAATTGCCGAGCGTATTATAAGTTCGGCAACAATAATAAGGTTGTAGCTGATAGAGGTGAAATATTCGTTTTTGTCACCGTCCAGTGTATTTTTCTCTTTTTCCAGCAAAGACAGACCTTCCTGAAGTAACTTCTCATTGCGTATAATGCCTGCATGACGGGTCATTATATATGATATTCTCTCTTTTAAAGATAGATATTTTTCTTTCAACTCCTGATCCATACGGAATGCTTTTGAGAAGTATGGTGCCTCCGATTCTTTTTTGTTCTGTTGAGTATATTCTATTGCCCGATATCCGAATACCAGACATTCGATCAAAGAGTTGGATGCAAGTCTGTTGGCTCCCATGATTCCGGTAGAGGCAAGCTCTCCGCATACAAACAGGTTATTGATGTTTGTCCTGCCGAAATTGTCTGTCCTGACACCACCAACCATGTAATGTGCTGCAGGAGCAACGGGAATTCTATCTGTCATATCTATTCCAAGTTGCCGGCATTTTTCAAAAATATTCGGGAACCTTGCAAGAATGTGTGCTGGATCAATATGTTTTAATGATAGGTGAACGTATGGGTTCTCTTGGTTAGATATTTCATGGAATATAGCCTGAGCAACAACATCCCTTGGCGCGAGCTCTGCATTTTCGTGAACATTCTTCATAAATCTTACTCCCGCTTGATTGATCAGATATGCACCTTCACCGCGTACAGCTTCACTTATCAGATAGTTTTTATCGGAATTTGTATATATTGTAGTAGGATGAAACTGGATAAACTCCATATCAGCAATCTGGCAGCCTGCCGAGTAGGCAAGAGCGATGCCGTCACCGATAGTGGTTTCAGGGTTTGAAGTCCTGGAATATATTGCTGAAGCTCCTCCCAGAGCAAGTATAGTATTTTTCCCCAAAAAAAGATCTTCACAGTTAGAGTCAAAATCCCAGACTCTTACCCCGAAGCATGTGCCATCCTTTTCAAGGACCCCAATTGCAGAATGATTTTCGAATAGTTCAATGTTTTTGCATGAAAGCACTTTTTCAATCATGAAGTCTGTAACCTTCATGCCGGTCACATCTCCACCAGCATGCAGGATTCTCCTTTTATGATGTCCTCCTTCCAGCCCAAGTGCAAACGAGCCGTCATCCATATCGAAGTGCATTCCTTCTTTAACGAGTTCACGTATACGTTCAGGACCTTCGTTTACAAGAATGTTTACTGCAGAGTGGTCGCAAAGCCCTCTGCCAGCTATTATTGTGTCTTCAAAATGATAAGCCGGGGTATCATCTTCGTCTGTGACTGCTGCAATTCCTCCTTGAGCATAATACGAGTTGCTGTCCCGAACCTTTGATTTTGTTATTAGTGCCACGTTCCCATATGAAGATGCACGAAAAGCTGAATAAAGGCCTGCCAGTCCGCTCCCTACAATTACAAAATCGTAATTACGCATTATAAAAAACTTTATTGGCCGCGAAAGTAAGCTTTTTCTATCAATTTGTGGGTAAAAAGGGCTTGATATTATCACTCTTTTTAAAAAAATAGATACCTTAGCGACCTAATAGTTAAATAGAGATATTATGGCAAAATGTGTAAATTGTTTTATTCCTTATCAAGGTAAAACACAAGTAGAACAGACTATTACGGGTCTTAAAGGGCTGGAGCCTATAGATAAGATTTATCTTCTTACCACCAACCCGGATGCGGAAGAAATTCCAGGTTGCGAGAATATTCATATTGAGTCGCTGAAATGTACTCCTGCGATAAAAAAGATTGCTGAAAAATCCGGGAATGGCTATGCGCTCATTTATACTAAAGAGTCTACTCTTGTAATGGGGATGTTTGCGTTGGAGAGAATGGTAAATCTGGCAAACGACACTCAGGCTGCAATGTTATATGCAGACCATTATCAGATTGCAGACGGTAAAAAAAGTATTAGCCCTGTTATAACCTATCAAAAGGGAAGTCTAAGGGATGATTTCAATTTTGGATCGGTTCTTCTTTATAGATCGGATGCTCTTAAAGAGGCTGCCTCAAGAATGGAGGTTAAGTATCTCTACGCTGGCTTATACGATTTAAGACTGAAGGTTTCCCAAAAGGGTGAGCTGGTTCATGTGAATGAGTACCTTTATACTGAGGTGGAACAGGATACACGCAAATCCGGGGAGAAGATCTTTGATTATGTAGACCCTAAAAACAGAGGAGTACAGATTGAGATGGAATCGGCCTGTACAGAACATCTTAAGGCCATAGGAGGCTATATGGAGCCAAAATTCAAGCATATAGAATTCAGTGAGAACAATTTTGAGTATGAGGCTTCTGTAATAATTCCTGTATTCAACAGGATCAGGACGATTGAGGATGCGATACGCTCGGTCCTGATGCAGAAAACCGATTTTAAATACAACCTTATTATAATTGACAATCACTCGACAGATGGAACCTATGAAGCGATAGAAAAATTCGCTGGAGATTCTCGTTTGATTCATTTGGTTCCAGAAAGGACAGACTTGGGTATTGGGGGTTGCTGGAATGCTGGCGTGCATCACCCAAAATGCGGAAAGTTCGCTGTACAATTGGATAGTGACGATGTCTACTCAGATGAAAACACTCTTCAGAAGGTGGTAAATTCATTCTACGAGCAAAACTGCGCAATGGTTGTTGGCACTTACATGATGACCAATTTCAAGATGGAGATGATTGCCCCGGGTATTATAGACCATAAAGAGTGGTCTCCAGAGAATGGAAGGAACAATGCCTTAAGAATAAATGGGCTTGGTGCTCCAAGAGCTTTTTACACGCCTGTGCTTAGGTCAATAAAGGTGCCGAATACAAGCTACGGAGAAGATTATGCTCTTGGATTGAATATTTCAAGAGAGTATCAGATTGGGAGGATTTATGACGTTCTTTATCATTGCCGCCGTTGGGAGGAAAATTCAGATGCCTCTCTTGACGTTGTAAAAATGAATGTCCACAACACATATAAAGATAGGATACGTACATGGGAATTGCAGGCAAGGATTGCTCTCAATAAAAGAAAAAACAACTAGGTTCATGGGAAAACAGTTCAATTCACAGAGTATTGAAGGTCTTTTCGAAGAGCAACTGAACTCATGGGAGCAGGCTAGGGGGAACTATGAAGCTTTGGAAAGAGTCAGGACTAAAGAACTTGTTGTAGACAACTTCCCGTTTAAGGTTCAGTTTAATCCTGCAAGAATTGTCTCTTCGGCAGCGAAAGTTGATGCCAGATCAATTCAGGAACGCAAATGCTTCCTTTGCAAGGAGAACCGTCCTGCAGTACAGAAGGGGCTTGATTTCTTTAACACATCAAAGGCAGGGGACGATCACTACACTATACTGATTAACCCATTTCCAATATTTCCCAGGCATCTGACAATTCCGCTGCTGAAACATCAGGATCAGCTTATTAATGGCCGTTTTGATGCAATGCTCAGCTTGGCCGGTCAGTTACCTCAATATACCTTATTTTATAATGGTCCTAAGTGCGGAGCTTCTGCTCCAGATCATTTTCATTTTCAGGCCGGAAATCGTGGATTTCTTCCAATTGAGGAGGAAATCTCAAGATTGAGAAAAAATACCATTTTCAAAAGTGCTGACACGTCATTATACGAGATAACATCAAGTATTAATGGTATGATACTTATGGAGTCATCTTCAAAAGAGGAGTCTCTTGACATTTTTAATAAGATCTACACATCTCTTGATGTCAAGGAGGGGGAGAATGAGCCTATGCTTAATATACTATGCTGGTTCACCGAAGGAGTCTGGAACACGGTTCTCTTTATGAGAGCAAGACACAGACCATCTTGTTACTTTGAAGAGGGAGACTCCAATATTTTACTCAGTCCCGCAGCTGTGGATCTGGGTGGAGTCCTCATCACTCCTCTTGAAAAGGATTTTGACAAAATATCTGCTTCAGACGTGAAGGGTATATTAGGGGAAGTCCTTATATCATTTGAGGAACTGCACAGTTTAGCTGCTAAAATCAAACAAATACTTTAATATTATGGAAGAGCCGAAGGTCAGTGTGGGAATAATGTTTGAACCAAGAATAGAGTTTGTACTCTCATCGAAGTTCAAGGCCGGAGAGGAAGTATATTCCGGAAGACAAATAGTTAACTGCACTCAGGGAAAAATAGAATGGAACGGTAAGTCGTTTCAGGAGATTCTCTTTGAACCCTTAGATACCCAGGAAGCTTCATTTGAACTGACAGGAGTGACCATTGGTATAAATTTTCATTGGGAGAGGAAGGAAAACCAGAGCTTCAAAGGGTCGCTCAGATTGATAGTGGAGGGGGATAAAATTACGGCAATAAACCTACTTGGTGTTGAGGAATACCTTACATCTGTCATCTCTTCTGAGATGAGTGCCACGGCCTCTCTTGAGCTTCTAAAGGCTCATTCCGTAATTTCCAGATCATGGCTTTTGGCACAGATTCAGAAAAACAAAGAGATTGTTGAGTCCAAAGAGGCATATACTACAATGCAGGAAACCGATGAAGAGATTGTAAAATGGTACGATAGGGAAGATCACACTAAGTTTGATATTTGTGCTGATGACCACTGTCAGAGGTATCAGGGTATAACCAGAGCCTCTACCGAGATTGTCAGACAGGCGATACAAGAGACCAGAGGAGAGTTGCTTATGTTTGATGGCAAAATATGTGATGCACGTTATTCAAAGAGTTGTGGTGGAGTGTTTGAGGAGTTTCAGAACTGTTGGGAGGATATCAGATACCCGTATTTGGTAAAACTCCGGGACAGCAAGTCAGAGAAAGATTTTCCTGATCTTACACTGGAAGATAATGCCGAGAAATGGATACTTTCATCACCCGAGGCTTTCTGTAATACTTCGGACATGAAAATTCTATCACAAGTTCTAAATAATTATGATCAGGAGACAACAAATTTCTATCGCTGGAGTGTTGAATATTCCCAGAATGAGCTCTCTTCCCTCATTTTAAGCCGTTCCGGAGTTGACTATGGGGTCATTATGGATCTTGTTCCTGTGCAGAGGGGTACATCAGGCAGACTTGTAAAGCTTAAAATTGTGGGTGACAAGCGGACTAAAACTATTGGTAAAGAGTTGGAGATTAGAAGAACTCTTTCAAAATCGCACCTATACTCATCGGCATTTATAGTTGAGAAAATCTATGGTACAAAGGGAATTCCTGAAAAATTCATTCTAAAAGGTGCCGGGTGGGGACATGGTGTGGGGCTTTGCCAGATTGGAGCTGCAGTGATGGGAGAAAAAGGCTATAAATATGATCAGATACTTCTTCACTATTTTGTGGGGGCATCAATAGAAAAATTGTATTAACACTCCAAAATATTTGATTATGAATAATAAGAAAAGATCTCCGTGGGCATGGATCCCGACGCTTTATTTTGCAGAAGGTCTTCCATATGTGGCTGTAATGACTATTTCTGTAATCATGTACAAGAGGCTCGGTATCTCAAATACAGATATTGCTCTCTATACCAGCTGGCTATATCTGCCATGGGTGATTAAACCATTCTGGAGCCCTTTCGTTGACCTTCTAAAGACCAAACGTTGGTGGGTTGTGACCATGCAGTTGCTTATCGGAGCAGGTTTAGCAGGCATTGCTTTTACAATACCTGCAAGTAACTTCTTCCAGATCACACTTGCTGTCTTCTGGCTGGTTGCATTCAGTTCAGCCACTCATGACATAGCTGCAGATGGATTTTATATGCTGGCTTTGGATTCTCATGACCAGTCGATGTATGTTGGTATAAGAAGTACATTTTATAGGATTGCAACTATTACAGGTCAGGGACTTTTAATAATTCTGGCAGGTCTTCTAGAGACATCGACAGGAATGAAGCCTGCGCAGATTACCGTTAACGCCGGACCGCAGTACAGTACCTCTTTTATACTTCCAGCTAGTGAGAGTACTGCAAAAGACTCAATACCAGCCGCTCAGACTGCTGATTATAACTTTGAGGTGACTCCATCTGTTGTCAACCTCAGCACCAAGACAATTTCAGTAGATTCGGCTGCCATTTTAAAAGCCTTTGCAGTAGAGCATAATACTGCGAATGGATTCATAGCTGAGGAAAGATCGAAGGCCAGCTCAGAAGATGGTGAGTCTTGGTGGAGTGAAAATGTATCTACTCCTCTTGGACAGTTCATTAAACGAAATTTCGGAGAGGAGAATGCAGGTAAGGAGCTTCATAAGCTTACGGGTAATTCTCAGCTTGTTGCAATTAAATTGACTAAGGCTCCCGCTCCGGGAGAGAAGATTGTACTTAACACATCTTTCAAGAAGGGGGATAAAAGTATTTTTCTGGCTTATGGAGAGAGAATTGAGTTTAATTCCAATAACTGGGACAAGCCGGCATATGTACTTGTACAGGCTGATCCTAAGCTGAACAAAGAGGCGACGGCATCATTTAAAGGACTGTCTGGTAATATATCATTTGCATGGTCCATAACATTCTTCATTATCGCCGGGTTCTTTTTGGCAATAGCATTATATCACAGGTTTATACTGCCAAGGCCGGACTCTGACAAGGCTACCAAGGAGGTCACACCCAGGACAATCTTCAAAGAGTTCTTTGAGACATTTGCCTCTTTCTTCAAGAAGGAACAGGCCTGGGTTGCAATTCTCTTTATGCTGCTTTACCGATTGCCTGAAGCTCAACTTGTAAAACTTATCACTCCATTCCTTCTGGATGCAAAAGAGCTTGGCGGTATGGGTCTGACAACAGGACAGGTCGGGCTAGTCTATGGTACTCTCGGTATATTGGGATTAACCCTAGGGGGAATCATTGGAGGGATAATTGCGGCAAAGGGTGGGCTGAAAAAATGGCTCTGGCCAATGGCGTGGAGCATATCTCTTACTTGTGCCACATTTGTATATTTAAGTGTTTTCCAGCCGGATAGTTTTATTATAATCAACCTATGTGTCTTTATCGAGCAATTTGGTTATGGCTTCGGCTTTACTGCATATATGTTGTATATGATATACTTTGCAGTAGGAGAGCATAAGACTGCACACTACGCAATCTGTACTGCCTTTATGGCTCTTGGTATGATGCTTCCGGGAATGTCTGCCGGGTGGCTTCAGGAGCTTATCGGTTATCAGAATTTTTTCTATTGGGTCATGATTTGCTGTGTTGCAACAATAGTGGTTACTGCTTTTATTAAAGTTGATGAAAATTTTGGAAAGAAAAATGAAAACAATTAAAATATTGATTCTTACTTTGCTCATTTTGACCGTAGGCTCGGCATATGGACAGAGAATAAAGACTGGGCTTGAGGTTTTAAAGGCGCAAAACTTTAAAATCCTTGAGGGCAAGAGAGTCGGGCTGATTACTAATCCAACAGGTTTCGACAATAATGTCAAATCCACTATAGATATCTTGTTTGAGGCTCCTAATGTGAAGCTGGTGGCACTTTTCGGTCCTGAGCACGGAGTCAGGGGAGATGCTCATGCAGGTGACACTGTTGAGAACATTAAGGACAGCAGGACTGGTCTGCCGGTATACTCTCTCTATGGGAAGACCCGCAAAGCAACGCCAGAAATGCTAAAGGGTATTGATGTACTGGTTTATGATATTCAGGATATCGGGAGCAGATCCTTTACCTATATAAGCTCTATGGGACTTGCCATGGAGGCAGCTGCCGAAAATAACATTGAATTTATCATTCTTGACAGGCCGAACCCACTTGGGGGTATCAAAGTTGAAGGGAATCTGGTTGAGGATGGTTTCATCTCTTTCGTCAGCCAGTTCAAGATTCCTTATATCTATGGACTAACCTGTGGAGAACTTGCCAGATTGCTGAATGGTGAGGGCATGCTTCAGAAAAAATGCAAACTGACAGTTGTCCCTATGGAAGGGTGGGAAAGAACAATGACTTTTGATAAGACCGGGCTTCAGTGGGTACCATCATCTCCACACATACCTCATGCTACATCTTCATTCTTTTATCCGGTAACAGGAATACTTGGAGAGCTTGATTACATCTCCATTGGGGTAGGTTATACAATTCCATTCCAGATTTTTGCTTCGGATTGGATTGATGCTAATAAGTTTGCCGATAAGATGAATAGCTACAAACTTCCCGGTGTTATGTTCAGACCGATTTATCTCAAACCATTCTATGCCTTTAATGTAGGGTTGGACTGTAAAGGCGTGCAGGTGCATATTTTGGACTATAGCAAGGTAGCTCTCACTGATATTCAGTTTTATGCAATGGAGGCTTTGGCAGAACTTTATCCTGATAAGGCAGTATTCAAGACAGCCCCTGAAAAGCGGTTCAGAATGTTTGATCAGGTAACAGGGAGTGACCAGATCCGCCTTAGGTTTGCTAAACGGAATAAATTTGAGGATATAAGGGACTATTGGTACAAAGACGTTGAGAATTTCAGAAATTTGTCTAAGAAGTACTACCTTTACAAGTAATAAATTACAAAAAAGAAAAAGGGAAGAAATTATTTTCTTCCCTTTTTTTAATTGTATATAAGGAACGACTATTTATTTCGTGCTTGACCAAGGTCTGGTGTCAATCTCTATGCCCCATTGAGGGTTTTTGAGAATGACATCGTTGGGGATAGGCATTGTAAAATATTCCAAATTTACAGGAGCTGAAAACGCTTCTCCATTAATTGTATGTGTTATTGTCGATTTGGCCCAAGGCTTGCCGCTTTCCAGAGAAAATCTCTTAATATCCAGAAATCTCTTAGGCGACGCAACTGGAAGCTCTCTTCTTCTTTCCTTTACAATTTCATTGATTATGTCGTTTTGGTTTGAAGATGAAAAATTAGAGTACCCAGGTTTCATCCTGTACTTTTTCAATAAATTGATATCATCAACTGCACCTGTAAGATTGCCGGTGCGAGCTCTTCCCTCAGCCCTCATAAGAATGAGCTCGGGGTAGGTAAAACCGGATGTCCTTGCCAATTTTGACTGATAATTCAGGATTTTACGGCCGTCGTCATAGGTGACACCATTCTGGATGGATTTATAACCGTTATATTCGAAGAAAAAGTATTGTCTGCGGAGGTCGAAACTTGCATCAAATAAGCTTAGAAATTCAGCAGAAGGGTATGCATAAGAAGAGCTGGGAGCATTGGCGCATATTCTGTAAAGAAGTATCTCCTTATTGTAGTTTGCTGTCAGAGGAATGGACCCCTCGCTGGTATTGATACTGCTGGCGTTTCTGTTGTCTGGCTTGGAAGAGACTGCCGGATCAGACCAGGAAAATTTATTCATGTCATATATCAGATTGCCGATACTTCCCTTATTGGCTATTGCTTGGTTAAGAGCCCTGTCTGCGTAAAATGCCACACTGTCGTACTTTTGGGTGAAAAGATGGTAGTACGCAAGAAATGCATATGTGGACTCAAGATTGAAACGCGAAGGGGAACTTGTAACCGCAGGCATTTTAGGGATTGAAGCATGAATCTCTTTCAATACTCTGTCGAATACCTGTCCTGTTGTCGATAGATCTTCCATCGGAGCCATTACCTCGCTCTGGGTTCTCATTGGAATTGTCTTGACACTATTTTCGCCTGCCGGATTATATGCCGGTCCGTAAATAAGGGCAAGATTGAAAAAAAGCCATGCTCTGCCCACTCTGGCCTGAGAGATTGTAGCATCTGCAAGGACCTGCTCTTTGCTTGTGCGGACAGAGTTGACACCATCAATGCAGACATTGAAATATTCCACTGCCCGGTAATAATCCATCCACCATGTGTATAAATCTGATTCGTTAGGGTTGGTATAGGGTAGCTTGAATGTGTAAGCATAATAGGAGTCTATGTTGGGATGCCCGCTTGGCCAACCGTATGTTGCCTGGTTTACAGACATCTCGATGTCATCAGTAAGGTAATTCAATCTGCAACCTTTATTGTTGTTAAGGAATGCTCCTGTGAATGTGTAATTATTGTTGAGCAACTTTTCGAATGAGGCCACATCTCCTTTCTCAGGAATCAACTTACCCGCAGGTTTTACATCCAGGAATTTTTCGCACGCTGAAAAAAGCAGCAATGCAGGTACTAAAAGATATAATATATTTTTTTTCATTTTGCCTTGTTTTAGAGATTAACTGATATTCCAAAATAATATTGAGGCAGGACACTTATTCCTTCCGGGTCCACGTCAACGCCTTTGGCTGTGATACGGAATAAATTCCTTGCTTCGAAATAAGCTTTTACACTGCTCAATCCAAGTTTTTCCACAAATAGCTTTGGTATATTATATGAAAGTGTAACTTCTCTAAGTTTTAGATAGTTTGAGCTGCATACAAATTTGTCGGCATAAGGCACATACCATTGGTCGTAGTTGCCTGAGATTAGCTTAGGATAAATAGTGGTCAGCTCATCTCCAGGAACTTTCCATCTCTCCCCGACATGTCTGTTGTTTATATTTGCACCATTGAATATATCTGACCTGAAGTACCCGCCCAGTTTTGCTATAAACATGAATGACAGGTCAAAATTCTTGTATGAAAGTTGGTTGGACAGGCTTAAATTGTCTGTAGGGTTGGATGGACCCATATAAACTGCATCGTTTGGCATAAGGCCGCCAGCATCGGTTAAATCTCCTTTGCTGTTGATGAACTGACATATTCCGTTATTGTTCAATCCGGAATATTTTAACGCCCATAATCCCGACATAGGATAGCCTGGTACATATGCACCTGATGTATAATTCAACACATTGGCGAGGTTTCCGTTGTAAGTGAGCATCTTGCTTTTGTTGTGGCTCCAAATTATTGAAGCGTTCCATCTGAAATCTTTGTTCTCATATACTTTGGCGTCTACTGTAATTTCCGTACCAGTGTTTCTTAAAGATCCTATGTTTTTTGAAAGAGTGTAAACACCTCTTGTATAGTCTATAACATCAGAAGCGATAAGGTCTGTACTTTTCTTGTTATAATATTCAGCAGTCAGGTTTATCCTGTCCTTCAGAAAAGAGATGTCCATGCCGAAATTTGCAATAGCGGTTCTTTCCCAGCGTAGTTGGTTGTTGGGGTATGCACTTATCCCATTTGATATGCCGTCTGCATCTTCATTATATGAGCCTACACTCAGGACAAGGTATGGGAAATTGCTGAGGGATATATTACCATTTATACCATACGAAGCTCTCAGGTTTAATCTGTTTATAATACCTTTTAAAGGTTCAAAGTATTCTTCCTGAGAAATTTTATAAGTAGATCCTACTGACCAAGTAGGTTTGTACCTATACTTTGGATCGGTGCCGAAGAAGTTTGTAAGGTCAAGTCTTGTACTGGCGCTCAATAGATATTTGCTTAAAAATTCGTATGAGCCATTTGCGTACCAACTTGCAAACCTGCTATCTCTTACGGTGTATGTCCCTCCGTATGATAACCCCAACAGATTTGCAGGAGCCTTCTGGAAAAGCATATTACCTTTAATGTTTCCTGTATTTTTGTTATAGGCATATATGTCAAAGCCGGTATTTACAGTCTGTGATTTTGTATTGTAACCAAGATAGGTTGGCATGGCAATCGTTTCATATGTATCCTTGCTCATTTCGCTTCCTAGCATGGCTGTTATCCTGTGCCGGTTTTCGCTTAATGCCTTTGAGTAGTTCAACTGGCCTCTCAGTACCCAGCTCTCAATTGACCCTCTGCCTTCATCTATTCGCCCACCGTCTGGAATATAGTTTGTGGTTGAGGATATTCTTGATGTGCCATCGTTGAAGGATGATCTCATGACGTATGAATCGGCTTCACATACAGTCCTGCTTTTGTTGAACCCTTTTATCCAAGATCCTCCTCCACTGACTGTAAGACCTTCACAGAGCTTTATGGTTACATCTCCTCCGATTCTTACCTGAATGTTCTCGGTCTTTGTCCAGAGCAACGGAAGCTCATTTTCAGGGTGATACAGGAGGGATTTCATTCTTGGATATTTGTCATACTCAGGAATCCTTCTCTGTCCGGATGGGTTGTAGTATATAGGTTCTCCATTGTCATCATAAAGATCTGTATATGGATCCATCCTGAATGAACTGTAATTATCCTTAGTCGCATTGCTTTTGGTATAATTAATGCTTGAAAGGAACCGGAAAGTAAACCAATCTGCGGGTTTCCACAAATTGTTGATGTCTGCAATCAACCTGGTATTATCGTTGTATTTTAAATTCCCATTTTCTTTGGTGTATTTAAGAGAGCCGTTGAATAGATTCTTGTCACTACCACTGGAGAAATTAATGCTGTGCTGCTGCGATGTCTCGGGCCTCATCATATACTTGCTTATTTCAGCTAATGAATTGTTTTTACGCAAAGCTGCAATGTGACTGTCTGCCTCCTCTGCGGATATCCAGTTGTTTGTCTTGGCAAGAAGAGTATACTGTAAATCGGATATTCTGTTCCATGAGTTGTAGCTAGATAGGTATGAAGTAGGATCGTAATTGAATAAATCGGTCTCGGCATCTATGTAATCAGATACATCTGCAAGGTTTAGGGAAGATATCTTAAGCTTAGATGTTATTCCGAAAACGCTCTTATAAGAGGCGTTGAAAGTTCCGGCCTTTGCCTTTTTTGTAGTAATTACAATTACTCCGTTTGATGCTCTTGCACCATAGATAGAGGCTGCTACAGCATCTTTGAGAACTGTAATGCTCTCAATATTATCCGGGTTGACAGTTTCGAGTCCCACACCGCTCCCTATCAAAGGATATCCATCTACAACAATAAGAGGGGTAGAGACACCCTGAATTGTAGATACACCTCTGATTTCAATTTTACCATTGTTTGTAACCACTCCGGCGGAGTTGCCTTCCAACATGCTTTGAAGCGATGGTTGAAGCTTGTTCTCCAGATCTTTTGAGGTTATGGTAGAATAGGAACCTGTTGCCCTCTCTTTTGAAAGAGTCTGATAACCTGTTACTACGATGTTGTCCAATTTTACTATGTCTTCGTCAAGGACAATATTGATGGTATTTCTTCTGTTTATTGGAATTTCAACCTCCTTCATTCCTAGTGAGTAGAAAATAAGAATGTCGTCAGGAGCAGTGGTTATTGAATATTTCCCATCCAAGTCTGTCAAGGTAATAATCTTGCTGTTCTTCTTGGACTTCACACTTGCTCCTGGTACAGAGAATCCAGAGGAGCCGTCTGTGACAACTCCTTGGATTGTAATACCCTCTTTCCCATCACTTTCAACTCTCTGCTTATCGCCTGCGGGTACAGGAGCCATAGGTTTCGGTTTAATAGGAGCTAATGCAATCTGTTTTCCTTTAATGGAATAAGAGATGTTGTTGTCAGAAAACATTTTGGACATTACCTTTTTAACATCCTGCTCTTCAAATACAGCTGTCACAATGATTTTATCTACATCCAGGTTGTTGGTGTAAACAAATTTGTAGTTGGAGATTTCGCTGATTTTGTTTAATACTACCTTTAATGGCACATCCTTGTAATTCAGAGAGATGTTCTGCGCAAAAACTCCGACAGGAGTCAATAAAAGCAAAAAAGAGAGTAGAGTCAATACTATTCTCCCTTTTGACGTAATTGTGTTCTTCATAAAAGTTATTAATTGTGGTTTTACTTAAATACAACTATTCATGTATAAAACCACATTGTTAATAAAAAATTACCCTCTCACCATCAATTTTATATTGTACGTTTGTACAGAATTCAACCATTTCAAGTATTTGAATGAGAGATTCATATTTAAATGATGCACTCAGATTGTAATTGTAAAGAGACTTTTCGTTTACTATGAAACTCTTTCCATACGATCTCTCAAGAATTTTTAAAACTTCAGTCATCGGAGTCTTGTTAAAAATAAGTTCCCCCCTCATCCATGCACTGTCATTACTCTCTTTTCCATCCTTGGTCAGCATAGGTTCCCCGTTGTCAGGAATCACCGCACAATCGTTCGGACTCATCTGGATGGTCTTGTCCTCTCCGTTCTTTCCGCTTTTTGTGGTGAGATTAATAATTCCACTATATAGTATCGCTTTGGTCTCATTATCGTTGGCATAAGATTTAAGCAGGAATTTTGTTCCCAGAACTTTTATTTTTACCCCTTTGGCAGTATTTACAACCATCGGTTTCAAGGAGTCCTTGACAACGTCGAAATATGCTTCGCCAGATAATTCGACTTCTCTTGTGGAACCGATAAAATTATCCGGATATACAATTTTTGAATCGGAGTTTAGAGTGACAACGGAACCGTCGGGAAGAGTCACCTTTCCCTTGACCCCTTTTTCCACATACATAGTTCTTATGTTGGTTTTTTCAGACAATATAACTGCTTTATGGGATTTGGACTGCCAAGAAGAGAATGAACCTCCATTGACAAAAAGGTTCAGTACCAACAAGACAATAATTGCCGCCGCCGCAACTGAAAAATATCGGATGTAGATTCTTTTTGGTTTTTCTGCAGCTTCATTTTTATTGTCGGCAGGCATGGCTGAAAATGTCCATAGAGCCTTTAATCCGGAAAAATAGTTGAGGTTATCCTCTGACTCATTTATCCACCTTAAGACTCTGGAGCATTCATCATCAGAAGCCTCACCCCTTATCACTTTTATAATATCTATATCTTCCATTTCAAATTCTTTAACTCTTGATTAATCCACGTATAATTGTGATTGAGAAAAGTATAATAATTACAATATAATCTTTAAGTGACTTTCTCAAGATTGCCAATGCTTTTTTTAGCCGACTTTCCACTGTCCTAAGTGCTATTCCTTGAAGTTTAGCGATCTCATGCTGTTTGAGATTTGTCGATCTGCTCAAAAGGAATGTTGATTTTACATTCTCAGGCATACTGTTCAACGTGTCAGACAGGATTTTGCTCACCTCTTTTTCAAATATTCTTGATGTAATGTTATTTGAAAGTGCTTGATAGTTTATCTGATCTAAAAGCAGATTTGAGTTATAATTCTTGTACTTTTCTTCTGTTGTGCGTTTTTTTAAAATATTCAGGCATCGGTTCCTTGTCAGGACGATAAGGTAGCCAAGCAGATCTTTCTCTCCGGTAAATTTACTTCTTGTTTCCCATACGGACATAAACACCTCCTGCGCAACGTTTCTCGCACTTTCGCTGTCATGTAGATAGCTGTCTGCAATATGTTGCACCTTTGGAAAATGTTGTAAATAAGATTTCTCAAAGAAACTATCCTTTTCCAATGCCATATATCTTATATACATAATCAGAGATAAAAACCACATCCGATTATATACAAATATAATTTTTTAGATAGTCAAAAACAATAGACCTTCGTTTGTAGCTGAATGGGTGTTATTTATCAGAAAAGCCCAAGCGTCTTGCTTCTTGCAAGCATGCATGCGCCAACAATACCGCACTTGTCGCCAAGCTTGGATAGCTTGACTTTTGTGTCCTTGCTCACCAGAATAAGTGAGTATTTGTTTATTGCACTTTTGATAGGAAGAAGGATATAATCTTTTGCATTTGAAAGTGTACCTCCGATAACAATCAGCTCAGGGTTGAATAGGTTAATCAGCCCGGAAATAGCTTTCCCAAGCTCTTCGCCGACAGATTCCACAATCTCTATAGCAAGTACATCCTCTTTCATTACTGCCTCCATGATGTCTTCCAAGGATATCGGCTCACCTTTGCTGAATTGATTTGAAAGAGTGGATACTCGTCCTTCTGAGAGTTTCTCCATGAACATCCTGTGAACGGCAGATCCCGAAACTCCTGTCTCAAGGCAGCCTCTTTTGCCGCATCGGCAGATTATCTCGTTGTCGAAAAACGGAAAGTGCCCATACTCTCCGGAAAAACCGGATTTTCCGTAATATAATTTTCCATCTATTATTATACCTATTCCAAGCCCCCAACTGGCATTTATGAATAGCATATTCTTAGGATTATTGGTCTCGCCAAGCATATACTCTCCGTATGTCATAGCTCTCGAATCATTCTCAATGAAAATCGGGCAATCGATCCTCTCTTCCATTAGCATTGAGAGAGGTTTTTCATCCAGATAGTAGAAGCTGTAACTGTAGCCAGATTCAGAATTCACCCTTCCTGAAAGATTCACCCCAACAGCCAGAATTTTGTCTCTTGAAAGAGAAAGCTTTGAGATAAAAGAATTTATCATTGAGCACAACTTGTCCAGAGACTGATTTGTGTTTTCTAAGACAAAGGCTTTATCTCCGTCGTATTCTACCAACTGACCTTTAAAATTTATGACTCCGAGAGAGACACTATCCTTTTTTACATCAACCCCGACAAAGTATCCTGCGCTGGGGTTAAGTCCGTACATATTTGGCTTTCGCCCGCCACTTGTGCCTTGTTTTCCAAAGTCCAGAACAAAGCCTTCATTGATGAGCTCACCGATAAGCTTAGTTATTGTTGGTACGCTAATGTTGACCTCCTTGCTAAGATCTGTTATGCTGTAATTTCCATTGATGACAAAAAGCCGGATCAACTCTTTTTTTAAAGAGGCTGTTTTGTTTCCATCATATGATTGTTGCAAGAAAGAGGTGTTCATTAAAAATAGTTGGTTTTATTGTTACAAATGTATCATTTATTCTTGGTTCTCGAAGCCTTTATCTGCTTTGTAGAGTTGGTCGTACCAAGTGAATTTCAATATTGCCATTGTTGTCAGTGTAACTCCAAGAGTAATCCAGAATGCATCCATTTTGTGAATTACCAAGTATATAGGAAGAACGACCAAAGACATTTGCCAGATTATTCCAACTATAACGTTTAGAGCGTCTCTTCCAAAATCTTTATTTGCTTCGAAATCAGGATTTTCTTTAACAACTTTTGCATGGATTGGTTTCCAGAAACCCCAAGGGCGAACGTTTTTGTAGAATTTTTTAAGAATGTCATCCGTATCCGGCTTTGTAAGGAGACTTCCAGCGAAGCAGCCAATGAAAGAGGTCAGCAAGATAATTGGGAAGAAATAGATGTCTGTGATCTCCGGGAAAAATATCAGTTTGGTTGTAGATGCAATGAGGCCGGAGAGCATTCCCCAGAAGTAGCCGTATCCATTAAATCTCCACCATATCCATTTCAAAACGTTTGCAGCTGCATATCCCCCGTAAAGAGAAGAGGTGATCCAAAGAGTAAGAGAGTTAAGGGACTTGGCAAAAAATCCGAATGCCACTCCTATAACCACAAGGAGTATAGATGCG
Organism: uncultured Muribaculaceae bacterium; assembly: GCA_964533215.1. Lineage (GTDB taxonomy): Bacteria > Bacteroidota > Bacteroidia > Bacteroidales > UBA932 > Bact-08. Next base: position 21,044 of record CAZHLJ010000009.1, read on the forward strand.
ATATAGCTGAATCTTACATATGTTTTTGGAGCAGCATCTGGCTTGATGTATTTCTTATATAGGTCATTGACAATATATGCCGGTGCAGAATTGACAAATGCGGCAAGCGTTCCTACAAATGCGGCCAATAATCCTGCTAATAAAAGCCCTTTCACGCCAATTGGAACGAAGCGGGTTATGGCAACAGGAAGAATTGTCTCAAAATCCATACTGGTACCTAATCCTGCCATCTCTGGGGAGAGATAGACAATAGAGAGGGCTGCAAGTCCGGCAACCATAAGATATCTTGGAGCATAGAGAAGCAGAATTGTAAGACCGCTCATTTTTGCAGCTTCAGAAGGCTTTTTTGTTGAGAGTATACGTTGCATGTCGTAACTAGGAACAGGTCCTGCAAGGCTTGCAAAAATTCCTTTAAATATCATCATCATTACTAGAGCTCCGAACAATTCATATCCATCGGAGGATATTTTGCCATTTATTGCAGGCATAAGACCATTCCAGTCCAGATTGAGGTTCCATCCGAAAAAGAGATTGTCCCATCCGTGAGGAGTCAATGCGGAGATCTGCTCTCCGGTTACTGACGTGAATGCGATGTATCCTACAATCAGACAAGCTATCGTCATTAGTGAAAATTGGAAAACGTCTGCAGCCACAACGCTGAACATGCCGCCCTTTAAAGTGTATAATGTTGTTATTCCTATTATCAGCAGTGCATATGACTGAGCAGAGGTGAGTGTCATGAACCCCAGGTCGCATGTCATGTCCCATGGAAGAACCTTTATGGCAAATTTGCCGATACCTTCGAAGAAGTATGCCATGAAGCCAATCACACTTATTATTGCAAAACATATTACTATTATGTGAGACCACTTTCCGCCTCTCCCGCTGAACCTTGTAAGTATCCACTCGGCACCTGTCATTACATTTGACCTACGCATCCATATTGCCAGAAAAACCATTACAAAAACCTGATTCCAGACAGGCCAAAGCCAAGGCAGCCAGGCACTTTTTAGTCCATAAACAAATAAAATCGCAACAGTCCACATGGTGCCGGATATGTCGAACATACCGGAAGCGTTGGATAGTCCCAGAAAGTACCATTTTATCTTCTTGCCGCCAAGAAAGTATGAATCTATGTTTTTGGTCGCTCTTTTTGAAAGATAGAAGCCGATGGCCAAAACCGTCAGGATATAGCAACATATTACCGAAATGTCAATCCAAGAAAGGCTCATAGTAATTTTAGTTTATTTGGCAAAATTAATAAAATTTTTTATTAATTTGCTTTTGTTGATAATTTTTTTGGGAAAGATTGGCCGTCAAAGCATAATGCAGCTATTATAATAATAGGTATATATTGCTTATTGTTAAATTTAGACATATCGACGCTCTGAACTTGAATAAAATTATTAAAAATATTTAATAATAGATATCTTTATAAAAAAAATATTTATTATGTTTGTAGTGGATTATAACGTAAATTTTTAAATATAGCTGAAACATGAAACGTATTCTACTATTATTTGCAATGCTTGCTTTTACCCTTGTAAACGGACAGGAAAAACCGAAATATATGTGGTTTGACTGTGAGGCCAATTATGAAATACTTGGGAACAAAGATTCGATTGACTATTATTTGAATAAGGTAAAGAGTGTTGGCATCACTCACGTAGTAGTTGATGTTAAATCCATAATGGGAGAGGTGCTTTATAAAAGTAAGATTGCGCCGTTCATGGGTGAATGGGAAGGGGCTTACAGAAGTGAAGACTTTGATATGCTTGGTATTATGATAGAAACGGGACACAAGCTGGGGCTCAAAGTGTTTGCCTCTTTGAATGTGTTTGCCGGTGGACACAACTTCTTCAACAGGGGGATAATATACAAGCAGCATCCGGAATGGCAGTCCCAGGTCTACTGGCAAGGAAAGATAATGCCAATAGGTGAGATGAAGTGGAACTATAATGGAATGCTTAACCCGGCAAATCCCGATGTACGCAAATATCAACTTGAAATACTGAAAGAATTTACAAGCCGCTACAAAAAGCTGGATGGGCTCATTTTAGATAGGATGCGTTTTGATAATGTAACTTCGGATTTCAGCCCTCAGTCAAGAGAGCAGTTTGAAGGCTATTCAGGTATAAAAGTAGAGAATTATCCTGATGACATTCTATACTGGAAGGAAGTGAATGGAAAGATGGAGTGGAAACCTGGCAAGCATTTCAATAAATGGGTTGAATGGCGCGCCATGATTATCAAGTCGTTTATTACTGACGTTCACAGAGAGCTGAGGCAGATTAACAAAAAGCTGATAATCGGTGATTATACTGGGGCATGGTATCCTACATATTATCAGCTAGGCGTGAATTGGGCAAGCGCGAAATATGATCCGTCAAAGATCTTTGACTGGGCAACGAAAGATTACATGAAATCCGGATATGCAGAATTACTTGATGTGTATATGACCGGGTTGTATTATACAAATATCACTAAGGAGGATGTTGACAGGGCAAATGGAGTTGCCGGAAAGAGAACCGAAGCAGCGATGGATAATAGCAGAACTTATTGGTATTCTGTAGAAGGTGGAGCGGAGATGGCCAAAGAGATTACATGTGGAGTGGTTCCGGTCATAGGCTCGATTTTAGTTACTCAGTATGAAGGGGATGTGAAGCCGTTCAAAAGGGCTGTATCTCAAGTGCTAAAAAGTACTGATGGTCTGATGATCTTCGATGTCTCTCATATCATTGCCAATAACTGGTGGGGTGATCTTGAGGAATCTCTTAAAAACACAAATAAACTAAATTATTAATCTAAAGGTATTCTATGAAAAATGTATGTTTGATTTTCAGGAATTTCCGGATAATGAGAGCTATGCTGCTCTCGTTGTTCCTGCTCCTGGTCTGTGCATCATCTGGTTATGCGCAGTCTGGTATCAAGGGATTAGTCTCTGATGCCAAGGGGGATCCTATCGCAGGTGTGGTGATAGTTGTAAAAGGTACCAACAACTATACTTCTACCAATGCAAACGGAGAGTTCAGGATCTCTGCCAAAGAGGGGGATGTTGTTGAGTTCTCTTTGCTGGGTATGGTAACCCAACAGATACGTCTCGCTAAACAAGTGTCTCTTAATGTCGTTATGATTGAGGATGCCGCCAAACTTGACGAAATAGTTGTTGTCGGATACGGCGTGCAGCAAAAGTCAAGCTTAACGGGATCTATTTCTCAAATCAGGGGATCGGAGTTGTTGAAGACTCCCTCTACCAATATTTCGAGTATTCTGGGAGGCCGTGTTGCCGGTATAACCTCTGTACAGGAGTCTGGCCAGCCGGGAGCAGATTTCGCCGGACTTAGAATACGTGGATCAAGGGCAGGAGTCACCTATATAGTTGATGGTTTGCCAAGATCTATTGACAACATAGACCCTAATGATATCGAGTCTGTTTCAATACTCAAAGATGCTGCATCTGCTGCAGTATATGGCTTGCAAAGTGCTGGTGGTGTTATAATAATCACTACCAAAAAAGGTAAGGTTGGTCAGTCAAAAATTACTTACACAGGTTCTTATGGAGTCTCTTCAAATGCGAATTTTCCTAAGTTCCTTGATGGCCCCGGATATGCCTATTGGTATAATAAGGCAAGTGAAATGGATGGCAATACGCCTGTCTTCACTTCTGCTCAGGTAGCACTGATGCAAAATAACAATCCAAATGATGGATGGGACAATACAGACTGGATCGGAGAAACATTCGGTACAGGAACCACAAGACAGCATAATGTCACCATCAATGGAGGAAACGATAAGACTCAATATTTTGCTTCTGTAGGTTACTTAGGACAAAATGGTAATATCAGCAACTTTGATTTCACACGTTATAACTTGAGGAGCAACATTGATGCTCAGGTTACTAAAAACCTTAAAGTGTCAGTAGGAGTTGCTGGAAGTGTAGGTGATACAAGGACTCCCGGATATGGTGCTGGTGGTTCTGCAGGTGTAGGAGCAGCTGATACATATACATGGTTGAGTATTGCAGAGCAGGCAGCCTTTGCGCATCCATATCTTCCAAAAGAGATCAATGGAATTCCCGTGGCTAGCAGGAATGGATATAACAATCCAATTAATCCTATTGCAGCAATGGAGTTGTCTGGTAACAACAAGTCTGTCACAAGAGCTGTTCAGACAAATATCAATCTCCAATGGGATCTTCCTTGGGTTAAGGGCCTTAACCTTAAATATACAGGAGCATACGACTATTCTTCAACGGTGTCGAAAAATTTCAGCACCCCTTACAAATTGTATCTGGAAACAATACCGAGTTCAACCACAAGTGAAATAACTTATGGTCTTACCACTGATGCCCGCGGACAGACAGAAAGGTCATTGGGAGAAGGTCTTAATCAATGGCAAAGGCTGGTTTCACAGGCGAGTGTCAACTATGCTTCCACCTTCGGATTGCACAATATAGATGCAATGGTGTTGATGGAGGCAAGGGATTATAAGACAAATAAGTTTGCTGCTTATGGAAAGGGATTCTACTTTGAAGAGCTTCCGGAATTGGATATAGCTCAAAAACCTACAGACCATCCGATAAGCGGCTCTAGTAATGCAAATAGAAGTGTAGGCTTTGTTGCGCGTTTGAAATATAATTATGACAACCGTTATCTGGCAGAATTTTCAAGCCGCTATGACGGCTCGTATAAATTTTCCGGAAATGTCGGCGGTAAGCGTTGGGGATTTTTCCCTTCTCTCTCTCTTGCATGGAGGTTGTCAAATGAAGATTTCTTCAAAAAAGCTGATCTTGACTTTGTAGACAATCTTAAGATACGTGCATCCGTTGGTATGTTGGGTTCAGATCCTGTATCAGCTTATGGATTCCTGAGTACAATGAACTTCATGGGTGATCCTACTTCACAGGTTGTTATCAATGGTTCTGGCCAAAATGCTCTTATGACAACCGCTGTTGCCAATCCTAACCTTACATGGGAAAGGACAGTTGCCTATAACGTAGGTTTTGACGCCTCTTTGTGGAGGGGCCTGTTGGCAATGGAGTTTGATGCATTTTACAATTATACCTGGGATATCCTGGGTACTCAGACCAGCATGCCGGGCTCTATGGGTGGATATTTTACAACTTACGTGAATAACAACAGCGTAGATACAAAAGGTATTGACCTGATGTTGGATTATGAGGGCAGATCAGGAGACTTCTCGTATGGTGCAAAACTGAATCTTAGTTGGGCAAAGACAAGATATATCAAGTATATGGACAGTCCTAATACCCCTGACTATGCAAAAAGAACCGGAAAATCTCCATGGGTAATGGCCGGTCTGGTTGCTGATGGTCTTTTCCAGAGCGAAGAGGAGATTGACAACTCACCTTTCATTGTTGGTTCAAGACCTCGCGTTGGAGATATCAAGTACAAGGATCTCAATGGAGATGGAGTTATCTCTTACTCACAGGACCGTGCTCTGGTTGGCAAACCAAACCGTCCTGAGTTGACAGCTGGTATTGATCTGCATGGAGCTTGGAAGAATTTTGACATATCAATGCTCTTCACAGCCGGTGCTATCTGCGACATCTCTCTTACTGGAACATACTACAATTACAACGACGATAATACAATCTTCACAAAACCATTTAAAGCTGGTGCAAACTCTCCTGCATATCTGGTTGAGGATGCATGGACTCCTGATAATACCAATGCTTCATTCCCAAGATTGTCCATTAATGTTCCAAACACTAATAATGCTTATGCTTCAACATTCTGGTTCCGAGATGGTAAATATCTTCGTATGAAATCAGGACAGCTAGGATATACATTGCCTGAAAAGCTTACCAGTAAATATAAGATTGGCAATATCAGAATATATGTGGAAGGTACTAATCTCTTTACCCTATCCGGTCTCCCTCAAGGTATCGACCCTGAACGACCAAGCGTGACAAATGGATACTATCCTCAGCAAAAGACATACATGGGCGGTATAACAATTTCTTTTTAATCGATGTATATTATGAAAACTAAAATAATAATACTTACATTCCTTATCAGTGTCATAGGTTTGTCGGGTTGCAACAAGTTCCTGGATCTTACCCCTACGGACAAGCTATCTGATAAAGTAGTATGGCAGAAAGCTGAGAATGTAGAGCTGTATGTTAACGGCTTCTATCCATACATTAATATTTATGGCGTATTTGGAACCGGCGATTCATATGTTGGTATGACAGAAGGTCTTACTGAGACTTTTAAATATGTCTCAATGACTTCCGGAACAAATGTTGGTTTTGCCAATATGCTTGCTTACTCAAATGGTGGCATATCTGCACCAACTGCATCATGGTATCTGGGTATGTGGGATGATCTTTACACAAGAATACGACGTGTAAATGAATTCTTGTCGGGACTTAAGAAATATGGGACAGACCTTGACAAGGATGCTCAGGTCCGTTTCGAGGCAGAAGCCAGATTCTTCAGAGGATTCCTCTATTTTCAACTGATTAAGAGAAGCAAGGATGTCATCCTTTATGATGAGGATCTATCCAAGATTTCAAAAAACAAGGGACTCAGCACTGAGACGCAAGGTTGGGACATGGTTCAGGCAGATCTGGATTTTGCAGCTCATAACCTTCCTAAGGAGTGGGCAGCAGCAAACAGAGGCCGGGTTACCAAAGGTGCAGCCTTCGCTATGCAGTCAAGGGCAATGTTATATGCTGAGAGATGGCAGGTTGCGAAAACTGCAGCAGATTCCGTTGTAGCTCTTAATATATATTCTTTGTCATCAGCAACAACTGTAGCCCAATATCAAAATTCGTTTAAATCTTTCTACAAAGGTAACCCTGAGGCAATTCTGGAATACAATTATTTGGTGACTAGCCCCAACCACTCTTTTGACAAGCTCTTTACCCCTGGAGGTGACGTAGCTGGTATGGGTGGCAAAGCAGTCCCTACTCAGGAGATGGTTGAATCATATGAGCTTGCAACAACTGGCGGTTATCCAGACTGGTCGGCTTGGCACTCATCTACAGGAACAACAGACACACCTCCATATGACAAACTTGAAGTTCGTTTTAAGGCTTCGATTCTTTATAACGGCGCATCATGGAAGGGTAGGACAATACAGCCGTATATAGGTGGTCAGGATGGATGGGCTTCGTTCAAGGACGATCCTAATCCTTCAGGGAAAACGGTAACTGGCTACTACCTTAGAAAACTGGTTGATGAGAGTCATACAGACCTTAATTCAGTTCCTAGTACACAAACTTGGGTATCTATAAGAATGGCGGAGGTTTATCTCAACCGTGCTGAGGCTTGCTACAGGCTGAACGATGTATCTGGTGCCAATGCAGATGTCAGGAGAATAAGAGAGAGGGTGGGGTTGCCATATACAGACAAAAGCGGAGGAGACCTGTTTAATGCTATCAGGCATGAGAGAAAGATAGAACTTGCATATGAAGGACAGCTATATTGGGACATGCGTCGTTGGCGTCTTGCTCATATTGAGTACAATGGACCAAACAGTCGTGTGCATGGACTTAAAATTTCCAAGGAGGGAGCTAAATTCACATACCAATATGTAGATTGTGATAAGGAGAACAGATACTTCCCAGAGAAGTTGTACAGAATTCCTATGCCTGAGACAGAACTGGCAAATAACTCTGCAGTTCAGCAATATGAAGAGTGGAGATAACCAATAACTATTGAGAATCATGAAAAATAAAATATTCTATTTTGTTGCTCTGCTCGCAATATTGAGCGGATGTCACAAGCCGGAAGTACCGGTGGCAACTGATGTCGATCAGGGTATCAACAGTGTATCGGCTCAATTCGCTTCGGGAGACTATAAAAGTGATGCCAATGCAAAGTTTACGGTTCAGGTAACTGACCCTGACAAGGAGGAGATATTAATTCCAATTCCATGGAACTATCCTGAAGAGACAGACATTGCTACTGAGATTACAAATATGAGGATAACGGCTAATCTGGATGACAACGTCATCATAGAGCCTGCTCTTAGTACTATGGATCTTACAAAGAAAAACTACATCAAGGTCACACTTGCTGATGGAACTAAAAAGGGATATTACATAACAGGAGAGAGAAGGAAAAGCTCAAAATGTGCAATTTCAAGCTTCACTCTTGCCAACCCATTGATTATTGGTGTAATTGATGAGGATGCAAAGACTATATCGCTTATTTCAGTGGATAATCTAGGCACTTCAACAGCTGATGTGTCAATATCTTCTCACGCGACTATATCTCCGGATCCTAAAGTAGCCCGCAGTTATGCCAATGCTGTGCAGTATACAGTCACAGCCCAGGATGGTGTCTCCAAGGCAACCTATACTGTAAAGAAAACCGTTCCTCCTAAGATCAACTATGGTTTCCGTACTGGAAGTGCAACTGAGTTGTGGTCTAACGATTTTTATACAAAATATGGAATACAGAATGCTACAGGTAAAAACTTTACTCTTGCAGCCATAGGTACGAATCTGATTTTGAGTGATGGTAATATGCAGTACTATTTCAACAGTGCAACAGGCGAGAAACTAGGGACTATTGAGGGAAGCATGGCATTAAGCGGAGGAGCAATTACTTCTGATAAAGCAGGAAACATGTTGCTTTGTAACCTAGCGGCTAAGAATGCAACGTTCAACATCTATAGGACCAATTCTGTAACTCAGGCTCCTGCACTCTTTATATCGTGGCCATATACACTTGGCGTAGGTGTCAAGATGGGTGCCAAGATAAATGTTCAGGGCGATATTAATGGTAATGCTATAATCACCGTTCCTACCTGGGCATGGGCAGCAACTCCTTCACACCACGAATTTATCAGGTGGGTTGTAACCAATGGCGTACCTGGCCCGGCAGAGGTTGTATCACCTTCAAACGTGATAAACTGGAGCTCGGCTAATGTAGACGTTGTTTATGCCTCTACATCCCCTACCGGCAGATATTTTGTAACAAGCTACAGCGGAGCTGGAAACAAGCTGGATGCCGTTGATGGTGTAACAAATACCGGAGTGGCAAGACTAGCTACTTCTACATGGGGTGCCAACTCTAATTTTAATGCAGTCGATGCTGTTGTGTTCAATAAAGCGACATATGTTGTAGCTTATGGTGGTATGCACTTTACATACAGCCAGTGTATGGGCTTCATGTTTGATGTCACCACATTGGATCAGTTCACAGGCAAACTCAACGAATCTCCTTCATTGGTATTTATGACCAATGACTACAGATTCGGCTCACCGGTGGTTGCTTCCAGTGATATCCTGATGATACCTTCTGTCGATGGCTATAAGCTCAGGTTGTACTACACAGATGGGAACTGCAGAAGTTTAGTTGCGTGGGAATTTGATTGTATTGATAAATAGATTATAAATTTGCAGATAATTAGGTATCCCCGCGTTCAGGGGATACCTGAATTATCGATTTTATCCGGACATTTATGAAAGGTACCTTTAATATTATTCTTGGTTCATTATTGATGTTTATTGCATCAACAGGTTTGCTAGCCTCTTGTGATAAAGGCTCTGGAACTCCCGACTGGGAATGGGATGATGATAACTCCGGCGTTAACACCAATGCCGGTAAGCCTCGCTATCTATGGATTGATGCGGCAGCCAATTTTCCTGATTTTGCAAACAATGTGGAGAACATTACCAGAGACCTGACAATTGCTAAAAATACTGGTTTTACCGATGTTATAGTGGATGTCAGACCTACAACTGGAGATGTGCTGTTCACTACGGATGCTGTTGATCAGGTTAAGTACCTAGGTGCATGGCTCAGTACAGGATATACCAAAGTGGAACGGACTGCTACATGGGACTATTTACGTGCGTTCATTGACGAGGGGCATAAACTAGGTCTTAAAGTACATGCCGGGTTTAATACATTTGTGGGAGGTAACACAACCTCATTAGGCTCCCAGGGTGTGGTTTTCAGAGATAACATAAAAAAGTCATGGACTACGGATCTTAATCTTCCGGGTGGGATAACAAGCATAATGACATCAGATAAAAATGCAAAATTCTTCAATCCTGTAAGACCGGAAGTGCAGAATTACATTCTGGACATGCTCGATGACCTGGCTGCTTACCAGGATCTTGACGGAATTGTCCTGGATCGTTGCCGGTTCGATGGATATGAAAGTGACTTTTCTGCCTATACAAAAAGCAAGTTTGAGGAGTATATCGGCAAAAGCGTCACCAATTTTCCTGCTGATATAATACCTGCAGGGACAGAAGTGGGGAAAATTGCCACACCTTATCCTACTTATTATAAACAGTGGCTGGAGTTTCGTGTAAAGACCTTACACGACTTTGTGGTAAAGGCTAAAGCCAGGGTTAAGAGTGTAAATCCGGATATTAAGTTTGGAGTGTATGTGGGAGGTTGGTATTCAAGTTATTATGATGTTGGAGTAAACTGGGCAAGCCCCAAATATAACACTTCAGGCACTTATGCTTGGGCATCTACTGCGTATAAAGATTTCGGATATGCAGATCACCTTGATTTTCTCTTGATTGGGGCCTATGCGGCAGCCAATAAGGTTTATGGAACAACCGAGTGGACTATGCAAGGCTTTTGCTCAAGAGCCAAGGCTGTGACAATGGGAGATGTCCCAATTTCCGGAGGTCCTGATGGAAACTACTTCTATCCAAATTCAGTTCCTGCGGGGATAGATGTAGCAACTGCAATTTCGAGCTCTGTGGATGCTTGTATTAATGCTGGAGACGGATACTTCTTCTTTGATATGATCCACTTGAAACAGAACAATCAATGGCAGTATGTTAAGATGGGGATTGACGCTGCAACCGTAAAAAAATAGAAAATTATGAAAAAATCCGGGCTTAAATTTATCTTGCTACTGGTGCTTACGACAGTGGCAGCACAACATTCCGCTTTTTGCCAAAGTGCCTCTAAAGATGCAAGATTCAGGAACACATATTACGATGTGAGAAGAGCCGCACATGACATGGAAGGATTGCCAAAAGGCTCGGTGGTTTTTGTTGGTAACAGTATTACAGAACAGGGATGGTGGAGCACTCTTTTCAAATCAAAAAATGTTGAAAACAGAGGAATAGGAGGAGACAATACATATGGAATACTAGACCGTCTACCATCTATTCTTGAGTCAGAGCCTCAGAAGTTGTTTCTAATGGCAGGGATAAACGACATCTCTCTTAATACTCCATTGGATACCATTGTCTTTAATTTGAGGCAAATGGTAAAACTTACGGCACGAATGGCTCCTGAATGTAAATTATATGTACAAAGTGTTCTTCCAATAAATGACAATCGTCTGGCATATCCCAAGGTCAAAGGTGCAAATCCTGTTATCAGGGAACTGAATGGCAAGATAAAGAAAATGTGTGAGGAGGAGGGTGTCAGATTCCTGGATATTGCAAGCCTGCTTTCTGATGAAAATGGAGACCTTAAGCTCTCCTTGACCAAAGATGGCCTGCATATTCATCCTCAGGCATATATAATATGGGCCGGATATTTGAAAAAGAGTGGATTACTAAGGTAAAGCATAATAAGATATGAAAATCAAAGGAACTTTTCTGGACGAAATCAGCCATGACATACCTCACCAAAACTGGGGAGAGCCGGAGTGGGACAGAGATTTCGGATATATGAAAAAGGCAGATATTGATACAGTGATACTGATAAGGAGCGGATATCGCCGTTGGCAGACTTTCCCTTCACAAGTACTCACAATCCAGGAGGGATGCTATACTCCGCCGGTGGATCTTGTGGATATGTTTTTGAGGCTAAGTGACAAGTGGGGCATGAAATTCTTTTTTGGTCTGTACGATTCAGGCAAATATTGGAATAACGGAGATTATGAAAAGGAGATAGCCATCAACAAACAGGTCATTGATGAAGTCTGGGACAAATACGGCAGCCATAAATCTTTTGCGGGATGGTATATAACACAGGAATGTAGTCGCAAGACTGGAAAGATAATAGATGTCTATGCAAGCCTCGGGCGTTATTGCAAGGAGGTTTCAGGAGGGCTGCCTACAATGATCTCTCCCTATATAGACGGATCGAAAAATATAAGTCAGTATAACTCTGCTACTAAAAAAGAGGGAGCTGTTACTTTGAGTGAACATGAGAGGGAGTGGGAAGAAATATTTGCCGGCATACAAGGTGCAGTGGATATTGTAGCTTTTCAGGATGGACATGTGGAATATGATGAGCTGGTGGATTTTCTGCAAGTGAACAAGAGGCTTGCAGATAAATACGGGTTGGAATGCTGGACAAATTCAGAGACATTCGATAGAGATATGCCTATCAAATTCTTGCCCATCAAATGGGACAAACTTCTCCTTAAAATGGGGTTGGCCCAAAAGGCAGGCATTGAAAATGCTGTCACCTTCGAATTTTCTCATTTTATGAGCCCTCAGTCAGCATACCTTCAGGCGGGTCACCTGTATGACAGGTATTTAGAATATTTAAAATCTCTTGAAAAATAATAAATTGAATATGGAATTTCAGCAACTTGCTCATCAATACAAGGATGAGCTGCTTAACAATATTTTACCTTTCTGGTTGGACAAATCTCAGGACGATGTTTATGGCGGATTTTTTACATGTCTGGATAGAGAGGGAAAAGTCTACGATACGGATAAATTTATTTGGCTCCAGGGTAGGGAGGTCTGGCTATTCTCCATGCTTTACAACAAGCTGGAAAAACGTCAGGAATGGCTTGACTGTGCGATAAAGGGTGCCGAGTTTCTAAAGAAATACGGACATGATGGCAACTATAATTGGTACTTTTCTCTTACACGTGAGGGAAGACCACTTGTGCAGCCATACAATATATTCTCCTATACATTTGCAGCAATGGCTTTTGCTCAGCTCAGCATTGCGGCGGATAATGAGGAGTATGCCATGATAGCAAAGAGAACTTTTGACAGAATTATAGAGAAGCAGGATAATACGAAAGGTATATGGAATAAAACCGTTCCTGGAACTAGAGATTTGAAGGGTTTCTCTTTCCCGATGATTCTTTGCAATCTCTCTTTGGAAATAGAGCATCTTATAGATAAGTCCATTATGGATAGTACTATAGAGAAATGCTTGAACGAGGTGATGAATGTTTTCTACAGGGAAGAGACTGGACTTATAATGGAGAATGTGACGCTGGATGGCAAACTATCAGATACTTTTGAGGGAAGGCTTATAAACCCGGGACACTCTTTGGAGTCTATGTGGTTCATTATGGATCTTGGGGTTAAGCTTGGTCGCGAAGATATTATAAAAAAAGCTGTAAATATTGCTCTTAAGACTATTGATTATGGTTGGGACAAACAGTATGGAGGGATTTTCTACTTTATGGATTCTCATGGACATCCAACCCAACAACTTGAATGGGACCAGAAACTTTGGTGGGTTCACATCGAGACATTGATAACCATGATAAAAGGATATCAGCTTACAGGCTCAAAAGAGTGTCTTGATTGGTTTAACAGGGTACACGAATACACATGGGCAAACTTTAAGGATAGGGAATATCCTGAATGGTTCGGCTACCTGAACCGAAGGGGGGAGGTGCTGTTGGATCTTAAAGGTGGAAAATGGAAAGGGTGTTTCCATATACCTCGCGGACTCTACCAGATAAGCCAGGTGCTTGAAAAATGTAAATAGATATGTTATGAAACGCTTGATCACCCTGTTTCTCTTCCTGTCTCTGTGCATCACAACGTGGAGTTCTGAAATCAGAGTCATTAAGGGGCGTGTGACCAGCGAAGGGAAACCTTTGTCTGGTGTCGTGGTGACCGATGGGATTGACTTTGCCGTTACAGATATTAATGGCAGGTATTCGCTCAGCAGCATTTCTGGTGCCCGCTTTGTCTATATATCAACACCTTCAGGTTATAATGCCCCTGTTTCAGACGGAGTGATACGATTTTATAAGGAACTTAACCCAACAAGTAAAAAATATGATTTTTCACTGATAAGGAAGGACAAGGACGACACTCATCATGCTTTCATCGCCATTGCCGATCCGCAGATCTGGGCTCAGAAGGAGTTTGTAAAACTTGAAAAAGCTGCTGAGGATATAAAATCGACAATAAGCGAATTTAAGGAAGGAATACCTTTCCATGGCATTTGTTGTGGGGATATAATATCGAGCAACCATTCTTTTTATGAAATGTATAATCATACAATTTCCAAATCGGGAATTCCTTTTTACAACTGTATAGGTAACCATGATATGACCAATTGGGGAAGATCGTTTGAGACAAGCCACAAGGATTATGAACAGATGTATGGTCCAACCTATTATTCATACAACGTTGGCAAGGTCCACTATGTGGTGCTTAACGACAATTTCTATATTGGCAGGGACTACTTTTACATAGGTTATCTGGAAGAAAAACAGCTGGCTTGGCTGGGGAAAGATCTATCAACAATTGCGAAAGGCTCAACAGTAGTAATCAGCTTTCATATACCGTCGAGCTGTGAGCCGGAAGATAGAAGACAATTCAGTTATGATAAGGCTGGTTTCACAATGACTAATCATAAGGGGCTGTATGATCTTCTGAGACCTTTCAATGCACATATTATTTCCGGACACACACATACCACCTTCAATCAACAGATTGCTCCGAGGCTATATGAACACAATTTGCCGGCATTGTCAGGAGCATGGTGGCAAGGAGAGTTGTGTACAGATGGCACTCCTAATGGTTATGGGGTATTTGAGGTGATTGGCGACAGCATTGGATGGTACTATAAATCAGTAGGTCATGTCAAAGATTATCAAATGAATGTATATAGTGACGATGGCTATCCTGAATTTAAGGGATATGTAGTTGCAAATATATGGAATAGTGACCCATCCTGGAGGGTGGAGTTGTACGAAGATGGAGTTAACAAAGGGCTGATGGAGCGTTTTAAGGCATACGATCCTTTGGCCAAAGAGTTATATTCCAACACTGAGAAACTTGATCACAAATGGATCTATCCATCACCTTCTGATCATTATTATAGGGCCAAGCCTTCTGCGGGAACTAAAAAGATTGAGGTAGTTGCAACCGACCGTTTTGGTAACCGATATAAAGAAGAGGTATATGAAAAGTACGATGTACTGATTATTGGAGGTGGAACCAGTGGCGCTGTGGCAGGAATTCAGTCTGCCAGACAGGGAGCAAAGACTCTTATTGTAGAGAAGTATGATTGGCTTGGTGGCATGCTAACCTCTGCCGGGGTCAGCGCATTTGACGGGAACTATAAGCTTAAAGGGGGATTCTGGGGTGAATTCAGAGATTCACTGAACAACCATTATGGAGGAGAGAATGCTCTCAAGACCGGGTGGGTGAGCAATATTCTTTTTGAACCTTCTGTTGGAAATATGATCTTTAAACAGATTGCTTCTAAAGAGAAAAACCTTAAAGTGTGGTATAGAAGTCTTCCCACAACTTTCGAAAGGAGAGAGGAATACTGGAGTGTGTCAATACAGAAAGACAGCTCGATCCGGAATATTAAAGCAAAAGTGATAATAGATGCCACAGAGCTGGGAGATGTGGCCAAGGAGCTTGGAGTAAGATATGATATCGGGATGGATTCGAGATATATAACAGGAGAGGCTGAATCACCTTCGCAGGAGAATGATATAGTGCAGGATCTTACTTATGTCATGATATTGAAGGAATATGACAAGGATGTTACTATTGAAAAACCGGATGGATACAACCCTTCTCTTTTCTACTGTTCCACTATCAGCAAAAAATGTGTGACCCCAAAGGAGAAGGAGAGACGTTGGAGCCCCGAAAAAATGATTACATACGGCAAGCTGCCAAATAAAAAATATATGATCAACTGGCCTGTAGAGGGTAATGATTATTATCTGAATCTGCTGGAAATGACCGATAGTCAAAGAGAGGAGTCTCTGAAAAAGGCAAAGAACCACTCTCTCTCTTTTTTGTACTACATTCAGACAGAATTGGGTTTCAACAGACTTGGACTGGCAGACGACGAGTATCCGACCAAGGACGGGCTTCCATTTATTCCTTATCATAGGGAGTCTCGTAGAATTGATGGGGTAGTAAGATTTACCATAAATCACATAAGTGATCCATACAATCAGCAGCAAAAACTCTACAGGACCTCTATTGCCGTAGGGGATTATCCCGTAGACCAACATCATACCAGATACCCTGAATGGGAAAACCTTCCAAATCTCTATTTCCATCCTGTGCCATCATACGGATTGCCTCTTGGAGTGATGATTCCAAAGGATGTCAAAGGTTTGATTGTTGCTGAAAAATCTATCTCCGTAACCAATTTGGTTAACGGAACGACACGTCTTCAACCAGTTGTCTTACAGGTTGGTCAGGCTGCAGGAGCATTGGCTGCCATTGCAGTTAAAGATTCTAAGGATATTTCCCAGGTTTCTGTAAGAGAGGTGCAGAATTCAATACTCAATGCCGGAGGTTATTTGATGCCATTCCTTGACCTGCCTTCCACACACAGACACTTCAAAGCTATTCAGAGAATAGGATCGACCGGCATAATAAAGGGCATTGGCATGAACAAGGGTTGGGAAAACCAGACTTGGTTCAGGGTGGATTCTCTAATAAGTGAGAAGGAACTAGTGTCTGGCTTGATGGATGTTTACCCCGGAAAAATATCATCCGACAATTTAAAGGATAATGTCACTATTAAATCATTATGCTGGATTCTCTCATCCATTTCTGCTACTGCAACTTCTGCGGAAATTGCAGATAGGTTGAAGGCTGACTGGGATGACCTTGGACTCGGGTATTTTAATATGGAACGCGCTCTTACAAGACTCGAGTGTGCCGTCATCATAGATTGGATAGTAGATCCATTCAACAAGGTTGGCGTTGACATATATGGAAATTTTATCGAAAGGGGAAAATAGATTTATAAATATTTACTGATGAAAAAGATACTTCTTGTATTATGTTTAGTAGCGATGTCTCTATCAGGAGCATTTGGGCAGAAACGGACTGAAACATTCCGCGCCGATGATCCGAATATCCGTTATGTAGGAAGGGTTATCAAGCTGAATTCCGGAAGCGTCAGCTTTGACTGGAGCGGAACATATCTTATGACCAGATTCGAAGGTGATTATTGTGCCATGATCGTATCAGATACAAAGAAGAATTATTACAATGTGTTTATAGACAATCAGCTCAAGGGCGTTGTCACAACCTCTGGCAAAGATTCCCTTGTTGTGTTGGCAGATGGTTTGAAAAAGGGATTGCACTCACTGATGCTCCAAAAACGAAGCGAAGGAGAGCAGGGTAAAACAACTATTCATAGTTTCAGACTATCTGCAAAAGGCAGATTCTTGCAGTCAGATGTAAAGAGAGAGAGACATATTGAATTTATCGGTAATTCAATCACATGTGGATATGGCACCGAGGGGCTGTCAAAGAGAGAACCATTCAAAGTTGAAACTGAAAACTGCAACCTGGCTTATGGATGTATAATATCCAGATATTTTAATGCCGACTATACTTTGATTTCCCACTCCGGAAGAGGAGCTGCCCGCAATTACGGAGATACTGCACGGGTATCGAAACGCACAATGAAAGATCTCATGCTTAACACTTTTGATTGGGATAAGGACATTTCAGTATGGAACTTCAAGGATTATTATCCGGATTTGGTTGTTATAAATCTTGGATCGAATGATTTTTCTACAAAGCCACATCCTCTCAAGGAAGAATTTTTAAAGGCTTATGGCCAGATAATAAATCAGATAAGAGACAAGTATGGTGATATTCCTGTTCTTTGTGTTGCTCCACCTAAGGGTCCAGCTTTTGCATATATTCAGGAGTATTGCAGCAACAGTAATGACAAAAACCTTCATTTTACAGCATATCTTAATGGAGTTTACAACGGTGATTCTGATCAGGGATCTTCCGGGCATCCAAATTATGAAGGCCAGAAGAAAATCGCAATGAGTCTTATTCCTTATATCTCTACTATTACAGGTTGGTCACTTACAGGAGAGGCTGTTAAATAGTCAGCCCAATGTTCATTTTGAACAAAACTGCGCCTTTTTTGTTTATAGTACAAATAAATAGAGTATGAAAACAAATAAAATAGCAGTTATCGTTGGAAGCCTCAGGAAGGAATCTGTAAATCGCAAAATGGCCAGAACGCTTATATCTTTAGCGCCTCAATCGCTTGATCTGGAAATCTTGGAAATTGGGAAACTTCAGATGTACAACGAAGATTTCGATGCAGCTCCACCTGCAGAGTGGATTGAATTCCGTAATAATCTTAGTGACTTTGACGGAGTCCTTTTCGTAACACCTGAATACAATCGTTCAATTCCTGCCGTATTAAAGAATGCCTTGGATGTAGGTTCAAGACCGTATGGGGAAAGTGTGTGGAATGGCAAGCCGGGAGCCATCGTTTCGGTATCCCCAGGACCAATAGGCGGGTTTGGAGCAAACCATCATCTAAGACAAATACTGACTTTCCTTAATATACCTGCAATGCAGCAGCCGGAGGCATATATTGGGAATGCATATAGCCTATTTGACGAGAATGGAAGTCTTGTTAATGACAAAACCCGTGTGTTCTTGCAAGGATTCATGAATGATTTTGCCGACTGGGTTTCGAGGAATGTCCGCTGAGATATTGGCTTTAGAAAGCCCTCTTTAGTCTAACCATTCCATCTTTGACAACTGAAAGTGGTGCTCCTATGTTCATGCGTCGGAAACCAATACCTTCCTTCCCAAAAGCCGCACCATCATTGATTCCGAGCTTGGCAATCTGAATAAGTCTTTTGCTTACCTCTTGGTGGTTGTAACCTGTTTCGCGGAAATCCAGCCAGAGAAGAAAAGATCCCTGTGGCCTGACAAGCTTAATTGAGGGAACCTCATTGCTTATGAAATCACAGACATAATTAACATTTTTCTCCAGATACTTGATAAGTTCTTCCAGCCACTCCTCTCCATATTTATATGCAGCTTCCATGGTTACATGTCCGAATATGTTGCCAAGGTCC
This sequence comes from uncultured Muribaculaceae bacterium, assembly GCA_964533215.1. Lineage (GTDB taxonomy): Bacteria > Bacteroidota > Bacteroidia > Bacteroidales > UBA932 > Bact-08. The sequence goes on from CAZHLJ010000009.1 coordinate 40,046, forward strand.
AGATGCATCAGCATTAGCTCTTTTTTAAAGCTATCCAGAAGTTTGGATGAAGAGGAGATTATTACTGAGTTAAGCATCCCTGCAATATTGAAAGTCTTGCTTGGTGCCATTGCTGTGACAGTGCTCAATGCTATCTCTTCAGATACTGATGCCATGGGAGTGTGCACATTGCCGAAAAGAGCAAGATCTGCATGGATCTCGTCGGAGAAGATGATCACATTGTATTTACAACAAATTTCTCCCATTCTTTTCAGCTCTTCCCTACGCCATACTCTTCCTAGAGGATTGTGAGAGTTGCAGAGTATAAACATCTTGACGCCGCTCCTCAGTTTTACCTCAAAATCTTCCCAGTCAACCTGGTACTCTCCTTCGGATAGAATCAGAGAATTACATATAAGCTGACGGCCACTCTCATTTACCACTGTATGGAATGGAGGATAGACAGGAGTTTGGATCATTATCTTGTCACGCGCATTTGTAAAAGCTCTTATTGCAAGAGGTAAGGCTGTTACAATTCCGGGGCTTGAGGTTATCCACTCTCGCTTTATTTGCCAATTATGTCTTTTAGCAACCCAGTTGATAAATGCCTGAATTGAACCTTCAGATCTGAACGTATAGCCGAAAACGCCGTGATCACAAAGCTTTCTGGCAGCTTCCAAAACTGCAGGTGGTGACTGGAAATCCATGTCCGCCACCCACATTGGCAGCACATCTTCTGTCCCGAATACCTCCTTTCGTGAATCATACTTGACACAAGAAGTTTCCTCTCTCGAAATTATCTTATCGAAATTATACACGAGTCAATATTTTTTAAGTGGAACTATTTGATTTTTACGGCAGTGCCTGCAGCAGTAACCATAAGCATGGAGCTTCCAACGGTTTCGTAGTCAAGATCGATGCCAATAACGGCATTTGCACCCATTGCAGCGGCTTGTGCAGACATCTCTTTGAGAGCCTCTTCCTTTGCCTCTTTAAGGACTCTTTCATAAGAATTTGAGCGACCTCCGACTATGTCGGTAATGCCTGCAAAGAAGTCCTTTATGATGTTGGCGCCAATTATAGTTTCTCCGGATACCAGACCGAAATATATTTCAATCTCTCTTCCTTGGATAGTTGCAGTAGTTGTAAGTAGCATATTTTTTTAAATTAAAATTTCGAGTAGTTGTTAATACAAATATACAAACATCAGTCTTAATTGACAATCTGAAATGTAATACCCTTAAGGGTCATATCAATGGTAGAGTTGTCTATAACTTTTCCATTATAAGTAATTTCTGTAGGAATAGTAAGAGTTGCCTCTCTTTTGCCTTTCTTGTATGCAATATTTTTGCAAACGGCTGATATTATCTTTTTTCTCTCCAAAGAACCACTATGGACTTTATGAGGTGCGTAGTATTCAACCTTTTCAATCTCCTTATTATCCTTGTTTACTGAGACTAGCGTCTGGAAACAGAGTGAATCTTTGAACTCTTTATTTGTATACACTATTCTGAAATAATGATGATTGTCATTCAACCCTAAATATTTTACTTTTGAATACTTAGAATTATTCCAACGTTCCCAGTGGATACGTGATATGACTTGACATGTTATGTTGATAGACAACTTGATGGCAGTCGCAGCTCTTCTCTTGACAGCAGTATCTTGGACGGATGTCTCAATTTTTGACAATTCTGCAAAATAGTATTTATAAAAATCTGTAGCATGGACTTTGCGTGGCATCATATTCTTCAACTCAAAACTCCCTTCAATCCTGCGCAGATTTTTATCCTGAGATAATAGTATATCTGCATTGAATTTCCCTTTGGCAACAGCGGTTTGATAAAAAAATGTTTCGTGGGTTCTTGCGTTTTTGTGAAAGAATTTCCAGTCATCATTTGCAATTGCCTTTACCACTATTGGGTCAAGTTCATATTCTCTATCATTTTTAAGGACAATCGTGCATTTTGCCAAATCCTTCAATGCCTTATTGAAGATAATTGAAGAGGTATTCATCCCAATATACGTGGAAGTAATGGTGTCTCCATCTGTTAACTTTTTGAAAGGTATAATGCTGAAGCCTTCAGAATTGGTTGCACTGATATGGCTTCCATTAATGTATACACTCGCATACGGAAGAGCCTCTCCGTTGGAATCCACTACTCTTACCTGCAATGTCTGAGCATTCAAATGGGAGAATACAAATACTGACAAGACTAAAAAGATGTAAGGTTTCATAATTGATATTTATTGATAGTCAGTTCATATGCAAATATCGGGTCAAATTGAAAAGTATGAATCCATTTCCAACCCAGGCAAGGTGCAAAAAAAGAGAAGTGTGAGTTTGAAGGATACTTGTATGGAGGGATTGGGCACCCACTCAGTGAATGCCGCGTAAAAAAACAACCGGCGACCTGTCTCCAAATCTATACCAGCATAATCAAAAGGGCGCATTTGTTTTTTAGCGACATGAACGCATAGTGGGTAATCCCGGTGCAGATATCCGAAAACCACACTTCTATCGAAAGCACCTTGACCAAAATTGTGTAAATGCTGTTGCCATGCCTGCAGACTTTTGCCTCCACCTGAAATTTACTTCTCCACCTACTTTTTAATTTGATCCCAAATATCTGACTAGCAATGTGAATCCAATGCAGAAATGACAAATGAATATAAAACAAGGGCTGCCTAAAATAGACAGCCCTCATAATAATGCTCAGAATATCCCGTAACCAGGATATTAGTTATTTTGCATAAAGTGAAATCAAGTTAAGAACAACATCCTTCGCCTTCTCCATGCTCTCAACCGGAACATACTCGTATTTGCCATGGAAGTTATGACCACCGGCAAAGATATTAGGACAAGGAAGCCCCATGAATGAGAGACGTGCACCATCAGTACCACCGCGGATAGGCTTGATAGCAGGAACAACATTAGCCATCTCCATCGCTTTCACAGCCTTTTCAATTATGTGGTAGTGAGGTTCAACCTCTTTGCGCATGTTGTAGTACTGATCCTTAAGCTCTAGTCTGAAAGTGCCTTCACCGTGCTTCATGTTCATAAACGTAATGCACTCTTCTATAAGGTTTTTCTTCTCACCGAACTTATCCATGTCATGGTCTCGGATGATATATTGTATCATAGCCTGTTCAACAGTACCGTCGAAACGTATAATGTGGAAGAATCCTTCGTAATTCTGAGTGAACTCAGGACGTTGATCTACCGGAAGCAGATCGTTGAATTCACTTGCAAGAATTATAGCATTCACCATTTTATTCTTTGCATAACCCGGATGTATGTTCCTGCCTTGGATATAAACCTTTGCAGAAGCGGCATTGAAGTTCTCATATTCCAGCTCACCAATCTGTCCTCCATCCAGTGTATAGGCATAATCAGCACCAAATCTTGCTACGTCAAATTTATCTACCCCACGTCCGATCTCTTCATCCGGAGTAAAGCCTATCTTTATCTCTCCGTGCATAAAAGATGGATTGTTCATTACATACTCTGCAGCGGTCATTATCTCAGCAATACCGGCCTTGTCGTCGGCACCTAGAAGAGTAGTACCATCTGTGGTTACAATTGTCTGGCCTTTATAGTCAGGAAGCTCTGGGAAGTCCGATACGGAAAGAACCATGTTCTTCTCCTTGTTTATAACTATATCCCCGCCATCATAATTCTTTATAATCTGAGGCTTAATGTTTGCACCCGAGGCATCAGGAGCGCTATCAACGTGAGCAATGAAGCCAAGTCTGGGGGCTTTTGAACCGGCCGGCAGATTTGATGGAATGGTAGCCATAACGTAACCGAATTCATCCAGAGCAACATCATTGATGCCCATCTCCTTGAGCTCTTTAACCAACATACGGGATAAATCGAGCTGTTTCTGAGTGCTTGGCTGACTTTCTGATTCAGGATCTGAAGCAGTGTCGACTGATATGTACCGTAAAAATTTATCTAATACTGATTCCATTATATTATATAATTCATTAATTTTCTTGTTTAATTTTCAGCTTTGGCTCTCATTGAATCCCATATTAGGTATAGGATTATAAGAATATACATTCCCAAAGCAAGAAGCTCGGCGGCAGAAGAGGCCATCCATTCAGGACTTGTAAGGTCTGCTCCGCCAAAACGGATAATAGCACTCACTACACCCATCAATGCACCACCTGCAATAAAACCGGAAGCCAGAAGTGTACCTCTCTCCTTACGGGCAGAATTAAGAGCCTCATTTTTGCTACGACTTGAGACAAACCAAGCGATTGCCCCACCAACAAGAAGCGGAACGTTAAGCTGAATAGGAATGAACATACCAAGCGAGAAAGCAAGAGCGGGAACACCAAATATTGTAAGCAATATTGATATGACAGCACCTATCCCGTATAGCAGCCATGGAGCACCGCCGCCTGACATCAGAGGTTCGATTACGGCAGCCATTGCATTTGCCTGAGGAGCTACCAATGCATTCTCTCCAACAAATCCATATGTTTTGTTCAGGATCATCATTACACCGCCAACTGTAGCAGCAGCAACGAGAGTTCCAAGGAATTTCCAAGTCTGTTGCTTGGCTGGTGTTGTACCAAGCCAGTAACCAATCTTGAGGTCTGTGATAAATGCACCCGACATTGAAAGAGCAGTGCAGACAACGCCTCCAATTATAAGTGCGGCTGTCATACCGGCTGTACCTTTAAGTCCGCTGGCGACCATAATCACAGAAGCAAGGATAAGTGTCATAAGAGTCATTCCGCTCACAGGGTTGGTGCCGACAATTGCAATCGCATTGGCAGCGACAGTTGTAAATAGGAATGCAATTATGCCCACTACCAAAAGCGCAATTATTGCATGATATAGATTCGTTACAACTCCCATATAGAAGAAAATGAAAGTTACAGCCAACGCAAGCAATATTCCAATAACGATTATCTTCATAGGAATGTCACGTTGAGTTCTTGCTACCTTTTTAGTTGAATCTCCTTTGCCGGTCATCTCTTTAACTGCAAGGCCAAAAGCCGACTTGATAATGCCGGAAGACTTGATTATACCAATCACACCGGCTGTTGCGATACCACCTATACCAATATGTCGCGCATAAGTAGTGAAAAGTACTTCAGGAGACATGCTTCCTATAGTCTGGGTAAGGCCGGTGTTCATGAGGTCAATGATCTGAGGGCCAAACACCAGATTCATAAGAGGGATTATTACAAACCAAACCAAGAAAGAACCACAGCATATTATGAATGCATACTTTAACCCGATAATGTATCCTAGACCGAGTACTGCGGCACCTACATTTACTTTAAACACCAATTTAGCCTTATCGGCGATTGCCTCACCGAATGGAAGCACCCTGGTCGTAAAGACTTCTGACCACCATCCGAATGACGATACAATGAAGTCGTATAGACCTCCTACAAGACCGCTTACCAACAGCAACTTTGCCCCGCTTCCGCCGGTCTCGCCACTTACAAGTACCTGTGTGGTGGCTGTAGCTTCAGGGAAAGGGTATTTCCCATGCATGTCCGACACAAAATATTTGCGAAATGGAATTAAAAATAGAATACCAAGAACACCTCCAAGGAGAGAACTCATAAATACCTTTGCAAAATCAACCGTGAGCTCGGGATATTTTGCCTGAAGAATATAAAGAGCAGGTAAAGTGAAAATTGCTCCTGCCACGATTGCTCCTGAACAAGCACCGATTGACTGGATGATGACATTTTCTCCGAGTGCATTTTTCCTCTTAAGGGCGCCGGATACACCAACGGCAATAATTGCAATGGGAATTGCTGCTTCAAATACCTGCCCGACCTTAAGTCCAAGGTAAGCTGCTGCCGCAGAAAAAATAATTGTCATCAATACACCCATAGATACAGACCAGACACTGACCTCTGGGTAACTCTTTTCCGCAGACATAATAGGCTTATATTCCTCACCTTGCTTAAGTTCGCGGTATGCGTTTTCCGGTAAACCTTTCGGCTTGTTTTCCTCCATTATTTAAATTTTTATTAGTTTAATGTTCAAAGGTAGGAATTTTTTAAATAATTATTTTACCTTTGCAGCCGCAATGAAAATAAGAAGCCGCCATATCAATTTCAATCTTAAACACAGACACGTCCGACGATGTGCCTGAGAAGGCAGCTATAATAGATCTTTATAAGATCACTTCCACGCAGGTATTGTGTCCTGCAAAATCACTTACATATTAACAATTTTACACTGTTTAATTCAAAATGAATGTAAACATCTACGTGGCTAATTCTAGTCATGTAAAGTATGCAGAGAGAATCTGCGAATTGGTCTATATTTCTGCCCTGGAAAGAGGTACCGGAATTGCTAAGCGAACCCCTGAATACATTGCAGAGAAGATGATTGCCGGTAAGGCTGTCATTGCTCTGGATGGTGATGAGGTTGCCGGCTTCTCATATATTGAGACATGGAGTCATAAAAAATTTGTGGCAAACTCAGGTCTGATTATTGCTCATGAATACAGGAAATCGGGACTGGCAAGGTTGGTAAAGGCAAAGATATTTGACCTTTCAAGAAAGCTTTATCCCGATGCTAAGATTTTTAGTATCACTACCGGCTTGGCAGTAATGAAACTAAACACCGAGTTAGGTTTCAAACCGGTCACTTTTTCTGAATTGACTGATGACAAGGAGTTCTGGAAGGGTTGTGAAGGATGCAAGAACTTTGACATTCTTCAAAGAAATAACCATAAAATGTGTCTCTGCACCGGTCTGCTTTATGATCCGGCAGAAGTAGCAAAGAGAAAGGAGCAGCAAAACAAGTCTATTCCCACCCTCGCATCTGTAAGTAGGGCATTGCTGATAACTCCTCTGACAAAGATAAATTCGTTAATTTCCTTTAAAAAATAGAATACAAGAGATGAAGAAAAAAGTTGTTCTAGCATTCAGCGGAGGGTTGGATACCTCATTCTGCGTACCTTACCTTAAGTTTGAAAGAGATCTGGAGGTGCATACGGTTATGGTAAACACAGGTGGATTCACCCCTGCAGAGGAGAAAAAAATAGAGGAGAGGGCTCTTGCACTTGGGGCCACCTCTCATATAAACATCAATGCTGTTAACGAATATTACAGCAAGGGCATAAAATACCTGCTGTTTGGAAACATATTGAAAAATGCGACATATCCACTTTCAGTAAGTTCTGAAAGGATTTTCCAAGCGTTGGAGGTGTTAAAGGTTGTGCAAAAAATGAACGCTGAATATGTCGCTCACGGAAGTACTGGCGCAGGTAACGATCAGGTAAGGTTCGACCTCGTTTTTGAGGTAATGGCTCCAGGGGTAAAGGTTATTGCACCTATCAGAGAGCTTGGGCTTGCAAGGAAAGAGGAGATAGATTATCTAAACAAGCATAATTTCGACTTTTCCTGGGAGAAGGCAAAATATTCAATCAATCAGGGTCTTTGGGGAACAAGCATTGGAGGCGTTGAGACACTGCATTCAGACGGTGTGCTTCCAGAGGAGGCTTACCCTTCACAGGTAACAAAGAAAGGCTCTGAGAGAATAAAGATAGGTTTCGAGAAGGGTGAGCCTTGTTCAATAAATGGTGAAAAGATGGATCCCGTAAGCCTTATACACAAGCTGAACGGCATTGCAAATCCATACGGTGCAGGAAGAGACATACACGTAGGAGATACAATAATCGGTATAAAAGGGAGAGTCGGATTCGAAGCGGCAGCTCCGCTTATTCTAGTGAAGGCTCATCACTTATTGGAAAAACACACTCTCACAAAAGGGCAGCTCTATTGGAAGGAGCAACTTGCCGGCTGGTATGGACAACTTATGCACGAGGCTCAGTATCTGGAACCATTAATGAGAAACATTGAGACATTCATGGATGATACTCAGAAGAATGTGTGCGGTACGGTTGAGGTAGAGCTTCGTCCATACCACTTTGCAATATTAGGTTGCGAAAGTCCTTATGATCTGATGAATTCTAAATTCGGAGAATACGGAGAGGCGAACAAGTCTTTCACTGGACAGGATGTTATCGGATTCACCAAGGTATTGGCTAATCCTTTGAAAATCTATTATTCTGTACATAAAAATGATTAAAGCGTCTATAGCAGGAGGAACTGGGTATACAGCAGGTGAGCTTCTCAGGATATTGATAAACCATCCGGAAGTGGAGGTTTCATCAGTGCTTAGCACCACGTCTGCGGGAGCTGATATTTCTACAGTTCACAGGGATCTTCTGGGTGAGACCTCCATAAAATTTTCTAACGAAAAAGATTTTTCATCATCTATGAAAAGTGTAGATGTTCTCTTTTTGTGTCTGGGACATGGCCTTTCCAAAAAGTTTCTTGAAGATTATCCGCTTTCGACAGGATGCAGGATAATTGACCTTGGCAATGATTTCCGCCTGGAAAGCCAATATGGAGAGAAAAACTTTGTATACGGACTAAGCGAACTGTTCAGAAATGAGATAAAATCGGCAAATTATATCGCCAATCCTGGTTGCTTTGCTACATCAATACTTCTGGGTACATCACCTCTTGCTTTGAAGGGGGCGTTGGTGGACGATATTCATATCCACGCCATCACCGGATCTACTGGTGCTGGGAAATCACCTTCTGAAAGCACTCATTTCAGCTATAGAAATTCAAATATTTCAGTATACAAGCCATTTACCCACCAGCATTTGGGGGAGATAGAGAAAAGTCTCACCAGGCTCCTGGGAGCTAAAGTTCCTTCTGTGAATTTCGTTCCAGTAAGAGGGGATTTTGCAAGGGGGATTTTTGCGAGCATTTATACAAAATGTTCAGACAACACCACGCCTGAGGAGATGAGGAAGTATTACAGTCAAGTCTATAAGGATTCTCCTTTCGTCTTTGTCTCTGATGAAAGCATCTCCCTGAAGGAGGTTGTAAATACAAACAAGGCGCTTCTCCATGTTGAAAGACACAATGGGTTCTGGCATATTACCTCTATTATAGACAACCTTCTCAAAGGTGCATCCGGACAGGCTGTCCAAAATATGAACCTGATGTTCGGGCTGGAAGAGAATTGTGGACTTCGCCTTAAGGGTAATGCATTTTAGTTGATTACAAATGATTATAAGTTAGATTACAGAATGAAAATATTTGAAGTATATAAATTGTGGCCCATAGAACCTGTAAAGGCTAAAGGTTGTAAGGTTTGGGATAAGGAGGGAAATGAATACCTCGATCTCTATGGCGGCCATGCTGTGATTTCCATTGGACATGCCCATCCTACCTATAATTCCATGGTTAAGGAGCAACTTGAGAAGATCGGTTTTTACTCAAACGCTGTGCAAAATTCTCTTCAAGAAGAACTTGCAGAAAGATTAGGAATAGTAAGCGGATATCAGGATTATTCTCTCTTCCTGTGCAATTCAGGAGCTGAGGCAAACGAGAATGCCCTTAAGCTTGCATCATTCAATAGCGGAAAGAAAAGAGTAATTGCATTCAAAGGGGCTTTTCATGGAAGAACTTCAGGAGCAGTATCCGTAACGGATAACTTGAAAATTGTCAGTCCTTTCAATTCTGATCATCAGGTTACTTTTGTCCCTCTTAACGACATCAAGGCTGTGGAGAAAGAGATTTCCAAAGGAGATTGTGCGGCAGTTATAATTGAGGGAATACAGGGTGTTGCGGGGATTTACGCTCCATCGGATGAGTTTTTCAGAGAACTGAGAACCGTTACACAACAATATGGAGTATCACTTATTCTTGATGAGGTGCAATCAGGATATGGCAGGTCCGGTAAATTCTTTGCCCATCAGTATTCCGGCATAAAACCAGACATTATTACCACAGCTAAAGGCATGGGAAATGGTTTCCCTATCGGAGGGGTGTTGATTTCTCCTGATATCAAGGCCCAGCAAGGAATGTTGGGAACCACATTCGGAGGCAACCATCTTGCCTGTACAGCGGCCATTGCTGTGTTAAAGGTTATTGAAAAGGAATCATTGGTTTCAAACGCTGCAGAAATGGGCAGATACTTGATTGACAATCTTGAAAAGATGAAATCGGGTAAAGGAGAGGGAGCTATTAACGATATAAGAGGGGTTGGATTGATGATTGGTATAGAGATGAGTGATGGCTTTACTCAGGTTCGGGATAAACTACTATTTGAAGACAAAATTTTTACTGGAGGTGCTAAGTCAAATATTATAAGGCTCCTTCCGCCTCTTAATATAAGCAAGGAAGAGATAGACCTGTTCCTTGACAGTTTTGAAAATCAATTGGGCAAAATTAAATAATTTAACCAGAGATGAAAAAATTCACCTGTGTACAAGATATCGGACCTCTGGATATAGCTTTGGCAAAGGCGAGAGAGGTTAAGCAAAACCCTTTTGCAGATTGCAATTTAGGGAAGAACAAGACTCTTCTGATGGTTTTTTTCAATTCAAGTCTCAGAACTCGTTTAAGCACCCAGAAAGCAGGACTAAACCTTGGAATGAATGTGATTGTTCTGGATATCAATCAAGGAGCATGGAAGCTTGAGACAGAAAAAGGGGTGATAATGGATGGAGACAAATCAGAGCATATTCTTGAAGCAATTCCTGTAATGGCTTCATATTGTGATATCATTGGAGTTCGCTCGTTTGCAAATCTAGAGAACAAGGCTGATGATTATAATGAGCTTATTTTAAATCAGTTCATTCAATATTCCGGTAAGCCTGTCTTCAGTATGGAGGCAGCTACACGTCATCCATTGCAAAGCTTTGCAGATTTGATAACCATTGAGGAGTACAAAAAAGTGGCTAGACCCAAGGTTGTGTTGACTTGGGCTCCGCATCCGAAGGCACTTCCACAAGCTGTTCCCAACTCTTTTTCTGAGTGGATGAATGCAACGGATTACGACTTTGTTATTACACACCCAAGAGGATATGAGCTTGCCCCTGAATTTGTTGGAAGAGCCAAAGTGGAGTATGATCTAGAGTCTGCTTACAAGGATGCGGATTTTATATATGCGAAGAATTGGTCTGTATTCAATGATCCTGATTATGGTAAGATATTGAACATGGATAGAAGTTGGATGGTTGATAATTGTAAGATGCAACTCACCCGGAATGCAAAATTTATGCACTGTCTTCCGGTTAGAAGGAATATGATAGTGAGCGATGAGGTTATTGATAGTCCCGATTCTGTTGTGATACCGGAGGCTGCAAACAGAGTTGTTTCGGCTCAGGTCGTTCTAAGAGAAATGTTGAGAACATTATAGGTATCCGTTAATAAATTATTGGTTATGAAAGAATTGACTGTTATTAAAATTGGGGGGAATATTGTTGACAAACCTGCTGCTCTCGAGGTTTTTTTAAAGGATTTCAGCAAGTACCCGGATCCGAAGATATTGATTCATGGGGGAGGCGTTCTGGCAAGCGATCTTTCGGCAAAGATGGGTGTTGAGGTTAAGATGCAAAATGGACGGAGGGTAACTGACCTGGATACGCTGAAACTTGTGACAATGGTCTATGCGGGTTGGATAAATAAGAGCATTGTGGCAATGCTACAAAAGTTTGGATGCAACGCCATCGGGCTTTCCGGTGCGGATGGAGATATCGTGCCTGCAACAAGACGTTCGCCTGAACCTATTGATTTCGGATATGTTGGAGATGTGAATCCAGCAGACATCAACAGTGGCCTCTTGCAAAGTCTTCTCGGCAGGGGAATTACCCCAGTATTCTGCGCAATCACCCATGACCGAAATGGTTCCCTGCTAAACACTAATGCAGATACAATGGCCTCAAATATTGCAATTTCATTATCACATTGTTTCTATACAAAACTGATATATTGCTTTGAGAAGGAGGGGGTGCTTTCTGATCAAGATAATCCTGACTCTATAGTCCCACTTATATCAAGAGCAAATTACCAGACTCTTAAAGAGAATGGCGCAATTACGGGCGGCATGTTGCCAAAGCTCGACAATGCCTTTTCTGCTATTGAAAGCGGTGTTTCGGAAGTATATATCAAGCATGCATCAAATTTAGGAAATAATAAGGGAACTGTGTTAAAATGACAATTGATAGAAAATATTATTCGGATGCAGAAGATCTTTTGCACAAGATTGTAAGAATTGCTTCATTTTCTGGAGAAGAGAAGGAAGTGTCGATGTTCATATTTAACTACCTTAATGAAAAAGGAGTTGATTGCATAAGGGTAAAAAACAATCTAATAGCGTATTCCAAAGATTACAACGCTTCCAGGCCGACACTTATGCTTAATTCTCATATGGATACAGTAAGGCCTAGTGAGGATTACCTGATAGATCCGTTTAATCCGCCAATTTCTGAAGAGAAGATATGGGGTCTTGGCAGTAATGATGCAGGCGGGTCTGTTGTCTCTATGATAGAGACTTTCCTTTATTTTAACGGCAATAACAGAAAACTCCCTTTCAATCTTCTGTTGGTGATATCTGCAGAAGAGGAGACTTCCGGAAAAAACGGTATTGACGTCGTCCTTAAAAAGGTCCCGGATATCAGTTGTGCAATTGTAGGGGAGCCAACAGGCATGAAAGTGGCTATTGCAGAGAGAGGTTTGTTGGTTGTAGATGCTTTGGCACAAGGTGTGAGTGGGCATGCTGCAAGAGGTGAGGGTGTAAATGCAATATATGTTGCTATTGAGGATATTAATTGGCTTACTAATTACAAATTTCCTAAAATCTCATCACAGATGGGTGAGGTGAAGGTTTCTGTGACACAAATAGAGGCCGGCAGACAACATAATGTAGTTCCGGACAGATGTAAATTCGTTATAGATATAAGGCCAACTGATCAGTACACCAATACAGACATAATGGATATTCTATCTGTAAAAATGAGGAGTGTCATCAAGGCCCGGTCTCTGACAAATAAAAGCTCCTCAATTTCTGAAAATCATCCTCTTGTAAAAAACGCAAAATCGCTTGGACTGGAAAGATATATTTCTCCAACGACATCTGACTGGATGCGCATTAACTTTCCGGCAATCAAGATGGGGCCCGGAGATTCCTCCCGCTCGCACAGGGCTGACGAGTACATACTTAGGGAAGAAATTAGAAGTGGTGTTGAGGGATACATTAAATTTGTAAATAACTTAGAGTTATAGAATATGAGTAAATTGTGGGAAAAGGGTACAGAAGCTAACAAGATGGTAGAAAAATTTACTGTCGGCAATGATGGCGAGTTGGATCTCAGGCTTGCTAAATATGATATAATGGGCTCAATCGCTCATATTACCATGCTTGAAAGTATAGGGTTGCTATCGAAAGAAGAGCTTTCGCTTCTTAAAGGAGAGCTTGCCAAATTGCTGGAAGTTGTTTCTGCCGGCGATTTTAAGATAGAGGGTGATGTTGAAGATATTCATTCTCAGGTAGAACTTTATCTTACAAACGTTCTTGGGGAGACTGGCAAGAAAATCCATTCTGGACGTTCGAGAAATGACCAGGTGCTTGTAGATGTCAAACTCTTTCTGAGAGATGAAGTCTTGGTTTTCAAGGAGGAGATAAAGGCTCTTTTTGATTTGCTTCAGTCACTGAGCGAAGAGTACAAAAACGTACTAATGCCGGGATATACACATGGACAGATTGCTATGCCTTCTTCATTTGGATTGTGGTTTGGAGCTTATGCGGAGACCCTTGTAGATGATGTCTACTCATTGGCTGCTGCCTGGAATGCTGTAAACCAGAACCCTCTTGGATCTGCGGCCGGCTACGGAAGTTCTTTTCCACTTGACAGGGATATGACAACAAGCTTGCTTGGGTTCAAGAGCATGAATTATAATTCAATTTCAGCGCAGTTAAGCAGAGGTAAATCAGAAAAGGTTGTGGCAAACGCACTCTCTCTGCTGGCAGCTACTTTAAATAAACTTGCTGCTGATTGTACAATGTATATGTGTGGTAACTATGGCTTTATCTCATTCCCGGACGAACTGACAACCGGGTCAAGCATAATGCCCCATAAGAAAAATCCAGACGTATGGGAACTTGTACGTGCAAACTGCAACAGGATTCAAAGCACTCCAAATGAGATATCATTGTTGTGCACAAATCTTCCTCACGGCTACCATAGAGATTTTCAGCTTCTGAAGGATATTCTTTTCCCTTCTATGGAGAGGATGCACAATTGTCTGAAGATGACAATGCTTATGCTGTCAAACATCAGAGTAAACAAAGGGATTATTGATGATCCCAGATATGACTATCTATTTACCGTTGAGGAGGTCAACAAGCTTGTACTTTCCGGAACTCCTTTCAGAGAGGCCTATAAAATTGTAGGCAAAGAGGTTATGTCAGGTACTTTTGAGGCTAAAAGAGAAGTTGCCCACACTCACAAGGGGAGTATAGGCAACTTATGTAATTCCGAAATCAAAGCCAAAATGCTTCAGGCCATTGAACATATTATTTAGTATCTTCATTCTCCTATAATGTCAGTCTGTTTCCAGAGTCGACCTTGACTGCCCTCTTCCATTTCTCTGTGTATCCAGGAAAATCCGGTGCTGGAGGGATGACTGGAGAAAACCCGTTGTTCATGAAAGACCCGTCAGGATTCTGCTTTTTGGTATTTCCATCGATATATTTTACCATGAGGTATTTATCCAGTTTTTTCCATTTTTCGAAAAGAGAGTTTGCGCTATTGACAGAGTAGTTTGTAAGGAACTCTCCCAAGTATTGTTTCTCCTGCCCATATATAGAGAGGGCTGTCCTGTCAATAGCCTGGACTTCTGCAATTCTGGCGTTTTCATGCTTATCGATTATCGAACGGACCTCCGTACCAATATGGTTGTACCGCAGATATGCGAACTGAGCTATCCTGTTCACAATCCAGAACATTGAGCTTTCAGAATATTCTATCATAGATCCGTTACCTTCTGCATAGTGATCTGATATGCTTTGAGAAGAGGTGTAGATAGGCGTGAGTGGAGATGTTGCAGCATCATCCACTCCAAACCAAAAAATTCCCCCAATCTCTTTAGGCATCCATGAACGACACTCTCCAATGAACCAGAAGCCCGTCTGCTGAGTGGCTATAGCTCTTTCATTGAAATAGGTTTTGCCGTCTACTTCATAATCCATAGGACGCCATCTGTATGGTAGACTGTTTCCACCTGCTCCTATATCCTGAGTCATATCCAATGGAGTGCCCTCATAATGGTCACGCATCATATCGGCGACATCTTTAAGCGAAATCTTCCCCTTGGCTTTTACATATAGGGGCATCCTGTTTTTAGGATTACGTCCCAAGGCGTAGTCGAGATACTTGTTCATATCTTCTGCTCCAAAACGGTTGAAGAAGCTCCATACCCTGGCATCACATCCTCTTATAGTCCCTCCATCTGCAGGGCCGTATGTGTCGGCAAAGCTGAAGTCTTTATCACTTCCATTGTAAAGCCCTTGTTCGCGTGCATGAGAAATTACGTCTGCTGAATAGAGACAATTTTCAGGATCATTTAATGGGAAACGGGTGATTCTAGCCTGATTTGCATGTCCAGATATAGTCCCATCAGGGAGTTTAACCGCTACCCAGACCGCACCCTTATTCTGATTGACTCCATTCACTTTTTTCGGAGCCTTTCCAATTATTTCAAGAAACCATACTTCATTTGGGTCTGCAATTGAAATAGATTCTCCAGAGGATGCATAACCATATTCTGCCGCCAGTTTTGTAATAACCCCTATTGCCTCACGCGCGGTTTTTGACCTCTGAAGAGCTATATACATCAGTGATCCATAATCCAGGATTGCCTCTGGGTCGTACTGAGATTTGAGACCACCCCAGGTTGTCTCACCGATTACTACCTGATATTCATTCATATTGCCGGTTACGGAATAGGTTTGTCTGGCCTGAGGGATTTCACCAAGATACCTTCCTTTTCCCCATTCATATATTTTAAGCATCGTCCCTTCTGGATAATTCTGTGCCGGATAGAACACAAGTGTCCCATAACGTGTGTGTGAATCCGCAGAGTAACTTACCATTGTAGAGCTATTTTTGGATGCTCCTTTAGTAATTAGTAAATTAGTGCAGGATTTACCCTCTTGAATAAGAAGGAAAAATAGAAATAAACAGCTTAAAAAAATTCTCTTCATATTGTCAATAATTTGAGGCAAGATAGCAAAATTGCTGATATGGATTAATTAGTTTTAAAAATTCCTAAAAAAATTTGGAGATTTAAAAAAAGTCCCTACCTTTGCAGCCCGTTTGAGAAAAAACGGACAGTTCTTTGACGTTTTGAGAGAGATAAAGAGGTAAAAAATGGAGATAGAATTAATATACAGCAATGTATTTTGGATTCATCTCGAGCGAAAAAAAATTGATTGGGTCTGTTTAATTGAAAGATTAAGGGACTGCAATTTCATACTATAAGAAGTTACTTAAGGGCGAACGGAGGATGCCTAGGCTTCTATGGGCGAGGAAGGACGTGGTAAGCTGCGAAAATCCGCGGGGATCTGCAAACAAGAATTGATCCGTGGGTGTCCGAATGGGGGAACCCGGCTGGTTGAAGGCCAGTCACGTATTTATACGAGCCAACGCAGGGAACTGAAACATCTTAGTACCTGCAGGAAAAGAAAGAAAAATCGATTCTCTGAGTAGTGGCGAGCGAAAGGGGAATAGCCCAAACCGTCGTTGTTTCGGCAATGGCGGGGTTGTAGGACCGCGATACTTTCACATGATAATAAGAAGAACCGATTGGAAAGTCGGGCCGGAGAGGGTGATAGTCCCGTATTCGTAGCGATCATGTGAGACAGCGGTATCCTGAGTAAGGCGGGACACGAGGAATCCTGTCTGAAACTGCGGGGACCATCCCGTAAGGCTAAATACCAATAGAAGACCGATAGTGAACCAGT